>CBDCHP010000018.1:0-1172132 GCA_965217265.1 Geminicoccaceae bacterium | reverse complement strand
TTCGCCAAGGACGACGCGCTCATCATGCACCCGGGACCGATGAACCGCGGCGTCGAGATCGACGGGATCGTCGCCGACGACTTCGACCGCAGCGCCATCCTCGATCAGGTCGAGATGGGGGTCGCCGTGCGCATGGCGTGCCTGGAGGCGCTGACCGAGAACAAGCGCGGGGCCAACTGATGCGCCCGACCCTGTTCAAGAACGTCCGCCTGCTCGACCCGGCGACGGGCCTGGACGAGGCGGGCGACCTCCTCGTCGCCGACGGCCGGATCGCCGCGATCGGGCGGGCACTCGACGGGCCCGAGGACGCCGAGATCGTCGCGGGCGACGGGGCTTGCCTCGCGCCCGGCCTCGTCGACATGCGGGTGCGCTTCGGCGAGCCGGGGGCGGAGCACAAAGAGCGCCTCGCGAGCGGCATTGCTGCGGCCGCCGCCGGCGGCGTCACCTCGGTCGCCGTCCTCCCCGACACGACGCCGCCGATCGACGACCCGGCGATGCTGGAGTTCGTGGCGCGGCGGGCGCGGCAGCTCAAGTCGGTCAAGGTCTACCCCTACGCCGCGATCACCAAGGGCTTGGCCGGGGCGCAGATGGCCGAACTCGCCCTGTTGCAGGAGGCGGGCGCCGTCGCGTTCGCCGACGGCGACCGGCCGCTCGCGAGCGCCAAGGTGATGCTCAAAGTCCTGCGCTACGCCGAGGGCTTGAGCGCGCTGGTCGTGCAGCAGGCGGAGGAGCCCTCGCTCGCCGAGGGCGGCGTGATGAACGCGGGCGAGATCGCGCTGCGCTTAGGCTTGGCCGGCGTGCCGCCGGTGGCCGAGGCGATGCTGATCGAGCGCGACTTGAAGCTGGTCGAACTGACGGGGGCCCGCTACCACGTCGCGATCGTCTCGACGGCCGAAGGGATCGCCGCCGTGCGCCGGGCGAAGGCGGCGGGTCTGCCAGTCAGTTGCGCCACGACCCCGCACCACTTGGCACTCAACGAACTGGAGGTCGAGGGCTACCGCACCTTCGCCAAGGTCCGCCCCCCCTTGCGCGCCGAGGCCGACAGGCTCGCCGTGGTCGAAGGCTTGCGCGACGGCACGATCGACGCGGTCTGCTCCGATCACACGCCGCAGGACCAGGACAGCAAGCGCCTCCCCTTCGCCCAGGCCGCGTTCGGCGTCGTCGGCGTCGAGACCATGCTCGCCGTCAGCCTCAAGCTGCACCACGAAGAGGGCTTTTCCCTGCTCGACGTCCTGCGCCCGCTGACCTCGGCCCCGGCCGGCCTGCTCGGCATCGCCGCCGGCCGGCTCGCGATCAACGCCCCCGCCGACCTCGCTTTGTTCGACCCCGAAGCGCCCTGGAAGATCACCGAGGCCGGCCTCGCCTCGCTCGCCAAGAACACCGCCTTCGAGGGACGCCTCGTCCAGGGACGGGTGATAAGAACGTTGGTCGATGGGCGGAGGGTGTATGGTTGAACGCTTCGCGTCGCCTGCGGCGGGCTTTTTTCTTCTCTTTTTTGTCTTTTGTTCGGGGCTGGCCCTCGGCGCCGCGGCCAGCCTCCTGCGTTAACACTGGCAAAAAACGCGTCAGCGCACGCGAAGCGTTAAACTTCCGCCACGCAACGCAAAAGATTGGCGTGCGCCTTGGTGACGAGGTCGAACAGGTCGTCCTTGCCGCCGCGCTGATAGGCGAGGCGCTGGGCGCGCTTGAGATCGAACAGGATCTCGCGTTGGGCGGCGTCGCGCACGAGGCTTTGCACCCAGGTGACGGCGACGCGGCGCTCGCCCGCCGTCACCGGCTCGACGCGGTGGAGCGTGGTGGACGGGTAGACGATGGCGTCGCCGGCGGCGAGCTTGATCGCCTCCTCGCCGCCGGGCGTCTCGATCACCAGTTCGCCGCCGTCGTAGGCGTCGGGGGGATCGAGGTAGAGCGTGAGCGACAGATCGGTGCGCAAGGGGCCCTCGGCGGTCGACATGATCGCGTCGTCGACGTGGCTGCCGTAGCGCTGCGCCTCGACGTACTTGGCGAGAATCGGCGGCAGGATGCGTCTGGGCAGCGCGAAGGCGGCGAAGACCTCGTGGCGTTGCAGGGCGTCCACGATCAGGCGTTGGGCTTGGCGCAGGGCCGCCGAGGGGGTCGCTTGAAGGTTGTCCTTGACGGTCTTGGCGTGCCAGCCGGCCGTGGCGCGGCCGTCCTGGAAGGCGAGTTTAGAGACGATCGAATTGACGGATACCAGGTCTTCGGCGTTCAACACGTTGCCAAGGGGCAAGTACATCTGGAACCTTTCCAAGGTAAAAGCGAATGAACAAGCGCAAGCGCTTCGTCATCTGGACCAGCCTCACCGCGATCGGCGCCGTTATAGGGCCGACGGTGGTGCAAGCTGAAGTCGATGCAGCTTACAAGACTTCCAAACCGAGCCACGCCGCCGCGGACGCGATCGTCCTCGCCCAGGCTGGCGGTGAAGGTGGCGAGGGTGGCGAAGGCGGGGGCGAGGGCGGCGAGGCGGGCATCGACCCCGGCTTGGTCGGGCGCGACCCCGTCGCCTACCTTACCGCGCTCGACGTGATCCGGGCGCACTACCTCGCCGGTGCCGCGGCCTACGCGGCGGACGACCACGAGGCGGGCACGGAGATGTTCGCCCACCCGATCGGCGAGGTCTACGTCGATTTGGAGCCGGTGCTGACGGAACTCGGCGCCGACCCGTTCGCGGCGGCGCTCGATCGGACCGTGGCCGTGGCCGGCGAAGGCGCGTCGATCGACGAAGTCGAGGCGGCGGCGGCCGAGGTCGGGGCGGCCCTGGACGCGGCGGCGGGGCACGCGCCGGGGAAAGTCAGCCTCGAAGCGCAGGCGGCGACCATCGCCGAGATGATCGACCGGGCAGCACTACAGTACCGCCTCGCGATGGCGGGCGACGAGCCGGGCGGGGCCTACCTCGACGGCTACGGCTTCGCTCAAGCGGCGGCGGCGCGGGCGGAGGCGATCATGGCCGAATTGAAGGCGAAGAAGCCGCGCGCCGCCGAGGCGGCCCAAGCGGCGCTCGCGACGCTGGACGCCGCCTACCCCGGCATCGCCCCGCCCGCGTCGGACGCGCCGCCGCCCGGCGAGGTGCTGGCCGCCGCCTCGAACGCGGTCTTGAGCTTGAGCTCGCTCTGAGCCTTCTGACCTCCTAACCGGTCGCCAGGAGCGCGATGCCGGCGAGGATCAGCGCCGCCCAGCCCACGCGCCGCCCAAGCTCGCCCTCCTGCAACAACACGGTGCCCATGAGCACCGTGAGCAGGACGCTCACCTCGCGCGTCGGCGCGACGTAGACGACCGGCGTGAAGGTCAAGGCGTACAAGACCAGGATGTAGGCGAGCGGGTTGAAGACCGCGATGCAGACCACGGCGGTTCGCTGCTCGCGCCAGTAGCCGGCAACGGCCGGCCGGCGGCGCAGGGCATGGGGCAAGAGCAGGAATATCCGGCCCAGGCTCGCGGCGTAGTCGAGGATCAAGGGCGGCACCGCGAGCGCGGACACGGTGTGCGCGTCCCAGACCGTGTAGCTGCCGATCAGCACGCCGACGCCGAGGCCGAAGAGGAGCGAGGTCGAGGCGTTCCGGGCGCCGCGCTTGAACCCGCCCGTCAGGCACAGCACCCCGACGATGACGAGCAGGGCGCCGACGAGGCCTTGGGGCGACGGGCGCTCGCCCAGCACCGCGACGGCGAACGCGGTCGCGAGCAGCGGACCCGTCGCGCGGGCGACGGGGTAGACCAGCGAGAGGTCGCCCGCGCGGTAGCCCCGCTGCAACAGCAAGAAGTAGGCGAGGTGCAGCGTCGTGCTGCCGGCGATGAAGGTGAGTTGCCAGATCCCGAAATGCGGCCGCTCGACGATCATGACGAAAACGGCGGCGGGCAGATAGAGGACGGCCGAGACGACCGAGAACAGCCAGACCAGTTCCGGCCCGCCGTTCACGCGCTTGACGAAGAAGTTCCACGTCGCGTGGCAGCACGCGGCGGTGAGAACGAGCGCGAGCCCCAGGGGTGACATGGCAGGACCTCGAAGACGTTGGGAGTATTTCGGATTGTTTTGGCAAGAACGCTGCGCGTGCGCTGACGCGCGGTCTTCTTTTTCTCTTTTTTGCTCTTACCCGAGGCTGGCCCTCGGCGGCGTGGCCAGCCTCCTACGTTAACACTGGCAAAAACAAAAAGAAGAAAAGCCCCGCGCAGCGGACGCGAGGCGTGCCACCCAACTCTGCACACTACCGATGTCCGCTCGCTACGCCAGCGCGCGAAGGGCGTCGCGCAGTTGATCGGCATCGAAGCCGCTAGCGGCGCCCTCGATCTCGGCGTGCGTTTGCTCCCAGATCGGCACCGCGTCCTTGAGCAGTGCCCGACCGGCCTCGCTCAGCACTAAGCGCCGCGTCCGGCGGTCCGCTCGATCGGGGATTATCCGCAAAAGTCCGCGCCGCTCCAGCGGTTTCAGGTTGGCGGTGAGCGTCGTGCGGTCCATCGCCAGCAGTGCTGCGACCGAGCCGATCGAGGGCGGCTCGGGTCGGTTGAGCGAGATCAGCAGCGAGAACTGCCCGCTTTTCAGGCCGACCGGCCGCATCGCCTCGTCGAAGCGCCGCGCCAGGACCCGGGCGGCGCGCTGGGTATGCAGGCAAAGGCAATGATCGCGGACGAGAAGGGTCGTTGCATACGGGACGGGAGGGCGCGGGACCGGCTTATCGTTTGACATGGGATTAATATGTTGATATCAACTCTTGATGTCAACCGAATGCTCCCCATCGACGGTGGCGCCGTGCCGGCCGCCTGAACCGAAACAAGGAGAAGGACGATGAGTTATATCGACGGATTCGTCGCGGCGGTGCCGACCGCCAACAAGGCGAAGTACAAGAAACACGCCGAACACGGCCTGTCCGTCTTCCGCAAGCAGGGTGCGTTGCGCTGCGTCGAGTGCTGGGGCGACGACGTGCCGAGAGGTGAGACCACCGATTTTTACGGCGCGGTCAAGGCGAAGGGCGACGAGACCGTCGTCTTCTCCTGGATCGAACGGCCCGACAAGACGACCCGCGACGCCGGCATGAAGAAGGTGATGGACGAGATGCCCGCGATGATGGCGGACCCGATGCCGTTCGACGGCAAGCGCATGATCTTCGGCGGCTTCGAGGTCGTGCTGGACGACAAGTGACGCTGGATTGAGAGGAGAAGACCGATGCCTAATCGTGAAGGCACACCGATCTGGTACGAACTGCTGAGCGATGATCCCAACGCGGCGCAGGCGTTCTATGCCGACGTGGTCGGCTGGGATATCGCGCCCGGCGAGACGGGCTATCGAATCGTCACGGCGCCCGACGGCGAGAGGATTGCCGGGCTGATGAAGCAGCCGGACGGCATGAAGAACGGCCCGACATGGCTCGGCATATCGGCGTGAAAGACGTCGACGCGACCATCAAAGCGATCACCGACGCCGGCGGCGCGGTGCACATGCCCGCGACGACGATGGAAGGCGTCGGGCGCATGGCGATGGTCGACGGACCCGCAAGGGGCCGCCTTCTACGTCATGCGCGGCGCCAGCGACGCGGAGAGCCAAGCTTTCACGACGAGCGACGAGGCGACGCCCGGCCACGCCGTCTGGAACGAGTTAACGGCCGCCGATCCCGAGGCGGCGATCGCCTTCTACGCCGACCTGTTCGGCTGGCGGCAGGACGGCGCGATGCCGATGGACGGGCTCGGCGACTACCGCTTCCTCCATTCAAGCAGCACCTGCCTCGGCGCGGTGATGGGCCGGACGCCGAACGGCCGCGACGGCTGGCAGTTCTACTTCCTCGTCCCCCAAATCGACGCCGCCGTCGAGCGGCTCATCGCGCGCGGCGGCACGATGATCCAGGGGCCGGACGAGATCCCCGGCGGCGGTTTCTCGCTGGTCGCAAAGGACCCCCAGGGCGCGCGCTTCGGCCTCGTCGGCCCGCGCAAGGCTTGAGAGGAGAGAAACGATGGACGCGATCAGCCCCTGCTTGTGGTTCGACGGCAGGGCCGGGGAGGCCGCAAACTTCTACGTCGGCCTGTTTTCGGGCAGCCGCATCGACCAGATCACGCGCGCGCCGCCGGACTATCCGAGCGGCAAGGAGGGCGACGTGCTGGTGGTGTACTCCACCCTGTCCGGGCGCAGCTTTCTCGGCCTCAACGGCGATCCGGGCTACCCCTTCACCGAGGCGATCTCGCTCTCGGTCGATTGCGAGACGCAAGCCGAGGTCGACCGCTATCGAAAGGCGCTCTCGGCACACCCCGAGAATGAGCAGTGCGGCTGGGTGAAGGACAGGTTCGGCGTGTCGTGGCAGGTCGTTCCGCGCATCCTGCCGAAGCTTCTCGCCGATCCCGACCGCGCCAAGGCCAAGCGCGCCACGGACGCGATGATGACGATGAAGAAGATCGACATCGCCGCGCTGGAAAGGGCGGCGGCGGGATGACCCGTAATCGAACGCCGAGGTCACGCTCTCGACGACCCGGGGCGTCGGTCGTTCAGCGATATTGTGATATGCTTCGAAGGTCTGCTTACGAAATCAGGGTGTCCCGCACAAACGTGGGTTCGTGCGGGACACCCCATCATCTCGCATCGGCGCCTGTTCTCGACGCAAGGGCTGGCCCGGCTTGGCACGAAAATGCTTCGGGCGAGCGGCACACGGCCCCTTTGCGGCTCAGTCGCACAAGCCCTTGATCGTGCGCACGAGCCCGGCGCGGTCGGTGACGCGGTGCTTGGAGCCGACCTCGCCATCGCCCACCGTGCTGCGATCACCGCGCTCGATGCGGCCTTGGACGAAGTCGCGCCCGTTCGGGCTCGGCCACGTCAGGTAGCCGTCGCCCTCGCGCACGCCGTAGGCGCCGCCGGCGGGCATGACGGCGCGCTTGGCGGCACCGGGGGCGTCGAGGTAGACGCCGTCGTGGAAGACGTAGGTCAGGTGGTCGCCGGCCGCGACCTCCTTCGAGCCGCGGGCGAGGAAGAAGGCGATCGGCGTCGCCTTTGCGCCGATGCCGGGGTTGGCGCGCACGCGGGCGACGTAGTTCCAGTAGTGCGCCGTGCCGTAGCCGTCCGGCCCGGCGTAGGGGCGCTTGTTCGAGGCGTAGGACGGCAGGACGAACTCGCCCTGGTAGCCCCAGGCGACGTCGATCTTAGCGGCGTACGAGTGGCGCACGCCGCCGGTCTCGAACTTGGTGAAGTCGCTGTGCGAGACGTACTTGCTGAACGAGCCGCCGTAGTAGCCGCTCCAGCCGTAGAGCGGTTCGGCCTTGATCCGGCAGCGCCAGACGTCGGGCCAGTCGCCCCAGTCGCCGGCCTTGGCGGCGCCGCCGACCTGGATGAAGTCGCCGAACGTGATCTTGTCGGTGTCGAGCTTCAAGCGGCCGAGGACGATGAAGGGGCGCCCCTGGGCGTTGGCGTGGGTGCGGATCCGAACGAGGCTGCCCACACCCTCCACCCGTTGCCCTTTGGGCGTGTTCAGCCAGCCGATTGGGGCCGGGTTGAGCGAGCCGCCGATCCAGTAGACGCCGCGAAAGCCGTCGACCTCAATCCGGAACGCGCCGTCGATCGTCCCTTTCGGGCTGACCAGGAGCAGGTCCTCGTCCGGCCCGCCGGACACTTTTTGCACACCCGACGCCTCCAACTGGTAGACGCGCAGCTTGGGCAGCGGGGCCGGGATCCGCGGCACCCTGCCGCCGACGGCGGCCGGGGCACTGGCCCTGCCGACGATCGAGACCGCCGCCCGCGCCGAACCAGTGCCCTCGGCGTCCTCGCCGCCGGCGTCGACCCGATCGTTGCTCTGAGCGATCGTCTCGAAGCCGCTCCAAGCCCCCTTCTTGCTGCCGTAGATCGGGCGGTAGCGCCAAGCGTCGGCGCGGGCCGGGACGTGGTCCGCCTTGAGCACGCAACTCTTGTCGTCGGCGCAGCCGAGGCTCTCGGCGCTGTACCATTCGGACGAGAAGGTCTTCTCGCCGTCGCGCAGGTCGACGACGTAGCCCGACGCGCTGCCGGGCGCGGTCCAGGCGAGCGGGGCGGCGACGGCGGGGGCGGCCGCGAGAAGGATCACGGCCGCAACACCGCGGGCGGTCGGCAAAGCAAAACGTGGCATCAGGTTTCCATTGGAGGCTTTTCGGGCAGACGCGGGCGATGCCGCCACGGACCGCCCCGCCGCCCCGACATCCTCGACCTCTTCCACAACTGTTAGAAAATGGAATACAGCTCTCGCGTCGATGAAACCCGTGGTTAGAACGATTGACAGGCTTGTTGCTGTTGTTTTCGCCGCCGGGCCGAAACATCTACAGCGCAACGTACAATGTCAACCTTTTATCGGTGTAGATATAACCCGAAAATCGTTACGGTTTCGTTGACGCCGGCCAGAATTTTTTCGCGCCCGCCTTTTTCCGACTTGAGCGTTTGTCTCACCCGACATCACAATAACCACAAGTATAAAGCCGTCGCTCGACGCGTAGCGGAAGGACGCGGCCGGCGCAGGGGCCGGTTGTCGCTCGGCTGCGGCGGCTGTAGAACCCCCGCCCACGGCGTTGACCGCGTCGCCTCGCCAGAAACGATAACGCCGCCACGAGTCGAGAAAAGGCCCTCCCATGCGCTGCCCAAGGTTCCCAAGCCAGATCCTCGTCCTGGCCCTGCTGGCGCTCGCGGCCTGCGGACCGGCGCCCGAGCCGCACTCGGGCATCGGCGAGGCGATCGGCGACGTTTCGTTCGGGGTGCCGCCAGGGGCACCGGTCGGACAGCCCGTCGAACTCGGTCAGATCGAGGGCGGCAGGCCTGAGGCCGCGTTTCCCGGCGAAAC
The DNA here is from genome assembly GCA_965217265.1 of Geminicoccaceae bacterium. Lineage (GTDB taxonomy): Bacteria > Pseudomonadota > Alphaproteobacteria > Geminicoccales > Geminicoccaceae > JAGRGG01. The sequence continues at coordinate 1,163,349 of CBDCHP010000018.1, read as the reverse complement.
CTACTACGGCCGACAGCAAGTCGGCCCGACGGGCGGCGGACGCGCGCAAGCGCAGCGCCAGGCCGACGGGACGCAGGTCAATTTCGACGGCGCCGACGTGCGCGAGGTGGTGCGGGTCATCTTAGGCGACATCCTGGGCGCCACCTACACCATCGACCCGGCGCTCGGCGGCGAGGTCGTGCTGAACTCCGCCGGCGCCTTGAGCGACGCCGAACTGCTGCGCGTCTTGGAGAGCATCCTCGCCATCAACGGCGGCACGCTGGTGAGCCTGGGCGACAACGCTTATGCCGTGCGCCTCGCCGAGGAGGTCGTCACCGGCGGGGCGGCGGTCGCGGGGCTGGCCGGGGGCTTGCCCGAGGCGGGACCGGGTTCGGGCGTCACCATCGTCCCGCTCGACTACATCTCGGCCTCGAACGCGGCCCAGTTCATCCAGCCGCTGGTCGGCCAGCCCGAGCAGATCCGCATCGATGAGGCGCGCAACCTGCTCTTGTTCGCGGGCTCGGGCGCCGAGCGCCAGAACGTGCTCGAAACGCTGCGCGACCTCGACGTCAACTGGATGGCGGGACGCTCGGTCGGCATCTTCCCGCTGGCGAACGCGACGCCCGAAGCGCTCGTCCCCGAACTGGAGTCCCTGTTCACGCCGCTCGCCGCCCCCGACCTCGGCGCCGGCACGATCCGCTTCCTGCCGGTCGCGCGCCTCAACGCCGTGCTCGCGGTGGCGCAGGGGCAAGACCAGATCCGCGAGGTCGCGCGCTGGGTCGAGCGGCTGGACCGCGGCAGCCAGCAGGGCATCCAATTCTTCGTCTACCAGTTGCAGCACGCGCCGGCGAACGAGGTGGCGCGTATCTTGGCGCAGTCGCTGAGCGACGAGCCAATCGCGGACGCGGCGGGGGACGGCTTCGGCAGCGCCGCACGCGACACGAGCGGGCTCGGCCTCGGCGGGCAGGGCCTGGGCGAGGAGGGCGCGCCGCCGAGCGCCTTTCTCGACGAGGAGGGCAACTTCTCCGAGAACCTCGACGGCACGACCGACGAGAACCGCGATCAGGCCGGGGGTGCCGCCTACAACGCCAACCTCTCGACCGGCGGCCCCTTGGGCGATCTCGGGCCGGTGCGGATCGTCGCCAACCCGCGCAACAACTCGCTCCTGGTACGCGCGACGCCGCGCGCCTACGAGCTGATCGAGGCGACGTTGCGCCGGCTCGACACGGCCCCCTTGCAGGTCCTGATCGAGGCGACCATCGCCGAGGTCATCTTGAACGATCAGTTGCGCTACGGCGTGCAGTACTTCTTGGAGTCGGGCGACGTTCAAGCCGGCTTCAACACCACGGCAGCCAGCGGCGCGGTGGGCATCGGCTCCGCCCTGTTGAACCCATTGGCCCGGCTGCCCGGCTTCAATTTCCTCTACCAGGGCGGCGACGTCACCGTCGCGATCGACGCGCTCGCCCGCGTCACCGACGTGCGCGTTCTCTCCTCGCCCTCGGTCGTGGTGCAGGACAACCGCCTCGCCACGCTCTCGGTCGGCAGCGAGGTGCCGATCGTGACCCGCGTGGCGCAGAGCATCGACGATCTCGACGCCCCCGTGCTCAACAACATCGAGTACCGCGAAACCGGCGTCATCTTGAAGGTCCGGCCGCGCATCTCCTCCAACGACAACGTCTCCTTGGAGATCGGCCAGGAGGTCAGCCGGGTCGACGAGGCGGCGATCTCGGCTGTCGACAGCCCGACTTTTACCCAGCGGCGGATCACCTCCGAGGTCAACATCCTCTCGAACCAGACCGTCGTCCTGGGCGGCCTGATCCAGGACAGCGAGAACCTGACCCAGAACAAGATACCCCTTCTGGGCGACATCCCGGTCTTGGGCAACCTGTTCCGCTCGAACGACCGCACTGCGGGGCGCACCGAACTGATCGTCTTCTTGACGCCCAGGATCGTGCGCAACGCGGCCGACGCCCGCGACGTCAGCGAGGAGCTGCGCTCCCGGATGCGCTCGCTCCGGCCTGTGGGCTACGTCGAACCGCCCGCCGTCAACGACGACCGGCCGATCACGCTGCCGGGCGACCCGGTGCTGGAGGGCACGGCGCCGCGGCCCGCCCCGCTCCCGCCGGCCGCGATCGAGCCGACGCCCGGCGTGCGCAGCCAGCCCCTGCCGCCGAGGCCGGCCCAGGACGCGAGCGCCGCCCCAGAACGTTCCTTCGATTACCGCGACGGTGTTCGCTATCGCCCTTGGACCCCGGCAGAATCCGCGGAACCGGGCCGCTAGCAGCGTGTTCCAAACGAGCGCAATCTATTCACTTTAAAGCAAAAGGAATGCCCGTGAGAGTATTGTTTACCGCCGCCTCGATCGTTGCCCTCGCGGCTTCGGCGCAGGCGCAGCAAGCGTCCGACTACACCGAGCTGGATACGGGCGATCAGATCGTCGAATCTTTCAACCTGTCGATCGACGCCATCGAGGACATGACGGTCGTCGACGCGAACGGCGACAAGGTGGGCGAAGTCGACGAGGTTCTCGGCACGTCGGACGGCGGACCGATGGCGCTCGCCGTCGAGGTCGGCGGCTTCCTCGGCGTCGGCGACCACAACGCGATCATCCCCCTGGATCAGGTCAAGCTGGAGAACGATCAGATCCAGGTCGATATGTCGAAAGACGACATCCAAAACCTGCCGACGTGGGACGACTGATCCCGAAGCCGGCGCGGCGGAGGTTAGGCTTTTCATCCTCTCGCCCGTTTCTAGCCGGGGCGCCCGTTCCAGCGCCCCGCGCGGCGGCAAGAAACCGCCGATCCAGTCCCACGATCGTAGGGCCTAAACGAGCGCCGGCGTGCGCCCCGCGTCGCCGATCGACCTTCGACGAAATCCGTCGCGATCACTCGCACCCCTTGGCCCGCAGCGGGCGGACGATAGATCCCCCGGTGTGGCCCGTATGAATTCTCCACCCGTGCGGGCCGCATCGTCTTGATATCTTGCCATATCTGATCGTGCGGCCCGCTTGAGAACGCTTTGGCACCGGGTGCGCACGCCGGGGGAAACGACGATGGTCGAGGGGCGAACCAACCTGGGCACCGCTTCCAGGCCCCGCTCCGAGTTGGAACGCATCGCGTGGCCGGAGATCCCGCCCAAGATCGTCGAGCGGCTGCGCGAGGCCGGCGCCGAGCGCGACGTCGAGGCCGGCGACGTGCTGTTCGAGGTCGGACAAGCGGGCTACGACCTCGTTTACGTCGAGCGCGGCTCGGTGCGCGTCGTCGACCGCAACGGCGATCGGACCGTCGTGACGATCCAGGCACCGGGCTTCGTCGGCGAACTTGGCATGCTGATGGGCCAGGGCACGTTTTTCGCCGGCGTCGCCGCCGAGCGCGGCCGGGTGATCGTCGTGCCCCAGGCCGAGGTTCGCGGGCTGGTGGCGACCGTGCCCGAGATCGGCGACGCCATCGTCACCGCGTTCGCCACCCGGCGGCGGCGGCTGCTGCTTGAGTGGAACGAGGGCGGGCTGACGATCGTGGGCCGCGAGTCGGATCCGAGCGCGGTGCGCCTGCTCGAATTCGCCGGCCGCAACCGTATCCGCACCGCTTCGTCGACCGCGCCGACGCCAAGGTTGTGGCGGATTTGAGCGCGTCCTGCGACCTGCCGCCCGACGGCACCGCCGTCGTCACCGGAAATTCCCGGGTGCTGGTCGAGCCCGCGACGCGCGCCGTCGCCGCCGCGATCGGCATGGACCTCGCGGTGAACAAGGACGAGGTCTTCGACCTCGCCGTCGTCGGCGCCGGCCCCGCCGCCTCGGTCTACGGCGCCTCGGAAGGGCTCGCGACCCTCGTCGTCGAGGACACCGCGATCGGCGGTCAGGCCGGAACGTCCTCGCGCATCGAGAACTACCTGGGCTTCTCCACCGGCGTCTCCGGCACCGAACTCGACTTTCAGGGCGAGATCCAGGCGGTGAAGTTCGGCGCGCGGCTCACCGTGCCGCGCCGGGCCGTGGGCCTGCGCCGAGCCGACGGCGGCTTCGAACTCGACCTCGACGACGGCTCGTGCGCCCGGGCACGGGCGGTGGTGCTCGCCAACGGCGTGCAGTATCGCAAGCTGCCGCTGGAGCGGCTGGAGGACTTCGAGGGGGCGGGGGTCTACTACGCCGCGACCGAGTTGGAGGCGCGCTTTTGCGCCGGAACGAACGCCGTCATCGTCGGCGGCGGCAACTCGGCCGGCCAGGCCGCCATGTTCCTCTCGCGCCACGCGCGCCGCACCCACATCCTCGTGCGCGGCGAGGGGCTGGCCGAGACCATGTCGTCCTACCTGAGCGAGCGCATCCACGACGACCCGCGCATCCGCCTGTGGACGCAGACCGAGGTCGCGGGCCTGCACGGCGGCGAGGCGCTGGAGGCCGTCACGCCGCGCAACGTCGCCACCGGCGAGGAGACGCGGCTCCCGTCGCGCGCCCTGTTCACCATGATCGGCGCCGCACCCAACACCGGCTGGCTGAACGGCGTCGTCGACCTCGACGACAAGGGCTTCGTCCTGACCGGGCACGGCGGCGACCCGTTCGTCACCTCACGGCCCGGCGTCTACGCCGTGGGCGACATCCGCTCGAGCTCGGTCAAACGCGTCGCGTCCGCCGTCGGCGAGGGCTCGGTCGTCGTCTCGGCCGTGCACAAGTTTTTGAATGAACGCTAAAGCGTGCGCTCGCCGCGCGGGCTTTTTCTCTTTCTTTTTGCCAGTGTTAACGCAGGAGACTGGCCGCAACGCCGAGGGCCAGCCTCGGAGAAAGATAAAAAGAGAAAAAAGAAGACCGCCGCGTCAGCGCACGCGAAGCGTTCATCTTAGCACCCCCCGCGCCGCCTTGAGCGCGGCTTGGATGCGCGCCGGCACCTCGGGGCTGGTGCAGACGTAGGTCGGGCTCGGGTGCGGCATGGGAAAGACGGGGAGGTTCGGGCATGCCGCCTCGATCGCCGGCGCCGCCTGCCCCGCCACCCGGCCGGCGAGCACGGCCGCCTTCAGCTTGGGCAGCAGGTCGAGGAACGGCGGCAGGACGGCAAGCCCGGCCGCGATCTCGGCCCGGTTCGGGGCGCGGTTCTTGGCGCCGGGCGCGTGGATGATCCAAGGGACCGCGTTCCAGATCACGGTTTCGCCGCGATCGATGCCGGCCTCGGCCAGGAAGCGGGTCAGGTTGGCGCCGGTCCCGGTCGGGTTGTCGCGCGAGACGAAGCCCACGTCCGGCATGGTCGGGCCGGGGCTCTCCAACAAGATCAGCAGCCGTGCCGCCGTGCCGCCGTCGAACGGGTCGACGTGCGGCACCCGGCCGTGGACGGCACGCAGTTTGGCGACGAAACGGTTCAATGCCGTCATCTTCGGCGCGTCGAGAGCGTCTAGCCGTGCCGCCAGGACGGCGGGGTCGGCAAGCGTCGCCCGACGCTTGCCGACCGTCGCCCGCCTCAAGCCCGCGCTTGCGGCAGCAGCTCGACCTTGATCCAGCCGCTCTGGCGCTGGTCGAACACCTTGTAGGCCTCGATCGCGTCCAGCATCGGCTCTTGCTGCGAGAGGACCTGCGTCGGCTCGACTTGGCCGCTTTGCACCATGCGCACGAGATCGGGCAGGTAGCGGCGGTGGTTGCAGTTGCCCATGTTGATCGAGACGTTGCGCTGCATCGCCTCGCCGATCGGAAAGAACCGGTCGGTCTGCGGGTAGACGCCGATGATCGAGAGCGTGCCGGCCTTGGCGAGGCCGCGGATCGCCCAGGTGGCGGCCAGCGAGGGCGCGTCGCCCGGCTTCCAGCTCTCGCCCTTCTGGCCGCTCTGCCCCACGATTGCCGAGCGCTCCTGCTCGAAGCGCGCCGCCTGCTCCTGTAAGGCCTGTCCGGCCGGGCCTTCTTTCGGGCGCTCGCTGTCGACGCCGACGGCGTCGATCGCCCGGTCGGCGCCGATGCCGTTGGTGAGGGCCATGATCGCCTCGACCGGGTCTTCCTCGTTGAAGTTGACCGTCTCGGCGCCGAGATCACGCGCCTTGTCGAGCCGGTCCTGGTGGCCGTCGACGGCGATGATCCGCGACGCGCCGAACTGCCGGGCGCTGATGATGGCGAAGAGGCCAACGGGGCCGCAGCCCCAGACCACGACCACGTCGCCGGGGCGGATCTCGGCGATGTGGGCGCCGAAGTAGCCGGTCGGGTAGATGTCGGAGAGCAGGATCGCTTGGTCGTCCGAGACGCCGCCCGGCAGCTTGACGAGGCCGGCGTTGGCGTAGGGCACGCGGGCGTACTCGGCCTGGAGGCCGTTGAAGGGGCCGGTCGGCGCCGGTCCGCCGAAGAAGGCGGTGCCGGCCTGGGGGCCGTTCGGGTTGGCCTCGTCGCACTGGGCGAAGTAGCCCGAGCGGCAGTAGCCGCACGAGCCGCAACCGATCGTCGACGGGATCACCACCCGGTCGCCGCGCTTGAGGTTGCGCACGTTGTTGCCGACCTCCTCGACGACGCCCACCCCCTCGTGGCCGAGGATGGTGCCGGGCCGCATGCCGGGCATGGTGCCGCGGATCATGTGCAAATCGGTGCCGCAGATGGCGCTCGCCGTCAGGCGGACGATGGCGTCGGTCGGCTCTTGGATCTCGGGCTCGGGCACGCCGTCGAGGCGGATGTCGCCGACGCCGTGGAACACGACGGCTTTCATGGGGCGTTTCCTTTCGAGGTTTTGTGGTCAGGGGCTGGAGAAGGTGCCGGCGAGGTCGCCCGTCGCCAGGACGTGGCCCTCGAGCGCGTCGAGCACCTGCTTGCGGCCGCCGCCGGGCGGGACGTCGAGCACCGTGTCGAGCGCCAGCACCTGCGCGTGATAGGTGTGGGTCTCGCCGGGCGGCGGCTTCATGCCGACGTAGCCGATGGTGCCCTTCGAGTTCTGGCCCTGCACCATGCCGTCCGGCAGTTGCAGCTTCGGCGTGCCGGGCACGCCCTCGCGCAAGGAGGTGACGTCGGCCGGGATGTTCCAGGCGAGCCAGTGGACGTAAGGCGTCGGCTCTGGCGCGTCCGGGTCTTCGAGCAGGACGGCGTAGGAGCGGGTTCCTTTCGGCCCCGCCTTCCAGGCGAGCGGCGGCGAGATGTCCTGCCCGACCTGGGCGAAGGTCGGCGGGATCTTGGCGCCGTCTTCGAAGGCGCTCGACGTTACGTCGAGACCGTTCGACGCCCCGTCCCCCTCCAGGATCGCGAGCGCCAGCTTCTGCGGCGTCTCCTGCGGCGTCGCGGCCGCGTTCGTGTCCGCCTTCGCCCGGTTCTGCGTCGGGCTGGCCTCGGCCTCGGTGCCGCCGCCGGTGTAGGCGACGCGGTAGACGACGCCGTTCTCGTCGTCGCTGAACAGCATCGAGCCGTCCGGCATCACGGCGAGCCCGCACAGGCGGCCCATCTGACGCCATGCGTCGCCGTCCTGCCAAGCAAAGCCGGTGACGAACGGCTCGATCGCCTTCGGTTCGCCGTTCTCGAAGTCGACCCGGACGATCTCGTAGCCGGACGGCGGCTTCCTGTTCCACGAGCCGCGCATGGCGATGAGGGCGTCGCCTTGGTATTCTTCGGGAAAGCCCGTGCCCTGGTAGAACGCCATCTGCATCGGCGCCGCGTGCGGCGTGTAGAGGAGGACGGGCTCCTCGCTCATCCTGGCCCACTGGTCCATCGAGATGCCCTTGGGCGGCTCGTCGGCCGGGTTCTGCTTCCCGTCAGCGTAGATGTAGGGCCAGCCGTAGCGCTTGCCCTCCTTAATGCGGTTGAACTCCTCGTGCTGCTCGTCGTCGCCCAGCCAGTCGATGCCGTGGTCGGCGCCGTAGAGAACGCCCGTGCCCGGCTCGAAGGCGAAGCCGATCGTGTTGCGCAGGCCCGAGGCGAACACCTTGCGCGACGAGCCGTCGGGCTTCGCCTGCAAAATGGTCGCGTTCTCGGGGTTGTTCTCGGCGCAGGCGTTGCAGGTGCTGCCGGCTTGAATGTAGAGCATGTCGTCCGGCCCGACGACGACGGTGCGGTTGGGGTGCTGGCCCGCGTCCGGCAGATCGTCGATGATCCGGACCGGATCGCTCAAAGTCCCGTCCGCGTCGATCTCGGCCTTGTAGATCTCCTTGATCGTGGCGAGGTACATCGTGTCGCCGTCGATCGCGAGGCCGTGCAGGTTCGGCCGGCTGAGCACCGTCTGCCGCCTGTCCGCCCTGCCGTCGCCGTCGGTGTCTTTCAGCATGACGACGTCGCCGACGTCGCGCCGCGAGACGTAGACCGTGCCGTCGTCGCGCACGACCATCATCCGCGGGTTGATCAGGTCCTCGGCGAAGACAGAGACCTCGAAGCCGTCCGGCGCCTTGATGCGATCGAGCGCCGGCTCGCTCGGCTGCGGCTGGAGGACGTGGGCGACGATCTCGACGTCGTCGCCCTGGGCGGCGGCCGGAGAGGCCAGGGCGCAGGCGAAGAGCATTGGTGCGAGGCGGTGGCGCAAGGGAAATACCCTTTTTGGCTGATGGACACGGTCGCGAAGCGCAACCATCACCGCCGCGCCCGGTTCCCGCGCCGCCGGCGAGACTGGGCTTGCGCGAGACCCCGCCCGCTGCGATTCTGGCGGCACCCGCGCTGCCCCCGACGAGAGCAGCAACATGTCGCACCCGAAAATCGGCCTCGACCACTGCGTGATCCACGTCTCGAACTGGGAGCGCGCGAAGGCGTTCTACCGCGACGTGCTCGGCGCCGACCCGGTCCCCGTCGGCAAGGGGTTCGCCTTTCGCTTCGGCGCGGTGCAGCTCAACTGCCACGGCCCCGACCAGGTCGGCGAGCCGCGCGCCCGCCTGCCGGTGATGCCGGGCGGCAGCGACCTGTGCTTCGTGTGGCCGGGTCCAGTCGAGGCGGCGCGCGAACACCTGGAGCGTCACGGCGTGCCGGTCGAACTGGGTCCGGTCGAGCGCCACGGCGCGCGGGGTACGGGCACGAGCGTCTACTTCCGCGACCCGGACGGGTCGCTGATCGAGTTCATCGCCTATCCGGCGGAGCGATGACGGTCCTTGGCCTGATGCCTCGAACGGCAGGGCCGGCACGATGGCGAGACTCCCGGCACCGCATGGAACAGGACGGCATGTCTCCGCGTTCGTCGTGCGGCGATCGTTCAATCAAGGAGACTACGATGGAGACCCGCACCGACGACGAGGCCAAGGCGAAAGTCTGGGACCTCATCAAGGACATCAAGGTGACGATGATGGTGAGCCATCACGACGACAGCCTGCACGGTCGGCCGATGGTCGCGGTCGATCGCAGCTTCGACGGCACGCTCTGGTTCTTCAGCCGCTGGGACACCCCGAAGATGGACGAGTTGCGTACCGACCCGCGCGTGCTCTTGTCCTACGCCGAGCCCAAGGACCAGAACTACGTCGCCCTCTCCGGCCGGGCCGAGATCCTGCGCGATCAGGCGCTCACCCGCGAGCACTGGCAAGAGCCGATGCGGACGTGGTTCCCCAAGGGCCCCGACGACCCGGAGATCGCGCTGATCAAGGTCACGGTCGAGGGCGCCGAGTACTGGGACTCCCCTTCCAGCACGATGGTCTACGCCTACGGCTACGCCAAGGCCCGCCTCACCGGTAAGCCGCCGCACCCCGGCGAGGTCGACAAGGTGAAGTTCTAGCCTACGCCGGCCGGCGGGGCCGCGCGGGTGTGCGGCCCCGGTCAGCGCTTCACGATGATGTAGACGGCGTGGATGATGCCGGGGATGTAGCCGAGGATCGTCAGCAGGATGTTGAGCCAGAACTGCAGGCCGATGCCGACCTGGAGAAAGACCCCGAGCGGCGGCACCAGAATGGCGATCAGAATGCGTAGCACGTCCATTGGCAGTTCCTTGATGCGTGTACAGGTGTTGCTGCCGAGGGAAACCGGAGGCACGGCCTAGCGTTCCGCGTGGTGCGAAGAGAACGCGCGCGGGACGCGGGGTCTGCCCCACTCGGCAAGACGGTTTTCCTACAACTTCGGCCAGGGCCGGCTTCGGCGTTCGGGCTGGGCCGGGCCTGGAAACGCGGGCGGGCTCTGGAAGGCTCGGGTCCCTTGCGTGCGAGCGGTCGATGCCGATCTTGGCCCCCCCGTGCCGCGACGGCCGTCGTGCTCGTCGGGCTCGCCCTGCCGGGTTTGGCGGACGCGAACGCGGTGCGCGCGCTCGACGCCGCCTACCCCTTGAGCGAGACCTGCATCCTGGTGCCGCCCTTGCCGCTGCGGGGCGTGTTCGAGCCGGCGGACCTGGAACGCTTCGTCGCCGGCTGGCGGGTCGCGGGCTGGCTCGCGGGAAAAGCCAGGAACATGCTCCCGGACATCGTCCCCGCACCGCTCGACCCGACGCAGGGGTTCGACGCCGAGGCGATCGACGCGGGCGGGGCGTCGCTGCGCAAGGTAATGCAACCGCTCTTCGCCCTGTTCGCGGCTTGGTGGACGGCGCTCGGGGTCCAAGGGCGGGGGCTGCCGGAAGGCGCGTTGACGGTCACGCGCGCCGCCTGCCCGGCGGGGGCGATCCTGGTCGTCGAGGCACGAGGAGAAAAGCTCGACTACGCCGTCCACTCGCTGTTGACCGGCAACGTACTGGCACGGGGGACGGTGCCGCTCAACGCGGGTGACCGGGCCGAGATCGACGCCCGCCCGCCCCCCTTCGGCGGCGGCTGAGGGACGAGGGACCTAGCGCCGCAAGCGCAGGGCGGCGTGGCGGTTGACGTCCTTGTAGAGGAGGTAGCGAAAGGGGCCGGGGCCGCCGGCGTAGCAGGCCTGGGGGCAAAAGGCGCGCAGCCACATATAGTCGCCGGCCTCGACCTCGACCCAGTCCCGGTTGAGGCGATAGACCGCCTTGCCCTCCAAGACGTAGAGGCCGTGCTCCATGACGTGCGTCTCGGCGAACGGGATGACGGCGCCGGGCTGAAACGTCACGATCGTGACGTGCATGTCGTGGCGGACGTCGTCGGGGTCGACGAAGCGGGTCGTCGCCCAGCGCCCCTCGGTGTCGGGCATCGGCGTCGGCGCCACGTCCCGCTCGTTGACGACGACGGCCCCGGGCGGCTCGACGCCGTCGACGTACTCGTAGGCCTTGCGGACCCAGTGGAAGCGGACCGGCGCGTCGCCCCCGTTCCTGGCCTTCCAAGCACTGCCGGGGGGGATGAAGGCGTAGCCGCCGGGCGTCATCGCGTGCCGCTCGCCGGCGAGCGTCAGGGTCAGTTCGCCCTCGACGACGAAGAGGATGGCCTCGGCGTTCGCGTCGGGCTCGGGCCGGTCGCTGCCGCCGCCGGGACCGACCTCCATGATGTACTGCGAGAAGGTCTCGGCGAAGCCGGACAGCGGCCGCGAGATGACCCACGCCCGCGTGTCGTCCCAAAACGGCAGGCGGCTGGTGACGATGTCGCGCAGCACGCCCTTGGGCAGGACGGCGTAGGCGTCGGTGAAGACGGCGCGGTCGGTCAGGAGGTCCGTCTGCGCCGGCATACCGCCCTTCGGGGCGTAGTAGGTACGTTCAACCATCGCTCACACCGCTTTCTTACGCGCCGATTCGGCCGTGGCACTGCTTGAACTTCTTGCCCGAGCCGCAGGGGCAGGGCGCGTTGCGGGGGACGTTGGCGAAGGATGGCGCGGGGGCGTCCTCGTCATCAACCTCCAACTCCAACAAGTCCTCGGCGCCGGCGAGCGCCAGCTCGGTCTGACGCCGGCGGGGCAGCGGTGCCGGGGCGGCGGCGGGGGCCGGTGCCGTCTCCTGGCGGACGTCGAGGTTGGAGAGGATCTGCGCCACGGTCTCGCGCAACTGGTTGAGCATCCCGTCGAAGAGGGCGAACGCCTCCTTCTTGTACTCGTTCAACGGGTCCTTCTGGCCGTAGCCGCGCAGGTGAATGCCCTGTCGCAGATGGTCGAGGAGGAGGAGGTGCTCCTTCCACAGATGGTCGAGGATCTGCAAGAGGAGGCCCTTCTCGGCCCGGCGCATGAGGTCGCTCCCGAACGCGGCCTCCTTCGCCGCCATGTGCTCGTTGGAGGCGTTGAGGATCCGCTCCTTGATCTCGGCGTCGGCGATGCCCTCCTCGGCGAGCCACTCCTGGATCGGCAGGTCGAGGCCCAACAGGCGCCCGACATCGTCCTTGAGGCCCTCGCCGTTCCACTGCTCGGGGAACGAGCGCTCGGGCACGTGGCGCGCGACCAGGACGTCGATCACCTCGTGGCGCATGTCGGTGACGGCCTCGGCGACGTCGTCGGCCGCCATCAGCTCCTTGCGCTGGTCGTAGATGACCTTGCGCTGGTCGTTCATCACGTCGTCGAACTTGAGCAGGTTCTTGCGGATGTCGAAGTTGCGCGCCTCGACCTTCTGCTGCGCCTTCTCCAGCGCCTTGTTGATCCAGGGGTGGATGATCGCCTCGCCTTCCTGCAACCCCAGCTTTTTCAGCATGAAGTCCATGCGCTCGGAGCCGAAGATGCGCATCAAATCGTCGTCGAGCGAGAGGTAGAACTTGGTCCGGCCGGGGTCGCCCTGACGCCCGGAGCGGCCGCGCAACTGGTTGTCGATGCGGCGGCTCTCGTGCCGCTCGGTGCCGATGACGTAGAGGCCGCCCGCCTCCTTCACCTTGACCCCCTCGGCCGCGACCTCGGCCAGGATGGCGTCCGCCTTGGCGGGCTCGGCGTCGGCGCCCAACTCTTGCTGAATGCGCATCTCGGCGTTGCCGCCGAGTTGGATGTCGGTGCCGCGGCCGGCCATGTTGGTCGCGATGGTGACGGCATTCAAGCGCCCGGCCTGCGCCACGATGTAGGCCTCCTGCTCGTGGTAGCGGGCGTTGAGGACGCGGTGCTCGACCTTCTTCTGCTTGAGCAGGTTGGAGAGGTGCTCGGACTTCTCGATCGAGGTCGTGCCGACCAGGACCGGCTGGCCCGACCCGTGCGCCGCCTCGATCTCGACCGCGATCGCCTCGTCCTTCTCGCCGCCGGTGCGGTAGATCTCGTCGTCCTCGTCCTTGCGGACCAAGGGGCGGTGCGTCGGCATCTCCATGACGCCGAGGCCGTAGATCTCGCCGAACTCGGCGGCCTCGGTCGCGGCGGTGCCGGTCATGCCGGCCAGCTTCTTGTAGAGGCGGAAATAGTTCTGGAAGGTGATCGAGGCGAGCGTCTGGTTCTCGGGCTGGATCGTGACGCCCTCCTTCGCCTCCAGGGCTTGGTGCAGCCCGCCCGAGTAGCGCCGGCCCTCCATCATCCGGCCGGTGAACTCGTCGACGATGATGACCTTGTCGTTCTTGACGAGGTAATCGACGTCGCGGGCGAACAGCTTGTGCGCCCGCAGGCCCTCTTGGACGTGGTGGACGAGGCTGACGTTCTCGGGGTCGTAGAGGTCGCCCTCGACGAGGAGGCCCGCCTCGCGCAGCATGTCCTCGATCTTCTCGGTGCCGATCTCGGTCAGCGTCACCGTGCGCTGCTTCTCGTCCTTCTCGAAGTCCTCCTCGACCAGGGCCGGCATCAGCTTGTCGATCGCGGTGTAGAGGGCCGAACTGTCCTCGGCGGGTCCTGAGATGATGAGCGGCGTGCGCGCCTCGTCGACCAGGATCGAATCGACCTCGTCGACGATGGCGAAGTGGTGGTCGCGCTGGACCATCGTCTCCAGGTTCATGCGCATGTTGTCGCGCAGGTAATCGAAGCCGAACTCGTTGTTGGTGCCGTAGGTGATGTCGGCGGCATAAGCCGCGCGGCGCTGGACCTCGTCCAGCCCCGGCACGATGCAGCCGACCTCAAGGCCCAAGAAACGGTAGACCTGCCCCATCCAGGCGGCGTCGCGGCGGGCGAGGTAGTCGTTGACGGTGACGACGTGGACACCCTTGCCTTCGAGCGCGTTCAAGTACGTGGCGAGCGTGGCGACCAGCGTCTTGCCCTCGCCGGTCTTCATCTCGGCGATGCCGCCCTTGTGCAGGACCATGCCGCCGACGAGCTGCACGTCGAAGTGGCGCTGGCCGAGCGCCCGCTTCGCCGCCTCGCGCACGGTGGCGAACGCCTCGGGCAAAAGGCCGTCCAAGGTCTCGCCCGCGGCCAAGCGCGTCTTGAAGGTCTCCGTGCGGCCCTTGAGATCGGCGTCGCTCAGGCCCGCCGCCTCGGGCTCCAGGCGGTTGATCCGCTCCACTTCCTTGAACATGGACTTGAGGTTGCGATCGTTGGCCGAACCGAACAGCCGCTTCGCGATGACGCCGAGCATGTGACAGATGCCTTTGTTGAGGCCGGGCATGAGAGATCAGGCTTGGGAGATAAGACCGGTGCGGCAGACTGTCAACGCGGGGGGAAAACGCTTCGCGTCCGCTGCGCGGGGCTTTCTCTTCTTTCTTTTTGCCAGTGTTAACGTGGGAGGCTGGCCGCGGCGCCGAGGGCCAGTCTCGGACAAAAGATAAAAAAGAAGAGAGAAAAGCCCCGCGCAGCGGACGCGAAGCGTTCAAAGCCGCCGCAGGAACCGCTTCACCGGCCAACCGAGCAGGCTCAAGACGAGGCCGCCGAGCGCGGCGAGGAGCGTGCCGCCCCAAGCGAGCAGGTCGAGGACGCGCGGCCACGTCAGCTTCACGGCGCGAAAGGCGTGCCGCAGGTTGGGGCCGAGGACCAGGATCGCCTCGTCGGCGGTGTCGCCCATGACAGCGCTCGTGCGGCGGAACAAGGAAAGATCTTCGAGGCCGTCCGCGCGCTTCAAGGCCAGCGCCAGCGTGCCGGTGCCGCCCGTCGTCGCGATGGCGCCGAGGTCGCCCGCCGCCTGCCGCAGCCTCGCGGCGGGGGCGGCGCGCAAGGTGCGCTTGAGGCCGGGCGCGATGCGCTTGAAGCGCAGGGCGGCTTTGAGCGTGTCGCTCACCGGCTGGGCCAGCGGCAGGACGAGGCCGGCGGCGGCGAGGCCGAGCACGACGTCGTCGCGCCCGGCCCCGGACAGGCCGCGCCACGACTGCCAGACGACGTCGCGGGCGTCGCCGTAGAGCGGCACGCCGAGATCGACGCCGACCGCGCCGGCGAGCCCGGCGACGCTGTCGGCCTCGCCGGTTAGCCCGCCCCAGGCGGCGTCGCGCAACCGTCGGCCCCAGGTGGCGGCGGGCGCCGTGGCCTCGGCCAGCGCCGCCGCCGTCTCGGGTGCTAGCGGACGGCCGGCGCGCGCGGCGGCGGCGGCCAGGATCTGCGCCGCCTGCACGTCCTCGACGGCGAGTGCTTTGGCAATCTCCCCGTCGAAATCCAGCGTCAGCGCCGCGACGCCCAAGGCGCCTATGAGCGTGTCGCGAAAAGCCTTGTCGTCGGCGGGCGGCGGCACCAGGATGCCCTGGCGGACGTGATCGACGGTGGCGGCGAGGCGGGTCCCGCCCACGACGGCGCCGACGACGCAGGCCGCGAGCAGCGCGAGGCGGAGCGCCCGGCGGAGTAGGGTCCGGCGGAGCAGCGCCGACGTCACGCGACTGCCCGGCAGGCGGAAGGGAGGACGGCATGGACCCGCGGCACGCGGCGGTGACGACAATGCTGGCAAAGCGGGCGACGACGACGGGGGTCGAGCGCAAGGGCCGGGTGCTCGACGTCGGCTGCGGCAAGGGTGATCTCGGCAGTGCCCTCGCCGCCTTGGGCTTCACCGCCATCGACGGCATCGACACGAACGAGTCCTGGATCGAGGCGGCGGGCACGACGCAGGCCTATCTCCGCCTGATCCGCGCCAGCTTGGCGCAAGGCGTGCCGCTCTCGGCCGACGTCCACGACCTCGCGCTCTGCCGCGCCTTCGCCCCGATGCCGGGCGACGAGGCGGCGGCGTTGAAGGAGATGACCCGGCTGGTGCGGCCGGAGGGCTGTGCGCTCTTCGTCGTCGAACGCGATCGCTTCGAGGCGGCGGCCTTCAAGGCGGCGATCGGGCGCCTCGACGCGCTCGGCCAAGCCTCGCTGCGTCAGGTCGATGACCTGTCGGCGATCGACCCGGCGCTGCGCCTGCTCGACTTTCACGTCCACTGGTAGCCCCTCACGCCGCTTCTACCTCGCGAAGATAGAAGATCAGGTCGAGGGCCGGCGCCGGTTCGCTCAAGCCCGTGAGCATGGCGTGGACTTGGCCGCGGTGGTGGGTCTGGTGGTTGAAGACGTGCATCAGGACGGGAACGAACCCCTGGTGAAAGCTCTTCCCGGCGGTGTTCTGGTAGGTGAAGGACCGTTCGGGGTCGGCCGCGTCCAGGCTGGCGACGAAGGCGGCGATGCGATCGTCCTCGGCGGCGCGGGCGGCTTCGAGCCCCTCGAAATCGTCGTGCAGGATCGCGTCGAGCCGCTCGGGTGCGTCGCCCGCGCCGGTGAGGCGCTTGAGCCAGATCCGATCGGCGACGAGGACGTGGTTGAGCGTGTTGCGGATCGAGCCGAAGAAGGCGCCCCGGTCGGCGCGATAGGCGGCGTCGCTCAAGGTCCCGACGGCGGCGTAGAGCCGTTCGTTGGCCCAGCGGTTGTAGGCGGCTGACGTGGACAGGTGATCGAGCACGGCACTCCTCCCGAGGTGAGGCGACGGCCGATCATAACCCGGCCGGGGTTAACGGGCGATTACGATCGGCGGCGGGACGTGTTTGGGGGCGAAATTTCGTGTTGGAAATAGAGGAGTCCTGCCACCCTGGACCCCCGATCAAGTCGGGGGTGACAAGAGGAGGCGGTGTGAATCGCTGAGGCTAGAGAAAGCAAACGCCGCTCCAACGCATTTAAACATTGTCACCCCGCACTTGATGCGGGGTCCAGGGTGGCAGGACTCCGCCCTTTCCGACGGGCTGCCGATGAGAAAACCACGTGACCGACTGGCGTGAGCCGCCGCTGCCGGTCGATGCCGTGGCGCCCGATCTGGTCCGGGTGCTGGGCGAACGCGGCGTCGCCGTGCTCGAAGCGCCGCCGGGGTCGGGCAAGACGACGCGGCTGCCGCTGCACCTGCTGGAAGCACCCTGGTGCCGCGGGCGCCGCATCCTGATCGCCGAGCCGCGCCGGCTCGCGGCCCGCGCCGCCGCCCTGCGCATGGCGCACCTTCTGGGCGAGGAGGTCGGCGAGACGGTCGGCTACGCCATGCGCTTCGAGCGCCGCCTGTCGGCCGCGACCAGGATCGAGGTCGTGACCGAGGGGCTGCTGCTGCGCCGGCTGGAGGCCGACCCGGGGCTCGAAGCCTACGCGCTTGTCGTCCTGGATGAGTTCCACGAGCGCTCGCTCGACGCCGACCTCGGCCTCGCCCTGCTGCGGGAGGCGAGGCTGCACCTGAACCCGGACCTGCGCCTCCTCGTCATGTCGGCGACGCTCGACGGCGAGGCGGTCGCGGCCTTCCTCGACGGTGCCCCCCGGCTGCGGGCGGAGGGGCGGGCTTATCCCGTCACGGTGGCGCACCGACAGACCACGGGCGGGGTCGAGGCCGACGCGGCGGCGGCCGTGCTGGAGGCCCTGCGGCGGCACGAAGGGGGCGTGCTCGCCTTCTTGCCCGGCGCCGCCGAGATCGAGCGCGCGGCGGGGCGGCTCGAACGCGCGCTGCCGGCGGACATCGACCTGCACCGGCTCTACGGTGCTAGACCGCAGGCCGAGCAGAACGCCGCCGTGGCGCCGCCGCCGCTCGGGAGGCGCAAGGTCGTGCTCGCCACCGACATCGCCGAGACCAGCCTGACGATCGAGGGGATCGCGGCCGTGGTCGACGCCGGCTTGCAGCGGCGCCCGGTCTACAGCCCGCGCACAGGGATGGACCGCTTCGTCACCCGGCCGACCTCGATGGCGTCCGCGACCCAGCGCGCCGGCCGGGCCGGCCGCGTCGCCCCCGGCCACGCCTATCGGCTCTGGGACCCGCTTCAGGCGCGGCACGCGGCCGATCCGTCGGAGATCGCCGAGGCCGACCTCGCCGGCCTTGTCCTGGTCCTGGCCGGCTGGGGGGTGCGCTCCGCGTCGGGCATCGCGTGGCTGACCCCCCCGCCCGGGGCCGCGTTCGCCGAGGCGCAGGCGCTCCTGCAACGCCTGGGCGCGCTCGACGCCGACGGCGGCCTCACCCCGCACGGGCGGGCGTTGCTCGACCTTCCCCTCCACCCGCGCCTCGGCCACATGGTGATCGAGGCGCGCGAACGCGGCTTCGGCGCCACGGCGGCGGCGGTATCGGCGCTCCTCGCCGGGCGCGACCCGTTTCGCGACGCGGGCGTCGATCTCACCGACCGGCTGAAGCACCGGGCCGAAGCACCCTGGCCCGGCGAGGCGGCCCGGATCGAGGCGCAGGTCCGCCGCGCCGCCGGGGTGACTGGCGGCACGATCGCGCCCGACGCGGCCGGGCGCTGCCTCGCACTCGCCTATCCCGAGCGGGTCGCGGTCCGCCGCGGCGACGGCTACAAGACGGCACTCGGCCGCGGCGTCCGCCTGCCGCCGAACAGCGGCCTGGGCAACAACGCCTGCCTCGCGATCGGCGGGGTCGAGGACAGCGGCAGCGACGCGCTCGTCCGTCTGGCCGCACCCTTGGAGGCGGCCGAAATCGAGGCGCTGTTCAAGGATGCCATCGTCGAAGGGGTGACGTTCGACCTGGAGGACGGCGCCGTCGTCGCCCGGCGGGTGCGGCGCCTGGGTCAGGCGGTGCTGGCCTCGACCCCGGCCGCGATCACCGACTGGCCGGCGGCGCACGCGCTCCTCCTGGACGAACTGCGCCGCCGCGGCCCGGGCGCGCTCGCCTGGCCGCGCGGGGCGCTGGCGCTGCGGCGGCGGCTCGCTTTCCTGGCGGGGCACCGCCCGGACCTCGTGCCGGCCTTCGACGATCAAGCCCTGCTGGATAGCCTGGAGGCATGGCTGCTGCCCTACCTCACGACCGAGCGGGACTTGAGCGGGCTCAGTCGGCTCGACCTCGAAGCCCTCCTGCGCCACCGGCTCGACCGGGGCACGGCGATGGCGCTCGACCGGCTGGCGCCGGCCGCGATCGAGAGCCCGGCCGGCTCGCGGATCGGGGTCGACTACGCGGCCGAGCCGCCCGCCTACCCCGTACGTTTGCAGGAGATGTTCGGCGTTGAGCGCACCCCGGCCGTCCTGGACGGCGCCGTGCCGCTCTCGCTGCACCTGCTCTCGCCGGCTGGGCGCCCGCTCGCGGTGACGCGGGACCTCGCCTCGTTCTGGCGAAACGTCTACCCGGACGTGCGCAAGGAGGGGCGGGGGCGCTACCCGAAGCACCCCTGGCCGGAGGACCCGCTGACGGCGAGGCCGTGGAAGCCGGGAACGTTTCGCGTGCGCTGAAGAAAAGATGTCGCCCGTTGGGGGCAAAGGATCTCTGCCACCCTGGACCCCCGATCAAGTCGGGGGTGACAAAGAAAAGGTTTGAGCGCCCACACCTACACCTTGTCACCCCGCACTTGATGCGGGGTCCAGGGTGGCCGGACTCGCGCCTTCCCAATGGGCCGCCGCATCGTCCGCCTCGGGCGCCAAGTCCGCTGCCGTCATGCCGCAGGCCAGGAGGGCGGGGGCCATGTGGGGGGGAACGGGGGCGGTCGCGGCCACCGGGTCGCGGCGCTCGTAGAGCGGCAGCGCGATCGAGCGGGCGTGCAGGTGCATGGGCGCCGTCGGGGCCTTGTCGCCGTAGACGGGATCGCCCAGGATCGGGTGGCCGATCGCCGCCAAGTGGACGCGCAACTGGTGCGTCCGGCCGGTCCGGGGCCGCAACTCGACCGCCGTTCGGCCGTCGGCGGCGGCGAGCACGGCGTAGTCGGTCACGGCCGGGCGGCCGTTCTCCCGATCGACCGTCATCCACCAGCCGCGCTTGGCGGTGCTCAGCTTGGCGAGCGGCAGGTCAATCGTGCCGGCGGGCTCAAGCGGTTCCCCCTCGACCACCGCCCAGTAGGACTTCGCCACCCGCCCCGCCTCGAACAGTTTGCCCAAGCGCCGCAGCGCCTTCTTGTGCCGGCCGAGCACGAGGCAGCCCGAGGTGTCGCGATCCAGCCGGTGCGCCAGGTGCGGCCGGTCGGGCAGGCCGAAGCGCAGCGCGTCGAAGCCGTCTTCGAGCGTCGGCCCGCCCTTGGGGCCGGGGTGGACCGGCAGGCCCGCCGGCTTGTCGACGATCAGGATCAGCCCGTCGCGGTAGAGCAGGCGCTTGAGAATGGCGTCGGGGTCGTTCATGGGTGGACGCCTATGCCACGGCGCCGAGGATCGCAACAGCCATGACCCGCACCGCATGACCCGCATTGCCCTGCGCGGCCGCACGCTCAGCTTCAAGGGCGACCCGGCGACGATGGGGGCGGCCGCGGTCGAGACGCACGAGAACGGCGTCGTCCTGATCGAGGGCGGCCGCATCCTGGCGCACGGGCACGCGGGCGCGGTCGATTCGGCGGGCGCCGAGGTGCGGCGCTACCCGGACGGGCTGATCCTGCCGGGCCTGATCGACGCCCACGTCCACTACCCGCAAGTGCAGGTCGTGGCCTCGTACGGCGCGCAACTGCTCGAATGGCTCGAACGCTACACCTTCGTCGCGGAGCAGAAGTTCGCCGACCCCGAACACGCGCGGGCCCAGGCGCGGTTCTTCTTCGACGCGCTGTTGCGCCACGGCACGACCACCGCCGCCGTCTACGCGACCACGCACGCGGCGAGCGCCGAGGCGCTCTTCGCCGAGGCCGAGGCGCGGACCATGCGCGTGATCGGCGGCAAGGTGATGATGGACCGGAACTGCCCTAAGGGCCTGCGCGACGGTCCGGGGTACGGCTACGACGAGAGCGAGGCCCTGATCGCGCGCTGGCACGGCGTCGGGCGCGTCGCCTACGCCGTGACGCCGCGCTTTGCCATCACGTCGAGCGAGGCGGGGCTCGAAGCGGCTGGCGCGCTCATCCGCGCGCATCCCGAATGCTACGTCCAGACCCACCTGAGCGAGAACCGGGCCGAGGTGCGGCTCGTAAGCGAGTTGTTCCCCTGGTCGGCGAACTACACCGACATCTACGACCGCTATGGCCTCTTGGGGCCGCGCTCGCTCTTCGGTCACTGCATCCACCTCGACGACGCCGAGGCCGCGCGCTTGGCCGAGACCGAGAGCGTCGCCTGCTTTTGCCCGACCTCGAACCTGTTCATCGGCTCGGGATTGTTCGACATGGCCCGGCTGCGGCGCGCCGGCGTGCGCACGGCGCTCGCGACCGACATCGGCGGCGGGACGTCCTACTCGATGCTGCAGACCGCCGCCGAGGGCTACAAGGTCCTGCAATTGCAAGGCCAGAGCTGGGCGCCCCTGTCGCTGTTCCACGCCATGACCCGCGGCAACGCCGAAGCGCTCGGCCTCGCCGACGAGATCGGCACGCTCGACCCCGGCACCGCCGCCGACGTCACCGTGCTCGACCCGCACGCCACGCCGGCGATGGCCCACCGCGCGGCCGCGATCAAGGACGGCAACCTCGCCGAAACCCTGTTCGTCCTCGCCATCATGGGCGACGACAGGGCGGTGCGCGAGACTTGGGTCGCGGGGCAGTGCCTGCACGTACGTTGAACGCTTCACGTGCGCTGCCGCGCAGGCTTTTTCACTTCTTTTTTGCTACTTGTTCTCGGACTTGGCCTCAACGCCGAAGCCAGCCTCGGACAAAGTTAAAAAGAGAAGAAAAAAGGCCGCGCGGCAGCGCACGCGAAGCGTTAAATCGGAAACTTCCCCAACGTTTCCGCCAGCGACACCTTGCCCGAGCCGCGGCGGGCGGGTTTTTGCTGGTTGGGGCCGGGCGCCCAGGCGGTGAGGTAGACGAGGTCGAACGTCGCCTTAACCTTCTCGGCGTCCGGGAAGGTTTCGGCGTAGAGCAGCATCGCGCGTGCCAGCACGTCGCGGCGCAGCGCCGTTCGGCCGCTGCCGCGCAGGATGTTGCCCTCGCCCATCGCCCGCAGGTCGTGCAGCAGCCGCAGCGGGTCACGGTAGCGCACGGTGAGGCGCTCGACGTCGGCGACGGGAAGCGCGAAGCCGGCGCGCTGGAGAAGCGCGCCCGCGTCGCGGACGTCGATCGTCGGCATGACGCGCGGCTCCATCCCGCCGCGCACGTCGAGTTCGGCCTGAGTCAGGGCGTAGCGCAACTCGCCCAGGCTCTCGCCGCCGGGAAAGCCCGCCAGCAGGAGCCCGTCCGGCACGAGGCAGCGGCGGACCTGGATCAAGACGCCGACGAGGTCGTTCACCGCGTGCAGGCTCATCGCCGAGAAGACCGCGTCGAAGGCGCCGTCCTTGAACGGCTGCCGCTCCTCGTCGCCGATCACGGCCAAGGCGCCCGCGCCCTCGACGGCGAGCTCGTCGAGGGCCACGACCGTCTCGACCCCGGCGGCGCGAAGCGCTTCTACGAGGGCGCCGTCCTGCGCGCCGAGCACGAGGACGCGGCCGAAGTCGCGCCGCACGACGGCGAGCCGGTCCAACAGCGACGCCTCGATCGCGCGGCGCAGGAAGGGGTCCGGGTCCGGCCTCAGCCGCTCCCGGCGCAGGCGGCGGCGGCGGCGATCGAAGGGGGCGTTCATGGTAACGGATATGCGCAGGGGAATTTGCACGGCAAGCCGTGAACGCTTCGCGTCGCTGCCGCGGGCCTTTTTCTTCTGTTTTTGCAACTTTGGCCGGGGCTAGCTCTCGACGTTGCGGCCAATCTCCGACGACAAATAGTAAAAAAGAGAAAAAAGAAGCCCCGCGCAGCGGACGCGCAAGCGTTCAACCCCGCACGTAGCGCCCCGGCGCCGGCTCGATTCCCTCCTCTGACGGTCGGGCCGGGATCGTCGTCGGGTCGAGTTCGGTCAACCAGTCGTGCCACGCGGGCCACCACGAGCCGGGCGCGTGCCGTGCTGTCCGTTGCCACGCGATCGGGTCGCGGCCGTCGGCTTCGGCGAGGGCGTGGTCGTGCTTGCCGGCCGAGGGCGGGTTGACGACGCCGGCGACGTGGCCGCTTCCGCCGAGCGCGAAGCGGCGCGGGGCGGCGTTCAGCAGGCGCAGGCCGCGGTAGGCGGAAGCCCAGGGGGCTATGTGGTCGTCGCGCGTGCCGAGCGCGAAGGTGGGCGCCTCGATCAGGCCGAGGTCGATCGGTACGCCGCCGAGGCAAAGCGCCCCCGGCCGGGCCAGCCGGTTGTCGAGGTAGAGGTGGCGCAGGCACTGGCTGTGCAGCCGGTACGGCAGCCGGGTGGCGTCGGCGTTCCAGCCGGCGAGGTCGAAGCGCGACGGCGCCTTGCCGAGCAGGTAGCCGTCGACGAGGGCCGGCCAGACCAGCTCGTTGGCGCGCAAGCTTGCGAAGACCCCGCCCAGCGCCTCGGCCGGCAGGTAGCCGCGGCGCCGCATCCGCCGCTCGATCGCCTCCACGCTCTTCGCGTCGATGAAGAGGCCGAGGTCGCCGGGCTCGGCGAAGTCGAGCAGGGTCGCGAGCAGGGTGAGCGAGCGCACGCCGAAACGCCCGAGCGCCGCCTCGCGCGCGGCGTAGCAGGCGGCGAGCGTGCCGCCGAGGCAGTAGCCGAGCACCTGGACGCGCCCCTGCCCGGTCTGGCGGCGGACGGCCGCGGCGGCGGCGGCGGGGCCGGATTCAAGGTAGTCGGCGAGGCCGCGTTCGGCGTGGCCGGCATCCGGGTTGACCCAGGAGACCATGAAGACCTGCACGCCCCGGTCGAGGGCCCAGCGAACGAAGCTGTTCTCGGCCCGCAGGTCGAGGACGTAGAACTTGTTGATCCAGGACGGCAGCACCAGGAGCGGCACGGCGCCGACCTCGCGCGTCGTCGGGGCGTAGCGGATCAACTGCATCAAGTCGTTCTCGGCCACCACCGTCCCCGGCGTCGCCGCGACCTCGCGGCCGACGCGGGGCGGGTCCGGGCGCGGCATGGGCAGGCCGCGGGCCGCGTCGCGCCCGAGACGCACGATGCCCCGCCGCAGGCTGCGCCCGTTGCTGTTCCAGGCCGCCCGCAAGACGACCGGGTTGGTCCAGGGTGCGTTCGCCGGCGAGAGGGCCTCGACGTAGCGGCCGACGAGGAAGGCGAGGCGGCGGCGGGGGAGGAGGTCGAGGCCGGGCAGCCCCGCGACGAAGCTTCTCGCACGGCGCCGCAGGACGACGTGCGCCTCGGCGAGGAAGGCGAACAGCGGGTGAGAGCGCCACGCGGGGTCGGCGAAGCGACGATCAAACGTCTCGGGGCGAACGATGCCGGGCGGCGTGGCGCCCGCGAGGCGACGCAGGTAGCAGCGCCACAGGACCGCCGTCTCGCGCGTCAGCCGTCTTCGCGCCCGGCACCACGCCTCCGGGTGGCGCAGCATCGCTTCGGCGGCGGCGCGCAGGGCGTCGAGCGCGGGGTTCGACACGGATCGTTCAGGCGACGCCGAGCCGCTCGATGCCGGCGTCGCTCAGGCGATAGAAGGCGTCCTGCGGCTCGTCGAGTTCGAGCATCCGCTTGGGGTGCGCGCCCTCGAAGGCGGTGCGCAACGCCCGGCCGAGGGCGCCGTGCGCGACGACGACGAGCTTGGCGTCGGCCGGCACGGCCCTGAGCCACGTAGCGGCGCGGACGACGATTTCGGTCTGGGTCTCGCCGCCGCCGGGCGGGGCGATCGTGAAGCGATCGTTGATCCGTGCCTGCCAGAGTTGCGGGTCGCGCGCCTCGATCTCGGCCGCGGTGAGCCCGTCCCAGTCGCCCCAGGTCATCTCCCTCAAGGCGTCCTGCCGCTCGATGGCGCCCGGATCGACGCCGACGCGGCCGGCGACGATCACGGCCGTCTGCCACGCGCGCATCAAGGGGCTGGAGCGCCAAGCGAAGCCCTCGGCACCGTCGCCGAGGCGGGCGCGCAGCGCCTCGCCCATCGCCGCCGCCTGGGCGATGCCCCGTTCGGTCAGGGGCGAGTCGCGGCGGCCCTGCATTCGCCGCTCGCGGTTCCACAAGGTCTCGCCGTGGCGCAGCAGGTAGATCAGCGGCCCCGCGGCCATGTCGTTCATCCCTTCACGTTCGCGCGCGTATCCGGCTGTGCCGATCGGCACGGCTTGCTTGCGGTCGTCGCCTCGACCATCTTGCTTGCCAAAGCAACCTATAAAGACCACGCCGTTCTTGGGCGGCAAGATTGGGTATCCTCGTCCATGACCAACGCCGCAAGCCCAAGCGCAGCGCCGGGCCGCGCGCCGCGCGACCCGCGCCTCGACGTCTGGCGCGGCATCGCCATGCTGATCATCCTGGTCGCCCACATCCAGTGGAACCCTTGGGCCGCCTTCATCCCGGCCAAATTCGGCCCCTCGGACGCGGCCGAGATGTTCGTCTTCTGCTCAGGCTACGCCGCCGCGATCGCGTTCGGCGGCACCTTCGCGAGGCTCGGCTTCTGGGTCGGCACGGCGCGCATCCTCCACCGCTGCTGGCAGATCTACTGGGCGCACGCCGGGCTCTACCTCGTCACGATCGTCGTCACCCTCGGCGTCATGCAAGGCTTAGGCCCTACGGCGCAGAACTGGGCCGGGCAGCTCAACGTCGAGCCCCTGCTCGACGACACGGCGCGCAACCTGTTCGCCTTCTTCACCCTCACCTACGTGCCGAACTACTTCGACATCCTGCCGATGTACATGGTGATCCTCCTCATGGTGCCGATCGTCGTCGCGTTGCAACGCCTGTCGACCTGGGCCGCCGTCGCCTTTTGCCTGGGCCTCTACGCCGCCGCCTGGGCGGGGCTGGCCCTGCCGGCCGAGCCCTGGTCGGAGCGGACGTGGTTCTTCAACCCCTTCGCCTGGCAGCTCCTCTTCTTCACCGGCTTCGCGCTCAGCCGCGGCTGGCTGCCCAAGGTGCCCTACAAGGGGTGGCTCCTCCTCCTGGCACTCGCCTACGTCCTCGTCATGATCCCCTTGAGCCGCTGGCAGATCTACTGGGAGATCGACTGGCTGAAAGCCGTCCACGACGCGCTTTGGGTCAACGGCTTCAAGAGCAACCAGCACCCCTTGCGCTACCTGCACGTCCTGGCGCTGACCTACCTCGCCGCGTATGCCGTCCACGGCCGCGGGGCGTGGCTCACCTCCCGGCCGCTGCGCCCGATCGTCAAGGTCGGGCAGCAGGCGCTCGCCGCCTTCATGACCAGCATGCTGACCGCTTGGCTGCTCACCATCGCCCTCGACTACACCGATCGCGGCCCGCTCGCCGTCGCGGCGGCGAACCTGATCGGCCTCGCGACGGTCATCGCCGCCGCCTACGTCGTCGGCTGGTACAAGGCCGAGCCCTGGCGCCGGCGCACGACCGCGGCGACGCCGGCGGCGGCGTGATGTTGTTCCCCGGCGAAACGATTTCGTCGGCCACGTGTGGCGGCGGCGCCATGTTAGCTCTTTTATTCTACACGCTTCGCAAGGATATGTTGTCGTCTTCGTGACACTCGCTATAAAACCGTACGCATAAAGTCAGATGGGCGAATTGGCCCGGTTGCTTCCACGCGGGGGAGCAACTAGCGTTGTGTGGGGTTAACCATAAAAGACCCACGCAAACAAGGGATCGGAAATGCTCAGACTTTCTCAGGTGTCCGCAATGGCGATGATACTGGCGCTCGCCGCGTGCGGCGGCGGCGGCGGCGGTGACGGCGGCGGTGGCACGGCGGCCGGCGAGGGCGGCGAGATCACCGGCGACACCAACGGCGACGGCGTCGTCGACGGCTTCGACGACCAGGACGGCGACGGCGTGCCCGACGGTGACACGGACGGCGACGGCGACTTTGACGAGGACGACGACGGCTTCGACGCGGGCGGCGACGGCGGCGCGGTCGAGGGCGACACCAACGGCGACGGCATCGTCGACGGCTTCGACGACGCCGACGGCGACGGCGTGCCCGACGGCGACACCAACGGCGACGGCGTGTTCGACGAGAACGATGATGGTTTCGAGGTCACCGATCCCGGCGACGGCGCCACGACCGACGCCGGCGGCTCGATCGCGGGCTCCTCGTTCGAGTCGTCCACGGCGAGCGGTGCCGCGACCCGTAACGTCCAGTTCGCCGGCGAGTCGGGCGCCGTCGTCGTTCAGACCGACAACGGCATCCGCATCACCGCCGACGCGCCGTCCGAGGTGATCGACGGCAACGTCAACCAGTACGACGCCGACAACGGCACCGTCTGGACCTCGCGCGTCGGCGAGGACACGCTCGGCGCCAGCCTCGACTACTCGGCGTTCGGCATCTGGGCCGGCGTCGAGCAGAACAGCGGCGCCACCGACCAGGACGCGGGCTCGTTCGCCGGCTACGAGGCGACCGAGTCGTCGGCGATCCCGACCACCGGCACGGCCACCTACACCGGCGGCGCGCTCGCGGTCGAGAGCACCGGCACGGGCGACGCCACGCCCTACGCCGGCTCGTCCTCCCTCTCGGCCGACTTCGGCGCCGGCAGCATGACCGGCAACGCCTCGCTCGAGCAGGTCGGCGGCGGCGACGGCCTCGACGTCAACTTCGGCGAGATGGGCATCGCGACCAACCGCGGCGCGTTCGACGGCGAGGGCAGCTCGTCCAACGCCGGCCACACCGGCTCGACCACCGGCCGCTTCGCCGGCCCGGCCGCCGAAGAGGTCGCGGGCACCTTCACGCTCGACGGCCCCTCGGCGATTCGCGGCTCGTTCGGCGCCACGCGCGGCGACATCGCGGGCGGCATCGACACGGGCGATGTCGACACGGGCGACGTCGGTGACGTTGGCGGGGACATCGGCGACGGGGTCGATACCGGCGTGGATACCGTCGGCGACGGTGTTGATACCGGCGTGGACACGGTTGGCGACGGCATCGACACGGGCGTGGATACCGTCGGTGACGTCGGCAGCGACATCGGCGACGGCGTTGGCGACGTTGGTAGCGACATCGGCGACACCGGCAGCGACATCGGCGGCGACGTCGGCATCAACTAACGACAGTCTGGACGCCGGCCCGGCCTGATCGCCGGGCCGGCGTCAACCCCCCTTGCAAGGGCGGCTTCGGCCGCCCTTCTTTATTTCACCGCTCAACGGCGCGTTCGATCAGGCAGCGCCCCGCGCCCGGGCGCCGCGGCGTCGTGAACGGTGAGCAGGCGCAGCCGCTCGACGCCGGCCCGGCGCAGCTTGTGCATGACCGCGACGACGAGTGTCGCCGCCGCCCGGCCGTCCGCCTTGAGTTGCACAGCCGTGCCGTCCGCGTCGGCGAGGCGCGCGGCGACGGCGTCGAACAGCGCCCCGTCCGCCGTCACCTCGCCGTCGAGCGCCAAGCCCCCGTCCTCGGTCACGCCCACGACGAGGTCGGACCCGTCGTTCGTCGCCCCGCTCGTCGACGCCGGCGGCTCGATGCCCAGACCGTCGATCGCCGCGAGACGGCCGGCCAGCAAGAAGAAGATCAACAGCAAGAAGACGACGTTGATCAGCGGCAGCATCGCGTCGTCGTCGCCGCGCGTCCGTCGCGGCGGTGCGGGCGGCCTCATCGCGGCGCCGGGCCGGCCAAGCCGATCCGCTCCACCCCGGCCGCCGTCAGTCGGTCGAGCACCGCGACCGCTTGCGCCAGCGGCACGCCCGGCAGCGGCCGCACCCGCACCAACCCCTCAAGCGGGGCCGTTCGTTCCAGCGCCCGCCGGACCCGCTCGCCCAGGCGTTCGAGCGGCACCGCCTCGCCGTTCACGCGCGGCCCGCCCGTGCCGACCTCGACCAGGATCGCGCGCGCCTCGCCGCTCGCCCCCCCGCCCCCGCTCGGCGCGTCGAGCGCGATCGTGCGCCAGTCGAGGAAGGAGGAGGCGAGCATGGAGAAGATCAGCAAGATGAACACGACGTCGATCAGCGGCGTCAGGCCGACGAGCGCGCGGCGCCGGCGCGGCGCCGGCGGGCGAAAGCCGACGCTAGGCGGCGGCGCGGGGGCGGCTTTGCTCGTCATCGTCCTCGGCCGTCGTCAGGTCTCGGGTGAAGGCGCGCGTCGCGGCGTCGGTCATGGCGCGCTCGGCGCGCTCGGCGCGGCGCTCCAGCCAGCCGAGCACCGCCACGGTCGTCGAGCAGATCGATGGACGGTGCAGTCTACCAGGAAGACGGCGTCGTGCGGGCGGTCGGGGCGTTCGCCGACCTCAAGGCGCGCCACCCGGAGGTACCCATCCTGGGCTCGAACCGGCACGTCCTCCTGCCCGGCCTCGTCAATGCCCACCACCACGTCGGCCTGACACCTTTACAGTTGGGCTCACCCGACATGCCGCTGGAGCTTTGGTGGATCACCCGCATGGCCTGTCGGGGCGTCGACCCCTACCTCGATACGCTCTACGGCGCCTTCGAGATGATCGCGTCCGGAGTCACGACCGTGCAGCACCTGCACGGCTGGGTGCCGGGCGGGGCGCGCGCGGTTGAGGCGGCGGGGGACGAGGTGATTCGCGCCTATGCCGACGCCGGAATGCGCGCCGCCCGCCCTGCGCGACTAGAACCGCCTCGTCTACATGGACGACGACGCCTTCGTAGCGGGCCCACCCGAGCGCCTGCAAGAACCGACGCGCCGGCACTACGAATCGTGGCCAACCTGCACTGGTGCTCGGACGACGCCCTCGAATGGCTGGCGGCAACCTCGAAGCGCCTCGACGTACCCTTGCACATGCACCTGGTCGAGACGGCCTACCAGCGGGCCTACGCCGAGCGCCGAAGCGGCGGCACGGCCTTGGCCCACATCGACCGCTTCGACCTCTTGGGACCGCGCCTCACCCTCGGGCACGGGGTCTGGTTGAGCCCGGAGGACGTCGGGCGCGTCGCCGAGACGGGCACGCACATCTGCCACAATTGCAGCTCCAACCTGCGCTTGCGCTCTGGCATCGCCCCGCTCGACGATTGGACGAAGCGGGGCATCAACGTCGCCATCGGCATGGACGAGGCCGGCATCAACGACGATCGCGACATGCTCCAGGAACTGCGCTTCGGCCTGATCGGGCTTGCCGAGAGCCTCGCCGCCGAGTTCGCACCGTTGGCGCGCGTCAACGCGGTCTGCCCCGGCAACGTCGATACGCCGATGCTGGCGAAGGTCGCGCGCGATATCGCGGTCTATCAGAACGTGCCCGAGGACGCGGTCCGGCACGGGCTCGAACACGCGGGCGCCGCACGCCGGCTGGTGCGGCCGCGCGAGGTCGCCGAGGCCTGCTTGGCGCTTTGCCGGCCGGGGCTCTCGGCCGTGGCCGGCGCCAGCGTGAGCGTCGATGCCGGGGCCGGCGTTGGATGAGGGAATGAGGCCATGACGACGCAGATCGACCCCGACGCGGCCGGCGGAATGCGCAACGCGCACGCGCCCACGCCCGAAGTCTACCCGCCCCTTGAGTCGATGCGGCCGACGCTGATCGGGCGCGACTACACGGTCTCGGCCGGGCACCCGATCGTGGCGCAGATCATGGCCGACGTCCTGGAGCGCGGCGGTACGGCCATCGACGCCGGGGTCGCGGGCGGGCTCGCCTCGAACGTCGTGCAGGTCGACATGTGCAATTTCGGCGGCATCGCCCCGATCCTGCTCAAGCGCGCGGGCGACGCTACGGTTCACGCCGTCTCCGGCGTCGGCGTCTGGGGCCGAGAAGCGACGCTCGCGCGCGTCGTGGAACGCTACGGCGGCGACCTGCCGCTCGGCTTTGGTGCCGGCATCGTCCCGGCGGCGCCGGACGCTTGGCTTTGTGCCCTTCGCTTCGGCACCTGGAGCTTCGAAGGCCGCGGCACCCGCCATCGACTACGCCTCGAACGGTCTTCCGCTCGATCATCGCACGGCCACCGCCTTAGATCATGGACCGCAGCTTCACCGCTTGGCAAAGCTCGGCATCCGTCTACTGGCCGAAGGGGCGCCCGCCCCGAACGGGCGAGCGGATCGTGCAGGCCGATCTCGGCCGGACGCTCCAACGTCTGGCCGAGGCCGAGCGGGGCTCGAACCGCGAGGACGGGATCGAGGCCGTGCGCGCCGCCTTCTACGGGGGCGAGATCGCGCGGGCCTTGGTGCGCTTCAACCGGGACGACGGCGGCTGGCTGACCGAGGCGGACCTCGCCGACTTTCGCAACGACGTGTCGCCCGCCCCCTCGATCGGCTACGGGGCGTGGCGGGTGCATACCGAACGGACACCTACAGCCAGGGCCCGGTGCTCCTGCAAGCGCTCGGCATCCTGCAGCGCGTCGGCCTCGAACGCTTCAAGCCCGGCTCGGTCGATCATCTGCACCACGTCGCCGAAGCGTTGAAGGTCGCGTTCCTCGAACGCGAAGCGCAGTACGGCGATCCGAACTTCGGCGGGACGCCGATCGAGGACCTCCTCGGCGAGACGCGCCTGGACAGGCTCTTCGAGCGGATCAGACCCGACGCCGTCATGGAGGAGCCGCCGCGCGGCGACGCCCGGCCGGCGCGGCCGCGCTTCGACACGACCTGCCTCTGCGCGGTCGACGCCGCCGGCAACGCCTTCAGCGCCACGCCGAGCGACACGCTGGACGGGAGACCGACCGTGCCGGGCTTGGGCTTCTTCGTCTCGCCGCGCGGGGTGCAAAGCCGCCTGGATCCGGATCATCCGGCCGTCATCGCGCCCGGCATGCGGCCGCGCATCACCCCTGCCCCCGCCGTGCATCGAGACCATGAGCAGGTGCTCGCGTTCGGCTGTCCCGGCGGCGACGTGATCGCGCAGGCCATGCTGCAGGCCTTCGTCAACCTCGTCACCTACCGTATGCTGCCGCAGCAGGCCGTGGAAGCGGCGCGCGTGGCGACCTTCTCCTTTCCGGTCTCCTTCTTCCCGAACCCGCATTTCCACAAGCGCTTGAACGTAGAGGATCGCGTGCCGCCGGCGATACGCGCGGGTCTGGCCGCCAAGGGTCACGCCGTCGTCGATTGGCCCGGCTTCGAGTTCGACGCCGGGGGCGTGGCGATGGCCGGCCGCCTCGATCTCGGCGGCGAGGACGGTCCGGCACTCACGGCCGCCGCCGACCCCCGTCGGACTTGCTACGCGGCGGGTCGCTGAGATGGCCGGCCAGAACCCCACCTTCGATGCCAAAGCCTACGTCGACGCGGCGGCGGTGGCCGTCGGCTTGACGCTGCCCGAAGCGTGCCGCCCCGGCACGGTCGAGAACGTGGCGCGCACCCACGCCTTCGCCTTGCTGCTCGACTTCGCGCCGGCAGAAAACCTCGATCCCGCCCCCGTCTTCGGCCCCTTGCGCGGGCCCGACGAATGATGCACGCCTCGGCCATCGCCGCGGCCGTCTTGGAGGGTCGAACGAGCGCCGTCCGGGCCGTACAGGATACCTTGAACCGGATCGAGACGGCGATCGACCTGAACCTCGTCACCGAGGCGCTGACCGGGCGCGTGCTGCGGCACGCGGCGACAGTGGATCGTGCCGTCGCGCAAGGCCTGGACCTGCCGCTCGCGGGCGTGCCGTTCGTCGCCAAGGACCTCTTCGACGTCGAGGGGCGCCCGACCCGCGTGGGCTCGAAGATCAACCGCGACCTGCCCCCGGCCGGGGAAGATGCGACGGCGATCCGACGGCTCGAAGCGGCGGGCGCCGTTCTGATCGCCACGACGGCCATGGACGAGTACGCCTACGGCTACACGAGCGAGAACGCGCACGACGGCCCGGCGCGCGACCCGACGCGCACCCCCGGCGGCTCCTCGGGCGGCTCGGCCGGGGCGGTCTCGTGCCGCTCGCCCTGGGCTCGGACACGAACGGCTCGATCCGGGTCCCGGCGGCGCTGAGCGGCTGCTTCGGCCTCAAGCCCACCTTCGGCCGGCTGTCCCGCCACGGTGCGTTCCCGTTCGTCGCGAGCCTCGACCACGTCGGCCCGTTCGCGGCGACCGTCCACGACTTCGCCCCCGCCTACGACCCCATGCAGGGCCCGGACCCGCGCGATCCGGCCTGCGCCGGCCGTGCCGTGGCGCCGGTGCAAGGCGGGCTCGACGACGACGCGCCGCTGCGGGTTGCCCGCATCGGCGGCTACTTCGACGGGCCGCTCGACGCGGACGCCAGGGCCGCCCTGGAGCGGGCGGCGGGCCTGCTGGCGCCGAGGACGGGGTGGCGTTGCCCGAGCCCGAGCGCGCCCGCGCCCGCGAACGCGCCCCTTCGACCTCGACCCGCTGATCCGCGACCGCCTGCTCGCGGGGGCGCTGATCCCGGGCCAGTGGTATCTCGCCGCCCAACGCTTTCGCCGCTGGTTCGCGGACGCGCTGAAGCCGCTCTTCGCGCGCCACGACGTCCTGCTCATGCCCGCCGTTCCGTGCGTCGCACCCGGGGTCGGTGCCGATACCGTCACGATCGAGGGGCAGAACCTCCCCGCCCGCTTAGCGCCCGGCCTCTACGTGCAGCCGCTCACGATCGCGGGCCTGCCGATCGCCGTGGCGCCTTGCTTCGGCGCGAGCGGTCTGCCGACGGGCGTGCAACTCATGGCGGCGGCGGGCCGGGAGGACCTCGTCTTGCGGGTCGCCGCCGCGCTCGAAAGACAAGCTACGCGGCTCCACCGGACGCGAAGGCAACGCACCGCGCATGAGATCAACCGCTCCGACGTCGCCGCCGGAAGTCAGGGCCGTCTTCGAGCGTTACGAAGCGGCCCTGCTCGCGAACGACGTCGCCGTGCTCGAAGAGCTGTTCTGGAACGCCTTGGAGACGATGCGCTACGGCGTGGGCGAGAACCTCTACGGCTGGAAGGCGATCAGCCGCTTTCGCGGCGCGAGCACGACGGGCCCCTTCGCGCGCCGCTTGATGAACACGGTCATCACGACCTACGGCGAGGACCTCGCGACCGCCAACACGGAATATCTGCGCGAAGGCCATCAACGCCCGGGGCGCGAGACGAAGACGCTCCTGCGCACGCCGGAGGGCCGGCGCATCGTCTCCGCCCATGTCAGCCTCATCGACGCGACCGTTTGAAGCGACGAGCACGGGTCCGCGCCCGGCCCGGACCCGAGCCCTACCACCCTTGCTTCAGCACCTTCTCGACGTCGTACCGATCGGGCACTTGGGCGCAGCGCGCCCAGTCCCTGGGCGGCGGATCGGCGCCGTAGCGCAGGTCGAAGGGGTGCCGCTTCGGGACCTCGTCGATCTTCTGCCGCGCCGCCTCGATCCCCTTGATTGCGTCGGAATACGAGCGCAAAACACTTGTTTGATCCAAAGACTTTATACCACAAAGTGATTTTGGTCGCCCAGGATCCGGCGTTCGATGGTAAATCAAGATCGCTCTTCAAAGCCCGCTCAAGCGCGACAGTGACGTAGCGTCTCCTCGCTGGAAGCAATAAATCTGGAGTCTGTTCGGTGAAAAACGACAATGTTGACTGTTCTTTCCACGATCATTCGAGCAAGAGTTTGCATGACGAAGATATTAAGCAGCTAATTTGTAAAAGAATTGAGGTCCTTCGCCCGCGACTGCTCGATCTGACGCGACGCAACCCCCTCATCAACGTACGGCTGGATGGCCGCAGCCGCACGGTGTTGCGGGTGGTGGACGAGCTTCCCGACGTGCTGAGGCACAACCTGTCGCGCGGCGCGGCGATGCGGCTGGTACCGCTCCCCTCCCTCGACGAGGATCCGGCCGACGAGGACACGAGCGGGTTTCAAAACGCCTGCATCGAGGCCCGCCGCACGGACGAAGCCTATCGCGCCGATCTCGATCGCCTCGATTCCGACGCCGAGGATTGG
Source organism: Geminicoccaceae bacterium (assembly GCA_965217265.1). Lineage (GTDB taxonomy): Bacteria > Pseudomonadota > Alphaproteobacteria > Geminicoccales > Geminicoccaceae > JAGRGG01. Next base: position 1,128,920 of record CBDCHP010000018.1, on the reverse strand, counting down.
ATCGAGCGGGAGCAGGCGATCGAGCGTGCGCTCAAAGACCGCGTGCGCGCCGCGCTCAAGATGCCCCCACGCCAACACAAGGAAAGCCTGTCGCTCGAAGCGCACGCCCGTTTGCACGGTGTACGCCCGGGCTTTGATCTACCCTATCCGTCGGATGACGTGGCCGACCGGCACGCCGACGGCGACGTTCAGACCCTTCTCTTGCCCGACCAGCTGCTGCGCCTTGTCAAAGGCATCGCCGACAAGGGGCGAACCTTCGAGCAGGAAACCGGGGTCGGCGTTCTTCAAGCGGCTTTCGGCCTCGTCGAGTGGGCCGAGCAAGGGGCGCCGACAAGACACTTGAGCCCGCTGGTCTTTGTTCCGATCGAGATCCACAAGCAGCGATCCCGCCAAGGCACGGAATTTTTCGTCGTTGGGTCGGATGGCGCGACGATGAACGCGACGCTGGGCGAGAAGCTGCGCTTTGAGTTCGGGATCGAACTGCCGGTCTACGACGGCGAGTCGATCGAGGATTACATGGCCGCGATCGCCGCGATCGCCCCGCGGGGCATGACGTGGTCGGTGAGGCGCGAGGTCGTGATCGGTGTGTTCCCGTCGAGCAAGCTCGCCATGTACGAAGACCTCGACACGAAGAAGCGCGACATCGCCGCCAACGAGGCGATCGCCACGCTCTTCGCCGGCTCCAGGTCGGCGTCGAGACTGGGCAACGACTATAACCCTGACGATCCCAAGATTGCTGCCAAGGTACCCTACACCGTCCTCGACGCCGACGCCTCCCAATTCAGCGCGCTCGTCGACATCGCCGACGGGCGCAATTTGGCGATCGAAGGGCCTCCCGGTACGGGCAAGTCGCAAACGATCGTCAACGCGATCGCGGCGGCGCTGGTGGCGGGTAAGAAGGTGCTGTTCGTCGCGGAAAAAACCGCCGCCCTCGACGTCGTCAAGAACCGCCTCGAGGGCGTCGGGCTCAGCGCGTTCCTGCTCACCCTGCAACCCGGACGCGGATCGCGCGAGGCGGTTTACGCCTCGATCGCGCAGAGGCTCGAGGCACAAGCCACGAGCGGCGAGGACGTTGCCCTACACGTCAAGCGCATCAAGGCATTGAACGATCGCCGCGCGCGCCTGCAGGCCTATCTCGACACGCTGGCGCAACCCTTTGCCGACACGGACCTGAGCGTGCACGACGTTCTGGGTCTGGCAATCTCGACCACGCCCAGCTTGGAAAATTTGCCGGCAAAGGTTCGAAACGCCCTTCTCGAAGGCGTCGAGGACTTCGACCGCGAACGCTTGGAAGAGGCCGGCAAAGCCGCAGATGATTTGTCGCACCGCCTATCGACGACGTCGGCCGTGCCGGATTTGTGGCAACGCGCCACGGCCGCGATCACCAACCGGCTCGATGCCGAGGATGCGTGCGCGTCGGCCGAAGCGTTGGCCGAAGAGGTGCAAAACCTCATCGCCCTTCACGACGCAGCACCCCTCTTCGACGATCCGCTCGATCCCGCGGCCCGAGCGCTCGTCGAGGCGCTCGAACGGCTCGTCGGCGACGGCGCGGGCCGGCACGATCTCGACCGCGTCGAGCGCCTGTTCGACGATGAGGCTGTAAGAAAGCTGCGCAACTTCATGGGCGTGATCGCGCGTCTTCGCGAGAGCGAAGCGGACCTAGCCACGCGCCTTCGCGATCCGGGACAATCAACGGTCATCGAGCGCCTTCGCGAGGCCCTCGCCTTCGCCCGTTCGACCCGACGGCAAGCGATCGATCCCGGACCCTTGGCGCGCGCGCATCGGGAAGCCTTGGCAAGGCTCGAAGCGATCAAGGCGTTCGAGGCGCGGTTGCTCGCGCTCGCGAACCGCCATCCGGGCGTCTCGACGGTTCGCGTGATCGATCTCGAAGCGGCGAGAAACCTCGTCGCGGACACCCCGGCCCGCGTTCTCGACCTGCGCAGCGCCGAGAGCGCCCGACCCGGTGCCCGCGCGACGATCGAGAACTGCTTGGCCGATTTGCGGTCGCTCCTTCGCCACCGCGACGATCTGCAACACCGTGTTCGCCTCGAAGCACGCATCTCCCCCGCGGCCCTCGACGCCGCCGCGCGCTCGATCGCCCATGCCGGCGTCTTTGCCTACTTCTCGTCGGCTTACAAAGCGGCCATGCGCCTGTACGCCGACGAGGTCGGCTTGAGCAAAACCAAGAACAAGACCGACATCGCCGGAGATTTGCACGGCTTGGCCGTCTACCAACGAGAAATCGAGCGTTTCGACAACAGCGATGTCTACAAGCGCACCTTGGGCAGCGCGTTTCGCGGCACGAACACGTCGATCGACGATATCGAAGCGCTCTTGAATTATTACGACAAAGCGGCCGCCCTACCGAGGCGGCTCGAGGCGCAAGCTTTGCGCGAGGTTCTCGTCTCGGGCGACGTCGAGGCGTTGCTGGCTCTCGAAAGCCTGCACGGGCACGATCCGAACAACACCCTCGAAGCCATTCAACGCGAGCGTAAGGCGTTGGACGACGAGGAACGCTCTCTTGCCGATCAAGTCGAGGCCGTCGCGCGGCATTCGCGATGTTTCGTCGCTTTGGGACCGATCGCGGCCGTCGAGATCGAACGACTCCTCAACGAAGCCGCCGCGTATCACGACGCGCGACGCGCTCTCGATGCGCACCCCGCGGCCGAGATCGTCGGCGGAGGTTTTCGCGGCTTGGCAACCGATCTCGCCCCGTTGGAGATCGAGCTGGAGGCCGCGCGCGCCCTTCGCGCGTGCTCGAACGCGCGGCGGATCCTCGACACGATCAAGACCGCTCACGCCCCGATGCTGATCGAGGCCGGGCAGCGCCTTCTGGCCGAAGGTCGGCGGGTGCGCGGTATGATCGACGATTTTGCCGCGCGTCTGGGCATCGACGCGGCGGCGCTTCTCGCCGACGGGGCGCGAGGCTTGAGCCGGGACCTCAACGCCGCCTTTCTTGACCCGCAAGGGCTGATCGAGGCCGGGCAGATCGTCAACGCCAAATTCAAGCTCGCCGCGTTCGGGCTGGGGGCGTTGGCCGATCTCGCCGCGGCGGGTGGTCTCAAAGCCGATCGTCTGGCGGAGGCGGCGCGGGCGGTCGTGGCGCGGGCGATGGCAAGGGCGGTCTACGCCCGACACGGCCACGCGCTCGAAGGCTACACGGGCCAGACCCTCGATCGCCTGCGCGCCGAGTTCGCGCGGTACGATCGCGAGATCATCGAACTCGGCCGCGCGACGATCCACGACGGGTTGATCACGGGCGCGAAGCCTCCCCGGGGCAACGGCATCGGGCGCAAGTCGGACTACACCGAACTGGCCCTCATCAACAACGAATTGAGCAAGAAGCAACGGCGCCTGTCGTTACGCGACCTGACCCGCCGCGCGGGTAAGGCCCTGCTCGAACTCAAGCCTTGCTGGATGATGTCGCCCTTGGCCGTCGCGCAGTACGTCCATCCCGGCATGACGTTCGATCTCGTGATGATCGACGAGGCATCGCAGATGACGCCCGAAAATGCCGTCGGGGCCATCTATCGGGGCCATCAACTGGTCGTGGTCGGCGACACCAAGCAGCTGCCGCCGACGGCCTTCTTCACCAAGATGTTCAACGCGGACGCTGCGGAAGACGACATCGAGACGCTCGAAGAGAGCGTGCTCGACATGGCCAACGCGGTGTTCAACCCGGTGCGCCAGCTCCGCTGGCACTACCGCTCGCGGCACTCGGACCTCATCCGGTTCTCGAACGAGAAGGTGTACGAGGGCAAGCTCATCGTCTTTCCCTCGGCCTGCGAAGAGGCGGCCGACGCAGGCGTCCGTCTCGTTCAGGTCGAGGGTGCGTACAAGTCGGGCACGAACATCATCGAGGCTGAGGCGATTCATGCCGCGATCCTGCGCTTCATGAAGACCGACGCCGGACAATCCTTGGGCGTGGTGACCATGAACAACGAGCAGCGCGAGCTTCTGCTCGAGATGTTCGAGCGTTCGCTGGACGCTGATCCCGCCATATCGGCCTACGCGCAACGTTGGACCGAGGAACGGGACGGGCTCGAAAGCTTCTTCATCAAGAACTTAGAGAACATCCAAGGCGACGAGCGCGACGTGATCTTCATCGGCACGGTCTACGGACCCGAGCGCGCGGGTGCGAGGGTCATGCAGCGCTTTGGCCCGGTGAACTCGGCGGCGGGCCATCGCCGGCTCAACGTTCTCTTCAGCCGGGCCAAGCAACAGATCGTCACCTTCACGTCGCTGCGCGCGCACGACGTCGAGGTGAACGAGGCCAAGAACCGGGGCGTCCACATGCTCCGCGGCTGGCTGGAATACAACGCGACCGGGCACATCCTTGAGGGTGGAAACGGTGGAGGACCGCGACGTGGACCGGACAGCGATTTCGAGCGCTTCGTGATCGCGCAGATCGAGGCGATGGGTTGCGAGGCCGTCCCGCAGGTCGGCAGGTCGGGCTATTTCATCGACATCGGCGTTCGCCACCCCGACTGGCCGCACGGCTTCGTGCTCGGCGTCGAATGCGACGGGGCGAGCTACCATTCCTCGCGCTCCAGCCGCGAGCGCGACCGTTTGCGTCAAGAGGTCCTCGAAGGCTTGGGTTGGTGCTTTCACCGGATCTGGTCAACCGACTGGTTCACCGACCCCAGGCGCGAAATCGAGCGTCTTCGCTTCGCGATCGCCGAGCGGGTCAAGGACCTCCAAGCGACGCGACCGGCGGCGCGGCACACATGCGCGATCGTCGTCGACGACCCGGCCGAGGGAGCCGACCACAACGGCGCTCGGCCACCGCTCGGGTTCGATCCGGACGCGAACGGGTCATCGTCGCGAGCAACGGCTCTCGTTCGCACGACGATGCAAGTCGTGAAGGATGTCTCACCCGATCCAGGCTCGCTTCCCAGCGCAATCGGCGTTGGCGATCGCGTTACCGTCGAGAAGCTCTACGATGATCGCGCTAAGATGGTCATCCATCTTGAAGAGCACGAAAACGCGCCGAGTGAAGGAAAAATCAGCGTAGGAACACCCTTGGGCGAAGCCTTGCTCGAAGCCGAGGAGGGCGAAGAGGTCGAATTTCAGGTGGGATCCTACATCCGCTCGGTGCGCGTCTTGTCGATCGACAAGCGGCGGGCCCATTGAAAGATACGGCCTTGTCGCACGCGGGCAGCCGCGGCCAGAACAGGCGGCCGAGCGACCACGGCGCGGGGCTATCAGGCGTCGCAAAGCGGTGCCTCAACCCTGGCTGGCCCACGGCCGCTTGAAGGTTTGCTGCCGTGAGCGCATGGTACACGCCCCTCACTTCGCTGCGCCTCTTGGCCAATCTAGCTATCGGTTGAGAAACGTGGCCAAGGATACTGTACTACAGGCGGCACGGGCGGGCATCTAAGGTCCGAACAGCTACCACGAAGGAAGCCGACTCGCTAAGAAAACCTTGGCGCGCCCGGAAGGACTCGAACCTCCAACCTTCTGATCCGTAGTCAGACGCTCTATCCATTGAGCTACGGGCGCTTTGGGTGGCGTGGATGTAGCGGCTTTAAGGGGGCGGTGCAAGCCCTCGGCAGGGCCTTGGGTGGATCAGACGGTGCCTTCGATCGTCGCGCGCACGTCCTTGGCGATCTCCTCGGCCGTCGCGTCCGGGCCGAAATGGGCGAGGTAGCGTCCCTTCGGGTCCATCAGGTAGACGAAGGCCGAGTGGTCGACGAGGTAGTCGGCGTCGCCCTCCTTGCCGGCCTTTTGCGCGTAGACGCGATAGGCCTTCTTCGCCGCCTCGACCTGCTCGACCGTGCCGGTGAGGCCGACGAGGTCGGGGTCGAACAGGGCCACGTAGTCGCGCATCGCGTCGACCGTGTCGCGCTCGGGGTCGACCGTGACGAACATCGGCACGACCCGCGCCCGCTCGTCGGCCGGGAGATCGCGATAGGCCGCCGTGACGGTGGCGAGCCCCGTCGGGCAGACGTCGGGGCAGTGGGTGAAGCCGAAATAGACGATGCGGTAACGGCCGTCGTAGGTGTCGTTGGTGACGGACTGGCCGCCCTGGTCGACGAGGTCGAAGTCGCCGCCGATCGACGCCTCGCCCGAGGCGACCGCCGCCGTCTGCTGCTGCGGCGTCAGCCACAGGACGCCGAGGCCGGCGGTGAGGCCGAGGAGGAGGGCGATGATGAGGAGAAAGCGTAGGCGCATGGGACAAACCTCGACGTCAGGCAAAGCGCGCGGGCGCGAAGGGGGTTGGATCGACCGGCGGCGGCAGGCCCAGCGCCATGGCCGCCACGATCCGCCCGGTGAGCGGGCCTAAGGTAAGCCCGATATGGCCGTGGCCAAGGGCGAGAAAGGCGTTCGCCGCCGCCCTCGATCGCCCGATCACCGGCAGGGTGTCGCTCAAGGTCGGCCGGTGGCCGAGCCATGTGCTCTCGATTTGCCCGTCTAGGCCCGGCAGGTAACGGCGCGCCTGCGGCACGAGGCCGCGCACCCAGCGATCGTCGGCCGGCGCGTCGAGGCGGCCGATCTCGACCCCGCCCGTCAGCCTGAGCCCGCCGCGCATCGGCGCCAGGACGAAGCCGGCCTCGACGCACAGGACCGGGCGGGTCAGCGTGTCCTTCGGGTGCGGCAGGATAGCGTGGTAGCCGCGCTCGGCCTGGAGCGGCAGCCGCACGCCGAGCCCCCTCGCCAGCGGCCCCGAGAAGGCGCCCGCCGCCAGCACGACGATGTCGGCCGGGATCGGGCCGGCCTCGGTCCGGACCGCGCCCACGCGGCCGTCCTCGATCTCGAACCCCCTCGCCTCGGCCTGACGGTAGCACCCCCCGTCGGCGGCGAACGCCCGAACGATGCCTTGGGTGTAGGCGAGCGGCAGGCGCACGGCGCGGTTCTCGGGCAGAAACACGCCCGCCCGGACCCCGGGCGCGAGCGCCGGCTCCAAGGCCGCCACCCCTTCCCGGTCCAGGACCTCGAAGGCGATGCCGTGGCGCGCCCAGGCGGCGCGGTCGGCCGCCGTCGCGCGCATGACGGCGTCGTGCGTGAAGCCGGCCTTGAGCCAGCCGACGCGGGCGACGAGGTCGGCGAGACCGGCACCCTGGATGACGAGGTCGTGCGAGCGGCCCGCCTCCTTGATCAGGGTCGAGAGCGCCGCCGACGCGGCCTCGGCCCGCTTCGGCGTCGACGCCCGCCACAGGCCCCAGAGCCAAGGCGCGAGGCCCGGCAGGTCCCGCCAGCGCAGGCGCAGGGCCGGACCCGGGCGCCGCAGCATCCTCGGCGCCGCCTTGAACAGGCCGGGGGCGGCGACGGGCAAAACCGAGCCGAGGCTGATGATGCCGGCGTTGCCGAACGAGGTGCCGGTGCCGGGCGGCCTCGGGTCGAGCAGCGTCACGGCGGCACCCCCGCGCGCGAGGAAGTAGGCGGCGCTGACCCCGACGATCCCCGCCCCGACGACGACGGCGCGCGGGCTCAAGCCGGGCAGTCCACGCAGGCGCACGCCTCGACCAGGAAGTCGATCAGGACGCGAAGCTTAGCCTGCAGCGGCCGCTGCGGCAGGAAGACGGCGTGCATGTCGATCGTGCGCGGCGCGTAGTCGGCGAGGACCGGCCTCAGCCTTCCGTCCTTGAGCGCGGCCGCGACGATGAAGGCGGGGGTGTAGACGATGCCTAAGCCCGCGACCGCCGCGTCGGTCAGCACGTCGCCGTTGTTGGCGGCGAAGGGCCCGTCGACGCGCACGCGCTCGACCCCCCCGTCGCGTTCGAACAGCCACTCGCTCGGGCTCGGGCTGTAGGTGTAGCGCAGGCAGGCGTGGCGGCGCAGATCGGCCGCCGTCGCGGGCGTGCCCGCGCGCGCCAAGTAGGCCGGGCTCGCGACGCAGACGTAGGCCAGCCGCGCCAGGCGCCGCGCCATCAGGCTGCTGTCCTCCAGGTTGCCGATGCGCACCGCGACGTCGAAGCCCTCGTCGATCAGGTCGACGCGCCGGTCGTTCAAGGCGAGGTCGACCCGGATCTCCGGGTGGCGGGCCATGAAGCGCAACAGGATCGGCGTCAGGTGGGTCTGACCGAAGGTCATCGGGCCGTTGACGCGGACCCGGCCGCCCGGCGTCGCCCCGTCGGCGCTGAGCGCCCGCTCGGTCGTGTCGATCTGGGCCAAGATCGCCGCCGCCTCCTCGACGTAGCGCTGGCCCGGCTCGGTCAAGGCCAACTGGCGCGTCGTGCGGTTGACGAGCCGGACGCCCAAGCGCGCTTCGAGGGCGGTGATATGCTTGCTGATCGTCGACTTGGCGATGCCCAAACGCTCCGCCGCCGCCGACAGGCTGCCGACCTGCGCCACCTTGACCAGGATCTCCATGCCCTGCAATCGGTCCAACGCTTCCTCCTCTCGACGCCTTATTCCGCCCCGGCCGGGGGCGGCTCCGGCCCCGCCCCGTTTCGGGGCAGTTCCAGCGATGCCGGGAAGCCGGGCGCGCGCAGGCTCTCCCCCAGCGCGTCTTCGAGCAGCCGCACCACCATGGGCGACCAAGCCCCGCCGCCGTAGCGCGCGCGCGCCTCGATCAGGCGCTGCTCGACGAGCGCGGCCAGGGCGAGCGGCACCTCGAAGTCGCGGCCCATGCCGAGCGCGAACCCGGCGTCCTTGCAGGCGAGGTCGAGGGTGAAGCCGATGTCGTAGCTGCCGTTCAAGATCACTTGGCCCTCGGTCTCGTGGACGAAGCTGTTGCCGGAACTGGCCTTGATGGCGCGGTAGGCGAGGCCGAGGTCGAGCCCGCCGCGCTTGGCCAGCATCAGGGCCTCGCCCGCCGCGACCAGGTGCGTGAAGGCCAGCATGTTGGTGATGACCTTGACGATCGAGGCGCTGCCCAGGGGCCCCGTGTGGATCACCTCGCCGCCCATCGCCTCCAAGGCCGGGCGATGGGCCTCGAACACCGCCGCGTCGCCGCCGACGAGGACGGCGATCTCGCCGGCGGCCGCGCGGTGCACGCCGCCCGTCACCGGCGCTTCGAGGGTGTCGATCCCGCGCTCGGCCGCGAGCCCGGCGATGCGGGCGATCGCCTCGCGGTCGTTCGTGCTCATCTCGATCCAGACGGCACCGGGGCGCATCGCGTCCAAGGCGCCGTTCAAGCCGGTCATCGCCGCGTTCGACGCCCTGGGCGATGGCAGACAGGTGACGAGCGCGTCCGCGCCCGAGGCGGCCTCGGCCGGCGTCGCGGCGAAGACGGCGCCGGCGGCGCGCAAAGGCCGGGCGCGCGCCTCGTCGAGGTCGCAGACGGCGAGGTCGAAGCCGGCGCGGCACAGGCTCGCCGCCAAGTGGCGGCCCAGGTGGCCGAGGCCGATGAAGGCGTAACGCATGTCGATGACCTTATGAAAGGGGGTCCGGCGCCATCTCCAGGTGCAGCGCGTCACCCGCGTAAGGGTGCGCCAGCGCCACGTCCTCGTCCAGTTCGACGCCGAGGCCCGGCGCCTCGGGCGGGACGACGTGGCCGTCCTCGAACCGGATCGGGGTTTTGAGGATCAGGGCGTGGAAGCCGCCCCAGTCCTGAATGCCCTCCAGGATCAGGAAGTTGGGCGAGCACGCGGCGAGCTGGATGTTGGCCGCCCCCACGACCGGGCCGCAGTAGAGGTGCGGGGCGATCTGGGCGTGGCGCGCCTCGGCCATGCCGGCGATCTTCTTCGCCTCCAACAGACCGCCGACCCGGCCGAGGTTCATCTGCAGGATCGAGGCGGCGCCCGCCTCCAAGACGCGGGCGAACTCGTACTTGGTCGCGAGCCGCTCGCCGGTCGCGATCGGGATCGTCGTGGCCCGCGCCACCTTAGCCATCTCTTCGGGCGTCTCGGGCGGCGTCGGCTCCTCGAACCACAGCGGGTCGTAAGGCTCCAGCCGGCGGGCGAGGCGGATCGCACCGCTCGGCGTGAACTGGCCGTGCGTGCCGAACAGGAGGTCGGCCTTGCTTCCGACGGCCTCGCGGATCTTCTTGACGAAGCGTTCCGAGCGTTCCAGCGCCTCCAGGTTCGGCTGGCGCGGGTCGAAGACGGTGTAGGGACCGGCCGGGTCGAACTTCACCGCGGTGAAGCCCTGCGCGACGTAAGAAGCGGCGCGCTCGGCCGAGCGGTCGGGGTCGGCATAAAAGGCGTCGGCGTCCTCGCCCGCGTCCGGGTAGAGGTAGGTGTAGGCGCGCAGCCGCTCGTGGACGCGCCCGCCCAACAGCGCGTGGACCGGCTTGTCCACCGCCTTGCCGACGATGTCCCAACAGGCCGTCTCGATCGCGCTCAAGACCCCCATCAGCGACGTGTCCGGGCGCAGGCCGTAGCCCGAGCCGTAGACCCGGCGCCAGAGCCGCTCGATCTCGAAGGGATCGGCGCCGATGACGTGGCGCCCGACGACGTCCTCGACCATCCGCGCCACGGTGTGCGGGCCGAAGGTGGCGCTGTAGACCTCGCCCAGGCCCGTGATCCCGTCGTCGGTCGTCAGCTTGAGGAAGACGAAGTAGCGCCCGCCGAAGCTAGGCGGCGGGTTGCCGACGACGAAGGTGGCCGCGTCCTTGATCCTCATGCCCGCTCCCTTGACGCTTCGTTCCGCGGCCGCCGCGAGGTGCTGCCGGCCCCCCCAGCATCGACGGATCACGAGGGCAATACAAGGTGCGCCCGGCAACCGTCGCCGACACGGGCGATAGCGACGGAAAACCTGTTGCATTCGAATGCAAGCGACCGTAGCATCGACGCGCCCCACAACTTGCACGCAACGGCAATCGTTGCCCGTCAACTCATAAGCCATAACAACCGTTGGGGGAGGGAGGTGGTCCGATGACGACCGATCTGGAAGACGACCGCGAGAGCAGGGAGTTCTTCTTGCGCACGCGCAAGGAGGCGGTCGTGGCCGGCGGGATCTGGTTCGTCTTCTTCGTCTGGGTCGTGGGGGTTTCCTACCAGATGGGCTACGGGACCGTCGACGGCTCCAGCGTCATGGGTTTTCCGTCCTGGGTGTTCTGGGGCATCTTCCTGCCCTTCATCGTCGCCACGATCGTCAACTGCCTCTACGCGTTCTTCTACCTTAAGGAAGAAGACGAGAAGCTCTAGGGCATTTCCGAGCGACGGTCTCGCGTCGAGAAAATGCGCCGATGCAAAACGCTCTAGCGTCGGTCGAACTGCGGAGGTCTTTTACCCATGTACTCCGAGAACGCCACCCAGGTCGCGCTGGTCATCGCGCTCTACCTCGGCATCACCTTCGTGTTCGCCTTCGTCAGCGGTCGCAAGACCAGCAAGGGCGACTTCATGAGCGAGTACTTCGTCGGCGGCCGTCAGACGGGGCCTTGGGTGCTCGGCCTGACCTGGATCGCCACGATGGCGAGCGGCGGCACCTTCATCGGCGTGCCGGGGCTGATCCACAGCTACGGCTGGATCGTGTTCTTGTGGATCGCCGGCTTCATGATGGTGATCACGACGGGTTTTGGCATCCTCGGCAAGCGCGTCGGGCAGGTCGGCGCCAAGACCGGGGCCTTGACCTTCTCGGACGTGCTGCGCGACCGCTTCGAGAGCCCGGCCATCGGGATGCTCTCGGCCGCGATGATCGTCCTGCTCTACTTGGCCTACATGGTCGCCCAGTACGCCGCCGGGGCGCGGGTGCTGGAGGCGGTGATCGGCCTTCCCTACCACTGGGGCGTCATCGGCTTTGCCGTGTCGGTCGGGCTCTACACCGCCTACGGTGGCTTTCGCGCCGTCGCCTGGACCGACAGCTTTCAGGCCATCGTCATGCTGTTCGGCGTCATGCTGACCGCCTACTTCGCCGTGCAACTGGCCGGCGGCATGGACGCGATCAACGCCCAATTGGCAGAACAGTCGGAAGAGCTGGTGTCGGGGCCGGGGCCGGACAACTTCCTGCCGCTCGTGGCCGCGATCTCCTTCTTCATCCTGATGCCGCTGTCGCAGTTGGGGCAGCCGGCCCTCATCAGCCGGTTCTTGACCTTCACCGGCACGGCGGCGCTCAAGCGGGCGGCGTTCCTGACGGGGGTCTACGTGTGCATCATGTACCCGCTGATCATCATCGTCGGCATCGCCAGCCGCGTGCTCGTGCCCGACATCGAAGCACCCGACCACGCCTTGACCGCGGTCGTCATGCTGAGCGTGCCGGCACTCCTGGCCGGCTTCATCATCGCCGCCCCGGTGTCGGCCATCATGTCCTCGCTCAGTTCGTTCCTCCTGGTCTCCGCCGGTGCCCTGGTGCGCGACATCTACCAGCGCAACTTCAACCCGAACATGTCCGGCGCGACGGCCAAGCGCCTGACGCACCTCATGACCGGCCTCATCACGCTCGTCGGCCTCGGTCTGGCGCTCAATCCCCCCGAGTACCTGCAACTGATCGTGGTGTTCGCCGGCACCGGCCTCGGCGCGACCTTCGCTTGGCCGAGCATCCTCGCCATCTTCTGGCCCCGAATGAACAAAGTGGGCTGCCTGACCGGCATCCTCGGCGGCTTCGTCTCCTTCGTCGTCCAGTACAGCGCGATGGGCGGCACGAGCTTCCTCGGCTTTCACCCCTTCGTCTGGTCGTTCCTGATCTCCCTGCTCGGCTGCATCGTCGGCAGCCTGATAACCCCGAGACAGAGCGAGGCGCATCTGCGGATCTATTTCGGCAGCCCGATCGACGAGAGGTTGCCGGCGCGCGGCGTACAACCGCGGCCGCAACCGCAACAGCGAGGTGCTGTCGATCCAGCAGAGTAGCATCATCCCGCCGAACGCCTCTGCTAAGTGGCGGGCCGAAGGTGTTCCGCGTCTCCTCGATCTTCTACCCCCTCCCCCGTTCGCGGCCTCTTTCGTCGCCTTCGTGACAGCGGCGCGGCGGCGGCCGGCGTAAGACGCCGCCGTCGTCGACGTCGTGAGGGGTCCAGCCGCGATGAAAGCCGCCGTCTGCCGCGCCTTCGGGCAACCGCTGGTGATCGAGGACCTGCGCCTCGAAGGACCGGGTCCGGGCGAGGTCCGCGTAAGGCTTCAAGCCTGCGCCGTCTGCCACAGCGACATCCACTACGCCGAGGGCGCCTGGGGCGGCGTCCTGCCCGCCGTCTACGGCCACGAGGCCGCGGGCGTCGTCGCGGCGGTCGGGCCGGACGTGGCCGGCATCGCGCCCGGCGACCCCGTCGTCGTCACGCTGGTGCGCGCCTGCGGCGGCTGCCGCCACTGCGGCGCCGACGTGCCGACTCTGTGCGACGCGGCGTGGCCGGAGAGGGCGCCCTTGCGCGCGCCCGACGGCCGGCCGGTGCATCAGGGCATGGCGACGGGTGCCTTCGCCGAGGAGGTCGTGGTCCACGCCTCGCAGGTCGTGGCGGTTCCCATCGGGGTGCCGCCGGCGAGCGCCGCGCTCCTCGCCTGCGGCGTCGTCACCGGCGTCGGCGCCGTCGTCAACGCCGGCGACCTGCGCCCCGGCATGAACGTCGCCGTGATCGGTGCCGGCGGCGTCGGGCTCAACGGCGTCCAGGGTGCCGCACTGGGCGGGGCCAACGCCGTGATCGCCGTCGATCCGGCGGCGCCCAAGCGCGAGGCCGCGCGCGCGTTCGGCGCCACCCACGTCGTCGATCCCGTGGGCGAGGACGCGGCCGGGGCCGTGCGCGCGGCGACGGGCGGGCGCGGCGCCGACCTCGTCGTCGTCGCCGTCGGCGCGCCCGCCGCGATCGAGGCCGGCTTGAAGCTCCTGGCGCGCGGCGGCACGATGGTCGTCGCCGGCATGACCGCGTCCGGCACGACGGCCGCCTACGACCCGCTCACGCTCGCCTACGAGGGCCAGCGCATCGTCGGCTGCCGCATGGGAAGCGGCGACATCAAGCACGACATCCCTCGTCTCGCCGACCTCTACCTCGACGGCCGGCTCAAGCTCGACGAGCTGATCTCCGGCCGCTACCCGCTCGATCGGATCAACGAAGCGGTGGCGGCGGTGGTGCGGGGCGACGCCTTGCGCAACGTGATCGTGTTTTGAACGCTTCGCGTTGCGCTCGCCGCGCGGGCTTCTTTTTTCTTTTTTGTAACTTTGGCCGGGGCTGGCTTCGGCGTTGCGGCCAAGTTCGGGGACAAGTAGCAAAAAAGAGAAGAGAAAGGCCGCGCGCCTAGCGCACGCGAAGCGTTCATCAAGCCATCGAAAGCGTATGACCAAACTCACCATCGCCCAGATCGCGCCCAAGGGCGGCGACATCGAGGCCAACGCCGCCGCGATCGAGGCCGCCTACCGCCAAGCGGTGCGGGACGGGGCCGGCCTCGTCGTGGCGCCGGAGGCGGCCCTCACCGGGTTCGGCCTCTACGACCTCGCCCGCGACCCCGGCTTTCTCGCCCGGGTCGCGTCGGCGCTGGAGCGGTTGGCGGCGTTGACCGGGGCCGGGCCGTCCTTGATCCTCGGCACGACCGTGGCCGGGCCGCGCAACGCCGCCGCGCTTTTGCAGGGCGGACGGGTCGTCGCTACGGTCGCAGCGCACCGGCGGCGGCGGGGTACCGCGCACGCCGCGATCGTCTCCGGCGACTTACCCGGCCCCTGGCGTATCACCACGCCGGACGGGCGCGGCCTGCGGGTCGGGGTCGTCGTCGGCGCCGACGTGGACGACGGCGACGCGGCCGAGGCGCTGGCCGAGACCGGGGCCGAACTGCTGGTCGCCCTCGCGGGCGGGCCGTTCGCGCCCGACGCCGACGAGGCCGCCTTGCAGCGCGCCGTGGCGCGCGTGGCCGAGACGGGGCTGCCGCTCGTCTGGGTCACGGCCGCCGGCGCCGACGCGGGCCTCGTCTTCGCCGGCGGCGCGTTCGCCCTCGACGCCGGGCGCCGCCTCTGCCTGCGCGCGCCCTCGTTCGAGACCGGCGTCTGGAGCTTACGTGTCGAATTGGGCGAGCAAGGCGTCGGCTTCGAAACAGGGACGGTGATCTTGCCGCCCGACCCCGACCGCGCCCTCTGGCGGGCCCTCACCCTCGGCACGGACGACCTCGTCCGCCGCGCCGGCGACGGCCGCGCGATCCTGCCCCTCGGCAACGACGCGGCGTCGCGGATCACGGCGGCGCTGGCCGTCGCCGCCCTCGGACCCGAACGGGTCTTGGGCATCGCCTACGGCCGGGACACCGACGCCGCCGCGCTCGGCCTGAACCTGGACCCCACGCCCGCCGCCAGCCTGCGCGACGCCCTGCTGCGCTGCGTCGCCGGGGCCGACGGCCGCGCCGTTCTCAACCCGATGACCAAGGACGTGGCCGCCCTCGGTCCGATCGTGCCGCTCGGCGATGTGGCGCCGTTGAAGGACGTCTTCGCCAGCCGCCTGCCGGCCCTCGGCGCGATCAGCGGCCATCCTCTGCCGCCGGCGTCACCGGCCGAGACCGAGCGCGACGCGGCCCTCGAACGGCTGATCGAGCGGGGCACCGGCCCCGCCGACCTCGCCTGCCGAATCGCGGCGAACGAGTGGGCGCGGCGACGGGCGCCAGTCGGGATTAAGGCGAGCAAGGTTGCCTTCGACCATGATCGGCGGTGGCCGGCGGTGTGAACGCTTGCGCGTGCGCTCGCCGCGCGGGCTTTACTCTTTTCTTTTTTGTCTTTGTTCGAGACTGGCCCTCGGCGTCGCGGCCAGCCACCTCCGTTAACGCTGGCAAAAAGAGAAAAAAGAAGCCCCGCGCAGCGGACGCGAAGCGTTCGATATCCTTTGTGCTCGCCCCCCGTCTCGGCTATAGCACGCGGCGCGCGGCCGGTGCGTTGAGCGTCGGGCGGCGCTTGTTCTTTGTCCACCATTAAGCACGATCGGCGATCGATGGCCCGGCGCAAGCAAGTCTACGAAGGCAAGGCGAAGGTGCTGTTCGAGGGGCCGGAGCCCGGCACGCTCATTCAGTATTTCAAGGACGACGCCACCGCCTTCAACAATCAAAAGCACGGCGTCATCACCGGCAAGGGCGTGCTCAACAACCGCATCAGCGAGTATCTGATGCTGCGCCTGGGCGAGATCGGCGTGCCTACCCACTTCATGCGCCGCCTCAACATGCGCGAGCAGTTGATCCGCGAGGTCGAGATCATCCCGATCGAGGTCGTCGTGCGCAACGTCGCGGCCGGCTCGATCGTCAAGCGCCTCGGCCTCGAAGAGGGTGCGGCGCTGCCGCGCTCGATCATCGAGTACTACTTCAAGTCGGACGAGCTGGGCGACCCGATGGTGAGCGAGGAGCACATCACCGCATTCGGCTGGGCCGGTGTTGCCGAGATCGACGAGATCTTGAACCTCTCCTTGCGCGTCAACGACTTCTTGAACGGCCTGTTCACCGGCGTCGGCCTCAAGCTGGTCGACTTCAAGCTGGAGTACGGCCGTCTTTGGGAAGACGACGATGTGCGGCTCGTCCTCGCCGACGAGATCAGCCCCGACAATTGCCGCTTGTGGGACGCGCGCACCAACGAGCGGCTCGACAAGGACCGCTTCAGGCAGGATCTGGGCAACGTCCAGGAGGGCTACCAGGAGATCGCGCGGCGCTTGGGCATCCTGCCCGAGGCGGGCCCGCGCGACATGAAGGGCCCGGAGACGGTGCAGTAGTTATCGAAAGGGCGCTTTCATGCTCGCCAAAGTCGCCGTGACCTTCAAGGACGGCGTCCTCGACCCCGAGGCGGCCGCCATCCACAAGGCCTTGCAAGGCTTGGGCTTCGAGGGCGTCCGGGCCGTCCGGCGCGTCAAGCTGATCGAACTGGCGCTCGCCCACGGCGACGTAGGAGCTGCCCGCGCCGAGGCCGAGCGGATGTGCGAGCGGCTGCTCGCCAACCCGGTGATCGAGGACTGGCGGATCGAGATCGTGGAGGACGCCTGATGCGCGCCTGCGTCGTCACCTTCCCCGGCTCGAACTGCGATCGCGACCTCGCCGTCGCCTTCGAGCGCGTGCTGGGGGTGGCGGTCCGCCGCGTCTGGCACAAGGAGACCGAGCTGGAGCGCTTCGATCTGATCGGCGTGCCGGGCGGCTTCTCCTACGGCGACTACCTGCGCCCCGGTGCCGTCGCCGCGCGCTCGCCCGTCATGCGCGAGGTGGCGCGCCAAGCGGCCGACGGCGCCCTCGTACTCGGCCCCTGCAACGGCTTTCAGATCCTGACCGAGGCGGGGCTCCTGCCAGGCGCCCTCGTCCGCAACCAAGCACTCCGGTTCGTCTGCCGCGTCGTCGGCCTCGACGTCGTCTCGACCGCCTCGCCCTTCACCGCCGGGCTCGAAGCGGGGGCACGGCTGCACCTCCCGGTCGCCCACCACGACGGCGCTTACGTCATCGACGACGAGGGCCGGCGCCGCCTGGAGGGCGAGGACCGGATCGCCTTGCGCTACGCCGATGAGGTCAACGGCTCGACCGACAGCATCGCCGGGGTCTTCGGCGGCCCCCGCAACAACGTGCTCGGCCTGATGCCGCACCCCGAGCGCGCGATCGAGCCGCTCTTGGGCTCGGCCGACGGCCGCCGCCTCCTCGAACCGCTCGCCGCCTGACCCATGCACGACGTCACCCGCGAGGACGCCGGGGCGCACGGCCTCTCCAGTCACGAGTGGACCCTGATCGGCGAGATCCTGGGCCGTCCGCCCAACGCCGTCGAACTCGGCATCTTCTCGGTCATGTGGAGCGAGCACTGCTCCTACAAATCGTCCAAGAAGCACCTGTCGCGCCTGCCGACCGAGGCGCCTTGGGTCGTGCAGGGGCCGGGCGAGAACGCCGGCGTCGTCGACATCGGCGACGGGCAGGTCGCCGTCTTCAAGATGGAGAGCCACAACCACCCCTCCTTCATCGAGCCCTACCAAGGGGCCGCGACCGGCGTCGGCGGCATCTTGCGCGACGTGTTCACGATGGGGGCGAGGCCCGTCGCGCTCATGAACGCGCTGCGCTTCGGCGACCCGAAGCACCCCCGAACCAAGCACCTCGTCCAAGGCGTCGTCGCCGGCATCGGCGGCTACGGCAACTGCGTCGGCGTGCCGACGGTCGGCGGCGAGGCCACCTTCCACAAGAGCTACGACGGCAACATCCTGGTCAACGCGATGGCGATCGGCGTCGCCGACAAAACCCGTGTCTTCTACGCCAAGGCCTCGGGGAGCGGCAACCCGATCGTCTATTTCGGCGCCAAGACCGGCCGCGACGGCATCCACGGTGCGACGATGGCCTCTTCCGAGTTCAGCGAGGCGAAGGCGGCGGCCCGCCCCACCGTCCAGGTCGGCGACCCCTTCACCGAGAAGCTGTTGATCGAGGCTTGCCTGGAGCTGATGACGACCGACGCCGTCGTCGCGATCCAGGACATGGGCGCGGCCGGCCTCACCTCGTCCTCGTTCGAGATGGCCTCCAAGGGCGGCTGCGGCGTCGAGATGGATCTGAGCGCCGTGCCGGTGCGCGAGACCGGCATGAGCGCTTATGAGATCATGCTCTCTGAGAGCCAGGAGCGGATGCTCTGCGTGCTCCAAGCCGGCCGCGAGGCCGAGGCCGAGGCGATCTTCGCCAAGTGGGACCTCAGCTTCGCCACCGTCGGCCGGATCACCGACACCGGCCGCATGGTGATCCGGATGGACGGCGAGACCGTCGCCGACGTGCCGATCGACCCGGTCGCGGGCGCGTCGCCGGTCTACGACCGTCTATCGGAGCCCTCGCCCACCCGCCTGCCCTTCTACGCCGAGCGGCTGACGAGCCAGGAGGCGCTCGCCCCGTCGCTGCTCCGCCTGATCGCCTGCCCCGACCTCGCCTCGAAGCGCTGGATCTGGGAGCAGTACGACCACACCGTCATGGCCGACACGGTGCAGGGCCCCGGCGGCGACGCCGCCGTGGTCCGCGTCCACGGCACCGACAAGGGCCTCGCCCTCACCACCGACTGCACGCCGCGCTACGTCGAGGCCGACCCCTACCGCGGCGGGATGCAGGCCGTGGCCGAGGCGTGGCGCAACCTCGTATCCGTCGGGGCCGAGCCGCTCGCGATCACCAACTGCCTCAATTTCGGCAACCCCGAACGCCCGCGCGTCATGGGCCAGTTGACCGCCGCGATCGACGGCATGGCGACGGCCTGCCGCGCGCTCGACTTCCCCGTCGTCTCGGGCAACGTCTCGCTCTACAACGAGACCGACGGCCGCGCCGTGCAGCCGACGCCCAACGTCGGCGGCGTCGGCCTGATCCGAGACTTGCGCGCCATGACCGGCCTCGCGTTTGCCGAGGACGGCTTGAGGCTCGTCCTCGTCGGCGAGTGCGTCGGCTGGATGGGGGCTTCCCTTTATCTGCGCGAGGTGCTCGGCCGGGAAGAGGGCGCCCCGCCGATGATCGACCTCGCCGCGGAAAAGCGCAACGGCGCCCTCGTTGCTCGCCTGATCGAAGAGCGCCTCGTCCGAGCCGTGCACGACCTCGCCGACGGCGGCCTCGCCGTGGCGCTGGCCGAGATGTGCTTGGCCTCCGGTATCGGTGCCGTGCTCGACGTGCCCGAGGACGGCATCGCGCCGACGGGCTGGCTGTTCGGCGAGGAGCAGGCCCGCTACCTGCTCGCCGCAGGCCCCGACGACGCCGACGAGATCCTGCGGCGCGCGCGGGACGCGGGCGTCCTCGCCCGGCCGGTCGGCACGACCGGCGGCGATGCGTTGATCTTGGGCGACGAGCCCCCCATATGCCTCGAAACCCTGAAGGGCGCGCACGCGGCGTTCCTGCCCGACTTGATGCGCTAGGAGACTTAGAACCCATGCCGATGCGGGCCGAGGACATCGAGGCGATGATCAAGGGGGCCATCCCCGACGCCGAAGTACGGATCGAGGACTTGGCCGGCGACGGCGACCACTATCGCGCCCACATCGTCTCCCCCGCCTTCAAGGGGATGCCGCGCGTCCGCCAGCACCAGATGGTCTACCAAGCCCTGGGCGATTGCGTCGGCGGCGAACTGCACGCGCTCGCCCTCGTCACGTCCGCCCCCGCCTGAGCGCGAAACTAGGAGCCTTACCATGAGCGACCCCGCCCACGACCGGATCAAGCAGCAGACGCAAGCCGACGACGTCGTCCTCTACATGAAGGGTACGCCCGTCTTCCCGATGTGCGGCTTCTCCGCCGCGACGGTCCAGATCCTCGGCCACGTCAACGTCCCCTTCCAGGCCTACAACGTCCTCGAAGACGAGGACGTCCGCCAGGGCATCAAGAGCTACAGCAACTGGCCGACCATCCCGCAGCTCTACGTCAAGGGCGAGTTCATCGGCGGCTGCGACATCGTCCGCGAGATGTACGAGACCGGCGAGTTGCAGACCCTGATGGAGGAGAAGGGCGTCAAGACGGCGGCGTGAACGAACGCTTCGCGTTGCGCTCGCCGCGCGGGCTTTTCTTCTTTTTTGTGAGTCTTGTCGGCGGGGCTTGGCATCGGCGGCCGTGAGATGTTCCGCGGGGCCGGTGCCACGCCCCTTCGCCACCCGCGGCACTCCTCTTCATCGTCATCTTCCGGCTTGACTAGAGGATCCACGGGCCGGGCGCCAGTTCTGCCACAAAAGTGTTTTGCCAAGGAAGTCCTAACACCTTTAATGGCGCATGGCCACGGACCCTCGGACCAGGTCCAAAGTGACAAGAGAAAACTTTGAACGTTTGTTATTATCTTTGACACCAAGTCATATCTCAAGATAGCATAACCTAGCAACAATCACCCGAGAACTTGTTATGAATTCAACGCGCTGCCCTATTTGGAACACTCCCGCCGAGGAGCGACCTTCTAGCCGTGATTCACGCATCATAGTTTCACCACGCGCAGGTGGTCTTTATGAGATTACGCGGACCGTCGAGAGAGGAATTCCGAATTGGACCGACCAAGATAAACTACTGTTAACAACATGGATTGTGGATCAGCATAGATCTGGTGAGGAATGCCCTCTGATAACATCTAGCATACTGGGAAGTGTACAGTCTCGACCTTTACTCAAATATAGCAGCAAGCTGGATCGTTTTTTTAAATACCTCGCGAAAAACTTAACTCGAATCGGACAGTCTATTATAATTCGTAATCCTGCCAGCGAAGGTTCCTCTTTGACACGCCAAGCACAAGAACTTTGCGCATGGATCGAATGTATTGATGGAGATGAATTAGACGCAATAGTGCGCTTGTTAGTAGAACAAAATCTTTTTGAGGGTTTGAGCTTGGCATAGACCGCCCATATCCGTCGGCCAGGGAACGGCGGACGGGGCGGGTTGGATGGGGCTACGGTGCAAGGGGTGCGGGGGCGAGGAGCACGTCAAGAACGGGTTCATGCGCGGCAAGCAACGCTACCGCTGCAAGGGCTGCGGGCTGAACTTCACCGACACCCCGCCGCGCGGGATGCCGCTGCGGCTCAAGGTGGAAGCGGTGCTGCTCTACCTCAGCGGCGTCTCGATGAACCGCACCGCCAAGCTGCTCGGGGTGTCGACCCCCACGGTGCAGGCCTGGATCGAGCGCTTTGCGGAAGTCTACGCGCAAAAGCCCGAGCCCGAAGGCCGTGCCGTCGTGGTCGAGCTGGACGAGATGTGGCACTACCTCAAAAAAAGCCGAACAAGCTGTGGGTCTGGAAGGCTCGGGATCGTGCTACGGGACGGCTCATCGACTGGGAGCTGGGGGGTCGTGACCGAGCCACCCTTGAACGCCTTCTCAAGCGCCTGAAGCGCTGGGGCGTGCGGCTCTACTGCACCGACGACTGGGCCGCCTACGAGAAGGCGATCCCCCAAGGCCGGCTCTACGTCGGCAAAAAGGAGACCCACGGCATCGAGCGCGACCACGCCCGCCAGCGGCACTGGCTCGCCCGCTTTCGGCGCCGGTCGATCGTGGTCTCCAAGGCCGTGCGCATGGTGGACGCCTCGATCGCGCTGTTCGCCCGCTTCGGCGGCAACGACAAGATCGGCGACCTCCGGTCTATGCTAGC
The DNA here is from genome assembly GCA_965217265.1 of Geminicoccaceae bacterium. Lineage (GTDB taxonomy): Bacteria > Pseudomonadota > Alphaproteobacteria > Geminicoccales > Geminicoccaceae > JAGRGG01. The sequence goes on along the minus strand of CBDCHP010000018.1, from coordinate 1,107,133 downwards.
CTGAGACCCTCATCTTTTTAGCAAATGTAGAACAAGCATTACTTTAACTGCCAAAGGTTATGAGCGACTTGAAGAGGTTGAGCAGCAGCTTGAATCTTCTACTCAAGCTTTTGTCGCAATGTGGTTTGATCCTTCAATGGAGGGCGCTTATTCTGACGGGATAGATCCAGCAGTACGTGAAACTGGCTATACTCCTCTTCGAATTGACCGCAAAGAGCATGCAAATAAGATCGACGATGAAATTATTGCAGAAATCAAACGCTCAAAATTTCTGATCGCCGACTTTACCTGTGGTACATTTACTAATGACAATCATGTCACGGCCGTCGCGCGGGGTGGCGTGTATTACGAAGCCGGCTTCGCACAAGGTTTGGGTATTCCTGTTATCTGGTGCTGTCGCAACGATTGCATCAATCATGTCCATTTTGACACTCGCCAGTTCGCCCATATTATCTGGAATGATGCAAAAGACTTGCGCAAGCGCCTGCGTGACCGTATTATCGCAGTTATTGGTGAGCAGAAATAATTATCTTGTGAGTATGAGCATGTACTAGCAGCACTACCCGCCAGCAAGCACCGTCTCGCAACGCTCCACTCACTCCACCGACACGAGAAAAGCTTGAATCACCAATGACAGCCGCACCTAGCGTGTGTTATTGTACACAGGTCATTACAAAAGCATCCTGACGCGGGAGCACGCATGAGCAGTACGACCCTCACCGTTCGCCTGTCGCCCGAGACCAAGGAGCGGCTTTCTCGTCTCGCCGGGCACAGCCGGCGCACGCGCAGCTTCCTCGCCGCCGAGGCGATCATCGACTTCGTCGAGCGGGAACTCGCGATCATCGAGGGCATCGAGCGCGGCCGGGACGACGTGCGGGCCGGCCGCGTGGTGCCGCACGACGAGGTGGTGCTGGACGCGCGCGCGATCGTCGAGGACGCGCGGGCGAAGCGGTGAGCCGTCGGGTCGTCTGGGCGGAGACGGCGCGCGACGATTATCTGAACGTCGTCCGCTACATCGCCGAACGCGACCCGGACGCCGCCGCGCGGGTGGCGGAGCGGATCGAGACGACGGCGACCTCTCTGGCCGCGTTTACCACGGGAAGGCCCGGACGGGTGCGGGGCACCTACGAGAAGACGGTCGTCGGCCTGCCCTACATCCTGGCGTACGAGATCGTCGTCCATCCGGAGGGCGGCGAGTCGGTCGCCATCCTGCACGTCGTCCACGGGGCGCGACGCTGGCCGGAAGGCGCGTGGCCGGAGGATTGAGGCACCGGGCAGGATCGTGCGGAACCGGACCATTGATCGGTGTGCGCCCTCACCCCCCGACAACCCGAGGATCGCCACGTTGAACCTGTGCCAGAGAGAACGGCGTTCAGCCTCACCGGGAGCGGCGGCGGCGGTTGTTGGCGCGGACGTCCCCCTTAAGGACGGCGCGGATCGGAAGAAAACATGAGCCAGCGAACGGTCCTCGTCACCGGCGCGTCGGGGCGCGTGGGTGCCGCCGTCATCGACGCGCTGCGCGGCCGCGTGCCGCTGCGGGCAGCGACCCGTGGCGGCGGGGCCGGCGCCGCGAACGACGTCGTTTCGGTGCGCTTCGACTTCAACGAGCCGGCGACCTACGGCCCCGCCCTCGACGGCGTCGGTGCTCTGTTCCTCATGCGCCCGCCGCAGATGGCGAAGGGGCGGGCGTTCAGGCCCTTCCTCGACGCGGCGCTCAAGGCCGGCGTCGGGCGCGTGGCCGTCTTGTCGGTGCGAGGGGCGGAGCGCGTCCGCGTCCTGCCCCACCACGCGGTTGAGCGCGAGGTGATGGCGCATCCCTTCGCCTGGACGATGCTGCGCCCGGCCGACTTCATGCAAAACCTCCAGACCGTGCACCGAGAGGGCATCGTCGAGCGCGGCGAGATCGCCGTGCCGGCGGGCTCGGGCCGGTCGAGCTTCATCGACGTGGCCGATGTCGGCGCGGTCGCCGCCCTCGCCCTCACCCGCGAGGGCCACGCCGGGCGGGGCTACACGCTGACGGGGCCCCAGGCGCTGACCTTCGGCGAGGTGGCCGCGGCCCTGTCGAACGTGCTCGGCCGCAGGATCCGCTACCGGCCCGTGTCGCTCCCCCGCTTCGTCTGGGAGGAGCGGCGGCACGGGGCGCTGCTCCCGTTGGCGCTCGTCATGGGAGCGCTCTACACCGTGCAGCGGCTGGGCGGGGCGGCCGGCGTGACGGACGAGGTCGAGCGAACTTTGGGCCGCCCCGCCACCCGCATCGAGACCTACCTGCGCCGCGAGCAAGACGCGTGGCGGCGCTGAGGCGCCTTAGAAAACGAACCCAGGCCGGGCCTCAGTCGGCGAAGGGGTCGGTGACGAGGATGGTGGCGTCGCGCTCCGGCCCGGTCGAGAGGAGGGCGACGGGGGCCTCGACCAGCTCTTCGAGCCGCTTGACGTACTTGACCGCGCTCGCCGGCAGGTCGGCGAAGCTCGTCGCGCCGGCCGTACTCTCGGGCCAGCCGGGCATCGCCTCGAAGATCGGCCGCACCGCCGCCTGCGCCCCCTGACCCGCCGGCAGGTGGTGCAGGGTCTGGCCGTTGAGGTTGTAGGCGGTGCAGACCTTCAGGGTCTCGAACCCGTCCAGCACGTCGAGCTTGGTCAGCGCGAGGCCCGAGATGCCGCCCTGCTTCACCGCTTGGCGCACCAGGACGGCGTCGAACCAGCCGCAGCGGCGCTTGCGGCCCGTGACGGTGCCGAACTCGCGGCCGCGCTCTCCCAGACGCTCGCCGTCGGCGTCGTCGAGCTCGGTCGGGAACGGCCCGGCGCCGACCCGCGTCGTGTAGGCCTTGGTGATGCCGAGCACGTAGCCGACCGAGGCCGGGCCGACGCCGCTCCCGGTCGCGGCCTGTGCCGCCACCGTGTTCGACGAGGTGACGAAGGGGTATGTGCCGTGATCGACGTCGAGCATGGCGCCCTGCGCCCCCTCGAACAGGATGCGCCGCCCGGCCCGCTTCAACTCCGACAGCCTGAGCCAGACCGGCTCGATGAAGGGCAAGAGGCGCGGTGCGAGCGTCTTCAGGGCCTCCAGGATGACCTCCCCGTCGGCCTCGGCGACGCCGAGGCCGCGGCGCAGCGCGTTGTGGTGCAAGAGCAGTTCGCCCAGCTTCGCCTCCAGCACGGCGTCGTCGGCGAGGTCGCAGACCCGGATCGCGCGACGCGCCACCTTGTCCTCGTAGGCCGGGCCGATGCCGCGCCCGGTCGTGCCGATCCGGCCCGCCTGGTTGCGGGCGGCCTCGCGGGCGCGGTCGATCTCGCCGTGCAGCGGCAGGATGAGGGCGGCGTTCTCGGCGATGCGCAAGCTCTCGGGCGAGACGGCGACGCCTTGGGAGCGCAGGCGCTCGATCTCCTCGATCAGGGCCCACGGGTCGATCACGACGCCGTTGCCGATGATCGAGAGCGTGTTCGGCCGGACGACGCCCGACGGCAGGAGCGAGAGCTTATAGGTCGTCCCGCCGACGACGAGGGTGTGGCCGGCGTTGTGGCCGCCTTGAAAGCGCACCACCACGTCGGCCCGCTCCGAGAGCCAATCGACGATCTTGCCCTTGCCCTCGTCGCCCCACTGCGACCCGACCACGGCGACGTTGGCCATCCGCGACGCTCCCCCTCAACTTGGCGTTTGCGGCCGTGGTTCTACGCAAGGAAGGGGCAAAGGGCCAGGGGCCGCTTGCGGTCGGGGACGGGCGGCCCCACCTCGGGGCTGCTCACCCGCCACGGACAACTCTCCCACCGATGCACGATCCCGCCCAGAACTGCCTGGAGCAGACCTTCGGCTTCAAGGCGTTCAGGCCCGGCCAGCGGGCGCTGATCGACGCCTTGATGGTGGGCCGCAACCTGCTCGCCGTCATGCCGACCGGCGGCGGCAAGAGCCTGTGCTACCAGTTGCCGGCCCTCCTTAAGCCCGGCCTCACCCTCGTCGTCTCGCCCCTGATCGCGCTCATGGACAACCAAGTCTCGGCCTTAGACGCGCTCGGTGTCCAGGCCGCCGCCGTCCACAGCGGCAAGGACCGGGGCGAGAAGGCGGCGACGTGGACGCGGATGCGGGACGGCAGCCTGAAGCTCCTCTACCTCTCGCCGGAACTGCTCGCGACCGAGCGGCTGCAGGCGGCACTCGGGCGCTTCGACATCGCGCAGGTGATCGTCGACGAGGCGCACTGCATCAGCCAGTGGGGGCACGACTTTCGCCCCGAGTACCGGGTTCTGGGCCAACTCGCGTCCCGCTTTCCCGACGCCGCCGTCGCCGGCTTCACCGCGACCGCCGACAAGGCGACGCGCGAGGACGTCGCCCGGCAGTTGTTCGGCGAGCGCGGCGGCGAGGTCTTCGTCCACGGCTTCGATCGGCCGAACATCCGCCTCAGCGTGCAGGACAAGGACCGCGTCGATCGGCAACTGCTCGCCTTTCTCGCCGAGCGGCCGGGGCAGCAGGGCATCGTCTATCGCCTCTCGCGCCGCAACACCGAGGCGACGGCGGCCCTCTTGCAAGGGGAGGGCCTCAACGCCGCCGCCTACCACGCCGGGCTGGAGGCGCGGGTGCGCAAGGACCTGCTGGATCGCTTCCTCACCGAGAACGACCTCGTCATCGTCGCCACGATCGCCTTTGGCATGGGCATCGACAAGGCCGACATCCGCTTCGTCGTCCACATGGATCTGCCGGGCAACCTCGAAGCCTACTACCAGGAGATCGGCCGGGCCGGGCGCGACGGCGCCCCCGCCGAGGCGGTCCTGTTCTACGGCTTCGACGACATCCGCCGGCGCCGGCTGATGATCGATTCGAAGGAGGTCGCCGGCGCCGTCAAGGGGGTCGAGACGCGGCGGCTCGAAGCGCTGCTCGCGTTTGCCGAGACGCCGGGCTGTAGGAAGCAGGCGCTGCTCGGCTATTTCGGCGAGGCGACAACACCCTGCGGGACGTGCGATCGCTGCCTCGACCCGCCGGATCTGCAAGACGGCACGGGTGCGGCGAAGGCGGTGCTGGCGACGATCGAGGCGACGGGCGGGCGCTTCGGCCAAGCCCACATCGTCGATATCTTGAGCGGCAAGGCGACGCCCAAGGTGGCTCAGTTCGGCCACGAGCGGCTCGACACCTTCGGCGCCTTCAAGGACCAGGACTGGCAGGTGGTGCGCTCGACCTTGCGCCAACTGTTCGCCCGCGGCGTGATCGAGGTCGACATCGCCGGGCACGGCGCCCTCACCCCCGGCCGGCTGGCGGAAGCGGTCGTGGCCGGCGACGCCGAGGTCCAGATCGACCTGCGCCGCCGCACGGCGACGACGACGAAGGCCAAACCCGGCGCGGTGGCGGCGCCCCCGCCGGGCGGCGCCGACGGCCGGCTGCTGGCGGGCCTGAAGGCGCTGCGGCTTCGTATCGCCCGCGAGATCGCCAAGCCCGCCTACGTCGTCTTCTCCGACGCGAGCCTGATCGACATGGCCCGCCGCCGCCCGCGCGACCGGGAAGCGTTCCTCGCCGTGCAGGGCGTGGGGGCGGCGAAGTGCGACCTCTACGCCGAAGCGTTCCTCGACGCGATCACCGCCTTCGAGGCCGAGGAGGCGGCGTGAGCGCGGGTTCGTGAGGCGCCCGTCGAGAAGCCCGACCCTTTTTTAGATACCCCCGCCATCGACGTAGCCGGGCTTGCGCGCCGTCCGCCCGCGCTTGAGCAGCCGCCACGGGCGCCCGTCGATCGCGGCGAGGCCGAGGCCGATCATCGCTGTGCCGAGCAGGTGGCGCGGCAGCAGGACCTCGCCCAGGACGAGAACGCCGAGCAGGATCGCGCTGACCGGGACCAGGAACGTCACCAAGAGGAGGTTGGTCGCGCCCGCCGTCGCCAGGATGCGAAAGTAGAGGGTGTAGCCGAGCGCGGTCGAGAGGGCCGCGACGCCGACGAGGGCCGCGATCGTGGCATTGCTCGGCGCCTCCAGCGTCCAGGGCCGGTCGACGACGAGCATGACGGGCAGCAGGAGGAGGGACGACGCCGTCACCTGCCCCGTGGCCGTTGCTAATGGTGGGATCCCGAGTGCCTTGAAGCGGCGCCCGAAGACGCCGGCGAAGGCGTAGCACAAGGCGGCGGCGAGGCAGGCGAGTTGCGCCAGGACGTCGACGCCGAGCGCCCCCAGCGCCTCGCCGCCGACCATGACCGCGACGCCGACCAGCCCGACGACGACGCCCGACAGGCGCCCGCCGGTCATCTTCTCGTCGTCGGTGCGGACGTGCGCGACGACGACGGCGAACAAGGGCGTCGTTGCGTTGAGGATCGAGGCGACGCCCGAGGCGATGTGCGTCTGGCCCCAGACGATGAGCGTGAACGGCAGGGCGTTGTTGAAGAGGCCCATCGCCAAGAACGCCGCCCAGACGCGCCGCTCAATCGGCAGCTTGAGCCCGACGATCCGCACGACCGCGTGCAGGATCAAGGCCGCCAGCACGACGCGGACGACGACCACCGTCAAGGTCGGCAATTCCCGCACCGCCACGCCGTTGAAGAAGAACGAGCCGCCCCAGAGCACCGACAGCGACACCAGCATGGCCCATTCGAGCGGCGTCATGCTTCGGTTGATCTGCGGCTTCGATGACATGAAATCCTCCGCGCGCGTGGCTGGACGCGGACTATCCCCCGCGAACCCGTCGGCCGCGTCCCGTTCTTTGCGGTCGAATTGAGCACGCTGCGCGGGGCTTTTTTCTTTGAGGGTCTCAGGCTAGCATAGACCGGAGGTCGCCGATCTTGTCGTTGCCGCCGAAGCGGGCGAACAGCGCGATCGAGGCGTCCACCATGCGCACGGCCTTGGAGACCACGATCGACCGGCGCCGAAAGCGGGCGAGCCAGTGCCGCTGGCGGGCGTGGTCGCGCTCGATGCCGTGGGTCTCCTTTTTGCCGACGTAGAGCCGGCCTTGGGGGATCGCCTTCTCGTAGGCGGCCCAGTCGTCGGTGCAGTAGAGCCGCACGCCCCAGCGCTTCAGGCGCTTGAGAAGGCGTTCAAGGGTGGCTCGGTCACGACCCCCCAGCTCCCAGTCGATGAGCCGTCCCGTAGCACGATCCCGAGCCTTCCAGACCCACAGCTTGTTCGGCTTTTTTTGAGGTAGTGCCACATCTCGTCCAGCTCGACCACGACGGCACGGCCTTCGGGCTCGGGCTTTTGCGCGTAGACTTCCGCAAAGCGCTCGATCCAGGCCTGCACCGTGGGGGTCGACACCCCGAGCAGCTTGGCGGTGCGGTTCATCGAGACGCCGCTGAGGTAGAGCAGCACCGCTTCCACCTTGAGCCGCAGCGGCATCCCGCGCGGCGGGGTGTCGGTGAAGTTCAGCCCGCAGCCCTTGCAGCGGTAGCGTTGCTTGCCGCGCATGAACCCGTTCTTGACGTGCTCCTCGCCCCCGCACCCCTTGCACCGTAGCCCCATCCAACCCGCCCCGTCCGCCGTTCCCTGGCCGACGGATATGGGCGGTCTATGCCAAGCTCAAACCCTCTTTTCTTTTTGTTTTTGCAACTTTGGCCGGGGCTGGCCCTCGGCGCCGCGGCCAACCCCCTGCGTCAACACTGGCAAAAAAAGAAGAGAAAAAGACCGCGCGTCAGCGCACGCGTAGCGTTCTCACCGCACGAACGGTTCCGCCGCTTCCTGCAGCGCGCCGACGGCGGGTTCGTCGACGGTGGGCTGGGTGGTGAAGCCCTTGAGGCCACCGAGCAGCTTGCTGTCGCGCTGGATCTCGACCGGGCTGAGCGCGTAGGCGGTGACGAGTTCGGCGAGCGAGCGCAGGGCGTGCATGTGGATGCGTTCGTAGCCGTGGCTGGCGTCGACGCCGAAGGTGATGAGCGCCGTGCGGACGTCGGCGCCGGCGACGACGGCGGACGCGCTGTCGGAGCGGTAGTGGCGAAACACGTCCTTTTGGCAGCGGATCTCGTTCTCGTCGCACAACCGGGCCAGCTTCTTCGACAGGTGATAGTCGAACGGGCCGGTCTGGTCGGCCATCGCGAGCGTGACGCCGAACTCGGACGAGTTCTGCCCCGGTGCCGAGGTGCCGTTGTCGATCGTCACCATCGACGCGATGTCCTCGGCGAGGATGCCCGAGGCACCGTGGCCGACCTCCTCGGCGATGGTGAAGAGGAAGTGCATGTCGACCGGCGTCGCGGCGCCGGCCTCGACGAGGGCGCGAAGCGCCGCGAGCATCACGGCGCAGCCCGCCTTGTTGTCGAGGTGGCGCGAGACGATGAAGCCGTTGTCGATGTATTCCGGCTGCGGGTCGATCGAGACCATGTCGCCGATCTCGATGCCGAGCTTGATAAGGCTGGCCTTGTCGCAGGCGGGCGCGTCGACGCGCAGTTCGACGTGCTCCCAGCCGATCGGGGCCTGATCGACCTCCTCGTTGAAGGTGTGGCCGGACGCCTTCAAGGGCAGGATGGTGGCGCGGTACGTGCCGCTCTCGGTGAACAGGTTGCAGCGGGCACCCTCGGCGAAGCGGGCCGACCAGTGGCCGATCGGCACGAGTTCGAGCCGGCCGTTGGCTTTCAGGTTCTTCACCTGGGCGCCCAGCGTGTCGACGTGGCCGACGATGGCGCGCGCCGGGCGGCGCAGGCCGCCGCGGCGGACGGCGCGGATGGCGCCGCGGCGGGTGATCTCGTGATCGACGCCCAGGCGGTCGAGCTCGGCGCAGACCGCGCGCACGATCGTGTCGGTGTAGCCGGTCGGGCTCGGGATCGAGAGCAGCTCGTCGAGCTGGTCGCGCAGGTAATGCGTGTCAATCGTCAGCCGCGCCATCCGTCCTCCGCTTGGCCTTTTCCGCCATCCGGGCCCCGACGGGGCTGGAGAGCGGGAACAAGAGGTCGATGAAGCGGGCCGCGGTCGGCTGCGGTTCGTGGTTGGCGAGCCCCGGCCGCTCGTTCGCCTCGATGAACACATACCCCGGCAGGTGGGGGGCTTGCACCATGAGATCGACGCCGACCACCGGAATATCGATCGCCCGGGCGGCGCGGACGCCGGCTTCGACCAGCCGCGGGTGGACGCTCTCGGTAACGTCGTGGATCGTGCCGCCGGTGTGCAGGTTCGCGGTCTTGCGCACGGGCAGGTGCTCGCCCGCCGGCAGCACGTCGTCGAGGGCGTGGCCGGCTTGGCGCACGCAGCGCTCGGTCTCGGCGTCGAGCGGGATGGTCGACTCGCCCCCGGTGGCGGCGGCGCGGCGCCGGCTCTGCCGCTCGATCAGGGTCTTGATCGTGCCCTTGCCGTCGCCGGTGATCGCGGCCGGGCGGCGGACGGCGGCGGCGACCAGCTTGAAGCCGATGATGACGAGGCGCAGATCCTGGCCCTCGAAGCAGGCCTCGACCAGGACCTCGCTCGCGACCTCGCGCGCCGCGCGGATCGCCGCCTCGACGGCCTCGATCGCGTCGAGCCCGACCGAGACGCCCCTGCCCTGCTCGCCGCGGGCCGGCTTGACGACGACCCGGCCGTGCTTGGCCAAGAAGGCGTCGAGGTCGGCGTCGCCGGCCCGCACCTGCTCCGGCACGACGACGCCCGCCGCCTCGACGACGCGGCGGGTCGCCGACTTGTCGTCGCAGATCGACATGGCAACCGCGCTGGTGAGTTCGGACAGGCTCTCGCGGCAGCGCACCTGCCGCCCGCCGTAGGCCAGGCGAAAGAAGCCGCCCTTGTCGTCGATGACCTCGGCGCCGATCCCGCGCCGCCGCGCCTCGTCGACGATCAGCCGGGCGTAGGGGTTGAGGTCGCCGTCGAAGTCGGGGCCGGCGAACAGGCGCTCGTTGATCTGGTTCTTGCGCTTCAAGGCGAAGACGGGCACGCGGCGAAAGCCCAGCTTCTCGTAGAGCCGGATCGCGCGCCCGTTGTCGTGCAGCACGGACAGGTCGAGAAAGGTGCAGCCGCGCGCTTGATAATGCTCGGTCAAGCGCCGCACCAGCGCCTCGCCGATGCCGGGCAGCCCGGCTTGGGGATCGACGGCAAGGCACCACAGCGAGCTGCCGCGCTCGGGGTCCTGCATCGCGCGCACATGGTCGATGCCGGTCACGGTGCCGATGATCTCGCCGCCGTTCGCGTCCTCGGCGACGTAGTAGGTCAAGGCGCGGCTGTCGCGGTTGAGCCAGAAGAACTCCGGCGGTACGGGCACCATGCCGCGCCGGGCGTAGATGCGGTTGACGGCCTCGGCGTCGAAGGCGGACGTCATCCGGCGGATGAAGAAGCCCTCGTCCTTGCGCTTCTCGCCGGCGCGGTAGGTGGCGAGGTCGAGCCGGTAGGTGTTGGACGGGTCCAAGAACAGCTCTTGCGGCGCCATCGCCAGGAGGAGGTGGGGGTCTTGGACGTAGAGCGCGATGTCGCGCCGGTCCGGCCCCTCGCTGCGGAGCATGTCGATCAGCGCCTGCCTGTCGGTGAAGGTCTGGCCGAACAGGACGCGGCCCCAGCCCAGGTCGACGACGGTGTTCGACTGCGGCTCCGCGTTCGCGCCGTCGTCGCCGGGGTGGTAGGCCGGGCGCAGCGCGTTGGCGCGCAGCCGCTCCAGGCGGTAGCCGTAGGCGCTGCGTCGTCCCGATCGCTTGGCCATGCTTGGGGGCCTCCTTCGAGCTAAACCCGATGCTCTTGCAGCCAAAGCTCCAGCAAGCCGACCTGCCAGAGTTCGGAGCCGCGCAAGGGGGTGATGTGCTCGGCCGGCGCCTTGAACAGCGCGTCGAGGTACTCTTGGCGAAACAGGCCGCGCTCCTTCGCGGCTCGCGAACCGAGCGCGTCGCGGACGAGGTCGAGGTAGGGGCCCTCGATGTATTTCAGCGCCGGGACCGGGAAGTAGCCCTTCTTGCGGTCGATCACCTCCGAGGGGACGACCAGCCGCGCCGCGTCTTTCAGCACCCCCTTGCCGCCGCCTTTGAGCTTGTGCTCGAAGGGGATGCGCGCCGCGAGTTCGGCCAGTTCGTGGTCGAGGAAGGGAACGCGCGCCTCCAGCCCCCAGGCCATCGTCATGCTGTCGACCCGCTTCACCGGGTCGTCGACCAGCATCACCGTGCTGTCGAGCCGCAGCGCCTTGTCGACGGCGGCGTCGGCGCCGGGCTTGTCGAAGTGCGCCGCGACAAACGCCAGCGCCTCGTCCTTCTCGGCGTGCCACGCGGGGTTCAGGTGCGACTTCAAGCGCTCGGCATCGCGGTCGAAGAAGACGCGGGCGTAGTCGCGCAAGGGGTCGTTCGAGGCCGCGAGCGGCGGGTACCAGTGATAGCCGCCGAAGACCTCGTCGGCGCCCTGCCCCGACTGCACCACCTTGATGTGCTTGGCGACCTCGCGGCTGAGGAGATAAAAGCCGACATTGTCGTACGAGACCATCGGCTCCGACATGGCGCCGATCGTGCCCGGCAGCGCGTCCATCAGGTCGCTTGATGGCACGAACAGCTTATGGTGGTCGGTGGCGTAGTGCTCGGCGATCAGGTCGGAGTAGACGAACTCGTCGCCGGATTCGCCGTAGGCGCCCTCGAAGCCGATCGAGAAGGTCTTGAGGTCGTGCTGCCCGGCCTCGGCCAAGAGCCCGACGATCAGGCTCGAATCGACCCCGCCCGAGAGGAGGACGCCGACCGGCACGTCGGCCACCATGCGCCGGTCGACCGCGCGGCGCAGCGCCGCCAGCACCTCGTCGCGCCAGTCCTCGCCCGACTTGGCCAGATCGTCGGCGTCGTGGCTGTAGGCCACCTCCCAATAGACCTTGTCCCGGTGGCGGCCGTCGGGCCCGTAGACCCGGATCGTCGCCGGCGGCAGCTTGCGGATGCCCTTGAGCATCGTGAACGGCGCCGGCACGACGGCATGAAAGCTCATGTAGAATTGCAGCGCCGTGCGGTCGATCTCGGTGTCGACGTCGGCGAGACCGACCAGCGCCGGCAGCGACGAGGCAAAGCGCAGCCGCCCGCCGCCCTCGGCGAGGTAGAGCGGCTTGATGCCGAAGCGATCGCGCGCCAGGACGACCCGGCCGGTGTCGCGCTCGAAGATGGCGAACGCGAACATGCCGTGGAAGCGCTCGACGCAGCCCTCGCCCCAGGCGGCCCATGCTTTCAAGATCACTTCGGTGTCGCCGTGCGAGAAGAAGCGGTAGCCCTGCCCCTCCAGCTCCTGGCGCAGTTCGGGATAGTTGTAGATGCAGCCGTTGAAGACGATGGTGAGGCCGAGGTCGGGGTCGCTCATCGGCTGCTCGGAGCAGGCCGAGAGGTCGATGATCTTGAGCCGCCGGTGACCGAAGGCGACGCGCCCCCGCGCCACGATGCCCGACGAGTCCGGGCCGCGCGGGGCTAGGACGTCGAGCATGTGGTTGACGGCGCCGACGTCGGCCGCGTCCCCCTTGAACGATACCTCGCCGCAGATCCCGCACATGTGATCGCTTCCCGTCCGTTTCGCACTTGCACAAAAACCTAGCGGTTTTTGTCCGGCATGAAAGGGCTTTGCACGCTTCGCGTCCGCTGCGCGGGGCTTTTTCGCTTCTTTTTTGCCCGTGTTAACGCAGGAGATCGGTCCGGGCGCTGAGGGCCAAGGGTATGACCAACGTAGCATCCGCGCGGTTTTGCCAAGGAGCGAAGCCGAACAGATAGCATGATTATCAAGGCCAATTGGGCCCTAGAGCGTTTTGCGCCGGCACACGTTCGCGCAAAGCCCCCAACATTACGTGTCGGTGTATTTTCCGGCCGCAAAGCCGGACTTGTCTTTGCTGAAAGCGTCCCCTTCAGACCAGGGCGAATTCGCCCAAGGCGTCGCCGAGGCTGTCCGAGAAGGTCGCGCCCTTGCGCAGGACGATCGCGTCGGAGGGCAGGGCCTTCAGGCGCGCGTCGTCCGGCTTGAAGCTCGTGATCAGCGCGAACGGGATGGCGCGCGTCGCGGGCAGGGCGCGCAGGAGGCAGCAGAGATCGACGCCGCTCACGGTGTCGAGGACGGCCCCGGCGACGACGAGGTCCGGGCGCGTGCGCACGGCAAGTTCGAGCGCCTCGAAGGCGCGCGCCGCCCTGACGACGCGATAGCCGCAGCTCTGCAACTCGCGCGTGACGATGGTCGTGCTGACGTCGCGCGGGCCGACGAGCAGCACCTCGATGTCCAGATGATCGAGGTCGTCCAGCTCGAACGGCCGCAGGACCGGCAGCGAGCGAACGAACTCTGCCTCGTCCGCCGCGGGCTCGATCGTGCCGTCGGCGAGACCGCTGAGGACGTCGATGAACACGTCCAAATCGTTCAGGTTGTGCGTTTCGAGGCGGTCGAGCAATTCGAGGTAACTGCCGAGGCGGTGGAGGCCGAGCTCGATGAGCCGGTCGTCTGAGTTGGCGTAGAGCGCGCGCAGACGGCCCGCATCGTGCCGCATCCGCGTCAGGAAGTCGGCGAAGGCATCGGCGTCCTCGGGCCTGTTGCGCAGGTTGGCGCTCGTGACTTCGAGCATCACCAGCGTGTCGCGTATCTCGCCGCGCAACTCGTCGCGTTCCTGCGCCTCGCGCTCACCCCATTGAAACGACATGCCCGAAACCCTCTCGTACATCGACCAACTCCGGGCGAATGTACGCGAGGTAGATTGCCGAAAGGTTAAGCCGCGCGATCGGGGCGCGTCACCCGAGGCCGCTCTCCTCGCCCTTTTCCTCGCCCAAAAAGCGGCGGCCGCGCCAGTGGCGTGGGGAGAGGAGGCGACGGTCGGCCTCGATCGTGTCGGCGAGGTCGCGCAGGGCGTTCGCCGTGGCGCTCGGCAGGGAGCCTGGCCGGACCATGACCTTCAAGGCAACCTCGGCGCTCAACTCGTGGTGCAGGTCGACGCGCGTCTCGCCCCCGACGTCGGTCTCGAAGCAGACGAAGGCGCGCGGCTCGTGGTCGTGCATGTCGGCGAGCAGGTGCTCGCGCTTCGGCGCCGCCTCGGGCCGCGCCACGATGCCGGCCTGGAGTTCCTGCCGCACCGGGCGGGGCAGCGCGTTGAACAGGTGCTTGGCGTGGCGCAGCCGGTCGAGCGCGCCGCGAACCAAGGCCCGGCGGATGGCGTGGGCGAGCAGGCTGTCCCGGCCGAGGCAGGCCTCGACCACCGGCGCCAGTTCCTCCAAGAAGAGGCTGAGCCCCCGCCGCTCGCCCGGATAACGTTCCCCCTGCATCATTCCCCCGCTGCTTCGCACGGCTTTGCGCCGTCTGTCGGCCCCGAACTTGTAAACGCCATCTTAACGCCTCGTTCCCGCTCGACAATGCTCAGGACCCGCCGGCTGCACCATATGAGGCGTAACCAAGAAAGGCTTTTTCGCTCAAGCGGTTAATTTGCGGCCGGTTTCGGGGCCGCTTTACACGATGACGAACGCTTGCGCACGCGTTCACCTAAGCTCCCGCTCGACCAGCCGCACCCAGTAGCTCACCCCCAGCGTCAGCGCCGCGTCGTTGAAGTCGTAGTGCGGGCTGTGCAGGAGCTTACCGTCCTCGGCCCCGCCGACGCCGAGCCAGACGTAGGCGCCGGGGCGCTGCTCCAGGAAGTAGGCGAAATCCTCGGCCACCATCGCCGGCTGCGGGTCGCGGACGACGTTCGTCTCGCCCATCAGCGTGGCGGCGGCGTCGGCGCCGGCGCGCGCTTCCGCCTCGTGGTTGATCGTCGGCGGGTAGCCGCGGCGGTAGCGGACCTCGGCCCCGAGCCGGTGCGCGGCGGCGATCGCGGCGGCCGTCGCCTCGATGCGCGCCTCCAGCCGGTCGCGGGTTTCGGGCGCGAAGGTGCGCACCGTGCCGCCGATCGTCGCCGTCTCGGGCACGACGTTGTGCGCGCCGCCGGCGTGGAAGGTCGTGACCGAGAGGACGGCCTGGTCCAGGGGGTCGGTCTCGCGGGCGATGAGCGTCTGCAGCGCCTGAACGAGGCCGCAGCCGGCCGGCAGCGGGTCGCGCGTCAAGTGCGGCATCGCGGCGTGCCCGCCCCGGCCGGTCAGCGTGATGGCGAACTCGTCGGCCGCCGCCATCGCCGCCGCCTTGGGCGCCGCCAGCGCCCCCACCGGCAGGCTCGGCCAATTGTGCATGCCGAACACCCGCCCGGCCGGGAAACGCTCCAAGAAGCCGTCGTCGAGCATGACCTTGGCGCCCGCCTTGCCCTCCTCGGCCGGCTGGAAGATCAAGTAGACGGTGCCCTTGAAGGCGCGCGTCGCCGCCAGGTGCTTGGCCGCCCCGAGCAGCATCGCCGTGTGGCCGTCGTGGCCGCAGGCGTGCATCTTGCCGGGGTGCTTGGAGGCGTGGGCGAGGTTGGTCGCCTCGTGCATGGGCAAGGCGTCCATGTCGGCGCGCAGCCCGATCGCCCCGCCCCCGCCTTGGCCCCGCACCACCCCGACGACGCCGGTGCGGCCGACCTTCTCGTGCACCTCGTCGAGGCCGAACGCGCGCAAGCGCTCGGCGACGAAGGCCGCCGTCGCGTGCTCCTCGAAGGCCAGTTCGGGGTGCTGGTGCAGGTGCCGCCGCCACGCGGTCAGCTCGTCCTGATAGGCGTCGATCTCGGGCATGGCGGGCATGGCATGGGTCTCCTGCGAAGGGGCGGGCGCGGTTGCGCCACGAATCGGCGCCTCTTATGAAGAGAGGCACAAGCAACGCCTTTTCCCAAGGCAAGATGTGCGGCGGAGGCCAGATGAACAAGCTCAAGTACGGGGCGGCGGCGGCGGCGATGCTGATGGGTGCCGCCGAGGCGCGCGCCGAGGGCGCCACGATCGGCGCCCTGATCCCGCTCACCGGCGGGCTGCAGAGCTACGGCGAGGCGTCCTTGAACGGCATGAAGCTCGCCGTGAAGGAGGTCAACGAGGCCGGCGGAGTCTTGGGCGGCCCGATCAATCTGGTCGTCGGCGACACGCAGACCAAGGCGCAAGCGGCGATCGACGCGGCGCAAAAGCTGGTCTCGGTCGAGGGTGCCTGCTGCATCCTGGGCGCCCTCTCGTCCGGCAATACGATTCCCGTCGCCACCAGCGTGACGAGCCGGCAGTCGATCCCGCAGATCACCAACGCCTCGACGGCGCCGACGATCACGACGCTCGACGACAAGGACTTCTTGTTTCGCACCGTGCCCTCGGACGCGGGCCAGGGCATCGTGCTCGGCCGCCTCGTCAAGGACCAGGGCACGAGCAAGGTCGCCGTCATCTACGTCAACAACGACTACGGCCAGGGCCTGTTCGAGGCCTTCAAGGCGAGCTTCGAGAAGGACGGCGGCGAGGTCACCGGCGCGGCCGCGTTCGAGCCGAACAAGGCCTCCTATCGCGGCGAACTCGACGGCTTGGCGAACGGCGACCCCGAGGCGCTGCTGGTCATCGCCTACCCGGACGACGGCGGATTGCTGATCACCCGGCAGAGCCTGGAAGAGGGCCTGTTCGACAAGTTCGTCTTCACCGACGGCATGAAGACGACCGAACTTCTCGATCAGGTCGGGGCCGAGTACGTCGAGGGCGTCTACGGCACCAGCCCGAAGGCGGAGGCGGGCGACGCCTCGGCCAAGTTCGGCGACCTCTACAACGCCGAGTACGGCGAACTGCCGCCCTTGCCCTACATCGACACCGCCTACGACGCCGCGATGATCATGGCGCTCGCGATCGAGAAGGCGGGCTCGACCGACGGCACCGCGATCCGCGACGCGCTGCGCGAGGTCGCGGGCGCGCCGGGCGAGAAGGTCTACCCCGGCGAGTTCGAGAAGGCGAAGCAGATGATCGACGCCGGCCAGGACATCGACTACGAGGGCGCCGGCGGATCGCAGGAGTTCGACGAGCACGGCGACGTCGCCGGCACCTTCGAACACTGGGCGATCAAGGACGGCGAGGTGACGACGGTCGAAGTGCTCAGCGGTACGGAGTGAACGCTGCACGTCGGCTGCGCCGGGCTTTCTTCTCTTTCTTTTTGCCAGTGTTAACGTAGGGGGCTGGCCGCGGCGCCGAGGGCCAGCCTTGGGCGGACCACTCGCGGTCGTACGGTGCCGAGAACCGGCGTTTCGTGCTAAGAAGCGGCGGATGCCCGCTGAGACGTGCGGGACATCAAACCCACCGCACGACTGAGGAGTGGGCGTGTTGCAAGGTTTTCCGCGAGGATTCGTCTGGGGCGCATCCACCGCCAGCTACCAGATCGAGGGCGCCGTCGACGAGGACGGCCGCGGCCCCAGCATCTGGGACACGTTCAGCCGCACGCCCGGCAAGATCGCCAACGGGGACACGGGCGACACGGCTTGCGACCACTACCACCGCTACCTTGACGACGTTGCCTTGATGCGGCGCTTGGGGCTTCACGCCTACCGCTTCTCCGTCGCGTGGCCGCGCGTTTTGCCCTCGGGTAAGGGCCGGGTCAACGGGGCCGGGCTCGCCTTTTACGACCGCTTGGTGGACGAACTGCTCAAGGCCGACATCACGCCCTGGCTCTGCCTCTACCACTGGGACCTGCCGCAGGCGCTGCAAGACGAGGGTGGCTGGCAGAACCGGGACATCGCCGGCTGGTTCGCCGACTACGCGCTCGTCGTGCAGCGGCGTCTGGGCGATCGGGTCCGGCACCTGGCGACGCTCAACGAGCCGAACGTCGCCGCGCTGCTGGGGCACGGCACGGGCGCCCACGCGCCGGGCCTCGCCGATCGGGACGCGGCGCTCAAGGCCATCCACCACCTCAACCTCGCGCACGGGCGCGCGATCGCGGCGCTGCGCGACGCGGACGCCGAACTGTCGCTCGGCGTCGTCAACAACCTGCACCCGGCCGTGGCGGCGAGCGACGGGGCGGCCGACGAGGACGCCGCCGCGCTGGCGGACGCCTACTGGAACCGCGCCTTCGCCGACCCGCAGTTCCTCGGGCGCTACCCGAAACCGTTGGAGCCGCTGCTCGCCCCCTACATTGAGGCGGACGATCTCAAGACGATCAGGCAGCCGCTCGATTTCTTCGGCCTCAACCACTATTCGCCGAACTACATTCGCCACGACCCCGACGCGGCGCTGGGTTTCGCACTCGCCGACCCGCCCGAGGGCCGGCCCGTGACCGGCATGGGCTGGGAGATCCGCCCCGACGTCTTTCGCGACCTTCTCCTGGACGTCCACCGCCGCTACGGGCCGGTGCCGATCTACGTCACCGAGAACGGCGCGGGCTACGAGGAGGCGCCGGGCGCGGACGGGCGGGTGCGCGACGAGGGCCGCGTCGCCTACCTCGCCGCCTACCTCGCGGCGATGCGCGAGGCGATCGCCGCCGGCGCCGACGTGCGCGGCTACTTCGTCTGGTCCTTGCTCGACAATTTCGAGTGGGCGTTCGGCTACGCCAAGCGCTTCGGCCTCGTCCACGTCGACTACCCGACGCAACGGCGCCTGCCCAAAGACTCGTTCGACTACTATCGCCGCGTGGTGGCGGCCAACGCCACGCTCGCGCCGGATCAAGCCTGATCGCGCCGACCGAGGCCGGCGCGTTGACGATGGTGGAGTTGCTCAGCAGCACGGAGTGAACGCTTGCGCGTCCGCTGCGCGAAGCTTTCTTCTCTTTCTTTTTACCAGTGTTGACGTAGGGGACTGGCCGCGGCGCCGAGGGCCAGCCCTGAATAAAAGACAAGAAAAGAAGAAAAAAGGCCCCGCGCCAGCGGACGCGGAGCGTTCAACCGAACGCCTCGGCTACCTTCTCCGGCGCCACCAAGCTCTTCGCCGGCCCGATCATCGCGGTGGCGATCTTAGGGCTGTTGCCTAACAGCCGGTCGGCGACGCGCTTTAAGTCAGCCTCGGTGACGGCGTCGATCTTGGCCTTGATTGTGGCGGTGTTCATGTACTCGCCGTACATCAGGTGCTGGCGGGCCAAGTCCTCGGCGACGGCGGCGCAGGATTCGAGCGCCATCAACTGGCTCGCCTTCAACTGCGCCTTGGCGCGATTGATCTCGGCCGGCGTGATCGTGTCCCCGAGCATCCGCGTCTGCTCGCCCATGACGCGGACGAGGTCGGGCGCCTCGTCCTCGCCGGTCGCGGCGTAGAGGCCGAGCATCCCGGTGTCGGCGTGCAAGCCGGCGAAGCTGAAGACCGAGTAGCACAGGCCCCGCTCCTCGCGCGCCTCCTGGAACAGCCGCGACGCCATGCCGCCGCCGAGCGCGGTCGAGAACAGTTGCAGGGCCCAAAAGTCGGGGTCGGTGAAGGCGAACGCCTCGATGGCGAGGCAGAAATGGACCTGCTCCAGGTCGCGCGCCTGGACGATGGCGCCGGGCGCGAAGCGGCCGGGCACGAACGGTGCCGCGTCCTTGCCCTTCAAGCCGCCGAGGTGCTTCGCCGCGAGGTCGACGACGGCGTCGTGCTCGACGCTGCCCGCGGCGGCGACGACGAGCCGGTCCGGGACGTAGTGCGCCTCGACGAAATCGAACAGGGCTCGGCGCGGCATCGCCCCGACGCTGGCCTCGGTGCCGAGGATCGGGCGGCCGAGGGGCTGGTCGGGAAAGGCCGCCTCCTGCAGCAGGTCGAAGACGAGGTCGGAGGGGGTGTCCTCGGCCTCGCCGATCTCCTGCAGGATGACGTTGCGCTCCTTTTCCAGTTCGGCCGGGTCGAACAAGGAGCCGGTGAGGATGTCGGCGATCATGTCGGCGGCGAGCGGCAGGCCGTCGTCCAGGACGCGGGCGTGGTAGGCGGTGTGCTCGCGCGAGGTGTAGGCGTTCAGGCTGCCGCCGGCGTCCTCGATCTCCTCGGCGATCCGGCGCGCGTTGCGGCGCTCCGTGCCCTTGAAGGCCATGTGTTCGAGCATGTGGGCGACGCCGTTGGTCGCGGGCGTCTCGTGCCGGGCGCCGACGTCGACCCAGACGCCGAACGCGGCCGTCTCCAGCCGCGGCATCGTTTCGCTGACGACGCGCAGGCCGTTGGGCAGGACGGTCATCCGCTCCTCGCTCATGCGGTCGCTCCGAGTTGGGTTTCGATGCAGCGTTGCACGGTGGCGAGGTCGTTCGGCAGGACGACCACCCGCTCCTCGCCTTCGAGCATGGCCGCCAGACGTTCGGGCACCGGCGCCTCGATCCCGGTCGCGGCGCGCACGGCGTCGGGGAACTTGGCCGGGTGCGCCGTCGCGAGGCAGACGACGGGGCCGGACAATTCGGCGCCGCGGCGGGCGGCGAGGCCGACGGCCGTGTGCGGGTCGAGGACGTCGCCGGTCGCGGCCAGGGTGCCCCGCATCGTCGCCGCCGTCAGCGCCTCGTCGACGGCGAACGCGGCGAAACCGCGCTTGGCGGCGGCGAGGTGTTCTCGATCGAGGCCGAAGCGGCGCGTCGCCTTGAAGCCGGCCATCAGGTCGGCCACCGCGCGGCCGTCGCGGCCGTGCACCTCGTGCAGCAGGCGCTCGAAGTTGGAGGCGACCTGGATGTCCATCGACGGGCTCATCGTCGGCGCCACGCGCTGGGCCGCGTAGGTCCCCTCGGCGAAGAAGCGGGCCAGGATGTCGTTTTGGTTGGTGGCGACGAGGAGCCGGCCGAGCGGCAGCCCGAGGCGCCTGGCGACGTGGCCGGCGTAGACGTCGCCGAAATTGCCGGTCGGCACGGCGAACGCCACCGGCCGCTCTGGCCCGCCGAGGCGCAGCGCCGCGTAGACGTAGTAGGCGGCCTGGGCGGCGACGCGGGCCCAGTTGATCGAGTTGATCGCGGCCAAGTTCATCCGGGCGCGGTAGGGGGCGTCGGTGAACATCGCCTTGACGAGGTCCTGGCAGTCGTCGAAGTCGCCCTCGATCGCGACGTTGAGGACGTTGGCGTCCCTGACGCAGGTCATCTGCCGGCGCTGCACCTCGGAGGTGCGCCCCTTGGGGTGGAGGATGGCGATGCGCACGTTCTCGCGGCCCCTGCAGGCGTGGATCGCGGCCGAGCCGGTGTCGCCCGATGTGGCGCCGACGATCGTGATCCGCTCGCCCCGCCGCGCCAGGACCGCGTCGAACATGCGGGCGAGCAGTTGCAGCGCGAAGTCCTTGAAGGCGAGCGTCGGCCCGTGGAACAGTTCCAGGAGCCACGTGTCGGCGTCGAGCTGCTTCAAGGGCGCCACGGCGGCGTGGTGGAAGTCGCCGTAGGCCTCCTCGGCCATCGCCAACAGGTCGGCCTCGGTGAAGCAGCCGGTCGTGAACGGCGCCAGGACGGCGGCGGCGGTCTCGGGGTACGGGGCACCGTCCAGGGCGCGCAGCCGCTCGACCGGCAGCGTCGGCCAGACTTCCGGCACGTAGAGGCCGCCGTCGGGGGCGAGGCCGGCGAGCAGCACGGCCTCGAAGGCCAGCGGCTCGCCGCCGCCGCGGGTGCTGATATACGTCGTCATGGCGGGCTCAAGCCGATCCTTGGTAGCGCCGGTCCAGATGCGCCAGGAACGCCCCGCTGCCGAGCGGCTTGCCGGTCGCGGCCTCGACGAGGCCGTCGAAGCCGAGGTAACTGCCCTGTTCGTGGACGTGGCGCCTCAGCCAGCCGAGCAGGCCGGTGAAGTCGCCGCGCCCGAGCGCGTCGGGGATGCCGGGGTCGGCCTCCAGCGCCGCCTGAAACAGTTGCGCCGCCAGTAAGGCGCCCAGCGTGTAGCTCGGGAAGTAGCCGAAGGCGCCCGACGGCCAGTGGATGTCCTGCAGGCAGCCGAGGCGGTCGTTCGGCGGCGTGACGCCCAAGAGGTCGTGCATGGCGTCGTTCCAGGCGCCGGGCAGGTCGGCCGGGGCGAGGTCGCCTCGGATCAGCGCCCGCTCCAGGCGGTGACGCAGGACGACGTGGAGCGGATAGCTCACTTCGTCGGCGTCGACCCGGATCAGGCCGCGCTCGACGCGGTGGTAAAGGGCGATCAACCCGTCCTCGGTGAAGGCGGGGTCGGGGCCGAAGCGATCTTGCAGCAGGGGCGAGAGGAAGCGCAGGAAAGGCGCCGAGCGGCAGGCCTGCATCTCGACGATGAGCGACTGGCTCTCGTGCGCCGCCATGCCCTGCGCCGCGCCGACCGGCTGGGCCAGCCAGTCGGCCGGGCGGTTGGCCTCGTAGAGCGCGTGGCCGGTCTCGTGCAGGACGGCCATCAGGCCGGACGCCACCTCGGCCTCGTCGTAGCGGGTGGTGATGCGAACGTCGCCGTCGGCCCCGCCGGAGAAGGGGTGCGCGCTCTCGTCGAGCCGGCCGCGCTCGAAGTCGAAGCCCATGCGGCGCATCAATTCGGTGGCGAGCGAACGCTGCTTCTCGACCGGGAACGGACCCATGGGCCGCACCGCCGGGCCCTGGTGGCCGAGGATGCGCTCGATCCTAGGCGGCAGTTCGCGCTCTAGGGGCGTTAGTAGCCGCTCGACCGTGGCGTCGCGCAGGCCGATTTGGAAGCCGTCCAGGAGGGCGTCGTAGGGTTTGAGGCTCAAGCGCTCGCCCAGGGCCGCGGCGCGCTCGGCCGCGAGGCGGACGACCTCGGTGAGGTGCGGCAGGTAGCCCTCGAAGTCGTTCTCGGCCCTGGCGGCGCGCCACGCCATCTCCGAAGCGTTGGTGGCGCGGGCGTCGGCCTCGACGAGGTCGCCCGGCAGCGCCGTGGCGCGGGTATGGTCGCGGCGCATCAAGGCGAGGTTGGCGCGGCGCCAGCCGTCGAGGTCCTCCCCTTCCGCCCGGTCGAGCAGGTCGGCCACCTCGGGCGCCGTGGCGAGGTCGTGCATCACGCCGCTCAAGGACGCCAACTGCTCGCCGCGGCCGGGGTTGGCGCCTTCGGGCATGACGACCGCCTGATCCCAGTGCAGGATTCCTGCCGCGTTGCCCAAGTCGGACAGGCGCTTGTGGCGGCGCTCAAGCGTGGCGTAGGCGGACATCGTCGATCACCTCGCGGGTCTCGGGCGTGGAACGGGCGGCCCGCCGCGCCTGCCACATCAAGCAGGCCAGAACCGAGAGGAGTAGCACGCCGAGGGCCTGATGCGCCACCTGCGACCAGGTCGGCACTTCAAGGACGATAACGGCAGCACCCAAGCTCACCTGAAGCACGACGAGGCCGAGTGCGGCGGCGGCGAGAGGACGAACGGGCCGGGCGGCCTCGCCCCTGGCGGTCATGGCGAGCGCCAGGACGAGGAGGCCGGTGGACGCCGCCAGCGTGCGGTGCAGGAAGTGGATGCGCACGTCCCAGTCGCCCAAGGGCGGCAGCCATGCGCCGTTGCACTCGGGCCAGGTCGAGCAGGCGAGCGAGGCGCCGCTCTTGGCCGTCATCGCCGCCGTCACCATGGCGCCGATCGCAACGAACCATGTCAGCGCGGCGAGACCGGCGTAGGCCCGGCTCAAGCCCGCCTCCGGCTGCGGCCCCTGGCGAAGGTAGGCAAGCCAGAGCAGGCTGAGGAGAACGAGCGCGTTGCCCAGGTGCAAGGCCACCGACCAGGGACTGTTGGCGTCGAGCACAGTGACGCCGCCGAGCAAGCCCTGGACGACGAGCAGCGCCAGGATGCCGAGGGTCAGCTTGAGGCCGCCGGGGTCGGCGCGGCGCTTGAGGTAGGCGAGGAGTGCCAGGACGAGGAGCAGCGGCCCGAGCAGGACGCCGGCGATAAAGCGATGCACCCACTCCAGCATCATCTGAAAGTAGGTGTAGCCGACGTCGCCCAAGGCGGCGAACTCGCCCGGGGTCAGGGCGAAGTGGCCGTAGCAGGTCGGCCAGTCCGGGCAGGACAGGCCGGAATTGGTGGCGCGGACCCAGCCGCCGAGCACGATGAGCCCGTAGGTGAGGACGACGGACGCGAGGGCCGTGTAGCGGACCGCTCTCATGCGGTGGATGCCTCTTGGTTGGAAAAGCCGTAGGCGACGTAGACGCCGATCAGCGCCAAGCACAGCCCGTACCAGGTGATGACGTAGCCGAGGTGGCGGTTGGGCAGTTCGATCTCGGCCCGCGCCGCGACGGGGGGGCCGGGCTCGGTGTCGATCGTGCGGACCAGGGTGAAGGGGGCGAGGTCGGGGGTCTGCATGACGTGCGCGAGGGCGTCGGTATCCTTCCAATACCAGCGCCGACCGGCGCCGTCGTTCTCCGGCCGCAGCCAGGGCTTGGCGTCGAAATGATCGAGGCGGACGTAGCCCTCGACGGAGGTCTGCACCGGCTCGCGGTGCGCGGCGAGGTAGGCGTCGACGGGCTCGGGGATCCAGCCGAGGTCGACCAGCACCGGGACGCCCTCGGGCCGAACCAGGGGTGCGATCAGTTCGGCGCCGCCCTGGCCGTCGTGCCCCTCGAACCCGAACGCCGCCGCCTCGTCGAGGCGCAGCGTGCCCTCCACGCCGACCTTGTGCCACTCGAACGCCGCGGGCTCGGGATCGGCCGGCAGCGGCGTCGGCGGTGCGGCAAGGCCGGTGTCGATCGCCTCGATCAGCGCCGTCTTCCACAGCATCCGCTGCATCTGCCACGTGCCGAGTGCGACGAGACAGGCGGCGGCGGCGGCGACGGCGAGCGTCAGCCGCCAACTGGTACGAAACCGCCTAACCGCCATCGAAATCGACGCGCCGATAACGGTACTGCTGCCCGATCAAAGCGCCCTTGAAGGGCCGCATCATGACCAAGCACAAGACCACGGCGAGCGGCAGCCAGACGGCGAGGTGAAGCCAGACCGGCCAGCCGTACTTGACCTCGACGATGAGGGCCGGCGCGACGACGAGGACGCCGACGATGAGCATGATGAAGGCGGCCGGGCCGTCGCCGCTGTCCTGGGCCGCGAGGTTGAGGCCGCAGCGCTCGCAGCGATCGGAGACGCGCAGGAAGCCGGCGAAGAGGCGCCCCTCGCCGCAGCGCGGGCAGCGCCCCTTCAAGCCGTTGACGAGCGCGCCCTCGCCGGCGCTCAACCCGCCCCCGTCGTCGTCCAGGCGATGCTGCCGCCCCAGACGTAGACGCAGACGAACAAGAGCAGCCAGACGACGTCGACGAAGTGCCAGTACCAGGACGCGGCCTCGAAGCCGACGTGGCGCTCCGGCTTGATCTGGCCCCGCGAGACGCGCAGCGCGCAGACGGCGAGGAACAGCGTGCCGACCAGGACGTGAAAGCCGTGAAAGCCGGTCGCCATGAAGAAGGTCGAGCCGAACGTGCCGGTCTGGAGCGTGACGCCCTCGTGGTAGAGGTGGACGTACTCGTAGATCTGGATCGAGGTGAAGGTGACGCCGAGAAGAACGGTGATGCCGAGCGCCTGGAACGCCGTCTTGTGGTCGCCCTCGCGCACGGCGTGGTGCGCCCAGGTGACGGTCGTGCCGGACAAGAGCAGGAGCAGCGTGTTGAGGAAGGGGATGCCGAACGCCTCGACCGGGGTGACGCCCTCGGGCGGCCAGGAGAGGGCGACGGTGTCGGGCGGGGCAAGTACCGACCAGAAGAAGGCCCAGAAGAAGGCGAAGAAGAACAAGACCTCGGAGAGGATGAACAAGACCATGCCGACGCGCAGCATCTTGGCAACGGTCTCGGAGTATTCGCCGCGCACGCTCTCCTTGACGACGTCGCGCCACCAGAAGGCGGCGACGAACACGACCCCGGCGATCCCGGCGAGCACCACCCAGCCGCCGCCGGGGCTCTCGTGCATGTAGAGCACCATGCCGACCATGAAGACGAACGCGGCACCGGCCGCCAGGATCGGCCACGGGCTCGGATCGACGAGGTTGTAGTCGTGCTTGGGGCCGGCGTGCCCCTCGCCCGGCGTGTGCACCATCTCTGCCACGGTCAACTCCCCTCGTGCGGCGTGTCGGCTTTCGACGCATTTAGCGCCGCCGTCGCCTCTTCGTCGATGAAGAACGTATAGGACAGCGTGATCTGACGCACGTCTCGCGTCGAGGGATCGTCGAGCATCTCGGGATCGACGACGAAGGAGACCGGCATCTCGACCCGCTCGCCCGGCTGCAGGGTCTGCTCATCGAAGCAAAAGCAGTGAATCTTGTCGAAGTAGTAGCCGACCTTGTGCGGCGTCACGTTGTAGATGGCGCGGGCGACGACGGGCCGGTCGGAGAGGTTCTCGGCCGTGTAGAAGGCGAGCTTGTTCTCGCCCGGCCGCACCGTCACGCGCCGCTGCTCGGGCGCGAACCGCCAGGGCAGGTCCGGGTTGACGTCGGCGTTGAAGGCAACCTCGACCGGCGGGGCGTCGGCCGGGGTTCCCGCCGCCGCCGGGGCGCCGACCCCGGTCGTGCCGCCGTAGCCGGTGACGCGGCAGAACAGGTCGTAGAGGGTCGGCGAGTAGGCGGTGACGCCGAGCATGGCGAGGATGACGGCGAACGCCGTGGCCCCGCCGTAGAGGTTGCGCCGCTTCAGGTCGCTCATGAGATGTTGCTCGTCAGCTTGACGATGGTGACGAAGTAGAACAGGACGACGAACGCGAGCAGGATGAGGGCCAGCATCCAGTTGCGGCCGCGCCGGCGGCGGCGAAAGTCGTCGGCGCTGACGGCGTGTCTCGTCTCGACGTGATCGGCCATCAAGCACCCCCGAGCAGCGTGAGCGCCGCCTTGTCGAGGACGAGGCCGGAGAACAGCGCGAACAGGTAAACGATCGAGTAGCGAAACGCCGCCATCGCCCGCCGGTCGCCGCCGTGGCGGTAGAGCCCGTAGCTGTGGCGCAGGTATAAAGCACCGAGAACGAGTGCTGCCGCCGCGTAGAGCGGCCCGGCGCCGAGCAGGACCGGGACGAGGCTCAAGGCGACGAGCAGGACGGTGTAGGCCAGGATCTGCCGCTTGGTGGCGGCCTCGCCCGCGACCACGGGCAGCATCGGCACGCCGACCGAGCGGTAGTCCTTGGCGCGGTACAAGGCCAGCGCCCAGAAGTGCGGCGGCGTCCAGAAGAAGACGATCAAGAACAAGACGATCGGCATCAAGCCAACGTCGCCGGTGACGGCGGCCCAGCCGACCATCGGCGGGAAGGCGCCCGCCGCGCCGCCGATGACGATGTTCTGCGGCGTGCGCCGCTTCAGCCACGCCGTGTAGACGAAGACGTAGAAGGCGATGGTGAGCGCCAAGAGGAAACTCGCCACCCAGTTGACGGCGAGCCCCATCAGCATCACCGAGAGGATGGCGAGCAGGACGCCGAAGCTGAGTGCCTCGTCCGGGGCGATCGTCCCCGCCGCCGTCGGGCGGCGGCGGGTGCGGATCATGATCCGGTCGATGTCGGCGTCGTACCAGTTGTTGATCGCGGCCGAGGCGGCCGCCCCCACGGCGATGCAGATCATCGCGGTCAAGGCCATCACCGGGTGGATGTGGCCCGGCGCCAGGATCATGCCGACGCCGCCGGTGAAGACGACGAGGCGCATGACGTTGGGCTTGGCGAGCGTCCAGTAGGCCCGAACGCCCGCCCCGCCGGTATCGTCAACGGTGCCGAGTGCAGCGTCGATCGAACGTGCCACTCAGCGGACCTCCGGCAGTTCATCGTAGGTGTGGAACGGCGGCGGCGAGCTTTGCGTCCACTCCAAGGTGGTCGCCCCCTCGCCCCAGGGGTTGGCCGCCGCCTCGCGGCCGCGCCACAAGGTCGCGTAGACGACGTAGATGAAGTAAAAGGCGCTGATCGCCGAGATGAAGGCGCCGAGCGAGGAGACCATGTTCCAGCCCCAGAACGCGTCCGGGTAGTCGGGGATGCGGCGCGGCATCCCGGCGAGCCCGAGGAAGTGCTGCGGGAAGAAGGCGAGGTTGACGCCGATGAAGGTGAGCCAGAAGTGGATCTTGCCCGCGCGCTCGGGGTACTGCTTGCCGGTCATCTTGCCGATCCAGTAGTACCAGCCGGCGAAGATGCCGAACACGGCGCCCAAGGACAGCACGTAGTGGAAGTGGGCGACGACGTAGTAGGTGTCGTGCAGGACGCTGTCCATGCCGGCGTTCGAGAGCACGACGCCGGTGACGCCGCCGACGGTGAACAAGAAGATGAAGCCGATCGCCCAGAGCATC
Organism: Geminicoccaceae bacterium; assembly: GCA_965217265.1. Taxonomy (GTDB): domain Bacteria; phylum Pseudomonadota; class Alphaproteobacteria; order Geminicoccales; family Geminicoccaceae; genus JAGRGG01. The sequence goes on along the minus strand of CBDCHP010000018.1, from coordinate 1,079,394 downwards.
GGGGTCTCGAACTTGATCGACCCGCCCCACATCGTCGCGATCCACGAGAAGATCTTGATGCCGGTGGGCACGGCGATGATCATCGTCGCGGCGGTGAAGTAGGCCTTCACGTCGACGCCCATGCCGACCGTGTACATGTGGTGCGCCCAGACGACGAAGCCGATCACGCCGATCGCCACCATGGCGTAGGCCATGCCTAAATAGCCGAAGATCGGCTTCTTCGAGAAGGTCGAGACGATGTGGCTGATGATGCCGAAGGCCGGCAGGATCATGATGTAGACTTCGGGGTGGCCGAAGAACCAGAACAGGTGCTGGTAGAGGACCGGGTCGCCGCCGCCGGCGGGATCGAAGAAGTGGGTGCCGAAGTTGCGGTCGGTCAAGACCATCGTGATGGCGCCGGCGAGCACCGGCACGGCCAGGAGCAGCAAGAAGGCCGTCACCAGGATGCCCCAGGCGAACAGCGGCATCTTGTGCATCGTCATGCCAGGCGCGCGCATGTTGAAGATGGTGACGATGAAGTTGATCGCGCCCAGGAGCGACGAGATGCCGGCCAAGTGCAAGGAGAAGATGACGAAGTCGGCCGCCATGCCGGGGTGGCCCAAGGACGACGACAAGGGCGGGTAGAAGGTCCAGCCGCCGCCGAAGCCCTGGTCGACGAGGGCCGAGGTCACGAGCAGGATGAAGGCCGGCGGGATCAGCCAAAAGCTGATGTTGTTCATCCGCGGGAACGCCATGTCGGGCGCCCCGATCATCAGCGGCACCATCCAGTTGCCGAAGCCGCCGATCAGGGCCGGCATGACGAAGAAGAAGACCATGATCAGCCCGTGCGCGCTGACCAGCACGTTGTAGAGCTGGTAGTTGCCGCCGAGGATCTGGTCGCCCGGCACCGCCAATTCGGCGCGGAAGATGACCGACATCAACATGCCGATCATGCCGGCGATGAAGGCGAAGATCAGATAAAGGGTGCCGATGTCCTTGTGGTTGGTCGAGTAGAGCCAGCGCCGCCACCCGGTCGGGTGGTGGGCGTGATCGTCGTCGTGCGCGATCGCGTAAGCCATGGGGGTATGGTCCCTCGTACGGTAATTGTCGGCGGCGTCAGCGGGAAGCGACGGCGGGGGCGGGCGCGTCCACTTTGGCGAACTCCTGCTGTGCCTCCTCGACCCAGGCGGCGAACTGTTCCTTCGTCACGACTTGGAGCGTGATCGGCATGAAGCCGTGGTTGACGCCGCAGAGTTCGGAGCACTGGCCGTAGTAGACGCCGGGTTCGTTGAAGTTAACCCATAGCTCGTTCAGGCGACCGGGCACGGCGTCGACTTTAAGGCCGGCCGAGGGCATTGCCCAACTGTGGATCACGTCCGAGGCGGTGGTCTGGATGCGTACGTTGACCCCGGCCGGGAGGACGACGCGGTTATCGGTCTCCAAGAGGCGGCGCTGCCCCGGCTCCAGCTCCTCTTCGGAGAGCATGTAGGCGTCGAACTGGAAGTTGCCGTTGTCGGGGTACTCGTAGGTCCAATACCACTGCCGGCCGATCGCCTTCACCGTCAGCTCGGTCTCGGGCAGGTCGTCCATGTAGTAGAGGAGCTTGAACGACGGGATGGCGATGATGACCAGGATCAAGACCGGCACCGCCGTCCAGACGACCTCGATTATCGTGTTGTGCGTGCGCTTGGAGGGCGTCGGGTTGCGCTCGGCGTTGTAGCGGTAGCAGACCCAGGCGATCAGGCCGAAGACGAGGACCACGATGATGCTGATGACCCACGAGAGCAGGCCGTGGAAGCTGCGCACCTGCTCCATGACGAGGGTGCCCGAGGGCTGCAGGTTGAGTTGCCACTCCTCCGGCCCGACGCCGGGCAGTTCCTGGGCGAACGCGCTGCCCGCGAGCAGCGTCGTGATCGAGATGGCAGTGGCGGACAGCCAGCGCATGTGTAACGGATCCCTCTCGGCTCGTCCTGTAGCAAGGGGGCGGCGCCCGTAGCGTGGGCCTCGAGTCGTCAGGTGACTCGATGCCTGCCTAACCCTCGGTCCGCAAGGTAAGGAAGGCAGCCGCAGCAGGTTAGTGACACGTTGTCGCATAAAATTCCAGCCACCGTTCATCAAGCGCCGCGCTCCTCAGAAAGAAGCCGCCGTTTCAGGCGCTTGAGGCCGAACCAGACGAGCGCGACGACGACCGGCACGGCGAGCGCCGTGGCGAGCGTCACGCCCTCGCCGCCGATGAAGGGTGTGAGCGTTCCCTTGAGGAGGTAGGCGACGAGGCCGAGCGCGTAGTAGCTGACCGCGACGACCGAGAGCCCCTCCACCGTCTCCTGCAAGCGCAGTTGCAGCCCCGCCCGATGCTCCATCGAGGCGAGCAGCGCCTGGTTTTGCTTGGCCAGCGCCACGTCGACGCGGGTGCGGGCGAGGTCGGCCGTGCGGGCGACGCGCAAGGAGAGCGACTCGATCCGCTCCTCGACCGCGCGGCAGGTGCGCATCGCCGGCTCGAAGCGGCGCAGCAAGAAGGCGCGCAGCGACTCGCGCTCGCCGCCGCGCGCCTCGCGCAGGGTCTCGATCCTGTCCCCCACCAGTTCGGCGTAGGCGCGCGACGCGGCGAAGCGAAAGGCGTGCGTCACCTTCAGCCGCTCGGCGGCACTCGCGAGCGCGAACAGTTCGGCCAGGAGCCCCGTCTCGCCGGCGAGGTCGTCCACCGCCTCCATCTCGGCCACGAGCCGCGCCAGCCGGGTTTCGAGGTCGCTCAGTTCCGGCCCGATCCGCCGCGCCACCGGCAGCGCCAAGAGCGCCATGCTGCGGTAGGTGTCGAGCTCGATCAGCCGCTGGACGAAGCGGCCGAGCCGGGCCGGCCGGTCGTGCAGCGGCCGCACGAGGTAGCGCACGAAGCCGCGCCCGTCGTCGCGCAGCGCCGTCGTCACCTCGGCGAAGCCGTCGCCGGCCTCGCGGCCGACGAGGCGGTGGCCCTGCAGCAGCGACGCGACCTCGACCCGGTCCGGCTCCAGCCCGAGCGGCAGGACGACGATGTGGGCGGCGGCGACGACCCGGCCCTCCAGGATGCCGACCCAGTCCTTGGGCAGCAGGCTGACGCCGCTGCGCGCGAACGGCGTCTCGTTTGGGTCGAGGTCGCGGATCAGCGTCAGCGAGGTGAACTCGTTGTGCGCCTCGTAGCGCAGGCGAAACGTGCCGAGGTCGACCGCGTGGTGGCGCTCCTGGAAGGGCGGCGGCGCGCCGTAGCGGCGGCACAGTTCGGCGACGTGGTCGCCGAACGGCCCGTCGTCCGGCCGGGGCAGGATCGCCAAGTGCGCCACGACCGTGCCCGGCCTCAAATCCGGCGTCGGCCGGCTGTGCAGCTCGTCGAGCAGTTCCTGGCGCATCGGGTGCGGGGCGATCGTCACCCGGTCGTCCCCGCCCTGTCCCCCGCGGCGTCCTTGGTCAGCATCGCCGCCCCCAGCAGCAAGAGCGCCGCCGTCTCGGCGCGCAGGATCGTCGGGCCCAAGCGCACCGGCACGACGCCCGGGCGCCCGTGCAGGCCCCGCCGCTCCTCCAGCGCGAAGCCGCCCTCCGGCCCGACGAGAAGCGCCGCGCTTGGGTAGCGTTCGAGGGCGCTCAGGAGCGCGAGGCCGTCGCGGATCTCGTCGGCCATGAGGACGGGGCCGTGGCCGAGCGCGTCGTCGAGCGCCGCCGTGAGCGGCGTCGGCCCGGTCAGTCGCGGCACGTCGAGCCGGCCGCACTGCTCGGCCGCCTCCCTCAGCTTCGCGCCGAGGCGATCGGCGCGCTCGATCCCGGCGACGCTGCGCGAGGTCGCGACGAGGTCGATGCGCCCCACCCCCGCCTCGGTCGCCTTCTCCAACAGCCACTCCAGCCGCGGCCGCTTGATCGCCGCCATCAAGAGACGGGGGCCAGTCGGGGGTGCCGGCGCCCGCCGCCGCTCGATCAGGCGGATCTCGGCCGCGTGCCGCGCCAGGCGCTCGATCGAGGCCGACCACTCGCCGTCGCGGGCGTTGAACGGCCGCACGCGGTCGCCGGGCTTGAGGCGCAGCACTGTACGCAGGTAGTGCGCGTCGTCGGCGACGAGCGGCACGATCGCGTCCCGGTCGAGCGGCGCGTCGAGGTAGAGCCTTGGTTCGGCCACGTCACCCGATCCTTTACCCGTGTGGCGTTGTGAAGCTAGAAGCCCTTGGCATGAACGGGCAAGCCTCACGACGCGTCTTTCGGGTCGCCGACACCCAGCACGGCTGGATCGGGCGGCTGCCGCAGGGCTGGCACGACTACGCGCTGCTCGCCCGGCTCGACCGGCCGATCGGCACGTGGCTGCTCTTGCTGCCCTGCTGGTGGGGCTTGGCCCTGCCGCTCGACGGTGCCGGCCTAGGCGCGCGCTTGTGGTACGCGGCCTTGATGACGTTCGGGGCGTTCGTCATGCGCGGCGCCGGCTGCACGCTCAACGACCTCGCCGACCGCGACTTCGACGCCAAGGTGGCGCGGACAAAGGATCGGCCGCTCGCGGCGGGCCGCGTCGGGGTGCGGGGTGCCCTCGCCTTCTTATGCCTGCAACTGGGCCTCGGTCTTCTCGTCGTCCTCGCCCTGCCGCCGGCCGCCGGCGTCGTCGCCGTGTGCAGCCTGCCCTTGGTGGCGGTCTACCCGTTCGCCAAGCGCTTCACTTGGTGGCCGCAGGTGTTCTTAGGCTTGGCCTTCAACTGGGGGGGCCTCGTCGGCGCGGCGGCCGTGACGGGGACGGTGGCGCCCGCTTCCCTCCTCCTCTACGCGGCCGGCATCGCCTGGACGCTCGGCTACGACACGGTCTACGCCCACCAGGACAAGGAGGACGACGCGCTCATCGGCGTGCGCTCGACCGCGCGCCTGTTCGGCCGTGCGACGCCGCGCTGGCTGATCGGCTTCTACGCCCTGACGCTGACGCTTCTCTGGCTGGCGATGGCCCTGGCCGGGCACGGCACGCTCGGTTTCACGGCCCTGGCCCTGCCGGCGGTCCTGCTCTGGCAAAACGTTCGGGGCCTCGACACCGAGAACGCCGCCGACTGCCTCAAGCGCTTTCGCGCCCACCGGGTCGTCGGGCTCGCCGTCCTCCTCGCCCTCCTCCTGGGACATCTGCCCCTTTGAGCGCCCTCGATCGGGCACGGGTCGCGGCCGAGCGGCTGCGCGACCGCCACCTCCGCCTCGCCGTGACCGGCCTGCGCCGCAGCGGCAAGACGGTGTTCACGACCGCGATCGCGGCCCACCTCCTGCACGGTACCGCCGGGCTGCCCTTCCTGCGCGCGGCGCACGCCGGCCGCTACTTGGGCGCGCGCCTGCTGCCCGTCGGCCGGGACGCCTTCCCGCTCAAGGCGTTCACCGCCGACCTCAAGGCCGACCCGCCGCGCTGGCCGGACGCGACCGAGCGGCTCACCACGTTGAAGCTGGAGATCCGCTTCAAGGCCGACGGGCCGCTCGCCGCCTACTTGAGCGGCCCGCGCCGGCTCTACCTCGACATCGTCGACTACCCGGGCGAGTGGCTCTTGGACCTGCCGCTGTTGCGCGAGGACTACGCCGCCTTCAGCCGGCGCAACTTGGCGCTGTGCGCGCGCGGGCCGCGGCGCGGCGCGTTCAAGGATTATCTGGCGGCCGTGGCGGGCGGGGCCGACGCGACGGCCCTGATCGCGGCGTGGCGCGCGGGCCTGCGCGCGGCGCAAGGCGAATTGGGCCTGAGCGTCGTGCAGCCGGGGCGCTTGGTGGCCCACGACGGGCCCGTGCCCGACTGGGGCTTCGCGCCGCTGCCCGACCCAGCCCACCCGGCCTGGGGCCGCATGGCGGCCGGTTTTAATCGCTACACCACGACGCTCGTGCGCCCGTTCTACGCCGACCATTTCAGCCGTTTCGACCGCCAAGCCGTCCTGGTCGACCTGTTTCACGTCCTCAACCTCGGCCCCGCCCGCTTCGCCGACGCGGCGAACGCGCTCGACATGATCCTGGAGAGCTTTCGCTACGGCCGGCAGGGGCTGCTTCGGCGCCTGTTCAGCCCGCGGATCGAGCGCGTCCTGTTCGCCGCGACCAAGGCCGACCACGTCGCGGCCAACCAGCACCCGAACCTCAAGCACCTGTTGGAGCGGATGATCGACCCGGCCCGGCGCCACCCGCGCTTCGAGGGGATCAAGGAGGAGGTGATGGCGATCGCGAGTTTGCGCGCGACCGACACGGTCAAGACCGAGCACAACGGGCAGGTGCTCTCCTGCGTGCGCGGGCGCCTCAAGGACGAGGGGGCGGATCGGGTCGTGTTTCCGGGCGAGATCCCGCCGGACCTGCCCGAGGACGAGGACTGGCAAAGCGGCCGGTTTCGCTTCTTCGACTTCAGGCCGCGCCCGCTCGACCCGAGCCGGCCGCACGGCCACCTGCGCCTCGACCAGGCGCTCGAATTCCTGATCGGGGACAAGCTCAAGTGAGCGGCCCCCGCCCGTTCGACTTCGACCCGGGCGCCAAGGCGGCGCCCGTCTTCGAGGTCGAGCCGATCGGGGCCGAGGCACCCGCCGACGAGGACGCGACGGCGGCGGCCCTCGACGTCGCCGAGGGTCGGCGCCCCTGGCGCCGGCGCTTTCTGGCGCTGGCATTAATCGGCGCCCTCGGCGCCACGCTCATCCAGGCTTGGCTGACGATCGAGGCGCTGATCGCGTTTCGCCCCTGGATCGGGCTGCCGCTCGCCGCCTTGAGCGCCCTCTTCCTCGTAGGACTGGGCGGCTGGCTCACGCTCGAAGGGCTGGCGCTGCGGCGGCTGCGGCGGCGCGACGATTTTCGCCATGAGGGCGAGCGGCTGCTCGGCTCCGAACTGCACGGCGGCGCCGAGGCGCTGCTCGCCGACCTGAAGCCCGCGATCGCGGCGGCGCCGGACGGACCGGTCACGGTCAAGCGCTTCGAGCTTTTGACGGCCGAGACCCTGAACGACCGCGAGCAACTGCTCTTGTTCGAGCGCACCGCCCTCGCGCCCGCCGACAAGCGGGCCAAGTCGGCCGTGCTGGCCTGCGCCCGCGACGTCGGCCTGTTGACGGCACTCAGCCCCTTGGGCCTCCTCGACGGCGCGTTCGTCGTCTGGCGGACGACGCGGATGCTGCGCGCCGTCGCCGGCTGCTACGGCGTGCGCTTAGGGGCCGCCGCGACCGTCAAGCTGTTGACCAAGTGCCTGCGCAACGCCGCGATCGCCGGCGTCGCCGACATCGCGAGCCACGCCGCCGTCGAGCACCTGGGCGCCTCGCTGGCGACGCTGGTCTCGGCCCGCGCGGGGCAAGGGCTCGGCAACGCGCTGCTGGGCGCGCGCCTGGGCATCGAGGCGATGCGCGTGACCCGGCCGCTCCCCTTCACCGCCGAGGAGCCGCCGCAACTGAAGCACTTTCGCGCCGCCGCCGTCGAGGCCGTCGCGACGATGGCGCGAACCAGGGAGAAAGTTTAACGTTAGAGATGAACACCGACCCCGCCCGCGGCGCCCCGACGATACTGGGGCCGACGTCGGCCTCGGGGTCGTCGAACTGCGGGAGTGGCCCCATGGCGAACGCGCGAAACAGCCGAGAGAGCCAGCTCGACCTGCTGCGGCGGGGCTTGGCCGACGTGATCGAGGGCGCCGTCGGACGGCACTTGCCCCTGGCGCTCGTCGCCGGGCTCGTCGCCGCCGCCAACCACGCCTCGCCGCTCGCACCCTTCACAGGCATGTTGATCGGCACCGCGATCTCGCTGTTGATGGACGAGGAGGCCGACCAAGCGCTCAAGAGTCGCCTGGACCGGGTCGACGTCGCCGCGCTCGCCGCCGGCGGGGCCTGGGTGCTGCACGCGGCGGGGCGGGTGAGCGGGTTCGTATGAGAACGCTTCGCGTGCGCTGACGCGCGGTCTTCTTTTTCTCTTTTTTGTCTTTGTCCGGGGCTGGCCCTCGGCGCTGAAACCAATCTCCTTCGTTAACACTGGCAAAAACAAAGAAAAAAGCCCGCGCGGCGAGCGCAACGCGAAGCGTAACCCTCACCGATAGAAGGGTGCTACATGGCGACGGCACGGGAGGACGCGAAGACCGCGGGCGGGCTCGGCCGCGACGTCCGCCTGGAGCGGCGCCTGGGGCGGGCGATCGAGGGCGAGGTCGGCTTCGACCTCTTCACCCGCGGCCGCTACGCGACCGACGCCTCGATCTACCAGATCGTGCCGGCCGGCGTCGTCTTCCCGAAGACGACGGCCGACTTGCGGGCGACGCTCGAAGTCGCGGGCGAGCACGGCGTCGCGGTGATCGCCCGCGGCGGCGGCACCTCGCAGAACGGCCAGCCGATCGGGGACGGCCTCGTCGTCGATTGCAGCCGGCACTTAGGCGGCATCAAGGCCTACGACCCGGCGGGGGGGACGGTGACGGTCGGGCCCGGCACCGTCCTGGAGCACCTGAACGCGCGCCTCAAGGCGGACGGCCTGTTCTTCCCGGTCGAGCCCTCGACGGCCGGGCGCTGCACGATCGGCGGGATGGTCGGCAACAATTCCTGCGGCGCCCGCTCGCTGCGCTACGGCAAGACGGTCGACAACGTCGTGGCGCTCAGGGCGCTCATGGCCGACGGCGGGGCGTTCGGCCTCGGCCCCAAGGACAACGGGTCGTCGGGCGTCACCGGCGACGAGCGCGCGCACGATCTGGCGGCGCGGATGCTGGCACTCGCCGGGCGTGAGCGCCCCGAGATCGAGCGGGTGTTCCCCAAGGTCCAGCGCCGCGTCGGCGGCTACAACCTCGACGCGCTGCTGACGGCGCGGCCCAACCTCGCCCACCTCCTCGTCGGCTCCGAGGGCACGCTGGCGCTGACGAGCGAGGCGACGCTCAGGCTGGCACCGCTCCCGGCGCACCGGGCGATGGGGGTCTGCCACTTCCCGAGCTTTCGCGCCGCGATGGAAACGACGCGCCACCTCGTGGCGCTGGGGCCCGCCGCCGTCGAACTGGTCGACCGCAACGTGCTGAGCCTGGGCGCCGACATCCCCTTGTTTCGCCAGACGCTCGCCGACATCACCCGCGGCAGCCCGGAGTGCCTCCTCCTGGTCGAGTTCGCCGGCGACGATCTGGGCGCGCTGCGGCGGGATCTGCGCCGGCTCGACGCCTGCATGGCCGACCACGGCTTCGCCAACGCCGTCGTCGAGGTGGCCGAGCCGCCGCGGCAACAGCGGGTCTGGGGCGTGCGCGAGGCCTGCCTCAACATCATGATGTCGGCCAAGGGCGACCCCAAGCCGGTCTCGTTCATCGAGGACTGCGCCGTGCCGCTCGAACACCTGGCCGACTACACCGACGCGATCACCGACCTGTTCGCGCGCCACGGCACGCGCGGCACGTGGTACGCGCACGCCTCGGTCGGCTGCCTGCACGTCCGCCCGATCCTCGACGTGAAGGACGCCGGCGGGGTCGCCGCGATGCGCGCCATCGCCGAGGCCGCCTGCGACCTCGTCAAGCGCTTCGAGGGCTCGCACTCGGGCGAGCACGGCGACGGCATCTCCCGCTCGGAGTTCCACGCGCGCATGTTCGGCGATCGGCTCGTGCGCGCGTTCGAGGCGGTGAAGGACGGCTTCGACCCGGACAACCGGCTCAACCCGAACAAGATCGTCCGGCCGCACCGGATGGACGACCGGACGCTGATGCGCTTTGCGCCCGGCTACCGGGTCTCGGAGCCGGCCGCGCCCGCGCTCGACTGGTCGGCCTGGGGCGGCTTCGGCGGTGCGGTCGAGATGTGCAACAACAACGGCACCTGCCGCAAGACGACGGGCGGGACGATGTGCCCCTCCTATCGCGCGACCCTGGACGAGGAGCACGTCACGCGCGGCCGGGCCAACGCGCTGCGCCTCGCGATCTCGGGCCAACTCGGCGAGGGCGCCTTCACCTCCGAAGCAATGAAGGCGACGATGGATCTCTGCGTCGGCTGCAAGGGCTGCAAGCGCGAGTGCCCGACCGGCGTCGACATGGCGGCGATGAAGGTCGAGTTCCTGCACCACTACCACGAGCGCCACGGCCTGCCCCTGCGCGAGCGGCTGATCGCCGACCTGCCGCGCTACGCCCCCTTGGCGGCGCGCCTCGCGCCTTTGATGAACCTGCGCGACCGCGTCCCGCTCGCGGCCAAGCTCAGCGAGCGCCGGCTCGGCTTCAGCGCGCGCCGGAGCCTGCCGAGGTGGCGCCGGCCCTGGCGCCCGGAGGGGGCGGCGGCCGCGCTTGACGACGTCGCCGGCGACGGGCGCGACCTCGTCCTGTTCGGCGACACCTTCAACCGCTACTTCGAGCCCGAGAACTTAGAAGCGGTCGAGCGCGTGCTGCGCGCCGCCGGCTATAGGCTCCACCGCGTCGAGGCGCGATCGGGCCGGCGGCCCTTGTGCTGCGGGCGCACCTACCTCGCTTCCGGGCTGGTCGATCGGGCGCGCGCCGAGGCGCGGCGGACGGCCGGGGCGCTGATCCCCTTCGTCGGGCGCGGCGCCCGCGTCGTCGGGCTCGAACCCTCCTGCCTGCTCACCTTTCGCGACGAGTTCAAGGCGCTGCTGCCCGACGCCGAGGCGGCAGCGCTGGCGCGGGCCTCGTTCCTGCTCGAAGAGGCGCTCGCCGCCGACCTGGACGCGGGCCGCGTCGCCCTGCCGCTGCGGGACCAGGGCGGCCGCGTCGCCCACCTGCACGGCCACTGCCACCAAAAGGCGTTCGACGCGATGGGCGCGGTCGAGACGGTTTTGCGCGCCGTGCCGGGCCTCGACGTGCGCCCGATCGAGGCCGGCTGCTGCGGCATGGCGGGCGCCTTCGGCTACGCGGCCGAAACGATCGACGTGTCGCTGAAGATGGCCGAACTGGCACTCCTGCCGGCCCTGCGCAAGGCCGGCGCCGACGACCTCGTCGTCGCCGACGGCACCAGTTGCCGGCACCAGATCAAGGACGGCGTCGGCCGCGAGGCGCTGCACGTGGCGCGGGTTCTCGACACGGCTTTGATGGATCAACACGCGGCGGGGCGGAAGAGTAAACGATGAACGATGGCGCCACCCTTCGAGTCTCGAACCTCGCCGGCGAACTGCTCGCGGCCCACCGCGAGGGCGTCCTCGCCGAGGGGCTCGACGCGCCGGCCGACGAGGCCCAAGCCTACGCCGTCCAGCGCGCGGTGGCGGCGCGCCTCGGCCGGATCGTCGGCTGGAAGGTCGGCCGCAAGGGCCCGGACGCGCGCCCCGCCTGCGCCCCGCTGCTCGACACCCGCCTGTTCGCGTCCGGCGACGAGGTCCCGACCACCGGTCCGCGTCCGCCGCAGTTGGAGGCGGAACTCGTCCTCACCGTCGGCCGCGACCTGCCGCCTAAGGGGCTGCCCTACGACCGGGAGGCGGTGCGGGCCGCGATCGTCGGGGTGCGGCCGGGCTTCGAGTTGGTCGAGAGCCGGCTCGCCGCGTGGCCGGACGCCCCGCCGCTCCTGCAACTGGCGGACCTGCAATCGCACGGCTGCATGGTCGTCGGCGATCCCGCCCCAACCACGCCGGACGAACCCTGGCACCGCGCCCGGCTGCGGCTCGAAGTGGACGGCGCCGTGATCGTCGACGGCGCGGTCGAGAACCCGGCCGGCGACCTGCTCGACCTGACGGCGTGGCTGGCCAACCACCTGGCCGCCACCGTCGGCGGCCTGCGCGCGGGCGACCTCGTCACCACCGGCTCGTTCACCGGCGTGACGCCCTTGCGGCCGGGGGGCGCGGCGCTGGCCGACTTCGCCGGCGTCGGCACCGTCGCGTGCGGGGTACGCGGCGCGGGGTGAGCGGGCGCCGACGATCAGGCAACGAGTCAGGGAGAACATACAAATGAGCGACACCGAGAACGACGAAGGTCAGGGCGACGCTCGCCCCCTGCCGCTCGCCGGCGTGCGCGTCCTCGACGTCAGCCAAGTGATGGCCGGGCCGTTCTGCACGATGATGCTGGCCGACATGGGCGCCGACGTCATCAAGATCGAGCCGCCTAAGACCGGCGACCAGACCCGCTCGGCGATGGGCTTCAAGCTCAAGGGCGACGACAGCCTCGGCTTTCTCAACCTCAACCGCAACAAGCGCAGCCTCGCGATCAACCTCAAGAGCGAGGCCGGGCTCGCCGCGTTCAAGCGGCTCGCCGCCACCGCCGACATCCTGGTCGAGAACTACCGCCCCGGCGTCGCGAGGAAGCTCGGCATCGGCTACGAGGACCTCGCCCCGAGCAACCCCGGCCTGGTCTACGCCAGCATCTCAGGCTTCGGCCAGACGGGACCCTGGGCGGGACGGCCCGGCTTCGACCTCATGGCGCAGGCGATGGCCGGCGTGATGAGCATCACCGGCCACCCCGGCGAGGCCCCGGCCAAGGCGGGCGTGCCGGTCGCCGACATCGGCTGCGCCCTCTTCGCCCTCTCGGCGATCCTCGCGGCGCACGTCGGCCGGCGCAACACCGGCCGAGGCCAGTACGTCGACGCCTCGCTCTACGAGGCGGCGCTGGCATTCGCTGTCTGGGACGTCTGCGAATACTGGGGCACGGGCCGGGTACCCACCAAGCTCGGCACCGCCAACCGGATGAGCGCGCCCTACCAAGCTGTGCGCGCCAGCGACGGTTACTTCTGCATGGGCGCCAACAGCCAGCGCCTGTGGGAGCGCCTGTGCGCGCTGATCGAGCGGCCGGACTTGGCCGCCGACCCGCGCTTTGCCACCATCGCCGACCGGCTCGCCAACCGCTTGGCCATGATCGAGGAACTGGAAGCGGTGTTCGTCACCAGGACGATGGAGGAGTGGGTAACGCGCCTCCTCGACGCCGGCATCCCGGCCGCCCCCATCTACGACTACGCCCAGGCGCTCGACAACGAGCACGCGCGGGCGCGCGGCGTCGTCATGGAGATCGACCACCCGATCGAGGGCAAGGCCCGCTCGCTCGGCTTTCCGATGAAGATGACCGGCACGCCGCAGCAGGTCCGGCTGCCGCCGCCGCTGCTCGGTGAGCACACCGACGCCATCCTGGCCGAACTCGGCATCGACGCCGCGGCGAGGCAGGCCATGGAGGCGCAGGGCGCCGTCGGGCGGGGGCCGCGCGACGACTGACTTTGGGCAACCCCCAGCGCCCCGCCCCCCTCTCACACCTCGTAGGCGAACGGTGCCGGCACGAAGGCGTAACCCTTGCCCGCGCGCGCGACGTGGCCGAAACCCGGGAACGGCAGGTGCATCCCGGCCACCATGACGCGGTCCGACGCCGCGCGGTCCATCGCGCGCCGGCGCGTCGCGACCGCCTCTTCGGGGTTCACGTCGAAGCCGACGTAATACTCCGGCCGGTCGAACTGCACCGGCTGGAGGTGGACGACGTCGCCCCAGATCAGCAACTGCTCGTCGCCGCTCGCCAGCGTGAAGCCGGTGTGGCCCGGCGTGTGGCCGTGCAGCGGCACCGACGTCAGGCCCGGCACGATTTCGGTCTCGCCCGAGAACTGCGTCACGCGACCATCGTAGGCGGCGACGGCGTCGCGGGCGAGGGTGAAGAACGCCCGCTGCGCCTCCGGCACGGCGTTCATGTTGCTATCGTCGTGCCAAAAGGCGTGATCGGCCTCGCTGACGATCAGTTCGGCGTTCGCGAACGCGGCAGCGCCGTTTGCCGTGATGACGCCGCCGACGTGGTCAGGGTGCAGGTGCGTGGCGAGGACGACGTCGATCGCCGCCGGATCGACGCCGATCGCGGCGAGGTTCGCCTCCAGCCGCCCCAGCGTGGGAAAGCCGGCGTGCGCCCCGCCCACGTCGATCAGGACCGTGCGCCCGCCGGCTTGGACGACGTAGGCGTTCACGGCCGCCTTGAAGTCGCCCATGTCGATGAAGCTCCGCTCGAAGAGGGGGCGCAGGTCGTCGGCCGTCGCGTTCGGCACGACGTCCGGGCCAAGTTGAATGTAGCCGTCCGAGACCGCCGTCACGAGCGCGTCGCCCACCTTGCGCCGCTGCGCCCCGACGACCTGCTCCGTCGGCACCGGTGCCTCGGCGCGCGCGGGCCGCGGCGCCCCCACCGCCGTGAGCGTGAGAACGCCGGCCGTGCCCAAGAAGACGTCGCGTCGCGTGACGGCCATGATCGAGGCTCCTCGCTTCCTTCGGCCGAGGGATCTCGGCCGTTTGTACGCCAACTTTCTCGTTGAACTTATGACGTCGCGCGAATTTGCCCATCCCTCGCAGGCGATCGGTGCGTGACCAATCCGCGCCGCGGCGCTAGACAGGCCGTCTTTTCGCCCCCTTCACGACCAACGGATTATCATGGGCTTCAATTGCGGCATCGTCGGCCTGCCCAACGTCGGCAAGTCGACGCTCTTCAACGCGCTGACCGAGACGGCGGCGGCCGCCGCCGCCAACTACCCGTTCTGCACGATCGAGCCGAACCTCGGCCGCGTCCCCGTCCCCGACCCGCGCCTGACGCGGCTGGCGGCGCTCGCCAAGTCGCAGAAGACCGTGCCGACGCAGCTCGAGATCAAGGACATCGCCGGCCTCGTCCGCGGCGCTTCCAAGGGCGAGGGCCTGGGCAACAAGTTCCTCGGTGCCATCCGCGAGGTCGAGGCCGTCCTGCACGTCTTGCGCTGCTTTGAGGACGACGACGTGACCCACGTCGAGGGCGGCGTCGATCCGGTGCGCGACGCGGAGTTGATCGAGACCGAACTGCTGCTCGCCGACATCGAGAGCCTGGAGCGGCAAAAAGACGGGCTCGTCAAGCGCGTGCGCGGCCAGGACAAGGAGGCCAAGGCGCGGCTCGACCTCCTGGAGCGTGTCCTGCCGCCGCTCGCGGACGGCGTTCCGGCGCGCAAGCTCGACCTCGCCAAGGACGACGCCGCTCTTGTCAAGGGCTTCAACCTGCTGACGGCGAAGCCCGTCCTCTACGTCTTGAACGTCGACGAGGGCTCGGCCGCGACCGGCAACGGCTTAAGCGCCGAGGCGGCGGCGATGGCGGAGGCGCAAGGGGCCGGCCACGTCGTGGTCGCGGCCGCGATCGAGGCCGAACTTACCAACCTCGACCCCGACGAGCGCCGCGAATTCCTGGCCTCGCTCGACCTCGCCGAGCCCGGCCTCGACAAGGTGATCCGCGCCGGCTACGGCCTCCTTCACCTGCTGACCTACTTCACGGCGGGCCCGAAGGAGGCGCGCGCCTGGACGGTGCCGCAGGGCGCCACGGCGCCCGAGGCCGCGGGCGTCATCCACTCCGACTTCCAGCGCGGCTTCATCGCGGCCGAGGTGATCGGTTATGCCGACTACGACGCGCTCGGCGGCGAGGCGGCGGCGCGCGAGGTCGGCAAATTGCGGTTGGAGGGACGCGACTATGTCGTCCAGGACGGCGACGTCTGCCACTTCCGCTTCAACGTCTGAGCCGCCGGCGCGGGCGGGCTGGCTGCCGCATTTGTCGATGGCGAGCACGCTCGCCGCCGCGTTCGGCGGCCTGCTCGCGCTGACGCTCGGCCTCACCCTCCTGATCGGCCTCTACGTCGCCAGCACCAACACCCGCGAACTGCTCGCGGCCAGGGTCAACTTGACCCTGGAGGGCCTGGAGACCGGGGTCACGCAGCAGTTGCAGCCGGTCGAGACGGTGCTGGAGGCGCTGCGCGTCCGGTTCGCCAGCCAAGGTGCCAGCGATCCGGCCACCCTCTACCCCTACGTCCAGGGCATGTTGGCGGCGGTGCCGCAGATCGGCGGCGTCGCCATCATCGGCCGCGACGGCAGCCTCCTGCCGTTCGGCCGCAACGACCGCGCGCCGCCGGTCGCGCGCCGGATCGAGGATCGAGAAGCGCTCGCACGAGCGTTCGAGGCGCTCGGGCGGCACGACAGCGTCGTCTGGGGCAACGCCGTCTGGGACGAGGCGGCGCAGACGACTGTCATCAACGCCCGCATCTCGTTGCGCCGGCCGGGGGCGCCCGAGGCGATGCTGGTGGCGGGTGTGCGGCTCGAAACCTTCGTCGCCTTTATCAACGCGCTGTCGCGCCAGATCGGCCAGCCGGTCTTCGTCCTGAGCGGTCAGAACCGGGTCGTCGGCTACACCGGCTTTCGCCCGGACGCGGCGCTCTTGCGGGCGGACCGGCCGCTGCCGCCCGTCGCCGCCGTCGCCGACCCGGTGCTGCGCCAGATCTGGAAGGACCCCAAGGACGCGCTCGATTTGATCGGCGACCTCATCGTCGGCCGGGCGCACGAGGTCACCGTCCTGGACCGGCCCTACATCTTCGTCTACCGGGCGATGCAGGGCTACACCGACCTGCCCTGGCTGATCGGCACCTACCTGCCCAAGCGCCTCGTCGACGCCCCGGTCGAGCGCCTCGTCTACTTGGGCTTCGGCGCCGTCTTCGTCGTCCTGCTCGGCATGCTCGCCGTCTTTCGCCTGGGCCGCCGCCTCGCCCAGCCGGTCGAGCGCTTGGCGCTGCGGGCGGACCGCATCCGGGCCCTCGAACTCGACGGCCTCGACCCCCTGCCGCTCAGCCACGTCGTCGAACTCGACCGCGCCGCCCGCGCCTTCAACGCCATGACGATCGCCCTGCACCAGTTCCAAGCCTACCTGCCGCGCCGCGTCGTCGGGCGCCTGATCCGCGGCGGACCGGCCGCGATGCAGAGCTTCGAGGAGCGCGCGGTGACGGTGATGTTCACCGATATCCAAGGCTTCAGCGCCAAGGCCGCCGGCTTGGGCGCCAACGCGACGGCCGACCTCCTCAACGCCCACTTCACCCTCCTCGAACACCCGATCGACGCCGCCGGCGGCACGATCGACAAGTTCGTCGGCGACAGCGTCATGGCATTCTGGGGCGCCCCCGGCGACGACGGCGACCACGCCGTGCGGGCGGCCCGGGCGGCGCTCGCCATCCGCCAAGCACTCGAAGACGCCGACGACGGGGTTCGCATCCGCGTCGGCCTGCACACCGGCTTGGCGCTGGTCGGCAATATCGGCGCCCCGAACCGGCACGACTACACCCTCGTCGGCGACACCGTGAACGTGGCCCAGCACGTCGAGCAGCTCGGCCGCAACTTCCAGGACAACGAGCCCGGCCCCGTCCTCATCGTCCTGAGTGCCGCGACCGCGGACGCAATCAAGGGCGCCGACGGCCTCGACCCCTTCCCCCGCGGCCTGTTCTGGCGCAAGGACCGCACGGCGCAGATCGAGCTTTACGGGTTGTGATGGAACGCTTCGCGTGCGCTCGCCGCGCGGGCTTTTTTCTTCTTTTTGCCAGTGTTAACGCAGGTGGCTGGCCACACTGCCGAGGGCTAGCCTCGAACAAGAGCAAAAAAGAAAAGAAAAAGACCGCGCGTCAGCGCACGCGAAGCGTTCCACCCCCCGCGTTGACACCCAGCACCGTCATACTTATGTGTCCGGCCGTCCGACGCCCCCTTTCCAGCCCCAAAGCCTTTCCTCATGTTGCACGAGCCGATCCATACCGACCTCGTCATCGTCGGCGCCGGCCCCGTCGGCCTCTTCGCCGTGTTCGAGGCGGGGCTCTTGGGCTTGAAGTGCCACGTCGTCGACAATCTCGACAAGATCGGCGGCCAGTGCGCCGAGCTTTATCCCGAAAAACCGATCTACGACATCCCGGCCCTGCCGCGCTGCACCGGCCAGGAACTGGTCGACCGCTTGATCGAGCAGGCGCGACCGTTCGAGCCCGTCTTCCACTTGAACCAGCAGGCGTCGCTGTTGCGGCGCCAGGACGGCGGCTGGCGGCTGGAGACGACGACGGGCCAGGCATTCCACGCCGGCGCCGTCTGCATCGCCGCCGGGGCCGGTTGCTTCGTGCCGCGGCCCGTGGCGCTGCCGGGCGCCGCGGCCTACGAGGACAAGAGCCTGTTCTACGCCGTGCGCGACCGCCACCGCTTCACCGGCCGGCGCCTCGTCGTCGCCGGCGGCGGCGACAGCGCACTCGACTGGGCCTTGAACCTGCACGCGATCGCCGAGTCGGTGACGGTGGTCCACCGCCGCGACGAGTTCCGCGCCGCACCCGACAGCGTCGGCAAGCTGCGGGCGCGCATCGATGCCGGCGACATCCGCCTCGTCGTCGGCGACATCAAGGGCCTGGAGGGCGAGGACGGGCGCCTCGCCCGGGTCCGCGTGCGCGGCCGCGACGGGTCGGAGCAGGCGGTCGCGGCCGACGACCTGCTCGCCTTTTACGGCCTCAAGTCCGAACTCGGGCCGCTGAGCACCTGGGGCCTCGGCGTCGAGCGCAACCTGATCGCGGCCGAGCCCGCGACGATGGAGACCGCGATGCCGGGCCTGTTCGCCATCGGCGACGTCGCGACCTACCCCGGCAAGCTGAAGCTGATCCTGTGCGGCTTTCACGAGGCCGCCTTGATGGCGCACAAGGCCCGCGAACTCTGCCGCCCCGACGAGCGCTACGTCTTTCGCCACACCACGTCGAGCCTCGATCTACATCAGAAATTGGGTGTTCCCTGAATGAAGATTTTCGCCACCGACCGCGAGGGCGTCGAGCACGAGATCGAGGCGACGAAGGGCTGGTCGGTCATGGAGATCGTCCGCGAGGCGGGCCTGCCGATCGAGGCCGCCTGCGGCGGCTGCTGCGCCTGCGCCACCTGCCACGTCTACGTTGAGGACGACTGGCTGCCCAAGACCGGCGAGCCCGACCCCGACGAGAACATGATGCTCGACGAGGCCTACGAGGTGCAGGACAACTCGCGCCTCTCCTGCCAGATCAAGTTCACCGAAGAACTGAACGGGCTGAAGGTGAAGCTGGCGCCGGAGTTCTAACACTTCGCGTCGCGCTCGCCGCGCGGGCTTTCTTCTTTCTTTTTGCCAGTGTTAACGCAGGAGGCCGGCATCGGCACCGAGGGCCAGTCCCGGACAAAAAGCAAAAAAGAGAAAAAGAAAGCCCGCGCGGCAGCGCACGCGCAAGCGTTCAACGTACGCCGATCGCGATCAGGCAGACGATCGGGATCAGCATCTGCACCGGGCGCAGGCGCTCGAAGAACAGCGGCACCTCGCCGCGCCGAGCCGCGAGCGGGTCGAGGACGGCGAGGCTGGCGTAGCCCGCGAGGAGGAGGCCCAGCGCCGTCCTGAACGACGGCAGCGCCAGCGCGACGGGTGCCGCCAGCCCGAGCAGGAACAGCCAGAGCATCATCGCGACCTGCGCCGCCGTCGGGCCGTTCTCGGTGCGAAAGCTCACCCCCCGGCGCACTCCGGCGAGGAACACCAAGATCGCCGCCCCCCATAAGAGCGTGAGGTCGGCGACGAACCGGGCACCTTCGCCCGCCAGCAGCCAGACCGCCGCGGCACCGATCGCGAAGGGCAGCATGGCGCCGTAGCCGAGCAGCAGGCTCAAGGCCGGCGTGCGGCGCGGGTCTTTGATGCGGTGCACGCCGGCGTCGCCCGTGCCGTGGTAGCGTCCTCGGCCGCTCATGCTCATCCCCGTCGCAGCAGCGGGTGCTCCGGCCGCACGGTCTTTCCCGTCCGCGCCGCCTCGTAGATCGCTTGCATGATGACGACGTCGCGCAGGCCCTCCTCGCCCGGCGTCTTCGGCGTCCGGTCCTCTCGCACGCACCTCGCCATGTGGTCGATCTCTAGGGCGAATTGGTTGGCGTCGCGCAGCTCGATCTCGGTCGAACCGTCCTCGCCCTCCAGCCACAGCCGCCGCTCATCGTAATCCGTCGCCGGGTCGAGCCTGAGGCCCCCCTTGGTGCCGATCACCGAGGCCCGCTTGGTGTCCTTGTAGCTGTAGGACGTGCTTCCGGTCGTCAGCAGGCCGGACGGCATCTTGAACTGCCACGTCACCGTGTCCTCGACGGCGAAGAAGCGCGGGTCGTCCTTCGGCGTGTGCCACATCGCCAGCACCTCCTCCGGTTCCTCGCCGCTCAGGTAGCGCATCGCCTGCACCGCGTAGATGCCGATGTCGTAGAGCGAGCCGCCGCCGGCGAGGTCCTTGCGCATCCGCCACTGGTCGGCCGGGTCGGACGGATCGAGGACGCGGCCGTGGTCGCTCGTGATCAGCTTCAGCCGACCGAGCGCGCCGTTTCGCGCCAGATCCATCGCCTTCAGATTGTAGGGCTCGTACTGCGCCCGGTAGGCGATCATCAGCTTCTTGCCCGCGTCCTCGCCGGCTTGGATCATCGCCTCGCAATCCGCGACCGTCGGCGCCATCGGCTTCTCGCACATGACGTGCTTGCCGGCATCGAACGCCCGCAAGGTCCACGCCTTGTGCAAGGCGTTGGGCAGGATGACGTAGACGACGTCGATCGCGGGGTTGTCCTTGATCCGCTCGAAATCGTCGTAGCCGTAGACCGAGTCCGAGCCGATGCCGTAGCGCTCGGCGACCCGCCTCGCCTTGTCGGGATTGCCGCTGACGAGCGCCGTCGGCTTCGCCCGCTCGGTCTCGGCGAACGAGGGCAAGATCTGGCCGAGCGCAAACTTACCCAAACCCACGACGGCGAAGCCGACCCTGGCCTCGGGCGGCAGCAAGACATCGCCCTGCACCGGCTCCGTTGCCGTCTTCGGCACCGGCCGGCCCGTCGCCCTGACCGGCAGGTCCTTCGCCGCCGCGATCCCGGCGGCGTCGGCCCCGCCCAACCCTTGCGCGGACGCGACCCGCGCGCCGAAGGGAACGGCGAGTAGGCCGGCGCCGGCGGTGCGAAGAAAACGTCGGCGGTGCTGGGCGAGGCGGATGGTCATGGGCAACATGGGGCTGCTCCCGAAGGGCTTGGACGGCAGACCTTTGACAACCGTGCCGATGGCGCCCTAGTTCCAGTCCCCATTCAAAGGAGAAGCCCCATGACCACGATCGCCTACCGCGACGGCGTGCTCGCCGGCGACAGCGCCACCTCGGGCGACGGCAATGTCATCGGCCGCTGCGCCAAGGTGCACCGCATCCGCGGCCGTCTGGTCGGCCTCTGCGGCCCGATCGAGGACGGTGAGACGTTTCGCTTGTGGCTCAAGGGCGGCGCCAAGCCGAAGGCCAAGCCCGACGAGCCCCTCGACGACGATTTCCTGGCGCTGGTCGTCGAGCCGGACGGCCGGGTCGTCGAGTACGGGCGCCGCCTCGTCCCCGTCGGCTACGAAGCACCCTTCTACGCCATCGGCTCCGGCGGCGCCCTGGCGCTCGGCGCGATGGCGGCCGGCGCGAGCGCCGAGGAGGCCGTGCGCATCGCCTGCCGCTTCGACCACTACAGCCGCGAGCCGGTCCACGCGCTGCACTTGGGCGCTGCGGCAAAAGCAAGCGAATGACAATTTAACGATTATTATATTTATTATGTAAGGGATTTTAAGCAATTTGATCTTGAGATAGAAATAGGATTTTATGCTTGATATCTAGTTATTTTTTACTTATTAATTTCGGATAGCAACACTCGATCGACAGCGAGAAGGATGCCCCGCGATGAAGGCGAACGACGAGGCAATCGCGTTTCGAGAGCAACTGGTCCAAAGCTACGCTGCGCGGGCGGAAGAAGATCCGCTCGTCGTCGCCGTTGCCGACCCGCACCGGGACGACGCGCCGCTCGTCTACGTCAACAAGGCGTTCGTCGATCTCACCGGTTACACGAAGGACGAGGTTCTCGGCCACAACTGCCGCTTTCTGCAGGGCCCCGACACCAACCCCGCCGCCCTTTGCCTGATCCGCGAACGTTTGGCCGCCGGGATGGCGGTCGCGATCGAGATCCTGAACTACAAGAAGGACGGCACGCCGTTTCGCAACGCCCTCTCGATCGCGCCCGTCTTCGACATCCACGGGCAGGTCGCCCTCTTCGTCGGCACGCAGCGCGAGGTGACCAAGCGGCGCCCCGGCTTGGCCTAGCCCGCGAGCGGGTCGGTCGCGCGCATCGCCGGCCGCGCGTCGATCTTCGTCCACCACGCTTGCAGGTTCGGGTGCGCCGCCAGCATGTCGCGCCCCTCGTCGGTGTGGACGATGTAGGCGAAGCCGGGCGCCAAGTGGACGTCGGCGAGGCTGATCGTGCCGCCGCCGAACGTGCCGCGCTCCCCCAAGATGCGGGCGAACTCGGCCATCGCCGTGCGCGCCGTCGGCAGGCCCGCCTCGATCTTGGCCTCGTCGGGCGTGCCGCCTCGCCGCGGCACGATCAGCCGCTCGATGATGAGCGTCGCGAGCGGGCCGTAGGCGTGGCCGTCGTAGACGCAGATCGCCTGATCCATCAAGGCGCGCGCCTTGACGTCGGCCGGCGTCATGCCCTCCCCCGGCAGGACCGCGTCGAGGTAGCGCGTGATCGCCTGGGTCTCGTAGAGCATGAAGCCGTCGTGGTCGAAGGCAGGGATCTGGCCGAACGGCTGGCGCTTCAGGTGCGCTTCCGCCTTGTTCTCGCCGAAGATGTCGACCGGCACGAGGTCGTAGGGCGCGCCGCGCTCCTCGAAGACGAGCCGGACGGTGCGGACGTAGGTGCTGTTCTTGAAACCGTAGATTGTCATCGCCACTGGGCGTTCTCCCTTGCTTTCGTGTCGATCGCTGAGAAGGCGTCCCGATCAGGCCGGCCCGAAGCCCGTCGCCCGGCCCTCGATCGGGTAGGCCGGGTCGCTGTAGCCGGGCGTCGAGGGGTGGCCGCTCGGCACGAGCCCGTCGACCAGCGCCTCGTCCTCGGCGCCCCAGGGCGTCTTGCGGACGTCGAGGTAGGTTTGCATCTGCTCTACCGTGCGCGGCCCGACGACCGGCGCCGTGACGAGGCGGTTGGCGTAGAGCCAGCCGAGCGCGAGGCCGATCAGGCTGCGCCCGGTCGCCTCGGCGTGCTCTTGCAACGTCGCCGCCACCTTCAAGCTCTCCGGGCGCCACTCGGACTCCAAGATGCGCTTGTCGCCGGACGCGAGCCGGCTGTCGGCGGGGGCGTCGGCGTCAAGACGGTACTTGCCGGACAAGACGCCGCGCGCGATCGGGCTGTAGGGTGCGACGCCGAGCCCGTAGTGGGCGCAGGCCGGCAGCACCTCGACCTCGGGCATCCGGTTCATCAAGTTGTAGTAGGGCTGGAGGACGATCGGGCGCGGGACGTTCATCGCCTCGCACAAGCGCACCACCTCGGCGATCCGCCACGCCCGGTGGTTGGACAGGCCGAAATAGCGGATGTGGCCGTGCGCAATCAGGGTGCCGATCGCGGCGATCGTCTCCTCCAGGGGCGTCGCATGGTCCTCTTTGTGCAGGTAGTAGACGTCGATCCAGTCGGTGCCGAGGCGCCTCAAACTGTCGTGGCAGGCCTGGATCAGCCAGCGGCGCGACAGGCCGCCTCGCATCACCCCCGGCCCCATCTTGTTGGCGACCTTGGTCGCCAAGACCCAGTGGTCCCGATCGTCCGCGATCGCCCGGCCGACGATCGCCTCCGAGGCACCCTTGTTGTAGACGTCGGCCGTGTCGATGAAGTTGACCCCGCCGTCCTTGGCGAGGTCGACGATGCGGCGCGAATCGTCCGCGTCGGTGCGGCCGCCGAACATCATCGTGCCGAGGCACAAAGGCGAGACCTTGAGGCCGGAGCGGCCGAGCGGGCGGTAGTCCAAGCGCGTTTCCTCATCTTCTCGTGGTGGCCCCGATCGGGGTGCCGCCGGCGGACCTTGCCGGGCGTCGCCCCCAAAGCCCAGACTTAGCGCGACGATCCCGCGAGACCAAGGAGACGGCGATGACGATCCGCACGGCACCGGTGGCGCTTGAGCACCGCGAGGCGTGGGAGCGGCTCTACGCCGGCTACGCCGCGTTCTACGGCCGCGAGCAGACGGCGGCGATGCGCGGGCGGGTCTGGGGCTGGCTGATGGACGCGGGCCACGGGGTCGAGGGGCTGGTGGCGCTCGACGGGGAGGGCCGCGTCGTCGGCATCGCCCACTACCGCGCCTTCGCCCGCCCGCTCGCCGCCGAGACCGGCGGGTTCCTCGACGACCTGTTCGTCGACCCGGCGGCGCGGCGGCGCGGCGTCGCCACGGCGCTGTTCGATGCTGCGGCCGAGGTCGCCCGCGCGCGCGGCTGGACGGTGCTGCGCTGGATCACGCAGGAGACCAACTACCCCGGCCGCGCCCTTTACGATCGGATCGCGGTACGCACGGCTTGGCTTACCTATGACATGACGGTCGAGAGCGGCTAGACTGCCCCCCTGTCGCGATAAGGGGGAAGAAGCGATGCTGAGGGTCGTATCGTCGGGGCACGGCGAGCGGGAACCGGCGGGTTACCTGAGCGAGGCGGAGTTGGCGCAGAGCATCGTCATCTCCGACCCAGGGCGCTCGGGCAACCCGATCGTCTACGTCAGCGACGAGTTCGAGGCCCAGACCGGCTACGCGCCCGACGAGGCGCTGGGCCGGAACTGCCGCTTCCTGCAAGGGCAGGACACCAGCCCGGCGGCGATCGAGGAGATCCGCCAGGCGCTGCGCGAGGAGCGGCCGATCACCATCGACCTCGTCAACTACAAAAAGGACGGCACGCCGTTCTGGAACCGCCTGCGCATCCGGCCGCTGCACGACCCGCAGGGCCGCCTCGTCTACTTCGCCGGCGCGCAGAACCCGATCGCTCCCGAGGACGTGCGGCCCTACGCCGTGACCGGCGTCATCGACTGAGCCCACGCCGTGACCGGCGTGTTCGGCCGTGACCGGCGTCATCGACTGACCTCACGCCGTGACCGGCGTCATCGACCGGGCCTCGACGACGAGGCGGCCCCAGCGCTCGGCGATCGCGCGCCCGACCGCGGCCGCCCTCGCCCCCTTGTCGGCCAGCAGCGCGTCCAGGCCCTCCGCCATCGGCTCGGCGCCGTTGCGCTCGACCCGCGCCTCGACCCAGCGGCGGACGATGCCGGCGTCGGCCTCGACGTGGCACTGCAGGCCGTAGGTGGCGCCGCAGGCGAAGCCCTGGTGCGGCCACGAGTCGCCCGTCAACAGCCGCCTCGCCCCCTTGGGCGGGGTGAAGCCGTCGTCGTGCCACTGCATCGCCGGTGCGGGGAACAGCCCCCCCACCACCGGGTCGGCCGCCGCATCGGGCCCCGGCAGCACGTCCTCGTAGCCGAACACCTTGGCGCCGGTCCCGACCGCGGCCCCGCCCAGCGCCCGCGCCGCCAACTGGCCGCCGAGGCACAAGCCCAAAACCGGCCGCCCCTCGTTCGTGTAGCGGCGGATCAGCGGCAACAGCCGCTCGAAGTGCGGGTTGTCGCCGTCCTCGTCCGCGCTCTGCGGCCCGCCGAAGACGACGAGCCCGGCATAAACCCCCTCGTCCTCCGGCCAGGGGTCGCCCGCCCACTGCCGCCAGTAGCGGGTGTCGAGCCCGAGCCGCTCGAAGACGGGGGCCATCACCCCGAGGTCGTCGGCCTCGGCGTGCTGAACGGCGAGAAGGCGCATGTGGGGGTCCTGATGAATTCACGCGGGAATTCCACATGGGCGCTGACGGGAGAAGGGCAAGGGACGAACGCCCATCGGTGG
Organism: Geminicoccaceae bacterium; assembly: GCA_965217265.1. Taxonomy (GTDB): domain Bacteria; phylum Pseudomonadota; class Alphaproteobacteria; order Geminicoccales; family Geminicoccaceae; genus JAGRGG01. Next base: position 1,054,109 of record CBDCHP010000018.1, on the reverse strand, counting down.
AATTAACAATCGCCCATCTTGGGCACGCGCACGAAACCCGAACGGTACGCCCTTGCCCGCCGCCGCGCGCATAGGCTTTGAACCCCGGCCGCGATCCGGCTAAGCCTTGGCCCTATTCGTTGAACGGGTCGCGGGACGGGCAATGATCGGGGTGCAACCACACGACGACACGGCGGGCATCGACGCCCTCGTCGATCGCTGGCGGGCGAGCGGCGCCGCCGAGCGCGCCAACTACCAACTCTTCCTCGTCGAACTCTGCGACCTTCTAGGCGTGCCCCGGCCCGAGCCCGCCCGCGACGACGGACTACCGCTTCGAGTACCCAGTCGCCATCGCCAACACCGACGGCACGACGCGCCGCGGCTTCATCGACCTCTACAAGCGCGGCTGTTTCGTCCTGGAGACGAAGCAGGGCACGGACAAGCGCTTGCAGCAGCAGGACCTGCCGCTGTTCGGCCTCCACGCGCCTAGCGGGGCGACGAAGCAACGGGTCGGCCACGGCATCCGCGGCTCCGCCTCTTACGCGCTCAGCCTGGGCCGCGCCCGCGAGCAGGCCGAGCGCTACGCCAAGGCGCTGCCCGTCGCGCACGGCTGGCCGCCCTTCGTCCTCGTCGTCGACGTCGGCCACGTGATCGAGGTCTTCGCCGACTTCTCGCTCACCGGCAAGAACTACGCCCGCTTCCCCGACGAGTGGGGCTTTCGCGTCAGGCTCGACGATCTCGCCCGACCCAACGTGCGCGACCGGCTGGCCGCGATCTGGACCGACCCTTCGAGCCTCGACCCCGCGCTCGTCAGCGCCAAGGTCACGCGCGAGATCGCGGCGCACTTAGGCGAGCTCGCCAAGCGGCTCGAAGCCCGCCACCACCCCGAGGACGTCGCCGGCTTTCTCATGCGGGCATTGTTCACCCTGTTCGCCGAGGATGTCGGCCTCCTGCCCAAGGCCGGCTTCACCGATATCCTGCAAGAAATCGTCGCCGCCCGCGAGCCCGGGCGCTTCAAGCCGCACGCCGAGGGCCTGTGGGCGACGATGGACGCGGGCGGCTACGACCGCGACTTCAAGCGAAAGCTGCTTCGCTTCAACGGCGGCCTGTTCAAGGACCACCGAGCACTCGACTTGGAGATCGACGAGATCGGCGTCCTCCTCGCCGCCGCCCGCTACGACTGGAAGGAGGTCGAGCCCGCCATCTTCGGCACCCTCCTGGAGCGCGCCCTGGAACCTAAGGAGCGCCACAAGCTCGGCGCCCACTACACCCCGCGATCCTACGTCGAGCGCCTCGTCGTGCCGACCGTGATCGAGCCCCTGCGCGAAGAGTGGGCCGACGTGCAGGCCTCGGCCATGCTCTGCGTCGGCAACGGCGACGAGAAGGGGGCGCTGGCCGAGGTCCGCCGCTTTCACGAGCGCCTGTGCGGCGTGCGCGTCCTCGACCCCGCCTGCGGCAGCGGCAACTTCCTCTACGTCACGCTGGAGTTGATGAAGCGCCTGGAGGGCGAGGTGGTCGACCTCGCCAGGACGCTGGGCCAGGACCAGTACTTCCTCGAACTCGACCGCCACACGGTCGACCCGCACCAGTTCCTAGGATTGGAGATCAACCCGCGCGCCGCCGCCATCGCCGACCTCGTCCTCTGGATCGGCCATCTGCAATGGCACTTCAAGACGCGCGGCCGGGTCATGCCGGCCGAGCCCGTCTTGAGGAACTTCGACAACATCGCCTGCCGCGACGCCTTGATGACCTGGAAAGCCGAGGCGCCGGTCTTGGGCGAGGACGGTAGCCCCAAGACCCGCTGGGACGGCCACACCTTCAAGACCCACCCCGTCACCGGCCGCGCCGTCCCGGACGAGACCGCGCGCGACCTCCTCGTCCGCTACGTCGACCCGATGCCGGCCGCGTGGCCGGACGCCGACTTCATCGTCGGCAACCCGCCCTTCCAGGGCGGCAAGGACCTGCGCGACGTCATGGGCGACGCCTACGCGCAAGCGCTGTGGCGGACCCACCCGAAGATGCCGAAATCCGCCGACTACGTCATGTACTGGTGGGACCACGCCGCCCGCCTCGTCCGTGAAGGCAAGGCCGAGCGTTTCGGCCTCATCACCACCAACTCGCTGCCGCAGGTCTTCAACCGCCGCGTCGTCGAGGCGCACTTAAGCGACGCCAAGAAGCCGCTCTCGCTCCGCTTCGCCGTCCCCGACCACCCCTGGGTCGACGAGGCGGGCGGCGCCAACGTCCGCATCGCGATGACGGTCGGCATCGCCGGATCGGCGTCGGGCCAGTTGCGCGAGGTCGTCGATCCGAAGATGAAACCCTCGGCCCCCGGCGCCGACCGGCTGCGGGGGCCGCGCGTCGGCAAGATCGCCGCCAACCTCCGCCTCGGCGCCGACCTCACCGCCGCAAGGCCGTTACGGGCCAACGCGGGCCTATGCTCGCCCGGCGTCAAGCTGCACGGCGCCGGCTTCATCGTCACCCCCGACGAGGCGGCGTGGCTGGGCCTGGGAACCGTGCCGGGGCTGGAGAACCATATCCGCCCCTACAAGAACGGCCGCGACCTCGCCGGCCGCCCGCGCGGCGTCATGGTCATCGACCTCTACCCGCTCAAGGAAGACGAGGTCCGGGAGCGGTTCCCCAAGGTCTACCAGTGGGTGCTGGAGCGGGTGAGGCCGGAGCGGGAGCATAATAATATGCTTTGGAGAAAAATACATTGGTGGTGGTTTGGAGCTACGCATGAAACATATAGAAGCTTTACTCAATCTCTAGATCGCATAATCTCAACATCAGAAACTTCAAAGCATCGCTTCTTTGTCTTTCTAGACAGTGGCACTCGGCCAGACAACATGCTCGTCAACATTGGGCTTGACGACGCCTTCCTCGCCGTCCTGTCGAGCCGGGTCCACGTGGCGTGGGCGCTGGCGGCGGGCGGCAGACTCGGCGTCGGCAACGACCCCCGCTATAACAAGACCCGCTGCTTCGACCCTTTCCCTTTCCCGACTCCCGACGCAGGCCTGAAGGCCCGCCTGCGCGAGGCCGGCGAGGCGCTGGACGCGCACCGCAAGGCGCGGCTTGCCGAGCACCCCGACCTCGGCATGACCGGGCTCTACAACGTCCTCGACAAGCTGCGCGCCGGCGAACCGCTCGACGCCAAGGACCGCGCGGTCAACGAGGCGGGCCTCGTCTCGACCCTCCTCGACCTGCACGACCGCGTCGACGCCCTCACCCTGGAGGCTTACGGCTGGACCGACGCCCCGAACGAGGACGCCGTCCTCGAACGGCTGGTCGCCCTCAACGCCGAGCGCGCGGCCGAGGAACGCGACGGCCTCGTGCGCCACCTGCGGCCCGAGTTCCAGGCACCCAGGGCCGGCGCCGCCCGGCGCGCGGACGCCGAACTCGACCTCGGCGTCGCCGCCGCCGCCGCCGCCGTCGCGGCCGGGGCTAAGGCCGCTTGGCCGAAGGAGCTGCCGGGGCAAATGCGCGCGGTCGAGGCCCTCTTGCGCGCCGCCGATGCGCCCCTGTCGCTCAAGGCGGCCCGCGGCGGCTTCAAGGGCGCCACGCCCAAGCGCCTCGACGAGGTCCTGCAAACCCTCGTCGCCTACGGCCGCGCCCGCAAGGTCGGGGATGGGGTGTATGCGGCGTGAGCGGCCGAGTCCTGCCACCCTGGACCCCCCGATCAAGTCGGGGGTGACAAGGAGGAGGCGGTGTGGACGGCCGAGGTAGTCACCGACCAAGGAAAGAGGAACTTCGCCCCAACACGCTCAAATGTTGTCACCCCCGACCTGATCGGGGGTCCAGGGTGGCCGTGAGCGTTGCCCGTGAAGGGCATCTTCAAGCGCCCGAAGCTGGCCCTCGGCGCCGTGACCAGCCACCTCCGTCAACACTGGCAAAAAAGAGAAGAAAAAGCCCGCGCGGCAGCGCACGCGCAAGCGTTCTCATAGCCGGACGAACGAGGCCTCCTGCGGCGTCGGGCGGCCGTCGATCCAGGCCAGCGCCGCCTCGGCCTCGTCCTCCACCGGGGCGAGGTCGTCGCTCTTCGACGCCTGCGCCCGGGCGTGTTCGAGCACCCGCCCCACCTCGGCGCGGAGCATCGGCTTGGCGCCCTCGGGCGCCAGCGCGCCGACGTCGCGCAGGAGCTTGAGCAGGCGCGCGGCGACGGCCGGCTCCTGCGCGCCGTAGCGGCGGGTCTGGTCGCAGGCCAGCTTGACGTAGTCGGCGAGGTCGGCCCCCGGCACGGCGGCCAGGACGGCGCCGTTCGCGTCGCGGCGCACCCCGTCCGGCACCCCCTCCTTGGCGAGCCGGCAGAGCAGCACGGTCATGTGGTCGATCGCCTGCACGGCGGTGTAGGGGTCGTTGAGCGACGGCGAGGTCGCCCGGACCGCGACGTCGACCAGTTGACGAAAGCCGTAGGCGACGTCGGTGTCCTGCGCCCGGTCGTCGCCGATCTCGACCGCGCCCTCGATCCCGCGGCGCAGTTCGTCCCCCTCGGGCAGGCCGTCCGTTCCCGCCCGCGGCCAGACCCAGGCGAGCGGCGTGCCCTCCACCACCTGATCGCCGATCATCGGCCGCAGCCGTACCGTCAGGCCGCCGCGTTCGGCGAACGCCGCGAGCCCGTCGAGGTCGGCCTCCTGCAAGTAGCCGGTCCGCCCCGCCGGGACCACGACGCCGCCCTCCCCCGGCGTCGGCAGACCGTCGCGGACGGCGGGGCCGGCCGGCGCCGATCCCGCCTTGGCCGTCCGGTCGATCCCGTCGTTGGTCTCGGCGACGACGCGGCCCATCGCGTTGTGCACCCGGATCGCGTCGGTGATGTGCTGGGCGAAGTAGGCGACGATGCCGACGCAGGCCATGAACAAGAGCATCGCGCCGAAGATCGCGAGGCGCGGCACCGGCTCGGGCGAGTCGCTCGGCGGCATCGCGCGCAGGACCGCGAGGATGTAGGCGACCGTGCCGGCGAAGACGGCGAGCGTGACCTTGGCCGAGCGGTCGCGCATGAAGTTGCGCAACAGCCGCGGCGAGTACTGCTGGTGGACCAGTTGCAGCCCGGTGATGGTGAGCGAGAAGACGACGCTGAGCGCGGTGACGAGGCCGCCGACCAAGGCCGTCAGCACCGTGCGGGCGCCGCCGGCGCCGGCGTGGAACAAGCCGCCCGCGAACGAGTCCTCGCCGAACGGGTGCGCGCTCAACAGCGCGCCGACGGCATAAGCGGCCACGACGACGACCGAAGGCCAGAGCCAGAGCGACATGTTGGCTTGGCGCCACGTCGCCGCGGCGCCCCTGCGTCGGTTCATGCCCCTGCCCCCCGATTTTGCACCCGATCGCCGGGTTAACGCCCCGGCCCCGCGTTTGGTTCAGTCCGGGCACGAGAAAGGCGTCGGGGAGTGAACGCTTCGCGTTGCGCTCGCCGCGCAGGCTTTCTCTTCTTTTTGCCAGTGTTAACGTAGGAGGCTGGCCGCGATGCCGAGGGCCAGCCTCGGACAAAAGACAAAAAAGAGAAGAAAAAAGCCCGCCGCAGGCGACGCGAAGCGTTCTCTCCTCAACCCCGCCCCATCAATAAGCGTTCGGGTCGCTGAAGCCGACGAGGAGGGTGCGGAGCACGATCTTGAGGTCCAAGAACAAAGACCAGTTCTCGATGTAGAACAGGTCGTACTGGACGCGGCGCTCCATCTTGTCGAGCGTCTCGGTCTCGCCGCGCAGACCGTTCACCTGCGCCCAGCCGGTGATGCCGGGCTTCACCTTGTGCCGGGCGAGGTACTCGTCGATCAGCCGGGCGTACTGCTCGTTGTGCGCGACCGCGTGCGGCCTGGGGCCGACGATCGACATGTCGCCTTTGAGGACGTTCAAGAACTGCGGCAGCTCGTCCAGGCTGGTGCGGCGCAGGATGGCGCCTAGAGGTGTCACGCGCGGGTCGCGCCGCTGCGCTTGCCGCACGACCCCGACCCCGTGCTGCCCGGTGTCGACGCGCATCGAGCGGAACTTGTAGACCTCGATCACCTCGTTGTTGAAGCCGTAGCGCTTTTGCTTGAACAGGACCGGCCCCGGCGAGGTCAGCTTGATCGCGAGCGCGATGGTGAGCATCAAGGGCGCGATCAGGGCGAGGATGACCGACGCGATCAGCCGGTCCTCGGCCGCCTTGACGATCCAGTCCCAGCCGGCGAGCGGCTTCTCGAACACGTTGAGCAGCGGCACGCCGCCGATGTGCGAGACGCCGCTGTGCGGCAGGTGAAAGCCGATCATGTCGGGGCACAAGCGCACGTCGACCGGCAGGCTGCGCAGCTTCTTCATCCAAGAGAGCAGCCGCGCCTCGGCGCCCCAGGGCAGCGCCACGATGACTTGGTCGATCGGGTGGTGGCGGGCGAAGGCGAGGAGGTCGTCGATCGTGCCGAGTACCGGGTAGCCGGCGACGTAGTCCGGCACGCGCCCGCGCCGGTCGTCGAACAGGCCGATCAGGTTGACGCTGCGCTCGGCGTGGCGCAGGTGGTCGACGAAGCGCCGCCCGTGCTCGCCGGCGCCGATGACGACGACGTTGCGCGTCAGCCGCCCGGCCCGGTGCCATGCCCCGACCTGGGCTTGGATCGAGACCCTGGCCGCGAACAGGCCGACGAAGCCGAGACCCAGCCAGAGCCCGACCCAGGCGCGCGACACGTCGTCCAGGGTCTGGGTCGCGAAGCCCAAGACGAGCAGGGTGACGATCACGAGCGGCCAGGCGACGAGCAGGCGCCGCGCCTGCTCGTAGAGGTTGGACACGTACTTGAAGTTGTAGCTCTCGGCGAGCTGGAACAGGTTGAGCCCGACGATGCTCGCGATCACGAGCGAGTAGAAGGTCGTCGCCGGCGGCGTCCAGTCATGAAAGCGGATGCCGTGCGCGAGCAGGCCGGTGCCCGCGATGACGAGGACGTCGACGACGCGCATCAGGCCCGCCACGACTGTCGGCGCCAGCCAGTCGGCGCGGCGGCGGGGCTTGGGCGGGATGAGGCCGTTGTTCTGGTCGAGGGTCAATTGCACGGGTCGGCGCCACTTCGCTTCACGATCGTTGCGGCCGGATGCGAGCGGCCGTGGCCCATGGTTTCGCACGGCGAGATGAAGAAGCCGTTAATGGTCCCTTTGCCGCGGCCCTTCGAGCCTATCGCTTCATAGTTGAAAGCGCGCCGCGAGAGCGCGTGCTCAACCGGGTATCGCCGATCGGCGCATGCGGCGGTGGCGGATGTTCTCCTCGACGAATTCCGCCCCTTCGGCGACGAACCCCAGCCTGCCATAGAACGGCACGACGTCGCTTTGCGCGTGCAGGACCAGCACCCGGCCGCCCTCGGCCGCGATCCGGGCGGCGGCGGCTTGCATCAGCCGTCCGGCGATGCCGCGGCCGCGCCAGGGCGCCAGGACTGCGACCCGCTCGATCTTGACCGCGGCCCCGGCCTCGATCGGGCGCCAGCGCAGCGTGCCGACCGCTTCACCGCTAGCGGCGAGCGCCAGCAGGTGGGTGGCCTGCGCGTCGTGGGCGTCGGCCTCGGCCTCGACCGGGACGCCCTGCTCGTCGCAGAACACGGTGCGGCGCAAGGCGAGCGCCGCCTCGACGCCGGCTTGGTCGCAGGCCCGCACGATCTCGATCTGTGTCATGCCCGTTCCTCAGTTCCTGTTGCCGTGCTAGAGGTTTGCAGTGCGTAAAAGAACCCGCAGGTTCGCCGAGGAAGAAGTGCCTCGCAAGGGGGGAGGATGTACCAAACAGCGCTCGTCGTCGCCGCCATGCTGGGCCTGTTGGGCCTCGCCGGGCTCTTTTCCTGGTACGTCTGGAGCGAGCTTGAGGGGGTCGAGATCAGCCTGCACGGCTACATCGCGCTCGGCCTCGGCGTCGTGCTCACCTTCGCGCTCGGTGCCGGGCTGATGGCGCTCGTCTTCTTCAGCGATCGGCGCGGCTTCGACGACGACGCGGGTCACGATTGAGTGCCCTCGTCCACGCCGCCGCCGTGGCGCTCGGCGGGGCGACGGGGGCGCTCGCCCGCCACGGCGTCTACCTCGCGACGGCGCGCTGGATCGGCACCGGCTTTCCCTACGCGACGCTCGTCGTCAACGTGGCCGGCTCCTTCGCGATGGGGGCGCTCGTCGGGGCGCTGGCGCTGCGCTGGTCGGCGACGCCGGCCCTGCGCTTGTTCCTCACCACCGGCGTCCTCGGCGCGTTCACCACGTTCTCGACCTTCTCGTTCGACGTCTGGACCCTGATCGAGCGCGGCAGGGCGCTGGCCGCCCTCCTCTACGTCGCGGCCTCGTTCGGCCTCGGCCTCGCCGCCCTGGCGCTCGGCCTCGCCCTGGCGCGGCGCCTTCTTTGAAGCCCCCACGTCGTTGCGCGCTCCGCCGCCCCGGGGCCGCGGACGACCCACCCGAACCGGCCCGGCCTCGACGTCGGGTGCGACACGCCCGTAAAGGGTTTGTTAACGGTCGTCTCGTAGCATGAGGCAACGGGCTCAGGCGTGGACGTTGCCACATCCGAACGTATTGATAAAACTAAATATTAGCGGTACAATGCAAGGCGTGAACATGCTCGTAAATACGTATTACATAGTTATATTTGCCGCAATGTTCATTCTTATCTACGCTGCTATCAATCGGTATCGATTACACTGCGGCATGAAATTGCTACGCGAAAAAATACAGCCTCATCAACATCTCAAATCTGATGTCTCGGCTGACAACAAAACTTACAGCGCAATTTTCAGCCAAGAAAAGAGCAATTTTTCAAAGTGGATAGAAGACACAAAACATTTAATTAATAACCGTTACAATTACTACGTATCAACTATTACTACAATTTCCATCTCGTGTTTGTATTTTTATTATCAAAATGTTATCGCTATTTATGCACTAATTCCATTATTATTTTTAGTTAACTTTCTCACTTTGAGAATTTACTGTGAGAAGAAGCGCAAGCAAATCATACGAGATTTGCCCGAGAGTCTGAATTTCATCCATAGATCGCTGCGGGCCGGCCTGACACTGCAGCAAGCCCTCATCAGCTTGCCGAACAACTGTCCCTCGTCGTTGAAAGGCATTTTTCAAAATATCGCCGATAAGATCAAGCTCGGGCAAGGAGTCGACAGCGCCATCTGGAACGCAACGAAGCATCTGAACATCAAAGAACTCAACTATTTCATGCTGCTCTCCAAGATACAACAAGAAGTAGGTGGTAATTTTAGCGAAACGGTCAACACGTTGTCCGACATGCTAAAATCAAAGAACATGCTGAACATGAAATTGCGGGCGCTGACCGCCGAAGCCAGGTCTTCTTCTACCTTGCTCGGGTCGCTGCCGTTTATCATGGGAGTCATCATCAGCTACATTAATCCGGAGTACATTAACGTCTTTTTTTATGACACGCGCGGCAATTACATGCTGGCGGCATCCGTGCTGCTATTGCTCACCGGCATAACGGTAATGCTCAAGCTGGCCAAGATCGACCCATGAACGCATTGTACTATTTTGTCATCCTCATGACCATGTTCGTCGTGTTTTATTATCTGCTTGACAGAGGGCGGAACGCATTTTTACTTCAAAGAAAATTGGATTTGATATATAACAATGGGGCGAAAAATAGCCCCGGCCACGATTCGGACGGCAAGCACGGCAATTCGAGTCGTTTTCATGGCCTGTTGGCAAAATTTGTCAAAGACGACGATAACAATTCTTCGAAAAGCGAAAGATATTTTACGCTACATTCGGCAATTATCGCAGGTGCCGCCACGCTCTTTTCATCGGTCATATGGCTGCTCCTGATAATCTACTCTTATGCCGAACTGAGCACCGGCGGCTTGATATATTTTCTCGCTACGTGCTGTGCTGCCGGCTACTCAATCAAATTGTATTTGCGACGTCGCTCGTTGATAAGATTGAAGAAGATTTCCGCCGCGTTTCCAGACGTACTGGAATTGCTTTCAATTTGTACCGGGGCGGGCCTCAGCATCGACGCGTCGATACACCGTCTCTCAGAGGATCTGGGGACGATTTATCCCGAGATCTCGCGCGAGCTGGACATACTCTCCAACGAGATCAACGTATTGCCGAACAAAAAAATCGCCTATCAAAATTTTTGCGATCGAACCGAAATACCGTATGCCAGTGATATTTTCAATTCCGTTTTTCAAGCCGAACAACTTGGTTCTTCTTTGTCGATGCTTTTCAGGAATTACACCGATACGATCAGAAAAGAAAAAATACTGTTGATAGAGGAAAGATCGGCCAAACTTCCTACGCTGCTCACGATACCTATGATTTTATTTATACTGCCCGTGTTGTTCGTCGTTCTGCTTGGGCCTGCCGTGGTCAGCATTTCGGACAATCTACTCCCCGGCTGAAGCACTTTCCAGCGAGCCGGACCGGCTTCGCTTGATCGGCGCCCGCCCCTGCTTTGCGGCGTGGTGCCGACGCCCCGTGGCCCGCACGCTTTTGCACGGACTGTCCTGCCCATTCGAGCCCGCCGAGCACCGGCACCGGCCGTCGGGCACTGATCGAGGCGGGCGCCGTCCGGCAACGGCCCGAGGGTCGTCTCAGCGCCACTGGGTGCCCTCGGACGACGAACGGCGCGGTCGGAGGTGCGGCCGCCCGCGTTTTGTAATGTTATAGTTGAAAAATTTTCCCTTTCAGCGGAATAATTCGAGCAATTTTTCGCCTGAAGGTTCTGCAATAGGCCATCACAAAATCAAAGGTTGTAAGCATGCGCTCAGCCCTCAAGCTCGCGACGATGCTCGGCGTCGCCGTCGTTCCCGGCGCGGCGCTCGCCGGCCTGGTCGCGCCGACGGCGACGGTTCCGGCGGGCGACGTCGCGTTTCGCTGGCAAGGCCAGGGTGGTGACGACGGCTTCAGGTTCTGGATCAAGAACGACGGCGGCGACGTGGTGCGGACCTGGGTCGACGACGGCAAGGCCGGGTGCGAAGACGGCGGTGCTTGCGCCTACACCTATCCGCTGCGAGAAGGGTCGTACAGTTGGGAGGTCCGCGCCGTCAGGGGGGGCGAGGACACCTACCTCGGCAAGGCCCGATTCACCGTCGCCGAGGGCGCGGATCAACCCTCCAAGCCGGGTTCTGACGGCGTCCCCTACGCTTGGTCTGATAGGCTCGAAGGGATGTCGTTCGACTGGTCGAGCTTCCGTCAGATGGCCAAGGGCTCCGATAACTGGTCGATGACCTGGGCGGGCGACGACAAGCTCTACGCCACCTGGGGCGACGGCCCCGGCCTCGGCACGGCGGACGGCTACCACTACGTCTCGATCGGGCTCGCCCGCTTCAGCGGCAACAGCGCGGCTAGCCTCAAGGGCGAGAACCTGATCGGCGGCTACGAGCCCGAGGCGGCCAAGTGCTGGCGGCCCTCGTCCGGCGACGCGATCGAGCGCAGCAAGCGCAGCAAGCTCTGCCGCAACGAGGCGACCCACGCCAAGAGCCAGGGCACGCTGGCACTCGGCGGCGAGATCTACACCTGGCTCGCCCCCGGCTCCGAGACGACGAACTACAAGGAGAGCCGCCTCTACAAGGCCAAGCGCGGCAACAACAACTGGACGCGGGCACCCTGGGCGTTCGAGCGCGGCGATAAGCTGCACCTGATCTGGCCGACCTTCCTCCAGGCCGGCAAGAACCACCGCGACGTCGGCGGCTACGTCTACGTCTACGCCGCCCGCTTCTTCGCCGACGACGGGCGGTCGCTGGAGGTGCAGCGCGGGCCGAAGGGCGGCGAGATCTATCTCTTGCGCGCGGCCAAGTGGTCGAACCTGATGCTCGAATCCTCCTGGGAGTTCTACGCCGGGACGAGCGGCGGCAACCCTAAGTGGTCGCGCGGCCGTGGGCGGGCCGAACCCGTCTTCACCGACCCGAGGGGCGTCGGCTGGGCGATGTCGGCCCACTACGTCGAGCAGATCGACCGCGTCGTCTTGATGACCGAGCACGACAAATCGAAGTCGAGCCGGCTCGGCGTCTTCGAGGCGCCCCGGCCCTGGGGTCCCTGGCGCACCGTCTACTACCAAGAGCACACCGGCCCGACGCAGCCGCAGGACAGCGCCTTTCACTGGGGCTTTTTGCCCAACGGCTTCGGCCGGGACGGCAGTTTCACCATGAGCTACACCGGGGTGGGCAAGCTGGACGCGCTCAACCTCGTCGACGGGCGCTTCAAGCTGGCGCAGTGAACGCTGGCGCATGCGCTCGCCGCGCGGGCTTTTTCTTCTTTTTTCCTGTTTATCCGTGAAACGCATTCAGCGTCAGAAGCGCGGCAGCCTATCGGGGAGGGCGCAGTCCGGCCAGCCTGGACCCCCGATCGAGTCGGGGGTGACAAGAAAGAGGCTTGGGCGCCCACACCCACACCTTGTTACCCCGCACTTGATGCGGGGTAACAAGGTGGCCGAGCGTTGGCCTTCCCGCTAGGCTACGCGATCCCGACTCTGGATGCGTTTCACGGATAGACAGGTTGTCTTTTTACAGCCGGGCTGGTCGTGACGCCGCGGCCAGCCCAGTGATTACAACGCGTGGCGGGACGCGCCAGTGCTAGAACCCTAGCCTCACTCCGCCGGTGCCGCCGCCCCTTGCGGCGTCTCGATGCCGAACTTGGCGAGCGGGCGCATGACGAGGCCGAGGAGCGGCGGGATCAGCAAGAGCGTGAGGAGGGCCGAGAGCGACAGGCCGCCGACGACGACGGAGCCGAGACCCCGGTAGAGTTCGGAGCCGGCGCCGGGGAAGAGGACCAGCGGCAACATGCCGAAGACCGAGGTCAGCGTGCTCATGAAGATCGGGCGCAACCGGTTCCTGACCGACGCCTGGATCGCCGCCTCGGGCGTCAGGCCGTCCTCGCGCAGGTGGGCGATCGCCTGATGCACGATCAGAATCGCGTTGTTGACGACGATGCCGACCAGGATGACGAAGCCGAGCAGCGTGAGCATGTCGAGCGGCTGGAAGACGAAGAGGTTGAGGACGGCGAGGCCGACGACGCCCCCGGCGGCGGCCAAGGGCACCGAGACCATGATGACGAGCGGGTAGAGGAAGCTCTCGAACAAGACCGCCATGACGAGGTAGACGATGACGAGGGCGAGGCCGAGGTCGAGGACCATCGCGTCGAAGGTCTCGCTCAGCTTGTCGGCCGTGCCGGAGAGCCCGAAGCGCACGCCGGGCGGCAGGCCCTCGGCCTGCAAGGGCCCGACGACCTGATCGTCGACGACGTCGAGCGCCTCTTCGAGCGAGAGGTTGGGGGCCGGGCTGATCCGCAGCGTGACGGTGGTCAGGCCCTCGACGTGGCGGATCTCCGTCGGCCCGGCCGTGACCCGCACCTCGGCCAAGGATGAGACCGGCAGGATGCGGCCCTCGCGGGTGACGATCGGCAAGGAGCCGATCGCCTCGGTCGTCTGCTCGGCGACCTCGGGTCCCATCAGCGTGAGGTCGATCCGCTCGCCGTCGACGCTGATCTCGGCGACGCGCAGGCCGTCGTTGAAGGCGTCGACGCTCTGGGCGAAGTCGGTCGTCGAGACGTCGGCGTCGGCGAGCCGAACCCGGTCGGGCACGAGGCGCACCTCGGGCGCGCCCAATTCCAGGCCGGGGTCGGGGCGGAACTGGTTGCCGGCCTCGCGCGGCAGGGCCGCGTTCATCCGCCCGGCGGCCTTCAAGGCGGTCTCCAGCACGGTGTTCAGATCGTTGCCGGAGACGTCGAGGTCGATCGAGCGCGCACCGCCGACGCCGCGGCCGAAGATCGAGGGCTGGCGCATGAAGCCGAACGTGCCGGGCTCCTCGAAGACGGGGGCCGAGAGGATCGGGATCAGTTCGGCCGCGCGCGCCGGGTCCTCGGCCGCGGCACCGACGAGCACGTTGCCGGAGAAGGTGACGAAGAAGAAGCGCTTCATCCTGGGCGGACCGTCGGGGTCGGGCGGGCCTGAATCGGGCGTGACCCATAGCTCCCGCGTCGCGTCCTCGATCCGGGCCGCGATCGTCTCCATCGTGTCCAGGTTGTAGCCGGGCGGCGGGATGACGAAGCCGAAGACGAGGTTGCGGTTGCCCTCGGGCAGGTATTCGAGCTTGGGCAGGAAGAACCACGCCGTCGCCACGCTCAACCCTGTGACGATCCCGACGACGGCGAGCGAGAGGGCGCTGGAGCGGACGGTGCGGCGGGTGAGGCCCAAGACGAGGCGGGCGAAGCCGCCGGCCGCCGGGTCGATCAGTGGCAGGCGGCGCCCGCCCTCGTCCTGCACCCTGCCGAGCAGGCGGCTCGCCATCGCCGGGACCAGGGTGACGGCGACGACGAGCGAGAGGAGGACGGCGGTCGAGATCGCGACCGCGATGTCGCGAAACAGTTGGCCGACTTCGAGCCGCATGACGAGGACGGGGATGAAGACCATCACCGTCGTCAGCGCCGAGACGAAGATGGCGCCCCAGACTTGGGCGGCACCCTTGTAGGCGGCGTCGCGCTTCGACACCCCCTCCTGGCGCAGGCGGTAGATGTTCTCCAGGACCACGATCGCGGCGTCGACGACCATGCCGACGGCAAAGGCGATGCCGGCGAGCGAGACGACGTTGAGCGAGCGGCCCAAGGCCGCCATGGCGACGAAGCTCGCCACCACCGAGACGGGGATCGCGACCGAGACGATGAGCGTCGCCGGCAGCGAGCGCAGGAAGAGGAGGAGGACCAGCGCCGCCAGGGCGCCGCCGATATAGATGTTCGAGGTGACGAGGTCGATCGCGCTGTCGATGTAGACCGTCTCGTCGTAGGTCTGCTCGATGCTGAGGCCCTGGACCGGCAGGGCGTTCGCGTTCAGTTCGGCGACCGCGGCGCGGATGCCCTGCATCGTCTCGATGACGTTGGCGCCGGTCTCGCGGATCGCCCGCGCCACGAGCGCCTTTTCGCCCGTGTCGCGGATGTAGGCCGTCGGGTCCTTGTAGCCGATCCGGACCTCGGCGATGTCGCCGACGGTGAGGCGCCCGATCCTGCCGCTCGCTTCGTCGGCGAGGCTGCGCAGGACGACGTTCTCGACGTCCTCAACCGTGGTGAAGTCGCCCTCGGCGCGCACGACGTAGCGGCGCTTGCCCTCGTCGACCGTGCCCGCGGTGAGCGCGATCCCGGCCTCGCGCAGGGCGCCGACGATTTCGGGCACGGTGAGGCGGTAGCGGGCAAGTTGTTCCGGCGCCACGACGACCTGCATCTCGCGCTCCAGCCCGCCGAACACGTCGACCCGGGCGACGCCGGCGACGCGCTGCAGGCGGTCTTGGATCACGTCCTCGGCGAACGGGCCGTACTCGGCGATCGGCTTGGCGTTGCCGGGCAAGGGCTTGATCGTGAACCACGCGATCGCGCTGTCGTCGCCGCCGGCCGTGCTCAAGGTCGGCTCGTCGGCCTCGTCCGGGTAGCCGCCGACCCGGTCGAGGCGGTTGGCGACCAAGAGCAGCGCCTTGTCCATGTCGGTGCCGACGGCGAATTCGAGCGTCACCTCCGCCTCGCCCTCCTCGGCGGTGGCGCGAACCTCCTCGACCCCCTCCAGGCCCTTGAGCGCGTCCTCCTGGCGCTCGACGATCTCGCGCTCGACCTCGACCGGCGACGCGCCGCGCCACTCGGTCTCGATACTGATCACCGGCCGCTCGACGTCGGGGGCGAGCTGAATCGGGATCGCGTTGAGGGCGACGAGGCCGAACATCAGCGCCATCAAGACGGCGGCGACGACGGCGATCGGCCGCTCGATCGCGGCCCGGATCGGGTTCAAGCGCCCGACCCCGCAGCACTCGCGGCCGCGGGCTCGTTCGTCTCCACCTTCTGCCCCGGCCGCAGGCGCTCGTTGCCGCGCACGACGACCGCCTCGCCCTCGGCCAAGCCCTCCTCGACGACGAAGCGGCCGGGCAGGGATTCGCCCAACCGCACCCGGCGCGGGGCGACGCGGCCCCCCTCGCCGACGACGAAGACGCTCGGGTTTTCCCCGCCCATGTTGACCGCGTCCTTGGCGACGGTGAGCGCCCGCCGGCCGCCGATCGCGGGCAGGTTGAGCGTGACGCTGCTGCCGATCGCGCGCGGCTTCGCGTCGTCGATCGGCCTGAAGCGGGCCGCCTGGGTGCGGGTGAGCGGGCTCTCGACCGGGATCACGGCGCGCAAGGTCGCCCCGGCCCGATCGCCGTCGGCAAAGCGCACCAGGACCTCGGCGTCGCTCAGGTTCGCGATCAACTCGGCCGGCACGTCGGCCTCGATCTCGACGTCGGCGTCGTCGACGAGGCGGACGACGGGCTGCCCCGCCGCGATGTAGGCGCCGGGGCTGGTCAGGCGCCCCACGACGACGCCCGGATAGGGCGCCCGGACGACGGCGTCCTCCAGGTCGGCCTCGGCCCGGGTGATCGCGATCTCGGCCCGCCGCAGCCGCGCCTCGGCGGCGACGACGCGGCTCTCGGCCACGTCGATCTCGCGGCGCTTGTCGTCGAGTTGGGCGGCCGAGAACGCGGCCGAGCGGCGCAGGCGCTCCAGCCGGTCGAGTTCCTGGCGGAGCAGCGCCACCTCGCGCTCGGCGCCGCGCCGCTCGGCCCCGGCCAGCTTGCGGTCGGCCTCGGCCGCTTGCAGCGCCAGATCGAGCCGGGTCGAATCGAGGTGCACCAGGACGTCGCCGACCGCGACCCGGTCGCCCGGCGCCACCGCGACCCCGGCGACCGGCCCGCCGACGCGCGCCGCGACCTCGCCCTCGCGCAGGGCGACGACGCGGCCGAGCAAGGGCGCCGTGCGCGCCACCTCCTCGTAGCGGACGGGATCGGTTCGAACGAGCGCCGCTCGTTCCTGCGCCGCTCGTTTCCCCCCCGCCCCCTCCTGCGCCCCGGCCCCCTTGGGCAGAAGGGGCCAGGCCAGGAGCAGGATCGCCGCGATCGTGATGGTCGTGCGCAACAACGTCCCCAAACGATGGAAGCCGCCGCTTTCAACTAGCTCGCGGGGGGGATTTGTCGATGCCGCGCGGGATCAGGGCAACCTTCGCGCTCTAGAGATCTTGTTAGTTCTCTTCTTGATTGATAATCGGCCGCACGAAACCAACCCCAAGCCAACGGTTGCCGCGATGTCCGTCGCTTGCGCGTTCTACGTCGTCTCGATGCTGCTCGTCGGCTTGTCGGCGCCGCTCGCGCTCTTCGTCAAGCCCGTCGGCGGCGGTGCGCCGCCGCCGGCGTGGTCGGGGCCTGGGCGCTCGCGGGCGCGGCTTCCTGGGCGCTCGCGGGCGCGGCTTTGAGCACCTTCGGGCTCGTCCTCGCGCTGGCGGCCGAGCGCCGGTCGTTGCCTGAGGTGGCGCTGCTCGGCGATCTGTCCGCGCTGCCGGACGACGGGGCTTCTTGGCCCGCGCTCGTGTGGCTCGTGCCCGTCCTCTTGGCACTGCTCGGCCAAGCGGCGCTGCTCGGCCACCTTCGCCGCCTGCGGCACCGCTTCGCCGGGCGCAGCGAGCAGATGCAGCGGACGATGAAGCGCGCAGCACTGCTGGCGACGACGGCGCGCGCCGGCGCCTGGGAGTGGCACGCGGCGGGCGACCGCCTGGAGGTGAGCCGGGGCTGGCTCGACCTGCTCGGCCTGCCGCCCGAGGACGCCCCGAGGTCGCTGGAGGAATGGCTGGCGCTCGTCCACCCGGCCGACCGGGCGGCGTTTGCGGCCTCGCTCGCGGCGCGAACGGCCGTGCCGCCGGAGAGCGAGCAGCGCTGGCGGCGCGCGGGCACGGGCGCTGGCTGGGTCTGGCTCTTGCACCGTGTCGGGGCCGTGCGCCGGTCCGGGGCGCCCGACGACGTCAGCCTGTTCGGCGTGGCACTCGACATCACCGAGCGCAAGAGGGCGGAACTGGCTCTCGCCCACGCGGCGACGCACGACGCGCTGACGGATCTACCCAACCGGCGCTACTTCCAGCACCATGTCGAGGCGGCGCTGGCGGCGGCGTCGGCCTCGGGCGACGCGGTGGCGCTGGGCCTCCTCGACCTCGACGGCTTCAAGCCGATCAACGACAGGCTCGGCCACGCCGCCGGCGACGAGGTGTTGCGGGCGATCGGCGGGCGCCTCTGGGCCGAGGTGCGCGACCACGGCGTCGCGGCCCGCCTCGGCGGCGACGAGTTCGCCCTCCTGGTCGCGTGCCCCGGCCCGCGGCCGCGGCTGCGGCGCTTCGCCGAGCGCCTGCGGCGCGCCCTCATAGCACCGATCCGGCTCTCCACCGGCGAGAGCGTGCGCGTCGGCGCCTCGATCGGGCTCGTCGTCGCCGACGGCGGCCCGCCGTCCGACGACCTCCTCGCCCGCGCCGACGCGGCGCTCTACCGCGCCAAGGCTAAGGGCGGCAATCTCTGCTGCTTTTGGGACGCGCCGGACGACTTGCGCGCGAGTGCGTGAACGCTTCGCGTCCGCTGGCGCGGGGCCTTCTTTTTTCTCTTTTTGTCTTTCGTCCGAGGCTGGCCCTCGGCGGCGCGGCCAGCCTTCTGCGTTAACACTCGCAAAAACAAGGAGAAAAAAGCCCGCCGCAGGCGACGCGAAGCGTTCACCTTGCAGCACGAAGGCACATCCCCTAAGCCCCTCGCAGGGCGGGGTTCAAGGATAACGGGCGGCATGGGCGCTGCGGCACTGCTCGACATTCGGGCTTTAAGCAAGCGATTCGGCGGCGTCGAGGCGGTGCGCGACTGCTCGTTCGCGATCCGCCGCGGCTCGATCACCGGGCTGATCGGCCCGAACGGGGCCGGCAAGACGACGCTGTTCAACATGGTGGCGGGCGCCCTGCCGCCGACGACGGGGACCGTTCTCTACCAAGGCATTGATGTGACCGGCGTGCCGGCGCACCGCCTGTTCCACCGCGGCATCGTGCGCACCTTCCAGATCCCGCGCGAGTTCGCGCGGCTGACCTGCCTGGAGAACCTGATGCTCGTCCCGGGGCGCCAGGCGGGCGAGAACCTGCTCCGGGCCTGGCTGCGCCCCGGCCTCGTCGCCGCCGAGGAGGGAAGGCACCGCGACCGGGCCAAGGGTGTGCTCGACTTCCTCGGCCTCGCCCACCTGAGGGACGAGCGCGCCGCCAACCTCTCCGGCGGGCAGAAGAAGCTGCTCGAACTCGGCCGGACGATGATGACAAACGCCAAGCTCGTCCTGCTCGACGAGCCGGGGGCGGGGGTCAACCGCACGCTGTTGAACGAGATAGCCTCGATGATCCGGCGCTTGAACGTCGAGCGCGGCTACACGTTTTGCCTGATCGAGCACGACATGGGCTTCATCGCCGACTTGTGCGACCCCGTCGTCTGCATGGCCGAGGGCACCGTCCTCAAGAGCGGCCGCATGGACGAGGTGCGCCAGGACCCGCGCGTACTCGAAGCCTATCTGGGCCGGAGCGGGGGGGCGGGCGCGTGAGCCTCCTGGCGCTGGACAAGGTCCACGGCGGCTACGCCGCGGCCGACGTGCTGCACGACGTCAGCCTTGAGGTGAACCGGGGCGAGGTCGTCGTCGTCGTCGGGCCGAACGGGGCCGGCAAGTCGACGGCGATGAGGGCGGTCTTCGGCCTCGCCCGCGTCCGGCGGGGCAGCGTGCGCTTCGACGGCGAGGACATCACCAACGCCCGCCCCGACAAGATCGTGCGCCGCGGCGTGTGCTTCGTGCCGCAGACCGAGAACGTCTTCGCTACTTTAAGCGTCGACGAGAACCTCGACATCGGCGCCTTCATCCGCAGCGAGGGGGTCGAGGACCGCCGCCGCGAGGTGTTCGACCTGTTCCCCGATTTGAAGGCCAAGCGCCGGCAGCCGGCGGGGCAGCTCTCGGGCGGGCAGCGGCAGATGGTGGCGATGGGCCGCGCCCTGATGCTCTCGCCCAAGCTCCTCCTCCTCGACGAGCCGACGGCCGGCCTCTCGCCGCGCTACATGGACCAGATCTTCCAGATCGTGCGGCGGGTCAACGCGACCGGCGTCGCGATCCTGATGGTCGAGCAGAACGCACGCCAGGCGCTCGCCGTCGCCGATCGCGGCTACGTCATGGCGACCGGCCGCAACCGCCACGAGGGGACCGGCGCCGACCTGCTCGCCGACCGCGCCGTGGCCGAGATGTTCTTGGGCGGCTGAAGGGCCAAGATGGAAATCCTGCAACTCCTGGTCTACGGCCTCGTGCTGGGCTCGATCGTGGCCTTGGGCGCCGTCGGCGTCACGCTCACCTTCGGCATCCTGGGCTTTGCCAACTTCGCCCACGGCGACTTGATGACGTTCGGCGCCTACGTTGCGCTCACCGTCTACACCTGGCTGGCGCTGCCGCTCTGGCTCGCCTTCGTCGCGGCGATCGCCGCCACCGTGCTCCTCGCGATCGCGATCGACCAGACGCTCTTTCGCCGCTTTCGCGACCAACGCCCGATCGTCTTGCTGATCTCGTCGTTCGGCGTCGCCTTGATCTTGCGCGCCATCGTCCAGATCGTCTTCGGCCCCGGCACCGTCCTCTACTCGACCAAGCTACAGATCGCGGAGCGTTTCTGGGGCCTACGGGTCAAGCCCGACCAGATCCTGATCGTCGCCCTCGCCCTCGTCCTGGTCGTGGCGCTGCACCTCTTCTTGTCGCGCACCAAGACTGGCAAGGCGATGCGCGCCATGGCCGACAACCCGAACCTCGCCAAACTGTCCGGCATCGACACCGAGCGGGTGGTGTTGTGGACCTGGGCGATCGGCGGTTCGCTCGCCGCCGTCGCCGGGATCATGCTCGGCCTCAATTCAAGGCTCCAGCCCGAGATGGGCTGGTTCATCCTGCTCGCCATCTTCGCCGCCACCATCGTCGGCGGCATCGGCAAGCCCTACGGCGCCATCCTCGGCGGCTACGTCATCGGCATTTGCACGGAAGCGTCGGTCCTGGTCCTGCCGACCGAGTATTCGCCCGTCGTGCCGTTCGCCATCCTCGTCCTCATGCTGATCTGGCGCCCGACCGGGCTGTTCGCCGGGCGGAGCACGTAACATGGAGGGCCTGCTCAACTACGCCGTCTTCTTCCTCAGCCTCGGCGGCGTCTACGCACTTCTGAGCCTCGGCCTCAACGTGCAGTGGGGCTACGTCGGGATGCTCAACGTCGGCGTCGCCGCCTTCTTCGCGATCGGCGCCTACACCAGCGCCATCCTGACCTCGCCCTTGAACCCCGCCCACGTCGGCGGCTTCGGCCTGCCGATCTGGCTCGGCTTCGCGGGCGCCGCCCTGATCGCGGCCGCCTTGGGGCTCCTGATCGGCCTCGTCACCTTGAACCTGCGCTCGGACTACCTCGCCATCGCCTCGATCGGCATCGCCGAGATCGTCCGCCTCGCCCTCAAGAACGAGGAGTGGCTGACCCACGGCGTCCGCGGCATCGCCGGCATCCCGCGCCCGTTCGACGCTATATGGCCCGGCAATAACGGGCTCGCCGTCCTCCTCACCGTCTGGGCCCTGATCCTCGTCGTCTACCTGATGAACGAGCGGGCCTACCGCAGCCCCTGGGGCCGGGTGTTGCGCGGCATCCGCGACGACGAGACCGCCGTGCAGGCGATGGGCAAGAACAGCCTCGCCTTTCGCCTGCAAGCCTTCAGCCTCGGCTGCGGCGTCATGGGGATCGCGGGGGCGGCCTACGCCCACTTCGTCGGCTTCATCAGCCCCGAGGCGTTCGACCCGGTCTTCGCCACCTTCCTCGTCTGGGTGATGCTGATCGCGGGCGGCTCGGGCAACAACAAGGGCGCGGTCCTGGGCGCCGTCGTCATCTGGGCCGTCTGGTCCGGCACCGAGATCCTGATCGGGGGGATGCCGGCCGCCGTCCAGACCCAGGCCGGCGCCTTGCGTGTCCTGATGATCGGCGTCTTATTGCAGGCGATCTTGATCCTGCGCCCCGAGGGCCTCCTGCCCGAGCGGCCGCCGAAACCCTTGTGGAAGGACAGGCGATGATCCGCCCCGACGGCGAAGCCCTCGCCCGCGACCTCGCCGAACGCCTCGCCGCCCACCCGCAAGTGGCGGCGGTGGCCCTCGCCGGCTCCACGACGGGCGGCGGGGGCGACGAGCACTCCGACATCGACCTCTACGTCTACCTGACGGCCCCCCTGGACGCGGGCGCGCGGGCGAAGCTCGCCGCCGATCGCGGCACGACGGGCCGGGTCGAGATCGACAACCGCTTCTTCGAGCCGGGCGACGAGTGGGCGGACGCATCGAGCGGCGTCGGCGTCGACATCATGTACCGCGACCCCGCCTGGATCGAGGACCGGCTCGAAGCCGTCCTCGACCGGCACGAGGCCGGCTTGGGCTACACCACCTGCTTTTGGTTCAACGTCCGAACCTCGACCCCGCTCTTCGACCGCGACGGCTGGTTCGCGCGCCTGCAACGGCGGGCAAGCGCCCCCTACCCCGACGCCCTCGCGCGCGCCATCGTCGCCAAGAACCTGCCGATGCTGCGCGACAACCGCTGCTCCTACCTGGAGCAGATGCGCCTCGCCGACGCCCGCCGCGACGCGATCGGCCTCAACCACCGATCGGCCGCGTTCCTCGCCTCCTACTTCGACCTCCTCTTCGCCCTGAACCGCCGCCCCCACCCCGGCGAGAAGCGCCTCCTGCGCCACGGCGTCGCCGAGGGGATGCGCTACCCCGAGGGCATGGCGGCCGGGATCGACGCCCTCCTCGCCGGCATCGCCACCCCCGGCGACGGCCGCGCGCTCGAAGCCGCCGGGGCGCTGGCGGCGGAGATGGCGGCGCTGGTCGATAGCGTCTCAGTTTGAAATTGCAAACTGAGGACACGTATTCTGTAATCTAAATTGTTATGGCGGGACGGACGATGACGACCGCGCATGGCGCCGGCACCATCCCGTTGCAACGCCAGCTTTTATAGGGCGAAGATACAAATTATGAGGAAGAGGATTGGGTGTCTTGGACTTGAAAGCACAGCGACCCTCACCCCGTGCGTTACCGGTGCACCGTTGGACGGATCAAGAACTCGAAGCTGAAATACGCCGAGTCGAAGACACACTACATGCCTGGATTGTGGCGCACGATCTATGGCTCGATTGTGGCTTCAAGGCTTATCTCAGCCATGTAGAGGGCGAACCATCCGAGCCCCCAATCGTCACTATGTTCTATTGCGAAGGACCCATGTACACGGTCCTGAATGGTGAAGACCCCAAGAATTATGAGTCTGACTTCAGAGATTGTCTCGAAAAACTCGGTTATTATTACGAAAACATCGATGGTGTGACAATGGCGATCTATCCAGAGGATGTGGCACTTGCCAAAGCCTTTGCTTCCTACTTCCACTGGCAGTGGGTATGCAGCCTGATTAAGGAAGACACCGCCGATGTTCACCATGAACTCTACGAACAGTTCGCTAAGCGGCCGGAGGATTTGCAGCGCCTGCATTGGCGAGACTTTGAGATGCTCTTGTTTCGAATATTTCAAAACCAAGGATTTGAGGCCATTCTCGGTCCCGGTCGCGGCGACGAAGGCGTCGATCTTCGTCTCGTCCAACGCGCACCGTTGGGCGATGTGCTGACGCTAGTCCAGGCGAAACGCTACGCGCCTGACCGCAAGATCGGGCATACCGAGGTCGCTGCTCTGTACGGAGTCAGTCGTCTCGAAAAGGCTGACAGAGCCCTCTTCGTCACGACGTCGGCTTACGCGCCGGTATCACAACGTTGGGCCGCGCGCACGGGCGGCTATCTTGAGCTGGCGGAGGCAGAGGATGTGGTGCGGTGGTGCGCCAAGGCGAGCGCCGGCGTCATCGCCGACAAATCTTCGCTAGTTTCATCACAACATGTCGCGCGGCTAATCACTGACGTTGCTGGGCGCGCCGATCCTCGGATCGTCCATGCGTCAGGTGGATGGAACATCACCACCAATTGGTTCGCGCTCGTGCTCAAGGAGACGAAGCATGCCGCGCTGTTGATGGGAGTGCCGGAGACGATACTTACCCACGATGGCTATAAGCAAAGAGGCACATGTGCACCAAGCCTCGATGCCGCAACGATTTCTCATTTCTCCTCAGACAACGTGTGGCGAGCCAAGCGCATCAAAGATGACGGGCGTGTCCGATACTGGGACGGCGAGCGAAGCTATAGGCCGTGGGACGGCGCACCATGCTATTTTGATCTCTGCGATTAGCCAACCACAAGGGAAAATTAGAGACACGCACCTCGTTGACCTTTCCCGCACCACCGCGCCCTGCCACCCTGGACCCCCGATCAAGTGGGGGTGACAAGAGGAGACAGGTTTGTAGAGCACTGTCCATCCTCGCCCAAGAAAGCGCACGAATGCCTTCGCCGCCTCAACCTGTCACCCCCGACCTGATCGGGGGTCCAGGGTGGCCGGGCTCGAAAGCCCACCCCATCAACCCCACCCTTGCGGCCCCACGCACCCTATGCCAGCCTTCTCCCGCAGAAGAACGACGGGGAAGGAGAGAACGATGTGCGGTGCCCGGGCAATGCTCGTTGCCGGAACGCTCTTGGGCGCACCCCTCGCGGCGGGGGCAGAGGCGCCCGCGTTCGACGCCGTCGTCGCGTTCGGCGACAGCATGTCCGACGACGGCTTCGACGATGGCCACGGCTTTCTTCGCTACTCCAACGGCAAGGTCTGGGTCGAATACCTGGGCGAGATGCTCGGTGCCTCGAAGGTCGAGGTCCGGGCCTGGAGCGGGGCGATGTCGGGCCAGGGCAACTACAACGAGAACGCCCGCGGCTGGTCCGGGCTGGGCTGGCAGGTCGACCGGTACGCGCCGGGCGACGCCGACCTGAACCGCGTGCTGTTCACGGCCGAGATCGGCCTCAACGACCTGCACGACCCGAACAACGATATCGCACCCGAGACCGTCGTCGCCAACCTGACCGACGCGCTCGACCGCTTGGCCGACAAGGGCGCCCGGCACCTCCTGGTCTGGAACATCCCGACCGGCGTCGTGCCGCCCGGCTACACCGACGCGGCCTACGAGTTCTACGACTACTACAACCCCTTGCAGGCGGGCGCCCTCGACCTGTTCGCCGCCTTCAACGAGGCGCTGGGACCGGCGCTCGACGGCTTCGAGGCCGAGCACCCGGAGGTGACGCTCTACCGCTTCGACGCCAACAAAGCGATGAACGCGATCAAGGCCGAGTTCGAGATCACCGACAGCCCCTGGCTCGGCACCTACGCCTACCCCGAACCGAATAAGTGGCTCTACTACGACCACTGGCACTTCATGACCGAACCGCACCGGCGCATCGCGGCAAAAGCGGCGGAGGTGCTTGGGCGGTAGGCTGCCGGCATCAAACTGATAAAAAGGAAGAAAAAAGCCCCGCGCGGCGGGCGCGGAGCGCTCCATCAGAGCAGCCACCACAGCGGCACGGCGGCGAACCAGACGATGTAGGTGAGCGCCAGCGCCATGAGGCCGTCGATCCGTTCGGGGGCCGTCTCGCGGCGCCGGTGGCGCTCCAGCCGCCAGAGCAGCAGGCCGGCGTGCGGCAGGACAAGCATCCATATGCCGGCGAAAGCCCCGCCGGCCGCCCCCACGCCCGCCAAGGCGAGCGCCACGAGCGCGGCGAGGAGGACGCTCGCCTGGACCAGGCGAAAGGCGGCGCTCGGGCCGAGCCGGACGGCGAGCGTGCGCTTGCCGGCGGTGCTATCGGCGGTCGCGTCGGGCAGGCCGGACAGGGTGATGGCGCCGAACACGGCGAAGAGCAGCGGCAGGCCGAGCAGCCAGGGCATCCCCGTCCAGAGGCCGCCGCCCTGGAAGGCCCAGCCGCACAGGACGAGCAGGACGCTGTGGGTGAAGGCGACGTTCAGCTCGCCCAGCCCCCGCCAGCTCAGCCGCAGGGGCGGTGCCGTGTAGCCGATGGCCAAGACGGCGAAGAGGACGAGCAGCGGCAGGACGGGCGCGTCGGGTGCGGTGAGTTGCAGGACGAGGCCGGCCAGGGCGAAGGCGAGGAAGCCGCTGATCGCGGCGGCGCGCAGCTCGACCGGCCTGATCCGGCCCTCGACCAGCACGCGCGAGCCGCCGGTGAAGGGGCCGTGGTAGCGGTTGACGCGATCGCTCGGCAGATCGAAGAGGTCGTTGGTCATCACCGTCGCCACTTCCAGGAAGAAGAAGGCGACGAGGCCGAGCAGGAAGACGGGCCAGGAGAAGCCGGGCGCCGCCGCGGCGCCCATCGCGTAGGCGGCCCAGGCCATCGGGTGGAATTGCAGGCGAAGGGCGGCGATCCAGGGTGCCGCCCGCCGCCAGAGGCGCTCGCGCGGCGTCAGCACCCCGTCCGCCAGTTTCTCCCCCTCGCGGCGCGCGGCCGCGACCCAGGCGGCCCGCAGCGTCGCGTCCGAGGGCTTGACGCCGCTGAAGACCGTGCGGCGGACGGGTTCGATGCCGCAAAACCCGAGCGTGGCGCGGGCGAGGCCGTTGAGGCCCGGGGCGCCGTAGATCCAGCGGTAGACCCAGCCCGGCGTGTCCATCGTGGTGATGAGGTGCGCCGAACGCCCCTCAAGCAGCCCCTCGAAGCCCCAGGGGTCCTCCTTCTCGGCGAAGGCGAAGCCGGGCAGGAGGACCCGGTCCAGGAACCCTTTGAGCAGGGCCGGCATCGTGCCCCACCACGTCGGGAAGACGAAGACGAGGTGCTCGGCCCAGGCGATCAGGTCCTTCGCCGCCACGAGGTCGGGTTCGAGCGGCTGCTGCAGCGGCGAGGGCGTAGCGACGCTCGCGTCGAAGCAACAGTCCGCGAGGTCGAGCCGCCGCACCTCCGCCCCCGACGCCCTGGCCCCCTCGGCGTAGCCGTCGGCCAGGGCGGCGCAGAACGAGCCGGGACGCGGGTGGCCCAGGATGACGAGGGTGCGCGGCGGTTCTCTTCGATGATGGTCCAAGTCGGCGCGATCCCTGCATGACCCGAGGATAACGAAGCCGAGCCTACCTAGTTGCCGCCCCGCCCGCCACAAAGCCGCACCGAAGTGGACACCATGCAAACCGGAGACACGCGCATCCCGTCGACCTTTGCCGCAACATCCCGCCCCTGCCACCCTGGACCCCCGATCGAGTCGGGGATGACAGGAGGGGCAGCTTGAGCGTTGGGCCAAGCTTTGGGCAAAGTAGGGCGCTGTCGGCTCAACGCGCTCTTGTGTGTTGTCACCCCCGGCTCGATCGGGGGTCCAGGGATGAAATGCAGCGCATTTCATGGGCACGAACGTTCGCGCCGCCCTCTGAAGCCGCCCGCCCGCCGCGCCGCCTTTCTTGAATTAATTCCTACATCCGGCTACACTCCCGGCCCCACCCGCCAGGAGCCCGCCCCCGTGTTTGACGCCGACAGCAGCCAACACCCCCGCCCGCGCACCCAGGCCCAGATCGAGGCCAGCCGCAGCAACGGCGCCAGGGGCAGGGGCCCCGCCACAGCCGAGGGCAAGGCCGCGTCCAGCCAGAACGCCGCCAAGCACGGCCTGCGCGCGGCGGGCTTCGCCCTCCTCCCCGACGAGGACGCCGACGCCTTCGAGGCCCTGCGCGCGCGCCTCGTCGAGGAGCACGAGCCGCGGGGCGCGGTCGAGGAGGCGCTGGTCGAGGGGCTGGCGCTCGCCTTGTGGCGGATGCGCCGGGTCGAGGCCCTGGAGGTCGAGGCGCTGACCAGTGCGCGCGAGCGGCGGCCGAGCCCCGCCTACGCCGGCGGCTACAACCCCTTCAGCCCGGCCTTGTGGAGCCCTGAGCGGCTGAACACCATCCTGCGCTACAGAGCACAGTTGGAGCGCACCTTGCACCGCACGCTCAAGGCGCTGGCAGAGCGCCGGGCGGCGCGGGCGGAGGCGGAAAAGCGCACGAACGAACCCGGGCCGCCGCCGCCCGAGGTGCGGCCCGAGCCCATCCTACCTTGCACGAACGAATCCGAGGACGCCGCGCGGCTCGAACCGACGCCGCCCGCGATGCACGAACGAACCCGGGCGGGGGCGGACCTCGCCGCCAAGCTGGCGCGGTGGAAGCGCCGCCTGCTCACGGCGGGGGCCGCCGTTGCTCAGAGCCCCGGCGCGTTGAACGTGTCGCACTGCGCCATCTCGCCGCCCTCCAGCCCCATCTTGAACCATTTCACGCGCTGGGCCGACGAGCCGTGGGTGAAGCTGTCGGGGGTGACGTAGCCGCGCGACTGGCGCTGCAGGCGGTCGTCGCCGATGGCGGCGGCCGCGTTCAGCCCCTCGTCGATGTCGCCCTCTTCGAGGATCTGCCGCGCCTCCTGCGCGTTGCGCGCCCAGACGCCGGCGAGGCAGTCGGCCTGGAGTTCGAGCATCACCGAGAGGCGGTTGGCCTCCGTCTCGTTCGCGTTCGCGCGCATCTGGTTCACCTCCTGGCTGATGCCGAGCAGGGTCTGGAGGTGGTGGCCGACCTCGTGCGCGATGACGTAGGCCTGGGCGAAGTCGCCCGGCGCGCCGAAGCGCTGTTCGAGTTCGTCGAAGAAGGAGAGGTCGATGTAGACCTGCCGGTCGCCCGGACAGTAGAACGGCCCGGTGGCGCTCGAGGCCGTGCCGCAGGCCGAGTTCACGACGCCGTCGAAGACGACGAGCGGGGGCGCCTCGTAGTCCCGCCCGGCCTGCTCGGGCAAGAGCGTGCGCCACGTGTCCTCGGTGTCGCCCAAGACCCGCGAAACGAACTCGACGCGCGGGTCGTCCCGGTTGATCGTGCCGCCGCCGCTCGACGAGGTGGTGGTCGTCCCCCCGCCGAAGCCGCCGCCGCCCAGGATCAAGGACGGGTCGACGCCGAAGTAGAGCGCCACCAGGACGAGGACGACCGTGCCGATCCCGCCGCCGCCGACGATCCGCCCGGCCGTGCCCCGCCGCCCGCCGCCGCGAAAGACGACGTTCGTGCTTCGCCGCATGTTGCCCCAGCGCATCGCCGCTTTCCCCTGCCGCCGCTCGTTGCAGACCGTCTTAGCGGTTAACGCGCCGGGGGGCAAAACGTGACGGGCGGTGCAGGACTTATGTGGGTACGAGGTGCAGGCGCACGCCGGCGGGATCGACGCGATCGGACGGATCGATGCCCGCTACGGCGAGCGTGGCACCGCGGAGCGCGATCACGTCACGGCCGGGGTCGAGCGGCCGGCGGCGGTGGCGCAAGACGTTGAGGGCGACGTGGTGGTGGTAGCCGTCCCAGCCTAGGAACACCGCCCCCGGCCATGCCGCCATCACGTCCGTGCCGAGGCCCGCGTAGAATGCGCGCGAGGCGTCGAGGTCGTGCGTCTCCAGGTGGACGTGGCCGACGTCGGCCTCGAACCCACCGTTCGTCCCGGCGGCGAGCAGGGGTGCGACGTCGAGGCGGGCGTTGCCCATCAGGCCCGCGACGCGCCCCTCCCAAAGCGCGCGCGGCCGGTCGGCGTAGACCTCGATCCCGTGCCCGTCCGGGTCGTCGAGGTAGACCGCCTCGCTGACCGTGTGGTCGGAGGCGCCGCTGAGCCGCGCGCCCGCCGCGTCCAGCCGCTTGAGGACGCGGCCGAGCGCCGCCCGGTCGGGCACGCGCCACGCGACGTGGAACAGGCCGGCGGCGGCCGGGTCGGGCGCAGCACCCGGGTGGGCTTCGAGGTCGAGGAAGGCGTCCTGGGTCGCGAGCCGGGCCCTGCCCCGACCGCGCTCGGCCAGGGTCAGGCCCAGCACCCCGGCGTAGAAGCGCACAGAGCGCTCAAGGTCGGCGACGCCGAGGCGGACGCCCCGCCAGGGGGAAGGGGTCGAAACGGACGCGGACACGGTCGAGGCTCCCGGGGCTGCACGACCCGAAGATGGCCCCTTCAGGGCCGCCGCCAAAGCGCCGGGATGCGAACACAGCGTTCACGAAAAAGACCCGGCGGGCCGAGGCGCCGCCGGGTCAGGTGGCCGTGGCCGACCTCGAAGGATCAGGTCACGGCGCTCGGGCCAAATTCGGGATAGGCTTCCATGCCGAGCTCGGCCTGGTCGATGCCCATCGCCTCGTCCTCCTCGTGGATGCGGATCCCGACCGTGTACTTCAGGATCGCCCACAGGACGAAACTCGCTGTGAAGGTGAAGGCGCCGATCGCGACGATGCCGAGCGCCTGCGCGGCGTAGCTCGCGTCGCCGTTCGAGAGCGGGACGATGATCGTGCCCCAGACGCCGCAGACCAAGTGGACCGGGATGGCGCCGACGACGTCGTCGATCTTGAGCCTGTCGAGCAGCGGCACGACGACGACGACGAGCACGCCGCCGATGGCGCCGATCAGGACGGCGAGGCCGATCGAGGGTGCCAGCGGCTCGGCGGTGATCGAGACGAGGCCGCCCAGGGCGCCGTTGAGGGCCAAGGTGAGGTCGACCTTCTTGTACATCGCCTGGCTGACCAGCATCGCCGCCACCACGCCGGCCGCCGCCGCCATGTTGGTGTTGACGAAGATGGTGGCGACCGCGGCGACGTCGGCGCCGCTGCCCATCGCCAGTTGCGAGCCGCCGTTGAAGCCGAACCAGCCGAGCCAGAGGATGAAGGTGCCGAGCGTGGCGAGCGGCAGCGACGAGCCCGGCATCGGGTGGACGCGGCCGTCGCGGGTGTAGCGGCCGTGGCGGGCGCCGAGCAGGAGGGCGCCCGCGAGCGCCGCCCAGCCGCCGACCGCGTGGACGACGGTCGAGCCGGCGAAGTCGGCGAAGCCCGCCTCGGCCAGCCAGCCGCCGCCCCACTGCCACGCGCCGGTGATCGGGTAGAAGAAGCCGGTGAGCACGACGACGAAGAGGAGGAAGGGCCAGATCTTGATCCGTTCGGCGACCGTGCCCGAGACGATCGAGGCCGCGGTCGCGACGAAGACCATCTGGAAAAACCAGTCCGAGGCGGCGGCGTAGCCGGCGGAGAAGTCGCCGCCCGCCATCGCGGCGTCGTCGGCCGACCAGACCGCGAACGAGCCGAAGTAGCCGCCGTCGACGTTCATGTACATCAGGTTGTAGCCGACCAGCCAGAACATCAGCCCGGCGATGGCGTAGAGCGAGACGTTCTTCAAGCACTGCGTGCCGACGCTCTTGCGCCGCACGAGGCCGGCCTCCAGCATGGCGAACCCGGCCGCCATGAACATGACGAGAAAGCCCGTCATCAAGAACAAGAGCGAGTTGAAGATGAAGGCGGTCTCGGGCGAGACCCCGCCGCCCGTCGCCAGGGCCGCGTCCTGCGCCAGCGCCGGCGTTGCGTGGACGCAGGCGGCGACGGCGAGGAGCGGCAACCCGAGCTTTGTCACGATTCGTCGCATTCGCTTCTCCTGCCAATCGTCAAAGGCTGGTATGAAACAGGGGGCGCCGCAAGGCAGGGTGCATCCGGCGCGCCCCTCTCGACCTTCCCGCTGCAAGCCGCGTGCCAGTCACGGCGGGGCACGGTTCGTCCGGTCAAAGACGGCGGCGGAGTGCCGAAAATTTAGGCAAAGAGCCAAGAAATGAGCAACACTCCCTCCCCGCCTCGCGTCGACCTCGCCGTCGGCGGCGGCGGGCTGACCGGCGCCGCGCTGGCGCTCGCGGCGGCCGAGGGCGGGGCCCGCGTCGCCCTGGTCGAGGCGCACCCGATCGAGGCGATGACGGCCGCCCCCTTCGACGGCCGCGTCACGGCGGTGGCGCTCGGCACCAAGCGCTTCCTAGCCGCGATCGGCGCCTGGGCAGGGATGGAGGCCGAGGCGCAGCCGATCTGGACGATCGCGGTCGGCGAGGCGGACGGCTTCGCCGCCGTGCGCTACGACCACGCCGAGATCGGCGACGAGCCGCTCGGCTGGATCGTCGAGAACCGCGCCATGCGCCGGGCGCTCTTCGCCAGGATCAAGGCCACCGACGCGATCACGGTCCTGGCCCCGGCCCGGCTCGACGCGCTCGACCTCGACGAGGGCGCCAGGCGGCTGCGGCTCGCCGATGGCCGGGCGGTGGACGCGGCCCTGCTCGCCGTCTGCGAGGGGCGGGCCTCGGCGACGCGCTCGGCGCTGGGCATCAAGACGACGACGCACGGCTACGGCCAGACCGCGTTCGTCGCCACCTTCGGCCTCGGGCGCGACCACGGCGGCCAGGCGGTCGAGCGCTTCTTCCCCGACGGGCCGTTCGCCATGCTGCCGCTGCCGGGCCGGCGCGCGTCCCTCGTCTGGGCGCTCGACGACAAGCTGGCCGGCGAGGTCGCCGCCCTCGACGACCTCGATTTCTTGGGCGAGGTCGCCGAGCGCTTCGGCGATGCTCATGGCGAACTCAGCCTCGTCGGGCCACGCTTCGCCTACCCCTTGCGCCTCGTTCGGGCCGAGCGGCTGACGGCGCCGCGCGCGGCCCTGGTCGGCGACGCGGCGCGCGGCATCCACCCGATCGCGGGGCAGGGCTGGAACTTGGCGGCGCGCGACGTGGCGGCGCTCGCCGAGATCGTCGCCGACGCGATCGAGGACGGCCAGGATCCCGGGGGTGCCGCCGGCCTTAAGCGCTACGCCGCGTGGCGCAGCTTCGACAGCACCGCCCTCGTCGCCGTGACGCACGGCATCAACGGCCTGTTCGCCAACGACGTGGCGCCCGTCCGGTTCGCGCGCAATCTGGGCCTCGGCGCCGTCGAGCGATTGCCGCCCCTAAAGCGCCTCTTCATGCGCCACGCGATGGGGCTCTCGGGCGACCTGCCGCGGCTGATGCGTCCCGACGCTTGAGCGCGCTCGCTTGGCTGCCGCCCGGCCTGCCGCTCTGGGCGGCATCCCTGCTCGTGGCTTTGAGCTTCTTCACCTCGGCGCTGACGGCGGCGTTCGGGCTCGGCGGCGGCATCCTCATGCTGGCCGTCCTGGCGCAGGCCCTGCCGGCGGCGGCGGTGGTGCCCGTCCACGCCGTCATCCAGCTCGGCTCCAACACAGGCCGGGCCGTCGTCATGCGCCGCGACGCCGCCTGGGCGGTGATGCGGCCGTTCGCGCTCGGCACCGTGCTCGGCATCGCGCTCGGCGGCCTCGTCAACGTCAGCCTGCCGGCGGCCGCCCTCCAAGGCGTCGTCGGCGCCTTCGTCCTCTATTCGGCGCTGGGCACGCCGGGCGTCGCCGGCGGCTTCGGCCGCCTCGGCCTCGCGGCGGGCGGGACGGTCGCCGCCTTCTTGACCATGTTCATCGGCGCCACCGGCCCCTTCGTCGGCGCCCTCTGGCGCCGGCAGGGCCTGACGCGGCAGGCGTTCGTCGCGACGCACGCCGCCTCGATGGTCCTCCAGCACGGGCTGAAGATGCTCGTCTTCGGCGCGCTCGGCTTCGCCTTCGCTCCCTGGCTGCCGCTCCTCGCCCTCGTCGTCGCCAGCGGCTTTCTCGGCACGCTCGCCGGCAAGCGCCTCCTCGACCGCCTCGACGAGAAGCTGTTCCAAGGCGCTTTGAAGGTGATCCTCGTCCTGCTCGGCGCCGAACTGGTCGCCGGCGCGCTCTGGACAGTGTTCGCGGAATGAACGACGCTTCGCGTTGCGCTCGCCGCGCGGGCTTTCTTCTCTCTTTTTTCGTTTTGTCCGGGGCTGGCCCTCGGCGTTGCGGCCAATCTCCTACGTTAACACTTGCAAAAACAAAGAGGAAAAAGCCCTGCGCAGCGGACGCGCAAGCGTTCACGTCACCCAGGCGATCCGCAGCAGGTTCGTGGCCCCGGGCGTGCCGAACGGCAGGCCGGCGGTGATGACGATCGAGGAGCCCGGCGTTGCCAAGCCCTCCTCCTTGGCGACGCGGCGCGCGGTCGCCACCATCTCGTCGAGGGATTCGGCGTCCTTGGTGAACACCGGGTGCACCCCCCAGGCGAGCGAGAGCTTGCGCGCCGTCACGTTGCGGGTGATGAGGGCGAGGATCGGCCGCACCGGCCGCTCGCGCGAGGCGCGCAGCGTGGTGGCGCCCGAGGTCGAGTAGGTCACGATGCACGACGCCTGCATGGTTGAGGCGACGAGGTTGGCGGCGAGCGTGATCGCGTCGGCCGGCGTGTGCTCGGCGACGGCGTGGTACGCGTCGATGTAGGAGCGGTACAGGCTGTCGCGCTCGACGCTCTTGATGATGCGGTCCATGATCGTGACCGCCTCGATCGGGTACTCGCCCGAGGCGCTCTCGGCCGAGAGCATGACGGCGTCGGCGCCGTCGTAGACGGCGGTCGCGACGTCGGACGCCTCGGCCCTGGTCGGGGCCGGGCTCGCCACCATGCTCTCCAGCATCTGCGTCGCGACGATGACCGGCTTGCCGGCGTTGCGGCTGGCGCGGACGATCCGTTTTTGCAGGCCCGGCACGGCCTCGGGCGGCATCTCGACGCCGAGGTCGCCGCGCGCCACCATGATCCCGTCGGTGAGTTCGATGATCTCGTCGAGGTGGTCGATCGCGGACGGCTTCTCGATCTTGGCCATCAAGGCGGCGCGGCCAGCGATCAGGCGGCGGGCCTCGGCCATGTCCTCGGGCCGCTGCACGAAGGAGAGCCCCACCCAGTCGGCGCCGAGTTCGATGCCGAACTGCAAGTCGGCCCGGTCCTTGTCGGTCATCGCGGCGATCGGCAGGATGACGTTGGGGACGTTGACGCCCTTGTGGTTCGAGAGGCCGCCGCCGTTCACCACCCGCGTCTCGGCGAAGTCCGCGCCGGCGCTCACCACTTCGAGGTTGATGCGGCCGTCGTCGAGCAGGAGGTTGGCGCCGGGCTTGAGCACGGCGAAGATCTGGCGGTGCGGCAGCCGCACCCGCCGGCCGTCGCCGGGGGCGGGGTCGAGGTCGAGGCGAAAGCCCTCGCCGCGGGTCAGCCCGATACGGCCCTTCTCGAACTGGCCGATGCGCAGCTTGGGCCCTTGCAGGTCCATCAAGATCGCAATCGGCTGGCGCAGTTCCTTTTCGAGCGCGCGCACGATCTCGAAGCGTTCTTGATGGTCTTGGTGCGTGCCGTGGCTGAAGTTGAAGCGCAGGACGTCGGCCCCGGCGCCGACGAGGGCGGCGATCTGTTCCTTGGTCGAGGTGGCGGGGCCGAGCGTCGCCACGATCTTGGCCGAACGGTTGCGCCGCATAGAGGCTGCTTCTCCCTCAAGGTTTGTTCATTCAATGGGGCGGGGATAGGCGCATCGCCAAGCGGAGTCATCCGTTTCACGCGGGTGCCGCACGAAGAATCGCCAGTGGTTGGCAAAGGCGCTCGAATCGGGCTATGCAAGAGGGCCACTTCGACGAGGCCGACCGATGCGCCCGCCAGCCCCCTTGTACCTCGCCAGCCTCGGCCTCGACGGCGACGACGCACACCCCTTGCACCGCCGGCTCTACTTCGCCCTGCGCGACGCCATCCTCGACGCGCGCCTGCCGCCGGGGGCGCGGCTGCCGTCGAGCCGGACGCTCTCGAAGGACTTAAGCCTCTCGCGCAACACCGTGCTCGCCGCCTTCGAGCAGTTGATCGCGGAAGGTTACATCGAGGGCCGCGTCGGCGCCGGCTCCTACGTCAGCCGCCACCTGCCCGAGGACGCGCTGCAGGCCCGTGCGGCACCGCCGCCGACGGTGCCGCGGGCGGGAGAGAACGTCGCCGTCCCGCCCGGTCCCTCGCGGCGCGGCGCGGCGCTGACCAAGCTCAGCGTCTACTACAGCCGGCCGCGCCCCTTCGCGCCGGGGTTGCCCGAACTGGCGGCCTTCCCGTTCGAGGACTGGGCCAAGCGCCTCGCCAGGACGTGGCGGGCGCCGCGGACGGCGCTGCTCGCCGGCTGCGACCCGCGCGGCCTCCTGCCGCTGCGCCAGGCGCTGGCATCATACCTCGCCGCCGCCCGCGCGGTGCGCTGCACGGCAGACCAGATCTTCCTCGTCTCGGGCGCGCAGCAAGCCCTCGACCTCGCCGCGCGCGTCCTCCTCGACCCCGGCGACCGGGCCTGGGTCGAGGATCCCGGCTACGACGGTTTGAGCGGCGCGCTCGCCGCGAACGGTGCGACGCTCGTGCCCGTTCCGATCGACGATGCGGGCCTCGTCGTCGCCGAGGGCCGGCGGCTGGCCCCCGACGCCCGCATCGCCTGCGTCTCCCCCTCGCACCAGTTCCCCTTGGGTGTGACCCTGAGCTTGAAGCGGCGCTTGGCGCTGCTCGACTGGGCCCGCTCGGCCGATGCCTTCGTCCTGGAGGACGACTACGACAGCGAGTACCGCTACGATGGCCGGCCGCTCGCCGCGCTCCAGGGCCTGGACGGCGACGGACGGGTGATCTACGTCGGCACCTTCTCCAAAGTGACGTTCCCGGGCCTGCGTTTAGGCTATATGGTCGTGCCCAAACACCTGTGCGCCGCCTTCGAGGCGGCCCGGCGCCTCGCCGACGGCTTCCCGCCGACGATCGCGCAGACGGCCCTGGCCGAGATGCTGAACGACGGCACGCTCGCGGCCCACATCCGCCGGATGCGCTCGCTCTACGCCGAGCGGCAGCGCGCACTCCTCGCCCGGAGCACCGTCATCCTGGGCGATCGGCTGCGGCTCTCGGGCCGCGAGGCCGGGCTGCACCTCGTCGGATTTCTCGATCCGAACACCGACGATCGCGCCGTCAACCGCGCCGCGGCCGACCTCGGCGTCGAAGCACCGCCGCTCTCGACCTACTACCGCGCCCGCCCGCCGCGGCCGGGGCTGATCCTGGGCTACGCCGGCGTGCCCGAGCCGCAGATCGACCCTGCCTTGCGAAGCCTCTGCCGGGCGATCGACGCAGTGGCCGGCGCCCCTCGATCAAAGACGGTTACACGGCTGAGCGCTTGAGAAGGCCAACCGATTTACACTTTGAAAAGCTTTATGCATTAAATGTTCTGGGACGTATGGAATATTAAGGGCACAGGCACCGCATATCGCGGCACTTCGGCCAAATTTTCCAGATGCGGACTTTGAAAAACTCAACGATGGTTATCAAGACTTAAGTTTAAGACAATGCGAAATTTTGCTGTTCTGGCGGTTGCCGCTTCGATTGCGCTTGCCGGCTGTGGCGGTCGCGACGCGAATCCAGTCGCTCGAACCCATGTCGGGGACGAAGAGCTGAGCTGCACGGCTATCGAAACGGAAATCGCCGGGATCGACGCCCGGGTTCAGGAATTGATTCCGCAAACGAACAAGACCGGCAAGAATGTGGCACTCGGTGTCGCCGGTTGGTTTCTGCTCGTACCGTGGTTTTTCATGGACCTGAGTGACAGCGAGCAAATCGAAATCCAAGCTTACCGCGAGCGTCGCTCGCACCTTATCCGCATCGCGGATCGCAGGAACTGTCAATCTCCTGTCACGGCGATGGCTCAGTAAGATCGCTCGCCACTGTCTTGTAAAAGCTTGAGCTGAATAAGCGCGCCGGCGTCCCATTTACCGCCACTTGTGCGGGATAGGGGCCCCGGCGCCATCTTCGGAACACTTCATTGCTTCGCGAGAGACAAACGGCGGTCTAGGATCTTCGAGGTGGTGAGGCCAAAGGCCCCGGCAGCCCGAGTCCCGGGTAGGAAACGTTCAACGATCTGCTAAAGATGGCACGGCTCCTCGATCATCGCCGAAAGGAATGCAGGACTTGGCAAGCCGTACCTTCCTCGCTGCCCTCGCCCTCCTCCTGCTCCTGCCGCTCGGCGCCCGCGCCGACGGGCTCACGATCGGCATCGGCCAGTACCCCTCGACGCTGCACCCCAACATCGAGAGCATGGCGGCGAAAGCCTACGTCCACGGGCTGAGCCACCGGCCGATCACCCAGTACGACCCGAACTGGAAACTGCGCTGCTACTTGTGCGTCGAACTGCCGACGATCGAGAACGGCGGCGCCGTGCCGGTGCCGCACGACGACGGCGGCAAGGGGGTCGATCTCACCTACACCCTGAAACCTGATGCCGTCTGGGGCGACGGCACGCCGATCACGACCGAGGACGTCCGCTTCACCTGGGAGGTCGGGCGCCATCCGCAAAGCGGCGTCGGCAACGCCGAACTCTACCGCCGGATCGAGGACATCACGCTCAAAGACGCCAAGACCTTCACCCTGCATTCGAGCGTGCTCGACTTCACCTACAACGCGATCAACGATTTTCGCCTCCTGCCGGCGCACCTGGAGCGCGAGGTGTTCGAGGCCGATCCCGCGACCTACCGCAACCGCACCCTCTACGTGACCGCACCCGAGACGCCCGGCCTGTGGCAGGGCCCCTACCTCGTCACCGCCGCAATCGTCGGCAGCCACGTCGCCCTGGCGCGCAACCCCCTTTGGTGGGGCGAGGCGCCTGCCTTCGACACCATCACCGTGCGCGCGATCGAGAACACCAACGCCCTGGAGAACGCCCTGCTCGCCGGCGAGGTCGACATGATCGAGGGGAGCTTAGGCCTGACCCTCGATCAGGCGCTCGCCTTCGAGCGCCGCCACAGCGATCGCTTCACGGTCGCCTATAAGCCGGGGCTGATCTACGAGCACCTGGACGTGATGCTCGACGACCCGATCCTTGAAGACCGCCGCGTGCGGCAGGCGCTGCTCTACGCCATCGACCGGGAGACGCTGAACCAGCAATTGTTCGGCGGCCGTCAGCCGGTGGCCCACAGTTCGGTCAGCCCCCTCGACGTCGCCTTCGCCAAGCGGCTGCCGGCCTACGCCCACGACCCCGAGCGCGCGGCGGATCTCCTGGAGGAGGCCGGCTGGTCGCCCGGCCCCGACGGGGTGCGCCGCAACGCTCAAGGGGAGCGGCTCGCGTTCACCCTGATGACCACGGCCGGTAACCGCTCGCGCGAACTCGTGCAGCAGTGGCTGCAGAGCGAGTGGCGCAAGCTCGGCGTCGAGGCCCGGATCCAAAACGAGCCGCCGCGGGTCTTCTTCGCCGAGACGACCTCTAAGCGCCGCTTCGACGGGCTCGCCATGTTCGCCTGGATCTCGTCGCCTGAGAACGTGCCGCGCTCGACGCTGCACAGCGAGGAGATCCCGACCGAGGCCAACGGCTGGTCGGGGCAAAACTATCCGGGCTATGAGAACCCTAAGATGGATCGGCTGATCGACGCGCTCGAAATCGAACTCGACCCGGAGGCGAGGCTCGATCTGTGGGCCGACCTGCAACGGCTCTACGCCGAGGACCTGCCGGCCCTGCCGCTCTACTTTCGCGCCGACGCGCACGTCTGGCCCAAGTGGCTGAGGGGCGTCGAGCCGAGCGGGCACTTGGCGCCGACGACGCTCGGCGTCGAGCGCTGGCGCCGGGTCGAGGACTGAACCTTGCGGGCCTACGTCCTGCGCCGGCTCCTCGGCACGCTCGTCCTCCTCGTCCTCCTCTCCTTCCTCGCCTACGGCATGATCGGGCTGATGCCGGGCGACCCGTTCGACCTGATGCTGGCGGCCGACCCCTCGGTGACGACGGCGGACGTGGCGCGGCTCAAGGCAGCTTATGGCCTGGACGGCCCCTTGATCGAGCGCTACCTCGCCTGGGGCGGGCGCGCGCTCGCGGGCGATCTCGGCTATTCCCGCCTGTTCGGCCGCCCGGTCGCGGCCGTCTTGCTGCCCGCCTTCGCTCAGACGCTCCTCCTCACCGGCACTAGCCTCGTCGTCGCCTTCGCCCTGGCGCTGCCGCTCGGTGTCGCCGCCGCCGCGCGCGAGGGGGGCGCCTTGGACCGAACCTTGAACCTCGCCGCCTTCGCCGGCGTCTCGGTGCCGTCGTTCTGGCTCGGCCTGATGCTGGTCGTCCTGTTCGCGGTCGGACTCGGCTGGCTGCCGGCGAGCGGCGGCGGCGCGCTCGCCGGCGGCGGCTTCGTCGAGAGTCTCCGCCACCTCGTCCTGCCCGTCGCGACCTTGAGCCTCGTCACCTGGGGCGTGTTCTTTCGCTTCGTGCGCGCGGCGATGCAAGAAGCGCTGGCCGAGCATCACATCCGCACCGCCCGGGCCAAGGGCTGTAGCGAGACGCGGGTGCGCTACCGCCACGCCCTGCCGGTGGCCCTCCTGCCCGTCGTCACCGTCCTCGCCCTGCACTTGGGCGCCGTCGTCTCGGGTGCCCTCGTCGTCGAGACCGTCTTCGCCCTTCAGGGCATGGGCCGGCTCACCTACGACGCCATCATGGGCAACGACTACAACTTGGCCCTTGCCGCCCTCCTGCTCGCCGCGGCCGCGACCCTGATCGCCAACCTGATCGCCGACATCGCCTATGCTTGGCTCGACCCCCGCATCGCCTATGCCTGAGCGCAGGTCGTGGATCCCGTCGTTCGCGGCCGTGCTGCTCGTCGCACTCGCCGCCTTCGCGGCACTCGGCCCCCCGCTCGCCGCCGCGTTCGGGATCGACGGGGCAGGCGTCGACCTGTTCGACCGCCTCGGGCCGCCGAGCGCCGAACACCCGCTCGGCACCGACGAACTCGGCCGCGACCTCCTGGTCCGTTTGGCCGAGGGCGGGCGGATCTCGCTCCTGATCGGCATCGGCGGTGCCCTGCTCGCCAGCCTCATCGGCACCGCCGTCGGCCTCCTCGCCGGCGCGGGCGGCAAGCACCTCGATGGCGCCTTGATGCGGCTCACCGACGTCGTGATCGCGCTGCCGCTGTTGCCGCTCTTGATCGTGCTGGCGGCGCTGGACTGGGGCAAACTCGGGCTCGGCTGGCTGGCCGGCGGCGAGGCGGCGAGCGTCTGGCGCCTCGTCGTCATCGTGGCCCTCTTCGGCTGGACGACCGTGGCCCGCCTCGTCCGCGCCTCCGCCTTGAGCCTCGCCGCCCGCCCCTTCGTCACCGCCGCCCGGGCGCTCGGCGCCAAGGAAGGTCGCATCCTCTACCGCCACGTCCTGCCGGGCGTGATGGGGCCGGTCCTGGTCGCGACCGCGCTCACCGTCGGGCAGGTGATCCTGGCCGAGTCGGTCCTGAGCTTCCTCGGCCTCGGCGTCCAGCCGCCGCTCGCCTCCTGGGGCAGCCTCCTCACCCAGGCGCAAGAGCGGGTCTACGACGCGCCACGGCTCGCCGTCCTGCCGGGCCTCATGATCTTTCTCACCGTGCTCGCCTGCAATCTCTTCGCCGACGACCTCGCCCGGCGCCTGAAACCTTAAGGTTTTGTCGTATCGTCGTGCCGGTCCGCTACAGGGCTACGGGAAGACCGAGACGCCACCGCGCCCGCAAGTCACCTCAGGAACTGCGCGTAAGCCGCTCGAAACCAACACAAGCCAATATCAAGGAAATTGCTTAACGAAGCTCTATGACGACTTAACCATAAAACCTGCCCTTGTTGTAATATTGGTAAGAGTTTCGTAGTAGATTGCGGATGGATTTGATTGCGTTTTGTCGTGGCCGTGGCGTTGAGCCGTCGCGGTGGTGGCCGGACGCGCTGCGTAGAGGATTTGCGATCAATGGCACAACAGATCACCCGCTTTGCCGCCGGCGCCGAATCCGCCGGTTCCGACGAGCTTGATCCCCGAGCCCTCTTGCGCGCCTTTTGGCGGCGCAAGTTCATGTTCGGCGCGATCGTGGCCCTCGGCACCGGCATCGGCGTTGCCTACGCCATGACCGCAACGCCGCTCTACAGCGCCGAGACGCTGATCCGCATCAAGCCGAGCCAGCCGATGGTGATCGACCTACCCGACGTCGGCGGCAGCTTCGAGGCAGACGATTCGACCATCTCCAGCGAAATCGAACTGCTCGAATCGCGCGCGTTCGCCGGCCGCATGGTCGACGCGCTGAACCTCATCGAGGACCCCGAGTTCAACGGCAGCCTCGGACCCGATCGGCGGCCATTCTGGCAGAAGATCGACTACATGGCCTACCTGCCGGCCCCGGTCGCGCGCTTCTTGTTCGGCGAGACGAAGGCCGAGACGGCGGCCGTCATCGCCGAGACCGAGACGCGCGACCCGAAGACGGCCGAGCGGCTGCGCACGATCCAGGCGTTCGAGGAGGGCCTCTCGGCGGAGCAGGTCGGCCGGTCCTACGTCCTGGAGGTCAGGTTCCGCGCCGAGAAGCCCGAGAAGGCGGCGCGCATCGCCAACG
The DNA here is from genome assembly GCA_965217265.1 of Geminicoccaceae bacterium. GTDB lineage: Bacteria > Pseudomonadota > Alphaproteobacteria > Geminicoccales > Geminicoccaceae > JAGRGG01. The sequence continues at coordinate 1,012,443 of CBDCHP010000018.1, read as the reverse complement.
CGATCGGCGAGGCCTACCTTGTCAACCAGTTGGAGAACAAGTACGCCACGGCCGAGAAGGCGACGCAGTGGCTGACCGAGCGCGTCGCCGAGATGCGCGACCGCGTCGTCGCGAGCGACAAGAAGATCGTCGATTTCCAGAACGCACGGGGTCTGAGTGCTGGCGGGCAGATCGACCCGGTACAGCAGCAGCTCGGTCAGATCAACATCCAGTTGACCGAGGCGAAGGCGGTGCGCGCCGAGGCCGAGGCCCGCTTCAATCAAGTCCAGAGCGTGATGCGCTCGTCGGGCGGCGTTGAGGCGGCGGCGCAAGTCCTGAACTCGCCTTTGATGCTGCAACTGCGCACCGACGAGAGCGCACTCGAACAGCAACTCGCCGAACTGCGCGAGGTCTACGGCGAGCGTCATCCGCAGATGATCAATCTCAAGGCCGAACTGCGCAGCGTGCGCTCCAAGATGATCGGCGAAGTCGAGCGCGTCGCGCAGGACTTGAGCAACGAGGTCGCGGTCGCCCGCGCCCGTGAGAGCGAACTGGCGCGGCAGGTCGCGGCGTTGCGGGGCCAAGTCCAGGGCCAGGAGGTCTCATCGGTCGAGTTGCGCGAGTTGGAGCGCGAGGCAACGAGTGCGCGCGGCCTCTACGAAGAATTCCTGACGCGCCTGCGTCAGGTGACGGAGACGCAAAACCTGCAGCAGGCGGATGCCCTCATCCTCTCGGCCGCGACCGTGCCGGTCGATCCCGCTTGGCCGAACAAGAAGCTGATCGTGATCCTGGCGTTTGGCTTTTCGGGCATCCTGGGCGCCATCCTCGTCTTCGTCGCCGAGCGCTGGAGCAGCGATTTTGGCGTCCGCAGCGCCGAGGAGGTCCAAGCGCACCTCGGCCACCGGGCGCTGGCCCTCGTGCCCGACCTCTTGCGCCGCGACACGCGCAACGTGTCGGCCGAGGAGTACATCCTGCAAAAGCCGGCCTCGGCGTTCGCCGAAGCCGTGCAGCGGGTGCGCACCTCGATCTTCCTCGCCGACCGCGAGCGCACGACCCGCACGCTCCTCGTCACCTCCTCGATCCCGGTCGAGGGCAAGTCGATGATCTCGACGGCACTCGCCCGGCAGACGGCGAAGTCGGGCCTGAAAACGCTCCTGATCGACGCCGACCTCAGGCGCCCGCGCCTGCACGAGGTCGTGCGCACGAGCAACACGAACGGGCTCGCTGATATCCTCTACGGCGACCTCACCCTGGACGACGCGATGCGCACCGACGAGCGCTCGGGCCTCAAGTTCGTCCCGGCCGGCGTGGCACCGATCAGCCCGCCCGACCTGTTCCGCTCGGAGCGCATGGCGCGGCTCCTGGAGGAGGTCGGCCGCCGCTTCGATCTCGTCATCATCGACAGCCCTCCGGTGGGCGCCGTCTCGGACAGCCTGATCCTCTCCGAGCAGGTCGACAAGACGGTCTACGTCGTGCGCTGGGAGACGACGCCGCGCAAGCTGGCGGCGTCGGGCATCCAGCAGATCGAGGACGCGGGCGGCGACCTCGCCGGCGTCATCCTCTCGCGCGTCAACATCAAGCGCCACGCCCAGTACGGCTACGCCGACAGCGGGACGTATGCGGGGTACTACGGGAAGTACTACCAAAACTGACGCTTCGCGTGCGCTGCCGCGTTTTTTGCCGCCGTTAACGCAGGAGGCTGGCCGCAACGCCGAGGGCCAGCCTCCCTCAGGCAAGAGCAAAAAGAGAAGCCCTGCGCAGCGGACGCGCAAGCGTTCGTCAAACCATGCTCGGCAGCACCCGATCCGGTGGCCGGTGGCCGTCGATGAAGGTCTTGATGTTGATGATGACCTTCTCGCCCATGTCGACACGGCCTTCGTTCGTCGCCGAGCCCATGTGCGGCAGGAGGACGACGCTGTCGAGTTCCTGCAATCTAGGATTGATCTGGGGCTCGTGCTCGAACACGTCGAGGCCGGCGCCGGCGATCTCGCGGTTGCGCAGCATCCGGGTCAGCGCGGTCTCGTCGATCACCTCGCCGCGCGAGGTATTGACGAGGATTGCGTGCGGGCGGAGCAGCTTCAGGCGCCGCGCCGAGAGGAGGTGGAAGGTGCCGGGCGTGTGCGGGCAGTTGACCGAGACGATGTCGGTACGCGCCAGCATCTGATCGAGGCTCTCCCAGTAGGTCGCCTCCAACTCGTTCTCGATGCTTTCATGAACGCGGCGGCGGTTGTGGTAGTGGACGCTCAGACCAAAGCCCCTGGCGCGGCGGGCGACGGCGGTGCCGATCCGACCCATGCCTAAGATGCCGATCCGCTTGCCGTGGATGCGCGTGCCCAGCATCGAGGTCGGCGACCAGCCGGTCCAGTCGCCCGAGCGCGCCAGCCGCTCGCCCTCGGCGAGGCGTCGGGCGACGGCGAGGATCAGCGCCATCGTCATGTCGGCCGTGTCCTCGGTCAAGACGCCCGGCGTATTGGTCACGGTGATGCCGCGCTTGTAGGCCGCCTCGACGTCGATGTTATCGACGCCGGTGCCGTAGTTGGCGATCAGCCGCAACTCCGGATTCGCGTGGGCGAGGACGGCGCTGTCGATCCGGTCGGTGACGGTCGGCACCAGGATCTCGCAGGTCTTGACCGCCTCGATCAGCGCGGCGCGGTCGAAGGGCCGATCGTCCTCGTTCAGCCGCGCGTCGAACAATTCGCGCATCCGGGTCTCGATGACGTCGGGCAGCTTGCGGGTCACGATCACCAAGGGCCGACGATGCGCCATCCCGATCTCTCCTTGAACGATGACAGGCCCCGCACCTAGCAGAAAGGACGCCGCGGCACAAAGCGCCCGACGCCGGCGGGGCACTTAGTCCCGTCAATATCATCTTCAAGCAAATTCTCAGAGGCGAAGAGATAGGAATATGTTCTGCACAGACGGCGCGGGATTAGGAAAATGCAACCGTTGAGCCCGCAGCCAGGACCCATGCCCGGGTCCCGGCCGCCTTAGATTAGGCCCGATCGGATCAGAACAGGAAATCGCCCGCGTCGATCTGGGCGACGTCGGTGCCGACCAGGACGAGGCGGTCGTCCGCGCCGCCTCGGATCACCGTGTCCGACCCGACGCCCATAACGTCGAGGTCGTCGAAGCCGAGGACGCCGCCGTAGCCGGAGAAGTCGAGCCGGTCGGCGCCGTCCTCGAAGTCGAGCAACCGCACGCCCTCGAAGCCGTCGCGGAGCACGAGGCGATCATGGCCGGAGCCCGACGAGACCCGATCGAAACCGGCCCCGGCGTCGATGACGTCGCCGCCGGCCAGAGCGTAGATCTTGTCGTTGCCGGCACCGCCGTCGAGGGTGTCGTCGCCGCTACCGCCGCGGAGGATGTCGTCGCCCTCGCCGCCGGAAAGATCGTCGTTGCCGCCGCCGCCGCGGATCACATCGTCGCCGGCACCGCCGAGGATGGTGTCGTCACCGGTGCCGCCCTGGGCGAGGTCGTCACCGGCGCCGCCGGCGATCTTGTCGTCGCCCCAGCGGCCGAACAGGGTGTCGTCGCCGGCACCGCCGAGCAGGATCTCAGCGTCGCGGCGGCCGATCAGCATCTCGCCGCCGTCGCCGGCCGTGACCAGCGCCACCGAGTCGAGCCGGCCGTCGTGGTCGACCGAGACGACCTCGGTCGCCCCGTCGGTGGCGAGCCCGGTCAAGCGGTAGGCCGCGTCGGCGTTACCGAGGGCGAAGTCGTCCGCGCCCGCGGCCGTCACATTCGAGCCGATCGCCACCGCGTTGTCGAACCCCGCCAACGCCGCCTCGCCGACCGCGAGCGCAAAGTCGCCCGAAGCATCAGCGAGGTGACCAAACGCGTGCGCCCGCTCGCCGGCAGCGCTCGACTGCCAGCCGTAGGCCGTCGCCGCCGTGCCGTCCGCCACGCTCTCGCCGCCCACCGCCGTCGTCGACGGACCCGAGGCCGAGGCCATGTCACCGACGCTGAGCGCGTCCGCACCCTCGGCCATCGCCCCGTTGCCGATCGCCGTGGCGTTGGCGCTCATCGCGCTCGCCGCCTCGCCCACTGCCAGCGAGAAGTCGCCTTGAGCCGAAGCAATGTGCCCGAACGCGTGCGCCCGCTCGCCGACAGCACTCGACTGCCAGCCGTAGGCCGTCGCCGCCGTGCCGTCCGCCACGCTCTCGCCGCCCACCGCCGTCGTCGAGGTGCCGTTGGCCCTGGCTTCGTCGCCGATCGCCAGCGCGTCCTCGCCCACGGCCGAGGCGCCCTCGCCGATCGCGATCGTGCCGGTCGTGCCCGCCGTCGCATCGTCGGCGACGACAGTACCCGTCGTCATCGAGATTGAGAGCGCATCATTGCTCGTCCCGCCGTCGGTCATCGCCTCCGCCATCGGCGCGTCGTCCGAGACCGTCATCGTCTCGACGTAGTCGGCGAAGGTGGCGGTATCGAGGCGCCCGTGCGCATCGGCGACCAGGATCTCCCATCCGCCGGGCGCGACCGTGTCGGCGAGACCGGCGAGGGTGTAGTAGTGGTCGGCGTTGCCGAGGGCGAAGTCGTCCGCGCCCGCGGCCGTCACATTCGAGCCGATCGCCACCGCGTTGTCGAACCCCGCCAACGCCGCCTCGCCGACCGCGAGGGAAAAACCACCCTCGGCCGAGGCTAAATGACCAAAGGCGTGCGCCCGCTCGCCGGCGGCACTGGACTGCCAGCCGTAGGCAGTTGCCGCTGTGCCATCGGCCGCACTCTCGCCGCCCACCGCCGTCGTCGACGGACCCGAAGCCGAGGCCATGTCGCCGATCGCCAGCGCGTCCGCGCCCTCGGCCATCGCCCCGTTGGCAATCGCCGTCGCGTTGGCGCTTGTGGCACTCGCCGCCTCGCCAACTGCCAGCGAGAAATCGCCTTGCGCCGAAGCAATATGGCCAAAAGCGTGTGCCCGCTCACCGGCCGCACTCGACTGCCAACCATAAGCTGTCGCCGCCGTGCCGTCGGCGGTGCTCTCACCGCCCACCGCCGTGGTCGAGGTGCCATTGGCCGTGGCTGTGTCGCCGATGGCGAGCGCGTCCTCGCCCGTCGCCGAGGCGCCCTCGCCGATCGCGATTGTGCCGGTCGTGTCCGCCGTCGCGCCGTCGCCCTGCGTCACCGCCGCGGCCTGAGACACCGAGGAATCCTCGTCCGAGGACCGATCGACGATGATCCCGTCGTCCGTCGTGCCGCCGTCGAGCACCGTCTCGTCGTCGTCCGACCCTTCGATCGTACCGTCGTCTTCGGTCATCGTATCTTCGGTCATCGCGCCCGGATACATCCCGCCCGCGGCCCCGACACCGTCCAGCGTCATCGTTCCGAGCAGGCCGTGGCCGTCCACCGTCACCGCCCGAAAGGCGTCTCCCGCGCCGTCGTCCGCGAGGCCAGCGAAGGTGTAGTGGTGGTCGGCGTTACCGAGGGCGAAGTCGTCCTCGGCCGCGGCCGTCACATTCGAGCCGATCGCCACCGCGTTGTCGAACCCCGCCGACGCCGCCTCGCCGACCGCGAGCGCGAAGTCGCCCGAAGCATCAGCGAGGTGACCAAACGCGTGCGCCCGCTCGCCGGCAGCGCTCGACTGCCAGCCGTAGGCCGTCGCCGCCGTGCCGTCCGCCACGCTCTCGCCGCCCACCGCCGTCGTCGACGGACCCGAGGCCGAGGCCATGTCACCGACGCTGAGCGCGTCCGCACCCTCGGCCATCGCCCCGTTGCCGATCGCCGTGGCGTTGGCGCTCATCGCGCTCGCCGCCTCGCCCACTGCCAGCGAGAAGTCGCCTTGAGCCGAAGCAATGTGCCCGAACGCGTGCGCCCGCTCGCCGACAGCACTCGACTGCCAGCCGTAGGCCGTCGCCGCCGTGCCGTCCGCCACGCTCTCGCCGCCCACCGCCGTCGTCGAGGTGCCGTTGGCCCTGGCTTCGTCGCCGATCGCCAGCGCGTCCTCGCCCACGGCCGAGGCGCCCTCGCCGATCGCGATCGTGCCGGTCGTGCCCGCCGTCGCATCGTCGCCCTGCACGATCACGCTGCCGTCCGTATCAAGGTCGTGGTCCGCCGCCCCGACCGAGAAATTCCGTATCTGCACCACGCTCTCCTCGCTGATTCCGCCGCCCTTGGGCCCGACATTCTTGGTTAACGGGCACCACTAGAAGATGCCCGTCCCAACGGTGTACGGCCGGTTTCGGCTTTGGATCAGCGGGATGGGATTTTTGCCCGAATATTTGCCGGGCAGAGGACGATCGAGTGAACGTTCGCGCGCCGCCGCCTACCTCGACGCGGACCCTATACCGCCCGCTCCAGCGCGCGGCGCTGCTCGTGCATGAGGAGGAACGCCGCGTAGTCGCGATCGAAGCGCTTGACCCGTTCGGGGTCGGGGCGGCGCTCGGTCGTGGCGGGGGCCATCGCGGCGGCCGCCTCGGGCAGGTCAAGGTGGAGGCCGGCCGCGGTCGCGGCGACGATCGCGCTGCCGAGGAGGACGGCGTCCTCGGTCTTGGGCAGGACGAGGCGGCAGCCGGTGGCGTCGGCGTAGAGGGCGACGAGCAGCGGGTTCTTGACGTGCCCGCCGGTCAGGTGCAGCGCGTCGATGCGGTAGCCCTCGGCGTTCATCGCGTCCAGGATGTGGCGCGTGCCGAGCACAACCGCGACGGCGGTGCGGTAGTAGAGGCGGCAGAGCGCGTCGAACGAGCTATCCAGCGTCAGGCCGCTGATCACGCCCCTGGCGTGCGGGTCGGCGAGCGGCGAGCGGTTGCCGTGGAAGTCGGGCAGGACGTGCAGCCCGGCGGCGAAGCCGGGTCCTTCCGCGGCGCGCAAGTCCTCGATCCGGGCGACGACGCGGGCGTGCAGGTCCGAGGTGGGCTCGCCGCCGGCCGCGTGTAGGCGCAGGACGTGGTCGAGCAGGGCCCCGGTCGCCGACTGGCCGCCCTCGTTCAGCCAGTAGCCGGGCAGGACGGCGCCGAAGTAGGGACCCCAGACGCCCGGCACCGGGCGCGGCTCGGGCGAGAGCGCCATGTGGCAGGTGGAGGTGCCGGCGATCAGGCCGACGCGGGTGTCGAGCGCGTCGGCCGGGACGCCGCCCAAGACGCCGAGCGCGCCTGCGTGCGCGTCGATCAGCCCGACGCCGACGCGGCACGCCGTGGTGAGGCCCAGCGCCGCGGCGGCATCGGGCGTCAAGGGGCCGAGGTCGGTGCCGATCGCGTCGGCGGTCTCGGGCAGGCCGCCGCGTTCGAGCAGGTCGCCGACGCCCATCCGGTCGAAGAAGTCCTGCTGCCAGCCGGGGCGCTCGTGCGCGAGGTAGGTCCACTTGCAGGCGAGCGTGCAGACCGAGCGCCGGGTCGAGCCGGTGGCGCGGTAGCCCAAATAGTCGGCGAGGTCGAGGAACAGGCCGGCGCGATTCCAGGTGTCGGGGCGGTGCCGCTTCAGCCAGACGAGCTTGGGCACCTGCATCTCGGGCGACATCGCGCCGCCGACGTGGTCGAGCACGCGGTGTCCAGTCGCGGTGCACGTCTCGGCCTCGGCGATTGCACGGTGGTCGAGCCAGACGATGCTGTCACGCGCGTCGCCGCCGTCGGCCGAGACGCCGAGCCGGCCGCCGTTCGCGTCGAGGACGACGAGCGAGCAGGTGGCGTCGAAGGCGAGACCGGTGATGCCGGCCGGGTCGGCGTCGGCCGTCTGGATAGCGCCTTTCACCGCGTCGCAGACTGCCCGCCAGATCTCGCGCGAGTCGTACTCGGCGTGGTCCGGCGCCGGCCGATGCACGGTGATCGGCCGGTCGGCCCGGCCGAGGAGGCGGCCGTCGGCGGTGTAGACCCCGGCGCGCGCGGCGGCGGTGCCGACATCGACGGCGACGACGAGGCTCATCCGGGTTCCTCTACGGGCGGGGCGGGGGCGAGCTTGGGCAGGAGGTCGGGCATGACCTCGAAGGTCCAGTCGGGCTCCAGCGCCGCCAGTTGCGCGCGGTGGGCCTCGCCTTGCGCGTGGCCGCCGCCGGTGAAGGCGAAGACGCGCATCCCGGCCGCCTTGGCCGCCACGATCCCGGCTTGGCTGTCCTCGATCACAAGGCAGGCGGCGGGGGCCGTGCCCATGCGCTCGGCCGCGTGGAGGAAGAGGTCGGGGGCGGGCTTGCCGTGCCGCACCTCGACGGCGCTGAAGACGTGCGGCCCGAAGTGCTTTGCTAGGCCAGTCGTCTCCAAGGAGAGGCGGATGCGGGCTGGCTCGCCCGACGAGGCGACGCAGACGGGCAGGTCGAGCGCGTCCAGGACGGCGTCCATCCCGGCGATCGCCCGCAACTCGCGGCGAAAGAGGTCGTCGGCGTCGCGGCGCAGGCGCTCGATGTCGGCCTCGACCATGCGCCAGCCGTAGGCGTCGGCGACGGCCTGCCGGTTCGTCGCCATGCTGCGGCCGAGGAACAGGTCGTTCGCAGTCGCGACGTCGATTGCGTGCCCGGCCCGGCCCAGGGTCTCGACCCAGACCTGCAAGGAGAGCGGTTCGCTATCGACCAGGACGCCGTCGCAGTCGAAGATGACGAGCTCGGGAAGGGGTTCGCGCAAAGGGTCAGCTCATCCAGTTGCCGCCGTCGACGTTGAGCGTCTGCGCCACGACGTAATCGCTGTCGGAGGAGGCGAGGAAGACGGCGGCACCGACGTGGTCCTCGGGCGTGCCCATCCGGCCGAAGGGGACGGCGAGGCCCACTTGGCGCTTCTTCTCGCCGAGCGGAAGGTTCTCGTACTTGGCGAAGAGCGCGTCGACCTCGTCCCACATCGGCGTGTCGACGACGCCGGGCGCGATGCCGTTGACGTTGATGCCGTGCTTGATGAGATCCTGCCCCGCGCTCTGGGTGATGCTGATGACGGCTGCCTTGGAGGCGCAGTAGACGGCGACCAGCGCCTCGCCGCGGCGCCCGGCCTGGCTCGCCATGTTGACGATCTTGCCGCCGCGCCCCTGCGCGATCATCTGCCTCGCCCCCGCCTGGAGGGTGAAGAGGAGACCTTCGACATTGACGCCGAACTGCTTCTTGTAACTCGCGCGGGTGATCTCGACGATCGGCGCCATGTCGAACACGGCGGCGTTGTTGACCAGGACGTCGAGGCCGCCGAAGCGCTCGACGACGGTCTCGATCGCACCGTCGATCGAGGCTTGGTCGGTGACGTCGAGGCGAAGCCCGAACGCGCCGCCGCCGATCGCCGCCGCCGTCCCGCTCGCGGCGTCCGCGTCAATGTCGGCCAAGCAGACCACGGCCCCTTCCACGGCGTAACGCTCGCCGATGGCGCGGCCGATGCCGCGCGCCCCGCCAGTGATCAGCGCCGCCTTGCCTTCGAGCTTCATGCCCCCTCCCCTACCAGCAGGTGTAGCCGCCGTCGGCCAGGACGATGCTGCCGGTCATCAGGCTGGCGGCATCCGAGGCGAGGAAGAGGACGACCGAGGCGATCTCGTCCGCCTGCCCGACCCGGCCCATCGGTGTCATCTCCAGCCAAGCCTTGTACATCTCGGGCGCCTCCTCCATGCCGAACTTGGTCAAGGGCGTCTCGATGTAGGTCGGCGCCACCGCGTTGACGCGCACGCCGCGCCCGCCCCACTCGGCCGCGAGCGAGCGGGTCAGGTGGTGCACGGCGGCCTTGGAGGCGTTGTAGAACGACTGCGGCTGCGGCTTGTTGACGATGAAGCCCGACATCGAGCCGACGTTGACGATGCTGCCCGAACCCGCCTCCAACATCAGCCGGCCGAAGCCGCGGCAGCACCAGAACAGGCCGTCCAGGTTGACGTCCATGTGGAAGCGCCAGTGGTCGTCGCTCGTGTCCTCGGCGCGCACGTCGCTCTTGGCGACCCCGGCGTTGTTGACCAGGATGTCGACCCGCCCGTGCTCGGCCGCGATCCGCTCGGCGGCGGCGTCGACCTCGGCGGACTTGGTGACGTCGAGGGTGAGCGGCGTTGCCTTGAAGCCCCGGCCGGCGAGATCGGCGACGACGGCCTCGGCGCGGTCGGCGGCCATGTCGGCGACGACGACGGTGGCGCCGGCCTCGCCCAGCGCGGTGGCGCAGGCGGCGCCGATACCTTGGCCGCCGCCGGTGACGACGGCGACCCGGCCCTTGAGGTCGTACTTTTCGAGGTACATCGGTCGATTTCCTAACTGGCCGCTCAAGCGGCGTCGCTGAGGTCGGCGAGCGGGTGGCGGCGCAGGTGCGGCAAGGCCCGGCCGTCGGCGTTGAACAGGTGGCAGTGCTCGGCCGAGGGCGCCACCGCGATCCGCTCGTGCTCGCGCACGGGGTTCTCGCCGTCGGCCTTGACGACCAGCATCTCGTCCAGGCCGTCTTGCTTGGTGTAGAGGTAGGTCTCGCCGCCGAGGCGCTCGGCGACCAGGACCTCGGCCGCGAGCCCCAGCCCCTGCTCCGGCGCCACCGGCCGCAGGTGCTCGGGCCTGACGCCGAGTTCGATCTCGGCACCGCGGGCGAGGCCGTCCGCCGCCACCGGCACGATGAGCGGTACGCCGCCCGGCAGGTCGACCTCGACCCCACCCTCGCCCACGTTCTGCACGGTGACGGGCAGGAAGTTCATCTTCGGGCTGCCGATGAAGCCGGCGACGAAGCGGTTCTCGGGGTGGTGGTAGAGTTCGAGCGGCGAACCGGCCTGGGCGACGACGCCGCCTTGGAGCACGACGATCTTGTCGGCCATCGTCATCGCCTCGATCTGGTCGTGCGTGACGTAGATCATCGTCGCGTTCAGCCGCTCGTGCAGCCCCGCCAGTTCGATGCGCATCTGCACGCGAAGCGCGGCGTCAAGGTTGGACAAAGGCTCGTCGAACAGGAAGACCTTGGGCTGGCGGACGATGGAGCGGCCGATCGCGACCCGCTGGCGCTGCCCGCCCGACAATTCGCGCGGCTTGCGGTCGAGCAGGTGGTCGAGTTGCAGGACCTTGGCCGCGCCCTCGACCGTCTTCGCGCGCTCGGCCTTGTCGACGCCGGCGAGGCGCAGCGCAAAGCCCATGTTGTCGCGCACGCTCATGTGCGGGTAGAGGGCGTAGCTCTGGAAGACCATGGCAAGCCCGCGCTTGGAGGCGGGGACATTGTTGACGCGCTCGCCGTCGATGAAGAGGTCGCCGTCGGTGATCTCTTCGAGGCCGGCGATCATCCGCAGCAAAGTCGACTTGCCGCAGCCCGACGGACCAACGAAGACGACGAACTCGCGGTCCTCGATCTCAAGGTCGATACCCTTGATGACCTCCAGGTCGCCGCCGTAGGACTTGCGGATGTTCTTCAGGCTCAAGTGTGCCATAGTCTTCTCCCTACTTGACGGCGCCGAAGGTGAGGCCGCGGACGAGCTGGCGCTGGCTCAAGAAACCGAAGATCAAGATGGGCGCGATCGCCATCGTCGAGGCGGCCGAGAGCTTGGCCCAGAACAGGCCCTCGGGTGCTGAGAACGAGGCGATGAAGGCGGTGAGCGGCGCCGCACTCGACGTGGTCAGGTTCAAGCTCCAGAACGCCTCGTTCCAGCACAAGATGATCGAGAGCAGCATCGTGGAGGCGATGCCGGGCACGACGAGCGGCACCAAGATCATGACGATCTCCTGCCAGACGACGGCCCCGTCCATGCGGCCCGCCTCCAGGATGTCTTTGGGCACCTCCTTGAAGAAGGAGTAGAGCATCCAGACGATGATCGGCAGGTTCATGAGGGCGAAGACGACGATCAGGCCGATCTTGCTGTCGATGAGGCCAAGGTCGCGAAATATCAAGTAGATCGGCACCAAGACGCCGACCGGCGGCAGCATCTTGGTCGAGAGCATCCAAAGCAGCGTGCTCTTGGTGCGCTTGGTCGGGAAGAAGGCGAAGGCGTAGGCCGCCGGCACGGCGAGGAGCAGGGCCAGCACCGAGGCGCCGAGCGAGATCACGACGCTGTTCCAGGCGAAGCGGAAGTAGTCGGCCCGCCCCTGCACCGCGACGTAGTTCTCGGTCGTGGGCGAGAAGAACAGGGACGGCGGCGTACTGATCGCCTCGATCTCGGTCTTGAAGCTGGTGAGCAGCATCCAGAAGATCGGGAAGAAGACGAGAAAGGCGATGCTCCAGGCGAACAGCGTCATCAAGAGCTTCGACGAGACGGTGGTTTTCATGGCCCCCTTCCTACTGGTCGAGCGTGCGGGCGACGGTGCGGATGAGGAAGAAGGCGACGATGTTGGCGAGGATGATCGCGATTACGCCGCCGGCCGAGGCGCCGCCGACGTCGAATTCGAGCAGGGCTCGGATGTAGATCAGGTAGGCGAGGTTGGTGGAGGCGACGCCGGGACCGCCCGAGGTGGTGACGAAGATCTCGGCGAAGACGGTGAGGAGGAAGATCGTCTCGATCATGACGACGACCGCGATCGCCCGGCTCAGATGCGGCAGAATGATGAAGAAGAACATCGAGAACGGCCCAGCGCCGTCCATCCTCGCCGCCTCCTTCTGCTCCTCGTCGAGCGACTGGATCGCGGTCAGAAGGATCAAGGTCGCGAACGGCGTCCACTGCCACGCGACGATGATGATGATCGAGGTGAGCGGCAGGGTGGTGAACCAGTCGATCGTGCCGAGGCCCAGGCTCTGCGTGATCCAGGCGAAGACGCCGTTCACCGGGTGCATGAGCATGTTCTTCCAGATCAATGCGCTCACGGTCGGCATGACGAAGAAGGGCGCAATGACGAGGAGGCGCGCGATCCCCTGGCCGTAGAAGTCCTGGTCGAGGAGGACGGCGAGCAGCGTGCCGCCGACGACCGAGATAATCAGCACCCAGCCGACGAGGAGAAGCGTGTTGAACATCGACGTGATCAGCGCCGGGTCGGTCAGGAGGTAGGTGTAGTTCTCCCAGCCGGCGAAGCCCGAGATCGTCGGGTTCAACAAGTTGTAGTACTGAAAGCTGAACCAGACCGTCATCACCAGCGGGACGATCATCCAGATCAACAGGCTGGCAACCGCGGGTGCCAAGAGCGGCGTCGTCGCGACGCCGTGGCCCGGACCTGTTTTCGTCTTGGCCGGCGCGGCCCGATCGACGGTGGCAGTGGACATGAGGGCAGACCCCGAAAAGAGGGGTTCGCCCCCCGCGCCGGGGGCGCGGGGGGCTTCGCGTCGTGGTGGCCTACTTCGGGTAGCCGGCTTGGCTCATCGTGCGCTCGGTTGCCCGCTGCGCCGATTGCAGCGCCTGATCGACGCTCATCTGGCCCGACAGCGCCGCCGCGATCGTCTGGCCGACCTGCGTGCCGATCCCCTGGAACTCGGGGATCGCCACGTATTGCACGCCGGTGTAGGGCACGGGCTCCATCGTCGCGTCGGAAGGATCAGCGCTGACGATCGCGTCCTCGACGCTGCCGGCGAACGGGGCGGCCTCGACGTAGGCCTCGGTCGCGTAAGTGCTCTTGCGGGTGCCGGGCGGGGCGGAGACCCAGCCCTCCTCCTCGCCGACCATCGCGATGTACTCTTTCGACGTCGCCCACTTCAGAAAGTCCTTCGCCGCGTCGACCTTGGTGGACGAGGCGGGGACGGCAAGCGACCACGCCCAGAACCAGCCCGTGCCCTTGTCGCTCGCCTCGGTCGGCGCCGAGGTGAAGGCGGTCTTGTCGGCGACCTGACTCTCGTTCGGGTTGAAGATGTAGCCGGCGGCCGAGGTGGCGTCGATCCACATGGCGCAGTTGCCGGACGCGAAGAGTGCCCGGTTCTCGTTGTGGCCGTTCGAGGCGGCCCCGGGCGGGCCGTACTCGTTGAGCAGCATGACGTAGTCGCTGACGGCCTTCTCCCATGCCTCGGAGGTCAGCTGCGGCTCCCAGTTCTCGTCGAACCAGCGCCCGCCGTAGGCGTTCACCATCGTGGTCAAGAACGCCATGTTCTCGCCCCAGCCGGGCTTGCCGCGCAGGCAGACGCCGTAGACGCCGTTGTTCGGGTCGTGCAGCGTCGCCGCATACTCCTTGATCTGATCGTAGGTCGGCTTGTCGGGCATCTCGATCCCGGCCGCCTCGAACAGGTCCTTGCGGTAGAAGGTGAAGCTGCTCTCGGCGTAGAACGGCACGGCGTAGAGGGTGCCGTCGTTGCTGAGGCCCGCCTTCACCGTCTCGAAGATGTCGTCGTAGTCATAATCGTCGCCGAGGTCGTCCAAGGGCACGAGCCAACCCTGCGCGCCCCAGATCGGCGCCTCGTAGGAGCCGACCGTGATGACGTCGAACTGGCCGCCGCTGGTCGCGATGTCGGTCGTCACCCGCTGGCGCAGGACGTTCTCCTCCAAGACCACCCAGTTGAGCGTGTTACCGTTCTCCTTCTCCCAGGATGATGAGAGCTTTTGCATGATGATCATGTCGGAGTTGTTGACCGTGGCGACGGTCAGGGTCTCGGCCCGGACCAGCCCGGTCGTGCCGAGCAGGACGGCCGCCGCGGCCGCGGCTGAGCGCAGTCTCATTCTTACATGCCTCCCAGATGGTTTTGGGCTATCGCCCAAGATTTGGGCCGATCTTTGGTTGCTTCGCCGCCGCTTGTCAAGCCCCCTCGACGAGGGCCGCCGCCGTCGGCTCGTCGGTGACGAGGCCGGTGAGCAGTCCGCCCTTGAGCGCCGCCTTGAGCGCCTCGACCTTGTGCGGCCCGGCGGCGACGCCGATCGTCGGCACGCCCTTGAGGTCGCGCAAGTCGAGGCCCGGCAAGCGGGCGACGTAGGCGTGGTCGAGGATGCGGCCGTGCGCGTCGAAAGGCCAAGCAGCGATCTCGCCGACGGCACCCGCGCGCACGAGGCCCGCCATCTCCGCGTCGTCGACGAAGTCGTCGAGGCGCAAGGGCGCGTCGGCGCCGATATGGCCGACGCCGACGAAGACGGCGTGCGCCTCGCGCGCGAGCGCTTGGATCGAGCGCCAGGCCGACTGCGCTTGCATCCGCCCGCGGTCGTCCGGGGTCGCGGCGGCGACGGGGGTCGGCATGGGGTAGCAGGCGGCGCCGATGCGCTCGGCCAAGTGCTGCGCCACCTCGTAGGGGCTCACCCGCCCGTCGCGCGAGGTGTTGCCGACGATTGAAACGATCTTGTGCTGCGGCCGCGCCAACCGCGGCATCTGCGCCGTCGCGGCCCGAAGTGCCCGGCCGGTGCCGACGCCGATCACGACCGGCGCCTTGGAGGCGAAGCGCCCCTCCAGGACCTGCGCCGCCACGATCGCCGTGCCGAGCGCGCCCTCGCCTTGCGGCGCCACCTCGGCGAGGTCGAGCCCGAAGCGCCCGCGCAGGCGCTCGGCGAGCTCCATGCAGGATGCCAGCGGGTGGTCGAGGCGGAACTTGATCAGCCCCTCAGCGACCGCCAGCGCCACGAGGCGCTGCACGCTCTGGCGCGAGACGCCCAAGCGCCCCGCGATCTCGTCCTGGGTGCGGCCGTGGATGTAGTAGAGCCACGCCGCACGCGCCGCCGCGTCCAGGCGCCCCTCGGGACCGTGCATCCGCCTCCTTGCCGGGCAATTGCTTTATTTAAGGGCAAATGCTACGCTTTCATCGCTGGCGGTGCAAGCCGGACGCGAAAGGGGGCCCCCGGCGGTGGCGGAACTGGTGGTGATCGGCGAAGTGCTGGTCGAGATCGTAGCGACCGAGCCAGGCCAGGGCCTCGACGCGCCGGGCCTCTGGGCCGGGCCGTACCCGAGCGGCGCCCCGGCGATCTTCGCCGATCAGGCGGCACGCTGCGGTGTTGAGACGACGCTGATCGCGGTCGTGGGTGAGGACGGCTTCGGCGACCTCAATCTGGAACGTCTTGCCGAGGCCGGCGTCGAGACCGGCTTCATTCGCCGCCACCCGACGCTCCCGACCGGCAGCGCCTTCGTCTGCTACACGCAGGACGGCGGGCGCGACTTCGTCTTCAACGTCGCGGGCGCGGCGCCGGGTGCGCTCGGCCCCGGCGACGTCGACCCGGCGGCCTTTCAAGGCTGCCGCGTCCTGCACGTCATGGGCTCGTCCCTGTTCGCGCCGGGGGCGGTCGCCGCGACCCTTCGGGCGCTCGACCTCGCGCGCGGGGCTGGTGCCGTCCTCTCGCTCGACCCGAACGTGCGCAAGGAGCTGGTCAAGGACGACGCGGTCGCGGCGGCGCTGCGCCGCCTCGTCGCCGAGGCCGACGTCCTCTTGCCGAGCCGCGACGACCTGGCGTGGCTGGCGCCGGGGCTCGACGTCGAGGCGGCGGCGCGGGACCTGCTCGAACATGGCCGGGCGCGCTTTGTCCTCGTCAAGGATGGTGCCGCCGGCACGCTCTACGTCGACCGCCAAACGACCGCCCGCACACCCGCCTATACGGTCGAGGAGGTCGACCCGACGGGGGCTGGCGACGCCTGCGGCGCTACCTTCGTCGCCTGCCGGATGATCCGGGGGATGCCGCTCGGCGCAGGCCTGCGGCTCGCCAACGTCGCGGGCGCGCTCGCGGTGGGTGCGCTTGGCCCGATGGAGGGCAACGCCCGGCTCGACGTTCTTGAAGCGCGACGCCTGACCCTGAAGGAGCGGACGTGATGCCGGATTTCGCCACGGTCTTGCGCACTGCCAAGGACGAAGGGGGCGGGCTCGTCGCCGCCTGCACGGCGCACCCCGTCGTCCTCGACGTCTGCCTGCGCGCCGCCCGCGGATTCGAGCGCCCGCTCCTGGTCGAGGCGACCTGCAACCAAGTCAACCAGGAGGGCGGTTACACCGGGCTGACCCCGGCCGCCTTCGCCGCCGACCTGCGGCGCAGGATCGAGCGGGCCGGGCTCGGGCCCGACGCCGTCGTGCTCGGCGGCGACCACCTCGGCCCCAACCCCTGGCGACGGGGGCCGGCGGCGGCGGCGATGGCGAACGCCCGCCGCCTCGTCGCCGACTATGTCGGGGCCGGTTTCACCAAGATCCACCTCGACGCCTCGATGGCCTGCGCCGACGACCCGATACCCCTGCCGCCCGCGACGATCGCGAAGCGCGCGGCGGCGTTGGCGGCGGCGGCCGAGGCGGCGTGGCGAGCAGGCGGGAAGGGGGTGCCGCCGGCCTACGTCATCGGCACCGAGGTGCCGCCGCCGGGCGGGGTCAGGGAGGACACGGGCGAACTCGTACTCAGCGACCCGGCCGAGGTCGAGCGCACCCTCGACCTGCACCGCGAGGCCTTCGCCGCCGCCGGGGTCGCGGACGCGACGGCGCGGATCGTCGCGGTCGTGGCGCAGCCGGGCGTCGAGTTCGGCGACGACGCCGTCCACCGCTTCGCGCCCGAGGCGGCCCGGCCGCTGACGGCGGCGCTCGACCCCTACCCGAACCTCGTCTTCGAGGCGCACTCGACCGACTACCAGGACAAAGTGGCGCTGAACGCCCTGGTCCGGGCGCGCTTTGCCATCCTCAAGGTGGGCCCGGAACTGACCTTCGCCTACCGCGAGGCGCTCGACGGCCTCGATTCGATCGAGGCGGAACTGCTGCCGAAGGAGGGGCGGGCCGACGTGTTCGAGGCGCTGGAGGCGGCGATGCTGGCCGACGACGGCGCGTGGCGCGGCTACCTTACCGGCGACGCACGAGCCCAGCGCCTCGCCCGCCGCTTCGGCCTCAGCGACCGCTGCCGCTACTACTGGGGCAAGCCCGCGGTCAAGGCGGCCGTGGCCCGGCTGATGCGAAACCTGACTGCGATCGACCTGCCGCCGGCACTCGTTCGCCGCGCCTTTCCCGACCTGTTCGCCGTCGGCGCGGTCGATCGGGACGTGACGCCGCAAGGGCTGATCGAGGCGCGCGTTCGGCGGGTCGTCGAGCGTTACGCCGGGGCGGTACGTTGAATGCTTCGCGTGCGCCGCCGCGCGGGCTTCTTTTTCTCTTTTTTGCTATCTGTCCTCGAACTTGACTTCAACGCCGAAGCCAGCCCCGGCCAAAGTTGCAAAAAAGGAAGAAAAAAGGCCGCGCGCCAGCGCACGCGAAGCGTGTTAACGATCTCCCCCGAACGAGCCCAGCACCGTGCCGTCCCGGCCGTCCTCTAAGCGAAAGCTGCCGGCGACCTCGTCGGCGTCGGGGCCGTAGAAGGCGCCTTCCAGATCCCCGTCCAGGTCGCGCTCGACAGCGAACGCGCCGCCGTTGAAGCGGCTGCCGGAGATCCGCATCGGGTCGGTCTGGATCGTGCCCCAGGTCTGATCCTCGGCGACGTCGCGCAGGTTCATCTCGGCCGCGATCGTATCGTCGGCGAAGTCGGCGTCAGCGCGAAACGTGCCGGTCAGGACGGCCTCCATGCTGTCGCCCTCGAACGCGCCCGCGATCGCGCTGCCGAGATAGGTGGCAAAGCCGGAGCGCGGCACGTCGCCGCCGCTGCTGCGCCGGCCGAGGTAGAAGCTCCCGGCGTCGTCGACGTCGATCGGGGTGCCGAACGAGACGACGCCGCGCGTGTCGGTGTAGCCCCAAAAGCCGTAGGCGGCGTAGTCGAGTTGGTCGTTGCCGCTGCCGACCGGCGAGATGAAGAGGAAATCGGTGCCGTTGTCGGCCTCGTAGGCCTCGATCCCGGTCGGCAGGTCGTCGGTGACGAAGTCGTTGTCCTCGAACGTCTGGTTCGATCCGCGATCGACCCGGACGCGGATGTCGAAGGCGCTCGACGCGAAGTCGACCTCGGCCTCGTCGCCCAGCAGCGTTTCCTGCCGTTGCGCGTCGGTGCCCCGGTCGAATTGGACGGCCTCGCTCAAGGTGACGTCGCCGCCCGGCCCGAAGCCGGGACGACTGTCGAAGCCGTCGTCGCCCCCGCCGCAGCCGGCGACGACGATGAAGGCCGCCGCCCACTTCGACGATCCGCCCAATCGCGTGCTCAACATCGTTTCTCCCTATCCCCGCCCGTTGCCCGATTGGGGCAATTATGCCCGATGATCTAAGCTTGCGTCCGTCGCGTGTCGGCCGCAAGACGGGGATATCGGCCCATCTGCGCACTCGGGTAGCGCTCAAGCGGCGACAACGGTGCCTGGGGGCGCCGGTACCGCCGCACCAGCCTCACCTCTCGGCTCGATGACCCCCACCGCGACCGCGAGGCCGAGCGTCGCGTACGAGGAAGTTCGCACCCACGTCCACGCGAATGTCTGCGTGGGTTGAACGCCTATTCGGCGAACGAAAGTCACGCCGCGACACCGTCGCCCTTGCTTGGCCCCGCGTGGTTTCATACATACGGGGGGCGGTCGCGCGGGCCAAGGCGGCAGCCACTACGGCGTGCCGGCCCGCGGCGCGGCCACGAGACCGCTAGCATAGGCCGCCCGCTCGATGCGCACCTTGCCCAATCTTCTCAGCCTCGGCCGGATCTTCGCCGGCCCGCTCGTCATCCTGTTTCTATCGCAGCACCAACCCTGGGCGCTTGCCGCGACGCTCCTCGTCATGCTGCTCGCCGAGTGCTCCGATCTGCTCGACGGACACTTGGCGCGGCGCTTCGCCGCGACGTCGAGCTTCGGCAAGATCGTCGACCCGCTCGCCGACAGCCTCTATCGCGCCATGGTCTTCCTCGCCTTCCTCGACACCGGCTGGATGCCGATGTGGATGGTGGCGATCATCGTCAGCCGCGACATCCTGGTCTCGTACTTGCGCATCTTCGCCCAGCAGCACGGCATCACCATGGCGGCGCGGACGAGCGGCAAGGCGAAGGCGATCGTGCAGGGCATCGCCCAGATCGCGACGGTCGTCCTGTTCCTCGTCTTCGGCCTCGCCCCCGGCGCCGTGGTCGAGGACGTGGTCTTCGGCCTCTTGCTGCTCGCCACCCTGTTCACCGCTTGGTCCGGGGTAGACTACACCTTGGGCTTTCTGCGCTCGGTCAACATTCGTGCGGCCGTCACCAACCGCGGCTGAGGCGCGGCTTCAGCATTGTTTCTCGCGGCCGCGCAACGCATCTCTCACCCGATCGTTGTTTTCTTCTTGAGGTTTTGAGGCGGGCAGGTTCGTGCCAATGAAGTTCAAGATCATGCGGCCCTTGCTGCGGACGTGGCGCTCGCGCAGCTACACGCCGGGCACGATCGGCCGCTCGCTCGCGATCGGCACGGTGATCGGCTTCTCGCCGACGGTGGGCCTGCAGGTCGTCCTGTGCCTCGGCGTCTGCCTGCTCTGGAACCGTTTCTTCAACCCCAAGCTCAGCCTGCCGCCCGCCGTCGTCGGCAGCCTCGTCGTCAACCCGCTGACGATGGGGCCGACCTACTTTGTCTACTACCAGCTCGGCTGCGGCGTCATGCATTGCACCGGCGAGTGGTCGATGGAACGCTTGGGCTCGCTCGGCTCGATCACCGAGATGGGCTGGACCCTGCTCGCCGCCCTGTGGCTGGGCTCGATCCCGTTCATGCTCGGCGGCTACTTCGCCGGGCGCTACCTCGGCAACCGCTTCGAGGCCTTCTTGCAGGCCCGCCGCCGCCGCCGCCTGCCGGCGCCGGGCCAGCCGGTGGCGTGAGGCCGGTTCATGAGAGAGGGTCGATGGCTAAGGTGATGCGTCGACACATGGACCAAAGGCAAACCTGCCACATCGTGTGCTAATTCGCTGCATGGGTGAAATCAATCCGACTTATGCGAACAGGAGCCTAACGGCTTTCCTTCATGACCCCCCGCTGGGCGTATCGGTAGGATGACATGTATCGGAGAAGGCACCAAGTCCTGTCGCCGACAACCAGCAATCAACCCAAGCTAAGTTAACGGCGTTTAACGCAACTGAGAGCAGGCAACTTCCCTGATTGCGCGGCGTTTTCGCCGAGTGGTCGGCATCCCAGTCGAGGGATGCTTTTCGCAAAGGGAAACTAACATGGCAGTTGAGTTTTGGCTTTGGCTGGCGCTCGCCGGCATGGCGGTCGGCGCGGCCGCGATCCTCCTCACCGCCAAGAAGCGCACGGCGGACGAGGAGACGGACGGCATCCTGCACGGCCTCGTGCCGATCATCGCCGCCTCGTCCTACTTCGCCATGGCCTGCGGCCAGGGCAGCATCGAGCTGCCGTTCGGGGCCGATCCGGCGACAGCGTAGACGACGTTCTACTTCGCCCGCTACCTTGATTGGACGTTCACCACGCCGATCCTGCTCTTCGCCCTCGCCTCCTCCGCAATGCACACCGGCCTGCGCCGGCGCGGCGCCGTGTTCGGCCTGATCGGCGCCGACGTGCTGATGATCGCCACCGCGCTCTTCTTCGGGCTCTCGACCACGCCCTGGATCAAGTGGACGTGGTATTTGATCTCGTGCGGCGCGTTCTTGGCCGTCTACTACGTGATCTGGGGGATGCTCAAGCAGGAGAACGCCAAGGAGCGCGACGACGTGCGGGCAAACTTCAAGCGCAACGCCGCAATCCTCTCCGTCATCTGGCTGATCTACCCGCTCGTGCTCCTCGTCGGCACCGACGGCCTCAAGCTCGTCGATCCGACGATCACCACGGCGGCGATCGCGCTCCTCGACTTCACCGCGAAGGTTGTCTACGGCCTGATGGCGGTGGTCTCGCGCTCCAAAGTCATCGATCGCGACCTGTACGAGCACGACACGGTGGTCACCGAACCGCGCCGCACCGTGCCTCGGCCGGCGGCGGCGGCATAAAGCTCGATCGTTTGCCCTGCCGGTAACGATGGACGTCTGGTGAGGCATCGTATGTCGCGTGAGATGCAAGGCGTGGCCGACCCATTCGGCGCGGCGCCGCGGCCCCGGCTTCGATCCGGCGAGCGGTCGGGCCATGCCTTGCTCGATCGACCTTGGACGTTGTCGGCGCTCGCTGCCGTCCCGCTCGTCCTCTCGACCGTGCTGCCCGAAGGGCCGCGCTGGATCGTGGTGCTCGCGGCCGTCATCCTGCTCGGCGTCCCGCACGGGGCGCTCGATACTGAGATCGTGCGCCCCCGGATGCGGCAGCGCTTCGGCCCGTATCGGTGGTTCCTCGTCTTCGGCGTGCCCTACCTGTCGCTCTCGGCCGCGGTGCTCATCGCTTGGCGAATGGCACCGCTGGCGACGCTCACGGCCTTCTTCGCCGTCACGGTCTGGCACTTCGGCTCGGAGGACGCGGGGCCAGACCGTGGCAACTTCCTCGACGTCGTGGTGCGGGGCGCCTTGCCGATCGCGGCGCCCGTGCTGCTGCGACCCAAGGGCTTCGCGCGCGTCTTCGCCGTGGTGACGGGCACGGCCATGCCCGAACCGCCGGCGTGGCTGTCGGGTGCCGCCTGGGTCTGGGCCGTCCTGGCCGCGATCTGGCTCGCGCACACCGTTCGAAACCGTCGCCTGCGAACGGCGGGCGAGGCGGGTGCGCTCGTCGCCGCGTTCGCCCTTCTCCCGCCGCTGAACGCTTTCGCCTTGTACTTCGTCTGCCTGCACGCACCGCGGCACATGACGGCGCTGGCGCGCAACCCCCGACTGGCCCCGCGCGTCGCCTCGTTCCGAGACGTCGTCCTGTACTCCCTCCCCGTGGCGGCGCTGACATTCGCATTGGGCGCGGGCTTATGGCCGCTCTACGCCGGACCGACGCCCGAGCGCCTCCTCGCCCTCACCATCCAGGGCCTCGCCGCCCTGACCCTGCCGCACGTGCTGCTCGATTTTCTCGTCGCGCGGTGGCGTTGCGGTACGGATTGAACGCTGGCGCGTGGCCTCTTTTTCTTCTTTTTGCAACTTTGTTCTTGAACTTGGCCTCAACGCCGAAGCCAGCCTCGGACAAGACAAAAAGAGAAAAAAGAAGGCCGCGCGCCCAGCGCACGCGCAAGCGTTCAATCCCGCTCCCGGATCGCCTCCGCGTTGACGATGACGGCCGCATCTAACCGTCCGTCGAGAACGGCGATGACGTTGGACGCCGCTTCCAGCGCCATGCGCAGCATCGAGCCGTCGGTGACGCCGGCGCTGTGTGGGCTGAAGATGGCGTTGTCCTGCTTGAGAAGCGTGCTCGACGTAGACGGCGGCTCCTTGGCGAACACGTCGATCCCGGCCCCCTTGACGCGGCCGGTCTTCAAGGCGTGCGCCAGCGCCGCCTCGTCGACGAGGCCGCCGCGGGCGGTGTTGACGAAGATGGCGCCCTCCTTCATCAGGCCAATCCGGCCGGCGTCGAGCAGGTCGGCCGTCTGCCCGTCGAGCGGCAGGTGCAGGCTGACCACGTCCGCCTTGGCGAGCGAGCCCTCCAGGAGCGGGGCGCGCTCGCAGCCCATCTGGTCCAAGACGTCGTCGTCGACGTAGGGATCGTAGACGAGGACGTGCATCCCGAACGCCTGCGCCCGGCGCGCCAGCGCCTGACCGATGCGGCCGAAGCCGATGAGGAGCAGCGTGCGGCCGAACAGTTCGATCGCGTTCGCCTCGAACCGGTAGTCCCAGTCGCGCGCCCGGACCGCGCGGTCGAGGCCGCGCAGGTTCTTGGCGAGTGCCAGGATCATCGCGAACGCGTGCTCGGCGACCGCGACCATGTTGGCCGTGGCCGAGACGCACAAGGGGATGCGCCGCCGGTTCAGGGCGTCGAGGTCGACGTTGTCGTAGCCGACGCCGTGGCGCGAGACGACCTTGAGCTTGGGTGCGGCCTCGATCACCTCGGCGGTGATCGAGGCCGTGCGCACCAGGATCGCGTCGACGTCGCCCATCGCCCCGGCAAGCTTCTCGGGCGGGACCTCCTCCAGCAAGACGGTCTCGATGTCGCCGCGCTCCTCCAGGAGCCGGACGCCCTCTTGCCGGATCTTGCCGATGACGGCGACCTTCATAGACACCCTAACCCTCAGTAGCCGACGCCGGCGGCGCCAGAACCTCCGTCGGCGCGCATCTCGTCGAGCGTCGCTTGCGACATCGCGGCGATCATCCGCGCGTCCGAGTGGATCGTGCACTGATCGAAGCCGAGCGCGTGCATCCGCTTGGCGAAGCTCGTGCTCGCGGTGTGGATGCCGGCGATCTTGCCGCGCGCCTTGGTCGTCTTCACGATCGTCTCGATCGCCTCCAGCATGCCCTCCTCCTCCGGGTCCAGGCAGGGGGTCATGCCCAAGGATGCGGCGAGGTCGTTCGGGCCGATGTAGATCCCGTCCAATCCCGGCGTGTCGAGGATCGCCTCCAGCCCCTCGAACGCCGGCTTGGTCTCGATCATGGCGAGCGCCAGCACCTCGTCGTTGGCGCGGGCGGCGTAGTCGCCGCCGTGGATGATGCCGGCCCGGATCGGGCCGAAGCTGCGCATGCCGAGCGGCGGGTAGCGGCACCACGACGCGAAGGCGCGCGCCTCGGCGACCGAGTCGATCATCGGGCAGATGATGCCGCTAGCACCCGCGTCCAGCGCCTTCATGACGCCGGCGGGCTCGCCCCAGGGCACGCGCACCAGGGCCGGCACGCCGGCCGAATCGATGCCGCGCAGCATCTCGGTCATCGCCTGATAGCCGACGAGGCCGTGCTGCATGTCGATCGTGACGCTGTCCCAGCCCTGGCATGCCATCACCTCGGCCGAGAACGAGCTGGGGATCGCGCACCAGCCGTTGACGGTCTTCTTGCCTTCTGCCCAAGCCGCTTTGAGCTTATTCGCCTGCATGCCCGACCTTTCCGTGACGTTTGCGGCGATGGTAGGAGCGTGGGTACAAGCTGTCCAGGGTACGGCTTACGGCAGACGATCGGCGGGATTCCTGTCCCCAAGCTTGCCAAAACCGCCGCGGGAGGGCACCAAGCGATCGTGTAATTGTCAAATAAGGTCACGACCCTTGCGTTACGCGATCATCGGCTCGGGCATGATGGGCCAGGAACACATCCGCAACCTCGCTTTGTTGTCCGAGGCCGAGATCGTGGCGGTGGCCGACCCGGACGACGCGATGCGCAGGGCGGCGGCGGCGCTGGCGGGGCCATACACGCGAACGTTCGCCGACCACCGCGACCTCTTGGATGCCGGCCTCGCCGAGGCGCTGGTGATCGCGAGCCCGAACCACACCCACGTCGAGATCCTGCGCGACGCGCTCAAGACCGACTTGCCGGTCCTGGTCGAGAAGCCGTTCTGCACGACGATCGCGGACTGCCGAGAGGCGCTGGTGCTGGCGCAAGCTCGAAGTGCCCTTACCTGGGTGGCGATGGAGTACCGCTTCATGCCACCGGTGGCGCGGCTGGTCCGCCACGTCCACGAGGGCGGGATCGGGCGCTTGCGGATGCTCGCCATCCGCGAGCACCGCTACCCCTTCTTGGACAAGGTGCGGCACTGGAACCGTTTTGCTTGCCAATCGGGCGGGACGATGGTCGAGAAGTGCTGCCACTTCTTCGACCTGATGCGCCTCATCGTCCGAGACGAGCCGGTCAAAGTCTACGCCTCGGGCGCGGGCGACGTGAACCACAAAGACGAGCGCTATCCCGAAGGCACCCCCGACATCCTCGACAACGCCTACGTCGTCGTTGACTTCGCCGGCGGCGCGCGGGCGATGCTCGATTTGTGCATGTTCGCCGAGGCCTCGCGCGACCAGGAAGAGATCGCGGCCGTGGGCGATACGGGCAAGGTCGAGTGCGGCATCCCGAGTTCCACCCTCATCGTCGGCACGCGCGCGCCCTTGGATGTCAGGCAGGAACACGTCCCGGTCGCGGCCGAACTGCTCGCCGCCGGCGCGCACCACGGCTCGACCTTCTACCAACACGCCGCCTTCGCCGCCGCCGCGCGGACCGGCACGGCCGGGGTCACGGCACACGACGGCCTGATGGCGGTCGCAATGGGCGTTGCGGCCGAGCGCTCGATCGAGGAAGGCCGGCCGGTGACGATGGCGGAGCTTGGGGTTTAACGCTTCGCGTCCGCTGGCGCGGGGCCTTTTTCTCTTCTTTTTGCTTTGTTCGAGGCTGGCCCTCGGCGGCACGGCTTATCTCCTGCGTTAACACTAGCAAAAAGAAAGAGCCTGCGCGGCAGCGCACGCGCAGCGTTCACCCAATTCAAGCGCGCAGAACGGGACGCAGCTAGAGACGCCTGCCGCTACAAAAGCGGAACACGTTTTCGGAGAAACGCCATGCTCACTTCCGACGCCGAGCGCTGGGCCGCCGTTTGCGCGCGCGATGCGGGGCGCTTCGTCTTCGCCGTCACAACGACGGGGATCTACTGCCGGCCGAACTGCGGCGCCAAGCGGGCGAAGCGCGACAATGTCCGCTTCTTCGCCGACGCCGAGGCGGCGCGCACGGCCGGGTTTCGCCCCTGCCGCCGCTGCCGGCCGGACGAGGCACCGAGCGTCGACCCCGTCGTCGCGGACGCCTGCCGGCTGATCGAGGCGGCGGAGAGCCCGCCGGCACTCCGGGACTTGGCGGCGCAATTGGGTACTGGCCCGCACCGGCTGCACCGCGCGTTCAAGGCGGCACTCAAGCTGACGCCCAAGGCCTACGCCGCCGCCGTGCGCGCCGGGCGGGCGCGATCGGCCCTGACGCCGGGCACGAACGTGACGACCGCCCTCTACGACGCCGGCTTCAACGCGCCCGGCCGCTTCTACGCCGCGAGCGACGCCGTGCTCGGCATGACGCCCAAGGCCTACAAGGCGGGCGGGGCCGGCGAGACGGTGCGTTACGCCACGGCCCATTGCGCCTACGGCGTCGTTCTCGTCGCGGCGACGGGGGCGGGGGTTTGCGCCCTCAGTCTCGGCGACGCGGCCGAACCGCTCGTCGCGGATCTCCGCGCGCGTTTTCCCAACGCCGAGCGGGTCGGCGACGACAGGGACTTTGCCGGCCTTGTCGCCGCGATCGTAGACTTGTGCGCCGAGCCGCCGCCCGCACACGGCCTGCCGCTCGACGTGCGCGGCACCGCCTTCCAGGCGCGGGTCTGGGCGGCGCTGCGCGCGATCCCGCTCGGCGAGACGCGCACCTACGCCGAAATCGCCGCCCTGATCGGGGCGCCCAAGGCCACCCGCGCCGTCGCCCGCGCCTGCGCCACGAACGAGGTGGCGCTGCTCATCCCCTGCCACCGCGTCGTCCGCAGCGACGGGGGAAGCGGCGGGTATCGCTGGGGGGAGGAACGCAAGCGGGCGATCCTGGCGCGTGAGCGAGGGTGAACGCTTCGCGTGCGCTGACGCGCAGTCTTTTTTCTTTTTTATCACTTTGGCCGGGGCTGACCCTCGGCGTTGAGGCCAATCTCCACCGACAAGTAGCAAAAACAAAAGAAAAAGCCTGCGCGGCGAGCGCACGCGAAGCGTTCACGCCGCCAGCGCCAACCCCTCTTGCATCGCGGCGAAACGCGAGAGCACCGTATCCACCTGCTCGAAGGTGTGCGCCGCCGAGAGGCTGCAGCGGAGCAGGCAGGCGTTGTTCGGCGTGCCGGGCGGGAGGGCGAGGTTGACGTAGACGCCGCCCTCGATCAGGAGGTTCCAGGCCCTGACCGCCGTCGCCTCGTCGGGCAGGCGAACCGCGATCACCGGGCTTAGAGGCGAGGCGATCGCGAAGCCCAGATCTTGCAGGCCGGCGTAGAGCCGTTCGGCGTTGGCCCAGATGGCGCGGCGCAGTTCGGGGTGGCGCGCGATCTCGCCCAAGGCCGCCTTGACCGAGGCCATCGCGGCCGGGTTGGGCGAGGCCGAGAACATGTAGGCGTGCGAGGTGACGCGCAGCATCTCGAAGCCGGCGTGGTTCGAGACGGCGAAGCCGCCGATGCCGGCCAAGCTCTTGGAGAAGGTGCCGACGACGAAATCGACGCCGTCTTCGACGCCTTCGGCCTCGGCGAGGCCGCGGCCGCGCTCGCCGAAGACGCCGAACGAGTGCGCCTCGTCGACGAGGAGGTAGGCGCCGTGACGCTCCTTGACCTCGACGAACTCCTTCAAGGGGGCCGTGTCGCCGAGCATGGAGTAGAGGCCCTCGACGACGATCAGCCGGGCACCCCCCTTGTCCTTCAGGCGCGACAGGCGCCGGTCGAGGTGGTCGGGGTCGTTGTGGCGAAAGGCGACGGTCTCGGCCGCGGCCAGCTTACAGCCGTCCCACATGCTGGCGTGGCTGTCGGCGTCGGCGAGGATGACGTCGCCGGCACCGCCCAAGCCCGCGATCGTCGCGAGATTGGCCTGAAAGCCGGTGGTGAAGACGATGCCGTGCTCACGGTTGAAGAAGCGGCAAAAGGCATTCTCAAGGTCGGTGTGGCGCTTGTAGGAGCCGTTGGCGATGCGCGAGCCCGTCGTGCCGGTGCCGTCCGCGCGCGTCGCCCCGATCGCCGCCTCGACGCAGGCCGGATCGAAGCTGAGGCCGAGATAGTTGTTGGTCCCGACCAGGATGGTCTCGCGGCCCTCGATGACGCCCAGCGTCGGCGAGAGGATGCGCTCGATCGTGAGGCCGAACGGGTTGCGGCCGGACGCCACGATGGCCCTGCGGCGCTCGACGATCGGGCGAAACTTGGCGAAGATGTCCATCGTGTTTCTCCTTTTGCCATCAGCCGCCGTTGAGTTGGCCGCGCACCAGCGCCACGAGGTCGCCGACGGTGCGCATGTCGCCGACTTGGTTGACGGGAATGTCGATCTCGAAGCGGTCCTCGATCTCCATGATGAGGTCCATGGCCGCGACGCTGTCGATGTTGAGGTCGGCGGCGAGCTCGGTCTCGGGCGCGATCGGGGTCTCGGTCGGTCGGTTGCGCGCCAAGAGCGCCTTGATGTCGCTAAAAACCGCGTCGTCGCGCATCAATGGCCTCCGATCCAGCCGTGTTGTCGATACCAAGCGAGCGTGTCGCGCAGGCCCCGCTCGAAGGCGATCTGCGGCGCCCAGCCCGACGGTGCCCCCCCGCCCGCCACCCAGTTCGGGTGGTAGAGTTCGCCCAGCTTGTCGGACGAGAGCGGCATCGGCCGGCCGGTGAGCCGGGCCGCGAGATCGCAGAGCTTGGCGATCGGCAGCGCGACGCGGCGCGGCAGCAGCGTCGCGCGCACCTCCCAGCCGAGCGTTCGCTTGGCCTCGGCGGCGAGTTCGGGCCAGCCGCGCCCGCCGGCGCCGTCGTCCGGCTCGAAGGGGGAGCGCGACGTCGGCCCGACGACGAGGCGGGCGATGAGCCGGGCGAGGTCCAGGACGTGGATGAGCGAGAAGCGCTGCTCGCGCCCGGCCGGCACGACGAGGTGGCCGCGGGCGATACCGGCGAAGATCGGCAGGGTCGCGCGGTCGCCGGGACCGTAGACGGCGGGCGGGCGGACGACAGTGAGCTCCCCGCCGTAGACCGATCCGGCCTCGGCCTCGGCCAGGGCCTTGCTCCTGGCGTAGGCGGAGACCGACGGGTGGCGGGCCGCGAGCGACGAGATCAAGACCAGCCGCCCGACCCCCGCCGCCCGTGCCGCGCCGGCGATGCGGCGGGTTCCCTCGCGGTTGACGGCGTCGAAGGCGCCAGGACGTACAGAGCGCACGAGCCCGGCGACGTGCAGGACCAGATCGGCGCCCTTGACCAGACGACGAAGGGCACCCTCGTCGTCGAGGTCGCCTTGCACCGTGGCGCCGACCGGGGCGGTGCCGCGGCGCAACAGGCTGACCGTCGCGTGACCCGCCTCGGCCAGGAGCGGCAGGACGTGACGCCCGATGAAGCCGCTGGCCCCGGTGACGGCGACGTGCATCCCTCGTCTCGACGGCAAGGGCTAGACGGCGGCGGCGAGCGCCGATGCCGGCGCCTCGCCGGGTCCGGCATCGGCGATGTCGCGGACGCGGCCGGCCGCGTAGTCGGCCTTGGCCGTCGCCCGGCTGAGCTTGCCCGAGGTCGTGAAGGTGAGCGAGCGCACGGGGGCGAGGACGACCCTCGCCTCGGCCCCGGCGACGCGGGCGATCGTGGCGGCGACGTCGCGGCGAAGACTTACCTGCTCCAAGGGGTCGCGGGTACGGCACTCGACGAGGACGACCAGTTCCTCGCGCTCGTCCTCGCCGTTGAGCGCGAACGCGGCGACATCGCCGGCGCGGACCCGGTCGAGCCGCTCGACGGCCCATTCCAGGTCCTGCGGCCAGATGTTGCGCCCGCCGAGGATGATGAGGTCCTTGGTCCGGCCGGTGACGACGAGTTCGTCGTTGATGAGGTAGCCGAGATCGCCCGTGTCCAGCCAGCCGTCCTGGGTCATCGCCGCGCGGGTGGCTTCGGCGTTGCGGAAGTAGCCGCCCATGAGCGAGGGCCCCTGGATGCAGACCCGGCCGACGTGGCGCTCGGGCAAGGGGCGGTTGGCGCGGTCGCGGATCTCGACGGCGTAGCCCGGCATCGGCCTGCCGCAGACGACGAAGTTGCGCACCGGCACCCCCGCCTCGCGCGCCGGCAGGGCGATCCCGTCGCGCTCCAGCGCCTCGCCGCGGGCGACGCGGTCGACGAACACGCCGCGGCCGCGCTTGGCGAAGGTGACGGCGAGCGTCGCCTCGGCCATGCCGTAGGACGGCAAGAAGGCGCGCGGGTCGAAGCCGTGCGGCGCGAACGCCTCGGCGAAGCGGGCGAGAGCGCCCTCGCGGATCATCTCGCCGCCGATCCCGGCGACGCGCCAGCGGCTGAGGTCGAGCGGCCCGTCGCCGCCGCTGCTCTCGAAGCGCCGCGCGGCCAGCTCATAACCGAAGGTCGGGCCGAACGAGATCGTGCCGCCGGTGCGTGACAGGAGCCTCAGCCAGACGAGCGGCCGGCGGGCGAAGGAGGAGGTGGCGAGGTAGTCGATCGACACCTGCGTCAGGATCGGGGTCAGGCAGCAGCCGACCAGCCCCATGTCGTGGTAGAGCGGCAGCCAGGAGACGCAGCGATCGCCGCGCCGCAGCGCCAGACCGTCGACGGCGATGGCGCGGGCGTTGGCGGTGATGGCACTTTGCGTCACGAGGACGCCGCGCGGAAAGCTCGTGCTGCCCGACGAGTACTGGATGTAGCAGGGATCGTCGGGACCGAGCGGGTCGAGGGCTGCGTCGCTCGCCTCACCGGCGAGCAGGTCGTCGACGGTGGCGACGAAGGCGGTGGCGGTGGGCCGTGCCGCGAGGCGCAGCGTGTCGACGAGGTCGGCGGGCGCGACGACGGCTCTGATACCCGCCGCCATCAGCATGCCGCGCAGCCGCTCGACGTAGGCTTCCTTGCCGCCGAAATTGATGCTCAAGGGCAAGGGAACGGGTATGAGGCCGGCGTACTGGCAGGCGAAGAAGGCGGTGAGGAAATCGGGACCGGTCTCGGCGACGAGCCCGATCCGATCGCCGCGTCGCAGCCGCGTCGCGGCCAAGCGCCGGGCCAGCCTCAAGGCACCCACGCGCAGTTCGGCGTAAGGCAGAGCACGCGCGAGATCGCCGCGCGGCCCGAAGAAGTTGACGCCGGTCGCGCCGCCCGCGGCGTAATCCAAGCCCTCGACGAGGCTCTTGAAGCCCTCGGTCTTGAAAGACAGATGCCGATTGGTCGTGATCGTCGGCTCTAGCATCGCTCGGTGATACTCCGGCTCAAAGGCGCCTTGTATTCGGCAATAAAACCCGGATCGCCCTCCCAATCGGCCGATCCGCGCCATCCCACCAGCCCCGCCTCGGACAGAAACCCTCGGTCAAAGCATACTGGAATCGTCGCATTCCAAACCTAAGCGCCGCGGCTCGAAGCGACGAATCACGATGTGTTACAGATTGTTACGGCGAGTTTTTCAATTAACGCAAAAAGAACTTTGGGTAGAACTTTATTTTCAATTGATATGTTGCCCGAGTGCCGCGTCGCGATTTCCGAGAAGCACCGTCTTGGCGCCCCTACATGTAGGGCGATCATGCTGCAATGCAACATGACCACCGCCCCGACATCGCTCTCGACCGTCAATCTACGAGCGGGCGTAGATGTCGACACGGCACGAAGCCAGGGCTGTTTCGCGCCACTGCAACTTTAACCGGCGGTATGTGTCCTTCGCGTACCGCCCAGACAACACGCCTCGTCCGGCGTCGGTTCCACGCCGTCGAACAGTGGATCGCCGGCGGGGATGGCCTAACTGCCGGACCAACGTTGACGAAGCGGGGATGCGGCGCCATGCGGCGGATCGGGATCATCGGGGCCGGGGTCGCGGGCATCGCCTGCGCACGAGAACTCGCGGCGGGGGGATGCGGGGTGATCATCGTCGACAAAGGCCGCGGCGTCGGCGGGCGCTGCGCCACCCGCCGGGGCGACGCCGGCGGCTTCGACCACGGGGCGCAGTACCTGAGCGCGCGCGACGCAACCTTCAAGACCCACGTCGAACGCTCGATCATGGCCGGCGACGTCGCCGCCTGGACGGCGGCCGCGGCCGACTTCGGCGACGGCGAAACCCGCTACGTCGGCACGCCCGGCATGAGCGCCTTCGTCAAAGCGGGTGCCGCGGGGCTCGACGTCCGCGTCGGGGTCGAGGTGGAAGGCGTCGAGCGCCTCGGCGACGGGCGCTGGCGGCTGCAGGGGACCGGCGTACCCGACGACGCCCTCGACGCCCTGGTCTGCACCGCGCCCGCGCCGCAGACCGGGCGGCTGCTCGGCGGGAGGGCGGCGCTCGATCGCGTGCGCATGGCGCCCTGCTGGACGCTGATGGCGGCGTTCGACCGCCCGCTCGCCCCCCTGCTCTCTCCGGGGCGCGCCATCGTGCGCTCGAAGACGGGGCCAATCGCGTCCGCCGCCCGCGAGAACGCGAAGCCGGGCCGGGCCGGGACGCCGGAGCGCTGGGTCGTCCACGCCGCCCCGGACTGGAGCGAGGCGCGGCTGGAGAACGACCGCGGGGCGATGGTGCCGGCCCTGCTTGCCGCGTTTGCCGCGCTCTTGGGCGTCGACCTGCCCCCGCCCGCGCACGCAGCGGCGCACCGCTGGCGCTTTGCCCAGGTAACAACCCCCTTGGGCGTCCCCTGCCTCGACCTCGAAGACGGGACGCTGCTCGCCGCCGGCGACTGGTGCCTCGGCCCCAGGATCGAGGCGGCCTTCATCAGCGGCCGGGCCGCGGCGGCGGCGATCTTGCGGCGCGAGGCGTGAAACTTCGGCGCGTGCCGCCGTTGTCGCGCCGCCGAACTGCCGCTAAGACGGGTCGCGACTGACGAACAACGATAAGAGGAAAACCCAGCCCATGCAGGTCGGGATACCAAAGGAGCGGCGGCCGGGGGAGGCGCGGGTCGCCGCGTCGCCGGACGTCGTCAAGCGCTACAAGGGGCTGGGCCTCGACGTCGTCGTCGAGCGCGGTGCCGGCGACGGCGCCAGGATCGCCGACGAGGCGTTCGAGAAGGCGGGCGCCACGCTCGGCGACGCCGACGAGGTTCTCAAGGCCGACATGGTCTTGAAGGTGCAGGGCCCGAGCGCCGAGGAGGCCGGCAAGCTGCGCGAGGGCGGCGTCCTGGTCGGCCAGCTCGACCCCTACAACAGCCGCGACCTGCTCGACAAGCTGGCGTCGGGCAAGGTGACGTCGTTCTCGCTCGAACTCCTGCCGCGCACGACGCGGG
Source organism: Geminicoccaceae bacterium (assembly GCA_965217265.1). GTDB lineage: Bacteria > Pseudomonadota > Alphaproteobacteria > Geminicoccales > Geminicoccaceae > JAGRGG01. The sequence goes on along the minus strand of CBDCHP010000018.1, from coordinate 979,308 downwards.
CGCAGGCGATGGACGTGCTCTCCTCCCAGGCCAACCTCGCCGGCTACAAGGCGGTGGTCGACGCGATGGGGGCTTACGCCCGCGTCCTGCCGATGATGATGACGGCGGCCGGCACGGTGACGCCGGCAAAGCTGTTCGTCGTCGGCGCCGGCGTCGCCGGTCTCCAGGCGGTCGCCACGGCCAAGCGCATGGGCGCGGTCGTCTCGGCGACCGACGTGCGCCCGGCGGCGAAGGAGGAGGTCGAGAGCTTGGGCTCCAAGTTCGTCGGCGTGCCGGTCGATCCGGGCGAAGGCGGCTACGCGCGCGCGCTCACCGAGGACGAGCAGAAGAAGCAGGCCGAGATGGTGGCCGAGCACATCAAGGGCCAGGACATCGTCGTGACGACGGCGCAGATCCCCGGCCGTAAGGCGCCCAGGATCGTCAGCGCCGCGATGGTCGCCTCGATGAAGCCGGGCTCGGTGATCCTCGACCTCGCCGCCGATTCGGGCGGCAACGTGGAGGGCTCGAAGCCGAACGAGACGGTGATGAGCGACAACGGCGTCGCGATCGTCGGCGGCTCGAACCTGCCGGCCAAGCTGGCGCCCGCCGCGTCGCTCCTCTACGCCAAGAACCTGTTCAACTTCGTCGGCCTCATCGTCGACAAGGAGAAGGGCTTGCAGATCAACACCGAGGACGACCTCGTCGCCGGCGCCCTCGTCACCAAGGACGGCGCGATCGTCCACCCGCGCCTGAAGAACTGACCTCGGGGGGAGGAACACATGGAAACGATCGATCCCGGGGTCTTCGACCTCATCATCTTCGCGCTCGCCGTCTTCGTCGGCTACTACGTCGTCTGGTCGGTGACGCCGGCCCTGCACACGCCGCTGATGTCGGTGACCAACGCGATCTCCTCGGTCATCATCGTCGGTGCCCTGATCGGCGCCGGTGCTGCCACCTTCGGCGCGACGCTGTTCGGCTTCCTCGCCGTCGTCTTGGCCTCGGTCAACATCTTCGGCGGCTTTGCCGTGACGCAGCGCATGCTGGGCATGTTCAAGAAACGCAGTTAAGGAACCGATCATGAGCAGCAACCTCGCCGCGATCGGCTACCTGATCGCCGCCATCTGCTTCATCCTGGCCCTGCGCGGCCTGTCGCACCCCTCGACCGCCCGCAACGGCAACCTGTTCGGCATGGTCGGCATGGGCATCGCCATCGTCGTGACGCTCCTCGTCCTGCCGCACCCGAGTTTCGGCACCTACGCGCTGATCGTGCTCGGCATCGCGCTCGGCGGGGCCGCCGGCTACTTCATCGCCCAGAAGATCGAGATGACGGCGATGCCGCAGCTGGTGGCGGCCTTCCACTCGCTCGTCGGCCTCGCCGCCGTCCTGGTCGCGGCGGCGGCGCTTCTCAACCCGGCCGACTTCGGCATCCTGCGGCTGACCGACCTCGACGCGACCGCCGTCGGCAACGCGGTCGTCGTCGACGCCGACGCCGAGATCAAGGGCTTCTCGCTGTTCGAGATGGGGCTGGGCGCCATCATCGGTGCCTTGACCTTCACCGGCTCGATCATCGCCTTCGGCAAGCTGCAGGCGAGGCTGCCCGAAGGCGTCGAGAACGCGCTCGGCCCCTTGAAGCGGCCGATCAAGGCGGCGATGAGCAGCCGGCCGATCATGCTGCCCGGCCGGCACGTGATCAACATCGGCATCGCCGTGGCGCTCGTCCTCCTCCTCGGCCTCTTCGTCGCCACCGCGAGCGGCACCGCGTTCTTGGTGATGATCCTGCTCGCGTTTGCCTTGGGCGTGCTCCTCATCATCCCCATCGGCGGCGCCGACATGCCGGTCGTCGTCTCGATGCTGAACTCCTATTCCGGCTGGGCCGCGGCCGGGATCGGCTTCACGCTCTCCAACCCGATGCTGATCATCACCGGGGCCCTGGTCGGCTCGTCGGGCGCCATCCTCTCCTACATCATGTGCGCGGCGATGAACCGCTCGTTCGTCTCGGTGATCTTAGGCGGCTGGGGCGAGAGCGCCGAGGCCGCCGCCGCCGACGACGACCCGGACAAGACGGTGAAGTCCGGCTCGGCCGACGACGCCGCCTTTCTCATGGAGAACGCGTCGAGCGTCATCATCGTGCCGGGCTACGGTATGGCGGTGGCACAGGCGCAGCACGCGGTGCGCGAACTCTACGACCTCCTGACCAGCAAGGGCGTCAACGTGCGCTTCGCCATCCATCCCGTCGCGGGCCGGATGCCGGGCCACATGAACGTGCTCCTGGCCGAGGCCAACATCCCCTACGACGTCGTCGAGGAGATGGACGAGATCAACAGCGATTTCCAGCAAGCCGACGTCGCCTACGTCATCGGCGCCAACGACATCACCAACCCCGCCGCCAAGAACGACAAGGCCTCGCCGATCTACGGCATGCCGGTGATCGACGTCGACGACGCCAAGGCCGTCTTCTTCGTCAAGCGCTCGATGTCGCCCGGCTACGCCGGCATCGACAACACGCTGTTCTACCAGGACAACACGATGATGCTGTTCGGCGACGCCAAGAAGATGACCGAGTCGATCGTCAAGGCGATCGAGGAGGGCGCGTAGGCACCCCAAGCCCCCGCCGCCGGTCGCGGCGGGGGGTCTGTTCTCGGGTTTGATCGGCGGGGCCTCGCACGACGCCTCCAGCGCGGATTTCGACGCGGGGGCATTGTAGCGCGTTTAAGTTTGTTTTCCTAGAGCCGGCGTTCCGAACGGGCTCGGGTTCGTTCGTGTTCGTTTTGCGTTGGTGGGATTGATCTCGGGTTCCGTTGGTTTCCCCAGGTCCGCTTTCGGGATTTGACGGTCTTATGTAGCAGACACACCTCACCCCGTTTGCCTCTGCGTGCCCGCCGCTACCTTGGTCCCTTCACCACAAGGGGGTTTCCCATGTCACCACCCTGCACCCGCGCCTTGTGACAGGAGCGCGACCGTGTCCTATTCGAGCTATCGCGCCTAGACAATAAAGCCGCCCGCCTGCAACGCCAGCTAGGGCGGCTGGAGCGGGCGCTAGACGTAGTAGCAGGCGATGCGCGTTCACAACGCATCCGCTCGCGCCCGGCGAAGGTGCTGCCCTATCTGCGGCGCGGCTTGGTGAGCGCGCTGGGATCGAGGGGGTTGCTAGTGTGGCGGGTGGTGGAGGGATAGCGTGCAAGGGGCAATGCGGCGGTGGTCAGTCCATCTGCCTCTTGTTCGTAATTTGAGAACGATATACGTTGCGAATCAAGCAAAGGATGCGTGTCACATATGCACAAGTTGCCCGTAAAACTTGAACGCGAGCCACTAGTGGAAGCGCTTTTTGAGGTGCGCCTGAGCAGCATGGACACGCTTGCCGATATTCTTCCCGGTTTTTTGTTTCACGAGCTTGACCCAAAGCCAACAGTCGTGCGACTTCCAGCGGCCGAGATACCGCAGCCTATGCGTGCAAATGATCCCAACCTCCAGTTCATGCCGGTTCTACGTCTTGAGTGGCTTAATTATTTTATTGCTGTAGGCGATCAAAGCTTCACAGTTAGCTGCAAATTACCATACCCAAAATGGCAAAACTTTAAATCTACAATACTTGATGTTGTTCGACGCATCACAAAAGTTGGTTTTAATGGCAAAGTTGAACGATATTCAGTAAAGTACATAAATCTTATTCAAGCCTCATCTCTTGCTGAGCAGATTTCAAAAATAAGAATGTCTATTAATATAGGTTCAATTGAGCTTAGAGACGATCATGCTACTTTACAAGTACATAGAAAAGAAGATAATGTGACTCATATTCTTTCTATCATTATAGGAGCCAAAGGCAAGCTCCCAGATGGGAAAGAGGTATCAGGTGCAGTCGTTGACATTGATTCAATCCGCGATATCAATCCTTCTGGTTTTGAGGACTTTGCATCTAGTCTTGAGCCAGGACTTGAGCAACTGAGACAAGCTAACAAGATAAAGTTTTTTGGTTGTTTGACAGAAAACACTATTGAAGAGATGGGGCCGATATATGATTGAGATAATTCAGAACCACGCACCATTTCGAACGGTTCCAGCAGTAGGCTTTACTGCTGCAATGGCAGTAGGTTGTACGCATTGGCCTGCTTATAAGTCATCTCCCTACTATATTATCCGTAGCAAGCCGTCTTTTAGCTTCTTTGAAAAATCATTATTGCCTGTCGATGTGTCAATTAGGGCTCAAAATTTTGAACAAACTATTACCGATATATACGCAACTTTATATAAAAATCAGGAGCCACTTGGCCTAGAGTTTGAAGCCGTATGGGATGCAAATGTTGCCACCCTCTACGAGTCCTAGTCTACAATATGAACATCGACGCTGAGAGCCTTCAACAGCAAATTCCTTACTATCTTACTGCTGAAGATCGGCAGACGTTAGTCAAAGAACTACAAGCCGTTGCATCAGGTGAAACAGTTAATTATTTTCTTAGCTCCTATCATGATTCTTTTAAAGATAGTATGCTTCAAGGTGACGGCTGGCGCGGATTTCAGCTATTTTTGTTTGATACGGGAGAGCGGCGATCGGTACGCGGCCTTGTCCTTTCGAATTCATGTGACGTAGATCCGGCGAATCGACGTGACGTTCCTGCACGAGTAGTTTTTGCTCCATTAGTTAGGTTGTCAACTTATCAAAAATTGCTTATTGCAAGTGGCATTAAGGCAGGAAAAATTGAAGAAAAGATTAGATCAATTAAAGAGCAAAAAGTAACCAACATTTTCTATCTCCCTGCGGGTTCTACCCTGGGAGAAGATTATATTGTTCGTTTCGATGAGGTACAATCAATGACCATGGCTGGACACGCCGCTAGCGACAATAGAGAAAAAATTTTTACTTTGAACAACACTGGTTTTTATATGCTGGTTCTTAAAATTTCAGTCCATTTTTGTCGATTGCAAGAAAATATAAACAGAAGTTCCAAAACAACCTGAGTAATCACTCTCAAACTCCTTAAGCCTTTCGCTGTCAACACCCGCACCAATTCCGGCTCTTGGGGTGCGCCAGCCCGCATGCCGTCACCCGCTCGAACTGTTCGCCGTTAGTGACGCGCCGCGCGTCCTCGCGCTACGCCATCTCACCGGCATAGAGGCCGAGATAGGCGCCCGAGATGTGGTGGTGCTGGCCCCACTCGGCCCGACGCAGGCGGCTGAAATAGCTTTCGGCTTATTGGTGCAGGCGCCGTCGTCGAAGGCGACGCTGTGGTTGATCCGCTTGGCCTCAAACGCCGCGTGCAGAACATCCTAGTAGCTCGCCTCGTCGGCATAGATCGTGCTGCCGGTGGCGACGCGGCGGGCGATGATCGCGGGCGCCTCATCTTCGCGCCGGACGACGAACGGCAAGGCGCGGCACAGCAACTCTTGCGATCCACTCCGCCCCCGGCCCGAATGTGTCGGGGTCGTCCCGGACGGCCCGCTCCAACGCCGCCTCGCTCAGGGCGTCCACCCGTCCCCAGTCGGTGCGTTCGCCCTCAAGGCGTTCGCCCAGGCGTGCCTTCGTCGGCATCTCGTTCATCGGGCGTCACCCCTTGTCCTTCATCTTCCTCAGCGCCCCGAACACCTCGTGCGCCGGGGCGTCGGGCAGGTTGACGGCGCGGCGCAGTTCGGGGGTGTCGGCGCGCAGGAAGGGGTTGGTCTGGCGCTCGTCGCCGATGGTGGAGGGGACGGTCGGCTGGTCGTGCTCGCGCAAGGACGCGACGAGGCGGGCCTTGGTCGTGCCGGCTTGGTTGGTGCTGTCGACCCGGCCGGCGAACTTGGCGTTGCTCAGCGTGTACTCGTGGCCGCAGTAGACGCGCGTACCCTCGGGGAGGGAGGCGAGCTTGCCGAGCGACTCCCACATCGTCGCCGCGTCGCCCTCGAACAGGCGGCCGCAGCCCATGACGAAGAGCGTGTCGCCGCAGAACAGCGCCTTGGCGTCCGGCAGGTAGAAGCTGATGTGGCCCTTGGTGTGGCCGGGCGTCGCGATCACTTCGGCCCTCAGGCCGCAGTCCTCGACGGTGTCGCCCTCCTTCACCTCCTCGTCCAGGCCGCCGATCGCGTCGGCCTCGGCGGCGGGGCCGACGACGCGGCAGCCGTAGGCCTCGACCAGTTCGCCGACGCCGCCGATATGGTCGTGGTGGCGGTGGGTGAGCCAGATCGCGTCCAAGGAGCGCTCGTTGCCCTCAAGGTAGCGCAGCACCGGCCCGGCCTCGCCCGGATCGACGACGACGGTGCGGCCGTCGGGCGTCTCGATCGCGTAGATGTAGTTGTCGCTCAAGGCGGGCAGGATCTCGATCTCGGTCCCGGTGGCCATAACGCTCGTTTCCCTTCAACGTACATATTTGTGCCGGCATTTTTGCCAGCAGCGCTTTCCATCCTTATATTAGCCGTAAACGGGTTAGGTTCCAAACGGACATGCGGCCGGACATCTCAGAGCTCGAACGCTTCTACGCCGGCCGTCAGGGCGACGCCGTGCGCCGCCTCGTCGCGCTCAAGCTGCGCCACGTCTGGACGCCGGCACCGGGCGAGCGCCTGCTCGGCATCGGTTTCGCCACCCCGTTCATGGAGGCGTTCGCCGCGAGCGAGACCAAGATCGCCGTCATGCCGGCGACGCAAGGGGCGTCGCCGCGGACGGGAACGACGCCGGGCGTCGTGCTCGCCCGCGAGGACGAACTGCCCTTCCCCGACCGGGCCTTCGACAAGCTCCTGCTCATCCACGCCCTGGAGTGCAGCCCGCACCCGAACCGCCTCCTGCGCGAGGCGTGGCGGGTCTTAGCCGACGGCGGCCGGCTGCTCGCGGTCGTGCCCAACCGCACCGGCTTTTGGTGCTGGAGCGAGAAGACGCCGTTCGGCTACGGCCAGCCCTACACCGCCTCGCAGTTGGAGCGGCTGTTGCAGTCGCACCTGTTCGCGCCGCAGGACGCCCGCCGCGCCTTGTGGCTGCCGCCCTGGCGCGGGGGCACGCGCTTCATTATCCCGGCCGAGCGCATAGGCGGCTACCTCGCACCGCGCCTCTCGGGCGTGCTGATGATCGAGGCGGAAAAACGCATCTGGCTCGCCCCGCCCGCCCGGGAGGCGCTGCGGCCGAGCAGTCGGCGCTACTACATGCCGGTCCCGAGCGCGGCGCGGGACGGTGAACGCTCCGCGTCCGCTGCGCGGGGCTTTCTTTCTGCTTTTTTCGCTTTGTCCGAGGCTGGTTCCGGCGTTGAGGCCAATCTCCGCGACGACAAGTGATAAAAAGAGAAAAAGAAAGCCCGCGCGGCAGCGCACGCGCAGCGTTCATCCTCCCCTTTACAGCCGGCCGCGCCCGTGGAACAAGCCGTGCCATGCGGGTTTATCGCGGCTTTGAGCGTCTGCCGGCCGCCGCGCGCGGGGCGGCGGTGGCGATCGGCAATTTCGACGGGGTGCATCGCGGCCACGGCGCCGTGATCGCGGCGGCGGCCGAACGCGCGCGCGCCCTGGGTGCCGAACTCGGCGTCGTCACCTTCGAGCCGCACCCGCGCGAGGTCCTGGCACCCGAGCGCGCGCCGCGGCGGCTGACGCCCTTGCCGGCGAAGCTGCGCTGTTTGCGCGACCTCGGCGTCGGGCGCGCCTTCGTCATTCCCTTCGATCGCACCTTGATGGCGATGGACGCCGGGGCGTTCGCCCGCGACGTGCTGGGCAGCGCCTTGGGTGCGGTCGCGGTCGCGGCGGGGACGGCGTTTCGCTTCGGCCACCGGCGCTCGGGCGACATGGACCTGCTGGCAAGGCTGGGGCCGGGCCTGGGCTTCGAGGCGGTCCCGGTCCCGCCGGTCCTCGACGGCGGCGAGCCGATCTCGTCGAGCCGGGTGCGGGGCGCCCTGGAGACGGGTGCCGTCGAGGGTGCCGCGCACCTGCTCGGCCGGCCGTTCGCGCTCACGGGCGTCGTGGTGATGGGCGACCGACGCGGGCGGACGATCGGCTTTCCGACCGCGAACGTGCGCCCGCGCGGCTTGAGGCCCGCGCTCCCCGCCCCCGGCGTCTACGCCGTGACGGCGGCGCTGCCGGGGGGCGAGGCGATGCCGGGCGTGGCGAACTTGGGCTACCGGCCGACCTTCGCGGGCCGGGATCTCCGCTTGGAGGTGCACCTGCTCGACCGGAGCCCCGACCTCTACGGCGCCCGCCTGCGGGTCGCCTTCCTCGCCCGGCTGCGCGGCGAGACCAAGTTCGACGGGATCGAGGCCTTGAAGCGCCAGATCGGGCGCGACGTCGAGGCCGCCCGCCGTTGCTTCGCGTCCGACCCTTCCGGCCCTCTTTGAGCGAAGCTTGCGCCGGCGCGCCCCATGTGCGCTATAGCCCACGCCCGCCACCTCGACCGAGCCGAACATGACCCTCGACTACCGCGACACCGTCTTCTTGCCCAAGACCGACTTTGCCATGAAGGCGGGCCTGCCGCAGCGCGAGCCGGCGATGCTGGCGCGCTGGGAGGCGATGGACCTCTACGCCCGGATGCGCGAGAGAGCGAAGGGCAGGCCGAAATTCGTCCTGCACGACGGCCCGCCCTACGCCAACGGCAACATCCACATCGGCCACGCGGTCAACAAGATCCTCAAAGACGTCGTCGTCAGATCAAGAGGGATGCTGGGCTTCGATGCGCCCTACGTCCCCGGCTGGGACTGCCACGGCCTGCCGATCGAGTGGAAGGTCGAGGAGGGCTACAGGAAGAAGGGCAAGAACAAGGACGAGGTGCCGATCGTCGCGTTCCGTCAGGAGTGCCGCGACTTCGCCGCCAAGTGGCTCGACGTCCAGCGCGACGAGTTCAAGCGCCTCGGCGTCTCGGGCGACTGGGCCGACCCCTACGCCACGATGAAGTTCGAGGCCGAGAGCCTGATCGTCAAGGAACTGCACAAGTTCCTCCTTCAAGGCAGCCTCTATCGCGGCAAGAAGTCGGTGATGTGGTCGCCGGTCGAGAAGACGGCCCTGGCCGAGGCCGAGGTCGAGTACCACGACTACACCTCGACGACGATCTGGGTCCGCTTTCCCTTCACGAAAGCACCCGACCCGGACCTTGCGGGGGCCTCGATCCTGATCTGGACGACGACGCCCTGGACGATCCCCGGCAACCGCGCCACGGCCTACAACGCCGAGATCGACTACGTCCTGGTCGAGGCGCTCGACGTCGGCGAGGGCTCGCTCGTCGTGCCGGGCGAGCGGCTGGTCGTCGCCGAGGCGCTGCTGCCGGAAGTGATGGCGGCGGGCAAGGTCGCGGGCCAGCGCGTGTTGAAGTCGTTCAAGGGATCTGCGCTCGAAGGGGCCCGCGTCGCCCACCCGTTGGGCGGCTTGGACCCCTTCTACGATTTCGACGTGCCGATGCTGGACGCCGATTACGTCACCACCGAGCAGGGCACGGGGCTCGTCCACATCGCCCCGGCGCACGGGCCGGAGGACTTCGATCTCTGCCGCAAGGTCGGCGGGATCGAGGTCCCGGACGCGGTCGCCGAGGACGGCACCTACACGGAGCAGGCGCCCGGCTTCACCGGCACGCACGTCTTCAAGGCGGCCGGCCCGGTGATCGAGGCGCTGACGGCCGGGGGCAGGCTCTTCGCCCACGGCAGCCTGCGCCACAGCTACCCGCACTCCTGGCGCTCCAAGGCGCCGGTCATCTTTCGCGCCACGGCGCAGTGGTTCATCGCCATGGACGACCCCTTGGACGGCGGCGCCGACCTGCGCGCCACGGCCTTGGCCGCGATCGAGGCGACCCGCTTCTTTCCCAAGCGCGGGCAGAACCGGCTGCGCTCGATGATCCAGACCCGGCCCGACTGGAACGTCTCGCGCCAGCGCGCCTGGGGCGTGCCGCTCGCCGTCTTCGTCGCCAAGGCGAGTGGCGAGGTTTTGCGCGATCCGGAGGTCTGCGCCCGGATCGAGGCCGCGTTCGCGCGGGACGGTGCCGACGCTTGGTGGACGCGCGAGCCGCAGGAACTCCTCGGCAACCGTTACGACGCCGGGGACTACGACAAGATCGACGACATCCTCGACGTCTGGTTCGAGTCCGGCTCGACGCACGCCTTCGTCCTGGAGCGGCGCCCGGATCTCGCGTGGCCGGCGTCGTTATACCTGGAGGGCTCGGATCAGCACCGCGGCTGGTTCCACTCGTCGCTCCTGGAGAGTTGCGGCACGCGCGGCCGGGCACCCTACGACGCCGTCCTGACGCACGGCTTCACGCTGGACGAGAACGGCGAGAAGATGTCGAAGTCGAAGGGCAACGGCGTCGAGCCGCAGGCGGTGATGAAAGAGTACGGCGCCGACATCCTGCGCTTGTGGGCGGTCACGGTCGATTACTCCGAGGACCACCGCATCGGCCCGACGATCTTGAAGGGTCAGGCCGACGCCTACCGCCGGCTGCGCAACACACTGCGCTATATCTTGGGCAACCTCGCCGGCTTCGACGACGCCGAACGGCTGCCGATCGAGCAGATGCCCGAACTGGAGCGCTGGGTCCTGCACCGGCTGCACGGCCTGGACGCACTGGTCCGCCGCCGCAACGCCGACTACGACTTCCCCGAACTCTACGGCGCCCTGCACAATTTCTGCGCCACCGACCTGTCCGCCTTTTATTTCGACGTGCGCAAGGACAGCCTCTACTGCGATCCGAGGGACAGCTTGCGGCGGCGGGCGGCGCGGACGGTCCTGGACCGCCTGTTTCATTGCCTCGTCCGCTGGCTGGCACCCGTCCTCGCCTTCACCGCCGAGGAGGCATGGCTGACCCGCTACCCGGGCGAGGGGCACAGCGTCCACCTGGAGACCTTCCCCGACGTGCCGGAGGCGTGGCACGACCCGGCGCTGGCGTCCAAGTGGGAGCGGGTCCGCGCCGTCCGCCGCGTCGTCACCGGCGCCTTGGAGGTCGAGCGGCGCGAGAAGCGGATCGGGACCAGCCTCGCGGCGGCACCCGTCGTCTACGTCACGGAAGCGGACGCGGCGGCGCTCGACGGCCTCGACCTCGCCGAACTGGCGATCACGAGCGGGGTCGAACTGCGCGTCGAGGTGCTGCCCGCGGGCGCCTTCACCCTGCCGGACGTGCCGGGGGTGGGCGTCCTCCCGGCCCCCGCCCAGGGGACGAAGTGCGCCCGCTGCTGGCAGGTGCGGCCCGACGTCGACCCGACGACGCTGCTGGAGCCGCGCTGTGCCGAGGCGGTCGGGGCCTTGGGCGCCCTGCGGGCGGACGCCTGATGCAAGGGCTGATCGGCCCCCTCTTCGCCGCCCTGATCCTGGTCTCGGATCAGGTGAGCAAATACTTCGTCCTGCAAACGCTGGGCGACGGGCGCATCGTCGAGGTGACCTCGTTCTTCAACCTCCTCTTGGTCTGGAACCCCGGCGTCAGCTTCGGCCTGTTCAACCAGGGCGGCGAGGCGGGGCGCTGGGCGCTGACCGGCTTGGCGCTGGTGATCGCCGCAGCACTCGCCGTCTGGCTCGCCTTCGAGCGGCGCTTTGGCACCCGCCTTGCCATCTGGGCCGTGCTCGCCGGCGCGATCGGCAACGTCATCGACCGGGTGCGCTTCGGCGCCGTCGTCGACTTCCTCGACGTCCACGCGCTCGGCTATCACTGGCCGGCCTTCAACGTCGCCGACAGCGCCATCGTGCTGGGGGCCCTTACAATTCTGTTAACGTCCTTGAGCGCTGACGACCGCGCCATACATGAGCCGGAAAGGAAAGGTTGACATGCGCGCACCCCTCGCCGTCCTGGCCCTGATCCTGCTCGCCGGCTGCGGCGGCAGCGTGCAGGAGGCGCTGGGCCTCGGCAAGCGGGCGCCGGACGAGTTCCTGGTCGCACCGAACGCGCCCTTAACCATGCCGCCGCCCGGCACACGGCTGCCGCGACCGGGCGAGACGACCCCGGTCGCGCGCGCCCGCGACCCCGAGGCGGGGGCCCGGGCGGCGCTGCTCGGCGGCCGGCCGGACGTGGCGCCGAGCGCGGCCGAGGCGGCGCTGCTCGGCGCGGCACCGGGGCAAGGCGACCCGAACGTGCGCCGGGAACTGTCGGCCGAGACGGGCGGCGAGGAGACCGTGCCCGGCGAGGCCAACACCCTGTTCGCCCTGCCCTTCCAGCGCGGGGGGGGCGAGGCCGGCGAGACGCTCGACGCCGCCGCCGAGGCCCGTCGCCTGCGCGACGGGGGCATCCCCGCCCCGGCGCCCTAAACTCTTGCAGATGATGGGATCAAGGTCCGTGAGGAGCACGCTCTTGGCAACGACGATCGGCCTCACCCTCGCCGGTGCGGCACCGGCGAATGCCGGCATGTTCAACCCCGAAACCTTCACGCTCAAGAACGGCATGGAGGTGGTGGTGATCCCCAACCACCGTGCCCCCGTCGTGGCGCACTGGGTCTGGTACAAGGTCGGCTCGGCCGACAGCCCGCAAGGCAAGTCGGGCCTGCCGCACTTTCTCGAACACTTGATGTTCAAGGGCACCGACGACATCCCCTTGGGCGAGTTCTCGAAGATCGTGGCGAAGAACGGCGGCAACGACAACGCCATGACCAGCAACGACTTCACCGCCTACTACCAGATGATCGCCAAGGACCGCCTGCCGCTCGTCATGGAGATGGAGGCGGACCGGATGGCGCACCTGAAGCTTGACGAGCAGTCGACGCTCACCGAGCGCGACGTCATCCTCGAAGAGCGCCGCCAGCGGGTCGACAACGAGCCCTCGTCCTTATTGAGCGAGCAGATGTCGGCGGTGCAGTACCTGCACCACCCCTACGGCACGCCGGTGATCGGCTGGGCGGACGAGATCGCCGCCTACACCCAGCAAGACGCGCTCGACTTCTACGAGCACTGGTACGCGCCCAACAACGCGATCCTGATCGTCGCCGGCGACGTGACGGCGGACGAGTTGAAGCCGCTCGCCGAGGCGACCTACGGCAAGGTGGCGGTGAAGGACGTGCCCGAGCGCAGTCGCGTCGAGGAGCCGCCGCAGCGCTCGGCCCGGCAGGTCGATTTGAAGGACGCGCGGGTGCAGCAGCCGTACTTGATCCGCACCTACCTCGCCCCCTCCTACATGACGGCCGCGGACGGGCGCGAGGCTTACGCCCTCGACGTCTTGGGCGAGCTGCTCGGCGGCGGCGGCACCAGCCGGCTCTACCGCTCGGTCGTGGTCGAGGAGGGCCTCGCCACCTCGGCCGGCACCTACTACCGCGGCAGCGCGCTCGACGACACGACCTTCTACCTCTACGCCTCGCCCCGGCCCGGCGCCGAGATGGGCGCGCTGGAAGCCGCGGTCGACGCCGAGATCGACAAGCTCCTGCAGGACGGCGTGGACCAAGCCGAACTCGACCGGGTCAAGAAGCGGATGCTGGCCGAGTCGGTCTACGCCCGCGACAGCCTCTCGGGGGCGGCGCGCATCTTCGGCGCGGCGCTCACGACCGGGCAGACGGTCGACGACGTCGAGGCGTGGCCGGAGCGCTTGGCGGCGGTCACGGTCGACGATGTGATGGCGGCGGCGAAGAAGGTCCTCAAACCCGCCCGCTCGGTGACCGGGCGCCTGCTGCCGGCCGACCCGACCTTGAGCGCGTCCGCCGCCCCGGCGGCAACCACGCCCGACGCCGGGACGGTGCAGTGATGATCGCAGCCTGGCGCGCCGGCGCCCTTTGCCTTGGATTGCTTGCCATGTTCAGCGACCACGTACTGATGCCCAAGCCCGCCGAGGCCGCGACGCAGGTGCAGGAGGTCGTCTCGAACGGCGGCGTCCGCGCCTACCTCGTCAGCGAGCCAGCGATCCCGTTCTTGTCGCTCAGCCTCGCCTTCAAGAATGGTGGCAGCGCCACCGACCCTACGGACAAGGGGGGCCTCGCCTACATGGTCTCGGGCCTGCTCGACGAGGGGGCCGGCCCCTACGACAGCCAAGCCTTTCGCGGCGAGCTTGAGAACAACGCGATCTCGCTCAGCTTCGATGCCGACCGCGACACGCTGAGCGGCGAACTGAAGACCTTGAGCGAGACGCGCGACCACGCCTTCGACCTCTTGCGCCTCGCCTTGAGCGAGCCCCGCTTCGACGAGGAGCCGGTGGAGCGGGTGCGCGGGCAGGTCCTGGCCGAGATCAAGCGCTACAGCACCGATCCGCGCTACCTCTCGTCCCGCGTCTGGTTCGAGCAGGCGTTCAAGGACCACCCTTACGGCCGTCCGATGCGCGGCACCGAGGCGAGCGTCGGGGCGATCGACGTGGCCGACCTCAAGGACTTCGCCGAGACGCGACTCGCCAAGGACAACCTCTTCATCGGCATCTCCGGCGACATCACGGCGGACGAACTCAAGCCCCTCCTCGACAAGGCGTTCGGCGATCTGCCGGCGAGCGCGAAGGCGCCCGAGGTGGCAAATACCGAGATCAAGAGCGCTGGCCCGGTCCTGGTCGAGCGGCTCGACATCCCGCAGAGCGTCGTCATGGCCGGCAAGGCCGGCATCCCGCGCCAGGACCCGGACTACTACGCCGCCTACGTCGCCAACTACATCCTCGGCGGCGGCGGGTTCTCGTCCAGGCTGATGCAGGAGATCCGGGAAAAGCGCGGCCTCGCCTACGGCGCCTACGCCTACCTCTACGACCTCGACCACGGCCCCGTCTGGATGGCGAACGTCGCCACGCGCAACGACGCCGTCGCCGAGAGCGTCCGGCTGATCCGCCAGGAGATGGCGCGCATGACGGCGGGCGAGGTAGGCGAGGAGGAACTGAAGGACGCCAAGACCTACCTCACCGGCTCGTTTCCCCTGCGCTTGACCTCGAACAGCCAGGTCGCCGGCACGCTGGTCGCCATGCAGACCTCCGATCTCGGCCGCGACTACCTCGACAAGCGCAACGGCTACATCGAGGCGGTGACGCTCGACGACGTCAAGCGGGTGGCAAAGCGTCTGTTCGAGGGCGACCTCCTGGTCAGCGTCGTCGGCGACCCGGTCGGCATCGACGCCAAGCCTGTTCCCGCCCCGGCCCCTGTCCCCACCAACGGCTGATGGCCGCGATCCGCCGCCTGCCGGGCGATCTCGTCGATCGCATCGCCGCGGGCGAGGTGGTCGAGCGCCCGGCCTCGGCGGTGAAGGAGCTGGTCGAGAACGCGATCGACGCCGGTGCTCTGAGCGTCAAGGTGACGATCGCGGGCGGCGGGATCGACCTCATCCTGGTCGAGGACGACGGCTCCGGCATGGGCCCCGACGACCTGCCGCTCGCCTTGGAGCGGCACGCGACCTCGAAGCTGGCCGACGACCGCCTGACCCTGATCAAGACCCTGGGCTTTCGCGGCGAGGCGCTGCCCTCGATCGCCTCGGTCGCCCGGCTCACGATCACGGCCCGGACGGCGGTTTGCCCGCACGCGCACAGCGTAACGGTCGAGACCGGGGCGGTGGGTACGCCGATGCCGGCGGCGGGCGGGCGCGGCACACGGGTCGAGGTGCGCGACTTGTTCGCCAACGTGCCGGCCCGGCGCAAGTTCTTGAAGTCGGCCCGCTACGAGGGCGAGCGCGTCCTCGACGTGGTGCGGCGCCTCGCCCTCGCCCGGCCGGACGTCGCCTTGTCGCTCACGATCGACGGGCGCGGGGTCTTCGCGGTGCCGCCCGAGCCCGACCTGGGCCGGGCGTCCGAGCGCTTGCGCCACGTCATGGGCCGCGACTTCCTGCCCAACGCCGTGATGATCGAGGCCGAGGTCGAGGGCTTGTGCATAAGCGGCCTCGCCGGCTTGCCGACGCTGTCGCGCAACCACGCCCGGCTGCAACATTTGAGCGTCAACCGCCGCCCGGTCGAGGACCGGCTGTTGAAGGGTGCCCTGCGCGCGGCCTACGCCGACGTGATGGCGCAAGGGCGCCAGCCGCTCGCGGTCTTGCGGCTCACGATCGACCCGGACCTCGTCGACGTCAACGTCCATCCCGCCAAGGCGGAGGTGCGCTTCAAGGACGCCGGGCGCGTGCGCCACCTGCTGGTGAGCGCCTTGAAAGACGCGCTGCGGCGAGGGGGTGCCCGCGTCGCCGACACGGTGGCGGGGAACGCCCTCGCCCGCTGGCGCCCGGGCGGCGGGGGCGCGTCCGTGATGCGTACGCCCCGGCTCGACTTTCGCCTCGCCGAGGCGGCGGTCGCGTGGCAGGACGCCGGGGCGGCGGTGCTCGATCCGCCCGAGCGGCCGGTCGCCGAGGCCGCGGCGGAGACCGCGTCGGCACCCGTCACCGACGCGCCGCTCGGCACGGCGCGGGCGCAACTGTTCGACACCTACATCGTCGCCGAGACGGCGGGCGGGATCGTCCTCGTCGACATGCACGCGGCGCACGAGCGCGTCGTCTACGAGCGCCTCAAGGCCGAACTCGACGCGGGCGGCGTGCGGCGCCAAGCGCTCTTGCTGCCCGACGTGGTCGAACTGCCGGCGGAGGAGTGCCGTCGCCTCGCCGAGCACGCCGACGCGCTCCTCCGCTTCGGCCTCGTCGTCGAGCCGTTCGGCGACGCGATCGTGGTGCGCGAGGCGCCGGCGGCGCTCAAAGACGCGCCTTTGGAGCCGCTGTTGCGCGACGTCGCGCACGACCTCGCCGACACCGGCGCGGCGCTCGCCCTGGAAGGCGCCCTCCTCGCCGTCCTGTCGCGCGCGTCCTGCCACGGCTCGATCCGCGCCGGGCGCCGCCTCGTCTTGCCCGAGATGGACGCGCTCTTGCGGCAGATGGAGGCGACGCCCTACGCGGGCCAGTGCAACCACGGCCGCCCGACCTACGTCGCCCTCGGCCGCGACGATGTCGAGCGGCTGTTCAAGCGCCGTTAGAACGATTCGTCGCCTATAGCGGTTTCATGTCAACCGCACCGATCTTACCTAGTGGGCAGCGCCCGAGGTCGCGACGACGTACGGGCCTGGCGCCGGTTGTGCCAGACCCCGGTCCAAACCCGCGCGAACGCGACGAAACCCAACCGATACAGGAGCGAACAGCCGCATGACCTACGTCGTCAACGAAGCCTGCATCAAGTGCAAGCACACCGACTGCGTCGAGGTCTGCCCCGTGGACTGCTTCTACGAGGGCGAGAACATGCTCGTCATCAACCCGGACGAGTGCATCGACTGCGGGGTGTGCGAGCCCGAGTGCCCCGTGGACGCGATCCTGCCCGACACCGAGCCCGAGGCCGAGAAGTGGCTGGAGCTGAACCAAGTCTACAGCACCGGCCCCTGGCCCAACATCACCCGCAAGAAGGAAGCCCCCGAGGACGCCGCCGCCTTCAAGGAGGAGGAGGACAAGTACGCGAAATACTTCAGCCCCGAGCCCGGCGGGGGGGATTGAATGCTTCGCATCCGCTGCCGCGTTTTTTGCCAGCGTCAACGCAGGAGGCTGGCTCCGCCGCCGAGGGCCAGCCTCGGACAAGAGCAAAAAAAGAAGAGGAAAAAGCCCCGCGCAGCGGACGCGAAGCGTGCAATGGTGGGCCCGGTAGGATTCGAACCTACGACCAGACCGTTATGAGCGGCCGGCTCTAACCGCTGAGCTACAGGCCCACGTTCTTACATCTATAGAGCGATCTTCGTTCAGGTGTCGAGGAAGCTGCGCAGCCGGCGCGAGCGCGAGGGGTGCTTGAGCTTTCTCAGCGCCTTGGCCTCGATCTGGCGAATGCGCTCGCGGGTGACGCTGAACTGCTGGCCGACCTCTTCGAGCGTGTGGTCGGTGTTCATGCCGATGCCAAAGCGCATCCGCAGCACGCGCTCCTCGCGCGGGGTCAGTGTGGCGAGGACGCGGGTCGTGGCTTCCCGCAGGTTGGCGAGGGTTGCTGCTTCGAGCGGCTGGACGGCGTTCTTGTCCTCGATGAAGTCGCCGAGGTGGCTGTCCTCCTCGTCGCCGATCGGCGTTTCCAGGCTGATCGGCTCCTTGGCGATTTTCAGGACCTTGCGCACCTTGTCGAGCGGCATGTTGAGTTTGTGCGCCAATTCCTCGGGCGTCGGCTCGCGGCCGTACTCGTGCAGCATCTGGCGCGACGCCCGCACCAGCTTGTTGATCGTCTCGATCATGTGGACGGGGATGCGGATCGTGCGCGCCTGATCGGCGATCGAGCGGGTGATCGCCTGCCTGATCCACCACGTCGCGTAGGTCGAGAACTTGTAGCCGCGGCGGTACTCGAACTTGTCGACCGCCTTCATCAGGCCGATGTTGCCCTCTTGGATCAAATCGAGGAACTGCAGGCCGCGGTTGGTGTACTTCTTGGCGATCGAGATGACGAGGCGCAGGTTGGCCTCGACCATCTCCTTCTTCGCCCGGCCGGCCTCGCGCTCGCCCTGCTGCACCTTGGCGACGATGCGGCGGAACTCGCCGATCTGCAGCCCGGTCTCCTCGGCGATCCCGCCGACGTCGGCGCGTAAAGCCTCGATCTCGTCGCGGTACCTGACGACGAATTCGCCCCAGCCCTTGCCCTTGTGCCGTGCCGCCCGGTCGATCCACTCGGGGTCGAGTTCGCGGCCCTTGTAGCTCTCGATGAACGCCTCGCGGCTGATCCGGCAGCCGACCGCGAGCCGGAGCAGCTTGCCCTCCAGCGAGAGCAGCAGCTTGTTCATGTCGAACAGTTGCTCGACCAGCGCCTCGACGCGCTGCTGGTTCAAATGCACCTGCGTCATCATCTCGACGATGCGGCGCCGGGCTTGGTGGTAGCGGCCGTCGAGGTCGCTGCCGACCCGCTCCGCCGCCTGCACGGCGGCGAGGCGCTCGTCTTGCAGGGCGCGCAGTTCGGCGTAAGCCTCGGCGATGCCGTCGAAGGTTTCGAGGACGCCTTCTTTGAGCTTCGCCTCCATCGCCGAGAGCGACAGGGTGTCGTCGTCGAAATCCTCGTCGTCGGCCTCGGCGGCGGGCGCCGCGACCCCCTCCGCCGCCCCGTTCGCGGCCGGCCCACTCGCGGCCGGCGGGGCGGCGGGCACTTTGGACGGAACATCCGCCGTCGCCTCGGCGGGGGAGGCCGCCGCCGCCTCGGGCGCGGCCGCGGCGGCGGCGGCGTTGCGCGCGACCTCGGCCTCGAACCCGTCTTGTTGATTGGTGGCGTCGAGGTCGATGATGTCGCGCAAGAGGACGCGCCCCTCGCGGATCGCGTCGCGCCAGCCGATGACGGCGCGCATGGTGAGCGGGTTCTCGCACAAGGCCTCCAAGACCATGTCGCGGCCGGCCTCGATGCGCTTGGCGATCTCGATCTCGCCCTCGCGCGAGAGCAGCTCGATCGAGCCCATCTCGCGCAGGTACATGCGCACGGGATCGTCGGTGCGGCCTAAGTCCTCGTCGCTGATGCCGCCGCTGCTGCTCTCCTCGGCCTCCCCCTCGGTGGCCTCCGCGCCCGGCTCGGCGCCGGCCTCGGCCGCCTCGCCGTCCGCCGACCCGGCCTCGCCGCCCGCGCCTTCGTTGTCGTTGTTCGCGGCCGCCTCGTCGTTGACGACGTTGATCTCCTGCGTCTCCAGGAGCGAGGTCAATTCGTCGAGCACGTCCGGGCCGATGCCCGGCGGCAGGACGGCGTTCAACTGGTCGAGCGTGACCGAGCCGCGGCCCTTGGCCTGCTGCAGGAGCTTGCGCAGGGACGTCGAGCCCTTCAAGAGCTCTTCGAGCGCCGAGGATTTGCGCTCGCCGTTCCTGGCCCGCTCGCCGTTCTTGGGCCGCGTCGCCATCGCCTTGGCCATGAAGTCTTCCCCTCGAAGAGCAAACCGTCTCGCGGCGCATTCTTTTAAGAACGCACCGACACGATGAACCGACTGTCGGTCGGCCGAAGCCGCGCCGCAGCTATCCTCCACGCTATTGATAGTTGTTACTATTTTGTAACCGATCAACGGAGCGCTTCAAATACTGCACCTCATCGCTGGAAAAATCTCCTTGCGAATAAAGTGCCACCAACCGCGCCCGATCGCGTTGCAGGGCCTGCAATCGCCGCAACTCGATCAGTTTTTGTTGCAACGCAACAATGTCTTGTGGGTCCGAACCCAGGGTCGTCGGCCGGTTGAGGAGCCTCTCAACGAGCGGGCCGCAACGATGGCTGGTGAGATGGTCGCGCAACGCGGCGGCGTCAAGGCTCTGAGTACCGGCGTACCACGTCAAAATTTCGCGCTTCAAATCTTCCAGTTCGTCCGATTCGAACTTGATCTCGTCGAGTTCCTCCTCGAACTCGTGCAGACAATCCGGCGTTTGCAGAACGGCGGTGATCAGATCGTTGCCGACCCGGTTGAGGCTGTGGCCGAGCCCGGCGCCGCTGTCGTGGCCGCTGCCCGCCGACTTGATCCGCCGCCTCGGCCCCAAGCGGTGCTCGTCGAGCCACGCGAAGACGTGGTCGCGCAGGCCGCGCTTGAGCCCCGGATCGGTGGCGAGGTTGGCGTAGTCGAGCAGCCGGCGGCGGAGATCGGCGAAGCTCTCGGGCGTCGTCACGCCGCCCACCGCCGCCGTCTCGGCCTCGACGATCATCGCCGACAACGGTACGGCCGCGTCCAGCCGCGCCCCGAACGCCCGTGACCCCTCCAGGCGCACGAGGCTGTCCGGGTCCTCGCCCTCGGGCAGGACGACGAAGCGCAGCGTCCGCCCGCCTTGCATCAGCGGCAACGCCCGGCGCGCGAGGCGAAGGGCGGCGGCGGTGCCCGCCTTGTCGCCGTCGAGGCAGACGACCGGCGCGTCGTCGTGGCGCCAAAGGCGTGCCAACTGCTCCTCGGTGACCGAGGTGCCCAAGGGTGCCACCGCCCCCTCGATCCCGGCCTGGCTCAGGCCGACCACGTCCATGTAGCCCTCGACCAGGACGAGGCGGTTCTTGGCGCGGACGGCCTCCGCCGCCCGCGTCTGGCCGTAGAGCAGGCGGCCCTTTTGAAAGAGCGGCGTCTCGGGCGAGTTGAGATACTTTGCCCGCGCCTCGCCGAGCGCCCGGCCGCCGAAGCCGACGACGCGGCCGCGCGGGTCGTGGATCGGGAACATCAAGCGGTGGCGAAAGCGATCGTAGGCGGCCCCGTCGTCGCTTCGGGCGAGGAGGCCCGCCTCGACAGCGAGGTCGGCGGCGAACCCCTCGCGCCTGAGCGCCGCCGTCAGCGCGTTGCCGTCGGGGGCGTAGCCGAGCGCGAAGCGGTCGGCGGCGCGGCGGCCGAGGCCGCGCCGGCGCAGGTAGGCCCGGGCCTCCCCCCCCGCCTCGCCCCAGAGCCAGCTTGAGAACAGCCGGGCCGCGGCGGCGTTGGCCTCGATCAGGCCGGGGTCGGGCCTCGGCGCCGAGGGCGCCGCGCGCTCAGGGGGCGCGATGCCGGTGAGGTCGGCGACGCGCTGGAGGGCCTCGGCAAAGGGCAGGCCCTCGATCGCCATGACGAAGTCGATCGCGTTGCCGTGCGCGCCGCAGCCAAAGCAGTGATAGAAGCCCTTGTCGCCGACGACGTTGAAGGAGGGCGTCTTCTCCTTGTGGAACGGGCACAAGCCTGCGTGCTCGCGGCCGCGCCGCGTCAGGCGGACGTAGCGGGCGACCACCTCGACCAGCGGCAGCCGCGCCTTGAAGTCGTCGAGCGCGGGATCGGCCATCGCTCGAAGCCCTTCAAGGGCGCCTCAATTGGCGGACAGGCGCTGGCAGACGAGGCGCTTGGCCTCGCAGACGTCGACCCGCCCGTCGTAGCGCTCCTTCAAGGTGGCGATCACCTTGCCGGTGTCCTTCAGCCGCGTGGCGCCGACGTCGTGGATCACGGCGTCGACGGCGACCCCGATCGCGGCCTTGTCGAGGCGCGGCGGCAAGAAGCGCTCCAGGACGCCGATCTCGTCGGCCTCCTGCTCGGCCAAGTCGAGACGGGCGCTGTTCTCGCAGCGCGCCACCTCCTCGCGCCGCTGCACGACCATGTCGCGCAGGAGCGTGACGATCGCCTCCTCGCCGATCTCCTCGCGCGCGGCGACGTCGCGCTCTTTCAGCGCGGCCAGGACCAGCCGCAGGGTGCAGGCGGTGCCCTCGTCGCCCCGCTCGCTGGCGTCCTTCAACGATACGTTCAAGCGTTCTCTGATCACGCGGTGTGACCTCGGCTCGTGGTGTGACGGACCGCCCCCGATCCGCGCGGCGTACTTTGCCACGACCAGAGCGAACGGTCCAAAGGGGTTATATAGCATTCGTGGCGGGGTTTGCTTGACGATAGGTAACGTGGTGCTACAAGCACGGGCGCTCAAGCCGGTTTCGAACGCGCGAATACCGCCCGCCGGCCCATCAATCGAGGCAGTGGCCGACGATCGCGCGGCGACGTGAGGCCGGGCTTCTAGAAGGATTGCGGTTTTCATGCAAGCGCCCCGTCACCAGCGGCCGAGTGCTATGCTCGCCCTCGCCGACGGCACGGTCTTCAAGGGCGCCGGCTTCGGCGCCGCCGGCAGGGCGTCGGGCGAGATCGTCTTCAACACCGCGATGACGGGCTACCAGGAGATCCTCACCGATCCCTCCTACGCCGGGCAGATCGTCACCTTCACCTTCCCGCACGTCGGCAACGTCGGCACCAACGACGAGGACGCCGAGGCCGCCACGCCCCACGCCGCCGGCCTCGTCACCCGGGCCCCCGTGACGCCGCCCGCGAACTGGCGCAACCGGACCCCGCTCGATACGTGGCTCGCCGACAACGGCGTCGTCGGGATCAGCGGCGTCGACACCCGCCGCCTCGCCGCGCTCCTGCGCGACGGGGGCGCCCAGAACGCGGTGGTCGCGCACGACCCGAAGGGGGCCTTCGACGTCGACGGCCTGCGCGCGGCGGCGGCGAACCTCGCCCCGCTCGCGGGCCAGGACCTGACCGGGAACGTCTCGGGCACAAGATCCTACGTCTGGGAGCAGGGCTTCTGGCGCTTGGGCGACGGCTACGCCGAAGGGGGCGCACGGGGGCCGCACGTCGTCGTCGTCGACTACGGCGTCAAGCGCAACATCCTGCGCGCCCTCGCCGATCTCGGCTGCAAGGTGACGGTCGTGCCCGTCGCGACCCCGGCCGGCGCGATCCTGGCCCTCGAACCCGACGGCGTGCTGCTCGCCAACGGTCCGGGCGACCCGGCCGCGACGGGGGAGGGCGCCGTGCCCGAGATCAAGCGCCTGATCGACAGCGGCAAGCCGCTCATGGGCGTCTGCCTCGGCCACCAGCTTCTAGGGTTGGCGCTGGGCGCCAAGACCGTGAAGATGGCGTTCGGCCACCACGGCGCCAACCACCCGGTCAAGGACCTGACCACGGGCAAGGTCGAGATCACCTCGCAAAACCACGGCTTCGCCATCCAAGACGGCAACCTGCCCGACGGTATCGAGGTCACGCACCGCTCGCTCTTCGACGGCACGATCCAGGGCATCGCCTTGAAGGGCAAGCCGGTCTTCGCCGTGCAGTACCACCCCGAAGCCTCGCCCGGCCCGCACGACAGCCGCTACCTGTTCAAGCGGTTCGTGGACGCGCTCGGATAATCAATTATGCTTCGCATCCGCTGCGCGGGGCTTTTTTCTTCTTTTTTTGCAACTTTGGCCGGGGCTGGCTTCGGCGTTGCGGCCAAGTTCTAGAACAAGTTGCAAAAAAGAGAAGAGGAAGGCCGCGCGCCTAGCGCACGCGCAAGCGTTCATCTTAAGGCCTCTCAATGCCCAAGCGCACCGACCTGCACACCATCCTCCTGATCGGCGCCGGGCCGATCATCATCGGCCAAGCCTGCGAGTTCGACTATTCGGGCACGCAGGCGTGCAAGGCGTTGAAGGACGAGGGCTACCGCGTCGTCCTGGTCAACTCGAACCCGGCGACGATCATGACCGACCCGGAGGTGGCGGACGCGACCTACATCGAGCCGATCACGCCCGAGATCGTCGCCAAGATCATCGAGCGCGAGCGGCCGGAGGCGTTGTTGCCGACGATGGGCGGACAGACCGCGCTCAACACGGCCAAAGCCCTGGCCGAGAACGGGACGCTGGCGCGCTTCAACGTCGAACTGATCGGCGCCGACCTTGAGGCGATCAACAAGGCCGAGGACCGGCAACTGTTCCACGAGGCGATGGAGCGCATCGGCCTCGACATGCCGCGCTCGCTCGTCGCGCGCTCGATGGAAGACGCCCGCGCGGCCCTGGAGGTGACGGGCCTGCCGGCGATCGTCCGCCCCTCCTTCACGCTGGGCGGGATGGGCGGCGGCATCGCCTACAATAAAGAGGAGTTCGAGCAGATCGTCGCCGGCGGCCTCGACGCCTCGCCGATGGGCGAGGTCTTGGTCGAGGAGTCGGTCTTGGGCTGGAAAGAGTTCGAGATGGAGGTCGTGCGCGACCGGCACGACAACGCGGTCATCGTCTGCGCGATCGAGAACGTCGATCCGATGGGCGTGCACACCGGCGACAGCATCACCGTGGCGCCGGCGCTGACCTTGAGCGACAAGGAATACCAACTGATGCGCGCGGCCTCGATCGCGACCTTGCGCGAGGTCGGGGTCGAGACCGGCGGCTCGAACGTCCAGTTCGCGGTCAACCCGGCGAACGGCCGGCTCGTCGTCATCGAGATGAACCCGCGCGTCTCGCGCTCCTCGGCGCTGGCATCCAAGGCGACCGGCTTTCCGATCGCCAAGGTCGCCGCCAAGCTCGCCGTCGGCTACACGCTGGACGAGATCGACAACGACATCACCGGCGCGACGCCGGCCTCGTTCGAGCCGTCGATCGACTACGTCGTCACCAAGGTGCCGCGCTTCACCTTCGAGAAGTTCCCCGAAACCGAGGCCACGCTCACCACCTCGATGAAGTCGGTCGGCGAGGCGATGGCGATCGGCCGGACCTTCAAGGAGAGCCTGCAAAAGGCGCTGCGCTCCCTGGAAACGGGCCTCTGCGGCCTCGACGAGACGGCGGCGCTGGCGGCACCCGACCCGGCGAGCGCCGTGCGCGCGGCGCTGGCCCGCCCGACCCCTGAGCGCCTGCGCCACATCGCCGACGCCTTTCGTCTCGGCTTGGGCGTCGACGAGGTGGCAAGATTGTCGCGCTACGAGCCGTGGTTCTTGCGCCAGATCGAGGAGATCGTCGCCGTGGAAGCGGACGTGCGGGCGAACGGCCTGCCAAACGACGCGGACGCGATGCTGGCGCTGAAAGCCGACGGCTTCTCGGACAAGCGCCTCGCCAAGCTCGTCGGCCAAGACGAGGCGGCGGTGCGGCGCCACCGGCACGGCTTGAACGTGCGGCCGGTCTACAAGCGGATCGACACCTGCGCCGCCGAGTTCCGGGCGCGCACGCCCTACATGTACGCGACCTACGAGGCCGGCACCTATGACGACCCGCCCGAATGCGAGAGCCGGCCGAGCGGGCGGCAAAAGGTGATGATCCTAGGAGGCGGGCCGAACCGGATCGGCCAGGGGATCGAGTTCGACTATTGCTGCGTCCACGCCGCGTTCGGCTTGAAGGACGCCGGCGTCGAGACGATCATGGTCAACTGCAACCCCGAGACGGTCTCGACCGACCCCGACACCTCGGACCGGCTCTACTTCGAGCCCCTGACGGCCGAGGACGTGACCGAGATCGCCGCCGTCGAGGCGTCGAACGGCAATCTTCTGGGCGCCATCGTCCAGCTCGGCGGGCAGACGCCCCTGCGGCTGGCGGCGGCCTTGCAGGAGGCCGGCATCCGAATCTTAGGCACCTCGCCCGACGCGATCGACCTCGCCGAGGACCGCGACCGCTTCCAGCGCCTGTTGCGCGAACTCGGGCTCAAGCAGCCGGCGAACGCGATCTGCTTCGACGAGGCCGAGGCGCTCGACAAGGCCAAGGAGATCGGCCTGCCGCTCGTCATCCGCCCGTCCTACGTGCTCGGCGGGCGGGCGATGCGGATCGTGCGCGAGATGGAGGAGATGGAGACCTTCGTCGCCGAGGCGGCCCTGGCCTCCGAGCACGGCTCGATCCTGCTCGACCGCTTCCTCGAAGACGCGATCGAGGTCGACATCGACGTGCTCGCCGACGGCCTGGACGTGGTCGTCGCCGGGGTGATGGAGCACATCGAGGAGGCCGGCATTCACTCCGGCGACAGCGCCTGCTCGCTGCCGGTCTACTCGATCGCGCCCGAGGTCGAGGCCGAACTCAAGCGTCAGGCGACGGAACTTGCGAGGGCGCTCGACGTTCGCGGCCTGATGAACGCGCAGATGGCGGTCAAGGGCGAGGACATCTACGTGATCGAGGTCAACCCGCGCGCCAGCCGCACCGTGCCGTTCGTCGCCAAAGCCATCGGCCGGCCGCTCGCCAAGATCGCCGCCAGGGTCATGGCCGGCGAGCGCCTCGCCGACTTCATCCGCGACGTGCCGACCATCGGCCACGTCGCGGTCAAGGAGGCGGTGTTCCCGTTCAGTCGCTTTCCCGGCACCGACCTGCTCTTGGGGCCGGAGATGAAGTCGACCGGCGAGGTGATGGGCCTGGACCGCAGCTTCGGCACGGCGTTCGCCAAGGCGCAACTGGCGGCGGGCCAGCGCCTGCCGGATAGCGGCCTCGTCTTCCTCTCGGTCAAGGACGAGGACAAGCCGGCCCTCCTGGCGCTGGCGCGGGGGCTCGTCGACCTCGGCTTCGATCTCCTCGCCACCGGCGGCACGGCGGCGGGGTTGAGCGCCGCCGGGATCGCGGTCGAGACCGTCTTGAAGGTGCACGAGGGCCGGCCGCACGTCGTCGATCGGATCAAGAACGGCGACGTCGCCTTGATGATCAACACGACCGGCGGGCGACAGGCGATCCAGGACAGTTTCTCCTTGCGCGTCGCCGCCTTGCATAATCGCGTACCCTATTATACAACTATGGCCGGTGCGCGCGCGGTGGTTGAGGCGCTGCGGCACCTCAAGCGCGACGATTTCGGCGTCGCCCCCTTGCAAGCCTACTTCGGGTCGTTACACTAGCCGTTCCTGGCCCTAGCATAACAAACTCCGGTCCGATCAACGCCGGGCATCGCTGGAAACATCGTCGTCATGGTCAACAAGATCCCCATGACCCCCGAGGGTCATACCCGTCTCATTGCCGAGTTGAAGCGGCTCAAGAACGAGGAGCGGCCGGCCATCATCAAGGCGATCGCCGCGGCGCGCGAGCACGGCGACTTGTCCGAGAACGCCGAGTACCACGCGGCGCGCGAGCGGCAGAGCTTCGTCGAGGGCCGGGTCATGGAGCTGGAAGACAAGCTCGCCCGCGCCGAGATCATCGACGCCTCGCAGATGCACGGCTCGAAGGTCATCTTCGGCGCCTTGGTCAACCTCGTCGACGAGGAGACCGACGAGAAGATCCGTTACAAGATCGTCGGCCCCGAAGAGGCCGAGATCCAAAACGGCCTCCTCTCGATCAACTCGCCCGTGGCGCAGGCGCTGCTCGGCAAGGAGGCCGGCGACAGCATCGAGGTCACGACGCCGCGCGGCACGCGCTACTTCGAGGTGCTCGACGTTAGCTTCGGATGAATGCTTCGCATCCGCTGGCGCGGGGCCTTCTTTTTCTCTTTTGTGCTTTTGTTCGAGAATTGCCCTCGGCGTTGAGACCAACCTCTTACGTTAACACTGGCAAAAAAGAAGAAAAGAAGACCGCGCGTCAGCCTGCCTAGCGGTGCTAGGCACTGAAGCGTTCTTAAGCCGCCAGCACCCTCGTCAGCGCCGATTCCAGCATCCCGGCTATCTCCTCGCCCTGGTACTTGGCGTACTCGGTTTTCTTGAGCGCGTCCTCGGACGGGTAGAGGGCCGGGTTGTCACGCATCTCTTGCGGCAGCAGCTCGCGCGCCGCCTTGTTCGGGCAGGCGTACTGCACGTACTCGGCGATCGCGGCATGGACCTCGGGCGTATAGATGTAGTTGATCCATTCGCGCGCGGCGTCGGGGTGCGGCGCATCTTTGGGCACGCACATCACGTCTTCCCAGATGATGCTGCCCTCCTCGGGCAGGGTGTAGGCGAGGTCGTCGTCCTCCAGCATCACCTGTAAGATGTCGCCGTTGTACTCCGAGCAGGCGTCGACCTCGCCCGAGATCAACAGGTCTTGGCCCGTGTCGGGGGTGAAGGTCTTGATCTTCGGCTTGATCTTGATCAGCGCGTCGGCGGCTTGGTTGATCTCGTCCTGGCTCGTCGTGTTGGCGCTGTAGCCCAGGTACTTCAAGGAGCACTGGATCGTGTCCTTGTTGTCGAGAAAGGACATGCGCCCGTCGAAGGCGTCGCCCTCGAACAGGTCGGCCCAGGCCTTGACCTCGGCGATGCTCTGGCGGTAGCCGATGCCGATCGTGCCCCAGAAGTAGGGCAGCGTGAACTCGCGGCCCGGATCGTAGGCGGGATCGGCGAACTCGGGGTTGAGGTTGTCGAAGTTGGGGATCTTGGCGTGGTCGAGCGGCTCCAGCATCTCGGCCGCGATCATCCGCGCCGCGTACTCGTTCGAGGGGTAGATCACGTCGTAGCCGGGGTTGCCCTGGCGCAGCTTGGCGAACACCTCGTCCGAGCTGGCGAACAAATCGTAGCGCACCTTGATGCCCGTCTCGCCCTCGAAGTCGGGGATCGTGCTCTCGCCGATGTAGGTGTCCCAGTTGTAGACGTTGACCTGCTTCGATTGCGCCCGGACCAGCTTGGGCAGCATGGCGGCCGTGGTGGCGACGGTGAGCGTCTGCCCGAACCGGCGCCGGCTGATGGCGGGCACGGGCAAGTGGCTGCGGCGCTTGGGCATGAAGCTTCTCCGATGGCGGTTCGCGGCTTTGACAAAATGAATTGGCGGAATATCGCGGGTTCTTCAACCGTTATTGCGCCGATCCCATCGACCGACGCGCCGCGTCGGCGCTTGGTGCCCGCTGCCGGACTCGAACCGGCACGCCCGAAGGCCACAGATTTTAAGTCTGCTACGTCTACCTGTTTCGTCAAGCGGGCACGGCCTCGGTGCTTGTAACGGTGCTGCCCCCGCACCTCAAGCCTCGGGGCCGGCCTCCTCGGCCTCGATGTCGCGCTCGGCCAGCGCCTGCTCCAGCGCGAAGAGGGCGTTGTCGAGTGCCGTCTTGTCGTCGCTTCGAAAGACGATGCTGGCGCCGAAGCGGCCGAGGCTGAAGAAGGGGTAGCTGCCGACGTCGACGTCTTGGTAGTGCGCCTGGACCTCGCTCAGCATCTGGGCGATGTCGCCCTCGCCGGCGAAGACGTTGAGCGTGCGCGAGAGGACGACGGCGCCGCCCCTCAACTGGCCCCTGATCCCGTCCAGCATCGCCGCCATGACCTTGGGAATACCGGCCAGCACGAAGACGTTCTCGACGCGAAAGCCCGGCGCCACGCTGATCGGGTTCTCGATCAGTTCGGCGCCTTTTGGCGTGTCGGCCATCTTCATCCTGGCCGCCGTGCGCCGCTCCTCGGGGTAGTAGGCGTGCAGCAGCCGCTCCGCCTCAAGGTGGCGGGTGAGTTCGCGGCCGAACGCTTTCGCCACCGCCGCCGCCGTGATGTCGTCGTGCGTCGGGCCGATGCCGCCCGTCGTGAAGACGTAGCTGTAGCGCTTCCTGAGAACCCCCAGCGCGTCGATGATCTCGGCCTCGACGTCGGGCACGACCCTGGCCTCGGCGAGGCGGACGCCGACCCCGTTCAGGAAGGTCGCGAGTTGGGCCAAGTTCGCGTCCTGCGTGCGGCCCGAGAGGATCTCGTTGCCGATGATCAAGAGCCCGGCCGTCACCCGGCCGCCGTTGCCGTCCTGGTCCATACGTCCCCCGTCGCCCCGAAAGCATCACCATCTGGGCCGCTCAAGCACCGCTGCCAAGGTATTTCGCGCGGGCTTGCGCCGGGCCGTTGCGGTTTTATCAACTTTCGGTTTAATAACGTCGCGCTTCTCGCCCGAACGGACCCCGGCATGACGTCCCACGATCTTCTCGCCCGTCTCGCCGATCACGGCCTCACCGCCCAGGAGAGCCCCGGCCACGACCTGCCCTGGCGGGTCGGCGGCAACACCTACGCCCACCGCGACGCGATCAAGCGCTGCGGCGGCCGCTGGAGCAAGACCGAGGCGGCGTGGCGCTTTGCTGACGCCGCCGCCGTCGCGGCGCTGGCCGAGACGATCGGTGCCCCGCCCGGTCTGGCCGAAGGGGCGCCCGCCTTCGCCCCGGCCGCGTCCCCGGCCGTGCCCGCGCCGGCGGCGAGCGTTTTGGCGGGGGCCGAGGCCAAGCCGGCCTGGGGCTCGAAGCACTATCACGGCCACCGCGACCGGCTGCGCGACCGCTTCTTGGAGGGCGGCACCGCGGCACTCGCCGACTATGAACTGCTCGAACTCCTCTTGTTCGCCGGCGTGCGCTACCGCGACACGAAACCGATCGCCAAGGACCTGTTGCAGCGCTTCGAGAGCTTAGGAGGCGTGCTCGCCGCCGACCCGGCGCGCTACAA
Organism: Geminicoccaceae bacterium; assembly: GCA_965217265.1. Taxonomy (GTDB): domain Bacteria; phylum Pseudomonadota; class Alphaproteobacteria; order Geminicoccales; family Geminicoccaceae; genus JAGRGG01. The sequence continues at coordinate 949,125 of CBDCHP010000018.1, read as the reverse complement.
GGAGTCCATTGTCCCGGCGGCGCCGAAGTCGGACGAGGACGCGAAGCGCTACGCGCAGGACTTGCGCCATACCCAGGTTTTGCTCAAGGCGACGCACGATTTGATGCAGCGCGTCTTGAAGGAGGCGATCAAGGCGCGCGAGGTGGTCTCGTCCTGGACTGCCCTCGTCGAGTACCTGAAGCTGGCGATGCAGCACGAGCCGTCGGAGCATTTTCGCATCCTCTTCCTCGACCGCAAGAACATCCTGATCAAGGACGAGGTCCAGTCGCGCGGCACGGTCGACCACACGCCGCTCTACCCAAGGGAGGTCGTCAAGCGCGCCCTCGAACTGGCGGCGTCGGCGATCATCATGGTCCACAACCACCCCTCGGGCGACCCGACCCCGTCCAAGGCCGACGTCGAGATGACGGGCGCGGTCGTCGAGGCCCTGCGGGCCGTCAACATCACCGTCCACGACCACGTCATCGTCGGCAAGAACGGCCACCTGTCGTTCAAGAGCAAGGGTTTGCTCGGCTAGGAACCCTCAGGCGACGACCTGCGTCGGCGCGAAGCCGGAGGGCGCGCGCTTGCCGCCCAAGCGCTGGCGCTCGATCTGGGTGAGTGCGGCCAGTTCGTCGAACAAGAACAGCTCCTCGACGATCCGCCCGCCCCGCCACTTCTGGTGGCAGACGCCGAGCAGGTAGACCCGCGCTTGGGCCGGCTCGCCGAAGGCCCCGTAACCGTCGTGGGTGCCGGCCGCCGTCCAGCGCAGCGCCACGTGCGCGTCGCCGTTGTCCTGGACGTTGGCGATGGCGTGATCGACGGAGAAGGCGATGTCGGGCAGCGCGGCGCACAAGGAGAGCATGTAGCCGATCACCGCCGAATCGCCGGTCAGCTCGCGCCCGGCGGGGCCGTGAAACTCGACGCCCGGCGCGTAGACCTCGCGCACGAGGTTGAACAGCCGCGCGTTCCAGATCGCGTTGAAGAAGTAGCGCGCCCGCTCCGGCTCGGGCTTGCCCTTGGCGTCCTCGATCCCCGGCAGCAGATCCTCCAAGGGCGAGCGCTGGCCCTGCACCCGCTCGATCTCGCCGTGCATCCAGTCGCGCGTGCCCGCGTCCAGCGAGGCCTGTGCCCGCCGCCGCGCCACCTCGAACGGGTCGAGGCCCAACTGCACGACCGTGCTCATGCCGTCGCGCACCAGCCACTCCTCGTAGATACGGTTCTCCTTGATGATGCAATCCGCCACGGTGCGGACGACGACCTTGCGGTTGGTGGGCGGACCGAACTCGGTGTCGCCGGTGTTGCGGCCGACGCTGACCAGTTGGTGCGAGGAGTAGAAGCCGTTCGATTTCAGGTCGGTCCAGATCACGTCCACGGGCTGCAGCTTGCGGTCGGGAAAAGCGGCCAAATGCTTGATCGTGTCCTGCACCACCGTCTCGCGGTCGAGGATCAGCCGGTCGGGCGTGCGGATCACGCAGGGCTGGCGGTAGTGGGTGTAGATGAGCCCCACCCCCTTCTCCTCCCAGATCTTGTGCGTGCAGCGCACGATGTAGTCGACGATGTCGGCGTAGTCCGGATCGAACCCCAGCAGTTCCTGGCGCAGTTCGCCCGAGGTGCGCAGCAGGTCCGACACGTCCCGGCTGCCGACCGGCCGGGGGCCTTTGCGCGCGTCTGCCATCGTTTCCTCCTTCGCCGTCGATCGCCCCTGGACAGGAACGCACTCTAGCCTATCATTGCATTCGCATTCAACGCCGAGGGGCCGAGAGGAATGCGTCGGCATTCAACGTTGAGGGGGAGGCACGTCATGGCCGCCGTTTCCGCCGCCGAGATGGAAGAGCGCATCGTTCGCCACGGGGACCTCGTCCCCTGCAAGACCGCCTTCATCGACGCGCACACGCCAGGCTCGGATCAGAAGGACAACTTCACCATCATCGGCGGCGGCGTGTCGGAGAGCCCGGACCAGCACGTCCACATCAAGGACACGCCGGGCTTCAACATCGGCGCCGCCGGCCAGCCGCCGCACTGCCGCAACTCGCTGCACTCGCACCACACCGCCGAGGTGTTCTTGATCCATAAAGGTCGCTGGCGCTTCTTCTGGGGCGTCGACGGCACGGCCGGCGAGGTGGTGCTGGAGGAAGGCGACCTGATCGACATCCCGACCGGCATCTTTCGCGGCTTCGAGAACATCGGCGACCGCTACGGCTTCATGTTCGCGGTCTTAGGGGGTGACGACGCCGGCGGCGGCGTGATCTGGGCGCCGCAGGTGATCGAGGACGCGCGCGACCACGGTCTCGTCTTGATGGAGAACGGCAAGCTGGTCGACACCAAGCGGGGCCAGGAACCGCCCGAGGGCGTGCGGCCGATGCCGACATTGACCCCGAGCCAACTCGAAGACTACCCCGAACCGTCGCCCATGGAGGTGGTGCCGGCCTCGGTCGCGCGCTACTGGGACATGAAGGCGCTCTCGACGCAGGAGCCGGCTTTCGTCATCGGCAAGCCGAACGGGACGGCGCCGATGATCCGCAACCGGCCCGGCTTCGAGGTCGCCTTCCTGCAGCGCGGCCAGCGGCGCGAGGGCGAGCGCTACACCACCGACCGGCACGAGGTGGCGCTCGTCCACCGCGGGTATTGGAAGCTCGCCTGGGACGGGGGCGAGCGCACCCTCAACCCCGGCGACACCGCCGCGATCCCGCCCGGCGTCGAGCGGGCCTTGAGCGCCACCGGCGGCGACGACACCGCCTTGTTCCTGGTGCAAAACACCGACGACCGGCCGGGTCCGACGCGAAGGGATTGAACGCTTCGCGTGCGCTCGCCGCGCAGGCTTTTCTCTTTTTTTGCCAGTGTTAACCGTAGGAGACTGGCCGCGGCGCCGAGGGCCGGCCTCGGACAAAGCGAAAAAAGAGAAAAAGAAGCCCGCGCGGCAGCGCACGCGAAGCGTTCCTGGAGGACCCATGCAAAACATCAAGACCACTCACGTCGGCTCCCTGCCCCGCTCCCAGGACGTCGTCGACATGCTGTTCGCCAAGGAGCGCGGCGAGGCGGTCGATGGGGCAGCGTTCGACGCCACGATGCGCGACGCCGTGGCGCGCGTGGTGCGGCGGCAGGTCGAGGCCGGGATCGACGTGGTCTCGGACGGCGAGCAGTCGAAGATCAGTTATGCCACCTACGTCAAGGACCGCTTCACCGGTTTTGAGGGCGACAGCCCGAGGCGTGCCCCCGCCGACCTCAAGCTGTTCCCAAGCTTCATGGAGCGCCTCGCCCGCGCCGGGGGCACGCCGACCTACGCCCGCCCGCAGTGCACGGGCGCGATCCGGCTGAAGGACGCCGAACCGCTCAAGAAGGACATCGCCAACCTTAAGGCGGCGGCCGACGCGGCGGGGGCGAGGGAAGCCTTCATGAACGCGGCCTCGCCCGGCGTCGTTGCCCTGTTCCAGCCCAACGCCCACTACGAGAGCCACGGGGCCTATCTGGAAGCCCTAGGCGAGGCGCTGGCCTACGAGTACCGCACCATCGTCGAGGCCGGGCTGATCTTGCAGATCGACTGCCCCGACCTCGCGCTGTCGCGCCACATGCTGTTTGCCGACCGCTCGGACGACGACTTCGTCAAGATCGCCGAGACGCACTTGGCCGTGTTGAATGCGGCCTTGGCCGACGTGCCGGCCGAGCGCTGCCGGCTGCACATCTGCTGGGGCAACTACGAGGGGCCGCACGTCTGCGACATCCCCATGGCGCGGATGTTCGACACGCTGATGCGGGCCAAGCCGCGCTTCGTCCTGTTCGAGGGCGCCAACCCGCGCCACGGGCACGAGTGGCGGGTCTTCGTCGAACGCCGGGCCGAGATCCCCGACGACAAGGTCCTGGTGCCGGGGGTGATCGACACGACGACCAACTTCGTCGAGCACCCCGAGTTGGTCGCCGAGCGGATCGAGCGCTTCGCCGACATCGTCGGCGTCGAGCGCGTCGTCGCCGGCACGGATTGCGGTTTTGGCACCTTCGCCGGCTTCGGCGCGGTCGATCCCGAGATCGCCTACGCCAAGCTCGCGGCCCTCGCCGGGGGTGCGAGAATCGCCTCGAAGCATTACGGTACGATAGCCGCCTGAACATGGACGCAAGAGGAGGACGCGCATGGCCCGCTGGCTGAAGGAGGGGTTGGACGAGACCCGGCGCCGCGATATGGACACGAAGGTGCGGGGCATCGTCGAGGCGGCGCTGGACGACATCGAGGCGCGCGGCGACGAGGCCGTGCGCGACATGTCGGCCAAATTCGACGGCTGGGAGCGCGACGACTACCGGCTGAGCGACAAGGAGATCCAGGACTGCCTCGATCGGATCCCCAACCGCTCGCTCGACGACATCAAGTTCGCGCAGGCGCAGGTGCGCAACTTCGCTCAAATCCAGCGCGCCTCGATGCAGGACGTCGAGGCGGAGACGCTGCCGGGTGTGATCCTCGGCCACAAGCACATCCCGGTGAACGCGGTCGGCTGCTACGTGCCGGGGGGCAAGTACCCGATGGTGGCCTCGGCGCACATGTCGGTGGTGACGGCGAAGGTGGCGGGCGTGAAGCGGATCGTCACCTGCGCGCCGCCCTTCAAGGGCGAGCCGGCCGCCGCCATCGTCGCCGCTCAAGCCCTCGCCGGCGCCGACGAGATCTTTGCCCTCGGCGGCATCCAGGCGGTGGGGGCGATGGCGATCGGCACGGCGAGCATCGAGGCGGTCGACATGCTGGTCGGCCCCGGCAACGCCTTCGTCGCCGAGGCCAAGCGGCAACTGTTCGGCCGGGTCGGCATCGACTTGTTCGCCGGCCCGACCGAGACGCTGGTGATCGCGGATGCGAGCGTCGACGGCGAGACCTGCGCCGTCGACCTCCTGGGCCAGGCCGAGCACGGGGTCAACTCGCCCGCGATCCTGCTGACCAACTCCGAGCGGCTGGCGCGCGATACCATGGCCGAGGTCGAGCGGCTCGTGGCGCAGATGCCGACCGGCGAGACGGCGGGTCAGGCGTGGCGCGACTACGGCCAGGTGATCGTCGCCGAGGACTATGAGGAGATGCTCAAGGTCGCCGACGACATCGCCTCCGAGCACGTCCAGGTGATGACCGAGCGCGACGACTGGTTTTTAGACCGCATGACCAACTACGGTGCTTTGTTCCTCGGCCCGCGCACCAACGTCGCCTACGGCGACAAGGTGATCGGCACCAACCACACGCTGCCGACGCTGAAGGCGGCGCGCTACACCGGGGGCTTGTGGGTCGGCAAGTTCCTCAAGACCTGCACCTACCAAAAGGTGATGACCGACGCGGCCTCGGCGATGGTCGGCGAGTACTGCTCGCGCTTGTGCATGTTGGAGGGCTTCGCCGGCCACGCCGAGCAGGCCAACCTGCGCGTGCGCCGCTACGGCGGGCGCAACGTGCCGGCCTACGAGGCGGCGGAGTAGGGCGGTGGACCTGCCAAGAGCCCCCTCGACCCGGCTCAACGGGAGGCGCGCGCTCGTCACCGGCGCGGGGCGGGGCATCGGCCTCGCGGCCGCGGCGGCCTTGGCCGGGGCCGGCGCGCACGTCGTCCTCGCTGCCCGAACTTTGGGTGAGATCGAGGCGGCGGCGGACGCCATTCGGGCATCGGGCGGCACGGCCGAGGCGCTGCCGCTCGATGTTGGCGACGTCGGGGCAGTCCGGGCGGCGATCGTGCGCACGGGCCCCTACCGGATCTTGATCAACAACGCCGGCACCAACCGCCCTGCCCTTTTCGTCGAGGTGGACGAGGAGGATTTCGACGCCGTCATGGACTTGAACGTCAAAGCGGCGTTCTTCGTGGCGCAGACGGTGGCGCGCGGCATGATCGCGGCCGGCGAGGGCGGCTCGATCGTCAACGTCTCCTCGCAGATGGGCCACGTCGGCGGGGGGCGGCGCAGCGTCTACTGCGCCTCCAAGCACGCGATCGAGGGCTTGACCAAGGCGATGGCGGCCGAACTGGGTGCTCATAAGATCCGCGTCAACACGGTTTGCCCGACCTTCATCGAGACGCCGATGACGCGGCCCTTCCTCACCGACGAGGCGTTCAAGTCCTCCGTTCTCGCCAAGATCAAGCTCGGGCGCCTGGGTCAGGTCGAGGACGTGATGGGTGCTATCGTCTACCTCGCCTCCGACGCCTCGGCGCTGATGACCGGCTCGGCCTTGATGCTGGATGGCGGTTGGACGACGAGTTGATGCGCCGCCACCGTGTCAGAAGTTTACCTGACTATCCTGGATAAGCATCCCCGTTTGCAACGTCGGAAAGCTGTGTGGGCAAACGGGCTTGGCCACCCTGGATCCCCGATCAAGTCGGGGATGACAGGAAGGAAGCTCGAACGTTACGTTGTCACCCCACACTTGATGTGGGGTCCAGGGATGAAACGCGGAGTATTTCATGGGCTCATTCGTTCTCAATAGGCTGCTGGACCTCCATCCTTGGGTGTATCTTACGACCAATCAGGAAATTCTATCAGACTCAATCGTCATCGAGCAGCAACCGCCTCAATCTCAGCCCCCCTCCCACCCCTTCAAGGCGTACAGCACCCCGCCGATCCCCGCGCCGAGCGCGATGCCGACGCCGATGCCCAGCCCAACATTGTCCAGGATCAGGCCGCCGATCACGGTGCCGAAGATTGTCCCGATCGCCAAGCCGATGCCCAGTCTCGACGCCATCCGTTCCTCCCTTGCCCGACCCGTCGCCTTGCCCGAAGACACCACGATCCTTAACACCGAAAGCTCATGCTGACCCCCTTCGTCCTCGCCCCCGGCCACCTGTGCGACGGGCGCCTGTTCGGCCCGCAGGTCGAGGATCTTAAAGGCGTGGCCGCGCTCAAACCGGCCGAGGTGACGCTGGACGACACGATGGCCGGCATGGCGGACCGGCTGCTGCAAAACGCACCGGAGCGCTTCGCCATCCTCGGCCTGTCGCTGGGCGGCATCCTGGCGATGGAGGTCGTCGCGCGGGCACCAGAACGGGTGCTGGGCGCCGCCCTCCTCAACACCAACCCGTTCGCCGAGACCGACGCCGCACGGGAGCGGCGGCTGGCACAGACGGCGGACGTGCGCGGGCGTGGTCTGGCACCGCTCGTCGAGGAGACCTTCCTGCCCGCCTACCTCGCGCCCGACAACCCGCGCGGCGAAGCGATTCGGGCCGTGGTACGGGCGATGGCGGCCGACGCGGGCGAGGCGGTCTACTTTCGGCAGGCGGCGGCCATCGGCTCGCGCCGCGATGCGCGCGGGGCCCTCACCGCGTTCGAGGGACCCATCCTCGCGGTCGGCGGCGACCGCGATACCTTGTGCCCGGTCGACCGGCACGAGGCGATTGCCGAGGCGGCGCCGAACGCGGAACTGCACGTCCTGCGCGGCTGCGGCCACCTCTCGACCCTGGAGCGGCCGGAGGCGCTGAAGCCCTTGCTGCGGGCGTGGCTCGGGCGCTGTTGCATCCGAATGCAGACGGGGTTAGGCTCCTGAGCAAGGGTCAAGACGGAGTGAGCAAGGTGGCGGAAGCGGCGGCGGGCGCCGGGAATGGTAAGTCGGGTGACGCGGCGACGACGCCAAAGCAGACGCCGACGCGGGCCGTCTCGGTGCGCCACCCGCTGCCGACGGCCGGCCATGTCGGGGGCAATCCCTACGACATCGTCGACTACATCAAGACCTCGACCCACCAGATCTGGGACGAGAAGTTCATCGGCAAGATCTACGACTATTACGAGCCGGCGGCGATCGTCCACACCTCGAACGGCGACATCTACGGCCGCGATCAGGTGATCCGGCTGACCACCATCCGCCAAGCCGCCTTTCCCGATACGCGCGACTTCATCGAGGACGTGGTCTGGCGGCAAAACGCCGAGGGCACGCACGACACCTCGATGCGCTGGACCTACATGGGCACCAACACCGGCCACTCACAGTACGGCCCGCCGACGGGCCGGCGCGTTGCCGTCCGCGGCGTCGCCAACTGCGTCATCCGCGACAACCGGGTGGCGAAGGAGTGGGTGTCCTACAACGAGTTGTCGTTGATCCGCCAGCTCGGCCTCGACCCGATGGCGGTGCTGGAGCGCTTCGTCAAGGAGCGCATCTCGAACTCGCAGTCGGCCGGCGAGGACTTGGCGCGGCCGTTCGGCGAGGTCGAGAACGTCGTGGCGCAGGGCACGCCGGCGCCGATCGTCGAGACGGCGGGCGAGGGCGACGTCGAGGCGTTCGTCCGCCGCGCCTACCACGAGATATGGAACTGGCGCTACTTGGGCCGGATCGACGACTACTACGCCGAGAACCACCTCTGCCACGCCTCGTCGGACCGCGAGATCTACGGGCTCGGCGACTACAAGCACGACATCCTGGCCCGGCTCGCCGCCTTGCCGGACGCGCGGATGCTGGTCGACGACGTCTACTGGGTGGAGGAGCGCGGGCGCCGGCGCGTCGCCGTGCGCTGGACGCTGATCGGCACGCACGAGGGGCCGAGCGGCTACGGCCCGCCCACGGGCAAGCGGGTGCGGATCATGGGCATCTCGCACCACTGGATCGAGGCCGGCCGCTTCGTCGAGGAGTGGACCGAGTGGGGCGAATTCGCGCTGATGAAGCAGATCTACGTGCCCAAGGACCCCGGCCTCGCCCGCGACTGGGAGGGGGTTCGCGCCGTCTGAGGGTGCTCGGCTGACACCGCGCCTCCGGGCGCGCCGATAAGGGAGGTAATGAGACGATGATTGGCAAGATGCTCGCCGCCGCGGCCCTGGCGCTGGGGTTCGCCGGTGCGGCCGCGGCGCAAGGTACGCCGCCCTACGGCCTCAAGCCCGGTAAGCCTTACGACGGCACGACGCTCAACGTCATGGCCGTGGTGACGCCGCAGTTCACCGGCCTCGCGCTGCGCGACGACGAGTTCACCGACCTCACCGGCATCGACGTGCGCTGGACGGAGGTGCCGTTCACCTCGTTGCAGGAGAAGGTTGCCTCGGTCGGCATCGCCGCCAACGGCAATTTCGACGTCGTCAACTACCTCGACAGTTGGGGGCCTTCGAACGCGAACTGGCTCTTGGGCATCGACGGCCTCTTAAAGGAGGACGGCATCTCGATGGACCGCTACCCCGAGGCGTTCGCCAAGTCGGCGACCTACGACGGCGAGGTCAAGGGCTTTCCCATGCGCGCCCATGCGCAACTGTTCTTCTACCGCAAGGACATCTTCGACCAGCTCGGCCTGGAGCCGCCCGAGACCTGGGCCGAGGTGGTCGAGACCGGCCACAAGATCGCCGACGCCGACGCGGGCGTCGATCCCCTGGGCCTCTACTACGGCGCCGACGGCAACCGCCAGAACCTGTTCATCTGGGTCAACTACTTGTGGGGTGCCGGCCAGGACATCTTCACCGAGGACATGAAGCCCGCCTGGACCACGCCCGAGGCGATCCAGGCGACCAAGGACTATGTCGGCCTGCTCACGCAAGAGAAGATCGTGCCGCCGGCCGGCGTCAGTTGGGTCGAGCAGGAGGCGCGCACCGCCTTTCAGCAGGGCAAGCTGGCGATGCTCCCGATGTGGTGGTGGGCCTACTCGCCGATGACCGACGCCGAGCAGTCGGTGCTGAGCGAGGCGCAGGTGGCGTTCGCGCCGATGCCGGCCTACGAGGCGGGCGGGGCGATCCGCTCCTACGCCATCTCAATGCCGTTCTCGATCTCGACCTACTCGAAGAACCAGGAGGCGGCCTGGGAATTCCTCAAGTGGCTCTCGAACCCGGAATTGGAGAAGAAGAACGCCATCGAGCGCGAGGTGAAGGGCACGGCCATCTCGAACAACGTCGTGACCCAGACGGCGAACCTCACCGACCCCGAGGTCAACGCCGCCAACGACGCCATCGGCGAGATCGCCTACGCCTCCTTGAAGGACGCCGACGTGATGCCGCAGATGGCCGAGTGGACGCAGATCGGCGACCTGCTCAGCCAAGCCATCGCCGGGGCCGCCTCGGGCGGCGACGTCGAGCAGTTGATGACCGACGCCGCCACCCAGGCCGAGCGCGTCCTCGCCCGTGCGGGGTATCGGTAGAGACGTTGCCGGTGCGCCGCCCGTCAAAGCCGAAAGGCGCACGGCCCCCTCGGCCCCCGTCGTCATCCTCCGGCTCGACCGGAGGATCCACGGCTACGGAGCGGAGTTTGCCCAACGGTAATGGCGGCTTACGGCATGGATCCTCCGGTCAAGCCGGAGGATGACGAGAAGAAGAAAAGCAGGTCGGGGTAGGCCCCATGCGCGACAACACGATCAAGTACATCCTGATCCTGCCGGCGTTCCTGGTCGTGGTCGCGACGGCGATATTCCCGATCGCGCGCGGTCTCGTTAACGCCTTCTATTTCGTCTCGACCACGCCCAACCCGCGCAACGGCCTGTTTGTCGGATGGGAAAACTTCGCCTATATCCTGGGCGATCCGGGCTTTCAGGAGTCGGTCTGGGTCACGCTCGTCTTCACCGTCTTCGCCACGGCCGCGACCATCCTCATCGCGCTCGGCATGGCGCTCCTCCTCGCGCCTAGCGGCGGGCTGCGCTCGGGCGTGCGCTCGCTACTCATCCTGCCGTTCGCGATGAGTGCCGCGCTGGTCGGCTACACCTGGCGCTTCATGTTCAACGACGGCTTCGGCCTGTTCGCGGAAGCCCTCGACTGGGTGCCGGGGCTGAACGACGCCAACTGGCTCAACGACCGGGTGCTGACGCTGGTCGTCCTGATCGCGTCCGACGTCTGGAACTGGGCGCCATTCTTGTGCCTCGTCATGATCGGCGGCCTCGCCTCGGTGCCGCGGGACGCGCAGGAAGCGGCCGAGGTCGACGGCGCCAACCGCTGGCAGGTGTTTCGCGACGTGACCTTGCCGGCCCTCCTGCCGGTCATCATGATCTGCACCGTGCTCAAGATCATCTTCGCCCTCAAGATGTTCGACCAGATCTACACGCTGACCCAGGGCGCCCCCGGCACGCAGACGCTGGGCTTTTACATCTACTACACGGCGCAGAAATACTCCGATGCCGGCGGGGCCGCCGCCATGTCGGTGATCCTCATCATTCCGATGGCGGTGATGGCCTTCATCTACATGCGCCTCGTGTTCAAGAAGGCCTGAGCCATGCGCCGTCGGGACCGACACTGGACCATCGCCACCAACGCCCTCGTCGTGCTCGCCGGCGTCTTCATCCTGCTCCCGATCGTCTGGGTGTTCATCACCGCCTTCAAGCCGCAGCAGGAGGTCTACCGCCTCTCGGTCGTCTTCGAGCCGACCTTGCGGAACTTCGCCGAGATCTTCCGCAACCCGCAGTACCGTCTGGGCGACGCGCTGCTCTCCTCGCTCGTCGTCTCGACCTTCACCGTCCTGATCGCGGTGCCGATCGCCACGCTCGCCGCCTACGGCTTCACCCGCTTTCGGATGCGGGGCGGCCGGGTCGCCTTCTTCACCATCCTGGCCACCCAGTTCGTCCCGGCCGTCGTGATCATCATCCCCTACTTCCTGCTCGCGCGCGACTTGGGCATGTTGGACCGGCACGTCACGCTGATCCTCATCAACCTATCGATCGTGACGCCGTTCGCGGTCTGGATGATCATGGGCTTCATCGAGGCGATCCCGATCGACACCGAGGAGGCGGCCCTGGTCGACGGCTCGACCCGCTGGCAGGTGATCAAGAACATCGTCCTGCCGATGGCGGCGCCCGGCATCATCACGGCTGCCATCTTCTGCTTCATCCTGGCCTGGAACGAGTTCCTGTTCGCCTTGATGATCTCGCAGCAGTTCATGCGCACGTGGCCGGTGGCGCTCGCCCTCTTCAACGACGAGTCCGGCGTGCGCTGGGACTATCTGTCCGCCGCGGGCGTCATCGTCATGCTGCCGATGTTCGTCCTGGCGATGCTCATCCAGCGCCACTTCGTCCAGGGCATGACCATGGGCGCGGTGCGCTGACGCTTCGATAGGGGGAGACACGCATGGGCTCGGTGACGCTCGATCGCGTCAACAAACGCTGGGGCGCCTTCGAGGCGGTCAAGGACTTCGACATGGAGATCGCCGACGGCGAGTTCCTGGTCCTCCTCGGCCCCTCGGGCTGCGGCAAGACGACGACGATGCGCATGATCGCGGGGCTGGAGGACGTCACCGCGGGCGACATCCTGTTCGGCGGGCGGCGGGTCAACGACTTGGCGCCGAAGGACCGCGACGTCGCGATGGTGTTCCAGAACTACGGCCTCTACCCGCACATGAGCGTGCGCGAGAACATCGGCTATCCGTTGCGCATCCGCGGCGTGTCCAAGGCCGAGCAGGCCGAGCGCATCAACCGCGCCGCCGGTCGGGTCGAGATCGAGCCCCTGCTCGACCGCAAGCCGAAGGCGCTCTCCGGCGGGCAGCGCCAGCGCGTCGCCTTGGCGCGCGCCATCGTCCGCGAGCCGAGCGTGTTCTTGATGGACGAGCCCTTGTCCAACCTGGACGCCAAGTTGCGCGTCTCGATGCGGGCCGAGATCAAGCACCTGCACCACGAACAGGGCGTCACCACGGTCTACGTCACCCACGACCAGATCGAGGCGATGACGCTCGCCGACCGCGTCGTGGTGATGGACAAGGGCCGCGTGCAGCAGGTCGGCACGCCCGAAGACATCTACAACGACCCCGACCACGTCTTCGTTGCCGGCTTCATCGGCTCGCCGGCGATGAACCTGATCCAAGGCGACCTCGACGACGGCGCCTTCGTCGCGGCGGGCGTGCGCGTGCCGGGCGTCGGGGGCGGGTCGCGCTCGGGCGTGATCCTGGGTGCCCGGCCCGAAGACCTCGCCTTATGTCAGCCCGAGAACGGCCACATCAAAGCCCCGGTCTATTCGTTCGAACTCCTGGGCGAGGCGACCCAGACGACGCTGCGCCTGCCCGACCGCGGCCTCCTCGTCGTCAAGGGCGCCAAGGGCGAGCGCCACGCGCTCGACGCCATGATCGGCGTCCGGCTGGAGCCCGAGCGCGCCTACCTGTTCGAGGCCGAGACCGGTCGCCGCATCCGGGAGGCTTGAGATGAGCGACGACGCCCCCGAGATCGAGGCCGTGATCGAGGCGCTGCGCCGCTTCGACACGCCCACCGTCTGCAACGCCCTGGACGAGGCCTACGGCACGCGCTACGGCGGCGGCTTCACCCGCGAGACGTTCGTGTGCCCGTTCCCGAACCTGCCGCCGATGGTCGGCTTCGCCCGCACGGCACAGATCGTCGGCACGCGGCCGACGGCGCTCGACAGCAAATCCTACCTCGACTTTCGCCTCGGCTACTACGCCCACATGGCCGGCGGGAGCGGCAGCCGGATCGCCGTCGTCGAGGATTTGGACGACGTGCCCGTCGCCGCCTACTGGGGCGAGCTGAACGCGAAGATCCATAAGACCTTGGGCCTCAAGGGCGTGCTCACCAACGGCTGCGTGCGCGACCTCGACATGCTTCAGCCGGACTTTCCCATCCTGGCCGGCAAGGTGACGCCGGCGCACGCCTTCGTCCACGTCGAGGCGATCGACGTGCCGGTCCGGGTGTTCGGGCTGGAGGTGCGCCCGAACGACCTGATCCACGCCGACCGCCACGGCGCCGTCGTCGTCCCGCTCGACCACTTGAGCGACCTGCCGCGCCACATCGAGGCGGTGATCCGCCGGGAGCGCGTCATCCTGGACGCCTGCGATTCCGCCGACTTCGACGTCGAGATGCTGAAAAGCGCGATCCGTCGTTCCACGGCGCTGCACTAGAGGCCGGGACGTGACCTCGAACGGCGGACGGCGGGCGACGTCCTACGCGGTGGCGCGGCTCGCCGGCGTATCGCAGTCGGCGGTGAGCCGCGCCTTCTCGGCCGGTGCGAGCATCTCGCCGGCGATGCAAGCGCGCATCTTCGAGGCGGCGGCGGAACTCGGCTACCGCCCCAACGCCATCGCCCGCTCGCTGATCTCCGGCCGCACCCGGCTGATCGGCGTCGTCGTCACCGACTACGTCAACCAGAACTACCCCGAACTCCTGCACGTCATGACCGAGACCCTGCAAGCCGGGGGCGACCATTTGCTCTTGCACATGGTCGAGCACGACGCGATCGCCGACGGGGCGCTGCCGCCGCTCCTCGCCTACCGCGTCGACGGGATCGTGTGCAGCGCCCGGCTGACCGAACGCGGCGCCGCCCACTGCGCCGCGGCCGGCACGCCGCTCGTCATGCTCAACCGCGCGCTGGATCACCCGCTCGTCGATCGGGTGGCGAGCGACCACGCGGGCACGGCGAGGCGCGTGACCGAGGCCCTCATCGACGCCGGCCACCGCCGCGTCGCCTTCGTCACCGGGCCGAGGGACAGCCCCGTCGGCACCCTACGCCGCCAAGGCTACGCGGCGGCCGTGCGGGCGGCGGGGCGGCGGGTCATCACCCAGGCGGGCGACTTCACCTACGCGGGCGGCTACAGGGCCGGTCTTCGCCTGCTCGAAGCCGACCCCCGCCCCGACGCCGTCTTCGCCGCCAACGACCCGACGGCCTTGGGCGTCATCGACGCGCTGCGCTTCGAGGGGAGGGTCAAGGTGCCGAACGACGTCTCGGTCGTCGGCTTCGACGACGTGCCCGGCGGTGCCAGGGCGAGCTACGCGCTCACCACGGTGCGCCAGCCGCTGCGCCTCATGGTCGAGCAAGCCGTCGCCTGCGTCGCGTCCCGCCTGAGCACGCCCGACCGCCCGCCCGAGCACCACGTCCTGCCGTGCGAGATCGTCGTCCGCGGCTCGGCGCGGTGGCCGGACGGCGCGCGTCCGCCGCTCGTCTGAAATCCGTCCGTCGAACCCTCGGCGCGCCTCGATCCGCGCCAGCCGTCGCGGCGTCGTTCTACCCAAGATAGATTAATCGGTTGCTGAGGCCCGTTTTTCGCGCTAGGGTTGTGTCCGGTTTGGCCAGAGCGACAACAGCCCATGATGAATTCCTTGAACCGCCTGAAGGTCCGCAGCCGGATCTATCTCGGCTTCGGCATCGTCATGCTGCTGTTCGCCGGCGTGTCGACGCTGGCCGGGCTGACGATCGAGAGCAACATGCGGGGCTTTATCGGCTACCGCGACCTCGCCCGCGACACCAACCTCGCCGGCGAGTTGCAGGCCAACATGCTGACGACCCGGCTCGGGGTGAAGGACTTCGTCATCGACGGGAGCCCGTCCGCCATCGCCACGGTCGACGAGCGCTTGGCCGCCACGAAGGCGTTCCTCGATCAAGCGCAGGTCGAGATCCAGAACCCCCAGCGGGCCGAGATGGTCGACGCCATCACGGCGCAGATCGACGACTACGGGCGGGGCTTCGCCGAGGTGGTCGCGTTGCAGGCCCGGCGCAACGAAGAGATCGCGATCCTCGACGAGACCGGCCCGCAGATCCGCGAACGCATCGGCGAGGTGATGGATACGGCCTACGCCGACGGCGATCCCGACGCCGCCTACTACGCCGGCGACCTGCAAGAAGAACTCCTGCGGGCCCGGATCTACGTCCAGCGCTTCTTGCTCTCCAATCGCGAGGCGGACCACGCCGGCGCGGTCGAGGAGCTGGCCGCCACCAGGACGGCGCTCGACGCGCTGGACGCCCAAGTGCAAAACCCCCGCCGGCGCCGGCTCGTCGCCGAGTTCAGGGAGGGTCTGGAGGTCTACGAGACCGCGTTCGAGAACGTCCACGAGATCATCGTCGAGCGCAACGGCATCATCGAGGGCACGCTGGACGCCATCGGCCCGCGCATCGCCGGACTGGTCGAGGACGTCAAGCAGAGCGTCAAGGCCGAGCAGGACGCGCTCGGCCCGCAGGTCGTGGCCGCCGCCCGGCGGGCGGAGCTGATCGACATCGTCGTCTCGGTCGTCTCCCTCGCGCTTGCCGCCGCCGCCGCCTTCTTCGTCGCCCGCTCCATCGCGGGGCCGGTCGAGCGCATCACCGTCGCCATACGCGCCATCGCCGATGGCAGGCTCGACACCACCATTCCAAGCGTTGACCAGCACGACGAGATCGGCGAGATGGCGCGGGCGACGCTCGTGTTCAAGGACAACGCCACCGAGGCGACGCGGCTGCGCGCCAAGCTGGCCGAGGAGTTCGAGCGCTCGGTCGGCGGGATCGTCGGCGCGGTCTCGGCGGCGGCGAAGGAGATGCAGGCGAACGCCGAGGCGATGGCGAAGCTGGCCGAGCGCTCCAGCGAGCAGACCACGTCGGTCGCGGCGTCCGCCGAGCAGGCGACGGTCAACACCGAATCAGTCGCGCAGGCGACCCAGGCGCTCGGCGCCTCGATCGACAAGATCAGCCGCCAGATCGTCGAGCAGACCCAGATGGCCAACGAGGCCGCCAACGCCGCCGTCCAGAGCGACGGCCAGATCAAGGACTTGGCCGGCAAGGCGAAGGAGATCGGCAAGGTGATCGAGATGATCACCGGCATCGCCGAGCAGACCAACCTCTTGGCCTTGAACGCCACGATCGAGGCGGCGCGCGCCGGCGAGGCGGGCAAGGGCTTCGCCGTCGTCGCCACCGAGGTCAAGAGCCTCGCCAACCAGACCGCCAGCGCCACCGACCAGATCGCCTCGCAGATCAACTCGGTCCAGGCCCAGATCAACAACGCCGTCGAGGCGATCGAGTTGATCAACACCAAGATCAAGTCGATGGCCGAGGGCTCGGCGGCGGTGTCGGCGGCGGTCGAGCAGCAGAACACGGCGACCCAGGAGATCGGGCGCAACATCAAGAAAGCGTCGTCGCGGACCAAGGACGTCTCCTCGACCATCGACAACGTGTCCGAAGCCGTCCGGCAGACCGGTTCGGGCGCGACGAAGATGCTCTCGGCGACGGCTGACCTCTCCCGCCAGGCCTCCGACCTGACGACCCAGGTGCGCGGCTTCATCGACGGCATCCGCAAGAACGCCGCCTGACGCCGCCCCGACTGGGACGGGTCGCGCCTAACCCGCCCTTCTACGGCTTGAGCACCACCTTGACGCAGCCGTCGCGCTTGTCGCGGAAGTCCTTGTAGGCGCCCGGCGCCTCGTCGAGGCCGAGGCGGTGGGTGATGATGAAGCTGGGGTCGATCCGGCCGGCCTCGATCTTCTCCAGGAGCGGGCGCAGGTACTTGTGGGTGTGGGTCTGGCCCATCTTGAAGGTCAGGCCCTTGGCGAACGCGGACCCGATCGGGAACTTGTCGATCAGGCCGCCGTAGACGCCCGGCAGCGAGACCGTGCCGCCCTTGCGGCACGCCATGATCGCTTCGCGCAGGACGTGCGGCCGGTCGGTCTCCAGCATCAGGCCGGCCTTGATCTTGTCGTAGACGGCGTCGATCGAGCCGGCCCCGTGCGCTTCCAAGCCCACGGCGTCGATGCACGAATCCGGCCCGCGCCCGTTCGTCATCTCCTTCAAGGCTTCGAGGACGTTGGTTTGGGTGAAGTCGATCGTCTCGGCGTCGGCGGCCTTGGCGATGCCGAGGCGCTCGGGCACCCGGTCGATGGCGATGACCCGCTCGGCGCCGAGCAGGAAGGCGCTGCGGATGGCGAACTGGCCGACCGGCCCGCAGCCCCAGACCGCCACCGTGTCGCCCGGTTGGATGTTGGCGTTGTCGGCCGCTTGAAAGCCGGTCGGGAAGATGTCGGTCAGGAAGAGCACCTTCTCGTCGGGCAGGTGCGCGGGGATCTTGAGGTGGCCGGTGTCGGCAAACGGGACGCGCACGTACTCGGCCTGCCCGCCGGCGTAGCCGCCGTACAGGTGCGAGTAGCCGAACAGCCCGGATCCCGACTGGCCGTAGAGCTTCTCCAGCTTGGCGTGGTCGGGGTTCGACTCGTCGCACAAGGACCAGAGGTCGTGCTCGCAGAAGAAGCAGCGGCCGCAGGCGATGTTGAACGGCACGACGATCCGATCGCCCTCCTTGAGGTTGGTGACCTCGGGCCCGACCGCGACCACCTCGCCCATGAACTCGTGGCCGAGCACGTCGCCCTTCTCCATCGCCGGGATGTAGCCGTCGAAGAGGTGGAGGTCCGAGCCGCAGATCGCGGTCGAGGTGACCTTGACGACCGCGTCGCGCGGGTGCTCGATCGTCGGATCATCGACGTTGTCGACCTGAACCTTGCTCTTGCCGTGCCAGCACACCGCGCGCATCGTTCTTCCTCCTGTCCGTTTGCCAAAACCGACAACGCGGCCGCATCGAGAAGGGTTCCGAATGTGGCATTCAATGAAAGAGGATAGCATCGACGATACAAGAATCTTACTGGCTTTGAGATCAGGCCACGAAGGTCAAGATGGTCTCAGTTCGCATACGCTTGCCCAAGGCTCCTCCAATTAGAACAGGCAGGTAACGATTCCGATCAGACAGTTCTCGCTCATAGCGTCCAATGGACTCAAGTCCTAGAAGCTCGGCCGCTTTGGCAACCGCGTCTGCATTACGGATGAAGACGCCTTTAAGACATGAGTTGCCGACGACGAACGTCGCCCTCGCGGAGGGTTTCAGTACGCGCACAATCTCAGTCATTGTCTCCCAAATGTCATTTACGTATCGATCAATCATGAGTGTGTGACGCGATGGTAGCATGTTGACAGAACCCATCGCCGCCTTCAAAATTTCTGATATTTTTGTATCTTTATCAGGGCCACGTTCGGCACCGATACTTTTCGGAGGGTCTCAGGCTAGCATAGACCGGAGGTCGCCGATCTTGTCGTTGCCGCCGAAGCGGGCGAACAGCGCGATCGAGGCGTCCACCATGCGCACGGCCTTGGAGACCACGATCGACCGGCGCCGAAAGCGGGCGAGCCAGTGCCGCTGGCGGGCGTGGTCGCGCTCGATGCCGTGGGTCTCCTTTTTGCCGACGTAGAGCCGGCCTTGGGGGATCGCCTTCTCGTAGGCGGCCCAGTCGTCGGTGCAGTAGAGCCGCACGCCCCAGCGCTTCAGGCGCTTGAGAAGGCGTTCAAGGGTGGCTCGGTCACGACCCCCCAGCTCCCAGTCGATGAGCCGTCCCGTAGCACGATCCCGAGCCTTCCAGACCCACAGCTTGTTCGGCTTTTTTTGAGGTAGTGCCACATCTCGTCCAGCTCGACCACGACGGCACGGCCTTCGGGCTCGGGCTTTTGCGCGTAGACTTCCGCAAAGCGCTCGATCCAGGCCTGCACCGTGGGGGTCGACACCCCGAGCAGCTTGGCGGTGCGGTTCATCGAGACGCCGCTGAGGTAGAGCAGCACCGCTTCCACCTTGAGCCGCAGCGGCATCCCGCGCGGCGGGGTGTCGGTGAAGTTCAGCCCGCAGCCCTTGCAGCGGTAGCGTTGCTTGCCGCGCATGAACCCGTTCTTGACGTGCTCCTCGCCCCCGCACCCCTTGCACCGTAGCCCCATCCAACCCGCCCCGTCCGCCGTTCCCTGGCCGACGGATATGGGCGGTCTATGCCAAGCTCAAACCCTCACTTTTCGAGCGTATCATTCGCAAATTGGCTAAGCCATAGTCGAGCCAAACTAAAGATAACCTGTGGCCACGCATATAGTCGATGGCGTTTAGATACGGCGGCGATGTCAGCACTGCATCAACTGAGCAGTTCGCAAGACCAGTACTACGCGCATCCCCAATTGCAACGTTGGCGTTCCCTTTGGGAGGAGCATCTATCAATCGCTTTCGCACGATATCAAGCGAGCGTTTAAACCCGCTAAAGACGGCATATTCAGAGTTGGTGGCGACCCGGTGGGGCCGGCTATGCGACGTATCCCGCGCCAAAGATGCGCACTGCTCTTTAGTAATAATGATTCGACTCAAGGCAATTCGCAGAACATCCGTGGCCGAGCGCGTCGTATCGCTGAAATCTTCATTCTCAAGTTGATGTAGTACGAAGGCTAAACAGCGGAGTTGCTTAAGCTGATTCGGAGCAAACCAGTATCGAACAAATCCTAAAGTCTCTGCATCATTGTCAATCCAAGGAAGGCTTGCATCTAAAGGATCAAGCGCTAGCGCTTTCTGTATAACAACCTCATAAACTTGTTGAATATCCGTATCTTTTACTGATTTTGTCCAGACCCGGCTCATCAGAACAGCTAACGGATCCATGTCAAAACCAATTGCTGTATGGCCCAGTTCACTTGCCTGTCGCAGAACTGTCCCGGAACCCGCCATTGGATCTAGAACAATACTTCGTTCTTGGAGTGACCTAAGGCCTTCTAGTGCAAGCTCAGGTGCCATACGAGCAGGAAAAGGATGAATAGATTGAATCATGCCTTTTGCTCAGGCAAGCTGTCATCGCTCTCCTGATGTAATTTCTCCAGTTGCATCTTGACTGCGTCAGCAACCTTAGCTGCGCTAGCATTGATGACAATTCGATTCTTGTCATCAATACCTACAAGATCAGGCACTAGAATTGAAAGGCCATGTACTAATCGAATTACATCCTGTTCTACGACAGTATGGATCTTGAGTATCTCCCGGCATGTGAAAGAGATCAAAGAGGGCTCAAGCACATCAGGCACCTTACCTCTAAGATATTCCAAGGCCTTCAAAAATACGTCAATTGTAAGTCGCCGATTCCTTTTCAGATCCTCTTCAAGTCGATTGGTCCATTTAGTTACGTCCACAGGGTCATGCAGCTTGAACATGTCTCCAAGCTTATCAAACGGAATTGCACCATATTCTACAGTATACTCAAGAAGCTTTCCAAGGTCATGCGCATTCATGGGAGTAATTTTTTGCTGTTCGCAGCGGGTCGATATAGCACCGATTTCAAAGCCTGGTGCGACTACCAACGCGTAATCAGCTTTATAACGTATGCGATGTTCGTTAATCGCGTCAAGGTTGGTGTTACCAGTTTTTGCTGTCTTGTGTTTGGAGGACTTAGCATCATAGGTGAACTTGAAGAGTGGTGGGTCTGGTTCCTCATCGGTGGGCTTTCGTAGCGCAGGGAGCGCATAGGCGGTGGCAATGCCTTCCGGCTCGCCGCTCTTCGCCAGTTCCTGTACCTGAAACCCTAAATACCGTAGTGCGTCCGCAAGAACCACCTCAAGCTGTTTACTAGCGGCGCTCTCATGCTGGGCAGCCAATAAAATTTGTGCGATGTGCGTACCTGAATGGTGTTGTTGTAGTGCACGGAATCTCATTAATTGGTCACGATACTCACGTACGCTCTGGATTTTTGCAGGTTCAATCCCGGCCTCTAGCGCGTAAACATCGGACAGAAGGTTTACCATCGCGACCGTACGCATTAGCTCTTTCTCTGCTTTAGTACGTGAATGCTCTGCAACAAATGGGTGGTCTTTATTAATGATAATTGTGTTATCTGCAATACGAAATTTCACAAAGGATTTATCATTTACCTTTTCATATTTTATTTTGCCAAGTGCATTGCGGATGTTGTCAGCCGTATTATTTCGCCAATCTTCTCGTCTCTTCTCTCGGTCATCGATCCCGCTCTCGTCGAACAAACCGGAGATTGGCGGCTGAGTCCGCAGTGCTTCAGAGACGGCGCTGCGGAGCGGTGCAAGGGATAGGACTCCGAGTGAGCGAACTAGAACGTCTCCGCCATCGGGCATTTCAACGCTAGTGTCGCTGTCGTAGCTGGATCGCACCACATTGAAAGCTTTCCTCAAAAAGGCCCGAAAGATTTTCAGTGCCCGCTGCTCGCGAAACTGCTCGCGGTTTGTGTTGAGATAAGCGTTCAAACCGTCTGCGCGCACCGTCATCCGAAAGCGCGCCCATGCTACATGGCTCAGATTTTCGGCACCGAAGCTTGGATCACTTTGGTTGACCACGCGACCTAATACGTTGACGTAGAAGCCATTCGACGCGCCCCACTCCTCGCTCTTTCCGCCGCTGATCTTGTCCTCATAGAGCCTCACACGCCCGGTTACCCTACCTATCTCCGGAAGTTCTATGAAAGGATGCGAGTCTTTACCAGCAGTTACTGTAACAATATTAGCTTGAATATCTTCGGAGCTGCTATTGGCAGCATCTTCATCAACGTTGTTTAGATCAAGTTTAGCAATTTTAAGATCTGGGCCAATTACCCATTCCTTTGCTACTTTCGCCGAGAGCTTGGCCGATGAGAGTGTTTCACCGTTGATGCGGATCGTCATCTCGCTGCTCAAGGGCAGCGCGGACTCCAACATTCGCCGCAGCACGCCAATCTTGAGTTCCCGCCCGGTGGGTTTAAGGCCAGACAGAATGACGAGAGTCCAGGTGCTCTTCGCTTCGCGTTCAAGCTCAGATTTCGTTGCGCCGAAGTCGCTGTCGCTGTTGTCCGTCACGGCTTCGCATTTGACGCCGTTCTGAATTAATCGAAGAGTAGCTTCACCGTCAGTGACAGAGACCAGAGCTTCTTGTAGCTCAGTCTCGGTGACCTCAAATAGTTCAAGCGTCAATTCACTTATGAGTTTGTCTGCCTTTGTTTGGCGATCAATATCTCCGTAGTTCATGGTTACACGCCGAATAATACCGTCAGATGCCTTACAAATATACGTCAGGCGGCTTGCAAGGACGTAGGTTGCCAGCTTGCCGATACCAAACATGCCGCCCATGCTGCACAGGTTGATCGCGTTTTGGTGAAAAGGCAATATGCCAAAGCTCTCGCAGGCCGGCCTCATCCATCGAGACGCCATTGTCCAGGATGGTCAGGGTCGCGTTAGGTGCAGCGAGATCCACAGGAATGCGAACATCGACGCAGTCCGCGCCAGCGTCCCACCCATTGGAAATTAGCTCCTCGAATGCCTTCTGCGGCGACGAGTATAGCTGTTCGCTGAAATGCTCAAGAAAACGGGTGCTAATCTCGACAGGAATATTCGCTTTCGACGCACCGATTTCCTCAGCAGCGATTCCATTGGCCTCCAAGGTATCTGTAGTGCTCATTCGGTTCCCTGTATTGCAGCAACTGGCACTCGCCCCTGCGTTGGCCGCGGTCGGTTCTTAGCCTGAGCCGGTGCCATCGGGAACCCATTTTCCGCCGCCGTCCGGGCTGGATGCGGTGGGCGCCTGCAAGGCAGAATGCTAGTTCAGCACCGCCCGTGCCCGTGTCGTTCGTATCCCTGTCCTAGAACGTGTGATTTTGCACGAACAAACCCAGACGGTGGGCGCGCCGTTCGCAACCGGGCGCATGGTTCGTGGTGACGGAAGCTTTGCAATTGGCAAAAAAATTGCAGAGCAGGCTCGATCGCGGCTTGACCGGCCGGCACGCCCGTTCGACACTTCGTTGAATGCGAGTTCGGTGCCGGCAAATGGTGGCCCGATCGCCAACGAGAACGGTTAGGAGAACGCGCGGTGGGCGGCAGGTATTCAATCGGTGCTCTCGGCCCCTCTTTCAAGAAACTTGTCGCTGCCTCCGTTTTCATCACGGCGCTGAGCGTTTCGCAGGCATCTGCCCAGGACGAGAAGACGCTGCGGGCGGTCATGCACTCGGATTTGCGCGTCCTCGATCCGATCATCACCACCGCCTACATCACCCGCAACCACGGCTACATGATCTACGACACGTTGGTCGCGATGGACGAGAACTTCACCGTCCACCCGCAGATGGCCGACTGGGAGGTTTCGGACGACGGGCTGACCTACACCTTCAGCTTACGCGACGGGCTGACCTTCCACGACGGCGCCCCCGTCACGGCCGCCGACGCCGTGGCGTCCTTGGAGCGCTGGGGCGCCAACGACGGCACGGGCCAAAAGCTGATGGAGTTCGTCGCGAGCCTGGAGGCCACCGACGATAAGACGATCACGCTGAGCTTGAAGGAGCCCTACGGCCTCGTCCTCGACACGCTGGGCAAGCCGTCGTCGCTGGTGCCGTTCATCATGCCCGAGCGCGTCGCCCAGACGCCGCCGGGCGAGGCGATCTCGGAGCACATCGGCTCGGGTCCGTACCGCTTCGTCGAGGAGGCGTTCCAGCCGGGCGTGCGCGCGGTCTACGAGCGCTTCGAGGACTATCAACCGCGCGACGAGCCGCCGTCATGGGCCTCGGGCGGCAAGCGCCCGCTGATGGAGCGGGTCGAGTGGATCACCATGCCCGACCCGCAGACCGCGATCAACGCGCTCCTCTCGGGCGAGATCGACTACTACGAGCAGCCGCCGGTCGACCTCTTGCCGCTCATGGAAGGCCAGGAGAGCATCGTCGTCCGCAACACCAACGAACTGGGCTTTCAGAGCATCGGCCGCTTCAACTTCACCCTGCCGCCGTTCGACGACGTCGAGGTCCGCCGCGCCGCCCTCCTGGCGATGAAGCAGGAGGACTTCATGGCGACGATGATCGGCAACCCCGAATACTACCAACTCTGCGGCGCGATGTTCGTCTGCGGCACGCCTTTGGAGACCGACGTCGGCTCGAAGGCGCTGACCGAGGGGGACGGCATGGAGGAGGCCAAGAAGCTGTTGGCCGAATCGGGCTACGACGGCACGCCGATCGCGGTCATGCACCCGACCGACGTCGTCACGCTCAAGACCCAGCCGGTGGTCGGCACGCAGCTCCTGCGCGAGGCCGGCTTCAAGGTCGACCTGCAGGCGACCGACTGGCAGACGGTGGTCACGCGCCGCGCCAGCCAAGCGCCGGTCGACGAGGGCGGCTGGAACATGTTCTTCACCAACTGGGTCGGCGCCGACATCTTCAACCCGCTCGTCAACCAGATGCTGATCGGCAAGGGCAAGGACGGCGGCTGGTTCGGCTGGCCGGACGACCCCAAGCTCGAAGAGCTGCGCACCGGCTACGCGCTGGCCAAGACGGACGAGGAGCGCGAAGAGATTGCCGAGGAATTGCAGGCCTACGCCTACGAGCAGGCGATCTACATCCCGCTCGGCCAGTACGTCACGCCGAGTGCTTGGAGCGCGACGCTCACCGGCGTGCTCGACGGGCCGGCGCCCTACTTCTGGAACATCGAGAAGACCGAGCCCTAGGGCGTCGCGGATGCACAACCTCTGACCGGCTAGGCGGGACGGGATGGCAAGCTACCTCGTGCGTCGCCTCCTCGCGGCCATACCGGTCTTAGGCTTCGTCGCGCTCTTCGTCTTCCTCCTCTTGCGGCTGACCCCCGGCGACCCGGCGGCGATCATCGCCGGCGACAACGCCTCGCCGGACCAGTTGGAGCGCATCCGCGAATCGCTCGGCCTCAACGAGCCGCTCTACGCCCAGTTCTTCACCTGGATCGGCAGGCTGTTGCAGGGCGACCTCGGCACCTCGGTCATCTCAGGGGTGCCGGTGGCGCGGATGATGGGCGAGCGGCTGGAGCCGACGCTGGCGCTGGCGCTCTGCACCATCGTCGTCGCGATCGTCGTCGCCGTGCCGCTCGGCGTGATCGCCGCTTGGTGCCACCGCACCTGGGCCGACGGCGTCGTCATGGCGCTCTCGGTCTTCGGCTTCTCGATCCCGGTGTTCGTGATCGGCTACCTGCTCATCCAACTGTTCGCGATCGAGCTGCGCTGGCTGCCGGTCCAGGGCTACCGCAGCGTCTGGGACGGTTTCTGGCCGTTCGCCGAGCGCCTCGTCCTGCCGACCTTGACCCTGGCCACGATCTACATGGCGCTCATCGCCCGCATCACCCGCACCAGCATGTTGGAGATCTTAGGGGAAGACTTCGTGCGCACCGCCAGGGCCAAGGGGCTCAAGGAGCACGTCGTCCTGCTGCGCCACGCGCTGCGCAACGCGGCCGTGCCGGTCATCACCGTGATCGGCGTCGGCTTCACCTTGCTGATCAGCGGCGTCGTCGTGACCGAGAGCGTGTTCAACATCCCCGGCCTCGGCCGCTTGACGGTGGACGCGGTCCTGGCCCGCGACTACCCGGTCATCCAGGCGGTCATCCTGCTCGCCAGCGCGCTCTACGTCGGCGTCAACCTGCTGATCGACGTCGCCTACACCCTGCTCGACCCGAGGATCCGCTACTGATGCGCAGCACGATCGAGCGCGAGGCCGTCGAGGTCGAGCCGACCGGGGTCGAGGTCGACGCGGGGGCGATCGAGGCCGGGGACGGCCGGGGTTGGCGCGATCTGTTCTCGAACATCGTCTTCGCCAGCCCCCTCGTCACCGCCTCGGCCGTCGTGCTGGCCCTCATCGTGCTGGCGGCACTGCTGGCACCCTGGATCGCGCCGCACGACCCGATCCAGCTCGAAGCGACCGAGCGCCTCAAGCCGTCGAGCGCCACCTACCCGCTCGGCACCGACGCGTTCGGCCGCGACCTGCTCTCGCGCGTCATCTACGGTGCTCGGATCTCGCTCGCCGTCGGCGTAGGTGCCGCGCTTGCCAGCACGCTGATCGGCCTCGCTATCGGCCTGCTCACCGGCTACGTCAAGCTGATCGACAGCATCGTCATGCGGGTCGTCGACGGGCTGATGGCGATACCCAGCATCCTGCTCGCCATCGCGGTCGTTGCCTTGTCGGGCGCCAGCCTGACCACGGTCCTGATCGCGATCACCATCCCCGAGGTGCCGCGGGTGGTGCGGCTGGTCCGCTCGGTCGTCTTGTCCGCGCGCGAGGAGCCCTACGTCGAGGCGGCGATCGCGGCGGGCAGCCCCATGCGGCGCATCTTGTGGCGCCACTTGATGCCCAACACCATCCCGCCCCTGATCGTCCAGGGCACCTACGTCTGCGCCTCGGCGATCCTGGTCGAGTCGATCCTCTCGTTCTTAGGCGCCGGCATCAGCCCCGAGACGCCGACCTGGGGCAACATCATGGCCGAGGGCCGGACATACTTCCAGCTCAAGCCTTCCTTGATCTTCTGGCCCGGCCTCGTCCTCTCGCTCACCATCCTCTCGATCAACCTGCTCGGCGACGCCGCCCGCGACGCGCTCGACCCGCGCATGGCCGCGCGGGGCGTCGGCCAATGAGCGGCCCGGTCTTGGCGGTCGAGGATCTGGGCGTCGCCGCCGGGCGGGACGGGCGCGGCCCGCGCGTGGTCGACGGCGTGTCGCTCGACGTCGGGGCGGGCGAGACGCTGTGCGTCGTCGGCGAGAGCGGCTCGGGCAAGTCGGTGAGCGCCCTCTCGGTCATGGGCCTGCTGCCCAAGGGTGCGCTCAAAGCCGTCGGCGGCAGGGTCAGGCTCGGCGACGAGGAACTGCTCAGCGCCTCGCCCGAGCGGCTGCGCCGCTTGCGCGCGACCGAGATGGCGATGATCTTCCAAGAGCCGATGACCGCCCTGAACCCGGTCATGACCGTCGGCCGGCAGGTCGAGGAGGTGCTGGCCGCGCACGCGCGCGCGGACGCCGGCGAGCGGCGGCGGCGGGTCCTGACGATGTTCGAGGAGGTCCACCTGCCCGAGGTGGAACGGATCTACGGCTCCTACCCGCAGGCCCTCTCCGGCGGCCAGCGCCAGCGGATCATGATCGCGATGGCGCTGGTCCTCAAGCCGCGCCTCTTGATCGCCGACGAGCCGACGACGGCCTTGGACGTGACGACGCAAGCACAGATCCTGGTCCTGTTGCGCGAATTGCGCGAGCACCACGGCACCGCCGTCCTCTTCATCACGCACGACATGGGCGTGGTGGCCGAGATCGCCGATCGCGTCGTGGTGATGCGCCGGGGCAAGGTGGTCGAGACCGGGCCGCTGCGCCGGGTACTGAGTGCTCCGGCGAAGGCCTACACCCGCGCCCTGCTCGCCGCCGTGCCGAGCCTGTCGCCGCGACCGCCGCGGGCCGGGGGCGGGGCCGAGGTGGCGCTTGAGACGCGGGGGCTGGGCAAGATCTACCGTGAGCGCGGCCTGTTCAAGCGCCGCGAGGTCGAGGCCGCCGCCGACGTCGACATCACCTTGCGCCGCGAGCGCACGCTCGGCATCGTCGGCGAGAGCGGCTCGGGCAAGTCGACGGTGGCGCGCTGCGTCGTGCGCCTGATCGACCCGACCTCGGGCAGCATCAGGCTCGGCGACGACGACATCTCGACCCTGTCGCGCCGGGCGCTCAAGCCGCACCGCAAGCGGGTCCAGATCGTCTTTCAAGACCCCTACCGCTCGCTCAACCCGCGCCTGACCGTCGGCCAGTCGATCATCGAGGGGCCGACCAATTTCGGCGTCCCGCGCGCGCGGGCGATGGAGGAGGCCGGGCGCCTCCTGGGACTGGTCGACATCCCGGCCGAGGCTCTGGGCCGCTACCCGCACCAGTTCTCCGGCGGGCAGCGCCAGCGCATCGCCATCGCCCGCGCGCTGGCGATGGACCCGGACGTCCTGGTGGCCGACGAGGCCGTCTCGGCGCTCGACGTCTCGGTCCAGGCGCAGGTGCTCGACCTGCTCGACGCGATCCGAGAGCGCATGGGTATCGCCCTTCTCTTCATCACCCACGATCTCAGGGTCGCGGCCCAGATCTGCGACGACGTGGCGGTGATGCAGCAGGGCCGGATCGTCGAGCACGGCCCGGCCTTCGAGGTGCTGGGCCGGCCGCGCCACCCCTACACCCGCCAACTGCTAGAGGCGGCGCCGGGGCGGCACTGGGATTTCGCCAAGTTTCAAGCCGTGGAGGGCGTGGCCGCCATGCCGGAAGCCTCGTGAGCGGGCGCGTCGCCGTCGGCGGCTTCCTGCACGAGACCAACACCTTCGCGCCCGCCAAGGCCGATATGGAGGCGTTCCACCGGGGCGGCGGCTGGCCCGGCCTCGCCCGCGGAGTGGACCTGATCGCGGCCACGCGCGGCGTCAACGTCGGCATGGGCGGCTTCGTCGCCGAGGCCGAACGCGCCGGCCGAACGTTGGTCCCGATCCTGTGGTGCGCCGCCAACCCCTCGGCGCAGGTGACGCGCGACGCCTTCGAGGCGATCGCCGGCGAGATCGTCGCCGGCATCGAGGCCGTCGGCAGGCTGGACGGGGTCTACCTCGACCTGCACGGCGCCATGGTGGCCGAGCACCTCGACGACGGCGAGGGCGAACTGCTGGGCCGGGTGCGGGCTGCGATCGGCCCCGACGTGCCGCTGGTCGCGAGCCTGGACCTGCACGGCAACGTCACGGGCGCCATGGTCGAGCACGCCGACGTGCTCGTCGCGTACCGCACCTACCCGCACGTCGACATGGCGGCGACCGGCGGGCGCGCCGCGCGGCATCTTGGCCGGCTGATGGCGGGCGAACGCTTCGCCGTGGCGTTTCGGCGGGCGGACTTCCTGATCCCGATCGCTTGGCAGGCGACCGCGGCCGAGCCCTGCCGCTCGATCTACGCAGCGCTCGAAGCCGCCGAGGGCGACGGGGTGCCGAGCCTCTCCTTCCTACCCGGCTTTCCGGCCGCCGACTTTCCCGACTGCGGCCCGTCGATCGTCGCCTACGGCCGCGCGCGAGCCGACGCGGACGCGGCGGCGGACGGGCTCCTGGCGCTGGTCGAGGACGCCGAGGCCGCGTTCGCCGGCGAGGCCTTCGCCCCCGACGCGGGCGTGCGCCGTGCTATGGAGCTGGCGGCCGGGGCGACGCGGCCCGTGGTCATCGCCGACACGCAGGACAATCCCGGCGCGGGGGGCGATTCGGACACGACGGGGATGCTGCGCGCGCTCCTCGCCAACGGTGCTAAGAACGCGGCGCTGGGCCTGATGGTCGATCCAAAGGCGGCGGCGGCGGCGCACGCGGCCGGCGCGGGCGCCGTGCTCGACCTGGATCTCGGCGGACGCTCCGGCGTCGCGGGCGACGCGCCCTTCCACGGCCGCTTCACCGTCGAGCGGCTGGCGTCGGGCGAGGTCCACGCCACCGGGCCGTTCTACGGCGGCAGCCGCATGAACCTTGGGGCCTCGGCCTGCTTGCGGATCGAGGGGGTCCGCGTCGTCGTCGCCTCGCGCAAGGCGCAGATGGCCGACCGCGAGATGTACCGCTTCGTCGGCGTCGAGCCCGAGCGGCAGGCGATCCTGGTCAACAAGAGTTCGGTCCATTTCAGGGCCGACTTCGAGCCGATCGCCGAGGCGGTCCTGGTCTGCGCCGCGCCCGGGTCGATGCCGGTCAACCCGGCCGACCTGCCCTGGCGCCGCCTGCGCCCCGGCGTGCGGCTCTGCCCGCTCGGCCTCGCCTTCGCGCCCGACCCCGCCATCAACCCCTAAAAACGGAGCCACACCTTGCCGGTCAACCCCGCCATCGACGCGTTCGCCGACGCGATGACCGCGATCCGCCACGATTTGCACGCCCACCCGGAGATCGGCTTCGAGGAGGTGCGCACGTCGGGCGTCGTCGCCGAGGCGCTGGCCTCGTACGGCGTCGAGGTCCACCGCGGCATCGGCAAGACCGGCGTCGTCGGCGTGCTCAGGCGCGGCGACGGCCCGACGATCGGCCTGCGCGCCGACATGGACGCGCTGCCGATGGAGGAGCGCACCAACCTGCCCTACCGTTCGACTGTTCCCAACCGCTTCCACGGCTGCGGCCACGACGGCCACACGACGATGCTCTTGGGCGCGGCCCGCCACTTGGCCTCGCTCGAAGGGCTACGGGGCAGCGTCGTCTTCGTCTTCCAGCCGGCGGAGGAGGGCCTTGGCGGGGCGCGCGCCATGCTGGGCGACGGGCTGTTCGAGCGCTTCCCGTGCGACGAGATCTACGCCCTGCACAACTCGCCCTACATCCCGGCCGGCGAGGTCGCGGTCTGGGCCGGCCCCGCCATGGCGGGCGCCGACTTCTTCGACGTCACGCTGCGCGGGCGCGGCGCGCACGGCGCCATGCCGCAGCTCTCGCGCGACCCGGTCGTCGCGGCCGGCGCCCTGATCCAGGCGCTGCAGACGATCGTCGGCCGCAACGCCAACCCGCTCCAAGCACTCGTGCTCTCGATCACCCAGGCCCACGCCGGCAGCGCCTACAACGTCATCCCCGACGAGGCCAAGCTGGCCGGCACGATCCGCGCCTTCGACGACGACCTGCGCGCCATGGCCCGCGACCGGCTCAAGGCGGTAGCTGAGGGCGTGGCGCAGGCGATGGGCGTCGAGGCCGAGGTCGAGGTCCGGGACATCTTCACCGTGCTCGAAAACCACGCCGAACCGGTCGGGCGGGTCGCCGCCGCCGCCGCCCGCGTCGTCGGGCAAGAGCGCGTGCGCACCAAGGCCGCGCCGGTCATGGGCAGCGAGGACTTCGCCGACATGCTGTGCGCCGTGCCCGGCGCCTACTTCTTCCTCGGCCAAGCCAACGACGTGCCGTTGCACAACCCCGGCTACCTGTTCGACGACGCCATCCTGCCGATCGGCGCCAGCCTCTTGGCTGGCGTCGTCGAGGAACGCCTGGGCGGCGGCTGACGGACGCGGCTACGCCTTAGATCACGATCCGAGGGTGGCGAGCAGCCCGGCGAACAGCCGGCCGCGCCGGGCAAGGCTCTCGGTACGCATCCGCTCGCCGGTCTGGTGGATGCCCTGGCCCTGGACGCCGAGGCCGTCCAGGGTCGGCACGCCTATGGCACCAGTGAAGTTGCCGTCCGAGCCGCCGCCCTCGCTGCCGTGGCCGAGGTCGACGCCGATCGTCGCGGCCAAGTCGCGCGCGGTCGCGTAGAGCGCCATCGTCCGCGCGTCCGGCTCCCACACCGGCCGGGTCACGCCGCGCCGGACTATGAGTTCCGCCCCGTCGCGCTCGCCGGCGAGCCCCAGCATCCGCGCCACGCCGGCGTCGAGGTCGGCTTGGCGCTTGGCCATGCTCAGCACCTCGGCCGTGGCGCGATCGACGACGCAGTTGACCCACTCGCCGGCGTGCAGGACGCCGACGCTGAAGGTGCAATTCTCCGAGGTCATCGCCTCGATCTCGATCAGACGATGCGCCATCTCGCGCAAGGCCGAGCGCCCGTCCTGCAAGGCGGCGCCGGCGTGGCTGCGCACGCCCCTGGTCTCGATGGCAAAGCGCGCGATGGCGTAGCGGCCGGTGACGACGCCCCCGTTGCGCCACGCGGGCTCGGGCACGAGGACAAAGGCTTGGCGCGCGGCCTCGGCCTCGATCAGGTCGCGGGTGCTGGGGCTGCCGACCTCCTCGTCGCTGGTGAGGAGAAACGTGACCGGCAGCGGCGTCGGGACGCCGGCCCTGGCGAGCGCCCGGACGGCCTCTAGGGCCATGCAGTTGCCGCCCTTCATGTCGACGATGCCGGGGCCGTAGCACCACGCGTCGTCGCGCGCCCAGGGGGCCGCGAAGCTGCCGATCGGGTGGACGGTGTCGAGGTGGCCCATGACCAGGACGCCAGGGGTCCCGGCGCGCGGGTGGGTAAAGGCGGCGCGGACGCAGTCGCCGAAGCCCATCCGGCCGGGGATGCGCTCGACGCGCGCACCGGCGACGGCGAGGTCGCGCGCCGCCGCGTCCATCACCCGGTTGACGGCGGCGGCATCGAAGGTCGGGCTCTCGCACGCGACCCAGGCACGCAGCCCCGCCAGGGTCGCCTCCACGTCGAACGGCAGCGCGTTCAGGTCCATCGGCATCGCCTCCCTTTTATCGAAGAGCGATCTTGGGGGCGATCAGGGTGCTGTCGCAAGCTCTATGTACCGCAATCTATCGACGGAGAATACCGCTTGACGCGGTGCGGCACTTTAGGCGTAAGCTGCGCGCGATGTGACGAAGCTAACGGGGAAACACTTTAGCGGTATGCTGGTGCTTTCGCTTTCTCAGCCTCGTGTCAGAGAAGGCCAGCAAGTAAGGTTTCCGGCTTCTAGAATCGAGTATGCTTTGCAGTACGATAAAAGCGGATCAAAGGTAGGCAAATGATAGAAAAAATATTTAGTATTTTTTTGTACATAGATGACAAACAACAAATAAAAGAAATAGGTTATGTTTGCTATAAAACCGAGAAAGATCCCGAAAAAATTAGCCACATTATTCAAGCATCAGTTGATGAAGACTGCATAAAAGCCAAACGTTTTAAAGTTTTGATTGATTTAGATTACCATAAGAGGGTTTGAGCTTGGCATAGACCGCCCATATCCGTCGGCCAGGGAACGGCGGACGGGGCGGGTTGGATGGGGCTACGGTGCAAGGGGTGCGGGGGCGAGGAGCACGTCAAGAACGGGTTCATGCGCGGCAAGCAACGCTACCGCTGCAAGGGCTGCGGGCTGAACTTCACCGACACCCCGCCGCGCGGGATGCCGCTGCGGCTCAAGGTGGAAGCGGTGCTGCTCTACCTCAGCGGCGTCTCGATGAACCGCACCGCCAAGCTGCTCGGGGTGTCGACCCCCACGGTGCAGGCCTGGATCGAGCGCTTTGCGGAAGTCTACGCGCAAAAGCCCGAGCCCGAAGGCCGTGCCGTCGTGGTCGAGCTGGACGAGATGTGGCACTACCTCAAAAAAAGCCGAACAAGCTGTGGGTCTGGAAGGCTCGGGATCGTGCTACGGGACGGCTCATCGACTGGGAGCTGGGGGGTCGTGACCGAGCCACCCTTGAACGCCTTCTCAAGCGCCTGAAGCGCTGGGGCGTGCGGCTCTACTGCACCGACGACTGGGCCGCCTACGAGAAGGCGATCCCCCAAGGCCGGCTCTACGTCGGCAAAAAGGAGACCCACGGCATCGAGCGCGACCACGCCCGCCAGCGGCACTGGCTCGCCCGCTTTCGGCGCCGGTCGATCGTGGTCTCCAAGGCCGTGCGCATGGTGGACGCCTCGATCGCGCTGTTCGCCCGCTTCGGCGGCAACGACAAGATCGGCGACCTCCGGTCTATGCTAGCCTGAGACCCTCTACCATAAATACATGGCTATGTCCCGTTTAGGTAGACATCTTGAATACTTTGAACAGATTTTTGTATATGAAAATGCACGCAATGACCCATATTGCTTAATTACCTGCATTATCAACAACAAGCCTAAAATAGATCATGTTACCTCACATAAACCATTTTCATATGACGAGGAGCAGCATTTGACAGAACAAGAATTTGGCATAATGCCGAGCTATTTGCGTGTTTATGTACATGAAGGCAAATTTGATATACCACGACTTATAAATGACGACTATTTTGAAGCCATCAAACTGCTTTATAATAAGAACAAAATTTGTTCTGCAACGAAATTGATCCTGTCATGTATAGATACACCAGCATTTATTGAATACGGAGATAGGAAGGAATCTTTTCATAGTTGGCTTGAAAATTACGCTGACCTAAAAAAGCATGTTGTAAGTCCGAGCGATCTTTGGGAATTAAGAAATGGTTTATTACATATGACAAATCTCGATTCTAGGAAAATTATTGAAGGAAAATCACCAAGGATTATTATATATATTGGCAACATTGCAGAGAAAACATTGATGATAAATTCTCAACATTTTAAATACCTAAATCTCAGAAATTTCATAGATACTATCAGCCAAGCAATTAGCAAATGGATCGAATCTTATGATATTAATCCAAAAAAATGGCGTGATTTTGTCATGCGATATGACATGATTGTATCTGATGCTAGAATGGGAATAGCGATGCTTCCTGGATCAAATTCCAAGCCAACAAATACTTAGCATGTTTACTATAAGAATGTCTCGAATTTTATAGGAATGGGGCGCCGCATTGGCCACCCCATTTTCAGCAATTATGAAACGCCGCCCCGAACCCGTGCCTCAAAAGCCGACGTCGTCGCCGCCCTTCAGGGCCAGGATTTCGCGGGCCTCGTCGGGGGTGGCGATGGCGAGGCCCAAGCCTTCGAGGATCTTGCGCACGGTGCGCACCTGCTCGGCGTTGCTCGTCGCGAGGCGGCCGGGGCCGCCCCACAAACTGTCTTCGAGGCCGACCCGGACGTTGGCGCCCATCGCGGCCGCCTGCGCCGCGATCGTCATCTGGCTGCGCCCGGCGCCGAGGACCGACCAGCGGTAGGCTTCGCCGAACAGACGGTCGGCCGTGCGCTTCATGTGCAGCACGTCCTCGGGGTGCGGGCCGATGCCGCCCAAGATGCCGAACACCGACTGGACGAACAAGGGCGGCTCGACGAGGCCGCGGTCGAGGAAGTGGGCGAGGTTGTAGAGGTGCGAGATGTCGTAGCACTCGAACTCGAAGCGCGTGCCGTTGGCGCGGCAGGTGGCGAGGACGTACTCGATGTCCTGGAAGGTGTTCTTGAAGACGAGGTCGCGGCTGTTCTCCAGGTGGGCGCGCTCCCAGTCGTGCTTGAAGTCCTTGAAGCGGTCGAGCATCGAAAACAGGCCGAAATTCATCGAGCCCATGTTGAGCGAGGCGACTTCCGGCTTCAGGGCCGCCGCCGGGCGGACGCGCTCGTCGACCGTCATCCAGGGCGCCCCGCCCGTGGTGAGGTTGACGACGCACCCGGAGCGCTGCTTGATCTGGGGCAAGAAGCGCATGAACGCTTCCGGCGTCTGGTCCGGCTTGCCGGTTTTCGGGTCGCGGGCGTGGAGGTGGACGATCGCGGCCCCGGCCTCGGCGGCGCCCACGGCGGCGTCGGCGATCTCCTCCGGCGTCACCGGCAGATGCGGGCTCATCGAGGGGGTGTGGATGGCGCCGGTGACGGCGCAGGTGATGACGACCTTGCGGGTGTCGGCCATGTCCTAGTCTCCGAACTGTTCGCGCATGGATTTTTTGTGCGCCGCCAAGCCCATCAGGCGCCGGTCGCGCCAGCGCCGCCGCTCGGCCAAACCTTCCTCCGGCACGATCTCGCGGCGGGCGTGCTCGATGTCGTCCATCACGGGGCCGGTCCACGCGACGCGCGGCAGGGGCGTGGCGACGAAGGCCTCGAAGAGGCCGTGGTAGCGTTCGGCGTAGTCGCGAACGCCGCCCGGCGCGTTGAGGTCGCCGACCTCGAAGGGGCCGATGAAGCTCCAGCGCAGCCCGAGCCCCTCGCGCACGCCGATGTCGACGGCCTCCGCATCGCAGACGCCGGCACCCACCAGCTTGATCGCCTCCTCCATCAAGGCCGCCTGCAGGCGGTTCATGACGAAGCCCTCGATCTCGCGGGTGAGTTCGATCACGGCCATGCCGACCTCTTCCATGACCGCGCGCGCCGCCGCCATCGTCTCGGGCGTCGTTTCCGGCCCCGGCACCAGCTCGACGGCCGGGATAACCGAGGGCGGGTTCAACGGGTGCGCGACGAGGCAGCGCCCGGCCCCCTTCAACCCTTCGGTGAAGGTCGACGGCAGCAGCGCCGAGGTCGAGCTGGCGAGGATCGTATCCGAAGGCGCCGCCGCATCCAGCCGCCGCCAGAGGTCGCGCTTCACCTCGATCTTTTCGGGGGCACTCTCCTGCATCCAGCGAACGCCCTCGACGGCCTCCTCCAGGCCGGCGCAGGCGGTCAAGCGCCGGGCGAGACCCTCTGGCGCCGCGCCGTCGAGGAGGCCCGCCGCCGCCAGATCGCCGGCCGCGTCCTCGATGGCGGCGCGCGCCGCGTCCGCGCCGCCGGGCAGCGGGTCGAACAGGCGCACCTCCCACCCTTTGCGGGCGAAGACGAGGCCCCAGGCCCGGCCGACGAGGCCGGCGCCGACGATTGCGACCCTGTTCACGGACGACTCTCCCTTCTAGCGGTCAAAGCCACAGCACCTCCCGCCGCATGTCAAGGTCGCGGGCGAGCGGCCGGGCGGGACCTTCGTGGATCACTCGGCCCCGCTCCAGGACGACGGCGCGGTCGGCGAGGTTCAAGACGAGGTCGAGGTGGTGGTCGACGATCAAGACGGCGACCTCGTGGCGCAGGCGATCGAAGGCGTCGAACAGCTCCTCGGTGACGGCGGGCGACAGACCCTCGAACGGCTCGTCGAGCAAGAGGACGCGGGTGTCGCCCATCAGCGTGCGGGCGACCGCCACCATCTGCTGCTCGCCGCCCGAGAGCAGGTCGGCCGCCGTGTCGAGACGTTCTCTGAGGCGCGGGAAGAAGTCGAGGACGCGGGCCTCGGTCCAGTGCGCGCCGTGCCCGGTGCGGCGCTTTAAGCGCCCGAGTTCGAGGTTGTGCCGGACCGACATGCCCGAGAACAGGGCCCGCCCCTGCGGCACGTAGCCGATGCCGAGGCGCGCGATCGCGGCCGGGGGCTGGCCGGCCAGATCCGCGTTGCCCAGCGTCACGGCACCCTCGCGCGGCGGGGCGATACCGATGATCGTCTTCAACAGCGTCGACTTGCCGGCGCCGTTGCGGCCCAAGAGCGCCACGATCTCGCCGGCGTGGACGTCGAAGCCGACCCGCTCCAGGATCTGGCTCTTGCCGTAGAAGGTCGAGACTTGATCGAGCCTGAGCAGCACCTCGGGCTTCGCCGCCGAGGCGAGGTCGCGGCCCTTCATCGCCTCGGTGCCGGAGCCGATGTAGATTTCTTGCACCTCCGGACTAGAGCGCGCGTCCTCGACCGTGCCGTCGACCAGCACCTTGCCGTCGGCCATGACGGTGACGGCGTCGGCCAACTCGAAGACGCGGTCGATGTCGTGCTCGACCAGCAGGACCGGGACGTCTTTCGAGATCTTCTTGACCAGCCGGCCGACCCGCTCGCGCTCGGCGGCGGCGAGGCCGGCCAAGGGCTCGTCGAGGAGGAGGATGTCGGGTTTCGAGGTCAGCGCCAGCCCCATGTCGAGGAGGCGCTGTCCGCCGTAGGAGAGGGCACCCGCCTCGGCCCCTTCCATGCCCGCGACCCCTAGGAAACGCGCGATCTCGACCGTCTCGCGGCCGATGCCGGCGTCCCGGGCGTCGCGCCAGAAGCCGAAGCGCCCTTTATGCCGCGCCTGCACCCCTAAGCGCAGGTTCTCCTCGACGCTGAGGCCCGCGAACAAGTTGGTGATCTGGAACGAGCGGGCGAGGCCCCGCCGCGCGACCGCGTGCGGTGCTACGCCGTCGATGCGCCGTCCCTTCAAGCGGACCTCGCCCGCGTCGGGCGCGAACATGCCCGAGATCAGGTTGAAGGCCGAAGTCTTGCCGGCCCCGTTCGGGCCGATCAGCGCGTGCAGCGTTCGATCACGGACGGCGAACGTCACCGCGCGCACGGCCTGAACCGGACCGAAACCTTTGGCGACGTTCTCGACCTCCAGGACCGTACCATTCGAGGCGTCGCGCGCGAGCGAGGCCGGGAGCGGGACATCCGTGGCGGCGGCGCGCGCGCCCATGGCGGCGGGGTCGATCGTCGCCTTCCTGAACGGGGCGAGGAGC
This sequence comes from Geminicoccaceae bacterium, assembly GCA_965217265.1. Lineage (GTDB taxonomy): Bacteria > Pseudomonadota > Alphaproteobacteria > Geminicoccales > Geminicoccaceae > JAGRGG01. The sequence goes on along the minus strand of CBDCHP010000018.1, from coordinate 911,300 downwards.
CTGTCGGCGACGCCGACGAGGCCGGTCGGCGAGAACAGGATGAAGCCGACGAAGAGAAGGCCGAAATAGAGCAGCCAGTCGGCTGTCCAGGTGGACAGGTACTCGCGAAACAGGACGTAGAACAGGGCACCGAGGGCGGGACCTAAGAAGCTGCGCATCCCGCCGATGATGACCATCGCCAGCAGTTCGCCGGAAAAGGCGAGGTTGAGCGGGTCGGCCGAGGCGAAGCGGTGATGAAAGGCGATGAGGGCGCCGGCGAGGCCGGCGAACGTCGCCGAGACCGTGAACGCCACGAGCTTGTAGGCGTTGGTGGGGTAGCCCAGGAATTGCGCGCGGGTCTCGTTTTCGCGGACGGCGACGAGGACCGTGCCGATCGGCGAGCGAACGAAGCGTTGCAGGACGACGACGACGGCGAGCGCGACGACGGCAACGAAGCCGTACCAGAGCCGGTCGTCGCCGAGGTCGAGGCCGAACGGCGCGCCGCGCACGACGCCGCCGAGGCCGTTCTCGCCGCCGGTGAAGGCCGTCCAGCGAAAGGCGATCGCGTAGGCGAGTGCTGTGAGCGCCAGGGTCATCAAGGAGAAGTAGACGCCGCGGCGGCGCAGGAGAAGGAAGCCCAGCGGCACGGCGACCGCGGCGACGAGCAGCACGGCGCCGAGCAGGGGCAGCGCCATCTGTTCCGGCAGGAGGTGACGCTGGAGCAGGGCGGCGGCGTAGGCGCCGAGGCCAAACCAAACGCCGTGCCCGAACGAGACGAGGCCGGTGTAGCCGACCAGCAGGTTGAGCGACGTGGCGGCGATGGCGAGGATCGCGATGTCGGTGGCGGAGGTGATCGTGAGCCCGAGGACCGGCATCAAGAACGGCAAGAGCACGAGTGCCGCGGCCGCGATCCCGACGTTCAGCCAGCGGCGGGTCATTCGAAGCGCGCGATGCGCTCGCCGAACAGCCCGCGCGGGCGCACGAGCAGGACGAGCAGCATGAGGAGGTACATCGAGGCCTCGGCGGCCGGGTCGTAGAAGTAGACGGCGAGCCCGCGCACGACGCCGACGAGCAGCGCCGCCGCGACGACGCCCCAGAAGGAACCGAGCCCCCCGATGACGACGACGACGAAGGCGGCCGTCAGGACTTCCGTGCCCATCGCCGGGTGGACGCCGGTGATCGGCGCCATGAGACCACCGGCGAGGCCGGCAAGGCCGATGCCGAGCGCCGCCACGCCCATGAGGTAGGGGGCGAGCGAGATGCCGAGCGCCCCCACCATGTCAGGATCCTGCACGCCCGCGCGCACGACGCGGCCGAACGCGGTCCGCTGCAACAACAGCCACAAGGCCCCGACCGAGACGACGGCGACGCCGAGCAGCGCCAAGCGGTAGCGCGAGAAGATCATGTCGCCCAAGAAGAACTGGCCCGAGAGGAAGGCCGGGATCGCGAACGGGATCGGCGTGGCGCCGAAGCCGATCCTGAGACCCTGCTCGATCACCATGGCAAGGCCGAAGGTGAGGAGCAGGCTCAAGACCGGGTCGGCGCGGTAGAAGCGGCGCAGCAGCAGCCGCTCGACGACGATGCCGAGGAGGGCGACGACGAGCGGCGCCGCGACGAAGGCGCCGGGGTAGCCGAGATAGGGGGCGAGGACGACGAGGGCGTAGGCGCCGATGGCGTAGAAGCCGCCGTGGGCGAGGTTGACGATCCCGCCGAGGCTGAAGATCAGCGACAGGCCGAGCGCGATCATCAGGTAGGTAACGCCGACGAGGAGGCCGTTGAAGACCTGCTCCAGGACGAAGACGAGTTCGAGCGGCAAGCCCCCCCTACCTTTCGATCCGACCTGTGCGGCGCGCGGTCATGTCCTCAACCCCGGCGGGCGGCGCTCAGGCGTTCAGGTTGCAGGCGTTCTCTGCCTCGGTCGGCGCGATCTCGCTCAGCGGCGCGTCCGGCGCCGGGACCGACTGGCCGAGCTGCATGATGTCCCACTGATCCTCGACCTGATCGGCGGGCTTTGCCGTCATCGTGTACATTTCTTGGATGAGCTGGTGGTCCCACTTGCGAAAGTAGCCCTCGCGGTCCTTGAGGACGTCGAAGGGGGCCTCCTGCTCGAAGTGCTCGATCAGGGCGTCGCTCTCGATCGACCCCGCCTCGTTCATCGCCTGCGCCAGCACCTTGGTCGCGAGGTAGTCGCCCCAGGCTTGGTTCTCGGGCGGCTTGCCGTAGGCGTCCTCAAAGGCGCTCACGAACGCCTTGGAACTCTCGGCCTGGATGCTGTGGTGCCAGATGACCGGCCAGATGCCGCCGAACGTGCCGCCGCCGGCACCCCAGGCCACGGCCGTGTCGAAGCCGAAGCCGCCGTAGGGATAGGAGAGGCCGAACTCGTTGTACTGCTTGATGAAGTTGGTGATCTGGTTGCCGGCGAGGTTGGAGATGACGACGTCGGGCCCCGCGCGCCGGACTTTGAGCATGTAGGCGGAGAAGTCGGTGGCGTCGGTCGGGACCAAGTCCTCGCCGACCACCTCGCCGCCGTTGGCGTCGATGAATTTCTTCGCTACGCGGGCGAGGTCGTGGCCGAAGGCGTAGTCGGCGGTGAGAAAGTAGAGCTTCTTGCCCTCGATCAGCCCGTCGCGCAGCAGCGCCGAACCGGCCGCCTTGACGTACTGGGTGTTGCAGCCCTCGACGTGGAACATGTAGCGGTTGCAGTCCGCGCCGCGCAGCGCGTCGGAGTTGCAGCCGGTGTTGACGAACAGCCGCTTGTTGCGCTCGGCGACCTGGGCGATGGCGAGGCCCGAGGCCGAACTGATCTCGCCGATGATGCAAGCCGCGTCGTCGCGCTCGATGTAGCGCTCGGCCTTGGACGAGGCCGTCGCCGGGTTGACGCTGTCCTCCATCAGCAAGTCGATCTCGCGCCCGAGCACCCCGCCGCCAGCGTTGATCTCCTTGACCGCGAGTTGCACGCCGAGCTGGGCGTAGGCGCCGAGCGGCCCGAGAAAGCCGGTGAGCGGGGTGAGGTGGCCGAAGACCACCTTGTCCGATTGTGCCCGAACGATGGCCGGCGCGCCGACGACGAGCGCCGCACCCCCGGCGGCGGTCGTGGCCAGCAGCTTGCGGCGGTTCATGGATCACCTCCCTCGGTGTCGGCCGTTCTCGACCCTGATTGACAACCGTGATCACAGAGGGGCAAAAACTTGTCAAGCGGATGTGGGGTTGAACGCTTCAGTGCCTAGCATCACTAGGCAGGCTGACGCGGGGTCCTCTCTTCTTTCTGTTTGCAAGTGTTAACGGCGGGGATTGGCCCAAACGCCGAGGGCCAATCTCGAACAAATTACAAAAAAGAAAAGAGAAAGGCCCCGCGCCAGCGGACGCGAAGCGTTCATCAACTTAAGGGGAGAACGACGTGCAATTCGACCTGAAAGGCGCCAAGGTTCTCGTCACGGCGGGGGCGTCGGGCGTCGGCCTCGCGATCGCGCGCGCGTTCGCCGCCGAGGGCGCCAAGGTCCACGTCTGCGACGTCGACGACGCCGCGATCGAACGGCTTGAACAGAGTGACCCGGACCTCGCGGCGGCCGTCTGCGACGTCGCCGACCGGGGCGCGCTGGCTGGCTACGTGCCCGGGGTGCTGGCGCGGCTGGGCGGGCTCGACGTCCTCGTCAACAACGCCGGCATCGCCGGGCCCACGGGCGCGATCGAGGCGATCGAGCCCGCGGAGTGGGAGCGCACGTTCGCCGTCAACATCACCGGCGCCTTCAACGTCACCCGCCTCGTCGTGCCGGCGCTGAAGGAAAGCCCCAACGCCAGCATCGTCAACCTCGCCTCCGCCGCCGGCAAGTTCGGCTTTCCCTTCCGCACCGCCTACGCCGCCTCGAAGTGGGCCGTCGTCGGCTTCACCAAGTCGCTCGCCCGCGAGCTCGGGAGCCACGGCATCCGGGTCAACGCCATCCTGCCGGGCTCGGTCGACGGCCCCCGCATCCAGGCCGTGTTCGCCGAGAAGGCGCGGGTGCGCGGCACCGACGCGGCCGCGATCCAGGCGGAGGCGCTGGCGCTCACCTCGCTCGGCGCCCTGATCCCGCCGACGCACTTGGCCAACACCGCCGTCTTCCTCGCCTCGCCCGCCGCCGCCACGATCTCGGGCCAAGCCATCTCCGTCGACGGCGACGCCCAGACGATCGTCTGACGGCAAGCCTGGACGTCGAGCGCCGGCAGGGTCTAATTACTGCCAACCGGAACAATTTGTCGTTGTGCCGAAAGTGTTACAGTTCATATTGTAACTGCGCGGGTTCTGTAGCGCGTTCAACATTTGCTGCTGTTGATTATAGTTCTGCAGACTAGTCAGTGCGGCTTGAAAATTGCGCTGCTTTTCGGCAGCAATCTGGCGCTCCCGACCCACATCATTATAATATGTCACTGCTTGCTGATAGAGTGCTTCTAGTTCTTTAGACGCTCCTTCAATCAGACCTCCTTCAACCGTTACATCTTCAAGAAGAACTAGCTCCTCTGCTATCAAACCATATTCTCTTTGGCTGTTGTAAAGATTTTGGACCTGTTGGCTCTGCATCTCGCTTCGATGCATCAAGTCCTGTGCTTGTTGCTGAAACCAGACGTCCAGTAAGCCAGGGGTAGTAGCATCACTAAATTGCTGCATGAATGTTCGCATAATCTGCACACGGCCCTCAGCTATGGCAGCTTCACGAACGCTAGCAGTGGCTGTAGCTAAGTCTGTTTCAAAGCTTGTGCTTTCTGAATCTTTTGTCGATTGAACATAGGTTGCGTCCATGTAGGCAGCAGCTTTTTCAGCTACCGACCTTTTTGCATTTACCTCCTGCTCGTAAGCACCAAGACGTGTTTCCCAAGTATTAACGTAAGATTGTTGTAGTTTTTCTTCCGAGGAGAGACAGGCCGTCGATAGGCTGAGAATAAGGCTGGTGACGAGGATACGTGCGGTGGACATGAAGGCAATTCCCGGTTAGCGCCGACCTTGCACGACGCTGTGACCTGCGATTGCCTTCATGCTATCAAGTGCGCTTTAGACAGGAAAGATTCTTGATGCTTTGCTACCGAAGATAGCAAATTGTTATGGCTTCATCACCTCCGCCACCGCTTGCATTGTTTCCTAGAACGGGATGTCGTCGTCCAGGTCGTCCGCCGGCTGCTGCGGACGGCCGCCGCCGCCGCCGCCGCCGCCCTGACCGCGCGCCGGCTCGCCGCCGTAGTCGTTGCCGTAATCGTCGGGCGGGTTGCGTTCGTCGCGGCCGCCGCCGCCGACCCGGCCGCCCTCGTCGCGGCCGCCCAAGAGGACCAGTTCGCCCCTGAAGCGTTGCAGGACCACCTCGGTCGAGTAGCGGTCCTGGCCGTTCTGGTCCTGCCACTTGCGCGTTTGCAACTGGCCCTCCAAGTAGACCGAGCGGCCCTTGGAGAGGTACTTCTCGGCGACCTCGGCCAGGTTCTCGTTGAAGATCACCACCCGGTGCCACTCGGTGCGCTCGCGCATCTCGCCCGAGGTCCGGTCCTTCCAGCGCTCCGAGGTCGCGATGTTGAGGTTGACGATCTTCTGGTTGTTCTGGGTGTAGCGCACCTCGGGGTCGCGGCCGAGGTTGCCGATCAGGATCACCTTGTTGACGCTGCCTGCCATCGAAGCCTATTCCCTTCGCCTTGCTTGGGGCCCGTGTCTGTGGGATGTTCTACTCCTGTTCGCCCCGGTGGGAAAGCGGGACCCCGCACCCTACATCAGCCGCCCGACCAACCTTGAACCGGTGAAGAGACCGCATGGACGACGTGATCCGCATTCGTGGCGCGCGCGAGCACAATTTGAAGTCGGTCGACGTCGACATCCCGCGCTTCAAGCTGATCGTCATCACCGGCCTGTCGGGCTCGGGCAAGAGCTCGCTCGCCTTCGACACGATCTACGCCGAGGGTCAGCGGCGCTACGTCGAGAGCCTCTCGGCCTACGCCCGTCAGTTCCTCGAACTGATGCAAAAGCCGGACGTCGACCTGATCGAGGGCCTGTCGCCCGCGATCTCGATCGAGCAGAAGACGACCTCGAAGAACCCGCGCTCGACGGTCGCGACCGTGACCGAGATCTACGACTACATGCGCCTCCTTTGGGCCCGCGTCGGCACGCCCTACTCGCCGGCGACGGGCCTGCCGATCGAGGCGCAGACCGTCTCGCAGATCGTCGACCAGTTGCTGGTCCTGCCCGAGGGCTCGCGGCTCTACCTGCTCGCTCCCATCGTCCGGGGGCGCAAGGGCGAGTACCGTAAGGAACTGCGCGAACTGCTGCGGCAGGGCTTCCAGCGGGTCAAGGTCGACGGCGAGTTCTACGAGATCGACGAGGTGCCGGCCCTCAACAAGAAGCTCAAGCACGAGATCGAGGTCGTCGTCGATCGCGTCGTCACCGACCCCGAGATGGGCTCCAGGCTCGCCGAGTCGGTCGAGACCGGCCTCAACCTCGCCGACGGGCTGATCGTCGTCGAGAACGCCGACACGGGCGAGCGGCAGACGCTCTCATCCAAGTTCGCCTGCCCGGTCTCGGGCTTCACGCTGCCCGAGATCGAGCCGCGGCTGTTCTCGTTCAACAACCCCTACGGCGCCTGCCCGGCCTGCGACGGGCTGGGTAGGCGGATGCTGATGGACCCGGACCTCGTCGTGCCGGATCCTGGGCGCTCGATCCACCAGGGCGCCGTCGAGCCCTGGGCGTCGCAGACCATGCTCTACTACCCGCAGGCGCTGGCCTCGATCGTCGAGCACTACGGCCGCTCGATCCACGACCCTTGGGAGGAGTTGCCGAAGAAGGTCCGCGACGTGATCCTGTTCGGCTCGGGCGCGGAGCCGGTGCCGATGAGCTTCGAGGACGGGCTCAGGACGGTCAAGACCAACAAGCCGTTCGAGGGCGTGATCAACAATCTCCAGCGGCGCTGGCGCGAGACCGAGAGCAATTGGATGCGCGACGAGCTGTCGCGCTACCTCGCCTCCACCCCCTGCGAGACCTGCAACGGCAACCGCCTGAAGCCGGAGGCCCTGTGCGTCAAGATCGACCGCCGCCACATCGCCGAGGTGGCGCGGCTCTCGATCAGGGACGCCGGCCTGTGGTTCGACGGCCTGGATCGCAGCCTGACCTCCAAGCAGTTGGAGATCGCCGCCCGCATCCTCAAAGAGATCCGCGAGCGCCTGGGCTTCTTGAACGACGTCGGCCTCTCCTACCTCACCTTGTCGCGCGACAGCGGCACGCTGTCCGGCGGCGAGAGCCAGCGCATCCGGCTCGCCTCGCAGATCGGCTCCGGGCTGACGGGCGTCCTCTACGTCCTCGACGAGCCCTCGATCGGGCTGCACCAGCGCGACAACGAGCGGCTGCTCGGGACGCTCACCAACCTGCGCGACCTCGGCAACACGGTGATCGTCGTCGAGCACGACGAGGACGCGATCCGCGCCGCCGACCACCTGATCGACATGGGGCCGGGTGCGGGCGTCCACGGCGGGCTGATGGTCGCGGCCGGGACGCCCGAGGAAGTGATGGCGAACGCCGCCAGCCTGACCGGCCAGTACCTCGCCGGCCGGCGCACGATCCCGATGCCCGCCGCGCGGCGCGGCGCCGCCGAGGGGCGCTGGCTGGCGCTCAAAGGGGCCGGCGCCAACAACCTGCACAAGGTGGACGCCGCCTTTCCCTTGGGCTGCTTCGTCTGCGTCACCGGCGTTTCGGGCTCGGGCAAATCCTCGCTCGTCGTCGACACGCTCTACCCGGCGCTGGCGCGGCGCCTGAACGGGGCGCGGCAGCATGCCGGCCTGCACGCCAGCATCGAGGGCATGGAGCACCTCGACAAGGTGGTCGAGATCGACCAGTCGCCGATCGGCCGCACGCCGCGCTCGAACCCCGCGACCTACACCGGCGCCTTCGCCCCGATCCGCGACTGGTTCTCAAGCCTGCCCGAGGCCAAGGCGCGCGGCTACAAGCCCGGCCGCTTCTCGTTCAACGTCAAGGGCGGCCGCTGCGAGGCCTGCCAGGGCGACGGCGTCATCAAGATCGAGATGCACTTCCTTCCCGACGTCTACGTCGAGTGCGACGTCTGCAAGGGCAAGCGCTTCAACCGCGAGACGCTGGAGGTCCGCTACCGCAACAAGTCGATCGCCGACGTGCTCGACATGACGGTCGAGACCGGCACCAAGTTCTTCGAGGCCGTGCCGCCGATCCACAACAAGCTGCGGACGCTGGAGCAGGTCGGCCTCGGCTACATCAAGCTCGGTCAGCAGGCGACGACGCTCTCCGGCGGCGAGGCGCAGCGGGTCAAGCTGGCGCGCGAACTCTCGCGCCGCGCCACCGGCCGGACGATCTACATCCTCGACGAGCCGACGACGGGGCTGCACTTCGAGGATGTGAAGAAGCTGCTCGAAGTGCTGCAAGCCCTGGTCGAGCAGGGCAATACCGTGCTCGTCATCGAGCACAACCTCGAAGTCATCAAGACGGCCGACTGGATCGTCGACATGGGCCCCGAAGGCGGCGACGGCGGCGGCCGGGTCGTCGCCGAAGGTCCGCCAGAGGCGATCGCGGCGGCGCCCGACAGCCACACTGGCCATTACCTGCGGCGGCTCCTGCCCGACGTGAAGCGGCGGGGGGTGGCTTAGAACGCTTCGCGTGCGCTGCCGCGCGGGCTTTCTTTTTCTCTTCTTTACTTTTTGTCCGAGGCCGGCCCTCGGCGATGCGGCCAGCCTCCTACGTTAACACTGGCAAAAAGAGAGAAGAGAAAGCCCGGCGCAGCCGACGCGCGAGCGTTCTCCTACCGCACATGGATACCCTTTAAGTACAATTGCCGCGCGTAAAGCTGGACCGGGCCGAGCGACGGCCTAATTTGGCGGCGCGAAGGCAAATGATAATTCGTGCCTCGGGAAACGGGAAGCCTCATGCATCTTCGTACACCGGCCGTCTTGGCCGGCCGCAGGCTCGCGTTCGGCCTGCTCGTGCTGGCGACGGCGGCGGCGGCGCTGGCGGTCCTCGTATATATCCTGCGCTTTGATGGGATGATCGACGGCTTCGACGCTGCCATGCTCGCCTTGTTCGCGCTGACCCTGCCCTGGAACATGATCGGCTTCTGGAACGCGATCATCGGCCTCGGCCTTGCCCTGTTCGCGCGCGATCCGGTGACGGCGGTGTGTCCGAGTGCCGGGCTGGACGACGGTGCCTCGGCGCCCTTGGGGCAGACGGCTTTGCTGATGGCGATCCACGAGGAGGAGCCCGGTCCCGTCTTCGAGCGGCTGCGGGCGACGTTGAGGAGCCTGGAGGCGACGGGGCACGCGGGGGCTTTCACGTTGTTTGTCTTGAGCGACACGCAGACGCCCTCGATCGCGGCGTTGGAGGAGGGGGGCTACAGGGCGCTCAAGGCCGGGGCGATGCTGCCGGACCTCGTTCGCTACCGCCGCCGGGCGACCAACCAAGACTACAAGACCGGCAATCTGTGGGACTGGCTCGAACAGCACGGGGCCGGCTACGACCAGTTCCTCCTTCTCGACGCCGACAGCGTGATGGGCGGCGAGGCGATCTTGCGCCTGCGCCGGATCATGGACCGCGACCCGCGCTTGGGCATCCTACAGAGCCTCGTCGTCGGCCTGCCGGCGGCGAGCGCCTTCACCCGCCTGTTCCAATTCGGAATGCGGCACGGCTTGCGCACCTACACACTGGGAAGCGCTTGGTGGCAGGGCGACGCCGGCCCCTACTGGGGGCACAACGCGATCGTGCGCAGGGATCCCTTCGTGCGCCACTGCCGCCTGCCGCGCCTGTCGGGCGAGCCCCCTTTGGGGGGAATGGTGTTGAGCCATGACCAAGTCGAGGCGGCGTTGATGCGGGGTGCCGGCCACCACGTCCGCGTCCTGCCCGTCGAGCACGGCTCGTTCGAGGCCAACCCCCCCACGCTGCCGGACTTCGTCAAGCGCGACCTGCGCTGGTGCCAGGGCAACATGCAGTACCTGCGCCTGCTCGACATGCCGGGCCTGCTGCCGATGGGGCGGCTGCAATTGGTCTTGGCGATCTTGATGTACGCGGCGGCCCCGGCGTGGCTCGGCTTCATGGCGGCGGGGCTCGCCAAGGCGGTGGCGATGCACGCCGGCTGGATCGAGGCCGGGGAAGGCTTCGGCGGCCCCGCCGTCGCGTTCGCCGTCGCACTGCTGCTCGCGATGCTAGCCCTGAGCCTGACGCCCAAGCTGGCCGGTTACGCCCAGGCCCTCCTCGACCGGCGAATGCGGGAGAGCCTGGGCGGGGCACGGCGTCTCCTCGCCTCGGCCGGGCTGGAAACCGTCTTCGCGCTCCTGCTCAGCCCTATCGTCGCCGTGGCGCAGGGCGTCTTCATCGCCGGCCTCGCCTTCGGGCGCCGCGTCGGCTGGGGCGCCCAGCGCCGCACCGGCCGCGCCGTCGGGTGGGGCGAGGCGCTGCGGTATTACTGGCCGCAGACGATCCTGGGACTCGGCATGACGGCGGCACTCACCGTCGCGGCGCCGGGCGCCCTGCCCTGGGCGGCGCCGGTGCTGGCGGCTCTCCTGCTCGCCGTGCCGTTCGCGCGGCTGACCTCGACCCCCGCCCTCGGCCGCGCGTTGGTCCGGCTCGACCTCGCCGCCACGCCCGAGGAGGGGGCGCCGGTCGAGCCGCTGACGTGGCTGGACGAGGAGGTGCGGCCGCCCGAGGCGCCGGTGCGTACGCCCGTCTCGGTTGGCTTCAGTCGGCGTCGAGGTTCCGCGGCGTCTGAAAGCGCGTGAGCTTGCCGCGGCCGGGTTTGACGTCGGCCCAGCTATCGGCGCGAAAGCCGATCTGCGCCAGTGCTGCGGTCGGAAACTTCGATCGCATCGCCTCGACCGCCCCGGCGTCGCCGCCGCCGATCAGTTGCATCGCCGTTCGCTCGAAGCCGGGGTTGTGGCCGACCAGCATGACGCGCCCGATCCTGTCCGGCTGGCCCTGGATCAGGCGCAGGATCGTTTCGGGCTCGGCCAAGTAAAGCTCGTCCAGCGCCTCGACCTGCGGGGCGTCCTTGCCCCAGGCGCCGACGACGAGGTCGAGCGTCGCCCTGGCCCTCGCCGCGGTCGAGACCAGGACGCGATCGGGGATCAGGCCGGCTTCGGCGATGAAGCGGCCCATCCTCGGCGCCGCCTTCTCGCCCCTCGGCGCGAGGCCGCGCTCCTTGTCGTCGCCGGGATCGTCCCGGTTCGACTTGGCGTGGCGCAGGAGCAGGACTTCGCGTTCGGTTGTCATGGGAAGGGTTATAGAACGCTACGCGTCCGCTGCGCGGAGCTTTTTCTCTTTTCTTTTTGCTTTTGTCCGGGGCTAGCCCTCGGCGTTGGGGCCAGTTCGGGTCGAAGTTGTAAAAAAAGAAGAAAAAGAGCCCCGCGCAGCGGACGCGTAGCGTTCTCGTAGGTGCCGCAACACCATCACCCCGATCAGGATCAGGCCCCACATCGCGGTGGCGAGGTGTTGGTTGGCGCCGATCAGGTTGAGGCCGGAGGAGAGGAGTTGCAGGACGACGAGGGCGACGAGGACGGCGCTCACCCGGCCGAAGCCGCCGAACGGGTCGACGCCGCCCAAGAAGCAGGCGAGCACGGTGATGAGCAGGTAGGCTTCGCCGTGGCCGACCCGGACCGAGTTGAAGCGGGCGAGCATGACGATGCCGGCGATCGCGCACATGACGCCGGACAGCGTGTAGACCAGCGTCAGCGCCCGCTTGGTGTGGACGCCCGAGTAGCGCGTCGCCTCGATGTTCGAGCCGAGCATATAGGTGGCGAAGCCGAGCTTGGTGCGGCGCAAGAGGACGCCCCACGCCAGGACGGCGGCGAGGAAGACGAGGAGCGGCACGGGGATGCCGAACAGGCTGCCCTGGCCGATCAGGGCGACGAAGGCGGGAAAGCCGGAGATGTCGCCGCCGCGGGTCAAGAACTCGCCCAAGCCCCGCAGGAAGATCATCATCGAGAGCGAGACCAGGATCGGGTGGGCGCCGACGTAGGCGACGATCAGCCCCATCACGAGGCCGCTCAGGGCGCCCACCGCGAGCGCCAGACCGCTGCCGAGGAGAAGGGCGCCCACCCCAGCGTCGGCGCCGCCGAAGCTCTGCAGCACCCAGGCGAGCGCGAGGCCCGAGACGTTGGCGGTGAAGGTGACGGCGAGGTTGAGGCCGCCTGAGAGGATCGGCAGCAGCATGGCGAGCGTGAGGAGGCCGAGTTCGGGCAGTTGAAAGGCGACGGAGTTGAAGGTCGCGAGCGAGAGAAAGCGCGGCGACATCAAGCCGAAGACGACGACGACGGCGACGAGCGCCAGGGTCAGGCCGAGCACGTCGCCGCCGAGGGTCTTTCGCAACCCCCGCCAAAGGCCGTTCATGCGCCCGCCCGCCGACGCGAGGGGAGGATGTGGTCCAGGCGCACGTTCGAGGCGGTGATGGCAACCAGGATGACGAAGCCGACGACCATCTTGAAGGCGTAGGGCGAGACGCCGAGCAGGTTGAGGCCGTTTTGCGTCACCGAGATCAACAGCACGCCCAGGACGCAGCCGAGTACCGTGCCGCGCCCGCCGCCCAAGCGCGCCCCGCCGAGGACGACGGCGGCGAGCACGTCGAGTTCGCGGCCATAAAGGGCGTTCGGCACCACCTCCTGGGCGTAGTTCACCTGGATCAGCCCGCCGATGCCGGCCATCAATCCTAGCCAGCCGAACGCGATGAACTGCATCGAGGCGACGTTGATCCCGGCGCGCGCGGCGCCTTCGGGGTTGTCGCCGAAGGCGTAGAGCTGGCGCCCGGTCGTGGTGTGGCGAACGAAGAGGTAGGTGGCGAGCACGCAGACGGCCGTGAACGCGACCGGCAGGGTCAGTTCGGCCCATGTGCCGTCGGCCGCCTCGCGCTCGAACAGGATGACCCGATCGATCCACCAGTCGGGCAACGTGTAGATCGAAACGCCGCGGGTGAAGAACATCAACAGGCCGAAATAGACGTTGAAGGTGGCGATGGTGACGACGATGGAGATGATGCGAAAGTAGTGGATCAGGGCGGCGTTGATCGCGCCCAACCCGATCCCGCAGGCGCCGGCGATCAGAAGGCCGAGGGCCCAGTTGCCGCCGCCGATGGCTTCGAGCACCAACGCGGTCACGTACTGCACGACCGAGGCGGCGACGGCGAACGAGATGTCGATGCCGCCCGCGATCAGGACGACGAGGAGCCCGACGGCGAAGATCAGGTTGACGGCGCTCGTGTTGAGCAGATTGAACAGGTTGGCGAGCGTCAGGAACTGCTCGGACATAAGGCCCAAGAAGGCGCCGATCAGGAGGAGGAAGACGGTGAGCGCGGTCTCGGTCGGGTAGCGCCGCAACAGCCTAGCCATAGACGGCCTTCTCCAGGTCTTGCAGCGCGGCCTCCCGCGGATCGTAGGCGCCGACGATGCGGCCCTCGGCCATGTGCAGGACGCGATCGGCGTTGAAGTAGACTTCCGGCACCTCGTCCGAGATCAGCAAGATGGCGAGCCCCGCCTCGGCGAGGTCGCGGACGATCTGGAAGATGCCCTCGCGGGCACCGACGTCGACGCCGACGGTGGGCGAGTCGAGGATCATCACCTTCGGCTCAATCGCCAGCCACTTGGCGATCGCGACCCGCTGCTGGTTGCCGCCCGAGAGGGTCGCGAGCGGGTCGCTCGGCGCGCCGATCTTGATCGCCAGATCCTCGATCCACTTGGCGACGAGGGCGCCCTTCTTGCGCTCGGCGAGGAAGCCGCCGCGCGTGATCTTGTCCAGCACCGTGACGACGATGTTGTCCTCGATCGCCTGCGGCTGGACGAGACCGAGCGACAGCCGGTCCTCGGAGAGGTAGGCGATGCCGGCCCGGATCGCGTCGCGGTTGGAGCGAAAGCGGCATTCGGTGCCGTTCAGCCGGATCGTGCCCGCATCGGGCGGGCGCATCCCGAACAGGGCGAGCGCCAGTTCCGTGCGGCCGGACCCGAGCAGGCCGGTGAGGCCGAGCGTCTCGCCCCCGCGGACGGTGAGGTCGATGTCGGCGTAGTCGCCCGCCCGGCCCAAGCCCGCCACCTCCAGGACGACCGGCGCACCGTCGCGGTCGGCCGCGCGCACGGCGCTCTTAAAGGTCCGGCCGGTCATCAGTTCGGTCAGGCGCGACTGGGTCATGCCCTCGCCTGGAAAGACGCCGACCCGCCCCCCGTCGCGCAGCACCGTCACCCGGTCGCTGATCTCCAACACCTCGGCCAGCCGGTGCGAGACGAAGACGACGGCGATCCCCGCCGCCGCCAAGCGCCGGACGATGTCCAACAGCCGGTCGGTCTCGGACTGGGTCAAGGATGCGGTCGGCTCGTCCATGAAGACGATCTTCGGCCCGCCGACCAGCGCCCGGGCGATGGCGACGATCTGGCGCTGGGCGATGGCGTAGTCGCGCAGCGGCGCCTCGACGTCGAGCGGCACGCCGAGTTCGGCCAGCTTGGCCTCGGCCGTTGCGCGCATCGCCGCGTAATCGACCCGCCTCGGCACAGGCCCCAGGACGGCGTGAAGCGCGATGTTCTCCATCACGCTCATCTCGGGAAACAGGGCCAAGTCCTGCCAGATCACGGCGATGCCGGCCTCCTGCGCCAGGGCCGGCGTCACCGACGCCACCGCCTCACCGTCGATCTCGATGCGCCCGCCGTCGGGCCGATGCACCCCGGTGACAATCTTGATGAGCGTGCTCTTGCCCGACCCGTTCTCGCCGGCGAGGCAATGCACCTCGCCCGAGAAGAGATCGAAGGCAACGTTGTCGAGCGCCTTCACCCCGCCGAAGGTCTTGGCTATGCCTTCGAGCTTGAGGACCGGCAAGGATGAACGCTCCGCGTTGCGCTCGCCGCGCGGGCTTTTCTTCTTTTTTTGCAACTTGCTCACGAACTTGGCCTCAGCGCCGAGGGCCAGCCTCGGACAAAGCAAAAAAGAGAAAAAAGAAGCCCCGCGCAGCGGACGCGAAGCGTTCTACAGCCCCATCTCGGCCAGTTCGTCCACCGTCTCCTTGTTGATCGCCACTAGGTTGTCGACGATGATGTTGTGCGTCTCGGAGTCGGGTTGGACGACGCCAAGGCCCTCGATCTCGGTGCCGTCCTCAATCTTCTCGCCCTTGATCAGCATGTCGGCCAGCGTGACGAAGACGCGGCCGGCCTCCATCGGGTTCCACATGAAGCCGCCGCTGATCGCGTCGTCTTTGATGAGACTGCGCCCCTGCCCCGGCGAGAACGGCCCGAGGACGAAGATCTCGCCGACTTTACGCCGCTCCTCGATCGCGCGGCCGGCGCCGATCGGCCCTTGGCTACCGAAGGCGAGGAAGCCCTTGAGGTCGGGGTTGGCGGCGATCAGGTCGAGGGCGGTTCTGCGGCTGTCGTCGGCGCTCTCGGCGACGCCGTAGCGCTCGCCGACGAGTTGCATGTCGGGGTGGTTCTCCTTGAGATACGCGATCGCCGCGTCGGCCCAGGCGTTGTGCAAGGGCACGGTGAGCGAGCCGACGAAGACGGCGTACTTGCCTTCTCCGCCCATCTTCTCGGCGAGCAGCTTGGCGTGCGCCTCGCCGAAACCCTCCGAGGAGGCGAGCTCGAAGTTCCAATCGACGTTCTTCTGCTCGGGCGATTCGTGCGTGATGACGTGGATGCCCTGCGCCATCGCCTTGGCGAGGACCGGCTCCAGCACCTCGGCGTCGTTGGGTACGACGCCGATCGCGTCGACGCCCTGCGCGATCAGGTCCTCGATCGCGCGCACCTGCAAGGCCGGATCGGCGCTGGTCGGGCCGATCATCGAGGCGTCGACCCCGAGTTTCTCGCCCTGCTCCTCGATGCCGACCTGCATGGCGTTGAACCAGGGGATGCCGCCGATCTTGACGACGACGCCCAAGGTGGGCTCGTCCTGCGCCGCGGCGGTGCCGGCCACGAGGGCGGCGCAGGCGGCGCCGAGGGCCAATCGCTTCAACGTCTTCAACATGTTGCTTATGCCTCCTTCGATCTTTGGCCCCTTGAAGCCGGGGCTCGCCCTTCGATGACGAACGGCCCGCAACGTCGGCGCCGCGGCGCGATTGTAGGCGGCCCCGCCCGCCGCGAACAGCCTCGACGTTCGTGCGACAAACCTTGAGCGCGTGGGTATGTTCGAGACAGGAACCCGAACGCCGAGAGGCCGACAATAAATGTTTTTCGACTCCTGGATCGACCTCGCCCGGACCATCGTGGTCGGCACGCTGGCCTACGTCGCCCTCGTCGCCTTCCTGCGCGTCAGCGGCAAGCGCACACTCTCCAAGATGAACGCCTTCGACATGATCGTCACCGTCGCCCTGGGCTCGACGCTGGCCACCGTTCTCCTCTCGAAGGGCGTGGCGCTCGCCGAGGGGCTGGCCGCCTTCGCGCTCCTGATCGGGCTGCAATACGTCGTCGCCTACCTCTCGGTGCGCTCGGCGAAGTTCGCCGACCTCGTCAAGTCCGAGCCCGCGCTCATCTTCCACGACGGGCAGATGCTGCAAGGCGCCCTCAAGCGCGAGCGCGTCGCCGAGGTCGAGGTGCTCGCCGCCGTGCGCAGTTCCGGCCACGACGACCTCGACGGCATCCA
Organism: Geminicoccaceae bacterium; assembly: GCA_965217265.1. GTDB lineage: Bacteria > Pseudomonadota > Alphaproteobacteria > Geminicoccales > Geminicoccaceae > JAGRGG01. The sequence goes on along the minus strand of CBDCHP010000018.1, from coordinate 894,766 downwards.
GGCGGTCGTTCTGGAGACCGACGGCACCTTCAGCGTCGTGCCGAAGACGAAGGGCAAGCCGACCGCGCTGCGCCCGGCGATGAACTACCCGGCCCCGGACGGGGTGCCGAGCGGCGGCAGCGGCCGGTCGTCGTAGAGGTTGGCCATGAAGTTCTTCCACCAGCGCGCCGGCAGCCCGCCGCCGCTGACGCCTTGCATCGGCGCGTTGTCGTCGTTGCCGAGCCAGATCCCCGCCGCCACGTCGCCGGTGTAGCCGACGAACCACGCGTCGCGGTTGTCCTGGCCCGTGCCGGTCTTGCCGGCGATGCCGCGGGCGAAGCGGGCGTTCTGCCCGGTGCCGCGCTCGACCACGCCTTTGAGCATGGCGGTGAGCGCGAGCGCGTCCGCCTCGGCGACGAGCCGCCCGCCCCTCGCCCTGCCCCGCCAGTAGCGCACCCGCCCGTCCGTGCCCTGCAGCGCCACGACGCCGTGCGGCGCCACGTCCCGGCCGCGATTGGCGATGATTGCGTAGGCGCGCACGAGGTCGAGCATCGTCGTCTCGCGCACGCCGAGGACGTAGCCGGGGCCGGGCGCGGACGGCGCCGGCAGGCCGAGGCGTTTCGCCGTCGCCGCCACCCGCTCCAGGCCCAGCGTCGTGCCGAGTTGAACGGTGGCGGCGTTGTGCGAGGCGGCCAGCGCCTCCGCCAGCGTCGTCCGGCCGGCGTAGGTGCCGGCGAAGTTGCGCGGCCAGGGTTGGCCCGCCCTTGTTGTCGCGTAGGGCGCGTCGTCGATCGGATCGTCGGCCCGCAGCCCCGCCTCCAGGGCGCTCAGGTAGACGAACGGCTTGAAGGTCGAGGCGGGGGCCCGGTAGGTCTGGGTCGTGCGGTTGAGCTGCGAGACCCGCCAGTCGCCGCCGCCGACCATCGCCAGCACGCCGCCGTCGGTGCCGAGCGCCAGGAGTGCCGCCTGCCCGACGCTCAGTCCCGCCCCCGCGCGCAGCGCCCGCTCGACGGCGAGTTCGGCGTAGACCTGCGCCAGGGGGTCGAGGGTGAGGACGAGCCTGACGGCCTTGCCTTGTTCGAGCCCGAGGCCCCGCACCTCGTCCACGATCCAGTCGCGAAACCAAGCGTAGGTCGCGCGCGGCACGCCGCGGTCGCCGGTCTTGAGGCCGCCGGGCGTCAGGGCTTCGACGGCCGCGATCTCGCGACCCGCCGCGTTCGCGTCGAGCCGGCCGCGCCCGACGAGGAGGCGCAGCCGCGCTTCGGCGAGGCGCTTGGCAGTCGCGAGGTCGTCGATCGGGTTACGGCGCTCGGGTGCCGGCAGCATCGCGGCCAGCATCGCCGCTTGGTAGGGGCGCAGATCCCGCGCCCGCTCGCCGAAATAGTAGCGCGCCGCCTGCTCGAAGCCGTAGACCCCGTTGCCGAGCGGCGCCCGGCTCAGGTAGAGGCGCAGGATCTCGTCCTTGTCCAAGGTGAGTTCGAGCTTGATCGCCAGCAGCAGTTCCCGCAGCTTGCGCAGGAGCGAGCGGTCGGCGGTGAGGAAGACGAGCCGTGCCAGTTGCTGCGTGATCGTGCTGCCGCCGCCCTTGAGCCCCTCGCCGCCGAACAGGCGGGGCAGGTTGTCGCGCACCGCCCGGCCGATGCCCCGAAGCGAGAAGCCGAAATGCCGCGCGAAGTAGCGGTCCTCGCCCTCGATCACCGCGTCGCGCAAGCTTGGGGGCAAGGCGCTCATCCAGACCGGGATCGGGAAGACCGGGTGGCGAAAGTCGAGGCCGCCGTCGGCCCGCGGCGTCGCTTCGAGCGAGGGGCGCTCGACGATCGCCCGGATCTGCTCCGGCCCAGGCAGAACGGCGTAGAGGTAGACGAGCGGGGCGAGGAGGGGCGCCATCGCCGTGCCGAGCGCCCGCCAGTGCCACCGCCACCACCGTCGGGGACCGGCCGCGACGGGTCGGCCGCGATAGGCGTCGAGAAGGGAGCGCTGCCGCACCGCGTCAGGTGGGATCATCCTGTCCAGGGCGGCGGCGACGCGCGGGTCGCTCAAAACGCGCTTGCCGAACGTCCGGGCCGTTTCGGGTCCGGCCAAGTGCCGGTCCAAGGCCGCCTCGATCCCCGTCCGGTCGGCGCCCCGCGGCAGCTTGAGGCGCTTGGCGAGCGCCGGGTCGGCTTCGAGCGCGTCGAGGAGATCCCTGCGGCCCCGCCCCCGAGCGATCTCGATCAGCTTCACACCAACGGCGGCGCGCGGCCCGATGCCGGCGATCCGTGGCCGTCGCGGCAGGGCGCGCAGCGCCGGGGTTGCCGCGCGCAGCAGGCCGGCGAGCTCCCCCGCCGCGTCGTCGATCCGGGCGTCCATGTTCCGGCTCTTCGCACGGCCGACGCCGCCCTGGCAAGCGCATGATGCCGACGCTCTACCGCCGCGGCCCCCTGCGGCGTCGCGTGCGCGCGCGAGAACCCGCACCGGTCGTGGCCACACCGCTCGGCGAACTCTGGCGGTTGACCAGGAGCGGGGGCGGGGCGCTCTGGCGCACGCCGCCGGGCGACGCGACGCTCGAAGCCAAGGTCGAGGCGATGCGGCAAGTCCCGCCGCCGCCGGGGTTCGCGTGGCCGAAAGTATCGCTGTTCGACGCCAGCGGCGGCTTTGCCGGCTATACCCTGCGGCAGCCTTTGTCGAAGCCCGTGCCGCTCGGGCAAATCTTAGCCTCGACCGCCGCGAACCGCCGCCAAGCACTCGCCGCCGAAATCGCCGGCCTCGTCGCCGACCTGCACGCACTAGGATACCGGCGTCTGCCCCTGCGGCACGGGCTGGTCGTCGACGCCGCGACGCTTCGGCCCGTCCTGCTGGCGCCCGAGCGGGCCGACCTCCGACTCGACCGAGCGCCGCCGGCCGACGAGGCGGACGATCTCGACGCCCTCGCCCGCGTCCTGTTCGCCGTCCTCACCGGCGGGCTCGACCCGATGTCCGGCGCCTTCGCCTACGGTTTTCCGCCGGCACCGGACGCGGGGCCGGCCGGCCTCGCGCTGCCGGTCGCGGTGCGCGAGATGTTCGAGCGCGCGCTGACGACGCTGGACGAGCGGCCGAGCGCTGCGGCCTGGGCCGGCGTGCTGGGGCGGGCGACGGCGGCGACGGCCAAGCCTCCCGCGGCACGGCCCCTGCGCACCGCAGCGGCGCTCGGCTGCCTGCTGCTGCCGTCCTGCACGGCGCCCTTGTTCGACTCGCTGGTCGAGCCCGGCCTCGTTCGAGGCACGGCCGTCCTCGGCGCGCGGGAGGTGCGGGGTCTCCAAGCCGACCTGACCCGGCTCGGCTTCACGCCCGGCCCGGTGGACGGGATCTGGGGATCGCGGGCGGCGGCGGCGCTGGAGCGTTTCGCCCATGCCGGCGGCTTTCTACTGCAACCAAGCCCGGCCGGCGCCGCCCCGATCGCCGCCGCGGCGGACAGGGGCTTGACCCTGGCGCGCGGCGGGTTCGGCGGCCGTATCCGCCCGGCTTGGCAGACGGGCGGGGGCGTGAAGCTGGACCTGCTCGACCTCGCGGCGCTGGGCCGCGCCGCCGTCGCGGCCTCGGCCCTGCCGCCGCCGGCCCGCACCGCCTGGAGCGGCCCGCTGCGGCCGAGCCGGGGCTGGGTCGTCCGGCAGGACGACGGTCCCTGCCCGACCTACGCGCTGACGATGTGGCACGCCGGGTTGAGCGAACCGATCGTCGGCCGCGCCGCCGTCTGCCTTGAGAAGGGCGCCGGGCCGTCTGCGTGAACCGTCCGTTCGTTCAAGTCGCGTCGTCGCCGGCGAAGCTCGGCACGTCGTTCGGGATCGCGTAATAGTCGCCCTTGTTGGCGACGTAGATGTGCCGGTCGATCTCAAGGCCGCTCGGGCCGTCGAGCGTGCCCGCCATGACGCTGGTCGTGGGGGATTCGACCCGCTCCCAGAACAGGTTGCCGCCGCATTTGTTGCAAAAGCCGCGCCGCACGCCGGGCGTCGATTCGTACCACGCGAGCGTCGCGTCGGCCTCAAGATGCAACCCGCTTTTCGGCACACGCGTCGCCGCGACGACATGGCCGCTCGTCTTGCGGCACTGCGTGCAGTGGCAGACGGCGACCGGCCGCAGCGGCCCGTCCAGGACGTAGCGCACGCCCCCGCACAAGCAGCCGCCGGCGAATGTCTCGGGCATGATAATGGCTCTCCTCGTCGTTGCATGAACGCCGGAGCTAGCCTCGGCCAAACTGACGAAAAGAAAAGGGGAAAGCCCTGCGCAGCGGACGCGCAAGCGTTCGATCGTCACCGCCAGTGGTGGGTAGAGGCCCCGTCGAGATGGCCCTTTTCACCATCGTCAGCTAAGTGCATGAGGAAGAGTTCATTCCTCCAGCCCACTCCGTAAGACCCATGCCCCCCACCGCCCGCAGCCAAGCGCTGCCCTCCCTCGGCCTCGAAGGCCGCGGCGTCCTGATCACCGTGCTGGCGATGCTGGTCTTCGCCGGCCAGGACCTGATCACCAAGTCGCTGGTTGCCGACATCCCGGTGGCACAGGTGGTGATGGTCCGCTTCATCGTCTTCGCCGGGCTGGCCGCCGTGCTGATCGGCAGGCGTCCGGGCGGGATCCCGACGGCGCTGCGCGCGCGCCGGCCGTGGCTGCAAATCGTGCGCGCACTGCTCCTCGTCGGCGAGATCGGCCTGTTCGCCTTCACCGTCTCGTTGATCCCGCTCTCCAGCGTCGTGGCGCTGTTCGGCGTCTTCCCGCTCGTCGCGACCGCGATGGCGGCCGTCTTCCTCGGCGAGCGGGTGGGGCCGTTGCGCTGGCTCGCCGTCGCCGTCGGCTTCACCGGCGTCCTCGTCATCGTCCGCCCCGGGCTTGCCGTCTTCGACCCCACGGCGCTGCTCGCCGTCGCCTGCGCCTGCGTCTTCGCCCTTTACAACGTGCTGACCCGCTACGTCAGCGCCGACGACGGCTTCGCCACCTCCTACGCCTACGTCGCCTTCGTCGGCTGCGCCGCGTCCTTGCTGGTGGGGCCCTGGTTCTGGGTCTGGCCGGACCCGCGCACGTGGCTCTTGCTGCTCACCTTGAGCGCCACGGCGATCACCGGCCACATGCTGTTGCAAAAGGCGCTCGAACTGGCCCCGGCCAGCGCCGTGCAGCCCTACACCTACACGCAACTCGTCTTCGGCTTGGCTTTGAGCGTCACCATCCTCGGCGAGCGCCCGGACGCCTGGACCTATCTCGGCGCCGCGATTATCGTCCTGGCGGGACTCACCGCTTTGCGGGCACGCTGAAGCGTCCGCTGCACGGGGCTTTCTCTTTTCTTTTTTGCAACTTTGGCCGGGGCTGGCTTCGGCGTCGAGGCTAAGTTCGGGAGCAAAGTTAAGAAAAAAGAAGAAAAAGCCCGCGCGGCAGCGCACGCGAAGCGTTCTCAAAGCCCGGCCTGAAACCAGCGGATCGCCGTCGTCACGTCGAAGACGGGCAGGCCGGTCGCTTGCCTGACCGCGCCGGCGTAAGGCCCCATGTTGGTGCATTCGAGGACGATGGCGCCGACCGTCGGGTGCGCGGCGACGAGGCGCCGGGCGGCGTCCACCGTGTCGGCGGCGGCGCGCGCCGTATCCAGTTCCTCGCGGTCCTCCATGATCGTCGTCGCCAAGTGCGAGGCCGGGTCGAGGCCGCCGACGGGCGTGCCGGGCGGCACGTCGGCCGCCCTCAGGTGCGCCTCGCCCAGGGCCTCGGCGTCGATCGTGAGGATCGCGGGGCATCGTCCCGGCGGCAGCAGCGTCCCGACGAGGCGGGCCTGCACGAGCGACGAGGCCAGGACAGGTAGATCCAACGCCTCGGCCAGTGCCGGGCCGAAGGGGGCGAGGAAGCCGCAACTGGTGGCGAGGCCGATCGCGCCTATCGCCTTGAGGTGGCGCGCCCGGTCGATAAACGCCGGCAGGAGGCCCCTAGCACCGTCCATAACGACTCTCCGCGCGCTGGCTTCTGGCACGACGGCGTAGAGGACGGGAAACGGCCATGTGGCGGGGTTACCGACGTCGCCGAACGGGCGGGGAAAGCGGGTTTCGAGCATCAGGACGCCGATCGGGCCCCGCGCGCAAACGCTGTGTTTCCCGATCGGCGCCTGGAAATCGTCCGTTCGTCCGGCCATCTCCGGGCTCACAACAACCGAGGAACGATCCGTGACCAAAGTCCTTGTCCTCTACTACAGCACCTACGGCCACGTCGAGCGCATGGCCGAGGCGGTGGCGGCAGGCGTCCGCGAGGTCGACGGCGCCGAGGTCGCGGTCAAGCGCGTGCCCGAGTTGATGCCGAGGGAAGTCGCCGAGAAGGCCGGCGTCAAGCTCGATCAGGATGCGCCGATCGCGGAGCCTGGCGAACTCGCCGACTACGACGCGATCATCGTCGGTACGCCGACGCGCTTCGGCAACATGGCCTCGCAGATGCGCAACTTCTGGGACCAGACGGGGGGCTTGTGGGCCAAGGGCGCCTTGATCGGCAAGGTCGGCTCGGTCTTCACCTCGACCGCGAGCCAGCACGGCGGGCAGGAGACGACGATCATCACGACGCACATCACCCTCCTGCACCAGGGGCTCGTCATCGTCGGGTTGCCCTACTCGAACCCGGACCTCGTCGGCACCGAGGAGGTCAAGGGCGGCACGCCCTACGGCGCCTCCACCATCGCCGAGGGCGACGGCTCGCGGATGCCGTCGGAGAAGGAGTTGAGCATGGCTCGCTTCCAGGGGCGCCACGTCGCCGAGATCGCCAAGAAGCTGAAGGGGTAGGGATCATGGGGGGCCAACTGGTCGAGGGTGCGTGGACGACCGAGTGGTACGACACCGGGGCGTCCGGCGGGCGCTTCGTGCGCGACACGTCCAAGTTCCGCAACTGGATTACGCCCGACGGCGGCCCCGGCCCGTCCGGCGAGGGGGGCTTTGCCGCCGAGAGCGGGCGCTACCACCTCTACGTGGCGCTCGCCTGCCCGTGGGCGCACCGGACGCTGATCCTTCGGGCATTGAAGGGCCTGGAGGACAAGATCGGCGTCTCGGTCGTCCACCCCTTGATGCTCGATCATGGCTGGACGTTCGAGCGCGACGACAAGGCGACGGGCGACCCGCTCCACGGCGCCAAGTACCTGCACGAACTCTACACCCGGGCCGTGCCGGACGTGTCCGGCCGGGTGACGGTGCCGGTCTTGTGGGACAAAAAGCGCGACACGATCGTCTCGAACGAGTCGGCCGAGATCGTCCGCATGTTCAACACCGCCTTCGACGGCCTAGGCGCCACCGCGGGCGACTACTACCCCGAGGACCTGCGCGAGGAGGTCGACCGAATCAACGCGCGCGTCTACGACACTGTCAACAACGGCGTCTACAAGGCCGGCTTCGCCACCGAGCAGGACGCCTACGAGGAGGCGGTCACGGCCCTGTTCGAGAGCCTGGATTGGCTCGAAGGGCTGCTCTCCGAGCGCCGCTACGTCGCCGGGGACACGATCACCGAGGCCGACTGGCGCCTGTTCACGACGCTGATCCGCTTCGATCCGGTCTACCATGGCCACTTCAAGTGCAACATCCGGCGCTTGAAGGAATACCCGAACTTATGGGCCTACTTGAGAGAACTCTACCAGTGGCCCGGCGTGGGGCCGACGGTTGATTTCGGCCAGATCAAGCGCCACTACTACGGCAGCCACGGCACCATCAACCCGACCGGCATCGTGCCGGTGGGGCCGGATTTGTCCGACCTGGATACGCCGCACGGGCGGGGGTGAGAACGCTTCGCGTCCGCTGCGCGGGGCTTTTCTCTTCTCTTTTTTATCTTTGTCCGAGGCTGGCCCTCGGCGTTGCGGCCAAGTTCGAGCACAAGTTGCAAAAAAAGAGAACAAAAGGCCGCGCGGCAGCGCATGCGAAGCATTCAATCGTTGATCGGCTCTTCGGGCGGGAACACGACCCCGGCGTAGACCGCCTCCACCTCCAGCGCGACGCCGGACGGGTCGAGGCGCAGCGTCCCCTCGCGGACGAGGCGGGGCTGGAAGCGGCCGTCGTCCTCGCGGTGGAAGTGGTAGATGACGGCACGGTTCTGCTCGACCGCGAGGTAGTGGCGGATGCTAGCGACGCGCTCGTAGATCCACAGCTTATCGCTGAGATCGCGGCCCTTGGTCGAGGGCGAGAGCACCTCGATCACGATGACGGGCGCCTTGATCTCGTTGTTCTCGACGCTCTCGCACGAGACGAGCCCGTCGCTGCGCGGCTGGTTGGTTCGGTCGATCGCGACCGACCTGCCCGCCCCGTAGAATCGACAGGGGAGTTTGAGCTGGTCGAAGATCGTGCCGCTCACGTTGCCGACGATGAGGTCGTGGTTGACCGAGGTCTGGCCCTTGGCGCAGACGATGCCCTTGATCAGTTCGTAGTCCTCTGCGTCGTCGGGCAACGTCTCCAGCCAGCGCTCGAACGCCTCCACGGTCATCGGTGAGGGGGGCGAAGGGGCTTGGTCTAGAACGGCGTTGGTGGCCATCGGCTTGATCCTCGAACGAACGTGCCGACATGGTAGCGGCGAAGGCGCTCTAAGACCAGTCCGGCCGCTTCCAAGCCTTGGGCACTTTTGCTAGAACGCCATTCCACCCCCGACAGCACCGAACGCTACCGAAGGTCCCGCGCGCATGGCGTCCTACCAATACATTTACGTGATGAAGAACCTCTCCAAGGTCTTTCCCGGCGGCAAGGAGATCTTGAAGAACATCACGCTCGCCTTCTATCCCGGCGCCAAGATCGGCGTGCTCGGCATCAACGGCGCCGGCAAATCGACGCTCTTGAAGATCATGGCGGGGCAGGATCAGGATTTCTCCGGCGAGGCCTGGGCGGCGAACGGAGTCAAGGTCGGCTACCTGGAGCAGGAACCGCAGCTCGACGCTTCCAAGGACGTGATGGGCAACGTCATGGAGGGCGTCGGCGAGGTCAAGGCGCTGATGGACCGCTTCAACGCCGTGTCCGAGGGCTTCGCCGATCCCGACGCCGACATGGACGCGCTCATGGTTGAACAGGCCGAGTTGCAGGAGAAGATCGACGCCGTGAACGGCTGGGAGATCGAGCGCACGGTCGATATCGCGATGGACGCCTTGCGCTGTCCGCCCGGCGACGCCGACGTGACCACGCTCTCCGGCGGCGAGCGCCGCCGCGTCGCCCTGTGCCGCCTCCTCCTGGCCCAGCCGGACCTGCTACTGCTCGACGAGCCGACCAACCACCTGGACGCCGAGAGCGTCGCGTGGCTGGAGCGCTTCCTGCACGACTACAAGGGCACCGTCGTCGCGATCACCCACGACCGCTACTTCCTCGACAACGTGGCCGGGTGGATCCTGGAGATGGACCGCGGCCGCGGCATTCCCTACGAGGGCAACTACTCCGGCTGGCTGGAGCAGAAGCGCAAGCGTCTGGCGCAAGAGGAGCGCGAGGAGCAGTCGCGGCAGCGGACGTTGGCGCGCGAGCAGGAGTGGATCGGCCAGAGCCCGCGCGCACGGCAGGCAAAGCAGAAGGCCCGCGTCACCGCCTATGAAGAGTTGCTGCGCGAGGCGCAGGACCGGCCGATCGGCTCGGCGCAAATCGTCGTCCCGCCGGGTTCGCGCCTCGGCGGCACGGTGATCGAGGCGGACGGGGTCAAGAAGGCGTTCGGCGAGCGCCTCTTGGTCGAGGACTTGACCTTCAAGCTGCCGCCCGGCGGCATCGTCGGCGTCATCGGCCCGAACGGGGCCGGCAAGACGACGCTGTTTCGCATGATCGTCGGCCAGGAGACCCCGGACGAGGGCACGTTCAAGGTCGGCGAGACGGTCGAACTCGGCTACGTCGATCAGAGCCGCGACTCGCTCAACGCCAACAGAAGTGTGTTCGAGGAAGTTACCGGCGGCACCGACGTGATCGAGGTCGGCAAGCGGACGATGAATTCCCGCGCCTACGTCGCGGCCTTCAACTTCAAGGGCGGCGACCAGCAAAAGAAGGTCGGCCAGCTCTCGGGTGGCGAGCGCAACCGTGTTCATCTCGCCAAGCTCCTGCGCTCCGGCGCCAACGTCATCCTGCTCGACGAGCCGACCAACGACCTCGACGTCGATACACTCCGGGCGCTCGAAGACGCGCTGCTCGACTTCGCCGGCTCGGCCGTCATCATCAGCCACGATCGCTGGTTTCTCGATCGCGTCGCGACGCACATCCTCGCTTTCGAGGGCGACAGCCAAGCGACGTGGTTCGAGGGCAACTACCAGGACTACGAGGCCGACCGGAAGAAGCGCCTCGGCCACGACGCCGATCAACCGCACCGGATCAAGTACAAGCCGCTCAAGGTGGCCTGATCGCGCACCCGGTCGAGGAACGTCCGCCGTCGCCCTCGCGTTCGTTCCTCACGCCTCTCAACGAAGGAGAAAGGGCCGTGGCGGACGACGACGATCGGTTCTACGGCGACGACATGGAGCGCCGCGACCACCAGATGCGGCGCGGGCGCCGCCGCTACCGCGACGACGATAGAACCAGCAGCATAGACGAGGACGCGCGCCGCTTCGCCCGCGGCCGCGAGCCGTTCCGCGACGACGACGCAAATGATCCCGGCTACGTCGTGGCGCCCGGTCGCGCCGCGCGTTCCTACGGGGCGCAGTACGGCTACGAGGGCCGCGGCCGGCGCGGGCGTAACGAGGACCGCGGCTTCTTCGATCGCGCCGGCGACGAGATCGCGACGTGGTTCGGCGACGAGGGCGCCGAGCGCCGCCGTCGGGCCGACGTGCCGGTGGATCAGAACTACCGCGGCAAGGGTCCGAAGAACTACGTCCGCTCGGACGCGCGCATCCTCGAAGACGTCAACGACCGTCTGACCGAGGACCATCAGGTCGACGCCGGCGAGATCGAGGTTGCGGTCGCGCAGGGCGAGGTGACGCTGAACGGCACAGTGGCGAGCCGGGCGATGAAGCGGCGGGCGGAGGACGTCGCCGACGACGTGTCGGGCGTCAAGCACACGCAGAACAATCTGCGGGTGCGGGCCAATCCGGAGCCGAGCAGCGCCTGAAGCATGAACCGAGTGCCTGCTTCAGGGACTACCTTAGTCTAGGCGCTCGGGCCACCAGTCGCCGAGAAGCTGATCGAGGGTGTAGGGGCAGTCGTCGGGCAGGTCCGGGGTCGGCTCCTCGTAGCGTTGCAGGCGCTGGCGCAACGCCCGTGACGCTTGGACGTAGAGACGTTCAAGCTGTCGTTCCAGGTCACGCTGCAAGGTCGGGGTCAGTTGGATCTCAAGCCTCAGCCTGAACTCGATGATCTCCTCGCCCCACCCCTGACGCGGCTCATTGGCCGACGAATGCTCCAAGAGAAGAAGGTGTTCGATGATCCGCCGCGCGTAACTGCGCAGCGCGTTGCGTTCGGCCCTGCCCAAGTCCCGCACCTCCTCGGCCAAGTGCTCCAGGTCGAGCGCCCGGTTGCTGCCACGGTGCTTCAGCCGCAGCAGCTCGCGCGCTTGGAACTGCGTCCAGGCGTAGAAGTCCTCCTCGTAGAGTCGGGCGGGGTCCATGCCGCTTCCTTTTGATCGTACCCGACGGTGAGATAGCACGACCCGACCCCCTTTCCCCCAATCGACCCCCTTCGCCCCCTACTCGGCGGCTTTCGCCTCTTTGGCGGGCGCGACGCGTGCGGCTGAGAACTTGAACTCGGGGATTTTGCCGTCGGGGTCGAGCTTGGGGTTGGTGAGCAGGTTGGCGGCGGCCTCGGCAAAGCAGAACGGGATGAAGACCATGCCCTTGGCCACGGCCTCGTGCTCCCTTGCCATCAGCTCGATCGCGCCGCGGCGGGTCTCGACCCGGACCCGGTCGCCGGCCATCAGGCCCTGTTCGCGCAGGTCGGCCGGGTTCATCTGGACGAAGGCCTCGGGTTCGAGCGCGTCGAGGACGCCCGCGCGCCTGGTCATCGAGCCGGTGTGCCAGTGCTCCAGCGTGCGGCCGGTCGAGAGGACCATCGGGTAGGCGGCGTCGGGCGTCTCGGCCGGCGGGACGATCGCGGCGGGCACCAGCGTCGCCCGGCCGGTCGCGGTCGGGAAGCGATCGCTGAACACCACGCCCTCGCCCGGGTGGTCGGGCGCCGGGCAGGGGTAGGTCACCGAGCCCTCGCGCTCCAGGCGGTCCCAGGTGATGTTGGCGAGGCTGTCCATCGCCTCGGCCATCTCGGCGAAGACCTCGGCCGGGTTCTGGTACGACCAGGGCAGGCCCAGGCGCACCGCGAGGTCCTGCGTGATCCGCCAGTCCTCGCGCGCCCCGCCGGGCGCATCCAGCGCCTTGCGCCCCATCTGCACCTGGCGGTTGGTGTTGGTCACCGTGCCGTTCTTCTCCGGCCAGGCCGAGGCCGGCAGCACGACGTCGGCGTACTTCGCCGTCTCGGTCAAGAAGATGTCCTGCACGACCAGACAATCGAGCTTCGCCAAGGCGTGGCGCGCGTGCGCCACGTCGGGATCCGACATCGCCGGGTTCTCGCCCATGACGTACATGCCGCGGATGGATCCCGCGTGGACCGCGTCCATGATCTCGACCACGGTGAGGCCGGGCTCGGGGTCCAGCCTCGCCCCCCAGAGATCCTCCATCCGGGCGCGGTAGTCGTCGCCGGTGACGCGGTGGTAGTCGGGGAACATCATCGGGATCAGCCCGGCGTCCGAGGCGCCCTGGACGTTGTTCTGGCCGCGCAAGGGGTGCAGCCCCGTGCCCGGCCGGCCGGTCTGGCCGCACATCAAGGCCAAGGAGATCAGGCAGCGGGTGTTGTCGGTGCCGTGCGTGTGCTGCGAGATCCCCATGCCCCAGAAGACGATCGCCGCCTCGGCCCGGGCGTAGGTCCGCGCCACCGTGCGCAGGGTCTCGGCGTCGACGCCGCAGACTTCCGCCATCGCCTCGGGCGGGTAGTCGGCCAGATGCGCCTTGAGCCGCTCGAAGCCCTCGGTGTGCGCCTGGACGTACTGCCGATCGAAGAGTTCCTCCGCGACGATGACGTGCATCAAGGCGTTCAGCAGCGCCACGTCGCGGCCGGGCTTGAACTGCAGCATGTGCGTCGCGTGGCGCTTCAAGGCCTGACCGCGCGGGTCCATGACGATCAGCGTCGCACCGTTCTTCACCGCCTGCTTGAAGTAGGTCGCCGCCACCGGGTGGTTCTCGCTCGGGTTGGCGCCGATGACGACGATGACGTCGGAATCGAGCGCCTCGCCGAAGGGCGCCGTCACCGCGCCGCTGCCGATGCCCTCGATCAACGCCGTCACCGAGGAGGCGTGGCACAGCCTTGTGCAGTGGTCGACGTTGTTGTTGCCAAAGCCGGTGCGGACCAGCTTTTGGAACAAGTACGCCTCCTCGTTCGAGCACTTGGCCGAGCCGAAGCCCGCCAGCGCCTTGTCGCCGTGCTCTTGGCGCAGGCGCTTCAGGCCGCCCGCCGCGGCGTCGAGCGCCTCTTCCCAGCTCGCCTCGCGAAAGACCTCCAGCACGTCCTTCGGGTCGAGCCCGATCGCCCCCTCCTTCGAGGCGCCCGCCTTGCGGATCAAGGGCACCCTCAGCCGGCCGGGGTGGCCGACGTAGTCGAAGCCGAAGCGCCCCTTGACGCACAAGCGGTTCTCGTTCGCCGGCCCGTCGCGGCCGCTGACGTAGCGGATCGCGTCGTCCTTGACGTGGTAGGTGATCTGGCAGCCGACGCCGCAGTAGGGGCACACGCTCGCCACCGCCTCGTCCTCGGACTTGTCCGCCTTCTCGGCGGCATCGACGATCGAGGCCGGCAGCAAGGCCCCCGTCGGGCAGGCCTGGACGCACTCGCCGCAGGCAACGCAGGTGCTGGCCCCCATCGCGTCGTCCTGGTCGAAGACGATCTTCTCCAAATGCCCGCGATACGCCATGCCGATCACGTCGTTGACCTGGACCTCGCGGCAGGCGCGGACGCACAAATTGCACTGGATGCAAGCGTCCAGATTGACCCGCATCGCCGGGTGCGAGGCGTCGCGCACCGGCCGCTCGGCCGTGGGAAACCGGCTCTCGGTGACGCCCGTCGTCTCGGCCCAGTCCCACAGCCGGCTCGTGGCGTCGTGCGCGTCCGCCCGCGCCGGCTGGTCGGCCAAGAGCAGCTCCATCACCATCGCGCGCGCCCGCGTCGCCCGCTCGTTGCCGACCTTGACCTTCATCCCCGGCGCCGCCGCACGGATGCACGACGCTGCCAGCACCCGCTCGCCCTCGACCTCGACCATGCAAGCCCGGCAGTTGCCGTCCGGCCGGTAGCCGGGCTTGGGCAGGTGGCACAAATGCGGGATCACCACCCCGGCCCGCTCAGCCGCAGCCCACACCGTCTCCCCAGACCTCGCCTCGATCTCGCGGCCGTCCAGCGTGATGGAGAATGTCTCGTCAGTCATCGGCGTGCGTCTCCCGGTTGGTCACGATGCAATAGGCGAAGAAACGGCGGTTGGCCAACCGGGTTGCGGCTTCGAACTGTGTCGGGGCGACGTGGACGCTTCGCGTGCGCTGGGCGCGCAGCCCTTTTCTCTTCTTTTTGCAACTTTGGCCGGGGCTTACCCTCGGCGCCACGGCCATCCTCCCACGTCAACACTGGCAAAAAGAAAGAAGAGAAGGCCGCGCGCCAGCGCAAGCGCACGCGTTCTAAAACCGCCGCGAGAAGCGCATCCCGACCCCCAGATCGTCCGCGGCGTCGGCGTCGTGCCCCGGCTCGTGGCGGTAGAGGGCGAAGGCGCCCAGGCGCGTCGCGTCGTCGAGGGTGCGCTCGTAGGCAAACTGTAGTTGCAACTCGCGCCCGTCCGGTTCGAGGCCGACTTTGCTGCGCTCGCGCAGCACGTTGCCCTCTAGGTCGCGCCCGACCGGGACGTCGAGCTCGGCCGTGCCGGTGAAGGCGCGCAGCGGCTGGCCGACGAGGACGCCGAGGCGATCGGCCGCGTCGAGGACGCCGGTGCGGGTGAGGCCGAGGCTCCAGCCGGCGGTGCGGACGTCCTCAAAGCGCCTGACGACGCCGTCGCCCGCGGCACCGCCGTCGCCGAGGCCGGCGGTCGCGTCCAGCGTCCAGGCGGGGGCGAAGCCGTAGGTGAGGCCGGTCTCGAAGGCGCGCGTGTCGCCGCCGTTCAAGGCGAAGGCGCCCTCGCCGCGGCTGCCGAGCAGGGCGTCCTCCTCGCCCAGCCAGCGCAGGCCGACGCGCAGGCTCAAACGATCGTTCGCGGCGTGGGTGACGGCGAGGCCGGCAGCAACGCCCTCCCCCGCCCTGTCGGCGAGGCGGCCGGCGCCGTCGGCGGCGACGAAGCCGGCGCTCAGGGTCGTCTTGGCGCCGAGGCCGGCCGAGAAGCCGAGGCCCTGGCCGCGGCCGAGTTCGGCGTCGAAGGGCCGAGTGAGCGTCTCGGCGTCGAGGAAGAGGCCGCCGTTCGGTGCCGCCGTGGCGCCGAGACTGGCGAGCCCGATGCCCGCACCGGCGGTGAACGACAGCCCCCCCCCAAGCTCCTGCCGCAGGGCGATCTGGCGCAGGCCGTCGCCGATCGGCTCGCCGCGCAGCGCCGCTGTGGCGCTGCCGGCCGGGGGGGCCGGCGCCTCAGGGCCCAGGTCGAGGGTGAGGCCGGTGCCGTTTTGCGGTGCGAGTACGTAGCGGGCGCCATTGGACCCGATCAGGTCTTCGAGCGGGTTGGCGGCGCCCGCTTCGTTCACCCGCCCGCGCAGGTCGACGCCGTAGGGTCGGGCGTAGGCGTCGAGCGCCATCACGTTGCTCAAGGCCGGGGCGTCGCCCAGTGCCGCACCGAACGGGCGCGAGGTCGAGAGCGCGCTCGACGCCAAGCCCTGCCGCGCGCCCGCCACGTCGGCCGCGGCCGGAACGCCGAGTTCGCCCAGCGGCTGCAAGGCGGCTTCGAGGTCGACGAGGCCCCGGCCGAAGACGAGGTCGGTGCCGGATGCGCCCAGGTCCTCCGCCGTCGTGAGCAGGATCTCGGCGACCTCCGCCATGCGCAGGGAAGGAAAGGCGCTCTTCAAGGCGGCGGCGGCGCCGGCGACGTGGGGGGCCGCCATCGAGGTGCCGGAGAGTTGGACGTAGCCGCCGTCCGCGAACGTGCTCTCGATGTTCACCGCCGGTGCCACGAGGTAATATTCGGCCTGCTGCATCGTCTCGGGCCGATTGCTGATGTTGGAATAGGTCTTGTCGCGGTTCACGCCGCCGACGGCGACGATCAGCCCCTGAAACGCCGGGTCGCCCGCGAACGCGGCGGGGTAGCTGGGCGAGGCGGCATCCCCGTTGCCGGCGGCGGCGACGACGAGGATGTCGGCGGCGGTCACCCGCTGCAACGTGCGGCGGTAGGGGCCGTAGAGCGGTACTTCCTTGCCGAGGCTGAGGTTGACGACGCTCGCCCCTTGCTCGATCGCGATGTCGAGCGCCTCGGCTACGTCCTCGTCATAAAAGCCGCAGATCTCGCTCCCGGCATCGCAGAGATCGGTGTCGTTCGTGTCGGTCCGCAGGGCCAGGATCGTCGCCTCGGGCGCGATGCCCACCGTTCCCTCGCCGTCGGCGGCGGCGGCGGCGATGCCGGCGACGTGCGTGCCGTGGCCGACCGTGTCGTCGAGGGTGGCGGCGTCGCCCGTGACGACGTCGGTGCTGGCGGGCGAGATCCGGCCGGCGAACTCGGGCTGGTCGACGTCGATGCCGGTGTCGATCACGGCGATCGTCACCCCCCGACCGCGGGCGCCCTGCTCGTAGGCGACGTCGGCCTTGACGAGCCTCGGGCCGTAGCCGCGGTCGTAGTCGCTCGGCAGCCCGACGATCGGCTCAGCCGGCCCGCCGTCGCCCCCGCCGTCGCCGTCGCCGGAGACCGGCCCAGGGTCGCCGCCGTCCTCGCGCGGATTGCGCTCGACGCCCGGCGACGGGTCGGGAAGGTCGGGAACATCGGGCAGATCGCTGATGACAGGTCCCGCGTCGGCACCGCCGCCGCTGCCGCCGCCGCAAGCGGCGAGACCGAGACACAAGGCCACAATCGAGGTCCGGGCGAGGCGGTGCCTTGGGAGTGTCATCATGCAGTCTGATCCAAGCTGACGGTTAATATCGGTCGGTCCTTACCCGGCGGCCGGACGAATCACGACGGAAAATCGCTAAATTGGGTATCTTGATGCATGTCGGCACGGGTAGGCGAGTCGCGTCAAACGATGTCGAGCACGATCTTGCCGGTCGCCTTGCGGTCGGTGACGAGGCCGATCGCGGCCGCGGCGTCGCGAAGCGGCAGCCGCCGCGCCACGTCGGGCCGGATCAGGCCACGGCCGTGCCAGTCGAGCAGGGTTTCGAGCGCCGCGCGCAGCCGGGCCGGGTCGTTGCGGCGGTAGCTGCCGAAATAAAAGCCGACGGCGGCGATGTTCTTGACCAGCAGGTGGTTGGCCGGGATCTGCGGCACCTCGCCGCCGGCGAAGCCGACGACCAGCAGGCGGCCCTCCCAGGCCATCGCGCGCATCGTGGTCTTGAACAAGGGCCCGCCGACCGTGTCGAAGGCGACGTCGACGCCGCTGGGCGCAATGCCCTTGATCGCGTCCAGCAGGTCCGGGCGTTCGCTGTCCAGGACGGCGTCGGCGCCGTGCTTGGCGGCGACGGCGAGGCGAGCCTCGCCGCGGGCGGTGGCGATCACCTTCGCCCCCATCGCCTTGCCGCAGGCGACGGCGGCTTGGCCGGTGCCCGAGGCGGCGCCGTGGACCAGGAGCGTCTCGCCGGCGAACAGGCCCGCCCGCCACTTGAGGGCGCCGTAGGCCGTGCCGTAATTGATGCCGAGGGCGGCGGCCTGCGCGTCGTCGATCGTGTCGGGCAGGGGCACGAGGTCGTCGGGGTTGGCGAGCAGGCTCTGGGCGAAGGCGCCGTGGTCGACGAGTGTCATGACGCGCTGCCCGGGCTCGAAGTCGACGATCCCGGCACCCACCTTGTCGATGACCCCCACCGCCTCGAAGCCGGGCACGAAGGGTAGTTCCGGCTTCTCCTGGTAGCGGCCGCCCGTGATCAGCGCGTCGGCGAAGTTGACCCCGGCCGCCTTGACGGACACGCGGACGTGGCAAGCGCCGGGTTCCGGCACCGGCAGGTGTTCCAGGGTCAAATCGGGGGGGCCGGTTAGTTGCCGGCAGAGCACAGCCTGCATACGTTCGGCTTACAGCACCACGGTCAAGGCCATCAAGGCCGGGTTCGTGTTGCTAGAAGGCGGACATGTCACGGTCAAGCGGGCATCTCGAAGCATGGATACGCCTCTCAGGACGCGCGGCTATTTCGGCATCGGCGCCGAGGGAATCAGCAAGGCAATGAACTTGGGCAACCTCGTCCGCTCGGCGCACGCGTTCGGCGCCAGCTTCGTCTTCCTGATCGACGCGCACGACACCTCGCGCACGGCCAAGTCCGACACCTCGCGCGCCGAGGCGGCCCTGCCGGTCTACGACATGCCGACGGTCCAAGACCTGAAGCTGCCCCGCGGCTGCCGCCTCGTCGGCGTCGAACTGCTCGATCGCGCGGTCGACCTGCCGAGCTTCTACCACCCGCCGGCCTGCGCCTACGTGTTCGGACCCGAGCGCGGCTCCTTGTCGCCGGCGACGCTCGCGCGCTGCGACCACGTCGTCAAGATCCCGACCAAGTTTTGCATCAATCTTGCCGTCGCGGGCGCCGTCGTCATGTATGATAGGGTGAAAAATCTCGGCCGCTTCGCCCCGCGCCCGACGCACGCGGACGCGGTGCTCGACCCGCCGCCGCCGCACGTCCACGGCGGTCCGGTCTTTCGCAGTTGAAGGAACAACAGTCTTGCGCCCCTTTTTATCGAGGCAGAGAATCGCTAAGTTTCGCTTGGCGCCAATTTACAGCCGTTTAAGGGGGACCATGCAGTCCGGCACCTACGCTCTTGGCTTTCTCGCCGCGCTGTCGCTCGCCCACGCCGCCGCCGCCGCCACGCCGCAGTTCTTGAGCAGCCATCAGGATTGGAACTTGCAAGTCTACGACGATGCGAGCGGCAAGATCTGCTATATTTCGAGCGAGCCGACCGAGGAGGACGGCAACTACACCCGCCGCGACGCCGCCGCCGTCCTCGTCGCCAAATTGCCGATGGAAGCCCCGAACGAGCAGGTGAGCGTCCAGCCAGGCTACGGCTTCAAGCAGGGCTCGTCGGTCGCCGTCGACGTGGACGGAGAAAAGTTCGAATTGTTCACCCGCGGCGAGCACGCCTGGGCCGAGACCCCGGACGACGACGAGGCGCTGATCGAGGCGATGAAGCGCGGTTCGCGCATGACCGTGCGCGGCACCTCGACGCTCGACACCTTCTCGCTCGACACCTACTCGCTGATCGGCTTCACCGCCGCCTACGGGGCCATGCTCGATGCCTGCAGCAACCGCTGAGGCGGCAAAACCTTCGCTGATCGGCCGCGACCTGATCGGGTTGCAGACGGCGATCGAGGCCCTGGGCGAGGCGCCGAAGAGCGCGGGCTTGCGCGCCAAGCAACTGTTTCACTGGCTCTATTTTCGCGGTGCCGCCACGTTCGAGGCGATGACGACGCTGCCAAAGGGGCTGCGGGGGGGGCTCGCCGACGCCTACAGCGTCGAGCGGCCCGAGATCGTCACGGCCCAAGCCTCCCTCGACGGGACGCGCAAATGGCTGCTGCGCTTTCCTGACGGCCAGGAGGTCGAGACGGTCTTCATCCCCGAGGACGACCGGGGTGCCTTGTGCGTCTCGACCCAGGTCGGCTGCACGCTGACTTGCAAGTTCTGCCACACCGGCACGATGCCGCTCGTGCGCAATCTCGGTCCCGGCGAGATCCTGGCGCAGATGCTAATCGCCCGCGACGCGCTCGGCGAGTGGCCGACGGCCCTCAAAGGACGGCTGTTCACCAACGTCGTCGTGATGGGCATGGGTGAGCCCCTGTTCAACTACGACAACACCCGCACCGCCCTTGCGATCGCGATGGACGAGACCGGGCTCAACCTGTCGCGGCGGCGGATCACGCTCTCGACCTCGGGCGTCGTGCCCAAGATCGAGGCCTGCGGCCGGGACTTGGGCGTCGGGCTCGCCGTGTCGCTGCACGCCGTGCGCGACGAACTGCGCGACGAACTGGTGCCCATCAACCGCAAATGGAACATCGCAGCATTGCTCGACGCCTGCCGCCGCTACCCGGCAAGGCGGCCGATCACGTTCGAGTACGTGATGCTCAAGGGCGTCAACGACGGCGACGCGGACGCGCGCGAGCTGGTGCGGCTCCTCGCCGACATCCCCGCCAAGGTCAACCTGATCCCGTTCAACCCGTGGCCCGGCGCGGCCTACGAATGCTCGTCCAACAACCGCATCCGGGCGTTCGCCGCCATCGTCGAGGGCGCGGGCCACGCCTCGCCGGTGCGCACGCCGCGCGGGCGCGACATCCTGGCGGCCTGCGGCCAGCTCAAGACCGCGTCCGAGCGCCTGCGCCGCCGCCCGGCGGTGGCGGCGTGAGCGAGCGCAGGCCCCACGATCGAGTCGGGGACAGGCTTTGAGGCGCTTTCTCGCCGGCCTCGGGCTCGTCTTCCTGCTCTTCATCGTCGTCGTCGGCACGCTCGGGGTCGTGGCGTACCGCAACTTCGCCGAGACCGACGCCGAGGCGCTGCCGGAGCGGATCGTCCTGACGCTCGACCTGCGCGAGGCGCTGCCGGAGGTGGCGACGGCCCTGCCGTTCGAGACGTTCGGCGGGCCCCCTCCCCTCACGCTGAGCGACGCCGTCCTGGCGCTGCGGCAAGCGGCGGACGACCCGCGCGTCGCCGGCATCGTCGCCCGGCTCGACGACGGCGGGCAGGGTTTCGCCGCGACGCAGGACCTCGTCGGGGCGATCGACGCGTTCAAGGCCAACGGCCGCTTCGCCTGGGCCTGGGCCGACAGCTTCGGCGAACTGACGCCCGGCAACGAGGGCTACTACCTCGCCTCCGCCTTCGACCGGATCACGGTCCAGCCGGGCGGGCTCGTCGGCCTGAGCGGGTTCCTGATCGAGCAGCCCTTCCTGCGCGGCCTCCTCGACCGCTTGGGCATCGAGCCCGAGATCGTGCGCCGGGCCGATTACAAGACGGCGCTCGACAACCTGACCGAGCGCGGCCTCACGCCCGCCAACCGCGAGATGCTGAACGACGTCCTGGACTCGCTGAGCGGCCAGCTCGTCGGGCGCGTCGCCGCCGCGCGCGGCCTTGAGGACGAGCGGGTGCGGGGCCTGATCGACGAGGGGCCGTTCACCGCCCAAGCCGCCCTCGACGCCGGGCTGATCGACGGCCTCGCCTACGGCCCCGACGTCGAGGACGGGGCGCGAAGGGAGGGCGGCGGCGACGCGCAGATGGTGGGGCTCGACCGGTATGCGGCGACGGCCTTCGAGAACGGCGAGGGCGGTACGCAGGTCGCGCTCGTGCGCGCCAGCGGGCCGGTTGTGCGCGGGACGGGCTTTCCCGGCGAGACGGTCGCCGCCGACGATCTGGCCGACCTCCTGCACACGCTGGGCGGCGACCCGGCGGTGCAGGCCGTGCTGTTGCGCCTCGACACGCCGGGCGGGTCCGCCGTCGCCTCCGAGACGATCGCCCGCGAGATCCGCAACCTCAAGGCCGCCGGCAAGCCGGTCGTCGTCTCGATGGGCAACGTCGCCGCGTCGGGCGGCTACTGGATCAGCATGGGCGCGTCCAGGATCGTGGCGCAGCCGGCGACGCTCACCGGCTCGATCGGCGTCATCGCCGGCAAGCCGATCATCGGCGAGGCGCTGGCCGACCTCGACGTCAACACCGCCACCTTGCAGCGCGGCGAGCACGCCGACCTCTGGTCGTTGTTCCGCCCCTACGACGCCGACGACCGCGCCAAGGTCGAGGCATTGATCGACGACACCTACCAGGACTTCATCCGTGGCGTCGCCGAGGGACGCGACATGGACGTAAGCCGGGTGCGCGAGATCGCGCAGGGCCGGGTCTGGACCGGCGAGCGCGCCCTCGGCCTCGGCCTCGTCGATCGCTTGGGCGGGCTGCCCGAAGCGTTCGACGAGGCGCGAAACGCGCTGGGGCTGCCCGAGGACGCGGCACTCGACGTCCGCCTCTACCCCGAGCCGCAGGGCCCGCTCGAAGCCCTCCAGGCGCTGCTCGACGGCGGCGGCGGCCTGATCCGCCTCGCCGCCCGGCTGGGGGCGACGCTGAGCGCGGCCGAGGGGGGGGTTCTAGCATTGTCGGATAGGATAGAGGTACGTTGAACGCTTCGCGTCCGCTGGCGCGGGGCCTTTTTCTCTTCTTTTTGTCTTTGTTTGAGGCTGGCCCTCGCCCTTGGCGGTGCGGCCAATCCTGTGCGTCAATACTGGCAAAAAAGCGCGGCGATCGCACGCGCAAGCGTTCTCATCCTGCGTGCGGGCGCTCCAGGTCGGCGGGCGTGCCTAGTTTCGAGTCGAGGGCGTAGCCTTCGGCGCGGACGGTGCGCAGGAGGTCGGCCTCACCGGCGGCGTTGAGGGCGCGGCGCAGGCGGCGGATGGTGGCGTCGACGGTGCGCAGCTCGATCTCAAGATCGGCGCTCCAGACCCGGTCGAGGAGTTGCGCCCGGCCGAAGACGCGGCTCGGATTTTCGAGAAAGTGGCGCAACAAGCGAAACTCGGTCGGGCTCAAGTGCACCTCGCGCTTGCCGCGGTAGACGCGGTGCGCCACCAAGTCCATGCGCACGTCGTGGAAGGCGAGGATCTGCTCGCCGAACGCCGGGCGAAAGCGGCGCAGTACGGCGCGCACCCGGGCGATCAACTCGGCCGGCGAGAACGGCTTGGCGATGAAGTCGTCGGCCCCGGTCTCAAGGCCGCGCAGGCGGTCGGGCTCGTCGCCGCGCGCGGTCAGCATGATGACCGGGAGGGCCGCCGTTGCCGGGCGGCGGCGCAGGCGGCGGCAGATCTCAAGCCCCGAGATCTGCGGCAGCATCCAGTCGAGGAGGACGAGGTCGGGCGGGCGCTCGTCGATCAGCGTCAGTGCCTCCTCGCCGTCGTAGGCCTGGACGACGTCGAAGCCGGCGGCACCCAAATTGTAGGCGAGCAGCTTTTGCAACGGCGGCTCGTCCTCGACGATCAAGACGAGCGGCTTCACGCCCTGCTCTCCTCCGTGCGCTGACGGTTGACCTGCACGCCGTGGACGACGTAGTGGACCTTCTCGGCGATGTTGGTCGCGTGGTCGCCGATGCGCTCCAGGTTCTTGGCGATGAACATCAAGTCGATGCAGACGCTGGTCTTGCGTGGGTCTTCGAGGATGAAGGTGATCAACTCGCGGAATAACTGGTCGTAGTAGTCGTCCACGCCCTCGTCGCGCCGCCAGACCTCCATCGCCACCGTTGCGTTGCGCTCGACGAAGGCGTCGAGCACGTCCTTTAGCATCTCCTGCACCTCTTCGGCCATCGCCGGCAGGGTGATGAAGGGCTTGAGCTGCGGCCCCTCGTTCAGGCGGCGGGCGCGCTTGGCGATGCCCTTGGCGTAGTCGCTGACCCGTTCCAGGTCGTTCGAGAGCTTCAGCGCCATCGCGATCATGCGGAGATCCACCGCCATCGGCTGACGGGTGGCGAGCAGCCGGATCGCCGTCTGGTCGATCTGCTCTTCCAAGGCGTCGACCTCGGCATCGTTGGCGACGACCTCCAACGCCTTGGCGTCGTCGCGCTCGACCAGCGCCTCGATCGCCTGCGCGACGTGGCGCTCGGCAAGCCCGCCCATGCGGGTGATCAGGCCCTGAAGCTGGTTCAGATCCTCGTCGAACGAGCGCACGAGGTGCTTTCTCGGCTGGTCCGAACCGTTGACGGCGTCGTTCATGTCGTGGACTCCCTTGCCCAATTCTAGCCGAAGCGGCCGGTGATGTAGTCCTGCGTCATGCCCTCCTTGGGGTTGGTGAACATCGCTTCCGTATCGCCCACCTCGATCACCTTGCCCAAGTGGAAGAAGGCGGTCTTCTGCGAGACGCGCGCCGCCTGCTGCATGTTGTGCGTCACGATCACGATCGTGAAGCTGTGGCGCAGCTCGTCGATCAGCTCCTCGATGTGGGCGGTCGCGATCGGGTCGAGCGCCGAACAAGGCTCGTCCATCAAGATGACCTCGGGGCTGACCGCGATCGCGCGGGCGATGCACAAGCGCTGCTGCTGCCCGCCCGAGAGCCCGGTGCCGGACTCGCCCAGCCGGTCGGCGACCTCCTTCCACAGGCCGGCCCCCTTGAGGCTCTCCTCGACGATCTCGTCGGTCTCGGCCTTGCCGCGGACGAGGCCGTGGATGCGCGGGCCGTAGGCGACGTTGTCGTAGATCGACTTCGGGAACGGGTTGGGCTTTTGGAACACCATGCCGACGCGGGCGCGCAGTTGCACGACGTCGATGCGCTTGTCGTAGACGTCCTCGCCGTCGAGGCGGATGTCGCCCTCGACGACGCAGCCGTCGATCACGTCGTTCATACGGTTGAGGCAGCGAAGGTAGGTCGACTTGCCGCAGCCGGACGGTCCGATCAGCGCCGTCGCCTGATTGGTCGGAATGTCGAGGTCGACGTCGAACAGGGCCTGCTTGGCGCCGTACCACAAGCTCACCCCGCGGGTGGTCATCTTCAAGTCGGTGGTCTCGACGGCGGGGGCCGGGTTCTCGGCGACCTCGGTGCTGGGCGTGGCGGCGGCGGTGGCGGACTTCACGGCGATGATCTCCCTACCAGCGCCGCTCGAAGCGGCGGCGCAGCAAGACGGCGATGACGTTCATGAGGATGAGAAAAGCCAGCAGGACGATGATCGCGGCCGCCGTGCGCTCGGTGAAGGCGCGCTCGGGGCTGTCGGCCCAGAGGTAGATCTGCACCGGAAGCGCGGTGGCGGGATCGAGCGGCGTGGCCGGCACGTTGACGATGAAGGCGACCATGCCGATCAAGAGGAGCGGTGCCGTCTCGCCCAAGGCCTGCGCCATGCCGATGATCGTGCCGGTCAGGATGCCGGGCAAGGCGAGCGGCAGGACGTGGTGCCAGACGGTCTGCACCCTGGAGGCGCCGACGCCCAAGGCCCCTTGGCGGATCGAGGGCGGCACGCCGCGCAAGGCGGCGCGGGTGGCAACCACGATCGTCGGCAGGGTCATCAAGGTCAAGGTCAGGCCGCCGACGAGCGGCGCCGAGCGCGGCAGGTGGAAGACCTGCAAGAAGACGGCGAGGCCGAGGAGGCCGAAGATGATCGACGGCACGGCGGCGAGGTTGTTGACGTTGACCTCGATGATGTCGGTGAAGCGGTTCTTGGCCGCGAACTCTTCGAGGTAGACCGCCGTCGCGATGCCGATCGGGGCCGAGAGGCACAACGTTATCAGCATCAAGTAGAACGAGCCGACGATGGCGCCCCGGATGCCGGCCAACTCCGGCTCGCGGCTGTCGCCTTGGGTGAAGAGGAGCGTGTTGAACTGCCGCTCGACCCGGCCCTCCTCCTCCAGCCGGTCGATCGCGGTCACGGCCTCCTCGGGGACGAGGTTCGAGCCGGCGGCGAGGTCGCGGCTGATGCCGCCCTTGACGAACTGGTCGGTCTCGTCCGAGGCGATGACCCACAGATCCTGCGTCGTGCCGATGAGCGAAGGGTCTTCCATCACCCGCTGGCGCAGCATGAGCCCGGCGCCGTTGGAGACGATCGAGGTCAAGGCGCGCCGGCCGCTTCGGTCCTCGACGTCCGGGTTCAGCGCGAACAGCCCGTCGTAGATCAGGCGCTGGAAGTTCGCCTCGCCGATCACGGCCGGGTCGTTGGTGCCGTCCGGGTCGATCTCGGCCGCGTCCAGCTCGACCGGGATCTGGACGTAGGTCTGAAAGAAGGCGCCGAAGCCTTGGGTGAAGACCGAGGACAAGAGGATGACCAGGAGCGCGAACGCGGTGAAGATCGCGCCTAGACCTAAGTACTTGAAGCGGCGCTCCTGGGCGTAGCGGCGGTCGGTGTGGGCCTTCGCCTCTGCCGCGTCGGGCGCCGGGCGGGCGGTCAGGCGGCCAAAACGGTTCGGGGTCGTCGTCGCCATGTCAGTCGTACTTTTCCCGGTAGCGCTGCATCACGTAGAGGGCGACCACGTTCAAGAGCAGCGTCGAGACGAACAGCATCAATCCGAGCGCGAAGGCGGAGAGGGTCTTGGCGCTGTTGAACTCCTGGTCGCCGACGAGCAGCGTCGCGATCTGCACCGTGACGGTCGTCACCGCTTCGAGCGGGTTGGCGGTGAGGTTGGCGGCCAAGCCCGCCGCCATGACGACGATCATCGTCTCGCCGATGGCGCGGCTGATGGCGAGCAGGAAGCCGGCGATGATGCCGGGCAGCGCCGCCGGCACGATCACTTGGCGGATGGTCTCGGCCCTGGTCGCGCCGAGGCCCAAGGAGGCGTCGCGCATCGCCTGCGGCACGGCCGTGATCGCGTCGTCGGAGAGCGAGGAGATAAACGGGATAATCATGATCCCCATGACGGCACCCGCGGCGAGCGCGCTCTCGGACGCGACGTCGAGGCCGATCGCTTGGCCGACGTCGCGAACGAAGGGGGCGACGGTCAAGGCGGCGAAGAAGCCGTAGACCACGGTCGGGATGCCGGCCAGGATCTCCATTACCGGCTTGGCGAAGCCGCGAAAGCCGGGGCTGGCGTACTCGGCCAAGTACATGGCCGACAACAGGCCGATGGGGCCCGCCACCAGCATAGCGATGAAGCTGATGAGCAAGGTGCCGGCGAACAGCGGCACGGCGCCGAAGCTGCCGGATGAGCCGACTTGGTCGGCGCGCAGCGCCGTTTGCGGGCTCCAGTGGGTCCCGAACAGGAATTCGGTGACCGGCACGCGGTTGAAGAAGCGAAGGCTCTCGAACAGGACCGAGAAGACGATCCCGGCCGTGGTCAGGATCGAGATGGCGGCGGCGAGCAGGAGGGCGATCCGCACGACCCGCTCGACGTGGTTGCGCGCGCGCAGCCCCGGCCTGATCCAGCGCAGGGCGAGGCAGCCCCCCCCGAGCGCCAGTATGAGCGCCAAGAGCCACATGACGACGGTGGCGGACGTGTCGAGCGTGCCGTAGTAGGCGGCGGCGGCCTCGATCGAGGCCGTGACCTCGCCCCGCGCCGGCACGCCGTCCGCCAGCCGCTGGATGTCCTGCATCAAGAAGTTGAGGCGGGCGTCGGAGAGGCCGTCGCTCGCCTCGGGCAGGCGATTGAGCGTGGCCCAGCGCAGGACGAGCGGCGCGAAGATCGACCAGAGCGCGATGAGGGCGAGCGCCGGCAGGGCGGCGAGCAGCGCCGCGTACGCGGCATAATGGCCCGGCAGCGAGTGCAGCTTAGTGAGCCGGCCGTCGGCGAGGGTCATGGAACGGCGGTAGCCGAGATAGTAGGCGGCACCCGCGAGGACGAGGACGAGTAGGGCGAGGTTCATGCGCCGTCCTCCGTCGTATTATGGGATCGAGGCGTTCGCGGACGAAGAACGGCGAGGGGGCCCGGCCGCCGCGCGGAACCGGGCCCCCTCGGCAAGGCTTAGAGGTTGCTCGGGTCGAGCGGGGTCATGTTGGCGGCCGTCGAGCGGACCTCTTCGAGTTCGCCCTCGGGCAAGGGGATCAACCCCTTATCGGTGAGGTAGCCGAATTCGCCGATGGCGTCCTCGCTGGTGAACTCGGCGACGTAGTCCTCCACGCCGGGGATGACGCCGACGTGGGCGTTCTTGACGTAGAAGTACAACGAGCGCGAGACCGGGTAGTCGCCGGACGCGATCGACTCGAAGGTCGGCGCGGTGCCGGCGATCGAGGAACCCTGCACCTTGTCCTGGTTCTGCTCCAAGAAGCTGTAGCCGAAGATGCCGTAGGCGTCGGGATTGCCGTCGAGCTTTTGAATGATCAAGTTGTCGTTCTCGCCGGCCTCGACGTAGGCGCCGTCCTCGCGGATGGTGGCGCAAGCCGTATCCTTGGCGTCGTCTTCGAGCGCCTCGATCTCGGGAAAGCTCTCGCACGCCTCTTCCATGACCAGCTCGACGAAGGCGTCGCGCGTGCCCGAGGTCGGCGGCGGGCCGAGCACCTCGATCTCCTTGTCCGGCAAGGACGGGTCGACGTCGCTCCAGTTCTGGTAGGGGTTGTCGACCAGTTCGCCGTCCTGCGGCACCTGGGCGGCGAGCGCTAGGAACATCTGCTCGATGGTATAGTCGGTCGGCTCGGCCTGGGTGCTGTTGGCGAGCACGATGCCGTCGTAGCCGATCTTGACCTCGGTGATCTCGTTGACGCCGTTCTGGGCGCAGGTCTCGACCTCGCTCGCCTTGATGCGGCGCGACGCGTTGGTGATGTCGGGCGTGCCCTCGCCGACGCCTTGGCAGAACAACTGCAGGCCGCCGCCGGAGCCGGTCGACTCGACGACGGGGGCGGGGTGGTCGGTCTTGTTGCCGAACTGCTCGGCCACGGTGGTTGAGAAGGGGTAGACCGTGGAGGAGCCGACGACGCGGATCTGGTCGCGGGCGGCGGCGGTGCCGGCCGAGGCCAAGAGCGCCACCGCGGCGGCGGAGAGCAGAAGACGGTTCATGTTAGGTTCCTCCGTCATGTGTTGTTCGCTATGGCGGCAGGTGTGCCGCGCGGTCGTGCGGCTTTTATGGGCGTTTCGTGACAGTATCGTGACGAAGTCGACGCTTCACGCCCGCGGCGATCCTCCCGGCAGCGGCAGGAGGACGGTGAAGCGGCTGCCCCGTCCGACGGCGCTCTTGATGCCCAAGTGGCCGCGGTGCCGACGGACGATGTGCTTAGCGATCGCGAGCCCCAGGCCCGTGCCGCCGCCTCGGCGCGAGCGGTGCTTATCGGCGCGGTAGAAGCGCTCGGTCAGGCGCGGCAGGTGCTCCTTGGCGATGCCGGGACCGCGATCGGCGACGGCGAGGATCAGCGCCGCCCGGCCGGCGAGCGGCCCGGCGTCGAAGGGCGCCTTGTCGGTCGTCGTCGCGATCACGCGCACCTCCTTGCCCGAGGCCGCGTAGACGATCGCGTTGTCGATGAGGATGAGGAGGAGCTGGTGCAGTTGGTCGGCGTCGGCGACGATCTCGGGCAAAGGCGTCTCGATCTCGGGGCACAGCGTCACCCCGGCCGCCGCGGCGACCGCGCCGACGCGCTCCAGCACCCGCCCGACCACCGCCTCGACCCGAACGGGCGCCGTCGGCGGCTCGAAGGCGGCGAGCTCGATGCGCGAGAGCGAGAGCAGGTCGTCGACGAGGCGGTTCAGCCGCGCCGTCTCCTCGGCCATCGTGGCGAGGAAGGCCTCGCGCGCCTCGGCGTCGTCGCGCGCCGGGCCGCGCAGGGTCTCGATGAAGCCCATGAGCGAGGCCAAGGGCGTCCTGATCTCGTGGCTGGCATTGGCGACGAAGTCCGAGCGCATCCGCTCGATCAGGACCTGCTCGCTCTCCTCGCGCAGGACGATGAGCGCCCCGGTTCGGCCGTCGTTGAGGTCGACCGGGTGGACACGGGCGGCGAACCGCTTGGTCCGGTCGCCGGGCGGGCCGAAGACCGTCGTCCCGGCGGCACGGCTCTCCAGCGCCGCGCGCACGGATGCCAGCAGGCCGGGATCGCGCACCAGCCGGCCGAGCGGCAGGTCGATCGGCTCGACCTCGAAGGATTCCCGCGCGGCGGCGTTGGCGTGGCGCACCGTCTCGTCGCGATCAACGAGCAGGACCGGGTCGGGCAAGGCGCCGATCACGGTGAACAGGAGGCGTTCTTGGTTGACGGCGAAGCGTTGCAGGCGCCGGCGCTCGCGGGCGAGGTCGAGGATCGGCCGAACGAGCACGCCGTCGGTCGGGTCCGGCGCCGGCGCGTCCCCGTTGGCGTCGCCCAGGCCCATCACCCAGCGGCGCAGGCCCTCCTGGCCGCGCAGCCGGTCGAGGGCCAAGAATGCCGCCGCGAGCAGCCCGCCGACCAAGGAGAGGCCGAGGATGATCGGGGTGAGCAGGCCGCCCAACTGCAAGAAGAGGAGCGCGACCCCGATCGGCAGGGCGGCGAGCCCGAACTCGCGCCAGAACCGCGCCGCCGGCACCTCGACGCTCAGGCGCGCAGATCCTCCAAATCGCGGTAGAGGTCGAGCGCCCCCGGATTGGCGAGCGCCTCGGTGTTCTTGACCGGCCGCCCGTGGATCGTGTCGCGCACGGCGATCTCGGTGATCTTGCCCGACAGCGTGCGCGGGATGTCGGCGACGGCGACGATCTTGGCCGGGACGTGGCGCGGCGTGGCGTTGGCGCGGACCTGCTTCTTGATCTTGTCCTTGAGGTCGTCGTCGAGCGCCGCACCCTCCTTGAGCTTGACGAACAGGACGACGCGCACGTCGCCCCGCCAGTCCTGCCCGACGCACACGCTCTCCAACACCTCCTCGACCTGCTCGACCTGGCGGTAGATCTCGGCCGTGCCGATGCGCACGCCGCCGGGGTTGAGGACCGCGTCCGAGCGGCCGTGGATGACGACGCCGCCGTCTTCGGTGATCTCGGCGTAGTCGCCGTGGCACCAGACGCCCGGAAAACGCTCGAAGTAGCTGCCGCGGTAGCGCGCGCCTCCTGGGTCGTTCCAGAACATGACCGGCATCGCCGGGAAGGGGCGCGTGCAGACGAGTTCGCCCTTCTCGGCCACGACGGCCTGGCCCTCGTCGTTCCAGACCTGCACGTCGAGGCCGAGGCCGCGCATCTGGATCTGGCCGCGCCTGACCGCCCCCGCCGGGTTGCCCAGCACGAAGCACGACACGATGTCGGTGCCGCCCGAGACCGAGGCCAGCTGCAAATCGCCCTTGATCGCGTCGTAGACGTAGTCGAAGCTCTCGGCCACGAGCGGCGAGCCGGTCGATAGGATCGCGCGCAAGGGCGTCAGGTCGTGCGTGTCTTTCGGCCGGAGCCCCGCCTTCTTGCAGGCGTCGATGTACTTGGCCGAGGTGCCGAACACGGTGACCTTCTCGTCTTGAACAAGGTCCCACAGGGCCTCGGGCTTGGGGTGGAAGGGCGAGCCGTCGAACAGGACCAGCGTCGTCCCGCTCGCCAAGGCGCTCACCATCCAGTTCCACATCATCCAGCCGCAGGTGGTGAAGTAGAACAGCCGGTCGTCCGCCTTGAGGTCGGTGTGCAGCCGGTGCTCCTTGAGGTGCTGCAACAAGGTGCCGCCGATGCCGTGGACGATCGCCTTCGGCGTGCCGGTCGTGCCGGACGAGTAGAGGACGTAGAGGGGGGCGTCGAAGGGCAGCCGGGCGAAGGCGAGCGGGGGAGGGTCCTGGACGAGGAAGTCGTCGAAGGAGACCGCGTTCGGCACGGCCGAGAGGTCGGGGGCCTCGTCCAGGAACGGGCAGACGATCGTGCGGCGCAGGGACGGCAAGGCGCCCGCCACCGCCGCCACCTTGTCCACGATCGAGAGGCGCTTGCCGTTGTAGACGTAGCCGTCGACGGCGACGAAGAGCACAGGCTCGATCTGGCCGAAGCGGTCCAAGACGCCGTCCTTGCCGAAGTCGGGCGAGGTCGAGGACCAGACCGCTCCCAAGGACGTCGCCGCCAGCATCGCCACCACCGTCTCGATGCTGTCGGGCATGCAAGCCGCGACCCGATCGCCGGGTTCGACGCCCTCGGCCTTCATCGCGGCGGCGAGCCCCCGCACCTTGGCCCCCAGCCCCGCCCAGGACAGTTCGGCGCGGCGCCCGTTCTCGCCGACGAAGACGAGCGCCGGGGCGTCGTCGTCGCGCTTGAGCAGGTTCTCGGCGAAGTTGAGCCTGACCCCGGGAAACCACCGCGCCCCCGGCATGGCGTCGCCGTTCAGGGTCGCCGGTTCGAGCTTACCCTCGAAGATCACCTCGCCCAACGCGAACATCTTTGACCAGAACGTCGGCGCGTGCCCGATCGACCAGCGCCGGAGATCCTCGATCGCGTCCTCGCCGGTGAAGCCGTGCTTCTTCGCCAGGGCCATGATCTGCGTCGCGTCCCGCCGCGCCGCCGACGGTTGCCAGAGTACTTCGCCCATCGCTCCCCTCCCCTTTGCTGGACCCTGCTTTAAGACGAACCGCCTCGAAGGGCAATTCCGCCACGGGTCGAAGCGGGACGCTTCCTATCCCGTCCGCTGACGGGCATAGGGAAGCCCGCACCCCACACGACGCGGGAGAAGCCCTTGCGCCGCCGATCCCTCCTGATCGCCCTCATCGCCGCCGGCTGCACGCGCCTGCCCGACGACCTCGCCCCGATCGAGGCCCGGCTGGTCGACCTGATCCCGGCCAAGCTCGGCCTCTTGACCCAGGACGTCACCCTACGCTTGAGCCTGCTCAACTCGAACAATGTCGGTCTGCGGGCGACGGGGCTGCGCTTCGACGTGGCGCTCGACGGGGAGCCGTTCGCGACCGCCGTCAGCGACGAGGGGGTCTACCTCGAACGCCTGACCGCGACCGACGCCGAGGCCGTCGCCCGCGTCGGCACGGGCGAACTGCTTGACCAAGCCCGGCGGGCGCCTGTGGGCGGTGCCGTCGCCTACACGATCGAGGGCACGGTCTACCTGCGCGGCGGGCGCGAGGTGCCGATGACCGGCGATGCCAGCCTGCGGCTGCCGTCGCTCACGGGCTAGAACGGCGCACGCCCTCCATGGGCGCATGGGCGGCCGTCAGTCCGGCAGCGTCGGTTCCGGTTCCGCCCGTTTCGCCCCGCCCCCGCGTTCCTCTTCCTCCTCTCGCGCCTCGTCCTGCACGGTCTGGGCCTCGTTCTCGTCCTCGACGGGCTTGCCCGTCGTATCGTCGGGCGGCGCGAAACTGACCAGCGTGTCGCCGGGGCCGGTCTCCAAGGGCACGTCGTGGATCGCGAATTGCAGCGTCTTGTCCTCGTGCATGACGAAGACCGGGTGCGTGTCGGGGCGCCGGTCCTTTTGCCAGTCTTCCAGCGTGTAGCGCTCGGAGAGCTTCGAGCGGCGCAGCCGCCAGCCCTCGCGCAGCCGGGTGCTCAAGACCTCGTGGCGGATGTCGGGGGCGAACAGGACCTGCCCCTTGATGTGGTAGGAGAGCTGGCGACGGCCCTCGTACTCGTCGTTGTACATGGCGAGCTGATAGATGTGGGCGCGCTCGAACAGGCGGGTGAGGTCGGCCGCGACCAGGGCGTTGTAGTCGTCGTTGTCGGAGGCGGCGACGAGATAGTCGTAGCGGTTGAGGTCGATGCGGTGCTCGGTCGTCTCGCTCAGGATCTCGCCGTAGAAGGTGGGTAGGCCGGCCCGGCGCGGGGCGCGCAGCCGGTGCCAGACACGATCCGCGACCAAGACCGGCAGGCCGAGGTCGCGCAGCGTCTGGCCCAGGGCCGCCGTGAACGACGAGCCGCCGACGAGCAGCACGCCCGGCGTGTCGGTCGCGGTGAGCTTGAGCCAGCGCGCCACGGGCGCGAGGCTGAAGCCGTGCGCCACGACGGTGGCGAAGACGATGGCAAACGTGAGCGGCACGAGCCGCTCGGCGTCGGGAACCTCCGAACCCACCAGCGCCGGACCGAAGATGCCCGCGACGGCGATGGCGACGATACCGCGCGGCGCGATCCAGCCGATCAGCGCGCGCTCCTTCCAGGAGATCTCGCTGTTGACGAGCGAGAGCGCCACGGTGAGCGGCCGGACGACGAACAGCACGACGAGGACGAAGGCGAGCACGCGCAGATCGAACGCGGCCAGGATCTCCGGCGTCAGCGTCGCCGTGATGAGCACGAAGACGGCCGAGACCAGGAGGAGGGTCACCTGCTCCTTGAACTCGCGGATCTTCTCGATGCTGGCGATGCGCGAGTTGGCGATCGTCACGCCCATGACGGTGACGACGATGAGGCCGGCCTCCTTGACGATCAGGTTGCCGACGATGGCGCCGACGAGGACGAAGCCGACGAGGAGCGGCGCCTTGAGGTATTCCGGTGCGTGGTTGCGCACGAACAGCCAGACGATGGCGCGGCCGAAGATCACGCCCAAGGCGGCCGCGAGCAGGGCGCCGAGCAGGATCAGGCCGATGATCTCGACCTGCGTCGCCTCGGGGTCCTTGTAGGTCAGGTACTCGTAGACCAGGACGACGAGCATGGCGCCGACCGGGTCGTTGACGATGCCCTCCCACTTCAGGATGCTGGCCGGACGCCGCGCGAGGCGGGCTTGGCGGAGCAGCGGGATGATGACGGTGGGGCCGGTGACGACGAGCAGGCCGCCCAGGAGAAGCGCGACGGGCCATTCGAGGCCGGCGACGTAGTGCGCCGCGAGCGCGCCGAACAGCCAGCCGAGCGGGGCGCCTAAGAAAACGAGCCGGCGCACGCCCTGCCCGGCGGTGGGCAATTCCTCCCGGTTGAGCTGCAACCCACCCTCGAACAGGATCAACGCCACCGCGAGCGAGATGACCGGCTGCAGGACGTTCTCGAAGTCCGTGGCCGGGTCGATCAGGCCGAAGACCGGCCCCGCGAGCAGCCCCGCCAGCGCCATGAGCACGATGGACGGCCAGCGCAGCCGCCACGCCAACCACTGCGCCCCGATGCCCAAGCCCCCGACGAGCGTGATCTTGGCGGCGATGTCGAGCATATGCTGCGATCCTGGCTGTGGCGCGAACGGAAGAGCCCCGCCTAGGGGCGGGGCTCTTCGTGAACTTGGTCCAACAACGGATCGAATAGCGTTCAGTTGCTCGACTTGTCGACCAGCTTGTCCTTGCCGATCCAGGGCATCATGTCGCGCAGCCGTCCTCCGACCTTCTCCAGCTCGTGCTCGGCCTCCTTCGCCCGCACCGCCTTGAAGGACGCCTGGGACGCCTTGTTCTCCAAGACCCAGTCGCGGGTGAAGCGGCCCTCTTGGATGTCGGCCAGAACACGCTTCATCTCGGCCTTGGTCTCGGGTGTCACGATGCGCGGGCCGGTCTGGTAGTCGCCGTACTCGGCCGTGTTCGAGATCGAGTAGCGCATGTTGGCCAACCCCCCCTCGTAGATCAGGTCGACGATCAGCTTCACCTCGTGCACGCACTCGAAATAGGCCATCTCGGGCGCG
Source organism: Geminicoccaceae bacterium (assembly GCA_965217265.1). Taxonomy (GTDB): domain Bacteria; phylum Pseudomonadota; class Alphaproteobacteria; order Geminicoccales; family Geminicoccaceae; genus JAGRGG01. The sequence goes on along the minus strand of CBDCHP010000018.1, from coordinate 859,933 downwards.
TAGCCGGCCTCGACCAGGGTCTCGAAGCCGTTCTTGATCAGGGCGGAGAGCCCGCCGCACAAGACGACCTGCTCGCCGAACAGGTCGGTCTCGACCTCTTCCTTGAAGCTGGTCTCGATGACGCCGGCGCGCGCGCCCCCGATCGCGGCGGCGTAGGCGAGGCCGAGATCGTGCGCGTTGCCCGAGGCGTCCTGGTGGATGGCAAGCAGACACGGTACGCCGCCGCCCTTGACGTACTCGGAGCGGACCAAGTGGCCGGGGCCCTTGGGCGCCACCATGAGCACGTCGAGGTCGGGGCGCGGCTCGATCAGGCGAAAGTGGATGTTGAGCCCGTGCGCGAACATGAGGGCCGCCCCCTCTTTCATGTTCGCCGCCAGGTCGCGTTCGTAGAGGTCGGCCTGCAACTCGTCGGGGACCAGCACCATGACGACGTCGGCCCAGGCCGCCGCCTCGGCCGGGGTCATCGCCCCCAGGCCCGCCTTCTCGACCTTTTGCCTGGACGGCGAACCTTCGCGCAGGCCGACGACGGCCTCGCCGACGCCGCTGTCGTGCAGGTTGTTGGCGTGGCCGAAGCCCTGGCTGCCGTAGCCGATGATCGCGACCTTCTTCGACTTGATCAGGTTCAAGTCGGCGTCGTTGTCGTAGTAGACCTTCATGAATCGTCGTCCGTCGTGGGGGTGAGGCGTTCGGTCGAGAGGACGGTGTCGCCGCGGCCGAGTGCCACGACGCCGGCCCGGCTGACCTCGATCGGGCGGAGCAGGTCGATGAAGGCGTTGATCTCGTCGCTGGCCCCAGTCTTCTCGAAGATGAAGCTCTGCGGCATCGAATCGACCAGCCGGGCCCCCATGAAGTCGGCGATCCGAAGCGCCTCGATCAGCCGCTCGCGGTCGCCCGCCACCTTGACCATCGCCATCTCGCGCTCGACGTGCGGGCCCTCGACGGTGAGGTCGATGACGCGGTGCACGGGGACCAGCCGGGCGAGCAGGTTCTTGATCTGCTCGATGACGTTGGGCGTGCCGGTGGTGACGATGTTGATCCGGGAAAGCGTGTTGGCGACGTCGACCTCGGCCACGGTCAGGCTGTCGATGTTGTAGCCGCGGCCCGAGAACAGGCCGATGACGCGGGCGAGCACGCCGGCCTCGTTGTCGACCAGGACGGCGATCGTGTGCCGTTCTTCTTCTGCCATTGAGGGTTTCCGCTCGATTAAAGGGTCGCGCGGGCGGCGCCGCCCGCGCGCGAGGATGCCGGAAAGATTTTAGACCAGCACCATGCCCTTCTCCGAGATCGGCAGGTGCTCGCCGTCGTCGGGCGGCGAGAGCAGGATCTCGTTGTGCGCCGCACCGCCCGGGATCATCGGGTAGACGTTCTCGGCCCGATCGACGACGATGTCGGCGATGACCGGCTTATCGACGCTGAGCATCGCCTCGATCACCCCGTCGAGGTCGGAGGTCTTCTCGGCGCGCAGGCCCACGGCGCCGAAAGCCTCGGCCAGCTTGACGAAGTCGGGCAGGCTTTCCATGTAGCTCTCGGCGTGGCGGTTGCCGTGGAAGAAGTCCTGCCACTGCCGGACCATGCCCATGTAGGAGTTGTTCAAGATGAACGACTTGACCGGCAGGCGGTACTGCACGCAGGTCGACATCTCCTGCATGTTCATCACCCAGGACGCCTCGCCGGCGATGTCGATGACGAGCGCTTCGGGGTGGGCGACCTGCACGCCCATCGCGGCCGGAAAGCCGTAGCCCATCGTGCCGAGGCCGCCCGACGTCATCCAGCGCATCGGCTTGTCGAAGGGGAAGTGCTGCGCCGCCCACATCTGGTGCTGGCCGACCTCGGTCGTGACGTAGACCTCGCGGTCCTGGGTCATCTCGTAGAGGCGCCGGATCGCGTGCTGCGGCTTGATGACCTCGCCGCGCTGGTTGAAGCGCAGGCTGTCCTTGGTGCGCCACGCGTCGATCTGCCCCCACCAGGGCTTCAAGGAACCCGTCGCGACGTGGTTCGAGCGCCGCCGCCACGCGGCGAGGAGGGCCTCGATCGTGCGCTCGCAATCGCCGACGACGGCAAGGTCGGCCGCGACGTTCTTGTTGATCGAGGACGGGTCGATGTCGACGTGGATCTTCTTGGAATTCGGCGAGAAGCCGTCGATCCGCCCGGTCACGCGGTCGTCGAAGCGCGCGCCGACGCTGAGCATCACGTCGCAGCCGTGCATGGCCATGTTGGCTTCATACGTGCCGTGCATGCCGAGCATACCGACGAACTGCGCGTCGGAGGATGGGTAGGCGCCCAGGCCCATCAAGGTCAAGGTGATCGGAAAGCCGGTCTCGCGCACGAACTCGGCCAACAAGGCGCAGGCGCGCGGGCCGGAATTGATCACCCCGCCGCCGGCGTAGACGATCGGCCGCTCGGCCCGGACGAGGAGGTCGATCGCCGCCTCGATCCGGTTCTGCTCCGGCTCGCGCGGGGGGTTGTAGGTGCGGTGCTTGGCCTGCGACTTCGGCGTGTAGGGGGCGCTGCCCATGAGGATGTTCTTGGGCAGGTCGACCACGACCGGGCCGGGGCGGCCCGAGCGCGCGACGTGGAACGCCTCGTGCATCACGCGCGCCACGTCGTTCGGGTCCTTGACGAGGTAATTGTGCTTGGTGCAGGGCCGGGTGATGCCGACCGTGTCGGCCTCCTGGAAGGCGTCGTTGCCGATCATGTGGGTGGGCACCTGCCCCGTCAGGCAGACGATCGGCACGCTGTCCATCAGCGCGTCGGTGAGGCCGGTCACCGTGTTGGTGGCGCCGGGGCCGCTGGTCACGAGAACGCAGCCGACCTTGCCGGTGGACCGGGCGTAACCCTCGGCGGCGTGGACGGCACCCTGCTCGTGGCGAACCAGGATGTGGCGGATCTTGTCTTGCTGAAAGATCGCGTCGTAGAGCGGCAGCACGGCCCCGCCCGGATAGCCGAAGATCACCTCCACGCCCTGCTCGACCAGCGCCTGAAGGACCACCTCGGAACCCGTCATCGGGGGGGCGGTCGCGGTCGTGGGCGCCGATGGGTGCGCGGTCATGAAGCTGCTCCGGGGTTCGAGGCGGTTTTGGATGATAACAGACGGCAAAAGGCTCTGTCGCCCTTTTGGGCGGGCAACCCTAGAAGCGCGTCCGCCCACGGTCAACCGACGTGGCGGCGGCAAAGGCGCCGAGCGCCGCTTCGAGCGCTTCGCCCCCCCCGCCGGGCGCGTCCACCGGCACCAGTCCGGGCAGTTGCCGACGAAACCACGTCGATTGGCGCTTGGCGTACTGGCCGATCCGGATCGAGGCGCGCGCCACGGCGGTCTCGGCGTCGATGGCACCGTCCAGCAGTTGCAGGATCTCTGTGAGCCCGTGCGTCTTAGCGATCGGCAGGGCCAGCGGGTCGCCGACCCGGCGCCTCAAATCCGCCACCTCGTCGGCGGCGCCGGCTTGCAGCATCGCCGCCATGCGGGCCTCGATGCGGCGACGCAGGACGGCGCGTTCGGGCAGGAGCACGATCCCGGCGGCGGCGAGGCCCGGCAGCGGCCGGGACGGCGGGTCGGCCTGCCAACCGGCGAGCGAGCGGCCGGTGGCGCGCACGACCTCCAGGGCGCGGGCGGCGCGCTGGAGGTCGTTCGGCGCCAGCCGGGCCGCCATGACCGGGTCCTCGACGGCGAGGCGGGCGTGGAGGGCATTGGGGGAGAGCGCCCGCACTCCCTCTCGGACCGCGGCCGGAACGGCCGGGACGGGGGCCAGCCCGTGCAGCAGGGCGTGGAGATAAAGGCCGGTGCCGCCGGTCAGGATCGGCAGCCTGCCCCCCCGCCACGCCGCCTCGATCGCCGGCACGGCGAGGTCGAGCCACACTTTGATCGAGGTAGGGGCGTCGGGCGGCAGGACGCCGTAGAGGGCGTGCGGTGCCGCCGCCGCCTCGGCCGGGCTCGGCCGGGCGGTCAGGGTCGGCAGGTCGCGGTAGAGCTGGACGCTGTCGGCGTTGACGACGACGCCGTTCAGGCGCCGCGCGAGGTCGATCGCGAGCGCCGTCTTGCCGCCCGCCGTGGCACCGCCTAGGACGAACACCCGCCGCGTCACGCGCCGCCTCACCCCTGTCCAAGGACGCCGTCGATGCCGGTCTTGTGCCTGATCGCCGACCCGACGCGAAGCCCCTTGCGCGCCGCCCCAGTCGAGCGCGTCGCCGCCGCGCTCGGCGGGCGCCCGCGCTGGCTGAGCGACGACGCGGCGGTCGAGATCGCCTTCGCCGAGGCGGGCCGGGACGCGCAAGCGCTCGCCCTAAACGCGCTCGGCGACGGCGCGTTCGACGTCGCCGTGCTGGATGACGCTCGGCGGCAAAAGCGCCTCTTCTTGTCCGACATGGACAGCACGATGATCACGATCGAGTGCATCGACGAGCTCGCCGGCGTCGCCGGGATCAAGCCCGAGATCGCCGCCATCACCGAGCGGGCGATGCGAGGCGAGATCGACTTCTTCGCCGCACTGAGGGCGCGCGTCGGCCTGCTCGCCGGCCTGGACGCCGACGCCGTGCGCGAGGTGATCGAGAGGCGCCTGCGCTTCATGCCGGGCGCCAAGACCCTGGTGCGAACGATGCGCGCGAACGGGGCCAGGACCGTCCTCGTCTCGGGCGGCTTCACCGCGTTCACAAGCTTCGTGCGCGAGGCACTCGGCTTCGATGCCGACCACGGCAACGTGCTGGAGATCGAGGACGACCGCCTCACCGGACAGCTGGTCGGGCCCCTGCTCGGCGCCGACGCCAAGCGCGAGACGCTGCGCGCCGAACTGGCGGCGGCCGGGCTGCCGGCGGCGGCGGCGCTCGCCGTCGGCGACGGGGCCAACGACGAGGCGATGCTTGAAGCGGCCGGGCTAGGGGTGGCGTTTCGGGCGCACGAGGCCGCCGAGGCCGCGGCCGACGTCGCCATAAGGCACGGCGACCTCACGGCGCTTCTTTACTTGCAGGGTTATGACGAGGCGGCGTTTGTCAGGGGATGAACGCTTGCGCGTGCGCTGACGCGCGGTCTTTTTTCTTCATTTTTTGCAATTTTTGCTGGGGGCTTGCCCTCGGCGTTGCGGCCAGCCTCCTACGTTAACACTGGCAAAAAGAGAAAAAGGAAGGCCGCGCGTCAGCGCACGCGCAAGCGTTCATCCCGTGTTACGAAAGCGCAGCGCCACGAAGCGCAGGTCGCCGCGGCGGTCGATCAAGAGCAGGACCGACTTCTTGCCCTCGCGGCGGGCCTGCATGACCTTGGCCTGGACCTCCTCGGGCGAGCCGACCTCCTCTTGATTGATCTCGGTGATGAGATCCCCCGGCTCAATGTTCTCGGCCTTGGCGGGGCCGTTGTCGTCAACCCCGACGATGATGGTGCCGCGGGCGTCGGCCTCGATCTCGAAGCGCGCGCGCACCTCGTCGTCGAGATCGGCAAGCGCCAAGCCGAGATCGTCGATCGTCTCGGGCGCACTCGGTTGGTCGCCCTGCTCCAAGGCGGCAATCTCGGCGTCCTCGGGCAGTTCGCCGAGCGTGACCTTGAGCGACTGCCGCCCGCCGTCGCGCCAGAGGTCGACGTCGACCTTCTCGCCGATCGGGGTCTCGGCGACGATGCGCGGCAAGGAGCGCATCCGGTCGATCGGCTTGCCGTCGAAGGAGATGATCACGTCGCCGGCCTTAATACCGGCGGCCTGGGCCGGGCCATCGTCAGTCACGCTGGCGATCAGGGCGCCGTCGGTGTCGCCCAAGCCGATGCTCTGGGCGATGTCCTCGGTGAGGCTTTGGATCCGCACGCCGAGCCAACCGCGGGCGACGCGGCCGTCGTCCTTCAAGCTGTCGATGACGTTGCGGGCGAGGTTGGAGGGGATGGCAAAGCCGATGCCGACGTTGCCGCCCGACGGCGAGAAGATCGCCGTATTGACGCCGAACACGTCGCCCTTGAGGGTGAAGCTGGGACCGCCTGAGTTGCCGCGGTTGATCGCGGCGTCGACCTGGAAGAAGTCGTCGTAGGGGCCGGCGCGGATGTCGCGGCCGCGGGCCGAGACGATGCCCGCCGTGACCGAGAAGCCGAGGCCGAACGGGTTGCCGATCGCCATCATCCAATCACCGACCTTGACCGCGTCGCTGTCGGCCCAGCGCACGTAAGGAAACGGCTCGTCGCGCTCGATCTTGAGCAGCGCGAGGTCGGTCTTGGCATCGAAGCCGATGACGCTCGCCTCGTACTCGCTCTCGTCGCTGAAAACGACCTTCACCTCGTCGGCGTCGGCGATGACGTGGTTGTTGGTGACGACGAAGCCCTGTGGATCGATGACGAACCCGGAGCCCAAGGAGAAGCTGCGCCGTGGCGGGCTCGGCTGGTCCTGGTTCTCGTCGAAGTAGTCGCGGAAGAATTCTTCGAAGGGCGATCCCGGCGGGAACTGCGGCATGTTCTCCGGCGTTGTCGTCGTGTTCTTCGAGGTCGAGATGTTGACGACGGCGAGACCAACGGTCTCGACCAGCCCGGAGAAACCTTCGACCGGCGGCAGGCTCTGGGCCTTGGGCGTCCTAATCGGGACGATCGCGGCGAGAACGACGATGAAGAGGACGACGAGAGCGCTGCTCGCGGCGCGCACCGCGCCCTCAAGCGGCTTTGTCGGCCGGTTTTTTCGTTTCATACGCCCGCCCTTGAGCTGGTTTGCTAAGGTTTACGCCCGGCGGTGGTCCGGCGTCCGCCACGCTCAACCAAACAGGAGAGTATCATGACCCGGCGGCGGATGCACCACCAACCACGGGGTTGAGAGTGTGGCGTCGGACGACGACATTCAACCCCGAATCAACCAGACCAGGAAAACGCCGACCAGCGCGAGTATCAGGCCGCACGAGCGCAGGGCACCGGGCGCCGCCGCCGCGGCCAAGCTCACGACGTAGCGCATCCGCTCGGGGAACAAGGCCCAGGCCACCCCTTCGAGGACCAGCGCCAAGCCGAGGGCCACGACGAGGTCATTCATTCATCGGGATCGAGCGGGCGCGGGCGGGCGCAGGCAAGTCGCCCGCGCCCGCCTGGCACCTCATCCCCCTGCGCCCGGGGCACCGCCCTCTGGGCTGGTCGGCGTCGGCGTTGCCGCCGGCGCACCCGTCGCGACACTGTCGCCGGCAGGCTCGGCCGCGGCATCCGGGGCAGTGCCCGAAGAAGAGGAGGCTTGATCGTCGCCGTCGCCGCCGCCGTCATCGCCCTGCGTCAGAGCGGAAGCACCGCCGCCGGATCCGATCTGGGGTAGGGAACCAACCGATTGGAAGAAGCGGAAGAACTCGTTGTCGGGCGAGAGAAGGATGCTGGTGCTCTCACCGTCGAGCGCTTTTTGGTAGGCTTGCATCGAACGGTAGAAGTCGAAGAAGGCGGGATCTTGGCCAAACGCTTCGCCGAAGATCCGCACAGCTCCGGCGTCGCCCTCGCCGCGCAGGACGTCGGCGTCCCGCCTGGCGTCAGCGATCAGGACGCGGCGCTCGCGATCGGCGCGGGCCCGGATGCGCTGGGCGATCTCGGCGCCTTGCGCCCGCAGTTCCTTCGCCTCGCGCTCGCGCTCGGTGCGCATCCGCTGGAAGATTGCCTCGGAGTTCTCCGGCGGCAGGTCGGCGCGCTTGATGCGCACGTCGACCAACTCGACCCCGAACTGCTGCAAGGCGCGATTGGCCTCATCGCGGATGCGGCCCATCAGCGCGGTGCGGTCCTCGGAGAGGACGGTGAACAGCGACACTTCGCCCAGGACGTTACGCAAGGCCGAGTTGATGATCGGCACGAGACGCTGGCGGAACTCGGCCTCGGAGGTGACGCGCTGGCGAAATTGCAGCGGATCGGTGATGCGATAGCGGGTGAAGCTGTCGACGAGCAGGCGCTTTTGATCGCCCAAGATGAGTTCGAGCTGCTCGGCGTCGTAGTCGAGCACCCGCCGCTCGAAACGCTCGACCTGCTGCACGACCGGCAGCTTCATGTGCAGGCCCGGCTCCTGCACCGTGCGGATCGGCTCGCCGAACTGAAAGACTAGAGCCTGGGTCGATTGATGCACGGTGTAGAACGAGAGCCACAAGAGGAGCGCCACCACCGCCGCGGCGATGCCGGCCCCGGTCAGGATCGTTCGGTTCATTGCCCGCCTCCGAGGATGCTACCGCCGGTGTTGCTGTTGCTGTTGCTGCCGCGGTTGCCGGCCTGCAACTCGTTCAAGGGCAGGTAGGGCACGACGCCGCTGCCGCCGCCGCTGGCATCCTTGTCGATGATGATCTTGTTCATCCCGCCGAGCACGCCCTCCATCGTTTCGAGGTAGATGCGCTTGCTGGTGACGTCGGGCACCTTTTGGTACTCGGTCAGGACCTGATCGAAGCGCGACGCCTCGCCGTTCGCCCTGGCGACGGCCTCCTCGCGGTAGGCCTGCGCTTCCTGCAAGATACGCTCGGCGTCGCCGCGGGCGCGCGGGATGATGTCGTTGGCGAACGATTCGGCCTCGTTTTGCAGGCGCTCGCGGTCGGCCTGCGCCCGCTGCACGTCGCGGAAGGCGTCGATCACCTGCTGCGGGGGGTCGGCCTTTTGCATCTGCACCTCGTCGATCTGGACGCCGGTGCCGTACTCGTTCATCAGGTTCTGCAACTGCTCGCGCGCCTCGATCTCGATGCGGCGCCGCGCCTCAGTCGTAGCCTCGGCGATCGGCGTCTGGCCGATGATCTCGCGCATCACGCTCTCGGCCGCGGCCTTCACCGTGGCCTCGGGGTCGCGGACGTTGAAGAGGTATTCAGCGGGATCCGCGATCTGCCATAAGACGACGAAGTTGATGTCGACGATGTTCTCGTCGCCGGTGAGCATCAAGGCCTCGTCGCCGACCTCGCGCGAGCCGGCGCGGCCGGTGACGCCGGAGCGAAAACCGATCTCGATGCGGTTGATGCGGCTGACCGGCGGCGTGATGACCGTACCGATCGGCGAAGGCCACCAAAAGTGCAGGCCCGGTTCGGTCGGAACGCCGGTCAAGCGGCCGAACAGCAAGCGCACGCCGCGCTCGTCGGGCTGGACGCGATAGAGGCCCGTCAGCAGCCACAGGCCCACAATCACGACGAGGACGATGCCGATGATGACCGGGCTCGGGCCGCTGCCCGTTCCGCCGCCGCGGCGCGGGAACAGGTTCTTGACCTTCTCCTGGCTGCGACGGATCAACTCCTCAAGGTCGGGGGGCTGCTGTCCGCCACCGCCGCCGCTAGGTCTGCCCCCCCAAGGGCCTTGACCGCCTTGCCAGCCCCCGCCTTGACTGTTCCAGGGCATCTGTTCCCACTTCTCTGATTTGCTTGGCGCCGAGACCCGCTGCAACGCGGGTGCGTTGCCCCTATATCGTCCGCGAGCACAAGGGTTCAACCATGACCACATTAAACCGCGATCAGATCCTCAAGGCGCTAGGCGGCGTCGCCCATCCCGACAAGGGCACCGACATCGTCGCCTCGGGCATCGTCGGCGGCATCGTCGTCAAGGGCGGCAACGTCGGCTTCGTCATCGAGGTGGCGCCGCCCGACGGCCAGCGCTTCGAGCCGGTGCGCAAGGCGGCGGAGGACGCCGTCAAGGCGCTGCCGGGCGTCACCTCGGTGAGCGCCGTCCTGACCGCCGAGCAGGCGCCGGGCGGCCGCGGGCCGACGGCCCCGCCGCCGGGGGTCGGCCCGGGCGCCAAGACGGCCCCGGCCCCTGGCGCCAAGGCGCCCCCGACGAAGCCGCCCGTCGCCGGGATCGACGCCATCATCGCCGTCGGTTCCGGCAAGGGCGGCGTGGGCAAGTCGACGACCGCGATCAACCTCGCCATGGGCCTCGCCGCGCTCGGCCAGCGCGTCGGCCTGCTCGACGCCGACATCTACGGCCCGTCGCTGCCGCGCATGAGCGGCCTCTCGGGCCGGCCGACCACGGTGGACGGCAAGCGCCTCAGGCCGATGACGGCGTTCGGCGTCAAGCTGATGTCGATGGGCTTCCTCGTCGAGGAGGACACGGCAATGATCTGGCGGGGGCCGATGGTGCAAAGCGCCTTGCAGCAGATGCTGAACGACGTCGACTGGGGGGAACTCGACGTCCTCGTCGTCGACCTGCCGCCCGGCACGGGCGACGCGCAACTCACCATGGCGCAGCGCGTGCCGCTCGCCGGCGCCGTCATCGTCAGCACGCCGCAGGACATCGCCCTGCTCGACGCGAAGAAGGCGATCAACATGTTCCGCCGCGTCGACGTGCCGATCTTGGGCGTGGTCGAGAACATGAGCTATTTTTGCTGCCCGAACTGCGGCCACCGCAGCGACATCTTCGCGCACGGCGGCGCCCGGGCGACGGCGGCGCGCTTCGGCGTCGACTTCCTGGCCGAGATCCCGCTCGACGTGCGCATCCGCGAGACCTCGGACGCCGGCCGGCCGATCGTGGTGAGCGAGCCCGACAACCCGCAGGCCAAAGCCTACCTCGACCTCGCCCGCACCGTCCGCGACCGGCTGCGGCGAGGCGATCCGCTGCTCCGCCCCTTCCCGCGCATCGTCGACGCTTGACAGCAAAGCGATACTAACTCAAAGTTGTGGCTTGGCACACTTCGAGGTTGCGCTCGGCGACGCATCGGGGTCGTGACCGGGGTCACGCTCAACGAACAAAAAATGCTGCGCTGCAGGAACCGGCGACCTTGAACGCAGGTTTGGAAGCACGTTATATATTGTGCAGTGCAGCAAGGAAAGGAACGCACCATGGCAACCGCCGACAAGCGCAAGCTCAACATCAACGAGGCGACGCGCGAGGAGTTGATCGACGTGCTCGGCCTGCGCGGCAACCAAGCCGACTCGCTGCTCAAGCAGCGCGAGGAGAAGGGTCCCTTCGCCTCGTTCGACGACCTGCAGGACATCAACGGCATCGGCCAGGCGACTGTCGACCACATCAAGGGCCAGATCACGATGCAGGCCGACAAGGCCGAAGAGGCCGGCCGCAAGACTGCCGCCGAGGGCGCCAAGGCCGCCGACGCGACGGCGGACAAGGTGCAGTCGACCAACCGCGAGACGGCCGACAAGGCGGCGCAGGGCGTGAACGAGGCCGCCGAGGCCAGTCGCAAGACTGCCGCCGAGGGCGCCAAGGCCGCCGACGCGACGGCGGACAAGGTGCAGTCGACCAACCGCGAGACGGCCGACAAGGCGGCGCAGGGCGTGAACGAGGCCGCCGAGGCCAGTCGCAAGACTGCCGCCGAGGGTGCCAAGACCGCCGCCGCGCTCACGAGCAAGATGTGGTCGGTCGGCTCCGAGACGGCCGACAGGACGGCGCACGGCATGAACGAGACCGGCCGCAAGGCCGCCGCCGAGACCGGCAGCGAGGGCGCCAAGACCGCTGAGGCGACGGCGGGCAAGGTGCAGTCGATCGGCCGCGAGTTGGCCGAGCGCAACGCCGACGCGGCCGAGCGGCTCCTGCCCGGCAGCGGCGAGGCGATGGCCGACACGACCAAGCTCGCGACCCTGTTCGTCTCCTACTGGCCCGAGCAGATCGGCGACAACTTCCGCACCTTGAACCGGCTCGCCGGCGCCAAGTCGTTCGGCGAGGCGATCGAGATCCAAAGCTCCTTCGCCCGCGGCAGCTTCGAGCGCCTCGCCAACCGCTACAGCTCGCTGATGCAGTTGGCGATGCAGGCCGGCATCAAGGGCAGCCACGCCCTCGAAGACGAGGCCGAGCGCCGCACCGACCGGCTCAAGGCGGAGACCAACAAGACGGCGTCGCACGCCGCCCGCAGCTACTAAGCGAACAAGGCGCCGGATCAGGTAGATCCGGCGCCTACGTTAATCGAGAACGCTCCACGTCCGCTGCGCGGGGCTTTCTTTTTTTACCTTTGTTCGAGGCTAGCCCTCGGCATTGAGGCCAAGTTCGAGAGCAAAATAGCAAAAACGAAAAGAAGAAGGCTGCGCGCCTAGCGCACGCGAAGCGTTCACTCAATCCCCCTCGACCGCCTCGACCCTGGCCCGTGCGATGGCGACGTGTTTCTCCAGCCGCTCGCGCTCCAGATCGTCGGGATCCTTCGCGTCGTTCAAATCCTCCTCGGCGTCCTTCAGCCGCTGGCGCGCCTCGTCCGGCTTGATCTCGTCCAAGGGCTCGGCCGCCTCGGCGAGCACGATCAGGCCCTTGGGGCTGATCTCGGCAAAGCCGCCGGCGACGAAGACCTGCCGCTCGATCTCGTCGCCCTGGTAGATCCGGATGGTGCCGCTTCGCAGCAGCGAGACGAGCGGCGCGTGCTCGGCCAGGACGCCGAAATCGCCGTCCTCGCCGGGCAGGACCACCATGTCGGCCTCGGCGCCGGCGAGCACGCGCTCGGGCGCCACCAGCTCGAAGGAGAGCTTGTCCGCCATGGCGCTCAGGCCGCCTTCTCGGCCATGCCCTTCGCCTTCTCGACCGCCTCGTCGATCGTGCCGACGAGGTAGAACGCGGCCTCGGGCAGGTCGTCGTAGTCGCCGTTCAAGATGCCCTTGAAGCCCTTGATCGTCTCCTCGACCGGGACGAGCTTGCCGGGGCTGCCGGTGAAGACTTCGGCGACGAAGAAGGGCTGCGAGAGGAAGCGCTGGATCTTGCGCGCCCGCGCCACGGTGAGCTTGTCCTCCTCCGACAGCTCGTCCATGCCCAAGATCGCGATGATGTCCTGCAACGCCTTGTAGCGCTGCAGCGTCTCCTGCACGTCGCGGGCGACGCGGTAGTGCTCCTCGCCGACGACGCGCGGCTCCAGGATGCGCGAGGTCGAGTCGAGCGGGTCCACGGCCGGATAGATGCCTTGCTCCGCGATCGAGCGCGAGAGCACCGTCGTCGCGTCCAGGTGGGCGAAGGTCGTCGCCGGCGCCGGGTCGGTCAGGTCGTCGGCCGGGACGTAGACCGCCTGCACCGAGGTAATCGAGCCCTTCTTGGTCGAGGTGATCCGCTCTTGCATCGCGCCCATGTCGGTGCCGAGCGTCGGCTGGTAGCCGACGGCGGACGGGATGCGGCCCAAGAGGGCGGACACTTCCGAGCCCGCTTGGGTGAAGCGGAAGATGTTGTCGACGAAGAAGAGCACGTCCTGGCCCTCCTGGTCGCGGAAGTGCTCGGCGACGGTGAGCCCGGTGAGCGCGACCCGCGCGCGGGCACCCGGCGGCTCGTTCATCTGGCCGTAGATCAAGGCCACCTTGGAATCGCCCGGGGTTTCCTCGTTGATGACGCCCGATTCCAGCATCTCGTGGTAGAGGTCGTTGCCCTCGCGGGTGCGCTCGCCGACGCCGGCGAAGACCGAGACGCCGCCGTGGGCCTTGGCGATGTTGTTGATCAGTTCCATGATCAAGACGGTCTTGCCGACCCCGGCGCCGCCGAACAGGCCGATCTTGCCGCCCTTGGGGTAGGGGGTGAGCAGGTCGACGACCTTGATGCCGGTCGCCAGCACCTCGGACTCGGTCGCCTGATCGGTGAAGGAGGGGGCGGGCGCGTGGATGGGCGCGGTCACCGAGGCGTCGACCCGCCCCTTCTCGTCGATCGGCTCGCCGATGACGTTGAGGATGCGCCCGAGCGTGGCGGGGCCGACCGGGACCATGATCGGAGCACCGGTGTCGATCACCTCGTGGCCGCGGGTGAGGCCGTCGGTGCCGTCCATCGCGATGGTGCGCACCGTGCTCTCGCCCAAGTGCTGCGCCACTTCGAGCACCAGCGCCTTGCCGTTCAACTGCGTGTGCAGGGCGTTCAGGATCGCCGGCAGGTTCTGGTCGAACTGGACGTCGACGACGGCGCCCAGGACCTGGGTGATGTGGCCGGTCGCGGCGTTCTCGCGTGCTTGTGCCTGTGCCTGTGCCTGTGCCTGTGCCATGGTGTTCTTTGTCCCTAAAGGCCGCTCACAGCGCCTCGGCGCCGGAGATGATCTCGATCAGTTCGTTGGTGATCTGCGCCTGCCGCTGGCGGTTGTACTCGATGTTCAAGCGCTTGATCATCTCGCCGGCGTTGCGCGTCGCGCTGTCCATCGCCGCCATGCGCGCCCCCTGCTCGGAAGCCGCGTTCTCGACCAGGGCACCGTAGATCTGCACGGCGACGTTGCGCGGCAAGAGCTCGTTCAGGATCTGCTCCTCGTTCGGCTCGAAGTCGTAGGAGGCGCTCGGCTCGCCCGACGCCTCCTCCTCGTCGCCCTCCGGCAGTTCGACCGGGATCAACTGCCGATAGGTCAGGACCTGGGTCATCGCCGACTGGAAGGTGTTGAAGATCACCGTGACGACGTCGGCCTCGCCCTCGTTGTAGAGGTCGATCACCTTGTCGGCGATCGCCTGGGCGTCGGCGAAGGTGAGGCGCTTTTGCCCCTGCGCGACGACCGGCATCGAATCGACGATCAAGTCGCGGTGGTCGCGCCGGAGCATGTCGCGCCCCTTGCGCCCGACGCAGATCAGCTTGACCTCCTTGCCCTGGCCTCGCAGTTCGGCGATCTGCCGTCTGGCACCCCTGGCGATGGTGGCGTTGAAGCCGCCGGCGAGGCCGCGATCGGCGGTCGCGACGACGAAGAGGTGCTTGATCGCCTCCTCGCGCCCGGCGAGCAAGGGCGGCGCGCCCGGCATGTCCTTTTGCCCGGCGCCGAGGTTGGCCAGCATCTCGGCCATCTTCTCGGCGAACGGCCGGCTCGCCTCGGCCTGCTCTTGCGCCCGCTTCAGCTTGGAGGCGGCGACGAGCTTCATCGCCGAGGTGATCTTCTGCGTCTGCTTGACGCTCGCGATCCGTCCGCGAAGGGCTTTCAGGCTCGGCATTGCTGATCCTTCAAGCGCTGAAGCTCTTGGTGAAGCCCTCGATCAGGTCTTTGAGCTTCTTCTCGGTCTCGTCCGAGAGCTGGCCCGAGGTGCGGATCGCCTCCAGGATACCGCTGCCGCGGTTGCGCAACTCGTCGAGCAGTTTCTCCTCGAAGCGCCCCACCTGATCGACGCCGTACTGGTCGAGGTAGCCGTTGACGCCGGCGTAGAGGACGCAGACCTGCTCTTGCATCGGCATCGGGCTGAACTGCGGCTGCTTCAGGAGTTCGGTCAGCCGGGCGCCGCGCTGCAAGAGGCGCTGGGTCGAGGCGTCGAGGTCGGAGGCGAACTGGGCGAACGCCGCCTGTTCGCGGTACTGGGCGAGTTCGAGCTTGATGCGCCCGGCCACCTTCTTCATCGCCTTGGTCTGGGCGGCGGAGCCGACGCGGCTGACCGAGAGGCCGACGTTCACGGCGGGGCGGATGCCCTGGTAGAACAGGTCGGTCTCCAAGAAGATCTGGCCGTCGGTGATCGAGATGACGTTGGTCGGGATGAAGGCCGAGACGTCGTTGCCCTGCGTCTCGACGATCGGGAGCGCGGTCAGCGAGCCGGCGCCGTTGTCCTCGTTCAGCTTGGCCGCGCGCTCCAACAAACGCGAGTGCAGGTAGAACACGTCGCCCGGAAACGCCTCGCGGCCGGGCGGGCGGCGCAGGAGGAGCGACATCTGCCGGTACGCGACGGCCTGCTTCGAGAGGTCGTCGTAGACGATGACGGCGTGCATCCCGTTGTCGCGGAAATACTCGCCCATCGAGCAGCCGGCGTAGGGGGCGAGGAACTGCATCGGCGCCGGGTCCGAGGCCGTCGCCGCGACGACGATCGAGTACTCCATCGCGCCGTAGTCCTGGAGCGTCTTGACGAGCCGCGCCACGGTCGAGCGCTTCTGCCCGACGGCGACGTAGACGCAGTAGAGCTTCTTGGCCTCGCCGTCGCTGTCCCCGTCGGCGGCCTCGTTGTAGGATTTCTGGTTGATGAAGGCGTCGACCGCGATCGCCGACTTGCCCGTCTGCCGGTCGCCGATGATGAGTTCGCGCTGGCCGCGGCCGATCGGGATCAGCGCGTCGACCGCTTTGAGACCGGTCTGCATCGGCTCGTGCACCGACTTTCGCGGCATGATGCCGGGCGCCTTGACGTCGACGAGGCGCCGCTCGGCGCTCTCGATCGGCCCCTTGCCGTCGATCGGATTGCCGAGCGCGTCGACGACGCGGCCGAGCAGGCCCTTGCCCACCGGCACGTCGACGATCGACTTGGTGCGGCGGACGGTCGAGCCCTCCTTGATGCCGCGGTCGTCGCCGAAGACGACGATGCCGACATTGTCGGTCTCAAGGTTGAGCGCCATGCCGCGCGTGCCGTCGTCGAACTCGACCATCTCGCCGGCCTGGACCTCGTCGAGGCCGTAGGCGCGGGCGATGCCGTCGCCGACCGAGAGCACGCGCCCCACTTCCGCGATCTGGGCATCGGAGCCGAAATTCGCGATCTGGTCCTTTAAGATCGCGGAGATTTCGGCGGCGCGGATGTCCATCAGCCAATCCCTTTCATCGATTGTTCGAGCTGCTGCAGCTTGGTCTTGAGCGAGGCGTCGAGCATCCGCGAGCCGACCGTGACGACGAGGCCGCCCAAGAGCGCCTTGTCGACGTCCGCCTCCAGCGTCACGCTCTGGCCGACGTAACGCTCGATCGCAGTTTTAAGTTTCGCGCGCTGGTCGTCGTCGAGCGGCTTGGCCGAGGTGACCTCGGCCGTCACCTCGCCCCGGCTCGTCGCCAGCATGGCGCGGTACGCGCGGCCGATCTCGGGCAGCACCGCGAGGCGGCGCTGCTGCGCCAGAACCCCTAGGAACTTCCCGGTCAGGTCGCGCACCCCCGCCTTCTCGGCGACCGCGAGCACAGCGTCCTCCTGCTCCTGGCGCGAGAGGACCGGGTTGCGCAGCACCTCGGCGAAGTCGGGGCTCTCGTCGATCATCGCATCCAGCCGATCGAGGTCGCCCGCGACCTCGTCGCGCGCCCCGTCCTCGCCCGCGAGGTCGAAGAGCGCTGTGGCGTAACGTTGGGCCAAGCCCGAGGCTCGGGCGTTCGTCGCGGACAATGATGCTTCCCCGGCTTGAGCGCGGCCCCGCCGCCGGCGGGGTGAATTTCAGGCGTGCCCGTGTCGGCCAGACCCTCCCCGGCGCGGGCGAGAGGGCAATAACACAGGGATTTAGGGGCGGCAAGCAACGCTGCGCGTCGGCTGCGCCGGGCTTTTTCTTCTTCTTTTTGCCAGTGTTAACGCCGGAGGCTGGCCGCACCGCCGAGGGCCAATCTCGAACAAAGATAAAAAAGAGAAGAAAAAAGGCCGCGCGCCCAGCGCACGCGAAGCGTTCTCACCGATCCGACAGCGCGAGCCGCAACCCCAGCAGGCCGAAGGCGCCGGCGAAGCCGCGCCGGAGCCAGAGCATGACGCGGGGCTTGGAGACGACGTAGCGCCGCGTCGCCGCGGCGAAGGCGCCGTAGCCGACGAAGACGACGAACGTCAGCGCCATGAAGACGCCCGCAAGGCCGAGCATGTGCGCGGTCGCGTCGGGTGCGCCCACCGGCACGAACTGCGGCAGGAACGCGAGGAAGAACAGCGACAGCTTCGGGTTGAGGATGTTGAGCAGGAAGCCGTTGGCGACGATCCTGGACGCCGAGACGGATGCCCCGCCCTCAAAGACTTGCAGGGCGCCGCCGTCGCGCAGGATGCCCCAGGCCATGTAGAACAGGTAGGCGACGCCGAGATACTTGACGACCTGGAACGCCAGGGCGCTCGCGTGCAGGAGGGCGGCGAGCCCGGCGACGCTGGCGCCGACGTGCGGCACGATGCCGAGCGTGCAGCCGAGCGCGGCCAGAACGCTCGCCCGCCAGCCTTTGCCGAGCCCGCAGGCCAGCGTGTAGAGCACGCCCGTGCCCGGCAGCAGGATGACGACGAGCGAGGTCAGCAGGTATTCGGGGGTCATGGGTCACGCTCCAGAGTTACGGACACTCAATAGAATTATATAATTGTCAGTGGATTCGCTTATAATATAGAATCGATAAATTCTTCAGCAAGTTCTATTCTTGATATTTCGTGTGTGTTGTTATTTTGATCGTGAACTATCCAACCATGAGAGGCCGCATGAATCCAAAACAATGGTTGAGGCCAGTAGCACATCTTCTTCTTTTCAATCTGATGTTTTGCCAAAGGCTGCCTAATAATACTAACCTTCTTAGCTAAATTGGAAAGAGCGTTTTTATAATTTTTCTCTGAATTTACACCTCTACCATTCCGTATAATTGCAATATTGTCGGATAATTCTTTAATCCAATACCTTGCTAAATGCATATTTAAATCGTCTTGCATGGCTTGCTCTAAATCAACTTCTATTGAAGCGCATCCACGCATTCTTTCAAATATATTTTGCTCATTTTTTCTTAATACTAAATGCACTTTTCCTAAACCTTGTATCGTTATAAGCAGAAAAGGAAATTCAGGATGGTGCAATTTGTTTGCAGCATTTATCCAGTTTTCTAATTTGTCACACTTAAGCATATGTCATCTCCTGTAATTGATGTTAGGATCATAGAAAACTCTGCGGATCAACATCCACCGCCAGCCCGACCCCGCCCGGGAGGCGCACCCCCTTGAGCCAGCCGCGCAGGTAGTCGGGCAGGTCGAGGTCGAGGGTCGCCTTGACCAGCAGGCGCTCGCGGTAGCGGCCGCGGAGCAGGCTCAAGGGGGCCGGGGCGGGGCCGAGGACCAGGACGTCGTCCTGGCGGGGTGCGGCGCGGGCGAGGTCGCGGCCGGCGGCGCGGACGGCGCGGGCGTCGGCGCCTTGCAGGATGAGCGACGCGAGGCGGCCGAAGGGGGGCATCCCGCCCTCCTCGCGCTCGGCGCGCTCGGCCTCCAAGAAGCGGTCGCGGTCGCCCTGGACCAACGCCCGCATCACCGGGTGGTCGGGCAGGTGGGTCTGAAGGAGGACGCGGCCGCGCGCCGCCTCGCGGCCGGCCCGGCCGGCCAACTGGTAGAGGAGCTGGAAGGTGCGCTCGGCCGCGCGCGGGTCGCCGCCGGCGAGGCCGAGGTCGGCGTCGACCACGCCGACCAGGGTCAGCTTGGGGAAGTGGTGCCCCTTGGCCATCAACTGGGTGCCGATCAGGACGTCGACCCCGCCTTCCAGGACGGCGTGGACGAGGCGGTTCGCCTGCCCCGCCGTGCCGACCGTGTCGCTGGTCATCACGGCGGTGCGCACGCCCGGCAACAGGGCCGCCACCTCCTCGGCGACGCGCTCGACGCCGGGGCCGGAGGCGACGAGGCTCTCCACCGTGCCGCACTGCGGGCAGTGCGGCGGGACGGGCCGGGTGTAGCCGCAGTGGTGGCACTGCAGCTTCTGGCCGAAGCGGTGGCTGATGAGCCACGTCGAGCAGTTCGGGCAGCGAAAGCGAAAGCCGCAGGCGCGGCACAAGGTGAGCGGGGCGTAGCCGCGGCGGTTCAAGAACAGCATCGACTGCTCGCCGGTATCGCGGGTCGCGACCAGCGCCTCGCGCAAGACCGGGCTCAAGAACTGGCCCGGCGCCGGGCGGGCGCGCTTCAAGTCGATCGGCTCGATCCGTGGCAGGGGTGCGGTGCCGAAGCGGCCCTTAAGGCGCAGGTGTGCGGCCTCGCCGCCGGCGGCTTGGCGTTCGTGGAGCAGGCTCAGGGTCTCGATCGCCGGCGTCGCCGAGACCAGCAGGAGCGGCACGTTCTCGGCCGCGGCGCGCAGCCGGGCGGCGAGGCGGGCGTCGTAGATGACGCCGTCCTCCTGCTTGAACGACGGGTCGTGCTCCTCGTCGATGACGATAAGGCCGAGGTCCGGCATCGGCAGGAAGAGGGCCGAGCGGGCGCCGACGACGACGCGCGCGAGGCCGCGCGCCGCCGCCTTCCAAGCGCGGCGGCGCTGCACCGTGGTGAGGCCCGAGTGCCACAAAGTGGGCTCGGTGCCGAAGCGCGCGGAAAAACGCTCCAGCCACTGCGCGCCGAGCGCGATCTCGGGCAAGAGGACGAGGACGGTGCGCTCGGCCGCCAGCGCCTCGTCGACCGCTTCGAGGTAGACTTCGGTCTTGCCGGCCCCCGGCAGGCCTTCGAGGAGGAGGAGGCCGTCGCCGCCGGCCCGCACCCGCCCGCGCAGGTGGGCGGCGGCGGCGGCCTGCTCGGCGCTGAGGCCGATCGGGGCGACGCGGCCGGGGTTCGAGGCGGCCGCCTCGGCCTCGTCGACCTCGACCCCGACGAGGAGACCCTTGTCGGCCATCGACTTCAAGGTCGCGGCCGAGACGCCGGCGGCGCGGGCGAGGTCGGCAGGCGGCATCGGCCCCGCCGCCGTGAGCGCCTCGACGACCCGGGCACGGCGCGCGTCGAGCGTCCCCGCAACCTCGCCCAGGCCGTAGACCCGCTTGACCGGCCCCGGCTCGAACGCCTGCGGCGCGCTCAGGCACAAGCGCAGCACCGCACCCTTGGGCGCCAGCGTCTCGCCGGCGAGCCCCTCGATCGTCCGCCGCAGGCCGGGCGGCATCGGCGGCAGGTCGAGAACTTCGCCTATGTCCTTCAGCTTGGCAGGATCGACGCGCGACGCGGCCGGGGCGTCCCAGACGACGCCGACGACCTCGCGCCTGCCGAAGGGCACGCGGACGTAGCGGCCGGGTTCGGGCGTGTCGCCCTCGCCGACGCGGTAGTCGAAGGGCCCTTCGAGCGGCAGCGGCACGAGGACGGGAACGCTCAAGGACATGCATCGAAACCGATTGGGCTTGCGGCGTGGCGGTTTTTGCGCGTCGAATGGGAGGCAGCATGTGAGGTCGCCCCGACTCCGGTCAAGGGCGCTTACGATCGAGGCCCCGCCCGCTGCTCGCCTACGCCACCCCTGATCTCACCGAGATCGTCGAAGCTTGGTACGCCTGGCTGCGCTTCGAGCGCCGCCTCGCCCCGCGCACGCTGGTCGGCTACGTCACCGATCTGCGCGCCTTCGTCGCCTTCATGGCCAAGCACACCGGCGACGAGGTCTCGCGCGACGCGGTGGCCGCCTTGCGCGCGGCCGACTTTCGCGCTTGGCTGGCGCGGCGCCACGCCGAGGGGTTCGAGCGCAGCTCGACCGCGCGGGCGATGGCGGCGGTGCGCAGCTTTCTTAGCTTCGCCGACCGGCGCTTTGAACTGCACAACCCGGCCTTGAAGGCGCTGCGCACGCCCGCCTTTCGCCGGCCCCTGCCCCGCCCCTTGTCGATCGAGCAGGCGCTGGAGGTGGCGCTGAACGCCGCCGGGCGCGCCGGGCCGGCGTGGCTCGCCAAGCGCGACGCCGCGATCATGGTCCTCCTCTGGGGCTCGGGCATGCGCATCGGCGAGGCGCTCGGCCTCAACCGCGGCGACGTCGGCCTCGACGCCGGCGCGGCGCGGGGCCTGCGCGTCACCGGCAAGGGCGGCAAGGAACGGCTGGTCCCGATCCTGCCCGAGGTGGCGGCGGCACTCGGCGCCTACGTGCGGGCGTGTCCCTACGACCTGCTCCCCGACGGCCCCTTGTTCGTCGGTGCCCGCGGCGGACGCCTGCAGCAGGCGGTGGTGCAAGGGGGGATGCGCGGCCTGCGCCGGGCCCTGGGCCTGCCCGAGACCGCGACGCCGCACGCGCTGCGGCACAGCTTTGCCACCCACCTGCTCGAAGCCGGGGCCGACCTGCGCGCGATCCAGGAACTGCTCGGCCACGCCAGCCTCTCGACGACGCAGCGCTACACGGCGGTCGACGGCGCCGGCCTCGCCCGGCTCTACCTCAAAGCGCACCCGCGCGCCTGAGCGGCCGTTGCACCCCGAAGAGACGCCCCCCGAAGATCGCCCCGCGCACGGTTTCGACAGGACGCGACCGCCGCCGGTCCGCCGCCGGCAATGGATCCTGCCCGCCGTCGCGCTCGTCGTCGTCGCCCTCGCGGCGGTGCCGGTGCTGCTGGTCCCGCAGCTGCTCGACGAGGGGGCGCTGCGCTCGCGGGCCGAAGGCTTCGTCGAGCGCCACCTCGGCACCGCGCTCGCAATCGAGGGCGGCGCGGCGCTCGCCTTCAGGCCCGGACCGAAGCTCATCCTCGACGGTGTGCGGGTTCGATACCCCTCGGGGACGCTGCGGGCGGCGCGGGTCGAGGCCGACCTCGCCGTCCTGCCCCTCTTGATCGGCCGGCTGCAGCCCGAGGCGCTGCGGCTGGTCGGGGCGCGGGTCGCCCTGACCGAAGCCCCCGCGTGGCGGCGCCTGCCGCCCGAGAACCCCCTGCCGGACCTCGTGATCGAGGACGGCGGCCTGATCCTCGCCGGCCTGCCGGACGAAACGCTGCGCTTGAGCGGCGTCGCGGGGACGATCGCTGCCACGCCCACGGGCCAGACCGCCTTCGACCTCGCCGGTGCCGCCAACGGCCTGCCGTTCGCGTGGCAAGGGCGGACGGGCCGGACGGGCGACGGGCGCGGCGCGATCGAGACCCAGGCGTCGTTCAGCCCCGACGGCGGCGCCGCCTTCGTCGACTGGCAGGGCCGCTTCGGTCCCGACGCCGCCTATCGCGGCCGGCTCAATTTCGGGGCGGAGAACCTGCGCGCCCTGGCGCCGCTGCTGCGGCCGCTGCTGCGGCCGCTGGGCGCCGCCCCCCCGGCGTGGCGCGACGTCGGGTTCGAGGCCGAGATCGAGAACGACGCCGCGACGTTCACGGTCGAGAAGGCGCGCGTGGCGCTCGCCGGCCAAACGGTCGAGGCCGGGCTGGAGGTCGACAGGCAAGCAAGGCGCTTTCGCCTCACCGTCGCCGGCGGGGCGCTGCGCCTGACCCCCAGCGCGTGGGCCGATTTCGGCAGGCTCCTCGACCGGCTGCCGGACTTCGCCGGCGAGGCGGCGGCGCGGATCGAAACCCTGTCCCTGGCCGGCTTTCCCCTGCAAGGGGTGGCACTCGCGTTGGAGCGGTCGGCCGATGGCGGGGTGCGGCTGCGATCGGCGCGGGCGACGCTGCCGGGCGGCGAGGCGAGCCTGAGCGGCGGCTTCCTTACGGGCGATGAACCCGGCTTTAAGGGCCGTCTCGCCGCACGCAGCCGCGACCTGCCGGGCTTGGGCCGCCACCTGCCGGCCGGGCCGGCCAGGGCGCTCGCCGCCTTCGAGGCCGGGCTGGTCGAGACGGCGCTCACGGCCGACGCCGAGGGCCTGCGCTTCACCGACGCCCGCCTCGCCTTGGACGATACCCGGTTCGAGGGCGGGGCGGCGCTGACACCGAACGCGGTCGCGGTCGAGGGACGCGCCCGGCGTATCGAGACCGGGCGCGGCCCCGGCGGCGCCCTGGTCCTCGTGCGCGACGCCCTCGACGGGCGCCGCCTCGCCCTCGACCTGCGCGTCGATCGCTGGCGAGGCTTTGGGATCGACGCGAATGACGTGCGCGCCGTCGCCGGCTACGACCGAGACGGCCTCGCCTTGAAGAGCTTGAGTGCCGATCTCGGCGGCGCCCGGCTCGACGCCGCCGGACGCCTCGGTCCCGACGGCCGGCCGCGCACCCTCGACGCCACGCTGACGGACGCGGCACCGGCCCGGCTGCTGCGCGCGCTCGATATCACCCCCGGACCCGGGGCCGAGCGGTTGGAGCCGATCGAGGCGCGCCTGCGCCTGGAGGGGCGTGGGGACGGCACCGGGGGGCGGCTGACGGCACCCTTGCCCTCGAACACCGCCGCAGCACTCGTGGCCGCCATGATCGGACCGCAGGACCGGCCGCTCGCGGCGCTGGCCGGGCGCTGGCCGGAGACACCCCTACCCTTCGCCGGCCTGCAAGGTCCCGCTTTCGACTTCGACCTCGACCTGGGCGACACCGGCCGTCTGCGCGCCCGGCGGGACGGCGCGGCCGTGATCCTGACGACGCCGGGCCTCGCCCTCTTCGACGGCACGATCAAGGGCCACGCGCGGCTGGAGGCCGAGGGCGCCGCCGCGCTCTTGCAGAGCCGCTTCGCCGTTCAGGGCGCCGACGCCGCGGCGGCGCTGGCGAGCCTGGGCATCCGCGCCGACCCCGCCGGCACCTTCGATCTCGCCGGCGCCGTGGGCGCCTACGGCAAAAGTGCCGCCGACTTCGCGCGCACCCTTGACGCCATGACGCTGCTGAGCCTCGACGCGGCGGACGGACGGCTCGCCGGCAGGGTCGCGGGCAAGAACGGGATCGTGCGCGGCACGCTGCGCCGCGACGATGCGCCAAAGCCTATGCGGGTGACGCTTGAAGCCGACCTGCTCGCGTGGCTCGCCGAGCTTCGCGTCCAGACGACCGACCGCGACGGCACGCCGCTGCCCGGCCTGTACGGGCTCGGGCCGATCGACGACCTCACCCTCGAGCGTACGCCGCCGCCGGGGCTCATCGGGTTCGACCCGGTGGCGATGCCGTGAACGCTTCAGCGCCTCGCGTAGCGAGGCGCTGAAGCGTTCACTACCCCCCGACGACCGTCCCGCCGTTCGGGTGCAAGACCTGCCCCGACATGTACGAGTTCTCCGGCAGGGCCAGGAACAGGTGGCAGGCCGCGACCTCGTAGGGCTGGCCGGGGCGGCCGAGCGGCACGTTCTCGCCGAAGCCCTCGACGCCCTCCTCGCCGAAGGTGGCGGGGATGAACGGCGTCCAGATCGGCCCCGGCGCCACGCCGTTGACGGCGATCTTCTTGTCGGCCAGTTGGTTGGCGAGGCCGCGGGTGAACGAGACGATGGCGCCGCGGGTGGACGAGTAGTCGAGCAGGGTCGGGTTGCCCTTGTAGGCCGTGACCGAAGTCGTGTTGATGATCCGGCTCCCCTCCTTCAGGTGCGGCAGGACGGCCTTGGTCATGTAGAAGTAGCCGAACACGTTGGTGCGAAACGTGCGCTCCAACTGCTCGGCCGAGATGTCGAGGATGCTCTCCTGCGCGTGCTGCTCGGCCGCGTTATTGACCAGGATGTCGATCCGGCCGAGTGCGTCGATCGCGCGCTTGGCGGCGTCCTTGCAGAACGCCTCGTCGCCGATGTCGCCCGCGATCGTGACGCAGCGCCGCCCCGCCTTTTCGATCCAAGCCTTGGTCGCCTCGGCGTCGTCGTTCTCTTCGAGGTAGACGATGGCGATGTCGGCGCCCTCGTTCGCCATCGCCGCCGCGACCGCGCGGCCGATGCCGCTGTCGCCGCCGGTGATCAGCGCCGCCTTGCCCTCCAGCCGGCCGGCGCCCTCGTAGGGCGGCGCGAACTCCGGCGCCGGGTCCATCGCGCCCTCGCTGCCGGGTTGGTGGCTCTGCGTCTGTCCGGGTACGTGCTCGACGGGGCTCACGGCGTTGCTCCTTGTGGTTGCGTGCCAAGAAAAGGAGGGGGAACGGGGACGGTTCCCGACCGCGCGCGTTTCTTCGCGCGTCGAGAGGTATCAACTCGACGGCGAAATTTGTTGCGATAGATCGCTTTATAGGTTAAATGTCCTATTGCTGCCGATCCAGTCTCGAACAGACCACGGAGCGACCCGTGCAAGAACCCCATTCCCCCACGCCCAACACGACGAAGCTGTCCGACAAGGTCGGCAACGGCCGCGCCAACCGGCCCGAGGACGTGGTGTGGCTCAAGCAGGCGCTGCACTGCCTCGGGCGCTACAACGACGCGGGCGAGCGGCACGGCTACATCGACCGGGACTTGCAAGACGCGATCGAGAACTACCAGCGCGACCGGGGCCTTGAGCGCGACGGTTACCTGCGGCCGAACGGCGAGACAGAGCAGACGCTGCGGGTGGAGCTTGTGCGGCTGGGCGAGGAGCGGGTCTGATGGGAAGCGAAAGCCGCATGGTGCGCAACGCGCGGGGCTTCTTCGGTTTCGTCGAAGGCGCTTTTCGCACCTTGGGCCTGACCGACGCCGCCGATAACCTGCGCCGCTATCGCAGCGGCGAGGGCGGGACGCAGCACTATGATGATGAACAGATCGTCAAGCACCTTCCGATTATGGAGGCTGAGGATCATAACAGGACGCTTTTTGAAAGCACGACCTTTACAGGACAAATTGAGACTAGACTGGATTTGAACAAAAAACTTGCTGAATTAGAAGACGGACAGTCATTTGGTTTTCAAGATTACTATAAGAGGCCTCTGGATTTTAGTGGCGCTGTTTTCAGCGAACTACTTCAAAATCTGTCTTTTGGATTTAGAATACCAACATACACAGCGTTCGGGCGGGGCGATGTCATATCAGACGGAACATTCACTGCTTCCCGTAAAGGTGACCGACTTACCATTCGTGGAACAGTAAAAAACAGTTTTGATTCTGATGAAAAAGACAGTATATTTGATTTTAATCCTGACTAACCCAGCAGCCATCCAGGTTATGCCCTCGAACATGAGGGCGAAGCCATACCTTTTCGGATGCAATATGAGCGGCGTCAAGATGTTGAAGCTCAATTACATTACAAAAACGATAGTAGGATAACTCTCGATCGGGCAAAATGGGGGAAAGCTTATTGAAGGGTCCGCATTTCATACTAAGCAGAGTTTTGATTTATGCCGCTATTGCAAGCATGATTTTTATTTTTCTTGTTGTTGCTCTAATTGTTGAATATCGCCCTAATGCGGGAGCACAAGTCGGCCAAAATATTTTCATGGCCCACTTCGCCATGAATATCAAATTGGCTTAGAAATTTTAATGAAGAATTATAATGTTTACTATTTTAAATTTGGAGATAAAATTCATATCCCTCCATATAAAGATAATTGGAGGAACAAGGGAATTTGATAATAGCAATCTTTACATAAATATGGAATAGAGAATTTTCTACAGTATGACGCAAGGGTATTTAATGAATCGACAAAAAACGCGTCCTCCTGATGCATTAATAGAGGGTCTCAGGCTAGCATAGACCGGAGGTCGCCGATCTTGTCGTTGCCGCCGAAGCGGGCGAACAGCGCGATCGAGGCGTCCACCATGCGCACGGCCTTGGAGACCACGATCGACCGGCGCCGAAAGCGGGCGAGCCAGTGCCGCTGGCGGGCGTGGTCGCGCTCGATGCCGTGGGTCTCCTTTTTGCCGACGTAGAGCCGGCCTTGGGGGATCGCCTTCTCGTAGGCGGCCCAGTCGTCGGTGCAGTAGAGCCGCACGCCCCAGCGCTTCAGGCGCTTGAGAAGGCGTTCAAGGGTGGCTCGGTCACGACCCCCCAGCTCCCAGTCGATGAGCCGTCCCGTAGCACGATCCCGAGCCTTCCAGACCCACAGCTTGTTCGGCTTTTTTTGAGGTAGTGCCACATCTCGTCCAGCTCGACCACGACGGCACGGCCTTCGGGCTCGGGCTTTTGCGCGTAGACTTCCGCAAAGCGCTCGATCCAGGCCTGCACCGTGGGGGTCGACACCCCGAGCAGCTTGGCGGTGCGGTTCATCGAGACGCCGCTGAGGTAGAGCAGCACCGCTTCCACCTTGAGCCGCAGCGGCATCCCGCGCGGCGGGGTGTCGGTGAAGTTCAGCCCGCAGCCCTTGCAGCGGTAGCGTTGCTTGCCGCGCATGAACCCGTTCTTGACGTGCTCCTCGCCCCCGCACCCCTTGCACCGTAGCCCCATCCAACCCGCCCCGTCCGCCGTTCCCTGGCCGACGGATATGGGCGGTCTATGCCAAGCTCAAACCCTCCATTAATAAAGGCTATCAATAGCAAACGAGATAAATATGGGCCATTTCCAAGGACAGACAAGATAGTTGGTCCTGTTCCTGGTCAATTTGAAGATTGTGACATCATGCGTGCCGGTGCCATCCGAGTCGAGCAGTTAGGCGAACAACCTGTTGGGTGAGAAATTGCACAGTTGGTAGATATTGTATATTTTTCTCGCTTGCATATGCATTTTTCTACTTCTTGCTATAATTTTGATTGTTCCATACTATCCTAGCTGCGGTTGTATTGATAGTAGGACTTGTCTTACGGAGAGTCTTCGTTCTGAGTATCAATCTCAATTAGAATACATAATGAAGCAAGACAATATATTCTATTTTAAAATAAAAATAAAACCTTTATAAGATACGTTTCCGTTTTTGATCGTAAAAATGGTTTAGAGGATACATATTTTATAATAATATCGAATCTAGATTAGTAAAAATATCGCAAATGGCAATTTTCTTATCGGAAAAACCATCGATCCGCCTGAAGCATTAATGAATTCAATCCATGCAAAAGAAGACGAATATGGCGTTTATCCAGAAAACAATTTGAACATAGATGGTTTTGTCTCAAATCGTTTCGAGGATTGTGATATTTTGCGCGCCGGCGCCATCCAGGTCGAGAAGCTAGGCGGTTGAGCCCACGGGCTCTTGCCCCACGACTAGGGTCGCACCTCGGGTCAAGATCACTCGACGACGGCGAGCGCGAAGCCGTCCCAGCCCTTGCTCCCAACGGTCTGGATCGCGGTGGCGCTCAAGCGCGGCTCGTCGGCCAGCAGGTCGAAGAAGCGCCGCACGCCCTGCACGTTGGGATCGTCGCTGTCCGCGTCGACGACGGCGCCGCGACGCACGACGTTGTCGCCGACGATGACCGCACCCGGCCGCGCCAGCCGCAGCGCGTGGGCGAGGTAGCCCCCGTGGTTCGGCTTATCGGCGTCGATGAAGACGAGGTCGAAGGACGCGCCGCCGTCGGCCCCGAGCGTCGGCAGGACGTCGAGTGCCCGGCCGACGCGCAGGTCGACGCGGCCGGCGAGGCCCGCGCGCTCGACGTTCGCCAGCGCCACCTCGGCGTGGCGCGCCTCGGCCTCGATCGTCACCACGACGCCGTCGTCCGGCAGCGCGCGGGCGAGCCAGATCGTCGAGTAGCCGCCGAGCGTGCCGATCTCAAGGACGCGCCGCGCGCCGATCATCCGGGCGAGGAGGTGGAGCAGCTTGCCCAACGGCGGCGAGGCGTCGATACCGGGCAACCCCGCCTCGGCGTTGGCGGCGAGCGCTCTGTCGAGGGCCGGATCGCCCAAGCTGAGCCGGTCGGCGACGTAGCCGTCGACGGCGCTCCAGCGCTCCTGATTCATCCGCGTAACCCCAACGAAACGGCGACTGGCTCAACTTGACGTAGCGGGATCGGGACGAACGTCCAGCCGGCGGCGGAGCGCTTCGCGCAGTGCTGCGAAGCGAGGGCCGTCGTGACCGATGCACACCAGGCGGCAGGGCGAAGGCCGTCCCGACGTTGGAACCGTTTGAACGGCGCCGCCGGCATACTGGAGCACCCGCCCTTCCGGGCGCCCGCCGCCGCAGAGCAGGATGCCCTTGGCGCGCACCAGCACGTCGCCGTGGGCGATCAACAGCGCGGCCAGTTCCGGCAGATCGGCGCTCGCGTCGAACCGGAGGCTGAAGCTCGTCAGGGCCGCGTCCGTCACCATGCCCTCGGGCGCAAGGGTCGGCCGGGCGTTCGGGTTGAGGGCGCGGAGCCGGCCGAGCCGCCGTTCGCGTTCCCGGTCGTCGAGCGCCGCCGTCTTGTTGGCGAGCAGGGCGTGCGCCTCGACGACCTGGGCCAGGACCGTCTCGCCTATCCAAGGGTCGGCTAGTCGCCGCTCGAAGGCCGGCACGTCGACGAGGCAGACGATCGCGGCGGGTGCGAGCGCCGGCGACACCCGCATCACGTCCGCGATGCAGGCCGGGCGGGCGACGCCGCTGGCCTCGATCAGGAGGTGTGCGGGCCGCGTTTCCCAGCGCAGCACAGCGGCGATCTGGTCGGCGAGCGTGCCGCCCAAGCTGCAGCAGATGCAGCCGTTTTACAGGCGGACGATCTTCTCGTTCCGGTGCTTGATCAGGTCGGCGTCGATGTTGATCGCGCCGAAATCGTCGACCAGGACAGCCGTCTCCCGCGGCAGCGCGCCGAGGCGCAGCAGCCAGTTCAGGTAGGTGGTCTTGCCGGCGCCGAGAAAACCGGCCACGACGGTGACCGGGATGCGCGGTGTTAGGCCCCCCTCACCCCTCATGGACCACGCCGCCGAGCACTGTGGCGTGGACGGGCACGTCCTTCAGGTCGTGCGGCGCGCAGGCGAGCGGGTCCTCGTCGAGCACCGCCATGTCGACGTACTTGCCGACTTCGAGGCTGCCGACCAGATGGTCCATCTTCAGCGTGTAGGCGGCGCCGAGCGTGATCGCGCCCAGCGCCTGCGCCGCGTCGAGCGCCTCGTGCCGGCCGAGCCTGTGGCCGGACGCCGTCTCGCGGTTGACGGCGCACCACGCGGTGAACAAGGGCGACAGGGGCGTGATCGGCGCGTCGCAGTGCATGGCGACGGGGATATTCAAGCGCACGGCCGACGCCAGCGGTTCCAGCCGCTCAGAGCGCTTGGAACCCAGCGTGCGGGTCAGGTGGACGTCGCCCCAGTAGTAGAGGTGGTTGGCGAACATGTTGCGGCATAAGCCCAGCCGCGTCGTGCGGCGAAGCTGGGCGTGGTCGATGATCTGGCAGTGCTGCAGGGTGTGGCGGTGTTCGGCACGCGGCCAAAGCCGAGCGCCTCCTCGGCGGCGTCGAGGATCAGCTCCACCGCCTCGTCGCCGTTGGTGTGGACATGCGCCTGCACGCCCGCTTGGTGGTAGGCGTGCAGCGTCTCGCGCAGACTGTCCGGCGGGGCGTTCCAGATGCCGTTCGGGCTGCCGTTGAAGTAGCCCGGCCACTTGAGCCGCGCGGTGAAGCCCTGGATCGAGCCGTCGGTCATGATCTTGACCGGGCCGAAGTGCAGCCGCTCGTTGCCCCTGGCGCGGCATTCGAGGAGACGGCCGACGCCCTCCTCGGCCGACCAAGCCATGGCGCTCATCGCCGGCACGAGGCGCACCGGGTAGTCGGGCGGGGCGGTGGCCGCTTCGAGCGCGGCGACGCCGGCGTCGGTGAGCGGGTTGAACAAGTCGGTGATCGTCGTGACCCCGGCCCGCCTCGCGATCCGGCCGTAGCGCTCCAGCGTCTCGACCGACGCCACCAGATCGAAGATGTTGAAATCGAGCGCCTGAAAGGCCCCGTGCATCGCCGCCATCTCCTGCAGCTCGCCAGTCGGGCGGCCGTCGGCGTCCAGCATGATGCCCTCCATGCCGGCGTGCCGGTCGAGCCGCAGCAGCAGCCGAATGCGGTGACCGCCCGCTCGCGCCACAGCCGCCCGCTCAGCTGACCGAGCAGGAAGCATAGAGCGGCGGTGGCGAGCATGACTTAACTAGGATGGAGTATAATTTCTAACAGTTTTAGCCATGGCTGGCCGTAGCTGTCTTAGGGCGCTTGGCCACAACCAATGTGGTCAACCTATGCTTTATCAATGTATATCCAAGCATTAATATATAAATTTATGCAGCCAAGACAATATTTTGGGTAATCCAACTATACCGCCAAGCGCTGTGCATACTTTTGCACATTGAGCAACAACTATAGGTAAACCCGACCAGATTAACTGCCAAATGTACCATCTAACAGCTGTAGGTTTTCCACACTCTTCACAAATATCTAGAAATTGCTCTTCAATGTCTCCAATAAAGCCTTCTTGAATAGATACTGGCAAGATAAATTTCAAGATCGCGTGAATTTTCCTTGGAGGATAGTAAGTGTCTTTCTTATTTACAAGAATATTTATTTTGACATCCTGCCATATATAGGTGCTAACTACTATTTTCTCACTGCTTATCGACTCCAAATATACATTGTAGGATTTTTTTACACTAATTTGCCTTAAGTAAGCGCCCATGAGATATTCAAAAGAACTTTTTTCTAAAGCTTTTACATCTTGTGAACTTAATGGTTTGCATTCATATTTAAATATCATGCTTTGCTGATAAGCTATGCTTTTAGCCTGTTTTCTGAATTGGTAATGCTTGTACAATAGAATTGGATTTTTTAGGTAGTTTCTTATGCTCATGAAAATGCTCTCGCACCGGCTGGTTTAAACAAGCCTGACATCATCTTGTAAGATCCTGCCCAATGCGCCTCTAGTGCTTGAGTACCTTCACCCGTAAGAGAAAAGTATCGCTTTCTTCTTCCGCCTCTTTTTGCTGTAGCTTCACCATATTTTGAGGCTAAAAATCCCTTTTTTTCCAGTCTCTCTAGTGTAGTGTAAATAGCTCCTATAGAAGGTTCTTTGCCAGTACGTGCTAGAATCTCTTTCCCTATAGCTATTCCATAAGCTTCATTGCCTAGCCTCATCACTGCTGCAAGTGCAGCTGCTTCAAAACTTCCAAGTGACTGATTTTCCATTATTCGTCTGCGTTGCATTTGTTTTCCCTCACAGAAAATTACCACATTGTAGGAGAAATGCAAGATGGCATTGACAAGCCCGCCGGGCGGGTTGCCGGTCAGGCACAGGGCCATGAAGCTCAGCGTGAAGAAGTGAAAGGTGAGGACGGTGAAGTCGCCGGGCCCGAAGCCGGGAATGGCCCCGAGCGAGAGGAGGATGAAGCCGAGCACGCCGCCGATGATGCTGGGCGGGATCAGCGCGGCCTGGAGAAAACGCAGCCGGGCCCTGAGCCGGCTGCCCGCCAGCAGCATGACGGCCATCAGCGCGAACGCGATGACGCCGGGAAACGTCGCGGCCATCTTGGTGCCCTCCCCTCGTCGGGTTTATTTACTCTTTGTCGCGTTCTGGATGCGTAGCGGCGCGGGAGGCAAAATAATAGTCTGACGTTAGCAGCGCAAAGCTGGGGACAACCTCAGGCAAGGGCACGGAACGGGCATTCGATGATAAGCCGTGCCGCCCGGCTTGCGGCGGCGCAGGTGCAAGGACTGCGGCCGCAACTTCACGCGAACGACCCCCCGTGGTCACAGCGCCGCCACCCGCCAGATGGCGCTCAAGCTCTACGCGTCGGGCGTGTCGATGCATCGCACGGGGGCCAACTGGTTGAAGCGAGACGAAGGCGTCATGCGCTGGGTTCGTCAGGCTGGGGCTAAAGCCGAGGCAGGGGTGCCAAGCGACCGGATTGTGTCGGTCGGCCCCCCCGATCACGTCGGGGGCGGACTTTGAGACGCGTCGTCGTGTCGACTCAGGCGTTGCAAAAGCCCGCTCGCACGCGGCCGTTGCCGCTCTTAGGTATCCAGGTTGAGGCCTGCCCTGCCGCAAGAGCCCGTGCACCAACGTCGGGCCAAGCCCGGGCGAAGTCGGCAGAGCGGGGCGGCGCGACGTTGTCGATGCAGCGCCAGAGCGTCGCCGACATCTTGATCTTGCAGCCTATATGAAGCGACGAGCGAACAGAGCAAAACCATCGGATTGAGCGCGCCGTGCAAGTTTCTTTCGGCCTCGACGTGTGCAAAATATTTCTTGTCGGATCAAGGCCCCGTCCATGCGCGTGAAGGTCACCGTCCTCGGCTGCGGCACCTCGGCCGGCGTGCCGCAGATCGGCTGCACCTGCCCGGTCTGCACGTCGGATGACCCAAGGAACAAGCGGCTGCGCACGAGCATCTTCGTCGAGGCGTGCGGGCAGCGCATCCTGTTCGACACCGGCCCCGACCTGCGCCAGCAGTGCCTGCGCGCCGGGATCGGCGCCGTCGACGCGCTGGTCTACACCCACGCCCACGCCGACCACGTCCACGGGCTCGACGATCTGCGGCAGATCAACAACGTCATGCGCGCGCGCATTTTGACTTATGCCGACGCCGCGGTGTTCGAGCGCATTCGAAGCCGCTTTGCCTACGCCTTCGAGGGCGGCGGGGGGACGCACGGCTTCTGGCGCCCCGACATCGACGCGCGGCCGATCCTTGGTCCGTTCAACGTCGGCCCGGTCGAACTCGTGCCGTTTCGGCAAAAGCACGGCCGCGGCGAGAGCTGGGGGTTTCGCATCGGCCCGTTCGGCTACTCGACCGACACGGACGGCCTGTCGGACGAGGCGTTTCAAATCCTCGAAGGGGTCGACGTCTGGATCGTCGACGCCCTTCGCGACAAGCCGCACCCGTCGCACGCCCACCTCGACATGACGCTCGGCTGGGTCGAGCGCCTGCGGCCGCGCATCACCTACCTCGTCCACATGAACCACGAGGTCGATTACGCCGACTGGGCGTCGCGGCTGCCGGAACACGTGCGACCGGCCTACGACGGGCTGGTCGTCGAGGCAAAGGGATAGAACGCTTCGCGTGCGCTGCCGCGCGGGCTTTCTCTTCTTTGTTTTTACAAGTGTTAACCTAGGTGATTGGCCGCAACGCCGAGGGCCAGTCTCGGGCAAAAGCAAAAAAGAGAAAAAGGCCGCGCGCCAGCGCACGCGAAGCGTTCACGATTCAGAAACAAAGCGTGCAAGAACGAGCACTCGTTCGCATGACGTTCATAGCCATCTAGTCGCCTGAACGAAGGAGACGGCAGATGAACGGCGTCAACGGCTTGCACCACGTGACCGCGATCAGCGGTCCGGCGCAGCGCAACCTCGACTTCTACACCAAGACCTTGGGTCTGAGGCTCGTCAAGAAGACGGTTAACTTCGACGACCCGGGCACCTACCACCTCTACTACGGCGACGCGACCGGCACGCCCGGCAGCGTGATGACCTTCTTTCCCTGGGAGGGGATGGCGCCGGGACGCGAAGGCGTCGGCGAGACGCGCACGACCTACTTCGCCGTTCCCGAGGGCTCGCTCGCCTACTGGCGGGACCGCTTGGCGGCGGCCGGGGTCGAGGTCGGGGATGCCCCCGCCTTCGACGCGCCGTCGCTGCGCTTTGCCGACCCGGACGGAACAAGGCTGGCGTTGATCGAGGTGGCGCACGACGCGCGCGAAGGCTACGGCGACGCGGCGCACGCGATCCACGGCTTCGGCGGGGTCGAGCTGCACTTGCGCGAGGCGGGGCCGACGGCGGCCGTGCTCACCGACCTGTTCGGCTACGCGCGAGCGCACGCGGACGGGCCGCGGACGCGCTACGTCAGGCACGGCCACAACGGTGCCGGCGTGGTCGACATCCTGGTCGATCCGGAGGCGCCCGACGCCTCGACGGGGGCGGGCTCGGTGCATCACGTCGCCTTCTCGGTGCCCGACCGGGCGGCGCAGGCGGCGTTGCGCGCGGCGATCGCCAAGGCCGGGCACGCGGTGACGCCGGTGATCGACCGGCAATACTTCCACGCGATCTACTTTCGCACGCCGGGCGGGGTCCTGTTCGAGGTGGCGACCGACGGGCCGGGCTTTCTCACCGACGAGGACGCGGCGAGCCTCGGCACCGCCTTGAAGCTGCCGCCGCAGCACGAGCCGCTGCGGGCGCGGATCGAAGACGCCCTGCCGCCGCTGACGGTCTGATGAACGCCGCGCGCGCCTAGATGTTCGGCTCTAGCGTGTGAACGACGTTGTGCTGCACGACGTCGATCTTGGCAGAGATACCTTCGATGCGGTCGATCTTGTCGCGGCGCGCTCTGGCGGGATAGGATCGGCGCCTCGCACCGCGGCGGGCGCTACGCGACGGCCTTGTCCACGGGCGGGCGATCGGCTATATCTCGGCCGAATGCCCCCGCGAGGGGGCAACCCTTTCGTTGTTTCGTGCGCAGGACCGTCCTGCCGCGTCCCAAGGCTGGAGTGAGTGCTATCACCGTCGAAGTTCAAGTTCGCGACAACAACGTCGATCAGGCGCTGCGCGCGCTCAAGAAGAAGATGCAACGCGAGGGTCTCTATCGCGAAATGCGTATGCGTCGCCACTACGAGAAGCCCTCCGAACGCCGCGCGCGCGAGAAGGCCGAGGCCGTGCGCCGCTATCGTAAGTTGTTGCGCAAGCGCGCCGAGCGCGACGAGCTTTAAGCCGTCTCAGGGCCGACCTATCGACGGTATGCAGCGCCGGTCCTGAGTGGCCGGCGTTTTGCATCTACGGAACCTTGCGCCGCCTCGCCCGGTTGATGCTGCAATGCAATAAGCCGATCCCCCGTCTGGATCGGCTCGACGGTGAGGTTTCGCGCGATGTACGATCCCTGGGAGGCCAGCCGGTACTGGCTGCGCTACAATGAGATGGCGGCCTCGGCGTGGTTCACCATCGCCGCGCGCACCTGGATGGTCGCGTCGC
Source organism: Geminicoccaceae bacterium (assembly GCA_965217265.1). Taxonomy (GTDB): domain Bacteria; phylum Pseudomonadota; class Alphaproteobacteria; order Geminicoccales; family Geminicoccaceae; genus JAGRGG01. The sequence continues at coordinate 824,287 of CBDCHP010000018.1, read as the reverse complement.
TCGGGCCGCAAGGCCGCGGCGTGGCGCGCGAGACGAACGGCATGGTGGCGGAGAAGCAAAAAGCCGCCTTCGACGCCGCCCTGGCCTTCAACCGGGGGCTGCTGAAGGGCGGGGCGACGCCCTTGTCGCTCGTCGGGGCGGCGCTCAAGCCCTACCACGCCAAGACCCGGGGCAACGCCCGCCGGTTGGGCCGTCGTCTCGGGCGCTTGTAACCCGATACGCATCATCTCGTCATGAGCGGCGGCTAGTTTTCGGGGCAACGACGTACGGAGGAGCCTACCCATGTCGCTGACCCTGCCCACCCGCCGCCGCTTCGTGCAGGGCGCCGCCCTCGTCGGCGGCGCCTGCTTCGCCCCCGCCCTGGCCCGTGCCGAGACCTCGATCGTCAAGGCGCCCTACGGCGTCCAGGCCGGCGACGTCCGCGCCGGGCGGGCGATGGTCTGGTCGCGCGCCGACCGGCCGGCGCGGATGCTGGTCCGCTACGCCACGACCGAAGGGATGAAGGACGCGACCGCAGCCCCCGTCGTCGACGCCCTGCCCGACACCGACCTCACCGCCAAGCTGGACATCGGCGACCTGCCGCCGGGCCAGCGCGTGTTCTACGAGGTGCGCTTTCTCGACCTTTCCGACCTCAAGGGCGAGAGCGAGACGCTCGTGGGCTCGTTCCTGACCCCGCCGAGCGAGGCACGCGACTTGCGCTTCGTCTGGTCGGGCGACACCGCCGGGCAAGGCTGGGGCATCAACCCCGACTTCGGCGGGATGCGCATCTACGAGGCCATGCGCAAGCTGCGGCCGAACTTCTTCATCCACTCCGGCGACACGATCTACGCCGACGGGCCGATCGAGGCCGAAGCCGAGGCCGAGGACGGCCGGGTCTGGAAGAACGTCACCACCGAGGCCAAGTCGAAGGTCGCCGAGACGCTGCCCGAGTATTACGGCCAGTACGCCTACAACCTGATGGACGACAACCTTCGCCGCTTCAACGCCGAGGTGCCGATGCTGGCCCAGTGGGACGACCACGAAGTCACCAACAACTGGTACTGGGGGATGCGAAAGGACGACGACGAGCGCTATAGGGAGGGTTCGGGCGCCCTCCTCGCCGCGCGGGGGATGCGCGCCTTCATGGACTACATGCCGGTCCGCCGCCACCCGCTCGACCCGCAGCGCCTCTACGAGAGCTTCGCCTACGGGCCGCAACTCGAAGTTTTTCGCATCGACATGCGCAGCTACCGCGGTGACAACGCCGACGTGCAGCCGACGACGATGGCGCCGGAACTGCACATCTTGGGCGCGCGGCAGGTGGCGTGGCTGAAGGACGCGCTCAAGAACTCGCAGGCGACCTGGAAGGTGATCGCCTCCGACATGCCGCTCGGCCTCATCGTCTACAGCGACTCCAAGGCGAAGAAGGGATTCGAGGCCGTGGCGCTGAAGGACGGCCCGCCGGCGGCGCGCGAACTGGAGATTGCCGACCTCCTCACCTTCATCCGCGACCAGGCTGTCCAGAACGTCGTCTGGCTCACCGCCGACGTCCACTACACGGCGGCGCACCGCTACGATCCGGCCAAGGCACAGTACAAGGAGTTCAAGCCGTTCTGGGAGTTCGTCTCAGGCCCGCTCAACTCAGGCTCCTTCGGCCCGAACAAGCTCGACAACACCTTCGGCCCCGAGGCCGTATTCGTGAAGGCCCCGCCCGAGGGACAGTCCAACCTCTCGCCGTTCGCCGGCCTCCAGTTCTTCGGCCAAGTCGACATCGCCGCGGCCGACGGGACCATGACCGTCAGGCTGAACGACATCGACGGCAAGACTTTGCACACGCAAGAGCTTACGCCGGAGGTTTGAGAACGCTTCGCGTGCGCTGACGCGCGGTCTATCCTCTTTCTTTTTTGCTACTTTGCTCCCGAACTGGCCGCGGTGCCGAGAGCCAGCCTCGGACAAAGTAAAAAAGAGAAGAAAAAAGGCCCCGCGCCAGCGGACGCGAAGCGTTCAAACCTGCGGGAAGTCCGTCTCGACGCCCGTCTTGCGCCACGCCTCGATCTCGTCGAGGCGCTCCTTCAGCTTGGCCGTGACCTTGTCGATGCCCCAGGCGCCGAGCACGAGGTGGCGCGGCGGGTTCTCGACTTCCGTCACCGCGATCATTGCCTTCGCGGCGCGCACCGGGTCGCCGGGCTGCGTGCCGCTGGCCTCGCTCGTGGCCTTCAGGCGGGCGCCGGCCGTTTCGGCGTAGTCGTCGATCGTGCTCTTCGTCTGCTTGAGCGAGCGGCCGGCCCAGTCGGTGCGAAACGGCCCCGGCTCGACGCACAGCGCGTGGATGCCGAGCGGCGCCACCTCGGCGGCCAGCGCGTCGGTGAAGCCCTCGACCGCGTGCTTGCTGGCGGCGTAGTAGCCCGAACTCGGCAAGCCGACGAGGCCGGCGACCGAGGAGATATTGAGGATGTGGCCGCGCCGCCGCGCACGCATTCCCGGCAGCACCGCCCGCGTGAGATCGAACAGGCCGAAGACGTTGGCCTCGAACATGGCGCGGATCTCGTCATCGACGCCCTCCTCGATCGAGGACTGGTAGCCGTAGCCGGCGTTGTTGACCAGGACGTCGATCCGCCCGAAGCGCTCGTGCGCCGCCGCGACCGCCGCTGCGATCTGCTTGGGCTTGGTCACGTCGAGGTCGACGGCCAGCGCCCGGTCGCCCGCCCCCTCGGCGAGATCGGCGACGCGCGCCTTGTCGCGGGCGCTGACGACGGTGCGCCAGCCGCGGTCCAAGACGGCCTCGGCCAGATCGCGGCCGAAGCCGGTGGAGCATCCGGTGATGAACCAGACGGGCGTGGCATCGGGTGGCATGGAGAACCGCCTTTTGATGTCAAAGGCCGCTTGTCGCGGTGAAGCCCGCAACATAAACTTGATTGACGATCGGACAAGGCGCACCCGGACCGGCATGAACGCCGAAGCCAGCCTCGGACAAAGCGAAAAAAGAGAAAAAGGCCCCGCGCCAGCGCACGCGAAGCGTTCAGATCTCCCTTGCCAGAACGTCGGCGTCGGCCGGGCCCTCGTCGTGGCGGTCCTTGGACGGCAGGGCCGGCTGCGGCAGGGCATAAAAGCGCGGCTCGCGGTCGTCGAGCGAGGGTTCGAAGGGGGAGCGCATGACGACCCCGTTGCCGTCCGCGCGGCGCTCCGCCTCCTGCAACTCCTCGGCGAGCTTCTGGTCCCAGGGAAGGACGTAGGCGCGCGGCTCGGCCGCCTCGTCCGTCATCAGCCAGACGTAGATGCCGGTCCCCTCCTCGACGCTGGACGCGAGCACCGTCGCCTCTTGCGCTCGCATCCATTCGAGCTTGACCGGCTTCGGCCGGCTCAGCAAATCGGCGAACGAGGCGTAGGCGACCGGAAGAAGGAGGAGCGCCGTCAGAAGTGCCCCCAGCTTGACGCCCAAGCGCCGGGGCGACCAGACCGCGATCAGGGCGAGTGCGGCGGCGATCAGGGCGAGTGCGGCGAACCAGGTGGGGATCGGGCTCAAGACTTGCTCCCGGCGCGAAGGGGTTTGAAGATCTTGCTGACGCTGCCCTGGACGAGGCGGCCCTCGGCGTCGAGGCGAAAGCGAAACGCGGTCGCCTCCTCGCCGGTACGGTCGAGGTCGAACTTGCGCGCCAGGATCTGCCGCGCCGAGCCGCCGTCGCGCTCCTTGACCGAGGTGACGACGGTGAGCCGGACCGGCGATCGGCGCGACGGGTTGCGGTAAAGGTGGGCGTTGACGGTGTACTCGCCCGGGATGATGCCGCGGCTGTAGGAGACCTCGTAGTTCATGCCGGTCGCGTCCATGCGTTTGCCAAGGTCGTCGCGCAGGAGGTTAAAGACGGCGCCGCCCTTGTTCGAATAGCCGACCGGCACGTCGCCCGGCGCTTGCACCCACAAATCGACGTCGCTGTCGAGCGCGTCCGGCCAGCGCAGTTCGACGATGACGTTGCCGGGCGGGTCGGCGCTCGCCACCGCCTTCGCCCCCTTCGGGTTGATGTGCGGCAGGATCAAGACGACGATCGCAACGAAGCCGGCGAGCGCCAGCATGATGACGTCGCGGAACACGACGCCGTCGTCGTCGCCCAGGCTTTCAAGCGAATCCATGCCCTCGCCCCCCTTCGGCCTCCGCGCGCTCGGTGAGGCGGGTCAGGAGGCGCACCGTGCCGTCCTCCAACAGGCGATGGCAGAGCATCAGCCAGATGTTGAGGATCGAACCCATCAGCGTCGTGCCGAGTGCCACGCCCATGCCGGCGATGAGGCCGGAGACCATCGGCCCCACCGCCGCGACCTCGGCAACGGCGTCCGGGCGCACCTCCTTCAGCGCCATCATGAAGCCGATCACCGTGCCGATCAGGCCCAGCATGACGAGGATGCCGGCCACCTGACGGATCAGGTTCAGGCGGTTGACGAGCGCCAAGCGCAGGCCCGCCGTCAGGTTGGCGCGGCCCTGCCCGTCCAGCGTGGCGGCGAGCGCCAAGTAGCGGCCGCTGCGGCTCTCAAGCTTCGGCTTCGCCGCCGCCGCCTCGTTCAGCTCCCGGCTGACCTGCCAGATCCGGTACGCGCACACGGCGAGCCCGCCGAGGAAGACGAGGCCGATCAGGGTGTAGAGCCTGGTCGGATCGTCGCCGCCGATCAACTCCTGGTGCCAAGCGCCGAGTGCCAGCGCGACGCCGAGCAGGTTCAGAAGGGCGAACCGCAGCAGCAAGAGCCAGTCGCGCGCCGGCATCGGCCTCGCACGCGCGTCGGCCCGGTCCAAGGCGACGGACATCGGCCATTCTCCTGGGCTGGAAGCCCTGGGGCGCGGCTTCCCCAAGTGGGCGGGTGTGGCACTGACACGAACGGACAACGCTAGGGGATCATGCGGGTTCCGCGGGCGGCGCACGACTCGAACGTTAAAAAAGCTTATATGACAAAACCACTAAGTGATCTATTGCCGATTGAAAGAATTGTATTCAATTTGAGCTAATACTTGTATGTATTGTGAGCGTCGGCGCGGAACCAGCGTCTGCCTCGCGCGCAAGACACAGTAACCGGTCGCTTTGCCCGACGGCGGGCGTCGTCCGGGCACGCCGGCGCTGACTCGGGGCGCGCCACCGGAACGAGACAGATCGCCTTATGGTTTAGAGGCCACAGCACTCGCCAAGCAACCGCCTTTATGCCGACTTTGGCGGCGAATGTATTTGCAAGCGGCGATGTTCATGTTAAGCGCGCGGCTACCGAGTGGACGACAGCACGGGAGGTAGGCATGACCCTCGACGATCTGAGCGCGGCCGTGGCCAAGGACGTGGACCTCAGCAAGGAGAACGCCGGCAAGGCGGTGAAGGCGATGCTCAAGAGCATCGAGGACTCGCTCAAGAAGGGCGAGAAGGTCACGATCACCGGGTTTGGCACGTTCGAGACCGTGCACCGGGCCGAGCGCGAGGGCCGCAACCCGCAGACCGGCAAGGCGATCAAGATCGAGGCCAGCAACAACGTCAAGTTCAAGCCGGGCAAGACGCTGCGCGACGCCGTCAACGGTTGAGGCCGGGGCCGCGCCCTGGCGCGTTGTACCCAGAAGATCCTCCAGCGGCGATCGCGGCCGATCCGGTCGCCATCGGGGCTGTACGCGGCCCCCGACGATCGCGTCGTGCCGGCTCTGCGCCGCGCGCGTCCGACGATCGAACGGGGCGTCATCGCGCTGTTGGGGGCGGCGGCGTTGGTCTCGCGGCCTCGCCGGGCCACCTCGACGCGGGGGCCGCTCAAGGCGGGTTTGAGAGGCCGCACGCGGCCGCGGCCGTCGCGACGCAGGCCCTGAAGGCGGCCGCCGCCGGCGAGGGGGAGCCCTTGCCGGTCACGAAGCCCACCACCCGCACGGCCTCTGGGTCGTCCAGGTCCAACGCCGCCAAGCCTTCGGCCCCGGCGTCCGCCATGATCAGCCGGGGCAGGACGGTGACGCCGACCCCCGCACGGGCGAGCGCCTTGAGCGAGGTGACGTTGCGGACCATGACCGTGGCGTCGGCGAAGAGGGCCTGAAAGCCGCTCGACGCGATCGAGGCGCAGATGCCGTTGGCGAGCAGGGTCCGTCCGGCGAGGTCGTCCCAGGTCAAGGACCGCCCGAGCCGGGCCAGCGGGTCGTCAAGCCGGCAGACGAGGCACAGCCGGTCGCGAAACAAGGGCCGAAACGCGAGGTCGGACATGTCCCCGCCCGCGCTCGCGACGCCGAGTTCGACCCTGCCCTCGGCGACGAGGCGCCAGACGCTGCGCGAATCGGCGTCGCGCACGTCCACCTCCACCCCCGGCCGCTCCGCGAGGAAACGCCGCAGCGCCTCGGGCAGCAGGCTCTGCGCCACCGAGGGCACCGCGGCGACGTCGACGCGGCCCGTCCCGCCCCGGGCGAAGGCCCGCATCGCCGACAACGAGCGCTCGTGCCGCTCGACCGCCTCTCGCGCCCGGGCAAGGGCGAAGCGTCCGAGCGGGGTCAGCGCCGTCTTGCGCTCGCCCTCGAATAGGGGCCCGTCCAGCCACGCCTCGATCTGCCCGAGCGTCATCGACACGGCCGAGAGCGATCGGCCGAGCCGATCCGCCGCGTCCTTGAGGTTCTGGCACTCGGCGACGACGACGAAGGTCTTGAGCGCCGCGACGGGAAGGGTCATTGCCGGGTTCAGCTTTTTTGAAATTGGCTCTTGAATTTCTTAATTGACTGAAAAATTCGTGCAAGCGATTCTGCCCTCGACAGGCTTCAAACCAAGAGCGGGGGGAAACATGGCCGAGCGCTTCGACAACCTGATCGCCGGTCGGTGGGCGGCGGGCGAGGGCGAGGTCGAGAACCGCAGCCCCTCCGAGCGTGCCGACCTGATCGGCCTCTACGCCCAAGCCTCGTCAAGCCAGCTCGACGAGACCCTGGACGCCGCCGCGAACGCCCAGCGGCGATGGGCCGCGGCCGGGCTTGAGAAGCGCCAAGCCGTGCTCGACGCGATCGGCCGCGAACTGATCGAGCGATCGCGGGAACTCGGCCGACTCTTGTCGCGGGAAGAGGGCAAGCCCTTGGCCGAGGGCGTCGGCGAGGTCTATCGGGCCGGGCAGTTCTTCACCTACTACGCCGCCGAAGTGTTGCGCCAGATCGGCGAGAACGCCGACAGCGTGCGGCCGGGCGTCGAGGTCGACGTGCGGCGCGAGCCGATCGGCACCGTCGCGGTGATCTCGCCTTGGAACTTCCCGACCGCGACGGCGAGCTGGAAGATCGCGCCAGCACTCGCGTTTGGCAACGCCGTGGTCTGGAAGCCGGCCAACCTCACGCCCGCCTCCGCCCACGCGCTCGCCGAGATCATCGCCCGTCAGGACATGCCCAAGGGCCTGTTCTCGCTGGTGATGGGCTCGGGCGCGAGCATCGGCCAGGCGCTGGTCGAGAGCCCGAAGATCCAAGGGGTGAGCTTCACGGGCTCGGTCGAGGTCGGGCGCAACGTCGCCCGCGCGGCCGCCCCCAACTTCACCAAGCTGCAATTGGAGATGGGCTCAAAGAACGCGCTCGCCGTCATGGACGACGCCGACCTCGACACGGCCGTCGCCGCCGCCGCGAACGGGGCCTTCGGCGGCACCGGCCAGAAATGCACCGCGTCCTCGCGCCTCGTCGTGCACGAGCGCGTCCACGACGCCTTCGTCGAGCGGCTGGTGGCGGCCGCGAAGGCTCTCAAGGTCGGCCACGCGCTCGAAGAGGGCACGCAGATGGGGCCGGTCGTGAGCGAGGGCCAGTTGCAGGGCAATCTGCGCTACGTCGGCCTCGCCAAGGAGGCCGGCGCCGGCCTCGCCTGCGGCGGCGAACGCGCCGACGTCGGCCACGACGGTTTCTACATGCAGCCGACCTTGTTCACCGGCACGCGCAACGACATGGCGGTGAACCAGGAGGAGATGTTCGCGCCGATCGCCTGCGTCATCGAGGTCGGCGGCTACGAGGAGGCGCTGGACGTGGTCAACGACACTGCGTTCGGCCTCACCTCGGGCATCGTCACGCGCTCGCTCGCCAGGGCAAGCCACTTTCGCCGCCACGCCAGGACCGGCTGCGTCATGGTCAACCTCGCCACCGCCGGCACCGACTACCACGTCCCCTTCGGCGGGCGCGGCCAGTCGAGCTACGGCCCGCGCGAGCAGGGCCGTGCCGCGGTCGAGTTCTACACCACCGTCAAGACGGCCTACGTCAAGGCCGGCGAGCCGGAGGCGTAGCATGGACCGCCCCCTCCTGATCGACGGCCTGCAGTACGCCAACTGGTCGGGGAATATCTTCCGCCAGATGCACGAGGCCGGCATGGCGGCCGTGCACGTCACCGTCTGCTACCACGAGATGTTCCGCGAGACGGTCGCCAATTTCGAGCGCTGGAACCGCTGGTTCGAGCGCTACCCCGACCTGATCTGCCCCGGCCGCACGGCCGAGGACGTGCGCCGCGCCCACAAAGAGGGCCGCACCGCCATCGTCTTCGGCTTTCAAAACCCCTCGCCGATCGAGGACGACATCGGGCTCGTCGAGATCTGCCACCGGCTGGGTGCCCGCTTCATGCAGCTCAGCTACAACAACCAATCGCTGCTCGCGACCGGCTGCTACGAGGCCGAGGACCCCGGCATCACCCGCATGGGCCGCGCGGTCATCAAGGAGATGAACCGGGTCGGCCTCGTCGTCGACATGTCGCACTCGGCCACCCGCTCGACCCTGGAGGCGATCGAACTCTCGAACCGCCCGATCGCGATCACTCACGCCAACCCGGCGTGGTGGCACCCGGCCAAGCGCAACAAGCCCGACGAGGTGCTCAAGGTGCTGGCGCAAAGCGGCGGGATGCTCGGCTTCTCGCTCTACCCGCACCACCTGAAGGACGGCTCGAACTGCGCGCCGCGCGAGTTCGCCGAGATGATCGCCCGCACGGCCGAGACGACGGGGCCGGAACGCTTGGGCATCGGCTCCGATCTCTGCCAGGACCAGCCGGACGAGGTCGTGGCCTGGATGCGCGAGGGCCGCTGGACCAAGGCGGCCGACTACGGCGAAGGCTCGGCCGAGGCGCCCGGCTTTCCGCCCCAGCCGGCTTGGTTCGAGGACAACCGCGACTTTCCGGGCCTCGCCTTAGCACTGCGCGGGGTCGGCTTCAGCGAGGCCGAGACCGCCGGGATCATGGGCGAGAACTGGCTCGGCTTCTTCGAGCGCTCGTTCGGGCCGCTCTAGAACCACAAAATCCCAAGAATCCGCTCCGGGAGGCAAGAAGATCATGGCAAAAGCCGCTGCGCGCGAAGCCCCGCCGACGGAGCGTCAGCGGGGCGTCAACGTGCCCTTGTTCGCCATCACCGGGGGGTTCATCGTCCTCTTCTGCCTCTTAGCACTGGTCGATCTCGACCTGCTGGGCGCCATCGTCGACGCGAGCTTCGCCTGGACCGTGCGCTGGTTCGGCTTTTACTGGCAGCTTCTCCTCCTCGCCACCTTCCTGATCGGCCTCTTGATCGCCGCCCTTCCCGGCGGCAGGACGAGGCTCGGCGCGCTCGCCCAACCGGAATTCACGCTCTTTCAGTGGGGTGCGATGATCATGTGCACGCTGCTCGCCGGCGGCGGCGTGTTCTGGGCCGCGGGCGAGCCGCTGGCGCACTTCCTCTCGCCGCCGCCGCTCTACGGCGGCGAGGGCGCGACGTTGGCGGCGGTCGACCCGGCGCTGGCGCAGGCCTTCATGCACTGGGGCTTTCTCGCCTGGGCGATCCTGGGCAGCCTCACCACCGTCATGTTCATGCACTACCACTACGACAAGGGCCTGCCGCTCGCCCCGCGCCTCCTGCTCTACCCCGTCTTCAAGGAGCGCGCGCTCCACGGGCCGATCGGCCTGATCACCGACGCCGTCTGCATCGTCTCGGTCGTCGCCGGAACGGTGGGGCCGATCGGCTTTCTGGGCCTGCAGGTGAGCTACGGCCTCTCGGCGCTGTTCGGCATAACCGACGGCTTCGCGACGCAAGCACTCGTCATCGTCGGCCTCGTCGCACTCTATACCGCCTCGGCCGTGACCGGCATCGACAAGGGCATCCAGATCCTCAGCCGCATCAACGTAGTCCTGGCCATCGTCCTGCTCGCCTTCATCCTCGTCGCCGGCCCCACGCTCTTCATCCTCGGCCACTTCGCCACCGGCTTTGGCACCTACGTCACCGGCTTCTTCTCGATGGCGCTGTTTCGCGGCGACGAGGCTTGGCTCGGCTGGTGGACCGTGTTCTTCTGGGGCTGGTTCTTGGGCTACGGCCCGCTGATGGCGATGTTCATCGCCCGGATCAGCCGCGGCCGCTCGATCCGGGCCATCGTCGTCATGCTCTCGCTCGTGGCACCGATCGTCACGACCTTCTGGTTCACCATCGTCGGCGGCACCGGCATGGCCTACGAGCTGGCGGCGCCCGGCACGATCTCGGCCGCCTTCGAGGGCTTCAACCTGCCGGCCGCCCTCCTCGCCATCACCCAGGCGTTGCCGCTGGGCTTCTTGGTCTCGGTCCTGTTCTTGATCCTGACCACGATCTTCGTCGCCACCACGGGCGATTCGATGACCTACGTCATCGCGGTCACCATGGCCAACGACGACGACCCGCGCACGCCGGTGCGGGTGTTCTGGGGCATTGCCATGGGCGTCATGGCGATCATCTTGATCTCGATCGGCTCAAGCGGGGTCACGCAGCTCCAGTCCTTCATCGTCGTGACCGCCGTGCCGGTCTCCTTGGTCCTGCTGCCCTCCTTGTGGGACAGCGTCCGGATCACGCTCGCCTACCAGCGGGCGGCTCGACGTTGACGCCTTCGGGTCGAACGCCGACCCGCCGCCGCTAGTTTTATGTCCTGCGGCCTGTTCCCAGGCTCGTGAGGGAGGTGAGAAAATGAACCGACAAGAAGCGGCGCACCGCGCCTACGAAGCCCCGGCACTGCGGGCGCCCGAGACGGTGATGCGCCTGGAGCGGCTGGGCGCCAACCACCAGACCCGCCTCTCCTTCATGCGCGCCCTGCTCCGCCGATTGAAGGCCGAGGCTTGGCGGGTGGAGCGCGCGGTCTGGGACGTCGACGCGGGCGGCGTGGGCCGCGCGGTCTACGTGGCGCACGGGCCGGAGCACCGCTACAGCCTCGTCGCCTTCGCCCACGACCTGCCGGCCGAGAAGCGCAGCGACCGGGTCATCGCCGAGGCGTGGGACTCGACCTTCGCCCTCTTCGACGGCGTGCCTACGGCGGCCGACCTCGACCGCATGGCGGCGAACGTGCCCTTGCAGGAGGCCGGCCGCTGCGACCCCAGCGAACTCGTGCTCAGCCGCGCCAACCGCAGCGTGCGCCTGTTCGCCCACGTCGTCGAGCGCTTGGCCGAGGGACAGCAGCCCGAGCTTAGCGAGATCGAGAAGGTCGGCTACCTGATGCGGACGACCGCCGTCTACGGCAACGGCAAGTTCGGCATCGCGGATCGCGACCGGATCGCCGAGCGGCCCGAACTGTCCGGCCCGTTTCGCGCCGAGATGCTGACCGTCTGGCTCATCCGCGCCTTCACCGCCGACCTCGCCGAGCACGTGGCCCGCGCGCGCGATCCCGAGCGCGCCGTCCGCCTCGATCCCACGATCCGCCGCCGCATCGGCGTTGGCAACTCCACCGGCCTCGGCATGGCCCCCTTCCTCGTCAAGCACCCGGCCTTGCTGCACCGCTGGCTGCTCGCCAAGGAGACGGCGCTGGCGCGGGTGCGCGCGATCGAGACCGCGGCACCCGGGGCCGCCGCAGCCCTGCCGCGCCTCGTCGGGCGCGCCCGGCAAACGATTGGAACGTGGCGCGTCGCCGACGCCCGCTACGCCGCGCGCATCGCGCGACTGGAGGGCGAACTGGCCGAAATCGACGGCTGGCTCGATGCCGGGGTGCTCGAAGGCCCCTACCCTTTCGATCGCCTCTACCGCCGGGCCGAGGCTGGCCTGTCGCTCGAAGCGCAGGAGCTTCTCGTCTCGCTGCTGCTGGAGCCGCACGGGGGCCTCGTCGACGACCTCGCCGAGACCATGGGCGTCGACGAGGAGGCGGTCGGGCGCATCGACGGCCGCATGAAGATCGAGCGCCTGCGCCGCCTGATCGAGGACCGCTACGCCTGGGCGCTCGCGATCGACTTCGAGGCGGCCGAGGCGCAGGCGCGGTTTTGGTACGTCTCGGCCGAGAAGCTGGAGCCGCGGCTCGGCGAGCGCGGCTCGGAGCCCGGCCACGAGCTGGAACAGCCGCTCGCCGTCGGCCGCGACGTCAAGGCGCTGCACGGGGCGCTGCGCAGGGCGGCGGCGCCAGACAACGCGGCCGCCTTCCTCCTGCGCCACCCTGAGCACCGCCACGCCGTGCGCCGGGTGCAGATCTGCGCCGCGCACGCTTACGCCGAGATCCAGAGCAACCTGATCGACGCGCACCTCGTGCCGCTCGACCTGCTGCGCTGCAAGCTCGCCTTCTTCGGCGCGTCCAAGTTCGACCCGCGCTCGGACCGCTGGCTGCGGATCACCATGTACCAAGACGCGCCCTACCCGGACGAGCTGGACGACCTGCCGGCCGACGACTGGTGCTGGGCGCCGGCGGCGTGAGCAATCTGTCGCTGAACGAGATCAACGGGATCGCGAACAAGGCGGCGCGGGGTGCCGGCATGGCCTGGGGTCTGGCCGAGGAGGCGGGCAAGGCAGCGCGCTGGCTGGCGCTGCGCCGGCTTCCGGCACTCCCCCTCCTCGCCGACCATCTGGAGGCGAACGACGGCCGCGACTACGCCGCGCTGAGGCCCGAGGACGAGGCAGGGGTGTGGCGCTCGCCCTCGGGCCACCTGTGCCCGCTCGTCGTCGGCTGCGCCCTGCTCGACCGCCGCCTCGACCTCGCCGAGGGGCGCGTCGTCGAGACCGGCGCCATCGCCCACCCGCTCCTCCTCCTGCCAGCCGTGGCGCGCGCGGTGGACGAGGCGCCGCTGGCGCTCGCCTGGGAGGGTGTCGACCTGTGGGTCGGGCCGCAGGGCCTGTTCGTGCGCGGCGACGACCTGTCCCCGGCGGCGAGCCCCTGGTCGCGCTGCGGACCGGCACCGGCCGACCCGCCGGCGGCCCCGTCCCTGCCGCCCCAGGACGGACCCGTACCGGTGGACGAGACGACGCTCGCCCGCCTCGCCGTCCTGGCGCTGCGCACCTACGTCCCGGCGAGCGCCGCCTCGCGCAAGGGTGCCGGGGCCGGGACCGGCGACAACGACTAGAGGGAGGCACTCAAGCGCCTTGCTGTTCGGTACAGCGACGACGCCCCCTCTCGCGTTCGTCTCAGCCCGCCTCCGCCCCGGCCAGGATCGGCCGCGGCGGCTCGGACCTCGTCGCGCGGCGTCACGCGAAAGGCGAGGCTGTAGAGGACGGGCACGACGCCCAAGGTCAGCACCGTGGCCACGGCGAGGCCGAAGGCCATGACGCTGGCCATGCCGTAGAACAAGGCGTCGTGCGAGACGATCAGCGGCGCGAGGCCGAGCACGGTGGTGATCGTCGTCATCACGATCGGCCGCAGGCGACGCTGGCAGGCGGCGACGAGCGCTGCGTAGCCGTCGGCGTCGTCCTCGCCGCGCTCGATGTCGATCCGGTCGATGAGCACGATGGCGTTGTTGATGATGATGCCGGCGAGCGCCAGGATGCCCAGGATCGGCATGAAGCCGAAGTCGGCGCGCAGGAGGTGAAGACCCATCGCGACGCCGATGATGACGAGCGGGATGGTGCCGAGGATGATGGCGGGGCGCAGGTAGGAATTGAACTGCGCGACTAGGAGCACCAGCATGATGCCGATGCAAAGCGGCATGTTGGCGAGCAGGGCGGCGCGGCCCTCGCCAGACTGGGTGACGATGCCGTCGAATTCGATCGCGTGGTTGAACGGCATCGTGGCGCGCAGGCGCTCCAAGTCGGGCCCGATAAGGGGCACCATGTCCTCGGCGGCCATCTTGGTGTTGCGCGCGCTGATCGTGACGGTGCGGGCCATGTTCTCGCGCTGGATGAGGGCAAAGCCGTTCTCGACGCGCAGGTCGGCGATCTGGGCGAGGGAGACGCCCCTGCCCCCGCCGGCGGGATGGATCGTCAGGTCGCGCACCCGGTCCAGGTCGGCCCGCTCGGCGCTGGCGCCGCGCGCGACGATGGGCACGGTGTCGTCGCCCTCGCGCAACTCCGAGACCGTTTGGCCGGAGAAGTAGGCCGACATGGACCGGGCGACGTCGTCGGAGGTGAGGCCGGCGCGGCGGGCCCGCGACTGGTCGACGTCGACGACGATGTTGGCGATCCGGTTCTCCCAGTCCTGGCGCACGTCGATCGCGCCGGGCACGCGGGCGAGGGCGTCCTCGACGTCGCGCGCGGCGGCGTAGACGAAGTCGGCGTCCGGCCCCTTGACCTGGACCTCGATGACCGAGGAATCGGTCGGCCCGAGGAACATCGTCGCCACCCGCGCGGACAGGTCGGGGAACTTGTCCGCGAACAGGACGCGAAGCCGCGTCACGATCGGCGCCACCTCGTCGGCGTCGCTCAGGTTGAGCACCAGGAAACCGCGGTGCGGGGCGGGATCGATCGGCGTCAGCGACAGCACGAAGCGCGGCCCGCCGAAGCCGACATAGGCGGCGTGCGAGGCGATCTGCGGAAAACGGCCCGGCGCGTCGATCGCCGCCACCACGTCGCGCACGGCGGCATCGGTGCTGCGGCTGGAGACGCCGGTCGGCAGGTCGAGGTAGACGAGCACCTGCGCGCGGTCCGAGTCGGGGAAGAACTTTTGCGGCGCGAAGGCGACGCCGGCGACGCCGGCGATGAGGCACAGGCCCATCGAGGCGAGGAACAGCCAGCGGCGGGCCAGGACGACGTGCAGGAGGCGGGCGTAGCCGCGCCCGATCGGATTGAAGGCGCGCTCGAAGAGGCCGCGCTTGACGCCGCCGTTCGCGTCGCGCTCGATCTTGATGAAGCGATGGCAGAAGAGCGGCGTGACGGTCATCGCCAGCATCCAGGACGCGCTGAGCGAGATCAGCACGACCAGCGAGATCGAACGGGCGTACTCGCCGGCCACGTGGTCGGCCAGCATGAGCGGCAGGAAGGCCAGCACCGTCGTCGCCGTCGAGATCAGGAGCGGCACGGTGAGTTCGCGGCCGATGCCTTCGAGCGCCTCGTCCCGGTCCGCGCCCTCTTCCATGCGCGTCTTGAAGTCCTCGGCGACGACGACGCCGGCGTCGACCAGGAGGCCGAGCGCGATGACGAGCGTGGCCAAGCTCATGCGCTCCAAGGGAATGCCGAACACGCCCATGATCGCGAGCGTGACCAGCATCACCGCCGGCACGATCGAGCCGACGATGAGGCCCGTGCGCAGCCCCAGCAGCAGCATGACGACGACGAGCACGATGACGAGCGTCTGCACGACGTTCATCGTCATGCCGTAGACGGCCTTCTCGACTTGGGTCGCCTGATGGGTGACGACGTCGAGGTCGTAGCCCACCGGCAGCGAGGCGGCGATGTCGGCGATGGCCTCGCCGGCGCGCGCCGAGTAGTCGAGCACGCTCTCGCCGTCGAGCATGGAGACGGCGAGGATGATCGCCGGCTCGCCGTTGAAGTAGGCCTTGGTCGCGGGCGGGTCGAGCGTGCCGCGCGCGACGTCGGCCACGTCGCGAAGCGCAACGACGCCGCCCGAGGGCAGGCGCAGCAGGGTCTCGCGGATCGCGTCGAGGTCCAAGAAGTCCCCGGTCGGCTGGATGATGAAGTTGCGGCCGGCCACGTCCACCTCGCCGCCGGGGCGGATGACGTTCTGCGCGCGCAACGACGCCGCGACGGCGTCCGGCCCGATACCCAGTTCGGCCAGCCGCGCGTCGCGGGTCTCGACGTAGACGCGCTCGTCCGGCGCGGCGACGATATCGACCTTGGCCGTGCCCGGCACGGCGTAGAGCATGTCGCGCACGTGCTCGGCCATGTCCGCCGTCTCGGCCGCGGTGAAGTCGTTCGAGGTCAAGGCGGCGGTGATGACCGCCACGTCGCCGAAATCGCTGTCCACGCGCGGGGTGGAGGTGCCCTCCGGCAGGCCCTCGGCGGCGCGCGCGACCCGGTCCTCGACGTCGTCCCAGATCTGGTCCAATTCGAAGTAGCTATCGCCGACCTCGACGTGGATCAGCGACAGGCCGGGCATCGAGGTCGAGCGGATCTCCTCGACCTCCTCGACCTGCCGGATCGCCTCCTCCAGCGTCTTGGTGACGAGCCGCTCCACGCGCTCGGGCGCGAGGCCGGGGTAGCGCGCCGAGACGACCGCCTCGCGCACCGTGATCTTGGGGTCCTCGCGCGCCGGCAGGCTGAAGTAGCTCAAGGCGCCGAAGGCCATGAGCAGCGTGAGCATCATGTAGACCAGCGGGCGGGCCCGGTAGGCGAGGCGGGAGACATTCATCGCAATCGTCCTTGCTCACATGTTGTAGCGCGCGACGCCGACACCCATCAGGTCGATCGGCTGGCCGTCGCGAAGCCGCGCGAGGCCCTTGGCGGCGATCCGCTGGCCCGGCTCCAGGCCGGTGACGACGACCTCCTCGCCGGCGACGGCGACGACCTCGATCTCCTGCCGGCGCACGGTGCCGGTCGCCGCGTCGACGACGAAGACGTGCGACGTCTGCCCGTCGCCCGGCAGAAAGGCGGTGACGGGGATGCGAACGCCGGCGACGGCGCCCCGCGGTGCGAGGTCGAGGCGGACCTCGGCGCTCATGCCGGGGCGCAGGGCCGGATCGGCGCCCTCGATCGCGAGCGTGACGGGAAAGCTTGAACCCTCCCCCGCCCGCGCCCCGATCTCGGTGACGACGCCCGCAGCCGTGCCGTCGAGAACGGGTGCCTTCACGGCGTGCGTCGAGCCCATCTCCAAGGAGGCGAGGATCGTCTCCGGCACGCCGACGACGAGTTCGAGCCCGCCGTCGCGGCTTTGGATCTCCAGCACGGGCTGACCGGGCGTGACGCGCTCGGCGGGCTCCACCAGCCGGGCGGCGACGGAGCCGTCGTAGGGCGCGATCAATTCGGCGTCCGCGACGTCGGTCCGCGCCCGCGCCAAGCGGGTCCGGGCGACGTTGAGCCGGCTCTTCGCCGTGTCGAGCGCCGCTTGAGCGTTCTCTAGAGCGGCGTTGGACTCGACGCCGCGCTCATGGAGGTAGACGGTGCGGGCGTGGTCGGCTTGGACCTCGGCCAGGACGGCCTCGGCCTCGCTCAAGGCGGCGCGGCGCTCCTCGACCTCGAAGCTTAAGGTGTCGGTCTCGACGGCCGCCAGAACCTCACCCTCGACGAACGTCGCGCCGATCTCGACGCGGACCTCCCCCACCCGTCCGCCGACGTCGAAGCCGATCGGGCTTCGCTCGGCCGCACGAACGGTGCCCGGCAGCGTTCGGGTGCGCGTACGGGTTCCCGCCTCGACCGTCGTCCAGGCGATGGGACGGTGGACCGTCGCGCCCGAGCGCGGCGTGGGCGACGGGAGGCTGACCGTTTGCGGCGCGAACGCCGCGTCCGCGCCCCGTATCCCTTCGGCGATCGGCCGCAGGTGGGCGTAGGCGCGCGCCTCGATCACCGCGCGCGGCGGGAGGCCCCCGCCGACGGGAAGCAGCGCCGTCGCGGTGACGAGCAGGATCACGGCCTGCCCCGCCCCCAGGACCGCGCCTCCTATACGCCCCGCCCACCCGCGTGCCCGCGAGAGGACGCGCCGCGGCAAGAGCGCGTTGCCCGCCAAGCGCGCGGCGACGAGGCCGAGCGCCGCGCCGGCGACGAACGCCGCGACGTCCGCCGGCGCCGACAGCGCGGCCGCCGCCGTGAACGCCAGCGGCACGGCCGCCGCGAAGACCGCGAGGGCGACGGCTTCGCCGACGGCGCCGCGCCGCGCGCCCACGACGGCGAACAGGGCAATCAGCGCGAGACAGACGATATCGACGAGGAGCGAGGGCATGGGCGGGAGCCTTGGGAGGATGGGAAAGGGCGTGCACGGCGTCGACCGCGCGTCGGCGCGCGTCCGCGACGGGATCGCATTGGCCTTCCTGTCGGGGTGCCTAGCGCACCGCGCCGGGCCACCGATGCCACGCGATCAGCGCGGTGACGCTGAACAGGAGCAAGGCCAGGACCGGGCTGTCGCCGATCACGAGGTGGGTGAGCACGGCGCCGAGCATCGCGTAGGCCAGGAGGGCGCCGCCGATCCAGGCCGTGCGCGGCACGAGCAGCAGGATCGCGCCGCCGACCTCCAGAACGCCGGTCAGGTAGCGCAACCACTGTCCGAGCCCAATTTGATCGAACAGGGCGACCATATTCTCGACACCGGCGAGCTTCGAGCCGCCCGCGGCGAGGAAGGCCAGGGCCGCGAGGATCTGGAGCGTCCACAGCGCCCAGGTCTTCCGCTGAAGTCCGCTGGTGCGGGAATGGATGACGGCATCCGACATGATCGTGTTCCTTGGCTTGGAGTGGGCCGTCGCGCGCTCACCCGACCGCGACGCGGCGATCGATCTCGATGGGAGGGACGACGGAGAAGAGCGGGCGGCGGGTCTTCCACGTCTCTAGCCGCGCCGCGAAGGCGTCGGGATCGAGCGTGTCGAGATCGAACGCGACGTAGCCGTCGGGACGCACGAGGACGATCCGGCCGGTGCGGACGCCGATCTTGGTCTCGAAGTCGCCTTGATAGTCGACGAACGTCTCCGCCCCTAAATCGTGCAGCTCGGGCAGGCCGTTGTTGAGCAGGACGATCGTTCGCAGGGCGTCGTCGCGGTGCGAGGTAATCTCGGCGATCGCGTCGCGTCTCTCCACCGCTTGGTCGGGATCGATGAAGACGAGCGCGACGTAGCCGGGACCGCGCATGATCTCGTAGAACCGCACCCGCTCGTGCTCGGCCGACATGATCTCCATGTCGGGCACGCGCCGCCCGGCCCACGCGCCGTGCCCCGTCTCGTACGCGACGCCGAGGCCCGACAGGTTGCCCGCGATCGCCTCTTGCACGCTCGAACGCGGGATGAGGGCACGAAACGCCAGCTCGCGCAGACCCCGCACCGCGCGGTTGCGGATCAAGAGGCTCCGCAGCAGACGGTCGCTGGTTTTCAGCACGCGCTCGCCGATGGCGTGCCGCTCGGCGTCGTAGGTGTCCAAGAGCGCGTCGGGCGCCACGCCCTCGACGACGAGTGCCCAGCTTCCAGCCGAGATTGAAGGCGTCTTGGATGCCTGTGTTCATCCCTTGTCCGCCGGCCGGGCTGTGGGTGTGCGCGGCATCGCCAGCGATGAAGACGCGGCCTTCGCGGTATCTGTCGGCGAGGCGCAGTTCAGCGCCCCACTTCGTCAGCCATTTCGGGTCGCGCAGCCTGACCGGCTTCTCCAGGATCGCGCCGATCGACTCCTGCAATTGCTCGATCGACAGCTCCCGGCCCCAGTCTTGGCCCTGGAACCTGCGGTCGATGGTGACGATGCGGTGCGAGCCGTCGCTGAAGGGCACGATGAAGGCGAGGCCGCGGGCGTTGGCGTGCTGCTCGGTGCCCCCTTCCGCGTGATGCCCCTCCATCCAAACGTTGCCGAGCGTCGCGGTCCAGTCGTAGCGCGAGCCCTTGAAGGGGATGCCGAGCGTCTCGCGGACGCGGCTCTTGGACCCGTCCGCGCCGACGAGATAGCGCGCCTCGATCGTGCCGGCAGTATCGTTCGTCTTCACCCGGGCGCAAACGACATTCCCGTCCTCGACGAAGCCGGTCAGCTCGCAGCCGCGCTCGACCTCGATGCCGAGCCCGTTCAGCTTCGCTTCCAGCACCGCCTCGGTCTCGGCCTGCGGCAGGATCAGGATGAAGGGAAAGCGCGTGTCCAGGCCGTACATGTTGGCCCGCAGCGGCTTTGACCTGTTCGCGCTGAAGTCGATGCCGGGCGAGGTGTAGCCGCGGCCGACCAGCCCGTCCGCGATGCCGAGAATGTCCATGAACTCCAGCGTGCGGGCGTGCACGACGAGCGCCTTGGAGCGGGTGGAGGGTTCGCTGCGGCGTTCGATGACGCGCACGCCGACACCCCTGCGGGCGAGCTCAATCGCCGTCGTCATGCCGGTCGGGCCGGCGCCCGCGACGAGGATGTCGGTCATGTTCGGTTCTCTCGTTTGGTGCAACGCCCTCAAAACCGCCTTGCCGGACGAGGGGGGAGAGCCTGATGAGGGTGTGGGGCGTTTCGGTTCGGTCATCCTGGGCTCTTCTCGCGTACGGGGTGCTCCGTTCGACAAGATGACAGCTTGATCCCCGTTGAAAACGCATCAGTTTGGAATGCATCGTTTCAAAAATTTGGTAGCTCGTCATGCGTGGAGGTGTCGCTTTGGCGTCCGGCGACTTCGATGCCGAGGACTTGCGCGTCTTCGGCCTGATCGCGGCCTACGGCGGCGTCAGCGCGGCCTCGCGGCATTTCGGGATCTCCAAGGCGACGCTGTCCCGGTCTCTCGCGCGGCTGGAGGCCGTGGCGGGCTCGCCGCTCTTCGACCGCGTTGCCCGGGGCCTTCGTCTCACGCCCCTGGGCGAGATGCTGCGCCCCGCGGCGGACGCCGCCGTCGAGGCGGCCCGAGAGGCCGAGGAGACGCTGCGCCGGGCCACGGGCGCGCCGAGCGGCCCCTTGAGGATCGCCGCCAGCGCCCTGACCGGGCAGCAGCTTCTAGCGCCCGTGCTCGCCTCGCTCGCCCACGCCTACCCTGAGATCAAGACGACGCTGCGCGTGACGAGCCGCGGTCCCGATCCGTTGGCCGAGAACTTGGACGTGGTGCTGCGGGTGGGCCGTCCGAGCGCGCCCTACCTGATCACGCGGCGGATCGTGAGCGCCGTCCTTTGCCTCTACGTGCATCACTCGCTTCAAGACGGCGTCGATCTCGACGACCCCGACGCAATCGAGGGGCTCGGCCGCGTTCTCATCGACGTCAGCAGCGTGCCGTCCGAGTGGGTCTTGCGCGACGAGGATCGAACGGTTCGGATGGTCGCCCCGCCGCTGCTCTCGGTCGGCGATCCGACCGTCGCGCTCGGCGTGCTGCGCACCGGCGCCGGCGTGGCCTTCTTGCCGGACGTCTACGGCGACGTTCTCGTCAGGTCCGGCGAGCTCGTCCGTGCGCTGCCGCGTTGGCGGGGTCCGGACATCGAGATCTACGCGTCCCTGCCGCCCCGACGCGCGTCGGTGCCGGCGGTGCGCGTGTTCCTCGACGCCCTGGCCGCCCACGTCGGGCGCGTCACGTCGTAGATGCCCGCGACCCCACGGCGTAACGACCAGACACGAAAGCCCGCCGCGGGCGACGCGAAGCGTTCAGCCGTACAGTGCCTGAGGTAGCCACAGCACGATCTTTGGAAACTCGAAGACGAGGAAGATTGCCAGCAACTGCAGGAGAACGAAGGGAATGATGCCCTTATAGATGTCGATCGTCGTGATCTCGGGTGGGGCCACGCCTTTTAGGTAGAAGAGCGAGAAGCCGACCGGGGGGGTGAGGAACGAGGTCTGCAGGCAGACGGCGAACAGGACGACGAACCACACCTCATCGAAGCCGAGTTCGATGACGACGGGGGCGACGAGCGGCAGGATGATCAGCGTGATCTCTAGCCAGTCGAGGAAGAACCCGGCGATGAAGGCGATCAGGAGGATGAAGAGGACGATCCCGTTCGGGCCGAAGGGGAGGCCCTTGAGCGTCTCGGCGATCAACTCGTCGCCGCCGAGCGAGCGCATGACGAGGGCGAACGCGGTGGCGCCGATGAAGATGCCGAAGATGAAGGCCGTCGTCAGCGCCGTCTCGACGCAGACTTGGTGCAGGACCTTGAGGTTGAGGCGCCGGTTGAACAGCGCTAGGATCATCGCACCGAAGGCGCCGATGCCGGATGCCTCGGTCGGCGTGGCGATGCCGGCGAAGATCGAGCCCAGGACGGCGACGATCAAGAACAAGGGCGGCACGACCGCGATCAGGGTGTCGAGGACGAGCGCGAACGTGACCGGCTCCAGGTTCTGCGGCTTTGGCGCCAGCTTGGGTCTGAAGACGCCGACCAGCGCGATGAAGCCGAAATAGAGCAGGCCGAGCAGGAGGCCGGGGAACAGGGCCCCCATGAACAGTTCGCCGACCGAGAGGCTGAGCTGGTCGGCCATGATGACGAGCATGATCGACGGCGGGATCAGGATGCCGAGCGTGCCGGACGAGGCGACGACGCCCGCCGCGAGCGCCGGCGAATAGTGCGCCTGAAGCATCGCCGGCAGCGCCAGGACGGCGAGCAGGACGACCGAGGCGCCGACGATGCCGGTGGACGCGGCGAGCAGCACGCCGATCAGCACGACCGAGATCGCGAGCCCGCCGTTGAAGCGGCCGAACAGCGCCGTGAAGTCGTGCATCAACTTCTCGGCGACGCCCGAGCGGTCCAGCATCAGCCCCATGAAGACGAACATCGGCAGCGCCACCAGCACCCAATTCGACATGGTGGCCCAGATGCGATCGACGATGATGGCAAAGTCGGACCACTCGTCGAGGAAGAACGTGTCGATGTCGAAGTAGTTGAACAAGACGATGGCAACGACGGTGAAGACGAAGCTCAAGCCCCCTAATATCCAGGCGATCGGGAAGCCCGAGAACAGGCTGAGCATGAAGGAGAGGAGGAAGATGACGACGATGATCTCGTAGCTCGGTAGCATCGGCTTATCCCTCGACCCGGCGGTAGCCGGTGCCGCGCACGAGGGCCACGGCGCGCAGGAGGCGGGCGAAGCCGGCGAGCGCCAGGATCAGCATCGCGATGGGAATGAACGATTTGGGGATCCAGCGGTACGGCAGGCCGTCCGGGGCGCTGGAGATCTCGTTCATGGTGTAGGAGGTGACGGCGTAGGGAATGCCCTCGACGACGAGTGCGAGCGAGAAGGGGAGGAGAAAGACGCATAGGCCGACGATCTCGATCCAGGCCCGCGTCTTGGGCCGCAGGCGCTCGGCGACGACGTCGACGCGGACGTGCCGGTCCTCGACCAGCGCGTAGGAGAGCCCCAGCATGAAGCCGATGCCGAAGAGATGCCACTGTATCTCTTCGAGCATGACCGAACCCTGGTTGAAGACGTAGCGCAAGACCACCTGGACGATGATCACGACCAACAGGGCGAACCACAGCCAAGCCGAGGCTTTGCCGATGCCGCGCACGACCGCCTCGATCTTGTCGCTGAGGGCGGTGTGCGGCAGCGCGAACTCGTGCGCCTCTTCGACCTGATGCGCGGCATCCGTGGCTTGGGCCATCCCCACGCCCCTCCTTCGTTGTCGTTGCGCCGATATCGTTGAGGAACGTGGGCGCCGAAGAAAATGGCCCGGAGCCAAAGTCCGGGCCATCCTCGTTCGGGCGGCGGGTGCTGAGCCCGGCCCTCAGTTCGCGGCCGGGATGGCGTCGAAATCGCGCGGCAGGTAGCCGAGGCGGTTCCAGTCGGCGTTGCCTTGCTTGAAGGCGATCTGCGACTCGTACACCTTCTTGAACATCTCGTCCTTGCCGGCCTCTTCCTCCAAGACTTCCTTGGTCGCGTCCTCGAACGCCGTGAGAAGCTCAGGGGAGAACTGCTCGGCCACGGTGCCGCCCTCCTGGAACTTGTTGAGCTGCGGGCCTTGCAGCGCCTCGGACTTGGCGATCGCCATGGTCACGCCGGCGGTGCAGGCGCCGTCGATGATCGCCTTGGTCTGCTCGGACAACTCGTCCCACTTGCCCTTTTGTACGTAGAGGTACTGCGAGGTGGACGGCTGGTGCCAGCCGGGCAGGTAGTAGTACTTCGCCACCTGATTGAAACCGAGCTGCGCGTCCACGGTCGGCAGCGAGAACTCGGTGCCATCCAAGACGCCCTTCTCCAGCGCCTGGAACAGTTCGCCGCCGGGCAGCAGCGTGACCGAGGCGCCCATCTTCTGCCAGACCTTGCCGCCCAGGCCGGCCGCGCGCCACTTCAGGCCCTTGATGTCGTCGGCCGACTTGATCTCCTTGTTCGACCAGCCGGCCGCCTCCGGGCTGATCGTGCCGCAGAAGATCGGGTGGACGTTGTGGGGCTCGAAGGTCTCCTCGACCAGTTCCTTGCCGCCGGCGTAGTAGTACCAAGCGGCGTACTGGGCCGGCTCCAGGCCGAACGGCATGGCGCCGAACAGGGCGGATGCCGGCACCTGGCCGATCTCGTAGCCCATCCAGGAGTAGCCCGCCTCGATCTTGCCCTGGCTGACGCCCTCGAAGATGCCCAAGGCCGGCACCATCTTGCCGGGCTCGAAGATGCGCAGGTCGATCTGGCCGTCGCTGAGCGCCTTCACGTGCTCCGCGACCCAGGGCATGGTGTCGCCGAGCGCGGTAAGGTTGGAGGCGAACGACATCGGCACCGGCCAGCGGATCTTGTCGATCTCGGCCTTGGCCGGGGTGCCGAGCGCGCCGAGCATCAAGGTGCCGAGGGCGACGGCGCCCAAACCGCGCTTGAACGTATTGTACTGCATTGCTGCCTTCCCCGAGAACCGCCCGTCAGGGGCGGCGTGATTTCACGTTGCCGCTCGTCATAAAGGGCAAAACGGCGGGGATCAAGGCGCCGCCGCCGTGGGCGGCACGCACGTACCATTCCAGCGCGACGACGCTTGCCGGTCAGCGGCGCCTCAGCCCCAGGGGCCGCGCCGCCCGCCGGCGGCGGGGACGCTGCCGCCCCGGCGGTGCGCGGTAGACGCGGACGCCATCGTAACGCCCGGCGGCTCGGACGCCGCGTCGAGCGCCATGAGGCGGCGGATGCGCTCCTCGGTCGGCGGGTGGGTGCGAAACAGGGCGCCGATCCCGCCGCCGTGCAGGGGGTTGACGATGAAGAGCGGCGCCGTCGCCGGATTGCGCTCGGCCGTTGGCAACCGCCGTCCCTGCGCCGCCGCTTGGATCTTGCCCAGCGCCGAGGCGAGCGAGCGCGGCCGGCCGCTGATCTCAGCACCCAGCGCGTCGGCCGAGAACTCGCGCGTGCGCGAGATGCCGAGCTGGATCAAGGTGGCGCTCACGGGCGCCAGCAGCATGATGGCGATGAGCGCGACCGGGTTCGGCCGGTTCTGGCCCGAACCGCCGAAGAAGAAGGCGAAGTTGGCGAGAAAGCCGATCGCGCCCGCGATCGAGGCTGCGATCGTCATGGTGAGCGTGTCGCGGTTCTTGATGTGCGCCAGTTCGTGCGCGATGACGCCGCCCAGCTCCTCGCGCGACAGGACCTGCAGGATGCCCGTCGTGCAGGCGACGGCCGCGTGCTCGGGGCTGCGGCCGGTGGCGAACGCGTTCGGCTGCGCCTGCTCGATGATGTAGACCTTGGGCATCGGCAGGGCGGCGCGCTCGGCGAGGCCGGCGACGAGGCGATAGAGGTCGGGGGCCGCGGCCGGCGTCGCCTCGCGGGCACCGTGCATACGCAAGACCATGCTGCCCGAGTTCCAGTAGGCGAAGAAGTTCATGCCCAAGGCCAGGACCAGCGCGATCAAGGCGCCTTGCACGCCGCCGAGCGCGTAGCCGATCGCGAGGAACAGGGCCATCAGAGCCGCGAGCAGCAATCCTGTGCGCATCACGTTCATGGTCGCGGCATTCTCCCTTGCTTCGGCCCTTCATAGGTAGGGATGCGGCGGGGCAGCGCCAAGCCGAGGTATGCACGGTTGCCGTCCCCCGCCCGCGGCGTCTAGGAAGGCGCGAACGAAGGGCGGGGGAGCGCGAGACGATGGCGAACGATACGGGCCTGGAAGAACAGGCGGCGCGGACGACTGGCGAGGAGGCGCTCGACCTGCACGCCCGCGGCCGGCCCGGCAAGATCGAGGTGGCGCCGACCAAGCCGCTGACGACGCAGCGCGACCTGTCGCTCGCCTACTCGCCCGGCGTCGCGATCCCCTGCCTCGCGATCGCGAAGGACCCGGCCAAAGCCTACGACTACACGGCGAAGGGCAACCTCGTCGCCGTCGTCTCGAACGGCACGGCCGTCTTGGGCCTCGGCAACATCGGCGCGCTCGCGTCGAAGCCGGTGATGGAGGGCAAAGCCGTCCTGTTCAAGCGCTTCGCCGACATCGACGGCATCGACCTCGAACTCGACACCACCGACGTCGACGCCTTCGTCGACGCCGTGCGGCTGCTCGGCCCCAGCTTCGGCGGGATCAACCTCGAAGACATCAAGGCGCCCGAGTGCTTCGTCATCGAAGCCCGGCTGCGCGAGGCGATGGACATCCCGGTCTTCCACGACGACCAGCACGGCACCGCGATCATCGCCGCCGCCGCGCTCGTCAACGCGCTCGACCTCACCGGCCGCTCCTTGCGCGACGCGAGGCTCGTCGTCAACGGCGCCGGCTCGGCCGGCATCGCCTGCGCCGAACTGCTGAAGGCGATGGGGATGCCGCACGAGGGCGTGATCTTGTGCGACACCAAGGGCGTCATCTACCAGGGCCGCGAGGCCGGCATGAACCAGTGGAAGTCGGCGCACGCGATCGACACGTCTGCGCGCACGCTCGCAGACGCGATGGCCGGGGCCGACGCCGCGTTCGGCCTCTCGGTCAAGGGCGCGTTCACCGCCGACATGGTCCGCTCGATGGGGCGCGACCCGATCATCTTCGCCATGGCCAACCCCGACCCCGAGATCACGCCCGAGGAGGCGCACGACATCCGCCCCGACGCCATCGTCGCGACCGGGCGCTCGGACTACCCCAACCAAGTCAACAACGTCCTGGGCTTTCCCTACATCTTCCGCGGCGCCTTGGACGTGCGGGCCAGGACGATCAATGACACGATGAAGATCGCGGCGGCCTACGCCATCGCGGCACTCGCCCGCGAGGAGGTGCCGGACGAGGTGATGACGGCGTATCGCGGCCGGCGCTTGCGCTTCGGGCGCGACTACCTGATCCCGACCCCGTTCGATCCGAGGCTGATCAGCCACGTCTCGGCCGCCGTGGCGCAGGCGGCGATCGAGAGCGGCGTGGCGCGCAAGCCGCTGGTCAGCACCGAGCGCTACAAGGCGAAGCTGCGCACGCGCCTCGACCCGACCGCGAGCCAGATGCAGCTCATCATCGAGCGGGTGGCGGCGAACCCCAAGCGCGTCGTCTTCTGCGAGGGCGAGGAGGAGAAGGCGGTCGCCGCCGCCGTCTCCTGGCGCAACCAGGGCCTGGGCGTGCCGATCCTCGTCGGCCGCGAGGAGACCGTCAAGGAGACGGCGCGCGGCATGGGCATCGAGCGCCTGGACGGGATCGAGGTGCAAAACGCCCGCCTGAGCGCCGACAACGAGGCCTACATCGACCTCCTCTACGAGCGCCAGCGCCGCAACGGCCTCCTGCTTCGCGACTGCCAGCGCCTCGTCCACCAGGACCGCAACGTGTTCGGTGCCTGCATGGTGGCGTCCGGCCACGCCGACACGCTCGTCTCCGGCCTCACCCGCCGCTTCGGCACGGTCCTGGGCGATCTGCGCCTCGTCGTCGACCCGATCGCGGGCGGGCGCATGTTCGGCGTCACGATCGTCATCACCCGCAGCCACACGGTCTTCATCGCCGACACGCTCGTGCACGAGGCGCCGACCCCCGAGGAGTGCGCCGAGATCGCGATCCAGACCGCGGGCTTCGCCCGGCAGATGGGCTTCACGCCGCGCGTCGCGTTCTTGTCGTTCGCCACCTTCGGCAACCCGCGGGTCAGACGCGCGGTTCGGATGCGCGACGCCGTCGAGGTCCTCGACGGGCGCGGCGTCGACTTCGAGTACGACGGCGAGATGAGCGCCGACGTCGCCCTCGACCCGGATCTCCTCAGGCTCTACCCGTTCTGCCGTCTGTCGGGGCCGGCGAACGTGCTGGTCATGCCGTCCCTGCACGCGGCGCACATCGCCTCCAAGCTGATGCTCCAGGCGGGCGGCCACACGGTGATCGGCCCGGTCCTGCGCGGGCTCACCAAGCCCGTCCAGGTCGTCGCCATGAACGCGACCGTCTCGGGCATGCTCAACGTCGCGGCGATCGCGGCGGACGCGAGCGGTTAACGCTTCGCGTGCGCTGACGCGCGGTCTTCTTTTCTTCTTTTTCGCTTTGTCCGAGGCTAGCCCTCGGCGTTTTGGTCAATCTCCTGCGTTAACACTGGCAAAAACAAAGAGAAAAAACCCGCCGCAGGCGACGCGAAGCGTTCTGTCGCAAAGGCGGTAGGCGCTTGCGCGAAAAGCGGCTATCGAGACCATCCTATTCCAACAGGATTGCCATGTCGTCGCTGCCGGACATTCCCTCGCCTTGCATCGGCGTCTGCCGCCTGGACGCTTCGAGCCGCACCTGCACGGGCTGCTTGCGCACGACGCGCGAGATTGCACGCTGGCCGCACGCCTCGAACGAGGAGCGGCTGGAGGTCGTGCGGGCCTTGCGCGTGCGGCGTCGGGCCTTAGGTATCACGAGTCCGGCCGACAGCCGGCCGCGCCGGCGACGTCGGGTCGAGAAGGAGGAGACGACATGAACGCCCTGACGCGTCTGCTGGAGGAGAAGGGCGTGCTGCTTGGCGACGGCGGCACGGGCACCGGCCTTTTCGCCCGCGGGCTGATGAGTGGCGACAGCCCCGAATTGTGGAACGTGGACGCTGTCGATCGGGTCGTCGACCTGCACCGCGAGTTCGTGGACGCCGGCTCGGACATCCTGCTGACCAACAGTTTCGGCGCCAACAGTTTCCGGCTCAAGCTGCACAAGGCGCAAGACCGGGTGCACGAACTGAACGTGGCGGCGGCCAAGGCGGCGCGCACCGCGGCCGACGAGGCCGCGCGCGAGGTTCTGGTCGCGGGCTCGATCGGGCCCACGGGCGAGATCTTCGCTCCCGTCGGCGCCCTCGACCCGGCCGCGGCCGCGGCCGGCTTCAAGGAGCAGGCGCGAGCGCTGGCGGCGGGCGGCGTCGACCTCTTGTGGATCGAGACCATGTCGGCCTTCGAGGAGGTCGAGGCGGCGATCGGCGCGGCGACGATCACGGGCTTGCCGGTCGTCGCGACGATGAGCTTCGACACCAATGGCCGGACGATGATGGGCATCACCCCCGCCGACGCCGCGCGGCGCCTGAAGGGTCTGCCCGTCCCGCCGGCCGGCTACGGCGCCAATTGCGGCACGGGTGCGGCGCAGCTCGTCGCCACCCTGCTCGGCTTCGAGCCGGATGCGGCCGACCTGATCGTCGCCAAGGGCAATTGCGGCATTCCCGAGTACCGCGACGGCCACATCCACTATTCCGGCACGCCCGAGATCATGGCCGACTACGCCCGCCTCGCCCGCGCCGCGGGTGCCCGCATCATCGGCGGCTGCTGCGGCACGACGGGCGCGCACCTGCGGGCGATGCGCGCCGTCCTCGACCACGAGCCGAAGGCGGCGCCGCCGGACCTCGCCGAGATCGAGGCGCGCTTGGGCCCCGTGCAGGAAGTGACGACGCCCAAGGGCGGGCGCGAGCGGCGACGGCGGCGGGCCTGAGCCGGAACGCTTCGGCATTATGTTCGTCGCGTCGTGATATTTGGTGCGTTCTTGCCCGGACGAAGCCTGCTATGCTCGCCTCGGAGGTTACGCGATGCGATCGACCGATGTTTTCGCCCCGCTAGACGCCGCGCAGCACGTCTGCAACCGCTGCCCGGCCTACCCCGACGCGATCTGCAGCGTGCTCACCCGCGGCCAGCTCGCCGCCCTAGGGTCGCTCATGCACGTCAAGCCGCTCGAAGCCGGCGGCACCCTCTACCACGAGGGTGATCCGGCGCGGGCGGTATTCACCGTCACCCGCGGCATGTTGATGCTCTACAAGCTCCTCGACGACCGGCGACAGGTGACGGGCTTCGCCCTGCCGGGGGACTTAGTCGGCCTCGGCGACAAGGACCGCTACGTCCACAGCGTCCAGGCGATCGGCGAGGGCGAGGTCTGCCGCTGGGACCAGCAGCGTTTTTGCGTGGCGCTCGACTGCTTTCCGCCGATGAAGCACGCCGTTCTAGAGCGGACGATGCACGAGCTTGCCTTGGCGCAGCAGCATCTCGTGCTGCTCGGGCGCAAGACGGCGAGGGAGCGCCTCGTCAGCTTCCTCCTGGCACTCGCCGTGCGCACGGCGAACGACGCGGACGGCCTTCTACCCCTGCCGATGTCGCGCGCCGACATCGCCGACCATCTCGGCCTCACGGTCGAGACGGTGAGCCGCACCTTCACGGCGCTGCGCAAGGCGGGCCTGATCGACCTCGGCGACAAGCGCGGGGTCAGGCTGCTCGCCCCCGACCGTCTGCGGGTCGCCGTCGAGGCTTGAACGCTTGCGCGTGCGCCGCCGCGCGGGCTTCTTTTTCTCCTTTTTGCTTTGTCCGAGGCTGGCTTCGGCGTTGAGGCCAAATCTGGGCATAAATTGCAAAAACAAAGAGAAAAAAGGCCCCGCGCCAGCGGACGCGAAGCGTTCAATGCGCAGTCGCCTTGGCGATCATGCGAAAGGCGGCGATCAGGCCGGCCGCCGCCATCAGCACCCCGACGAAGACGAAGGTACCGCTCTCGGCGCGGCTCCAGACGAAGAGGCCGACGAGGGTCAGGAGCGACACAGCGGCAAAGGCGATGAAGAAGCTGACTTTGCCGCCCCCCGTCCTTTTCGCCGCGAACCGCGCTTGCAAGGCCCGCGTCGTCGCGTCCTCGTCGCTGGCATCGAAGCCGTCCGTCACCGTCATGCGCCGTCTCCTTGGGTGAGGTCGGCGTAGGCGTGCCACGTCGCGTGGGCGACGAGCGGCAAGGTGACGGCGAGGCCGAGATAGAAGAGCGCCACCCCGGCGGCGGTGAACCCGGCGATGAGGACGGCCCAGAGCAGCATCGGCAAGGGGTTGCGCTTGAGCGCCTCCAAGCTGGTCGCCATCGCGTCCACCACGTTGGCGTCCTTGCGGTCGAGCAGCATCGGGATGCTGATGGCGCTGATCGCGAAGACGCCGAGCGCCAGGAGCGCGCCTAGCCCCGTGCCGAGCACGGTGAACGGCAGGTTCGCCGGGTTCAAGAACGTCGCGGCGAACAGGTTCGCGAACGGCGGCGGGTTGAGGCCGAAATAGAGCATGAAGAAAAGGGACGCGATTCGCGCCCAGGCGATGTAGCAGAGCAGCAGGACGACGCCCATGAACAGGATCTGCGAGCCGCCGCTAAAAGACTCGGCGCTCGCCTCGATCAAGCCGATCTCGCGGCCGCGCGCGCGCTCCTTGCTGATCGCGTAGAGCGAGGTGGCGAGCACCGGCGCCACGATGAAGAAACCGCCGGCGAGCGGCAGGATCAGGTAACTAAAGCCGAGCCAGAGCAGGCCGAAGGTGAGCAGCCAGCCGACCAGGGCCAAGATCAGCCCGAACGCGATGCTGGGCACCGGGTTGGCCCGCATGTCGGCCCAGCCGCGGCCGAGCCAGACCCACGGCCGGTCGGTATCGACCCGGCGTACGACGACCGGCGCACGGCCGGACTGCACGTCTGTTGCCATCCGCTTTGGACCCCCTTTCAAGCGTTTGCGCGACGCCGGTGCGGCGTTGTGGCGCGAAAGCTAGCAGGGAATGGCGCGATCGCACTTGATCTAGATCAATGACTCGGGCCGACGCCCTAGCCGATGATGCGTGCCTGCGCTCGCACATCCATCGCACGACGAGGTCTTCTCGCATGGCAGCCGCTCTCCCCGCCGCCGCCCCGATCGCTTGGACGCGCGTCGGGCCCTTGGAGGACATGGTCCGTCCCTTCGTGCTCGCGTCCGTCTTCTGGGGCATCGTCGCCTTCGCCGCCGGCACCTTCATTGCTTGGCAGTTGGCGTTTCCGGTCTTGAACCTGGACCTGCCCTGGACGACGTTCGGGCGCCTGCGGCCCTTGCACACCTCGGCGGCGGTCTTCGCCTTCGGCGGCAACGCCTTGATCGGAACCTCGCTCTACGTCGTGCAGCGCACGACCAAGGCGCCGCTCTTCGGTGGCCGGACGATGGCGTCCTTCATCTTCTGGGGCTACCAACTGTTCATCGTCATGGCGGCGGTCGGCTACGTCACCGGCGTGACCCAGGGCAAGGAGTACGCCGAGCCCGAGTGGTACGCCGACTTGTGGCTGACGATCGTCTGGGTCGCCTACTTCGTCGCGTTCGCCGGCACGATCATGCGGCGCAAGGAACCGCACATCTACGTCGCCAACTGGTTCTACCTCGCCTTCATCATCACGATCGCGATGCTGCACATCGTCAATAATCTGGCGATCCCCGTCAGCCTGACCGGCCCGGAGTCGTACCCGGTCTTCGCCGGCGTGCAGAGCGCCATGGTGCAGTGGTGGTACGGGCACAACGCGGTCGGCTTCTTCCTCACCGCCGGCTTCTTAGGGATGATGTACTACTTCATCCCCAAGCAGGCCGAGCGGCCGGTCTACTCGTACCGCCTCTCGATCATCCACTTCTGGTCGCTGATCTTCTTGTACATCTGGGCCGGCCCCCACCACCTGCACTACACGGCCCTGCCCGACTGGGCGCAGGTCTTGGGCGCCACCTTCTCGATCATGCTCTGGATGCCGTCCTGGGGCGGGATGATCAACGGCCTGATGACGCTCTCGGGCGCCTGGGACAAGCTGCGCACCGACCCCGTGCTGCGCTTCATGGTGGTCTCGGTCGCGTTCTACGGCATGAGCACCTTCGAGGGGCCGCTCATGTCGATCCGGCAGGTGAACGCGCTGTCCCACTACACCGACTGGACCATCGGCCACGTCCACTCGGGCGCGCTCGGCTGGGTCGCCTTCGTCAGCTTTGGTGCCATCTACCACCTCTTCCCGCGCGTCTACGGCCGCAAGGACCTCTACTCGACGCGGCTGATCGAGGTCCACTTCTGGATCGCGACCTTGGGCATCGTCCTCTACATCTCGTCCATGTGGGTGTCGGGCATCATGCAAGGCCTGATGTGGCGGGCCTACGACGCGAACGGCTTCTTGCAGTACGCCTTCATCGAGACCGTCGAGGCGATGCACCCCTTCTACGTCATCCGGGCGCTGGGCGGGGTCATGTTCCTCCTCGGCGCCCTCGTCATGGCCTACAACCTCTACCGCACCGCGCGGGGCGAGAAGCGCGTCGAGCGCGACCTCGCCGAACCCTTCACCCCCCAGCCCGCCGCGGCCGAATAGGGAGCCTGCACCCATGTCGTTCTGGGACAAGCACCAGATCTTCGAGACCAAGCTGCCGGTGCTGGCGATCGGCACGCTGATCACGGTCTCGATCGGCGGGATCGTGCAGATCGTGCCCCTGTTCACGATCGAGAGCACGATCGAGCGGGTCGACGGCATCCGCCCCTACACGCCCCTAGAGTTGGCCGGGCGCCAGATCTACCTCAGCGAGGGCTGCTACAACTGCCACAGCCAGATGATCCGCACCTTCAGGGACGAGGTCGAGCGCTACGGCCACTACAGCCTCGCCGCCGAGAGCATGTACGACCACCCCTTCCAGTGGGGCTCGAAGCGCACCGGCCCGGACTTGGCGCGCATCGGCGGCAAGTACTCAAACCAGTGGCACCAAGCCCACCTGATCGACCCGCGCTCGGTGGTGACCGGCTCGATCATGCCGCCCTACGCGCACCTGAACACGACGCCGCTCGACTTCGACGTGGCGGCGCACATGCAAACCCAGGTCGCGGTCGGCGTGCCCTACAGCGAGGCGATGATCGAGAACGCCGCGATCGACCTGCAAGCGCAAGCCTCCGACGCCGAGGACGACCGCGAGGGCCTGCTGGAGCGCTACCCGAAGGCCTGGACCGGCGACAGCGACGGCACGCCCGAGATCACCGAGATGGACGCGCTCGTCGCTTACTTGCAGATCTTGGGCCGGATGGTCGACTTCACCGACGTGCGGCCCGAAGAGCTCGTGCAGTAACGATGGAAGAACTCTACCCGCTGGCCCGCCAATTGTGGGTGGTCTGGCTCATCCTCGTCTTCGTCCTGATCGTCTGGTGGGCCTTTCGGCCGAGGAACAAGCGGCGCTTCGAGCAGGACGCCCGGATGATCTTCGACGACGACGCCCCGAAGGACCGCTGACCCATGCCGACCGAGATCGAGAAGGACGCCGTCACCGGCAAGGACACGACCGGCCACGAGTGGGACGGCGTCAAGGAGTTGAACAACCCCTTGCCGAAATGGTGGCTCTACGTCTTCTACGCCACGATCGCCTACGCCCTCGTCTGGTTCGTCCTGTTTCCGGCGATCCCCTACGGCACCGGCTACACGAAGGGGCTCTTGGGCTCGACGGCGCGCGAGGAGGTGGCGGAGAGCATCGATCAAGCCCAGGCCGCGCGCGCCGGCCGGCTGAGCGAGTTGGCGGCGATCGGGCTGCCCGAACTGCAAGACCGCCCCGACCTGCTCGCGTTCGCGGTGCAAGGCGGCCAGTCGATCTTCGCCGACAACTGTGCTGGCTGCCACGCGCTCGGCGGGGCCGGTCAATCGATCTACCCGACGCTCGCCGACGACGACTGGCTCTGGGGCGGCACGTACGACGAGATCTACCACACGATCTGGCACGGCGTGCGCAACGCCGACGAGGAGAGCCGCTACAGCGAGATGCCGGTCTTCGGCGAGATCCTCGGCTGCCAGGAGATCCGCGACGTCGCCGCCTACGTACAGTCCTTGAGCCGAGACGAGGCGCAGACGCCCCAGCCTGAGACCACGCCAAGCGACCTCGCCGACGAGACCGACGTGAAGGAACGCGTCGAGTTGACGGCCGAGAACGCCGACCCGAAGGCCGGGGCCGCGCTGTTCGCCGAGAACTGTGCCGCCTGCCACGGCGAGAACGGCGGGGGCGACACCGCCGTTGGCGCACCGCGCTTGAACGACCAGATATGGCTCTACGGCGGCACCGACGAGGAGATCCAAGCGCAGATCTACGCCCCGCGCCACGGCGTCATGCCGGCCTGGGGACCGCGCTTGGGCGATGTCGGCGTCAGGATGGCCGCCGCCTACGTCTACAACCTCGGCGGCGGTCGAGCGGCGATGGAACAAGCAGCGGCGGTGGAGGAGTAGGCCCAAGACCATGACCGATACGGCGACCCTCGCGCGCTCCGTGGCCGACACCGAGGCCGAACCGGTCCGCTCGCGCGTCGAGCAGAAGGCCGACCCGCTCTACGTCGGACGGGTCAAGGTCCACCCCAAGGCGGTCGACGGCGGCTGGCGCCGGTTCAAGACCGGCGCCTTGATCCTCTGCCTCGCCGTCTACTACGTCCTGCCCTGGAGCCGCTGGGACCGGGGTCCGGGCATCCCGAACCAAGCCGTGCTCGCCGACTTCGCCGGCGGGCGCTTTTATTTCTTCTGGCTCGAGATCTGGCCGCAGGAGATCTACTACCTCACCGGCCTGCTCGTGCTGGCGGCGCTGGGCCTCTTCCTCGCCACCTCGCTGTTCGGCCGGGTCTGGTGCGGCTTTACTTGCCCGCAGACCGTCTGGACCGACCTGTTCATGTTCGTCGAGCGCCGGATCGAGGGCGACAGGGGTGCGCGCATCCGCCTCGATAAGCAGCCCTGGACGCGCGACAAGATCGTCAAGCGCACGACCAAGCACGTCGCTTGGCTCGCGATCGCCTTTCTCACCGGCGGCGCTTGGATCATGTACTTCACCGACGCGCCGACGCTGGCGCGGGAGTTCTTCGTCGGCCAAGCCGGCGGCGTCGTCTACTTCTTCGTCGGCCTGTTCACCCTCACGACCTACCTGCTCGCCGGTCACGCCAGGGAGCAGGTCTGCACCTACATGTGCCCTTGGCCGCGCATCCAGGCGTCGCTGCTCGACGAGGAGAGCCGCGTCGTCACCTACCAACAGTGGCGCGGTGAGCCGCGGATGCCCTTGAAGCGCAACCAGGACTGGGACCAGCGCGGCGACTGCATCGACTGCAAGGCCTGCGTCGCGGTGTGCCCGACCGGCATCGACATCCGCGACGGGCTGCAAATGGAGTGCATCGGCTGCTCCTTGTGCATCGACGCCTGCAACGAGGTGATGGACCGGATCCACCGGCCGCGTGAGTTGATCACCGTCGATAGCGAGCGCTCGCAGCGGGCACACGCCGTGGGCCAGGAGGCCCCCATCCGCTACGTCCGCCCGCGCACGATCGTTTATACCGTCATCATCGTGCTGCTCGGCGGCCTGATGCTGGGCTCGCTCGCCTTGCGGTCGCAAGCGGGGCTCACGGTGCAAAAGGACCGCAACCCCTTGTTCGTCAAGCTCTCGAACGGCGACATCCGAAACGGCTACACGCTCAAGCTCTTGAACAAGCTGAACGAGCCGCGTCGCTTCACCGTGGCACCCGAAGGCATCGCGGGCGCCTATCTCTTCGTCCAGGGCGAGGACCCGGCCCAGAGCGTAATGCTCGAAGCCATCCCCGACGGCCTCACCACGGCCAAGGTCTACGTCGTCGCCCCCGCCGATCCCGACCGCCCCGAGACTTCCGACCTCACCTTTCGTTTGAGCGACGAGAACGGCAACGAGAACGGCACCTACGCGACCGTGTTTCGGAGCCCCGCATCGTGACGAGGGTGCCCGAGCGGAGCTTCATCCCCTACCTTTTCTTCGCCTTCTTCGGCGTCGTCTTCGCCGCGAACGGGGTGATGATCTGGTACGCGGTCACGACCTTCACCGGCCTTGAGACGACGAGCGCCTACGAGAAGGGCCTTGCCTACAACGAAACGCTCGACATCGTCCGCCGCCAGGAACGGCTCGGCTGGACGACGAAGGCGCGCCTCGACCCTAAGAACCTCGTCCTCGACGTCGCCGACGCCGGCGGCGCGCCCTTAGGCGGGGCGATCGTCACGGCCCAGCTGGTCCGGCCGGCCGACGGCGGCCTGGACCGGGCCGTGATCCTGACCGAGACGGCGCCCGGCCGCTACAAAGTCCTACTCGACCTTCCCGCCAAGGGGCTGTGGCTGGTGCGCAGCGAGGTGCGCGCTCAAGACGATACCTACTTCGCCACCGAACGGGTCGACGTGCGGTGAGCGTCGTCCTGGCCCCGTCCCCGCCGGCGGGGACGTCTGACACACTCACCGAGCAGCATTTCCTGGTCGAGAACGTGCGTTGCGGCGCCTGCGTCGCCCGGATCGAGCGGACGCTGAAATCCGTGCCCGGAATAGCGACGGCGCGGGTCAACCTGACGACGCGCCGCCTCGTCGTCGCCGGCCCCGACCTCGCCGCGGCGGCGATCAGGGCCAGGCTCGACGCCCTGGGCTACCCCGCCGCCGCCTACGAGCCCGAGCGCCTCGCCGAGAACGACGACCGGGAGGAGACGACGCTGCTGCGCTCGCTCGCGGTCGCGGGCTTTGCCGCCGGCAACGTCATGCTGCTCTCGATCGCCGTCTGGGCCGGCCACAGCTACGGCATGGGTGAGGCGACGCGCTCGCTCCTGCACTGGGTATCGGCCCTGATCGCCCTTCCGGCGATCGTCGTCGCCGGCGGGCCCTTCTTCGCCTCGGCCGCGGGCGCGCTCAAGGCTAAACGGACCAACATGGACGTGCCGATCGCGCTCGGCGTCGTCCTGACGGCGGGCATGAGCCTGTTCGAGACCCTGCGCGGCGGCGGGCACGTCTACTTCGACAGCGCCGTCGCCCTCCTCTTCTTCCTCCTGATCGGCCGTTACCTGGAGCGCCGGGCGCGCGGACGGGCGCGGGCGGCGGCGTCGCGCCTCGTGGCGCTGATGGGCCGGGCGGTGACGCTGATCCTGCCCGACGGCACGACGCGGCGCGTGGCGGCGGACGCCGTGCGGCGGGGCGATCGCGTCCTGGTCGCCGCCGGCGAGCGCGTCCCGGTCGACGGCGAGATCGCGGCGGGTTCGAGCGACCTTGACACAGCGCCGATCACGGGCGAGAGCGTGCCGCGCATTGTTGGCCCCGGCACGGCCGTCCACGCCGGCACCTTGAACCTCTCGGGCGCGATCGAGATCGTAGTCCGCCACGTCGGCGAGGGAACGCTGCTCGCCGAGATCGTCCGGCTGATGGAGGCGGCCGAGGGGCGTCGCGCCCGCTTCGTCGGCGTCGCCGAGCGCGTGGCGCGGCTCTACACCCCCCTCGTCCACACGCTAGCACTCGCAACCTTCCTCGGCTGGTGGCTCTTCGTCGGCGTCGCGTGGCAGACGGCCCTTCTCTACGCGGTCGCCGTCCTCATCATCACCTGCCCCTGCGCGCTCGGCCTCGCCGTGCCGGCGGTGCAGGTCATCGCGTCCGGACGTCTGTTCAAGGACGGCACCTTCTTGAAGTCGGCGAGCGCGCTCGAACGCTTGGCCGAAATCGATACCGTCGTCTTCGACAAGACCGGCACGCTGACGGCGGGCGACCTGCGCTTTGTTCCCGACGAAGGCATCGACCCGGCCGACCTCGCGCTCGCCGCGTCCCTCGCCGCGACGAGCCGCCACCCGCTCAGCTTGGCCCTGCACGCGGCCGCGCCCGACGCCAAGGCGTGCTCGAACGTCGAGGAGCGCCCGGGGCAGGGCCTCGCGACGAGGACGCCGGACGGGGAAGTCCGCCTCGGCAGCCGCGCCTTCGTCGGCGTCGGCGACGACGACACCGCCGGGCCGGAACTCTGGCTGGCAACGCCGAACGCGCCGCCGCGGCGCTTTGCTTTCGCCGACCGGCTCCGCCCGGACGCCGCCGGCGTCGTCGGATGGCTGAAGCGGCGGGGCGTCGGCGTCGCCCTCCTCTCCGGCGACCGGCCGGCGACGGTCGCGGCGGCGGCGCGAGCGCTTAGCATCGAGGCGGCCGAGGCCGGGCTCGATCCCGCCGGCAAGACGGCGCGGCTGGAGGCGATGGCCGCCGCCGGACGCCGGGTCTTGATGGTCGGCGACGGGCTGAACGACGCGCCGGCGCTGGCGTCCACGCACGTCTCGCTCTCGCCGTCCACCGCCGCCGATGTCAGCCGCACGGCGGCGGACGCCGTGTTCCAGGGCGCCTCGCTGCGCCCGGTCGTCGAACTCGTCGCCACCGCCCGGCGCGCCGATCGGCTGGTCAAGCAGAACATCGCCCTCAGCCTCGGCTACAACATGCTCACGATCCCGCTCGCGGTGGGCGGCCACATCACGCCGCTCGTCGCCGCGATCGCCATGTCGGCCTCCTCGCTCATCGTCATCGGCAACGCGCTCAGGCTGTCCCGGCGCCCGGCCGAGCCCCTGCCGGCGGCGGGGCCTGACCTATGAACGCGCTCCTCGTCCTCATCCCCGCCGCCCTGTTCTTGGGCCTGCTCGGCCTCTTGGGCTTCTTATGGTCGCTGCGCTCGGGCCAGTACGACGACCTCGACGGGGCCGCCGAGCGCATCCTGTTCGACGACGAGGACGACGAGGCATCGGGCACCCCGTCATCGCCACGACATTGACAAGGAGGATACCTATGCCCGAGCGCCCGACGACGCCGCGACGCGCCTTGTTCAAGACATGGGTGATCGTGCCGACGCTTCTGCTCGTCGCCATTATCGTCGCGGCACCCTTCATCGAGACCGAGCGCGAGGGCTTCGCCCTGCTGCTCTACCCGCCCTTGCTGGCGGCACTCCTCTTCGCCGGCCTCGCGTGGCTGGCGTGGTTCGTGTTCAAGCAGACGCTGACGCGGTCGACGACGGGCACGCGCAAAACCGGCGCACGCTTCGAGATCAGCGCAATACGTGATTGGCCGCCGAACGATTGTCGCGTACCACTCGTTATCGACGGGGAAACGCGGCGGGAAGCGCGACGATGAGCGGATTGCTGGCACTTCTGGACGACGTGGCGGCGATCGCGAGGCTCGCCGCGGCGCAGTTCGACGACGTGGCCGCCCAGGCGACGAAGGTGGGGGCGAAGGCCGCCGGGGTCGTCATCGACGACGCGGCCGTGACGCCCAAATACGTCACTGGCCTGCCGGCGACGCGCGAGTTGCCGATCGTTTGGAAGATCGCCCGCGCGTCGGTCTTCAACAAGCTCGTGATCCTGCTTCCGGCGGCGCTGCTGCTGAACGCGTTTCTGCCCTGGCTGCTCACGCCGCTCTTGATGCTCGGGGGCGCCTACCTCTGCTTCGAGGGGGCGGAGAAGGTCTGGCATCTGATCGTGCCGCACGAGGAGCACGGGCCGCAGCAGGCCGAGACGCTGGACGCGGCGCACCTGGAAGAGCAGCGGGTGAAGGGGGCGATCAAGACCGACTTCATCCTGTCGGCCGAGATCATGACCATCTCGCTCGCCGCGATCGACGCGGAGGGCGTTTGGACGCAAGGGCTGATCCTCGCCGTCGTCGCCGTCGGCATCACGGCGGTCGTCTACGGCACGGTCGCACTGCTGGTGAAGGCCGACGACGTGGGCTTGAAGATGAGCCAAGCGGGCCGGCTGGCCGCGACGCGGGCGCTCGGCCGATGGATCGTCAAGTTCATGCCCACCTTGATGACCATCATCTCGACCATCGGCACGGCGGCGATGCTCTGGGTCGGGGGCAACATCATCGTCCACGGGCTGCACGACCTAGGCTGGCACTGGCCCTACGAGACGATCCACTATCTGGCCGAAGGGGCGGCGGGGGGATTTGCCGCACTCGGCGGTACGATCCAATGGGCGGTGACGGCGGCCATCGACGGCGTGATCGGCCTCACGCTCGGCCTTCTCCTGATCCCGGTCGTCACGTTCGTGCTGGCGCCGATCCTCGGCCTGTTCGCGGGGCGGGAGGCTACCGAGGATTCCGTGGGCTGAACGTTCTAGGGCGCGGCCGGTGCGGCCAGAAAATGCGCTCGTTCGACGAGACAGCGGGACGCCGCGCAAGGCCGGCCTCGGCGCAGAACGCTCTGGATTAAATCGTCCGTGTGGGGCGAGGTGGTAGCGGAGGAGGGACTTGAACCCCCGACACGCGGATTATGATTCCGCTGCTCTAACCAACTGAGCTACTCCGCCAGTGCCGGATGAAGTGCGGCTGATGTAGAAAGGGAAGCCTCGGCTGTCAAGCAGACGTCGATCCAGCCGCCGCCGAGGACGCGGTCGTCCTGATAGAGGACGCAAGCCTGCCCCGGCGCCACCCCGGCCTCGGGTTGCCCGAAGCGCACGCAAGCACGGCCGGCGGCGTCGAGGAACAGTTCGGCCGGGACGGCGGGCTCGTTGTAGCGGTGCCGCGCCACGACCGGTACGGGAGCGGGGCTCGGCTCGAACCCGAGCCAGTTGGTCTCGCTCAAGACCGCTGTGCGGCAGCACCCGGCGGCGCGGGGACCGACCACCACCCGGTTGCGGTGCGGCTCGATGCGCAGCACGTAGAGCCGCCCCTTGTCGGCGACGCCGATGCCGCGCCGCTGGCCGACGGTGAAGCCGCCGATGCCGGCGTGGCGCCCGACGACGCTGCCATCGTCGCGGACGATCTCGCCAGGTGCCGCGGCGTCGGGCGCCAGACGCTTGACGAGGTCGCTGTAGTGGCCTTCTGGCACGAAGCAGATGTCCTGGCTCTCGGGCTTGGCGGCGACCGGCAGGTTCAGCCGCCCGGCGTGGGCGCGGGTCTCGGCCTTGGTGAGAGCGCCCAGAGGAAAGCGCAGGTAGTCCAACTGTTCGCCGGTCGTCTTGAACAGGAAGTAGCTTTGATCCTTGTCGGCGTCCCGCGCCTTGTGCAGGGCCGGGCCGGGCCGGCGACGGGCGTAGTGGCCGGTGGCGAGTGCTTTGGCCCCGAGGTCGCGGGCGACGCCCAGCAGGTCGTGGAACTTGACCCGCTCGTTGCAGCGCACGCAGGGGACGGGCGTGCGGCCTTGGGCGTAGGTTCGGGCGAAATCGTCGATCACCGCCGCCTTGAAGCGCCGCTCCATGTCGAGGACGTAGTGCGGGATGCCGATCGCATCGGCGACGGCGCGGGCGTCTTGGATGTCGCGGCCGGCGCAGCAGGCGTTCTTGCGCTTGAGGGCGGCACCGTGGTCGTAGAGCTGGAGCGTGACGCCGATCACGTCGAAGCCGGCTTCGGCCAACAGCGCCGCCGCGACCGAGCTGTCGACGCCGCCCGACATGGCGACGACGACGCGCGCACCGGGTGCGAGGTCCATCTCTAGGTCAGCCATCGACGAGGGTGCTCTTCGGGACGTGGACGTGCAGGTTCTCGTGCTCGGGCGCGAGGCGGATCTGGCAGCCCAGGCGCGAGGTCGCCGTCACCTCGGCCGCGAGGTCGAGCATCTCGTCCTCCTCAAGGGCGGGATCGCTCAGGCGCTCGAAGTCGGCGTCCTCGAAGATGACGTGGCAGGTGGCGCACGCCATCGAGCCGCCGCAAGCACCCTCGATCGCGACGCCGCCCCGCCGGGCCGCTTCGAGGATCGTGCTACCGACCGGCGCTTCGACGCTGCGCCCATTACCGTCAGGCAGGCAGAAGACGACGCGCACCGTGGG
Organism: Geminicoccaceae bacterium; assembly: GCA_965217265.1. Taxonomy (GTDB): domain Bacteria; phylum Pseudomonadota; class Alphaproteobacteria; order Geminicoccales; family Geminicoccaceae; genus JAGRGG01. The sequence continues at coordinate 782,119 of CBDCHP010000018.1, read as the reverse complement.
GCCGTTCTCAGACCGAGAAGCTCTCGCCACAGCCGCAGCGGGCCTTCTCATTCGGATTCTTGAAGACGAAGGCGGCGCCGAGCTTGTCCTCGCTCCAGTCGATCTCGGTGCCGAGCACGTACATGACCGCCATCGGATCGACGACGAGCTTGACCTCCTCGGCCTCGACCACCTCATCCATCGGCGTGATCTTGCTGGCGAAGTCGAGCATGTACGCGTAGCCCGAGCAGCCGCGCTGCTTGACGCCGAGCTTGATGCCGGCGGCGTCCTTGCCCTGGGTCGCGAGCAGGCGGCGCATCTGGGTCAGCGCCGCCGGGGTGAGCGAGACGAGCGGTCGTGACATGGGCCGCACCTTATTACCGAAAGTAAGCTTCGTATCCTGCAATTGGGCGCGTGCCTCCCGTCGTGCAAGCCCAAAGACGGCTCTCGCCGCTCATATCCGTTCCAGACTGCACCATGAGCCCCGGATCGGGATCAGGGCATGTTCTCCGCCACGCGCATCATCTCGACGAAGGCGGCGCGGAACGATGTCGCGTCCATCTCGGACTTGAGCAGCCAGGAGCGCACCCGCGGTTCTTGCACCATCTCGCTCGCGATGTCGTCCGGCTTGCCGGAGACGACCATGAAGGGCAGGTTCGCCGGCAGTTCGCGCAAGTAAAGGCCAGTGAGGCGCGGCCAAGCGTCGGGCAAATGCAGGTCGGCGACGATCGCGTCGTAGCGACGTGCCTTGATCTTCTCGCGCGCGGCCTCGAAGCTCTCGACCCAGTCAACTTCTATCGCGTCGTCGATCTGCATCAGGTAGCCGATCGCGACCGCCGCCGACAGCTTGTCGTCTTCGAGCAGCAGCACGCGCAGCCCCACCCTCGGCAGCCGCGTCTCGTCCGTCGAAAGGTTGAGGCCGGACATCTTTCATCCCAAGGTTGATAAAAACTACTTATGGTTTTATACTTGAAGAAGTGAAAAATCAAGCGTGCGGGTGCTCGTTCATCATGCAGTATACTGATAAAAAGCCGGACGATTTGTTGCCTTCTCCGACCAGAGCCAAAGCGTTGCCGCCGTTCAAGGAAGCCGATAGGGAAGCCCTGCGGCTGCTGCTGCACGCCGCTTCGCACGACCTGAAGGCGCCGCTGCGCCAGTTCGAGACGCTGCTCGGCTGGACGGCCGAGGAAGTGGACGCCGGCGACACCGAGAAGGTGCACGAACATCTGCGCTTGATGCAGGAGCGCGCGGCGAAGATGCGCCGCCTCGTCGACGACCTGCTGGCCTACGTTCGCGCCGACGCCGCTGCGGGCAAGGTAGAGACGGTGGCGCCGGGCGATCTCGTCGCGGCGGTGATGGAGAAGCTCGACGCGCCCGGCTTCGTCTTCGACGTCGCCCCGGACATGCCGACGATCACGACGCGGCCCAGTTCCCTCAAAGCCGTGTTCGGCCACCTGCTCGCCAACGCCGTCCTCCACCATGACGCCCCGCCCGGCCGTGTCGCGGTCCGGGCGGCGCGCGGCGGCGCCGGCCTCCTGTTTCGCGTCGAGGACGACGGTCCGGGCATCCCGGCACACCTGCGCAAGGCCGCCTTCGCCCCCTTGAGGACGCTCAGGCCGAGGGCGCCCGGCAGCGGCGTCGGCTTGGCGCTGGCGCGAAAGCTCGTCGCCCTTCAAGGCGGCCGGATCTGGATCGAGAACGCCACGTCCGGCCGCGGCACGGCGGTGCGCTTTTACTGGCCGGAAGGCAGCCTTATGGGCAAAAAGGTGCGTGATGCGAGCGCTTCAGAACCTGCCCTGCAAGAGGCAGCGACGTTGTTCTCGCCCAACCGTCCGGCGGACGAGACGATAGGGGCGAGCAGCGTTCTGCGATCGTTCGCGACCATCGAACAATTCTTGGTACTGAGCGACCGCTTCGACGGCATCGGCCATTGGTACCTCGCTCTAGAGGAGCAGAAGGTATTTTGGTCCAAGGAGGTGTTTCGCATTCACGGACGCCCGGTCGAGATCGGCGAGCCCGACCTCGCGAGCGCCATCGCCTGCTACCATCCGGACGATCGCGCCATGGTCGAACAGGCCGTGGAGGACGCGCTGACGGGTGGCGAGGGCTTCGAGTTCGAGGCCGGCCTCGTCCGCGAGGACGGCGAGTTACGCCGCGTCTTCTCGCGCGGCCGGGCCGAGCGGGCGCACGGCGCCGCGGTCGGGTTGTTCGGCATCTTCATCGACGTCACCGAGCGTTACCGGCTGCAACAGCGGGTGCAGGAGCAGGAAGAGATCCTGCGGCTGTTCGTCCAGCACGTGCCGGCGGCGGTGGCGATGTTCGACGCCCAATTTCGCTACCTCGCCTACAGCCGCCGATGGATCGAGGATTACGGCTTCCACCCCGACACCGACCTGACCGGCCTCTCGTACGAGAACGTATTGCCGCCGATCCCCGAGCACTGGAAAGCTCTGCACCAACGGACCCTCGCCGGTGAGACGCTGCACGGCGAGGAGGACGGCTACGTTCGCGAGGACGAGACCATCTACGTCGACTGGGGCCTCTATCCTTGGCGACGGCCGGACGAGAGCATCGGCGGCATCCTGATGCACACCCAGAACGTCACCGACCGGGTCCTGGCCCGGCAGAAGATTGAGGAAACCACCCGCTGGCTCGGCCTCGCCCTCGACGCCGCCGGGGCGATGACGTGGAGCATGGACCTCGATGACAGGACGTTCACCGCCTCGCCCGCGCTCAAATCGTTCGTTGGGGTCGACCCAGAGGCGCCCTTGCCGCTCGAAGCCTTCACCGGGCAGGTGCATCCGGATGATTTGCACTGCACCAGCATGGAAACGATCGATAAGGGCCTGGAGGACCGTCAGCAGACGACCTACCGTGTCCGCGCTCACAACGGCGACTATCGGCATGTGCGCTGCTCGCGCGCGCTCGTCCGCGACGACACGGACCGGCCCGACAAGCTGTTCGGCATCATCATCGATATCGAAGACCTCAAGCGGGTGAACCAGGATCTGGAAGAGTTCGCCTACGTCGCCTCGCACGACTTGAAGTCCCCTTTGAGGGCGGTCTCGACGCTCGTCGGCTGGATCGAGGAGGACTTGTCGCCCGAGATGACAGGGGCGGTACGTGAGAACTTTGGCAAGCTGCGCCAACGGGTCCGGCGCATGGAGAGCCTGCTCGACGATCTGCTGGCCTTCTCGCGCGCCGGCCGCGAAGAGTTTCCCTACACGGACGAGCGGCTCCACGATCTTGCTCTCGACGTCGTCGGCCTGCTCGCGATCCCACCCGCCTTTCGCGTCGCTATCGAAGGCGACCGCCCGGTCGTCCATGTCCAGCGACCACCCCTGGAGGCCGTGCTGCGCAACCTGATCGGCAACGCGATCAAGCACCACGACCGCGACGACGGCACGATCCGCATCACCCTGGCGACGCTGCGCGATGCCGTCGAGATCGTCGTCGAGGACGACGGACCCGGCATACCGGCCGCCTACCGCGACAAGGTGTTCGGCATGTTCAAGACCTTGAAGCCACGCGACAAGGTCGAGGGCAGCGGCGTCGGCCTCGCGCTCGTGCGCCGCCACGTCGAGGCGGCGGGCGGGACTGTGACCCTCAACGACCGTGCCGATGGGGGCCGCGGTCTCGCCGTCATCGTCCGCTGGCCGAACCTGCCACCTACCCAAGCCCGAGAGACACGATGACGGATCAACTCACGATTTTGGATACCCCAGAAGGCAAGATGCTCAACATCCTGTTGGTCGAGGACGACGAGATCGACGCCGAACAGTTCAAGCGCGAACTGCGCAAGCAACGGATCGGCAATCCCGTCTTTCATGTCGAGGACGGGGTCGAGGCGCTCGACGCGCTGCGCGACGGGCGCGTTCCGCGCCCCCTGGTCATCGTCCTCGACTTGAACATGCCGCGCCTGAACGGCCACGAGTTTCTTGTCGAGTTGCGGGCCGATCCGAGCCTGCGCGGGATCGTCGTCTTCGTGCTCACCACTTCCAAGGACGACGCCGACGTGGTGCGGGCCTACGAGCAGTACGCCGCCGGCTACGTCCTCAAGACCGATCCCGGCCGCACCTTCACCAAGGCCGTCGCCACGCTTGAGGCCTACTGGAACATGATCGAGCTGACTTGAGATGAACGCTTCGCGTGCGCTGCCGCGCGGGCTTTTTCTCTTCTTTTTTGCCAGTGTTAACGCAGGCGGCTGGCCGCGGCGCCGAGGGCCATCCTCGAACAAAGACAAAAAAGAGAAAAAGAAGACCGCGCGTCAGCGCACGCGAAGCGTTAAGCGGCGAGGCGGCCGTAAGCTTGAACGAAACGATCGATCTCGGCCGCGGTCGTGGCGTGGCCGAGGCTGACGCGGATGGCCGAGCCGGTCCAGGCTTCGGGGAGATCCATCGCGCGCAGGACGTGGCTCGGCTCGACCTTGCCCGACGTGCAGGCCGAGCCGGCCGAGACCGCGATGCCGTCCAAATCGAGCGCCATCAACTGGGTCATCGCCGGCACGCCCGGCAGGACGAGGGCGGCGATCCGCGCCGAGCGATCGACACCCACATGGCCCGCAACCTCGATCGCCCGCGGTACGGCGGTTTGAACGGCGTCCAGGAGGTAGGAACCCAAGGCTTCGAGCCGCGCCGCGTCGTCGGCCTCGATCGCGGCGTCGAGGGCGGCGGCGAAGCCCGCGATCAGGACCGTCGCTTCGGTGCCGGCGCGGCGCCGCCCCTCCTGGCCACCGCCGGCGATCAGGGGGCGGACGTCGACCCCGTCGCCGACGAGGAGCGCGCCGAGCCCCTTCGGCCCGCCGAGCTTGTGCGCGGCGACGCTCACCATGTCGGCGACGCCGGACAGCCGGAAATCGACGTGGCCCAGCGCCTGCACCGCGTCGACGTGCAGCCATGCCCCGGCCGCGGCGACGATCGGGGCCGCGGCGGCGATGTGGTCGTCGATGATCCCGGTCTCGTTGTTGACCAGGAGGGTCGAGACGACGCCGATCTCGGGCTCTCGGCGCAACCGCCGCTCCAGCGCGTCGAGGCCGATCAGCCCATGCCCGTCGACCGGCAGCGTCTCGATGCCGGGGCCGGCCAGGGCCGAGGCGTGCGCCGTCGCCGCGACGAGGGCGACCTTGCCCCGTGCGCGGGCTTGGTGCAGGGCCAGCGCGTTGGCCTCGCTGCCGCCGGCGGTGAAGACGACCCCCTCGGCGTCGAAGCCGGTGTGGGCGGCGAGCGTCTGCCGGGCCCGCCGCAGGAGGGCCCGCGCCGCGCGCCCCTCGACGTGGACCGAAGAGGGATTGCCGTAGACCGCGAACGCCGCCGTCATCGCCGCCGCCGCCTCGGGGCGCAGCGGCGCCGTCGCGGCGTTGTCGAGGTAGACGCGCTCGGCCATCAAGCGCTCGGGTGGACCTTTCGGTCCCGCCCTTCGGCCTCGGCGAGCCGGTCTTCGAGGGTCTCGACGCGGGCGCACAGCCGGTCGATCGCCCGCACCACCGGGTCGTCCTGGGACTGACCGGGTGCCTGGGCGTAGGCTGGAAAACAGGGCTCGCCCCGGCCCGGCGGTCGGGCGGCGGGCTTGGTACGATCGGCGATCCTGGCGGCGACGCCGATCATGGTGGCGCCGGGCGGCACCTCCTTCAAGACGACGGCGTTCGAGCCGATCCTGGCCCCCTTGCCGACGGTGAAGGGACCCAGGACTAAAGCACCCGAGCCGACGATGACCCCGTCCTCCAGCGTCGGGTGGCGCTTGCCGGGATCGAGGCTGACGCCGCCGAGCGTGACGCCTTGATAGAGGGTGACGTCGTCGCCGATCTCGGCCGTCTCGCCGATGACGACCCCCATGCCGTGGTCGATGAACAGGCGCCGGCCGATCTCGGCGCCCGGATGGATCTCGATCCCGGTCATGAAACGGCCGAACTGCGAGACGAGGCGCGCCGTGGTCAGCCAGCCGCGTCGCCAGAGCCCGTGCCCGAGGCGATGGAAGGCGAGCGCGTGGATGCCGGGGTAGCACAAGACGACCTCGAAGCGCGAGCGCGCGGCCGGATCGCGGGCGAACACGGCGTCGATGTCTTCTTTCAGGCTCTTGAACATGGTCTCACGCCTGCGATATAGGCTTGACGATCGCCGCCGCACAACGGACAGCGCCCCCTCGACGTCGGCCCGCTTCAAGCGGACCGTCCTGGTCCGCTCGAAGTATAGCCCCGCGCGATGGGCGGTCAATCTTACCCGGATGCGGAAAATTGCCTTTCACCGGTCCCGCCACACGCCCCGGGGTCGTATAGGATCAAGGTACGCACTTGCCAGCAACGACAAAGAGCGGTTCACGCGGAGATCGAAATGCCTGAAGTGATTTTCAACGGTTCGGACGGACGGCTCGAGGGCCGTTACGTGCACGGGCAGGGTCCGAACCCGCCGCTCGCCATGGTCTTGCACCCGCACCCGCAGTACGGCGGGACGATGAACAACCGCATCGTCTACACCCTGTTTCAGATCTTCCAGCGGCGCGGCTTCTCCGTCCTGCGCTTCAACTTTCGCGGCGTCGGCCGCTCCCAGGGCGTGTTCGACCACGGCCAGGGTGAATTGCGCGACGCGGCGGCGGCGCTCGACTGGATGCAGGGTCACAACCCCAATTCCGGCACGGTCTGGGTCGGCGGCTTCTCGTTCGGCGCTTGGATCGCCATGCAGGTCTTGATGCGCCGGCCCGAGATCCAGGGCTTCGTCTGCGCCGGGCTGCCGGCCAACATGTACGATTTCGGTTTCCTCGCACCTTGCCCCTCGTCCGGGCTCATCGTGCACGGCGAGCGCGACGGCATCACGCCGGCCGACTCGGTGGTCCGGCTGGTCAACAAGCTCTCGCAGCAGCGCGGCATCACGCTCGACTTCCACACGATCGACGGCGGCGACCACTTCATGGCCGACGATCTGGCCGAGTTCGAGGAGGTCTGCGAGGCCTACCTCGACAAGCGCCTGCAACCGCAGCCCGAAGCCCTCTCCATCGCCCGCTAACGGGTCGGGCCCGTCCGCCGAGAACCTTCATGGCCGCGTTCCGCTCCGACTTTCTCCGCACGCTCCAAGCGCGCGGCTTCATTCATCAGGGCACCGACTTAGAAGGGCTCGACGCCGCCTGTGCCGCCGGCCGGGTCAGCGGCTACATCGGCTTCGACTGCACCGCCGACAGCCTGCACATCGGCAACCTCGTCGGTATCATGCTGCTGCGCTGGCTGCAGCGAACGGGGCATCGGCCGGTGGCGCTCTTGGGCGGCGGCACCACCAAGGTCGGCGACCCGTCCGGCAAGGACACGCAGCGGCAACTGCTCGACGACGCGGCGATCGGGGCCAACAAGGCGGGCATTCGCCGCTCGCTCGGGGCCTTCTTGGACTTCGAGGGTGCCAAGGGTGCCGTCCTGGCCGACAACGCCGCGTGGCTCGACGGCCTCGCCTACGTCCCGTTCCTGCGCGATTTCGGCCGCCACTTCACCATCAACCGCATGCTGACCTTCGACAGCGTGCGGCTGCGCTTGGAACGCGAGCAGCCGCTGACGCTGCTCGAATTCAATTACATGGTGATGCAGGCCTACGACTTCTTGGAGCTGAGCCGCCGCCTCGACGTGCGCTTGCAGATGGGCGGCTCGGACCAGTGGGGCAACATCGTGAACGGCGTCGAACTCGGCCGCCGCGTCGACGGTACGGGCCTCTTCGGCCTGACGACGCCGCTGATCACGACGGCGTCGGGCGAGAAGATGGGCAAGTCCGCCGGCAACGCCCTTTGGCTCAACGCCGAGCGGCTCGCCCCCTTCGACTACTGGCAGTTCTGGCGCAACACCGAGGACGCCGACGTCGGCCGTTTCTTACGCCTGTTCACCGAACTGCCCTTGGACGAGATCGACAGGCTGGAGCGGCTTCAAGGGGCCGAGATCAACGAGGCGAAGAAGCGGCTCGCCTTCGAGGCGACGGCGCTGGCGCACGGGGCCGACGCGGCGCGGGCCGCGGCCGAGACGGCGCGGGCGGTGTTCGAGGGCGCCGGCGTCGCCGACGCCATGCCCTCGATCGACGTCGACGGCGGCGACTTGAGGGCCGGCATCCCCGTCCTCGACCTGTTGCAGCGGGCCGGGTTTGCCGCCTCCAACGGCGAGGCCCGCCGCCTCGTCCGCGGCGGCGGCGCCAAGCTGAACGACGCGCCCGTGACCGACGAGGCGGGCGTGATCGACGAGGGGGCCCTGATCGACGGGCGCCTCAAGCTCTCCGCCGGCAAGAAACGCCATGTGCTGGTGAAGCCGGTGTGAGTCGGCCAATTTTTGGTAGTGTCCTAGTTTGAATGCCATTGAATTAATTCCTCAAGCGCCCAAAGGCGGTTCGTCACGCCCGCCTCCATCGCCGGCGTCACCCGCAACGCGCCGTGCGGTCGCACGAAGTTGTAGTGCGCGAAGTGCAGCGCCACAGCCGCGCGAAGGTTCTCGACCTTCTTGCTAAAAGCGTTCGTCAGCCGCGTGAACCGCCGCATGGACATGCGCATGATGAGGTTCTGACGCTCGACATAGGAGGTCGAAATATGGTCCCAATCGGGCCTATCCTGGATACGCTCCTTGTGCGCGCCTATGGCTTCGGGCGGGCTGTAGCGGCCGGTACCGGCCGGTTCAGCGTCGTAGATTTTAACCACCTGCCCATAGTCAATATCGACGCCAAACGCTTCCTCGACTGCGACCGCGTACTGCCCCAGAGCGTCGGACGATAGCTGGATACGGTTCGCTACCCGCGTGGACAGATCGCCAATGAAGGCGCGCGTGTTCTCTGCCGTGCGCTTGCCGACACGATAGGTGGGAACGAGCTTGGTATCGGCGTCCATTGCCACATAGGTCTACATGTCGCCCACGGCGCTGGCGTCCTCCGGTTCGGCAACGTGCCGCTGCTTCTTGCCGACGTAGGCCCAAATTTCGTCAACCTGGATGCGCTGCAAGTTAGGTCGCGCATCGTCTCGTCCATGAGCACCGTACACCGCCCGCCAGTCGTAACCAGCAAGCGCATGATCGTGTCGCGGTGGATGCCCGTCATGCGCTCGGTGGAGCGGATGGAGTTGCCTTCAATAAGGCAGTGGATGGCTTGGGCTTGGCGATCAAGGGACAGGCGGTTCATAGGGGGTCTTCCAATCTCGATGTATATGGTTATATATACTTCAACTCAGTTGTCAATGAGGGCATATACGATGGAATTCCGCGAAGCGACAGATAGGCTTTGTGCTCACCTTGACCACAAAGATGTAGCGCTCAGTCTTAGTATTTCTGTTCAATCTGTCCGGCAGGCTCGTGTTGCTCACGGGCATCCTGCCCATCGATCACCCCCAGACGAATGGAAATTTGCTTTAATACGATTGGCTGAAGAACGGGTGCTACACTATCGAACCTTTATTTCGGAACTGCGAAAAAATGCAGGAGAAGATCAATGAAACCAGCACAAACCCCATCAACAGGATTAGGAGTTCTCCTGAAGAACAGCTATTTTGTCGTACCAAATCATCAGCGAGATTATTCATGGACAAAAGACGAAATTGACCAACTTTTCAATGATATTGATGAAGCAATGGCGAGCAATCAGGATCAATATTTTCTTGGCATGATGGTTTCTATGCCAAGCGACAATGGCAGTCTGATTGTATTAGATGGTCAGCAGCGCTTGGCGACAACAGTAATTTTTCTTTCAGCGGTTCGTGCATGGCTAAAAGAAATTGAAGCCCATTCTGAAGATGCTCAACAAATAAGAGATGAATACATTGGCCGTCGAAAATTGGGAGAAAAGGATGAGGGTTTGAGCTTGGCATAGACCGCCCATATCCGTCGGCCAGGGAACGGCGGACGGGGCGGGTTGGATGGGGCTACGGTGCAAGGGGTGCGGGGGCGAGGAGCACGTCAAGAACGGGTTCATGCGCGGCAAGCAACGCTACCGCTGCAAGGGCTGCGGGCTGAACTTCACCGACACCCCGCCGCGCGGGATGCCGCTGCGGCTCAAGGTGGAAGCGGTGCTGCTCTACCTCAGCGGCGTCTCGATGAACCGCACCGCCAAGCTGCTCGGGGTGTCGACCCCCACGGTGCAGGCCTGGATCGAGCGCTTTGCGGAAGTCTACGCGCAAAAGCCCGAGCCCGAAGGCCGTGCCGTCGTGGTCGAGCTGGACGAGATGTGGCACTACCTCAAAAAAAGCCGAACAAGCTGTGGGTCTGGAAGGCTCGGGATCGTGCTACGGGACGGCTCATCGACTGGGAGCTGGGGGGTCGTGACCGAGCCACCCTTGAACGCCTTCTCAAGCGCCTGAAGCGCTGGGGCGTGCGGCTCTACTGCACCGACGACTGGGCCGCCTACGAGAAGGCGATCCCCCAAGGCCGGCTCTACGTCGGCAAAAAGGAGACCCACGGCATCGAGCGCGACCACGCCCGCCAGCGGCACTGGCTCGCCCGCTTTCGGCGCCGGTCGATCGTGGTCTCCAAGGCCGTGCGCATGGTGGACGCCTCGATCGCGCTGTTCGCCCGCTTCGGCGGCAACGACAAGATCGGCGACCTCCGGTCTATGCTAGCCTGAGACCCTCAAAAGGATATCACGCCGAAAATGATATTGAATACATCCAATAATCGTTATTTTCAGGATTTTGTGGTTAGCGATATGCCACGCGAAGAAGTTGAACGTGAATTAAAGAAGCTGCAAGTCCATGATCGAAATACTAAGTTGTTAAAGGCAATTATTGAGTGTCGTAATAAAGTTCGAAGTACTGCTGAAAAATTTTCTGAAATTGGTGAAGCTACTTTTTATTTGATTAAAATGGTTAATTATATATCAGAAAATGTAAAAGTGGTTCAATTCGTTGTTGAGGACGATGCCGCAGCATATACTATTTTTGAGACATTGAATGACAGAGGGCTTGCTCTCGCAACGATCGATCTTGTGAAAAATCATATTTTTGGCCGAATTTCATCCAGTAAATCTAGCAACTCAGAAATAAGAATGAGGGAAGCAGAAACCCGGTGGGCCCAGATGATGCACACCTTAGCCAACCACAAAGCCGATAATTTTTTAAAAGCATTTTGGACTTCGCAATATGGGCGAACACAGAAAGACGCACTTTTTAGGACGCTAAAAAAACTTTATGGTACAAGAGATAAAGCATTAACGTTGTCAAGTGAAATGCTGGAAGTTGCTGAGCAGTATGCGGCTTTGGAAAATCAAGATGACCCTATATGGTCAAACTACGATAAAAAATCAAAGGAATCTTTGCGAGCAATAAATTTGCTTTCTGGGGGTCAGACTTATCCAATCATATTGTCTGCGCTTAAGAAGCTTGAAAAACGTGAAATAGAACGACTTCTATGGTTGCTTGAATGCATCATTGTTAGGTACCAATTTATTGGCGGCGAAAGAACCGGGCGACTTGAAATAGCATGTGCTTCTGCAGCGAAAGGCATTTTTAACGGCGAACATAAAAGCGCTTCTGCAATACGTCATGCATTACGTGAAGTATACCCATCAGATGATGAATTTCGACAAAGTTTCTCAGTAAAAGAAGAATCAAATAATGCCAGAGTGCATTATGTGCTTTCAAATTTAGAAATTGAAGCTCGCAGGCAAGCAAGCATTGAAGATTATAGATCACTCGATCCAGGTATAGGTTTAACAGTTGAGCATATACTGCCCAGAAATCCAGGCCGCGAGTGGAATACAATAACTGATAATGATAAAACTATTGTTGAAGAATGCGCTTGTAGATTGGGAAATCTATGCTTATTAGGCAAATCAAATAGAACTTTGGGCAATTTGGACTTTGAAACAAAAAAGCAAGCTTTTAGAAGATCAGAATTACGCCTCACTCAGTCCGTGGCCGATATTAATGGCGATTGGAGCAGAAGGGCAATCAGTCATAGACAAGCGCATCTGGCAAAACTGGCGCTGTCCGTGTGGAGCTTTCAATGATTAGCGAGAGGATGTCAAACCTTCTAAGTGCTATAGAAGATAAACATGGAGTGCAGGCCACTTTTTTAGATTCTGTGGCCGTTGATGAGCGCTTCCAAGGCAAACCTGTTTGGCAAGGCACTGTCCACGTCTTTCGTATCACTCACCATCTATCCGCAGAAGTGGCCTATGCATGGTCGCACTGCATCGAAGGCAGCGTCAAGCGCCGCATCTACACAGTGCTAGGCGTGCCCCCGATAAATTCGCCCGTGGATGCCGTGCGGGCAGCGATCGTGGCAGAGGCAAGACGACAATCCTAGATGGCGAAAAAGGCGCTTCAAGCTAGGACACTACCCAATTTTTGCGCCGGCTTGACCGGACGTCGTCAATGACGATAGACCGCGGGGCTCCAAGAAGGACAGGCAGGACGCCTTTTCCCGTGTCGCTCGCTCCACCCATAGACCCCGGCGACGGCGCCGACCTCGGCCGTTGGCGGGCACTCGCCGGGCGCACCGCCGACCGCGGTCTCGGCGCCTTCGTGGCGGCGGCGCCCGACGACCCGCTGGCCGGCCCGCTGCTGCGCGCCGCGTTCGCCTACTCGCCGCACTTGAGCGACGCGCTCCTGCGCGAGCCTTCGACCTTGCGCGCCTTCGTCGAGGACGGTCCCGAAGAAACGCTCGCGCGGCTGATGGCGGCGCAGGCCGAGGCGCCTTTGCGCGACCGGCAGCGCTTCATGGCCGATCTCAGGCGGACGAAGCGGCGCTTGAGCCTGCTCGTGGCGCTCGCCGACTTGGGCGGGCTTTGGGATCTCGACGCCGTGACCGGCGCCTTGAGCGCCTTTGCCGACCTCGCCTGCGGGCAGGCGTTGACGCAAGCGCTGATCGAGGCCGCGGCCCGGGACGAGCTTACCCTGCCCGACCCGCCAGAAGCTTGCGGCGTCGCCGTGCTCGCCATGGGCAAGCACGGCGCGCACGAACTGAATTATTCGAGCGACGTCGACCTCGTCGTCTTCTTCGAGCCCGCGCATTTCGCCGGCAACCGCGACGCGCCGATGGCGCTCGCCACCCGCCTCACCCGTTCCCTGACGCACCTCTTGGAGCAGCGCACCGGCGAGGGCTACGTCTTTCGCACCGACCTGCGCTTGCGCCCGCACCCGCCGGGCCACCCGCTCACGCTGCCGTTCGACGACGCCGAGCTCTACTACGAGCGTCACGGGCAGAACTGGGAGCGCGCGGCCTTCATCAAGGCACGGGCCGCGGCGGGCGATATCGGCCTCGGCGAAACGTTCCTCAAGAATCTCGCCCCCTTCGTCTGGCGCAAGCACCTCGACTTCGCCGCGATCCGCGACATCCACAGCATCAAGCGCCAGATCAACGCGCACCGGGGCTTGAGCGGGATCAAGGTCGCCGGCCACGACCTCAAGCTCGGCCGCGGCGGCATCCGCGAGATCGAGTTCTTCGTCCAGACGCAGCAACTGATCCTGGGCGGCCGCCACAACGACCTGCGTCACCGCCGCACGCTCGACACGCTGGAGGCACTGGCGGCTGGGCGCTGGATTGATCGAGACACGGCGGAGGATCTGGCCGAAGCCTACCGGACGCTGCGGACGCTCGAACACCGCTTGCAGATGGTGGCCGACAAGCAGACCCACACGATGCCCGAACGCGAGGCCGACCTCGAACGCTTCGCCCGCTTCGCCGGCTTCGCCGATGCCGAGGCCCTGGGTCCGGTGCTGCTCGTGACCTTGCGCCGCGTCGAGCACCACTACGCCGCCCTGTTCGAGAACCAGCCCGACCTCGGCGCCGGGCGGCGGCTGGTCTTCACCGGCACCGACGACGATCCCGGCACGCTCGACGCGCTGCGCGACGCGGGCTTCAAGAACCCGGGCACCGTCTCGGGGCGCATCCGCGACTGGCACCACGGCCACATCAACGCGACCCGCAGCGAGCGCGCGCGCGAGCTGCTGACCGAGCTGATCCCGGGCCTGCTCGGCGGCTTTGAGCGCCAGCCCGACCCGGACGCGGCGTTCGCCCTGTTCGACGCCTTCGTCTCGGCCCTGCCGGGGGGGGTGCAGATCTTCTCGCTGCTGCGGGCCAACCCGCGCCTGCTCGCGTTCTTGAGCGACGTCTTCGGCGCGGCCCCCGGCCTCGCCCGCACGCTCGCCGCCGATCCCGCCCTGTTCGAGGCCATGCTGGCGCCGGACTTCCTCGACCCTCTACCAAAGACGGACGCGCTGGAGGCCGAGCTGCGCCGGCGGCTGGCCGACGCGCACGGCGTGGAGGAGGCGCTCGACGTCTGCCGCCGCTGGGCGCACGGGCGCCAGTTCCAAGCGGCACTCCACCTCATCCTGGGCCGCTCGACCGCGGGCGCGATGCAGGCGTGGCTGAGCGGCTTGGCCGAGATCGTCGTTCGAACGCTCCTGCCCGAGGTGGTGTGCTGGTTGGCGAACGAGCACGGGCGGATCGCGGGCGGCTTCGTCGTCTTGGGCCTCGGCAAGCTCGGCTCGCGCGAACTGACGATCGGCTCGGACCTCGACCTCGTCTTCGTCTTCGAGGCGCCCGAGGGCGCTACGTCCGATGGGGCGAAGCCGCTCGCCGCCCCGATCTACTTCGCGAGGCTGGGCCAGCGCCTCGTCGTGGCGCTCTCCGCCCGCACGGCCGAGGGGGGCCTCTACGAGATCGACACGCGGCTCAGGCCGTCGGGCAACGCGGGGCCGGTCGCCTGCAGCGGCGACAATTTTCGCCGCTACAACGTCGAGAACGCGCAGACCTGGGAGCGCCAGGCGCTGACCCGTGCCCGCGTGATCGCCGGCGACGCGGCGCTGGCGGGCGCCGTCGAGGCGGCGGTCGAGGCGACGATCGTTCGCCCGGCCGACTTAGCCGGACTCGCCCGCGACGTGCGGGCGATGCGGCTGCGCATCTTCAAGGAGCACGGCTCCGACAATCCCTGGTCGCTGAAGCACGCCCGCGGCGGGCTGGTCGAGATCGAGTTCATCGCCCAGTACCTGCAACTGGGCTACGCGCGCGCGTTTCCGTCGCTCCGCCGGACGCGGACGGCCGAGACGCTCGCCGCTGCGGGGAAGGCCGGGCTGCTGTCGGCCGAGACGGCGGCGCAGCTGGTCGAGACGCTGCGGCTGCACCACGCGCTCCAGGCCGTGCTGCGCCTCTCGGGCCTGAAGCGCTTTGAGCCGGGGAAAGCGCCGGAAGGGCTGCGTCAGGCGCTCGTGCGCGCGGTCAACCGCGAACTGGACTTATCCGTGCCGGAAGGGCATCTGGGCGCGATCGAGGCGATGCTGCGCGAGGGCCAAGCTGCGGCACGGGCCGCCTTCGAGGCGTTGTGCCCGCCGAACGAGGGGAAGAACGCGTGATCGAGACCGGGGCCGCGATGCCCGACTTTCGCCTGCCCGACGACGGCGGCGGCGAGGTCGCGGCCGACGACTTGAAGGGCCGGCCTTACGTCCTCTACCTCTACCCCAAGGACGACACGCCCGGCTGCACCAAGGAGAGCCTTGCGTTCGCCGACCTGCACGAGCGCTTCGCGGTCCTCCCTGTGCGGCTCCTCGGCCTGTCGAAGGACGACGTCGCGAGCCACGCCGCCTTCAAGGCGAAGCACGGCCTGCCCTTCACGCTGCTCGCCGACGAGGAGTGCCGCCTCGTCGAGGCGCTGGGCTCTTGGGTCGAGAAGTCGATGTACGGCAAGAAATACATGGGCATCGAGCGCTCGACCTTCCTCGTCGATGGCGAGGGCCGGGTGCGCCGGGCTTGGCGCGACGTGAAGGTACAGGGCCACGGGGCCGAGGTTCTGGCCGAGGCGGAGCGGCTGGTTCAAAACGGGGTTTGAACGCTTGCGCGTGTGCTCGGCCTTTCTCTTCTTTTTTATTTTTGTCCGAGGCCCGCTTTGGCGTCGAGGGTCAGTTCGGGAAGGCCTTGCTCCACTCGACCCATCGGCGGCAGCGTCGGTGCGGCCGCAGAGCCCGCCCTCGACGAGATGAAGGGAGGCTGAACGGAAGGGGACGGCGGGGCCGCGCGCAGCGCGGAACGTTCAGCCGCGGGCCCGCTTCTTCTCCTGCACGCGGGCGAGGCAGTCCATGCGCTTCAGGTCGTTGTCGGCCAAGCCCATCGCCAGCTCGATCCACATGTCGACGATCTCAAGCAGCTCGGTGCGGTCCAGCGGCTGGACGCGCTTGGCCGCCCGGCGCAGGGTGCGCATCGTGTTGAAGCGGCCGTCGTTCTCGGCGTGCCACGTCCGCAGCGCGGCCTCGGCTTGGCCCGGCTCGCAGACGACGTCGACCAGCCCCAGTTCCTTCATCTCCTCGGCACTGCGCGAGCGGCCGTCCTCGACCAGCGCCCGGGCGATCTTCTCGCCGCACTTGCGCGTCAAGAAGCTGTAGCCGCCCATGCCGGGGAAGAGGTTGAACAGGATCTCGGGCAGGCCGAACTTGGCATTTCGCTCGGCGATGACGAGGTCGTTGGTCAGCATCGACTCCAGGCCGCCGCCGATCGCGTCGCCGTGCACGAGGGCCACGGTCAGGATCGGCAAATCGAGCGCGTTCCAGTTGTCGTAGAGCACCTCGATGCAGCGATAGGCGTAGGCCCGAAGCGCCGCCTCGTCCTGCGTCCGCACGCAGCGGGTGAAGAAGGCGAGGTCGCCGCCGAGCGAGAAGGCGGCCTTGCTGGACGAGCGCCAGACGAGGTAGCGAAACGGCATGTCGAGACGGTCGAGACCACCCAACTGCTCCTTCAAGAACAGTTGATAGTCGCGCGAGTCCTGGACCAGGTCGGGCGTGTAGCAGGCGCGCTCTTGGTGCTGCATCGTCGCCCATAAGATGCCGCTCTCGGCCTCCAGGCGCGTCGTCATGCTCGGCAGGTCGACCTCGATCCGCCGCGGCGACCACGGCTCGTGCCGCGGCAGCGCCCGGTTGACGAACGCCGTCGGACGGTTGTCGTTGCCGGGCCGCAAGGCAGCGTCGCTTTGGAAGTAAACGCCGCGGAGCATCTCGTTCGAAAGCGCCATGATCGTGATCCTTCTTGCCTTGCGGTGGGTGCCTTAACGCTGCATCCGCCGCCGTTCGTCTTCGCTGAGCTATGGATTATGAGTGTCAAACCAACTTAGCAAGAACTATCGTTTTCAATTTCGCCATTGTCTTCGGCAAATACCATAGTATTTTCTTTGATTATTTATGAATCCTTTGTATAAAATTTTCGCTATCTTCGTGGTAAGCCCCGCCACAGCCGCTCCCCGTACCGGGCGCTCCGGTGCAGCAAACGCTTGGCAAGCGGGACGATCCGTGCCACGGTCCTTGATTAAGAGAAGTTAAGAAACGAGGGGAGCGGCCATGCGCGCCAACGTCGTGCTCGTGGTGTCGATGGTGCTCAGCGCCGCGATCGGCATCTGGGGGGTGATCTACCCGGATCAGCTGGCCGGCTTGGCGCTCGGTTTCACCGGCGCCGCGCTCGAAAACCTCGACTGGCTCTACCTCCTGGCCTGCACGATGTTCCTGGCGATCGCCCTGTTCTTGGCGATCGGCCCTTACGGCGGCATCAAGCTCGGCCATGACGACGACGTGCCCGAGTTCGACACGGCCTCGTGGATCGCGATGCTGTTCGCGGGCGGGATGGGCTCGGGCCTCCTCTTCTGGGGCGTCGCCGAGCCGATGTACCACTACTACGACCCGCCGGGCGAGGTCGGGCTCACGCCCGAGGCGGCGCGCACGGCCTTGGCGATCACCAACCTCCACTGGGGCTTGCACGCCTGGTCGATCTACGGCGTCTGCGCGCTCGTCATCGCCTACTTCGTCTTTCGTAAAGACGCGCCGTCGATGGTGTCGACGCCGATCGTCTACTCGCTCAAGCCCCTCTTGGGTGCGAGGGCGACGGGCGTCTTCGCCAAGTTCGCCGACGTCCTCGCGGTGCTCGCCGTCATCTTCGGGCTCGCCGGCTCGCTCTCGGCCGGGGTGCTGATGACCCGTGCCGGCATGACCGAGGTGTTCGGCACGCCCGCCGACAACACGATGAGCGTCATCATCCTCGTCGCCATGACGGCGGCCTTCTTGACCTCGGCTTGCACCGGCGTCGACAAGGGCATCAAGATCCTCTCCAACCTCAACATGGTGCTGGCGATCTTGTTGATGTTGATCGTCCTGTTCGCCGGCCCCTCGACCTTCCTGTTCGGCGTCTTCGTCAGCTCGATCGGCGACTATTTCGGTAGGCTGATCGACTACTCGTTCAGGCTGTTCACCTACAAAGAAGACCTGCGCAGTTGGGTGCATAGCTGGACGCTGACCTACCTCATCTGGTGGATCGCCTGGGGGCCGTTCGTCGGCATCTTCATCGCCCGCATCAGCCGCGGCCGCACCATCCGCGAGTTTTGCATCGGCGTCATCCTGGTCCCGACGATCTTCTCGATGGTGTGGTTCGCGACCTTCGGCGGGGCCGGGCTCTACATCGAGCTGCACGGTTCGGGCGGGCTGGCCGACATCGTCTTCGCCGACGTGACCAAGGCGCTGTTCGTTTTCCTCAACTACCTGCCGTTCGCGCAGATCCTCAACGTCATCGCCATCTCGCTCGTCTTCATCTTCCTCGTCACCAGCGCCGACAGCGGCACCTTCGTCGTCTCGATGATGACGACGAACGGCGACCTCAACCCCCCCGTCACGACCAAACTGATCTGGGGCTTGATCATCGCCGCGATCACGGTCGGCACGCTGTTCAGCGGCAGCATCACGGTGGCCAAAGCGATGGCGATCACGGGCGCCATCCCGTTCACCTTCATCGTCCTCTTCCAACTGGTCGGCTTCTTTCGGGCACTGCGCGAGGAAACCCCGCCCATGCCGCGCTACATGCGCGTGCGTCTCTACGGCGACGAGAATGCCGATGCGCCGACCGTGAAAGGACCGGCCGAATGATGCGCCTCGCCCCCCCCTGCTTCGCCCTTGCCGCGATCGGCCTTCTCGCCGCCTGCGACGAGCCGGTCGACCCCCTCAAAGTGGCCTCGAAGGATTTCGCCGAGAGTGAGATTGCCGGCCATATGATGGCGGCACTCGCCCAGGACGCCGGCATCCCGGTCGAGCGCCGCATCCCGTTCGGCACCTCGGCCGAGGTGTTCGAGGCGATCAAGCAGGGCCAGGTCGACCTCTACCTCGAATATAACGGCACGGCGCTCGCGTATACCGGCCAAGCCCCCCTCAAGGACGGCGACGCCTCTTTTGCCCGGGTGAAGGAGCTCTTCGACCCCTTGGGCTTGGCGTGGCTCGACCGCTTGGGCTTCGCCAACGATTATGGCCTCGTCATGCGGCCGGAGACGGCGGAGGCCGAGGGCATCGAGTCGATCAGCGACGTCGGCCGCATCCAGGGCCTCGTCATGGCGATCGACAGCACCTTCGCCGAGCGCCCGCTCGACGGTTACGCGCCGCTGGTCCGCCGCTACGCCTTGAACGCCAACGATCCCTTGGTCTTCGACACCGCCGACGGCGGCAAGGACAAGATCGTTCAGGCCCTCTTGGAGGGCGAGGCGCAGGTTGCCGAGCTGTTCACGACCGACGCCGAGATCGACGCTTACGGGCTGAAGGTGCTCGACGACGACCTCGGCTTCTTTCCGGTCTACGAGCCGGCCCCGGTCGTGCGGCAGGGTGCGCTCACCCGATTCCCGCAGTTGAGGGAAGCGATGGCCAAGCTCGCCGGCGCCGTCACGACGGCCGAGATGCGCCGTCTCAACGCCGCCGTGACCTTGGAGGGGCAGAGCCCGGAATCGGTGGCGGTCGCGTTCCTGAGCGACAAGGGCCTCCTGAACGCCGATGGCGGTGGTGGCGACGACCCAGCGTCTGGCGACGCGATGAGGCTGGCGCTGGAGCCGGACGACTCGCTCTCCGGCCCCGTCGGCCGCGCGGTGCGGGCGGCGCGGACAGCGTTCGAGGACACTGCCTTGCAACTCGATCGCGCGGCGGACCCGCTCGAAGCCGTCCGCGACGGCGAGGCCCGGATCGGCATCGTCTCGGCGGACGCGTTCTACACGGCGGCGGGCGGCGAGCCCGTAGAGCAGGGCGGCGTCGAGGCCTTGGGCGTCGTCGGCTATAAACTCTTGCACCTGATCGTGCCGAACGACGGCCCGAACGATCTCGAAGCGGTCGATCGCCTCGGCGTGGGCGCCCCGGGCTCGGCCTCCGACCGGACGGCGCGGCTGATCCTCGCGGGTCTCGGGATCGAGAGCAATGTCACGATCGTAAATCAAGAGGGTGATGTCGCGGCGCGGGCGGCGGCGCTCGACGGTGGCGAGGTCGACGCCTTGCTCGTCATGGCGCCCGACGGCGATCCCGAGGTTGCCGGCGTCATGGCGAACCATCGCCTGCTCGGCCTGAACGCCTGGACGAAGAGTCCGGCCGCCTTGCGCTTTTCCTTCCTGCGGCCGGTGCGCTTGGCGGCGGACACCTATCCTGGCATGAGCGATGCAATCGACACGGTGAGCGCGCAGATGGTCCTGATCGGCCCGGCGGCGCGCGAGGGCGAGTTCGGCGAGCGCGGGCCGCAATCGACCGGAACCGAGCCGGCGCAGGTGTTGCAGGACGCGCAGATCACCGCGCTGCGCGACGCCTACGGCACGATGGAGCTGGTCGATCCGGCCCTGCCGCAGGCGACGATCCTGGCGCCGCAACTGGAGGAGCGGACGACGAGCATCGTCGCCGATCCCTGGACCTCGATCACCAACCTGCTCGTCGTCATGCTGATCATCGGCCTGTTCTACCTGCTCGTCGCCGAGCCCAGGGTTCGGTTCAGCCGCGAGACCATCAAGAGGGAGACGAACTCGTGAAGGTCCTTTGCCCGATCGACCTTGCTTACAAGATCTCTTGGGAACACGCCCTGCCCGAGGCCGCCGTCCAGGCCAAAGCCAAGAACGGCAAGGTCTACTTGATGACGGTCGTGCCGAACCTCACGGCCGGCGTGGACTGGCGCTACGCCATCCGCGGCGAGACCGGCGGCTCGGAAGAATACGACGTCAAGGACCTCGTGCGGCAGGCGGGCGCGCGGCTGGACGAACTAATGCGTGAGTACGTACCGGAGGCACAGCGCGGCGGCACGATCGCGACGCACGGCACGATCTACCACGAGATCATCCAAGCGGCGGCCGAACTGCCGGCCGATCTGATCGTCATGGCCTCGCACCGCCCCACCTTGCAGGACTATCTGCTCGGCCCCAACACGGCCAGGGTCGTACGCCACGCGCCCTGCGCCGTCTTCATCGTCCGCGAAGGCATGACGGCCACGGGCGGCAAGCCGGCCTGAACGGAACGCTTCGCGTTGCGCTCGCCGCGCGGGCTTTTTCCTTCTTTTTTCGCTTTGTCCGGGGCTGGCCCTCGGCGTTGCGGCGGTCTTCTTGCGTTAACACTGGCAAAAAGAAAGCAGGGAAAGCCCCGCGCAGCGGACGCGAAGCGTTCCTGCCGTATCACTCGAAATCGAGCCCGAACAGCCGGTTACGCTGTTGCAGGTAGTAGGTGTCGGGCCGGTAGGGATCGACGTCGAGGTCCATCGCGACCACGGTAAGGTTGCCCACGGCCTGCTTCAGTTGATAGCTCGCCAGAACCTCGTTCGCGGTCGCGCGCACGAGATCGACCTGCGAGATGAACAGTTCCTGCTCGGCGTCGAGCACGTCGAGCGTCGTGCGCTGGCCGACGTTGGCCTCCTCCTGCACGCCCTGCAGCGCGACTCGATTCGCATCGACCTGCTCGCTCAGCGCCTCGATCGACGCCTTCGCCGCTTCGAGCGTCTCCCAGGTCGCCGTGACGGCGCGTTGCACGTTGCGGGTCTGGCTTTCCAGTTCTCGTTGCCGCTGACTAGCGGTTTGCCGCGCCTCGCGGATCTGGCTGCGCAGGGCACCGCCTTGATAGAGGGGCACCGAGACCTGAAAGCCCACGCTGGCGTCGCGCGCCTCGTCGACCAGGGCGCTCGGCTCCTCGAAGTAACTGAGCGAGCCGATGAGATCGAGGACCGGCAGCAGCCTCGCGCTGGCGACGTCGATCGCGCCGCGCGCCGCCGTCAGCGCGAAGGTCGCGGCGGCGAGGTCGGGGTTGGCTTGCGCAAACCGCAACGCTTGGTCGAGGGTGGGGGGCAGGCTCGGCGCTACCTCGGGTGCCGCGAGCCGCATCGGCTCGACGCCGACGATCTCGCGGTAGGACGCCAGCGCCGCCGCCAGATCGGCCCGCGCCTGCTCGATATCGGACAAGGCCCTTGCCAAGCGTGCCTGCGCCTGCGCCACGTCGGTGCGCGCCACCTCGCCGACCTCGAAGCGGTCCCGCGTCGCCTGCAACTGCCGCCTCAGCCGATCGGCGTTGTTCTCGGCGAGGTCGAGCACGGCTTGGTTCTGCCACGTCGCCGTGTAGGCGTCGGTCGTGTCGAGCAACAGCGCCTGCTCGACCGAGAGCAGGTTCGCCCGCTGCGCCTCGACGAGGCTCTCGGCCTGATCGACTTGGGCCTCGGTGGCGCCGCCGTCGTAGAGCATCTGCCGCAGGTCGAGTTGCGCGCCGCGGGTGATGTACTTCTCGGCCTCGAAGTTGGTCTTGGTGTCGGCGACCGTCGCTTGGCCCGACGCGGTGAGGTCCGGCCAGTAGCCGGCGAGTGCCTGGACAACGCGCTCGTCGATCGTCCGCAGTTCCGCCCGCGACGCCTCCAAGGTGGGGTTGGTGCGGTAGGCTTGCGCCATCGCCTCGCGCAGGCTCTCGGCCCTCGCGGTCCCGCCCGCGAGCGCCACCGCGAGGGCGAGGCCGCTGACGGCGATCAATCGCTTACCCAAGGCGTAGCGTTCCCTCTCGCGGTTGCCTATGCTCCGACGTAGGACAAAACCACACACTTGCCCACGCCGTCCTCGCCCCCGGCCGCTCCGAGGGGGCGTGTTGGGGGCGAAGTGTTGGGCGCGAGCAACGGTTTGCCGCGAGATCCGTACCCAAGTGCGTAAGATCGTGCACATCGACATGGACGCGTTCTACGCCGCGGTCGAGCAGCGCGACGACCCGGCCTTGCGCGGGCTGCCGCTCGCGGTCGCGTGGCGCTCGCGGCGCGGCGTTGTCTTGACCGCGAGCTACGCCGCCCGCGCGCACGGCGTCCGCTCGGCGATGCCGGTCGGCCGGGCGCTGGGCCTGTGCCCCGACCTCGTCCTGGTGCCGCCGCGCTTCGAGGCCTACCGCGCCGCGAGCCGGGCGATCAGGACCGTCATGCTGCGCTCGACGCCCCTGGTCGAGCCCCTGGCGCTGGACGAGGCCTACCTCGACGTCACGGGGCTGGGTTCGAGCGCCACGGCGATCGCGCGGGCGCTGAAAGCGGAGATCAGGGCCGAGACCGGGCTCGCCGCCTCGGCCGGCGTGTCGTACAACAAGTTCCTCGCCAAGGCCGCCTCGGACCTCGACAAGCCCGACGGCCTCGCCGTCATCCGGCCGGAACGGGCGCGGGCCTTCCTCGCCGGGCTGCCGATCCAGGCCTTCCACGGCATCGGTCCCGCGTTCGAGCGGCGCCTGCGCGCGGCCGGCGTCCACGCGGGCGCCGACCTGCAAGCCCTATCCGAGGCCGCGATCGTGGGTCTTCTCGGCAATCCGGGGCGTCACTTCTGGCGCTTGGCCCAAGGCGAGGACCCCCGCCCGGTCGAGCCCGACCGGGCGCGAAAGTCGCTCAGCACCGAGACGACTTATGATGTCGACCTGACTTCGATCACCGCCGTCGAGGCCGCGCTCGAACCCCTGGCGGCCGATTTGGCCGAGCGCCTGCGGCAGTCCTTGTTCACCGGCCCGACGCTGGTCTTGAAGCTGCGCTACGCCGATTTTCGCCGCCGCAGCCGGCAGACGACGGCGGCGGGGCTCGACGCGCCGGCGACGATCCTCCTCGAAGCCCGCCGCCTCGCCCGCCGCGCACCGCTCGAAGGCCCCGTCCGCCTGCTCGGCCTCGGCGTCGGCCGCGCCGATGCGGCCCGAAGCGAGGACCAGTTCGCCCTGCCGCTGGAGTGAGGGAGGGCGGATCAGGGCGGCGGGCAGTCGTTGACGGGGGCCGCGCGCACGATCGGAAAGCACCCTTCCCAAGCCTCGGTGCGCGGTGGCCAGGGGGTGAGGAACCCGGCGTTCCAGTCGTAGGTCAGAACGCCCAGCGCCTGTAGGTCGCGCACGCGACCGTCGAGATATTCTTTCAAGACGCTGAACCGGCCGTCCTCGACGGTGGCGATCCAGACGTCGTTGGTGACCTGCTGCCGGCCGCGGCGGAACTCGCGGAACTGGATCTCGACGGCGACGCGGTTTTGCTCCACGTCGATGTAGAACGCGTCGTTGGGCAGGTAGAAGCTCACCGTCTCAGGCGGGTTCGCCGCCTCGGCACCGCAATAGATGTCGAGGTCGTGCAAGACGGCGTCTCGGCCGCGCAGCCGCGTGGTCGGAAAGGAAAAATCGACGTCTTCGCCGAGGAGGTCGCCCATGCTCTCGCGATCGCAGTCGGCCCAGGCCTTCGCCATGTCGAGGATCGCCCACTGCATCGCGCCGCGCGGCGTATCGCGGGCTTCGAGCGGCCCGGCGTAAGCGACGTTCGAGTAGGGTTCGGCGATGGCATTCGAGACGATCGACGAGAAAGCCGCGAGGGCGAGGCCCAGACGACGGGTCATCGACGGTCTACATCCTTGAAGAGCGCGCGTACCGTAGAAACCGCCTTGCATCTGTTCCCCTCCCTCAAAGCATCGACCTAACGATGCTTACCCGTCGTCGGCCCAGGCGAGAAGTCCCACGGCCACGCCGTGAAAGGTGGAGCTTTACTCTCAAGGAAACGCGCAGCGCTGCGCCGTCAGCTCGATCGTGCCGGGCTGTTCGGTCGCCCGCGCCACGAACAGGTACTCGTTGGTGCCCAGGACGATGGTGTGGCCGAGCGGTAGGCGACCCTCGGCGTCGACCAGACGATCGCCGAGCACCAGCTCGCCCGCCTTCTTCCAGGCGCCCGCGCCGGTGAGCATCATGTGCCCCGGCGTGACGCGCACGCCGTTGACGGCGATCAAGCGCTGCTCGTGCTTGACGAAGGTGCGAGCTACACGGCGTGGAACAAGAAGAGCACGACCATTCTCGCGCGCGGCATCAAAAGCAAGAACCACAGTCTTGGGAGTGACATTTTCAATAGGAAGTGTAGAGCCATTGGAAAGAAGAATTGCAGTATTAGCAGGAAAGCACCAGTCAGTCGGCTCATCGTCTTTATTAGTCTCATATAGATTCTCAATTTCCTCGACATTCATTAGGTGATCGTCGCCACCGGCAATGGACCCGTATGATGGCCGATAAGATCCTCCTTGAGCGGCAGCATCATGTTCAACAATTTCGTCGCCGACTTTATAATATTCTGTTAAAATAGCATCCTTCTCATGCTGACTATAATTGTTCCATAAATTTTTGGCCTCTCCAGTTAATTTTTCGAGGGTCTCAGGCTAGCATAGACCGGAGGTCGCCGATCTTGTCGTTGCCGCCGAAGCGGGCGAACAGCGCGATCGAGGCGTCCACCATGCGCACGGCCTTGGAGACCACGATCGACCGGCGCCGAAAGCGGGCGAGCCAGTGCCGCTGGCGGGCGTGGTCGCGCTCGATGCCGTGGGTCTCCTTTTTGCCGACGTAGAGCCGGCCTTGGGGGATCGCCTTCTCGTAGGCGGCCCAGTCGTCGGTGCAGTAGAGCCGCACGCCCCAGCGCTTCAGGCGCTTGAGAAGGCGTTCAAGGGTGGCTCGGTCACGACCCCCCAGCTCCCAGTCGATGAGCCGTCCCGTAGCACGATCCCGAGCCTTCCAGACCCACAGCTTGTTCGGCTTTTTTTGAGGTAGTGCCACATCTCGTCCAGCTCGACCACGACGGCACGGCCTTCGGGCTCGGGCTTTTGCGCGTAGACTTCCGCAAAGCGCTCGATCCAGGCCTGCACCGTGGGGGTCGACACCCCGAGCAGCTTGGCGGTGCGGTTCATCGAGACGCCGCTGAGGTAGAGCAGCACCGCTTCCACCTTGAGCCGCAGCGGCATCCCGCGCGGCGGGGTGTCGGTGAAGTTCAGCCCGCAGCCCTTGCAGCGGTAGCGTTGCTTGCCGCGCATGAACCCGTTCTTGACGTGCTCCTCGCCCCCGCACCCCTTGCACCGTAGCCCCATCCAACCCGCCCCGTCCGCCGTTCCCTGGCCGACGGATATGGGCGGTCTATGCCAAGCTCAAACCCTCAAATATTCTTCGTAGCTGGCGTTATTTTTCAGATAAATTGCAATTTCTCCTTCAGAATATTTTTCTTTATTGTTTGTATGATTTACTAGCTTATTTATGATACTGATAGCATTTTCATAATCACCTGACCAAGCGCAGGCTAATCTAAATTGTAATATGCATATTTTGCGAGTTGCAGAAGCAATAGTGTTGTTATAAAAGTTTCTGCTTTTTAGTTTTACTATTCCGTAATTTGGTAGCGCGAGGCTTTGATCGTCGTATTTTATGCTTCTATCAGTTATAGATCCTGTAAGCATTACATCTCCCAAGAAGCAAAGTCCAGCACCAATTTTTTGACCTTCAAATGAGATTAAAGATATTAATGTCATTTTTACACCCATGGTAAAAATTGTTGTAAGTGATCAAACTGCTAATTTGGACAGTTTGAGTGAAACTGCTTTAGACAAATCTTTTAGTATTCCTTGCTCAACCCGATCTCCTCTAACGCATAAGGCGTCGTCTGATATATCTCATTCAACCAGTTACCAAACAAGAGGTGCGCGTAGGCCCGCCAGCAGTTGCGCGGCGGTTTGGTCGGGTCGTCGTCGGGGTAGTAGTTGCTGGGCAAGGACACGTCCTCGTGCGTGGCGAGGTCGCGGGCGTACTCGTCGTGCAGGGTGTAGGTGTCGTATTCGAGGTGGTTGAACATGTAGACCTCGCGCCGGGCCGGGTCGTGGACGAGGCACAAGCCGGCGGCGTTGGAGACGGCGAGGACTTCGAGGCCGCTATGCTCGGGCAGGTCGGCCCGCCGCACCTCGGTGTGGCGCGAGACCGGGACGAGGAAGTAGTCGTCGAAGCCGCGGAGCAGGCCCGGCCGGGCGGCGTCGCGGCGCTCGATCAGGTGGTGGGTGTAGATGCCAAAACGCTTGGTCGGCAGGATGCGCTTGGGCACGCCGTGGAAGTGCTGGAGCGCGGCTTGCGCCCCCCAGCAGATGTGAAAGCAGGAGTGGACGTTGGTCCGCGACCAGTCGAGGACGCGGCGCAGCTCGTCCCAGTACTTCACGTCCTCGAAGGGCAGCATCTCGACCGGGGCGCCGGTCACGATCAGCCCGTCGAACTTGCGCCCGCGCACGTCGTCCGGGGTCTGATAGAAGCTTTGCAGGTGCGAGGCGGGGACGTTGTTCGGCCGGTAGGTCGAGGTGGTGAGCAGCGTCAGCTCGACCTGGAGCGGCGTGGCGCCCAGGAGCCGCGCCAGTTGCGTCTCGGTCTTGGGCTTCTCCGGCATCAGGTTCAAGAGCGCCACCTGCATCGGGCGGATGTCCTGCCTGGACGCCTCGTGCTCGCCGATCAGGCGCACGCCCTCGGCCGCGAGCTTGTTGGCGGCGGGCAGGTCGTTGGGGATCTTGATGGGCATGGCCACGCCTTCGTTGCCGCCGCACCTGAGAGTCGCACGATAGACGGCAGAGGGGACGCGGCGGTGGAACGGGGCCACGACCTTTTAGCCGTTTGTTTAACGTGGCCGCAAGCCGGTCGGCGCAAATCACCACGGGGAACAGGGTTTCAAGGTGGCGCCGACGCTGGCAATGTCAAGCCGCTTGCGCTACCGCTGCGGCAGGGGCCGCGGGCGCCCTCCGGGATCATGCCCCAAGGGTCGATGGATGAGGATCGAGGGATGAGCGAGGCCGAAGCCGATCTCGCGGCGCTGCGCGCCGAGATCGACCGGATCGACGCGGCGCTGCTGGACGGCCTCTTGCGGCGCGTCGAGGTCGTCGAGCGGATCAAGACGGCCAAGGCCGCGCACGGCGGCGGCTTCGCCTTTCGGCCGGGGCGCGAGGCGATGGTCCTGCGCTGCCTCGCGGCACGGTCCGAGGGGCGCTTTCCCCTCCCCGCCCTGGTCCGCGTCTGGCGCGAGGTGATCGCCGCCTTCACCTACCTCCAGACCCCCTTCGAGGTCGCCGTCGTGGCCGGCCCGGACGGGGCGGTGCGCGACGCGGCGCGCGACCATTTCGGCGCCCTGGTCCCGATCCGCCGCGTCGACAACCCGGCCCGGGCGATACGCGCCTTGGACGAGGATCGCGTGCGGCTCGCCGTCCTGCCCCTGCCCGACGCGGGCGGCGCCGACGGCGGCTGGTGGCGCTGGCTAATGGGCACGGCCGGGCGCGGGCGCCTGCAGGTGCTGGCCAAGCTGCCCTTCGTCGAGCCGGCTTCGGGCGGGGGCGGGGACGCCTACCTCGTCGGCAGCGCCGCCTCGGAGCGTACCGGCGACGACGCGGCGCTGGTCGGGATCGAGGCCGGGCCGGACCTCGGCCGGGCGCAGCTGCGGGCGCGCCTGGAGGACGCCGGCATGGCGCCGCTCTGGCGGGCGGTTTCGAGCGACGGCGAGACGGTCTCGCACCTGATCGAACTCGACGGCTTCATCGACGACGCCCTGGCCCGGCTGCCCGACGCGCTGAGCGACGTCTTCGACGAGGTCTTGCGCGTCCGCCCCGTCGGCGGCTATGCGAGACCGCTTCGCGCCTGACGCCGACGCCCTCTTCCTCAAGCCCCAAGTCCGACGATGCCCATGCCGACACCGACCCCCCGCCCCGGAATCCTCGACATCGCCCCCTACGTCGGCGGCAAGTCGGCGCTCAAGAGCGGTTTGGCGCCGATCAAGCTGTCCTCGAACGAGAACCCGCTCGGGGCCTCGAAGGACGCGATCGAAGCCTATCTCGGCGAGGCCACCCGGATGTCGCGCTACCCCGACGGCGGTGCCGCGGAACTGCGCCGCGCCCTCGGCCGGCGCTTCGACCTCGACCCGGAGCGGATCGTCTGCGGCGCGGGGTCGGACGAATTGATCGCGCTCCTGGTCCGCGCCTACGCCGGCCCCGACGACGAAGTGCTCTACAGCCGGCACGGCTTCTTGATGTACCGGCTCGCGGCGCTGGCGGCCGGGGCGCGCCCAGTGGCAGCGCCCGAGACCGGCCTCAAGGCCGACGTCGACGCGCTGCTGGCGCGCGTCACGGCCCGCACCAAGCTCGTCTTCCTCGCCAACCCCAACAATCCGACCGGCAGCTACCTCTCCAAGACCGAGCTTGAGCGGCTGCACGCCGGCCTGCCCGGCCACGTCGTCCTCGTCGTCGACGCGGCCTACGCCGAGTACGTCGAGGCCGACGACTACGCGAACGGGCAGGACCTGGCCCTCGCCTACGACAACGTCGTCATGACCCGGACCTTCTCGAAGCTGTTCGGCCTCGCGGGATTGCGCCTCGGCTGGATGCTGGCGCCCTTCGACATCGTCGACGTGGTCAACCGGGTGCGCGGCCCCTTCAACCTCGGCGGCCCGGCGCTCGCGGCCGGCGTCGCGGCCCTGGCCGACCGGGACCACCAGCGCCGCTCGGTCGCGCACAACGCGGCCGAGCGCGAGCGCATCGCCGCGGGGCTCGCCGGCCTTGGCATCGAGGCGCACGCTTCGGTCGGCAACTTCGTCCTCGCGGGTTTGGCCGACGCGAAGGAGGCCGCCGCCGCCAACGCCTGCCTGGAGGGCCGCGGCATCCTCGTGCGGGCGATGGACGCCTACGGCCTGCCGCACGCCCTGCGCATCAGCGTCGGCCTCGAAGCGGAGAACACGGCCCTGCTCGACGCCCTGCGCGACTTCACGAGCGGCCGTGCCTTGGGGGCGGCATGAGCGGCTTCGGCCGGGTCGCGCTCGTCGGCATCGGCCTGATCAACGGCTCGCTCGCCAAGGTGCTGCGCGGGGCCGGGGCGGCCTCTGAGATCGTCGCCTGCGCCCGGAGCCCAAAGACGCGGGCCAAGGCGCTGGACCTCGGCTTGTGCGACCGGGCCGAGGCCGAACCGGCGTCCGCCGTCGCGGGGGCCGACCTCGTGATCTTAGGCGTGCCGCCCGGCGCCATGGGGGCCGTCGCCGCCGCGATGGCGCCGGGGCTCGCCGCCGACGCCATCGTCACCGACGTCGGCTCGGTGAAGCGGCGGGTGATCGACGCGGTGACGCCGCACCTGCCCGAGCCCGCCCTGTTCGTGCCGGGCCACCCGGTCGCCGGCACCGAGCACTCCGGGCCGGAGGCCGCGTTCGCCACCCTGTTTCGGGGCCGCCGCTGCATCCTGACGCCGACGGACGCGACCGATACCAGCGCCACGGCCCGCGTGCGGGATCTGTGGGAGCTGGCCGGCGCCCAGGTCGACGTCATGGACCCCGACCGCCACGACAAGGTGCTCGCCATCACCTCGCACCTGCCGCACCTGATCGCCTACACCATCGTCGGCACGGTCGCCGACCTGGAGGAGCAGGAGAAGGCCGAGGTCTTCAAGTACGCGGCCGGCGGCTTCACCGACTTCACCCGCATCGCCGGCTCCGATCCGACCATGTGGCGCGACGTGTTCTTGCACAACAAGCCGGCCGTTCTGGAGATGCTCGGCCGCTTCACCGAGGACCTGATTGCCTTGCAGCGCAACATCCGCTGGGACGAGGGCGACGCCTTGTCCGACCTCTTCACCCGCACCCGCGCCATCCGCCGCGGCGTCATCAAGGCGGGCCAAGCCTACGTCCGCCAGCCGGACGATCCGTTGGCGAAGGAGGCGTGAGCGGTGGCGCGCCCACGTCCGGGCGGGACGGGCTCGTCTGGGTGTTCGGCTACGGCTCCTTGATGTGGAAGCCGGGCTTTGAGGTCATGGCCTTCGAGCCGGCGACGCTGGACGGCTATCACCGCTCGTTGTGCGTCCGGTCCTGGCACTGGCGCGGCACCCGCGCGCAACCGGGCCTCGTCCTCGGCCTCGCCCCCGGCCGGTCCTGCCGCGGCCGGGCGATCGGCGTGGCGCTTGAGCGCGAGGCCGAGACGCTGACCTACCTCGACGGGCGCGAACTGGTGACGGAGGTCTATCGCCGCGCGCGCGTGCCGCTGACGCTGCTCGGCGGCGAGACGGTCGAGGCCTGGACCTACGTCGCCAAGCCCGACCACGCGCAGTTCGCGGGCGACCTGCCGCTGCCGGAGATCGTCGCCACCGTCGAGGCCGGGGTCGGCGAGGGCGGACGCAACACCGACTACGTCCGCAACACGGTCCTGCACCTGCGCGAGATGGGCATCGACGAGCCGCGGCTGGAAGCGGTGGTGGCGGCGCTCGACGGCGGCGCGGCGAGCGGTATCTGAGGCGTCAGGCCGCTGCCGCGGCGCGCTTCGTCTCGATGCGCTGCTTTAAGCGCTTCATCTCGCTCGGCAGCGCCTTGTCGGCGGTGTTGAGGAGGAAGCCGTCGAGCCCGCCGTGCTTGTCGATCGTGCGCAGGGTCTGCGTCGCGATGCGCATGCGAAACGCCGTGCCGAGCGCTTCGCTGAACAGGCGGCGGGACTGGATGTTGGGCAAGAACCGGCGCCGCGTCCTGTTGTTGGCGTAGCTGACATTGTTGCCGGACTGAACGCCCTTGCCGGTCAGGCTGCAGCGTCGGGCCATCGTCGTATACCTTGAAAGGGTGGAAAAACCGTACCCGCGCGGGGCGCGGGACCGTGTTATGCGCCTATTAGTGCGCTCGAACGTCGATCGTCAAGCCAAAGCCGTTTTTTCGCCGGTGTTAACGCAGGAGGTTGGCCGGGGCGCCGAGGGCCAGCCTCGAACAAAGACAAAAAGAAGAAAGGCCACGCGCCCAGCGCACGCGAAGCGTTCACTCTCAAACGTGACGTTCGAGCACGATCGCCCGTGTTGCCTCGGGCCGAACGTTCGGCGCCGCCAAGGTGAAGGCGGCGCGCAGCGCCTCGGCCGCTTCGTCCGCCGCCGCCTCGGAGCGGGCGTGGACGGTGGCGAGCGGTTCGCCGGCGTCGATCGAACCGGGGCCGCGCACGCCGCTCAAGCCGACGGCGGCGTCGATAGTCCCGCCCGGCCGCGTCCGCCCGCCGCCGAGGCGAACGACGATCTGGCCCAGCGCCCTCACGTCGCAGGCGACGACCCGGCCGGCCCTCGGCGCCGGCACCGGCCGCACCACCGGGGCCGTGGGAGGGTTCCAAACGAATGGATCCGGCCCGCCCAGGCCCCGCACCATGCGCCCGAAGCGCTCCGCCGCCTCGCCCGAGGCCAGCGCCCGGTCGGCGAGGCCCCTGCCCTCGCCCGTCCCGGCGGCGATGCCGCCCATCGCCAGCGCCTCGGCGGCGAGCGCCAGGACGAGGTCGCGCAGCCGCGGGTCGCCGCCCTCGCCGCGCAGCACCGCGACGGCTTCCGCGACTTCGAGGGCGTTGCCGGCGCTGTGGCCGACGCACCAGTCCATGTCGGTGACGAGTGCCCGGCAGGGCAGGCCCGCGGCGAGCGCCGTCTCGACCAGGGCGTCGGCGAGCCCGCGCGCCGCCTCAATGTCGGTCAAGAACGCGCCGCTGCCGCACTTCACGTCCATGACCAGGGCTTGCGCGCCCTCGGCCAGCTTCTTCGCCAGGATTGAGGCGACGATGAGCGGCGCGCTCGCGACGGTCGCGGTCACGTCGCGCACGGCGTAGAGCCGCGCGTCCGCCGGCGCCAAGCCTTCCCCGGCGCCGACGATGGCGCAGCCGGCCTCGCGCACCACCCGCCGCAGCCGGTCGAGGTCGGGCCGGACGTCGTAGCCCGTCAAGCTCTCCAGCTTGTCGAGCGTGCCGCCGGTGTGGCCGAGGCCGCGCCCCGAGAGCATCGGGACGAAGGCGCCGCAGGCGGCGAGCACGGGCGCCAGGATCAGGCTCACCTTGTCGCCGACGCCGCCGGTCGAGTGCTTGTCGAGGATCGGACCGTCGAGATCGACCCAATTCAGCGTCGCGCCGCTGTCGCGCATCGCGCGGGTCAGCGCCGCGGTCTCGGCCGGGGTCATGCCGTTCAGGCAGACCGCCATCGCGAACGCCGCCATCTGCGCCTCGCCGACCTCGCCCGAGGCGATGCCGCGCACGAAGGCGACGATCTCGTCGCGGCGCAGGACCGCCTTGTCGCGCTTCCTGGCGATCACCTCCTGCGGCATGACGGCCGGCACGGGCTCAAGCATCCTTGAGGCGGCGAAGATCGGTCAGCAGCGACGAGGCGCCGATGCGAAAGTGGGTAGGCGTCACCCAGTCCTCGCCCAGCACCAGTTCGGCGAGCCGGGCGTAGGTGCCTGCGTCGTCGGCGGTGCGCACGCCGCCTGAGACCTTGAGCCCCACCCGGCCGTCGGCCTCGGCGATGACGGCGAGCAGCCACAGGGCCGCGTCGAGGGTGGCACCGACCGGCGCCTTGCCGGTCGAGGTCTTGAGAAAGTCGACCCCGGCCATCACGGCGGCCCGCGCCGCCGCCGTCACCCTGGACGGCTCGGCGAGCACGCCCGTCTCCAGGATCAGCTTCAAGGTGGTGGACGGGGTCGCGGCGGCGCGACAGGCGGCGATCAGTTCCCCGACCGCGCCGATGTCGCCCTCCATCAAGGCCCCGATCGGCGCCACGACGTCGACCTCGTCGGCGCCTTCGGCGACGGCGGCGGCGGTCTCGTCCGCGGCCATTGCGATGTCGTCGCCGCCGTGCGGGAAGGCGGCGACGGTAGCGAGGCGCACGCCCGTCCCGTCCAAGAGGCCGCGCGCGAGCGGCAGGTGGCGCGGGTAGATGCAGACTGCGGCGGCGCGGCAGGCGATCGCGTCTCGGCACAAGCGCTCGATCTCGTCCGCCGTCTCGTCGCCCGCCTCGCCCTGCAAGGAGGTGAGGTCGAGGAGCCGCATCGCGCGGGCGGCAAACGCGGGATCGGCCCCTGCCGCCCGCGCTTCGGCCAAAAGGTCGTCGGCGCTACGTCTGTCCATCGCGCATCTCCGCCGCGAACGCCCGCACGAGGGCGGCGAGCCCCGGCCCCGCCTCCGTCGCACGGGCAAGCGTTTCATCGTGGCTCAACACCGCCCCGGCGAGGCCGGCGGCGCGGTTGACGACGACCGAGACGGCGGCGAACGGCAGGTCGCAATGCGCCGCCGCGATTGCCTCCGCCACGATCGACATGCCGACCACGTCGCCGCCCAAACCCCGCAACATGCGGATCTCGGCCGGGGTCTCGAAGGAGGGCCCGCGCCAGCCGGCGTAGACGCCGCCCGCGAGGTCCACGCCCGCCGCCCGCGCCGCCCGGTCCAGCGCGTCGGCGAGGCCAGGGTCGTAGGCACGGCTCATGTCGGGAAAGCGGGGGCCGTAGGCGTCGTCGTTGGCGCCGATCAAGGGGTTGGTGCCGGTCAGGTTCAAGTGGTCCGTGATGCGCACGAAAGCCCCCGGCCCCAGGTCGTCGCGGATGCCGCCGACGGCGCTGGTCGCGAGAAAAGCGCCTACGCCCAGATCCTTGGCGAGGCGAACCAGCCGCAGCGGCGCCGCAGCGTCGCCCTCGTAGAGGTGCGCCCGGCCCTTGAAGCAGGCGACCGGCAGCCCGTCGACGTCGCCGAGCGTGAGCGTGCCGCCGTGGCCCTCGACGCTCGGGACCGGCAGGCCCGGCAGGTCGGCGTAGGCGATCGAGGCGTGCGGCCGGACCGTCTCGGCCACCGCCCCCAACCCGGAGCCGAGCAGGAGGGCCAGGGCCGGGACGAAGCCGGGCGTGCGTTCGCGCACGACTCTGGCGGCCTCGCTCATGCCAAGTCTCCCGGCCCGAAGGCGTACGGCAGGAGCGCGTCCAGGCGCCGGCTCAAGACCGTCCCGTCGGCGGCGCAGCAATGCACGACGAGGTCGGGCCCGGCGAACTCGGCGAGCGTCTGGCGGCAGCCGCCGCAGGGCGTGCAGGGGGTGGCGCCGAAGCCGATCACCAGCGCCTCCTCGATCCGGTTCTCGCCGGTCAGCAGCATGGCGCCGACGGCGATCCGCTCGGCGCAGGAACTCAACGGGTAGGCCACGTTCTCGACGTTGCAGCCGGTCACGATCCGCCCGGACGGCAGCCGGAGCGCGCAACCGACCTTGAAGCCGGAATAGGGGGCGTGGGCGCGTCCCCTCGCCCCGCGCGCGGCGGCGAGCAGGTCGTTCATCGTTCCTTCACGTAGGGCTGGCCAATCGCCTTCGGCGCCACGGCGCGGCCGACGAAGCCGGCGAGCAGCAGGATGGTGAGCAGGTAGGGTAGTGCTTGGATCGCCTGGGTCGGGAGTTCGCCGACGATCGGGAGCGGCACGCCCTGCAGCCGCGCCTGGAGCGCGTCGGTGAGGGCGAAGAGGAGGCAGGCGAAGAGGGTCGGCACGGGGCGCCACTTGCCGAAGATGAGGGCGGCGAGCGCGAGGTAGCCCTTGCCGGCGGTCATGTCACGAACGAACCCGGCGCCCTGCGCGATCGAGAGGTAGGCGCCGGCGACGCCGCACAAGAGCCCCGTCACCATCAGCGCCCTGTAGCGCATCCACGTCACCGAGATGCCGGCCGTGTCGACGGCGGCCGGGTTCTCGCCGACCGCGCGCAGGCGCAGGCCGAAGCGGGTGTGGTAGACGACGTAGCCGACGAGCGGCACGGACAGGGCCGCGGCGTAGACGAGCAGGTTGTGTCCGCTCACCACCTCGGCGTAGAACGGGCCGAGGATCGGCACGGGCCGCAGCGCCTCGGCGAGCGGCAGTTCGATCGGGGTGAAGCGCGTGCCGGCGCCGAAGACGGGCACGCGCCCGGCCTGATGGAACCAAGCGTCGGCGAGGACGGGGCCGAGGCCGGCGACCGCGATGTTGATCGCCATGCCCGAGACGACCTGGTTGCCCTTGGCCGTCACCGAGGCGAAGGCGTGCAGCATGGCGAGTGCCAAGGCGACGACGAGGGCGGCGCCGAGCCCCACCCAGGCGCTGCCGGTGACGGCGGCGGCCGCGGCGGCGGCGAACGCGCCGCCCAGCATCTTGCCCTCCAGCGCGATGTCGACGACGCCAGAGCGCTCGGAGAACAGGCCCGCCATCGCGGCGAGGACGAGGGGTGCCGCCAAGCGAAACGTGCTGTCGAGGATGAAGAGGGCCTGCAGGTAGGCGTCAGCCACGCGCCGCCCCCGTCGCCGCCGGGGCGGGGTCGCGCCGCTTGATGAACAGGCGCTTCAGGCTTGGCCGAAACAGGTTCTCCAGAGCACCGGCGAAGAGGATGACGAGGCCCTGGATCACGACCACCATGTCGCGGGTGATCGCCGGCATGTCGAAGGCGAGTTCGGAACCGCCTTGGTAGAGGGCGCCGAAGAGAAGCGCCGCGAGCACGATGCCGAGCGGGTGGTTGCGGCCCATGAGCGCGACCGCGATGCCGACGAAGCCGTAGCCGCCGGTGAAGCCCAGCACGATGCGGCCCTGCGCGCCCAAGACCTCGTTCACCGCCATGAGACCGGCGAGTGCCCCTGAGAGCGTCATCGCCAGGATGACCCGGCGGCCGGGGTCGATGCCGGCGTAGCGGGCGGCGGGCTCGCTCTGGCCGACGACGCGGATCTCGTAGCCGGGCCGCGTCTTCCAGACGAAGGCCCAGACGACGACGCAGGCGATCAGCGCCAAGAACAGCGAGACGTTCAAGGGCGAGCGGCCGAGGTCGAGGCCGAAGACGGCGAACAGGCCGCTTAAGTGCGGCATCAAGGCGCCCTCGCCGAAGCGGGCGCTCTCGGGGATCTGGCTGCCCGACACGATCAGGACGTTGACCATCAGGTAGGTCATGAGGGCGGCGGCGACGAAGTTCAGCATGATCGTCGTGATGACGACGTGGCTGCCGCGCCTTGCTTGCAGCCAACCGGGGATGAAACCCCACAGCGCCCCGAACAGGGCGGCGCCCAAGACGCACAAGGGCAGGACGAGGATGGCGGGACCGCCGCCGAGCGCCAGCGCGACGAGGCCGGCGCCGAGGCCGCCTAGGTAGGCCTGCCCCTCGCCGCCGATGTTGAACAGGCCGGCGTGGAAGGCGAGCGCCACGGCAAGCCCGGTGAAGATGAAGTTCGTCGTGTAGAAGAGGGTGTAGCCCCAGGCGCTACCGTAGCCGAACGCGCCGTAGAGCAGCAGTTCGACGGCGCGCAGCGGGTTCTCGCCCAAGACGACGACGATGATGCCGGTGACGAGGAAGGCGAGCGTCAGGTTGAGGAGCGGGATCAGCCCGATCTCGACCCAAGTCGGCAGGGCGTCCTTGGTCATGCGGGCACGGACTCCGGCGGCGCGTCCTCGCGCACGCCGGCCATCAGCAGCCCGATGCGGCGCTCGTCGGCGGCACCCCCCGCCACCTCGCCGGTGATCGCGCCGTCGACCATGACGAGGATGCGGTCCGAGAGCGCCATCACCTCGTCGAGCTCGACCGAGACGAGCAGGATCGCCTTGCCGGCGTCGCGCATCGCGATCAGGCGCTTGTGGATCAGCTCGATCGCGCCGATGTCGACGCCGCGGGTCGGCTGGCCGACGAGGAGGAGATCCGGCCCGTGCTCCAGTTCGCGGGCGAGAACCAGCTTTTGCTGGTTGCCGCCGGAAAAGCCCTGCGCCTCCAGGTCGCACGAAGGGGGCCGGACGTCGTGGCGCCGCATCCAGTCCCGGCAGACGTCGCGGATGCGCTTGATGCGCATGAAGCCGCGCTTCTCGTAGCACTCGGCGTCCTGGTAGCCCAGGACAGCGTTCTCCCAGGCCGGAAAGCCGCGGACGAGGCCGACGCGCAGGCGATCCTCGGGTACGTGGCCGATCCTCGCCCCGCGCCCGCTGACCGGTGTGCCGTTCACCCGCACGACGCCGGCGCTGGGCTCGACCATGCCGGAGATTGCCTCCAGCAGCTCGCTCTGACCGTTGCCCGAGACGCCGGCGATGC
Source organism: Geminicoccaceae bacterium (assembly GCA_965217265.1). Taxonomy (GTDB): domain Bacteria; phylum Pseudomonadota; class Alphaproteobacteria; order Geminicoccales; family Geminicoccaceae; genus JAGRGG01. Next base: position 744,367 of record CBDCHP010000018.1, on the reverse strand, counting down.
CGACGATCTCGCCGCGCCGCACGGCGAGATCCACGCCCTTGAGGCGCTCGACGCCCTGGCGGTCGCGGACGCGCAGGCCCTCGACGTCGAGGACGATCTCGCCGGGGGCCGCGTCGCCCTTCTCGACCCGCAGGATCACCTTGCGCCCGACCATCAGTTCGGCCAGTTCCTCGCGGCCGGTCGACGCGGTCTCCCGGTGCGCCACCACGGCACCTTGACGCATGACGCCGACCGCGTCGGTGATCGCCATGATCTCGCGCAATTTGTGGGTGATGAGGAGGACCGTGCGGCCCTGGTCGCGCAGCCCTTTGAGGATGCGAAACAGGTGGTCGGCCTCGTCGGGGGTGAGGACGCCGGTCGGCTCGTCCAGGATCAGGATCTTGGCGCCGCGGTAGAGGGCTTTGAGGATCTCGACCCGCTGCTGCAGACCGACGGACAGGTCCTCGACCTTGGCGTCCAAGGGCACGTCGAGGGCGTAGTCGCGCGCCAGACGTTCGAGTTCGCCGCGCGCCTTGGCCCGCGACGCCTTGAGCAGCGCCCCTTCCTCGGCGCCGAGCAGGACGTTCTCCAGGACCGTGAACGGCTCGACCAGCATGAAGTGCTGGTGCACCATGCCGATCCCGGCCGCGATCGCGTCGTCCGGCGAGCGGATGCGCCGCACTTCTCCGTCGATCAGCACCTCGCCCCGGTCGGCTTCGAGAAAGCCGAACAGGATGTTCATCAAGGTCGACTTGCCGGCACCGTTCTCGCCGATGATGCCGTGGATCGTCCCGGGCATCACCCGCAGGTCGATGGCACGGTTGGCGTGGTTGGTGCCGAACCACTTGTCGATGCCGCGCAGTTCGACCGCGGGCGGTGCCGTGCTGTCGGCCCTCATCGGCGCGGACCGGCCCTAGTTCTGGGTGCTGTAATAACTTTCGACCGAGACCTTGCCGTCGATGATCTCCTGCTTCGCCGCCTCGATCTTCTCCTTCATCTCCGGCGTGACCAAGTCGGCGTTGTTCTCGTCCAAGGCGTAGCCGACGCCGTTCTCGGCGAGGCCGAGACTCTCGGCGCCGGGCTCCCAGTCGCCGTTCTTGGCCGTCATGAAGGTGTTGTAGATTGCCTCGTCGACCCGCTTGACCATCGAGGTCAGGATGTGGCCGGGGTAGAGGTAGTTCTGGTTGCTGTCGACGCCGATCGCGAGCTTGTCCGCGTCGGCCGCCGCCTGCAAGACGCCGAGGCCCGTGGCGCCGGCGGCGGCGTAGACGACGTCGGCGCCGCGGTCGAACTGGCTGATCGCGAGTTCGGCACCCCGCGCCGGGTCGGACCACGCGGCGGGCGTCGTGCCGGCCATGTTGGCGATCACTTGCGCGTCCGGGTTCACCGCCTTCACGCCCTGCTCGTAGCCGTGCTGGAAGTTGCGGATCAAGGGGATGTCCATGCCGCCGACGAAGCCGACCGTGTCGGTCTTGGAGGCCAGCGCCGCCGCCATGCCGACGAGGTAGGAGCCTTCGTGCTCCTTGAAGGTGACCGACTGGACGTTGGGGAGATCGACGACGGCGTCGACGATGGTGAACTTGACCTCGGGGTTGTCCTTGGCGATCGCCTCCAAGGGCGTCGCGTTCTGAAAGCCGACGACCGCGATGATGTCGGCCCCCGAGCGGATCATCCGCTCCATCGCCTGCTCGCGCTGCGCCTCGTTGGTGATCTCGAATTCGAGGTAGTCGATGCCGGTCTCTTCCTTGAAGCGCTCGGCGCCGTTGAAGGCGGCCTCGTTGAACGACTTGTCCATCTTGCCGCCCATGTCGAAGATGATGGCGGGCTTGAAGTCGTCCTGCGCCAGGGCGGTCGTGCCGTAGAGGGCGGCGGCGAGGGCGAGGGCCAAAACCTTGCGCATACGTTCCTACCTTCGTGTTGAAGCGACTGGATTGCTTGCCTTGCAAAATAGCCTAAGCGCGCGCGCGGCGCTTGCCTAGCCCGTCGTCGAGGGCATACGCCCGACCGTCTGCGCCGGCAGCCCCGCCGGGGTGCCGGGCATCACAGCACGGCCTAATCCGTCGCCGCAGCCCGCCGCAGACGGTCGTTGATCGCCTCGCCGACGCCCTCGTTCGGCACCTTCATCACGACGATCGCCGCGACGTCGGCCCCGTCCAAGACGCGAAGGTGCGCGAACAGGTTCTGCGCCGCCTCGTCCAGGTTGCCGTCCGGGCTCAGGTTCAAGGCGACCTTGGCGCCCGTCGGCGGCGCCGGGCCGAAGGCGAGCAGGGCCTCGTCGGGGCCGACGTCCGTCGCCTCCAAGCGCAAGGGATGCCTGGGCGCGTAGTGGCGGCGCAGCATCCCCGGCGCGCGTGGGTGCGCGTCGTCGTCCGCGTCGGCACCCGCGGTCAGCCGGCCGGCGAGTGCGCCGACGGCGACGCGCGGCAGCCCGCCGGGGCGCAGGATGTGCGCCACGTCCGGACATGACAGGTCGACCACCGTGCTCTCGACCCCGAGCGGGCACGGTCCGCCGTCGATCAGGAGGTCGACGGCGTCGCCGAGATCGCCCGCGACGTGTTCGGGCCGGGTCGGGCTCGTCCGGCCGGAGGGGTTGGCGCTCGGTGCCGCGACCGGCAGGCCGACGCGGACGAGGAGTGCTCGCGCGACCGGGTGGCCCGGCAGGCGCAGCGCCAACGTGTCGAGCCCGGCCGTGGCGCGTTTTGAAACACGTCCGCCCGCGCGCGCCGGCAGGACGAGGGTGAGCGGCCCCGGCCAGAACGCCTCCGCCAGCCGCTCGGCCCGAGCATCGAAGCGGCCGAGCGCCCGGGCCCCGTCGAGCGTCGCGAGGTGCAGGATGAGCGGGTTGCGCGCCGGGCGGCCCTTGGCGGCGTAGACCCGCTCGATCGCGGCGTCGCTGGTGGCGAGCGCGCCGAGGCCGTAGACGGTCTCGGTCGGAAAGGCGACGAGGCCCCCGCCGAGCAGGACGCGGGCGGCCGCGTCGAGACCGGCCTCGTCCGCAACGACGCGGCGCAAACCGCCTAGCCCTTGGCGAAGCCGAGCCGGGCGAGGCCGAGCGACGCGGCGGCCGCCGCGAGCACCGCCTTCAGCAAGTCGCCCAGAACGAAGGGCACGACGCCGGCGGCGAGGGCCTCGCCGAGCCCGCCGACGAAGGTCGTGAGCCAGAGGACGCCGAGCGCGTAGACGATGAGCGAGCCTACGATCGTCGCGAGGAAGAGGCCGAGCCCGCCGTACCCGCGCGCCGCGGCGAGGCCGCAGACGTAGGCGGCGGCGACGAAGCCGAGTAGGTAGCCGCCGGTCGGGCCAAACACGACCGCGGGACCGGCCACGGGCAGCGCCAGGACCGGCAGGCCGACGAGCGCCTGCCCGAGCCACAAGAGCACGGTCATAGCACCCAAAACCGGCCCGTAGGCGAAGCCGACCAGGAACACGGCCGCCGTCTGCAGCGTCATCGGCACGGGGTAGAAGGGCACCTGCACCTTGGACGACAAGGCCAGCACGGCCGTGCCGGCGAGCGCCAGGAGGGCGTACTGCCAAAGCGCGAGGCGGCCGGGGTTGAGGGCGCGGGTCAGCATGGAGAACAGCCTTGAACTTACGGGGAATGAAGCGGCCGGCAGCATAGGGGTGTAGCGCGGCTAGGCAAGCCGGTTGCGCTTCGCGTGCGCTGGGCGCGCGGCCTTCCTCTTCTCTTTTTCGTCTTTTGTCCGAGGCCTACCCGCGGCGCCGCGGGTAGGCCTCCTGCGTTGACACTGGCAAAAACAAAAAAAGCTCAAAAACGTACGAACAGGTTCAACAATCGGCCCAGGGGCGTGAGCAGCCGAATCTGGGCGTCCGAGACCGTGAGGCACAGGCAAGCCTCGCCGGGCTCGGCCGTCAGCCGGTGTTCGAGGCTCGGATCGGCGATCTCGACGTCGCCCCGCGCGTAGCGCCCGGTCGCGTCGGTGTAGGCACCTTTGAGCACCAGCGTGACCTCGTTGCCGTCGTGCGCGTGGTCGGGGATCGCGTCGCCCGGCCGGACCTCGATCAGCCGCGACGTGAGCTTGGGCGAGCCGAGGCTCAAGCGCGCCTCGCGAATCACGCCGTAACGCCGCCAGCGCAGACCCGCGAGGCCGTCGGGCAGGTAGGATGCGAGCGGGTTCGGCACGTCGAGGGGCGGCGTCGGCGCCGCCTCGGCGGGGAAGGGTGGCGCCTCGTCCAGCCGCCCCAGGACGGTTTGGAGCGCGTCCTCGCGCAAGGGCACGGGCGGAACGTCGTCGAGCAGGACGCCGCCCAGGGTCTCCAGTTCGGCGTAGCGGCGCCGGCTCTCGGGCTTCAGGCTCATGTGGGTGGCGACCAGGACGCCTAGGGCCTCGGGCAGGGCGCCGGCGGCGTGCGCCAAGAGCAGTTCGTCGAGGGTGAAGGGGGCGCTCATGCCAAATCGTCCAGGATCGCGCGCAGCTTGGCGAGCGCCAAGCGCAGCCGCGACTTGACCGTGCCGAGCGGCAGGCCGAACGCCTCGGCGATCGTGCCGTGCGACTCGTCCTCGAAGTAGAATACCCGCAGCACCTCGGCCTGCTCGGGCGGCAGCAGCGCCACCGCCTCCTTGACGCGGGCCCGCGTCTCCTCGCCCTCCAGCGCCTCGTCGCCGCGCGGCAGGGGGATCGGGGCCAGCATCGGGTCGGGCTCGGGGTGGCGCTCGCGCCGCAGGACGTCGATCCGCCGGTTGCGGGCGATCGCGTAGATCCAAGTGCTGAGCGCCGCGCGCGCCGGGTCGAACTGGTCGGCCCGCCGCCAGACGGTGAGCATCACGTCCTGCGCCAAGTCCTCGGCCGCGGCGTCGTCCAGGCCGAGGCGCTTCAGGTAGCCTTTGATCCGCGGCGCGTAGTGGACGAACAGGCGCGCGAACGCCTCGGCGTCGCGCCGCTCGGCGATGGCCGCCATCTCGGCCAGAAAAACGGCCTCGGAATGGGGTTTGGATACGTGCACGGCGACACTCAAGCCCCGCGCGCCGTTGCTGGCAAGGCTTTGCAGGACGAAGAGGCAGATCGTTGGCATAATCGTTTGAACAGACACGCAGGCGAAAGATCCTAAAATAGGATACGTGACGGCGCGGCGATCGGATCAGCGGCCGCTCGATCGTCCGCCCCCGGCACGACCACTTCGACGATCCGGGCGACTCCCGCCCAGGGCTTCGTCGTCTCGGGCCCGGTGCAGGGCAGGGTGCGGGGCGCCTCGACGACGAGGGCGAAACGGTGCGGCGGCGGCGGCAGGCCGGCCGGCGGCGGCCCCGGCCGCACGCGCCAATCCTCGGCCGAGTCGGCCGCATTCTGCCTCGTGATGGCGCGGGGCAGGGGCGCCGCCGCACCGTCGCCGACCATCTCTGACGCCGCCCGGTGCAGTTCGCCCTCGGCACCGATCCAAGCGCCGGAGACGACGAGGAGCGGGCAGTCCATCCGCCAGCGGACGTCCTCAAGGTCGATGAGCGTTGCTCGATCGTCGTCTTCGGCCGCCTTGAGCGTCATCGTCTCGACGACGAGCGGCGCGGCGTTGGACGGGGCGAGGCCGTCGTCCCCGTCGAACCACCCGAATACCTCGACCGCCGACCAGAACAGGAGCGAGAGCCCCACAGCGACGGCAAAGCGGTTGAACATGCGTACCGTCCAGTGCCGCCGCGCCCGGACGACGCGTTCGAGCGGGAGGGCTGTCACGGCGCCGCCTCCGGCGGCACCATCGGTGCCGCGACGACGGTGACGCTGCCGTGCCACGTCCGCGCCGTCTTGGGGTCGATGCAAGGCCGGTTCGGCGGCACCTCGATCAGCGAGACGTAGAGCGGCGGCCAACCGTCGAGGTCGGGCGGCGGCGGGCCGGGCACGACGAGGCGGGGCCGGCGCGTGCCGACCTTGACGTTGCGCAGGACGTAGGAAGCGCCGGGGGGCGACGTCACGCCGTGCGGGTTTTCGGCCGGGCGCAGCTTGCCGTGGTCGCTCCAGCCGCGCGAGCCGATGACAAGCGGGCAGTCCATCTGCCACGCGACGCGCTTGGCGCCGATTGCGAGCCGGCCGACGAGGGTTTCTGGATCGTTTGCGCCGTTGTCGGCGATGAATCCCGGCGTGACGTCGCCCGGCGTCACCACCTTGACGTACTCCTCGACCACGAGCGGACCGTCCGCCTCGGGATCGGCCGACGCCTCCCCCCCGAGGAGGCCGAGCGCGTCGCCGAGATACCAGACGACGAACGAGACCAGGGCGGCGAGTGCGAAGTTGCGGATCATTGCAACAGGCCCAGGAACTTTTGCAGCAGGTCCTTCACCGCCGTGCCGCGCCACGCGACGTAGCCGGCAAACGCGCCGGCCGACCACGTCACGACCCGCTCCTTGTCGCGCAGGAGGCCGCCGACCTTGGCCTCGATCGATTGCAGCCGGCCGATGAATCCTTCGCTCGCCTGCCGCCTTTGCTGCTCTTCGAGCTGGATCATGTTCTCCTTGACCCGCGCCCACTCGCAGATCCGCGTCGAGTCCTGCTGCAAGTCGCGCAGCGTATCGGCGAACGCCTGCATCTGATCCTCCAGGCGCTCGACATGCGCCTTTTGATAGGTTTCCCACATCTCCAGCCGCTCCAGCCGCAGCCGAACGCTGTCGAGCGCGCGGCCATCAGGATCGCCGTCCCGTTCGGGTATGCGCTCGCTCATTATGGAAGGGGGCCGCCTTCAAGCTCGGTGCAAAAAGCTTCGGTTATCGAAAGACTAGGCGACGGAGGCCGAAAAGTAAAGAATTTATTCCTACGAAAACGTCCGCAAGAACAGTATTCGCGCCGGCGGGCGACGGTCGTTCAAGGAAATAGGGGTTGGGCGCCGAGCCCGCTTTGCTCGTCGAGGCCCAGCATCAGGTTCATGTTCTGGATCGCCTGCCCCGCCGCCCCTTTGACGAGGTTGTCGGTGACGCTGAGCAGGATCGCCTCGCCCTCGATCCGGCTCGGGTGGACGGCGACGAGGCAGGTGTTGGAGGCGCGCACGTGCCGGGTCGAGGGGTGCGAGCGCGGGGGCAGGACGCGCACGAAGGGCTCCTCGGCGTAGGCCGCCCCCAAGGCCGCCTGCAGATCCTCGGCGCCGGCGCCCTCGGCGAGCCTGACGTAGATCGTGGCGAGGATGCCGCGGTTCATCGGCACGAGGTGCGGGGTGAAGGTGACGCGGATCGGGCCCTTGGCGAAGTCGCCCAGGCACTGCTCGATCTCGGGCGCGTGCCGGTGCGTTCCGACCGCGTAGGCGTGGAAGCCCTCGGCGATCTCGGTGAACAGGTTGGCCTCCTTGGCGCTGCGGCCGGCCCCGCTCACGCCCGACTTGGCGTCGATGATGATGCCGTCCTCGCGGATCAGGCCGGCCTTGAGCAGCGGGATCAGCGGCAGTTCGGCGGTCGTCGTGTAGCAGCCGGGGTTGGCGACCAGCCGGGCCGCGCGGATCGCGTCGCGGTAGTGCTCGCTCAGCCCGTAGACGGCCTCGGCCTGGAGATCGACCGCCGCGTGCGGCTGGCCGTAGACCTCGGCGTAGAGGCCGGGGTCGCGCAGGCGAAAATCGGCCGAGAGATCGACGATCTTCACGGTCCCCGGCACGCCCTTCAAGGCCGCCTGCGTCAGACCGTGCGGCAGGCAGGCGAGCACGGCGTCGGCGCGGCCGAGGTCGACCGCGTCCGTCTTCTCAAGCCCCGGCAAGGCCATGCCGCCCAGGTGCGGGAACAAGGAAGCCACCTCCTGGCCGGCGTTGCGCTCGGCCGTGAGCCAGACGATCTCGGCGTGCGGGTGGCCCGCGAGCAGGCGCAACGCTTCGGCACCGGTGTAGCCGCTGGCGCCTAAGATGCCGATTTTGACCTTGTCCGCCACGTTTCTCATCCCATTCCTTGCCGATAAGCACGTACTGTCGGCCCGGCGGGAGCTAGGTAGCAGATTGATCGAACGTTGAAACGCCTCAAGGAATGCGATCGGATGTCCAAAGCGATCAATCGAGCCGAGCCGGCCGAGGATCTGCGCGCGGCGGCGGGAGCCGATCGCTTCGCTTGCATCCTCGCCGACCCGCCCTGGCAGTTCGTCAACCGAACCGGCAAGATGGCGCCGGAGCACCGCCGCCTGTCCCGTTACGGCACCCTGGACACGGCACAAATCGGTGCCTTGCCCGTGGCCGACTTGGCCGCGCCCACCGCGCACCTCTACCTCTGGGTCCCCAACGCCCTGCTGCCGGAAGGGCTTCAGGTCATGCGTGCCTGGGGGTTTGCCTACAAGTCAAACATCGTCTGGCACAAAATCCGTAAGGACGGCGGTAGCGACGGCAGGGGCGTCGGCTTCTACTTTCGCAACGTCACCGAACTCTTGCTGTTCGGCGTGCGGGGCAAGAACGCGCGCACGCTGCAACCCGGCCGAACCCAGGTCAATTACCTCGCCACGCGCAAGCGCGAGCACTCTAAAAAGCCGGACGAGATCTATGAGATCATCGAGGCTTGCAGCCCGGGGCCGCGCATCGAATTGTTCGCCCGAGGCGCCCGTTCCGGCTGGAAATCATGGGGCGATCAGGCCGGGGAGGACTATAAGCCGACGTGGAAGACGTACGCACACAACAGCGCTGCCGGGCCTCGGTTGTTGTGAACGCACCGTCGTCATGGCCCTCAACCGACGGCTTGCGAAGGCGCTCGACGTCCGTTTAGGTAAGGCTTGGCAGCGAGGGGAAGGGCTTTCATGCGCGTCTTGATCGTGGGCGGCGGCGGGCGCGAGCACGTTTTGGCGTGGTCTTTGAAGAGTTCGCCCCTGGTCGAGGAGGTCTGTTGCGCGCCCGGCAACGCCGGGACGGCGGGCCTCGGCCGCAACCTCGACGTCGCGGCCGACGATGTGGACGGGCTGGTGGAAGCGGCCCGGGCCGAGGCCGTCGATCTCGTCGTGGTCGGGCCGGAAGCGCCCCTGGTGCTCGGCCTCGTCGATCGGCTGGAGGCGGCCGGTATCGGGGCGTTCGGCCCGAGCGCCGCCGCCGCCCGGCTCGAAGGCTCGAAGCGGTTCATGAAGGGGTTCTGCGACCGCCACGGCGTCCCGACCGCCGCGTGGCGCGGGTTCGACCACGATGAGGCGGGGGCCGCGCGCGATTACCTCGCCCGGGTCGGGGCGCCGGTGGTCGTCAAGGCGGACGGGCTCGCCGCCGGCAAGGGGGTCGTGGTCGCCACGACCCTCGACGAGGCCGGGGCGGCGCTGGATGCCGCCCTCAAGGGTGCGGGCGGCGAGGCCGTCGTGATCGAGGAATGCCTCGTTGGCGAGGAAGCGAGCCTGTTCGCCCTGTGCGACGGCGCCGACGCGCTCCTCATCGGCACGGCGCAGGACCACAAGCGCGCCTTCGATGGCGACCTTGGCCCCAACACCGGCGGCATGGGCGCCTATTCGCCGGCACCGAGCCTCGAAGGGGCGATGGCCGAGCGGGTGATGGCCGAGATCGTCCGGCCGACGCTCAAGGGCATGGCGGCCGAGGGCACGCCCTTCAAGGGCATCCTCTACGCCGGGCTGATGCTGGCCGACGACGGGCCGAAGCTGCTCGAATACAACGTCCGCTTCGGCGATCCCGAGGCTCAGGCCGTCCTGCCGCGGCTGATGACCGATCTGACGCAGTTGATGCTGGGCGCCATCGACGGGATGCTCGGCCACATGGATCTGCGCTGGTATCCCGAGCACGCGCTCGCCGTCGTCCTCGCCGCCAAAGGCTATCCCGGCGCCTACGCCAAGGGCACCGAGATCCGCGGCCTCGACGCGCTGGCGGGGGAGGAGGACGACCTCCTCGTCTTCCACGCCGGCACGCGCCGCGAGGGCGAACGGCTCCTCGCCGCCGGCGGCCGGGTGCTGAGCGTGACCGGGCTCGGTGCGACGCTCGAAGCGGCGCGAACCAGGGCCTACGCCGCCGCCGGGCGCGTCGATTGGCCGGAGGGGTTCTATCGCCGCGATATCGGTGTGAGAGGGCTGTGAACGCTTCGTTTTTTGCCAGTGTGAACGCAGGGGAGCCTAGCCGCGGCGCTGAGGGCGAGCCCAGACAAAGCAAAAAAGAGAAAAAGAAGGCCCCGCGCCAGCGGACGCGAAGCGTTCACAGCGCCTTGGCAAGAAAGCGCCCCGCCGCCTCGATCCCGACCGCGTCGATCGCGTGGCCGAGCCCCGGCCGGAGCAGGGTCTCGACGCTGAAATCCGCCCGCCGCAGCGCCGACGCCGCGGCCGGCATCGCCGCCGCCGGCACGACCTCGTCCCCCTCGCCGTGGATCAGGAGCACGGGCGGGCGCCCTGGGGCGGAACCCACGGGGCCGCACAAGGCGCCCGAGACGCCGACGATCGCGGCCGGGGGCGACGCCATGCGCGGCCCGACGTGCAGCGCCGTCATGCAGCCCTGCGAGAAGCCCAACAGCGCCGTTCGCGCCGCGGGCACGTCGTAGCGCTCGCGCAGGCCATCGACGTAGGCTTCGAGCATCGGCCGCACCCGCTCCAGCCCGGCCAGGAGAACGGCCGGCGTTCGATCGGACAGGCCGAACCACTGCCGGCCGAACGGCGCGAAGTCGCACGGGTAGGGCGCGTCGGGGGCGCAGAAGACGGCGTCCGGCAGACGCGCCGCCAATTCCGGCGCGAGAGGCATCAAGTCCGCCCCGCTGGCGCCGACGCCGTGCAGCAGGACGACGAGCCGCTTCGCCTCGCCGTTTGCCGCCGCGGCAACAGGTCCGCTCAACGTCACCTCGTTCATCGACAAGCCCCTTGCGCGCCTTGCAACCGTTGATCATGATTGAATACGATTGGTTCCACCCGAATAGCGTTCCCTTCCGCTTCCTGCCCAAGCAATCGAGCGCACTGCCTTGACGAATACGATGGCATCAGGACCGGGCACTCTCAAGGGTGCTGATTTCGTGCCGCTGCCGGGGCCGGGCGAGCCCGCCAACGTCACCCGCTTCGCCCCGAGCCCGACCGGCTACCTCCACCTCGGCCACGCCTACGCCGCCCTGTTCGCCTGCGAGGCAGCCAAGCGCGGCGGCGGGCGCTTTCTCTTGCGCATCGAGGACATCGACAAGCAGCGCTGCCGCCCCGAGTTCGAGGCGGCGATCTACGACGATTTGCGCTGGCTGGGCCTCGCCTGGGACGGCGTGCGCCGCCAGCGCGACCACGCCGACGCCCACGCCAAGGCGCTCGGGCGCCTGATCGAGACGGGCGTCGCCTACCCCTGCTTTTGCACCCGTAAGCAGATCCGCGCCGAGATCGAGGAGGCCGGCCGCGCGCCGCACGGCCCCTCGGGCGAGCCGATCTACCCCGGCATCTGCCGCGGCCTCGATCCCGACGAGCGGGCGTTTCGCCTGAAGAACGGCATGGCGTACGCTTGGCGCCTCAACGTCGCCGAGGCGCACGGGCGCACCGGCCGTCTTTGGTGGTTCGACGGCCGGGCCGGCTGGGTCGAGGCCAAGCCCGAAGCGCTGGGCGACGTCGTCCTGGGCCGCAAGGACATCCCCTCCTCCTACCACCTCGCCTGCACCCTCGACGACCACCTGCAAGGCGTCACGCTCGTCACCCGCGGCGAGGACCTGTTCCACGCGACGCACGTCCACCGGCTGTTGCAGGCGCTGTTGGGCCTGCGCGTGCCGCGCTACTACCACCACAACCTGATCGGCGACGCCTCGGGCCAGCGCCTCGCCAAGCGCAACCGCGCCGTGACCCTGCGGCACGTCCGCGACCTCGGCCGCAGCCCGGCCGACCTCTGGCGCCTGCTCGGCCTCGACGCCCGTACGTGACCCCGGGGCGTCTCGCCGCCGTCCTCGCTTTGTGCTGCCTCGTCGGCTGCGCCGCCGCCGGCTTGGCGCCGCTGCCGCTGGGATCCCGGCCGGAACTGCGCTTCCTGCCCGAGGAACCGCCCAAGGCCGTCGTCCTGGCGCTGCACGGCTTCAACGACCGCAAGGCGGCGTTCGCGGCGTTCGGACCCTTCCTCGCCGCGAAGGGCGTCGCCCTCGTCGCCTACGATCAGCAGGGGTTCGGCGCCAACCAGAACCGCGGCCGCTGGCCCGGCGACGACGTGCTGGTCGACGAGGCGGCAGAGACGGTGCGCGCGCTGGCGGCGCAGTATCCCGGCGTTCCCGTCACCGTCCTGGGCGAGAGCCTCGGCGCCGCGGTCGCGACCTTGGCGCTCACCAGGTATCCCGACCTGCCGGTATCGGACCTCCTCTTGGTGGCGCCCGGCGTCTGGGGCGGCGACGCGATGAACCCTTTTTACCGCCTCACCCTCTGGCTCGCCGCGCAGGTGGCGCCCGGCTGGACCTTGACCGGCGAAGGGCTCGAACGTTGGCCCTCTGACAACGTGCCGATGCTGCGCGAACTGGGCCAGGACCCGCTGACGATACGGGCGACGCGGGTCGACGCGATCGCCGGCGCCGTCCGCTTGATGACGGCGGCGCGCGCGGCCGGACCGAAGCTGGCGCTGCCGACCTTCGTCATGATCGGCGACAACGACGAGATCGTGCCGGTCGAGGCGCAAAAGAGCTTCGTGCGCCGCTTGACGATGCCGACGTGCTTTGCGCAAAGCTACCCCGAAGGCTGGCACATGCTGTTGCGCGACCTGCAGCGCGAGCGCGTCTGGCAGGAGGTGCTTCGATGGCTCGACGGGGAGCGTCCGCCCTCGCCCGACGCCACCCCCTGCACGGGCTTGGCCGATCTTGGATAGGCGGCACGTTTTAGCCGCGGCGTCGGCGGCAAAAAGCCTTGCGAAACGACGGTATTCGGCCAATCTCACGGTTCCTATATGCCCCGCCTCAATCCTCTCTCGGAGCCGCTTTTCGCTCGATGACCCAGCAGCGCCGCCCCCGCGCCTATGAGCGTGACCGAGCCGCCAAGCTCTCGCCCGACAGCCCGCCGCGGACCTGCGAGTGGCCGGACTGCGACGCGGCCGGCGACTACCCTGCCCCGCGCTCGCGCGACCGGCTGCGCGATTACACATGGTTCTGCCTCGACCACATCCGCGAGTACAACCGCAAGTGGGACTACTTCGCCGAGATGGACGCCGATACCATCGACCGGCACCGCCGCGACGACGTCACGTGGCACCGCCCGTCGTGGCGCTTCGGGACCCAGGCCTGCGGGACGGAAGATACGATCAAGATGGGGCCGAACGGCCCGTGGCGCTTTCGCGACCCGTTCAAGGTCCTGGGCGATGAGGACGACGCGCGCCCCCCGCCCCCGTCTAGACCCGGCGGGCGGGCCGAGGAGATGCTGGGCGTCATGCACCTGTCCTGGGGCTTTACGCTGGACGAACTGAAGCAGCGTTACAAGGCGCTCGCCAAGCGCCACCACCCCGACCTGCACGGCGGCGACAAGCGGCAGGAAGAACGCCTGAAACGCATCAACGAAGCCTACAGCTACCTCAAGAATATCCTACTCGAAGCTTGAGACGTTCGGCGCCCACTGACGCCGAGCTCGTTATTCACCTTTGCCATTCATGCCGCACTCGAAACAAGTTGCAAAAAAGGAAGAAAAAAGGACCGCACGTCAGTGCACGCGCAGCGTTCAGGTCGGCTGCTCAATACCGTGCTTGGCCAGCATTTCGCGCTGGCGCTCGGCCATGCTCTTGAAGTCGAAGTCCTTGATCAGATCCATGAACAGCTTGTGCCAGTTGACCTCGGCGTTCAGGTGCATGAAGACCGAGCCGAGGCCGATCGCCGCCCGATCCATGAAGACGAACTCGCGCGGCGGCCGCACGCCGCCCGCCTGCTTCAGCTTGCGGTGCACGCCCTCGGCCACCTCGCGGCCGTAGGCACCGGCGTTGGTCTCCTGGATCAGCCGCGGCCGGTCTTCGAGCAGCGGCGCGTAGAGGAAGCTGGCCCAGACGTTCAAGACGGCGACCAACTCGTCGTCCATGTCCTCGAAGCCCCAGGCGCGGTAGGCCTCGCGGGCCAGGGCCTCGTCGCCCTCCTTCACGGCGTAGAACAGGTCAATCACGCCCTTGACGAAGCGCGGCGCGAAGATGCGCACGCAGCCGAAATCGAGCAGGTTGATGTCGAGGTTGGGCCTGACCGTGTAGTTGCCCATGTGCGGGTCGCCGTGGATGACGCCGTAATTGTAGAACGGCACGTACCACGCCCGGAACATGTTGTAAGCGACCTTGTCGCGCGCCGCTTGATCCTCGTTCTTGCAGATCTCCATGAAGGGCCGGCCTTCCAGCCAGCCCATGGTGAGCAGCCGCCCGGTCGAGAGTTCGTCGACGACGTGCGCGATGTGGACGTGCGTCTCGCTTTTCAGCATGTCCTCATAAAGGCGCATGTTGCGCGCCTCCAGCCGGTAGTCCAGCTCCTCGCGCAGCCGCGCCTCCAGCTCCTCGTAGATGCGATCGGTCTGGATCGCGTTGTCGTAGCGGCGATAGATCGAGAGCAGCACCTTCAACTGGTTGAGGTCGGCCTCGACCGCGGCCGAGATGTCCGGGTACTGCAGCTTGCAGGCGACGGGCGTGCCGTCGAGCAGTTCGGCCTTGTGCACCTGCCCGAGCGAGGCGGCGGCGGTGGATTCCAGGGGAAACGACTCAAAGCGCTTCTCCCAACCCTCGCCCAACTCCGACTTCATCCGCCGTCGAACGAAGGGCTTGCCCATCGGCGGCGCGTTGCTCTGCAACTGCGCCAGTTCGGCCGCGTACTCGGCCGGCAGGGCGTCGGGGATGGTCGCCATCATCTGCGCCACCTTCATCAGCGGACCCTTGAGCCCGCCGAGCGCCGCCCTCAGTTCACCGGCCGGATCGCCCGGCTTGGCGAAGTAGCGCCGCCCGGCGAAGCGGGCCGCCTGCCCCGCCACCGTGCCGGAAACCTGGGCGTAGCGGCGAAAGCGGCCGCCGAACGAGTTCTCGCTCAGCTCTTCGGGCCGCCCGGCGGGGCGGCTGTCGGACTCAGTCATGCTTGACCTCCGAGTTCGGCGTCCAGACGGTCGATGTAGCCCTCGATCACGGCGAGACCCTTGTCCCAGAAGGAAGGATCCGAGGCGTCGAGGCCGAAGGGGGCGAGGAGTTCCTCGTGCCGCAGCGTGCCGCCCGCCTTGAGCAGGTCGAGGTAGCGCGCCTCGAACCCTTCCGGCTCTTGCTCGTAGACGGCGTAGAGCGAGTTGACGAGGCAGTCGCCGAACGCGTAGGCGTAGACGTAGAACGGCGCGTGGATGAAGTGTGGGATGTAGCTCCAAAACGCCGCGTAGTCGTCGCGGTAGTTGAAGGCCGGGCCCAGACTCTCCTGCTGCACCGCCATCCAGTGCGACGCCAAGTCGTCGGGGGTCAGTTCGCCCGCGGCGCGCGCGTCGTGCACCCGGCGTTCGAAGTCGCAAAAAGCGATCTGGCGGACGACGGTGTTGAGCATGTCCTCGATCTTGGACGCGAGCAGGAGCCGCCGCCGCACCGGGTCGGTCTCGCGGCGCAAGAGGGCCTGGAAGGTCAACTGCTCGCCGAACACGGACGCCGTCTCGGCGAGCGTCAAGGGCGTGCCCGACATGAACAGGCCCTGCTCGGCCGCCAACGTCTGGTGCACGCCGTGGCCGAGCTCGTGCGCGAGCGTCATCACGTCCCGGTTGCGACCCTGGTAGTTCATCAGGACGTAGGGGTGAACCGAGGGCACGGCCGGGTGGCAGAAGGCGCCGCTGTCTTTGCCGGGGCGGACGGCGGCGTCGATCCAGCGCTCGTCGAAGAAACGCTCGACGATGGCGGCGAGACGCGGCGAGAAACCGCGATAGGCGTCGAGCACGATCACCTTGGCGTCGTCCCAGCCGCGGCGCTCGTCGGCGTCCTCGGGCAGGGGCGCGTTGCGGTCCCAATGTTCGAGCCTGTCGAGGCCGAGCCAGCGCGCCTTGATCGCGTAGTAGCGGTGCGAGAGGCGGGGATAGGCGCCGCGCACCGCCGCGATCAGGGCGTCGACGACCCCGTCCTCGACCTGGTTGGCGAGGTTGCGGCGCGAGATCGGCCGCTCGAACGTCCGCCAGCCGTCCTCGATCGCCTTGTCCTTGGCCAGCGTGTTGGTGATGCGGGCGAACAGGCGAACGTTCTTGGCCAAGACCCGGCCGATCGAGGTCGCGGCGGCCTCGCGCACCGCCCGGTCCTTGGCCGTCAGCTTGTCGAAGATCTCGGCCGCGGTCAGGTCGGCGCCGTCGAGGGGAAACCTCAAGCCTGCCATGGTCTCGTCGAACAGCCGGATCCAGGCGGCGCGGCCGGTGATCGACTTCTCGTGCAGGACGCGCTCGATCTCGTCGTCGAGCTGGTGCGGGCGAAAACTCCGCACGTCGCGCAGGTAGGGCCGGTAGCGGGCGAGGCGGGGCGAGGCCTCGACCAGCGCGTCGAGCTTGGCATCCTCGATGCGGTTCAGTTCGAGGTTGACGAACAGGAGCTTGGTCGAGATCGCGTTCACGCGCTCTTGCACGCCTTGATAGAAGCGGCCGATCAGGGCGTCGTCGCGGTTGGCACTGTGCTTTAGCTGGGCAAAGGCGTAGGCGCGGCCGAGCGTCTCCTCGACACCCTCCAGGCGCTCGATCAAATCGGCGAGGCCGTCACCGTCGAGCGTCGCCACCTTGCCCTTGAACGAGGCTTCGAGCCCGGCGGCGTCGCGTTCGGCGCGATCGAGGTCGGCGGCGAGCTCGGGCGCGTCCACGCCGCCGTAGAGGTCGCTCAAGTCCCAAGACGGGGCCGAGACCGCCTCGGGTGCTGCGGTGGCCGTGGCGGTTGCCGGCGCGTCTAGCCGCGCGGGGGTCTGCCGCATCGTGTGCTTTTCCTTTACCTTTGACCACGCCAGATATAGGCGGCGTTGGCGGCGTACCAAGCCGGGGGAGGTATTGTTGCGGCCCTGGGTCGCGCACGGGCTAACAGACCAAACAAGAAGAGTTCGAGACCCATGACGACGATCAGCACGGACACGACCCTCCTCGCCTCCTTCGCGGCCTCGGCCGAACGCGGCGGCGACGCGCCGTTCTTGTGGGCCAAGCGCGAGGGAACCTGGACGCCTTGGTCCTGGCGGCGGATCGCCGAGGAGGTCGATCTGATGGCCCGGGCGCTGCGCCAGTTCGGCCTCGACCCCGGCGATCGCGTCGTCTTGGTGGCCGAGAACCGCCCCGAATGGTGCATCGCCGACTTGGCGGTGATGCGGGCCGGCGGCATCACCGTACCCGCCTACACGACCAACACGCCGAACGACCACGCCTACATCTTGAACCACGCCGGGGCCAAGATGGTCGTCTGCTCCGGCAAGGGCTTGGCGAAAAACCTCATGCCCGCGGTGGCGAGCAGCCCGGGCGTGCGCACCCTTTTGTTCATGGAGCCGTTCGAGGGGGCGGGCAACCTGCCGGTCAGCAGCGTGAGTTGGGCCGATGCCCTGGCCCTGGGTCGCCGCGCGCCACTGCTCGACGACGTTGCGCTCCGGCCCGACGACACCGCCTGCTTCATCTACACGAGCGGCACGGGCGGACGGCCCAAGGGGGTGATGCTCAGCCACCGCAACATCCTCGCCAACGTCAAGGGCGCGAAGGGCGTCTTGGACCTGATCGGCCTCAGCGATCACGAGACGTTCCTCTCGTTCCTGCCCTTGTCGCACTCCTACGAGCACACGGCCGGCCAGTTCTTCCCGATCGCGATCGGGGCGCAGATCTACTACGCCGAGGGCGTCGAGCACCTGTCGTCGAACCTCGCCGAGGTGAAGCCGACGATCGTCACCTGCGTGCCGCGCCTCTACGAGGTGATGCGGCAGAAGATCCTCGCCGGCATCGAGCGCGAGGGCGGGTTGAAGGCATGGCTGTTCAAGGCAGCACTCAGGCTCGGGAGCGAGCGCTACCACGCCGGGGGCACGTTGCCCTGGCCCAAGCGTCTGCTCGACCGGCCGCTCGAAACCTTGGTGCGCAAGAAGGTGGGCGAGCGTTTCGGCGGGCGGCTGAAGGCGATGGTCTCGGGCGGGGCGCCGCTCAACGAGGATGTCGGCCTGTTCTTCACGGCCCTCGGCGTGCCGGTGCTCCAGGGCTACGGCCAGACCGAGTCCGCCCCAGTCATCGCGGTCAACCTGCCCAAGCACGCGCGCCTCGAAACGGTGGGTCCGCCCTTGAGAGGCGTCGAGGTCAAGATCGCCGAGGACGGCGAGATCCTGGTGCGGGGCGAGAACGTGATGCAGGGCTATTGGCAGGATCCCGACGCCACCGCCGCCACGATCAAGGACGGCTGGCTGCATACGGGCGACGTCGGCGTACTGGACGCCAACGGCTACTTGCGCATCACCGATCGCAAGAAGGACCTGATCGTCAGTTCCGGCGGCGACAACATCGCCCCGCAGCGGGTCGAGGGCGTCCTGCTTTTGGAGAACGCGATCGGGCAGGCCCTGGTCTACGGCGATAAGAAGCCCTACCTCGTCGCCCTCGTCGCGCCGCACGCCGATTTCGTGCGCGACTACGCCAACGAGCACGGGCTCTCACCCGACATGGCGGCGCTGCGGGGCGACCAGGGCTTTCGCAAGGCGATCGGCGAGGCGGTGAAGCGGGCCAACACGCAACTCTCCGCCCTGGAGCGGGTGCGCAAGTTCGAGGTGATGCCCGAGCCGTTCAGCGTCGAGAACGGCATGATGACGCCGACCTTAAAGCTGCGGCGACCGATCATCTACGGCCGCTATCGTGAAATGCTCGAAGGTCTCTACGCCGCGGGCCGATAGAAAAATGGGCCGCCCAAACAGGCCGGCCCAACAAATTTCGGCACAAGGCTCAACGACGAGCAAGCCCCGGAAAGAAGAAGCGTCGGCATTATAAGCAGTCAAGCCGGGCAGAACTGACGGCGCACCGTTCGCGGCGATCTGGTCTTTCCTCGGTCTCAGCCTAGCGCTTTGTTAAAAAACGGTAGAACAACTGTCAAGAAATGTTTGACAAGGCGAACTCAATTGTTGCCTTGACTTTCGAAAAATCCAATTATTGCTTGAAGTTGGTCGAGATCGCCGTAGGCGATGGTGAGCGTACCGCCGCGGCGCTTGGACTTGATCGCCACCTTCAGCCCTAGGCGGGCGGCGAGGCGCGCCTCACAGTCGGCAAGGTCCGGGGCGGGGGGGGCAGGGGCCGAGCGCTTGACCGCGGCCCCGGTCGCCGCCAGCGCCTCGACGTCGCGCACGGTGAGACCCCGCTCGACCGCCGCCCGCGCCGCCTCCAAGGGGTGCTCGACGCCGATCAGGGCCCGCGCGTGGCCGGCAGAGAGCCGCCCGTCCTCAACCATCGCCTGGACCTCGGTCGGCAGCTTCAACAGCCTGAGCGTGTTGGCGACGTGGCTGCGGCTCTTGGCGAGCGCGTTCGCCAGCGCCTCTTGCGTGTGACCGAACTCGTCCAGCAGGCGCTCGAAGGCACGCGCCTCCTCGATCGCGCTCAAATCGGCGCGCTGCAGGTTCTCGATCAGGGCGATCTCTAGGGTCTCTTGGTCGCTGAAGCGCCGGACGATCGCCGGCAGCGCGTGCAGCCCCGCCGTCTGCGCCGCCCGCCAGCGGCGCTCGCCGGCGACGATCTCGTAGCCGTCATCGCCCTCGCGCACGACGAGCGGCTGCAAAACGCCCTTGGCACGGATCGATAGGGCCAGCGCCTTGAGGTCGTCGGGATCGAAGCGGCGGCGCGGTTGGAGCGGGGAGGGGGCGAGGCGCTCGATCGGGATCTGCCGCAGGCTCTCGCCCGGCACCGGCTCGAAGGCATCCTCGCCCGCGAGCAGGGCCGAGAGCCCCATGCCGAGGCCACGCTTCTTCACCGACGACGCCATTCGATCCTCCTCTACTTGACTGGTCTCAAGCGACCCGGCCGAGCGCCTGCTCGCGGCGCAGGACTTCGCCGGCGAGGTGGGCGTAAGCCTGGGCCCCCTTGCTCTTGAAGTCGTAGAGCAGGACCGGCTGGCCGTGCGAGGGGGCCTCCGAGATGCGCACGTTGCGCGGGATCACGGTCTTGTAGACCCGATCGCCCAAGAAGCTGCGCACGTCGGCCGCGACCTGCTCGGACAGGTTGTTGCGCCGGTCGAACATCGTCAGCACGACGCCGTGCATCTGCAAGGCCGGGTTCAAGGTCCGCCGCACGCGCTCGATCGTCCTGAGCAGCATGCTCAAGCCTTCAAGCGCGAAGAACTCGCACTGCATCGGCACGAGGACGGCATCGGCGGCCGTGAGCGCGTTCACGGTCAACGTGCCGAGCGACGGCGGGCAGTCGATCAGGACGTGATCGTAAGCAGCACCGCCCTGCCTGAAGGCGTCGCGCAGCCGGTAGTTGCGGCGCGGGTCGTCGACCAGTTCCACCTCGACCGCCGACAAATCGACCGTCGCCGGCACGACGGCGAGGCCGGGGATGTCGGTCTCGTGGCACGCCTCGCGCAGCGTCGCCTGACCGATCAGGAGGGCGTACGACGTCACTTGCCGTTCGCTCGGCTTGAGGCCGAAGCCGGTCGAGGCGTTGCCTTGCGGGTCGAGATCGACGACGAGCACCCGCTTGCCCGCGGCGGCGAGCGCGGTGCCAAGGTTGATCGCCGTCGTTGTCTTACCGACGCCGCCCTTCTGGTTCGCAACCGCGATGATCCGCGGCCTCGCCGGCGCGGTCTTAAGCATTTCCACGCCGAATCCCTTCGAGAATGAGAACGTGGCTGTTGGGGTCGACGAGGCTCGGCTGCGAGCCCGACCGCATTGTCCATTGCCGCCGTGCCGCGGTCAATTCCTCATCGGCGCCACGGCCCTTGAGAAACAGGCAGCGTGTCTTCTCGTGCACGAGCGGCTCGGCGAGCCCGAGCAGGCGGGGCAGGGGTGCCAGCGCCCGCGCGGTCAGCGTGTCGGCCTTGAGGTCGAGCGCCTCGATCCGGCGTGCGTGGACGCTCACGTCGCGGCAGCCGGTCGTCCGCGCCGCCTCGCGCAGGAACTGCGCCTTGCGCCCGTCGGCCTCGACCAGGTGGACTTGCGCGACACCCATGATCGCGAGGATCAGCCCCGGCAGTCCGGCGCCGCTGCCGAGGTCGACGAGCACCCCCGGTCTTTCTGGCAAGTAGCGGACGAGTTGGCCGCTGTCCATGACGTGTCGCCGCCAGGGATCGCGCAGCGTCGAACGACCGACCAAGTTGATCGCGGCGTTCCAGCATTCCAGCAGGTCGAGATAGACCGCGAGCCGGTCGAGTGTTTCACGTGAAACATCGAGTGCGCCGACCACGTCCGGCGGCGGAGCCTCAGCCACGCGCGCGGGCGTGGCGCAGGAGTAGTGCCAGCGCCGTCGGGTCGACCCCCGGCACACGGGCCGCCGCGCCTAGGGTTCGGGGCCGAGAGGCGCGCAGCGCCGCGACGGCCTCCCCGCTCAAGCCCGGCAGAACGGCGGCGTCGAGATCGTCGGGCAACGCCAGCGCCTCCTCGCGGCGAAAAGCCTCGATGTCGGCCGACTGCCGCTTCAGGTGCGGCGCGTAGCGGGCCTCGGTCTCGACCTCGTCGAGGGCGACCGGGTCGAGATCGGCGAGTGCCGGGACGAGCGGGAGCAGATCACGCCAGCCGATCGCCGGGTGGGTGAGCCATGCGCGCCCGTCGCGCGCGCGCCCGTCCTGATTGACGAGGATGCCGTGCTTGGCGAGCCCCGAGGGGGTGAAGCTGATCTCGGCCAGCGTCCGTTCGGCCGCTGTGATTGCGGCTTCCTTGGTATCCAGCCGCCGCAGTCGTTCAGGATCGACGAGGCCAAAATCGGCGCCCTTGATGGTTAGGCGCCGGTCGGCATTGTCGGCGCGCAGGGTGAGGCGGTACTCGGCGCGCGAGGTCAGCATCCGGTAGGGCTCGCTCACCCCGCGCACGGTGAGGTCGTCGATCAGGACGCCGATGTAACCCTCGGCCCGGTCAACGGTGAAGCCGGGCACGGCGCCGCCCGCAGCCTGGGCCGCGTTGCAGCCGGCAACCAGCCCTTGCGCCGCCGCCTCCTCGTAGCCGGTCGTGCCGTTGATCTGCCCGGCGAGAAACAGCCCGCGCAAGGTCCGCAGCTCCAGCGTCGGGTCGAGGCCGCGCGGATCGACGTAGTCGTAGGCGATGGCGTAGCCGGGGCGCAGGATCGCCGCCCGTTCGAGGCCGGGAACGCTACGCACGAGATCCTCCTGCACGTTCTCGGGCAGCGAGGTCGAGATGCCGTTCGGGTAGACGGTGTCGTCGTCCACCCCTTCCGGCTCCAAGAAGACTTGGTGCCGCGCCCGGTCCTTGAACCGCACAACCTTGTCCTCGATCGAGGGGCAGTAGCGCACGCCCTGCGCGCCGAGCAGACCCCGCTTCAGGGCCGAGCGGTGCAGGGACGCGTCGATCAGGGCGTGCGTCGCCGGCGTCGTGTGCGTCAGGTGGCAGTTGAGTTGATCCTGCTCGATTCGATCGGTCATGAACGAGAAGGGCGTCGGCGGTGTATCGCCGGCTTGTATTTCAAGACCGGCATAATCAATCGTGCGCCCGTCGAGGCGGGGAGGGGTTCCGGTCTTGAGCCGGCCCAAGGCAAAGCCGAGACCTTCGAGGCTGCGGGCGAGGCCGACGGCGGCGGCGTCGCCGACCCGACCCGCCGGCCAGCGCCGCCCGCCCAGATGGATCTCGCCGCGCAGGAAGGTGCCGGTGGTGAGGACCACCGCCGCCGCGCGAAAGGTCTCGCCCGACGCCGTGGTCAGGCCGGTGACGCGGCCACCTTCGTGCAGGAGGGCAGCCGCCTCGCCGGCGCACAGGTCGAGGCCGGTCTGCCGGCGCAACAGAGCCTGAACCGCCGCGGCGTAGCGGGCACGGTCGGCCTGCGCCCGCGGCCCGCGCACGGCGGCTCCCTTGGAGCGGTTGAGCAGGCGAAACTGGATGCCGCCTCGGTCGATCGCCCGCGCCATCAGCCCGCCGAGCGCGTCGACCTCGCGCACCAGATGGCCGCGGCCCAGCCCCCCGATCGCAGGGTTGCAGGACATCGCGCCGATCGTTTCGAGCCGCTGCGTCAAGAGCAGCGTGCGGGCATCCGTCCTGGCCGCCGCCGCCGCCGCTTCGGTGCCGGCGTGGCCGCCGCCGACGACGATGACATCGTAGGTTTTCATGACGCGGGTATGTGCTTATGCCGTGGCGATGGTCAAGGACGCTTGCGCGTGCGCTGGGCGCGCGGCCTTTTTTTGTTTTTGCAACTTTGGCCGGGGCTGGCTTCGGCATTGAAGCCAATCTCGAACGACGAGTTGCAAAAAAGAAGAGAACAAAGCCCCGCGCAGCGGACGCGAAGCGTATCAATCTGCTTCACCACCGAAGAGGCTCGGCTTGAACTCGATCGCAACCAACGTTTTCGCCGTTGCCGGCCTGCTCGGGCTGATAGCGCTCCTGCCGCCGCTGGCCACGCGGCTGAGGCTGCCGACGACGGTCCTGCTCGCCGCGTTGGGCGTTCTCTTGGGTGTCATGATCGGCGCCGCCGGTTCCTTGCGCGTGGTGCTGCCCGAAGTCGTCCTGATCGACTTCTTCGAGGCGCTCGGCCGGTTCGAGATCACGTCGGGCGTCTTCTTGTGGGTTTTCCTACCGCTGTTGCTGTTCAGCGCCGCGCTCGACCTCGACACGCGCGCCCTGCGCGACGATTTGGGCCCCGTTCTGCTGATGGCCGTGGTCGCGGTCGTGGCGACGACGCTGTTGGCGGGCCTGCCGGTCGCCTACGCCTCGGGCGTCGGCCTCGCCTCCGCCTGCCTCGTCGCCGCCATCATCGCCACGACCGATCCTATCGCGGTGATCGCGGTCTTTCGCGAGGTGGGCGCGCCGCGCCGCCTGACGAGCCTCGTCGAGGGCGAGAGCCTGCTGAACGACGCGGCCGCCATCGCCCTTACCACGTCGCTCCTCGCCATCGTCACCGGCGGGTTGCAGCCGAGCCTCATCGACATCACGCGCGATTTCGCTTGGGATTTCGTCGGCGGCGCCCTGCTCGGGCTGGCGCTCGGCCGCGTCGCCGTCGCGCTGCTCGGCCGGCTCGACGAGGGGGGTCCGGCCGAGATCACGGTGAGCGTGGCGCTCGCCTACCTCGCCTATGCCCTGGGCGAGGTCTACGCCGGCGTGTCGGGCGTGGTCGCGACCGTGCTCGCCGGCCTCGCCTTCGGCGGCGGCGCCCGTGTCCGGCTGCCGAGCGCCGCGTGGCGCTCGCTCGGCGCGGTTTGGGAGCAACTCGGTTTTTGGGCCAGCTCGCTCGTCTTCGTCCTCGCCTCGATGCTGGTCCCACGCACGCTCGCCGGCGCCACCTGGACCGACGCCGGCCTCCTCGCCCTCCTGACCCTAGGTGCCCTCATCGCCCGCGCCCTCATTCTCTTCGGCCTGCTGCCGATCATGCGCCTCCTCAACCTCTCGGCCCGCATCCAGCCGGCTTACAAGCTCGTCATGCTCTGGGGGGGGTTGCGCGGCGCCGTCACTTTGACCCTGGCGCTCGCGGTCACCGAGAACCCGTTCGTGCCCGAGGCGACGCAGCACCTCGTCGCCGTGCTGGCGACCGGCTTCGTTCTGTTCACCCTGATCGTTCAGGCGCCGACCCTCAGGCCGCTCATCCGACGCCTGAAGCTCGACCAGTTGAGCCCGGCCGACTCCTTTTTGCGCGACCGCGCCTTGCGCCTGACGCACAAGGAGATCGTCGATCGCCTGGGCCGCGCCGCCGACGCGCACGGGCTGGAGGCGGGTGACGAGGCGATCGGAAAGCTTCACCGCGGCCAGATCGACGCCCAGCCCGAGGATCCATCGCTGGGGCCTGAGATGCTGCGCACCCAGCTCATCACCGCCCTGCTCACCCTGACCCGCAAGGAACTGGAACTCTACGTCGAGGAACGGGCGTTGCGCGTGATCTCGCGCGACAGCGGCGACGTGCTCGTCGCCGAGGCGAGGGCGCTCACCGATGCTTTGCGCGCCGAAGGGTTGGAGGGCTACCGCCGCACCGCCCGCGAGCAGTTGCGGCCGCGCCGCAGCTTGCGCTTCGTCTTGTGGCTGCACCGTCGCTTGCGCATCGACCGACCGCTCGCCGCCGCCTTGAGCGCAGAACTGGAGCGGGCCCTGGCCCAGCGCCACGTTTTAACCAGCCTAGCCGACTTCAACACCGATCGGATCACCGGCCTGTTCGGCAGCCGCATCGCCGAAGTCGCCGGACGTTTTCTGGCGCAGCGCCACGACAATCTGGAGCGCACGATCACGGCGCTGCGGCTGCAGTACCCCGATTACTGGAAGCGATTCGGCGAGCGTTACCTGACGCTCGCAGCGCTCAGGCTCGAAGAGGAGGCGCTGCGGCGAATGCAGGCCGAACGGCTGCTGGCGCCGCCGATCATCGAGCGGATGCAAGGCGACTTGCGCCAGAAAATCCGCCGCCTGGAGCACGCCCCACCCCTCGATCTACGCTTGGAGACCAAGAACCTCATCCGCCAGACGGCCTTGTTCGCCGATCTTGATCCGGCCCAACTCGAAGGCGTCGCCCGCCTCGTCCAGCCCCGGCTGGCGCTGCCGGACGAGCGCATCGTCGCCCGCGGGGCGGTGGGCGACGCGATGTACTTCATCGCCTCGGGCGCCGTCGAGGTCGAGATCGTGCCCGAACCCGTGCAACTCGGCACCGGCGACTTCTTCGGCGAGATGGCGCTGTTCCACGACCGGCCGCGCCTCGCCGACGTCACGGCGATCGGTTACT
Source organism: Geminicoccaceae bacterium (assembly GCA_965217265.1). Classification (GTDB taxonomy): domain Bacteria; phylum Pseudomonadota; class Alphaproteobacteria; order Geminicoccales; family Geminicoccaceae; genus JAGRGG01. The sequence goes on along the minus strand of CBDCHP010000018.1, from coordinate 718,799 downwards.
GCCGCCTCCTGGTCCTGACCCGCAAGCGCTTCGATGAATTGCTGCGCCGACAGCCGTCGCTCGCCCGCCATATGCGCGGCGTCGCCGAGGCCCGCGCCGGCTGATGCGACGATGTTTCACGTGAAACATCGATCTCACTTGCCGATGCAGAATTCGCCGAAGATGCGGTCCAGCACCTCCTCGACCCCGACCTCGCCGGTGATCCGGCCGAGCGCCCGAGCGGCGAGCCGGATATCCTCGGCGATCAGCGCCAGTTCCGGCGTCTCGACCCTCAGCGCCCGCGCCAGCGCCGCCTGTGCGTCGCTCAGGACGGCACGGTGCCGGGCGCGGGTGAGCGCCGGTGCCTCGCCCGAGGCCATGCCACGCGCCGCCCGTTGCGACAGCGCCCGCAGCAAAGCGTCAATACCATGCCCTGTCGCGGCCGAGACCGGCAGGACGTGCGCCGGCAAGACTTGCAACAGCGTCGCCGGTTGCCGATCGACCTTGTTCAGGACGACGAGCGTAACCTCGGTCGGGGGAGGCAGCGCCGCCGGATCGTCAACGAGGCATAGGACCAGATCGGCGTTCTCGGCCCGCGCCCTGGCCCGCTCGATGCCGAGGCGCTCGATCGGATCGATGCTCTCCCGCAGCCCCGCCGTGTCGAGCAGGGTGATCGGCAGCCCCTCCAGGTCGAGTGTCACCTCGATCACGTCGCGGGTCGTGCCGGCGATCGGCGTGACGATGGCGACGTCGCGCCCGGCAACACGGTTGACGAGGCTCGACTTGCCGACGTTGGGGGAACCCGTCACCGCGACCTGAAAGCCCGCCCGCAGCCGCTCGCCACGGCCGGCGTCGTGCAGGTGCGCCTCGATCTCGGCGAGGAGGGCGGTAAGGCCCGGCCGCAGGCCCGCCAGCACGTCGTCCGGCACCTCCTCGTCGGCGGCAAAGTCGATCTCGGCCTCGATCCGCGCCAGGGCCCTGATCGCCGCCTCGCGCCAGCCGCGGTAGAGCCGGCCGAGGGCGCCGTCGAGTTGCCGCAGCGCCTGCCGCGCCTGGGCCAGCGTTTGCGCCGCCAGGAGGTCGTCCAGCCCTTCCGCCGCCGTTAGGTCGATGCGGCCGTTGAGGAAAGCGCGCTTGGTGAACTCGCCGGGCGCCGCCGGGCGTAGGTCGGGCAGGGCACCCAAGGCCGCGAGCAGCGCGCCTTGGATCGCGATCGAGCCGTGGTGCTGGATCTCCAGGACATCCTCGCCCGTGGCGCTGTTGGGGCCGGCGAAGAACAAGAGCAGCGCCGCGTCGAGCGGCCCGCCGTCGCGCGGGTCGTAAAGCCGGCGAAGGCGCGGCGCGCGGCCGGGGGCAAAGTCAGGATCGCGCGTCAGCGCCCGCGCGGCGTTGAGGGCTCTCGGGCCGCTCAGGCGAACGATGCCGATCACGCCGGGGCCGGTGGCGGGGGCGTAGATCGTCAATGCTCCGCATCCGCTGCGCAGGGCTTTGTTTTTTCTTTTTTGCCAGTGTTAACGCAGGAGGCTGGCCGGGGCGCCGAGGGCCAATCTCCAGCGCCAAGTAGCAAAAAAGAAGAAAGAAAGGCCGCGCGCCAGCGCACGCGAAGCGTTCTCCTCACCCCTTCTTCGGCGGTTTCGGTGCCAGCCCCGCCGCCGCCGCCGCCATCTGCGTCCACATGCCCTGCCACTGCTCCATCCCCTTGGCACCCATCGGCAACCACTGGTCGAGCATCGCCTTGGGATCGCCCGCGCGCACGGCCTCCATCAGCCGCGCCTCCATCTCGTCGAGCAGCCGCCCCTGCATCGGCGCGATGTCCGGCAAGCCCAAGAAAGTCCGTGCCTCCTCCGGCGTGCAATCGACCTCGATGTTGAACTTCATATCCCCTCCTCCTCGCCTTGGCAGCCCGTGCGGCCCGGTCTAGCTACGGGGTCAACCTTAGCAAACCGAGCCGGCGGAGACGACACTATGGCCAATGCCCTCGCCCTGGCGATGAGCCCCTACCTCCTGCAGCACAAGGACAACCCGGTCGATTGGCGGACGTGGGGGCCGGACGCGCTGGCGGAGGCGCGGGCGCGGGACCGGCCGATCCTCCTCTCGGTCGGCTACGCCGCCTGCCATTGGTGCCACGTCATGGCGCACGAATCCTTCGAGAAAGCGGCCATCGCGGCGCAGATGAACCGCGACTTCGTCAACGTCAAGGTCGACCGCGAGGAGCGGCCGGACGTCGATTCGATCTATCAGCAGGCGCTGGCGCTGCTCGGCGAGCAGGGCGGCTGGCCGCTCACCATGTTCCTGACGCCCGAGGGCGAGCCGTTCTGGGGGGGGACCTACTTTCCGCCCGAGCCGCGCTACGGCCGGCCCTCCTTGCCGCAGATCCTGGAGCGGGTGGCGCAGCTTTGGGACCACGAGCGCGACAAGCTGATGGGCAACCGCGACGCGCTGAAGGATGCGCTCGACCGCCTCGCCGTGCCGGCGTCGGGGGAGGGGGCGGCGACCCCGCTCGCGATCAACGCGGCGGAGCGGCTGGCCGGCGCCTTCGACACCGCGAACGGCGGCATCGGCAACGCGCCTAAGTTCCCGCAGGCCCCCCTCCTGCGCCTCGTCTGGGAGGCGGGCCAGCGCGGCGACGACCCGATGCTGAAAAGCCGCGTCGTCCACACGCTGCGCCGGATCTGCCAGGGCGGCATCTACGACCACTTAGGCGGCGGCTTCGCCCGCTACAGCGTCGACGCCCACTGGCTCGTGCCCCACTTCGAGAAGATGCTCTACGACAACGGCCAGCTCCTGACCCTGCTCGCCGAGGCCTACGCCGCGACCAAGGAGCCCCTGTTCAAGGCGCGGGCGGCCGAGACGGTGGAGTGGCTCAAGCGCGAGATGCTGCTCGTCCACGGCCTAGCCTCGGCGATCGACGCCGACAGCGAGGGCGAGGAGGGCCGCTTCTACGTCTGGGACCTAGACGAGATCGAGGACGTGCTGAGACGGGACGACGCGCGGGCCTTCGCCGCCGCCTACGGCATCACGGCGGAGGGCAATTTCGAGGGCCATTCGATCCTGCACCGCCTGCACGCCGAGGGGCTGCCGGCCCCCGACGAGGACGCGCGCTTGGCACCGATGCGCCGAGCCCTGTTCGAGCGGCGGGCGGGGCGGGTGCATCCGATGCGCGACGACAAGGTGCTGGCCGACTGGAACGGCCTCGCCATCCAGGGCCTGGCGCAGGCCGCCGAGCGCATGGACGAGCCGACGTGGCTGCACCTAGCGGTGGACGTCTTCGAGCGCGTCCTGGCGGGTCTGGGGCGCGACGACGGCCTGATCCACGGCCGCCGCGATGACCGCACCCTCGACCTCGCCTTCCTCGACGACTACGCCCAGATGACGCTCGCCGCCATCGCCCTGTTCGAGCGGACGGGAGAGGACCGCTACCTCGATCAGGCCGAGGCCTGGGCCGCCCGCGCGCGGCGGGACTTCGGCCGCGACGACGGCGGCTACCGCCTCTGGCGGCGCGGCGACGACGTGCTGATCGACGGCGGCGGCGCGCACGACGGCCCAACACCCTCGCCGCAGGGCAGCCTGATGCTGGCTCTGGGCAAGCTCGCCCTCCTGACCGGCGACGAGACCTACGCCGAACGCGCCGAAGCCTTGTGGCGCTCGCTCGCCGGCGAGGCGGCGCGGCAGCCGGCCGCGTTCGCGGGCGTCCTGCGCGCCGGGCTGTTCCTCGATGATCCGCTTGAGGTAACGCTGATCGGCGATCAACAAAGGCTCAAGCAAGCACTCGCCGACACCCCCTCGCCGGAGCGAACCGTGCGCCTCGTCAAGAACGACACCGCCTTGCCGGCAGGCCACCCGGCGGCGGCGATGCGTTCGTCAACGTCCGGCCCCGCCGCCTTCGTCTGCCGTAACCGGTCCTGCCTGCCGCCGATACAGGACGCGCGAGCGCTCGCCCTTGCCATCAGGGGCGGACCGGCCGCATAGACTGCATCAGACCTTTGGCCTGAAATCTTGGGAGGAAGAACCATGGTCACGCGCATCGTCGCCCGCCGCCACGGCGGGCCGGACGTTCTGGAGCCCGAATCCGTCGACCTGCCGCCGCCGGGCGAGGGCGAGGTCCGCGTTCGCCACGCCGCGATCGGCCTCAACTACATCGACACCTACCACCGCACGGGCCTCTACCCGACGAACCCGCCCTTCACGCCGGGGCTGGAGGCATCCGGCGTGGTCGAAGAGGTGGGGCCCGGCGTCACCGAGTTGAAGGCGGGCCAGCGCATCGCCTACGGCAGCGGCCCGATGGGCGCCTATACCCAAGCGCGCAACATCCCGGCCGCCAAGGTCGTCGCCATCCCCGACGCGATCGACGACCGGACGGCGGCGACGATGATGCTCAAGGGCATGACCGTCCAGTACCTGATCCGCCAGACCTATAAGGTGCAGCGCGGCGAGACCGTCCTCTGGCACGCCGCCGCCGGCGGGGTCGGCCTCATCGCCTGCCAGTGGCTGAAGCACCTAGGGGTGCGCGTCATCGGCACGGCCGGCAGCGAGGCGAAGGCGCGGCTCGCCAAGGAGCACGGCTGCGACGAGGTCATCCTCTACCGCGAGGAGGACGTGGCCAAGCGCGTGCGCGAGTTGACCGACGGCGCGGGCGTGCCGGTCGCCTACGACGGCGTCGGCAAGGACACCGTCACCGCCTCGCTCGACAGCCTCAAGCCCCAGGGCTTGTGGGTCACGTTCGGCAACGCCTCCGGGCCGGTCGAGAACTTCAACCTCGGTCTCTTGAGCCAGAAGGGCTCGCTCTACGCCACCCGCCCGACGCTGATGACCTACACCGCGACCCGCGAGGCGCTGGTATCGGGCGCGAACGACGTGATCGAGGTCGTGAGCTCCGGCGCCGTCAAGATGCCGGTCAACCAGACCTACCGGCTCGAAGAGGCCGCCGAGGCGCACCGGGCGCTGGAGGCGCGCGAGACAACGGGCGCGACCGTGCTGCTGCCGTGATGAACGCTGCGCGTGCGCCGGCGCGCAACCTTTCTTTTTTCTTTTTTGCTGTTTGCCGCTGGAGATTGGCCCTCGGCGCCGCGGCCAGTCTCCTGCGTTAACACTGATAAAAAAGCGGATGCGAAGCATTCAATGGGCGAACTGATCGTCAGTCTCGCCGGCACGCGGGCCGGCGAGGCGCTGGCGCTGTCCCTCGCCCTCCTCTCGGCCTTGGCGCACGCCACCTTCGGCGCGATCAACAAGGGCGGCGCCGATCCCTACCTCAACCGAGGCGCGATCAACATCGCCTACGGCGGCATGGCCGCCCCCTTCGCCCTACTCGTCTTTCCCCCGCCGAGCCCGGCTCTGTGGGCCGTCCTCGGCGTCTCCTACCTCGTCCACCTCGTCTACGAGTGGCTACAAGCGGCGGCGTTCGCCAGGGGCGCCTTCACGCTGGTCTACCCGATCGCGCGCGGCACGGGGCCGCTCGCCACCGCCGGCCTCGCGATCCTCGTCTTCGGCGAACACCTGCGCCTCGGCCAGTGGGGCGGCGTGGCGCTCCTCTCGGCCGCGATCATCGGCCTTGCCTTCGCCAACCTCCGCGCCGCGCGCGGTGCGGCCGTGCCCGACCGCGGCCTCGCCCCCACGATCCTGATCGCCGTCCTCACCGGCGTGATGATCGCCGTCTACACGACGATCGACGCCTACGGCATCCGCCTCGCCACCGACCCGTTCACCTTCCTCGCCTGGTTCTTCACGCTCGGCGCCTTCGGCTTTCCGTTCGTCGCCTACGCCCGCTGGCGCCGCCTGCCCGCGAGCGCACGCCCGCCGCTCCCCGACCTCGCCGTGCGCGGCTTCTTCGGCGCCCTCATCGCGTTCTTGAGCTTCGGCGCCATCATGCTCGCCACCCGCCTCGACAAGGTCGGCGAGGCGGCGGCGTTGCGCGAGACCTCGATCGTCTTCGCGACGGCGATCGGCGTCCTGATCTTCAAGGAGAAGATCGACGCGGCCCGGCTGGGCCTGATCGGGCTCATCGCGGCGGGGGCGGTGCTGGTGGAGTTTGGGTGAAATTCATCTATCTATAATATAAAACTCGTATTTATTACATCAATTTAAAGATATTGGTGGAAATTAAACTCCGATCACAATGTGTATTGCTGCTTATATTTGCTCAGGCTAATAATCATAGCCAGAGGCAAGTCAGAGATTTCTATCTAGATAGCTTTGCCGTTGAGCTTCAGCGGCTCAGCAGCATCTTCAGCAGCTAACCGCAACATAGACCGCGTCTTATAATGAAAGAAGGTGCTCGCGTAAGGCATCAACTGCTTGTGTAAGGCAGGCAGCCTCCATATCAAGCAACAAAACATCTGGGGTTTTTTCAGGCCTATTGAATCGTTCCCGCATCCGCCTAAGAGCGGCAACAGCCTTTCCAGGGTCTAGATCAATTGTATCTGCGATAAATTCGTCTGTCGTCTTTGCTTCTAGATCAAGCGGGGCCAACAGCCGTTCCGGAAAATGCTTAACATTTTCGGTGACGATAACTGACGCCCGTGTTTTTACGGCTGCTGCGATTACATGCACATCCTTGAGATCAGGCAGTCCTTCCAAATTACTAATTAGGCATTCGTAGCCAGTCACCGACGCATCCGCGAACGCACTTTCCATATTGTCGCGAGCACGCTTCGCCTTGCCTTTTGCATCCGCTATCCTCTTGGCTTCGATCACCTTAGCGATGGCCCGTTCAGCTTCATCGAGAATGGCAGCTGACCACCTCACCCTAAGAAACTCTGCCTCCGCCAAAGAAAGCAGCAAGTTACGATTGAGCGCAGGCACAAGCGAGCAAGCATCTATTAAAACGGTGAAACGGTTGGCGAACATGTTTAGATCAAGTCAGCATCCGCTTCAGCCAATTTAGAAAGCGCCTGAGCCCGATTGTCGTCACGGCATTGCTTGTAATTGAATAAATCAACTGCTTTGATACGTCTGTGCCGACCTACCAGTAAATGTGAAATGTCACCCTTATCTAAAAGAGAAATTAGGAAAGGCCGAGAAACGTTGAGAATATCGGCTGCCTGCTGTGTACTCAGCATTTGACTCACTGGGACAAGCGTCACCGCATCACCCCGGCCGATGTGCCGAAGAAGCTCCATTAATAGCGAAGACAGACCGGGAGTAAGGACAACCTCTGCCGTATTCTTGGCGTCGCGCAACAGTGTGAGCTTTTGTTCACCGTCACCCGTGGCTTGCGCTGCTAAAATGCTGCGAAGCTGATTGGCCGCGTCGCTTTCGCCACGCGAAGGGAGTCGTCCACCCAACTTCCTAGCAGGTGCTGGCATAGTCATCAATTCCTCCTCTCTGTTTCGAAGATATGCGCCAAACGCAATAAATGCAACGTTCGAAATGCACACTAGGCCAAAATTGGCGCGTGTTGCGTGCAACCCCTGCCTCATTACCCTCCAAACCAGCAATTTCCATGGATCTGGCCCATTCGCCAGCACGCCGCTCCTCGTCGGTTCCATAAGAATCCTAAAACTTAAGAATGAACCCACGAAAATCACAAACGAACCCGAGCGGCAGGAGGAGGCGATTCTAGAAATACGAGCCGCCTTGTGCTAAATGTCTCCCTAATACCACTACCCCCGTATAGGACGTTATTGCCCTCACGCTGCCGACACCCGCTGTGTCTCGTCCGACTGCCCCCACAATATGAACTTCACGCGCTGCATGAATCCTTCAAGCTTGAGTATGATACATGACCGACACTAACCTCACTCGCTTCGTCGAGGCGCAGAACGCCTGCCGCGGGCGGGTCGTCGCCGAACTGACGGCGGGCAGCAAGCAAACGCACTGGATATGGTTCGTCTTCCCGCAGCTGGCCGGGCTCGGCCGCAGCGAGACGGCGCAATACTACGCGATCGAGGATCTGGACGAGGCGAAACACTACTTGGCCGATCCGACCTTGGGCAAGCGCCTGCGGCACGACGTGCGGCTGATGCTGCGCCACACGGGCCGCGCGGCGCACGACATCCTGGGCTCACCCGACGACGCCAAGTTCCGCTCCTGCCTGACGCTGTTCAAGGAAGCCGCCGACGATACGGCGGATCGGGAGCTGTTCGAGCAGGCCCTGGATTGCTTCTACGCCGGCGGGCCGGACACCCGCACGCTGGACCTGCTGCGCGGCGGCTGAACGCTTCGCGTCCGCTGCGCGGGGCTTTTTCTTTCTTTTTTGTCACTTGTTCAGGAACTTGGCCCCAACGCCGAGGGCCAGCCCCGAATAAAGATAAAAAAAGAGAAAAAGAAGGCCGCGCGCCCAGCGCACGCGAAGCGTTAATTGTTCATATTGCTGAAGAAGTCTTCGTTCGTCTTGGCGTGGCGCATCTTGTCGATCAGGAACTCGACCGCGTCGATCGTGCCCATCGGGTTCAAGATGCGGCGCAGGACCCACATGCGCGACAAGGTCGCCTTGTCGACCAGCAGCTCCTCCTTGCGGGTACCGGACTTGTTGATGTCGATCGCGGGGTAGACGCGCTTGTCGGCGATGCGGCGGTCGAGGACGATCTCGGAGTTGCCCGTGCCCTTGAACTCCTCGAAGATCACCTCGTCCATGCGCGAGCCCGTGTCGATCAAGGCGGTCGCGATGATGGTGAGCGAGCCGCCGCCCTCGATGTTGCGGGCGGCGCCGAAGAAGCGCTTGGGGCGCTGCAGGGCGTTGGCGTCGACGCCGCCGGTCAGAACCTTGCCCGAGGAGGGCACGACGGTGTTGTAGGCGCGGGCGAGGCGGGTGATGCTGTCCAAGAGGATCACGACGTCGCGGCCGCTCTCGACGAGGCGCTTGGCCTTCTCGATCACCATTTCGGCGACCTGGACGTGGCGGGCCGCCGGCTCGTCGAAGGTCGAGGAGACGACCTCGCCCCGGACCGAGCGCTGCATGTCGGTCACTTCCTCGGGCCGCTCGTCGATGAGCAGGACGATGAGGTAGATCTCGGGGTGGTTTGCCATGATCGCGTGGGCGACGTTTTGCATCAAGACCGTCTTGCCGGTCCGGGGCGGCGCCACGATCAGGCCGCGTTGGCCCTTGCCCAAAGGGGCGACGAGGTCGATGACGCGGGTCGAGGTGTCCTTGCGCCCCTCGACTTCGAGGCTCAGCCGCTCGGTCGGGAAGTAGGGCGTCAGGTTCTCGAAGTGGACCCGGTGCCGCGCCTGCTCCGGCGTGTCGAGGTTGATCGTGTTGGCGCGAAGGAGGGCGAAGTAGCGCTCGCCCTCCTTGGGCGCCCGCACTTGGCCCTGGACGATGTCGCCGGTGCGCAGAGCAAAGCGGCGGATCTGCGAGGGGCTGACGTAGATGTCGTCGGCGCAGGCGACGTAGTTCGTGTCGGGCGAGCGCAGGAAACCGAAGCCGTCTTGCAGGATCTCCAAGACCCCGTCGCCCATGATCGGCACGTCGGTCTCGGCGAGGCGCTTGAGCAGGTTGAAGACGAGGTCCGACTTCTTCAGCGTGCTCGCGTTCTCGATGCCCATCTCCTCGGCGTAGGCCAGGAGTTGCGCCGGCGGGCGGCGCTTGAGTTCGGTCAGGTTGATCGGCGGCATGTCGGAGGGCGGCGGCTCCGGCTCGCGCTCGGCGGCCTGGGGACGCTCGCGCTCGAACTCGCGCTTGGAGCGCTCGCGGTTGCGAAACCGCTCGCGCCGCGACGGGCGGGGAGAACGGGCCTCGAAGCCCTCGTCCTGCGCCTCGGCTTCGCCCTCGGGGCTGGCCGACTCCGGCGCCTCGGGCCGTCGCGGCCGGGCCGGCGGCGCCGCGTCGGCCTCGTCGACGCCCTCAAGCCGCAGCGCCGGCGGCGCCTCCTGCGCGCCTGCGTCATGCACCCCCGCCTCGGGCGCCTTGGCGTCGCCCGGCGATGCGTCGGCCGGGGCCGGCTCGACGAAGTCGAGCGTCGGCGCCGCCTCGTCGGCCGAAGCCTCGGCCTTCTTGGCGCGGGTGCGTCGACGTCGAACCGGCTTCTCGGTCTCGGCGGTGATGACGTCGGTCTCGGTGGTGTCGTCGTTCACGGGAGAGCAGGCCTTTGTTGCGGGGTGAAATCCGGGCCTGAAGGGACCGGCTTTAGAAAGGCTTCAGGACCGCGAGGATGACGATGCCGATGAACAGGACGGTCGGCACCTCGTTGAAGACTCGATACCAGCGTTGCGGGCGCGGCCGCTCGCCGGCGGCGAACCGGCGAACGTGCGCCGCCAGCACGCCGTGGCAGGCACCCATGCCCAGGACCAAGAGCAGCTTGGCGTGCAGCCAGCCGTCGGTCCAGGCCCCCTGCCACGTCGCCAGCGCCAAGCCAAGCACGAGCGTCACCACCATTGCCGGGGTCGCGATCGCCTTGAGCAGGCGCCGCTCCATCGTGCAGAGCAACGTCGACGTCTCGGTGCCGGCACCGAGATCGGCGTGGTAGACGAGGAGACGCGGCAGATACCACATCGCCGCCATCCAAGCGGCAAACGCCATGATGTGCAGCGCCGTCAGCCATAGGCCGACATCGGTCCACATCAATCGGGCTGCACGGTGCTGTCGATCATGGCTAGGCGGGCGGGTTGGCGCGTTATGGCTGCCAACGTTCGGCGATCCTTCATGGTCGGGGAAAAAATCGAAGGCTGAGGGGCGGGTACACTCAAGCCCCTCGCCTGCTTTATAAGCCTAGTCCGCGCGATTTTTCAAGAGGCCGACGAGGCGGGCGACGTTCTCGACGGGCGTGTGCGGCAAGACGCCGTGGCCGAGGTTAAAGACGTGCGCTCGGCCGCGCCACGCCGCCTCGATGCGCCGCACGCCGGCGTCGAGGCCCTCGCCGCCGGCGATGAGGGCGATCGGGTCGAGGTTGCCCTGCAAGCAGACGCCGTCTTCGATCGCGCCCGCGGCCCATACCGGGTCGACGGTCGTGTCCAGGCTCAAGCCCGCCGGGCGGACGGCCGCGACGAAGGGGGCGTAGGCGGCCCCGATCCCGCGCGGGAAGGCGATTACCGGCGTGCCCTCCAAGGCCGCGACGATGCGGCGCGCGGGCTCCTGGCACCAGCGATCCCGCTCGTCGGGCGCCAAGACGCCCGCCCAACTGTCGAACAGTTGCAGCGCCTCGGCCCCGGCCTCGACCTGGGCCCGACAATAGTCGATGACCGCCGAGGTCAGCAGGTCGATCAGCCGGCCGAACAGGAGGGGCTCGCGGCGGGCCATCTCGCGGGCGAGCGCGAACTCCTTCGAGCCGCCGCCCTCGATCATGTAGGCGGCGAGCGTCCAGGGTGCCCCGGCAAAGCCGATCAGCGCCACCTCGGCCGGGAGCTCGCACCGCAGCCGCCGCAGGCTCTCGTAGGCGGGTTCGAGGTGGTCGTGCAAGCGATCGGCCGAGAGCCGGTTCACGTCGGCCTCGCTCTTCAACGGCGTCAGCCGCGGCCCCTCGCCCTCGACGAAGGCCACCTCGGCCCCCAGCGCGTCGGGCACGACCAGGATGTCCGAGAACAAGATCGCGGCGTCGAAGCCGTAGCGGCGGATCGGCTGGAGCGTTACCTCGACCGCGAGATCGGGCGTGTAGCACAGGTCGAGAAAGCCTTGCGCTTCGGCGCGAACCGCGCGGTACTCCGGCAGGTAACGCCCGGCTTGGCGCATCATCCAGATCGGCGTCCGCGGCGTCGGCCGACCGTGCAGCGCCTCTAAGAAAATCTTCCCTGCCACCTAAACCTCTCCTGATCGTACTCAGCCAACCTAAAGGGACTTATCAACGTCGAATCAGGCCCTCCTGATTCATATAGAATCAAGAATCAGGAATTGATGATTGTTGATGGTGGGCTCAAGAACGGTGATGCTTTTTCGTCCAAGGCCTGTCCCGACAACCGTGCACACCGGCTTCGCGTGCGCGTGCCTTGGGATAAGCTTGTTGATAAGCGACGTCCAGTCCTTAACAAACAAGGAAATTTATGCTGCAGGAAGACCGGGGATGTTTTTGATGCACGAGGGTTATCCCCGTTCTTCTCGAAGTGCGTCGCCCTTCTTTCCACCTGAGGATAAGCGGGTGGAGAAACGTGGCATTGATCGGGGAACGCTTGACCGCGGCCCATTCGTCAACAAGTTTTCCCCAAGTTGTCCGACCTACCTTGAAGCGGATCTTGAGCCTTGCGCCTGCACCTGCATCTGATCTCGGATTCGACCGGCGAGACCGTGACGACCGTGGCGCGGGCGGCCGTGTCGCAGTTCGAGGACGTCGTCGCGGTCGAGCACGTCTGGTTCTTCATGCGCGGCCGCGCCCAACTCGACCGGGTCCTGCCGATCATCGAGACCCTGCCCGGCCTCGTCGTCTACACCCTGGTCAGCCCCGAACTGCGCTACGCCCTGCAAGAGCACTGTCACCGGCTGAAGATCCCGTGCGTGCCGGTCCTGGATGCCGTCATGAACGAGCTGACCGCGCTCTTGGGCTCCGCCGGCAGGCCGCAGGTCGGGCGTCAGCACGCGATGGACGCCGGCTATTTCGGCCGCATCGCCGCGATGGATTTCGCCATGCGCCACGACGACGGCCAGTTCGCCGACGAGTTGCAGGACGCCGACGTGGTCCTGGTCGGCGTCTCGCGCACCTCGAAGACCCCCACCTGCGTCTATCTCGCCAACCGCGGCCTGAAGGCGGCCAACGTCCCGATCGTGCCCAACATGCCGCAGCTGGCGGCCCTGGAGCGCCTGACCCGGCCGCTCGTCGTCGGCCTCACCATCAATCCCGAGGCGCTCAGCCAGATCCGCCGCACCCGCCAGCGCATGCTCGGCGTCGACGAGGCGGCGATCGAGCGCTACGGCGGCGACTACGCCGAGATCAAGGGGGTGCGCGAGGAGTTGATCTACGCCCGCCGCCTGTTCGCCCGCATGGGCTGGCGGGAGATCGACGTCACAAAACGTTCAGTTGAAGAAACTGCGGCTTCAATCTATCAAATGGTGCAGGCGCGGCTCGACCCGGAGATCGGCGCCATCGTCGCCCCGTTCACGGCCAACCCATGAGCCCGCATGCGCACCTACTCGACGCTCGGGCGGCTACGGCGCCAGCGTCGCCGCCTGTTCCTCGCCCGCGCCGCCTTCGCCCTCGCCTTCACTGCCCTCCTCGTCCTCTTCGCCGTGTCGGGCTACCAAGCCGGGGTGTCGCAGAACCGGGTCGAGGTCGAGCGCTTGGAGGCGGACCTCGCCGCCAAGGACGCGGCCAAACTCGACCTCGTCCGGCGCGAGGCGGAGGCGTCCGGGCGTGAGATCGACATGCGCGCGCGTCTCGCCGAGGCGCGGGCCGCCTACGCCGCCGACGTGCCGGGCAATACGGAGCGCGACCTCCTCGATTTGATCGAGGCCAAGCTCAAGGCCGGGGTCGATCCCGACCGTCTCGCCGCCATCATCGGTCAAGCCGGCAAGGAGCGCGACTGCACCGAGCGCACGGAGACCAAGCGGCTCACCGTCCGCACGCCGCTCTCGACCGCGACCGACAACGCCGCGACGTTCGCCGACGCCCGCATCACGGTGAGCGGGGAGGGGCAGCCGGCCGAGGACGCGCGGGGGCCGTCCGAGGCATGGTTCGACGCGCAGGCGCCCGTGACGCTGCACTTCTTGATGATCAACGGCGAGGTCGCCAACGCCAAGGGTCGCCTGCCGCTCGGCCACACCATCGTCCTGGGCACGAACGAGTACCTGTTCGTGGCGCGGGCGACCGAACAGCCCGGCACGATCGAGCTGACGGCGCAGCGCTGCGCGTTTCCGTGAGGGTGCGGTGCACAGCCTACGCTCATCCAGCGCCCGCACCTGCCCGACGGCGGGCGGGTGATGATCGACGTGGCGCAGGCTGATCCGGCGTGGCTGCGACGCCAGGTGGGGGTGGTGTTGCAGGAGAGCGTGCTCTTCAGCGGCACGGTGCGCGAGAACATCGCCCTGGCCGACCCGGCCGCACCGATGGCGCGGGTGATCGAGGCGGCGAGGCTGGCGGGGGCGCATGAGTTCATCGCGGGCCTGCCGCAGGGCTACGACACGGCGATCGGCGAGCGCGGCGCGAGCCTCTCGGGCGGGCAGCGGCAGCGGGTGGCGATCGCCCGGGCGCTGATCACGGAGCCGCGCATCCTGATCTTCGACGAGGCGACGAGTGCGCTCGACTACGAGAGCGAGGCGGCGATCCAGGCCAACATGGCGGACATCTGCAAAGGCCGCACGGTGATCGTCATCGCCCACCGGCTGAGCGCGGTGCGCGGGTGCGATCGGATCGCGGTGCTGGAGAAGGGCAAGGTTGTGGAAGAGGGAGGGCATGAGGAACTGCTGGCGCAAAGCGGCCGCTATGCCACATTCTGCCGAGCGCAAGAGCGACCTAAAAATGCTTCAAACTGCCCATGTTTGATCGAATAAAACCTACGACAAAAGTTTATTCGAAATCGCATAAAATTTAACTATGGCTTCTGGAGATAAAAATGACAAATTTCGAAACAACTATAACAGATTTACTGCAACCAGTGTACGCACTAATATTCCTACTCACTGTACAATTGGCGTCTGTATATTGCATTAAAAATAAAAAATTTTCATTAATATTTTCTTTGATTTTATCAATTCTAGTTTGGATTTCGTTGTATATACTAATCCCTATTTTGATCTTTAATTTTCCAAGTTTCAATCGAATTGTTATCTTACTAATTCTTATTCCGTATGTTTTTATACTAATAATTTTTTTATTGTTAGTTTTATACAAAGCCAATCCAAACAAATATCTTTACAATTCGATAGTGTTATCAATAAATTTACTAGGTGTTTTCTGGATTGACTACTTAGCTAAAAACCTGAGTTAACAAGTTCTTCTGTTGACAATGTAGTTTTTCACTCTACTGATGGAGACCAAAAATGAAGTACGAAAATGACGTTTTCCGCTTTGTTGAAAGCATCTCACCTTATGTTCAGCAGGTTGCCAAACAATTGGGAGTTTCCCCTGGATCAATCATTGGACCGATTGCTCACGAATATAACGCCCGAATAGATGGTCCTGAGCCACAAATTGATAACATTGATATAGATCAATTTTTGGGTGATAAACTTGGTGATCTTGATCATATAGATATCGTGTCAGGATTGAACGAATTGCCATATGATTCGGCAGTCGATTATAACAATTTTAATTACGCGCGTAAACTTATTATCAAACTTGAAAATCGGATTCTGTTTGATGTCGGACCCGGAAATTATCAAGTAAGAACTGCTGTCAGGATGCTCAATTTTTACAATAATGAATTTCCTGATACTGATCCACTTCAACTCAAACAATACAACAATGATTATGGATCTATGGTTGACGATCTTCTTGATCCAAACGGAAAAGCCACCGTTAAGTTTACTGGTGTGCATGCTCTCAAGGGACAAAAATTCTATGAAAAATTGAGGGTTTGAGCTTGGCATAGACCGCCCATATCCGTCGGCCAGGGAACGGCGGACGGGGCGGGTTGGATGGGGCTACGGTGCAAGGGGTGCGGGGGCGAGGAGCACGTCAAGAACGGGTTCATGCGCGGCAAGCAACGCTACCGCTGCAAGGGCTGCGGGCTGAACTTCACCGACACCCCGCCGCGCGGGATGCCGCTGCGGCTCAAGGTGGAAGCGGTGCTGCTCTACCTCAGCGGCGTCTCGATGAACCGCACCGCCAAGCTGCTCGGGGTGTCGACCCCCACGGTGCAGGCCTGGATCGAGCGCTTTGCGGAAGTCTACGCGCAAAAGCCCGAGCCCGAAGGCCGTGCCGTCGTGGTCGAGCTGGACGAGATGTGGCACTACCTCAAAAAAAGCCGAACAAGCTGTGGGTCTGGAAGGCTCGGGATCGTGCTACGGGACGGCTCATCGACTGGGAGCTGGGGGGTCGTGACCGAGCCACCCTTGAACGCCTTCTCAAGCGCCTGAAGCGCTGGGGCGTGCGGCTCTACTGCACCGACGACTGGGCCGCCTACGAGAAGGCGATCCCCCAAGGCCGGCTCTACGTCGGCAAAAAGGAGACCCACGGCATCGAGCGCGACCACGCCCGCCAGCGGCACTGGCTCGCCCGCTTTCGGCGCCGGTCGATCGTGGTCTCCAAGGCCGTGCGCATGGTGGACGCCTCGATCGCGCTGTTCGCCCGCTTCGGCGGCAACGACAAGATCGGCGACCTCCGGTCTATGCTAGCCTGAGACCCTCAAATCTCTATGTATCTGTTTTTGGAGAGTCGATCTACAGCGTGAAAACATAGTATTTATTCCAAATCTGCTAATTTGTGAATATGATAACTCCGACAATTTAAGTATTGTTCGCATCAATATGGATAAAGAGTGGCCAGAGCAGTTAGATGGTTGGGAGAATTGCAAATTAATGCATTTTTGGATTAAATCCCTAGCAGCCGTTGATAAAGATTTCTCTATCAACTTCAAATTTCCTAAAGAAAAAATAGCTGATAGCATTGTATCATTGTTTTTATACTAAAGAAGGAGAAAAATTTGTTTGTTCTACGTGCATAGATATTGATGGTAATTCTGTTTTCTTCGAAAAAGAAGATCGTAATGGAAATATTACGCATACATTAGCTTTTTCAAATAATTTTTTAGACGTGGCACAGATTCATTATAGAATGGTAGCAGATACTTCCAGGTTATATTAATTTCTCGTCTTTATCATCCCGCACACCTCCAGCACCAGCCGCTCCAGCACCAGCGCGTCGGGCATTCCCGTCTGCTTCAGGCGGCGCTCGGTCGCGGCGGTGGCGGCGATGGCCCGCATCAGGGCCGGCGCCTTCCACTGCCCAAGCGCTTGCGCCCAGGCGGGTTTTTGCTTCCAGAACACCGGCGGGCGGGCGGCGTCGACGGCGGCCGCCGCGGGCGTGCCGGTCTCGACCCTGAGCGCGAGCGGCAGGAGACGGTTCAGCGTGCCGCCGAGGATGCGGGTCAGCGTCACCGGCGCCGTCTTCTCGGCCAGGAGCCGGGCGAGCGCCCGCTTCGCCGCCGGGAAGCGGCCGGCGAGCGTCGCCCAGACGAAGGCGTCGATCTCCAAGGCGGTGCCGTCGCCGATCACCGCCTCGACGTCGGCGAGCCGGACGGTCGGCGGGTCGGCGCTCGCCATGTAGAGGGCGAGCTTCTCCAGTTCGCGCCGGGTCAATTCGCGGTCGGCGCCGAGGTGGGTCTCGATGTAGCGCAGCGCGGCGGGCTCGACGGTGAGGCCGGCCGCGCGCAGGTCCGAGCGGACGGCGTCGGCGAGGTTGCGCTCGTCGCGGTAGCAGGGCAGCGCCGCCGCGTTGTCGGCCCGCTCGCACATCCGGCGCAAGGGGGCGGTCGCCTTCAAGTCGGCCGCCTCGATCAGGACCAGCGCCTCGATCGCGGGCGCTTTGAGCAGGGCTTCCAGGTCCTTTTGCAAGGAGGCCGCCAAGCGCGGCTCCAGCCCGTCGGCTTGGCGCACCCGGACGACGCGCCGCCCGCCGAGAAGCGAGGGCGTCTGCGCCTCCTCATTGATGCGACCGGGGGCGGACGCCAGCGCCTCGGCGTCGGCGTCGGTGACGCGAAACGGGTCGTTCGGGTCGTCGACGACGGCGCGCAGCGTCCGCCGCACCCGCTCGGTGATCAGGCCCTGGTCGGTGCCGTAGAACAACAGCACGCCCAGGCGCGGGTCGAGCCGGTTGAGGAGCGCCTCGACGGCGGCCGGCTTGACGTTCACGCCGTGCCCTCCTCGAAGTAGAGCGCGAGCCGGGTGCGGATCTCAAGCGCGGCTTCGAGCGCGGCCCGGTCCGCGGCGTCGCGCTCGGCGACCAGCGTCGCGAACGGCTCGCGCAGGACGTCGAAGCTCGCCGTGCGGCGCACGGCCGAGCGGTAGAGGGGGGCGGTGGCGGGGGTGGTCTCGGCGGCGATCGGGTCGAGGCGGTAGAAGACGCCGAGCGTCAGGTCGTAGCGCGTCACCGTGTCGTCGAGCTGCACGCCGAGCGCCTTGCGCCGCCGCTCGACGTCGAGCGTCAGGCGGTAGCGCGGCGCTTGGTCGTAAGAAGCGACGTTGAGGACCTCTAAGAGGTGCTCGCGCAGGGCAAAGCCGAGCGGGGTATCGGGCGCCTCGATCGTGATCGCCGCGAATTCGAGCGCCACGACCTCGCCCTTAGGGCCGATCAAGAGCGGGCGCAGGCCGCAGCCGGCGGACGGGGCGACGAGGAGCCCGAGCAGCAGCGCCCGGCGGGCGAGTTTATGTCGCAATACCACCATCCGTTTCTCGCGCAGGCTTCCCAACGTCTGCCGTCGCGAGGAGGGCTTGCCACGCCCAGGCCGATTTGTCATTGCTTCACGGCAATCGAGACAAGGGAGGTCGAAATTCATGCGCAAAACCCTCATCGGTGCCATTGTCCTCGTGGCCTTTGGGACGTTGCCCGTTCAAACTTTCGCCCAAGCGGGCCTGCTGACCGGCGGTGCCGAGGACCTGCCGCCGATCAAGCTCGCCTCCGGCCAGCCTTTGGCCGACCAGCCCTACGAACTGGAATCCGGCAAGTACTACAGCATCGACATTAACGCCGACGGCTCGGCCGAACTCGCCATCGGCGGGGTGGAGTTCTTTCGCAACGTGTGGGTCGACGAGGTCGTCATCAACGACATCGAGGTGCGGCCGCTCGGGGTCGACAGCCTGGAGTTCGACGACGAGGGCACGGCCACGATCTCGTTCATCCCGATCCGGCCGGGCCGTTTCGTCCTGCGCATCCCCGGCACCACCGGCGAGACGCAGCAGGCGGTCTTCAACGTCAAATGATGCGATAGCAATGTCGAACCGATCGAAGCGGGGGCTGCTGCCCCGTGCCGGGGCTTGGTTGTTGCTGCTCGTCCTCGTGCCGGTGGCCGCGTTGGCGCAGCAGGAACCGCTCGACGTGACGACGATGTGGTTCGCGCGGGAGAAGCCCGACCGGTTGCCGCCGCTCTCGCTCGTCGAGCAGGACTACCCCGACGCCGGGATCGCGGGCGCTAAGCTCGCTATCGAGGACAACAACACGACCGGCGGCTTCTTGGGCCAGCACTACGGCCTCGAAGAGCGGAGCGTCGCCCCGGACGGCGACGTCGAGGCGGCGTTCCAGGCGGCGCTCGACGCCGGCGAGCGGCTGTTCGTCGTCGACCTGCCGGCCGACGACCTGCTCAAGGTGGCACCGCTCGCCGAGGCGACGGGTGCCTTCGTCGTCAACGCCACGGCCGAAGACGACCGGCTGCGCACCGAGGCCTGCTCGCCGGCCGTGTTCCACACCGCGCCGTCGCGCGCGATGCGCGCCGACGCGCTGATGCAGTTCTTGAACTGGAAGCGCTGGAACCGCCTGTTCTTGATCCAAGGCTCGCACGAAGAGGATGCGCTGCTCGCCGACGCCATGCGCCGCGCGGCGATGAAGTTCGGCCTTGAGATCGTCGAGGGGCGCACTTTCGAGGACACCGGCGGTGCCAGGCGCACCGACAGCGGCCACGTCCAGGTGCAGCGGCAGATCCCCGTCTTCACCCAGGACGCGCCGGAGCACGACGTCGTCCTGATCGCCGACGAGGCCGACGCGTTCGGCGAGTACCTGCCCTACAACACCTGGGAGGCGCGGCCGGTCGTGGGCTCGGTCGGCCTCGTGCCGAGGAACTGGTCGCGGGTGCACGAGCAGTGGGGCGGCACGCAGATCCAGCGCCGCTTCGAGGCCGCGGCCGGGCGGGCGATGAACGACGCCGACTACAACGCTTGGCTGGCGGTGCGCACGATCGGCGAGGCGGTGACGCGCACCGGCAGCAACGATCCCGAAGAACTGCGCCGCTACATCGTGGGCGACGCCTTCGAACTCGGCGGCTTTAAGGGACAGGCGCTGACCTACCGCGCCTGGAACCAGCAACTGCGCCAGCCGATCCTGCTCGTGACGCCGCGGATGCTGGTCTCGGTCTCGCCGCAGGAGGGCTTCTTGCACCAGACCACCTTCCTCGACACGCTCGGCTTCGATCGGCCGGAGAGCCAATGCGACCTGAACGGATGAAAACGCCCATGACCCAGTTGCGCGCGGCCCTGCTCGCGGGTGCGGCCCTGACCCTCGTCGGCGTCGCCTCGGCGGCGGCGGACGAGATCTTCGTCTCGAACGAGAAGGGCAACTCGATCAGCATCATCGACGGCGACAGCTATGAGGTGAGCGAGACGGTCCCGGTCGGCAACCGCCCGCGCGGGATCACGCTCAGCCCCGACGGCAAGCGCCTCTACATCTGCGCCTCCGACGACGACACGCTGCAGGTGATGGACACGAAGAGCCGCGAGATCGTCGGCACACTGCCGTCGGGCCCCGATCCGGAACTACTCGTCCTCTCGCCCACGGGCGACCTGCTCTACATCGCCAACGAGGACGACAACATGGTGACGGTGATCGACGTCGAGGCCGAGCGCGTGGTGAGCGAGATCCCGGTCGGCGTCGAGCCGGAGGGGATGGGGGTGAGCATGAGCGGCACGACGCTCGTCAACACCTCCGAGACCACCAATATGGCGCACTTCATCGACACCAAGACGCTGGAGATCACCGACAACGTCCTGGTCGATCAGCGCCCGCGTTTCGCCCAGTTCACCGCCGACGACGCCGAAGTCTGGGTCTCGGCCGAGATCGGCGGCACGGTGAGCGTGATCGACAACGCGACCCGGCAGATCAAGCACAAGATCGCCTTCGAGGTCGCCGGCGTGCCGCCCGAGGCGGTGCAGCCGGTCGGTGTCCGCATCACGAAAGACCGCAGCCGCGCCTTCGTTGCCCTCGGCCCGGCGAACCGGGTCGCCGTCGTCGACGCCCAGACCTACGAGGTTCTGGACTATCTCCTCGTCGGCCAGCGCGTCTGGCAACTCGCCTTCGGCCCGGACGAGAAGACCCTCTACACCACCAACGGCGTCTCGAACGACGTCTCGGTCATCGACGTCGAGGCCGAGAAGGTGGTGAAGTCGATCCCGGTCGGCCAGTTCCCCTGGGGTGTCGCCGTGAAGGCGGGGGGATGAACGCTTCGCGTGCGCTGACGCGCGGTCTTTTTTCTTTTTTTTTGCAACCTTGGCTGGGGCTGGCTTCGAAGTTGGGGCCAATCTCGGACGACAAGTAGCAAAAAAGAAGAGAGAAAGGCCGCGCGCCCGGTGCACGCGAAGCGTTCCTTCATGATCTCCTACCGCCCGGACATCGACGGCCTGCGCGCGGTCGCGGTCGTCGCCGTCGTCCTGTTCCACGCCCGCGTGCCGGGCTTCACCGGCGGCTACGTCGGGGTCGACGTCTTCTTCGTCATCTCGGGCTACCTGATCACGGCACTCCTGACCAGCGAGATCAAGGCGGGCCGCTTCTCGCTCCTGCGCTTTTACGAGCGGCGCGTGCGGCGCTTGTGGCCGGCGCTTCTCGTCGTCCTCGCCGCGGCCTCGATCGTCGCTTGGTACGTCTTGTTGCCGGACGAACTGAAGGATTACGGCCAGAGCCTCGCCGCCGCCGTCCTGTTCGTCGCCAACATCCTGTTCTACATCGATGCCGACTACTTCGCCGGCCCGGCCGAGACCAAGCCGCTCTTGCACACCTGGTCGCTCGCGGTCGAGGAGCAGTTCTACATCTTCTTCCCGCCGCTCTTGTGGCTGCTCATGCGCCGGGCGCGGACCCGGACCGTGCCCGTCCTCGCCGTCGCGTGGCTCGTCTCGCTGGCGGCCTGCTTGCTTGCCACCTCGCGGGCACCCGAGGCCGCCTTCTACCTCGCCCCGTTTCGCGCCTGGGAATTGTTGAGCGGCGCCCTCCTGGCGCTCGGCGCCGTGCCGCCCCCGCCGGGGCGCCTGCGTCCCCTCATGGCACCGCTCGGCCTCGGGCTGATCCTCCTCGCCGTCTTCGCCTTCACGGCGACAACGCCGTTTCCGGGTGCCGCCGCCCTCCTTCCTTGCCTCGGCACCGCGCTCGTCGTCCACGCCGGCGGCGACGGCCGCGACTTGGCGACGCGCCTCTTGCTCTGCCGGCCGATCGTCTTCGTCGGCCTCGTCTCCTACTCGCTCTACTTGTGGCACTGGCCGGTCCTGGTCTTCGGCCGGCTGGGCACGACCGGGGCGTTCGGCGTCGGCGCGACCCTGGCGGCGTCGTTCGCGCTCGCGGTCCTGTCCTGGCGCTTCGTCGAACGGCCGTTTCGGCGCAAGGGTGCCCTCGGCCGCCGGCCGCTGTTCGCTGCCGCCGCCGTCGGCAGCGCCGTGGCGTTGGCGTTCGGCATCGCCTTGGACGTGCGCGACGGCGTGCCGGCGCGGCTGCCGGAAGAGGCGGTGCGCGTCGCCGCCTTTCGCACCTCGATGAACCCCGACCGGCCCGGCTGCCTCGGCGGTGCCGACGCCGTCGTGGCGCCAAAGGACGCCTGCACCTTCGGCGCCGAGGTAGCGCCGAGCGTCGCCTTGTGGGGCGACAGCCACGCCGACGTCTTGTTGCAGACGGTCGCCGCCGCCGCCGCCGGAATCGGCCGCGGCGTCGCCTTTCACGGCTACCTTGCCTGCCCGCCGCTCGTCGGCCTGCGCTGGCCGGGCGCCGAGGCGGGCTTTGGCTGCCTGAAGCACAACGACGCCGTCCTCGGACACTTGGCCTCGACGCCGACGATCAACACGGTGATCCTCGCCGCCCGTTGGCCCTACTACGTCGCGACGGCGCCGATGCCGGGGCCCCTGCACGAGCTTCTGCCGCCGCCCTTGGCACCGCGGAACGGCCCGGCCCCGGACGCGGCCGAGCGCGCGGCGCTGTTCGCCCAGGCCCTCAAACGAACGATCAAAGCCCTCCTCGATGCCGGCAAGCGCGTCGTTCTCCTCGGCCCCGTGCCCGAAACCGGCAGCGACACGCCCGCCGTCCTGGCCCGCCTCGTCTGGCGCGGCGACAATCCGGCCGGCCTCACCGCGCCGCGCGCGGCGTTCATGGCGCACAACCGCGTGGTCCTGGCCGCGATCGACGCGCTGCCGTCGGACCCGAGGCTGACGATCCTGCGGCCAGATCGGCTGTTCTGCGACCCAGAGGCGTGCCGGACCTACCAAGACGGCGTCGCCCTCTACCGCGACCAGGACCACTTGAGCCTCGAAGGTGCGGCGCGCCTGCGGGGAATTTTGGCGGCTGCGATGCGGGTCGAGTGAACGCTTGCAGGGCCTCGCGGTGCGGAAGCAAGCATTTCAGTTCGTCGGCGCGTTTTGGTACTGCCGCAAGGCCGTCTTGGCGGTCTCGAACGCCTCTTGGATACGCGTCACCTCGCTCGGCGCCTTGAGCATCAAGGCGTCGTCGTCGAGGTTCCGCCACGCCATGCAGGTCTCGTAGAGGTGCTTGGCGCCCAGGTGGGCGGCACTGCTCTTCAAGGCGTGCGCCGCGTCGCGAAACGCGCGCGGGTCGCCCTCGCCGGCCGCGGCCTTCAAGGCCGAGATGAGCCCCTCGGCGTCTTGCAGGAATTCCTCGATCACGGTGGCGAAGAAGCCGTCGTTCTGGTCGAGCGCCTTGAGGCTCGCGAGCTTGCGCTCGTCGAGCGGGCCGGTCTCGGCGACCGACCGCCGCGCCGGCGCTTGCCGTCGGGGCTTCGGCTGGACCGGACGGACCGCCCCTTGCGCGGCGAGCAGGCCATCGAGGGTCTCGACGAGCGACACCGCGTCGATCGGCTTGGTGACGTAGCTCGAAAACCCGATCGACATCGCCTTCGCGCGCGTCTCGGGCGTCGCGTCCGCCGTCAGCGCCACGAGCGGGGGGGTCTCGGCGAGGTTGAGCGCGAAGCGCAGCAGCTTCACGACCTCGAACCCGCTCATGCCGGGCAGGTTGAGATCGAGGAGGACGACGTCGAAGCGCTCCTCGATCACGCGCTCGACCGCGGCCTCGCCGGTCTCGACGGCGGCGACCTCGTGGCCGGCGTGCTCCAGGACGCGGGTGATGACCAGACGGTTGACGGGGATATCCTCGGCGATCAGGATTCGTCCGGCGTGCCTGGCCCGCAGCCTCGCCTCGCCCTTGTGCGAATCGGCGGCGACGGCGCGGCGGTTGACGAACGCGGCGCGCAGCGCGCGTCGCAACCGGTCCGGCTCGGGCGTCTGACCGAGCGCCGACATCACCTCGCTCAAAGCCTCGTCGGCGCCGGCGCGACAGCTCAAGATCGGTACGACCTCGCCGGGGTGGCGGGCCTCAAGGACCGCGGTGAGCGCCTTGACGTCGAGCGGCGGATCGGCGTCGACGACGGCAACCGCGATCGGCTCGGCGACGCCATCGAGGCGCCGCAAGAGCCGGGCCACGTCCGGTGCCTCGTCGAGCGCGACGGGCAGGC
The DNA here is from genome assembly GCA_965217265.1 of Geminicoccaceae bacterium. Lineage (GTDB taxonomy): Bacteria > Pseudomonadota > Alphaproteobacteria > Geminicoccales > Geminicoccaceae > JAGRGG01. The sequence continues at coordinate 694,601 of CBDCHP010000018.1, read as the reverse complement.
CCTCAAGGCTCCGCCGCAGCTTCGAGCGCGCCGCCGCGTCGCCGACGACGAACAGGCGCCCTTGCGCGACGGCCCCCGTCGTCGGGCGGCGGGTGAAGGGCAGTTCGAGCCAGAACGTCGAGCCCCGGCCCGGCCGGCTCACGACCCCGATCTGTCCGCCGAGCAGCAAGGCGAGTTCGCGCGAGATGCTCAGACCCAGGCCCGTGCCGCCATAGACCCGGTTGGTGCCCTGGTCGGCCTGGGTGAAGCGCTCGAAGATGCGCGCTTGCGCCTCGTCGGAGATGCCGATACCGGTGTCGTGCACCTCAAAGCGCAGCCGCACCCGCCCCGCCTCGTCCTCGGCGACGAAGCGCGCGTCCAAGACCACGCCGCCCTTGGCCGTGAACTTGATGGCGTTGGCGAGCAGGTTGACCAGGATCTGGTGCAGGGGCTTGAGACCGCCTTCCAGGTCGGGCGGGATGTCGGGATCGACACGCAGGCGCAGGTAGAGCCCCTTCGCGTGCGCCTGCGTCAGCAGCATCGTCTGCAGGCCGCGCAGTTTGCCGTACAGATCGAACGTCTCCAGCCCGACGTTCAACCGACCCGCCTCGATCTTGGCGAGGTCGAGCACGTCGTCGACGAGCAGCAAGAGCGCGTCGGCGGCGGTGCGCGCGGTCGCCGTCAGTTCGCGCTGCTCCTCGTCGAGGGGGGTCAGCTTCATCAGGTCGTTCATGCCGATGATGGCGTTGAGCGGCGTGCGCAGCTCGTGGCTCATCGTCGCCAAGAACTGGCTCTTCGCCCGGTTCGCCTCCTCGGCCCGGGTGATCGCGGCGCGTAACTGGCGCAAGAGGACGGCGAAGTAGGCCGGCAGGATGACGAGCGAGAGGACGAGGCCGACGTCCAAGACCGGCAATTGGCGCCACGCCGGCTGCTGGACCACGAACAGCCCGAACAGCGCGGCGCTCAGGCTCGCGCAGGCGAGCAGGTTATAGGGGCCGAAGCGAAAACCGTGGCCGAGGATCGACCAGAGCAAGAAGGGGTAGAACAGCATCGCCGGCTCGCCGCCGACGTACATGGCGGCGTTGGGGCCGATCGCGTCGATGCAAGCGCCGATCAGGCGCCGGGCTTGGCTGACGCCGGGCTTGAGCAGGAGGTGGACGACGAGGCCGGCCGAGACGAAGAGCGTGAGCCCGTAGATGAGGAGGATCTCGCGGACGATGTCAGGGCTCACCGTCGGATCGCCCGGCGCCGTCGCCAGCATGTAGAGCACCATGAAGGTGACGATCACCAAGCGGATCAGGATCTGCTCGTGCTCGGTATCGGGCCGCTCGCGCAGCCGGGCTCGAAGCCAAGCAAGGCCGCGCGGTGCGGCGGGTGCCGGGTCCGACATGCGTTCGTCAGGCCGTGGAACGGTTCGGTCTCGCCTCGATGAAGCCGTCGCGCAGGCCGAACGCGCCCGAGGCGAGGCGGCCCTCGAACTCCTCGGCGCTGATCGGCGGGCAGATGAAGTGGCCTTGCACCTCGTCGCAGCCCAAGGCCTCCAGGCGCAGCAGTTGCGCGTCGGTCTCGACGCCCTCGGCGATCACCCGTAAGCCGAGGCTCTGGCCGAGGTTGATGATGGCGCGGACGATGACGTCGTCGCTGTTGTTCTCGTTCAAGTGACGCACGAAGCTCTGGTCGATCTTCAAGCGCTGCACCGGCAGGCGCTTGATGTAGGACAAGGACGAGTAGCCGGTGCCGAAATCGTCGATCGAGAGCGTGATACCGAGCTTGTTCAGGTAGCGCAACGAGGCCGACGCCGTCTGGCTGTTCTCGATGACGGCGTTCTCGGTCAGCTCGACGTCGAGCGCCCCCGGCGCCACGCCGGTCTCGTTCAAGATGCGCTCGACCAGCAGTTCGACGCCGCGCTCGCGGAACTGCACCGGGCTCAGATTGACCGAGAGCTGCAAGCCGAGCAGGCCCTTCTCGCGCCAGACGCGATACTGGTTGCAGGCGGTGCGCAGGACCCAGGCGGTCAGGGGCGCGATGAGGCCGATGTCCTCGGCGAGGCCGATGAACTCGCCGGGGCGCACGATGCCGCGGTGCGGGTGGTTCCAGCGCACGAGCGCCTCCATGCCGACGAGGCGGCCGGAGCCGAGGTCGAGCTGCGGCTGGTAGTAGACGAGGAACTGATCCGCGGCGAGCGCCTGGCGCAACTCGCGCTCCAAGGTGACCGCCCGGCGCGCGGCCAAGTTCATCTCGGCGGCGAAGAAGCGGTACGCGTCGCGGCCCGAAGCCTTGGCCCGGTACATGGCGAGGTCCGCGTTCTTGATCAGACTGTCGGCCGTGCGGCCGTCGGCGGGAAAGAGGGTGATCCCGGTCGAGCCGCTCAAATGCACCTCCTCGCCCTGGATCAAGAACGGCTCGGCGAAGACCTCGCTCAAGCGCCGCGCCAGTTCGGCCGCGTCGTCCGGTCGGCGCACGCCGACTTGGATGATGCCGAACTCGTCGCTCCTCAGCCTCGCGATGTTGTCGGTCTCGCGCAGGCGCGTCGTCATGCGCGAGGCGATCGCGCGCAGGAGTTCGTCGCCGAACGCCTCGCCGAACGCCTCGTTGATGCCCTTGAAGCGGTCCAGATCGAGGATGAGGACGCTGAGCATCTCGCTCTGGCGCCGGGCGCGGGTGAGTTCCTGCTCCAGGCGGTCGCGAAAGGTCTCGAAGCCGGGAAGGCCGGTGAGCGCGTCGTGCAGGAAGGGGACTCCGCCGAGCGCGCCGCGCTGGCGCAGGTCGCCGACGTCCATGCTCAGCGTCAGGATATTCTCGACCTCGCCGGTCGCGTCGGTCAAGGGCGCTTTGAACGTGATCAATTCGCGCTCGGTGCCGTTCGCCTGCACCGTCTCGGACTTGGGGCCCGTCGCGCCCGCGGCACCGTTTTGCCAGATCTTCTCGTTCAAGACGACGTGACGGGTGGCGTAGTCCTCGCCGAGCGTCTCGGCCATCGTCCGCCCGAGCGTCCGCTCGCGCGGCCGGGCGAACAGGCGCTCGTGCGTCCGGTTGACCAGGGCGTAGCGCCCGAAACGGTCGACGGCGCTGACCGCGGCCGGCAGCAGGTCGATGAAGGCCTGCATCGCGGCACCGCCGGTGTCGAGCGCGGGGGGACGCTGGTTGACGAGTGCGCGTTCCAGATCCTGCGCCCGCTGCTGCAAGAGGACTTGCTGCCGACGCATCGTGAGCAGGTTGCGTGCGCGGGCGCGAAACTCGACGTGGTCGACCGGGCTCAAGAGGAAATCGGTGGCGCCCGCCTCCAGCGCCTTGTAGCAGAACTCACGGTCCTCGTAGACGGTGATGACGACGATCGGCACGTCGCCGAAGCCGCGCTTCGCGCGCAGGGTCTCGATGAACGTGGCACCGTCCATCTCCGGCATGTTATAGTCGGTGACGATGAGATCGGGCGGGTTGTCGCCCTGCAGACGGGTGAGCGCGTCGAGCGGGCTGGCGAACGCCTGCACCTGCAATCCTTCCTCGACCGAGAGGGCGAGCCGCGTCAAGATGTTGCGATTCGTCACCCGATCGTCGATGACAACGATCTTTGCCATGATGACCCTCGGCTGTCTCCGCCCATGATTTGTGCAAGCCTAGGTAGAATAGGCCCATTCATCAAGCCCAAGGTGATACAACCCGTTTTGCTTCAACTCCGTGTTGCTCGACCGTTTCGGCCCTCGATCGGAAAACGCCGATGAACGAGGTGGGCTTTGCCGCGGCGTCGGGCCGTCCTTGGCCGGCTTTGGTGCGCGCCTGCCTCGACCGGCTCGACCCGTTCGGGTCCGACGGCCACGTCCTCGGCCTCGCCTTTCTCGCCGATCCGACGGGCGAGGCTGCGAACGATATCCTAAATGCCCTGCGTCAAGCAACCGGCGTAACGACCTGGATCGGGGCCACGGGCGAGGGCGTGCTCGCCGAGGGCCGCGACATCGCCGCCGAGGGCGGGCTCGCCGTGGCGCTCTTGCCGCTGGGCGACGCCGCCCCAGTCCTGTTCGACCCTTTTCATCCGCCGCGCGGATCGACGGCGCCGCGTCCGTCGCTCGCGATCGTCCACGCGCCGGGCGACGCGCCGCTCTGTCCCGTCACCCTGCAAGGGCTCGCGGCCGCGAGTACGAGCACCCTGATCGGCGGCCGCGGATCGAGCGGCGGCCAGTTCGCCATCGGGGCGAGCGAGGGCGGCTACAGCGGTGCCGTCGTGGCGCCGCCGCACGGCTTTAAGGTCAACAGCGCCCATACCCACGGCCTTTTGAGCGCGCCGCTCGCCGTCACCGCCGCCGTCGGCGGTCGGGTCTTTCGCTTGGACGGGCAGCCGGCGCTCGTCGCCTTGCGGGCCGCGGCGGGCGAACTCCTCGCCCGCGATCCGATCCGGCTCGCGCACCAAGTCCACGCCGTTCGGCACGGGGCCGCGGCCGAGGTCGATCCGGCCCCGGTGGCGCTCGTGCGCCTGAACGAGGCGGACGACAGTATCGACATCGACGCCCCGCGCGCCGGCGAGGCGCTCACCTTCGTGCGCCGCTCCCCGGCCGGGGCGCTCGCCGGGCTGCGCGACCTCGTCGCTGGCCTGCAACGAGACCTCGGCGCGCCGCCCCGGCTGGCGCTCGCCTACGCCTCGACCGAGCGGGGCGCGGTGCTGTTCGGCCCCTCGACGAGCGAGGCCGCCCACCTGCAGGCGGCCTTGGGCAAAACGCCGCTCTTGGGTTTGCGCACGCGACAGGAAATCTGCGGCGAGGCGGCGCTCAGCCACGCCCTCGTCCTCGCCCTCATCGCCTGAAAGGTTCACGCCATCACGCCAAAACCGCAAATCGGGGTCGGGGTCGTCGTCCGCGACGGCGAACGCGTCCTGCTCATCCGGCGCAAGAACCCGCCCCGCGCCGGCGAATGGTCGCTGCCCGGCGGCCGGCAGGAGTGGGGCGAGCCCGTCGCCGAGACGGCGCGGCGCGAGGTGTTCGAGGAGACCGGCGTCGCGATCGAGGCGCCGCGCCTGCTCGACGTCATCGACCTGATCGAGCGCGACGCCGGGGGCGACGTCGTCACCCACTTCACCCTGGTCGACTTCGTCGCCGCGGCGAGCGATCCCGACCCGATCGCCGGCGACGACGCCACGGAGGCGCGCTGGTTTGATCCGGCCGGGCTTGAGGGGCTCGGCCTTTGGGACGAGACGCGGCGCGTGATCGCGCTCGCCTTGAAGGCCTGTTGAACGCTCCGCGTTGCGCTCGCCGCGCGGGCTTTTTCTTCTTTTTTTACGATTCGTCGTTTGGGATCGGCTTCAACGCCGAGGGCTTGCCTCGGACAAAGGACAAAGGGCCGACCCGTCGCCGGGCCGGCCCTTCTAGTCTCAAACGATCGGGGCTGGCTTAGAAGTCCATGCCGCCCATGCCGCCCATGCCGCCCATGTCGGGCGCGCCACCGCCGGCGGGCTTCTTCTCGGGCTTCTCGGCGACCATTGCCTCGGTCGTGATCAAGAGGCCGGCGATCGACGACGCGTCCTGCAACGCGGTGCGCACGACCTTGACCGGGTCGATGATGCCCTTGGAGACGAGGTCGACGAACTCGCCCTCCTGCGCGTCGTAACCCCAGTTGTCGTCGGTGCTCTCCATGAGCTTGCCGACGATGACGGCACCGTCGGCGCCGGCGTTGTGGACGATCTGCTTTGCCGGCGCGACGAGCGCCTTCTTGACGATCTCGATGCCGAAGCGCTGGTCGGAGTTGCTCGGCTTGAGATCGTTGATCGCGCGGATCGCGTGGAGTAGGGACACGCCACCGCCCGGAACGATGCCTTCCTCGACCGCGGCACGGGTCGCGTTCATCGCGTCGTCGACGCGATCCTTGCGCTCCTTCACCTCGACCTCGGTGGCCCCGCCGACGCGGATGACGGCGACACCGCCGGCGAGCTTCGCCAGACGCTCTTGCAGCTTCTCGCGGTCGTAGTCCGAGGTGGTGTCCTCGATCTGCGCCCGGATCTGGCCGCAGCGGCCCTGGATCTCGTCCTTCGAGCCGGCGCCGTCGACGATCGTTGTGTCTTCCTTGTTGATCACGACGCGCTTGGCGCGGCCGAGCATGTCGAGCGTCACGTTCTCAAGCTTGATGCCCAAGTCCTCGCTGATGACCTGACCGTTGGTCAGGATCGCGATGTCCTCCAGCATCGCCTTGCGGCGATCGCCGAAGCCCGGCGCCTTGACGGCCGCGACCTTGAGGCCGCCGCGCAGCTTGTTGACGACGAGCGTGGCGAGCGCCTCGCCCTCGACGTCCTCGGCGAGGATGAGGAGCGGACGCGACGACTGCACCACCGCCTCAAGCACCGGAAGCAGGCTCTGCAGGTTCGAGAGCTTCTTCTCGTGGATGAGGATGTAGGGCTCTTCCAACGAGACGCGCATCTTCTCGCTGTCGGTGATGAAGTAGGGCGAGAGGTAGCCACGGTCGAACTGCATGCCTTCGACGACGTCGAGCTCGGTCTCCAGGCTCTTCGCCTCCTCGACCGTGATGACGCCCTCGTTGCCGACCTTTTGCATCGCCTCGGCCAGCATCCGGCCGATCTCGGGGTCGCCGTTGGCCGAGATCGTGCCGACCTGGGCGATCTCGTCGTTGGTGGTGACCTTCTTCGCCTTGGAGGCGAGATCCTTGACGACGGCCTCGACGGCCATGTCGACGCCGCGCTTGAGGTCCATCGGGTTCATGCCGGCGGCGACCGCCTTGGCGCCCTCGCGGACGATCGATTGGGCGAGGACGGTCGCGGTGGTGGTGCCGTCGCCGGCGAGGTCGTTGGTCTTGCTGGCGACCTCGCGCACCATCTGCGCGCCCATGTTCTCGAACTTATCGGCGAGCTCGATCTCCTTGGCGACGGTGACGCCATCCTTGGTGATGCGCGGCGCGCCGAAGCTCTTGTCGAGGATGACGTTGCGGCCCTTGGGACCCAGCGTCACCTTGACGGCATTGGCGAGGAGGTCGATGCCCTTGAGCATCTTCGTCCGGGCGTCGGTATCGAACTTGACTTCTTTTGCGGCCATGGTGGTTCGCTTTCAGTTAAATGGTGGGGGAGATCGAAGGGAAGGAGCGAGGCTCGAGCCTCAAGCCGCCTTCGCCATCGAGGCGCCCTCGACGACGCCCATGATGTCGGTCTCCTTCATGATCAACAGTTCCTGGCCGTCGATCTTGACCTCGGTGCCGGACCACTTGCCGAACAGGACGCGGTCGCCCACCTTGACGTCGAGGTTTTGAACCTCGCCCTTGTCGTTGCGCGCGCCGGGGCCGACGGCCAAGACCTCGCCTTGCTGCGGCTTCTCCTTGGCGGTGTCGGGAATGATGATCCCGCCCGTCGTCTTCGTCTCTTCCTCGATGCGGCGGACGACGACGCGGTCGTGCAACGGCCGGAAGTTCATGGATACACCTCTGTCGTTAGGCTTGGGGTTCGTCGCTGTCACAGCCACCCCGCCGCTGCTGTTAGCACTCTAGCGGGGTGAGTGCCAAGCTCACGCCGCTACGTAGGTGGATGTTCCCTACGTCGCAAGAGGAACAGGGCAAAAAATGTTAGCAGTCCCGCCTGTATGCTGCTAACTTGTTGTAATTCAATATGTTTGTGGCGTGAAGCAGCTTGACCTCAACGAATTTGCGGCAAAAATCCCTCCAACGTGGTTCAACCGATGGAGTGGCGCATGCGCACGTCTTCCGAAGTCTGCTCCGGCCGCACGCTCGGGCTTCAGCTCAAGGGCTATCGCCTGACGACCGCCGAGATCGTCTACCACCTGCCCGACCACCCGAGCCTGCTGCAAACCTTCGTCTGGCAGCACTACGACGTGGCGCCGAAATATCCTGAGTTGCGTAAGTTCCTCGACTACTGGGTCGCCAACATCGAGGGCCGCCTCAGCGCCGTCTACGTCGCGCGCAAGAAACTGATCGCACCATCGACGACAACGAGCGCCGCAGGGATGTGGCAACTGCACTGACATATCTCTAAGGAAAAACTCTAAGTGGGCATGGTGCCGTTGGTGTCGGGCAAGAACGCTGGCTTGACCTGTTCGTGGTCCGTCTCCTGACGTCGAGCAACGACGGTCAGATAATTTACTTATCCGAAATTATTTATTAGGCTTGCATATAACTAAAAGTTGTTTTTTATCAACTCGAAGTCAACTTTAATTGACATTGATTTGTTCTGAGAGTAAACAGCCAGATTGTCGGCTGTTTACTTTTGAAAATGCTGGCCGACATATAGGGAGCGTGAACAACGGACCGTAGATCAGCGATCCTTCTACCTAGTGCTGCGCTGCTCGTCGCGGGTGCTGGCCTCGCCGGAGGCTCTTCTCCTGCCGAAGCGCAGGTGTTTTCGAGGGTCTTCGAGGAAGGACCTTCCGGCGGCCCCGGAGGGAGCGCCTTCTCCGACGGTCCGTTCGAGCGGAGGTCAAGAATACAGCAACTCCGGGTCCGCTCCGGGGCCGCCATTGACGCCATCCAGGTCGTCTATCTCAACCCGGGTGGCGGCATGCAAACGTTTCCCCAGCACGGTGGGAACGGCGGTAATTTGAACGTGATCAACTTCAGAAGAAACGAATACATCAGGGAAGTCCGCGGGAAGTCCGCGGGACGTACGGGAACTTCCGCAACATCGTGGTGGTGCTGGGCCTTGTGGTTGTCACGAACAGACAAATAGGCCGGTTCGGAAACCTCGGTGCGGGCGCCAATTTCCAGTATCAGACCCCGAACCGTCATGAGATCATCGGCTTCTTTGGACGATCTGGCGCCCTCCTCGACGCAGTCGGGGTCAAGCTTCGCCAGCGGGGAACGTGAGGGCGTAGCGTCGACGTATTGTCTGAGATGCTAAGACCCTCTTTGCCTTCAAGACGAGCGATGAGGTAGCGTGTCGCTATGCGACTGGAGGACTCCTCGTTCCATGGACGGGGAGTCGTTCAGTCTTTTGAAGGGTTGCGTCGCAACAAAATCGGCCTTCACAGGCTCTGATCGCTCGCGGTCAAAGTTTGCAGTTGGCTGAACGGCGCGGCGCTGAGCACGCCCGCGTGAAGCCGCTCCCACGAGCCCCGGCTGACGAGGAAACCGGCTTGTGCTACGGGTCCGGCATCGACCTCGATCCAACCCTCGGCCGGATCGAGAACCGCGAAGGCGCGGCGCTTGTCGGCGTGCAGGACTGCCGGTCGGTTTTCCCAATCGAGAAAAATCGGCATAGGACACACCTTCCGCGCGGATGAATTTCAAGGGCCGCATCGACCAGAACTCGCCCGGTCCCAAACCTGTTATTCAGATGCTACTTAGGTAGAACAGGCAAGCAACACGGATGTTCCGCGTTGCAGCTTAGCGGATGCAGCACCGCAATAAAACATGAACCGTCGGGTCATGAGCGGACGAAAGAAGACCGACGGCACCATGAGACGCCGCCGGTTTGACACGTCTGAGGCGAGGCGCGCTCAGTGCTTCTTCACGTCGGCCCAGATGCGCCGCTTGTAGGCCCAGAAGATGCCGGTGAAGACGATGAGGAAGAGAAAGGCCATGACGCCGGTCTGCTTTCTCTCCTCCAGCTTCGGTTCGGCGGTGAAGGTGAGGAAATGGGCGACGTCAGAGGCCATCTGCTCGACCGTGGCCGGCGTACCGTCGGCATACTCGACCGCATCATCGAAGAGGATCGGCGGCATGGCGATGACGTGGCCCGGGTAGTACTCGTTGTAGTACGACCCGTCCGGTACGTCGGCGTCCTCCGGCGGCTCCTCGGGATAGCCCTGCAACAGGCTATAGACGTAGTCGACGCCATCCTCGCGCGCTTTGGTAATCAAGGACAAGTCGGGCGGAGCTTTGCCGCCGTTCGCCGCGGCCGCGGCCTTGTCGTTCGGATAGGGCGACGGGAAGCGGTCCGAGACGACCGCCTCGCGGTCGAACATCTCGCCGGTGTCGTCGGGACCGTCGGTGACCGAGTACTGAGCCGCGATCGCCTCGATCTCCGGCTCCTCGTAGCCGAGTTCTTCGAGGTTGCGAAAGGCGACGTACTTGAGGCCGTGGCAGGCTTGGCAGACGTTCTGGTAGACCTGCAGGCCGCGCTGCATCTTGGCGCGGTCGAACGAGCCGAAGACGCCCTCGCTCGGCCACGCCTTCTCCATCAGCGGTGGACCGTCCTCGGCGGCGTTGAGGACACCCAGAGGCGCCAAGCCGAAGAGGGCGGCGACGGCGAGGGTTGTGAGGCGCATCCTGTTCACTCCGCCGGCTGGGCCGAGACACCGCCCGTGCCCTGCACGGACCCGTCGGACAAAACCGGCTTGTTGATGCTGTCGGGCAGGGGCAGCGGCCGCTCGAACATGCCCAAGAGGGGTAAGAGGACGATGAAGTGGACGAAGTAATAGGCGGTCGCGATCTGGCCGATCCAGACGACGCCCGGGGTCGGAACCTCGCCGCCGACCCAGCCCAGCACGATAACGTCGACGATGAAGACCCAAAACAGCCATTTGTAGATCGGCCGAAAGCGAGCGCTGCGCACGCGGGAGGTGTCGAGCCAGGGCAGGACGAACAAGATCGCGATCGAGCCGAACATTGCGATGACGCCCAGGAGCTTTGCCGTAAGGCCGAACCACTCGAAGATCACGAACGGCGTGAACAGGCCCTCGTATACGACCGAGCGCAGGATGGCGTAGAACGGCAGGAAGTACCATTCGGGCACGATGTGCGCCGGCGTCACCAGCGGGTCGGCCGGGATGTAGTTGTCGGCGTGGCCGAGGTAGTTCGGCGCGAAGAAGATGAAGAAGGCGAACACCATCAAGAAGACGCCGGTGCCGAAGCTGTCCTTGATCGTGTAGTAGGGGTGGAAGGGGATCTTGTCTTTCTTCGAGATGTCGATGCCGGTCGGGTTGTTCGAGCCGAACTGGTGCAGCGCCAGAATGTGCAGGAACGCGACGGCGACGATGATGAAGGGGATGAGGTAGTGGAGCGAGAAGAAGCGGTTCAGGGTCGCGTTGTCGACCGAGAAACCGCCCCACAGCCACGTCACGATCGGCTCGCCGACCAGCGGGATCGCCGAGAACAGGCTGGTGATCACCTTGGCACCCCAGAAGCTCATCTGGCCCCAGGGCAGGACGTAGCCCATGAAGGCGGCCGCCATCATCAGCAAGAAGATGACGACGCCGAGCATCCACAACAGTTCGCGCGGCGCCTTGTAGGAGCCGTAATAGAGCCCGCGGGCGATGTGGATGTAGACGACGACGAAGAACATCGACGCGCCGTTGGCGTGGGCGTAGCGCAGCAGCCAGCCGTAGTTCACGTCGCGCATGATGCGCTCGACGGAGGAGAAAGCGAGTTCCGTGCTCGGCGCGTACTGCATCGCGAGCACGATGCCGGTGACGATCTGGATCATCAAGACGAGGCCGGCGAGCGAGCCGAAGTTCCACATGTAGTTGAGGTTCTTCGGCGCCGGGTAGGCGACGAACTCGTTGTAGCCCCAGCTCACGATCGGCAGCCGGTCGTCGACCCAGCGGAGTATGCCGCTCTTGAAGACCGGGTTTGTAGAGTCTGCGCTCATCGTCGGTGTTTCCTTGAAATCGTCCGCGCGATCAACGCCCTGTCGGGCGGGGGCGCTCGGCGCTAGCCGATGGTGACGGTCGTTTCGTCGTCGAACGTGTAGTCGGGCACGGCGAGGTTGGTCGGCGCCGGCCCTTGGCGGATGCGGCCCGACGTGTCGAACTGCGAGCCGTGGCAGGGGCAGAACCAGCCGCCGAAATCGCCCCGATTCTCGGTCGGCGTGTTGCCCACCGGCACGCAGCCCAAGTGCGTGCAGACGCCGACCACGATGAGCCACTGCGGCTCGATGACCCGCTCCTCGTCGGTCTGCGGGTCGCGCAGACCGCTGACGTCGACGCTCCTGGCCTCCTCGATCTCGGCCTGCGTCCGGCTGCGCACGAAGACGGGCGAGCCGCGCCACGTCACGGTGATCGCCGATCCCTCGGGAACGTTGGTGAGGTCGACCACGGTCGAGGACAGGGCCAGAACTTCGGCCGAAGGGTTCATGCTGTCGATCAACGGCCAAGCGAGTGCCAGCACGCCGACCCCCATCGCCGACCACGACAGGAGTTCGAGGAAGTCGCGGCGCGTGCCGTGTTCCTTGTCGGGTGCGTGTTGCTGGGCTTGCAGCCCCTCTTGTCCGGTTTGCGTTGCCGTGTCGGCCATCGGCTCTCGTGATCCTCGGATGATGGTGCGCCGTCGCTGCTGCTGCGGGAGGAAGATATTCGCCAGTCTGCGAACGGGCAAGCGACCTAAGGTCGCAAGGATTTCGAACCTGCCATCCGACGCGCTGTAGGCGCTATAAGCCTTGACCTGAAGATTGCAACCAGCAGCCCCGCCGTGCCTCCGCCCGACGCCTCGCCCCCCCTCGGCCGCCCCTGGCTCGCCATGTTCCAGCCCGACCAGCCGGGCAATCTCGGCGCCGCGCTGCGCTTGGGTGCGTGCCTCGACGTCGCCGTCCACGTCGTCGAGCCGTGCGGTTTTCCCCTCGACGACCGGCGCGTGCGCCGTGCCGCGCTCGACTACGGCGGCTCGGGCGACTTTCAACGCCACGCGACCTTGTCGGCCTTCTTGCGTAAGGTGCACGGCGCCGAGCGGCGGCTGGTGCTGCTCACCACCAAGGCCGAGCGCTCGTGCCGCGGCTTTGCCTTTCGCGCCGACGACGTCTTGCTGTTCGGTCAAGAAAGCCGTGGCGCGCCGCTTGCCGTGCACGAGGCGTGCGACGTGGCGCTCGCGATCCCGATGCGGCCGGGGCCGCGCTCCTTGAACGTGGTCACGGCGGCGGCGTTCGTTCTCGGCCAAGCCTGCCACGCCCTTGACCTCTACCCGCCCGAGGCGCGACACGCCCTGGACGAGACTTTGAACGACACGCAGCGCGGGGAGCGATCGTCTTGAGCGAGAACGAGGAGAAGGCGGCGGCGCGGGCGTGGTTCGAGGGCTTGCGCGATCGGATCTGCGCCGCGTTCGAGGCGCTGGAGGACGCCTACGACGGCCCCGGCGCCGCCGACAGGCCGCCCGGCCGCTTTAAGCGCACGCCCTGGGACCGGCCCGAGGGCGGCGGCGGGGTGATGGGGCTGATGCACGGCCGCGTGTTCGAGAAGGTCGGGGTCAACGTCTCGACCGTCTGGGGAACGTTCAGCGAAGCCTACCGCGGCCAGATCCCCGGCACCGAGACGGACCCCGCCTTTTGGGCCTCGGGCATCTCCTTGGTGGCGCACTTGGTCAACCCGTACGCCCCGCCGGCGCACATGAACACCCGCCACATCCGCACGGCCCGGGCGTGGTTCGGCGGCGGCGCCGACCTCAACCCGATCTACCCGATCGAGGAGGACACGCAAGCCTTCCACGCCCGCTTGGCGCGGGCCTGCGCCACCTACGGCCCCGACGCCTACCCGCGCTTCAAGCAATGGGCCGACGACTACTTCTTCATCCCGCACCGGGGCGAGGCGCGCGGCGTCGGCGGCATCTTCTACGATTACCTGGAGCGCGGCTTTGCGACCGACCTCGCCTTCACGCGCGAGGTCGGTGAGGCCTTCTTGGACGTCTATCCCGGCCTCGTCGCCAAGCACATGGCGCGGCCGTACGGCGCCGACGAGCGCGCCCATCAACTTCAGCGCCGTGGGCGCTATGTCGAGTTCAACCTGCTCTACGATCGTGGTACGCAGTTCGGGCTCAAGACCGGCGGCAACGTCGAGGCGATCTTGATGTCGCTGCCGCCCGCCGCCGCGTGGCCGTGACGCGACGTTCGGGCCATCACCAATCGATCATCGAAAGGAACCAGACGCGATGGACATCAAGAAAATTCCGGCGGGCAAGAACCCGCCCGACGAGGTCAACGTCATCGTCGAGGTGCCGCTGCGCTCGGACCCGATCAAGTACGAGTTCGACAAGGATTCAGGCGCGATCTTCGTCGATCGCTACCTCTACACGACGATGTTCTACCCCTGCAATTACGGCTTCATCCCGCACACGCTGGCCGAGGACGGCGACCCGATCGACGTCCTCGTCATCGGCCGTATGCCTCTGCAACCCGGCTGCGTCATTCGCGTCAACCCGATCGGCGTCCTGGAGATGGAGGACGAGGCCGGGATGGACGAGAAGATCCTCGCCAAGCCGATCGACAAGATCACGCCCCTGCACCGGCAGATCGAGACCTACGAGGACGTGGCCGAGATCGACCGCCAGCGCATCGCCCACTTCTTCGAGCACTACAAGGACCTGGAGCCCAACAAGTGGGTCAAGGTCAAGGGCTGGGACGGGCCCGAGCGGGCCAAGCAATTGATCCAAGAGGGGCTCGAACGCGAGAAGAACCGCTAGGTCGGTTGAACGCTTGACCCGCGGCCACCGCCCCGGCACCGTTGGGATGGTGGCCGCACCGCATCAGGGAAGGTGAAGACGATGGAGCGCAAGATTATTCCCGGCGTGATCAGCGGCGAGCAGGCGCTGTGCTGCTTGACGCCCGAGGCGCGCGCGCGCGAGGCGGCCGACCTCATGGCCGAGCACCGTATCGGCGCCGTGCTCGTCGTCGAACACGGCGCGTTGAAGGGCATCGTCACCGAGCGTGACCTCGTCTTTCGCGTGCTGGCCAAGGGCCGCGACTCGAGCGCCACGTCGCTGGGCGAGGTGATGACCGCCGACGTCGACACGGTGACCCCGAACGACAGCGCCCTCGTCGCCTTGGAGAAGATGCAGCGGGGCCGCTACCGCCACCTGCCGGTAATCAAGGACGGCGACCTGTTCGGCATCATCTCGATCCGCGACCTCTACGAGGCCCTGCGGGGGAGTCTGCAAGAGGAATTGAAGAACGCCGAGAGCCTGATCTACGGCGAGCAGTACGGCGGCTGACGCCCGTTCTCAGCCGGCCTCTTCTGGGGTTCGAACGCGCAGCGACAGGGCGTGCACCCGTCCGGCCAGCAGGTCGGCGAGGGCCTCGTGCACCGCCCGCTGGCGCGCGACCCGGTTCTGGCCGGCGAACGCCTCGCTCACCACCTCGACGAGGAAATGCGTCTCGCCCTCCGGCCGGGCACCCGCATGACCCGCGTGCTGCGCCGACTGGTCGACGACGGCGAGCCTCGCCGGGGCGAACGCGGCCTCGAGGCGCCGCTCGATCTTGGCCTTGATCGTTGTCATGTACGTACTCCTTCGACCGTTCGGTTACGGGTCTGTAACCGAAGTTGGTTGACGATCAAGTCCTGCGCTCACCGCGGCTTGCAGGGTGCGCTCCAGGTAGATCGAGAGGACGACGTAGCTGCGCGTAGCCTTCACGCCCGGCATGGCATGCAGCCACCGCGCTGGCGCGACTCGCGGCCGGTGCGGCGCTGCCCGCCATCTACACCCTCGCGGCGCTGGTCGCCGAGAAGGGCCGGGAGAGCGCCACGCTCGGCGTCGTGCTGACCGGCTGGACCCTCAGCCTCGTCGCCGGCGTCAGCCTGCCGGCGATCGTCGCCGACTCTGCGCACTGGCGCGTGGTCTTCGCCGCGCTGGCGGGGCTCGCAGCACTCCTGGGGATCGGCGTCTGGCGTGGCACCGGCCTGCACGTCGGCCCGGGCTCGACGCGGCGCAGTTCGCCCCTGACCGCGCTGCGCGTGCCCAAAGCGCCCGCCGTACTCTCGGCGCGCACCTGAACGGCGTGATCGGGCTCTCGGTCGCGACGACCGGGCTGGCCCCGCTCGCCTACGGCCTCGGCATCGCCGCCCCGCTCGACCGGCTGATCGACCGCCACGGCGCGGCGGTGGCCGCGAGGGTCGCGCTCACGGGTCTGACGCTGGTCTATCTCTGCCTCGCCGCGGTTTCGGGCTCGGTGCTCGGCGTGATCGCGCTGTGCACCGTCTGGGGGTTGATGAATCACCCCGGGCTGAACCTGCTCGTCGGTCGCCTCGCCGCCCTCGACCCGACCCAGCGCGGCGCGGTGATGGGCCTCTACAGCGCCGTGACCTACCTCGCGGTCTTCGCGGGGGCCGTCCTCTACCGCCCCGTCTTCGATCGCCTCGGCTTCGCCGCCTGCGACCTCCTCTCCGCCGTCTGCGTCGTCCTCACGACGGGAAGCATCATCGAGCACCGATCCGCCGAGCATCGTCCGGCGCACCGCCGGCCGGGATGACGATCCCGCCGCCGGCGAAGGCTGGCCCCGGCGATTAAGCTGGAAAATACGTCGAGTAAACATAGCTATCGAACGGCGCTGGTCGTAGGCTGGTGTTCGTGCTTCACCGCGCCTACCGTGCGTTGGCCGGCCCATCGCTCAAGCCGGCCGGTGGTCGACGCGGCGAAAAGCCGTGGTTGCGCGCGTATTGGGTTGTGCTCGCTTAACGCTTTGTCAACCCGGTTCGCTTAACCCTCGGTAGAGATGCCGACGGAAAACCGATCGAGCAGACGGCAGGGTGCCGTCGCAACGGTTTTTGAACGTTGGCCGGATATTTGAGGATGGAACTTACTATGTCGAGCATGACCAAGGCGCGCAGCCCCGGCACCCCCGGCCGCTCCCGCGCGCAGGACATTGATCGCCACGTGGGTGCGCGGATGCGCGAGCGCCGTATCATGCTCGGGCTGACGCAGCAGCAGATGGCGGACCTGATCGGCGTCACCTATCAGCAGGCGCACAAGTACGAGAAAGGCATCAACCGCATCGCCGCCGGCCGTCTCTACACGGTCGCGCAGGCCCTGGGCGTCGACGTCGGCTACTTCTTCGACGGCATGGAGGGCGACGCGCGCTTCAAGCCGACGCCGCAGCAGCGGATGCTCCTAGAACTTGCGCGCAATTTCATCGGCCTGCCGTCCCGCAAACACCAAGAAGCCTTGTGCAACCTCGCCCGCGCGCTCGCCGCCGCCGAGGGTCACGCCGCCGCCGCACCGGCCAACGACGAGGCTTGAGGCCGGCAGTTTTCGATCGTTGGCACCGCTTGAAGAAGTTGGCGCGACGCCGCGTGTTTTATAGGTGTGTTCGGCCGCATAGCTTGATCCGGTGCTGCACGCGACAAGTGCACCATCACAGGGGCTCAACGCGTGCCCGCTTCATGTCGTCAGCGTTGCCGGTGGCCGTTGCGTCCGTTTGAACGCCTGCGTCGGGCTCTGCGGGTCGAAGCAGTATCGTCGCCGCCGCGATGCCGGCGAACAGGGCGAAGGCGGTGGAATGGTCTATCATTTCGATAACGATACCGGCGACGGGGGCACCCACGACCTGCCCCAGCGCGAGCAGCAAGAACGGCAGCCCGAGTCCGAGTGCCGTGCGATCGGCGAACACCCGTACGCCCCAGACGAGGTAGACCCCGGTCGGCATGACGTAGGCCGCACCAAATAGGGCAGCGGCCGCGTAGACGATCCCGCGATCGAGCCTGGCAGGAGGCCGACGCCGAGGACGGCCGCCGCGAGCGCCGTCAGCGAGGCGCGATGAACTGTGGATACGCCGTAGCGCCGCACCAGATCGCCGGCCGCACCGCCGGCGAAACCGGCGAGCCCGATCACGATCCAGGCTACGCTGGTGGTCGAGGCAGGCAGCCCGCCGACCGCGACCATGATCTCGCCGGCGAAGGTCCAGTAGACGGCGCTCGCCGCACCCGTGCCGAACGCGGCGAGCAGCAGCGGCCGTGCCGCCGATCGCCGGAGCACCCGGAGCGTGATGGCCGGTTCGGCAGCATCCATCGTAGGCGCGCGCGCCGGCAGGGTCAGCCAGACCCATAAACTCGCGCAGGCGGCGACGGCCGCGAACAGCAGGTACGCCTCACGCCACGCCCCCACGTAGACGAGCGCGATCGGCCCGGACAGCGCCACGCCGGCGCTGCTGCCGCTGTTGATCAGCGTGTTGGCGCGGCCCTGATGCTTGGGCACGATCCGTAACGCGACCGCCGCCGCCAAAGGCGGCGAGGCGGGGCCGGTGCTGCTCATGCCGGCGAACAGAACGGCGATCGCGAGGAGTACGGGCGACGGGGCAAGGGCAATCGCCGCCATGCCGAGCGCCGCGACCGCGCCGGCGAGCGCTGCGGTGTTGCGCGGTCCCAGCCGGTCGGTCAGCAGCACCGCGGCGACGATAGCGAGGCAGTAACCGGCGTAAGAGCCGCTGCCGATCGGCCCGCAAGCGTCGGGGTGAGCGTCACGTCTGCACGAATCGCCGGGAGAAACAGGCCGTAGGCGAAGCGGGCGAGGCCGTATGTCACCCCGATCAGGGCGAGCCCGGGCGGGACGAGCTTCAGGCCCGGCCTCATCGCGCATCCTCCTTGCGGGCCGCGACTAGGAGGTCGGCCGCCGCCGCGCGGGCTTGGTTCGCCGCCATCCGCGCGCCCAGCACCGGGGCGAGCGCGATCGCACCCTCCATCAAGAGCATCAGACGCTCGGGCAGGCCGTGCTCAGGATCAAGACTGGCCGCGGTGACACGGCGGCGGAGGTCGTCGAGCGCGCCCCGCTTGTGGTGCGCGGCAACCTCGGCGATGGCGGGCGTGTGCGCACCGTACTCGCCGAGCGCTTTGAGCGACATACAGCCTCGATTGCCCTCGGACGTCAGCCAGTCTTCGAGCGCATCGAAGCAGGCGAGCAGCGGGTCGCCATGTGCGGCCGCGTGGCGCGCGACATCGGCCTCAAAGCACTTGCGGTAACGGCCGTCGCGACGTTTGAGAACGGCACGAACGAGATCGTCCTTGGAGCGGAAGTGGCGATAGAGGGTGCGCGGGGTAACACCAGCGGCCTTGATCAGGCGGTCGACGCCGGTGGCATGAAACCCCTCACGGTAGAGCACGGCCTCGGCCGCGATGAGGATCTGCTCCGTCTTCGACATAACCTTGAACTCCAAAGTATAACGATCGTTATACCATACGTCGCAGAACGTCAAGGACGATCATGAACGCTGCGCGTGCGCCGGCGCGCGGCCTTCCTTTCTTCTTTTTTGCTCGTTGTTCCTGGACTGGCCTCAACGCCGAAGCCAGCCTCGGACAAAGATAAAAAAGAGAAGAGAAAGGCCCCGCGCAGCGGACGCGCCAGCGTTCAAGCTTCAGCGCAGGACGCGCACCGTATGTTGCCGTCCGGACTGGCCCGCGGTGATCGTGAGCGCCGACTTTGGCGCGCCGAGGGCCTTGGCGTGCGGCTTCAGGACCGCCGCGTTGGCCTTGCCGCTCGGCCCGCCGCGGAAGCTTCAGGCGTCACGCGCACGCCGAGCGTGTCGCCGGCCGGGCCCAGTCAGTCGGCGTCCGTCACCGTCTAGCCAACCGCTTCGGCCTGAAGCTCCTTGAGGAGATCCAGCGCCTCGAAGGCGCGCTGGTGCGGGACGAGGAGGTGGTCGTGGTGCCACGCGCTGAGCACGTTGCAGGCGATGCCGTGCCCGCCGAGCCAAGCGGTGATCGTGGCGAGAAAGCCCACCGCCTCCAAATCGGAGTGAACCTGGAGCACGATGCGACGGCAGGGATAGGCGAACTTCAAGCTCGCCCGCTCTGCCTCGGCCTGGGGTAGGATGACGGTCACGCCCTCGGCCTCGCGGACCAGCGCCAGCGGCAGCAGGCCGGACGGCATCGCCTCGCCCTCGGCCAGCCGGGCGTAGACCAGCAGTTCCGGGGCTAGCGTCGGCTTCATCCGACGGATCAGGTCAGGCAGGTGCCGGATGGGGAGCGAGGCGATCACTGACATGGGACTATGGTCTAACCGATTACGCCGCGCGCGCGAAGGCCGTTGATCGCCCGATCGTCCAGGTCGAGCAACTCTTGCAGCACGTCTTTGGTGTGCTGCCCGGCGTAGGGCGGCGGGCGGTCGTAACGTATCGGCGTCGCCGACATCTGGATCGGGTTGGCGAGCAGGGGCACCGTACCGTCGCCACCGGCGAGCGGGTGCGGCATCTCAACGCGCATACCGCGCGCTTGCACCTGCGCGTCCTCGAACACCTTGTCCAGCGCGTTGACCGGGCCGCAGGGCACGTTGACGCCGCTCAGCCCATCGACCCAGGCGGCCGTCGTCCGCGTCGCCATGACCGGCTCGATCAGGGCGTGAAGATCGTCGCGGTTGGCGCCCCTCGCCGGGTTGGTGGCAAACCGCGGGTCGTCGGCCAGATCGTCCAAGCCGGCGTGGGCGCAAAAGCGCCGGAACTGCCCGTCGTTGCCGACAGCTAGGATCACCGTGCCGTCGGCGCTCTTGAAGGTACGGTACGGCACGATGTTCGGGTGGGCGTTGCCGATGCGCCTCGGGACCTGACCGGAGAGCAGGTAATTCGCGCCCTCGTAGGCCAGCCACGCGATCGAGGTGTCGAGCAGTGCTAGGTCGATGTGCTGCCCCTCGCCGGTCGCCTCGGCGTGGCGCAGCGCCGCCAGCACCGCCACGGCCCCGTACATGCCGCAGACGATGTCGGAGATGCCGACGCCGACCTTGATCGGCTCACCGTCCGGTTCGCCGGTCAAACTCATGATGCCGCCATACCCTTGGGCCAGATAGTCGTAGCCGGCGCGATCCTTGTAGGGACCCGTCTGGCCAAAGCCGGTGATCGAGCAGTAGACCAGCGCCGGATTCAAGCCCTTGAGACTGGCGTAATCAAGGCCGAACTTCTTCAGCCCGCCGGTCTTGAAGTTCTCGACCACGACGTGCGCCTTGGCGGCGATGCCGCGGATCAGGTCCTGCCCCTCAAGGTTGCCCATGTCGATCGCGAGCGAGCGCTTGGAGCGGTTGCAGGAGAGGTAGTAGGCGCTCTCCGCCGTCGGCTCGCCGTCGGCGCCCTCGACGAAGGGCGGCCCCCACTTGCGCGTGTCGTCGCCCATGCCCGGCCGCTCGATCTTGACGACGTCGGCGCCGAGATCGCCCAAGAGCTGCGTGCAGGTAGGTCCGGCCAGGATGCGCGTCAGGTCGAGTACTACGACACCATCCAACGCCTTCGCCATCGTCGCCACTCCCGCTGCCATCCATTAAGATAGGCTAAGCGAGCGAACAACGGGCGGCAAGCGCCGGGTCGGCCGTAGTGTTGCCGGGCACTGGCTGAAACTGCGGATGAGAACCCTATAAACCTTTGAAATACAACGAAAAATCTTGCCCTCGGGTTCGTTCGTGCGCCTTGGAGCCTACTGTTCTAGTGCGTGCTAGGGGCCGTTATCGACCGCCAAGACAAAATTTGAGGCGGTCAAATCCCTGAGCACCGTATTCAAGCGACTGTTTTGGTGGCCCAGGTTTCCCTACGGCCTTGAACCCCCTTCGCGTCCGTCATCGAAAGTCGGACGAACGATCCCGAGCATTTCTGGATCAACCCAGCCATCATGTCTCGGGATCGAACGGTCGGGCTCTATCAAGCCATGTACTGACCGCCGTTCGGCGACAGGGTCGAGCCCGTGAAGAAGCCCGCGTCCTCGCCGGCGAGGAAGACGACGCAGCGGCCGATCTCCTCGGGCTCGCCCAGGCGCCCGATCGGGACCTGCGGCAGGATCTTCGACTTCAGCACCTCTTCCGGCACGGCCCGGACCATCTCGGTGCCGATGTAGCCGGGACAGACGCAGTTGCAGGTGATTCCCTTCGCCGCCCCTTCCTGCGCCACCGCCTTGGTGAAGCCGATGACGCCGGCCTTGGCCGCCGAATAGTTGACCTGCCCGAACTGGCCCTTCTGCCCGTTGACCGAGGAGATGTTGACGACGCGGCCGTAACCACGCGAGCGCATCCCCTCCCAGACGTTGCGCGTCATGTTGAACAGCGAATCGAGGTTCGTGCTGATGACCGCCCGCCAGTGGTCGCGTTCCATCTTGTGCAGCGGCTTATCGCGGGTGATGCCGGCGTTGTTGACCAGTACGTCGACGTCGCCGAGTTCGGACTCGACCTTGGCGATGCCCTCCTTGCAGGCGTCGAAGTCGGACACGTCCCACTTGTAGACGTTGATCCCGGTCGCGTCCTTGAATTTCTGCGCCGCCTCGTCGTTGCCGCCGTAGGTGGCGGCGACGGTGAAGCCGGCCTCCTTCAGCGCCACGGCGATCGCCTCGCCGATGCCGCGCGTGCCGCCGGTCACGAGTGCTACCCGAGCCATGCGATTATCCTCCCCAATCGTTGTTCGTCTTGACGCAACCGGCAAGCTACTCACCGGTTGCGTCGATCGTCAAATCAATCCCGCGCGAAGCACATGGCGATGCCCATGCCGCCGCCGATGCACAAGGTGGCGAGGCCCTTCTTCGCGTCGCGGCGGCCCATCTCGTGCAGCAGCGTCACCAGGATTCGCGTGCCCGAGGCGCCGATCGGGTGGCCGAGCGCGATGGCGCCGCCGTTGACGTTGATCTTGTCCGTGTCCCAGCCGAGTTCCTTGTTGACCGCGATCGCCTGCGCGGCGAACGCCTCGTTCGCCTCGATCAGGTCGAGGTCGTCCGTCGACCAGCCGGCCTTCTCCAGCGCCTTGCGCGAGGCCGGGATCGGGCCTGTGCCCATGATCGCCGGATCGACGCCGACCTGCGCCCAGGAGACGATCCGTGCCAGCGGCGTCAACCCGCGGCGGCTGGCCTCGTCGGCGCTCATCAGGACGACGGCCCCGGCGCCGTCGTTGATGCCCGAGGCGTTGCCGGCGGTGACCGAGCCCTCCTTCGAGAAGGCCGGGCGCAGCTTGGCGAGGCCCTCGGCCGTCACGCCGGGCTTGGGGTACTCGTCCTTGTTGACGACGGTGTCGCCCTTGCGGCCCTTGATCGTGACCGGGACGATCTCGTCTTGGAACTTGTCGGCGTTCTGCGCCGCCTCGGCCTTGTTCTGCGAGCCGGCGGCGAACGCGTCCTGCTCCTCGCGGGTGATCTGCCACTTCTCGGCGACGTTCTCGGCGGTCGTGCCCATGTGGTAGCCGTGGAAGGCGTCCATCAGGCCGTCGCGCAGCATCGTGTCGAGCATCTGGGCGTTGCCCATCTTGACGCCGCTTCGCAGGTGGGCGCAGTGCGGCGCTTGGCTCATGCTCTCCTGGCCGCCCGCGACGACGACGCTGCTGTCGCCGTTCTGGATCGCCTGATAGCCCAAGGCCACCGACTTCAGCCCCGAGCCGCACAGGATGTTGACGCCGTAGGCCGGCACCTCCTTCGGCACGCCGGCGTTGATCGAGGCTTGGCGCGCGGGGTTCTGGCCCTGGCCCGCCGTCAGGATCTGGCCCAAGATCACCTCGGACACCTCGCCCGCCTCGACCTTGGCCCGCTTGAGCGCTTCTTCGATCGCGGTCTTGCCGAGATCGTGCGCCGGGAGCGTGCCCAGGGCACCGTTGAACGCGCCGACGGGCGTTCGTGCGGCGCTGACGATGACGATGTCCGACATGATCTTCTTCCTTGATAGAGCGGCTGTGCGGCCGAGAGCGACGCCGCCGCGCGGCCCTGCATATCGGGGTGCGTCGAGCGGTGCGACGTTGGTGCGACACTTGGCACCTGGGCGCGTAGATGTGAAGGGGACTCGCGCGGCGAAGCAGTTTTTTGCCGATGAAACGTCGTGAGGTTAAGCTTTCATCAATTATTTTCGCCCATGCTCTCCGGTGAAGAAGGTCCCCAACGACGGAGTTGCTACGATGTTCACCTTGAAGCGTTTCCTGAAGGACGAGAGCGGCGCCACCGCCATCGAGTACGGCCTCATCGCCGCCTTGGTGTCGATCGCCGCGATGGCGGCGTTGAACATGCTCGGAGGCACCCTTGATGGGAAATTCCGTCAAATCAACGGCGCACTCAACGGATCGCTGAATAATACTACTCCCCCTACTCCTTAATAAATTCGAAAAATTTTAGGTTTGGTTCGAACAAGCAATTTGTTGTGCTTTGAATTAAATTGATAGTGCGATGGTTACCTAGTGCTATAGTCAAAGACATAAGCTAAGGCCACAGCAAAAACATGTCTATAGTTTCTGAATGAAAATTTAGAACCATCGTCGCTTTTTCGATTGTATAATGGCTACAGCATCATATCATGTTGGATTTTTGTTGACGACTGTCATATACCTCGAAGCAGAATTGTAGAGATTGATGACGTTGGCGATTACGCATAATATTGTCGGTCTGATCATGCTCTTGCTTCTGGCATGGGCTGCATGGACTGACCTATTTGATCGCCTGATCTTGAACCGGGTGAGCCTGCTGCTGTTGGCGTTATGGCCGGCGCACGTTCTCCTCGCACCGGAGCAGGTCGCGGTGTGGTCCCACCTCGCCGTCGGGCTCGGGGTATTCATCGTCGGCTACGTTCTGTGGCTGGGCGGCACGATCGGCGGCGGTGACGTGAAGCTGCTCAGCGCCGTGGCGCTATGGGCCGGCCCCGAGCACGCGCCGTCGTTCCTGCTCGTGACCGCCTGCCTCGGCGGTGCGCTGGCGCTCGCCTACCTCGTCTTCGTCCATTCCAAGCCGATCCTGGCCTACGCCGCCTGCCGCCTCGGCCTGCCCGACAGGGTCGCGGCGCTCGCGCTCGCCGAGAATGGGCGGGCGCCGACGCTGCCCTACGCCGTCGCCATCGCCGGCGGCGGCGTCTGGCTCCTGCCGCGGCTGACGCCCCTGTTCTCGGGTATCGCATTATGAGACCGCTTTTCGTACCGATCGCGGCGCTCGCCTGCGCCGGCTTGGCGACCTACGCCGCCCGCGGCCTGATCGAGGGCAAGGAGCAGCCGATCGTCGTCGAGGCCGCACCCGTCGCGGCGCCGGTCGTCTACCAGAAGATCCTCGTCGCGGCGCGCGGGCTTGAGGTCGGAACCTTCGTTCACGACGGCGACACCGCTTGGCAGGAATGGCCGGATTTCGGCGTGCCCGACGGCTACGTCGTCCAAGGCGAGGGCGCGTTCGAGGCGTCGGGCGCCGTCGTTCGTCTGCCGGTGCCCGCCGGGCAGCCTTTGTTGCCCGAGCACCTCGTCAAGCCCAACGAGCGCGGCTTCCTCGCCGCCGTCCTCGATCCCGGCATGCGGGCGATCACGATCCCCGTCGACGAGGCGACGAGCAACGCCGGCCTGATCTTCCCGGGCGACCGCGTCGACTTGATCCTCACCCGCGTGGACAACGAGAACGCGGGCGGCGGTGTCGGAACGAGGTCCAGCCGCACGGTCCTGCGCGACCTGCGCGTCCTCGCCATGGGCCGCAACATCGCGGTGCTGGCGGCGCTGGACGCCGGCGCCCCGCCGGTCAGGACGGTGACGCTGGAAGCGACCCCGGACGGGGTCCAGACGGTGGCGCTCGTCAACGAACTCGGCAAGCTCTCGCTGAGCCTGCGCAGTCTGGCGCGGGACGACGCGGCGCGACCGGACTTGCGCGACGGTGTCGCCGAGGCCGATCTGCTTCCCAGAAAAACGACTCGTGTCGTCGAGAGGCTCGTCGTCATCAGAGGGTCCTCGAAAGAGGACACACAAATCAAAGAAAACCTGCCATGATAATGAAACAGCTTATTCGTTGCATATTCGGATGCTTGATCGTAGGTGTCATGTCGATCGCCGCTTCGGTCGCGCAAGCCGGGGAAGACGTCGGGCAGGGCGGGCCCCTGACGATCGAGATCAGGCAAGGCCGCGTCATCAAGCTGCCGTCGCCGGCCGCGGTGGTGTTCGTCGCCGACCCCGAGATTGCCGACGTGCAGACCCATTCCTCGACGCTGTTCTATCTCTTCGGCCGTCGAACCGGAACGACGTCGGTCTACGCGGTCGCAAGCAACGACCAGATCCTGTTTCGCAGCGAGGTCAGGGTGGAACACGCCACCACGGAGTTGCGCCGGGCGCTCGAAACGCTGAGCCCCGGCAGCGCGATCGATGTCGCTTCCGTTGATGGCGCCATCATCCTGAGCGGTAACGTTAACAGCGCGAATGAGGCCGGCGAGATCGTCGAAGTCACCAGGGGCTACGTCGGTGAGGAAGAAAAAATCATCAACCGCATCGAGGTAACCGAGTCGGTTCAGGTTCACTTGCGGGTCAAGATCGCCGAGATGTCGCGCAACGTGAGCCGCGTGTTCGGCTTCAACTGGGAGGCCGTGCTGGGCTTCGACGGCCTGTCGCTCGCGCTCGCGATCGGGCGCGAGTTTCAGGGCCCCGGCAACCAGTTCTTGAGGAAAATCGACCCCGCGGGCAGTGTCGGTCAGTTCGGTGGCCGCTACGTGGACGGCAACGATGCCGTGGACGGTATCATCGACGCGCTGGAGCGCGAAGGCTTGGTCACCGTCCTGGCGGAACCGAGCCTGACCGCCCGATCCGGCGAGACCGCGAGTTTCCTGGCCGGGGGCGAGTACCCGATCCCGATCAGCAGCGACGACAACCAGATCTCGATCGAGTTCAAGGAGTTCGGGGTAAGCTTGGCTTTCACCCCGACGGTGATGAGCAAGGAACGGATCAGCCTGCGCGTCAAGCCCGAGGTGTCCGACTTGAGCGACGTCGGGGCGATAACCATCGACGGACTCACGATACCCGCCCTCACGACCCGTCGCGCCGAGACAACGGTCGAACTGGCCAGCGGCCAGAGCTTCGCGATCGGCGGTCTCCTGTCCAGCTCCATCAGGAACAGCGTCGAGCGTTTTCCGGGGCTTGGAAATTTGCCGATCATCGGCGCACTATTCAGGTCGAGCCAATTTCGCAAGCAAGAAACCGAACTGGTGATCCTAGTTACACCATATTTGGTCAAACCTGTTGCGGCGAATGAAGCTTCGACACCCCTCGATAAAATTGAAGTGCCCAGCGCCTTGGAAACGATCTTATCGGGAAAGCTCGTTAAAACATACTCTCACAAAAATCGGCCAAGCAGAAATGTGACTGGTCCGGCAGGTTTTGATTTGGGCTACTAGGGCTTGATCAATGAACAGAAAATATGGTTTGCAGATCGACGCGTGAAAATTGAGCCCGTTCAGCCTAGTTTAGAAGCATGTAGGTCTAAGTTATGAAAATAAATCCTCTCAACAATTTGCACAATGGCCAGGAAGCGCAGCTACAATTTCAAGCAATTATAAACGACAAGTCCAGCAAAGAAATCGTTCTACAAGTCATCAAAGAATTGATGATACCTCATGCGTCCATAACTTTAGGAACAATTAGAGACGCAGTAAAAATGTTGGACAAACAAGATTCGCCTAAAATTCTCCTGGTAGACGTCTCGTCGTCCGACATGCCTCTCTCTGATATAAATGACTTGGCTGAAGTATGTGAGCCCAGTGTCGACGTCGTTGTCATTGGTGACAGAAATGACGTAGGCATTTTTCGGGAATTGCTTAAATTTGGCGTAAAAGATTATTTAGTAAAACCTATAAGTGCAGAATTAATTAAAAAAACATTACTGGAAATTGATAACAAAGAAGCCAAAAAAACCGCAAGTGGAAGAACAGGGAAATTAGTAACTTTCGTGGGTGCTCGAGGAGGCGTAGGCTCATCATTGCTGGCATCTTCAACGGCATGGAACATTAGCAACAATCGAAACAGAAAAACTACAGTAGTAGATTACGATTTGCAACATGGCACGGCCGGTCTTTTTTTAGGCTGTCAACCAAAATCAATGCTTGCCGAAGCCTTGAGTAATCGTGATATGATCGACGCCCTATTCGTCGACAGATGCGCGACGAAAATATCAACCAATTTGTATTATCTAGGTAATGATGAAGATATAGATTCTAACCGTACAATAGATTATGATGCTTTAAAAGATTTAAATAGTGTTCTGCGATCAAAGTACCATTATGTGATAGCCGATGCTAATATTTACGACAACAAGATTTTGAAGTTCCTTATATCACATTCCAACAGTGTGGTAATCGTATTTGAAGGGAGCATCGCTTGCGCAAAAAATATCGTTCGTATCAACAGTCTGATTAAAAAGCATAATGCTAGCTGTAAAATTATCTACGTTTACAACAAGTTCGACACTAAATCATCCAGCTTATTAAGTCCGAGTATTTTTGCTAACATTGTTGAAGAAGAAGTTAGCATAACCATCCCATACGTGAGCAATATTAACAATACATTGATACAATCCAACAACATCTCAGGCATTTACAATACCTCTATAAGTAAAAAGTTGACTCAGCTCGTCGATATCGTCGTGACGGGTAATAATAAAACAACAAACCGAAAACGATGGATCCCAAGTATTATGAGGTATTAAAATGTTTGGCAAAAAATCTTCAATATTTGTTACACCACAAGAACCAACGCGCAGCGAGCAATCTTCTGTCGACGAAAATTCTACCAAATTTATACCTAGCAAACAAACCGCTTCCAAGAAAGATAACAATACTTCTCAAAAATTGGACAACAACAGTGAAAAAAAATTCAACGATAGCTGTGCCCTGATACAAGAAAAGATTTTCGAACGTATCGATGCTTCTGCTGCAGCCAAAATGAATAAAGAGCTACTTTTGCAGCAGATTGCCAACGAAATTAGTATCATTACTACAAAGCTAAATCTATTTATATCGAAGAAAGAACAAGATAGCATAAGTCAGAATATCGTCGACAACATGCTTGGCTTGGGTCCTCTTGAAAATTTGTTATCGGACGATACCGTGTCTGATATACTGGTCAACGGTCCTAGTAAGATTTTTGTGGAGCGGGCTGGTCGACTTGAGCTTACAGACGTTAGATTTAATAATGCTGCACATCTATTCGGTATTGCACAAAAGGTTGTCTCTAAAGTAGGTCGTAAGATTGACGAAAGCAATCCTATATGCGACGCACGACTTGAGGACGGCAGCAGGATAAATGTAATATGCCATCCATTGTCTATTGATGGATGCAGTATTTCGATCAGAAAGTTTTCGAAAAGAAAAATAACTTTAGACTCTATGGTTGAAGCCAACCAACTGAGCCATCAGGTTGCACAAGTTTTGAAAATAGCGGCAGCCTGCAGACTTAACATTGTTATATCTGGTGGTACTGGTTCTGGAAAAACAACCCTCTTGAATGCGCTTTCCAAAAATATTGATCCTGCCGAACGTATCATTACTATTGAAGATGCGGCTGAGCTGCAACTTCAACAACCACACGTTGTTCGACTCGAAACCCGCCCCACAACGTCAGACAGTATCGCTGAAATCAATACTCGTGACTTAGTGCGCAATGCCTTGCGTATGCGGCCTGATCGCATCATCTGTGGCGAGGTGAGAGGGAGTGAGGCTCTGGATATGCTTCATGCAATGAATACCGGTCACGATGGATCGATGTGCACTTTGCACGCTAACAATCCTCGTGAAGCTTTACTGCGAATTGAAAACATGATCCTCATGGGCCAACACACTATTCCAACTAGGACAATCAGATCACAAATTGCTTCTGCCGTTAATATCGTCGTGCAGATTTCTCGCATGCGTGACGGTCAAAGGCGAATTATTTCCGTGTCCGAGGTCACTGGCATCGAGGACGATACTATTACTATGCAAAATCTATTCAATTTCAAGCAAAAAGATGATACAGCAAGTGGAATGATACAAGGAAGACATGAATTTTCTGGTATCAGGCCTTACTTTATTAAATCTGCGGAGCGTTATAATCTTGCGGAGGCGCTGGTCCAGGCGATCAGCTAATTATTCATGCTGTGCGAGTGCGTTCTGCAGTTGCGTCGCCGTCGGCCGCGCGCGCAGCCGTTCCTCCCCCTCGCCATGCTGCCGCGGGCCGGGCGGCGCGGCTGCTCATCGCGTTGCTGCTTGACGCCCCTCACTGAGAGAGCCGTCGCTGCCAACGTCGAGCTACTTGCCGCCACCCCCTGAACACCTTTTCATCTTCTTCGTATGGCAGCACTGATGGTTCGGCGCATGTGATGGCGGAAGCTTGCCCTTCGAGGAGAACCCGTACCATGCGCCTGAACGCCGCCCTCTCGCTCGTCTGCTTGACGTTGACGCCGATGGACGCCGCGGCGGGCGAGGCGGTGACGCGCGACGCCTTGATGGGCCACCTGCGGGCGTTACAGGACATCGCCGACGAACACGGCAGCCGCGCCGTCGCCACGTCCGGCTACGCGGCCTCGGTCGATTATGTGGCGGGCGCGCTCGAAGATGCCGGCTACGCCGTCACCCGCCAAGCCTTCGACGTGCCGGTCTACCGCGAGCTTGGCCCCTCGATCTTGGAGGGCGATGCCGCTTACGCCTACGACGAGGACTTCAACCTCCTCGGCGGCAGCGCCCCCGGCCAGATTGAAGGGCCGGCGCTGGCGGTCGACCTGTTCGGCGCCGACGCCGCGACGAGCGGCTGCGAGGCCGAGGATTTCGCGGGCTTCGAGGCGGGCGCGGTCGCGGTCCTGCGGCGCGGCACCTGCCCCTTCAAGGACAAGGCGCTGAACGCGATCGAAGCGGGCGCCGTCGGGGTCGTCGTCGTCAACCACGCCGGCGAGGAGGGGCTAATCCGCGGCAGCCTCGGGGACTATGCAGGCGACGCGCCGGTCTTCCTGGCCCGTGCCGGCTTGGCGCAGGCGCTCGCCGACAGCGGGCGGCTCGTGATGGACTCGAACGTCGAGCGCGGCACGGCGCAAACCCAGAACGTCCTGGCCGAGGCGAAGGGGCGTGCGAGCGATCGCGTCGTGATGATCGGGGCGCACCTGGACGGCGTGCCCGAGGGGCCCGGCATCAACGACAACGGCTCCGGCACGGCTGCCGTCCTCGAAATCGCGCTCGCCCTGCGCCGCGCGAGCCCCGCGACCGACAAGACGGTGCGCTTCGCCTTCTGGGGTGCCGAGGAGATCGGCCTCTTGGGCGCGCGCCACTACGTCGAGACGCTGGACGAGGCGGCGCGGGGCCGTCTCGACCTCTACCTCAACCTCGACATGGTCGGATCGCCCAACGGCGCCTCGATGTTCTACGACGCCGGGGGCGAGCGGGCGCCCGAGGGATCGGCTTTGACCGAGGCGGCGCTCGCGCGGCACTTCGTCGCCGAGGGCGAGATGGCCGAGCCGACGCCGATGCGCGGCGGCTCGGACCACGCCGTCTTCGCCCGCGCGGGCGTGCCGGTCGGCGGGCTCTACTCGGGCGCCTTCGAGCGCAAGAGCGAGGCGCAGGCCCGCCTCTACGGCGGCGAGGCCGGCGCGCGCATGGACGCGTGCTATCACCAAGCCTGCGACGACATCGACAACATCGACCCGGCGAGGCTCGAAGCCCTGGCCGACGCCGCCGCCGACGCGATCGTCGAACTGGCCGAAGTGCGGGTCGACGGGTGAACGCTTCGCGTGCGCTCGCCGCGCGGTCTTTTTCTTTTTTGCTACTTGGCTCCCGGACTTGGCTTCAACATCGAGGCTAGCCTCGAACAAAGTGAAAAAAGAAGAAAAGAAGCCCCGCGCAGCGGACGCGTCAGCGTTCAATCCCCTTTCGTCACCGGTCCACCCGCGTCGGCCCAGTCCTTGAAGCCGCCCAGGTTGTGCACGTCCATGTAGCCCATGTCCTTCAGCACCTTGCCGGCGAGGGCGGCCCGGCCGCCGGCGGCGCAGTAGAGGAGGACCGTCTTGTCGCGGTCGAAGACGGGATCGTGCATGGGCGACTCCGGGTCGGCGCGGAATTCGAGCAGGCCGCGCGGCACGTTGACGGCGCCCTCGGCGAGGCCCGACGCCGCGACCTCGGCCGGCTCGCGCACGTCGAGAAGGAGGACGTTGCCCTTGGCGATCATCGCCTGCGCGGTGGCGGGATCGACGTTCGGCACGGCGGCGCTCGCCACCGCGACCATGTCCTTGACCGAGATCGGCATCGATATTCTCCCAGGCTTGATGTTCACGCCCGCCGGACGGCGGTGCCGCCAGGCCGCGGCGATCGACGCTCGGCCAATACCATGCCGGCGAGGAGCAGGGCGAGGGCGATGACGGCGCTGGAACGAAACGGCTCGCCGACGATCGCGACGCCGACGAGGAAGCCCCAGACGGGAACGAGGTAGTTGGCTTGGGCCGTGAACGCGGCGCTGGCGAGGCCGATCAGGCGAAAGAAGGCGAGGGTGGGCACGATCGTCGTCCACAAGCCCAGCGCCAGGACCGCCGCAAGCGCGGCGCCGTCGGGGGCGAGCCCGTCTCGCGCCACGCTCCAGGCGGCGGCGGGCGTGATGATGAGGGCGGCGACGAGCAGGGTGCCGGTGGCGGAGACGAGCGCGTCCATCGGCGGCCGTAGGCGGGCGAGGATCGTGCCGGTCGCGTAGCACAAGGCGCCGCTCAAGATGGCGGCGAAGTGAACGGGCGGCGGGGACGTGTCGAGGCCGGCAAGGCTGGGCCAAAGGAGGACGAGGATGCCGCCGAACGCGACCAGGAAGCCGCCAGCGCGCCGGGGCGTCAGCGGCTCGTCCGGGACGAAGGCGGCGGCGAGGAGGAGGGTCATGATCGGCATTGCCGCCAAGCAGACTGCGGTCACGCCCGAGGGCACGGCGAGTTGGCCGTACATGATGAGCGAGAACGGCAGCGCGTTGCCGAAGAGCCCGAGCAGGCCGAAGAACAGCCACGTCCGCCCGTCCCGCGGCAGCCGCCGGCCGCGCAAGCGAAGGGCCACGAGCAGCACGGCCGCGGCGAGCCAGAGCCGGCCCGCCACGACCGCGAAGGGCGAGAGCGTCTGAAGTGCGACCGAGGCCAGCGCCGGGGCGGAGCCCCAGGTCATCATGAGAAGGGCCAGGAGGCCGTGGCGCTCGCCAAGCCCCCCCGGTGCCGAGACGGGTGTCAGGCGACCTCGCGCAGGCACTCGCCGATGATCTCGACCGCCTGGTCGATGTGCTCGGCCTCGGTGATCAGCGGCGGGGAGAGGGCGATGCTGTCGCCCGCGACGCGCAGCATGGCGCCCTTGTCGAAGGCCTTGACCATGACCTCGTAGGCCCGCTCGGCCGGCGCCCCCGGCCGGGGTGCGAGCTCGATCGTGCCCATCAGGCCGATGTTGCGGATGTCGATGACGTTGGGCGCGCCCTTGAGGCTGTGGATCGCCTCTTCGAAGTGGCCGTGCAGCTTGGCCGAGCGGGCGAAGATGTCCTCGTCCTTGTAGACGTCGAGCGTGGCGAGGGCGGCGGCCGAGGCGAGCGGGTGGCCGGAATAGGTGTAGCCGTGGAACAGTTCGATCGCCTTCTCGCCCGAGGCCATGCCCATGAAGGTGTCGTAGATGTGCTTGCGCGCGAAGACGGCGCCCATCGGTACGGCAGCGGAGGTGAGGCCCTTGGCCGTCGTCACGAGGTCGGGCTGGACGCCGAAATACTCCGCGCCCATGAAGTGGCCGAGGCGCCCGAAGGCGGTGATGACCTCGTCGAAGATCAAGAGAATGCCGTGCTTTTCCGTGATCTCGCGCAGGCGTTGCAGGTAGCCGACCGGCGGCGGGTAGACGCCGACCGAGCCCGCCACCGGCTCGACGATGACGGCGGCGATGTTGGAGGCGTCGTGCAAGGCGACGATGCGCTCCAAATCGTCGGCGAGGTGGGCGCCCCACCCGGGCTGGCCGCGCGAGAAGGCGTTGTGCTCCAAGTCGAGCGTGTGCGGCAGGTGGTCGACGCCGGTGAGCAGCGAGCCGAACCACATCCGGTTCTTGACCATGCCGCCGACCGAGATGCCGCCGAAGCCGACGCCGTGATAGCCGCGCTCGCGGCCGATCAGGCGCGTGCGGGTGCCCTGGCCGCGGGCGCGCTGGTAGGCGAGCGCGATCTTGAGCGCGGTGTCGACCGATTCGGAGCCCGAATTGGTGAAGAAGACGTGGTCGAGGTCGCCCGGCGCCTCGGCGACGAGCCGGCCGGCCAGCTCGAAGACCTTGGGGTGGCCCCAGTTGAAGGTCGGCGCGAAGTCGAGTTCGGCCGCCTGCTGCTGGATGGCCTCGACGATCTTCGGGTGGCCGTGCCCGGCGTTGCAGCACCACAAGCCCGCCGACGTGTCGAGGATGTCGCGGCCGTCCTGCGATTTCAGGTACATGCCCTTGGCGCTGACCAGCATGCGCGGGTTGCGCTTGAAGTCGCGATTGGCCGAGAACGGCATCCAAAAAGCGTCGAGGTTGTTGGGCTGCGTCGCCAGTTCCTGCTTGAGCATGGTTTACTCCCGAAGGTTAGGCCCTAATATCCCGGTTCTTCCGTCGCGGTGTCAACGGATTGGCCGCAAGAATCGGCGCTACGCGGGTTCGATCAGGGGCCATTCGCCGACGTCGTGAAGGTGCCATCCGACGCGAGCGGGACCGATCATCCATGGACATCGACGAAACGCTCTTGAGCCGAGCCCGCGAGCTGGCGTTCGCCCGCCGCGAGAACATCCAGGTGGCGGAACTGCCGCGCGAGGCGCTGGGCGAGGAGGACCTGTCGATCGCCTACGCGCTGCAAGCCGAGGCGATCCGCGCCTATAATGAGCCGGTGATCGGCTGGAAGCTCGGCGCCACCAGCCGCGTCGCGCAGGAGATCATGCAGACCGACGCGCCGTTCTACGGCCCCTTGTTCCAGAGCGCGATCCACGCTTCCGGCGCCGACGTCACCCTGCCGCCGGGCCTGTTCGGCTTCGAGGTCGAGGTCGCCTTCACGCTCGGCCGCGACCTGCCGGCGACGGATCGGCCCTACGCGGCGGCCGACGTCGAGGCGGCCGTCGCCTCGGTCCACCCGGCGATCGAGGTCGTGGCGTGGCGGCAGCTCCTGCACGCGATGCCGGACGCCGTGCTCGCCGTGCCGGATTTCGGCATCAACCACGCCCTGATCCTGGGCGAGGGCGTCGCGGACTGGCGGCTGCTCGACCTCGTCGCCGCCAAGTCCTTCTGCCTCGTCAACGGGGTCGACGCCGCCGAGGGTCTGGGCGGCGACGCGCTCGGCGGGCCGCTCCAGGCCCTCGCGTGGCTGGCCGACAACGGACCCGGACTGAAGGAAGGCGACGTCGTCTCGACTGGCACGATCACCGGCCTCGCGCCGGCAAAGCCGGGCGACGAGGTCAAGGGGCGGATCGAGGGTCTGGGTGAGGTGGTGCTGCGGGCGCTGCACGCGTGAACGCTTCGCGTGCGCTCGGCGCGCAGCCTTTTTTCTTTTGTTTTTGCAACTTTGGCCGGGGCTGGCTTCGGCATCCGTGCCAGTCCGGGTGACAAGTAGCAAAAAAGAAAAAAGAAAAGACCGCGCGTCAGCGCACGCGAAGCGTTCTAACCTGCACAAGCACGAAGAGCACCAGCGCCGCCACAACGATCGAGGGGCCGGCGGGGGTGTCGGCCTGGAGCGAGCCGTAGAGGCCGGCGGTGACGGCGAGGGCGCCTAGCAAAGCCGCGACAACCGCCATGCCTTCGGGCGTGCGAACGAGGCCGCGGGCGGCGGCCGGCGGCAGGATCAGCATGGCGGTGGTGAGCAGGATGCCGACGATCTTCATCGCGGCCGCGATCACGAGGGCGACCATCAGCATGACGGCGAGGCGCAGGGCAACGACGGGGGCGCCCTCGGCCCGGGCCATCTCCTCGTGCAGGGTGGCGAACAGCAAGGCCGGCCAGACGGCGACCAGGACGGCGAGGATCGCGGGCCCTCCCAGCCAGACGATCCACAAGTCGGCCGTGGTCACGGCCAGGATGTCGCCGAAGAGGTAGCCCAGGAGGTCGACGCGCAGGCCCTGGGTCAGCCCGAGCGCGACGAGGCCGAGCGCCAGGCTCGAATGGGCGAGGATGCCCAAGAAGGTGTCGATCGGCAGGCGCCGGTGCGTTTGGGCGAGGACGATGAGGAGCGCGAGCGTCACGCAGGCGGCCGCCACGGCGAGCGTGAGGTTCACGCCGGTGACGAGGCCGAGCGTGACGCCGAGCAGCGCGCTGTGCGCGAGCGTGTCGCCGAAATAGGCCATCC
This sequence comes from Geminicoccaceae bacterium, assembly GCA_965217265.1. Classification (GTDB taxonomy): domain Bacteria; phylum Pseudomonadota; class Alphaproteobacteria; order Geminicoccales; family Geminicoccaceae; genus JAGRGG01. The sequence continues at coordinate 659,032 of CBDCHP010000018.1, read as the reverse complement.
GCCGCCAGACGATGAAGCAGCCCAAGGGGCCGGCGACGGCGGCGAGGCCGAGCCCGGCGAGCCAAGCGTTGACGAGGAAATCGGGCAGGATCATGCGGCCGGCGGGGTGTTCGAGAGCGCGTGGTCGTGATCGTGGCGGTGGCGGTAGACGGCGAGCGTCTCGGCGGCGGGTCCGAACAGGCCGACGAAGCCGGGGTCGCGTTCGAGCGCCTCGGGCGTGCCGGCGCAGCAGACGTGGCCGTTCATGCACACGACGCGGTCGGTCGCGGCCATGACGAGGTGCAGGTCGTGGCTGACGAGGAGCACGGCGCAGCCGCGGCGCCGGCGCAGGTCGCCGATCAGGCGATAGAAGGCGGCTTGGCCGCGGTGATCGACGCCCTGGGCCGGCTCGTCGAGCACGACGAGGTCGGGCGCCTTGAGAAGGGCGCGGGCCAGGAGGGCGCGCTGGAACTCGCCGCCCGAGAGGGCCTGCATCGCGCGGTGCTCGAAGCCGGGAATGCCGGTCTCGGTCAGGGCCGCGTCCTTGGCCGCGGCCGGGTGGCGGCGGGGCAGGTCGAGAAAGCGGCCGACGGTCATCGGCAAGGTGGGGTCGATGCTCAAGCGCTGCGGCACGTAGCCGACGCTCAAGCGCGGCCGCCGCCACGCCCGGCCGCGCTCGGGCTTCAAGACGCCCAGGGCCAAGCGCACCAGGGTCGACTTGCCGCCGCCGTTGGGGCCGAGCAGGGTGACGATCTCGCCCCGGTCGATGGCGAAATCGACGTTCTCGATCACAAGGCCGTTGCCGTAGCCGGCGCTCGCCGCCTCGATCCTGACGAGCGCCGCCGCGTCCTTCACGCGCCGTCCCGGCAGGCGCGGCACAGGCCCCGCACCTCCATGACCACGCTCTCGACGGCGAAGCCGGCCGGGACGCCGGCGGGCTCGGCGACGTCCTGGCGCGGCACCTCGCGCGCGTCGCCGCAGCGGCGGCAGACGAACATCTCGGCGGCGTGGGGGCGGCCGACCTCGCAGCAGGCGAGGTAGGTGTTGGCGCTGTGGATCTTATGCGCGAGGCCCTCCGCCATCAAGAAGTCGAGGGCGCGGTAGACGGTGGGCGGCAGAGGTCGTCCGCCGTCCTCTGCCATGCGTTCGAGGATGGCGTAGGCGCCGAGCGGGTGCTCCGCCTGCAAGAGCGCCCTCAAGACGCGTCGCCGTGAAGCGGTCAGCCGCCCGCCGCGCGCCGCGCAGTACTGCGCGGCCGCGTCGAGGCGGGGCTCGATATCGGCGGTTGACATGTGATTGTTATATTGTAACACAAACCGTCCGTCCAGTCCCTAGATCCGATCGGCAACCATCATGCAACGCCTCTGCGCGTCCGTCGCCCTCGTCCTCGCCGCGCTGCTGGCGCCCGCGCCGACGCGCGCCGCGCCGAACGTGGTCGCGACCATCCTGCCGGTCCAGGCGATCGCGGCCGCCGTGATGCGGGGCGTGGCCGAACCGGACCTCCTCTTGCCGCCGGGCGCCTCGCCGCACGCCTTCGCGCTTCGCCCGAGCGACGCGGCACGGCTGGAGGCCGCCGACCTCGTCGTCTGGATCGGGCCGGGCCTGGAGGGCTTCATGGCCAAGCCGGTCGCGGCCTTAGATAGTCGAGTGCGGGTGCTGACCCTCGCCGACGCCGAGGGGGTGCGGCTCCTGCCGGCCGACGCCGACGCCGACGCCGACGAGCACGGCCACGACCACGCCGGGGCCGACCCGCACCTCTGGCTCGACCCCGCCAACGCCGAGGCGATGGCGGGGGCGATCGCCGCGACGCTGGGCGCGATCGACCCGCCCAACGCCCCGACCTACGCCGCGAACGCCGCCGCCTTCGCCGCCGCGGCGCGAGACCTGCAAGCACGGCTGGAGGCGCGGCTGGCGCCGGTGCGGGGGCAACCCTACGTCGTCTTTCACGAGGCGTACCGCTACTTCGAGGCGGCATTCGGGCTCAAGCCGGCCGGGAGCGTGACGCTCAACCCGGAACTGCCGCCCGGCACCGCACGGGTGGCGGAACTGCGCGCCTTGATCGAGGCCTCGGGTGCGATCTGCGTCTTCACCGAGCCGCAGTTCGAGCCGCGGCTGATCGCGACCCTGACCGCCGGCACCGGTGCCCGCACCGGCACCCTCGACCCGATCGGAACACCCGGCCCCGACGCCTACGCGCGGCTGCTCACCGGCCTCGCCGACTCGCTCATAAATTGCCTTGAGGGCTGAACCCTGCCGCTCAGCGGGCGTCGTCGATCTGAAGCCGCCGCACGCGCTTCTCACGAATCAGCGGCGGCGACGCCGCGTCGTAGGTGATGAAGTGCGGGCTGGCGCGGTGCGCCTCGAAGGCGGCCCCGTCGTCGTACACCTCGTAGAGGAGGACGCTCTCCGGCCGGTCGGGGTCGAGGCAGACGTCGAAGCGGCGGCACCCGGGCTCGTCCTGCGTCGCGCCGGCGGCGTTGGCGCGGATCAGCGTCAGGAAGTCGTCGCGGCGGCCGGGGTGCAGGTCGATGTCGACCACGATGGCGAGCATAATTGCGTCTCCTGAGGGTGCTGTCGGTCGGGGAAGCGATCGTCGAGGCGAACAACCAGCGTAGGCGGCCCGAACGGGTCGTGGCAACGCCCACCGTTCTTGTGTGTGTCAATGAAGAGCATCCTTTCGACAGAATAGCGTTCGGGTTGATAGAAGCCGCTACGTACCTGCACCGTTCTGCTGCCCGCGAAGGAAGCCCCGCACGATGTCGTCCACGCCGCCCGCGATTTGGCGTTCTGACGGACCGTATTCGCCTTCTGCCACGTCCTTCGAGAACGGCGGGGCGGCGGGTGCCCTGGATCTGATGATCCTCGGCGACAGCTTCACCATTCCGTCGCGCAAGTTTCCGACCTGGATGGCGCAAAAGCTGGCGGCCGCCGGTCACGACGTCGAGATTACCGCCTACTCCAACAGCGGCGACGGCACCAAGCAGGGCCTGGCGCGCCTGGATGCCTACCTCGACGATCCCGCCAACGACGCGCCGAACGCGGCCCTCGTCGTCCTGGGCATCAACGACGCGCCGCAGCAGCGCTCGATCGACAAGATGGAAGCGAACCTCAACGCCATCGTCGACCGTTTCCAGGCCGAGGGCACCGAGGTGCTGCTGGCAGGGGTCGACGCCTACTACCCCTACCGCACCAAGGCCGAGCGCGGTTTCGAGGCGTCGGCGAAGCAGGCGCGCTTCGAGGCCGTGTTCGAGCGGGTCGCAAACGAGCAGGACGTGCTGTTCTCGCCCGACATCCTGGACGGGGTCAGCGATAAGCGATCGCTGCTCCAGGTCGACGGTCTGCACCCGCGCTGGACCGGCACGGCGCGCATGGCCGACAACGTCCTGCCCGAGACGGTGCGCCTGCCCGACGTGGCCGACGACGGGCTGTGGATCTGAAACGGCTGCAAAGCGGCCGAGACATACCCCCGCCCCGGACCTGAATCCGGCGGTTCAAGCCGCCTGAAAATCCTTACAGGGCGATCGGGGGCGCCTCAGCCCTTGCGCGCTGCCAGGATGTAGTTGGTGTCGCGCGCTTGGCCCAAGCTGAAGCGGTCGGCGGCCGGGTCGTAGGCGATGCCGGCGAGATCGACGAGGATGAGGCCGTGCGCGCGCAACAGCCGGGCGATCTCGGAGGGCTTCATGAACCGCTTCCAGTCGTGCGTGCCCTTGGGCAGCCAGCCGAGCAGGTACTCGGCGCCGACGATCGCCTTGATGAAGCTCTGCGCGGTGCGGTTCAGGGTCGAGAGGACGAGGAGCCCGTCCGGCCGCAGCAGCCGGCTAAGGTCGTGGACGAACGCCTCGGGGTCGGGGGTGTGCTCGATGACTTCGAGCGCCGTCACCAGATCGAAGGACAGGCCGTCGGCGATCAGATCCCCGGTCGCGGCGGCGCGGTAGTCGATCGTGAGGCCGACGGCGTTCGCGTGCCGGCGGGCGGCCCCAATCGCCGCGGCCGAGGGGTCGATGCCGATCACCTTGGCGCCCAAGCGCGTCAGCGGCTCGGCGAGGAGCCCGGCGCCGCAGCCGACGTCGAGGACGGCCAAGCCTTCCAGGGCCGCCGCCTCGTCGCCCCCCCGAAGCCGCGCCGCCTGCGCGCGGATGTAGCCGACCCTGAGCGGGTTCATGCGGTGCAAGGGCCGCATCGGCCCGTCCTCGTCCCACCACGCATCGGCCATGCCATCGAAGCGCGCGACTTCGTCCGCGTCCGCCGTCGTATCGAAAGCCGCCTTGGTCTCGTTCTTGCTCATGCAACCCTTGATCGCTAGAAGATGGCCGACCGCACCGCCCGGTCGCGTTCGACCCTCGCCCACACGCGAGCCCACCTGCGAGCTTTGAGGACTTGTCAGCCTTGAGCGTCGTCGTGCAGAAATATGGCGGTACTTCCGTCGCCGATCTAGAGCGCATTCGCGACGTCGCGGCGCGTGTCAAGCGGCACGCGCTCAAGGGCGAGAAGGTCTGCGTCGTCGTCTCGGCGATGGCGGGCACGACGAACCGGCTCGTCGGCCACGTCAACGGCCTCGATCCGGCCGGCTTCGATCCGGCCGAGTACGATCAGGTGGTGGCCTCGGGCGAGCAGGTGACGGTCGGCCTGCTCAGCATCGCGCTCCAGACGATCGGCGTGCCGGCGCGCTCGTACCTCGGCTGGCAGGCCGGCTTCAAGACCGACGCGGCGCACGGCAAGGCCAGCATCCTCGACATCGACCCCGGCCCGGTCATGGCCGCCTTAGATGATGGGTGCGTCGCCGTCGTCGCCGGGTTTCAGGGGCTCTCGAAGGCGGGGCGGGTGACGACGCTCGGCCGCGGCGGCTCCGACACCTCGGCCGTGGCGCTGGCAGCGTCCCTCAAGGCCGAGCGCTGCGACATCTTCACCGACGTCGACGGGGTCTACACGACCGACCCGCGCATCGCGCATAAAGCCCGCAAGATCGAGCGCATCGCGTACGAGGAGATGCTGGAGATGGCGTCCTTGGGCGCCAAGGTCCTCCAGACCCGCTCGGTCGCCGTCGCCATGCGCCACCACGTGCCCGTGCAGGTGCTGTCATCCTTCGAGGACAAGCCGGGCACGCTTGTCGTGGACGAGGACGAGATCATGGAAAGCCAGATCGTCACCGGCATCGCGTATAGCCGCGACGAGGCCCGCATCACCGTCGTGGGCTTAGGGGATCGGCCGGGCGTCGCCGCCTCGGTCTTCGGACCCTTGGCCAAGGAGGGCATCAACGTCGACATGATTGTGCAGTCGGTCAGCCGCGACGGCCAGAGCGCCAACCTCACCTTCACCGTCGGCCGGGCCGAACTGCCGCGCGCCTTGAAGGTGCTGGAGGAGCACCGGGCCGAGACCGGCTTCGAGCGCCTCGTCGACGACGCCGACATCGCCAAGGTCTCGGTCATCGGCGTCGGTATGCGCAGCCACGCCGGCATCGCGCACCAGATGTTCACCACGCTCGCCGAGAAGGGCATCAATATCCAGGCGATCTCGACCTCGGAGATCAAGGTCAGCGTCCTGATCGAGGAAGCCTACACCGAACTCGCCATCCGCGCCCTCCATACCGCCTACGGGCTCGACGGCTGAACGGTGTGGCGGGCCCGCGGCTTCGAGCACTCTCCCGCCGCGGCCTCGACCTCTTGGGCGTCGAGGTGCCGTTCTTGTGCGGCGCCATGACTTGGGTCTCCGAGCGCAACCTCGTCGCCGCGGTGAGTGCGGCCGGCGGCTTTGGCGTCATCGCCTGCGGCTCGATGTCGGCGCAAGATCTCGCGAGCGAGGTGCGGGCGACCCGCGCCCTCACCGACCGGCCGTTCGGGGTCAACCTCATCGTCATGCACCCCGAACTGCCGGACTTGGTGCGAACCTGCATCGATCTCGCGGTCGGCCACGTCGTCCTCGCCGGTGGCCTGCCGACCCGCGACGTGCTGGGGACGCTGAAGTCGGCCGGCATCAAGGTTCTCGCCTTTGCCCCCAGTTTGGCCTTGGCCAAGAAACTCGTGCGCAACGGCGTCGATGGGCTCATCATCGAGGGCATGGAAGCCGGCGGACACATCGGCCCGGTCGCGACCTCGGTCCTGGCGCAGGAGATCCTGCCCTACGTCGAGGCGGTGCCGGTCTTCGTCGCGGGCGGGATCGGCAGCGGCGAGATGATCGCCGCCTACCTCGCGATGGGGGCCTCGGGCGTGCAGATGGGCACCCGCTTCGTCTGTGCCGCGGAGAGCGTGGCGCATCCGGCCTTCAAGCGCGCGATGATCCGGGCCTCCGCGCGCGACGCGCAGCCCTCGGTCCAGGTCGACCCGGCCTTCAAGGTCATCCCCGTCCGGGCGCTGGTCAACGAGGGGGCGCGGCGCTTCACCCTGACCCAGACCGAAGCGATCGGGCGCTATCGTCGGGGCGAGACGGGCTTCGATGAGGCGCAGCTCGGGATCGAGCGCTACTGGGCCGGAGCCTTGAAGCGCGCCGTCATCGAGGGCGACGTCGAGACCGGCAGCTTGATGGCGGGGCAGAGCGTCGGCTTCGTCAGGGCGATCGAGCCCGTGGCGGTCATCGTCGAGGGGCTGGCCCACGCCGCCGAGGCGGCGCTCGCCCGCCGGGCGGGGCCCTGATGAGCGCCGGCTGGGGCGACGGGCTTGAGCCCAAGCGCGTGATCGACGTCGCCGCCTCTCCGGCCCGCCGCCTGTTGAAGCGGCTCGTCGAGGTCGTGGCCGCGCCGACCTTGCCGCAGCAGCGCTTGAATCGCATCGTCGCCCTGATCGCCTCCAACCTCGTCGCCGAGGTCTGCTCGATCTACGCCCTTCGCGCCGACGACGTCTTGGAGCTGATGGCGACCGAGGGGTTGGCGCCCGAGGCGGTCCACACGGTGCGCATGCGGGTCGGCGAGGGGCTGGTCGGCACGATCGCCGCCACCGGCGACATCATCAACACCGAGAACGCGCAAGGCCACCCGAACTTCGTCTACTTCCCCGAGACGCGCGAGGATCGCTACCGCTCGTTCTTGGGCGTGCCCGCCGTTCGCGGCGGGCGGATCGTCGGCGTGCTCACCTTGCAAAACACCGTGCCCAGGACCTACGCCGACGACGACGTCGAGGCCCTGCTGATCATCGCCTCGGTGCTGGCCGAGACGCTGGCGGCGGGCAACGTCTTGGGCGGGCGCTTCGTCGTCGGCGTGCCGGCGTCCAAGGAGCAGCGCCGCGTCGAGGGGCAAAGGCTGGTCGAGGGGGTCGCGATCGGCCGCGTCTGGCTGCACGCGCCCAAGGTGCGCATCACCCGCCTCTTGACCGACAACCCGGCCCAAGAGGTCGAGCGCCTGCAAACGGCGATGAACCAGTTCCGCCTCTCGCTCGATTCGATGTTCGACCGGGCCGAGCTCGGCGTCGGCGAGCACCGCGACATTCTCGAAAGCTACCGCATGGTAGCGCACGACCGCGGCTGGTTTCGGCGCATCCGCGAAGCGATCGAGAACGGCCTCACCGCCGAGGCGGCCGTGCGGCGCATCCAAGACGAGGTGCAAGTGCGCCTCGAACACGCGAGCGACCCCTACCTGCGCGAGCGCCTGATCGACCTGGAGGACATGGCCACCCGCCTGCTCATGCACTTGGTCGGGCGCGACTTCGCCACCGAGGCGCGGGCGATGCGCAAGGGCTCGGTCCTGGTCGCGCGCAACCTGTCGGCCGCCGACCTCGTCGCCTACGAGCGCGACAAGCTGGCCGGGATCGTGCTGGAGGAAGGGTCGAGCACGGCGCACGTCACGATCGTCGCCCGCGCGTTCGGCCTGCCGCTCGTCGGCCGCGTCGGCCGGATCATGGTCGAGTGCGAGGGCGGTGACAAGATCGCGCTCGACGGCGACAACGGCCACGCCTTTCTCAACCCGACCGAGGACGTGATCGAGGCCTTCAAGCGGGTCATGCAGGCCCGAACGCGGCGGCGGCAGGAATTGCGGGGCCTGCGCGACCTGCCGGCGGTGACCTTGGACGGCGTGCCCGTGGCGCTGTCGCTCAACGCCGCCTTTCTCCTGGACGTCCCGGAAGTCGAGGCGCTGGGGGCAGACGGGATCGGCCTCTATCGCACCGAACTCACCTTCATGTCGCGCCCCGCCTTGCCCGACCGCGCCGTGCAGAGCGAGTATTACCGCCAGGTGCGCGCCAAGGTCCGGGGGCGCCCGGTCCTGTTTCGCACCCTCGACATCGGCTCGGACAAGCAACTGCCCTACTGGCGGATGCCGGTCGAGGAGAACCCGGCCCTGGGCTGGCGCGCGCTGCGCCTCACCCTCGATCGGCCGTCGCTGCTGCGCACGCAGATGCGCGCCTTGATCGAGGCCGCCGACGGCGGTGACTTGTGCGTCATGTTCCCGATGGTGGCCGACGTGGCCGAATTCAAGGCGGCCCGGCACCTCTTGGACCTCGAACTGGCGCGCGCCGAGGCCAGGGGCCTGCCGCTGCCGCGCCCGCTCGAAGTCGGGGCGATGATGGAGGTGCCGGCCTTGTACTGGCAGCTCCCGGCCCTGTTGCGCGAGATCGACTTCCTCTCGATCGGCTCGAACGACCTGTTTCAGTTCCTCTTCGCCTGCGATCGCGGCTCGCCGGGCCTCGCCAACCGCTACGACCCGCTCTCGCCGCCGGCGCTGAGCCTGATCCGCGACCTCGTCGGGCACGCCGACGCGGCCGGCGTCAAGCTCTCGGTCTGCGGCGAGATGGCGAGCCACCCCCTCGAAGCGATGGCGCTCATCGGTCTCGGCGTTCGCCGCCTCTCGCTCTCGGCCGCCCAGTTCGGCGACGTCAAGGCGATGCTGCGCAGCCTCGATGTCGGGGCGTGCGCCGCCTACGTCGCCGCGCTCCTCGACCTGCCGGAGCGTAGCCTGCGCCGCAGGCTGTTCGATTACGCCAAGGATCACGGGGTCGTCCTGCCCAACGGCGGCTGACGCGGCCGAGGGACCTTGGGCGCCCGGCATCGACGGGTGGTGGAAGTGTGCCTGACCGACACCACATCGAGGAGCAATCGAAGATGATTTCGTGCCGGGACCTTGCTAGGAGGTAGCCGAGAAACGTTATGGTTTTTTGATAAACGTTCCGGCACCGTCCGGCATACCCGAAACGCTGTTGTCATACGTGGACATGGCCGAGCGACGTTCGAACGACATGGATAAAGTTGAGACCACCGACGCCTCTATAAGCGAGATCGGGCGGCGTCTGCGCGACGCGCGCCAGGAACGCGGCGAGGACCTCTACGACATCGCCGACTACCTGCGCATTCGCCCGGCCTACCTGTTCGCGCTCGAAGAGGGCAATTTCGGCGCCACGCCCGGCCGGCCCTACGCGCTCGGCTTCTTGCGCACCTACGCCGACTATCTCGGGTTCGACGGCCAGGATCTCGTCGGCGGGCTCAAGCACCACGCGCCGGCGCGTGCGGCGACAAGAACGTCCGACGCGGCCGGCATGGATCCCGTGGCGCTCGGCCACCAGCAGCCGGGATCGCGTAAGACCTACACCGATCGCGACCGCTCGCTGCCCGGCGCCCCCGTTCTCGTGGCGGCCGTCGTGCTCGTCGTGCTCGCCTACGGCGGCTGGTACGCGATGCAGGGCTCTGGCGCCGCCGCCCTCGATCGCGTCACCCGCCTGCCCGGCGAGCTCGGCCAGTACGCCGTGCAGTTGTTCGAGGACGAGAAAACGCGCCCGGACGCGACGCCGCCCGCCGAGGCGACGCCCCCCTTAGCGGACAAGCCCCTTGAGCGCCTGATGCCCGAGGACGGCCTCTTCGAGCGGTTCAGCGCCGACGATCGGGCGGGCGCCGGCGAACCGCCGACGGCCGAGACGACGCCCGACGAGACCGATGCCGAGGCGCTTGCGGCGGGCGGGCCGGAAGAACGGATCCCCCCGGCAAACGGGCCGCGCGTGGTTCTGCGCGCGCTCGAACCCAGTTGGATCCAGGTCAAGAGCGAGGCGCGGGACTACGTTCGCACCCGAACCCTCGAACCCGGCGAAGAGTTCGCCCTGCCCGACCGCGATGACTTGGCGCTTTGGACCGGCAACGCGGGCGGGATCGAGATCGTCTTCGAAGGCTACAGCCTCGGCCCGGTCGGCGACCGTGGTGCCGTGATGCGCGACGTCTCGCTGGCGCCCGGGGCACTCCTTCGCCGCCGCGGCGAGGGCTGACGGCCCTCGATCCGCCGGCCTTGCCATCGAGCGGCGTCGTCGGCATATCCCGCCCGTGACGGCGATCCTCGAACAGCACGAATAGGAACAGGCAGATGGTGGCTTTGGCCGAGGTCCGGCGGCACCAGACCCACGCGGTTCGCGTCGGCGGCGTCGTGGTCGGCGGCGGTGCCCCCGTCGTCGTGCAGTCGATGACCAACACCGACACGGCCGACGTCGACCGGACGGCGCGGCAGGTGGCCGAACTCGCCCGCGCCGGCTCGGAGATCGTCCGCGTCACCGTCAACAACCTGCCCTCCGCCCAGGCCGTGCCGGCGATCCGCGAGCGGCTCGATATCTTGGGCCTCGACGTGCCGCTCGTCGGCGACTTCCACTACAACGGCCACCGCCTCCTGGCCGAGGTGCCCGAACTGGGGCAAGCGCTCGCCAAGCTCAGGATCAACCCCGGCAACGTCGGCTTCGGCGAGAAGCGCGACCGGCAGTTCGAGCAGATGGTCGAGGCGGCGTTGCGGGCCGACCGGCCGGTCAGGATCGGCGTCAACTGGGGCTCGCTCGACCAGGACCTCGCCACCAAGCTGATGGACGACAACGCGGCCTTGGCCGAGCCGGGGCCGGCCGACGCCGTGCTGCGCGAGGCCCTGGTGCGATCGGCCCTCTTGAGCGCCGCGCACGCCGAGCGCATCGGGCTCGGTGCCGATCGCATCGTCGTCTCGGCCAAGGTCAGCCGGGTGCAGGACCTGGTCGCGGTCTACCGCGAACTCGCCCGCCGCTCGACCTACGCGCTTCACGTCGGCCTCACCGAGGCCGGGATGGGGGTCAAGGGCATCGCCGCCACCGCGATCGGGCTCGGCCTTTTGCTGCAAGACGGGATCGGCGACACGATCCGCGCCAGCCTGACGCCCAAGCCCGGCGAGCCGCGCACCAACGAGGTCAAGGCCTGCCAGGAGGTGCTGCAGGCGCTGGGCCTGCGCCAGTTCGTGCCGCAGGTGACGGCGTGCCCCGGCTGCGGGCGGACGACGAGCACCTTCTTTCAGGAGCTGACCTTGCGCATCCAGACCTACCTCGACGCGCAGATGCCGGTCTGGAAGGCGCGCTACCCCGGCGCCGAGGCGATGAACGTCGCCGTCATGGGCTGCATCGTGAATGGCCCCGGCGAGAGCAAGCACGCCGACATCGGCATCAGCCTGCCGGGCACGGGCGAGAGCCCGGCCGCCCCGGTCTACATCGACGGCGAGAAGCGCCTCACCCTGCGCGGCCCGAAGATCGCCGAGGAGTTCCAGGCGCTGGTCGAGGACTACGTCGAGCGCCGCTTCGGCGACGCCCGCATCGATGCCTGAGGCGCCGGTTGCCGGAAGCTGATATAAGCGGACGTGAGGCCAAGGAGCTTGAGAAGCTCGATGCAGAGATTGCGCTCATGAACGCCACGCTTGAGAAGATCCGCGAGGACATTCGTCACAACGAGGCGATGCGCAAATACGAATTCTGGCGCACCGTCCTCGCGGCTGGCACTCTCATCGTCGGCGCTTTCGCCGCCGGTGCCGCCTGGGTCAAGTTCTTCGGCTGAACCTGTTCAAGATCCATCTCGGAAAGTTCACGACGCATGGCCGATCTCCGCCCCGTCCGCGGCACGCACGACCTGTTCGGCGACGCTATGCGCCGACACCGCCACGTCGCGCGCACGGCGCAGGAGATCGCGGCGCTCTACGGCTACGACGAGATCCAGACCCCGATCTTCGAGTTCGTCGAGGTCTTCCAGCGCTCCTTGGGCGAGACTTCCGACGTCGTCGCCAAGGAGATGTACGCCTTCGAGGACCGCGGCGGCGAGCGGCTCGTGCTCCGGCCCGAGAACACGGCCGGCGTCGTGCGCGCCGTCGTCTCGAACGGCCTGTTGCAGCACGCCCCGCTCAAACTGTTCTACGCCGGGCCGATGTTTCGCTACGAGCGGCCGCAAAAGGGCCGTCAGCGCCAGTTCCACCAGATCGGCGTCGAACTCTTGGGGGCAAGCGAGCCGGCGGCCGACGTCGAGGTGATCGCGATCGGGGCCGAGGTGCTGCGCCGCCTGGGCCTGGAGGGCCGCTACGCGCTGGAGATCAACAGCCTCGGCGACCCCGAGAGCCGAAGCGCCTACCGCGACGTGCTGGTGCGCTACCTCGAAGGCCGCAAGGGCGAACTGTCCGAGGACAGCTTAAGGCGCCTGGAGCGCAACCCCTTGCGCATCCTGGACAGCAAGGACGCGGGCGACAAGGCGGTGGTGGCCGAGGCACCGCGCATGGAAGGACACCTGAACCCGTCGAGCCGCGCCTTCTTCGACGCGGTGCTGGCGGGGCTCGCGGATCTGGGCATCGCCTATCGGCAGAACGCCAACCTCGTGCGCGGGCTCGACTACTACACCCACACCGCGTTCGAGTTCACGACGACCGAACTGGGCGCGCAAAGCGCCCTGATCGCCGGCGGGCGCTACGACGGGCTGGTGGCCGAACTGGGCGGGGCTCCGACGCCGGGGGTGGGCTGGGCCGCCGGGATCGAGCGGCTGGCGCTCCTGGCGAGCGACCCGCCGCCGCCGCCCCGGCCGGTCGCGCTGGTCCCGATCGGCGCGGCCGGCGAGCGGGCGGCGGTTGAACTGGCCGCGCGGCTGCGGCGGGCCGGGATCGCGATCGAACACGCCTTCAAGGGCAAGCCGGCGCAGCGCATGAAGCGGGCCGACCGGGCGAACGCGCGCCTCGCCTTGTTCCTGGGCGACGACGAACTGGCAGGAGGGGTCGTCAAGCTGCGCGACCTCGACGCGAAGGACGAGGCGTCCCTGCCGCTCGACGGGCTGGAGGACGCGATCCGCTCACGCCTTGGGCAGGCTTAGGCGCACGATCAGGCCGCCCGTCGGCCGGTTGGCGAGGGTGACGTCGCCGCCGTGCGCGCGCAGGACGTCGCGGGCGATGGCAAGGCCGAGGCCGATGCCGCCGGTCTCGCGCGAGCGGCTGGTCTCCAGGCGCACGAAGGGCTCGAAGACGCGCCCGATCGCGTCGTCGGGGATGCCGGGGCCCTCGTCCTCGACGACGAAGCGTAAGGATTGTCCGTCCTCCTCCAGCCGCAGTGCCGCGTGCCCGCCGTAGCGGACGGCGTTCTCCAGCACGTTGCGCAGGGCCCGGCGCAGCGCCTGCGGCCGAACGGCGAGCACGCGGCGGGGCAGGTCGTCCGCCTCGATCGACGCGCCCAGGTCGCGCAGATCCTCGGCCACGCTCTCGCCCAAGGCGCCGAGATCGACCGGCCGCGTCGCCTCGCCGCGCGCGTCCTCGCGGGCGAACGCGAGGCTGGCCTCGACCATCGCCGCCATCTCGTCGAGGGTGGCGACGAAGCGCCCGCGCTCGACCTCGTCGTCGAGCAGTTCGGCGCGCAGGCGCAACGCCGTGATCGGCGTGCGCAGGTCGTGGCTCATCGCCGCCAGCATCCTGGTCCGCTCGTCGACGAATCGCCTCAGCCGTGCCTGCATCCGGTTGAAGGCGCGCGCCGTGCGGCGCAGTTCGTCGGGCCCCCCCTCGTCCAGGTTCCCGACCGCCTCGCCGCGGCCGAGACGATCGGCGGCCCCGGCGAGCGCTTTGAGGGGGGCGGCGATCCGGCGGGCGACGAGCACGGCGATCAGGCTGACCAGCGCCGCCGTGACGCCGAGATAGGTCGCGGTCGGCAACAGCCAGCCGCCGGGCGGCGGGGCCAAGCGATATTCGAGGTTGAGCCAGCGCCCAGGATCGAGTTCGATCGCGATCGCCAAACTCGGGCGCCAGCCGCCGTGCCGCCCGCGCGCCCACGGGCCGCGCCCGGCGAGCGCCACCTCGACCCGGCCGATTTCGGCCCCGGCGAGCAGACGCCCCAAGCGGCGCTCGAACGGGTTGGGCGCCGTCCCGTCCGCGTCGGCCCCGTCCTCGTCAGCGATGAGGCTCTTCGGGTCTAGGCTCACCTCGAACCCGCGCCCGTCGCTGGCCTCCAGCGCGGCCCCGTGCAGGGGCGGAGGCAGGGCACGCAGCAGCCGGACCAGGGTGACGGTGCGGCTCAAGACCTGCGCCCGGTTGGCGGCGATGATCGCGCTTCGGCGGCTGTCGGCCAGGATGACGAACGTCAGCACTTGGCCCGCGATCAGGGCGAGCAGCAAGAGGAGCGCCAGCCGCGCGCCGAGGGTCTTTGGCCAGAGGCGCTTCATCGATACGCTTCGCGTGCGCTGACGCGCGGTCTTTTCTTCTTTCTTATTGCCAGTGTTAACGCAGGTGGCTGGCCGCGGCGCCGAGGGCCGGCCTCGGACGAAGCCCCGCGCAGCGGACGCGAAGCGTTCATCACCCCGTCACCTCGGCAACGAAACTATAACCCCCGCCCCAGTGCGTCTTGATGATGGCGGGGTTCTTCGGGTCGGCCTCGATCTTGCGGCGCAGGCGGCTGACTTGGTTGTCGATCGAGCGGTCGAACACCTTGGCCTCGCGCCCGGCGGTGAGGTCGAGGAGCTGGTCGCGGGTCAAGACCATGCCCGGGCGATCGACGAGGGCGGAGAGCAGGCGGTACTCGGCCGTGCTGAGCGGCACGACGACGCCGGCCTCGTCGCTCAGTTCGCGCTTGGCCCGATCGAAGCGCCAGCGATCGAAGCCGACGACGCCCGCGGGCTTGGGCTCGCGCGAAGGCGGCAGGCTCTGCGCCCGGCGCATGACCGCCTTGATCCGGGCCAGCAACTCGCGCGGGTTGAAGGGCTTGGTCACGTAGTCGTCGGCGCCGATCTCCAGGCCGACGATGCGGTCGGTCTCCTCGGCGACGGCGGTGAGCAGGATGACGGGAAGGTCGGTCGTCGCGCGCAGGCGGCGGGTGAGGCTGAGCCCGTCCTCCCCCGGCATCATGATGTCGAGGACGACGAGGTCGAACGTCTGCGCCCGCAGCGCCCGCTCCAGGGCGGCGCCGTTCTCGGCCGTGGTGACGCGGTAGCCCTGCTTGGCGAGGTAGCGGGCGAGCAGGTCGCGGATCTCGCGGTGATCGTCGCAGACGAGGATGTGCGGCGCCGGCTCGTTCATGGGGCGGTTATGCCAAAGCTACCCCCCGATCGCACGCCGCCTTTGTCGCAAAGT
This sequence comes from Geminicoccaceae bacterium, assembly GCA_965217265.1. Taxonomy (GTDB): domain Bacteria; phylum Pseudomonadota; class Alphaproteobacteria; order Geminicoccales; family Geminicoccaceae; genus JAGRGG01. Next base: position 643,794 of record CBDCHP010000018.1, on the reverse strand, counting down.
GTGTCAGACGGCCGAATCGTCACCCTTGGCGACCAATCGACGCCTATAGCGGCGAAGCTCTGCGACATTCGCCGGGCATAACCTGCCTCGCAATCACAGATCAAAGGATCGACGATGAAGACGCGCACGAAACTTCTCTTCGGCGGTGTCGGCGTTCTGGCACTCGGCGCCGTCGGTTTTGCCGCCGTCGCCGACGCGCACGGGATGCGCGGCGGCTGGGGCGGCCACCGGATGGGCGGCATGGCCGGCATGGGCATGACGCAACTGTTCGAGCGGGCCGACGCGAACGGCGACGGCAGCGTTACGCGCGACGAGGCCGCCGCCTTCGTCGGCGGGCGCCTGAGCGCCAACGACGGCAACGGCGACGGCAACCTCACCCTCGACGAGTTCCAGCCGCTCTACCTCGAACTGACTCGCCCGATGATGGTGCGCGGCTTTCAGTTCCTCGACGCCGACGGCGACGGCAACGTCACCGAGGCCGAGATGAACCGCCCGGTCGAGCGGCTGTTCGACCGCGCCGACCGCAACGACGACGGCGCCATCGCCGAGGACGAACTCGGCCGCGGCGGGCGGGGTGAGCGCAGTCGAGACGACTGACGTTCGTACGCTTCGCGTCCGCTGCGCGGGGCTTTTCTCTCTTCTTTTTTGCAACTTTGGCCGGGGCTGGCTTCGGCGTTGAGGCTAAGCTCCAACGAAAAGTAGAAAAAAGAGAAGAAGAAAGACCGCGCGTCAGCGCACGCGAAGCGTTCCTTGACCTTTCCCACCCGCTTGCCGACATTCCCGCCGTGCCCGAGAGCATTGCAGGAAAGCGTGAAGGCAGATGGCCGCGTCGTCGCTCGAATCGAAACTGGACGCCATTCTCGCCCGCAAGGACGAGTTGAACGCGCTGATGAGCGAGTCGTCGGGCGACTACGCCGCCTTGGCGAAGGAGTTCGCCGAGATCGAGCCGGTCGTCGCCGGCATCGAGGGCCTCCGCGCGGCCGAGGCCGAGCGGGCGGGCCTGGAGGAATTGCTGGCCGACGCCGAGGACGACAAGGAGATGCGCGCCCTGGTCGAGGCCGACATGGCCGCGATCGACGCGCGCCTGCCGGGGCTGGAGGAGGCGCTGCGCCTGCTGCTGTTGCCCAAGGACGCCGCCGACGACAAGAGCGCCATCTTGGAGATCCGCGCCGGCACCGGCGGCGAGGAGGCGGCCTTGTTCGCGGGCGACCTCTTGCGCATGTACCAGCGCTACGCCGACCTGCAGGGCCTCGGCTTCGAGATCATGGACTTGAGCGAGACCGGGATCGGCGGGGTCAAGGAGGCGACCGCCGAAATCAAGGGCAGGGGCGCCTTCGCATGCCTCAAGTACGAGGCCGGCGTGCATCGCGTCCAGCGCGTGCCGGCGACCGAGGCGGGCGGGCGGATCCACACCTCGGCCGCGACCGTGGCCGTCCTGCCCGAGGCCGAGGAGGTCGACCTCGACATCGACGAGGGCGATCTGCGCGTCGACGTCTACCGCGCTTCCGGCGCGGGCGGGCAGCACGTCAACAAGACCGAGAGCGCCGTTCGCATCACCCACATGCCGAGCGGCATCGTGGTCGCGATGCAAGACGAGAAGTCGCAGCACAAGAACCGCGCCAAGGCGATGAAGATCCTGCGGGCAAGGCTCTACGAGCAGGAGCGCGCCACCCGCGACGCGGCGCGCTCGGCCGAGCGCAAGGGGCAGGTGGGCTCGGGCGACCGCTCGGAGCGCATCCGCACCTACAACTTCCCGCAAGGCCGCGTCACCGACCACCGCATCAACCTCACGCTTTACAAGCTGGAGCAGGTCGTCGCCGGCGAGGCCCTGGGCGAGATCGTCGAGGCGCTGACCGCCGAGGATCAGGCGCAGCGGCTGGCGGAGGCCAACTGACGCGGCTCGACGCGGCGCTGAGCTCCGCCGCGGCGGAGCTGGCCGCCGCCGGGATCGACGACCCGCGCTTCGAGGCCCGCCTCTTGTGCGCGGCCGCGACCGGCCTCGACCGCGCGGCACAGTTGCGCGCGCCGGAGCGAGCCTTGAACGAGGATCAAGCCGCGACGCTCGCGGCCTTGGTCGGGCGCCGCGCCGCGCGCGAGCCGATCGCCTACATTCTCAAGCAACGCGAGTTCTACGGCCTCGACTTCGAGGTGGGCCCCGGCGTCCTGGTGCCGCGGCCGGAGACCGAGCTTCTCGTCGAGGCGGGCTTGGCGGCCCTGTCCGACGGCCCCGCCAGGATCCTCGACCTCGGCACCGGCAGCGGCTGCATCCTCGCGGCACTGCTGACCGAGAGGCCGGCGGCGTTCGGCGTCGGGGTCGATCGCAGCACGGCGGCCCTGCGCGTCGCGCGGCGCAACCTCGACCGGCACGGGCTGGCCAAGCGCGCCGCCCTCGTGCGGGGCGACTGGGGCAGGGCGCTCGAAGGCGGCTTCGATCTCGTCGTCGCCAACCCACCCTATATCACGGCGTTTGAGCACGACGGCCTCGACGCCGACGTGCGCGCCTTCGAGCCGCGCGCGGCGCTGGTCGGCGGCGAGGACGGGCTGGATGCCTACCGCGCGATCGCCGGGGATCTGCCCCGGCTCCTGCGGCCGGGGGGGATGGTCGCCCTGGAGGTCGGGCGCGGCCAGGTTGAAGCCGTGCGCGGCCTCCTCGCCGCGCGAAGATCGACGCTTGACCAGTCGCGGCGCGACTTGACCGGCATCGAGCGCTGCGTGGTCGCCCGGTTCAGTGGATGTCCCGGCTGAGGGGGTCGCCGAGTTCGAAGCCGCCGAATTTCGCCTCGAAGCCGGCGCGCCCCGGCGAGCAGAAGGCGATGCCGACCATCAGCTCGCGAAGCTCGACCGGGAAATAGGCGAGGCGGGCCGTCGCCCAGGGCCGATCACCCGTCTTGTACTGAACGAACATCGCGTCGCCCAGGCGGGTGACGCGCACCGAGACCGGGCCGCCGCCGCCGTCGAGCCGCCGCACCGACCAGTCCGAGTGGCCGTTGGTGACGACGACGCTCAAGTGCTCGGCGCCGTCGGTGTACTCGACGCCGCACTTGATCCAGCGCGTCGCGTCGAAGCGGACCATCATCCCGGCCTGATCGTAGAGCGCCTCGTAACGCCCGTCGAAGGTGACGCCCGCCGTGAACTCCCCGGCGCGACGGCGCCAGAGGAAATGCCCGTTGTCGCGATGAAAGCCGTAGTGGGTGCCCTGCCAGAAGTCCGTCCGCTCGCCCGAGCGGACGCGCAGGGTTCCATCGTCCATCGCCCAGAACGGCGGCTCGTTCAGCCACGTCATGCCGTCGGTGAAATCGGTCATTCATGTCGTCCGGGCCGATGTTCAGGTGGTGCGATCTGGCCGCGAAAATGCCGCCTTGAAGCCCCCGCGCCACTCGGCCGACATCTTGTGCAGCACGCCAAAATGCCCAAATTATGCGCAGTATGGTCGTCGGGTGCCGCAAGCCGGGTCCGATGGCCGAGACTTCCGCTCGCACGAGGGAACTTAACGCATGGACTTTGAGAAATACACCGAGCGCGCCCGCGGCTTCGTCCAGTCGGCGCAAGGTTTGGCGCTGCGCGAGGGGCATCAGCGCTTCTTGCCGATCCACCTGCTCAAGGTGCTGATCGACGACCCCGAGGGCATGGCGGCGAACCTGATCGCCGCGTCCGGGGGCAACGCCAAGGCGGCGGCGCAGGCCGTCGAACTCGCGCTCGACAAGCAGCCCAAGGTCGAGGGCGGCGGGGCCGGGCAACTCTACTTGGGCCCCGAGACGGCGCGCGTCTTCGATCAGGCGGGGCAGATCGCCAACAAGGCCGGCGACAGCTTCGTCACCGTCGAGCGGTTGCTGGTGGCGCTCGCCATCGTGCCGAGCGACGCGGCGACGGTGCTCAAGGACGCCGGCGTCACCGCCCAGGCGCTCAACGCCGCGATCGAGGCGGTGCGCAAGGGCCGCACGGCCGACAGCGCCTCGGCCGAGGAGAGCTACGAGGCCCTGAAGAAGTACACCCGCGACCTGAGTGAGGCGGCGCGCTCGGGCAAGCTCGACCCGGTCATCGGCCGCGACGACGAGATCCGCCGCGTGATCCAGGTCCTCTCGCGCCGGACCAAGAACAACCCGGTCCTGATCGGCGAGCCGGGCGTCGGCAAGACCGCGATCGCCGAAGGCTTGGCGCTGCGGATCGTCAACGGCGACGTGCCGGAGTCCTTGAAGAACCGGCGCCTGCTCGCCCTCGACCTCGGCGCCCTGGTCGCCGGGGCCAAGTATCGCGGCGAGTTCGAGGAGCGCTTGAAGGCGCTCTTGGGCGAGGTCTCGCACAGCAACGGCGAGATCGTCTTGTTCATCGACGAGATGCACACCCTCGTCGGCGCCGGCAAGGCGGACGGGGCGATGGACGCCTCGAACATGCTCAAGCCCGCCCTTGCCCGCGGCGAACTGCACTGCGTCGGCGCCACGACGCTGGACGAGTACCGCCGCCACGTCGAGAAGGACGCCGCCCTGGCCCGGCGCTTCCAGCCGGTCTTCGTCGGCCAGCCGAGCGTCGCCGACACGGTCTCGATCCTGCGCGGGCTGAAGGAGAAGTACGAGCTGCACCACGGCGTGCGCATCACCGACGGCGCCATCGTCTCGGCGGCGTCGCTCTCCAACCGCTACATCACCGACCGCTTCCTGCCCGACAAGGCGATCGACCTCGTCGACGAGGCGGCGGCGCGCAAGCGCATGGCGATCGACTCGAAGCCCGAGGCGATCGACGAGTTGGACCGGCGCATCCTCCAGCTCAAGATCGAGCGCGAGGCGCTGAAGAAGGAGACCGATCAGGCCTCGAAGGAGCGCCTGTCGCGGCTGGAAGGCGAGTTGATCGAGCTTGAGGAGCGCTCGAACGAACTGACCGCGCGCTGGCAGGCCGAGAAGGACAAGCTGGCCGGCGCCACCAAGCTCAAGGAACGGCTCGACCAGGCGCGCAACGAACTCGCCGAGGCGCAGCGCCGCGGCGACTACACCCGCGCCGGCGAACTGACCTACGCCGTCATCCCCGGCCTGGAGAAGGACCTGATCGAGGCCGAGGCGGTCGGGGTCGAGCGCATGGTGCACGAGGCCGTGAACGAGGACGACATCGCGCACATCGTCTCGCGCTGGACCGGCGTGCCGGTGGACCGGATGCTGGAGGGCGAGCGCGAGAAGCTCCTGGCGATGGAGGCGAAGCTCAAAGAGCGCGTCGTCGGCCAGGAGGTCGCGGTCGAGGCGGTGAGCAACGCCGTCCGCCGCGCGCGGGCGGGGCTGCAAGACCCCAACCGGCCGATCGGCTCGTTCCTGTTCCTCGGCCCCACCGGCGTCGGCAAGACCGAACTGTGCAAGGCGCTGGCCGGGTTCTTGTTCGACGACGAGGCGGCGATGCAGCGCATCGACATGTCGGAGTACATGGAAAAGCACAGCGTCGCCCGGCTCATCGGGGCGCCTCCGGGCTACGTCGGCTACGAGGAGGGCGGCGCACTGACCGAGGCGGTGCGGCGCCGGCCCTACAGCGTGATCCTGTTCGACGAGGTCGAGAAGGCGCACCCGGACGTCTTCAACGTCCTCTTGCAGGTGCTCGACGACGGGCGGCTCACCGACGGCCAGGGCCGCACGGTCGATTTCAGGAACGCGCTCATCGTCTTGACCTCGAACTTAGGCTCCGAGTTCCTCGCCAACCTGCCCGAGGGCGCCGTCGCCGAGGACGCGCGGGGACCCGTCATGGAGGTGGTGCGCGAGGCGTTTCGGCCCGAGTTCCTCAACCGCCTGGACGAGATCATCCTCTTCAACCGGCTGGGCCGGGCGCAGATGGAGGACATCGTCAAGATCCAGTTGCGCTACCTGGAGGGTCTCCTGGCCGAGCGCCGCATCGGGCTCGACCTCGACGCGGCGGCGACCGTGTGGCTGGCGAACGCGGGCTACGATCCGGTCTACGGCGCCCGACCGCTCAAGCGGGTGATCCAAAAGAACCTGCAAGACCCGCTCGCCTACATGATCCTCGACGGGCGCTTGAAGGAGGGCGAGGGCGTGCATGTCGGGGTGCGCGACGGGGAGCTTGCGATCGAGCCGGTCGTCGCGTCGGCGCGGGCGGCGTGACGCTTGCGCGTGCGCTGCCGCGCGGGCTTTCTTTTTTCTTTTTTGCCCTTGTCCGAGGTTCGCCCTCGGCGTCGCGGCCAGTCTCCTACGTTAACACTGGCAAAAAAGAAAAAAGGCCCCGCGCCAGCGGACGCGAAGCGTTCATCTTCCCCAAGCGCACTAGAACCGTTATCTTCGCCCCCGTGGACGGCTGGGCGGCCGCTCCGGGCTTCTAAGCCCGGGGAGGAAAGTCCGGGCTCCACGGGGACACGGTGCCGGGTAACGCCCGGCGGGGGCAACCCCAGGGAAAGTGCCACAGAGAGCAGTCCGCCCGCCGGAGGGGAACCCCCCTCGCGGGTCAGGGTGAAAGGGTGCGGTAAGGGCGCACCGCGGCCGCGGCAACGCGGACGGCACGGCAAACCCCACCGGGAGCAAGACCGTGTAGGAGCGGCGGTGCCTGAAAGGGCACGACCCCGTCCCCGGGGTCCGCTCGGGTTGGTCGCGCGAGGCGGACGGCGACGTCCGTCCCAGAGGAATGGTCGCCGCCGGGGCGGAAATGCCCCGGCACAGAACCCGGCTTACAGGCCGTCCACGCCTCGTTCGCTTTTTGGTTGAAAAAACCGCCCTTCACGCCCAAAAGCCTTTATTCCATGGTGTGACCTGGAAAGCACTTGCTTTTCCACAGTGTTTTCCCCATAGATATCCACAGACCGGGCTCATCGAAGTTTTTTGCCTGTAAAACAATGCCTTGGCGGACGCGGCGTAGATTTAGGCTGAAAACATCGTCCTTGCGCTTGTCGCCCGCGACGGCTTATGTTAGGGAATTGAAGTACGCAGAGGTTGAATGCCCGTAAAGCTCTCGTCAAGCAATTGAGGGTTTAGGCCAAAGCTAGGATGTTCGGTGCAAGGTTTTAACGGATGATCCGTGTTCTGCTCGACTTGCTTCAATCGATGGTTCTTATCGACAGGCGAAGTTCGGTGTCGCGGGACATACCGATGTGATACCGCTTCGCCCGTTTGACTGACAAAGGTTAGCGTTTGACACGGACGTCATCCACCGCTTCTTGTAGCGTCGGGGGCGGACGCAACGCCGGCCCCTTCTGTGGATAAGTGCGGACGAACAGCGACATGGCGCACGAGCCGGTTCTACGCGACGAGATGCTCCAGGCTTTGCGGCCGCTGCCGGGCGGTACGTACGTCGATGCCACCTTCGGCGGCGGCGGGTACGCCCGGGCGATCCTGACCAGCGCGCCTTGCCGCGTCGTCGGCATCGACCGCGACCCGGAGGCGATCGGGCGCGGCCGGGCGCTGGAATTGTCCGGCCTCGACCTCGTCGAGGGGCGCTTCGGCGATCTCGACGCGCACGTCGAGGCGCTCGGCATCGAGGCCGTCGACGGCGTCGTGCTCGACCTCGGCGTCTCCTCTTTTCAGATCGACGAGGCGGCGCGCGGCTTCTCGTTCAAGGCCGACGGCCCGCTCGACATGCGCATGGAACAGAAGGGCCGCGACGCCGCCGACCTCGTCAACGGCGCCGACGCGGCCGACCTCGCCGCTTGGCTGCGCGACTACGGCGAGGAGCCGGAGGCCGGCCGCGTCGCGCGGGCGATCGTGGCGCGGCGCGCGGTGCGCCCGTTCGCGACCACGGGCGACTTGGCCGCCACGATCGCGGCGGCCAAGCGCCGGCACAAGCCGGGCCGCGACCCCGCGACCAGCACGTTCCAGGCGCTGCGCATCGTCGTCAACGACGAGCTGGACGAACTCGCCCGCGCCCTGGAGGCTTCAATCCGGGTGCTCAAGCCCGAGGGCCGCCTCGTCGTCGTCGCCTTCCACTCGCTCGAAGACCGCGCCGTGAAGCGCTTCATCGACGCCAACGGCGGCCGGATCGACCAAGGCTCGCGCCACCTGCCGCCGCGGCGTCTCGATCCGCCCCGCCTCATGGCACTCGGCCGCAATGTCGTGAAGCCGGGCGCGGCCGAGATCGCCCGCAATCCCCGCGCCCGCTCGGCCCGGCTTCGCGCCGCGCGCCGCCTCGCCGTCTCGGACGCGGACGCGGACGGGGCGAGGAGGGCCGCTTGATGCCGCGCTACGTGCTGCCCCTCTTGCTCCTGATCGCGCTCGCCATCGGCGCCGTCTACCGCATCAAGGGGGCCGTCTACGGCCTGGAGGACGAGTTGCGGCTGGTCGAGGCCGGGATCGAGGACGCGACGTGGCGCGTCAAGGGGCTTGAGACCGACCTCGCCTACCTCACCCGCCCGGCCAGGATGGCGACGCTGGCGGCCGAAATCGGTATGCGGCCGGTCACGGCGGGCAAGATCCTTGAGCCCGAGCGGTTGGGCAAGCGCCGGGAACTCGAACTGGCCGCGCGCCCGCTCACCGTGCGCTTGGGCTCGGGCGGCGAGGTGACGTGGCGGGCAAAGCCGGCCGTGCCCTTCACCCTGGTCGCGGGCGAGGGCCGCTGATGGTGCAGTTCGCCGCGCGCGACGCCGAGACCGAACGCCGACGCCGCGCGAACGTCCGGCTGCGCGTCTTGATGCTCTTGTTCGTCTTGGGCTTCGCCAGCATCGGCGCCCGGCTGATCGACCTCACGACGACCGGCGGCGCCTCGCAGGCGCTGCACGTCGGCGCCACGCCCGAGGCCGGCCGGGCCGACATCGTTGATCGCGCGGGCCGGCTGCTCGCCACCACCATTCCCGCCATCTCCGTCTACGCCGACCCGCGGCGCGTCAACGACAAGCCCCGCACCGCCCGCACGCTGGCGGCGCTGCTCGACCTCGACGCGGACGACCTTGAGCGCCGGTTCGCCGGACCGGCGCACGAGGTGTCGATCAAGCGCCGCATCACGCCGATCGAGGAGGCGCGGCTGCAGGAGGTCGGCCTGCCCGGCGTCACGATGCGGCTCGATCGGCGCCGGGTCTACCCTTACAAACACTTGGTCAGCCACGTGCTCGGCTTCGTCGGCACCGAGAACGACGGGCTGGAAGGCGTTGAACTCGGGCTCGACGACCGGCTGCGGCGGCCGGAGCAAGGGCCCTTGCGGCTGTCGCTCGACGTCGAGGTGCAGGGCGTCGCCCGGGCCGCGACGGCGGGGGCCTTCGAGCGTTTTCGCGCCAAGGGTGCTTGCACGCTGGTCTTCGACCTCAAGGCGCGCGCCTTCGTCGCCTTCGTCAGCCTGCCCGACTTCGACCCGAACGACGCGGCGTCGAGCCCGAGCGGCCACCGGCGCAACCGCTGCAACGGCGACGTCTACGAGCTGGGCTCGCTGTTCAAGATCCTCGCCACCGGCATGGCGCTGGATTCGGGCAAGGTCAGCCTGTTCGACCGCTTCGACGCCAGCGACCCGATCGTCGTCAACGGCCACAAGATCAGCGACGACCACGCCAAGCGGCGCTGGCTCAGCCTGCCCGAGGTGTTCGCCTTCTCCTCCAACATCGGCACGGTGGAGATGGTGTTCGAGGCCGGCGGGGCGGCGCTGCAAAAGCCGTTCTTGAAGAATCTGGGCCTGTTCGAGCGCGCCGCGATCGAGCTGCCGGGCGGGGCGCGGCCGATCCTGCCGCCGGCCAAGTGGGCGCCGATCACCGAGGCCACCGTCGCCTACGGCCACGGCATCGCCGTCTCGCCGGTCGCCTTCGTCGAGGCCGCCGCCGCCTTGATCGACGACGGGCGCTACAAGGGCGGCACGCTGCTCGCCCGCCCGGTCGAGGCCGTGCCCGAGGGCGAGCGGGTGATCGCCCCGCCGACGGTCGAGGATCTGCGCTGGCTGCTCTGGCTCACCGTCGAGCGCGGTACCGGCGACAACGCCCGCAACCCCTACTACTTGACCGGCGGCAAGACCGGCACCGCCGACAAGGCGGTGCCGGGTCGGGGCTACGTCGACGGCGCCGTGGTCGCCTCCTTCCTGAGCGTCTTGCCGATCGAGGACCCGCGCTACCTTGTCATGGTCACCCTCGACGAGCCGCGCGGCGACGCCGGCACCTACGGCCAGCGCTACGGCGGCTGGACCGCGGCCCCCGTCGCCGCCGAGATCGTCGAGCGGATGGGGCCGCTCATGCGCTTGGCGCCGAGCCCGAGGGCGGCGAGGGCAATCTTGGAGGCCAGGGTCGAGACGGTGCCGGCGGTGAACGGCCGCACCCACGCGATGGAGGAAGGCTTTGCGGCTGTCCGCCTTGATCGATGAGGGTGTTGAGATCGACGACTTCGCCGACGTCGAGGTCGGCGGCATCGCGCTCAAGGCGCAGGCCGTGCGGCCGGGCGACCTGTTCGCCGCCCTGCCGGGGGTCAAGGTCGACGGGCGCCGGTTCGCCGCCGAGGCGGCAGAGAACGGCGCCGTCGCGTTCCTGAGCGCCAAGGCGGGGGCGATCGCGGCCGGGGGGCGGCCGGTCGTTCGGGCCGGCGAGCCGCGCGCGGCGCTGGCCCGGATGGCGGCACGGCTCCACCCCGGTCGCCCGGGCTTCGTCGCCGCCGTCACCGGCACCAACGGCAAGACCTCGATCGCCGGCTTCGCCCGGCAGCTCTGGCGGCTGGCGGGGTTGCCCGCCGCCTCGCTCGGCACGCTGGGGCTCGAAGGTGCCCCGGTGCCCGACGTGCCGGCGCTTACCACCCCCGACGCCGTGGCGCTGCACCGCGCCTTGGCAGCGCTGAAGGCGCAAGGGGTGGAGCGCCTCGCCCTCGAAGCCTCCAGCCACGGCCTCGACCAGCGCCGCCTGGACGGGCTCAAAGTCGACGCCGCCGCGTTCTCCAACCTCAGCCGCGACCACTTCGACTATCACGGCACCTACGACGCCTACCTCGCCGCCAAGCGCCGCCTGTTCACCGACGTCCTGCGGCCGGACGGCACCGCCGTCCTCAACGCCGACGCGCCCGAGTCCGCCGGCTTGGCCGACGCCGTGCGGGCCCGCGGCGGTGCCGTTTGGACCTACGGCACGGCCGGGACGGACGGACGGCTCCTGGCGCAAACACCCCACGCCGCCGGGCAGCGCCTGACGCTGCGCATCGACGGTATCGAGCGCGGGGTCGAGATCGGCCTCGTCGGCGGCTTTCAGGCGCACAACCTCCTGGCCGCCGTCGGGCTCGTGATCGCGGGCGGCATCGCGGCCGGGCGGGCGCTCGACCTTCTACCCGAGGTTCGAGGCGTGCGCGGCCGGATGGAGCGCGTTCGCGCCCGCGCCGACGGGGCCGCCGCCTACGTCGACTACGCCCACACGCCGGACGCGCTCGAACAGGCGCTGAGGGCGCTCCGGCCGCACACGGACGGGCGGCTCCACGTCGTCTTCGGCTGCGGCGGCGACCGCGACCCCGGCAAGCGGCCGTTGATGGGCGCGATCGCCGCCAGGCTTGCCGATCGCGTCTGGCTCACCGACGACAACCCGCGCACCGAGGACCCGGCCCTGATCCGCAAGGCCGTCCGTCGCGGCATCGAGGGCGGCGACGCGGTCGAGATCGGCGATCGGGCCGGGGCGATCGCCGCCGCGTTCGACGATCTCGAACCGGGCGACACGCTCCTCGTCGCCGGCAAGGGGCACGAGACCGGGCAGATTGTCGGCGACACCGTCCACCCCTTCGACGACGCCGCCATCCTGCGCGCCCTGCCGGGCATCGATCGGGGGACGGTTTGATGTGGGACGCGAACGACGCGGCGGCCGCCACCGGCGGGACGCGCCTCGGCCGGCCCTGGCGGGCGGGCGGCGTCTCGATCGACAGCCGGGGGCTTGGCTTAGGCGACCTGTTCGTCGCGCTCGAAGGCCCGAACCACGACGGCCACCGCTTCGTCGCCGACGCGCTCAAGAAGGGGGCGGCGGCCGCGATCGTCCACCGAGACCTCGAAGGTCTCGGCCCCGAAGCCCCCCTCCTGCGCGTCGCCGACACGCAGGCCGCGCTCGAAGGCTTGGGCCGGGCGGGGCGGGCGCGGGCCGGGGCGAAGATCGTCGGCGTCACCGGCAGCGTCGGCAAGACGAGCGTCAAGGAGGGGCTGCGCACGGTCCTGGCGACCTTCGGGACGACGCACGCCAGCCGCGCCTCGTACAACAACCACTGGGGCGTGCCGCTGACGCTCGCCAGCCTCGACCCGAGCGCCGCGTTCGCCGCCGTCGAGATGGGGATGAACCACGCCGGCGAACTCCTGGCCCTCACCGACATCGTCCGGCCGCACGTCGGGGTCGTGACGATGGTGGCCCCGGCCCACCTCGAATTCTTCGACGGCATCGAGGCGATCGCCCGCGCCAAGGCCGAGATCTTCACAGGGCTCGTGCCCGGCGGCGTCGCGGTCGTGAACGCGGACGCCCCCGCCGCCGACATCCTCTTGCGGGCGGCGGCCGACCACGCCGCGCGGACGATCACCTACGGCGCCGCCGAAGGCGTCGATCTGCGCCTCCTTACCTACGACGCCCTGGCCGAGGGCTCGAAGGTCACGGCCGACCTGTTCGGCCGAACGCACGCCTTCGCGGTCGGCGCCCCCGGGCGGCACTGGGCGGTGAACGCGCTCGGCATCCTCGCCGTCGCCGCCGCCTTGGGCCTCGACCTCGACCAAGGGGCGGCGGCGCTGGCGGCGATCCGTCCGCCGGAGGGGCGCGGGCGGCGGCGGCCGATCCCCGTCGGGGACGGGACGGCGACCCTCATCGACGAGGGCTACAACGCCAACCCCACCTCGATGCGGGCCGCCTTCGACCTCCTGGCCGCCACGCCCGGCCGCCGCGTCGCGATCTTGGGCGACATGCTGGAACTGGGCGCCCGGGCGCCCGAACTGCACGCCGACCTCGCCGAACCGCTGCTCGCGGGCGGCGCCGAGCTCGTCTTCACCGCCGGACCCATGATGCGACACCTCTTCGACGCCCTGCCCGCCGCCGTGCGCGGCGCCCACGCGCTTGACACCGAGGCGCTCGCCCCCCTGGTCGCGGCCGCGATCGCGCCCGGCGATGCGCTCTTGGTCAAGGGCTCGCTCGGCAGCCGCATGGCGCGCGTCGTCGCCGCCCTTGAGCGGCGCTGAGGCCGCTGAATGCTCTACAACCTCCTCGTCCCGTTCGCCGATCAGGTGCCCGCACTCAATCTGATCCGCTACATCACCTTTCGCTCCGGCGCCGCCGTGCTGACCGCACTTCTAATCTGCTTTCTGATCGGTCCGGCCGTGATCGGCTGGCTGCGGGCCAAGCAGCGCGAGGGCCAGCCGATCCGCCTGGACGGCCCCGAGTCGCACCTGCTGACCAAGAAGGGCACGCCGACGATGGGCGGCGTCCTGATCTTGATCTCGCTCACCGTCGCGACGCTGCTCTGGGCCGATCTTAGCAACGGCTTCATCTGGGTCGTCCTGCTCATCACGCTCAGCTTCGGCGGCGTCGGCTTCGCCGACGACTACCTCAAGCTCACGCGACGCTCGTCGGGGGGGCTGCGCAGCCGCCTGAAGCTGCTCTGGCAGTGCCTGATCGGCATGATCGCGGTCTACTTCCTCGTTCAGATGACGGCGCAGCCGCTCAACACCTCGATCGCCGTGCCGGTGTTCAAGGACCTGCTGATCCCGCTCGGGCTCTTCTTCCCGTTCTTCGGGATGCTGGTCCAGGTCGGGGCCTCGAACGCCGTCAACCTGACCGACGGCCTGGACGGGCTCGCGATCGTGCCGGTGATGATCGCGGCCAGTTGCTTTGCCTTGATCGCCTACCTCGCCGGCAACACGATCTTCGCCAACTACTTAGGCATCCCCCACGTGCCGGGCACGGGCGAACTCGCCGTCTTCTGCGGCGCCATGGTCGGCGCCTCGCTCGGTTTTCTCTGGTTCAACGCCCCGCCGGCGATGGTCTTCATGGGCGACACGGGCTCGCTCGCCACCGGCGGGGCCCTGGGCTGCATCGCGGTCGCGGTGAAGCACGAGTTGGTGCTGGTCATCATCGGCGGCCTGTTCGTCTTGGAGGCGGTCTCGGTCATCGTTCAGGTCGCCTCCTTCAAGCTCACCGGCAAGCGCGTCTTTCGCATGGCGCCCTTGCACCACCACTTCGAGAAGAAGGGCTGGCACGAACCGACGATCGTCATCCGCTTTTGGATCATCGCCGTGGTCCTGGCGCTGGTCGGCCTCTCGACCTTGAAGCTGCGCTAGGATGGAAGCGCCCGTGCCGGGTCTGGAGCGCTACGCCGGCAAGACGGTCGGGATCCTGGGCCTCGCCCGCAGCGGCCTCGCCGCGGCGCGGGCGCTGATCGCGGCCGGTGCTGAGGTCCGCGCCTGGGACGATAGGGGGGACGTCGTCGCGGCGGCCGGCCTGACCCGTGGGCGAGACGACGACCTCAAAGGCCTCGCCGCCCTCGTCGTCAGCCCCGGCGTGCCGCTGACCCACCCGGCCCCGCACCCGATCGTCGTCGGCGCACGGGCCTCAAGCGTGCCGATCACGGCCGACGTGCAGTTGTTCGTCGCGGGCTTGGGACCCGGGCAGCGCGTGGTCGGCGTCACCGGCACCAACGGCAAGTCGACGACCTCGGCCCTGATCCACCACCTCTTGCGCGCGGCCGGGCTGAACGCGGCCCTGGGCGGCAATATCGGCCGGGCGGTGTTCGACCTCGGCCCGTTACCCGAAGACGCGATCGTCGTGCTCGAATTGTCCTCGTTCCAGCTCGACCTCTGCACCGACCTCAAGGCCGACGTCGCCGTCTTCCTCAACCTCGCCCCCGACCACCTCGACCGGCACGGCGACGTCGAGGGATATCTCGGCGCCAAGCGCAAGCTCCTCGACCAGCAAGGGCCGGAAGCTGCCGTCGTCGTCGGCGTCGACGACGCCTACGGCCGGGCGATCCACGCCGATCTCTTGAGCACCGGCCGCAGGGTCCGCGCTATTTCGGGCGCCGGACCGGTCGTGGCCGGGGCCTACGTCCAAGACGGCCGCCTCTACGAGGTTGCGGACGGGGCGGCGACCAAGATCGCCGACTTGGAGGGCGCCAAGGGCCTGCGCGGCGCCCACAACGGCCAGAACGCCGCCGCCGCCTACGCCGCTCTTCGGGCTCTTGGCGTGGCGCCCGAGGCGGCCGCGCGCGGCCTTGCCGCCTTCGCCGGCCTGCCGCACCGGATGGAGGAGGTGGCAAGGCATGGGCGCGTCGCCTTCGTCAACGACAGCAAGGCGACCAACCCCGACGCCGCGATCCGCAGCCTGACCAGCTACGACCCGGTCGTCTGGATCGCCGGCGGACGGGCGAAGCCGGGCGGCTTCAAGGAGCTAGCACCGTACTTGGGCGGCGTGCGCGCCGCCTTCCTGATCGGCGAGGCGGCGGACGGCATCGCCCGCGACCTGGGCGACCTCGTCCCCTGCACGCCCGCCGGCACGCTGGAGCGGGCGGTCATGGGCGCGCACGCCGCCGCCGACATCGCCGCCGCCGGAGACGGCGAGGCCACGGTCCTCCTGGCGCCGGCCTGCGCCTCCTTCGACCAGTTCACCGACTTCGAGGCCCGCGGCGACGCCTTTCGCCGCCTCGCCCGCGGCTTGAGGAGAGACGGCTGATGGTCTTCGCCCGCACCGACCGCTCGCTCGTCGGCCGCTGGTGGTGGAGCATCGACCGGCCGATGCTGGCGGGCTTCGGCGCCTTGATCCTGATCGGCATCGTCATGGTGCTGGCGTCGAGCCCGGCGATCGCGCGGCGGATGCACCTGTCGAGCGAGAGCTTCTTCATCGTCCGGCACTTGAGCTTCCTCCTGCCGGCGGCCGTGACCCTGTTCGTCGCCTCGCTGCTCAGCCCGCGCGGCGTCCTGCGCGCCGGCGTCGTCGTCTTCGCGCTGTTCGGCACGCTGCTCGTCATGACGCTGTTCGTCGCCCCCGACATCAAGGGGGCGCACCGCTGGATCATCCTGCCGTTCGGCCTGCAGGTGCAGCCCTCCGAGTTCGTCAAGCCGGCGCTCGCCGTCCTCACCGCCTACCTGCTCGCCCGCTTCGAGGGCTTGAGCGGCCTGCCCGAGGCGGCGGTCCTGGTCGGCCTCACCGTCGGCCTGCTCGTCGTGCAGCCCGACCTCGGCATGACCGTCCTGACGCTCGCCGTGTTCGCGGCCCAGCTCTTCGTCGCCGGCCTCGCCTGGAGTTGGATCGCGGGCTTGGGCTTCCTCGGACTCGCCGGGCTCTACGGCGCCTACACCTTCTTGGGCCATGTGCGCGAGCGGATCGACGGCTTTCTCGATCCCGCCAAGGAGGTGCACCAGGTCGAAAAGGCGATGGAGGCGATCCGGGCCGGCGGCGTCTTCGGCCGCGGCCCCGGCGAGGGGCAGGTCAAGTTCCACCTGCCCGAGGCGCACTCGGACTTCGTCTTCGCCACCACGATCGAGGAGTATGGGGCGGCGCTCAGCCTCGTCGTCGTCCTGATCTTCGCCTTCGTCGTCCTGCGCGGCCTCACCAGGGCGCAGGTCTGCCGCGACCGCTTCGTCCAGTTGGCGGCGACCGGGCTCGTCTTGCAACTCGGCTTGCAGGCGATGATCAACATGGCGGTCAACCTCAACCTCGTGCCGACCAAGGGCATGACCCTGCCGTTCATCAGCTACGGCGGCTCGTCGATGCTGGCGCTCGCACTCGGCATGGGGATGCTGCTCGCCCTCACCCGCGAGGGGGCGCACTTGAGGTGAGCCGGCCGCTCGCGATCGCCGCCGGCGGCACCGGCGGGCACATGTTCCCGGCCCTGGCGCTCGCGGCCGAACTGGAGCGGCGCGGCCGGGAAGTCCTCCTCCTCACCGACGCCCGCGGCGCCCGCTTCGCCGGCGACTACCCGATCAAACGGGTCATGGCCGCGAGCCCGAGCGGCAACCTTCTCGCCAAGGCCTCGGCCGCCGTCCGGCTCGGCGTCGGCATCGCGCAAAGCTACGTCGCCTTGCGGCGGGCGAGACCGGGGGCGCTCGCGGCGTTCGGCGGCTACGCCTCGATCCCGCCGGCGCTCGCGGCGACGCGCTTGCGCCTGCCCTACGTTCTGCACGAGCAGAACGCCGTGCTCGGCCGGGCGAACCGGCTGATCGCCCGTCAAAGCCGCCGCGTGGCGCTCGCCTTCGACGCGACCCGGGGCCTCCCGCCGGGCATCGGCGCGGTGGACGTCGTCGGCAACCCGGTGCGGCCGGGCTTCGCCGCCGGCGCGAGAGCACCGGCGCCATCCCCTACGGCCGACGGCGATATTCGCCTCTTGATTATGGGCGGCAGCCAGGGCGCCAAGGTCTTCTCCGACCTCGTGCCGGCGGCGCTCGAAGCGCTGCCCGAGGCCGAGCGCAAGCGTCTCCGCGTCGTGCAGCAGTGCCGGCCGGAGGACCTGGAACGGGTCCGCGCCGCCTACGTCGAGGCCGGCATCGAGGCCGAACTCGCCAGCTTTTTCAACGACGTACCGGCGAGGATGCGGGCGGCCCACCTGCTCGTGTCCCGCAGCGGCGCCTCGACGATCGCCGAACTGCTCTACGCGGGCAAGCCCGCCGTCCTCGTCCCCTACCCGCACGCCGCCGACGACCACCAGCACGCCAACGCCAAGGCGCTGGCCGACGCCGGTGCCGCGCATTTCTTCCTACAATCTGGGCTTGACGCTGAACGCCTGACGCGAGAGTTTGCCGCCCTCATCGCCAACCCGACGACGCTCGACGAGATGGCTCAGGCGGCGCGAATGCTCGCCCGTCCTGAGGCGGCCGAGCGCTTGGCCGATATGCTACTTGAGGTTGAGTTGAAGGGATCGTTGTGAACGCAATGCGTTTTGAGCCGCGCGCGACCGGGCCGATCCACTTCGTCGGGATCGGCGGGATCGGCATGAGCGGCATCGCCGAGGTGCTGGCCTCGATCGGCTTCACCGTGCAGGGCTCCGACCTCCAGGCCAACGCCAACGTCGCCCGTCTCGAAGGGCTCGGCTGCAAGATCGAGATCGGCCACGACGCCGCCAACCTCGGCGACGCCCGCGTCGTCGTCGTCTCCTCGGCGGTCAAGCAGGACAACCCGGAACTGGAGGCCGCCCGGCAGCGGCGCCTGCCGGTCGTGCGCCGCGCCGACATGCTGGCCGAACTGATGCGCCTGAAACGCTCGGTCGCGGTCGCCGGCACGCACGGCAAGACGACGACGACGGCGATGGCGGCGGCGCTGTTCGACGCCGCCGGGCTCGATCCCACGGTCATCAACGGCGGCATCATCAACGCCTACGGCACCAACGCCCGCACCGGCACCTCGGACTGGATGGTGGTCGAGGCCGACGAGAGCGACGGCAGCTTCCTGCGCCTGCCGGCCTTGATCGGCGTCGTCACCAACATCGACCCCGAGCACATGGAGCACTACGGCCACTTCGAGGCCGTGCGCGACGCCTACGTCAGCTTCCTGGAGCGGCTGCCGTTCTACGGTTTTGGCGTCTTGTGCGTCGATCACCCGGAGGTGCAAGCGCTCCTCGCCCGTGTGCCCGACCGCCGGCTGATCACCTACGGCTTCAACCCGCAGGCCGACGTGCAGGGCCTGAACGTGACGATCGACGCCGCGGGCTCCGGCTTCGACGTCCGCCTGCGCGACCGGGTGCGCGGCGGCGAGCGGCACATCGAGGGCCTGCGCTCGGCGCTCTCGGGCCGGCACAACGTCGCCAACGCGCTCGCCTGCGTCGCGATCGCGGCCGAACTCGGCATCGACGACGCGGCGCTGCGCCGGGCCTTGAGCGACATGAAGGGGGTGAAGCGCCGCTTCACCGTGACCGGGGTCGTGGACGGGGTCACGATCGTCGACGATTACGGCCACCACCCGGTCGAGATCAAGGCCGTGCTGGCGACCGCGCGCGCCGCCGCTGAGGGCCGGGTGATCGCCGTCGTCCAGCCGCACCGCTACAGCCGCTTGACCGTCCTGTTCGACGATTTCTGCCGCGCGTTCGCCGACGCCGACACGGTCCTGGTCGCCCCGGTCTACGCCGCGGGCGAGGCGCCGATCGCGGGCTTTGATCGCGACGCGCTGGTGCGGGGCCTGGAGGCGCACGGCCAGCGCGACGTCGCGCCGATCGAGGGGCCGGACGATTTGGCGGCACAAGTCAAGCGGCGGGCGGCGTCGGGCGACGTCGTCGTCTGCTTGGGTGCCGGCAGCATCACCGCCTGGGCGGGGGCGCTGCCGGGACGCCTCGGCGGGCGCGAGGCCGCCTGATGCCGCGCGTAGCGTCCCCGTCCGACCTGCCGCGGCTGCGCGGCGCCCTGCGCACGGGCGTCCCGCTTGCCCCCTTGACGTGGCTGCGCGTCGGCGGGCCGGCAGCACTGCTCGCCAACCCGGCCGACGCCGACGACCTGGCGACGCTGCGCCGCGCCCTGCCGCCCTCGACGCCGCTCCTGGCGATGGGGGTCGCCTCCAACCTGCTCGTCCGCGACGGCGGGATCGACGCGGCCGTGGTCCGTCTGGGCGGACCGCTCGCCAGGATCGCCGTCGAGGGCGACACGCTGGTCGCCGGGGCCGGTGCCCTCGATCAGGGCGTGGCGCGGGCGGCGGCGCGCGCCGGCATCGCCGGGCTCGAATGGTTGATCGGCATCCCCGGCACGATCGGCGGGGCGGTGCGGATGAACGCCGGCGCGTTCGGCGGCGAGACCGCCGAGTGCCTCGCGTGGGTCGAGGCGATGGATGAGACCGGGGGCGTTCACCGTCTTACCCCCGATGACATTGGTTTTGCCTACCGCAGATCCGGCCTCGACGAGCGCCTCGTCGTGCTGCGGGCGGCGTTGCGGGGGACGATCGGCGACAAGGATGCGATCGTGACGCGGATGGAGGCGATCAAGGCCGAGCGGGCCTTGAGCCAGCCGATCCGGGTCGTGACCGGCGGCTCGACCTTCAAGAACCCTGACGGCCACAAGGCGTGGCGGCTGATCGACCGGGCCGGCTGCCGCGGCCGGCGGCGGGGCGGCGCCGTCGTCTCGACCAAGCACTGCAACTTCCTCGTCAACGAGGGCAAGGCCAGCGCCGCCGACCTCGAAGGTCTGGGCGAGGCGGTGCGCGACGCCGTGCGGCAATCGAGCGGCGTCGATCTCGAATGGGAGATCGTTCGCTTGGGCGATTCGTCCGCGATGGAGCAGGCCGCATGAAGCGGGTCGCCGTCCTCATGGGGGGCATGAGCGTCGAGCGCGAAGTCTCGCTCGTCTCGGGCGCCGCCTGCGCCGACGCCTTGGAGCGCCGCGGCTACGCCGTGACGCGCATCGACCCGGACCCAGACTTGGCCGCCGTCCTGGCCGCCGACCGGCCGGACGCGGTCTTCAACGCCCTGCACGGGCGCTTAGGCGAGGACGGCCGGGTGCAGGGCCTGCTCGACTGGATGCGCCTGCCCTACACCCACTCGGGCGTGCTCGCCTCGGCCGTGGCGATGGACAAGCCGATGGCCTGCCGTCTGTTCGAGGCGGCAGGGCTGCGCTGCCCCGAGGGGCGCGCGCTCCGCCTGGGCGACCTGCTCGACCACGGTCCGCCAATCAAAGGGCCGATCGTCGTCAAGCCGGCGGCGGAGGGATCGAGCGTCGGCGTCGCCGTCCTGCCCGACGGCGACCTCGACCCGTTGCGCCGGCGCAACGACCTCGACCTCCACCAGCGCGTCATGGTCGAGCGCTACGTGCCGGGCCGGGAGCTAACCGTCGCGGTCCTCAACGGCGAACCGCTCACCGTGACCGAGATCGCGCCCGCCGAGGGGTTCTATGACTACCGCGCCAAGTATACCGAAGGTTATGCCGCCCACCGACTGCCGGCTGTCCTGCCCGCCGAGGTGTTCGCCGCCGCGTTGAACGCGGCGAAAAAAGCGCACGAGAGCCTCGGTTGTCGGGGTGTCAGCCGGGCCGATTTTCGATATGATGCGTATTCAGGCAACGAGGGCCTCTACATCTTGGAGGTCAACACGCAGCCCGGCATGACGCCGCTCTCGCTCGTGCCGGAGCAAGCGCAGCACCGCGGAATCGGGTTCGACGACCTCGTCGTCCGGCTCATCGAGGAGGCTCGATGCGACAGCTAGGTCGAATCGCACGCCGGGCGCAACTCGCCGCCACGCGCCGTCCGCCGCCGCCGCGTGGGCTGCGGCCCGCCTTGTTCTGCCTCGCGATCCTCTTGAGCCTCGGCACGCTGGCCGTCCTCGGCGTCCGCTTCGAAGCGCCGGCCCACGCCCGCGCGTGGCTCGATGCCCGGTTGATCGCGCTCGCCGATCGAAGCGGCATGCACGTGCGCGAGATCCTCGTTGCCGGCCGCGAGCGGACTGCGAAGGCGGACATTGTGCAAAAGGTTGATTATTTGTACATGCAAAATATACTTAAAGTTGATATCGCGCGATTGAAGGCGGGGGTCGAGGTCTTGCCCTGGGTCAAATCGGCAACAGTCAAGCGGCAATTGCCGGCGACGCTGGTGATCGACGTCGACGAGCACCGCCCGTTGGCGCTCTGGCAGGACGGGGGCGGCGCCGTGCGGCTGGTCAGCGGGGCCGGCGAGGCGATCGACGTGCCGGACGCGCTCGGCGATCGGGGCCTGCCCTTGCTGAGCGGTGCCGGGGCACCGGCGGCGGCCCCGGCCCTGTTCGCGGCGCTCGGCGGCGAGCCTGGCCTCGCCGGCCGGGTCAGCGGCGCGCAGCGCCTGCCGGACGGCCGCTGGAACGTGTTCGTCGACGGTGCCGTGGAGGTGCGGCTGCCGCGTCGGGGCGTGGCCGCCGCGTGGCACCGCCTCGCCCTGGAGGAGGGCCGCAGCCGCGTCCTCGACCGGGCGATCCAGGCGGTCGACCTGCGCTCGAAGGCGTGGCTGGTCTTGAAGCCCCTCGACGAGGGCGTGACGCCGGTGGGACAGGCGACGTGAGCACGTCCGCAGCGCTACCCCCCGCCGCCATGCTGGCGACCCAGGTGACCACCGCCCGCGCCCGGCCCTTGAAGGCCCCGTTGGCGCTCCTCGACGTCGGCACGACCAAGATCGTCTGCCTCATCGCCCGGCCGCGGCCGGGCGGGCGCTTCATCGCGCTCGGTCAGAGCTACCAGCGCGCCGAGGGGTTTCGCGGCGGCGACGTCGTCGACGCCGACGACGCCGAGACCTCGATCCTCGCCGCCCTGCAAGAGGCGGAGATGGGGGCCGGCGAGCAGTTGCGCGAGGTCGCGGTCGTCTGGAGCGGCGGCGCACCCCGAACCCGGCGCGTCGCCGTCTCGATCCCGCTGCACGGGCGTCCGGTCCACGACGAGGACCTGCGCGAGGGCTTGGAGGCGGCGCGGGCGGAGGGCCGCTCGGAGGGCGGGCGCGAGGTCCTGCACGTCGTGCCGATCGAGACCCACATCGACAAGGGGCGCCCCTTGCGCGACCCGCGCGGCATGGCCGGCGAGACGCTCGACCTCACGCTCGCCGTCGTCACCGTCGCGGCGCGGCCGCTGCACGACCTGCTCGACTGCCTGCGACGCTGCCACCTGCGCGTCACCGAGATCGTCGCCGCGACCTACGCCGCCGCGATCGGCTGCCTCAGCGCCGACGAGGCCGAGCGCGGCTGCCTCGTCCTCGACATGGGCGGCGGCGGCACGGGCTTTTGCCTCTTCCACGCCGGGCGCCTGATCTTTCTAGACCGCTGCCGCTACGGCGGCGACCTCGTCACGCACGACATCGCCCAGGGCTTGGGCGTCAGCCACGCGTTCGCCGAGCGGTTGAAGACGCTCTACGGCGGGGTGCAGATGCGCTCGTGCGACGACAACATGCGCTTGGCCATCCGCCGGGTCGGGGCGGCGCCGCAGGGCGAGGTCGGCGAGGTGCCGCGCCGCTACCTGACCCACATAGCCCGGCTTCGGGTCGAGGAGATCCTGGCCGACGTCATGACCCGCTTGGGCGCGAGCGGGGCGCTTGAGGGCGCGCGGCCGCGCGGCGTCGTCGTCACCGGCGGGGCGGCACAGATCGAGGGCGTGATCGAGCTGGTCGAGGAGGTCGGCGGCCTGCCGGCCCGGCTCGGCGCCTGCGGCCTCGTCGAGACCCGAAGCGGCCCGGAAACGCGCCTGTGCTGCACGGCCGGCGGCGGGGGGCTCGCCCTGCTCGCCGGGCACGACGACGGACTCGGATGGAAGGAGAGCGACAAGCCGCTCGCCGGCGGCATCGCCCGCATCGGCCAGTGGCTGAAGCAGAATTTTGCCGCTTAAGGTTATTGATCGCACCACCGGTCTGCCCGACGGGGGGTGTGTTGGGGGAGGGGAACCCGGGCTCGGGTCCCGAACACGATGGAGGAACTTGGATGACCTTGTCTTTGAGCATGCCGATGACGCACGAACTGAAGCCGAAGATCACCGTGGTCGGCGTCGGTGGTGCCGGCGGCAATGCCGTCAACAACATGATCGCGTCCAGGCTCGAAGGGGTCGAGTTCGTCGCCTGCAACACCGACGCGCAGGCGCTCAACCACTGCCTGACCGAGCGCAAGATCCAACTCGGCCACACGATCACGCACGGCTTGGGCGCCGGTGCCAGGCCCGAGATCGGCCACGCCGCCGCCGAGGAGGCGCTGGACGAGATCCTGGATCAGCTCCAGGGCTCGAACATGGTGTTCATCACTGCCGGCATGGGTGGCGGCACCGGCACGGGTGCGGCCCCCGTCATCGCACGCGCCGTGCGCGAGCAGGGCATCCTCACCGTCGGCGTCGTGACCAAGCCCTTCCACTTCGAGGGCGCGCACCGCATGCGCCTCGCCGAGGGCGGCTTGAGCGAGCTGCAGCAGTACGTCGACACCCTGATCGTCATCCCCAACCAGAACCTGTTTCGGCTCGCGACCGACCGGACCACGTTCGGCGAAGCCTTTCAGTTGGCCGACCAAGTCCTGCACATGGGCGTTCGCGGCGTCACCGACCTCATGGTGATGCCGGGCCTGATCAACCTCGACTTCGCCGACATCCGCACCGTCATGTCCGAGATGGGCAAGGCAATGATGGGCACGGGCGAGGCCGAGGGCGAGCGCCGCGCGATCGAGGCCGCCGAGGCGGCGATCTCGAACCCGCTGCTCGACGAGGTGTCGATGCGCGGCGCCAAGGGCGTGCTCATCAACATCACCGGCGGCACCGACATGACGCTGTTCGAGGTCGACGCCGCCGCGAACCGCATCCGCGAGGAGGTCGACGGCGACGCCAACATCATCTTCGGTTCGACCTTCGACGAAGGGTTGCAGGGCCAAGTCCGCGTCTCGGTCGTCGCGACCGGCATCGAGACCGCCGAGGCCCGCCGCGCCAACGAGGCGGCGGCGCAGGAACCGGCCCCGGCGCACGGCTGGTTCCCCTCGCGCGTGCAGCAGGCCGGCCCCGCGCCGAGCGCCCGCCGGGCACCCGCCGAGGCCAGCCCCGTGACCGGCCTGCGCCAAGCCCCCGAAACGGCCGCGAGCGTCTACCCGGAGCCGGCCCAGGCGACCCGCCACGAACTGGCCGAACCCCCGGCGGCGGAGGCCCCGGTCAAGCCCGCCGGTCCGGCGCCCCAGCCCAGCCGCACGGAAGGGGCCTTCAACCTGATCAAGCACGTTCGCGAACTGGGCGGCTTTCGCCGCAGCGGCGCCGAGACGAGGCGGGCGCCGACGACGCGGGCCTACGCGACGAACCAGGACGACGAGCGCGACGAGATCGCCGAGATCCCGACCTTCCTGCGGCGGCGCGAGCCGATGGACGGTTGAGTTGAGGTACTACGTAAAGCAAATCGCTTAACAATCTAAAAAAACAGCTTTTCCTTCGACCCCGTTCTCTCCTATAGAAAGGAGGGGGCGGGGTTTTCGCCTTTTACGCGAGAATCTCCGCCGCCAGACCTCGTTTGGAGATCGTGCCGCCGTGACCGTCCCCCAGCCCTTGCCCGACCGGCGCACCTTGAACCACGCCATCGGCTGCGTCGGGATCGGCTGGCACACCCGGGCGCGGGTGGCCTTGACGCTGCACCCGGCGGAACCCGGCAGCGGCATCTGCCTGCGGCGGACCGATCGGGCGGCGTCGTTCAGCGTCTGCCCCATGATCGCCGTCACCACGGCCGGCGTGGCCCTCGTCGGCGCCAACGGCACCCGTATCGCCTCGATCGAGCACCTGCTGGCAGCGCTCGCCCTGTGCGAGGTCGACGACGTCCTGATCGAGGTGAGCGGCCCGGAACTGCCCGCGCTCGACGGCAGCGCCGCCCCCTTCGTGCGGCTGATCGAGTGCGTGGGGGTGCGCGGGATCGACCGGCCGCCGCCGGTCCTGGAACTCCTGACGCCCGTGCAGGAGGCCGAGGGCGCGGCGCTCGCCCGGCTGGAGCCGGCGGCCGGGCTCGGCCTCGACGTCGTCGTCGAGCACGACGCCACCCCGATCGGCCGGCAGCGCCTCGTCCTGAACGGGCCGATCAACGCGTGGCGCCACGACCTCGCCGCCGCCCGGTGCCACTGCCACGAGGACGATCTCGCCGACCTGCGCGCCAAGGGCTCGGCCCGCGGCGCCACCTTCGCCAACACCGTCGTGGTCGGCGCGGACAGGATCGACGCTCAGAACGGGCCGCGCGGCGAGGACGAGTGCGTGCGCCACGCGGCGCTCGACGCGCTCGGCGACCTGAAGCTCTTGGGCGTGCGGCTGCAGGCCGCCTATATCGGCCGCCGCGACGACCACACCCTGCGCCTGCGCCTGCTGCGCCGCCTCATGGCCACGCCCGCGGCTTGGCGCCTGCACGGGCACGAGGTTCGTGCCCCGGCCTGGACCCGCGCCGCGGTTTGAGAACGCTTCGCGTGCGCTGACGCGCGGTCTTTTCTCTCTTCTTTTTTGCTCTTGTCCGAGGCCTGCTCTCGGCGCCGCGGCAAGCCTCCTTCGTTAACACTAGCAAAAAGAAAGAAGAAAAAGCCCCGCGCAGCGGACGCGCAAGCGTTCTCCCGCCCACACCACGCCGCGACTGCGCGAACGGTGGGTAGTAATTTCAACCGATAATATGATGGACGATCGGGGGGCGCGCGCGTTAGCTTCCGAGTTTGCAGAAATAAGACAAAACAATGACACCCCGAGACGCCAAGGCCGAGATCGAACTCAAGCTCCTGCTGGCGCCCCGCGACCTCGACGCGCTCGCGCGCAGCCGGCGCCTGCGCGGGCTGCTGAACGTCTCGATGCACAAGGTCGCGCTCAGCGCCACCTACTACGACACGGCCGAGCGGTGCCTGCGCCGGGACGGGCTCTCCTTGCGCACGCGGCGCGAGGGGCGGATCGTCGTGCAGACGGTGAAGGCGAACGGCGCCAACGGCCGGCTCGGGCACCGGCACGAGTGGGAGTGGCTGATCGGCGACGAGGCGGTGGACGTCGCCCCGATCCTGGCCGAGCCGGACCTCGCCGATCGCTTCGCCGAGTTGCCGGCCGACGCCCTGCGACCGGTGTTCACCACCAGGGTCGAGCGGCGGGTGATGCGCCTCGGGCTGATCGACGGGCCGGCGCCGGCGGTGGTCGAACTGGCGCTCGACAAGGGGGCGATCGAGGCCGACGGGCACCGCGAGGACGTCTGCGAAGCCGAGATCGAGTTGAAGGACGGCGACCCCGGCGCGCTCCTCGCCCTGGTCGACGACCTGCGCCGGCGGGTCCCTGTGCGGCTTTGCACGCTCGACAAGGCGGCCCGCGGCTACATGCTGGCCGAGGGCACGCCGCCGCCCTGGCGCAAGGCGATCCTGCCGGCCCTCGATCCAAACGCATCCCTGGACGCGGCGCTCGCGGCCGTGACGGAGGCCTGCCTCGCGCACTGGCTGGCGAACGAGGCCGCCGCCCGTTCCTGTCGCGAGATCGACGGCCTGCACCAGTTGCGCGTGGCGCTCCGTCGCATCCGCGCGGCGCTCGGCCTGTTCAAGCCCTGGCTCGGCCCCTCGGCCCCGGCCTGGAACGACCGGATGGGCGACCTCATCGACCGCTTCGGCCGCGCCCGCGACCTCGACGTGCTCGTCGAGCAGCGCCTGCCGTCCTTGGAGAAGGGCTTGTCCGGCGACGGGGCGCTCATGGCACTGCGCTCGCAGGCCGAGGCGGCGCGGCGGGCGGCGCACGAAGAAGTCGCCGCCACCATCGACGGCCGCGCCTACGCCGATACCGTCTTGGACTTCGCCGCTTGGATATCCTCGCGCGGCTGGCGCGACGGCGGCGACGCGGCGACGCTCGACGCGCCCCTGCTCGGCGTGGCCGGCGGCGCCCTGCAAGCACGCCACAAGCGGGTGATGCGCCGCGGCCGCAACTTCGAGAAGCTCGGCCCCGAGGGCCGGCACGAGCTGCGCCTCGCACTCAAGAAGCTGCGCTACGCCACCGACTTCCTCGCCGGCCTCTATCCGGGCAAGGCCGCCAAGCGTTACGCCAAGGCGGCGGCGAAGCTGCAAGAGGTGCTCGGCAACGGCAACGACGCGGCGGTCGGTGCCGAGCTCGCCGCCAAGCTCGCGGGGCAAGCGAACGACCCCGACGCCCTCGCCGGCGCCGCCTTCCTGCGCGGCTGGAACGCGCGCGACGCCGCGTCCCTGGAAAAGCGCGCCCGCAAGGCGTGGCGGGCCTTTCGCGGCCAAGAGCGTTTCTGGCAATCCGCTTGAACGCGGGTCCGTTCAGGGCGTGAGCGCCGCCTGGGTGCCGACGCCGCCGGCCGCGGCGGTGCCGAACCGTTCGCGCAGGTGGTCGCCGAGCCGCACGGCGAGTGCGACGAGGTTCAAGGTCGGGTGGACGCTGCCGCCGGTCGGGAAGACCGAGCTGCCGGCGACGTAGAGGTTGTCGACGCCGTGCACGCGGCAGTCCGGGTCGACGACGCTTAAAGCCGGATCGGTGCCCATGCGGGTCGTGCCCATGAGGTGCACGCTGTTGGCGTGGCGCGGGAACGGGGCCGTCTCGTCGAACACCCAAGGCTCCAGCTTGGCCCGGCCGAGGCCCGTGCGCCCGACCTCCTCGGCGACGACGCGGGCGAACGCGCGCACCGTCGCCTCGTCGCGCTCGTGCAGGCGCCAGTCGAGCCGGACGACCGGCAGGCCGAGGGCGTCGGTCGCGTCGCTTAGAGTGACCCGGCTCTTCGGGTTCGGCCACTGCTCGACCAGCACGCTCAAGACGAAGCGGTCCAAGCTCCGGGCGAAGCCCAGGCGCTCCATCGTCTCGCGGGCGATGCCGCCGAGGTCGCCCGCGACGATGGCGAGTTCGCGGCCGATGTCGTCGGGCAGGTGCCATGCCTGCAGCCGGTGCAGCATCCGCCTGAGCGCCTTGACGCCGGGCGTGCCGAACTGGCCGCCGGGGTTGAAGGCGCCGTCGATCGAGCCGACTTCGAGGTCCGCCTGCACCTCGGGCTTGAGCCGCACCATGCCGATCATCCGGCGGCCATCGTCGAGGTCGAATGTGCCAAAGAACCTCGGCAGGGCGTGCCCGGCCGCGAGTTCGAGGGCGAGCGGCTCGTAGAGCGGGTGGCCCATGAAGTAGCGGCCGACGACGTCGTGCGCGTTGCCGACCCCTTGCGGCGCTTGGCGGTTCGAGGCGAGGAGGAGGCGGGGGTTCTCGATGCCGTTCATCGCCAGCACCGCGACGCGCGGGTGGATCGTGGCCGCCGCACCGTCGGCCCCGCGCACGTGCAGCGCCGCGACGCGGCCCAAGTCCGGCGACAGCTCGATCTCGGTCAAGGCGGCGTGCAGGACGAGGCTGACGTCGGGGGCGGCGTCGAGGTCGTCGCCCCAGCGGGTGCCGAACGCGGTCGGCGGGCTCAAGCGCCAGACGTCGGGCTCCAGCCGGGTGCCCGCGAAGGTTTCGGCGCCGCGGCCGGCGAGCGGCGCGTCCCAGGCCTCGCCGGGGTTCAAGTCGATCTCGCAGTAGCGCAACGCCCGCGGCATCGCCGCTTGCAGGTCGGCCGGTTCGATCGGCCAGCCCGGCGCGAAGTAGGGCCGGTCAACTATCACTTCCGCGCCGAGCGGGTGCGACAGGCCGCCCCAGTGGTTGGTCGTGCCGCCGAGGCAGCGCAGTCGGATCGCGTCGAGGTCGACCGGCAGCCCCAAGGATTCGCCCTCGTAGAGGGCTTGGCTCGCGTCGGTGGGATAGGTGTCGCCCGCCTCCAGGAGAACGACGCGCAAGCCCTGCCCCTTCAGTTCGAGGGCGAGCGGGATCCCGGCGGCACCAGCACCCGCGATGGCGACGTCGCACGCGATCGGCCCGGGCCCGAGATCGGTCAGGGTCGTCCGCACCGTCAGCGCCCCATCATCGTCCGCCAGAACGCGTCGCGCGCGATCAGGCCGATCTGGCAGTCGCTCGTCTCGCGGGCGAGGAGGAAGAAGGCGATCCCCGGCAGGGCGGCGAGCGCGTCCGCGTGAAGCTCAAGGTTCGCCGCGATCGTGTCCCGACCGGCGTCGCGCCGCCCCCCGTCCTCGCCCAGCAGCATGAGCCAAGCGGCGTGCGGGTCGGGATCGGCCTGAAGCCCGTGCGGCAAGAGCAGCAGAACGGCGGCGGCGAGCGTGCCGTAGGCGGACACGAACGCCCCGATCGACGGGGACGCGCGGGCGACTCGGGCGTTGCGGTTGACGACGGCCGTCACCTGCGCCGTCGTCAGCATACCCTGCGCCTTGGCCCAGAGCAGGCGGTCGAGGGCGCGCGCCACGCCGGCCGGGGTTTGATCGCCGACCCCTGCCGCGACGAGGCGCACGAGGTCGAGGGCCGGACGCCAGCCGCCGGGCATCCGCGCCCGCAGGAATGCGGCGCAGCGTTCGGAAACGTCGAGCATCGAAGCCTCTTTCTCGTGGCCGAGGACGCTGGGCGCCCGTCTCGGCCGCCCTTGCGCTGTGCGGTGCGAACGCGGACAAACCGCGCGTGGCGCCGGGTTCCATAGCTACCTCAACCACGCGCGGGCGGCAAGGCAGAAATCAACTAATAGTTTAATTGAAGGGTGCGACGGCATGGCGGCGAAGGACACGCCGATGATGGCGCAGTACAAGGCGATGAAGGCCGAGAACCCCGACGCCTTGCTGTTCTTTCGCTTAGGGGACTTCTACGAGTTGTTCTTCGAGGACGCCGAGGCGGCAGCGCCCCTGCTCGACATCGCACTCACCCGCCGCGGGCAGGCGGACGGGGTCGACGTGCCGATGTGCGGCGTGCCGGTGCACAGCGCCGAGGGCTACCTGGAGCGGCTGATCCGGCACGGCAAGAAGGTCGCCATCTGCGAGCAGGTCGAGGACCCGGCGGCGGCGAAGCGCCGCGGCGGCAAGACGCTGGTGCGGCGCGACGTGGTGCGGGTCGTGACGCCGGGCACGCTGACCGAGGACACGCTGCTCGACGGGCGGTCGAGCGCGCCGCTCGCCGTCCTCGCCGCCGCGAACGACGGGCTCGGGCTCGCTTACGCCGACCTCTCGACCGGGGCGTTCGCCGTCGAGCCGGTGGCGGCGGCGGACTTGGGCGCGGCGCTGGCCAGGGTGGGGCCGAGCGAACTGCTGGTCGGGCCCAAGATCGCCGGGCGGCACGACGCCGCGCTCGACCCGTGGGGATCGCGCCTGAGCGAGGTCGAGGCCGCGGCGTTCGACAGCGTCCGCGGCGAGGCCCGCCTCTGCCGGCGCTACGGCGTCGCGACGCTCGAAGCCTTCGGCGGCTTCACCCGGGCCGAGGTCGCGGCGATGGGCGCCCTCCTCGTCTACCTGGACGCGACGCAGCGCGGCGCCGTCGCCCGCCTCGACCGGCCGCGGCGTGGGGACGGCGAGGGGCTGATGCGCCTCGACCCGGCGACGCGGCGCAACCTCGACTTGTCGAGCGGCGCCGACGGCGGCCGGAACGGCTCGTTGTTGCACGACCTCGACCGGACGCGCACCGCCGCCGGCGCCCGCCTCTTGGCCGAGCGGCTCTCGGCCCCCCTGGCACGGCTCGAACCGCTGCACCGGCGCCAGGAGGAGGTCGCGGCCCTGGTCGTGGACGGGGACTTGCGCGACGCCGTGCGCGAACGGCTGAAGGGCCTGCCCGACATGGCGCGGTCACTCGGCCGCTTGGCGCTCGGCCGCGGCGGGCCGCGCGACCTCGCAGCCCTCGCCGAAGCGCTCGCCGCCGCGGCCGACCTGCGCGCCACCCTGGACGCCGCCCCCCCGGCCCTGGCCGGCCTCGCCGGGGGGATCGCGCCCCACGCCGACCTCGCCGCAATCTTGCGCGCGACGCTGGACGACCGGCCGCCGCTCCAGGCGCGCGACGGCGGCTTCGTACGGGAGGGCGCCGACGCCGACCTCGACGCCGCGCGCGGCCTCGCCAGGGAGGGGCGGCGGCACCTGATGGCGATGGAGGCGGACCTCAAGGCCGCGACCGGCATCCCCAGCCTCAAGATCCGCCAGAACAACCTGATCGGCGCCTACATCGAGGTGACGGCGAGCCACCTCGCCAAGGTGCCGGACGGCTTCGTCCAGCGCCAGGGCCTGGCCGGCGCCACGCGCTACACGACGGGCGCGCTGATCGACCTGGAGCGGCGGATCGCGGGCGCGGCCGAAGCGGCACTCGGCATCGAGCTGCGCCTGTTCGAGACGATGCGCGCGGCGGCGTTGGCAGATGCCGACGGGCTCGCCCGGACGGCGGCGGGCCTCGCCGCGATCGACGTCGCGGCAGCACTCGCGGCCAGGGCCGTCGAGGGCGGCTGGGTGCGGCCGACCCTGGAGGAGGGGGCGGCGTTCGCGGTCGAGGGCGGGCGCCACCCGGTCGTCGAGGCGGCGCTGGCGGTGCGCCAGGAGCGCTTCGTCGCCAACGACTGCCGCCTGGAGGGAGGGGCACGCCTCTGGCTGCTCACCGGCCCCAACATGGCCGGCAAGAGCACGTTTCTCCGCCAGAACGCGCTGATCGCGATCCTGGCGCAGACGGGCAGCTTCGTGCCGGCGAAGTCGGCCCGGATCGGCATCATCGATCGCCTGTTCAGCCGCGTCGGCGCGGCGGACGACCTCGCGCGCGGGCAGAGCACCTTCATGGTCGAGATGGTCGAGACCGCGACCATCCTGCACCAAGCGACCGAGAAGAGCCTCGTCATCCTGGACGAGATCGGCCGGGGCACGGCGACCTACGACGGGCTCTCGCTCGCCTGGGCGGTGCTCGAATACCTGCACGGGTCGAGCCGCTGCCGCGGCCTGTTCGCGACCCACTACCACGAGTTGACGGCGCTCGCCGCCAAGCTCGACGGCCTCGCCAACCACCGCGTCGAGGTGAAGGAGTGGCAGAACGAGGTCGTGTTCCTGCACGAGGTGGCGCCGGGCGCCGCCGATCGCTCGTACGGCATCCACGTCGCCAGGCTCGCCGGCCTGCCGGGGCCCGTGCTCGAACGGGCCGAGGCGGTGCTGGCGCGGTTGGAGAAGGGCGAGGCGCGCGCGAGACCGCAGACGATCGCGGCCGACCTGCCCTTGTTCCAGGCCCTGCTCGCCGCCCCGCCACGACCGGCGGCATCCCCCGCCCCCTCGGCCGTCGAGGACGCGCTTGAACGCGTGAACCCGGACGACCTGACGCCCAAGGCCGCCCTCGACCTCGTCTACCGCCTCAAGCGCGTGCTAGAGGCCCACGACCACGATCGAGAGGAGAAGTGATGCGCCGTCGTACCGTCTCGGCCGCCTGCCTGACGCTCGTCGCCGCCCTGTCCGCCCCGCCCGCCGGTGCGGCGGGCGTCGATTTCGACCGCTTCGCCCGCGACACGGCGGCTTTTTGCGCCTCAAGCCCCTCCACGATCTGCGTCGAGCGCACGTTCGCCGGCCTCGACGCCGACCGCAGCGGCGACCTCGCGCTCGACGAGATCGCCCGCGCCCACGCCGACCTCGTCGCCTGGAGCGCGAACGCCGGTCCGCAACTGCCGCCCGAGGCCCGGCGCGGGCTCGGCCTCGCCCTTCAGACCATCGACCTGATCGGGGTGGAACGCATCGTCTACCTCTACGACAACGACCGCGACGGCCGGCTCACCCTCGACGAGGCGACGCAGGACCTCCGCCTCGACGAG
Source organism: Geminicoccaceae bacterium (assembly GCA_965217265.1). Taxonomy (GTDB): domain Bacteria; phylum Pseudomonadota; class Alphaproteobacteria; order Geminicoccales; family Geminicoccaceae; genus JAGRGG01. The sequence continues at coordinate 610,946 of CBDCHP010000018.1, read as the reverse complement.
CGCCCGATCGGCGCGATCTACAAGGAAGGCACCCTGATCGACTGGCGCCGCATCCGCACGGCGCTGGGGCCGACGGCGTTCTTGTTGGATTACTTGGGGCTGTATTGAACGCTTCGCGTGGCCTGCGGCGGGCTTTTTTCTTTTTTGCTAGTGTTAACGTAGGAGGCTGGCCGCGGCGCCGGCGTCGGGCTGATCTAAGTCATCACCGGCTTGTCGCGTGACGACGCCAACGCGACAAGGTGACGGCTTCGAGCACGAAGGGTAGCCGGCCAGCGCCCCGCGCCGACGCGCAATTCTGCCCGTGCGGGGATGGCCCTCGACCGGGGCGCGGCGGGCGGCTAGGAAGCGCCTCGACCGCAACCGATGAGGACCGCACCCGACCGATGCCGACGCTGCACTGGCTCATCCGCGAGGCGGACGTCCGCGCCGCCGACGCGGTGCCCTACCGCCTGCTGGAGCCCTTCCCCGACCTCGGGTACGGCGCGCCGGGCAGCGGCAACCTCCTGATCCAGGGCGACAACCTCGACGCGCTCAAGGCGCTGTTGCCGCTCTACGCCGGCCGGGTGAAGTGCGTCTACATCGACCCGCCCTACAACACCCGCTCCGCCTTCGAGCAATACGACAACAATCTGGAGCACGCGCGCTGGCTCGGCAAAATACGTTGATTGCAGCTTATGTTGCCGCAACTGAGACTGCCAGTTGATTGGCAATAGCAGTGTAGATGTCCACCTCGGCACCTAGCGCACGTATCGAAACCAACAGTGCGTAATGAACCGAACGATCCCAGCGCTTGAGGCCGGGCTTCTCCTTCCACCAGCCGCTGACCGGATACACGCCGATCGCGTCCCGCTCGGCGAGGGCTGCGGCACTGCCACGCCAAATATCGGAATGAACCGAACCCCGATCGCGAATGGAACCGAGCATCCATTTGTCGCCGCCGGCGGCATTCCCGGCTTCTCCTGCTTCCTCGGCTGCTACAGCTTGGTTAATGCGTCGGCGAAATTGCTCAAAATTTTCAAGCGAACGCTTTACGGCGAAGCGGAGCGCATACGAGGCATAGCGGTGCCGCCGCGTCCAGCCTCGTTCGCCAGGGTTGGGTTCGATAAAGTAGGAAAGGGTGATTCGAAGCTCGACTTCCCGTTCGCCGAGCGCCAGCAACTCGTCGCGCGGCCAAGGAAGCCGATGAAGTTTCATGTCGCGGGTCTTGATGGCCGACGTGTCTTTGCGGAAAGGGAAAAGAGCATCCTCGACCATCAAGGTAGCGTCGTCGGAGGCGCTCATCAGTGCTCGCCCAAGGTCGGGTACACCCCAGCCGTAGCGGCGAAGCAGTGGCAACTTTTGGGCTTGAGAACGTGCGGCGTCGAAGCGGGTGCGCATCGCCGGCGTCCACTCGGCAGCGTGGACAACGAGCCCCCGCACCGTTTCCGGCCAAAGTTTCGGGCGGGCCGCGACGATACTAGCCGAAAGATTCGCCCCCAGCGCCGCTGCCGCGCTCGTGTCTCCGAACGCGGCGAACAGGCCCAGATTCGGGCGGTAGTGCGTTGACAGAAGTTGCAGATCGTCGATCTGCGACGGCGGGTTGACCCTATCATGGGCAAAGTTGCCCCCCTCAAAAACTACGTCGGGTCGTATCGGCCACTGCCGATCCCAGATACACGAGGTTCGGCTCGCGGGCGACAGATCGCCGGCCGGGGCTACCGCCTCCCAATCAACATAATCAGGATGAGTAATATTGACCTTATCGGTATAGGCACCGACGACGAGCGCGTTCCAAGCTTGAGTTGGGCTCTCGACCTCTTCGAGATCGTTACGGTCGAGGTAGGCGGCGGCATCGATAGCGCCACGGTAGTTTCCCGCCGCAAGTACCACCAAGCGGCGGCGGTCGCCATCTCCGTAGCAGAGCTGATCGACGGCGGCCGACCACGACGAAGGCCGTCCACGCCCGAGTCCAACATCGCTCGTCACTGCCATGCAGAACACCCGGCGCCGATGCGGTGCCCGTGCCTCTGCCTTGCCGATGCTATCGGCCGTGATCGCGCCGTAGAGTTCAGGATCGCTCTGCCCGGCAGGTGGCAGCACCTTCACGGCCTCCAGCCGGTGTCGAAGTTCGACGGGTTCGCCATGGCTCAATGCGGCTTCTAGATCACCGTACAGCGCCATGCCGGCCATCGATGTTCCGTGCCCATTCCAGTGTCGGCTGTCGCCGACGCCCCAATTATCGTCGTAGGCGTGCTGGTCTAAAGCCTCCAGTCCCGGCTCGATTAGCGGGTGGGCGCGCGTCACGCCGCTGTCCAGAATGCATACAGCAGGGGCAAGCGGTCCGGGTGGCATGATCCGGTCCGCAAGATTCCTGGCCCAGTCCGCCTGCTCAACAAGTTTCATTTCGAGGAACAAGGACGGTGTGTCCTTCGCCAACCTAAGTTCGGCGACGGCGTCAGTGTGCTCGACCAAACGGCTCATGGTCGGCTCGTCAGCAAGCGCCAGGACCACGTCGCGCTCAGGGAAGTTGATCGTGTGGTCCTTGACCGGCACGTTCAGGCGTTGTGCGACCGTGCGAAAGGTTTCCAGGCGATCGTCCCGAAGCCAAACCTCCCACCAAACCTGACCGCCATTCTGCGGGAACCGCGACATATCGTCGGTGAACAATGATCTGACAGTCGCAAGTCGTGCATCCTCAATGCGGGCAACCAGCCCCTCGTTCTTCGGCTTGCCTGTCTTCGTATCCTCATCACGGTAAGCTGCAATTTTCTCTGTGAAGAAGTCTGCCGATCGCTCAGGAACAAATACTGTCGCCAAAACTGTTTCTTCACCCTTGGCGACTGGGCGTACGGCCACCAGTTCTATTGCCTTATGCTTATTCCCTAGCCCCTCGACAGCATCCCGTTCCGCTGCCGGAATCTCGAACTCAAGGTAGAAGCCACGTTCGCCTTCAGCCAAGGCTGCGTCCCGCGCCTCAAATATCTGACGTGCCTCGGCCACCGCAGCCTCAAGCGCGCGTTCGAGTTTCTGGGCATGAGCAGCCCTGTTCCGCAGCCGCGGCGGATTGGACCCACCGCCGCCCCTTGAAGTATAGGGTTCTGCTTGTCCGCCGCCTTCAATATATAGGTGCGGCAGGTTACGGGGCGCTTGAGCCATAGGTGCTACTTATCGATCCAACCAGCGGCCGCTTCGCGTTCCGCAAGGGCCTTAAGCAGTTCCTGCGTGCCGATCGCGTTCGTACCCGCGAGCACCGCCACCTTGGCCGCCTCCTCCGCCGCGCGAGCGACCTCGGCTTGGCTCAAGCCGGCCGCCGCCTCAGTGACGCGCGGCCAGTCGACTGCCTTCCGATCGAAAGTGGCCAAGTTCGATTCAAGAATGCCGTGCGCGATCTGCGCATCTGGAAACCCATAGACAATCACGTCGTCGAACCGGCGAAACAGCGCCTTGTCGAGCAGTTCGGGGTGGTTCGTCGCGGCCACGATGAGGCTTGGTCCGTCATCGTTCTCCAGGAACTGGAGAAAGGAATTGAGGACACGCCGGATCTCGCCGACATCGTTCGAGCCTGACCGTTGGGTGCCGATCGCATCGAACTCGTCGAAGAAGTAGACGCCCCGCTGGACGGCGATGGCGTCGAACACCAGCCGCAGCCGGGTCGCCGTCTCACCCATCAGCTTGCCGATCAGCCCGTCATACAGCACCGTGAACAGGGGCAGCTTGAGTTCACCCGCCAGCGCCGCAGCGGTCATCGTCTTGCCGGAGCCCGGTGGCCCGACCAGGAGCAACTTACGGCGGGGGGAGAGGCCGCGGGTGCGCAGACGCTCCTGCTGGCGCTGTTCCTTCAGTACCCGTAAGAGCCGATCGTGGAGTTCCGGCGCCAGGACCATGCTGTTGAGCCGGATGTCCGAGTAGCGTGCGGCGAGCAGGCTCGTCAGTTCGCCCTTGGGCCGGGCGAGCGGCACCGGACCGGCACCGCGTCGGGCGACAGTCGCACCCTTGCCCTTAGCCGCGTCGATCAGCTCACGAAGCTCTTGGGCCAGCTTCCCGTGCCCCCGGCGTGCCTCGTGCGCGGCAAGCTGCGTTGCCACGGAAAGGAAGCGATCCTCGTCCTGGTCGATATGGCTTCGCAGCAACGCAACGATGTGGCGCGCGGTCGTCATCCGGTCCTGATCCAGCGTCGCATCTGTTCCTCGCCTGCCGACCCTAGCGCCGCCTTGCCGAATCGTGTCAAGGAAACGGCCCGCGACGCTCGCGCGGACGACATTTCGGCGGAAAATCACGCCTTGATGCAACAGCTACCAAAGCAGGTTGTTTCTGGAACGTAGCACGAACAAAATTGATTGCCATGAATGACGTTCGTCGTCGTGGACATAAACCACCACGCGACGCAGAAGCCCCAGCGCCTCGCCGGCGAGCGCCGCCACGAAGGGGTGAGCAAGTCAAAGGACGAGTGACGTTCAAGCCGGTGCTCAAGCTTTCTGGCCCGCTCTTCAAACGCGCGGAGGAGGTGGGGCGCCGCCATCGTCATCCCGGCATGATGCGCCGGATATGGCTAACGCCGGCGTGGTGCCGGAGCGGCGCACAAGCGCTCGCAAAGTGCTCCCAAGCAGTGCGCGGTCGCCTTAAATTGGGAGCAGGGAAGGAGCTAACCTACCGTAAAAAATTGGCGCACCCGAGAGGACTCGAACCTCTGACCTCGTGCTCCGGAGGCACGCGCTCTATCCGACTGAGCTACGGGTGCGGCGAGGAGCTTCATAGCGCAAGGACGCCGGCGGGGGAAGGGGGCTGGCGCTTCAAGCGTCCGGTTGCTCGTCAGGGGCGTGCGTCGTCAGGCGGACGAACAGGTCTTCGAGGTCGGCCTCCTTGGTGGCGAGGTCGACGATGACGAGGCCGGCCGCGCGCACCCGGTCGAGCACCTCGCCGACCTTGGCCTTGGACGGGCGGTAGTCGACGACGATCTGCCCGGCCGGATCGAGCTTGGCGCCGAGTTCGGCGAGCCCGTCGGGCAGCGAGGCCGGCGCTTCGAGCAGTTGGATGCGCAGCTCCTTCTCGTCGAGGCGGTGCAGAAGCGGCCCCTTCGCGTCCTGCGCCACGACGCGGCCCCTATCGATGATCGCGATCGTGTCGCACATCGCCTCGGCCTCTTCGAGGTAGTGCGTCGTGAGCACGACCGTGACGCCCTGGTCGTTCAGTTCGCGCATGTAGCGCCACAAGGACCGGCGCAGCTCGACGTCGACCCCGGCCGTCGGCTCGTCGAGGATGATGACCGGCGGGTGGTGGACCAGCGCCTTGGCGACCAGCAGCCGCCGGCGCATCCCGCCCGACAGCGTGCGGGCGTAGGCGTCGGCCTTGTCGGCGAGCCCGACGCCGGCCAGGATCGCGTCGGTCGTGCGCTCAGCGACCGGCACGCCGTAGAGCCCGGCTTGCAGTTCGAGCGCCTCGCGCGGGGTGAAGAACGGGTCGAGGTTCAGTTCCTGCGGCACGACGCCGATCGCCCGCCGCGCCCGGCGCGGGTTGCGGTCGATGTCGATGCCGAAGACGCAAGCCCCGCCCGCCGACTTGGTGACGAGCCCGGCCAGGATGTTGATGAGCGTCGACTTGCCGGCACCGTTGGGGCCCAAGAGCCCGAAGATCGAGCCGCGCTCGACGGTGAGGTCGACCCCTTTGAGCGCGTCCTTCGCCGGCTGGCCGGCGCGGGCGGCGTAGGTCTTCGTCAAACCCTTGAGTTCGATGGCGTTCGCTGGCAAGCCGGTGACGCGCCGGCTCTCAGCGTGCAAGGCGGCGAGCGACATGCGATTTACCTCTGGTCTTGAGACGGGAACGAACGGACATGGCGGCGACTGCGGGCGGCGGCACCTTGCGCGAAGACTACCTCCTCGACAACCAGGAGGTGACGATCGTCGACACCATGACCCCCGTCTGCGACGGCAATTCCGGCTCGCTCGGCCACCCGCTCGAATACCTGACCCTGGAGCGGGGCCTGAAGAGCGTGTGCAAGTACTGCGACCGGCGCTTCATCTACGTCACGCACGAGGACGTCGGCAAGGTCCGCAAGGAGGGGACGCCGTTCGTGGTTTAACGCCGCCCGTGCGCCGCCGCGCGGGCTTCTTTCTCTTTTTTGCCCTCGGTTTGCGGCCGGCTTTGGCGGGGCGCCCGCCCGCGTGACAAGGCCGGCCCGGGTTCGTTCGTGCGGCTTGCTCGGCGTCGGCGGCGCCCGTGGCGCGGGGGGCGGCGCTCGGCGCGTCGCCTGCCGCCGGCCGGACCGTGCCCGTCTCGGGTTCGTTCGGGCAGGGTAGGGCGGGCCGCGTCTCGGGCGGCGGCGCCCCCGTCTCGGGTTCGTTCGGGCGCCCCGCCTCCGCCCGCGCCGCCCGGCGCTCTGCCAGCGCCTTGAGCGTGCGGTGCAGGCTCCGCTCCAACCCCGCCCGGTAGCGCAGGATGGTGTTCAGCCGCTCAGGGCTCCACAAGGCCGGGCTGAAGGGGTTGTAGCCGCCGGCGTAGGCGGGGCTCGGCCGCCGCTCGCGCGCACTGGTCAGCGCCTCGACCTCCAGGGCCTCGACCCGGCGCATCCGCCACAAGGCGAGCGCCAGCCCCTCGACCAGCGCCTCCTCGACCGCGCCCCGCGGCTCGTGCTCCTCGACGAGGCGCGCGCGCAGGGCCTCGAAGGCGTCGGCGTCCTCGTCGGGGAGGAGGGCGAAGCCCGCCGCGCGCAGGCCGTGCTTGGCGGCGTTCTGGCTGGACGCGGCCTTGCCCTCGGGTGTGGCGGGGCCCCTGCCCCTGGCGCCGTTGCTGCGGCTGGCCTCGATCTGGGCCTGGGTGCGCGGGCGGGGGTGTTGGCTGCTGTCGGCGTCAAACACGGGGGCGGGCTCCTGGCGGGTGGGGGCCGGGAGTTTAGCCGGATGTAGGAATTAATTCAAACAACGTGGTGCGCTGGGTAGGGCATCAGGCCGTCGTGGATGTCCGATCTCTGCCACCCCGGACCCCCGATCGCGTCGGGGGTGACAAGGAGGGGCGGGTTGGTGCGACCCTACCCAACCCTTGCCCAAGGAAGCGCACGAATGCTCTCGCCCCCTCAACCTGTCATCCCCGACTCGATCGGGGATCCAGGGTGGCAGGGGCGGGGTGTTGCCCGAAGGGATCAACAACGCCTATATTATGGTCTCACGCTTTTGGACATTCGCAAGCAACCATGACTGAACCAACCTTGGCTTTCATCGCCGCTCAACTCGAACGCGTGCTGGACGAACAGCGCGCCATCCGCGTCCGCCTAGACGGTCTCGACGCCAAGATCGACGCCATGCACGGCGCGTTCGCCGAACTGCGCGACGAGCACAACGTGGCAACCTCACTGGCGTTGCGGGCGAGCCAAGGCCGCGTGACCGTCGAGGCCCCGACCGCCGAGATGCAACGCCTCAAGACCCGCATGGACAAGCTCGAACGGGAAGAGGGCTAAGGCTTCGCCGCCTCTTTGCGGGCCGACGAGGTAGGTGTCTCTGATTGATCTAGAGACTATGAAAATAGATTGGGTTGTTTAATCTCATCCAGCTTAATGACGCCTACAATGAGCCATTGATTGCGCCATCTCGAATGTGTACCCATTGCAAAAACAACGCCTTGCTTAGCATACTCATCATTGAATTTATTTTTCATCAGCTTAATACATTCTTCGTCTCCGTAGCGTTGTCTCCAATTAAAATACATTGCCTCTGTTTCCCAATCTTCGCAAGAGCCTTCGCGTTTAGAATTACCAATTTGATATTTCCATTTGAAAATGTATGGTGCAGGTTGCATAGGAACTAAATGTTTTATTCCAAATAAATCGTTTTGAGCATGTATTGTTTTTCTTTGTATGATCTCTTGATCAATTTCCTGATCGGGTTTGCTCTTAACAATAAATTGAGGGTTTTTAGGACGAAGAAGCGCTAGAGATCGTTCTGAGGGTCTCAGGCTAGCATAGACCGGAGGTCGCCGATCTTGTCGTTGCCGCCGAAGCGGGCGAACAGCGCGATCGAGGCGTCCACCATGCGCACGGCCTTGGAGACCACGATCGACCGGCGCCGAAAGCGGGCGAGCCAGTGCCGCTGGCGGGCGTGGTCGCGCTCGATGCCGTGGGTCTCCTTTTTGCCGACGTAGAGCCGGCCTTGGGGGATCGCCTTCTCGTAGGCGGCCCAGTCGTCGGTGCAGTAGAGCCGCACGCCCCAGCGCTTCAGGCGCTTGAGAAGGCGTTCAAGGGTGGCTCGGTCACGACCCCCCAGCTCCCAGTCGATGAGCCGTCCCGTAGCACGATCCCGAGCCTTCCAGACCCACAGCTTGTTCGGCTTTTTTTGAGGTAGTGCCACATCTCGTCCAGCTCGACCACGACGGCACGGCCTTCGGGCTCGGGCTTTTGCGCGTAGACTTCCGCAAAGCGCTCGATCCAGGCCTGCACCGTGGGGGTCGACACCCCGAGCAGCTTGGCGGTGCGGTTCATCGAGACGCCGCTGAGGTAGAGCAGCACCGCTTCCACCTTGAGCCGCAGCGGCATCCCGCGCGGCGGGGTGTCGGTGAAGTTCAGCCCGCAGCCCTTGCAGCGGTAGCGTTGCTTGCCGCGCATGAACCCGTTCTTGACGTGCTCCTCGCCCCCGCACCCCTTGCACCGTAGCCCCATCCAACCCGCCCCGTCCGCCGTTCCCTGGCCGACGGATATGGGCGGTCTATGCCAAGCTCAAACCCTCGGCTTGCTATAGCTATATCGAATTACGTCCCAACGATTGAATCTTTGTCTTTGTTCAAGATGTCGGAATGACACCGGGTATAAACGGCGCCATCCACCCTCTATGCTTAGCGAGATCCCCGCACAACAAACTGTTTCCCCATGCCTCTGACTAACATGTGGTAATGCCTTGACCAACACTACTGCTTCCTCTGTCTGCATTAGCACCTCCTGCTTGACCTTTACCAACTGCCTTTGCTGAGCGTGGCGCTGCAAGATGGCGTGCTTGCATGTCGGTATTCTCTGTCAGCCAATTAGCTATGAGGTTACGATGGCACACATTATGGTCGCGTTCAAAGCACATTAAGCAGGCAGTTTGAGCGAGAGAAATTGAGCTAACTTCAACAAGAGCCGCCTTGGCTTCGCAGGTGGCCAAATGCTGGCTGTAGATTCGATAAAATTTTGCGTATTCACCGCTGCGCGCGGCGTCACGGCCCGGTTTCGGGTCGCCTAGCTCTTTAAGATGAACGTAGCTTATGCCATATTCTCTAAGATATATTTGAATTTTGTTTTTAGAGAAACCTAATTTGCGTGAATGAGGTATGGCTCTAACATCTAACAATACTTCAATATTATTTTTAAATAGTTCTGTTATGAAATCTGCTATACTTACACTTTCATATCCTATTGTGTAAAATAGTCGCTGCATACCAGCTCTCCTCAGTTGCCCTCTCGCACAGGTAGAGCTATCCAACGATAAGCGCAAACTACATAAGTTATTGTGAGTCAAATTGCCTCGGCCCCGTCATCCCGCTGGGCCTAGCGAATCCCAACCGGCCGGGGCCTCCCTGGCCCCGGCCGCCCCCGCCTCAGTACGGCAGGAGGATGTCGAGCACCTGGGCGCCGTAGCGGGGTTGCTGGACGTCGGTGATCAGGCCGCGGCCGCCATACGCGACGCGCAGTTCGGCGATCTTCTCGTGGCTGATCGTGTTGTTGGGCGTGACGTCCTCGGGGCGCACGATGCCGGCCAGGTAGACCTCGCGCACCTCGAAGTTGACCCGGACCTCCTGGCGGCCCTCGATGACGTGGTTGCCGTTGGGCAGGGTCTGGACGATGACCGCCGCCACGTTCATGTCGATCGACTCCGAGCGCCCGGTCTTGCCGCGGCCGCTGTTGTTCATCTGGCTGTCGGTCCCGACGAGCGAGCCCGGGTTTTGATTGCCGGGCAGCAACTCGACCAGCTTGTTCTGCAAGCCGAGCAGGTTCGACAGGCCGAGCTCGTCCGAGGCGGCGCGGCTGCGCGAGGTCTCGTTCGAGAGCGCCGCCTTGTCCTCGATGACGATCTCGACGGTGAGGATGTCGCCGACCCGGCGCGCGCGCTGGTCGCGAAAGAAGCCGCGCGCACCCTCGCGCCAGAGCGAGTTGGCCCCGGCACTGCGGTTCGGCTCCGGCGGCGGCATCGGCAGGCTGATCGGGCGGTAGTCCGGCCGTTCGACCGGGTTCTCGATCGGGTTCAATTCGGGGGCCTTGCCGACCCGGCCCAGGCGCTCGCCGGCGTTGCAGGCGGCGAGCAGAAGGACGAGCGGCAGAACGAGCAATGTGGGGCGCATGGGAATATCTCTTTCTTTACAGGCCGGGGCCGACGGCGGCGCGCTTGCGGCCGACGACGCGGCCCCGCACGGTGCGGTCGGTGTCGAGGTTGGACAGGCGGACGGTCTCGCCCATGGCACCGTCTTCGAGGGCGCGGGCGGAGGTTTCGAGGACGAGGGCACCGCTGGCGTAGCCGAGCGTCACCGTCTCGCCGCGGCGGATCAGCGCCTCCGGCCGCGCGTCGCGCGCCCGCACCACGCGGCCCGCCGCGAGGCGGCGGCGCGCCTCAAGCCCCTCGACGGCCCCCAGGTCGAGGATGGCGTCGCCGGGCAGCCGGTCGCGCTCGACCCAGGCGAGCCGCATGCCGCCTTCGAGCGGCGTGCCGGACCTGAGTGCCACCGCCGTCACCGGCGCCTCGACCAGCTCGACCGCGCGGCCGGCGAGGTGCAGCGTCGCCTCCTCGCCGCCTGAGAGCCGGACGTGCAGCCGGGCCGAGAACTGGCCGTTGGCGCCGCGATCGACGCCCAGCACCCGAAGCGTCGCCGGGCTTCGCGCCGGGTTGGGCATGGGAAAGGCCGGCCGGACGAAGCGCAGCTCGCGCTCGACGCCGATGTCGAGCGGCGGGAAGTAGGGGTCGAGCAACTCGGCCGCGTGCCCGGCCGTCAGCGGCTCGCCCGGGGCGAGGCCGCCGGCGGCAAACGCCCCGGCCGTGAGGGCGAGGATGCCGACGATCGCCAAGGCGAGGACGTGCGCCAGCGCGAGGAACCGGGAGAGGGTGGTGGACATCATGGACCTTCAGCGCATCTGGGTGACGGTGTTCATCATCTCGTCCGAGGCCGAGATGATCTTCGAGTTCATGTCGTAGGCGCGCTGGGCGGTGATCAGCGCGGTGATCTCCTGCACCGGGTTGACGTTCGAGCCCTCAAGGTAGCCCTGCAGCACGCGGCCGAGGCCGTTGGCGCCGGGGGTCTCGACCTGGGACGGGCCCGAGGCCGGGCTCTCGCGCAACAGGTTGTTGCCGATCTCTTCGAGCCCGGCCGGGTTGACGAAGGTGGCGAGGTCGAGCTGGCCGAGTTCGGCCAAGTCGACCTGCCCGTCGACCTTGGCCGAGACGACGCCGTCCGGGCTGATCGACACCTCGATCGCGTCGTCCGGCACGGTGATGCCGGGCGCGACCGGGTAGCCGTCGGCGGTGACGATCACCCCGTCGGGGCTCAACTGAAAATTGCCCGAGCGGGTGTAGGCCGGCTCGCCGTTCGGCGCGTCGACGATGAAGAACCCCTCGCCCTCGATCGCGAGGTCGAGCTTGTTCTCGGTGTTGGTCATGACGCCCTGCTCGTGCACGCGGTAGACGGCGGCGGTCTTGACACCCAAACCCACCTGCACGCCGGCCGGGACGACGCCGCCCTCGGCCGAGGACGCCGAGCCCGTGCGGCGCAAGTTCTGGTAGAGGAGATCCTGGAACTCGGGCCGCTGGCGCTTGTAGCCCGTCGTCGTCATGTTGGCGATATTGTTCGAGATGACGTCGACGTGCAGTTGCTGCGCCATCATGCCGGTGGCACCGACTCCCAAGGAACGCATGTCTTGATCTCCTATGCTTTAAAAACGGGTAAGCTTAATTATTAAGGTTAACGCGATCAGGCCTGCTGACTGAGGTTGGCCTCGACCGTGCGCCGGGTCAGGTCGTGCTGCGTCTCCAACAGGCGCTGCGTGTTCTGAAAGGCGCGCACGGTCTCCATCATCCGCGTCATCTCCATGATCGGCTGGATGTTGGCGCCCTCGACCGAGCCCTGGACGATGTTGCTGCCTTCGGCCGGCAAGGGGGGGGCGTCGGCCTTGAACAGCGACTGGCCCTCGGGCTCCAGCGCCTGCGGGTTCTCGAACACGACCGGGCGCAGCCGGGCGATGACGCCCTCGGGCGTCGAGACCGTGCCGTCTCGCGCCACCTGGACGCTGCGGACGTTGCCCGGCAGGGTGATCGTGCCGCCGCCCTCGTCGAGCAGCGGGTAGCCGCCGGACGTGGTGATCTGGCCCGTGTCGCTCAGGCGAAAGTGGCCGTTGCGGGTGTAGCGCGGGCCGTTCGGCGTCTGGACCGCGAACAGGCCCTCGCCGTCGATCGCGAAGTCGAACGGGTTCGAGGTCTGGCTCAGCGCGCCCGGCGCCATGTCGCGCACGGTGCCCTTGTCCTCGACGAAGCTCAAGCGGCCGGGCTCGCCGGCCTGGGCCAGCACCTCGGCGAAGACCATCTTCTGGCCCTTGAAGCCGGACGTGGTCATGTTCGCCATGTTGTTGGCGATCACGGACATCTGCCGCTGTAGGCCGAGCTGGCGGCTGAGGGCGATGTAGGACGTGTTATCCATGCGGGCACCTTTGAGCGTCGTTCGGGTCTCATTAACCAAGATCCGTGCCAAGCCGCTGCGGACGCGGCGAGACGGCGTCGAGCGCGACGACGCGGCATTTCGTGCCCGGCAAAATCTGCCGCGCCCCGGCCAAACTTGCCGGGCCGCAACCACTTCTTAACCAACGCCAGGTTAGAACCTCGCCTCAAGGACGGCCTTCGGGCCGAAGGACTCTTGCAGAAGGTGAGACCGATGGCGGAAGCGGTGCAGGCGACGAACGAGGGTGCGGCGCCGAAGAAGAAGGGCAGGCTGGTGCTGATCGCGGCGGTCTTGCTCGTCGCGCTCGCCGGCGGCGGCGGGGCCGCGTTCTTCTTGGGCGCGTTCGGCGGCGGCGAGGCCGAGGCCGCGGCCGACGAGGGGCACGACGGGGCGGCCGAGGAAGGCGCGCACGGCGACGCGGCGCAGGGCGAGGACGCCGGGCCGGCCTTCGTCAACCTGCCCGACATCCTGGTCAACCTGGAATCGACCGGCAAGCGGATGCGCTTTTTAAAGCTGCGCGTCGCCTTGGAGGTCGAGGGCCAGAAGAACGCCGACGCGATCACGCCGATGGTGCCGCGGGTCATGGACAGCTTCCAGCTCTACCTGCGCTCGCTGGCACCCGAGGACATCGAGGGTGCCCGCGGCGCGCAGCGGCTGAAGGAGGAGATGCTGGCAAGGATCAACCTCGCCATCGAGCCCAAGCGGGTCGGCGACGTGCTGATCAAGGAGATGCTGGTCCAATAGGACCGGGTCGAGGGCGAGCGGACGCGAGGGGCATGAGATGAGCGACACACCCGACAACGAAGCGATCGACCAGGAAGCGGCCGCCGCCGCCTGGGCGGCCGAGGCCGGGATCGAGACCGACGAGGACGAGAGCAACGAGGCCCTGGCCACCGCCTGGGAAGCGGGCGAGGCCGACGCCGACGAGGACGAGAGCGACGAGGCCCTGGCCGCCGCCTGGGAAGCGGGCGAGGCCGGGGGGCAGGACACGGACAAGGTTCTCGATCAAAGCGAGATCGACAACCTGCTCGGCGTCGTCGGCGGCGACGAGGACGAGAAATCCGGCATCTCCGCGATCGTCAACCGGCACGACGTCACCTACGAGCGCCTGCCGATGCTCGAGGTCATCTTCGACCGGCTGGAGCGGATGCTGACCTCGTCGGTGCGGCAGTTCACCTCCGAGAACATCGACGTCAGCCTGGAGAACATCTCGGCCAAGCGGTTCGGCGACTACCTGAACTCGGTGCCGCTCCCGGCGATGATCGGCGTCTTTCGCGCGGTCGAGTGGGACAATTTCGGCCTCGTCACCATCGACAGCCCCTTGATCTACTCGATCGTCGACGTCCTGCTCGGCAACCGCCGCGCCACGGCGCCGATGCGGGTCGAGGGCCGGCCCTACACGACGATCGAGACCTCGCTCGTCGAGCGCCTGACCCGGCTGATCCTGGCCGACCTGACCGCGGCCTTCGCCCCGATATCGCCGGTCGAGTTCCGCTTGGAGCGGACCGAGACCAACCCGCGCTTCGCCGCCATCTCGCAGCCCAACAACGCCTGCGTCGTCTTCAAGATGCGCGCCGACATGGAAGGCCGCGGGGGCTGCTTTGAGTTCATCATCCCCTACGCCACGCTCGAGCCCGCGCGCGACGTGCTCTTGCAGGGGTTCATGGGCGAGAAGTTCGGCCGCGACCCGATCTGGGAGAGCCACCTGGCGCGCGAGATCTGGGCGACCGACGTCGATCTGGAGGCGGTGCTCGCTGAGGTGGTCTTGCCCTTGAGCCAGATCACGCGGCTTAAAGTCGGTTCGGTCGTGCGGCTCGGCACCCCGCCCGACTCGCCGATCACGCTGCGATGCGGTTCCGTGCCGCTGCTCAAAGGGCACATCGGCCAGATCGGCGAGAAGATCGCGATCGAGATCGACGAACCCATCCAACGCAACGGGGGCGACTCCCATGACTGAGCTGGCCTTGCAGATCCTCCTGGCCGTCTTGTTGGGCTTGACGATCACGTGGTGCGTGATCGTGCACAGCCGCCTGCGCCGCTTTCGCCTGGAGCGGGCGGAGCTGCAGCAACTGATCGACGCCCTGACGCTCGCCGCCGACCGGGCCGAGGCCGCAGTCGCGAGCCTGAAGACGACCGGGGCCGAGGTCGGCGGCACGTTCAACCGCGAGGCGCGCCAAGCGAGCCTCTTGATCCAAGAGCTGCGCCGGCTGAACGGCACGGCGGCCCCGAGGCCAGCACCCGCCCCCGAGCCGGCGCCGAAGCGCCCGGCAGCGCCGACGACGGCGACGGTGACGCCCGGCCTCAAGGCCGAGCTGATGGAAGCCCTGGCGAGCCTTGGCTGAGGAGGAACGATGTCCGCGACCACGATGCGAGACGCACCGACCAAGGCCGGCACCGGCGCGAGGTCCTTGTGCGTCCACCTCTCCTTGCCGCTGCTCACGGCGGTCGTGACCGGGCTCGTCTTGCTGCGCACGCTCGGCGGCGTGCCGCTGCTCACGGCCGAGGCGACGGCGTCCGCCACCAACGCCGTGGCGGCGGACGCCGTCGCGCTCGCCGTGATCGAGCCCGGGGCCGGACCCGACGCTGCCGACGACCGTGCGGCCGAGGCTTCGATGCCCGAGCCAGCGCCCGCGAAAGAGGCGGGCGAGCCCTCGATCATCGTTCAGTACCGCGGGCCGGAGGAGTTGCGCGACGTCGCCGAGAGCTTGGCGCGGCGCCAGCGGCAGGTCGAGGCGCGCGAGACCGACCTCGCGGTCGAGGCGGCGGCCCTGCAGACCGCCCGCGACGACCTCGCCGCCGACCTCGCCCGACTCGAAGGGCTCAAGCGCGAGATGGAGACCCTGGTCGCCGAGGCCGACGCCGAGGAAGCGGCGCGGGTCAGGCAACTCGTCAAGCTCTACGAGAGCATGAAGCCCAAGAACGCCGCCGCCGTCTTCGACCGGCTCACCCTCGACATCGTCGTCCCGGTCCTGCGCGACATGCGCGAGGCCCGCGCGGGTGCCATCTTGCAGTCGATGGACCCGGCCAGGGCCGGCCTCGTCACGGTCGAACTCGCCAAGGTGCGCCCGCGCCCGCGCCTGCCGTGAGAGCACGCTTCGCGTCCGCTGCGCGGGGCTTTCTCTTCTTCTTTGCCAGTGTTAACGTAGGGGGCCGGCCGCAACGCTGAGGGCCAGCCTCGGACAAAGTAAAAAAGAGAAAAAAGAAGACCGCGCGTCAGCGCACGCGCAGCGTTCTCACCGCGTCCGCGAGTTCGGCGAAAGTCTCGATCAGGACGTCGCCGCCGAGTTCGGCCGGCGGAATGTGCGTGTAGCCGAACGGGACGACGATGCAGGGCAGCCCCGCCGCGTGCGCCGCCTCGACGTCGTTGCGGTTGTCGCCGACGAGAACGGCGGCCGCGGGCGGCGTCTCCAGGCGCCGCAGCGTCTCCAGGACGTGCGCCGGGTCGGGCTTGCGCACCGGCAGGGCGTCGCCGCCGACGACGGCCTCGAACAGGCCGAGCACGCTTAAGGACTCGAGCAGCGCCTCGGCCGGCAGTTGCGGCTTGTTGGTGCAGACGCCGAGCCGCAGCCCTTCGGCGCGCAAACCGTCCAGCGCCGCGCGCGCGCCCGAAAACAGGACGGTCTCGACGCAGGGCTCGGCGGCGTAGAGGGCGTGGAAGCGGTGATAGAGGCGCTCCAGCCGCGCGCCGTCGAGGGCGGCACCCTCGATGGCGAAGGCGCGCTCGATCAGGGCGCGGGCGCCGTCGCCGGTCAGGGCGCGGATAGCGTCCGTGGGCGGGGCACCCATTCCCTCCTTTGCCATCACCGCGGCCAGGACGCGCCGCAGGTCGGGGGCGGTGTCGGCGAGCGTGCCGTCCAGGTCGAACAGGACCGCCTCGATCGGCATCAAGACTCCTTCGTGCCGGTTGCAGCCGTGGGCGAACTTGCTAGACACGACGGCCTGATCCGGCAAGACAGAAAGGCCCTTCTTCATGGCCGAGGATTTGAGCGTCGTCGTACTCGCGGCCGGCAAGGGCACGCGGATGCGCAACCCGACCCCGAAAGTGCTGCACGATCTGGCAGGACAGAGCCTGATCGGCCACGTCCTGACGACGGCGGCGGCCCTCAAGCCCGATCGCGTCGTCGCGGTGCTCAGCCCCGAACTGCCCGCGGTCGCGGCCGAGGTGGCGCGGGTCTGCCCCCGGGCCAAGATCGCGCACCAGAGCCCGGCGCTCGGCACCGGCCACGCGCTCAAAGTCGCCCTGCCGCACTTGGCCGAGAAGGGCGCCGTCCTCGTCCTCTACGGCGACACGCCGCTCACCACGATCGAGACCTTGCGGCGGCTGCTCGAACGCCGGCGGGGCGACGACGCGGCGGTGGCGGTGCTCGGCATGGCCCCGCCCGACCCCGCCGGCTACGGCCGCTTGAGCCTTGACGCGGGGGACAATCTCGCGGCCCTCGTCGAGGAGCGCCACGCCGACGAACGGCTGCGGCGGGAAGGTTTGTGCAATTCCGGCGTCATGGCAATGGACGCGGCCCGCTTGGCGCCCTTGCTGGACGGCTTGGCGCTGCGGCCGGAGAAGAACGAGTACTACCTGACCGACGTCGTCGCCGACGCCTACGCCAAGGGTTGGCGCTGCAGCGCGATCGAGGGGCCTTGGGAGGAGGGGCACGGGATCAACAGCCAAGTTCAGTTGGCCGAGGCGATGGCGATCCTGCAGGCCCGGCTGCGGCTGCGGCACCTGGAGGCCGGCGTCGTGATGCCCGCACCCGAGAGCGTCTACCTCGCCGCCGACACCGAGATCGCGGCAGGGGCGAGGATCGAGCCGCACGTCGTCGTCAAGCCGGGCGTGCGCATCGCGGCCGGCGCCGTCGTCCACAGCTTCTCGCACCTGGAGGGTGTCACGATCGGCGAGGGCGCCGCGGTCGGCCCCTTCGCGCGGCTGCGCCCCGGCACCGTCTTGGAGGCGAACGCCCGCGTCGGCAACTTCGTCGAGACCAAGGCAGCGATTTTGCGCGAGGGGGCCAAGGCCAACCACCTGACCTACCTCGGCGACTGCGAGATCGGCAGGCGCGCCAATATCGGCGCCGGGACGATCACCTGCAACTACGACGGTTTTGCCAAGCACTTCACGCGCGTCGGCGCCGACGCCTTCATCGGCTCGAACACGGCGCTCGTGGCGCCGGTCGACGTCGGGGACGGCGCCGTCGTCGGGGCGGGCAGCACGATCGTGCGCGACGTGCCCGCCGACGCGGTCGCGATCGCCCGCGGCGCCCAGGCGAACCGGCAAGGTGCGGCGCCCGTCCTGCGGGCGCGGCTGCAAGGGCGCGAACCGTCCTCGGGCGGATGACAATCCGGCGCGAACTTGCTAGGCGTGCGATCGCCTCGACAGAGAAATGCCTCAAGAATTTTGCGGGAGAACAACACATGCGCGGCCTTTGGTTGGCGGGCTTGGTCCTGTTCATTGCGCTTGGCGGGCCCGTTCACGCGCAAGGCGCGAGAGCGGAAGCTTTACAAAGCGTCCGCGACGGCAACGAGGCCTACAAGGCCGGACGGTTCGACGAGGCCGCCGCGGCTTTTCAGACCGCGATCGAGTCCGAGGGGCTCGACGACGACCCGCTCGCCATCACGCTGAACAACCGCGGCGTGGCCCTGGCCGAACTCGGCCGCTTCGACGCCGCGATCGCGGATTACGAGGCGTCGCTCGGCCTGCGCCCCGATGACGCCACCACGATCAAGAACCTGCGCGTCGCGCACGTGCGCCGCGGCGACGCACAGTTGAGCACCGGCGACGATCGGGGCGCCAAGGCGGACTACGACACCGCCATCCGTCTGGAGCCCGGCCATTACGTGGCCTACCTCCGCCGCGCCTCGTTGTACGAGCAACAAGGTGAACTGGCGCTGGCGCTGGCGGACTACACCCGCGCGGAGGCACTGGAACCCGACAACGAGACCGCGCTCGACGGCCTTGATCGCATCAAGGGCTTGCTGGCCTCGTCCGGGCCCGCCGAGCCGCCGAGCCCCGGCAAGGTCGAGGCGCCGGCGCAGCTCGAAGTCCCCGACGCCGCCACCGCGAACGCGCGCCCGCCCGAGGCCGCGCCGGGGCCCGCCGCCGCGGCGACGGCGCAGGACGAGCCGGCCGTCGCCGCGCCGATCGAGCCGGCCGCGCCGCCGCCGGTCGTGGCCGATGGCGAGGGCGAAGTCTACCGCGCCGTCCAGGCGGTCAACGTCCGCAGCGGGCCCGACAACAGCTACGAGTCGATCGGGGCGATCGAGAGCGGCATCGAGGTGCGCGTCACCGGCGATACCCTTGGGTGGAAACACGTCATTTTACCCAACGGGCGGCGCGGTTTCATCTATAAGAAATGGCTGGCACCGGCCGAAGGATGATCGTGCGGCCGTTAACCTTCTGTTAGGCCGAAGCATCTAGGGTTGCGCCGTCGCCACAAACCGGACGTCGGCTGTGCGGCCCTGCTTTCACCGCGACACGACTTTGCGTTACAAGCGGTTTGGCAAGGTCTGGGACAAGACCCTTGGGGAAAACAGCCTCGACGTCCTTGGTTGTGCGCGTTGAACGGCCGACCCGGCGCGGGTTCGGCGCACGTCGCAGAGGGGTTTTGTCATGGGCCTGCGGGCTATCTTCGTTCTCGCCACCGTCTTCTTGTGGCTCGGCCAGCCGCAGGCCGCCGAGGCAAAGCGCCGCTACGCCGCCATCGTCGTCGATCATGCGACCGGCGAGACCCTGCACGCGCACGACGCCGACGTCGAACTCTACCCGGCCTCGCTGACCAAGATGATGACCCTCTACATGGTCTTCGACGCGCTCGATCGCGGCGAGATCGCGTTGACGACGCGCTGGCCGATTTCGAAACGGTCGGCTGGCATGCCGGCATCGAAGCTCGGCCTCAAGGCCGGACGCACGATCACGGTCGAGGAGGTGGTCTTGGCGCTCGCGATCAAGTCGGCGAACGACGCCGCCGTGGTCGCGGCCGAGGCGCTCGGCGGCAGCGAGGCCGCCTTCGCGCTGGAGATGACGCGGCGCGCGGCGAAGCTGGGCTTGAAGCGGACTGCCTTTCGCAACGCCTCGGGCCTGCCGGACACGCGCCAGCGCAGCACGGCGCGCGACATGGCACGACTGTCCCGCCGATTGATCATCGACCACGGCGCCTACTACGACTATTTCTCGCGCAAGTCGTTTCGCTACAATGGCCGAACCTACACCTCGCACAACCGGCTCATGGCGAAGTATGCCGGCATGGACGGCCTCAAGACCGGCTACATCCGCGCGTCCGGCTTCAACCTCGCCGCCACGGCCGTGCGCGACGGGCGCCGGGTGACGGTAGTCGTGTTCGGCGGCCGCACCTCGCGCTCGCGCGACGCCGAGGTCGCGCGCCTGCTGGACTTGGGCTTCGCCAAGGTCCGCAACCGCCCGCTCCCCCTCCTGGTCGCCAAACCGCCGCTGCCCAAGCCGCCCCTCGTCGCCGCCCCGCCCGCGGGCAGGCCCGGGACCGTCGTCGCGGCGCTCGACGATGCGCTCCCCGGCCGCCCGCTCGACACGATCAAGACCGGCGCCGCCCCTGGGGCGATCCTGCCGGCGATCAAGGCACCCGCCGCCGAGCGCGACGTCGCGATGCTGGGCCCCGTGCCGATGGCCCGGCCCGGCGGGCTGCGCCTGCGCACGGGCGCGCCCAAAGCCGCCGCGACCGGCGGCTACGGCGTCCAGGTTGGCGCCTACCACGACCCCGAGGCCGCGCGCCGCCGCGCCTACGAGGCCGCGCGCCGCGTGCCGGGCGTCCTCTTGCAGGGCGACGTGCAGGTGTCCGCCCTGGCGGGCCGTCGCGCCACGGTCTACCGGGCCCGCTTCGTCGGCCTAGAGCGTCCAGAAGCGCTCCAGGCCTGTGACGCCCTGGAACGCGCCGCCGTCGACTGCCTCGTCATCCGCACCGAGGACGTGCAACTCGCCCGCAACTGAGCTGGGATACGCTTCGCGTCCGCTGCGCAGGGCTTTCTCTTCTTTCTTTTTGCCAGTGTTAACGTAGGAGCCTGGCCGCAATGCCGAGGGCCGGCCTCGGACAAAGATAGAAAAGAGAAAAGAAAGGCCGCGCGCCAGCGCACGCGAAGCGTTCTCGGCGGCCGAGTCCGTTCGTGGCATAGTGCGACGGCACGGTTCACGCTAGCGAGGTTCGAGCCCATGCGGGGTCCCCGCCACGCGCTTCGCCCGGGCTCGGCCGGCTTCATCGCGCTGATCGCCGCGATCATCACCATGACGGCGGCGACGATCGACATGAACCTGCCGGCAATCCCGGCGACCGCCGTCGCCTTGAACGCGAGCGTCGAGGCGGCGCAACTGACCGTGCCGGCCTTCTTCGTCGGCCTCGCCGTGGCGCAGGCCCTCACCGGGCCGCTCGCCGACCGCTACGGCCGCCGCCCGGTCCTGCTCTTCGGGGTGGCGGGCTACGTCCTGGCCACGATCGGCTGCCTCCTCGCCGGCTCGATCGAGGCGCTGCTCACGGCGCGCGTCCTGCAGGGCGTCTTCGCCGCCGTCGGCCCGGTGCTCGGCCGCACCGTCGTGCGCGACCTGTTCGACGGGCCGGCGATGGCGCGGGTCATGTCCTACGTCATGGCCGCCTTCATCTTGGC
This sequence comes from Geminicoccaceae bacterium, assembly GCA_965217265.1. Taxonomy (GTDB): domain Bacteria; phylum Pseudomonadota; class Alphaproteobacteria; order Geminicoccales; family Geminicoccaceae; genus JAGRGG01. Next base: position 589,694 of record CBDCHP010000018.1, on the reverse strand, counting down.
GCCGATGGTGGCGCCCACGATCGGCGCCACGATCCTCGAAGTCGGCTCCTGGCGCTGGATCTTCGGCTTTCTCTTCCTCTACGGCGGCCTCGTCCTCGCCGCGACGCACCTGTTCTTCGCCGAGAGCCTGAAGCGGCCGGACCGGGGCGCCCTGCGGCCGGCCCGGATCGCCGGCACCTGGGCCATCGTCTTGCGGCACCCCGCATCCCTGCGCTACGGCGCCGTCGCGGCGTTCGCCATGACGATGCTGCTGACCTACCTCGGCACGGCGGCGCCCTTGTTCATGACGGCGATGGGCCTGTCGGCGCGGGGGTTCGGCGTCCTGTTCGCGCTCATCGCCGGGTGCGCCTCGATCGGCAGCCTCGCGAACGCGCGGCTCGTGCGCCGCTTCGCCCTGCCGGTCCTGGTCCGGGCCGGCTTGGCCCTGGCGCTGGCCGCGATCGCGGCGGGGCTTCTTCTCGCCCTCGCCGGGCTCGCCACGCCCCGGACACTGTTTCCGGTCTTCGGCGTCTTCTTCTTGTGCTTCACGCCGATCGTCACCAACGCCACCACCCTGGCGCTGGCGCCGCACGGCGAGATCGCCGGGGCCGCGTCCTCGGTCATCGGCACGTCGCAGAACCTGATCGGCGCCCCGATCGCGGCACTGGCCGGCCTCGCCTTCGACGGCAGCGCGGTCCCGGCCCTCGCGATCATGCTGGGCCTCGCCGTCATGAGCCTCCTGATCGCCTCAGTGCGCCTCAGTCCTGCAAAGGGTCGTGCCCCCAGTTCATGAGCGAGTAGCGCCAGGGCGTGTCCTCGACGTCGCCCTTCGGCCGCTGCGCGAGGTGGCGGTGGACGTAGCCGACCACCTTTCTCATCGCGGCGAAGTCGTCGTCGTCGAGGTCGGCGACCTTCTTGGCCTTCATCGCGACGATGCGCCGGCCCATCTTGTGCCCCACCGCCTCGTCGTCGCCCTCGCGCGTGTAGCCGACGTTTTGGCTCTCCTCGGTATCGAGCCACGCCTCCAGCGCCTTCGGCGTCATGTTGACGGCCTCGCGAAATTCCTTGCGCACGCTCAGCTTCTCGTCGTCGGTCACGGACATCCTCCTGCTCGTTTCGGATCGGCATAGAAGTTCTTGAGGGGCGTTCGGTTGCGTCTCGGCGGCTGCGACAAAAAGCGAGACACGCCTCGCCCGATTGGCTAGCTTTTCCCGAACAGGGTGCACCGATCAAGAGGAAGGAACGACATGCTTCGTGCGACGATGACGGCGGTGGGCCTCACGGTCCTCGCGGCCTTCGGCCTTGGCACCGCGCAGGCCCAGGAGGACTACCCCTCGCGGCCGGTCGAGTTCATCGTTCCCTGGGGTCCCGGCGGCGGCAGCGACACGCTGATGCGCATCGTCGCCAACGAGATCGAGCCCCACCTCGGCGCCGCCATGCCGGTCATCAACATGCCGGGCGTCGGCGGCACGCTCGGGCTCGCCGAGGCTGCGAAGCGCGCGCCCGACGGCTACACGGTGACGCAGATCCACGAGGGCCTGCCCGTCGCCAGCCAGACGGGGCTCACCGACCTCGAATGGGACGACTTCGCCCCGATCGCGCTGATGACCTCGTCGCCGCAATACGTCGTCGTCAACGCCGACGCGCCCTGGCAGACCTTCGAGGACTTCGTCGCTCACGCCAAGGAGAACCCCGGCGAGGTCCGCATGGGCGTCACGCTCGGCGGCGTGCCGCACCTGCACGCGGCGATGATCGAGGAGGCGACGGGGGCACAGTTCGGCTACGTCGGCTACGAGGGCACGGGCGAGCGCATCCGCGCGCTTGTCGGCGGCAATCTCGACGCCGCGATCGGCGACATTTCGTCGGCGCTGCAGTTCGTCGACAACGGCGATTTGCGCTTCCTCGCCGTCGGCAGTCCTGAGCGGGTCGAGTCGACGCCGGACGTGCCGACGCTGGCCGAACTCGGGCATGACCTGGAACTCACCGTCACCCGCGGCCTCGTGGCGCCGAAGGACACGCCGCAGGACCGGCTCGACGCGCTCGAAGCGGCGCTCGAAGAATTGGCGCGGGACGAGGACTACCGGCAGACGATCCAAAACGCCGGCGCCGAGAGCGACTTTCGCGGCCAGGAAGCCTACAGGGCCTACCTTGAGAAGCTCGACGCCACGGTCGGGCGCCTCGTGTCCAAGCTGGAAGGATGAGCGGCACGGCCAAGGAGGGGGTCTCGGGCCGTTCGACCGAGGTCGCGCGGCTGGTCTCCTACCTCGTCCTGATCGCGGCCGCGCTCGCGCTCTTCGTCGCGGCGGGGGACCTGCCCTCGTCGCGCTGGGAGCCGCTCGGCGCCGGCGCGTTTCCCCGCCTCGTGCTCGGGGTCCTCGCCGGTCTCGGCGTTCTCGCCGCCCTCGACGCCGCGCGGCGCATCGCTCGGGGCGGGGGCGGCGCACGATCGCCCGACGTCGCCGCCTGGCTCAGGCGCCACCGCCTCGTCCTGGCGCTCTTCGTCCTGTTCGCCGCCTATCTCGCCTCGATGCAAGCGCTCGGCTTCCCGCTCGCGACCTTCGCCTTCCTCCTCCTCGCCCAACTGCTGCTGGCGCCGGCGACGTGGACCGCGCGGGCGGTCGTGCTCGTGATCGCAATCGTCTTCTCCTTCGGGCTGAACGCCCTGTTCGCCGAGGTGTTTCGCGTCTTCCTGCCGCGCGGCGGGCTCTTCGGTTGACTGTGCTTCCTTCGATGGATCCTTGATGCTCGACGCCTTTCTCTCCGGTGCGGCCCAGGTCCTGGCCTTCGACACGCTGGCCTACATGACCTTGGGCTCGATCGCCGGCATCGTCGCCGCCGCCATTCCGGGCTTCACCGTCACGATGGCGATCGTGCTGACCTTGCCGCTCACCTTCGCCATGCCGCCCTTGCAGGGCATCTCGCTCATGCTCGCGGTCTACGTCGGCGGCTACTCGGGCGGCCTGATCAGTGCAGCGCTGCTCGGCATCCCCGGCACGCCGTCCTCGGTCGCGACCACCTTCGACGCCTTTCCGATGGCGCGGGGCGGCGAGCCCGGCCGGGCCTTGAGCATCGGCGTCTGGGCCTCCTTCTTCGGCACGGCGATCTCGACCCTCGTCCTCGTCGTCGCCGCCCCGCCGCTCGCCCTGGTCGCCGTCAGGCTCGGGCCTTGGGAGTACTTCTCGCTCATCGTCTTCGCGCTGACGATCGTCGCCAGCCTCGTCGGCACGTCGCTCCTGCGCGGGCTGCTCGCCGCCGCCATCGGCCTCGTGCTCGCGACGATCGGCCCCGACCCGATGATGGGCCGCCCGCGCCTCACCTTCGACGTCGACACCTTGGCGGCGGGCCTCCCCTTCCTCGTCGTCTTGATCGGCGTCTTCGCCATCAGCCAACTGATGAGCGAGGTCGAGGACGCCGGCGAGACCAAGGCCGGCGCCGCCTTGATCCCCAAGAACATCGAGTTTCATCCCTTCGCCGCCGTGCGCGAGGTGCTGGGCCGCCCGATCAACCTCGTGCGCTCCTCGATCGTCGGCGTCCTGGTCGGGGCACTGCCCGGCGCCGGCGGCTCGATCGCCAACCTCTTGGCCTACGATCAGGCCAAGCGGGCCTCGAAGACCCCCGAGGCCTTCGGCCAGGGCACGCCCGAGGGCGTCGTCGCCTCGGAGGCCGGCAACTCGGCCACCGCCGGCGGCGGCCTGATCCCGCTGATCGCGCTCGGCATCCCCGGCTCGGCCGTCGATGCGATCCTCATGGCGTCGCTCATGGTGCACGGCATCGGCGTCGGCCCGCGCCTGATCATGGACCACGCCGACCTCGTCTACGGCATGTTCGTCGCCCTGGTCGTGGCGAGTTTCCTCATGCTGGTGATCTGCCTCGCGTGCATGCGCCTGTTCCTGCGCGTGACCGACATTCCCAAATACGTCATCGTCCCGGTCGTCATCGTCTGCTGCACGGTCGGCGCCTTCGCGCTCAACAACCGCTTGAGCGACGTCTACCTGCTCGGCTTCGTCGGCTTAGGCGGCTACTTGATGAAGAAGCTCGACTACCCGCTCGCACCCCTGGTCCTGGGCGTCATCCTCGGGCCGATCGCCGAGACCAACCTGCGCCGCGCCTTGATGACCGACCCGGATTGGACGGCCTTCCTCACCCGCCCGGTCTCGGCCCTCCTCCTCCTCCTGGCGCTGGGTTCGATCGGCCTCAGCCTGCGCGCCTACGCCAGGGGCCGCGCGAGCGTGCTCGGCCCGGCAGCTTGAAAGGCTAAGTCCCATGCGCCTCACCCACGCCGCCCGCTACCCCTCGCGCCGCTCGCCGGTGCTGGCGAGAAACGTGGTCGCGGGCTCGCAGCCGCTCGCGGTGGGGGCGGGCCTGTCGATGCTGCACCAAGGCGGCAACGCGATCGACGCCGCGCTCGCCACCGCGATCGCCCTCACCGTGGTCGAGCCGACCGGCAACGGCCTGGGCTCGGACGCCTTTTGCATCCTCTGGGACGGCGAGGCCCTGCACGGCCTCAACGCCTCGGGCCGCTCGCCGGGCGCTTGGGATGAGGCGCGCTTTGCGGGGCTCGACGCCGTGCCGCAGCGCGGCTGGGAGAGCGTCACCGTGCCGGGCGCGGTCGCGGCCTGGGTCGATCTCTCCAAGCGCTTCGGCCGTCTCCCCTTCGCCGCGCTGTTCGAGCCGGCGGTCGCCTACGCCGAAGGGGGCTTTCCCGTCTCGCCGGTCGTGGCCGAACTCTGGCGGCGGGCGGCGGCGGAGTTGCACGACCAGCCGGGCTTCGCCGAGGCGTTCATGCCGGGGGGCCGGGCACCGCTCGCGGGCGAGACGTTCGCCTGCCCCGCCATGGGGCGCTCGCTGCGGCTGATCGCCGAGAGCGGCGGCGAGGCGTTCTACCGCGGCGCGCTCGCGGCCGAGATCGCCGCCTTCGCCCGGGCGCACGGCGCGGCCTTGAGCGAGGCCGACCTGGACGCGCACCGCAACGACTGGTGCGGCACGATCAGCCAGCCCTTCGCCGAGATCGCCCTGCACGAGATCCCCCCGAACGGCCAGGGCATCGCCGCCTGCATGGCGCTCGGCATGCTGGAGGATCTGGGCGTCGCCGACCTCGACCCGGACGGGGCCGAGGCGCTGCACCTCCAGATCGAGGCGATGAAGCTCGCCTTCCACGACGTCTACGCCCACGTCGCCGACCTCGCCCACATGCAAGACGTCACCGTGGCGGCCCTCCTCGACCGGGACTACCTGGCCTCGCGCGCCCGGCTGATCGACCGGCGGCGGGCGCAAGCCTTCGGCCCCGGCGCGCCCAAGGCCGGCGGCACGGTCTGCCTCGCCGCCGCCGACCAAGACGGGATGATGGTCTCGTTCATCCAGTCGAACTACATGGGTTTCGGCAGCGGCGTCGTCGTTCCCGGCACGGGCGTCTCGTTGCAGAACCGCGGCCACGGCTTCACCGTGCGGCCCGGCCACCCGAACGCGCCCGGCCCCAATAAGCGCCCGTTCCACACCATCATCCCCGGCTTCGTCACGGGCGGCGACGGGCCGCGCATGGCCTTCGGCCTGATGGGCGGGCCGATGCAGGCGCAAGGCCACGTACAGATGGTCTTGCGCACGCAAGTCTTCGGCCAGGACCCTCAGACCGCCGCCGACGCGCCGCGCTGGCGGGTGATCGACGACCTCGACGTCGCGGTCGAGGCCGCGTTCGAGGCGTCGACCCTGGCCGATCTCGAAGCGCGCGGCCACCGCCTCGCCCTGGAGTCGCCCGACGCCAGCTTCGGCTTCGGCGGGGCGCAACTCGTCGCCCGCGTCGAGGGCGGCTACGTCGCCGGCTCCGACCCGCGCAAGGACGGCGGCGCCGCCGGCTTCTGAGCGCCGCCGCTCACGCCTCGAACGGCTCGCCCGGCGTCGGGACGACGACCTTGCCGCGCGTGACGCGGCGCTTGAAGTCGTCCGGGTCGCCGCTCAACAGGTCGAACGTGCCGTAGTGGACCGGGACGATCGTCTCCAGGTCGAGGAATTCGTTGCAGGCGATCGCGGCCTGCTCCGGCCCCATCGTGAAGCGGTCGCCGATCGGGATCAGGCCGATCTTGGGCTGAAACAGCCTTTGGATCAGCGCCATGTCGGAGAACAACCCCGTGTCGCCCGCGTGGTAGAGGCTCTCGCCGTCCGCCATGATAACGAAGCCGGCCGGGTCGCCCAGCGTCATCGGCTTGCCGTCGATCATGGTCGCGGCGCTGTGGAACGCCTGGACCATGCTGTAGCGCACGCCGTCCTCTTCGACCGTGCCGCCGACGTTCATCGGCTGGATCGCCTCGACGCCCCGGCCTTGCAGGTACATCGCCAGCTCGAACTGGGCGAACAGCGTCGGCTTGAAGCGCTCGGCCAGGTCCAGCGTGTCGCCGACGTGGTCGTCGTGGCCGTGGGTCAGGACGATGGCGTCGAGCCGCTCCAGCCGCTCGGCCCAGCCCTTCGGGTAGGTCGGGTTGCCGCTGAAGAAGGGGTCGATCAGGATCGACCGGCCCCCGGTCTCGACGTGCAGGGCCGAGTGGCCGAGCCAAGTAAGGCGCATCGCTGTCTCCCGCTCAAGGTGTGCCGAGGTAACGCGCGGGCGCGTCGCAGGTGCCCCCCCGCGGGGGGGCGTCGAAGCCGGGCCGTTGGAAGGGCGGCGCCCGCCGCCGTCCCATTCGCGCCTTAGTTGTTTTTATGCCACGCCCTTGGTGCCCGGCCGGCGGCGAACGGTTGTGCGCGGGGGCGCGACATTCCCGCCCGGCGGGTTTCGTGCCTATCGGGGCGTGCCAGTCCGTCCGTGCCCTCGCGCGGGGGGTGCAAACGGCGCCGATGAGATTATCGTCACAGCCGGGTCATCCGCCGTTAACAATCGCCTATCGGTTGCAGAAATCCGCTTGACCTTCGAACGTCCGGCGCGCTAGTCACGCGCTTAGGTTATCCATAAAGTTGAGAGGCGCAAGGGCATGGCGATGAAGCGGCTTCCACAAGTCTCGGCGATGGCGATGATGCTGGCGCTCGCCGCCTGCGGCAACGGCGGCGACGGCAGCGGCGGCGGCGGCGGCACGACGCCGCCGGGCGGCGGCGGGCAGACGCCCTCCGGCTCGCTGCCGCAGGGCGCCAGCTTCTCGTCGGGTTCCGGCGTCGACTCGCTCTCGGCCGAGAGCGTCACGGTCAACGGCACGACCTACGGCAACGTGAGCGACGACGACACCACCGGCGTGCGGACCTACACGGCGTCGGGCGCCGGCACGGCCGCCGTGGTCGACGAGGACATGGTGATGACGAGCCGCGTCGGCGAGGACACCCTCGGCGCCACGCTGGAGAGCGGCGTCTACGGCGTCTACGCCACCGGCGTCGGCGGCACCGCCGGCGCCACGACGCGGGGCTTCTACGGCGGCGTCAACACCGACACCGTGCCGACGACGGGCACGGCGACCTACGAGGGCGGCGCGCTCGGCATCGAGACCACGGTCGACGACACCACCGGCGCCGAGACGGTCGAGTCCTACACCGGCACGATGAGCGCCGACGCCGACTTCGGGGCCGGAACCGTCGGCGTCGACCTCGACTACGACGGCTTCGGCGCGATCAGCTCCACCGGCGGCACCTTCTCGGGCGGCGCCTTGACCGGCGGCACGGTCACGGTGACGACCGCGACGGGCGACGCGGCCGAGGGCGACTACGCCGAGGGCTCGAAGACGCTGAGCGCCCAGATGGTCGGCAGCGACGGGAGCGAGATGGTCGGCGAGGTCGCGATGACGAACGCCGACACCGACGCCACCGCCACCTTCGCCGGCGCCTTCGGCGGCACGTCGGACGACATCGGCGGCGACGGCACCCCGCCGATCGACACCAGCACGAACGGCGGCGCCGTTCCGACCGGTGCCAACAGGGACGTTCCGTTCGGCGGCGCGGACGGCGTTGACCGCCCAGACCTCGACACGCTGACCATCAACGTCGATAACGATAATGATGGCACTGCCGATGATACCGTCGCTCTCGCCCGTAATGCAGTGGATAACGAAGGCCTGCTGGTCTACACGACCGGCGGTGCTGCGCTCGGTAGCGGCGCCAGCGTGGACGACACCGACGTGGCGTACGCCACGCGCATCAACGACGGAACGTTGACCACCTCCCTCGACTACACCTCGTTCGGCGTCTGGAGCGCCGAGGTCGACGACGACAGCGACCCTAATACCGCCGACGCGCGTCAAGCCGGGTCGTTCTACAACGGCGATGCGTTGCCTACCGGCGGCTTCACACCTAGCACTGATCCTACTCCAGGCACGGCAACCTACACCGGTGAGACGCTGGCAATCGAGGTGACTAACAGCGGCACTACGTTCACGCGGCTCGACGGCGACATGACCGCGACGTTGGACCTCGCGGGCGGCGCCGGGGCCATTGGCGTTGATCTCGACTTTGGCAACGGCAACACTCTCGCTTTCGGTGCACTCAATTTGGATGACGCCACCGGCGGGTTCGATGCCGACGCTACTACTTCAAGCGTGACCGGTGCCGGAAACTACAGCGCCATAACCGGCTTTACCGGCGGCACCGCCATCGCCGGTGCCCTGCTCGGCGAAACGGCCGCCAACCCGGAAGAGATCGGCGGCGTCTACCGCGCCAACGGCGGTGGCCGCGACCTCAGGGGCTCGTTCGGCGGCTCGAACAACAGTCCCACGACGCCGTAACCCTTCCAACCATCGGACCTCGGCAGGGGAAAGGCGGCTTCGGCCGCCTTTCTCTTTGGCCGGGATTACCCGCATAGGTTGTATAGAATTTAAGGTGCAATCGCTTCTTGCCTGCGCTAGGCAGCCCGCCACGCCGCCTCACCCGCGGCGCCCGTCCTCAAGGCCGCGTCCGGCGGCCGCAACGATCGAGGCTTTCCCCTTGAGCACCCCCTTGCGCGTCCTGGCGGCGCTCGCCCTCGTCTGCGCCCCGCTCGCCCCGGCCTTCGCCCAGGACCGGCCGCCGGCCGGGCCGCAGGCCCCCGCCCGGCCCGAGCCCGGGGGCAGGGTCGTGATCGAGGACGAGGCCGCCGCGCGCGCCGACCCGAACGGCCTCGTCGCCGCCGCCGCCGAACTGGTCAACCGCAACCTGCTCGACCAGGCCGGGACGCTGCTCGACCGGGCCGAGGAGTTCGGCGCCGACGCCCAGTCGCTGCGCTTCCAGCGCGCCCGCCTCGCCGAGGCGCGCGGCGATTTGGAGGCGGCGGCGGGGTTCTACCGCCAGATGCTCTTGCAGGACCCGAACATCCTGCGGGTCAGGCTCGAACTCGGCCGGGTCTACTTCCTCCTCGGCGACGACCGGAAGTCGGCCTTGCAGTTCAACTACGCGCTCGCCGGCGACCTGCCCGAGCCCGTCGTCCAGAACGTGCGCCGCTTCCTGCGCCGGATCGACGCGCGGCGCCTCTGGGGCTTCGACTTCGACTTCGCCTTTGCCCCCGACACCAACGTCAACGCCGCGACCTCCAGGCGCGAGGTCAGCATCTTCGACCTGCCCTTCGAGTTGGACGACGACGCGCGCGAGACCAGCGGCATCGGCATCGACGTCAAGACCAGCGGCCGCTTCGACGTGCCCTTGACCGACAACCGCTCCGTCCTGTTGCGCCAGACCGCGTTCGTGCGCCGCCTCGACTACGAGGGCGGCGACTTCGACGACACCAACCTCGCCCTCTCGGCCGGGCCGCTCGTCCGGCTCGGCAACAACCAGGAGGTCTCGGCCTCGGCCCTGTTCGGCCGGCGCTGGTTCGGCGACGAGGGCTACAGCCACTACTTGGGCATGCGCGCGGCGTGGCAGGGCCGCGTCACCGACCGGGTCAACCTCGGCCTCAACGTCCAGGGCTTTCGCCTCAAGCACGACGAGGCCGAGCGCCTCGACGGCCCGCGCTTCCTCGTCGGCGTCAACCCGCTCTACAGCCTGACGCCGCAGAGCCTCTTGCGCGGCAGCGTGACGCTGGACCGCGTGCGCGCCTCCGACCCGACCGAGCGCAGCGTCGGCCTGTTCCTCGGCATCGGCCTGTTCACCGAACTGCCGTTCGGCTTCAACGTCTACGCCGAGCCCGGCATCGAATTCCGCAAGTACGACAGCAACATCCCCGGCTTCGGCTTCGACAAGAAGGACAGCATCACCTACAGCTTCGAGGTCAACCTGCGCAACCGCCAGCTCGACTTCTTCGGCTTCACCCCGCTGATCGGCACCGTGCTTGGAAAAACGCGACTCCGACATCGACCTGTACGACTTCGAGCGGGCGAGGTTCGAATTGGGCGTGACGCGGGAGTTCTGAGGCGGCGGTGTGGGCGGCGGAGTCCGGCCACTCTGGATCCCCGATCAAGTGCGGGATGACAAGGTGTGGGTGTGGATGGTGTCGCTCTCCACTTGACCGATGGCGACCAAGCGGTGTGGGGGTGACAAGGTGTGGGTGTGGGCGCTCGAACCTCTTCTTTGTCATCCCCGACTCGATCGGGGATCCAGGGTGGCCGGGCGGTGACGTTCAAGCAGTACCACGTCTACATCCTGGCGAGCGGGCGCAACGGGACGCTCTACGTCGGCGTCACGAGCGACCTGCCCCGGCGGCTAGCGGAGCACCGCGCCGGTGCCACGGGGGGCTTTACCGACCGCTATAGCGTCCGCCGCCTCGTCCACGTCGAGACGTTCGAGGACGTGGAGGGGGCGATCTCGCGCGAGAAGCGGCTCAAGCGCTGGCCGCGGCCTGGAAGCTGGGGCTGATCGAAGAGGGCAATCCGGGGTGGAAGGATTTGGCGGAAGACCTTTGAGAACGCCCGCGCCCGGCCACCCTGGATCCCCGATCAAGTCGGGGATGACAACATAAGGGCGAGTTGGACCAATCGAGTCCCTTCTTAAGTAGCAAAAACAAAAGAAAAAAGCCCGGCGCAGCCGACGCGAAGCGTATCACGCCACCGCGTCGAGGAAGCCGCCCGACTGGCGCTCCCACAACGAGGCGTAGAGGCCGCGTTTGGCGATCAGGTCGCGGTGGTGGCCCTGCTCGATGACGCGGCCCTTGTCCATGACGACGAGGCGGTCCATCGCGGCGATGGTGGAGAGGCGGTGCGCGATGGCGATGACGGTCTTGCCGGCCATCAGGTGCTTGAGTTGCGCCTGGATCGCCGCTTCCACCTCGCTGTCGAGGGCGGACGTGGCCTCGTCCAGGATCAGGATCGGGGCGTCTTTCAGGATCACGCGGGCGATGGCGATGCGCTGGCGCTGGCCGCCGGAGAGCTTGACGCCGCGCTCGCCGACGTGGGCGTCGAAGCCGGTGCGGCCCTGCGGGTCGCGGAGATCCGGGATGAAGGCCGTCGCTTCGGCGAGTTCGGCGGCGCGGCGGACCTGCGCCTCGGTGGCGTCGGGGCGACCGTAGGCGATGTTGTCGCGGATCGAGCGGTGGAGGAGGGCCGGGTCCTGCGTCACGACGCCGATCTGGGCGCGCAGACTGGCCTGCGTCACCGCCGCCACGTCCTGCCCGTCGATGGCGATGCGGCCCGAATCCAGGTCGTAGAAGCGGAGCAACAGGTTGACGAGGGTCGACTTGCCCGCCCCGGAGCGCCCGACGAGGCCGATCTTCTCGCCGGGGCGGACGGTGAGGCTGAGGCCGTCGACGACGGCGAGGTCGGGGCGCCCGTAGCCGAAGCCGACGCGATCGTAGCGCACCTCGCCCCTGGTCACGACGAGTCCGGGCGCCCCGGCTCTGTCGGCGACGCTGTTCGGCCGCGAGACGGTCTCGACCGCGTTCTCGACCGTGCCCCAGTTCTCGAACAGGGACGTGACGGTGCGCAGGATCCAGCCCGACATCTGGCTGAGGCGGATGACGAGGCCGTTGGCGATCGCGATGCTGCCGACGCTGACGCTGCCCCCCTGCCACAGCACGATCGAGAGGGCGGCCATGCTGAGGATGAGGGCGGTGTTGAGCAGCGTGAGCGTCACGGTCATGTCGAAGATCGAGCGCATCAGGCCGCGAAAGGCTTCTAAGTGCCGCGAGAGTCCTTCGCGGCCGAACGCGTCCTCGCGCTCGGCGTGGGCGAACAGCTTGACGACGTGGATGTTGGTGTAGCCGTCGACGATCCGGCCGGAGAGCGCGGAGTTGGCCTCGGAGACGGCGCGCGAGCGCTCGCGCACAGGTGGGACCATGCGCCAGATGACGAGGGCGTAAGCCGCGATCCAGAACGCGATCGGCAGGAGGAGCCAGGGGTCGAGGCCCGAGAAGATGGCGATCGTGCCGATCAGGTAGACGGCCATGAACCAGACGCCGTCGATGACGTTGAGGACCGCCTCGCGCAGGGCCTGGCCCGACTGCATCACCTTTTGCGCCACGCGGCCGGCGAAATCGTTCTGGAAGAAGCTGAGCGACTGGCGCATGACGTAGCGGTGCGTCCGCCAGCGCACGAGGTTGGTCAGGCCCGGCGTGAGGGTCAAGGTGACGAGGCCGCGGGCGGTGAGCGCCGCGAGCGGCCGGACCAGGACCGCGACGACGAACATGAGCGCGAGTGCCACCCCGTGCTCAGTGAAGAACGACGCGGGCGGGGTCTTGCCCATCCAATCGACGATGAGGCCCAAGAAGGCGTAGAGCGCCAGTTCGGACAGCGCCGCCACGCCCGAGACGGCGAGCGTGACGAGGAGGAGGCCGCGCAACGGGCCTAAGAAGAAGCGAAAGAAGCCGAGCGTGGAGGCCGGCGGGCGCTCGATTGGGGCGGGGGCGAGGGGATCGAGCAGGCGCTCGAAGAAAGCGTGCATGGGGGGCCTTGTTGCTGCGAGGACGACAAATTAGGCGCGGTCGCGCTATCTGCTAGCCGGCGCGTGCTACGGCCGCACCATAAACGAAAGGGATCGCCTTGAGCGAGGAACGGGTTCTACTCATCACCGGCGCGTCGAGCGGGATCGGCGCCGCGACGGCGCGCGAGGCCGCCAAGGCCGGCTTCAGGCTCACGCTCCTGGCGCGATCGAAGGACAAGCTCGACGGTCTCGTGGCCGAGATCGGGAATGATCGGGCGCTGGCGCTGGAATGCGACGTCGGCGACCTGGGCCGGCAGGAGCGGGCCGTGGCAGAGACGACGAAACGTTTCGGGCGCCTGGACGCCGTCTTCGCCAACGCCGGCCGCGGCGGGGCGCCCGGCGGCTTCGCCGGCGCCGATCCTGCGAGTTGGGAGGCGATGATGCGCACCAACGTGCTCGGCGTCGCCTACACGGTCCGGGCGGGCCTGGAGGCCTTGAAGAAAGCCCAAGGCCACGTCGTCCTCACCGGCTCGGTGGCGGGGCGGCGCACGATCGGCGGCTCGATGTACGGCGTCTCGAAGTGGGCGGTGACGGCGATCGGCTACAATTTGCGCGAAGAACTGCGCGGCACGGGCGTGCGCGTCACCCTGATCGAGCCCGGCATGGTCGACACCCCCTTCTTCGACGAGAAGAAGCCCGACGCGCTCCAACCCGACGACGTCGCCCGCGCGGTCGTCTTCGCCCTGACCCAGCCGAAGGGCTGCGAACTGCACGAGATCCAAGTCCTGCCGACGCCGCCGGTGGGGTGAACGCTTCGGTGCCTAACGCGGCTAGGCAGGCTGAGGCGCGGTCTTCTCTTCATCACTTGTTCAAGATTGGCCCTTACCTCGGCGTCGGCCCGCATCTTGCGGTAGGGCGGTTTGCCGAACGAACCCAAGGAACGCTAAGACGAACCCGAGCCGCGCGCCCCGGACGTACGCTTGCCGTGGCGGCGCGCACCGGCCATGTTCCGGGTCCGACGCGACGAGAGGAGACGGTTCTGGACGCCGACGCGCGCGACCTCGCCCAAGGCCTTGCAAGGCCCCTGCCCACCCCGCCGCTGATCGAGGTGCGGGGTTTGAGAAAGTCGCACGGGGTGATCGAGGCCGTGCGCGGGGTCGATTTCGACATCCGGCCCGGCACCTGCGTCGGGCTCTTGGGCCCGAACGGGGCCGGCAAGACGACGACCATGCGCATGCTGATGGGCCTCTCGAAGCCGAGCGGCGGCAGCGTCATGCTGTTCGGCGCCGACGCCGACGCCCTGCCGCGCCAGGACCGGCGGCGGGTCGGGCTCGTGCCGCAGGAGACCAACCTCGACCCCGAACTGACCGTCGAGGAGAACCTCGAAGCGTACGGCCGCTACTTCGGCCTGACGCCCGCCGAGATCGACCGTCGGGTGCCCGACCTCCTCGCCTTCATGGAGTTGACGCCGAAGGCGCGCGCGCCGGTGGCGGCGCTCTCGGGCGGCATGAAGCGCCGGCTGATCGTCGCCCGCGCCCTGATCGGCGACCCGGAACTGGTCTTCCTCGACGAGCCGACGACGGGCCTGGACCCGCAGGCGCGCGTCTTGATCTGGCGGCAGTTGCAGGGCCTGAAGCGGGCCGGGCGGACGCTGGTGCTGACGACGCACTACATGGACGAGGCCCAACGCCTGTGCGATCGGATCATCCTGATCGACGGGGGGCAGATCCTGGCCGAGGACACGCCCAAGGGGCTGATCCGCCGCTACGTTCGCGCCCACGCGATCGAGATCGACGGGATCTTGCCGGACGGGCTCGACCTCGACGGGGCGGAGGTGGAGGATTTGGGCGGCAGCGTCCTCGTCTTCACCGACGCGCCCGAGCGGGTGACGCGCTCCCTGCCGGCCGACCGGACGATGCACGTCCGGCCCGCGAACCTGGAGGACGTGTTCTTGCGCCTCACCGGCCGTGGCTTGCGAGAAGGGTAGAAGAATGGCGACGCGGACCTTCGCGCTTCGAGGCGCCGGCGGGGCGCTCTTGCCGCTCAACCGCTACACGCTCGCCGTCTGGCGGCGCAACGCGCTGACGTGGCGGCGGCTGTTCTGGTCGTCGATGGCGAGCAACGTCGCCAACCCGCTCCTCTTCCTGTTCGGCTTCGGCTACGGGCTCGGCTCGGTCGTCAAGGAGGCGGAAGGCGTCCCCTACCTCGCCTTCGTCCTGCCGGGCATGATGGCGTATGCCGCCCTCTTCACCGCCTCGTTCGAGACGACGATCTCGGCGTTCGCCCGCTTCGACATGCAAAAGACCTGGGACGCGGCGCTCTCGACGCCGCTACGCCTCGAAGAACTGCTCGCGGGCGAACTGCTCTGGGCCGCGACCAAGGCGATGATCGCCGCCTGCTCGGTCCTCGTCGTCGGCAGTCTTTGGGGCGGCGTCATCGACCCGTTGGGCGCCCTTCTCACCCTGCCGGTCCTGTTCCTCGGCGCCGTGGCGTTCGCGGCCTACGGCCTGCTCGCCACGGCCTATGCCAAGAGCTGGGAGATGTTCTCCTACTTCTTCAGCTTCTGGGTGACGCCGATGTTCATGTTCGGCGGCACGTTCTTCGCCATCGAGCGCTTCCCGGACTGGCTGGAGCCGCTGGCCTGGGGCCTGCCGATGACGCATTTCCTGGCCGTGCTGCGCCCGCTCACCACGAGCACCCCGCTCGGCCCTACCCTGGCGCTCGGCCACCTCGCGGTCCTGGCGCTCAGCGGTGCGCTCGCGCTGTGGCTGGCGCAGCGGCGGTTGCGCCGACGGCTGTTCGCCTGAGTGAGAAGGCCACGAACGCCGCGCGACGGTGGCGGGCATCGTCGAAGAGGATTGCACGGATTGGTTGAGAAGGTCTAAGTGCGGTCATGCCGTCGCAACCGTACAACAACGTTCTTCGTCACCGACGCCCCGACGCCCGCCAAAGGCGGCGCCGGGCTTGCGGCGCGCGCCCTGCTGGCGCAGGTCTTGCCCCGTTGCCGCAAGGCGGGGACGGATGACGGAGACGGTGCCAAATCTGGCCCAGATCGAGATCGGTGAGCCCGTGGCCGACACCCCCTTGTTTCGCATCGTCGAGGCGCACCTTCCGGGCGTCGGTCGACCGACCGTCTTGAAGGTGACGCAAGAAGGCGTGCTCGACGCCGCCGCCGCCGCGCGCTGCGTCGCCCACGCGGCGGCGGGACGCCACGTCCGGCACGCCAACCTCGTGCCCTTGTTCGCGGTCGAGGGCGTCGACGACGCGCTCGCCTTCGTCGTCGAGCGGATCGACGGGCAGAGCCTGGAGCGGCGGCTCAAGACGACGCCCTGGCCCGCCTTCGACGCGCTCGCCCGCTGGACCGCGCAGGTCGCCCGCGCCCTCGACCTCGTCCACGCCCGCAACCTCGCCCACGGCGACGTCCGGCCGGCGACGGTGCTGATCGAGCGGCAGACCGGGACCGCGCGGCTGATCGACCTCGCCAGCGCCGCCGTCGATCGCGAGGCGCAGGGGCTGGAAGAGGCGACCCCGACCACCGACCTCGCCGATCTCGCCGCCCTGTTCGTCGCGCTGATGCGAGGCTCGGGCCAAAGCACCGGCGAGGCCCCGCCGGGGCCGCTCGCCAAGCTCGTGCGCGACTTGGCCGACCCGAAGCGCCGGCCGGCCTCGGGCAACGGCTTCGCCGCCGCGATCGAGGCGGCGCTCGCGGCGGCGAAGCCGCCGGCCCGCACCGTCGCGGCACCCCCGCCCAAACCCGGCCCAGAGCCCGGCGGGCGGGGTGCCAAGGTCTACGCCGCGGCCGGCCTCGCCGAGGCGCCGACGAAGTTCGAGCCGAAGCCGGCACCGGGCAAGCCTCCCGCCCCGCCCCCCCCGTCGGCGAAAACGCCGGCGCCCGAGCCGGCGCGCAAGGCGGTCGAGCCGATCATCGTCCCCACCGGCGCCGACGCGGCGCCGGACGAGACCGGTCGCAGCCGCCGGTGGATGGCATCGGCGCTCTTGCTGACGCTCATCGGCCTGTTGCTGCTCGTCGGGGCGTTCGCCCTGTTCGGCGGCGGCGAGGGGCCGATCGAGGCCGGGCCGCCGCCCGCGACGGAGCCGGTGGCGCCGGCGGCGGCACCGCCGCTGTCCCCCCTCGAAGCACCGGAGCCGGCCGAGACGGCGGCCGTGCCTGTGCCCGCGGCACCGCCGCCCGCGGACGCGGCGCGCACCTTCGCCGACCTCGACGCTTGGGCCCGAACGCAGCCCTGCACCAGGGTCGAGCGGGCCGGCGGGGGCCTGCGCGGCTACACCAACGATCCGAACGTGGCGGCAGCACTGCGCGAGCGGGCGGGCGGCCTCGCCGACGTCGGAACGGTCGAGGTGGCCCTGGTGCAAGGCCGGCCGGAACTCTGCCGGCTCTACGACCTCCTCGCCGCCCGGACGGCGCCGCCGCCGGAGGCCGCCTTCGCCGCCTTGTGGCCGGGGAACGACGCGCCGGTGCTGCAGGACGGCGATCCGGTGATCGTCGGCCTCGACGGCCTCGCCCCCGGTTCGCACGTACGGGTGGACTACCTGATGGCGGACGGGGGGGTGCGCCGCTTGTGGCCGGCAGAGGGAGAGAGCGACGCGGCCGGCCCCGACCTCCTCGTCGGCGACCCGGCGGGGGGGCAACTCTTCACCGTCGCCCCGCCGTTCGGGCGCGAGGCGATCGTGGCGCTGGCCTCGCCGGAACCCTTGCTTGCCGCCGACGCTCTGGACACGGTGCCGGCCGATGCCTACCTCGACGCCCTCGAAACGGCGCTCGACGCCGCCCCGACGCCGCCGAGCGCCGCCACGATCACGCTCCTGACGGCGCCGCGGCCGGCGGACGGGTAACAGAGTTCTGGGCCAACGAGGATGGAGGGGCCATGACGACGCAGGGCGTGCTCGTCGTCGACGTCGGCGGCAACAACGTCAAGCTGTTCAACGAGGCGGACGGCGGGCGCGCGCGCTTCGCCTCGGGCAACGAACTTACCCCGGACAAACTGGTCGAGGGCGTCGCCGCGCATACCGAGGGCTGGGCGTTCGACCGGGTCACGGTCGGCTGTCCGGGGCCGGTCGTCAACGACCGGCTGCTCAAGGAGCCCTTCAACCTCGGCCCCGGCTGGACCGCGTTCGACTTGGCGAGCGCCTTCAAGCGGCCGACCCGGCTCGTCAACGACGCCGTGATGCAGGCGGTAGGCTCCTACGACGGCGGCAAGATGCTGTTCTTGGGCCTCGGCACCGGCCTCGGCGCCGCCCTCGTCGCCGAGGGCGCCGTGCTCCCCTTGGAGGTGGCGCACATGCCCTACAAGCAAAAGCGCACCTTCGAGGACTATCTCGGCCGGCGCGGGCTCGACTGGCTGAAGAAGAAGCGCTGGGAGAAGACCGTGCACGAGGCGGTCGGGCACCTGAAGGACGCCCTGATCGTCGACTACGTGGTCTTAGGGGGCGGCAACGCCAAGCGGCTCGCCAAGCTGCCCGAACACGCCCGGCTCGGCCACAACGACCGCGCGTTCAGCGGCGGCGTGCGGTTGTGGACCGAGAACGTTCGGGTGTTGTGATGGGCTTTGGTGCCTAGCGTGGCTAGAGCATCAAGCGAAACCTCGTCTGCGAACCCGACGCACCACCGATTCATGGCCAGTCATTCTACCCCGTGCTCGTCCGGCACCGCGATCTCCTCGCCCAGCGCGACGCGGATCAGATGGTCGGTGAAGGCGATGCCCAAGATCACCGTGCCGATCGCCATCGCGAGTTGCGGGATCCACATCGGCGTCGCGTCCTGGCCCTGGCTGACGTCGTTGATCATGTGCGAGACCCGCACCGCCTTGATCGCGTACCACGCGAAGTACCAGGACAAGGCCGTCGCGATCGCGAGGCACCAGAGTTCGGCCGCCCGCCGCACCCGGCCGTGCAGGCGGGTCAAGAGGATCGAGACGCGGATGTGGGCGTGGCGTTCGAGCGCGTGGGCGAGCCCGAAGAACGACGCCGCCGCCATGCAGTAGCCGGCGTACGCCGTGCCGCCGGGGAAGGGGAGCCCCAGCCAGCGCAGGAGCACCTGCGCGCTCACGGTGAGGAGCAAGGCGACGAGGAAGACGGCGGCGAGGACGCCGGCCCCGGCGTAGAGGGCGTCGAGCCCGCGCCGCAGGTGACGCCCCGCCGCCACGCGCCTCAGCCGCCCTGGGCGGCGTTGTAGGCGTCGAGGATCGCCTTGCCGTCCTCGCCGGCCTGTTCCAGCCACTCGTTGGTGATCGTCTCGCCGACTTTGAGGAAATCGTCGGTCAACGGCTTCGAGGGCGGCGCCACGGTCATGCCGTTCTTCTCAAGCTCGGCCTTGTAGAAGTCGTTCAGTTCCTGCGACTTCGCCGTGCCGCGCCCCTCGGCCTCGTTTGCGCACTCGACGAGGGCGGCGCGCGAGGTCTGGGGCAGGTCGAGCCAGGCCTGCTTGTTGACCAGGACGTAGTTGCGCGGCAGCCACGCCTGCACGTCGTACCAATGGTTGAGCTGCTCCCAGACCTTGCTGTCGTAGCCGGTCGAGCCCGACGAGATGAAGCTCTCGGCGACGCCGGTCGCGAGCGCTTGGGAGAGTTCGGCCGCCTCGATCTGCACCGGCACGGCGCCCATCAGTTCGGCGATGCGCGCCGTCGCCGTGTTGTAGGCGCGGAACTTGACGCCTCGCATGTCGGCGCCGCTGTTCACGTCCTTCTTGGTGTAGAGGCCCTGTGGCCCCCAGGGGACCGAGTAGAGCGGGACCAAGTTCTGCGCGTCCAGCACCTTCTCCAGGGTCGGCTTGGCCGCGAGGTTCAATTGCTCGGACGCCTCGTAGGAGGTGGCGAGGAAGGGGAGCGAATCGTAGCCGAAGACGGCGTTCTCGTTCTGGTGCGCCGAGAGCAGCCGCTCGCCGATCGGCACCTGCCCGGTCTGCACCGCGCGCTTGATCTCGTCGCCCTTGTAGAGCGAGCCGCCGGCGTGGACGGTGATCTCAAGCTCGCCGTTCGACGTTTCACCCACGCACGCGGCGAATTCCTTGCCGTTCTCGCTGTGAAAGTTGCTGTCGGGATAGGCCATCGGCATGTCCCACGTCTCGGCCAAGGCCGAGGCGGGGATACTGAGGGCCACGATCGCCCCGATACCGAACCATTTGCGCATGATGCCTCTCCGTCTCGCTGTTGGCATGAGCCTAGCGCGCGGGCGGGGAGGCGCCAAGAATTAAGCGTCGATGATGATCCCGCCGTCGGCGGCGCGCTTCTGGCCGACGTCCTTCAGGGCCTTGAGCCGCGCCCGCGCCGCCTCGCGGTGGCGCTCGTTGATGTGCCCGCCGACGGCGGCGAGCGCCATCGTCAGCACCGAGGCGTCGTCGGTGAAGCCGAAGCCGACGATGAAGTCGGGGATCGCGTCGGTCGGCAGGACGAAGTATGCCAGCGCCCCGATCAGGACGCCGCGGACGTAGTGCGGCGTTTCGAGGTCGACGGCGCAGTACCAAGCGGCGGCGATCTGCTCGGCGAACGGCACCGAGGCGAGGACGCGGGCGAGCTTCTGCCAGAACGTGCGCGCGTCCGGCAAGGGCTCGTCCATGCGGGTGATTGTGGGCGTGTCTTGCATGAGCTTGAAATAAGAGGGCGGGGAGTGAGGTGCAAGAGAACGCTTCGCGTGCGCTGACGCGCGGTCTTCTTTTTCTCTTTTTTGTCTTTGTTCGAGGCTGGCCCTCGGCGCCGCGGCCAGCCGCCTGCGTTAACACTGGCAAAAAGAAAAAAGGCCGCGCGCCTAGCGCACGCGAAGCGTTCACTCCCGCAGCCCCCTCAGCGTCGCGGCGACGGTCGGGCGGGGCACTGAGAGGAGCGTCTTCGCCCGGGCCCGCACGGCGTCGGCCGCGTCGGGCGGCACGGCGGGGAGCGGCATCCGGCCGCTCAAGCGCCCGAGCGCCAGGGCGGCGACGAGTTCGGCCGTCTCGGCCTCGTCGGGCTTGAGCCTGCCCAAGCGCCGGTGCCACGTCCGGGCCGTGCTGTGGGCGGCGTCGAGCAGGCCCTGGCCCGCGCGGGGTTCCGCCTCGGCCAGGATCATCATGTCGGCGAGCAGGAGGGCGACGTCGAAGGCGGGGTCGCCCATGTGCGCGGCGGCGCCGTCGAGGAGGACGGGGCCGGCCGGACCCCAAAGGAGGCCCTCGATGCCGGGTCCGGCGTGGACGAGGGCCGTGCGGTGGCCGGTGCAGCGGCGCGCGACGCGCTTGAGGGCGGCGGCGGCGTCGCGCTGCGCCTCGGCCGCGACCAGCAAGAGCGGCTCGATCCGCTTCTGCTTGAAGGCGAGGTCGTCGACGAACGCCGCCCCGATCGAGGCTCGGCCCCAGGTGGCGCCGTGCAGGTCGGCGAACAGGGCGCCGAGTGCCGCCCCGTGGCGCCCGTCGAGGCGTCCGTCGCGGGCGAGGCGGACGAGCGGCGCGTGCGAGCACGGCGATAGGCACTCGACGACGAGCGCGCCGCCCGTCGGGTCGAAGTGGTGCAGGCGCGGCACGGCCCCCGGCCGGATCGCGGCGGCAGAGTCGATGAAGGCGGCGGCGGTTGCCGTGCCCGTCTGGACGACGAACCCTTCGACCCGCCATGCGGTCCCGCCGTCGATCGGCTCGACCGCCGGCGTCGTGCCGAGGTCGAGCATCCCGGCCCGACGCAGCACGGCGAGGATCTGGTTCGGCTGCGGCATGGTAATCAAGGTTTCGTATGCGACATTGAGGCGTTGACGACGTTTGTGCGACAAGTGTGGGCGTAATGCAACCGTACCCCGTGCCGGCCGAGCGGTCCGGATCGGCCGGCCCGGATCGGCCCTTGCCGGCGGCCTCTTGTGGGCGTAGCCCGGTTCGATCCCGCAGACCCATCAAGGAGCCGGCCCGCATGGCGCTCGAATCCGTCTGCCCGCACGACTGCCCCAGCGCCTGCGCGCTCGACATCGAGGCCGAGGACGGGCGCCTGACGCGCGTGCGGGGGGCCAAGCGCAACCCCTACACGGCCGGCGTGATCTGCGCCAAGGTCGCGCGCTACGACGAGCGCTTCCACCACCCCGAGCGGCTCGGGCGGCCGCTCGTGCGGGTGGGGGCCAAGGGGAGCGGCGACTTCGTACCGGTCGGCTGGGACGAGGCGCTGGACCGGATCGCCGAGGCCTTCCTCAAGGCCGAGGCGAGGCACGGCGCCGAGAGCGTCTGGCCCTACTGGTACGCCGGGACGATGGGCCTCGTAAACCGCGACGGCATCCAGCGGCTGACCCACGTCAAGGGTTACTCGCGCTTCAAGAGCACGATCTGCGTCGAACTCGCCAACACCGGCTGGAAGGCGGGCTACGGCTTTCGCACCGGCGTGCCGGCCGAGGAGGCGGGCGAGCACGCCGAACTCGCCGTCGTCTGGGGCTGCAACCCCGTGGCGACGCACGTCAACGTCATGACCCACGTCGCCAAGATCAAGAAGCGCGGCGGCAAGCTCGTCGTCGTCGACCCCTACCGCACCGGCACGGCGGCGCGGGCCGACATGCACCTCGCCTTGCGGCCCGGCACCGACGGCGCGCTCGCCTGCGCTACGATGTGCGCGATCCTGGAGGCGGGGCTGGAGGACAGGGCCTACCTTGCCGCCCGCACCGACTGGGACGCGGGCGTCGAGGCGCACCTGCGCGCCCGCACCCCTGAGTGGGCGGCGCCGATCACCGGCCTCGATCCGGCCGAGATCCGCGCGTTCGCGACCTTGTGGGCGACGGGCAGGCCGGCCTGGATGCGGCTCGGCTTCGGCTTCACCCGCTCGCGCAACGGGGCGGCGCAGATGCACGCCGCCTCATGCCTGCCGGTCCTGACCAACGCCTGGGGGGACCCGGGCGGCGGGGCGCTCTACAACCAAGGCGACCTCTACGGCTGGGACAAGACGGTGCTCGAAGGGCTGGATCGGCTCGATCCCGCCGTGCGGGCGCTCGACCAGTCGCGCGTCGGCCCGGTCCTGACCCACGACCCGGTCGACCTGCAAGGCGGCCCGCCGGTGACGGCGATGCTGATCCAGAGCACCAACCCGATGTGCGTGGCGCCCGAGTTGGAGCGGGTGCGGCGGGGCTTCCTGCGCGACGATCTGTTCGTCGCCGTGCACGAGCAGTTCATGACCGAGACAGCGAAGGTGGCCGACGTCGTCCTGCCGGCGACGATGTTCTTGGAGCACGACGACGTCTACCAAGCCTCGGCGCACTGCCGCGTCCAGGTCGGGCCGAAGCTGTTCGAGCCCTACCAGGAGACGCGCTCGAACCACGCCGTCGTCTGCGCGCTGGCGGGGCGGCTCGGCGCCGAGCACCCCGGCTTCGCGATGGACGAGCGCGCCCTGATCGACGACCTCCTCGCCCGCTCCGGCCACCCGGACACGGCCACCATCGTCGCTCAAGGCGGGCACGACGTCCTGCCCGACGCCGACACGGCGCACTACCGTAACGGCTTCGGCCACCCCGACGGCCGCTTTCGCTTCAAGCCGGACTGGCAGGCACTCGGGCCCGACGGCGATCGGATGTGTTCGATGCCCGACCACCTCGCCGTCACCGACGAGGCGACCGACGCGCACCCCTACCGCCTCGTCGCCGCCCCGGCGCGCCAGTTCCTCAACACGAGCTTCACCGAGACGCCGACCTCGCGGGCCAAGGAGGAGCGGCCGACGGCGCTGTTGCACCCCACGACGATGGCGCGGCTCGGCCTCGAAGAGGGCGATCCCGTGCGCCTCGGCAACGCCCGCGGCGAGGTCCGCCTGCACGCCCGCGGGGCAAAGGGGCAGCACCCCGGCACCGTCGTCGTCGAGAGCATCTGGCCCAACCATGATTGGGAGGGGGATCTGGGCATCAACGCCCTGGTCTCGGCCGAGGCGTCGCCGCCCAACGGCGGGGCCGCGTTCCACGACACGGCCGTCTGGCTCACGAAAGCTTAAGACTTTTGTGGCACTCACTTATGTGCCGGGCGGGTCGGTAGAGTGAATGCGGGCCCGAGCGGTTGATCGTGCGGGCGGGGTTTTCATAAACTCGCCGCCGGGCCGCGTGCGCGGTCCTCGGACGCCCCTGGACCTTGGAGCAGCAGCCCATGTACGCCGTCGCCTACGGGACCCCCGTCGCCCGACCCGCGCCCGCTTCGACCAGGACGGCGGCGGCCGAGGATCGGGGCGTCGACGTGGCGCGGGCCTTTTTGGGCGCCAACGCCAGCTACTACGACGAGGCGTGGCGGGTGATGGCGTGGCGCGGGCGGGCCTGGAGCTGGAACGCGGCCGCGTTCTGGTTCGGCCCCTTGTGGTTCGCGCACCGCCGCATGGCGGGGAGTGCTGCCGCCTACGTCGCCCTCGTGCTCGTCCTGGAAGGGCTCTGCCTCGCCGCCGTCCCGGGGCCGCTCGCGCTCGCGGCGCTGGTGGGCCTGATGGGGCTCGGCGGCGGCTACGGCAACGCGCTCTACCTGAAGCACTTCAACCGCAAGGTGCGGCGAATCGGCGGGCGCGGCCTCTCGATCGACGCCTACGAGCGAGCGCTCAAGAAGCAGGGCGGCACCGAGCCGCGCCTCGCGGCGGCGGCGGGCATAGCACTCCTAGCGGGGCTGGCTTCGCCGCTGTTCGGCTAAGTTGGGGCACGCTTGCGCGTCCGCTGGCGCGGGGCCTTTTTTCTTCTCTTCTTGCTCTTGTCCGAGGCCGGCCCTCGGCGTTGAGGCCAACCTCCTACGTCAGCACTAGTAAAAAGAAGAAGCGTTCCTCGATTGATCCGTCGTACAGGGGTTGCAACCTGCGGAAAAAATGCAGCCTGGAGGTATCCAGGTACGCTACCGGCCCAACGACCGGACACGCGGCGGACCCTCCTTGACGCCTCAAGGACGCCCGCAATGACGGACTTTTCGGGCCAACGCGTGAGCTACGGCGCGATCCTGCTCGCCGGCATCGCGGTTTTCGGCTACGTCGCCCGCTCCAGCGGCATCGACCACACGGCCGGCGCCCTCCTGGTCATCCTGTCCAGCCTCGCCGCCGGGGCCGTCATCGTCGCGCCCGGCCGGCGGCCCGCTTGGCTGCACGTCACCCTCGTCGTCTTGACCCTGCTCGGCATCCCCGGCACGGCGCTCGCGGCCGTGCTGCTCCACAGCGTGGGCCTCGTCGCGATGATGGCGCTGTGCCTCGTCGGCTGGATCGTCCACCTCGTAACCGGCGCGACCGGGCGCGCGCGACGCCCGTCGGCCGCGTAAGTAAAGGATCGAGCGATGACGCTTCGCTTTCCCCGCGCCACCCTCGCGCTCGTCGGCGTCCTGTCGGCGACGGCGGCAAGCGCGGCGTCCGACGACACGTGGTCGACGTTCAACGGCGACCTCGCGGCGCAGAAATACTCGCCGGCGGCGCAGATCACCCCTGAGAACGTCGGCGACCTCACCAAGCTCTGGGAGGTGCGCACGGGCGACGGGGGCGGCGACAAGCCGGCGACGGTCTGGTCGGCCACACCCCTCTTCGTCAACGACACGGTCTACCTCGGCACGCCGTTCTATCGCATCTTCGCCCTCGAACCCGACACCGGCGAGGTCAAGTGGACCTACGACGCGAAGGCGGCGCTGAAGGCGATGACCCAGCCCGCCTTGAAGAACCGCGGCGTCGCCTACTGGGCGGCGGGTGATCCGAGCGAGGGGCAGCCCTGCCAGAAGCGGGTCTACCTCGGCACGATGGACGCGAAGCTGCACGCGGTCGACGCCGACACCGGCGAGCGCTGCGCCGGCTTCGGCGACGGCGGCGTCCTCGACATCAACGCCTGGAACACGACCAACGCCAAGTGGCCCTCGTCGATCCTCCAGCCGCCGACGGTCTACGAGGACACGCTGTTCGTCGGCTGGGCCGGCAGGGACTGGACCGACACGGCGAACCCGCCCGGGACCGTCTTCGCCGTCGACGCGCGCACGGGCGCCTTGAAGTGGACCTTCAACGCCATCCCCAAGGCCAGCATGGCGACGACCGGCACCGGCAACGTCTGGGCCTCGATGTCGATCGACGAGGCGCGGGGCATCCTCTATCTGCCCGTCAGCTCGCCGAGCCCGAACTTCTACGGGGGGGCAGCGCAAGGGGGACTTGCCGCTGACGACCTCGCTCACGGCGCTCGACATCGAGACCGGCGAGGTTCTCTGGAGCCGCCAACTGGTCCACCACGATCTCTGGGACTTCGACACCGACGCCCCGCCGACGCCGATCGACATCGAGAAGGGCGGCGAGACGATCCCGGCCCTGGTCGAGACCTCGAAGATGGGCTTCATCTACGTCCTCAACCGGGTGACGGGCGAGCCGGTCTACCCGATCGAGGGGCGGCCCGTCCCGGCCTCGGACGTCGCGGGCGAAGAGGCGGCGCCGACGCAGCCCTACTCCATGATCCCAAAGCCGGTGATCGAGGATCGGTGGCCGGGCGTCTTCCGGCTCGCCGACTGGGCCGGCTTTGGCTACTGCAGCGACACGGCGGCGAAGCTGCGCGACGAGGGCCGCTTCACCCCGCCGAGCCTGCAGGGCACGCTCACCTACCCGCCGACCAGCGGCGGCATCGAGTGGGGCGGCGGCGCCGTCGACCCGAACAGCCGCACCTGCGTCGTCAACAATTCCAGCGTCGTGCAGATCTACCAGCTCTTCGAGCGCGAGGCCTACGAGCAACAGACGGCGGGCGGCAACGACGGCACCTACTACCCGCAGACCGGCAGCCCCTACGGCTTTCGTTTGACCAGCTTCCTCAACCAGATCGGCATGCCGTGCTGGAAGCCGCCCTACGGCTCGATGTCGGCCTGCGACCTCGACACGGGCGAACTGCTCTGGAAGAAGCCGTTCGGGCAGGTGCAGCAGTGGGGCTCTTACATGCCCGAAGCCTGGGGCTCGCCGACGATCGGCGGCCCGGTCGTCACGGCGAGCGGCCTGATCTTCATCGGCGCCTCGATGGACGCCCACGTCTGCGCGATCGACTTGAAGAGCAGCGAGGTGTTGTGGAAGGGCCTCGTCGACGCGCCGGCCGTGGCGCTGCCGGCGGTCTACACCTACAAGGGCAAGCAGTACGTCGTCGTCACGGCGGGCGGCAACTCGATCCTGTCGCCAAGGGTCGGCGACCAGATCGCCGCGTTCGGCCTGCCGGAGGAGGGCTGACGGTTCTTTGGCGGGGGTGAGGTCGAGTTTTGTCCAACCTCCGCCTTACACCCGGACTCGATCCGGCGCCCAGAGCATTTCGCACGAACACCGGTTCACGCAAAATGCTCTATCTGTCTCTATCAACGCATTTTCTGGACGCAAAACCGATCCGGTTTTGCTTGAAAATGCTCTAGCGGCTCAAGCTGCCGCGCCGTCCATGGGGTGATTGTCGGGCGAGGGCGCGTTGGCCCCGGATCGAGTCCGGGGCGTAACCCATGTCGAGGCCGTCCAGAAGTTGCCCTAGTGCGAGATGAACAACGGGATCTTGGAGCGCTTGAGCAGGTCGAGCGTCATCCGGCCGAAGCGCTTCGAGAGCAGGACGCGGTGCATCGAGCCGCCCATGACGATCATGTCGATGCCGTTCTGGGTCGCGTAGTCGAGGATCGAGCCGGCGCGGTCTTCCCCCTCCAGGTGCAGGCTGAGGCAGCGGTGGCCGTGCGCCTCGACGTAGCGCTTGGCGTCGTCGAGCAGGTCTTGCGGGTTCTCCTCCGACTTCGATTGGCCGGTGAGGACGACGTGGACCTCGGTCTCGGGGTAGGGCGCCAGCTGGCAGAACTGCTTCATCGCCTTCGCCGCCTCCAGGCTGCCGTTGTAGGCCATCATCACCCGGCTGACGCCCTCGGTCGTCTCCTCGGGCACGGCGAGGATCGGCCGCACGCCCGACGCGACCAGTTGGCCAAGCGCACTCTCCGGGTCGGGCAGCACCGAGTGGTCGAACCAGCCGCGCGCGTCGAGGACGCACAAGTCGACGTAGCGCCACAAAGCGGCCAAGAGGACGATCGGGTCGCCCTCGCGCGAGAGCACGGTGACGTCGATCTGCGCCCCCTCGCAGCGCTCGCGGAACAAGGCGACCGCCTTGTCGCTCTGCTCGTGGCTCTCGCGCACGCGGCGCTTGACCATGCGCTCGTAGAAGTGGCCGCCGCCGAGCGGGACCGGGCCGACCTCGCTCAGGCGATCGACGTCGACGACGTCGATCAGTTCGACGCTGGCCTTGTGCCGCCAAGCGATGTCGATCACGTAGTTGATCTTGGCTTCGAGCGCCGGCGTGCCCGAGACCCCGACCAGGATGCGCTTGATCATGTCGCCCATGCTCCCGTCTGCGTATCGAAACGTTCTAGAACGTTTCGTCCGACGATGAAAACGCTTGTGCGCGCGGCGGCGTTCCGCCCCGCATCGCCGCCTCGCGCGCGGCCTCGATGCGGGGCCGGGCGCGGGCCTCGGGCGTGCCGAGCGCGCGCAGCAGGGCCTCGCCGAGTTCGAGGGCGGGGCCGAGCGTCTCCGGCACCGCCGCGGTGCCCTCCGCTTGGCGCAACAGCCGCGCCTCCGCCGCGTCGCGCGCGCGCACGACGAGCGGCAGGTCGGGCCAGTGGCGGCGCGCGGCCGCGATCACGTGCGCACGGGCATCCTTGTCATCCATCGTGACGACGAGGACGCGGGCCTCCCCGGCCCCGGCTTGGCGCAGGAACGCGGCCCGGCCGGCGTCGCCCAGACGCGCCTCGACCCCGTCGGCCCGCGCCTCGGCCACGGCACCCGCGTCGCGGTCGAGCGCCAAAACGGGCGCCTCGCCCTGCAAGAGCGAGGCCAGCAGCCGGCCGATCCGGCCGTAGCCGGCGATCAGGACGGCGCCCTCGACCGGCGCCGCCGCCGCCGCCCTGCCCTCGTCCAGCCGGGCGGCGAGCCCCCCGGCCCTGCGCGCCAGGACGGCGAGCGGCGGGGTGATCAACATGCTCAGGCCCGCGAGGGTCTGCATGAAGGCGGCGGTGTCGGCCGGAATGAGCCCTTCGCCCCGGGCGAGCGCGATGACGATGAAGGCGAACTCGCCGCCCTGGCCGAGCAGGAGACCAGTCTCGACCGCGACCGCCCAGGTGAGGCCGAACAGCCGCCCGAGCCCGACGATGAGAAGGGATTTCAAGAGGATCAGCCCCGGCAGCGAGAGGAGCAGCCAGGGCCACGCCACGGTCGCGGCGCCGAGGTCGAGCTTGAGGCCGATCGAGAGGAAGAACAGGCCGAGCAGCAGGTTCTTGAACGGTTCGAGGTCGAGCTCGATCTCGTGCCGCCACGCCGTCTCGCCCAAGAGCAATCCTGCGAGGAAGGCGCCGAGCGCGGCCGAGAGGCCGGCCACCGAGGTGGCGAGCGCCGTCAGCACGATGACGAGCAGCGTCGCCGCCATCAGCAAGTCGCGCCGGCCGCCGCCGCCGATGAGGTCGAACAGGGGCCGCAGCACCAAGCGGCCGAGGCCCAGGATCAGGGCGATGGCGAGTGCCGCCGTCAGGAACGCGCGCAGGAGCGCCGCGAACACGCCCCCGTCGCCGCCGCCGCCGAGAAGGGCCGTGAGCAAGAGGATCGGCACGACCGCGAGGTCTTGGCAGAGGAGGACGGCGAAGCTCGCCCGGCGCACCCCGCCCGGCGCCGTCCCCTCGGCGAGGAGGCCCATCACGATCGCGGTCGAGGACAAGGCGAGGCAGAGCCCGATCACGAGGGACGCCGGACCCGGATTGCCGAACGCGAATGCTGTGAGCGCGATGAGGATAGCACT
The DNA here is from genome assembly GCA_965217265.1 of Geminicoccaceae bacterium. GTDB lineage: Bacteria > Pseudomonadota > Alphaproteobacteria > Geminicoccales > Geminicoccaceae > JAGRGG01. The sequence goes on along the minus strand of CBDCHP010000018.1, from coordinate 560,294 downwards.
CAGCGCCACCTGCAGGCCGCCGAGGCCCACGACCAAGCGCCGCAGCGACCACAGGCGCTTGAGCGACAGTTCGAGCCCGATCGTGAACAGAAGAAACAAGACGCCCAGTTCGGCGAGCGCCTCCGAACCTTCGCTCTCCTCAAGCGTGGCGAAGCCCAGGCCGGGGACGGTCTCGGCCAACCGGCCCAGCGCGTGCGGGCCGAGCGCCACGCCGAGCAGGAGGTAGCCGAGCACCGGGTTCAGCCGCAGGCGCTGGCCGAGCGGGATGAGGAGGCCGGCGGCGACGAGGAAGACGACGATCTCGTGCAGGGGGAGGTGGTGGAGGGGATCGGTCATGGGACGCTTCGCGTGCGCTGGCGCGCGGCCTTTCTCTTCTCTTGTTTGCTGCTTGTCCCCGAACTTGGCCTCAACATCGAAGCTAGCCTCGGACAAAGCGAAAAAAGAAGAAAGCCCCGCGCAGCGGACGCGCCAGCGTTAGCGCAACTGCATGCCGTGCGCAATCGCCCGGCGCTTCAGGGGCGGCACGGCGCCGATCAGGCGCAAGGCGGCGCGGCCGGCGAGGCGCAGCGGCGGGGGGCCGGTGAAGACGCGCACGAGGCCGTCGGTCATCCAGACCCGGCCGAGATTGGCGTTATAGCGGGCGCGCTCGTAGCCCTTGACGGTGTCGGGGGCGCCGAGTTCGCGCCCGCGGCGCCGCGCGTCGGCGAGGACCGCGATCAGCGCCTCGACGTCGCCGACGCCCATGTTGAAGCCCTGGGCGTGGATCGGGTGGACGCCGTGCGCGGCGTCGCCGACGAGGGCGAGGCGCGGCGCGGCGTAGCGGCGCGCGTGCTGGACGCCGAGCGGGAAGACGGCGCGCGGGGTGGTGAGGCGGAGCCTGTCCCCGAGCGTGTCGCCGATGACCGCGCACAATTCGTCGAGGAGGTCGGCCTCGGGCAGGTCGCCCAGGCGCCGGGCCTTGGGCGGGTTCTCGACCCAGGTGACGCCGCTGCGGTCGTCGCCGACCGGGAGGAGGGCGAGCGGACCCTCGGGCCGCAGCCACTCGTGGCCCTGGGCGTGGTGGGGCGCCTCGTGTTGGATCGTGAAGCACAAGGCGGCTTGGCCGTAGACGCTCGACGTGACGCCGATCCTGGCGGCGCGGCGCACGGCCGAGTTGCGCCCGTCGGCGCCGATCAAGAGCCGGGCCGCGATCGGTTCGCCTTGCGTGGTCCGCACTTCGACGCCCTCACGCCGGCGTTCATAACCGGCGAACGCGGTGCGGCAGCGACGGATGCGGGGATTCGCCGCCACGGCCGCCGCGAGACAGTTGCGTAAGCCCGCCGTCTCGAAGCCGTAGGCGAAGTCGCGCCCGTCGAGGTCGTCGGCCTGGTAGAGGACGCGCCCGTGGCTCGGCAGTTCGGTAACGGCCATCGTGCGCACCGACACCCCGGCGCCTTCGAGCGCGTGCCACACCCCCATGCCCTCGATCGCCTGCCGGCTGCCGGCGAGGAGCGCGATGCAGCGCCCGTCGGGGGGCTGTAGCCCGTCGAGCGGGGCGGGATCGACGACGGCAGTGTCGAAGCCGGCGCGCTCGGCGGCGAGGGCGAGCAGGAGGCCGGCGTGCCCGCCGCCGACGATGGCGAGATCGTGCATGGACAAGGGCTCTGAACGGCCGGGCTTCAGGCCATCGTCATGGTCAAGAACATCTCGTCGGCCGGGTCCTTGATCCGCTTGGTCAGCGAGGCCTTCAGCTTTTGCAGGGCGCGGTGCTCGATCTGGCGGACGCGCTCCTTCGAGATGCCGAGCGTGCGGCCCAACTCTTCGAGGGTGCGACCCTCGTCGCGCAGGCGGCGCTCCTTGATGATGACGCGCTCGCGGTCGTTCAGTTCGGCGAGCGAATCCTTGAGCCAGGCGCTTCGCGTATTGGTGTCGTGGCTGTCGCCGACGATGTCCTCGGGGTTGGGCCGGTCGTCGGCGAGGAAGTCCTGCCACACGTCCTCGCCGGTCGGCGAGAGGGTGGCGTTCAAGGACTGGTCGCCGCCCATCAAGCGCATCTCCATCGACTCGACCTCGGTGACGGCGACGTGCAGCTCGTCGGCGATCACCTTGCGGCTGTCGTCGCCGAGCGAGGCCTTGAGGCCGTCGTCGAGGCGGGCGCGCAGACGGCGCATGTTGAAGAAGAGGGATTTTTGCGCCGCCGTCGTCCCGGTGCGGACCACCGACCAGTTGCGCAGGATGTAGTCCTGCATCGCCGAGCGGATCCACCACGCGGCGTAGGTCGAGAAACGCACGTCGCGCTCGGGCTCGAAGCGGGCGGCCGCCTGCATCAGGCCGACGACGCCCTCTTGGATCAGGTCGCTCATCGGCAGGCCGTAGTTCTTGAAGCGGCTGGCGGCGCTGATGACGAGGCGCATGTAGGCGCGGACCAGCTCGTCGAGCGAGGCTTGGTCGCGCTCGTCGCGCCACGCGGTCGCCAGCATCAGTTCGCGCTCGCGCGAGAGTAGGGGGGCGGCCATCGATTCGCGGATCATCCGCCGACTGGCCTGCTCGGTGCCGATCGTCTCGTTCGCCATGATCTTCTCGCCTCCTCGGGCGGGCGAACCGCACGACCACTTGCCGTGGCCTCGCGTCGAACGCTCGAACGCCCCTACGGTTTTCCGATCTCTCACACGCGCCTTAGATATGCACGATGGAAACAGGACGCGAACGGTCCCGTTGCATCATGAACGGAATTTCATCGACTAAATCACCGCAAAGTGATGATTCCGGCTTGATATAAGAATATAAACCTACTATTGGTTCACTCTCCTATGTTTATGCGCGGATCAAGGGGTGAACGATGCTGGGTGAGGTGAGGCGCGGGGCGCGGGATGCGAGAGAGGGACCCGCATCGGTGCGGCGCTTGCAAGCCGAATTGAAGGCGAGGGGCTTCAGCCCCGGCCGGATCGACGGGCGTTTCGGCCCCGCGACCGAGGCGGCGCTGATTGCCTTCCAGCGCTCGGAGGATCTCCTCGCCGACGGGATCGCCGGGCGGCGCACCTGGGCCGCGCTGGCGGCCGATGCGGGCTGCGCCGCGCGGGCGGGCGCGCTCGAACACGTCGACGCCGATCTGGTGCGGGCAATGTTCCCCTTCACCCGGGCTGACGCCATCCGCCGCAACCTGCCGGCGATCGTCGCCGGCCTCGCGGCCGAGGGGCTGGACGACGCGCCGATGGTGCTGAGCGCACTCGCGACCGTGCGCGCCGAGACGGAGGGTTTCGAGCCGATCGAGGAGCGGCCGTCGCGCTACAACACCTCGCCCGGCGGGCACCCCTTCGACCTCTACGACTTGCGCAAGGACCTGGGCAATCGCGGCCGGCCGGACGGCGGGCACTACAAGGGACGCGGCTTCATTCAGCTCACCGGCCGCGCCAACTACGCGCGCATCGGCGCCCGCATCGGCCTCGTCGGGCTCGAAGCAACGCCCGACGAGGCGTGCGATGCGGCGCTCGCCGGCCGGGTGCTGGCGGCCTTTCTGGCGGCGAACGAGCGGCGGCTGAAGGAGGCGCTGTTGTGCAACGACCTCGCCGCGGCGCGCCGCGTCGTCAACGGCGGGCGGCACGGGCTGAAGCGCTTCAGGCAAGCCTACCGCATCGGCGAGCGCCTGCTTCGCGCCCGTACGGGGGTCCAATTAAATCATCTAAAATGAATTATTGACGTTTGGGGGCGAGCAGCGCAATAGTCGTCAAAGGCCGAGACCAACCGCGCTCTAGGGGAGAGGCAAGGTTGCGCACAACGCCGACGATCGCGGCCAAGGGTCAGGGCAGCAACGCGAGCGCCACCCGCCGCTTCAACGAGCGCGTGGTGCTGGCCATGCTGCGCCGCCTCGATCAGGCCTCCAAGGCCGACCTCGCCCGCCACGCCCGGCTGACGCAGAACGCGGCCGGGCAGATCGTGCGTGGGCTGGAGGAGCGCGACCTCGTCCGCAGCCACGGCAAGCAGACCGGGCGACGCGGCCAGCCGCCGACCATGCTCAAGCTCAACCCACAAGGGGCGTACGGCATCGGCGTCAAGGTCGGCCGGCGCTCGCTCGACGCGCTCCTGGTCGACTTCGCCGGCGAGGTGCTCGACGCGCGCCGGGTCGAGCGGACCTTCGCCCCGCCAAAAGCGACGCTCGCCTTCGTCGCCGAGAGCCTGGATGCGCTCTATTACGCCCTGCCGCTGCCCGCGCGCGCGCGCGTCGCCGGGCTCGGCCTCGCCACGCCCTACGACATGGGTGCCTGGGGGCGCGAACTCGGCATGCCCAAGGCGGTGTGCGCCGCTTGGGACGGCTTCGACCTGCAGGCGGCGGTGGCCGATCTCACCGTGCTGCCGGTCTGCCACGAGAACGACGGCACGGCGGCGACGGTGGCCGAACTGTTCAAGGGGCTGGGCACGCGCCGCGACGATTTCGTCTACGTCTTCATCGGCGGTGCTTTGGGCGGCGGCGTCGTCCAGGGCGGCGACTACTTGAGCGGCCCGCGCGCCAACGCCGGCGATTTCGGCCTGATCACCGTGCCGCCCTCCACGCTCGCCTCGGCGCCGAAGAGCGACGCGCCGACCGTGCTGTTCGGCCGCGCCTCGATCAACGCGCTGGTCCGCCACCTCGAAGCCGACGGTGCCCTTGTGCCCGATCAGGCCGCCCTCGACGCGCTGGCCGGCGCGTCAGGGCCGGTGTACCGCGCGTGGCAGGCGGACGCGGTCGACGCGCTCGCCGTGCCGCTGCTGACGGCGGCGCGCATCCTCGACACCCCGCTCGTCGTCGTCGACGGCGCGCTTCCGGCCGGCACCCTCGACCGGCTGATCAGGGATCTTCGCGTCGCCCTCCTCGCCGCCTCGCCCGAGGCGCGCCCGCCGCCCGAAATCGTGCGCGGCACGGTCGGCCGCCGTGCCGCGGCCTTGGGTGCCGCGATCTTGCCGATGCACCTTCACTTTCGCCCCGGCACCGGCCCGATCGTCGGGCCGGCCGACGCGGCGTTCGAGCCGATGGGGGACCGCCCGTGAGCGAGGATCGCGTGCCGACCCTGGAGATGCGCGACATCTCCAAGTCGTTTCCCGGCGTGAAGGCGCTGAACGGCGTCGAACTCAAGGCCTACGCCGGCGAGGTGCTGGCGCTGATGGGCGAGAACGGGGCGGGCAAGTCGACCTTGATGAAGGTCCTCTCAGGCGCGTACCAAGCCGACCCCGGCGGCACGATCCTGATCGACGGCGAGCCGATGCGGCTGGGTGACCCGATCTTGGCCAAGCGCCAGGGGATCGCGATCATCTACCAAGAACTCAGCCTCGCCCCGAACCTCACCGTCGCCGAGAACGTCTACCTCGGCGACGAGCTGGCAAGACGCGGCCTCGTCGACCGCAAGGCGATGGTCGAGGGCAGCCGCGGCGTCCTGGAACGCCTGGGCGCGCCCTTCGGCCCCAAGACGCCGGTCGGCTCGCTCTCGATCGCCAACCAGCAACTGGTCGAGATCGCCCGCGCCCTGCACGCCGACGCCAAGATCCTCGTCATGGACGAGCCGACGACGGCGCTCTCGTCGCGCGAGACCGACAAGCTGTTCGCCCTCGTCAAGCGCCTGCGGGGCGAGGGGATCGCGATCGTCTACATCAGCCATCGCATGGGCGAGATCTACGAGTTGGCCGACCGGGTCGCGGTGCTGCGCGACGGATCTTACGTCGGCACGCTGACGGGCGACGAGATCGGCGCCGATCGGCTGGTCAAGATGATGGTCGGCCGCGACGTCCAGGGCTTCTACAAGCACGACCACGACGAGGGGGCCGCGACCAGGGGCGAGCCGGTGATGGTCGTGGAGGGCGTCCACGACGGCGGGCGCCTCGTCAAGCCGGCCTCGTTCACCGTGCACGCGGGCGAGGTTCTGGGGCTTGCCGGGCTCGTCGGCTCCGGCCGGACGGAACTCGCCCGGCTCGTCTACGGCGCCGACCCCAAGGCCGGCGGAACGGTGACCCTGAACGGCAGGCCCGTGACGATCACGAGGCCCAAGGACGCGATCGACGCCGGCATCGCGTACCTCACCGAGGACCGAAAGGCGCAGGGCCTGTTCCTCGACATGACGGTGGGCGACAACATCAATCTCGGCGTCATCGACCGCGACGCCGGCAAGGGGGGCGTCCTCGACCAGAAGCGCGCGAGGCAGCGGGCGAAGGACGCGATCAAGGCGCTCGCCATTCGCGTCGCCGGCCCGGGCGTCGACGTCGGCACCCTTTCGGGCGGCAACCAGCAAAAGGTCCTGCTCTCGCGCTGGCTGGAGACCAAGCCCGCCGTCTTGATCCTGGACGAGCCGACGCGCGGCGTCGACGTCGGCGCCAAGCAGGAGATCTACCGCATCATCGACAAGCTGGCGGGGAGCGGCGTCGCGATCCTGGTCATCTCCAGCGAGATGCCGGAGGTGATCGGCATCGCCGATCGCATCCTCGTCATGCGCGAGGGCGCGATCGAGGGCGAGGTCGGCGGCGCTTCCGGCCACGCCATCAGCCAGGAGAACATCATGTCGCTCGCGGCGGGCGTGACGCTTAAAGCGGCCTGAGAGCGGTTGGGGGAGGAAAGACATGGCCAAGGCGACGAGCAACGAGGCGCGGGCGCCCGACACGCCGGCACAAGCGGGCCCGATCGGCGACGGCGCGTCGAAGCGGGCGATGGTGACGGGCCTGGTCCAGACCGTCGGCATGTTGCCGGTTCTCATCATCCTCGCCATCGGTTTCGACTATTTCACCGGCGGCAAGTTCTTCACCGCCCAGAACCTCTCGATCGTCTCGCAGCAGGCCTCGATCAACATCGTGCTCGCGGCCGGCATGACGCTCGTCATCCTGACCGGCGGCATCGACCTCTCGGTCGGCTCGGTGCTGGCCGCCTCGGCGATGACCGCCGTCATCGCCTCCAACCTCGGCCCCTGGCTGGGACTGCTCGGCATTCCGGTCGCCATCCTCACCGGCCTCGCGTTCGGCGCGATCAACGGCGCGCTGATCGCTTTTCTCAACCTGCCGCCCTTCATCGTGACCTTGGGGGCGCTCACGGCGGTGCGCGGGGTGGCGCGCCTGATCGGCGACGACACGACGGTGTTCAACGCCGACCTGCCGTTCGCCGTCATCGGCAACGGCAAGCTGCCGCTGATCCCGGGCGTGGTCGAGATCCCCTGGCTCGCCGTCATCGCGCTCTTGGTCATCCTGGTCTGCTGGTTCGTGCTCCGCCGCACCGTGCTCGGCACGCACATCTACGCCGTCGGCGGCAACCCGCAGGCGGCGCGGCTGTCGGGCATCAAGGTCTGGGCCGTCCTCCTCTTCGTCTACGCCGCCTCGGGCGCGCTCGCGGGCCTGGGCGGCGCGATGTCGGCGGCGAGGCTCTACGCCGCGAACGGGCTGCAACTCGGCCAAGCCTACGAACTGGACGCGATCGCCGCCGTGATCCTCGGCGGCACCAGCTTCGTCGGCGGTATCGGCTCGATCTGGGGCACCTTGATCGGCGCCCTCATCATCGCGGCGCTCACCAACGGCCTGATCCTGCTCGGCGTCTCGGACATCTGGCAGTTCATCATCAAGGGCCTCGTCATCATCGGCGCCGTGACCCTGGACCGCTTCCGCCTCAAGGGGGGTGCGCGGACCTGATCTCGCACGAACGAACCCGATCGAGGAGGCAAGCAGCATGATCGACGGCCTCAAGGACGCCGCCGACGCCGTCCTGCGAAAAGCGGTCTCCGGCAGCCCGCCCGTGCCGGGGGTGGTCGCGATCGCGACCGACCGCGAGCAGAACGTCTACGAGGCGGCGGCGGGCGAGCGCGCGCTCGGCGGGGGTGCCCCCATGACCCCGGACAGCGTGTTCGCCATCTTCTCGACGACCAAGGCGATCACGGGCACCGCCGCCTTGGGGCTGGTCGAGGAGGGCCGGCTCGACCTCGACGCGCCGGCCAAGGCCTACGCGCCCGCGATCGGCGATTGCCGCGTGCTCGACGGGTTCGACGACGACGGCCGGCCGAGGCTGCGGGCGCCGAGGCGCGACGTGACCACGCGGATGCTGCTCTTGCACACGGGCGGCTTCGGCTACGACATCTTCAACGAGAGCTACCGCCGCCTCGCGACCGAGCACGGCCAGCCGAGCGTCATCACCGGCGCCAAGGCGGCGCTGAGGACGCCGCTCCTGTTCGATCCCGGCGAGCGCTGGGAGTACGGCTCGAACATCGACTGGGTCGGCCAAGTCGTCGAGGGCATCACGGGCAAGCGTCTGGGCGAGGTGATGCGAGAGCGCGTCTTCGATCCTCTGGGCATGGCCGACACCGCCTTCTCGCTCACCCCCGACATGCGCGCGCGCCTGGCGCGCATCCACCAGCGCGGGGAGGACGGCAACCTCGCGCCCCTGATCGACTTCGAGCTGCCGCAGGACCCGGAAGTCCACATGGGCGGGCACGGCCTCTATGCGACGGCGCCCGACTACGCCCGGTTCATCCGCATGTGGCTGAACGACGGCGCCGGCCCGAACGGGCGGGTCTTGCAGGCGGAGACGGTGCGCATGGCGGTGCAAAACGGCCTCGGCGCGATGAAGATCAAGGGCCTGCCCGGCGTCATCCCGGCCCTGTCGAATGACGCCGAGTTCTTCCCCGGCACGCCCAAGTCCTGGGCCTTGAGCTTCATGCTCAACGACGAGGACGCGCCGACCGGGCGCCCGGCCGGGTCGCTCGCCTGGGCCGGGCTCGCCAACCTCTACTACTGGATCGACCGGCGCAACGGCGTCGGCGGCTTCTGGGCGACGCAGGTCTTCCCGTTCGCCGATCCGGCCTCGATCGGCGGCTACCTCGATTTCGAGACGGCGGTGTACGACGGTCTCGGCCGAGAGAGAGCCGCCTGAACGCGGTCTTCGACGAGAGGCCGCCCGAACGCGGCCCCGGGCCCCGGCGGCCTCATCCGGTCCGCCGCCGGTGCCCGTCACCAAGAAAGGACCCGGGAGGTTGACATGTTGAAGCTGCTGCTCGCCGGCGCCGCGCTGGCGCTCGCATCCTCGCCAGCCCTGGCGCAGGAGAAGCTCGAATCGATCGGCATCACGCTCGGATCGCTCGGCAACCCGTTCTTCGTCGCGCTCGCCAAGGGTGCCGAGGACAAGGCGAAGGAGATCAACCCGGACGTCCAGGTGCTCTCGGTCTCGGCCGACTACGACTTGAACAAGCAGTTCAACCAGATCGACAACTTCATCGCGTCCGGCGTCGACATGATCCTGCTCAACGCCACCGACGCGAACGCGATCCTGCCCGCCGTCAAGCGGGCGCAGGCGGCGGGCATCGTCGTCGTCGCCGTCGACGTCGCGGCGGCGGGTGCCGACGCCACGGTGCAGACCAACAACGTCCAGGCCGGCGAGATCGCGTGTCAGTACATCGTCGACGAGATCGGCGGCGAGGGCAAGGTGATCATCGAGAACGGGCCGCAGGTCTCGGCCGTGGTCGACCGCGTCGAGGGCTGCAAGAACGTGTTCGGCCAGCACGACGGCATCGAGATCCTCTCCGACGACCAGAACGCCCAGGGCAGCCGCGAGGGCGGGCTCGAAGTCATGCAGGGCTACCTCACCCGCTTCAGCGAGATCGACGCCGTCTTCGCCATCAACGACCCGCAGGCGATCGGCTCGGACCTCGCCGCCAAGCAGTTGGGGCGCGGCGGCATCGTCATCACCTCGGTCGACGGCGCCCCCGACATCGAGGAGGCCCTGAAGAACGACACGCTGATCGAGGCCTCGGCCAGCCAGGACCCTTACGCGATGGCGCAGATCGCGGTCGAGACCGGCCACGCGATCATGGGGGGCAACGAGCCCGAGGAGACGATGATCTTGATGGATTCCAAGCTCATCACCCGCGACAACGTGGGCGACTACCAGGGTTGGACCGCGAAGGGTAGCTGAGACCCTTTGTTATTCGCTCAATACGTTCTAGGTTCGGCCCGGGGTTCGACGCCCCGGGCCGACGTCTTCTGGCCCGAACAAGGACGCGCTTCATGGCCGACGCGCTCTGCTACGGCGATCTCATCATCGACTTCGTGCCGCTGGAGAACGGGCAGCCGCTCGGCGAGGTCGCGGCGTTCGCCCGCGCCGCCGGCGGTGCCGCCGCCAACGTCGCCGTCGGCCTCGCGCGGTTGGGGGTGAAAAGCGCCTTCATGGGCAAGGTCGGCGACGACCCGTTCGGGCACTTCCTGGCCCAGACGCTCGAAGGCGACGGCGTCGATACCGGCCCCTTGCGCTTCGAGACCAAGGCCCGCACCGCGCTCGCCTTCGTCTCGCTGATGGCCGACGGCGAGCGCGACTTCATGTTCTACAAGCACCCGTCCGCCGACCACTTCTTCACCCCCGACGAGATCGACGTCGGCGCGATCGGGGCCGCGAAGATCTTCCACTTCGACAGCCTGACGATGATCGAGCCGACGCCGCGCGCGACGGCCTTGGCCGCCGTCGGCCACGCCGCGGCCGCCGGCTGCACGATCAGCTACGACGTCAACCTGCGCGTGCCGCTCTGGGAGGGCGACCTCGCGGGGGCGAGGGCCGTCATCGGGGCGGGGCTGCGCCGGGCGCACATCGTCAAGATGAGCGAGGAGGAACTGCACTTCCTCACCGGCGAGAGCGAGCCCGAGGCGCTGCGCGGCCTCTGGCACGACGCGATGCGCCTTGGCATCGTCACGCAAGGGGCCGGGGGCGCCGTCGTCGTCCGGCCCGGGCGGGTCGCGCACGTGCCGAGCCACCCCGTCCGCCCGATCGACACGACCGGCGCCGGCGACGGCTTCGTCGCCGGGTTGCTCGCCGGGCTGATCGAGAACCCGGGCGCGCTCGACGACGACGACGCGCTCCTCGCCATCGTGCGCTTCGCCAACGCCGTCGGCGCGCTCGCCACGACCGGCCGCGGCGCCATCCCGTCCCTGCCGCGCCGCGCCGCGGTCGACGCTTTCTTGCACCCCGGCTGATATCTTGGGAGGCCGCGTTTGAGCGCCCGCATCATCCCGGTCGAGCCCTTCGACCTCGTCGTCTTCGGCGGCACGGGCGACCTCGCCCGGCGCAAGCTGCTGCCGGGCCTGTTCCACCGCGACAAGGACCGGCAGATACCCGACCAGAGTCGGATCGTCGCCGTCTCGCGCAGCGAGATCGGCCGGGAAGGCTACTTGGGCGAGGTCGAAGAGGCCTTGGGGCGCTACGTGCCGGAGGCCGAGCGCGACCCGGAGACGCTGGCGCGCTTTCTCCGCCGCCTCGACCACGTGGCGCTGGACGCCATCGGCGACGACGGCTGGGGGGATCTCAAGGCCAAGGTCGAGGCGACGCCGAACACGATCCGCGTCTTCTACCTCGCGACGTCGCCGGGCCTGTTCGGCCCGATCTGCGAGCGTTTGCAGCGCCACGGCCTCGTCACGCCGGAGGCGCGCGTCGTGATCGAGAAGCCGATCGGCCGCGACCTCGCGTCGGCGAAGGCGATCAACGGGGCGGTCGGCGGCGTCTTCGAGGAGGAGCGCATCTTCAGGATCGACCACTATCTCGGCAAAGAGAGCGTGCAGAACCTCCTGGCGCTGCGCTTCGCCAACTCGCTGTTCGAGCCGCTCTGGAACGCGAACTACATCGACCACGTCCAGATCACCGTCGCCGAGAACTTGGGCGTCGAGGGCAGGGGCGGCTACTACGACGCCTCGGGCGCCCTGCGCGACATGCTGCAAAACCACATCATGCAGCTCATGTGCCTCGTTGCGATGGAGCCACCGCAGGAACTCCTGGCCGACACGCTGCGCGACGAGAAGCTCAAGGTCTTGCGAGCCTTGAAGCCGATCCGGCGCGACCACGACGTCGGCGCCAAGACCGTGCGCGGCCAGTACACGGCGGGTGCCGTGGACGGCCAACCGGTGCCGGGCTACCTCGACGAGATCCAAAAGAACGCGAGCCCGACCGAGACGTTCTGCGTCCTGAAAGCCGAGGTCGACAACTGGCGCTGGGCCGGCGTGCCGTTCTACCTTCGCACCGGCAAGCGCCTGGCCGAGCGCGTCTCGGACATCGTCGTCCAGTTCAAGGCGGTGCCGCACTCGATCTTCGCCGACGCCTCGTCGCAACTGGTGCAAAACCGCCTCGTCGTGCGCTTGCAGCCGGACGAGGCGGTGCGGCTCTTCTTGATGACCAAGGAGCCGGGGCCGGGCGGGATGCGCCTCAAGAACGTGCCCTTGAACCTCGCCTACAGCGAGGCGTTCACCGACCGCTACCACGACGCCTACGAGCGCCTCTTGATGGACGTGGTGCGCGGCAACCCGGCCTTGTTCATGCGCAAAGACGAGGTCGAGACCGCCTGGACCTGGATCGAGCCGATCCTGGAGGCGTGGGAGGCGCGGCCCGAGCCGCCGCGCACCTACGTCGCCGGCTCCTGGGGGCCGTCCGCCGCGATCGCGCTGATCGAGCGCGACGGCCGTACATGGCACGAAGATGCCGCATGATGAATTTTTGACACGGAGACACGAATGCCGACCTTGAACGCGCGCGTCGGCGAGGTGACGGAGCGCCTCGTCCGCCGATCGAGGGACACGCGCGGCCCCTACCTGGAGCGGGTCCACAAGGCCGCCGCGCGCGGCCCCAACCGCGACCGCCTCTCCTGCGGCAACCTCGCGCACGGCTTCGCCGCCTGCGGTGCCGAGGACAAAGAGGCGCTGATGGGCACGACCAAGCCCAACATCGCCATCGTCACCGCCTACAACGACATGCTCTCGGCGCACCAGCCCTACGGCCGGTTCCCCGACATCATCAAGGAGGCCGTGCGCGGTGCCGGCGGCGTGGCGCAGGTCGCGGGCGGCGTGCCCGCCATGTGCGACGGCGTCACCCAAGGCCAGGACGGCATGGAGCTGTCCTTGTTCTCGCGCGACACGATTGCGCTCGCGACCGCGATCGCGATGAGCCACGACATGTTCGACGGCGCGCTGTACTTGGGCATCTGCGACAAGATCGTGCCGGGCTTGATGATGGCCGCGCTCTCGTTCGGCCACGTCCCGGCCGTCTTCGTTCCTGCCGGGCCGATGCCGTCGGGCATCCCGAACGAGGCGAAGGCCAAGACCCGCCAACTCTACGCCGAGGGCAAGGTCGGCCGCGATAAGCTCCTGGAGAGCGAGGCGGCCTCCTACCACAGCCCCGGCACCTGCACCTTCTACGGCACGGCCAACACCAACCAGATGATGATGGAGATCATGGGCCTGCACCTGCCCGGGGCCTCCTTCGTCAACCCGCAACTGCCGCTGCGCGACGCGCTGACCAAGGAGGCGGCCAAGCGCGTCGCCGCGATCACGGCGCAGGGCAACGACTACACCCCGATCGGCGAGGTGATCGACGAGCGCGCCGTCGTCAACGGCGTCGTCGGCTTGCACGCCACGGGCGGCTCGACCAACCACACGCTGCACATGGTCGCGATCGCCCGCGCGGCCGGCATCAAGCTGACCTGGGACGACTTGGCCGAGCTTTCCGAGGTCGTGCCGCTCTTGTGCCGCATCTACCCGAACGGGCTCGCCGACGTGAACCACTTCCACGCCGCGGGCGGGATGGGCTTTCTCATCCGCGAACTGCTGGGCAACGGCCTCCTGCACGGCGACGTGCGCACGATCGCGGGCGAGGGGGGCCTCGGCCGCTACACCGCCGAGCCGTTCCTTGAGGGCGACGCCGTCGCTTGGCGGAATGCCGCCGAGGCCAGCGGCGACGAGGGCGTCCTCGCACCGGCCGCGAAGCCGTTCAGCCCGACCGGGGGCCTGAAGCTCCTGCAGGGCAATCTCGGCCGCGCCGTCATCAAGGTCTCGTCGGTGAAGCCGGAGCGGCGCGTGATCGAGGCCAAGGCGCGCGTCTTTCACGACCAGAACGAGTTGCAGGAAGCCTTCAAGAACAACGAGCTGATCGAGGATTTGGTCGCCGTCGTGCGCTTTCAAGGGCCAAAGGCCAACGGTATGCCTGAACTGCACAAATTGACGCCGAGCCTCGCCATCCTCCAGGACCGGGGCCTCAAGGTGGCGCTCGTCACCGACGGGCGGATGTCGGGCGCGTCGGGCAAGGTGCCGGCCGCGATCCACCTGACGCCCGAGGCCGCGAGCGGCGGGCCGATCGCTAAGATCAAGGATGGCGATTTGATCCGCGTCGACGCCGAAAACGGCACGATCGAGGCGCTGGTCGACCCGGCCGAGTGGGACGCGCGCCAGCCGGCAACGGCCGACCTTTCGCACTACCACGTCGGCCTCGGCCGGGAACTGTTCGGGGGGTTTCGCCGCTTGGTCGGCACCGCCGACGAGGGCGCTTGCAGTTTGCCGCTGGGCGAGGCGGCGTAGAACGCTTCGCGTCGCCTGCGGCGGGCTTTCTCTTCTTTTTTGTAAGTGTTAACGCTGGGGATTGGCCCCAACGCCGAGGGCGGGCCTCAGACAAGAGCAAAAAAGAGAAGAAAAAGGCCCCGCGCCAGCGGACGCGAAGCGTTCTCTTACACAAGGAATCTCTCAATGAGCGACGTGCAGCCGGGTATTGAGCGGATCATGGGCTTGGCGCCGGTGATTCCGGTGATCGTGATCGAGGACGCCGCGACGGCGGTGCCGCTCGCCCGCGCCTTGGTGGCGGGGGGCTTGCGCGCGCTTGAGATCACGCTGCGCACCGAGGCGGCCTTGGAGGCGATCCGAGCCGTGCGCGCCGAGGTCGAGGGCGCCGAGGTCGGGGCCGGCACGGTGTTGACCCCCGAGCAGTTCGAGGAGGTGCACGACCTCGGCTGCGCCTTTGCCGTCAGCCCCGGCGCCACGGGCGATCTGATCGACGCCGCCGAGGGCTCGAAGATGCCGCTCTTGCCCGGCGCCGCCACGGCGTCCGAGGTGATGGCGCTGTTGGACGAGGGCTACACCCACCTCAAGTTCTTTCCGGCCGGCCCGGCGGGGGGGCCGGCCTACCTCAAGGCGCTGGGCTCGCCCCTGCCGCAGGCACGTTTTTGCCCGACCGGCGGCGTCGGCGTCGACAACGCGCTCGACTACCTCGCCTTGCCGAACGTGCTCTGCGTCGGGGGCTCGTGGGTGGCGCCGACGCAGGCCGTGCGCGAGGGTGCTTGGGACGAAATCGAGCGCCTCGCCGCCGCCGCCGCGAGGCTCGCCGCCTGAGCCCGCCGATCCTCCTCCTCGGGCCGCAGCGCGACCGGCCGAACCTCGCCGCGGCCCTGCGCACGGCCGGCATCGGGGGGCCTTACGCCAGCGTCACCGCCGGCTGGCAGGACCGCGAGGGCGACGTCGAGGCGCTGCGGCACGACCTCGGCGCCGAGGTGCGCGACCTCGGCCTGCACGCCCGCGCCGGGCGCGTCTTCGCGGGCGACCCCGACCTCGCCGCCGCCTACCGCGCCCGGCAGGGCTACCTGCAGGAGTTGCAGCGCCTCTATCGCCTCCGCCTCGCGCACGCGCTCGACGCCGTGCGGGGCCTGCGGACGGTCGGCGCCGACCCGCGCGCGCTGCGCCACGCCGACGCCGCCGCGATGACGACTGTGCGCCTCCTCGACCGGCAGCACCTGCGCGAGGTGCAAAAGGTCCACCTCGCCTTCGCCGCCAAGTGGACGCGCGAGCGCCGCGACGCGATCGGGCGCGAGCGGGCCGAGATCGACGCCGTTCTGGCGGGCACCAACGCGCTGCTGCTCACCGGCGGCCACGTCGCCGTCCTGCTCAACCGCCTGACCCTGTTCGGCCTCGAAGACGCGCTGCGGGACCGTTCCCTGGTCGCGTGGTCGGCGGGTGCCATGGTCTTGGGCAGTCGCATCGTCCTGTTCCACGACAAAGCACCGCAGGGGCCGAACGATCCGGAAATGCTGGAGGCGGGCCTGAACCTCTTGGGAGCCGTCCTGCCCCTGCCGGACGCGGGGCGGCGCCTCGACCTCGACGACAAGGCAAGCGTCGCGACGCTGGCGCGGCGGCTGACCTCGAACACCCCCTTCACCTTCGATTCGGGTGCCGTGATGCAGATCGTCGACGGCCGCATCGTCCGGGCGGGCGGGGTGGCGCGGCTCACCCGGCGCGGCGAGGCCGTGCGAGTGTCAAGCCCGTGACCCCGATCCCCGGCCTCGGCGCGACGGACCCGGAGGCGATCGGGGCGTTCCTGCGCGATCGTGAGTTCCCCCTGACCGAGCCGGGCGGCGTCACCTTCGTCTACCACGGTGCGGCCGACGCCGTGCGGTTGCGGCACTGGGTCTTCGGCCTGCCCTCGGCGCAGGACCTGCGCCGGGTCGAGGGCACCGACCTTTGGTACTTGTTCTTGGAACTGCCGCCGGGCTCGCGGGTCGAGTACAAGTTCGAGGTCGTCGAGAACGGCGAGGGGCATTGGCTGAACGACCCCTTGAACCCCTGGACCGCCAAGGACCCGTTCGGCGCCAACTCGGTCTGCGCCGCCTACGGCTACGCGCGGCCCGACTGGTCGGTGCCCGACCCGGCCGTCAAGGGCGGCTGGATCGAGGAGCGCCGCATCGAGAGCCGGGCGTTCGGCGACGCGCGGGCCTTGAAGCTCTATTTCCCGCGCCGCTACCGCCGAACGCGCCGCTATCCCTTGCTGATCTGCCACGACGGGAGCGACTTTCTCACCTACGCCGCCTTTCAGGCCGTGCTCGACAACCTGATCGACCGGGGCGAGGTCGAGCCCCTGATCGTGGCCTTGAGCGATCCGGTCGATCGGATGGGCGAGTATCGGGCGGGCGAGGCGCACAGCACCCACATCGCCCAGGAGGTGCTGCCCTACCTCCAGGCCGAACTGCCGCTGATCGAAGCCCCCTCGGCGCGCGGGCTGATGGGGGCGAGCTTGGGCGCGATAGCCTCGCTCTCGACCGCGTGGCGCTACCCCGGCGTCTTCGGCAATCTCTTGATGCAGTCGGGCTCGTTCGCCTTCTCCGACATCGGCCCGCACCGCCGCGACCCCGTCTTCGACCCGGTCGTCGCCTTCATGAACGCCTATCGCGCCGAGCCCGGCCTGCCGGCGTCGCGCGCCTACGTCAGCTGCGGCGTCTACGAATCGCTGATCTACGAGAACCGCTCGATGGTGCCCCTCTTCCAGCGCCAGGGCCTCGACGTCCGCTACGAGGAGGCCCGCGACGGGCACAATTGGGAGAATTGGCGCGACCGGCTGCGCTCAAGCCTATCCTGGCTGTTTCCAGGCCCCTCATGGATGGTCTACGACTAGCAAAACAACGGGGGAGAACGCCGTCATGGGCGAGACGACGCGCTGGATCGGGCTCAGCCTCGGCGCCGACATCTGCTGGCCGATCTGCTACGAGGAACTGCTGCGCCGCCTCGACCTCAAGATCGAGACCGACCAAGGCACGATGCGCTTTGCCTGCGAACGGGTGTCGATCGAGCCGTTCAAGCTCGACCAGCCGGTCAAATACAGCGTCGTCGTCGATCGGCTGACCCACTGGTATCACACCAGCCGCGAGTGGATAAAAAAGGCGATCCTGCTCGACGACCTCTACGTCTACAACAACCCCTGGTCGCTGCAGTCGATGGAAAAGCAGACGACCTACTGCGCGATGATGCGCTTGGGCATGCCGATCCCCGACACGTGGCTGATCCCGCCCAAAGCCTACGACCCGACGCCCGACTTGGCGCCGACGCTGGGCTCTTACGCCAAACTGTTCGACCTGGCCGAGGCCGGCCGCGACCTCGGCTACCCCTTGTTCATGAAGCCCTACGCCGGCGGCGGCTGGGTCGGCGTGTCGAAGATCGACGACGAGGCCGCCCTGCGCGAGGCCTACGAGGAGAGCGGCACCTTCGTCATGCACCTGCAAAAGGCGGTGGCTTACGACCGTTTCGTGCGCTGCATCGGGCTCGGCCCCCAGACCCGCGTCGTCAACTACGACCCGAGCGCGCCCTTGCACGACCGCTACACGATGGACTACGGCTTCCTGAACGCCGAGGAGGGGCGCCAGATCGTCGACACGACGCTCACCATCAACAGCTACTTCGGCTGGGACTTCAACTCCTGCGAGGCGCTCAGGGGCGGGTCGACGTGGTACCCGATCGACTTCGCCAACGGCTGCCCCGACAGCCAAGTGACCTCGCTGCACTACCACTTCCCCTGGATGCTCAAAGCCAACCTGCGCTGGTCGCTGTTCAACGCCGCGACCAATCGCAAGATGCGGCAGAACCTGGAGTGGGAGCGCTACCACGACGCCGCCCGCGACCGGGTGCCCTATCCTGAGAAGCTCAAACGCTACGCCTCGATCGCGCACGAGCGCTTCGAGACCGATCGCTTTCACGATTTCTGCCGCCAGCACTTGGGCCACCTCGACGAGATCGCCTACGACTTCTTCGGCGGCGACAAGGCGAAGGACGCGGTGCGGCAGAAGGTGGTCCGGCTCTACCCGCCGCACGAGGTCGAGGCGTTCACCGAGATGTTCTGGGAGCGCATCCAGGCGTGGCGTCGGCGCGAGGGCCAGACCCGCGAGTGGACGTAGGAATGGCGATGAAGGACGCGAGCGCCTGGTATTCGCCCCGCATCCGCGAGACGATCCGCCTCGTTCGCTGGGGCGTTTACGGCCGCCCGGTCCTGTTGTTCCCGACGGCGGGCGGCGACGCCGAGGAGGCCGAGCGCATGGGCCTCGTCGCCGCCCTGTGGCCCCTGATCGAGGCGGGGCGGATCAAGCTCTACTCGCTCGATTCGGTCGCCGGCCGGGCGTGGCTCGACAAGCGCGACCCGCGCCACTGCGCGTGGCTGCAAAACGCCTTCGACGGCGCGGTCTACCGCGAAGTGATCCCGGCGATCCGCGCCGACTGCCGCGACCAGGGCATCGAGATCGTCACGGCGGGCTCCTCGTTCGGCGCCTTCAACGCGCTCGCCAGCTTATGCCGCCACCCGGACGCGGTCATGGCCGCGATCGGCATGAGCGGCACCTACGACCTGTCGCCCTGGCTGCGCGGCCACTTCGACGACGACTTCTACTACAGCTCGCCCTGGCACTACCTGCCCGACCTGTCCGAGGGGCCGCAACTGCGGGCCCTTCGCCGCCGCTTCGCCCTCATGGCCTACGGCGGCGGCCGCTGGGAGTCGCCCGACCAGAACTGGCACATGGCCGACCTCTTAGGGAACAAGGGCGTGCCGAACCGGGTCGTCGAATGGGGGCCGGAGTGGGACCACGACTGGCCGACGTGGCACAAGATGCTGCCGTTGTACCTGAACGAGGTGGAGTGAACGCTTCGCGTCCGCGGCGCGGGGCTTTTCTTTTTTGTTTTTCGCTACTTGTCGCCCGAGATTGGCCCCAACATCGAAGCCAGCCCCGGCCAAAGTTGCAAAAAAGAGAAAAAGAAGCCCGCGCGGCAGCGCACGCGCAGCGTTCACCCACGCCCGACCTCGGCCATGAGATCCCGCACGAGTTCCGCCGCCCCGACCTCGCGGCCGAGCGCGGCGGCCTGGCCGGCCCACATCGACAGGACCTCGCCCGGGTCGCCCCGGCCCTCGCGCAAGGGCGCCGTCAGCGCCAGTTGGGTGGGGTAAGGGGCGGCTTCGGCGTCGTGCGGGGCGATGTCCTCGACGAAGGCGTTGAGCAGCGCCCTGGCCGGGGCGCCGGTGAAGGCGCGCGTCACGCGGGTGCCGTCGTCGCGGGCCTGGGCGAGGGCGGCGCGGTGGGCGGGGTGCGTCGCAGCCTCGGGGCAGCGTAAGAAAGCCGTGCCCATCTGCACGGCCTCGGCGCCGAGGACGAAGGCGGCGGCGATGCCGCGGCCGTCCATGATCCCGCCCGCCGCCACGACCGGAACCGAGACCGCGTCGGCCACCTGCGGCAGGAGCGCGAACAGGCCCGGCTGCGCCGCCGGGTCGGCCTTGAGGTAGGTGCCGCGGTGGCCGCCCGCCTCCAGCCCCTGCGCGATCACCGCGTCGGCGCCCGCGGCTTCGAGGTCGCGCGCCTCGGCGACGGTGGTGGCGCTCGCCATGACGTAGGCGCCGGTCGCCTTGACGGCGTCGAGCAGGTCGGGGGTTGGCAGGCCGAAGTGGAAGCTGACCACCTCCGGCAGCAATGCCTCGATCAGGGCGACGTGGTCTTGGCCGAACGGGGCGTAGGGTGCGGCCGGTTCCGGCACCGCGCCCAAGCCGCGCGTCGCGTACCAGGGCCGCAGCCGTTCGCGCGTCGCCTCGGCCGCGTCGGGGGCGGGCTCAAGATGGCAGAAGAAATTGACGTTGAGCGGGCCGTCAGAGTGTTGGCGAAAAGCCTCGATCTGCCGCCGCGCCGACTCGACCGCGACGGTGCCGAGGCCGAGCGAGCCCAGGCCCCCGGCGCCGCTCACCGCCGCCGCCAGCGCGGGCGTCGCCGCCCCCGCCATCGGCGCCTGGACGATGGGGTGGACGAGGCCGAGCCGTTCGGTGAACCTGTTCTGAAACGAGGGTGTGTGCATCGGCTCGACCTTCGGTGAACTGCCAGGGGCTCGCCAGCCTAAAGGCCGGCGGCGCGCCTGTCGTCGGTTGTCCGGCCGCGACAAGCCCCGATCGAGGGCTTAAGAATGTCGGGGCGCACGAGCGGCAAGATTGTGGGGAGGCGGCGCGATGCTCTCGGTTCTCGTCACCAACGCCAAGGGCGGGGCGGGCAAGACGACGTTGGCGGTGACGCTGGCGGGCGCGTTCGCGGCACAGGGGCACAAGACGGCGCTGGCCGACGTCGATCGGCAGAAGAGTGCTTTGGAATGGCTGAAGCTGCGGCCCGAGGACAGGCCCGCCATCGCCGGGCTCGACTGGCAAAAGAACCTCGGCAAGGTGCCGGACGGCGTGCGGCGCCTCGTCATCGACGCGCCGGCCGGGGTCAAGCTCAAGCACGTCGACGCGTTGCAGGCCGAGGCCGACCTCATCGTCGTGCCGGTGCAGCCGTCCTTGTTCGACGAGCGCTCGACCGCCGCCTTCGTCGCCCGCCTCGATAAGCTCAAACCGATCCGCAAGGGCAAGAAGGCGGTCCTCGTCGTCGCCAATCGGATGAAGCCGAGGAGCCGCGCGGGGGCGCGGCTGCGCGCCTTTCTCGACGAGCAGGGCTTCCCGCCGGTGGCGAGCTTGAGCGAGCGCGCGGCGTACCAGGAACTCGCGATCGAGGGCTTGGGCCTGTTCGACCCCGAGGGCCGGCGCTACCAGGACATGCGCGCCGACTGGGCGCCGATGTTGGCCGCGATCGACGACGCGGCCTAGTCCTCCGCCGCGACGATGACCGGTTCGGCGACGACGCCCTTCTTCGCCTGCTCGGCCCTGCCCTTGGCGACCGCCTCGTCGAGCTCGATCTGCTGGCACAGGCCCAAGAGCACCGGGTCGCGCGGGCGGATCTCCTGGCTCTTCCAGTGGGTGCGGTCGCGCACCGCCTGGACCGTGCTCTTGGTCGTGCCGAGCAGCTTGCACAGCGCCTGGTCGGGGATCTCGGGGTGGTGGCGGAGCAGCCAGGCGATCGCGTCGGGCCGGTCCTGGCGCTTTGAGAGCGGCGTGTAGCGCGGCTCGCGCTTCTTGGGCGGCTTGATCGTCTGCGCGATCGACTTCGCGATCTGAAGACGGATCTTCGAGTCCTTCTCGCCGCGAGCGATCTCGTCACGGGTCAGCATGCCCTGCACGACCGGGTCGAGGCCGCGCACGCCCTGCGCCACCTCGCCGTCGGCGATGCCCTTCACCTCTAGCGTGTGCAGGCCGCAGAAATGCGCGATCTGGTCGAAGGTGAGGCTGGTGTTGTCGACGAGCCAGACGGCCGTCGCCTTCGGCATGAGCGGCTTGTCCATGCGCTGTTCTCCAGAAGGTACGCAAACTGGGATGGTGCTCACCTAATCCCCGCACGGGCAAAGGTCAATTCCGGACGGGGCTTAATCGGCGACGGGCACCGTATAATTGAGCGCCAAGCGGCCGCCGTCGGCGTAGAGGATCTCGCCCGTGATGTAGCTCGCGTCCTCGCTGGCGAGGAACGCGACCGCGGCTGCCACCTCGTCGGGCGTGCCGAGCCGCCCGAGCGGGGTGCGCGACATCAGCGTGCGCTTGGCCGCCTCGTCGCCCATCACCTGCTGCACCATCTCGGTCGCGATCGAGCCGGGGCCGATCGCGTTCACCCGTATCTTGTGCGGTGCCAGCGCCAGCGCCATCGCCTTGGTCAGCTGGTTGATCCCGCCCTTGCTGGTGACGTAGGCCGTCTGCTGCGGCAGGGCCACGACGGCGTTGATCGAGGAGACGTTGACGATGGCCCCGCCGCCCCTGGCCGCCATCGCCCGCGCGGCCGCCTGCCCGACGAGGAAGGAGCCCTTGAGGTTGACGCGGATGACGGCGTCGAAATCCGCCTCGCTCAGGTCGAGAAAATCGCTTGAGCGCAGGATGCCGGCGTTGTTGACCAGCACGTCCACGCGCCCCGCCCATTCGAGCGCGGCGTCGATCAAGGCCCCGGCTTGACGGGCGTCGCCGACGTCGGTCTTGACGAAGTAGGCCGCGCGCCCCTCGGCCTCGATCGCCTTCACCGCCGCCGCACCCTTCTCGGCGTCGACGTCGGCCAGGATCACCCACGCCCCTTCCGCGGCGAGCCGCTTGGCGCAGGCGAACCCGATGCCGCCCGCCGCCCCCGTCACGATCGCCGCCTGTCGCGCAAAACGCATATCTCCGCCTCTCTTTCGGTTCGTGCTTGACGAAGGGCTTAGCGAAACTTGGAGCAGTTTTGAACGCTTCGCGTCCGCTGCGCGGGGCTTTTCTCGCTCCTTTTTTGCGACTTTGGTCGGGGGCTGGCCCCTGGCGCCCCGGCCAATCTCCAACGACGAATAGCAAAAAAGAGAAAAAAGAAGCCCCGCGCAGCGGACGCGCAAGCGTTCACTCCCCCATCGCCACCGGCCGCGCGAGCAGCCGGGTTCGCGCCTCGTGGACGGTGATCTCGCCGTTCAGGATCGCCGCGACCGCCGCCGTGATCGGCAGGTCGAGCCCAAACCGTGCCCCGAGGCGCAGCGCCGCCGCCGCCGTGAAGGCCCCCTCGCTCAAGTGCGTGCCCCGGGCCTCGCCCGCCGCGAGCGCCATGCCGAGCCGCGTGTTGCGCGAGGTGGGGCTCGACGCGGTGAGCATCAGGTCGCCCAAGCCGGCGAGGCCGAGCATCGTCGTCGCCCGCCCGCCCGAGGCGACCGCGAGCCGCGTCATCTCGGCCAAGCCGCGCGTGACCAGGGCGGCGCGCGCGTTCTCACCGAGCTTGAGGCCGGTGACGATCCCGGCCGCGATCGCCACCACGTTCTTCAAGGCGGCGGCGATCTCGACCCCGATCACGTCGTCGCTCGGGTAGAGCCGCAAGCTCTCGGTCGCGAGCCGCCGGGCCAGCCCCGCGGCCGCGTCGAGGTCGGGCAGGGCCAGGACGAGGGCCGTCGGCAGGCCCAGCGCCACCTCGGCCGCGAACGAGGGGCCGCTGAGCGCCCCGACCTCGGCCTCGGGCAGGGCCGCCGCGACGAGGTCGCCCAAGCGCCGCCCGCCCGCTCGGTCGATCCCCTTGGCGCAGATCAGGACCGTCCCGGCGTAGCCTTCGAGCCGCTCCGCCATCGCCGCCACCGTCTGCGCCGGCAAGGCGAGCAGCAGGAGCGTCGCCTCGCGCGCCGCCCCCAAGTCGGCCGTGACCTCAAGCCGTTCGGGCAAGGCGACGCCCGGCAGCCGCGCCTTGTTCTCGCGGTCCTGCGCCATCGCCGCCGCGTGCCTGGGATCGCGCGCCCACAGATGCGCGCGCCCCTTCGCGGCGAGCGCGACCGCCAGCGCCGTGCCCCAGGCCCCGGCCCCGAGAATGCCGAATTTTTCATGCATCGCGCTGATCCACGTCTGACGTTCTTGCGTATGGCTAATTAGGGTCCGGTGTGGTTGGCGCCGGTCCTCGAGGCAGTGCTGCCTCGTTCCTAGGTGCCCCCGATCCTTGAAAAATTTCTCGGATCCTCGAACACTCCTCGCAAAGGATCGGCGGGCACCCTTTTTCTCCCCTGGCGAAACCCCGTCGCGTGCCCCATCTTCGAGACGTGCCGCGGGAGCCGTTTTGCGGCCTCGCACGTTGGTATCGTGCCGGATCATCCCAAATCATCGAAGGGGAAAGCCTTGGCGTTGGCGGACGGGACAGGATTGTTGGATTTGCCGGAAACACCCGACCGGCGTGTCTCGGTGCGCGCGACGTTTGGCATCGACTCCGACCTCGACGTGCCGGCCTATGGCCAGCGCGGCGACTACGTGCCCGAGATCGACGACACCTACCAGTTCGACCGCCCGACGACGCTCGCGATCCTGGCCGGCTTCGTCCACAACCGCCGCGTGATGATCCAAGGCTACCACGGCACCGGCAAATCGACGCACATCGAGCAGGTGGCAGCGAGGCTCAACTGGCCTTGCGTCCGGGTCAACCTGGACAGCCACATCAGCCGCATTGACCTGATCGGCAAGGACGCGATCGTCCTCAAAGACGGTAAGCAGATCACCGAGTACCGCGAAGGCATCCTGCCCTGGTCGTTGCAGCGGCCGGTGGCGCTGGTCTTCGACGAGTACGACGCCGGCCGGCCCGACGTCATGTTCGTCATCCAGCGCGTGCTCGAAGCGCAAGGCCGGATGACCCTTCTCGATCAGAACAAGGTTCTCCGCCCGCACAAGGGCTTTCGCCTGTTCGCGACCGCGAACACGGTGGGCCTGGGCGACACGTCCGGCCTCTACCACGGCACGCAGCAGATCAACCAGGGCCAGATGGACCGCTGGAGCGTCGTCGTGCAGTTGAACTACCTCGCGCACGACGACGAGGTGAAGATCGTGCTCGCCAAGTGCCCGGAGTGGGCGACGCCCGAGAAGCGGCGGCAGGTGGCGGCGATGGTCCGCTTGGCCGACATGACCAGGCGGGGCCTGATCAGCGGCGACGTCTCGACCGTCATGTCGCCGCGCACGGTGATCACCTGGGCCGAGAACGCGCAGATCTTCAACGACAAGGCGTTCGCCTTTCGCGTCACCTTCTTGAACAAGTGCGACGAGGCCGAGCGCGGCATCGTCGCCGAGTACTACCAGCGCTGCTTCGGCGAGGAACTGCCCGAATCGACGGCGCGGCACCTGCTCGTGGCCTGAGGCCGATGTCGAAGCCGGAACTGGAAGGGTTCGAGCGCGCGCTCGGCGCCGCGACCCGGGCCTTGGCCGACGACGGCGAGGTGCAGGTCTCGTTTCGCGCCGCCCGCCGGGCGCCGGGGGCGCCGGCCGGCGGTGGCAAGGCGGTGCGGCTCAGCCCGCCCCGCCAGGACCTGCCCGACTTCGAGATCGCCCGCGTGCGCGGCGAGGCCGACAGCGCCGCGCTTCGCCGCCGCCACCACGACAACGACCTGCACCGCCGCTTCGCCCCCGACGGCGAGGTCGCCTTGATGCTCTACGACAACCTGGAGCAGTTGCGCGTCGAGCGCCTGGGCAGCCTCGACATGGCCGGGGTCAAGGCGAACCTGGAGGGGCTGTTTCGCTGCCGCGCCGGCGAGGAGGCCGGGCACGACGCCAACATGGCCGAGATCGTCGGGCTCTACATGCGCGAGCGATTCTGCGGCTACGCGCTCGACGAGCGCCAGCAGACCCAGTTGAATGCGTGGCGCGACTGGCTGGACGGCCGCGCCACCGAGGTCTTGCCCGACCTCGACGGGCTCATCGACGACCAGACCGGCTACGCCCGCCGCGTGCGCGACTTCCTCGCCGACCTCGGCCTGTCCGAGAACCTGCCCGAGAGCCCCGACGAGCGGCCGGAGGAGGACGAGGAGGCGAGCGAGGAGGAGGGCGAGGCGGGACCGTCCGAGGGCGACCGCGGCCAGGACGAGGACGAGGGCCAGGACGGTGAGGCGCAGGCGGCCGAGCGCGACGGCGACGAGAGCGGTTCGGAGGACGCGGCGGCCGAGGCCGAGACGGGCGAGCCCGACGAGGGCAAGGACGACGGCGAGGGCGAGGCCGCGCGCGCCAACCGGCCGAAGTCGATCCCGCCCGGCGCCGAGCATCTGGCCTATCGCGTCTTCACCAACGCGCACGACGAGGAGGTGACGGTCGACGACCTGTGCGGCCCCTCCGAACTGTCGCGGCTGCGCGCCCAACTCGACCAGTCGCTCGGCCGCTTCGAGGGCATGATCGGGCGGATGGCCAACCGCATGCAGCGCAAGCTGATGGCGCAGCAGCAGCGCTCGTGGGACTTCGACCTCGACGAGGGCCTCCTGGACGCCGCGCGGCTGTCGCGCATCATCGTCAACCCGACCGTGTCGCTCTCCTACAAGCAGGAGAAGGAGACCGAGTTCCGCGACAC
This sequence comes from Geminicoccaceae bacterium, assembly GCA_965217265.1. GTDB lineage: Bacteria > Pseudomonadota > Alphaproteobacteria > Geminicoccales > Geminicoccaceae > JAGRGG01. The sequence goes on along the minus strand of CBDCHP010000018.1, from coordinate 534,090 downwards.
GGTCGTCACGCTCCTGATCGACAATTCCGGCTCGATGCGCGGGCGCCCGATCTCGGTCGCGGCGATGAGCGCCGACATCCTCGCCCGCACGCTGGAGCGCTGCGGCGTCAAGGTCGAGATCTTGGGTTTCACCACCCGCGCCTGGAAGGGGGGGCAGTCACGCGAGGCGTGGCTGAAGGCCGGCAAGGCCCCGCTCCCCGGCCGCCTCAACGACCTTCGGCACATCATCTACAAGCCGGCCGACGCCCCCTACCGGCGGGCGAAGCGGGCACTCGGCCTCATGCTGCGCGAGGGCTTGCTGAAGGAGAACATCGACGGCGAGGCGATCATGTGGGCGCACAACCGCCTGCTCGGCCGGCCCGAGCAGCGCCGCATCCTCATGGTCATCTCCGACGGCGCCCCGGTCGACGACAGCACGCTCTCGGCCAATCCCGGCAACTACCTCGAAAAGCACCTGCGCGAAGTGATCGCCTTCGTCGAGCAGCGCTCGGACGTCGACCTGCTCGCGATCGGCATCGGCCACGACGTCACCCGCTACTACCGCCGCGCCGTCACCATCTCCGACCCCGAGCAACTCGGCGGCGCGATGCTCAAGCAACTCACGGCCCTGTTCGTGGAGGAGGGGCGGCGTTGACGCTGCGCGCGCGCTGCCGCGTTTTTTGCCAGTGTTAACGGAGGAGGCTGGCCGCAATGCCGAGGGCCAGCCTCGGACAAGGCAAAAAAGAGAAAAGAAAAGGCCCTGCGCAGCAGACGCCGCCGGCGTTTTTCCTAGTCGATGATCTCGATCGGCTGGCGTACGTCGTCGACGAGGGTGCGCAGCGTGTCCTCGCCGATCGGGTGGGCGCCCTCGTGCCCGGTCGCGAGCAGCAGGAGGCGGTGATCGTCCGCCGCGCTCGGCAGTGGCAGGGCGCGGTAGTCGCCGGCCGGCAGGGTCACGCCGACGCCGTCGATCTCGTCGCTCACGTCCTCGGTTGCGCGCACGATGGTCCCGTCGGCGAATGTCATTTCACTTCCTTGTTTTGTCAATTTTCGGTTTCAACCTAGCGTCGCGGGCGACATTTGTCGATTCTAAAAAACTCGGCGTCGCAAAACGGCGTTGATGAACGAGTCGTTGCGCCGGGCCGCACTTCGCGCACGCCTCCGGCATGGCTGCCATGCCGGAACGGGCGTTGTGGCATGATCCCGCCCCGCCCATCTTGAGAGCCGTGAGCGTTACCTGCTCTCGACCTGCGAAGACTTATGATGATCCCCCACGTTGACTTGCAATACTTGCGCAAGAACCCCGATCTACTTCGGCGCATCGAGTATGACGCGCGCCGCGCCCGTGCCGAATATCTTGCCGGCCTGCTGAGGCGGCTGTTTGCCCGACGGACAAAGTCGGCCGGCGTTCGTGGGGCGGTAGCCGCGTGAGCGCGTGTTGAACATTTCGCGTGCGCTGGCCGCGCGCTTGGCCGTCTGCTGACGGCCGCCCCTTGATCCGGTCGGGGGACAGGCGCTTTGGATCGAAGCTGCCGCTGCCGGGCGAGGTCGGGGTGTGTGGCAGCGGGTGTTCGACGACGCCGCATCAAGTGCGGGACGGGGCTTGGCCGAGGACGCCGACCCATACAAAGCCCGGCCCTTGATCGAGAACTTCTTCGCCAAGCTCAAGCGGCATCGCGACCCTTGAAGCTTGCCTTTCGGCCGACAAAGCGATGCCGAGCATCGCTTTGCACGGGGGGGCAGGACCGCCACCAACTTCCTCGCCGCCGTCATCTGGCTCAATTCAGGGCGGGTCCTTGCCCCTGGATTGACCTTAACGCCGAGGGCCAGTCCCGGCCAAAGTTGTAAAAAAGAGAAGCCTCCGCGCCAGCGGACGCGCAAGCGTCATCCCCCCACCGGCTCTTGCAGCGTGACGCAGTGGATGCCGCCGCCGCCTTGCAGGAGCGGGTCGGCCTCAATCTGGACGATGGTTCGATCGGGAAAGGCTTCGGCCAGGACGTAGTAGGCGCGGTCGTCCGCCGAAGTGTTGAACTCGGGCATGATCAGGGCGCCGTTGCACAGGTAGAAGTTGGCGTAGGTGCGGGTCAGCCGGCGCCCGTCGGCGCGGTTCTTGGGCTTCGGGCAGGGGAGGGTACGCACGTCGAGCGTCCGACCCGCCGCGTCGCAGGCACCCTTGAGAACGTCGAGGTTCTGCCGCAGGCCGTCGCGGTCGCCCGCGGGCGCCGTCTCGGGGTCGAGGGCGAGGGCGCGCCCCGGTCCGACGAAACAGGCGAGGTTGTCGACGTGGCCGGCGGTCTCGTCGTCTTCAAGGCCGTAGGGCAGCCAGAGGCAGGTCTTGATCCCGAGCGTGCGCGCGAGTTCGGCCTCGATCGAGGCCTTGTCGCGCTTAGGATTGCGGTTGGGGTCGAGGAGCGAGCCCGCGCACACGAGCGCCGTGCCCTCGCCGTCGACGTGGACGCCGCCGCCCTCCAGGACGAGGTCGGAGGCGAGGACGGCAAAGCCGGCCCGCTCGGCGATGCGGGCCGCCATGCGCGCGTCCTCGGCGAAGTCGGGGTGCGCACCGCCCCAGCCGTTGAAGCGAAAATCGACCGCGACCGGCTTGCCGCCCTCGTCCAGGACGAAGACGGGGCCGGTGTCGCGCGTCCAACTGTCGTCGTGCGGCATCGGGACGACCTTCACGCCCTTGTCGCAGTGGAGCGAAGCCTCGGCGACGAGATCGGGGCTCGCGATCATGCTGACCGGCTCGAACTCGGCGATCGCGTTGGCCACCTCGGCGTAGGCGCGCTTGGCCTCCTCCAGCCCTCCCCCCCACAGATCCGTTCGCGCCGGCCACGCCATCCAGGTGCGGCGGTGCGGCGCCCACTCGGGCGGCATCTTCAAGGCGTCTTCGGCCATGCGCTACGTCCATGCATGGTTTTGCGGCACCCGAACATGCGTCATCGTCGCGCCGCTTGCAACGCCTTCACACCGCCCAATTCAGCCCTAGATCGAGGCCGGACCATTCTTTGCCCTTTGCCCGAGGAGGCAAGCCTTGCACGCCATCGAGTCCAGGCTCCAGGAGATGGGGCTGACCCTCCCCGACGCCCCGGCCGCCGCCGGCACCTACCTGCCGGCCCTCGTCGCCGAGCCCTTCTTGTTCGTCTCGGGCCAGTTGCCCTTGCAGGATGGCCGGGTCGCGGTGACGGGCCTGCTCGGCCGGGACGTCGACCTCGATCAAGGCGTGAACGCGGCGCGCTTGTGCCTGCTCAACATCCTGGCGCAGGCGAGGGCGGCCCTGGGCGGCGACCTCGGCCGCGTCGAGCGCTGCGTCAAGCTCGGCGGCTTCGTCGCGAGCGCCCCCGACTTCACCAACCACCCGAAGGTCATCAACGGCGCCTCCGACCTCCTGGTCGAACTGATGGGCGACGAGGGGCGGCACACCCGCTTTGCCGTCGGCGTCGCGGCCCTGCCGCTCAACGCCGCCGTCGAGGTCGAGGCGATGTTCGCCGTCCGTTGAGCGCGCCCACGATCAGCGCCCGCACGGCCGCGTCGATCGACGAGGTCGAGGCCAAGGTCTGGGACGGTCTCCGCCCCGACGCCAACCCCTTCGTCGGCCACCGCTTCTTGTCGTTGATGGAGGCGAGCCGCTCGGCGGCACCCCGCACCGGCTGGCAGCCGCTCCACCTGCTGCTCGAAGAGGACGGTGCCCTGAAGGGGGCCGTGCCGCTCTACGTCAAGGGCCACTCCTGGGGCGAGTACGTCTTCGACCACGGCTGGGCGCAGGCCTACGAGCGCGCCGGCGGGCGCTACTACCCGAAATTGCAGGCGGCGGTGCCGTTCACGCCGGTGCCGGGCCCGCGCCTGCTCGGTGGTAAGGACGGCGCCGCGACCGCCCTGCTCGCCGCCGCCTTGAAGGGCGTCACCGACGAGCTCGGCGTCTCCTCGGCGCACGTCACCTTCTGCGACGAAACCGAGGCCGCCCTGCTCGAAGCGGCCGGCTTCATGCGCCGCCGCGGCATCCAGTACCACTGGCACAACCGGGGCTACCGCGACTTCGACGACTTCCTCGACACCTTCCGCTCGGCCAAGCGCAAGATGGTCAAGAAGGAGCGGCGCGAGGCGGCGGGCCTGGGCGTGCGGCTCGAAACCCTCGAAGGCCCCGCCGCGACGGCGGCCCTCGACGCCTTCTACCCGTTCTACAGCGCCACCGTCGATCGCCGGTGGGGCAGCGCCTACCTGACCAAGGCCTTCTTCAAGTCGCTCGGCCGCACCATGCCCGACGAGGTCGTGATGATCGCCGCCTTCGACGGGGCGAACCGCATGGTGGCCGGCGCCTTGAACCTCTACGCCAACGACACGCTCTACGGCCGCCTCTGGGGCTCGCTCGACGAGTACCGCTACCTGCACTTCGAGTGCTGCTACTACCAGGCGATCGAACTCGCCATCCGGCGCAAGATCGCCCGCGTCGAGGCCGGCGCCCAAGGGCAGCACAAGCTCGCCCGCGGCTACGAACCCGTCTTCACCCACAGCGCCCACTACGTCCAGGACCCCGCCCTCGCCCGGGCGGTCGAGCACTTCCTCAAGGCGGAGAACGCCGCGCAGGAGGACGAGATCGCCGAACTGCGGGAGATGCTGCCGTTTCGAACGGAGGGGTGTTGAACGCTTCGCGTGCGCTGCCGCGCGGGCTTTTTTTCTTCTTTTTTAACTTTGGTCGGGGATGGCGTTAGCGTCAGGGGCTAATCCTAGACCGTCGCGACGCGCTTTGGCCACCATTCCAGGTCGAGCGCCTGATCCAAGCCGTAGGGGCAGACGCGCGGCAGTGCCGCCGCCGCCGTCTCGTGGTGCTGTTCGAGGTCGTTCTTGGCGTTGGCGCGCGCCGTCGCGTAGAGCCGGTCTAGATCGTCGGCCAATGCGCTGCGGATCGTCTTGGTGATCCGTAGCTCGATATCAAAGCGCGCCGTGCGCACGTCGTTCTCCCACCCGCGCCGGGGGTCGTCGGCCGGCGAGTGTTGCAGCTTCAACAGGTGCTGCAACACGGTGACGAGGTGCGAGGCGCAGCCCGCGCGCAGTTCCCGGCCCACGCCGTCCAGTTCCTCCGCCAGCAATTCGAAGTCGAGCGGCAGGTTCGCGCCCGCGTCGCGCAACCGCCGCAACGCCGCCGCCTGCTCGGCGAGCCACGCGGTGTAGTCGTCGCGGTAGAGGTGCGTGCTCATGGGTCGGGCCTTGTGAGGTGGCGCCTGCCTGAGTAGCATTCGCCGGCCGTTGGGGCAAATTACGCGGAGTGGAGAGGGTATTGACGAACAAGATCGTGGCGGGCTTGGTCGTGGGCGCGGCCTGCACTATCGGTGCGGCGGCCCCGGCCGCGGCGGCCGAGTGGACCTACAAGGGCGAGCGCGGCGTCAACCACTGGGGCAGCCTCTCCGAGGAATACATCCTCTGCCAAGCCGGCACGCAGCAGTCGCCCGTCGACCTCGCCGATCCGATTCCGGCCGACGTCGGCGGGATCGAGATCGACTGGCAGCCCACCAAGCTCGCTGTCGAGAACAACGGCCACACGATCCAGGTCAACACCGCCAACGCCGGCGGCGTCACGCTCGACGGCCGCGCCTACGCCCTCAAGCAGTTCCACTTTCACAACCCGAGCGAGCACGCCCTGGACGGCGGGCGGTTTCCCATGGAGGCGCACTTCGTCCACGCCAATGAGCAAGGGGGACTCACCGTGCTCGGCGTCTTCCTCGAAGAGGGCGAGGCCAACCCGCTCATCGAGCAGGTCTGGGCCGCGGCACCGTCGGGCGTGGGCGAGACCGTCATCGACGCCACGATCGACATCACCCAACTGCTCCCCGAAGGGCGCGGCTTCATGCGCTACAACGGCTCGCTCACCACGCCGCCCTGCTCGGAGATCGTCAACTGGGTGGTGTTCGACACCCCCGTCACGGTCTCGAAGCAACAGATCGAGACGTTCGAGAACCTCTACGCCGAGAGCGCCCGCCCGCTCCAGGAGCGCAATCGACGGTTTATTCTCGGGGCGGGAGAGGGGTGAAGGTGCGTGGCCTTGTGAGGTCACGCGCGGGGCTAGAGATTCACCGATTGCAAGGGTAAAACGGTTCAGGATTTATGGACTAGAGCCGGATCTCATCGTATGTTTGGTGACTTGAATAGTAGACCGTCGTGAAGGATGCTTGACGCATATGCGGCGGCGATGGGTTTCATCGGCCGCAACGATCTGGGGGATGCGGCCAGCGTCGTCGGGCTTGTCATCACGCTTGTGGGGTTCGTCGTGGCAATCGTGAAAATTCAACGCTCAAGCGAGGCGGCGCGGCAGGCGGCCGTCGCGGCGCAGCAGGCGCGGGATGAAATAGTTCATCTTCAGACAACTATAAAATTGACAAGCGTTATTGAGAGATTAGGCGAGATTAAAACCTCACAGCGCGACAGAAATTGGCGCTCTTTACCAGAAAAATATCATCGGCTAAAAGCCGATTTAATTAATGTTCGTGAGCGCTACACAATGCTAAATGACGAACAACGAACGGTTATACAATCTGCAATCACATTACTTGCCCAAAGCGAATACGTTATTGATCGGGCTTTGGAAGCTAATACCGCACTCGAAAAATTTGCTGCCTCCAATCGTAAAATATCAGAAAATCTGGACAAACTCAGTGTTGTACTACATGATTTAGAATCTATGAGGAACGAAAGATAATAAAATGGAAAATAAGATACTAACGTTGATCGAACTACTTGAAGAGCGAACAAATGATCAAATTCTTAAATGGAAAGAGGGAAATGATGAAGATTCAGTACAGGTGGATTTTCCACGTCAATCGATAGTAATTGAAAAAATAGAATATAACTATGAAGGAGTTAACGAAGTGATTAGAATGAAAATTTTTAATGAAAATGGAAAAATTATTGAAGATTTCAATGCAAATCAATACAATTCTGAAGAAAAAGTTAGAAAAATTTATGAGACCGCTAAAAAGCAAATTTACAGAGCGGATGAAACCATTGACGAAATTATTAGTATATTAGAGATTCCATTCTAAGCTTGTTTCGGCAGGACTGCTCAATAACAGTCCTGCCAAATCCTGCTAAGCCCGCACCCCCTCGACGTACCAGTCCATCCCCAGCAGCATCTCGTCCGGCGCGGTCTCGCCCTCGGCGATCTTCACCTCGCCCGACTGGTCCTTGATCGGGCCGGTGAACGGGTCGTGCGTACCCTCGATGATGCCGGTGCGGACTTCCTCGGCCTTGGCCTGGACGTCGGGCGGGACGGCGGGGCCGTAGGGGGCCATCTCGACGATGCCCTCCTTCAGGCCGTGCCAGACGCTGTGCGTCTCCCAGGTGCCGTCGATCGCCGCTTGGGTGCGCTCGACGTAGTAGGGGCTCCAATTGTCGACGATCGCGGTGAGCTGGCCCTTGGGCGCGAACGCGCTCTGGTCGGCGGCTTGGCCGAAGCCGTAGAGGCCGCGCTGCTCGGCGACCTGGAGCGGTGCGGCGCTATCGGTGTGCTGGGCGATGATGTCGACGCCCTGGTCGAACAGGGTCTTGGCGGCGTCGGCCTCGCGGCCGGGGTCGTGCCAGGAGTTGACCCAGACGACGACCGTCTTGAAGTCAGGGTTGATCTTCTGCGCCGCCAGCGTGAAGGCGTTGATGCCCATCACCACCTCGGGGATCGGGAACGAGCCGATGTAGCCGGCCGTGCCGGTCTTGCTCATCATGCCGGCCATCGTGCCGATCACGGCACGGCCCTGGTAGAAGCGGGCGTTGTAGACGGCGACGTTGTCGGAGGTCTTGTAGCCGGTGCAGTGCTCGAAGCGCACCTCGGGGAACTGCTGCGCGACGCGCAGCGTCGGGTCCATGAAGCCGAACGAGGTGGTGAAGATCAGATTGCTGCCGGTCGCGGCCAATTGGCGGATGACGCGCTCGGCGTCGGGGCCTTCCGGCACGTTCTCGACGAAGCGGGTCTCGACCCTATCGGGAAACGCCTCTTCCACCGCCTTACGGCCGACGTCGTGGCGATACGTCCAGCCGTTGTCGCCGACCGGGCCGACGTAGACGAAGCCGACGTTCAAGGGATCTTGCGCCGAGGCGCGCCGGTAGGGCAGGGCGGTGAGGGCCGTGCCGGCGGCGGCGGTGCCGAGCAGGTGGCGGCGCGACAGGTGCATGGGGCTTCTCTCTTTTATCGTACGAACAGGGTGTTGGGTAAGGTTGGCGCGGTTGGCGTGTTGCGGCAAGGGGTTTGGACGCTTTGCGTTGCGCTCGCCGCGCGGGCTTTCTCTTCTCTTTTTTGTCTTTTCCCGAGGCTGGCCCTCGGCGCCGCGGCCATCCCCCTCCGTTAACACTTGCAAAAACAAAGAGAGAAAAGCCCGGCGCAGCCGCGCGAAGCGTCACGCCGGCGGCCGGAACGGGCGGCCGAGGCAGGCGGGCGCGGTGAGGCGCTTGCGCCAGGGGCCGATCGAGATGACGACCAGGACCAGGATGGTGGCGAGGTAGGGCAGCATCGAGAGGACTTGGCTCGGCACGGGCAGCAACCCGAGGCCCTGCGCCTGCAACTGAAAGATGGTGACGCCGCCGAAGAGGTAGGCGCCGGCGAGGACGCGCCAGGGGCGCCACGCGGCGAAGACGACCAGCGCCAAGGCGATCCAGCCGCGCCCGGCCGTCATCTGCTCGACCCACATCGGCGTGTAGGAGAGGGCGAGGAAGCCGCCGCCGAGGCCCGCCATGGCGCCGCCGAAGACGGTGGCGAGGTAGCGGACCTTGATGACGGGGTAGCCGAGCCCGTGCGCGGCCTCGTCGTTCTCGCCGCAGGCGCGCAGGACCATGCCGGCGCGGGTTCGGGCGAGGAACCACGCGACGGCGATGGTGAGGATGATCGAGAGGTAGATCAAGGGGTCGTGGTCGAAGAGGAGCGGCCCCAGGACGGGAAGCTCGGCGAGGCCGGGGATCGGCCATTTTTGCAGTTGCGGCACCGGGCGGCCGACGAAGCCGGAGCCGACCAGCGCCGAGAGGCCGACGCCGAAGATGGTCAGCGCCAAGCCGGTCGCTACTTGGTTGGCGAGCAGCGAGAGGGTGAGGACGGCGAACAGGAGGGCGAGGAGCGCGCCGGCGAGGGCCGCCGTCAGCACGCCGAGCGCGCCGCTGCCGGTGAGCGCCGTGACGGCGAAGCCGCCGACGGCGCCGGTCAGCATCATCCCCTCGACGCCGAGGTTCAAGACGCCCGAGCGCTCGGCGACCAGTTCGCCCAAGGCGGCGTAGAGGAGCGGCGTCGCGGCGCCGATGACGGTGACGGCGGCGGCGACGATCGGGTCCATCAGGCGATCCTCGGCGACGGCGCCCGGCCGACGCGGTAGCGGACCAGCACGTCGGCGGCCAAGAGAAAGAAGAGCAGCATCCCCTGGAACACCCCCGTCACCGCCTGCGGCAGGCCGACCTCGATCTGCGCGTTCTCGCCGCCGAGGTAGGACAGCGCCACGACGAGGCCGGCGAGGATGATGCCGAGCGGGTGCAATCTGCCCAAGAAGGCGACGATGATCGCGGTGAAGCCGTAGCCGGGCGAGATCGTCGGCAGCAACTGCCCGCCCACCGGACCCGCCACCTCGAACAGGCCGGCGAGGCCGGCGAGCCCGCCCGAGAGCAGGAACGCGAACCAGATCATCCGCTCTCTTGAGAAGCCGGCGAAGCGGGCGGCGGCGGCGGAGGCGCCCACCACCTTGACCTGATAGCCGAACAGGGTCCGCGCCATGACGAGCCACAGGGCGAAGGCGACGGCGAGCGCCACGATCGTCCCGGCGTGGAGGCGGGTGCGCTCCAAGATGATCGGCAGCTTGGCGCTATCGGAGAACAGGCGCGTCTCGGGAAAGTTGAACGCTTCCGGGTTCTTCCAGGGGCCGTAGACGAGCGTGCTGAGGAGGAGGAGGGCGACGTAGGTCAGCATCAGGCTGACCAGGATCTCCGACACGTCGAGCCGGGCCTTCAAGAAGGCCGGGATCGCGGCCCAGGCCATGCCGCCCAGGATCGCCGCCGCGCACATCAGCGGCAGGATCCAGGGCCCCTCCTGGCCGTAGAACAGGAGCGCCACGCCGCCGCCGGCGATGGCGCCGAGCGTGAACTGCCCCTCGGCGCCGATGTTCCACACGCCGGCCTTGAAGCCGACGGCGAGCCCGGTCGCGATCAGGATCAGGGGCGAGGCCTTCACCAGGAGTTCGGCAAGGCCGTAGGTCGTGCTCAGCGGCGAGACGAAGAAGGCGTAGAGGGCGGCGATCGGGTCCCGGCCCATGAGGGTGAACAGGACCGCCCCGCCGACGAGGGTGAGAAGGACCGCCGCGAGCGGGGCCGCGATCGCCATCGCCGTCGAGGGTTCGGCGCGCTTCTCAAGCCGCATCCGCGGCGTCCCCCTCGCCCAGGTCGTGCAGCCCGCCCATGAGGAGGCCGATCCGGCCGATGTCGGCCTCGGCGATCGGGATCGGCGCCGAGAGCCGGCCGGCGTTGATGACGGCGATCTTGTCGGCGAGCAGGAACAGCTCGTCGAGGTCCTGGCTCAGGACGAGAACGGCGGCGCCGTCGGCGGCGAGGCCGAGGAGGGCCGCGTGGATCGCGGCCGCCGCGCCCGCGTCGACGCCCCAGGTCGGCTGTGCTGCGATCAGCACGGATGGCGCTTGCAGGATCTCGCGGCCGACGACGAACTTTTGCAGGTTGCCCCCTGAGAGGCTGGAGGCGAGTGCCCCGATGCCGCGGGCCTTGACCTTGAAGGTCGCGACGACGCTGCGCGCGAAGCCGTCGCGCCCGGCCTCGCGCACGAGGCCGCCGGGCGCGAGGGACTTGCGGTCGATCGCGGAGAGGAGCGCGTTGTCGGCGAGGCTGAGGTCGGGCACGGCCGCGTGGCCGTTGCGCTCCTCGGGGATGTAGGCGAGGCCGAGGCGCCGCCGGGCGCGGGGGTCGAGGCGGCCGGTCGGGCGGTCCTCGATCCTGATCCGATCATGCCCCGTCAACGTCTCGCCGGCGAGTGCGGCCATGAGTTCGGCCTGCCCGTTGCCGGCGACGCCGGCGATGCCGAACACCTCGCCGGCCTCGACCGTGAAGGCGACGTCGCGCAGGTCGGTGCCGAAGGGGACGGGGCTCTCAAGGCTCAGGCCCTCGACTTGCAACAAGACCCGGCCGGTGCGCCGCCGGGGCGGGCGCTCGGGCGCCCTCAGGCTCTCGCCGACCATGAGCGCCGCCATCGAGCGCGCGGTCTCCCGCTTCGGGTCGCAGGTGGCGACGACCCTGCCGCCGCGCAGGATCGTGGCGCGGTCGCACAGATCCTTGATCTCGTTCAGCTTGTGGCTGATGTAGAGGATCGAGCAGCCCTCGCCCGCCAACTGGCGCAGGGTCGAGAACAGGCGCGTCACCTCCTGCGGCGTCAGGACGGAGGTCGGCTCGTCCATGATGAGCAGCCTCGGGTCCTGCAACAGGCAGCGCACGATCTCGATGCGCTGGCGCTCGCCGACCGAGAGGCTGTGGACGTGGCGCTCGGGGTCGAGCGGCAGGCCGTAGGCGCGGCTCACCGCCACGATCCGCCCGGCCAAGCCGCGCGTGGCGCCCGCGCCGTCCAGGCCGAGCGCCACGTTTTCCAAAACTGTCATCGCCTCGAACAAGGAGAAGTGCTGGAAGACCATGCCGATGCCGCGCCGCCTCGCCCCGTGCGGGCTCGCGATGCGCACGGCCTCGCCCTCCCAGGCGATCGTGCCCTCGTCCGGCCGAAGCAGGCCGTAGATCATCTTGACCAGCGTCGACTTGCCGGCCCCGTTCTCCCCTAAGAGCGCGTGGATCTCGCCGGGGAACACATCAAAGCCGACGCCGTCGTTGGCGACGACGCCGGGAAACCGCTTGGTGATGCCGCGCATCGCCAAGCGGGGGGTCGAAGCGGGGTCTGCGTCGGCCGTGGTCAAGCGCGCTCCTTGCTTCGTCTCGCGGCGTTCGCCTCGAACGCCAGCAGCAGTTGCGCCGCGACGGAGGCGGCGATGACGGCCGGTTCCTTGCCCCTGATGCCGCCGATCCCGATCGGGCAGACCAGACGTGCCAGAAGCGGGGGCGCGACGCCAGCCGCCTTGAGGCGCGATTCAAACCGCGCCCGCTTGGTGGCGGAGCCGATCAGCCCGAGCCAAGCGAAGCCGCCGCGCTTGAGGACAAGCTCGCAGACCGCGAGGTCGAGCGGGTGGCTGTGGGTCACGACGAGGTGAAAGGCGCCGTCCGGCGCCTCGGCGGCGGCGGCCAAAGGGTCCAGCGCCCGTGCCTCGACGCCCGCCGGCGCGTCGTCCAGAAACCCCGGCCGCGCGTCGGCCCACAGGACGCGGCAGGGAAGGGGGGCGAGTGCCGAGGCCACGGCGCGGCCGACGTGCCCGGCGCCGTAGAGGCAGACGAGCGGGCGGGTGCTGCGCTCGGCCGCGATCCTGGCGTCGAGTTCGGCCCGCACCTCGGGCGTCAGGCGGCGCACGGCGAGCCTGGCGAAGCCGCCGCAGCACTGGTTCAAGGCGGGACCGAGCGGCAGGTCGAGGGTCGTGTCGGGGGCGCCCTCGGCCAGCATCGAGCGGGCGCGCAGGATGGCGCGGTACTCCAGCTCGCCGCCGCCGATCGTGCCGCTGAGCGTGTCGGCGCCCACGATCATCCAGGTCCCGACCCCGCGCGGCGTCGAGCCGAGGGCTTCGACGACCTCGACGAGGACGGCGGTCAAACGCTTCGCGTCCGCTGCGCGGGGCTTTTCTTTTCTTTTTTCTTGTTTTTGTTCGGGGCTGGCCCTCGGCGTTGTGACCAAACTCCTAGGTTAACACTGGCAATAAGAAAGAAAAAAAAGCCCCGCGCAGCGGACGCGTCGGCGTTCATGCTACCGCCTCCTCCAGACCGTCGTAGAGATCACGAAGCGGCACCTCGACCCCGATCGCCGGCAGCGGCAGCACGGCGTCGAGACCCTCGACGACGGTGTGGGTCCACACGGCACCCTCGCGGCCGTAGACTTCGACCCGCGCCGCGTCCTGGGCGATCAGGACGTAGTGGCAGAGGCTCGGGATCGTGCGGTATTCGAGCAGCTTCTCGCCGCGGTCGCGGGCCTCGCTCTCGGGGGAAAGGATCTCGAACAGGACGACTGGGCGGGTGATCCGGCCCTCGTTCTCGCGGCCGCAACTGACGCTGGCGTCGGGAAAGCGCCCGCGGCGGCCGGGTGCCGTGACGACGAGGAGGTCGGGGCCGTTCGGCTTGCAGCCGGTGCCGCGCAGCCGCGTCTTCAAGAGGCTGAGCAGGTTGACCTGGATGTCGTTGTGCGCCTCGCTGCCGCCCGCCATCGCGACGACGCGGCCCTCGACGAACTCGTAGCGTCCGTCCTGGCCCTGCACCCAGGCGAGGAAGTCGTCGATGCCGCGCAGGGCAGTTGCGTCGAGGGCGGTGCCCATCTAACCGTCCCCCCGCAGCCGCTCGATCGCCATCAGCACCTTCTCCGGCGTCGCCGGCGGGTCGAGGCGCGGCGGGCGGCGGTAGTCCGCCACCGACGCGACCGCGTCCGAGAGCGCGGCCCAGACCGAGATGCCGAGCATCAAGGGCGGCTCGCCGACGGCCTTGGAGCGGTGGATGGTCGGTTCAGGGTTGGCGGCGTCGTAGAGCTTGATGTTGAGGACCCGCGGCCGGTCGGAGGCGGCAGGGATCTTGTAGGTCGAGGGCGCGTGCGTCCTGAGCCGCCCTTTGTCGTCCCACCACAGTTCCTCGGTCGTCAGCCAGCCCATGCCCTGGACGAAGCCGCCCTCGACCTGGCCGAGGTCGATCGCCGGGTTCAAGGACCGGCCGACGTCGTGCAGGATGTCGGCCCGATCGACCCGGTACTCGCCGGTGAGCGTGTCGACCGTCACTTCCGAGCACGCCGCCCCGTAGCAGAAATAGTAGAACGGCCGTCCCTTGCCGGACGCCCGGTCCCAGTGGATGTCGGGCGTCTTATAGAAGCCCGTCGCCGAGAGCTGGACGCGGCCGAGATAGGCTTGATGGACGAGGTCGTTGAAGACGATCTCGTCGCCCTTGACCCGCACGCATCCTGGCAGCCATTCGACCTCCGCTGGATCGGCCTGATGCGTTTCGGCGACGAAGGCGATCAGGCGCTCCTTCAAGGTCCGGGCGGCGTTCTGCGCCGCCATCCCGTTCAAGTCCGAACCGGAGGACGCGGCCGTCGCCGAGGTGTTGGGCACCTTGGCCGTCGTCGTCGCGGTGATCTTGATCCGGCCGAGGTCGATTTGCAGTTCGTCGGCCACCACCTGCGCCACCTTGACGTAGAGCCCCTGACCCATCTCGGTGCCGCCGTGGTTGAGGGCGACGCTGCCGTCCTTGTAGACGTGGAGCAGCGCGCCGGCCTGGTTGTAGGCGGTCAGCGTGAACGAGATGCCGAACTTGACCGGGGTGAGCGCGATGCCGCGCTTGAAGTGCGGGTGGTCGGCGTTGAAGGCGCGGATCGCCTCGCGCCGCTCGACGTAGGCGCAGTCCCCGGCCAGCCGATTGACGAGGTCGGGGGCGATATTGTCGGTGACGCGCATGTGGTAGGGGGTGAGGTCGCGCGGGGCGTCCCCGTAGAAGTTGCGCCGCCGCACGTCTAAGGGGTCGAGGCCGGTGGCGTAGGCGATCTCCTCGATCACCCGCTCGGCCGCGACCATGCCCTGCGGCCCGCCGAAGCCGCGAAAGGCGGTGTTGGAGACGGTGTTGGTCTTGCAGGCGTGCGCCGTCAGGTGGACGGCAGGATAAAAGTAGGCGTTGTCGGCGTGGAACAGCGCGCGGTCGATGATCGGGCCGGAGAGGTCGGCCGAGTGCCCGGCGCGGGCGGCCAAGTCCATCTCGACCGCCTCGATCCGGCCGTCGGCGTGGAAGGCGACGTCGTAGCGGACCTTGAAGTCGTGCCGCTTGCCGGTGACGATCATGTCGTCGTCGCGGTCGGCGACGATCTTGGCCGGCCGGCCGGTGACGCGCGCGACGAGGGCCGCCGTGCAGGCGTAGAGGTTGGCCTGCGTCTCCTTGCCGCCGAAGCCGCCGCCTAAGCGCCGCACCTCGACCGTGACGGCGTGGTCGGGTTCGCCCAAGACCTTCGCCACCATGTGCTGCACCTCGGAAGGGTGCTGGGTGGAAGAATAGACCAACATGTCGCCGTCCTCGCCCGGCACGGCCAGGGCGACCTGCCCTTCGAGGTAGAAATGGTCCTGCCCGCCGATGGTCATGGCACCGGCCAAGCGGTGCGGTGCCCCCGCGCGGGCGGCGTCGAGGTCGCCGCGCTTCATCTCGCCCTTGGGCCAGACGAATTGCCCCCTCGCCAGCGCCTCCTCGATCGAGAGGACGGGCTCCAGGTCCTCGTACTCGATGACGGCGAGCCGGGCCGCCCGGCGGGCCTGATGCACGGTGCGGGCCGCGACCGCGAACAAGGGCTGGCCGTGGTAGGCGACCCCGCCCTCGGCGAACAGCGGCTCGTCGCCGACGCCGGTTGGGCTGATGTCGTTCTTGCCCGGTACGTCCGCCGCCGCCGCCACGGCGACGACGCCGGGCGCCCGGCGCACCGGGTCGAGGTCGAGGCGTGCGAGCCGCGCCCGCGCCCGCGTCGCGTAGGCGAGGTGGACCTCGACGAGGCGGGCGGGCTCCTCGATGTCGTCGGTGTAGACCGCCTCGCCGGTGACGTGCTTGGCGGCACTGTCGTGGGCGTGTGCGAGGCCAACGCCGCCCGCCGCCGCCGACAGATCGCGCGCGGCCGGACGCGGGTCGCCGCCCGGCCCTTGGACCTTGTCGCCTTGAACGTGCGGGACGCTCGTCTCAGCCATGCGAGACCCTGCCGCGCCCGACGAGCCGGATCTGGCCGCCTTCGCCTTGGGTCTCGTGGTAGAATTTGAGCAGCAGGTTTTGCGCTACCTTCATCCGATAGGCGGCTGAGGCGCGGGCGTCGGTGAGGGGGGCGAAGTCGTCGGCAAGCGCATTCATCGCGTCTTGCACCACGGCCTCGTTCCAGACCCGGCCTATGAGCGCCGCCTCGGCCAGCAGCGCGCGCTTGGGCGTCGCCGCCATGCCGCCGTAGGCGACGCGGGCATCCGCAACGACGCCGTTTAAGAGCGTGACGCGCACCCCGGCCGAGACGGCCGAGATGTCCTGGTCGAAGCGCTTCGAGATCTTGTAGCAGCGCAATTCCTGCCCCGCCTTCGGTGCCGGGACCAGGATGCGCTCGACGATCTCGCCCGGCCTCCGGTCCTGCTCGCCGTAGGCGAGGAAGAAGTCCTCCAGCGCCAGTTCGCGCCGATGGTCGCGGTGGCGCAATACGACCCGCGCGTCGACGGCGATCAGGAAGGGCGGGCTGTCGCCGATCGGCGAGCCGTTGGCGACGTTGCCGCCGATCGTGCCGGTGTTGCGGATCTGGACGGAGCCCAGGCGCCGGAACAGTTCGCCCGCGTCCGGGTAGAGGCGCCCGACGGCCTCCAGCGCGTCGGTGTAGGCGACGCCGGCGCCGACATCGAGGCCGTCCGCGTCCTCGACGATCGTGCGCAGGTCCGCCACCCGGCCGAGCCAGATCACCGGATCGAGCGCCCGGTCCTGCTTCGTCACCCACAAACCGACGTCGGTCGAGCCCGCCACCAGCGCGGCGTTTGGGTAATCGGCGTAGAGGGCGCAGAGATCGGCGAGCGTCGCGGGCGCGTAGAAGGTGCGGCCGCCCTTGCCCACGGCGAGCGTCGCGTCGTCGCGCCACGCGCTCAAGCGCTCGCGCACCCACGCCTCGCGCCCGCTCAGGTGCTCGCCGGCGCCTTGCGTGTCCCTCATCGCCAGCGCCGCCTCGATGATCGAGCCGTAGCCGGTGCAGCGGCAGAGGTTCCCGGCCAGTTCGTCCACCGCCGCCTCGTAGTCCCTCGGCCCGCCGCGCCGGTCCAGCGCGTAGAGCGCCATGATAAAGCCCGGCGTGCAGAAGCCGCACTGCGAGCCGTGCCGCTCGACCACCGCCCGCTGCACCCGGTGCAGCCGCCCGTCCGGCCCCTTCAAGTCCTCGACGGTGAGCAGTTGCGCCCCGTCCAGCGTGCCGACGAACTGGATGCACGAATTGACCGCCATTGCCTTCAGGCCGTCGCCCTCCGGCCGGACGACCACGACCGAGCAGGCGCCGCAGTCGCCCTCGGCGCAGCCCTGCTTCGTGCCCTTGCGGTGCGCGTCGCGGCGCAGCCACTCGTAGACCGTCTGGGTCGGATCGACCCCGGTCAGTTCGACAGGCTCGTGGCCGAGGAGAAAGCGGAGCGTGCGGCGCATGAAAGAACTCTCGTTGTCGCCTATCGACCTTCGGCCCCCTTGAGACGGGCCTACCCTCCACGATAGGTGGTATGGCGCTGAAATACGACCAAGAGGGATTGTCTTCGTCGCGGCCCCTCGCAAAGCCTCAATCGGGTCTGTTTTCCGTTGCGGTGCGTCACCGTCAGGCTTAGCGAAAACGCCAACCCTTGCAACGCGCTTATCGCCCGATCTTGAGGAGAGCGAATGCAACAGCCGAGCACCATGGACCGCGACACCTTCGTTTCGACCTTCGGCGGCGTCTTCGAGTACAGCGCCTGGGTCGCCGAGGACGCCTTTGATGCCGGCATCGGCCCGGCGGAGGATAGCGTGGAGGGGCTTCACGCCGCCATGTGCGCGGCGATGCGGCGCAAGGGTCCGGAAGCGATCTTGGTCCTGATCCGCGCCCATCCCGACCTGGCCGGGCGCCTCGCCGACGCCGACGATTTGACGCCGGCGTCCGCGATCGAGCAGCACGGCGCCGGCCTCGATCGCCTCTCGCCCGAGGAATTCGGCCGCTTCACCGAATTGAACGAGGCCTACAAGGCAAAGTTCGGCTTTCCCTTCATCATGGCGGTGCGCGGCCGCTCGAAGGACGCGATCCTCGAAGCCTTCGAGCGCCGCCTCGACCACGACCCCGACACCGAACTGGCCGGCACGATCGAGGCGATCGAGACGATCGCGCGCCTGCGGATCGAGGCGTTGCTGGCGGGGGGCTGAGCGGTTTGCAAGAACGCCGTGCCCTGAAACGCGGCTTCCGTCGCGGCCAGCAGCGGGTTCTGCTCGGATGTGTGATCGGCGTCCTGATCGGCTTCGAGCGGTTCTCCAACACCGTGCAGCGCGCATCCACGATGCCGGCACAGGACGTTCGCCGTCGATCGACGCGGTGACGTCTCACCATATCAAAGCGTTTCGCTGGGCTCCAGGCCCGCCGTTCGCGATGTTTTAGAACGCGCATTACAATCCATCTCCAACATATTACCTTTGACCGTGTGTATTCGATGTTGTCGTTTTCTATGTGCTGATTGAATAGAACGAGTCTATTCGCTTAGCTTAGCTTGTGGTCCTCGCTCTAGATAAGTCGAAAGAGCAATATAACTGCGTGTGCCTCGAACACCTTCGACCGTATAAATGCGCGCCAACAAGTCTTCCAGTGCCTGTGCGTCGCGGCAGCGCACCTTCATGAGAATGCAGGCGTCACCCGTAACGGTATGGACCTCCTCGACATCCGGCTCACGATGCATTTCGAGGAACGCACCCTTCGCACCCCATCCTCCGGTATCGACATGGACGAAGGCGAGGAGCGGTCGCCCGACTGCTGGGCCGTCGAGTTGAGCGACTGTTCCCCGGATCGCACCACCGCGCTTGAGGCGCTTTACCCGTTCGTGGACGGCCGGAGCCGACAGGGCGATACGCTCGCCGAGCTGAGCGTAGGAATACGTCGCATCCTCCGAAAGCAGCCCTAATAGCATTCGATCTTTGGCATCGAGGGACTGTGCCGAACGTGTGGTGCGCTGAACGCGCTTCGTTTCTTCCGTCATCTCGCTGTTTCCAACTTGTCACCGAACACTGTTCGCCTCATCGAGTTGATCATCTGATGGCATACAAACGGGAGTTATGCACGTGTCGAAGGGTTGGCTTACGTTCGTCCTGCTGCTCGGGGTTGCCGTCATCGGCTCGAATTCGCTCGTGCTGTCCCCGGTCCTCACCGATGTAGCGCGCGACTTGGCAACCACGCCGCTCGTCATTTCCCGAGCGATCGCTGCCTATGGGGGTGCCACCGCCCTATCCGCTCTGTTCCTCGGCTTCACCATCGATCGCTACGGCGTGCGCGCCGTCCTCGTCGCCGGGTCCGTCCTCCTTGCGCTCGCGACCTTCGGCAGCGCGCTGGCTGGCTCGTGGATCATGCTTGCTTTCGCTCAGGCCGCGGCCGGACTGGCGGCGGGCGTCATGCTGCCGGCGATCTATGCAGCTGCGACCGCAACCGGAGGCGAGGAAGAAGGCGCCCGGGTGCTCGGCCGCGTCCTGACGGGATGGTCGGTCTCGCTCGTCGCGGGTGTGCCGGTATCGGCTTTCATCGCTGAACGTTTCGGCTGGCACGCGAGCTACGTCGCTCTCGGCCTTCTCGTGCTAATCAGTTTGGTCGGGTTCTCTAGGCTGCCGAAAGCAGACCCAAAAACTGGCGTCTCTGCGGATGATCGACCCAGCGCTCTTGTAACGCTTGCTGCGGCGCGGATCACAGGCGTGCCAGCGCTGCTCGTCGCGCAGTTCCTGTTCATGACGGCCTTCTACGGCACCTACGCCTTCTTCGGCGATCACCTGCGCGCCGCGCTGACCATGTCCGCCTCGATGGCCGGTCTGGTCGTGCTTGCCTACGGTATCGGCTTCGGCATCGCGAGCGTAGGCGACCGCATCGTCGACCGGATCGGCCCAGCGCGTATGCTACCTTTTGCGCTTGGGTTCGTGATGCTGGCCTATGCCACCATGCCGGTTACGATGGCTTTCCAAACTGGGGCGTTTGTGGCCGCCTTCGTCTGGGGCTTTGCCAACCATTTCGTGCTCAACGTGATCGTTCTGCGGCTCGGCAAGCTTG
Organism: Geminicoccaceae bacterium; assembly: GCA_965217265.1. Lineage (GTDB taxonomy): Bacteria > Pseudomonadota > Alphaproteobacteria > Geminicoccales > Geminicoccaceae > JAGRGG01. The sequence continues at coordinate 514,244 of CBDCHP010000018.1, read as the reverse complement.
GTGGTGTCGAGCGGGGCACGGTGCTCGGTCTCAACAGCGCCGTCACCTACGCGGGCGCGCTCGCCGGACCGCTCCTGTTAGGGCTACTTTATGCGGGATCAGGCTTCGCAGCGCTCGCACTCGGCGCTGCGGGCAGCATAGCACTGGCTGCCATCGTGACTGTCGTCGGTGGACGGCGAAAAAGTAGCGTCATAGCAGCGTAGAAAGTGTTCCATGCCCTCGGCGCGATGGGCCATACGCAAAAGAAACCTCCGCTTCTGGCAGGAAAGACGAGGGGCAGGCACCTATCCCCCCTGCCGCCGTTCGGCCCGCGACGACCCACCCCCGCCAAAATCACAAGCTCGTAAACACCCGTTCAGCGAAACAGCAGCACGGGGATCTTGCACGCGCGGATCATCTGCGTCGTGGTCGAGCCGATGATCAGGCTGCGGATGCGCGAGTGGCCGAAGGCGCCCATCACCAGGAGGTCGATCTTATCGGCCTCGACCCGCCTTGCGATCACGGCGTCGGCCTGACCGGGCTCGATCTCGGCCGACACGGGCCGGCCGGCGGCGCGCAGCACCCCCGCCGCCTCGTCGAGCCGCGCCCGCGTTTCGCGATCGTCGGCGCCGACGATCAGCAGGCGGCATTCGAGGCCGGCAAACAGGGGGCTCCTCGCGACGTGATCGACCGCCTTCAGGGCGCTGGGACCGCCGTCGAAGGCGATCAGCAGCCGCCCGATCGGCTTGAACGCGCGCGCGGCGACCAGGACCGGCTTGTGGCTCGACCGGACGATCCGCTCCAGGTTCGAGCCGAGGTGGAGCGTGGCGAAGTCGGCCCCCTCGCCGCGTTTGCCGACGACGATGAGATCGGCACCCCGCTCGAAGTCCAAGACGGTCTCGACGATGTCGCCGTGGCGCAGCTTGGGCTCGACGCCGATCGTGCCCGCGCCCTCCAGCCGCTCCCGCGCCGCCTCCAGGATCGCCCGGCCGCGCTTCAAGCCGAGCTTGGCCTTTTGTCTGTCGAGTTCGACCAGCTCTTCGAGGAGTGCGCTGCGGGCGCCAAGGCCGATGCTGCCGCTCAGGTTCGCCGGTTCGCTCGACACGTCGCGCCGGCCCAGCACGTGCAGGACCTCGATCGAGGCGTCGGTGCGGCCGGCGACCCAGGCGGCGCAGTCGCAGACGCTCTTGGCGTAGATCGATCCGTCGATGAGCGCGATCAGCCCCGCCACGGTTCTTCTCCCCCTTTAGTGCCCCATGAGGCGCTCCAGGGCGCCGGGCTTGTCGTGGATCGCGAGCCTGTCGACGATCGTCTCGCTGGCGTCGTTCAGGCCGACGATCTCGACCTCGGCCCCCTCGCGGCGGAACTTCAAGACGGCCGTGTCGAGGGCCGCGACGCTTGAGATGTCCCAGATGTGGGCGCGGCCCACGTCGATCGTCACCTTCTCCAGCGCCTCCTTGAAGTCGAAGGCGGCGCTGAAGTTCGCGGCCGAGGCGAAGAACACCTGCCCCTCGACGCGGTAGGTCCGCGCCGTGCCGTCGGGCGACAAGGACGAGGTGACGCGAAAGAGCTGGGCGATCTTCCAGGCGAAGAAGATGCCCGAGAGCAAGACGCCGACGAGGACGCCGATCGCGAGGTTGTGCGTGACGACCACGACGGTGACGGTCGCCAGCATGACGACGCTGGAACTGCGGGGGTGGATTCTCAGGTTCTTGAGCGACGACCAACTGAAGGTGCCGATCGAGACCATGATCATGATCGCGACCAGGGCCGCCATCGGGATGGCCTTCACCCAGTCGCCGAGCACGACGATCATGAACAGGAGAAAGACGCCGGCGCAGAAGGTCGAGAGCCGCCCCCGGCCGCCCGACTTCACGTTGATGATCGACTGGCCGATCATCGCGCACCCCGCCATGCCGCCGATGAAGCCGGTCGCGGCGTTGGCGATGCCCTGGCCGACGCACTCGCGGTTCTTGTCGCTCGACGTGTCGGTCAAGTCGTCGACGATCGAGGCGGTCATCAGCGATTCGAGCAGCCCCACCGCCGCCACGGCCGCCGAGTAGGGCAGGATGATCCGCAGCGTCTCAAGGTTAAGCGGGATGTCGGGCAGCAAGAACACCGGCAGCGTCGAGGGCAGTTCGCCCATGTCGCCGACCGTGCGCAGGTCGAGCCCGAGAATCAGCGTCATCGCGGTCAGCAGGACGATGCAGACCAGGGGCGAGGGCACCGACCGGTTGAGGCGCGGGAACAGGTAGATGACGGCGAGCCCGCCCAGGACCATCGGGTAGGTGAGAAGGGGCACGCCGATCAGTTCGGGCAGTTGCGCCATGAAGATCAGGATGGCGAGCGCGTTGACGAAGCCGGTCATCACCGAGCGCGAGACGAAGCGCATGACGTAGCCGAGGCCCATGAGCCCGGCCGCGATTTGGAGGAGGCCGGCGAGCACGGTCGCGGCCAGGAGGTATTCCAGCCCGTGCTCCTTGACGAGCGTGACCATCAAGACGGCCGTCGCGGCCGTCGCGGCCGAGATCATCCCCGGGCGCCCGCCGGCAAAGGCCGTGATGACCGCGATCGAGAACGAGGCGTAGAGCCCGACCTTGGGATCGACGCCGGCGATGATCGAGAACGCGATCGCCTCGGGGATCAGCGCCAAGGCGACGACGAGGCCGGCCAGCACGTCGGCCCGGACGTTGCCGAACCACTCGGAGCGGAGACGAAACATGAGATCGGTGGTCAGAAGGGTCTCTCCGGGCGCGATCCACGGCCGCAAGCGGGCACGGTGCCAAATTGGGTCGGTTGGGATGAACGAGAGAAAAGCGTGTCGGGCGCGGCGACGACCCGTTGTGCTCGTCGTGCTGCATTGCAGCAATCCTTGTTACAGGCCCTGCGGGAAATATACAAACGGACTCTCGGGCGGATTAATCAACCAAAAATTGCATCAGCCGAGAAAGTTTCGGTCGGCCCATCGCACCTTTGAGAGCGGCCTCAAGGCCCCGGCGGGGCTTGGCGCTCGACCACGGCCCGGACCAGGGCGCCGACGGCGGCCCGGGCTTCGACGCTGTTGATGTCGTTGAAGGTGCGGGCCAGTTCGATCGCGGCGCGCTGGCCGTTGCCGTGCGCGGCCGGGCGGAGCGAGGTCTCGAAGCCGTCGAAGAACCAGCCGACCTCGACGCCGAGCCGGCGGGCGAGGGTCAAGAGCCGGGACGCGCTGATCCGGTTGGCGCCGCTCTCGTATTTTTGGATCTGCTGGTAGGAAATCTCCAGCCCGCGGCCCAGTTCTTCCTGCGTCAGGCCGAGTTCGGCGCGCCGACGGCGGATCTTGTCGCCGATGTAGCATTCCAGGCCGCGCTCGATCTGCCTCGACATGAATAGACACCCCTGGCTTTTGCATCCGTCCGGCACTGGCGCGCGGCGCGGCGAGACGGTAGCTTGGCGACAACGGCAAAATCAAGTTTGACCACAGCACGCGACATGGAAATCTGACGTTGCAGCATCGAACCCTTGCGCGCTGGCGCTTCATCGGCCCCTTGGGCGTCCTTCTCCTCCTGGGTGCCTGCGCGTCGACGGACGACGAGGACGCCTACGTCGAGCGGCCGGCGACGGAGATCTACACCGAGGCCGAGCGGTTCTTGGACGACGGCGACTGGGAGGAGGCGGCGAAGGCGTTCGAGGAGGTCGAGCGGCAGCACCCCTACTCGCAGTGGGCGACGCAGGCGCAGTTGATGGCGGCCTTCTCCTACTACCAGGGCAGCCTCTACGACGACGCGATCGCAGCACTCGACGCCTTCATCGACCTGCACCCGGGCAACGAGGACGTGCCCTACGCCCTCTACCTTACCGGCATGTCGTACTACGAGCAGATCTCGGACGTCGGCCGCGATCAGGCGATGACCCGAGACGCGCTGCGGACCTTCGAGGAACTTTCCCGCCGCTACTCGAGTTCCGCGTACGCCAAGGACGCGCGCCTGAAGATCGACCTCGCCCGCGACCATCTGGCCGGCAAGGAGATGGAGATCGGCCGCTACTACCAGGACCGCGGCCGCTACGTCGCGGCGATCAACCGCTTCGACGCGGTGGTCGACGGCTACCAGACGACGACGCACGTGCCCGAAGCCCTGCTCCGGCTGGTCGAGTGCTACCTCGCACTCGGCGTCGCCGACGAGGCGCGCGCGGCGGCGGGCGTGCTCGGCTACAACTTCCCCGACAGCACTTGGTACGCGCGCGCCTATGAGCTGATGGAGACGCACGGCGTCGCGGCACTGCCGGCGGGCGGGGCACCGGCGGCGGGGTCGGACGTTTCCGGCACCTGACCCCGCAACTCAAGCACAAAGCACCGAGCGCGTCGCCGCCCATGCTGCTCAGCCTCGCCATCCGCGACATCGTCCTGATCGAGCGCCTCGACCTCGACCTGAGGCCCGGCCTCACCGTGCTCACCGGCGAGACGGGGGCCGGCAAGTCGATCATCCTCGATAGCCTCGGCCTCGCACTCGGCGCCCGGGCCGAGCGCGGCCTGCTCCGCGCCGGGGCCGAGCAGGGCTCGGTGACGGCGGTGTTCGAGGCCGGCAGTTCAGCCCTCGACGCCATCCTCGACGAGCAGGGCCTGCCGCGCGACGACGACCTCGTGCTGCGCCGCCTCGTCACGAGCGACGGCCGCAGCCGCGCCTACGTCAACGGCGAGCCGGTCAGCACGACCGTCTTGCGCCGGATCGGCGACGCGCTGGTCGAGGTGCACGGCCAGATGGACCAGCGCGGCCTGTTGGACCCGCGAACGCACAGCGTCATGCTCGACGCGCTGGGCGGGCACGGCGGCGTCCTCTCGGCGACGGGGGCCGCGTTCGCCCGCTGGCGCGACCTCGCCAAGTCCCTGGAGGCGCGGCGCCAGGCGGTGAAGCAGGCGCGGCTGGAGGAGGACTACCTGCGCCACCGCCTGGCCGAGTTGCAGGCGTTGGCGCCGCTCTCCGGCGAGGAGGCCGACCTCGCCGAGCGCCGCACCCGCCTCATGCACCGCGAGAAGATCCTCGAAGCCCTCGCCGACGTGACCGACGGCGTCGCCGGTGCCGGCGGCGCCATCGAGCGGCTGGCGGCGGCACAGCGCCGGCTGGAGCGGGGCGTCGACGTCGAGCAGTTCGGCCTCGGCCCGCTCGCCGCCGCCTTGGAGCGGGCACTGCTCGAAGCCTCCGAGGTCGAGGCCCAGCTCGACGACGCCGGCCGCGCGCTCGCCGAGGGCGACAGCGACCTGGAGGCGGTCGAGGACCGGCTGTTTGCGCTCCGCGACGCCGCGCGCAAGCACCGGGTCGCGGTCGAGGATCTGCCCAGGCTCGACGCCGAGACCGCCGAGGCGATCGCGAGGATCGACGCCGGCAGCGAGGCGCTGGAGGGCCTGGAGCGCGGGGTCGAGGCGGCGCGCCAAGCCTACCTGGAGCGGGCGCGCGAACTGTCCGACCTGCGCCGCGAGGCCGCCGCCGGCTTTGCCGGCACCGTGCAGGCCGAACTCGCACCCTTGAAGCTGGAGCGGGCCAGCCTGCGCGTCCGGCTCGACGCCTTGGGCGAGGAGGGCGGCGGGGCGAACGGGCTGGAGCGGGTCGTCTTCGAGATCCGAACGAACCCGGGCCAGCCCTTCGGCCCGCTCGCCAAGGTGGCGTCGGGCGGTGAACTGTCCCGGCTGATGCTGGCCTTGAAGGTGGCGCTGGCCCGGATCGAGGCGGCGCCGACCTTGATCTTCGACGAGGTCGACGCCGGCGTCGGCGGCGCCACGGCGGCGGCCGTCGGCGAGCGGCTGGCGAAGCTGGGCCTTGAGCGCCAAGTGCTGGTCGTGACCCACGCGCCGCAGATCGCCGCCAAGGCCGGCGACCACCTGACGGTCAAGAAGGCGGTCCTCGGCGAGGCGACCCAGGTCGAACTGCGCCGGCTCAAGCCCGACGAGCGCCGCGACGAGATCGCGCGGATGCTGGCCGGCGCCGAGGTGACGGAAGCGGCCAAGGCCGCGGCGACGAGCCTGATGGCGGCGGGCGGCGCGTGAGCCTCGCACCCACCACGGCAAAGCCGGTCGAGGCCTTGAGCGAGGCCGAGGCGGCGCTGGAGTTGGCGCGGTTCGCCGCCGAGATCGCCCGCGCCGACCGGCAATATTACCAGAACGACGCGCCGGAACTCTCCGACGCCGACTATGACGACCTGCGCCGCCGCAACGCCGCGATCGAGGCGCGCTTTCCAGGCCTCGTCCGGCCCGACAGCCCGAGCCTGTCGCTCGGCGCCGCCCCGCTCGAAGCGTTCGCCAAGGTGCGCCACCGCCTGCCGATGCTCTCGCTCGACAACGCGATGGGCGCGGACGGGGTCGCCGAGTTCGTCGCCCGCATCCGGCGCTTTTTAAACCTCGCCGAGGACGCGCCGCTCGACTTCAGCGCCGAGCCCAAGATCGACGGCCTCTCCTGCGCGCTGCGCTACGAGAACGGTGCCCTCGTCCAAGGCGCCACGCGCGGCGACGGGCGCACCGGCGAGGACGTCACCGCCAACGTGCGCACGATCGACGACGTGCCCGAGCGCCTCGACACCGCCGACCCGCCCGCCGTCCTGGAGGTGCGCGGCGAGATCTACATGGAGCGCGACGACTTCATTGCCCTGAACGAGCGCCGCGTCGCCGCCGGCGAGCCGCCGTTCGCCAACCCGCGCAACGCCGCCGCCGGCTCGGCCCGCCAGCTCGACAGCCGCGTGAGCGCGTCGCGCCCTCTACGCTTCTTCGCCTACGGCTGGGGCGAGGCCGAGCCCAGGATCGAGGGGGGCTACGCCGCCTACCTTGAGCGCCTCGAAGGCTACGGCTTCAAGGTCAACCCGTCGCGCGCGCGCTGCAAGGGCGTCGACGACATCGTTGCCTATCACGCCCGGATCGACCGGGAGCGGGCGACGCTCGGCTACGACATCGACGGGATCGTCGTGAAGCTCGACGACGTTCGCCTGCAAGAGCGCCTCGGCTACGTCGGCCGCACGCCGCGCTGGGCGCTGGCCTACAAGTTCGCCGCCGAGCGGGCCGAGACGGCGGTGCGCGCGATCACGATCCAGGTCGGGCGCACCGGCGCCCTGACGCCGGTCGCCGAACTGGCGCCGATCACCGTCGGCGGCGTCGTCGTCGCCCGCGCCACCTTGCACAACCAGGACTACATCGCGGCCAAGGACATCCGCGTCGGCGACACGGTCCTGGTCCAGCGCGCCGGCGACGTCATCCCGCAGGTGCTGGAGGTGCGCCTCGATCGCCGGCCCGAGGGCGCCGAGCCTTACGTCTTCCCCGAGTGCTGCCCCGAGTGCGGCAGCCTCGCGGTCCGGCCCGAGGGCGAGGCGATCCGGCGCTGCACCGGGGGGCTGATCTGCCCGGCGCAGCGGGTCGAGCGGCTGCGCCACTTCGTCGCCCGCGGCGCCTTCGACATCGAGGGCCTGGGCAAGCGGCAGGTGCCGCAACTCCTGGATGCGGGCCTGATCGAGGGTCCGGCCGACATCTTCACGCTGGCCAAGGACGGCGCCCGCCTCGAACGGCTGGCGAAGCTGGAGGGATGGGCCGCGCGCAAGGTCGAGAACCTGGCCCGCGCGATCGAGGCGCGGCGCCGCGTGCCGCTCGATCGCTTCGTCTACGCCCTCGGCGTCCGCTTCATCGGCGAGACCAACGCCCGCCTCCTGGCGCTGCACTACGGCACGCTCGGCGCGTGGCGGGACGCGATGCTCAAACTCGCGGCCGGGGACGAGGAGGCGAGGGCCGAACTCGCCAACATCGACGGCGTCGGCCCGAGGCTGGTCGGGGCGCTGGCCGAGTTCTTCGCCGAAGACCATAACCTCGAAGCGTTGAGAGCGCTCGAAGAACAGCTCGACGTCGAGGCGACGGCCGCGCCCGAGACGGCGGCGTCCCCGATCGCCGGCAAGACCGTCGTCTTCACCGGCAGTTTGGAGACGATGACCCGGGCCGAGGCCAAGGCGCGCGCCGAGGCGCTGGGCGCCAAGGTCGCGGGCGCCGTCTCGGCCAAGACCGACTACGTGATCGTCGGCGCCGACGCCGGATCAAAAGCGAAGAAGGCCGAGGTACTCGGCGTCACCACATTGCGCGAGGCCGAATGGCGAACAATGATCGATCCAAAGTGATGCACTACGCCATGCTGACGCTCGGCTACCTGTTCTTGGTCCTGGGCGTGATCGGCCTCGTCCTGCCGTTCCTGCAGGGGGTCTTGTTCCTGCTCGTCGGCCTCTTGATCCTTGCCAAGCACGCGGCCTGGGCCGCGCGCACTCTCGATTGGACCGCGCGGCGCCATCCCCGCGCCGAGGCGATGATCGAGCGCGCGCGCGGCATCACCGACCGCTGGGAGCGCAAGGTCGAGGGCTGGTTTCGCCGGGCGTAAGCGCCGCGACCGGCACTTGACAAGAAGATGATGAAATCGCAATTAGGCTAATATTTTTAGTCAAAAGAATTGTTACCTTCTTTGCGCTCAGGTCATGATGCGTTAGCGTAACGTCAGAACGAACAGGCCGACTCTTTCGTCGCACGACCGGACAAAGGGGGGGAACCGACGATGGCCGATTTTCAGGTCAACACGCCCAACGACACCACCGACGCCAACGACGGCGTGCTCTCCTTGCGCGAGGCGGTCGACGCCGCCAACGCGCGGGCCGGCGCCGACACGATCACGTTCGCGGACGAGATCCAAGGCGCGTCGCTGAGCTTGCGGCACGGGGCATACAGAGATCTCACCATCACCGACGACGTCGTGATCGACGGCGGCGCGGACACGGCCGGCTTCGCGGCGCCGTCGATCGGCTTGGGCGCCTACGAGCCGGTCTTCACCGTTCGCGACGCCGCCGCCCGCTTCGAGGATCTCGTCATCGGCGCGGGCGAAACCGGCGTCTTGGGCGTGAACGCCGACCTCGACATGCAGCGGATGCGGTTCGAGGGCCTCTACAGCCCCGACGACACCACGGGCATCGAGCTTCAGGGTGGTTCTCTCCTCGTCGAGGACAGCTTCATCCGCGCCGTCGGCGGCGAGTTCGCCAGCAACATCGTTGCCACGGACGGCAGCGACGTCGTCGTCAGGCGCTCGATCATTGACGAGGTCACCGCCAACTACAACGGGACAGGCATCTTCGTCGAGGGATCACTGCGCGTCGAGGACAGCCTGATCACGGGCTTTGAAAGATCCACCACCTCCGGCATCACGGTCAGGGGTGAGCTTAAGATGATCAACAGCACAATCACCGGGATCAACGCCGGAACTAGCTATCTGCGCAGCTATGTCGTCGAACTCTTGGGCGACTCGCGCGGGGTCATCACCAACAGCACCATCACCGGCAACACGGTCGAAAGCGCGAAGGGCGATTTTCCCCACCGGCTGTTCCTCGTCGAGGAGGACGCCGAGTTGCGGCTTGAGAATAGCCTCGTGCTCACCAACACCAACGCCGACGTGGCCCCGCTCGCGGTGGACGGCACCCTCACCTCGAACGGCGGTAACGTCTTCGGCAGCATCGACGTCCAAGGCGCCGCGGCGACCGACGTGCTCGCCGCCGATGCAGCCGACGTGTTCGCCCTGCTCGATGTCGACGGCACGCCCGTCCTCGCCGACAACGGCGGTCCGACGCCGACCGTGGCGCTGCTCGACGATCCGGCCAACCCGGCGATCGACGCAGCCGTGGCGGCCGACGCCCCGCCCGTCGACGGGCGGGGCTTCGCGCGCGACGCCGCCCCCGACATCGGCGCCTTCGAGGCCGGCGCCGTCGCGCCGCCGCCCGGCACCGAGCCCATCGTCGTCACGACGGCCGAGGACGTGGTCGACGCGGGCGACGGCGTCGTCTCCCTGCGCGAGGCCGTGAACCTCGCCAACGTGCGGGTCGGGACCGACACCATCACGTTCGCAGACGACTTGGCTGGCGCCACGCTGGCGTTGGAGCAAACCAACGGCACGCTCGACGTCACCAACGGCCTCGTTATCGACGGCGACGCGGCCGACGGCGGGGCGGGCGGCGTGACCATTCGCGGCGCCGTGAGTGCCAGCTTTCCCACCTTCGGCGAGGACATCACCGTTCAAGACGCTTTCTTACGCCTTGAAGACCTCACCTTCCAGCAATCGACCTACGTCGGCATCTTCGGCCGAAATGCCAACATCGCGCTCGTCCGCGCCGGTATCGACGGCAGCTACAGCTACACGAGCGATACCTCGGGCATCCGCGCCGATGGCGGTTCGGTCCTGCTCGAGGGCGCCTTCATCGCCGATATACGCGGCGCCTTCACGGCCTACGGCGTCCAGGGCCGCGACGGCGCCGACGTCCGGCTGATGCGAAGTGAGATTACGAACGTCACGGCCGCCGATGATTACGCCTACGGTGTCAAGGCGATCGGCGGCGGCCGGGTCGAGGTGGTCCAGAGCCAGATCACCGGTATCGCCGGCATCGGGGGCCAGAACCCCGACCAAGCGACGGCGGACGGGATCTTCGCCGACGGCGATTTGTCGATCACCGGCAGCACGATCGCTGCGTCCACCGAGGAGGACACTCGAGCCGCCGGCGTGCGGACGACGGGGACGCTGGAATTGAGCAACAGCACGCTCGTTGTTGACGGCGAGGCCGGCACGGGGGCGGTGACGCTTCAAGAGGAGGCCCGCGCCGCGCTCACCAACGTTACCCTAGTCGGGGTAGACGACGGCGATCTGGGCATGAGGGACGCCCTGGTGATGACGGGCGGCGCTTCAGCCGAGGTGGCGAACAGCATCGTCGCCGGCAACGAGCGGGACGTGAGCGGCACCCTGACCTCCAACGGCGGCAACGTGTTCGGCGCGGCGGACGTGGACGGCGCCGCGCCCGGCGACGTGCTCGGCGCCGACCCGGCCGAGGTGTTCCTTACAGGGGAACTCGCCGACAACGGCGGCCCCACTTTGACCATCGCACTCAAGGACGACCCAATGAACCCCGCCATCGGCCAAGCCATTCCCGCCGACGCCCCCAGCCTCGACCAGCGCGGCTTCGAGCGCGACGCCGATCCCGACGCCGGATCGTTCGAGGCCGACGCCGGGTCTGCGACGCCGCCTGAGGACGTGGCGAGCATCGACATCGTCTTCGTCTCGGCCGACGCCGACTACGCCAACAGCTTAGGCTTCTACGTCCTCGACGAGGCGGGCAACCTCACCGGCGAGGCCAGGGTCCTGTTTCCCGAAGTGAGCGACCGGGCGCTCGACCCCGGCGACGCCACCGGGGCCGTGGGCTTTCCCGGCGACCTCGGCCTCTTCCTGGTCCGCGACGGCGCCAACCTCGGCATCGACTGGGAGACGGGCACGACCAGGATCGAGGACGGCAGACTGGTCCACGAGGCGCCCGACGGCGCGACGACGACGCTCAAGGACTATCAGGTCCACTTCGACTTCGAGCCGGGCCAGCTCCTGATCCAGGAGAGCTTTCCCGAGATCTACAACTGGGAGGACAAGGCCGTGAGCGAGAACTCCTACGACGGCGACTTCAACGACGCGGTGTTCGCGGTGACCAAGGAGCGGGTCCCGCCGCCGGTCCTGCTGCCCGACGCCGCGCCGGCGGTGGCCGCGGGCGACGCCGACCTGTTCGGGGTTTGAGGAGAACGCCGACGCGTACGGTGGCGCGGGGCCTTTTTTCTTTCCTTTTTCGCTTTGTTCGAGGCTGGCTTGAGTGTTGAAGCCAAATTCGAGAACAAATAGCAAAAAAGAGAAAAAAGAAGGCCCCGCGCCAGCGGACGCGAAGCGTTCACCCCATCACGAGGGTCTGCTGCTCCAGCACGAACAGGTGCACGGCGTCGTAATCGACGAAGAAGCCGGCAAGCAGGCTCAGGGCGTAGAGGCCGGCCGCCACGTCCCAGCGGGTCAGGTGCCGGCTCCAGACCGGCTCGCGGGCGAGGAACGCCAGGACGCCGACGACGCCCGAGCCGAGCGACAAGAACATGCCGAAGGTCAGGGAAAACAGCACCTGCGGGAAGCAGAAGGCGAAGACGAGCCCGCCGCCCAGGATGAAGGCGAAACGCCGATAGGCGGTGCCGTTCGCGGCTTCGATGGCGGTTTGCGGATCGTTTGAATCGTGCATGACTAAGCCCAGGACTGCTAGCGTGGTGGCTAGGTCCGAAGCTTAGGCGGACGATCTTAATATTTCGTTACGAACGCTGGCGCGTCCGCTGCGCGGGGCTTTTCTCTTTTTCTTTTTGCCAGTGTTAACGCAGGAGATTGGCCGCAGCGCCGGGGCCAGTCTCGAACAAAGACAAAAAGGAAGAAAAAAGGCCCCGCGCCAGCGGACGCGAAGCGTATCTAAGCCTTACCCGCGATCTGCTCGGCCTTCTTGACCAGCGTCTCGGCCTGCTTGATCGAGGCGATGTCGATGAGGCGGCCGTCGAGCGTCACGGCACCCTTGCCGTCCTTCTTCGCCTGGTCCATCGCCTCCAGGATGCGCTTGGCCTTGGTCACCTCTTTCTCGGGCGGGGTGTAGACCTCGTTGGCGAGCGCCACTTGGCTCGGGTGGATCGCCCACTTGCCCTCGCAGCCCAAGGTCGCGGCGCGGTGCGCCTGCGCCTTGAAACCCTCCTTGTCGGAGAAGTCGCCGAACGGGCCGTCGATCGGGCGCAGGCCGTTGGCGCGCGCCGCCACCACGAGGCGGGCGATGGCGTAGTGCCACATGTCGCCCCAGTGGTAGGCGCGATCGGCGTCGTCGGCGGCGCCGGTGAGCACGCCGTAGTCCGGGTTCGGCCCGCCGATCATCGTCGTGCGCGCGCGGGTCGAGGCGGCGTAGTCGGCGACGCCGAAGTGGAGCGACTCGTTGCGTCCGGAAGCGGCGGCGATCTCGTCGATGTTGGCCATGCCGAGCGCCGTCTCGATGATGTGCTCGAAGCCGATGCGCTTCTTTCGCCCCATCGCGTCCTCGACCTGGGTGAGCAGCATGTCGACGGCGTAGACGTCGGACGCGGTGCCGACCTTGGGGACCATGATGAGGTCGAGCCGATCGGAGCCCTTCTCGATCAGGTCGACCACGTCGCGGTACATGAAGGGCGTGTCGAGGCCGTTGATGCGCACCGAGAGGGTCTTCGCCCCCCAGTCGATGTCGCCGATCGCCTGGACGACGTTCTTCCGCGCCTCGTCCTTCTTGTCGGGCGCGACCGCGTCTTCGAGGTCGAGGAAGACCACGTCGACCTCGGACTTGGCGGCCTTCTCGAAGAACTGCGGCGAAGTGCCGGGCACGGCGAGTTCGCTGCGGTTCAGGCGCGGCGGCGCCTCCTTGACGGTCTTGAAACTCATGGCTCGTTGTCCTCCGTCGATCTGCCGGCGCCCTTCGCCAGCGGGTGGTGTCGCGCGACCACGGCTTCGAGCCGCTCGGCCTGGACGTGGGTGTAGATCTGCGTCGTCGAGATGTCGGCGTGGCCGAGCATCGCCTGCACGGCACGGAGATCCGCGCCGTGATCCAACAAATGGGTGGCAAAGGCGTGCCGCAGGACGTGCGGCGAGAGCCGGACCGCGTCGATGCCGGCCCGCGGCCCCAGGCCCTTCAAGAGCTGGGCGAAGCGCTGCCGGGTCAGGTGACCCAGGCGCCCGCGCGAGGGAAACAGGTAGCGCGCGCTCTGCGGCGCGGCGATGAAGCGCGAACGGCGCTTCAGCCACGCCTCCAAGGCGCGCGCGGCACTCTGCCCGAAGGGGACGAGGCGCTCCTTGCCGCCCTTGCCGCGCACGATGAGGTGGGTGCGCGACGCGGCCAGCGCCGAGAGCGGCAGCCCGACCAATTCCGTGACGCGCAGGCCCGTGGCGTAGAGCAGTTCGAGCAGCGCTAAGAGCCGGGCCCCGTCGTCGCCGGGCGCCTCGGCGGCGGCGTCGATCAGCGCCAGCACCTCGTCCTCGCTCAAGGTGCGCGGCAACGGCCGGCCCTGCTTCGGCCGGTCGATCTGCGAGGTGGGGTCGTCCTTGCGTCCGCCCTCCAGGAAGAGAAAGCGGTAGTATTGCCGCACCGCCGAGAGCCGCCGCGCCGCCGTCGCCGCCGAGGCCCGCCCTTCGAGCGAGGCGAGGTAGGCGCGCAAGTCGTCCGCCGCCGCGTCCTCCAGCCGGCGCCGCCGCGTGGCGAGGAAGCGCTCGACGTCGGCGAGGTCGCGGCCGTAGGCGTCGAGCGTGTTTCGGGCCGCACCCCGCTCGACGACGAGCATTTCGAGAAAGGCGTCGAGCATCGCCCTATCGACCCCCCCCATCGGCGGCGGCGAGCGAGAGCGCGATCGCCAGCGCCTCGTCGGCGAGGCCGGCCCCTTGAATGGCGTCGAGGGCGATCGCGCGCGCGGCGGGCGAGGCTTTGTCCGGCGCCCCCCCGAGCAGGTCGAGCGCCGCCAGCGCCTTTGCCCCCGAAGCATCGGTGCGTTCGGCAGCGCGCAGGCCGTTCCAGGCGGCGAGGTCGACGGCACCCGCGATCCCGTCGAGCCGTTCGGGCGGCACGTCGCGGCCGAGGCCGACGAAGAGGGCGAGCGTCGCGGGCGCGAGGCCGGCCGGCGGCGGCGCGTCGTTGCCGAGGGCTTCCAGGGCGGACGCCGCGTCGGAGCCACCGGCCAGCACCTCGATCGCGCGCCCCTTGTCCGGCCGGCCGGCGGCGAACGGGATGGTGGCCAGGGTCCCCAAGCGGGACGCGACGGCCTCGTCGGGCGGGAAGCCGCCGACGAAGGGGGCCAGCAGCCGGGCCCAGAGCGGGCGGAACGGGCCGGCGTCGGGCGAAGCCCAAGCGGCCTCCAGCGCGTCGAGCCGGGCCGCGGCGTCGGCGGCGGCGTCGAGGTCGCGGTAGAGCTTGGCGCGATCGGCAGCACCGCCTTCGCCCCCGTTTAAGGCGGTGTAGGCGGCGGCGAGGCCCTTGAGGTCGAGGCTTCCGGCGCGCGCCGCCCGCTCGGCGAGTGCCGCGCGCAAGCCGGGCGGCAGGCCGGGGTTCTTCGCCAGCGTCGCGGCGGCCGGCCCCGACAGGGCGTCGGGGTCGAGGCCCTCGGGCTTGAGCGGTGCTCTCGTCAGGAGCGGCAGCGCCTCGGCCGGCAGGGCGTCGAGGGGCGGCGTCTCGGCGGGCGCGGCGCCGTCCAGCCACGCGACGGTGAGCGTGTCCAGGGTTGGATCGATGCTTTCCCCCGCCTCGTGGGCGAGCGAGAGCTGCAACTCGGCCGCCGCCGGGTCGTCCTGCGCGGCGGCACAGCCGAGCGCCCCGGCGAGGCCCTCGTCGGCGCAAGGGTCCGGCGGCGGGAGCGCGTTCAGGCGGCGCAGCGCGCCCGCTTGCGCCGCGCGCAGGGCGTCGTCGTCCCCCGTGCTATCGAAGGGCGTGGCGAGCAGCCGCAGCGCGAGATCGCGCGCGGCCGGGTCGGTGATCGGCCCCGGCAGGTTCGCCGTCAGCCGGGTCAGCAGGCCGACCGGCGCGCCTTGCCAGACGTCGGCGGCGAAACCTTGCGGCAGGTCGGTCGCGTAGGCTGGGGGCGGGTCGAGCGGCGTCACGCGCACGGACTCGGCGGGCGCCCCGTCGGGCGCCGCCGTCGTCTCGGCCGGCGGTTCGCTCGGGACCAAGCGCCGCGGTCCCGCCTCCTGCGCCGCGGGCAGGGCCGGCGCCAAGCTCAAGCCCAAGGCGAGTGCCCGAAGCGTTGCGCCGCTCAGCGGGGCAGCCTGTCGTCGGGGATCGTGATCTCGATCCGCTGCTGCGGCGGGGCCGCGTCCCAGGTGGCGAGGAAGATGACCCCGCCGAGGATCAGGACGAGGAGGGAGAGGAGGAAGATGCGGCGCGCGCCCGTCATGCCGGTCCGTTTCGATCTGTGCTATGGTGCGATCCTTGGCCCTTGCGGCGTCATTGCCGCTTGCGGCCGTGCCGCAACCTCGCTTAAGCCTCTAGAGCGAGCGTTATAGCTATCGAGCCCGTCCCTTTCAACGTCCCGCAACGCGAGCCGTGAACCCGATGTCGCGCAGCCAGAGCGTCCCCTTCCTGCCCCCGGACGCCGAGCCCGCGAGCGGACCAATGCGCCTGAGCCTCGTCCTCGTCGGGTTGATGGGGGCGGGCAAGACCGCCGTCGGCCGCCGCTTGGCGCAGGCGCTGAACGCGCCCTTCACCGACGCCGACGACGCGATCGTCGAGGCGGCCGGCATGTCGATCGCCGACATCTTCGAGGTCTACGGCGAGGCGGCGTTTCGCGACGTCGAGCGCCGGGTCGTGGCGCGCCTGCTGGAGGAAAAGCCGATGGTGCTGGCCCTCGGCGGCGGCGCCTTCGTCGATCCCGCCACCCGCGCGCTCGTCAAGGAGCGTGCCTGCTCGGTCTGGCTGAAGGCCGACCTCGACACGCTCGTGCAACGCACCGCGAAACGCCGGGCGCAGCGGCCCTTGCTGACGCAGGGCGATCCGCGCTCCATCTTGGACGACCTCATGCGCCGCCGCTACCCGCTCTACGCCGAGGCCGACGTCACGATCGAGACCGGCGATCAGGCGATCGAGGCCGTCGCGCGGCGGGTGGCCGCCGCCATGCGGCAGACGGGGGCGCTCGGCCGTGGATGAGGCCCCGCCGCTGCGCGTGGATCTGGGCAGCCGCGCCTACCCGATCCATTTCGGCCGCGACCTGCTGGCGCGGGCGGGCGACTTGCTGCGGGCGCACGTCGAGGCTGACCGCGCCGTGATCGTCACCGACAGCAACCTCGAAGCCGCCGGCCACCTCGACGCGCTGCGAGGCGGGCTCGGCCGGGCCGGGATCGAGGCGTGCGCCATTCGCGTCGATCCCGGCGAGTCGGCGAAACGGCTCGACAGGCTGGGCGAGGTCCTGGACGCGATGCTGGGGTTTGGCGTCGAGCGGCGGACGCTTGTGATCGCGCTCGGCGGCGGGGTGGTCGGCGATCTCGGCGGCTTTGCCGCCGCCGTGGCGCTGCGCGGGCTCGACTACGTCCAGATCCCGACGACGCTGCTCGCCCAGGTCGACAGCGCCGTCGGCGGCAAGACCGGGATCAACAGCCGCCACGGCAAGAACCTGATCGGCGCCTTTCACCAGCCGGTGGCCGTCCTGGTCGACTTCGCCCTCCTCGACACCCTGCCGGCGCGCGAGCTTCGGGCCGGCTACGCCGAGATCGTCAAGTACGGCTGCATCGAGGACGCCGCCTTCTTCGCCTGGCTCGAAGCGAACGGGCCCCGCGTCCTGGCGCGCGAGACCGGGGCGCTCTGCTGCGCCGTGCGGCGCTCCTTGGAGATCAAGGCGATGATCGTCGCCGAAGACGAGCGCGAGACGAGCGGGCGGCGGGCGCTGCTTAATTTCGGCCACACCTTCGCCCACGCCTACGAGGCGCTGGCCGGCTACGACGGCCGGCTGCTGCACGGCGAGGCGGTGGCGCTCGGCATGGTCTGCGCCGCCAAGCTCTCGGCGCTGGTCGGCACGGCCGGCGGGGACGACGCGCGCCGCTTGGCGGCACACCTCAAGGCCTCGGGCCTGCCGACGGGCACCGCCGAGGCGGGCGTCGGACCGTTCGAGGCCGACGCGCTGATCGGGGCGATGGCCCGCGACAAGAAGGTCGTGGGCGGCAAAGTGGGCTTCGTCCTCTGGCAAGGCCCGGGCGCTGCCGAGGCCGGGATCGAGGTCGACGTCGACCTCGTCCGCCGGGTGCTCGACGGACGCGGGTGAGGAAACGATCGTGCTGTTCTCGCTCGTCATCGTCGTCGCGCTCCTGGCGGCGAACGCCTTCTTCGTCGCGGCCGGGTTCGCGCTGGTCAAGGTGCGCGGGAGCCGGATCGAGACCCTGGCCAAGGAGGGCAACCGCCGGGCCTCGTTGACGCACCGCATCCTGGGCAGCATCGAAGCCTACCTCGCCGCCTGCCAGCTCGGCATCACCATGGCTTCCTTGGGCCTCGGCTGGATCGGCGAGCCCGCCGTCGCCGCCCTGCTTGAACCCTTGTTCCACGCGCTCGGCCTGCCCGAGCAGATCCTGCACCCGCTCGCCTTCGCGCTGGGATTTCTCATCTTCTCGTCCCTGCACATCGTCGTCGGCGAGCAGGTGCCGAAAACGCTCGCCATCCGCCAGCCGGTTCCCAACGCGCTTTGGATCGCGTGGCCCCTGCACGTCTTCTACCTCGCCATGTTCCCCCTGAACTGGGCCCTGAACCGCGCCGCGGGCGGCATCTTGAAGCTCTTGAGGGTGCCCGCCGCCGGGCACGAGGAGGCCTACAGCCCCGAGGAGTTGCGCGGGCTGATCACGTCGAGCCAAGCGCAGGGCACGATGATGAAGGTCGAGAGCGACATGCTGGGCGGCGTGCTCGACCTGGACGACGTCGAGGTCGGCCAGATCATGACGCACCGAAGGGCGATGGTGGCGCTCGACGCCGACAGACCGCTCGACGAGATCGTGGATCTTGTCCGCAGTGGCCCCCACACCCGCTACCCCATCTGGCGCGGCGACCCCGACAGCCTGATCGGCGTCCTCCACGCCAAGGACGTGCTCACGCTGGCCTTGGAGCGCGGCTCGAACGAAGCGGCCCCGGTCGATCTCGCGACGATTGCGGCACCGCCCTGGTTCATTCCGGACGGGACGAGCCTGCGCCACCAGCTGCTGGCGTTTCGGCAGCGGCGGGAGCACTTGGCGATCGTGGTCGACGAGTACGGGGCGATCCAGGGTCTGGTGACGCTGGAGGACGTGTTGGAGGAGATCGTCGGCGAGATCGCGGACGAGAAGGACGTGGAGGTGTCGGGGATCAAGAGCCAGGAGGACGGCAGCGTGCTGGTCGAGGGGCGGGTGCCGGTCAGGGACTTGAACCGGCAGTTCGGCTGGGAGTTGCCCGAGGACGACGCCGCCACCGTCGCCGGCCTCGTCATCCACGAGGCCGAGCGCATTCCCGACGCCGGGCAGAGCTTTGCCATCCACGGCTTCACCTTCGACGTGCTGCGTCGCGCCGGGCACCGGCTGACGCTGCTCAAGGTGCACCAGGCCGCCGCACGGCAGGAGGGCTAGCGCTTTGGAACTTCTGCCCTACGCGCTGGCGATCTTCGTCCTCCTCATCCTCTCCGGCTTCTTGTCCGGCACCGAGACGGCGATGACCGGCGTCGAGCGCGCGCCCATTTTCAGGCGCACCAAGGAGGACGGCCGGGCTAAGGTGCTCTTGCGCCTGATCGACGCGAAGGAGCGCCTGATCGGCACGCTCCTCATCAACAACAACATCGTCAACATCCTCGCGGCGTCGCTCGCGACCGACGTCCTGATCCGCCTCACCGGCGAGGCCGGCGTCGTCTACGCCACGCTCGGCATGACGATCCTCGTCGTCATCTTCGGCGAGGTGCTGCCCAAGACGTACGCCATCCGCAATCCCGAGGGCATGAGCCTGTTCATGGCCCGGCCGATGGCGGTCGTCGTCTTCCTCTTTCGGCCCTTGACCGCACTCCTGCACGTCGTCATCGACGGGATCTTGCGCTTGTTCGGCACGTCGAGCGCGTCCGGCACCTTCGTGCGCGCGACCGAGCAGTTGCGCGGCTCGATCGCCCAGTTCACCGCCGAGGGCAACCTCGCCCGCCTGGAGGGCGAGATGCTCGGCGGCGTGCTCGACCTCGAAGAGGTCGAGGTCGGCCAGATCATGACGCACCGCAAGGAGATGGCCATGCTCGACGCCGACTGGCCGTTGACGCGGGCGATCGAGACGGCGCTCGCGGCACCCCACAGCCGCTTTCCAGTCTATAAACACAACCCCGAGGAGATCGTCGGCGTCGCCAACGTCCGCGACCTCTTGGCGCTCGCCCGGACGGCGGGGGAGGAGGGAATGATGGGCATCGAGGCCGCCTTGAACCCGCCCTGGTTCATTCCGGACAGGACGAGCCTGCGCCACCAGCTGCTGGCGTTTCGGCAGCGGCGGGAGCACTTGGCGATCGTGGTCGACGAGTACGGGGCGATCCAGGGTCTGGTGACGCTGGAGGACGTGTTGGAGGAGATCGTCGGCGAGATCGCGGACGAGAAGGACGTGGAGGTGTCGGGGATCAAGAGCCAGGAGGACGGCAGCGTGCTGGTCGAGGGGCGGGTGCCGGTCAGGGACTTGAACCGGCAGTTCGGCTGGGAGTTGCCCGAGGACGACGCCGCCACCGTCGCCGGCCTCGTGATCGAGGCGGTGCGGCGTCTGCCCGAGGCCGGCGAGACGGTGCGTCTGCCCAAGGGTCTAGCGGCCGAGGTGCTGCGCCGCCGCGGCAACGCACTCACGCTGCTGCGCCTGAGCATCGTCGTCCGGGACGAAGTTGACCCTTGAGAGCGGCGACGGGGGTCATGACGCAAAAGCCACACTGTCGATCCGAAAACATGGCGTTGCTTGGCGCGCTCCCTTCACGGTTGTAAGCCTTCGATGGCAACCTGATCATGACGGGAGAGGGGGTATGCGGCAGGGGATCTGGGCGTTGGTCGCGACGCCTTTGGCGCTTGCCGCGTCGGGCCCGGCGGCGCACGCGGCCGGCTTTGCCCTGAAGGAGCAGTCGGCGGCAGCACAGGGCAACGCGTTCGCCGGCGCCACGGCCGGGGCCGAGGACGTCAGCTACATGTTCTTCAACCCGGCGGCCCTCGGCCGCCTGGAGGGCAGTCAAGCGCTCGCCACCGCGAGCCTCATCATTCCCAACAGCGAACTCACCGACGCCGACGGCACCACCGTGCTCGGGGCCCCCATCGGCGGTACCGCGACGCTCGAAGACATCGGCCTCTCGGAGGTCGTGCCGGCCTTCTACGTCATGACGACGCCGGTCGAGCCGATCCGCTTCGGGCTCGGCATCAACGTGCCCTTCGGCCTCGAGACCGATTATCCAGACGGCTGGGTCGGCCGCTACCACGCCACCAACTCGCGCCTGCGCAGCGTCAACATCAACCCGAGCGTGGCGCTGCCGCTCAGCCTCAACGGCGGGATGCGCGCCACCTTCGGCGCCGGGCTGCAAGCGCAGTACATCGAGGCCGACCTGTCGAACGCGATCGACTTAGACACGATCTCGCAGGCGGGCGGCGGCCCCCCCGTTCCGCTCGACGGCAGGGTCCAGGTGAAGGGCGACGACTGGGGCTTCGGCTTCACCGCCGGGGTCTTGTGGGAGTTCAGCCCGAGCACGCGCCTCGGCGTCGCCTACCGCTCCGGTCTCGACCAGACGCTGAGGGGCGACGCCGACTTCACCCTCCCCGCCGCCGTCGGCGGCGCGTTCGGACCCCTGTTCACCGACACCGACGCCAGCGCCCAGGTCACCCTGCCGGACACCGCCTCGATCGGCTTCTACACCGACGTCGGCCACGGCTGGGCCGTCATGGGCGACGTCGCCTGGACCAACTGGAGCACGTTCGACGACCTGACCGTCGAGTTCGACAACCCCGACCAGCCCGACAGCACGACGACCGAGAACTGGCACGACAGCCTGTTCTTGGCCCTCGGCGCCAGCTACCGCCCGCGCGACGACCTGATCCTTCGCCTCGGCGTCGCGCACGACCAGACCCCGATCGAGGCGACCTACCGCACGCCGCGCATCCCCGGCAACGACCGCTACTGGGGATCGGTCGGTTTGACCTGGAACCCGCTCGACGCGATCGGCCTCGACCTCGCCTACACCTACATCTACATCGAGGACAGCGAGGTGCGCCTGACCGCGGCCGGCGAGAACCAGCTGCGCGGGAGCCTGAACGCTTCTTACGAGAACGACATCCACCTGCTGACGATCGCGGCGAAGGTGCGGTTCTAGAACGCTTGCGCGTCCGCTGCGCGGGGCTTTTCTTCTTTTTTGCAACTTTGGCCGGGGCTGGCTTCAACGTTGAAGCCAAGTCCGGGTGACAAGTAGCAAAAAAGCGAAGAGAAAGCCCGCGCGGCGAGCGCACGCGGAGCGTTCATCATAGGAGAGCCACCCTTTGAGCGCCTTCGACATCGCCTCGATCCTGATCGTGCTGGCGGCGGGCTTCGGCTACCTCAACCACCAGATCCTCAAGCTGCCCTCCTCGATCGGCCTCGTCGTCGTCTCGCTCTTGGCCTCCTTGGGCGTCATCCTGATCGACTGGCTGATCCCCTCCTCGACGATGACCGAGGACGCCCGCGCCTTCGTCGGCGGCATCGACTTCTACGACGCGGTGATGAACGGGATGCTGGGCTTCATCCTGTTCGCGGGGGCCCTGCACGTCGATTTCAGCGACCTCGCCGAGGAGCGCTGGACGGTCCTCCTGACGGCGACGGTCGGCCTCCTGCTCTCGACCTTCATCGTCGGGGCGGGCTTTGCCTACCTCGCCGGCGTGCCGCTCGTCGTGGGACTGGTCCTGGGCGCGCTCATCAGCCCGACCGACCCGGTCGCGGTCTTGGGCCTGCTCAAGTTCGTCAAGGTGCCGCCCGCGATCCAGACCCGGATCGCCGGCGAGAGCCTGTTCAACGACGGGGTCGCGGTCGTCGTCTTCTTGATCGTGAGCGAGATCGCGTTCGGCGGGGGCGAGGCGGGGCACGGCGGCGCCGGGTTCGTCGAGATCGGCCGGCTGTTCCTGCAAGAAGCCGTCGGCGGCGCGGCGCTCGGCGCTGCGGGCGGGTGGATCACCTACCGCCTGCTCCGGCGGGTGGACGAGTACGTGCTCGAAGTGCTCATGACCCTGGCGCTGGTCATGGGCCTCTACACGCTGGCCTTGAAGCTGCACATGAGCGGGCCGATCGCCGTCGTCGTGGCGGGCATCTTCATCGGCAATACCGGCTTCAAGCGCGGGATGAGCCGGCGCACCCGGCTGCACGTCGAGAACTTCTGGCACCTGATCGACGAGATCCTCAACGCCGCCCTGTTCCTCCTGATCGGCATCGAGGTCCTGGCGATCTCGTTCCATGCGAGCCGGATCTGGCTGCTCGCCCTCATGGTGCCGCTCGTCCTGCTCGCCCGCACCGTCGCGGTCACCGCACCCTTGGCCCTGCTCGCGGTCAAGAAGACCTTCACCCCCGGCACGCGGCGCATCCTGATCTGGGGGGGCTTGCGCGGCGGCATCTCGGTGGCGCTCGCGCTCTCCTTGCCCGAGAGCGACTACAAGCCGCTCATCCTCCAGGCGACCTACGTCGTCGTCATCTTCTCGATCGTCGTCCAGGGTACGACGATGGCCTCGGTCATCCGCCGCGCCGTGCCGCAGGTGCTGCGCGAGCACGCCGAGGCGGAGGCCGAGGCAAAGGGGTGAACGCTTCGCGCCCGCTGCGCGGGGCCTTTCTCTTTTCTTTTTGCCAGTGTTAACGCCGCAGGTTGGCCGCGGCGCCGAGGGCCAGCCTCGGACAAAGACAAAAAAGAAAAAGCCCGCGCGGCAGCGCACGCGCAGCGTTCATCAATAGGGAAACGGCCAGAGCCGCAGCTTTGCCTTGAAGGTCTGCCACAAGCGCGCGAGGCCGTGCGGCTCCAGGATCAAAAAGGCGATGATGAGCGCCCCCATGATCATCGCTTCCAGGTGGCTCACCAGCGCGATCGCGCTGCCGAGCCCGAGCGCCACGAACAGGTTGGTGAGCGCGATCGGGAGGAGCACGATGAAGGCAGCACCCAGGAACGAGCCCAGGATCGAGCCCAGGCCGCCGATGATGATCATGAACAGGATGCGAAACGACACGTCGATGCCGAACGCCTGCGCCTCGACGGCACCGGTGTAGGCGAACGCCCACAAGGCCCCGGCGATGCCGACGTAGAACGAGCTGACGGCAAAGGCGGCGAGCTTGGTCGTGAAGGGGCGGATGCCGATGATCTCAGCGGCGATGTCCATGTCGCGGATCGCCATCCAGGAACGGCCGATCTTGAGCCGCACCATGTTCTTCGCCGCCAGCGCCAGGACCGCCACCAGCGTCAGGACGAAGAGGTACTTCGCCGTCACGCCCGCCTGGATGCCGGTGACGTAGACCTCGCCGAACAGGGCCCGCGGCGGGGCCGAGATGACGCCGCTGGAGCTGTAGTTCGTGAACCAGGGCAGCTTGTTGTAGAGCCAGACGAGGAAGAACTGCGCCGCGAGCGTGGCGACCGCGAGGTAAAAGCCCTTGATCCGCAACGACGGCAGGCCGAACAGGACGCCGACGCCCGCCGTCACCAGCCCGGCCAGGAGGAGGACGAGGACGACGTGCAGGTCGGGAAACGCGGTCGCGAGCTTGAAGGCGGCGAACGCCCCCGTCGCCATGAAGCCGCCGGTGCCCAAGGATAGCTGCCCCGCGTAGCCGGTCAGGATGTTGAGGCCCAGGGCGGCGAGGCCGTAGACCAGGAACGGTATGGCGATCGTGCCGAGCCAGTAATTGCTGGCGAACAGCGGCAGGATCACGAAGCCGAGTGCCAGGATGACGGCGATCCCGACCCGGTCCTGCACGACCGGAAAGATCGCCTGATCGGCGCCGTAGCTCGTCTTGAACTGGCCGGTCTCGCGGTAGATCATTTTTTTGCCGGTGTTAACGCAGGAGACTGGCCGCAACGCCGAGGGCCAGTCTCGGGCAAAAAGCAAAAAAGAAAAGAAAAAAGCCCGCGCGGCGAGCGCACGCGAAGCGTTCTCATATCCGCTCGATGATGCGCTCGCCGAACAGCCCTTGCGGCCGCACGAGCAGGAAGACCAGGGCGAGCATGTAGGCGAACCACTCCTCGATCGCACCGCCGAAGGCGTCGCCCCAGAAGACCTCGGCCACCTTCTCGCCGCCGCCGATGATGAGGCCGCCGACGATGGCACCGGGGACCGAGGTGAAGCCGCCCAGGATCAGGACCGGCAGCGCCTTGAGCGCGATCAGGCTCAGATTGAACTGCACGCCCAGCTTCGAGCCCCACATGATCCCGGCGACGAGGCCGACGAAGCCGGCGACCGACCAGACGATGCGCCAGATGACCGGCAGCGGGATGCCGATGCTCATCGCCGCCGCGTGGTCGTCGGCGACGGCGCGCAGCGCCCGGCCGGTCGGCGTCACTTGAAAGAAGACGGCCAAGGCCGCGACCAGGGCGCCGCAGATCAGCGAGGCGGTGAGGTCGAACTGCGAGAGGTAGAGGCCGCCGACGATGAGCGGGTCGTCCGGGATGCCGACGTCGAGGCGGCGCACGTCCGAGCCCCAGACGGTCTGGCCGAGGCCGTCGAGAACGTAGGCGATGCCGATCGTCGCCATGAACAGGATGATCGGCGGCTGGTTGACGAGCGGGCGGAGCACGACGCGCTCGATCGCGAAGCTTAAGCCTACCATGATCGCGAGCGTGAGGAGAAAGGCGAGCGGGGTCGGCACCCCTTCGTCGATCATGCCGGCGAAGAACAAGGCGGCGAACAGCGCCATCGCGCCTTGGGCGAAGTTGAAGACGCCCGAGGCCTTGAAGATCAGGACGAAGCCGAGCGCCACGAGCGCGTACATGACCCCGGTCATCAGGCCGCCGATCAGCACCTCGACGAAGAAGAGGGGCGAGTCGGCGATCATCACGAAGGGATCGACGAAGAGGGCCTCAAGCATGGGCGACCCCCAAGTAGGCTTCGATCACCTCCTGGTTCTGCCGCACCGCCTCGGGCGGGCCGTCGGCGAGCTTCTTGCCGTAGTCGAGGACGACGACGCGATCGGAGATGTCCATCACCACGCCCATGTCGTGCTCGATCAAGGCGACGGTCGTGCCGAACTCCTCGTTCACGTCGAGGACGAAGCGGCACATGTCCTCCTTCTCCTCCAGGTTCATGCCGGCCATCGGCTCGTCGAGGAGGAGGAGTTCCGGCTCGGCCGCCAAGGCCCGCGCCAGCTCGACCCGCTTTTGCAGGCCGTAGGGCAGCTTGCCGACGGCGGTGTGGCGGATGTGCTGGATTTCGAGAAAGTCGATGACCTTCTCGACGGCGGCGCGGTTGGCGATCTCCTCGCGCCGCGCCCGGCCGAGGTAGAGCGCCTGCTCGATCAAGGTCGCCCGCATCTTGAGCAGGCGCCCGGTCATGATGTTGTCGAGCGTGCTCATGCCCTTGAAGAGCGCGATGTTCTGGAAGGTGCGGGCGATGCCCTGCCGTGCCGCCTCGTGCGGCCGCATCCGCCGCCGTGCCCGGCCGCGCCAGGTGATCCGGCCCTCTTGCGGGTGATAGAAGCCGTTGACGACGTTGAGCATCGACGACTTGCCGGCCCCGTTCGGGCCGATGATCGCCCGGATCTCGCCGCGGCGGACGTCGAAGGAAACATCGGACAGGGCGGTCACGCCGCCGAAACGCAGCGTGATGCCCTCGACGCCGAGGAGCACGTCGCCGATCGCGCGGGCGCGGCCGGCCGGGGGGGCCTCTTTCAAGACGGTGCTCATGCCGGCACCCCCGCCCGCGTCGCCGCCGTGTCGCGGATCGCCATCTCGGCCTCGACGCGCCCCTTGCGCCCGTCCTCGAAGGTGATCTCGCCCACGCTCTCGACCCGCGCGGCGTCGCCGTAGAGCGCCTCGATCAGGTCGCCGTAGCGCGCGTCGATCACGCCGCGGCGCACCTTGCGCGTGCGGGTCAGTTCGCCGTCGTCGGGGTCGAGTTCCTTGTAGAGCAGCAAGAAGCGGCCGATGCGCTGCTGGTCCGGCAGGCGCGCGTTCACCGCCTCGACCTCGGCTGCGATCAGGTCGTAGACTTGGGCGTTGGCGGCAAGGTTTTGGTAGTTGGTGAAGCCGATCTGCCGCGCCTCGGCCCACTTCGCCGCCATGCCGTAGCGGATGCACACGATCGCGGCCAGGTAGGGGCGGCCGTTGCCGAGCACGACGCACTCGCCGATGTAGGGCGAGAACTTCAGCCGGTTCTCGATGAACTGCGGCGAGAAGCGGTGCCCGGCCGACGTGGCGGCGAGGTCCTTCATCCGATCGAGGACGACGAGACGGCCTTGGTCGTCGAGGTAGCCGGCGTCGCCGGTTCGCATCCAGCCGTCCTCGCTCAAGGTGCCCGCGGTCGCCGCCTCGTCTTGAAAGTACCCCTTGAACATGCCGGGTGTGAGCGTCTCGATCTCGCCGACGCCCTGGTCGTCCGGGTCGCGGATGCGAAGGCTCGTGCCCTCGAACGGTAGGCCCGAGGTGTCGGTGTCGATCGCCTCGCCGCGCTGCAAGGTGTAGGCGCCGCAAAGTTCGGTCTGGCCGTAGAGCTGCCGCAGGCGCACGCCCATCGCGAGGAAGAACTTGAATGTGTCTGGGCCGAGTGCCGCACCCCCGGTCGCGGCCGACTGGACGCGGGAGAAGCCCAGGCGGTCGCGCAACGGCGCCATCACCAGGGCATCGGCGAGCGGGTCGCGCCCGCCCGCCTCCAGCGCCTTGACCGCCCGCTTGACGCCCCAGTCGAACAGGCCCCGCGTCACCCGGTTGGCGTCCATGATGCGCGCCCGCACGTCGGCCGCGGTCTGCTCCCAGACGCGCGGCGCCAAGAGGAGGTGGGTCGGGCCGATCTCGCGCAGATCCGCCATCGCGGTCTCGGCGCTCTCGGGGAAGTTGACCCGGATGCGCGACAGGAGCGGCATGCCGACGACGTAGACCTGCTCCATGATCCAGGGCAGCGGCAGGACGCAGACGTACTCGTCGTCCGGCCCGCGCGGGTCGGCGTCGAGGTAGGTCGCCAAGTGGGTCAGGAACGGCCGGTGCTGGAGCATGGCGAGCTTCGGATGCGCGGTCGTGCCCGACGTGGTGCACAAGATCGCCACGTCCTCGCCCTTGCCCTCGGCGACCTCGGTCTCGAACAAATCCGGCGCACGCTTCGCCAGCGCCGCGCCCTTGGCGCGCAGCTCCTCCCAAGCGACGAGGCGCGGGTCGGCGTATTTCCGCATTCCGCGGTCGTCGTGGTAGACGATGTGGCGGATCGGCACTTCGGCCCCGAGTGCGAGCATCTTGTCGACCTGCTCCTCGTCCTCGCAGACGACGATCCCGGCCCTGGATGCCTTGAGCAGGTAGGCGGCCTCGGGCGACAGCACGTCCTCGTAGAGGCCGATCGACAGGGCACCCGCGCTGTGCGCCGCCAGTTCGGCCCAGACCCAGTTCGGCCGGTTGCGGCCGATGACGGCGAGCGTCTGACCGCGCCCCAGCTTGAGCGCCTTAAGGCCGTAGAACAGGGCTTGCACCTCGTCGCGGTAATCCCGCCACGTATAGTTGCGCCAGATGCCGAACTTCTTCTCGCGCATCGCGACAGCGTCCGGCGCCGCCTCGGCCTGATGCACGAGGAGCTTGGGCAGGGTCATCTCGGCGTCGAACGCCGGGGCGGGCGGTCTCGCCGTCGTGTTCGATCGGCGGGCGGCACGCATCGCCAAGGTGAAGCCTTCTCCTCGATCATGGGCGGCGTCGCCGCGCGCTTATCGTTGGTTGCAGCGAAGCTTAGAAGCTCCCGCTTGGCCTGGAAAGCCCCCGAGAGCCCGAAGGCGGCGGAAGGGGCGGCTCAGGCCCGGTGCAGGCGGCGTTCCTGTTCGAGGAAGGCGAGGTGCTGGTCGCTGCCCTGCACCCGGTTGCGGCCGGCTTGCTTCGCGGCGTAGAGGGCCGTGTCGGCCTGGGCGATCAGCTCCTCGACGTGCGCGTCGGCGCCGTGGGCGGAGGCGATGCCGACGCTGATCGTCGGGTCGAAGCCATCGCTCGCCTCGAAGGCGGCCCGGATGCGCTCGGCCGCGACCGAGGCGGCGTTGGCGCCGGTCTGCGGCATCAAGACCATGAATTCGTCGCCGCCGAAGCGGGCCGGCACGTCGGTCGAGCGCAGGGCACCGCGCAGGACGTCGGCCAGCCGCAAGAGCACGCCGTCGCCGCGCTTGTGGCCGAAGCGGTCGTTGATCGCCTTGAACTGGTCGATGTCGATCGCGAGCAGCGCCACGTTGTGGCCGTAGCGGCGGGCGAGCGCCACGGCTTCCCGGCCGCGGGCGAAGAACTGCCGCCGGTTGTCGAGCCCGGTCAGATCGTCGGTCGTGGCGAGCCGGCGCAGGCGCTTCTCGGCCTCAAGGCGCCGCTCGATCTCGACCAGGAGCCGGCGCTTGGTGTCGAGCAGGTTTTCGAGCAGACGAAAGCTGAACCCCAGGACCGGCAGGGCCAAGAGCAGCGGCAGGCCAACGATGAACCCGAAGCGGACGACGAAGAAATCATCGTCGGGCGCGGACGACGACGCCCCGGCGAGGAAAACCAACAGCCCGACGAGCGCCGTGGCAACGACGATGGCGATGCCCGCCAACGCCGTGCAGCACCCGCCGTGGCGTTCAATGAGGCCGAGCAAAACCCGTCCCGCCCGGCCGCCCGGCAGTTCGTGCCGGACGATTTCCTCGAACGACGGCTCCGGTGCCGGCGTCCGACGGGTGCGGTCGCTCGCGTCAACCGGCACGAGGTACGTCTCCCATCACCTGAGGTTGGCCGGTGAGGCTGGAAACGCCAATTGTGCCGCATGGTTGCGTTTTTGCTAGAGGCTTTCTCGTTATGCGGGCAAAAAACCGGCAAAAGTTCGTTACCGAACGTAGCGCCAGACGAAGGCCGGCGGCACGTTCAAGACGACGCGGCGGGCGATCTCGGCCTTGACGCCCAGCTTCTTCGCCGGGATCGGCGAGACGGGCGAGTAGGAGTATTGCAGCATGGCGCCCTTGCCGCCCATCGCCTTGAAGCCCTGCTCGATGATGGCGCGCTGGAAGTCGAGGGGCATCTGCACCATCGGCAGGCCCGAGATCACCGTGCTGACTTGGCCGACGATGCCGAGCCGCTCCAGGATCTCGTCGAGCCGGGTCGCGTCGCCCTGAACGACGGCGAGGTCCGGAAAGCGCCCCTTGAGGTAGGTGTAGAGGTGGGTTTCGAGCTCGATCACGACGAGCTTGTCGGCGGGAATGCCGCGATCGAGCAGCCCTTGGGTGATGGCGCCCGTGCCGCCGCCGAGTTCGACGACGTAGCGGCCCGGCGTCCAGGCGGCCTCGCCGGCCAGCGCCTTGGCGAGGAAGCGCGACGACGGGATGATCGACCCCATCGACTTCGGCGAGCGCAGCCATTGCTTGAAGAAGACCCCGCCTTCTTTGGCGGCATTGAGTTGTTGCATTGTTCGTTCCCGACCGTGGCCCGGACGTTGGGTCCGGGTCGTCCTCCGCGATGTGCCCTCCCGCCCGGGGGCCCGGCCCGTGCTGAGATCGGCGGTGATGCACAAGTAGCCTTCGTCCGCAGGCGGACAACCGCCGATGTTGAGACATCCGACGGCTGGGCCGCACTTACGAACGCCGCCGTCGGCTTGTCAATCGCTTGTCACCGCCCCCCAACATCAGGCCCCTCGTTGCGGTTCCCGGATACGTCTTCTGCGGGCGACCCTCACGTCACCTTCGGCAACAGCCGTCCGGCGACGCCGACGGCGACGCTGAGCATGGCGAGGTCGGGCTGGTCGGTCTGGTTGATCTCGGCGAGCAGCGCCTTGTGGCGGGCGAGGCCGCGCACGGCGCCCTCCAGCCAACGCTCGACGGCGGGGCCGGGCTCCGGCGCCTCGCCGACGCCGGCCTTGAGCGCGGCCCGCGTCAGGCGCTGCAGCACGCCCGCCATCTCGTCTTCCAGGTTGCTCGCCACCAAGCGGTCCCAGCGCGAGCGGATCGGCGCCGACGCCAAGCGGTCGCGCAGCCAGCCGAGGCCCAAGGTCGCGTCCAGGGCGAAGTAGACCTTCGCGGCCGCGATCACCGAGCCGCCGTCCGCCTCCTCGTCGACGGCGACGAGGTCGCAGGCGGCGAGCAGGTAGGGCAGCCGCGCCACGCGCGTGGCGAGGTCGTCGGGCACTTTGTCGGCGACGAGCTCTTGCCTGCGACCGGCGACGTGCTCGGCGTGGATCGGCGCCACGACGGCGTCGAAATCGCCCATCAGCCGCTCGATGCCGGGCCCGAAGCGGCCGACGGACTCGCGGATGCTGATCGGCCGCGTCGTGTGGGCGATGAACCAGCGCGTCCCCTTGAACAGCGCCTTGCGCGTCTCGTTCAGCATGTCGATCTGCCGCTCCGGCGGCACGTCGCGGCCCAAGCCCTCGATCGCCTCGAACAAGGGGGTGAGGGCGAAGCCGTCGCGGGCGATGATGCTGGCGAACGCGATGTCGGCCAACTCGACGCCGGTGTCGTCCTCCAGTTCGGTGACGAAGACTTCGAGCCCGCGGTTGATCATGTCGTTGGCGACGATGGTGGCGACGATCTCGCGCCTGAGGCGGTGCTTGGCGATCGCGCCCGCGAAGCGTTCGCGCAGCGCCGTCGGGAAGTAGGCGGTGAGGTCGCTCAAGAAGAAGTCGCGGTCGGGCAGATCGGTCGCGAGCAGGTCGGCGTAGAGGGTCATCTTGGCGTAGGCGAGCAGGACGGCGGTCTCGGGCCGGGTGAGGCCCCGCCCCTCGGCCCGACGTGCCGCGATCGCCTCGTCGCTGGGCAGCACCTCGATCGTTCGGTCCAGCCGCCCTTGTCCCTCCAGCTTGCGCATGAAGTTGACCTGCGCGTCGGTGATCCGCACGCCCATGGCCCGGCTCATCGACAAGGCCACGTTCTGCAAGACGTTGTCGCGCAGGACGAGGCGGGCGACCTCGTCGGTCATGCCGGCCAGCACCTCGTCGCGCTGCTTCATCGTCAAGTCGCCGGCCGCGACGACCTCGCCCAAGAGGATCTTGATGTTGACCTCGTGGTCGGAGCAGTCGACGCCGGCCGAGTTGTCGATGAAGTCGGTGTTGATCCGCCCGCCGCTCATCGCGTACTCGATGCGGCCGAACTGGGTGAAGCCGAGGTTGCCGCCCTCGCCGACGACCTTGGCGCGGATCTCCTTGCCGTCGACGCGCAAGGCGTCGCTGGAACGGTCGGCGGCGTCCGCGTGGCTCTCGAAGCCGGCCTTGACGTAGGTGCCGATGCCGCCGTTCCACCACAAATCGACGGGGGCTTTGAGGATGCGGTTGATGAGCTCGGCCGGTGCGAGCCCGTCCTCCTCGATGCCGAGCGCCTCCTTCACCTCGGGCGTCAGCTTGATCGACTTCAGCGTACGGGCGTAGACGCCGCCGCCCTCGCTGATCAGCGACTTGTCGTAGTCGTCCCAGGTCGAGCGCGGCAGGGCGAACAGGCGCGTCCGCTCCTTGAACGAGACGGCCGGATCCGGGTTCGGGTCCAAGAAGACGTGCAGGTGGTTGAAGGCGGCGACCAGCTTGATCTTGTCGGAGAGCAGCATGCCGTTGCCGAACACGTCGCCCGACATGTCGCCGATGCCGATGCAGGTGAACGGGTCCTCCTGGCTGTCCATGCCCATCTCGCGGAAGTGCCGCTTGACCGACTCCCAGGCCCCCTTGGCGGTGATGCCCATCGCCTTGTGGTCGTAGCCGGCCGAGCCCCCCGAGGCGAAGGCGTCGTCGAGCCAGAAACCGTAGTCGCGCGACACGCCGTTGGCGATGTCGGAGAAGGTGGCCGTGCCCTTGTCGGCGGCGACGACGAGGTAGGGGTCGTCCTCGTCGTAGCGCACGACGTCCGCAGGGGGGACCACCTTGCCCTCGACGCGGTTGTCGGTGATGTCG
Organism: Geminicoccaceae bacterium; assembly: GCA_965217265.1. Classification (GTDB taxonomy): domain Bacteria; phylum Pseudomonadota; class Alphaproteobacteria; order Geminicoccales; family Geminicoccaceae; genus JAGRGG01. The sequence continues at coordinate 481,923 of CBDCHP010000018.1, read as the reverse complement.
AGCAGGCCTGAGAGGAAGGTCTTGTAGCAGCGGATGCCCTCTTGCTGGAAGGCGGCCCGGTCGCCGCCGGCCGGCGGGCGCTTGACGTAGAAGCCGCCCTTGGCGCCGACCGGCACGATGACGCTGTTCTTGACCATCTGCGCCTTGACGAGGCCCAGGACCTCGGTGCGAAAATCCTCCCTACGGTCGGACCAGCGCAGCCCCCCCCGCGCCACCTTGCCGCCGCGCAGGTGCACGCCCTCGACGTAGGGCGCGTAGACGAAGATCTCGAAGGCGGGCCGGGGCAGGGGCATGCCCGGCACCAGGGCCGGGTCGAACTTGATCGACAGGTAGTCCTTGCGCTCCTTGGTCTTCGGGTCGATCTGGTAGTCGTTGGTGCGCAGGCCCGCTTGGATCAGGCCGAGGTAGAGGCGCAAGATCCGGTCCTCGTCCAGGATCGTGACCCCGTCGAGCCCCGCCTCGATCCTCTTCTCCATCGCCTCGACCCGTGCCGCCCGATCGCCGTCCAGGCGCGGATCGAAGCGCAGCTCGAACAGTTCGACGAGGTCGGCCGCGATCGAAGGGTTCGTCACCAGCGTCCGCTCGGTATAGGCTTGGCTGAAGGTGGTGCCGACCTGAAGCGCGTACTTGGCCAAGGCGCGCAGGATCACGACCTCGCCGGCGTCGAGGCCCGCCGCGACGACGAGGCGGTTGAAGCCGTCGTTCTCGGCCGTCCCGGCCCAGATGCGCCAGAACGTGCCCTGGAACTTGTCCTTCAGGCGGTCGACCTCGATGACGCTGCCCCCTTCGGCCGCCATGGCGAAGTCGTGCAGCCAGAAGACCTCGTCCTTGGCCCCGATCCGGTGCGGTTCCTCGGCCAGTACCTTGAGGCCCATGTTCTCCAAGACCGGCAGGGCGTCGGAGAGGAGGACCGGCTCGCCCGCGCGGAGCAGCTTGAAGCGGACGATCTCGTCCTTGTCCTCCAAGCGCCGGTGCAGCGACATGCCGAGCCGGCCGCCTTCGAGGCCGTCCATCGTCACGATGTCGGGCACGGCCGTGCGCGCCGGGTGGCGCTCTTGGTAGCCGGCCGGGAAGGCTTGGCCGAAGCGGTTGAACAGGCGGTTGCCGTCCTCCTCGCCCTCGGCGTCGATCAGGGCCTCGCGCAGGCGGTCGGTCCAGGAGGTCGCCACCTCGCGCAGGTGCCGCTCCAGCGCCTCGACGTCGACGTCGCTTGGAATGCCGTCCGGCGTGCGCACGGTGAACAGGATGCGCGCCAGCGACGATTCGGTCAGGTGGGCCTGGAAGTCGCTCTCGCTGCCGTCGAACGCCGCTTCGAGGAGCCGCTGGAAGCGCTCGCGCACGGTCGTGTTGTAGCGCTCGCGCGGGACGTAGACGAGGCAGGAGACGAAGCGGTCGTAGGGATCCCGGCGCACGAAGATCTTGGTCTGCTGCCGCTCTTGCAGGTGCAGGACCTGCAAGGACGTGCGCAGAAGCGTGTCGGCGTCGGTCTGGAACAGCTCGTCGCGCGGGAAGGTTTCGAGCAGGTGGGCGAGCGCCTTGCCGCTGTGGCCCGACTTGGGAAACCCGGACTGCTCGATGACCCGCGCCACCTTCTGGCGCAAGAACGGCACCGTGCGGGTGCTGAGCGAGTAGGCCGACGAGGTGAATAGGCCCAAGAAGCGGTACTCGCCGACCACGGCGCCCGCGGCGTCGTAGCGCTTGATGCCGATGTAATCGAGGTAGGTCGGCCGGTGCACCGTGCTCTTGGCGTTGGCCTTGGCGACGGCGAGCACGGGAAGCGGCTCGGCCGCGCGCAGCTTTGCTTCGAGCGGCATCGCCTGGAAGCTGCGCGACGGCGCGCCCTCGTCGTGCCCGCGCAGGATGCCCAGGCCCGAGCCCTTGAGGCGGCGCAACTGCAATCCCTCGCCCTCGCCTTCAAGCGCGTAGCTGGAAAAGCCCAGGAAGGTGAAATTGTCGTCGGCGAGCCACTGCAAGAACGCCCGCGCCTCGTCGAGTTCGTCCGCGGGGACGGTGTTCGCGGCGCCCTCGATCTCGCCCAAGGCCACCGCGACCCGCTCGCGCATCGCCCGCCAGTCCCTGACGCCGGCGCGCACGTCGGCGAGCGTCTTCGCCAGCGCCGCCTCGATCGCTTCGAGGGCACCCGCGTCGCTCTGCCGGTCGACCTCGACGTGCATGAAGCTCTCGTGCGAGCCGCCGGCGTCGCCGTTGGTCTCCAGCGGGCGGACGTCGGTGAGGCGCCCGCCCTCGTCGCGGACGACGGCGATCACCGGGTGGAGGAGGAGGTGGACGCCGAGGCCCCGCTCGCTCAGCGCCATGGTAACGCTGTCGACGAGAAAGGGCATGTCGTCGTTGACGATCTCGACGACGGTGTGGACCGACTGCCAGCCGTGCTGGTCCTGCTTGGGGTTGTAGACGCGCAGCTTCGCGGTGTCGGCGGCGCGCGTGCTGCCGAAGCGCAGGTGGGCGAGCGCCACGCCGTAGAGGTCGAGCGGGTCGACGCCGGCGACGTCCTCGACCGCGGCGCCGCGGTAGTAGAGCCGGACGAAGCGCTCGGCGAGCCCGCTCTCCTCGGGCTCCAGCCGCTCGTGCATCAGCCCGACGAGGCGCTCGATGGCCTCGTCCTTGCGTTCCTCACCGCGCTCGAACATCGGGGCCCCCTTGGTGTATTTTGTGCGTCATCAAACCACAGAGACGGGCGGCCGTGAAGCCGTGGCGCGCGGCTCGAACGCGCTTTTACAATTCCCGCGCGCGGCGTATCCTCCGGCACCGGCCATGAAGGGGTACCCATGCACGTCGCGCGTTCGTCGTTCGCGCTCGGTCTCGCCGTCGCGGCCCTGCCGATGGCCGGCGCCGCAGCGCCCGAGAAGGTGACCTTCTTGCACGTCAACGACGTCGACGAGATCGCGCCCGGCGACGAGGGCGGTGGTTTTGCACCCTTGATGACGCTCCTAAAGGAGGAGCGGGCGCGTCGCCCGAACACGATCACCACCTTCGGCGGCGACCTGCTCTCGCCCTCGATCCTCTCCGGCCTGACCCAAGGGGCGCCGATGATCGCGATGCTGAACGCGATCAAGACCGACGTCGCCGTGCCCGGCAACCACGAGTTCGACTTCGGGCCAAAGGTCGCCGCCGAGCGCTTCACCGAGTCGCGCTTCCCCTGGCTCGCCGCCAACGTGGCCGACGCGACGAACAACGAACCCTTGCCCGGCACGGTGAGCGGCCACCTGATGCCGGTCGGCGACTACGAGATCGGCTTTCTCGGCGTCGTCACGCCCGAGACCGCGATGCTCTCCAGCCCCGGCCCGACGGTGCGCTTCGCCGACCCGATCGAGGCGGCGGCCGAGGCGGCGGCCGACCTCAAGGCCGCGGGCGCGGACCTGATCGTCGCCTTGACGCACCAGGACTTCGCCGACGACCGCCGCCTGCTCGACGCGGTCGAGGACGTCGACATCGTCTTGGGCGGTCACGACCACATCCCGATCACGTGGTACGACGACGGCGGGCTGATCTTGAAGGCCGGCGACGACGCCCACTACCTCGCCGCCCTCGACGTCACCCTGGACCGTGTCGAGGACGACGGCGAGGTCGAGACCGTCTGGCGGCCGACGTGGCGCTACCTCGCCACCGAGGGCGTGGCGCCCGAGCCCGAGGTCGCGGCCCTGGTCGAGGGCTACGAGAAGCGCCTCGACGCCGAACTCGGCGTCCCGGTCGGCGAGGCCGCCGTCGCCCTCGACACCCGCCGCGGCACGGTCAGGGGCGAGGAGAGCAATTTCGGCAACTTCGTCGCCGACGCCTTGAAGAGCGCCACCGGCGCCGACGCCGCGATCACCAACGGCGGCGGCATCCGCGGCGATCGCACCTACCCCGTCGGCACGGTGCTGACCCGAAAGGACATCTTGAGCGAATTGCCGTTCGGCAACCTCGTCGTCCTGATCGAACTGTCCGGCGCCGACCTGAAGGCGGCCCTGGAAAACGGCGTCAGCCAGGTCGAGGACGGTGGCGGGCGCTTTCCCCAGGTGTCGGGCATGACGTTCACCTACCGCGGCGACGCGCCGGCCGGCGGGCGGGTCGTCGACGTGACGGTCGGCGGGGCACCGTTGGATCCGGCCAAGACCTACAAGGTCGCGACCAACGACTACATGTACGGCGGCGGCGACGGCTACGCGGCGCTCGCGGCCGGCCGGCCCCTGATCGACGCCTCGGGCGGCGCCTTGATGGCCAACACGGTGATGAACTACGCGACGGCGCAGGGCGGCCGGATCGCGCCCGGGGTCGAGGGCCGGATCACCCGCCTCGACTGATGGCAGCGCCCGCCCGTCCCGTCGTGGCACTCGCCGCCGTCTTCGGCCTCACCGCCGTCGCCGCCGGCGCGTTCGCGACGCACGGGCTGGAGGAGGCCGGCGCGGCGCAGGCCGCCGGTTGGGTCGAGACGGCGAGCCGCTACCAGATGTGGCACGCGCTCGCCGCGCTCGCCTGTGCAGCCTTGCTCCCGGACGCCAAGCTCCCGCCCATCTTATGGGCGCTCGGCATTGTCCTGTTCTCCGGCTCGCTCTACGCGCTCGCGGCGGGCGGGCCGCGCCTCGTCGTCTACCTGACCCCGATCGGGGGCTTGTGCCTCATCGCCGGCTGGCTGGCGCTCATCTGGGCGGCGCTGCGGCCGGCGCCACGCCGCCCGTGACGCCGCGGACGAAGGCGTCGAGCCGGTCCGCGCCGACGACGCCGTCGATGCCGACGACGCCGACCACCGCCCCGCCTTGCATCAAGGGCGTGCCGGGCGGCAGACTGCCCACGCCCGCCGGAGCCGCGTCGGTTCGGCCGAGCGGCAGGGGCGCCCCGGGGCGGGGGGTGTAGAGCAGGGCGAGGCCGCCCGCCTCGTCCCTTGCCTCGACCATCGCCCAGACCTTGCCGAGGCCCGGCACCTCGACCGGGACGAGGCTGGAGCCTTCGGGCAGGGCGGCGGCGGTCAGGAGGTGGTCCGGGCCGACGTAGAAGGCGACGCCGTCGGCCTCACTCAGCCGCAGGGCCGGCCCCGGCGCCGCGGCCTCGCCCGCCGCGGCCCTTTCCGGCCGCGCCGCGATCGCCGCCCGCAGGACCTCCGAGAGCGCCACCACGAGGCCCCCGTCCGGGCCCGCGACGGCCTTCGCCTCGCCGTGCCACGCCCGGCCATCGGCGGCGACGAGCCGCAAGGGCAGCCGGCCCGTTGCCGGCACCGGCTCGGCCCCGACATATTCAGGGGTCGCGGCCAGTTGCGCTTCGAGCGCCTTCTCCTCGCTTGAGGGGTTCGAGGCGAGCAGGGACGCGCCGGCCTCGACGGCGAGGTTGACGAGGCCGCCGAGCAGGTTGAGTTCGTGGTCGCCCGTCTTGGCCGGCTTCTCCGTCTTGCCGCGCCAGCCCCGCCGGTCCCTCTGGGCGGACTTCAATTCACGCTCCAACCGCGCGTGCTCCGGGTTGCGCCGTTGTGCCGCCGCTTTTGGCACCGTCGCGGCGGGGTCGGGGACAAGGGCGCCGAGTTCGACGCGGCAGGGGTGGGCGTCGGCCGATGCCCTCGCCACCACCGGCACGCCCACGTCCGCCTCCAAGCGCACGTCGCCGCCGACCACGACGAGCGGTGCTTCGGCCGCCGTCGCCGGCAGGGCGGGGGCGGCGAGCAGGCGCGCCGCCGTCGTCCGGCAGGTCTCGCCTTGCGGCCACGCGAGCACCGTCGGCGAAGAAGGGGTGGGCGGGGCGGCGGGCTCGACCGGGGCCGGCGCCCGCCCGGCGCAGCCGGCGAGGAGGAGGACGGACAAGAGCAGCGGGCGGGCGGGCAGGGCCGTCCCTTTCGGCGGTGATCTCCGCCGCAGTTTAATAAACTATTGGTTGAAAATTCAAGCCGCCCGCCGCGCCGCCGCCTCGATGGCGCCGCCGACCTCGGCCAGGACCTCGTCGAGCACCGCCTCGCTCTCCGCCTCGACCATGACCCGGATCAGGGGCTCGGTGCCGGAGGGGCGGACGACGACGCGCCCTTGCCCCGCCAGCCGCGCTTCGGCCGCGCGCAGCGCCGCGCGCAGCGCCGGGGCCTCCAGGTCGACGCCACCCTCGTGGCGGATGTTCTTCAGCCGCTGCGGGATCGGGGTGAAGCAGCGCGCGGTCTCGGCGAGGCCGCGCCCGGAGCGGCGCATCACGGCCAGCACCTGCAAGGCGGCGAGCAGGCCGTCGCCGGTCGTGCCGAAGTCGCTCAAGATGATGTGGCCCGACTGCTCGCCGCCGACGTTGAGGCCGTGCGCGCGCATGGCCTCGGCGACGTAGCGGTCGCCGACCTTGGTCCGGTGCAGGTCGAGCCCGAGCGTCTCGATGAAGCGCTCCAGGCCGTAGTTCGACATCAGCGTGGCGGCGATCCCGTCGCCCTTCAACAGACCCGCGCGCAGCCAGGAGCGGGTGATGAGGGCGAGCAACTGGTCGCCGTCGACGGTCTGGCCGCGCTCGTCGATCAAGATCAGCCGATCGGCGTCGCCGTCGAGGGCCACGCCCAGGTCCGCCTCGGCCTCGACCACCGCCGCCGCCAAGCGGCCGGGGCAGGTCGAGCCGCAATCGAGGTTGATGTTGCGCCCGTTCGGCTTGGTGCCGAGCGGCACGACCTCGGCACCGAGTTCGTAGAACAGGTCGGGCGCGATGTGATAAGCGGCCCCGTTCGCGGCATCGACCGCGATTTTAAGCCCGCCCAAGCTCAAATCCTTGGGAAAGCTCGCCTTTAAGTTCTCGACGTAGCGCCCGCGCGCGTCGTCGAGGCGCTGCGCCCGGCCGAGGTCGGCCGGCGTCGCCTTGCCGTCGCGGGCCTCGCCGCTCAAGTAACGGCGCATCAGCGCCTCGATCTCGGCCTCGTCCGGGTCCGAGAGCTTGATCCCGTCCGGGCCGAACAGCTTGATGCCGTTGTCCTGGTAGGGGTTGTGCGAGGCCGAGACCATGACGCCGAGATCGGCCCGAAGCGAGCGGGTGAGGAAGGCGACCGCCGGGGTGGGCATCGGCCCCACCAGCATGACGTCCATCCCGGCCGAGACGAAGCCCGCCGTCAGCGCCGGCTCCAGCATGTAGCCGGACAGCCGCGTGTCCTTGCCGATGACGACCCGGTGCAGGTGGTCGCCGCGGGCGAACACCTCGCCCGCCGCCCGGCCGAGCGCCAAGGCGACCTCGGCCGTCATCGGGTAGAGGTTGGCCGTGCCGCGAATGCCGTCGGTGCCGAAGAACTGCCGCTGCATGATCGTCGAAGACCCGTCTATCGCTACTGTCCGCGCGAGGTTGCCGAACGGCGGTTAAGATTTGGCCGTACTCTTAGGCCCACTTTCGCCCAAATGCCACTAGAGGCTTCGCGCAAACGCTATCCTCAACCTCTACAGCCCACGACCGCAAAGACCGCCCGATGCGCGAGCCAGAAGCGACGATCATCCTGCCCGGCGGCGACGCGTGGCGCCCCGAGCGCCGCAGCGGCGCCGCCCGCTACCGCCCTTACGCCGCCCGAGACGGTGCTGCCGACGAAGCGCCCCGCGCCGCCCGCGACCGCCGCCGCCGCAAGCGTCCCGCGGTGGACGACCTGCGGGGGTGTCGCTACGATCTGGAGGTATGAGGGCAGAACTGGGAGCGGTCGAGAGCGCTGCCCCGACTCTGGGAATCAGGTCCCTACAAGGCCAAAGGCGGATATTCGAGCGAGGGGGCGACGCGCCTTTTCAGGCGGCTTGTGACACACGCACGAACTAGGCCGTGTCAGAGCTTGAGCCAATCGAAGGTGGCCTTGAGGTATAGGACGCCTCTGAACGAGCACGCGGTCTTCTCCCCCCGGTCCGGCTTTGTCGGCCGGAGGACGGGCTCCGCGTGTTGCGATCGCACGCCACTCTTTGAGCCGCCCCCACAAGCGTTCGACTTGGTTGCGGTTGACGTAGATCCATGCATGACAGGCGACCTGCTCTTCGTTGGGCTTGCAAGGGATCGGCGGCCGCGCACCACCGGCCCAAACGCGCTCGCGCCGAGCATGGCTGCTGTAGCCTTTGTCAGCCACGATCCGTTTGGGTGTGCCGGGCAGCGCCTTGAGCAGCCTGCTGGCCAAGGGAAGTTCGTGCGCTTGGCCGGGTGCAAGCGCAAAGGCGATGACGCGGCCTTGGCCGTTTGCGATCACGCAGACCCCTCGGCAGGCTCCGCCTGCCGCCCTGCGGGACGGATGCTCGGCTCTGCCAAGCATGGACGACCGGGTCGCGCGGCCAAGCCACGGCGGCCGAGTTCTTCGACAAGCTCAAAGCGCGCGACGTGCGCCCTCGGCAGCTTTGCCGCTCCCCTACGGGACGGATCATCGGCTCTGCCGATGATGGTTCACCGACGGCCTTCGGGTAGAGGTGGCCGAATGCGCTTCTCCGCTTGGTCGCGCATCCACCTTTTGTAGTGGCGCACGTCCTCGGCGAGGCCCTGCGCCCCCACGGCGTTCCACCCTCCGCCCCGCTTCAGCTCGGCCTGCGCCGTCGGGTGACGGGCGGCAAGCCGGCGACCTTCGGCGGGAACGCGATCAGGGCCTTGGTGATCATCGCCGCCGCGTAGGCGAAGCAGTCGCCGGCTGTCGGGTGGCGGCCCTTGCCGTAGCGGCGGAACGCCCCGCAGGCGAACTCGGCTTGCTTGATTGTTACGGGGGCAACCTCGATGGCGATTTCGGCGAAGAATTCTGCGATCTTCCGTCGTCCTTCTTCGTCCTTGCGCCCCTCGACCACCAGCGTCAGCTCAACCCGGCTCGCCGCCGACAGCAGCCGTCGCGGCACCGATGCGATGGCGAGCGCCATGCTCTCGCAGACGGCGCTTCAGGCTCTCGTGGATGGCGGCGGGCGAGGAGGCGGGTCGGCGCTGCAGGATCTGCAAGGCGAAGCCGACGTTGCGCTCGCGCTTCTCGTCGCCGTCCTCGACCTGCTCGGCGCGGTCCATCTCGTCGCGCACGCGATCGGTGACGGCGGCCTCGTTGTCCGAGGGCTTGTACTTGACCGTGTCGGCGATGCGCTCGGGGAACAAGGGCCGGCCATCGAACTTGAGCAGCCCCTCCTTGGTCAGCCGCCGCATGAGATCGCCCGCATCGCCGACGTGGACGCCGTCGCGGAACCTGCCCTCGAAGCGGTCGCTATCCAGCCCAGCAGCGCCATGAACGGTTGCAAGTCGGCCTCCTTGCCGTTGTGCGGCGCCGCCGACATGAGGAGGAAGTGCCGGCCCAGCGCCTGCGCCGACTGGTGGCGCTTGGTGTAGCGGCCTCGAAGGCGAACCCGCGCGTCGGACCCGACGGCCGTGGCGGTGACAACCTTGACGGCCTCCCCACTGCACCCGATCGGATCTGCCCGATCGCCGCCCCAATGCCCGGCCCACGATCAGCCTGTCAGAGCTTTGGTGGGATAAATATTCAACCCTAAAGCAGACTTAAGCGTGACAGGAGGCAAGGCCTCCTCGGCGGTCAGGGCCATCGTTGATCCTCACCCACGGCCTCGCGCCCCGCCAGGACGACGACCTTGGGTGTGGTGCCTGTAGCGACTTGATCGAGGCGTGCGGGCATTTGCACCCGAGCCGGTGCACGGTGGTCTCGCCCGTTTCCGATCCTCAAGCGGCGGGCGAGCCTTCGCGCGCCACCCGCAACAGGGCCAAGGCGGTCATCAGCACGAGCGGGAGTGCGAGCAGGGCGAGGATCGTCCACCCGTAGCCGACGACGAGCGCACCGGACGCGAACGCGCACAGGGTCGAGGCCAGCGCGACGGCCGTGTCGTTCGCGCCTTGGACCGCGGCCCGCTCCGACGGCGCGAGGGCGTTCGCCAACAGGCTCGTCGCGCCGATGAAGCCGAAGTTCCACCCGACGCCCAGCACGACCAACGAGGCGTAGAAGTGCGCCAGCGTCAGTCCGCCCGCGGCGATGAGCGCGGCGCCCCCCAAGAGGGCCAGTCCAACTTGGACGATCCCGGCCGCGCCGAAGCGGCGGATGAGAAAGCCCGTGAAGAAGCTCGGCGCGAACATCGCCACGACGTGCCAGCGGATCACGTCGCCAGCACCCGTTTCCGTGAAGCCGCAACCGACCATCGCCAGGGGCGTGGGCGCCATCAACAGCACCATCACGCCCTGCGACGTCGCGGCCGACGCGACGGCGACCGCGACGCCCGGGCGGCGCATGACGGCCAGCACGCCGATCGACGGGGCCGACGGGGTGTTCGCGGGCCTGATCGGGCCCGGCATTCGAAGGAACAGGAGCGGCAGGACGCCGATGGCCGCGATGACGGCGATCGCGGCGTAGGCGCCCGCGAACGGGACGGGGGCGAGCGCGTCCTTGGCGCGAACGAACACTTCCGGCCCGGCAAAGGCGGCCAGGAGCCCGGACGACAGGACGAGGGAGATGGCCACGGGCTGCCAGCGGTCGGGCACGGCCTCGGCCGCCGCGAACCGAAAATACTGAAAGCAGGCGAGCGCCGCACCGAGCGCGAAGTGACCCGCGAGCAGAAGAGAGAAGTTCGCGCCGAACAGTCCGAACACGCCCGCGAGCCCGCCGGCGGCGGCGAGGCCCGCCCCGAGCATGAAGCCGGCACGCCGTCCATAGCGTCCCATGAACAGCGAGAGCGGGGCGGCCGCGGCGAGCCCGGCCAAGGTCTGCACGGAGGCCGGCAGGGTCGCGAGGCCGGGCGTCGGGGCGAGTAGAAGGCCGGCCAACCCGCCCAGGATGATGAGCATCGGCATCGCCGACCCGAGGATGGCGTTGGCGGCGAGCAGGAGAACGAAGCTCGACGCGCCGGTGCGGTCTTGCTCGACGGGAACGGACATGACGGGGCTCTTAAGGTTGACCGGGCTTGATCGCGCGGACGGTAACGTGCAGGTCTTCTGGCGAAAACGACAATTAGGCGCCAAAAATGGCCAGCAATACTGTCCGTCGGATCGACGTCCTGCTGTTCGACGGGGTCAACGCGCTCGACGTCGCCGGTCCCGTGCAGGCTTTCTCGGAGGCCGGGCGTGACGGTGCTCGCGCCTACGCCCTTCGCTACGTCAGCGAGGACGGCGGGCCGGTGCGCGCTTCCTGCGGGCTTTGCTTGGTGCCCGACGCCGTCCTGTCCGCCGCCGGCGACGCCGACGATCTGCTCGTGCCGGGCGGGAACGGCGTCGCGGCGCAGCTCGAACGGTCCGCCGTCACGGACGCGATCGCGGTCTGGAACGGAGCCCGACCCGACCGGCGGCTGATCGCGGTCTGCTCCGGATCGCTACTGCTGGCGGCGGCTGGGGTGTTGGACGGTCGTGCGGCCACCACGCACTGGTCTCGCGCCGCGTTCGCCGCCGAGCGCTTTCCACGGGTGCGCTGGCGCGTGGATTGCATCTACATCGACGGCGAGCGCGTGCTGACGTCCGCCGGGGTGACGGCCGGCATCGACCTCGCGCTCGCCATCGTTCGGCGCGACCGTGGCGCGGGCGCGGCGCTCGCCGTCGGCCGGGAACTGGTCGTGCAGATGCGCCGCTCGGGCGGACAGGAGCAATTCTCCGCCGCGCTCACCGCGCAGCACGCGCTGGAGCCGGCCCTCGGGCGGCTGGTGGAGACGATCGTCGCCGATCCCGCGCGCGCGTGGACGTTGGAGGCGATGGCGCGGGAGGGCATGACCAGCGCGCGCTCGCTGAGCCGCCGCTTCGTGGCCTCGACCGGCCTCTCGCCGATGCGGTTCTTGGAGCGGGTCCGCGTGGATCAAGCGCGAACCGCGCTGGTGGACGGCGCGCCGCTGCAGACCGTGGCGGCCCGGTTCGGGTTCGCGGACGTGCAACGTATGCGACGCGCCTTCGTCAGACAGGTCGGCGTCACGGCCGCCGACTACGCCCGCACGTTCGGGTAAGGACGGATCCTCCGCGTAGTCTCGTTTCGGCGCGAAAGCGGGCCCGCTTGGCGTCGTGCGGCCACGGGGGGGCGTGATGCGGGCGTGGCCGCGCGTCTCGACTGCCGCCCTGGGCCGGCGGCGGGGACGATCCCGCGTCAGGCCGGGGCGAAGCGCGCGACGACCTCGTGGTTTTCGCCGGGGTAGGTGAGGAAGACCGAGGTGATCGGCCCGCGCGCGTTCCAGGTGCGGCGCTCAATGCGCAGGCAGGGGGCGCCCTTGGGCAGCGAGAGTGCCGCCGCGGCCTTTGCCTCCGCGCCGATCGCCCGGATCCGGTGCTCGGCCGTCGACCAGGGAACGCGGGCGCTTAGCCAAGCGCCGGGGGCGAGGTCGTGGAAGCCCGCCGCCGCCTCGGGCACCGCTTCGAGGCTGATGAGCCGCTCCTCCAGGCAAAAGGGGTGGCGGGCGGCGTCGTGGCGCGCGACGACCTCGACGAGGTCGACCGGCCCCTCCAGCCCCAGCCGGGCGCCGTCCGCCCCGGTGCTCTGCCGCCGCGCTTGGTGCAGGATCTCGAAGCCGTAGGCGAGGCCGAGCGCCTCGACCTCGCGCTTGACGTCGGTGATCTCCATGACGGCCGAGCGGGAATGCGGGTGCTTGACGAAGGTGCCGGCCTTGCGCCGGCGCTCGATCAGCCCGGCCGCGACCAGCCGGGTCATCACCTTGTTGACGGTCATCCGCGAGCAGCCGTAGCGCGCCGCGAGGTCCTGCTCGAACGGGAGCTGCGCGCCGGGCGGCCACGCGCCGGAGCGGATGCCGCCCTCGATGTCGGCCAGGATGCGCCGGTGCAGCGAGCGCGGTTCGTCGTCCGTCGGTCGCGGGCCTGCCGATGTTGCGGGCGGGTCGGTCATCGGGCGGGCAGGCGTCAGACCAGCGTCGCCGCGCCGCGGTCGAGGTAGGTTTCGAGGAACTGTTCGAGGCGCGGGTGCCGCGGTGCGGCGAAGACCTCCTCGGGCGGGCCGTCGAGCAGCAGCTTGCCGTGGTCGAGAAAGGCGATGTGCCGGCCGACGGTGGCGGCAAAGCCGATCTCGTGGGTGACGACGACCATCGACATCCCGTCCTCGGCCAAGGCCCGCATCACGTTCAACACCTCGCCGGTCAGTTCGGGGTCGAGCGACGAGGTCGGCTCGTCGAAGAGCAGGATCTCGGGCTGCAGCGCGAGCGCGCGGGCGATCGCCACGCGCTGCTGCTGCCCCCCTGAGAGTTGCGCCGGGTAGTGCCCGGCGCGGTTCTCCAGCCCGACCTTGCGCAACTGGACCATCCCCCGCTCCTCGGCCTGCCGGCGCGGCAGGCGCCGGACGGTCTTGAGCGCCTCGGCGACGTTGCCGAGTGCTGTCATGTGCGGCCAGAGGTTGAACTGCTGGAAGACCATGCCGATCTGCGCCCGCACCTCGCGGATCGAGGCCGTCGGCAGCCGCGCGCGGGCGCCGTCGGGGCCTTCGGTGAAGCCGAGCGGCGCGCCGTTGACGAGGATCGTGCCCGCCGTCGCCTCCTCTAAAAAGGCGATGCAGCGCAACAGCGTGCTCTTGCCCGACCCGGACGGGCCGATCAAACAGGTCGTCGTGCCCCGTTCGATGGCAAGGTCGATGCCGTGCAGCACCTCCAGCTTGCCGAAGCTCTTGGAGACGCCCTTGACGACGATGGCGGGCCCCGTTGCAACGCCGGTCATGTCTGGGCGAACCTGAACCGGGCGAGCTTGGCCTCGGACCAGCGGCCGAGCGCGCCGCAAAGCTCGACCAGCAGCCAGTAGAACAAGGCGAGCAGGAACATCGCCTCGACGAAGGCGTATTGCTGCGAACCGATGACGCCGATGACCATGGTCAGTTCCGGCACGGTGATGATCGACAAGACCGCCGTCTCCTTCAAGAGCACGATCGCCATGTTGACGCAGAGCGGCAGGACCAGCATCGTCATCTCCGGCACGACGATGCGGCGCAGCGTCTGGGCCTGGGTGAGGCCGACGCACTCGGCCGCCTCGACGTGGCCCTCGGGCACCGCCTCGAAGCCGGCGCGGAAGATCTCGCTGAAGTAGGCGCCGCCGTAGACCGTCATCGCGAGCAGCGCCACCGGGATTGGCTCCAGCGACAGGCCGATGTAGGGGCCGCCGAAGTAGAGGAGGAAGAGCTGCACCAAGAACGGCGTGCCGCGAAAGACCTCGACGTAGGCGCGAAGCAACCAGTCGAGCGGCTTCGGGCCGTAGCGCCTTGCGACGGCGACGAGAAAGCCCAAGGCCACCGCCAGGAGCATCGAGACGAGCCACACGCCGAGCGTCACCCCGAGTGCCGCCAGGATCGCCGGCATCTGCCCGACGATCAGTCCGACGTCCAGCATCAGGCGCGCTCCCTTCGCAGCGTCCGCTCAACGAGCGAGCCGCCGCCCGCGACCAGCCAGTTGATGACGAGGTAGAGCCCCCCGCGACCGCGTAGAACAAGAGCGGCCGATAGGTGCTGGCGGCCAGGTTCTGCGCCATCCAGGTCAGTTCGACGACGCCGACGACGGAGATGAGCGAGGAGGCCTTCAAGATCAAGATCGCCTCGTTGACCAGCGCCGGCAGGGTCAGCCGCAGCGCGATCGGGGCCCGGATGCGCACCAGTTGCCGCCAGGGCGAGAGCCCCACCATGTCGGCGGCCTCGACGAGCCCCTTGGGCACGCTCATGAAGCCGCCGCGCAGGTTCTCCGCCTGGTAGGCCGCCGTGCAGAGCGAGAGCGCGACGACGCCGGTCGCTCCGGCGGTGGTATTCGCCTTATTAGGACTATACATGTTTCGGACCGCGACGGTCTGTCAACATCGTTCACGGCCCTGGAGGGAATCCGCCTCCTTCGGGCGCGACAGCCGGCCCTGGCGGCGGCGCTCCTCAGAGGAAGGGATCATCGTCAAGGCGTGGCGCGAGCCCGGCATCACCGCCTTCGTCCGGGCAACGATCGGCACGGCTTCGGACAACGACCGCCTGCTCGCCGCGCACGCCGCCCCGGGCCGGGGCGGCGTGCGCGTGATCGCACCCGACAGGCTGGCATCCGTCACCTGGAAGAACGGCGGCGGCGTCACCCGCGAGATCGCCCGGCTTGATCGAGGGGACGCCCCCGTCTGGCGGCTGAGCCTCGCCGACGTCGATCGCGACGGCCCGTTCTCCGCGCTTCCCCGGCCTTGCGCGCTTCCTCACGGTCGTCGCGGGCGCCGGCATGGTCCTGGACGCGCGAACGGGGCCGATCCGGGCCGTGCCGGGCGTCCCGGTGGCCTTCTCGGGCGACCTGGCGGTCGAGGGGCGGCTGCTCGAAGGCTTCGTGCGCATACCTCGACCTCATCTTCGATCCCTCGCGCATCGCGGGGCGCGTGCGTCCGCTGACGGGCGCGGATCCGGCTGTCCCGGATGCGCGGGCGCTGCGGCTCGACCTCCCCCCGGTTCACGGCCCGCCTCACAACGACGCCAGCAGCGAGGACATCGCGGCGCGGTAGTCGGCGACGATCCGATCGCGCGCGACGTGGCGACCGCCCTGCACGCGGTGGCGGCCCGCCGACCAGACGTTGCGCACCACCGCGTCGCTTGCGGCGAAGACCAGCCCGTCGAGGAGCCGGTCGCCGTCGAGCGCGCAGAGTGCCGGCGCGGTGCCGTCGACGGCGACGAGATCGGCGAGGCGCCCCTCGGCGATGGCGCCGGACTCTCGCCCGAGCGCCTGCGCCCCGCCCCGCGCGGCGGCGAGGTAGAGGCCGGCGCCGATCGAGCCCTCGCCGACGCACAGCACGTTGCGCGCGAGGTCGCGCAGGCGCTGGGAGTATTCGAGTGTCCGCAACTCCTCCACCATCGAGACGCGCACGTTGGAGTCCGAGCCGACGCCGAACGCGCCGCCGGCGCCCAAGTAGTCCGGCCCGTTGAACGGGCCGTCGCCGAGGTTGGCCTCGGTGATCGGGCACAGGCCCGCGACCGCGCCCGAGCGCGCCATCGCGGCGGTCTCGGTCCTCGTCATGTGCGTCGCGTGGATCAGGCACCAGGTCGCGTCCACCGCGACGTTCTCCAGCAGCCACGCGACGGGCCGGGCGCCGAGCCACGCCTCGATGTCCGCCACTTCCTTGGGCTGCTCGGCGACGTGGACGTGGATCGGCCCGCCCACTTTAGCGGCGAGCACTTCTTGCAAGTCCTCGGGCGCCGTGGCGCGCAGCGAGTGGGGGGCGATGCCGACGCGGGCGTCCGGCGGCAGCGGTTCGAGCCCGTCCTTGGCCGCCGCCACGAGGTCGAGGAACGACGCCACGTCGTTGCCGAACCGTGCCTGCCCGCCCGCGAGCGGCGCCCGGCCGGCGCCGCCGTAAGTGTAGAGCACCGGCAGGTGGGTGAGGCCGATCCCGGTGAGGTCGGCGGCGGCGAAGACGCGCTTGGAGAGTTCGCCCACGTCATCGTAGGCGGCGCCGCCCGGTTGGTGGTGGACGTAGTGGAACTCGCCCACGGCGGCGAAACCCGCCTCTTGCATCTCCATGAAGGCCAGCGCCGCGATGGCTTGCATCTGCTCGGGGTTAAGCCGGTCGAGGAAGCGGTACATCAGTTCCCGCCACGTCCAAAAGTTGTCGCGCCCCTCGGCACGAAACTCGGTCATGCCTGCCATGGCGCGCTGGAAGGCGTGGCTGTGCAGGTTGCCCAGCGCCGGCAACAGCGTATCGACCCGCACGTCGCCGGCGGCGGGGGCGGCGTCCGTTGCCAGCGCCGCGATCGTGCCGTCCTCGATCGTCAGGCGCAGCCCGCGCGCCCAACCGTCCGGGAGCCGGGCCCGCTTCGCGTGGATCGTGCTCATGGCGCCTCCTTATGTATAGACATAAACCCGTTAAGCATGTATGTCCTAGGGCAGCAACAAGATTATGGGGGGATGCTGTGGGCGAGGGGGATTTCCTTCTGGACAACGCGCGGGTCGCGACGCTCGACCCGAACGGCGCGCCCTACGGCCTGATCGAGGACGCGGCCGTGGCGGTTCGTGACGGCGTCGTCGCCTGGGTCGGCGGCCGCGCCGACCTGCCGGGCGAATTCGCGCGCTTCGAGGCGAGGGACCTGGGCGGACGGCTCGTCACGCCGGCGCCGATCGACTGCCACACGCACCTGATCGCCGGCGGCAACCGGGCGCGCGAGTTCGAGATGCGCCTGGAAGGGGCGAGCTACGAAGAGGTCGCGCGCGCAGGGGGCGGGATCGTCTCGACCGTCACCGCCACCCGTGCTTCGAGCGAGGACGCGCTCCTGGCGGATGCCTTGACTCGCGCCGACGCGCTGATTGCCGAGGGGGTCGCCACGATCGAGGTGAAGTCGGGCTACGGCCTTGAGGCCGAGACCGAGTTGCGGATGCTCCAGGCCGCCCGCCGCATCGCCGGGGCGCGCCCGGTGCGGGTCAGGACGACCTACCTCGGCGCCCACGCCGTGCCGCCGGAGTTTAAGGGTCGTGCCGACGCCTACATCGACGAGGTGTGCATCCCCACCTTGCGCGCCGCGCACGAAGCCGGGCTGGTCGACGCGGTCGACGGCTTTTGCGAGGGGATCGCCTTCACGCCGGCGCAGATCGGGCGCGTGTTCGACGCGGCGAGGGGGCTCGACTTGCGGGTGAAGCTCCACGCCGAGCAGCTCTCGAACCTCGGCGGCGCCAAGCTCGCCGCCGGTTACGGCGCGCTCTCGGCCGACCACCTCGAATATCTCGACGAGGACGGCGTGCGGGCGATGGCCGCGGCCGACACGGTCGCCGTCATCCTGCCCGGCGCCTTCTACACCCTGCGCGAGCGCCGAGCCCCGCCGATCGACCTTTTGCGCCGGCACAGGGTAAGGATGGCGGTGGCGACCGACGCCAACCCCGGCTCCTCGCCGCTGACCTCGCCGCTCTTGGCGATGAACATGGCCTGCACGCTGTTTCGCCTGACGCCGGAGGAGGCGCTGGCCGGCGTCACCCGCGAGGCCGCCCGCGCCCTGGGGCTCTTCGACGCCGGCGTCATCGCGCCCGGCCTGCGCGCCGACTTGGCGGTCTGGGACGTCGAGCACCCGGCCGAACTCGCCTACCGCATCGGCTTCAACCCGCTCCACGCCCGCATCTTCGCCGACGATACTGCCCAAGACATCGAAGGCCCGGCATGAGCGTCCTCACGCTCGCCCCCGGCGCGGTCGCGCTGGACCAACTGGCCGAGATCTACTGGAGCGAGGCCCCGGTGGCGCTCGATCCGGCCTGCCGCGCGGGCGTCGAGGCGGCGGCCCGCCGGATCGACGCCGCCGCCGCCGGCGACGCGCCGGTCTACGGCGTCAACACCGGCTTCGGCAAGCTCGCCAGCGTCAAGATCGCCCGCGCCGACACGGCGGCGCTGCAGCGCAACCTCATCCTCAGCCATTGCTGCGGCGTCGGCGGGGCGATCCCGCGCCGCCACGCCCGGCTGATGATGGCCTTGAAGCTCCTCTCGCTCGGGCGGGGCGCGTCCGGCGTGCGCTGGGAACTGATCGGGCTTCTACAGGACATGCTGGCGCTGGGCGTCACGCCGGTCGTTCCGGCGCAGGGCTCCGTCGGCGCCTCGGGCGACCTCGCACCGCTCGCGCACATGACGGCCGTCATCCTCGGTGAGGGCGCGGCGGAGTATCGGGGCGAGGTGCTGCCGGGCGCCGAGGCGCTGGCCGAGGCTGGGCTGCGCCCGATCCCGCTCGGCCCCAAGGAGGGGCTCGCCTTCATCAACGGGACGCAGTTCTCGACCGCCTTCGCGCTCGCCGGCCTCTTCGAGGCTTGGCGCGCGGCGCAGGCCTCGCTCGTCGTCGCGTCGCTCTCGACCGACGCCGTCATGGGCTCGACGGCGCCCTTGCAGCCGGAGATCCACGAGTTGCGCGGCCACCGCGGCCAGATCGAGGCGGCGCGGGCGATGCGCGACCTCCTCGACGGCAGCGCCATCCGCGAGAGCCACCGGACCGGCGACACCCGCGTCCAGGACCCGTACTGCATCCGCTGCCAGCCGCAGGTGGCGGGTGCGGCAATGGACGTGCTCCGCCAAGCGGCGTCGACGCTCGTGATCGAGGCCAACGCCGCGACCGACAACCCGCTCGTGCTGACCGAGGCCGACATGATCGTCTCGGGCGGCAACTTCCACGCCGAGCCCGTCGGCTTCGCCGCCGACATGGTGGCACTCGCCGTCGCCGAACTCGGCGCGATCGCGCAGCGGCGGGTGGCCTTGATGGTGGATCCTAGCCTGAACTTCGACCTGCCGCCGTTCCTGACCCCCGATCCGGGGCTGAACTCCGGCTTCATGATCGCCGAGGTGACGACGGCCGCCTTGATGAGCGAGAACAAGCACCTGGCGACGCCGTGCGTGACCGACTCGACGCCGACCTCGGCCAACCAGGAGGACCACGTCTCGATGGCCGCCCACGGGGCCAGGCGGCTGGGGCGCATGGTCGAGAACCTGGACCATGTCTTGGGCGTGGAACTCCTCTGCGCCGCGCAGGGCGTCGGGTTTCGGGCACCGCTCCAGACCAGCGCGCCCCTGGGCCGGGTGATCGCGCGCCTGCGCTCGGACGTGGCGGCGCTGCGCCAGGACCGCGTCCTCGCCCCGGACATCGAGGCGGCGTCGAGGCTGGTCGCCGACGCCGAGGTCACGGCCGCCGCGGGCGTCGCGTTGCCGGAGATCGGGGCATGAGGCCGTTCGACGTCGTCGAGGGCGACGGCCCCTTGATCCTCGGCCAGCCGCACGGCGGCACCTTCGTGCCGGACGACCTGATCGCGCGGCTGGACGCGAACGGCCGCGGCCTCGCCGACACCGACTGGCACATCGACCGGCTCTACGACGGGCTCTTGCCCGACGCCACGGTGGTGCGCAGCCACGTGCACCGCTACGTGATCGACGCCAACCGCGATCCGGGCGGCGCCTCGCTCTACCCCGGCCGGAACACGACCGGGCTCTGCCCCGTCACCGACTTCGACGGCCGCCCGATCTGGCGAGACGGCCAAGCGCCGTCGGCGGACGAGATCGGGGCGCGGCGCGAGGCGTATCACGCGCCCTACCACGCGGCGCTGGCGGAGCAGGTCGAGCGCGTCCGGGCCCGGCACGGGATCGTGCTCGTCTACGACTGCCACTCGATCCGATCCCTAATCCCCTTCCTGTTCGAGGGCGTCCTTCCCGTCCTCAACGTCGGTACCAACGGCGGCACGGCCTGCGCCAACGAGATCGAGGCGACGGCGGCGCGGGTCTGCGCCGGTGCCGGGAAGTTCGAGAGCGTGCTGAACGGGCGCTTCAAGGGCGGCTGGACGACGCGGCACCACGGCCGGCCCGGGGCCGGCGTCCACGCCATCCAGATGGAGGTGGCGCAGCGGGCCTACATGGACGAGGCGCCCCCTTGGGGCTGGCGCGAGGATCGGGCCGGGCGGCTGCGGCCGGTGCTGGGCGAGGTGCTGAGGGCGCTCGCCGAGACGGTGGGAGGGTTGCGACATGGCTGAGACTAGCCCCCGCCGGCATCGAAGCCGACCCGCAAACGTTGATGGCCCACCTGCTCGCTTGAGAGGACACCGATGCACGACCGCAAGAACACCCGCGACGTCTACCCGCCCACCGGGCCGGGGCTGAACGCCAAGTCGTGGCTGACCGAGGCGCCGCTTCGGATGCTGATGAACAACCTCCACCCCGACGTGGCCGAGAACCCGCACGAATTGGTGGTCTACGGCGGCATCGGTCGTGCTGCGCGCAGTTGGGGCGATTTCGACCGCATCGTCGCCAGCCTCAAGACGCTGGAGGACGACGAGACGCTGGTGGTGCAGTCCGGCCGGCCGGTGGCGGTGGTCAAGACGCACCCCGACGCGCCGCGCGTCCTGATCGCCAACTCCAATATCGTGCCGCACTGGGCCAACTGGGACCACTTCAACGAATTGGACCGCAAGGGTCTGATGATGTACGGCCAGATGACGGCCGGCTCTTGGGTCTATATCGGCAGCCAAGGCATCGTGCAGGGCACCTACGAGACCTTCGTCGAGGCCGGGCGCCAGCACTACGACGGCGACCTCAAGGGCCGCTGGATCCTCACGGCCGGCCTCGGCGGCATGGGCGGCGCCCAGCCGCTCGCCGCCGTGATGGCCGGTGCCTGCTGCCTCGCGGTCGAGTGCAACCCGGACTCGATCGATTTTCGCCTGCGCACCAAGTACGTCGACGAGAAGACCGAGGACCTCGACGAGGCGCTGGCGATGATCGAGCGCTGGACGCGGGCGGGCGAGGCGAAGTCGGTCGGGCTGCTCGGCAACGCCGCCGACGTCTACCCCGAACTGGTGCGGCGCGGCGTGCGGCCCGACATCGTCACCGACCAGACTTCCGCCCACGACCCGATCAACGGCTACCTGCCGCAGGGCTGGGGCGTGGCCGAGTGGCAGGCCAAGCGCGAGAGCGAGCCGAAGGCGGTCGAGAAGGCGGCGCGCGCCAGCATGAAGGTCCACGTCGCCGCCATGGTCGACTTCTGGAACAAGGGCGTGCCGACGCTCGACTACGGCAACAACATCCGCCAAGTCGCCAAGGAAGAGGGCCTGGAGAACGCCTTCGCCTTTCCCGGCTTCGTCCCGGCCTACATCCGCCCGCTCTTCTGCCGCGGCGTCGGCCCGTTTCGCTGGGTGGCGCTGTCGGGCGACCCCGACGACATCTACAAGACCGACGCCAAGGTGAAGGAGCTGATGCCGGACGACCAGCACCTGCACAAGTGGCTCGACATGGCGCGCGAGCGGATCGCGTTCCAGGGCCTGCCGGCACGCATCTGCTGGGTGGGGCTCGGCGACCGGCACCGGCTCGGCCTCGCCTTCAATCAGATGGTGGCCTCGGGCGAACTGAAGGCGCCCGTCGTCATCGGCCGCGACCACCTGGACGGGGGCTCGGTCGCGTCGCCCAACCGCGAGACCGAGGCGATGCGGGACGGCTCGGACGCCGTCTCGGACTGGCCGCTCCTCAACGCCCTGGTCAACTGCGCCTCGGGCGCCACCTGGGTCAGCCTGCACCACGGCGGCGGCGTCGGCATGGGCTTTTCCCAGCACGCCGGCATGGTGGTCTGCGCCGACGGCAGCGAGGCGGCGGCGAAGCGGATCGAGCGCGTCTTGTGGAACGACCCGGCCTCGGGCGTCTGGCGCCACGCCGACGCCGGCTACGAGGACGCGATCGAATGCGCCCGCGAGAAGGGCCTGCGCCTGCCGACGATCCTGGGCTGATCGCCCCGCCGGCTCGCGCGCGACGCGAGCCGCGGCATCGTCCGCTCAATGAACGTGCGGTTGCGGCCGCGGCGATCGGAGTGCGGCTAAACCCTTGATTGAGGCCCCGGGTTTCGAGGTTTTCCGCGCCGTGTCGTCGCCGCGCTTTTAACGATTTTGCGGGTGTTCACGACGCAACCTTCGAGGGCATAGCCGGGTTCGGCAGACGTGCGGGCGGTGCAGCCGCCGTCGCCACGGCCTTCGAAACCGGAGAAGCGGAAGACGTGCAGATCTTCCGGCCGCGCGCCAACACCATCGCCCGCATCGTGCTCGTCGGCATCGTCGCGCTGCCGCTCGGGCTCGCCTTGCTGGTCATGGGGGCGTGGCGCTCGACCTGGGCGACGAAGGTCGACGCCTACGTCGAGCAGGAGGTGCCGTTCAGCCACAAGCACCACGTCGGCGAACTCAACATCGACTGCCGCTACTGCCACACCGGCGTCGAGCAGTCCTCCTACGCCGGCCTGCCGCCGACCCACACCTGCATGTCCTGCCACTCGCAGCTCTGGACCAACGCCGACATGCTCGCACCCGTGCGCTAGAGCCTGGCCCAGGACCGGCCGCTCAAGTGGAACCGGGTGCACGACCTGCCCGATTACGTCTACTTCAACCACTCGATCCACGTCGCCAAGGGCGTCGGCTGCACGACCTGCCACGGGCAGGTCGACGAGATGCCGCTGATGCAAAAGGCGAACACGCTGTTCATGAGCTGGTGCCTGGAGTGCCACCGGGAGCCCGAGAAGTACCTGCGGCCGAAGGAGCGGGTCTTCGACACCGACTATCGCCCGCCCGCCGACCAAGAAGCGCTCGGGCGCCGGCTGGTCGGGCTCTACGACGTGCAGAAGTGGCGCCTCACCGACTGCTCGGTGTGCCACCGATGACGCTGGATCTCGAAGCCCTGCGCCGCCTCGCCGCCGACGGCCGGACGTGGCGCAGCGTCGAGGACTTGGCCGGCGGCCCGGAGGCAAAGGCGTGGCTGGAGAACGAGTTCCCCCGCTTCGCCCCCCTCCTCAAGGCCGACCGGCGCAAGGCGATGAAGCTGATGGGCGCCGTCATGGGCATGGCCGGGCTCACCTCCTGCGGCGAGCCGCGAGAGGAGATCCTCCCCTACGTCAACATGCCGGAAGGGCTCGTGCCCGGCACGCCGATGTACTTCGCCAGCGCGCTCCCCTTGGGCGGGATCGGGCGCGGCGTCGTGGTCGAGAGCCGCGAGGGGCGCCCGGTCAAGATCGAGGGCAACCCCGACCACCCGATGAGTTTGGGCGGCAGCGACGCCTTCCTCCAGGCCGAGCTGCTCACCCTTTATGACCCGGACCGGGCCGGGGCGGTGCTGCGGCAGGGCCAGCCGAGTTCCTGGGACACGTTCTTGGGCGAACTGGTGCCGGCGATGGCGCGCCACGCCGCGCGCGGCGGCGAGGGCCTCGCGATCCTGACCGAGGGCGTGACCTCGCCGACGCTTGAGCGCCAGATCGAGACCCTGCGCCGGGGGATGCCCAAGCTCGGCTGGCACCGCTGGCAGCCGATCCCGCCCGACAACGCCTACGCCGGCGCGAAGCTGGCCTTCGGCCGGATCGTCCAGCCGTTCTGGCGCTTCGATCAAGCCCGGGTCGTCCTGGCGCTGGACGCCGATTTCTTGGGCGCCGATCCCGCCATGCCCCGCTTCGCGCACGACTTCGCCGCGCTGCGGCGGGTGCGCCGGGAGGGAACGGCGATGGGTCGGCTCTACGTCGTTGAGCCGACGATGAGCCTGACGGGCGCCAACGCCGACGCGCGGCTGGCGCTGCGCGGCGACGGGGTCGAGGCCTTCGCCCGCGCGCTCGCCCGGCGTTTAGGCATCGAAGCACCCGGTCCTGACCTGAGCGGGGCGCAAGGGCGCTTCCTGGACGCGGCGGTGCAGGACCTGCGCGATGCCGGCGGGGGAGCCCTCGTCGTGCCGGGCCTGACCCGGCCGCCCGCGGTCCACGCGCTCGCCCACGCGATCAACGAGCGCCTGGGCGCCGTCGGCCGCACGGTCGACTACCTGCCGCCGGTCGAGGCCGAGCCGGTCGAGCACGTCGCGTCGCTGAGAAGCCTCGTCGGGGCGATAGCGGCGGGAGAGGTCGAGACCCTGATCGTCGTCGAGGCCAACCCGGTCTACGACGCGCCGGCCGACCTCGACTTCGCGGCGGCGCTGGACGAGGTGCCGTTCAAGGTCCGCCTCGGCCTCTACGCCGACGAGACCTCGAAGCGCTGCGGGTGGCACCTGCCGGCGACGCACCCCTTGGAGGGCTGGTCGGACGTGCGCGGCCTGGACGGCACCGCCGCCATCGTCCAGCCGCTGGTGCGCCCCTTGTGGCAGGGCCGCACGGCGCACGAGTTGCTGGCCTACTTGAGCGGCGAGGCCGACCCCTCGGCGCGGGGGATCGTCCGCGCCCGGTGGCGGGATGCCTTCGCCGGGTCGGACGAGGACTTCGAGGCATATTGGCGGGCAGCACTGCAACGAGGCGTCGTCGCGGGCACGGGCGCGGCGCCGCTCGACGTTCGGGTGCGCGGCGACCTCGCCCTGCCGCCGATGCAACCGGTCGATGCGCAAGGGCTGGAGCTGCACGTCCGCCCCGACCCCGCCGTCTGGGACGGGCGCTACGCCAACAACGCGTGGCTGCAGGAGTTGCCGCGCCCGCTCACCAAGCAAGTCTGGGGCAACGCCTTGCTGGTGGCGCCCTCGACGGCGGCCGATCTCGGGCTCAAGGACGGCGATCAGGCGCTCCTCAAAGCCGACGGCCGCGACGTGCGCGTCGTCGCGCTCCTCCAGCCGGGGCAGGCGGCCGGCACGCTCGTGCTCAACCTAGGTTACGGCCGCACCAGGGCCGGCGCCATCGGCGACACGCTCGGCGTCAGCGCCTACCCCTTTCGCCGCGCGGACGCGCTCTGGACGATCCAAGGCGTCGAGGCGGCCTACGCCGGCACGCCCGAGGCGGGGCCGCCGCGCACCCAGCACCATCACGCCATGCAGGGCCGCGAGATCGTCCGTGAGGCGACGCTCGAAGAATTCTTGCGAGACCCGAACTTCGTCCTGGGCGAGGACGACGCGCCGCCCGACACGACCAGCCTCTACCCGAAGTGGCCCTATCCCGGCCACGCCTGGGGCATGTCGATCGACCAGACCGCCTGCATCGGCTGCAACGCCTGCGTCATCGCCTGCCAAGCCGAGAACAACATCCCCGTCGTCGGCCCCGACGAGGTGGAGCGCGGCCGCGAGATGCACTGGCTCAGGATCGACCGCTACTACAAGGGCGGGCCGGACGCGCCCGAGGTCCTGTTCCAGCCCGTCCCCTGCATGCACTGCGAGAAGGCGCCCTGCGAGCCGGTCTGCCCGGTGGCGGCCCCCGTCCACGACCACGAGGGGCTCAACGTCCAGGTCTACAACCGCTGCGTCGGCACCCGGTTTTGCCAGTCCAACTGCCCCTACAAGGTGCGGCGCTTCAACTTCTTCGGCTACAGCGAGGGGCACGCCTACGCCAACCAGGGCGAGCCGTCGATCCAGGCGGCGCGCAACCCGGAAGTGACGGTGCGCGGGCGCGGCGTGATGGAGAAGTGCACCTATTGCGTGCAGCGCATCCAGCGCGCCCGGATCGACGCCGAGCGCGAGGGCAGGGCCTTGGCCGACGGCGAGATCGTCACCGCCTGCCAGCAGGCCTGCCCGACGAGCGCCATCGTCTTCGGCGACTTGAACCAGGAGGACAGCGAGGTGGTGCGCTTGAAGGCGGAGCCGCACGATTACGGGCTCTTGGTCGAACTCGGCACCCGGCCGCGCACCACCTACCTGGCGCGCATCCGCAACCCGAACGCCGCCCTGAATGACGCCCCGAACGACGACGGGGAGGGCAAGGCGTGATCGCGGGCGCCGTCGCCTTTCGCGCCCGTGGGCGGCGCCAGGTCCCGGTCGTCGACCACAGCGACACCTACGCCTCCGTCACGAACGAGGTCGCCGAAATTGTTTTGGAGCGCCGACCCGGTTGGCTGTGGTGGGCGCTGGTCGTGTTCTCAAGCGCCCTCACCCTGCTCCTGCTCGTCTCGATCGGCTGGCTGTTCTGGGAAGGGGTGGGGATCTGGGGGATCAACGAGAGCGTCGTCTGGGGCTTTGCCATCACCAACTACGTCTGGTGGATCGGCATCGGCAACGCCGGCACCTTGATCTCGTCGCTCCTCCTCCTCACCCGCCAGCGCTGGCGGGCCTCGATCAGCCGCTTTGCCGAGGCGATGACCCTGTTCGCCGCCGCGATCGCGGGCGTCTTCCCGATCATCCACCTAGGCCGGCCCTACTTCTTCTACTGGCTCGTCCCCTACCCCGACACCATGCACGCTTGGCCGCAGTTCCGCAGCCCGCTCGTCTGGGACCTGTTCGCGATCGCGTCGTACCTGATCTTCTCGCTCCTGTTCTGGTACACAGGGGCCATTCCCGACTTCGCCGCCCTGCGCGACCGGGCCAAGCGACGCTGGGCGCAGGTCGTCTACGGCTCGCTCGCGCTCGGCTGGCGCGGCTCCGCCCGGCACTGGCAGCGCTACGAGCGCTACTACTGGACCATGGCGGCGATGGGCGTGCCGCTCGTCGTCTCGGTGCACAGCGTCGTCGGGCTCGACTTCGCGACGGGGCTGATGCCCGGCTGGGCCGAGACCATCTTCCCGCCCTACTTCGTCGTCGGCGCCATGTTCTCCGGCTTTGCCATGGTGGTGACCCTCGCCGTGCCGATCCGCTCGGCCCTGGGCCTGCACGACCTCATCACCATGCGCCACTTCGACGCCATCGCCAAGATCATGGTGCTGGGCGCCATCGTCATGGGCTGGTCCTACGTCATCGAGTGGTTCATGGGCTGGTACTCGGCCGACCCGTACGAGCGCTTCCTCCTCGTCTACCGCTTCACCGGCGACTACGCCCCCTTTTACTGGACGATGCTGTTCTGCAACGTCCTGGCCTCGCAGATCTTCTGGTTTCGCCGGGCGCGGCGGAGCATCCCCTTGCTGTTCGTCGTCTCCATCCTGGTCAACGTCGGCATGTGGCTGGAGCGGCTGCTGATCGTCATCACCACCCTCTCGCGCGGCCACCTGCCCTCGATGTGGCAGACCTACGCCCCGACCTTCTGGGACGTCGCGACGCTCCTCGGCACGCTGGGATTCTTCTTCCTCATGTTCCTCCTCCTCGCCCGCTTCGTGCCGGTGGTCTCGATCCACGAGACGCGCGAACTGGTGCACAACGAGGGCAAGGGGCGATGAGCGGCGCCCTGCTCGCCGAGTTCACCGGCGCCGACGACCTGCTGCGGGCGATCGGGCGGACGCGCGACGCCGGCTACCGCCGCCTCGACACCTACACGCCGTTCGCCGTCGAGGGCTTGGCCGAGGCGTTGGACTTGAAGGGGAGCCGCGTGCGCGTCCTCATGTTCGCCGGCGGCGTCGTCGCCGCCGGGCTCGGCTTCTTCCTCCAGGTCTGGATGAACGCGATCGACTACCCGCTCAACATCGGCGGGCGGCCCCTGTTCTCCTGGCAGGCCTTCACCCTCGTCACTTTCGAGCTCGGCATCCTGGGTGCAGCATTCGCCGGCTTTATCGGCCTCCTCTGGGGCTCGGGCCTGCCGCGCCCGCACCACGAACTGTTCGACGTGCCGGGCTTCGATCGGGTCAGCCAGGACCGCTTCTTCCTGGCCGTGTCGGCCGACGACCCGCTCTACGATCAAGACCAAACCGCCCGTTTCCTGGAAGGGCTCGGCGCGCTCGCCGTGCGGCGGGTCGGGCCGTGAGGACGGTTCACGCCGCCCCGTTCCTGCTGCTGGCGGCACTCCTCCTCGCCGGGTGCTTCGACGACATGGCCGACCAGCCGAAATACGAGCCCGACGAGCCGAACGGCCTCTTTCCCGACGGCACCACGGCGCAGCCCGTGCCCGAGGGCACGGTGGACCGCGCGGCGCTGGCGCGCGAGGCCGCCGCCGCGGTCCCGCCGCCGGTGACGGGGGACTTGTTGGCGCGGGGGCAGGAGCGCTACCGCATCTTCTGCACCCCCTGCCACGGCCTCGCCGGCGACGGCGAGGGCATCGTGCCGCAACGGGGCTTCCCGCACCCGCCCTCATACCACACCGAGCGGCTGCGCCGGGCGCCGGCGGCGCACTTCTTCGACGTCATCACCGAGGGCTACGGCGCCATGTACGCCTACAACGACCGCGTGCCCCCGGCCGACCGCTGGGCGATCATCGCCTACATCCGCGCCCTGCAACTCTCGCAGATGGACGAGGCGACGCGCGCCCGCGTCCAGAACGCCGGCCGGAGCCCCGCCGCGGGCGGGGACCGGCCTTGAGGCGCGGCCGGACGCTCGTGGGTGTCGGCGCCGTCCTCGCCGCCGTCCTCGCCCTCCTCGCGGTCTTCGACCTCGCGGCGGCCGGGCGGGCGTTCCTGTTCGCGTGGCTGTTCTGGCTCTGCGTGCCCTTGGGCGCCTTGGCCTTGATGCTGACGCACGGGCTCACCGGCGGAAACTGGGGCGAGGGGCTGCGGCCCTACCTGGCGCCGCTGGTCGCGTGGCTGCCGGCCGTGGCGCTCCTCGCCGTGCTCCCGGCCCTCGTCCTCGGCCGGGTCTACGGCTGGGCGGAGGGGTTGCCCGACGACATGCAAGAGGTCGGGCACTACTGGCTCAACACGCCCTTCTTCCTGGTCCGGTCGGTCGTGGCGCTCGGCGTCCTCGCCGGGCTGGCGCTGATCCTGCCCAAGGAGGCGCCTGCCTCGGTACTGGTCTGCGGCCTCGGCTTTCTCCTCTACGTCCCGGCGGTCACAGTCTTGACGATCGACTGGGCGATGTCGCTGAGCCCGACGTGGAGTTCGACCACCTACCCCTTCGTGCTCGGCGTCCAGGCGATCTTGCAGGCGCTGGCGCTCGTCGTGCCGCTCGCCGCGCGCGGACTCGACCCGGCGACGCGCAACGACCTCGGCGGCCTTCTCCTGGCATTCGTTCTCGGCACCGTCTACCTCGCCTTCATGCAGTACCTCGTCATCTGGTCGGGCAACCTGCCCTCGAAGGTGTCCTGGTACGCCGCCCGCGGGGGCGGACCCTGGCCGGCCCTGATCGTGCTCGCCCTCGTCGTCGGCGGGCTCGTCCCCTTCCTCCTCCTCCTGGCGAAGTCCTGGCGCTCCAGCGCGCCGGTGCTCGAAGCGGCCGGCGCCTGCGCCTTCATCGGCAGCCTCCTGCACACCGCCTGGATGATCCTGCCGACGTGGTCGCCGGCCTGGCCGCTCTGGCTCGGCGCCGCCGTCGCGGCGGTGGCCCTGGGCGGGCTCTACCTGGGCGCCGCGCACGGCGTGGAAAAAGGCGCGCGGAGGATCGCCCATGCCTAGCCGCTTTCGCCGCCTCGCCGAGGCACTCGCCCTCACCGCGCTCGCCCGCGGCGCCCGCCGGCGGCGACGCCGCGACGCCGCGGCGCCCGAGAAGACGCACGAGGCGGCGGGGGTGCGCTGGGGCGCCGTCTTGGGTGCCGCCGGCGGCCTCGCCCTCTTCGTCGGCCTCGCCCTCGTCGGCATAGGCTGGTTCTACCAGTCGCTCGTCGCCGACTTGGACGTGGCGGAGCCGAGGCCCTGGCGCGCCTTGCCCCAGGCGGGGCCGTCGACGCCCCGCCTGCAGGTCGACCCGGCCGTGGAACTGGCCGAGGTCGAGGGCGCGGCGACGGGGCGGCTGATGGATCTGGACGGCGGCAGCCTGCCGATCGACGCCGCGATGGTCGCCGTCGTCGCGCGCGGGGCTTCGGCCTACGCCCCCCTGCTGCCGGCCGAGGCCGACGGCGTGCCGCACATCAAGAGACAGAAGAGAGGGCCTTGAACGGGGTGCGCTTCGGCCTCGCGCTGGCTTGGTGCCTGCTCGTCGCTTGGCCGGCGGCGGCGGCCTTGACGCCGCGCGCGCTCGACGCGGTCGGCTACGAGCAGCGCATCGGTGCCTCGGTGCCAAACGATCTTCGCCTGTTGAACGAGCGGGGGGAGGCCGTGCGCTTCGGCGACCTCCTGGGCGGACCGCCGCTCGTCCTCCTGTTCGCCGACTACGACTGCAAGACCTTGTGCGGCACCACGCTCGTCGCGGCGGCGGCCGCGCTTGAGGGGACGGGCAAGACGCCGGGGGAGGATTTTCGCCTCGTCGTCGTCGGCCTCGACCCCAAGGACGGCCCGGGCTTGGCCTCGGCCTTGAAGTCGAACGAGTTGGCGAACGCGCCGCCGGCGCTGGCGGCGGCGACGCCGTTCTTGAACGGCGACGCGGGGGCGCTCGCGGCGGCGGTCGGGCTGCACGACGCCTACGACCCGGCCGAGGACCAGTTCGCCCACCCGGTGGGGCTGGTCTTCGTCACGTCGAAGGGGACGGTGGCGCGCTACGTGTTCGACGTCGCCTACGACCCCGACGCGCTGGCCGTCGCGATCGCCGGCACCGGGGGCGGCCGCGTCGGGGCCGCCGTCGAGCGCCTCGTCCTCCTTTGCTACAACCTCGACCCGCTGAGCGGCGTTTGGACCTCGACCGTCGTCCGCACCTTGCAGGTCGCGGGCGTGGTCACGCTCCTGGCGATGGGCCTCATGCTCTGGCGCCTCGCGCGCCGCCGCGAGGGGGCGTGAGGCCGTGGAAGGCATCACCCTCCAGCCGCCCCAGGCATCGACGTTCGCGCCGCTGACCGACGCCGTGTTCGACGTCCTCTTGGGCTTGAGCGTCGTCATGGTCCTCCTGGTCACGGGCCTCATCATCCTGTTTTGCAGCCGCTACCGCCGGGGCTCGCCCGCCCGCCACGGCGGCCAGATCTCGAAGCTGCTCGACTACGAGATCGAGGCCGGCTGGACGCTCATCCCCCTCTTCATCTTCATCTTCATGTTCACCTGGGCGGTGAGCCAGCAGTTCACCATGTTCTACCCGCCCAAGGACTCGCTCGCGATCAGGGTCATCGCCAAGCAGTGGATGTGGAAGACGCAGCACCCCGGCGGCCAGCGCGAGATCAACGCGCTGCACGTGCCGACCGGCACGCCGGTGCGGCTGGAGATGGCCTCGCAGGACGTGATCCACTCGTTCTACGTCCCGGCCTTTCGCATCAAGCGCGACGTGGTGCCGGGGCGCCTCAACGAGGTCTGGTTCGAGGCCACCCGGCCGGGCGCGTACCACCTGTTCTGCACCGAGTTCTGCGGCACCGACCACGCGCGCATGGGCGGCACGGTCACGGTGATGAGCCCCGAAGCCTACGCCGACTGGCTCGACGAGCAGCCGATGGGCGAGACGCTGGCGCAGACGGGCGAGCGGCTCTACCACGAGCTCGGCTGCTCGGGCTGCCACGACGGCGGCGGCACCGTGCGCGCGCCCGACCTGCACGGCGTCTTCGGCGGGCCGGTGCCGCTCGACGACGGCTCGGTGGTCACGGCCGACGAGCGCTACGTGCGCGACTCGATCTTGATGCCAAAGTCAGAGATCGTCGCCAGCTACCGGCCGATCATGCCGAGCTTCGAGAACGTCCTCGACGAGGAGGAGCTGCTGGCGCTGGTGGCTTGGATCCAGTCGGTCGGCAGCGAGGAGAGACGTCGATGAGCACCGCGCACGCCTTGCCGCGCCAGGCGAGTTCGGGCGATGCCTGCGCCCGCAAGCCGAGCTACTTCGACACCGGCCACAGCATCGCGTCGTGGATCTTCTCGACCGATCACAAGCGCATCGCCTGGCTCTACTTCGCCTCGATTACCGCCTTCTTCTTCATCGGCGGTGCCGCCGCCACCATGATCCGCCTGGAGTTGTTCACGCCGGCGGGCGACCTCGTCTCGGCCGAGGGCTACAACAAGCTGTTCACGCTGCACGGCGTGGTCATGGTCTGGTTCTTCTTGGTCCCGGCGATCCCGACCACGTTCGGCAACTTCTTCTTGCCGCTGATGATCGGCGCCCGCGACCTCGCCTTTCCGCGGCTGAACCTCTTGTCGTGGTGGCTGTTCGCCATCGCCGGGAGCTTTGCCCTCTACGTCATGATCGCGGGCGGCGTCGACACGGGCTGGACCTTCTACGCCCCCTACTCGACGGCGTTCTCCAACGGCCACGTCATCGCGGCGGCGTTCGCCGTCTTCGTCTCGGGCTTCTCGACCATCGCGACCGGCCTCAACTTCATCGTCACGACGCACACCATGCGCGCGCCCGGCATGGGCTGGTTTCGGCTGCCGCTCTTCGTCTGGTCGATCTACGCGACGGCGATCATCATGCTGATGGCAACGCCCGTGCTCGCCATGGCGCTGGTCCTCATCATGGTCGAGCGGCTGTTGGGCGTCGGCATCTTCGATCCCGCCCTGGGCGGCGACCCCGTCCTGTTCGAGCACCTGTTCTGGTTCTACTCGCACCCGGCCGTCTACATCATGATCCTGCCGGGCATGGGGGTCGTCACCGAGATCATCACCTGCTTCGCGCGGCGCCGGGTCTTCGGCTACCGGTTCATGGTCTACGCGCTGCTCAGCATCGCCGTCGTCAGCTTCTTCGTCTGGGGCCACCACATGTTCGTCGCCGGGCAGTCGATGTACGCCGGGCTCGTGTTCTCGTTCTTGAGCTACGTCATCGCCGTGCCCTCGGCGATCAAGGTCTTCAACTGGACGGCCACCTTGTACCGCGGCTCGATCGTCCTCGACTCGCCGATGCTCTACGCCTTGGGCTTCGTAGGATTGTTCACGCTCGGGGGCCTCACCGGCCTCTTCCTCGCCGCCCTGCCGATCGACGTGCAGGTCCACGACACCTACTTCGTCGTCTCCCACTTCCACTACGTCATGGTCGGCGGGATGGTCTCGGCCTTCTTCGGCGCCCTGCACTTCTGGTGGCCGAAGATCACCGGCCGGCTCTACCCCGAAACCTGGGCGCGCTTCGCCGCCGTCTTGATGTTCCTCGGCTTCAACATGACCTTCTTTCCCCAGTACCTGCTCGGCTGGATGGGAATGCCGCGCCGCTACCACGCGTATCCGCCCGAGTTCCAGGCCTTCCACGTCCTCTCGTCGGCGGGTGCGGTCATCCTCGCCGCCGCCTACCTGATGCCGGCCGTCTACTTCTTGTGGTCGCTGCGCTACGGCGAGCGCGCCGGCGACGACCCCTGGGGGGCGAAGGGCCTGGAGTGGCGGACGACCTCGCCGCCGCCGAAGCTCAACTTCGCCCGCGCGCCCGTGGTCGAGGCCCAAGCCTATGACTACCACCCGGCCAAGAACCCGCCCGGCGGGGACGTGGGACGATGAGTGCCCCCTCGCCGACCGAGCAGTTCGACGACCTGGACCAGCAGCGCCAGGCCGCCCAGTTCGGCATGTGGATCTTCCTCGCGACCGAGGCCCTGTTCTTCGGCGGCCTCCTGCTCGCCTACACCGTCTACCGCTACCTCTATCCCGAGGCGTGGACGGCGGCGGCGCGCGAGACCGAGGTCCTGATCGGCACGGCCAACACCGCGATCCTGCTCACCTCCAGCCTCACCATGTGGCTCGCCGTGCGCGGCGGCGAGTTGAACCGGCCGCGGGCGGTGTCCAACGGCCTCCTGGCGACGGCGGCGCTGGGGGTGTGCTTCCTGGCGCTCAAGGGCTACGAGTACTACCTTGACTGGGCGCACGACCTCGTGCCGGGGCTGCGCTTCGTCTTCGTCTTCGCCGGGGCCGGGGCGGGGGCCGAGCCGCACCGCGCCGAACTCTTCTACTACCTCTACTTCTGCCTGACCGGCGTCCACGCCGTCCACCTCACGATCGCGATCACCGCCGTGCTCACCGTCTGGACCTTGATCCAGACCGGGCGCCTCGACGTCGGGCGCTCGGCGACGCTCACCGTGCTCGGGCTCTACTGGCACTTGGTCGACGTCGTTTGGATCTTCCTCTACCCGATGATCTACCTGCCGGGGCGGGCGCAGTGAGCGCGACGACCGGGCGCGAGAGCCTGTGGTGGCCGGGCATCGCCGTCTGGGCCGCCCTGAACGCGCTGCTGCTCCTCACCTGGGGCCTCGCCTACGTGCCGATGGGCGCCCTCAACGCCTGGGCCAGCATGGGCATCGCCGCCCTGAAGGCGCTGCTCGTCGCCGTCTTCTTCATGCACCTGAACAAGGGGGGTGCCCTGCTCCGCCTCGCCTCGATCGCCGGCCTTGCTTGGCTCGCCATCCTCTTCGCCCTCACCTTCGCCGACTACCGCACCCGCGACTGGAACCCCGACCGGGATGGTCCGGTGCGACAGGAGGCCGGTCCGCCGCCGGCGGGGGCGGACGGGCGCTGAGGGCTTAGAACGCTTCGCGTGCGGCTTCAGGCGACCTGAAGCCCCGCCCGCCGGCCGCGCCGCTCAAGCTCGCCCCGGCCGGCGAGAGCGACGATGCGATCGGCGATGCGCTCGGCCATGGCGAAGATGGTGAGCGACGGGTTGACCCCGCCCGCGGTCGGGAACAAGGAGCCGTCGCAGATCCACAGGTTGTCGACGTCCCAGGTGCGGCCGTCGGGGTCGGTGACGCCGTCCTTCGGGGTGCGGCCCATGGCGCAGCCGCCCATCAGGTGCGCCGTGCTCGCGGTCTCGAACAGGTCGTTCGCGCCCGCCGATTCGAGCATCCGGCGCATGTAGCGCAAGGAGTGCTCGTAGAGCCGTTTGTCGTTGTCGCAGTAGCCGAACGTGACCTTGGCGATGGGCAGGCCGAAACGGTCGGTCTCGTCGGCGAGTTCGACCCGGTTCTTCTCCTGCGGCATGGTCTCGCCGACGATCTTGAGGCCCGCCATATGGTTGTAGCGCGCCATGCGGCGGCGCAGCTCCGTGCCCCAGATGCCGGTGTTGCCGGCGAAGCTCTGGGCGAAGTCGACCGGCAGCGGCCCCTGGCTCATGAAGGCGTAGCCGCCGTCGAAGTCCTTGTCGTCGTCGTAGTTCCAGTGCTCGCAGACCGCCATCGAGGGCGGCCCCTTGTACCAGCGGATCTCCTCCTCCATCTCGCCCCAGACGGCGTGGTTGGCGTGGACCATCAGGCTCTTGCCGACGAGGCCGTTGGCGTTGGCGAGGCCGTCGGGGAAGCGGGCCGTGCCAGAGTTTAACAGCAGGCGCGGGGTCTCGATCGAGTAGCCGGCGACGACGACGTTTCGCGCCCGCTGCCGGCGCCAGCGCCCGTTTCGGTGGTAGACGACGCCCGTCGCGCGGTCGCCGTTCGTCTCGATCCCCCCGACCATGGCGAGGTCGCGGATCTCGGCCCCGGCGTGGAGCGCCCTCGGGACGTAGGTGTTGAGGGCGCTCTGCTTGGCGTTGGTCGAGCAGCCCGACTTGCAAAAGCCGCGGTAGACGCAAGGGTGCGCCAGCCCGCGCGGGGCCGAGAGCGTGGCGAGCGGGGTGGCGGCCCAGGATACCCCCATGCGCTCGGCGCCGCGCGCGAGGACGAGGCCGGCCGCGTTGACCTCGTGCGCGCGGTAGGGGTAGCGGCCGCGCGGGGGGCCCCAGGGGTAGTGGATGGGCCCCGAGATCTTGAGCGCGTCCTCGGCGCGCTCGTAGTAGCCCCACATCTCGCGCCAGTCGATCGGCCAGTCGCGGCCGTAGCCGAGTGCGGTCCGCGCCTTGAACCACTCGGGCCGAAAGCGCAGCGTCACCATCTGGAAGTGGACCGTGCTGCCGCCGACGGCTTGGCCGGAATTGTTCGAGCCGAGCGAGATCGGGTGCTCGCCGCCGGAGACCCGATCGTCGCGCCAGTAGAGCTTGCCCTGCGCGCGCTCGTCGGAGGCGAAGTCCTCCAAGGGGCGATAGAAGGCCCCGACGTCGAAGGCGACGACCGTGAAGCCGGCCTCGGCCAGGCGCGCCGCCAGCGTGCCGCCGCCGGCCCCGGTGCCGACGACGGCGAAGTCGACCTCGTCCTCGTCGTCGAAGCAGCGCATCGGCACCCAGCCGCCGAACCGAAACACGTCGGGCGCGCGGCCGTCCTGGGCGCGGGGGGTATCCTCAGCGTACACGGCCTTGCTCCTCCTTGGCTTCCCAAGCGTCGCGGCGGTCGGCGCCCAGGCGCACGTAGCCGCGCGGGCTGGCGGGGCCGCCGAAGCCGATCTCGCTCCAGGCTGCCGGGTGGGCGTAGTAGACGCCGACGACCTCGTGCAGCAGGCCGTCCTTGAAGAAGGTCTTCTGCGACATGTCCCCCCAGGCCGCCCCCTCGGCCCCGCCCTCCTGCACGGCGCGGAGCAGGGTGTCCTGCCACGCGCCGTCGAGATCGGCGAAGCTTCGCTTGAAGCGGTGTTCCGCCGCCTGGTCCAGGCCCTTGAGGAAGCGCCGCCAGGCGTCCTCCATCGGCGGCATCGACGCCTCGCGCCAGCCGTCGCTCTGGTGGCGGTGGAGCTTGTCGTCGATCCAGGGCACGATCGGTACGGGCTCGCGGCGCTCGGGCTGCGGGATCAGGCGCCCGCAGACCGCCTCCAGCGTCCGCCACTCGTGCGCGTCGAAGAAGCGGCGCTCGGGGACCGCCGCGAGGCGCTCGGCCACGACCTCGCGCGTCGCCGGGTTCCAGGACGGCGTGTTCCACTTGTCGAGCACGTCGTAGCCCGGATAGGGCGTCTTGAAGCCGCTCATCGGGCCTCCTCCGCTTGCAGGTCGAGGGCGCCGAGGCCCGCGAGCGCCACGCCGGTGAAGCTCGGCGGGGCCGGCAACGGCGGGCCTTGCAGGATCATCTGGCTCCAGTTGCCCCAGCCGCCCATGTTGCGGTGGATGCCGTAGGCGTGAAAGCCGGGGCCGGCGAGGCCCATCACCGCGGTCGCTTCGAGCAGCCGGCGGGCGGCCGCGCGCAGCGCCGGCTCGGGCCGCAGGAAGGCGAGCGCCAGGACGGCGGCGGCGACGGGGGGCAGCGTCACGGGCACGTACATCCAAGGGTCTTGAAAAGAACCCCTAAAGTGCAGCAGCGCCACCTCGGCCGTGGTGCCGAGCAGCCCGGCCACGGTGCCGGCCGCGACCACGGGCGCCGCCGGCAGACCCAGCAGCCGGGGCGGCGCGCCTTGCCGCGCCTCGCGGCGCAAGCCGGTCGCCGCGAGCCCGGCGAGGCCGGACAAGGAGAGTGCCGCCGGGGCGCCGAGGGGGGCGCCGTAGAACATGTTGTTCCAGGTGAGGCCGCCTCGGCGGGTCATCACGTTGTAGAGGTGAAAGCCGGTGCCGGCGAGCCCGGCGAGGATCGCGGCGGCGTGGATGGAACCCGAACCCCGCGCATCGTTCGAGGCCAGGAGCGACAGCCCCGCCGCGGCGGGGGCCGCGTACATGAACGGGTCGTGGAAGCCGCCGCGATAGTGTTCGAGCGCGCTGTCGGCGACGACGCTCAGCGCCAGCATCCTCGACGCCTCGTCGAGCCGGCGCCCGGCGAAAGCCTCGGCCCGGCGCCGATCCGGCCGGCGCGGGCGCCGGCCGAGCCACGCGGCGCCGAGCGCGACGCCGGCGAGTGCCGCCGCCCCGCCCCAGACGGCCGGCGCCGCCCAGGACCGATGCGAGGGTGCGGGCGCGCGTGCCGGCGGCAGGTGGGGCGAGCAGGGGGTCGGCCGTCGTTGCATGGTCTCGCTTCCTTCCTCGCGAACCAACACCTACTGCGGCCGTCGGCTGCATGGATAGGGCGTGAAATTCGCCTAATATCCCGTCGGCGGGCGCGACATCTCGTCTCGCGGGCATTGGCGAAGGGATGGAACGACGTTGAGCAAGCCCCTTGAAGACTACGGCTTCATCGGCAATCTGCACACGGGCGCCCTCGTCGCGCGCGACGGCGCGATCGACTGGCTGTGCCTGCCCCGCTTCGACGGCGGGGCCTGCTTCGCCGCCCTGCTCGGCGGGGCCGGGCAGGGATACTGGCAGATCGCGCCCGAGGGCGGCGTGGAGCGCACCACCCAGCGCTACCTCGACGCGACGCTGGTCTTGGAGACCACCTTCGTCACCGCCGAGGGCACCGCGCTCCTGATCGACTTCATGCCGCTGGGGGGTGACAAGAACGAGACCGAGATCGTGCGGCTGGTGCGGGGCGTGAAGGGGCGGGTGCCCATGCGCATGACGTTCGTCCCGCGCTTCGGCTACGGCCGCACCATCCCCTGGCTGCGCCGGCGCGACGACGGGCTCAGCGCCGTCGCCGGCCCCGACGCCGTCGAGCTGGTGACGCCCGTGGCGCTCGCCGAGCGGGAGGGCGCCGTCACGGCCGCCTTCGCCGTCGCCGAGGGCGAGACGGTGCCCTTCACGCTGGCCTACCACCCGACGCTCGAACCGCAACGCCCGGTCAGCGACCCGCGAGAAGCCCTGGCCGACACGTTGACGCGCTGGCGCGACTGGATCGGGCGCTGCGGGCTGCCGCAGACCGATCACGCCGACGCGGCGCGGCGCTCGCTCGCCCTCCTCAAGGCCCTGACCTACCGCCCGAGCGGCGCCATCGTCGCCGCGGCCACGACGTCCCTGCCCGAGCACATCGGCGGCAAGCGCAACTGGGACTACCGCTACTGCTGGATCAGGGACGCCACCTTCACCCTGCTGACGCTGTTGCACAGCGGCTACCGGGAGGAGGCGCGCGACTGGCGCGGCTGGCTGCTGCGCGCGGCGGCGGGCGAGCCGTCGCAACTCCAGATCATGTACGGCCTCACCGGCGAGCGCGACCTGCCGGAGCGCGAGCTCGACTGGCTTCCCGGCTACGCCGGCAGCCGGCCGGTTCGCACCGGCAACGGCGCTTCGAGCCAGTTCCAGCTCGACCTGTTCGGCGAACTGATCGACGCCCTCTACGTCGCCCGCCGCGAGGGGCTGGAGGCCGACGGCGATGGCTGGCGGCTGCAACGCGCGCTCCTCGACCACCTCGAAACGGTCTGGGAGCGGCCGGACCAAGGCCTGTGGGAGAGCCGGGGCGAGCCCAAACAGTTCACCTACTCCAAGGTCATGGCCTGGGTCGCGTTCGACCGCGCGGTGCGCTCGGTCGAGAACTGGAACCTCGACGGGCCGGTCGGGCGCTGGCGCGAACTGCGCGAGAAGATCCGTGCCCAAGTGCTGGAAAGGGGGTGGAACGCGAGGAAGGGGTCCTTCGTCCAGCACTACGCGACCGAGGAACTCGACGCCTCGGCGCTGCTGATCCCGCAACTGGGCTTCCTGCCCTGGGACGACCCGCGGGTCTTGGGCACGATCGCCGCTGTCGAGCGGGAACTGGCCGAGGACGGCCTCGTCTGGCGCTACCGACCGGGCGAGAGCGAGGGCGGCGCCTTCGGCGCGGAGGGGGCCTTCGTCGCCTGCGGCTTCTGGCTCGCCGACGCCTACGCCATGACGGGGCAGCGGGACAAGGCCCTGGCCCAGTTCGAGCGCAACGCGGGCCTGCGCAACGACCTCGGCCTGTTGTCCGAGGAGTACGACCCGGGCCGCAAACGCTTGATCGGCAACATCCCGCAAGCGCTCTCGCACATCGGGCTCGTCAACACCGCGCACAACCTCGCCGGCGGCGACGGGCCGGCGGCGAAGCGCGCGGGGTAAGGCGCCTGATTTCGGCCGGCCCTCGGTTCTGGCGGCGACGCGCCGCTACCAAGACCCCAAAGCTCTAACCGGACGTGCCGTCGGCGGTACGGCGCCGATGTTGGTGCGGTGGGACTGCACCGGGCTATTAAGCTATTGCCAGCCCGCCTTGCAGTGTCTTCTATGGGTCGCCAAAGCGGGAGAGAAGCATATGTTGAAGCAAGTTCTGGGCGCGCTCGTCGTCCTGGCGGTTCTGGGTGCCGGCGCGGCGTCGGCGGACGGCTTGGACGAGATCAAAGAGCGCGGCACGCTGCGCGTCGGGGTCAAGGCCGACTACAAGCCCTACGGTTACCTTAACGAGAACGGCGAGATCGTCGGCATCGAGCCCGACCTCGCGCAAGACGTCGCCGACGAACTCGGCGTCGGGCTCGAACTGATCCCGGTCGTCTCGTCGAACCGGATGCAGTTCTTGGAGCAGGGCCGGATCGACTTGATGATCGCCACCATGACCGACACGCCCGAGCGCCGCGAGGTGGTGCGCGTCGTCGAGCCGAACTACTACGCGTCCGGCACCAACGTGCTCGCCCGCGAGTCGGTCGGCTTCAAGGAATGGAGCGACCTCGAAGGCGCGCCGATCTGCGGCATCCAGGGCGCCTTTTATAACCGCAAGACCGAGCAGGAGTTCGGCGCCGAGGTCATCGCCTTCAAGGGCACGGCCGAGGCGCTGAACGCTTTGCAGCAGGGCCGCTGCGTCGGCTTCGTCTACGACGACAGCTTCTTGATCTCGCGCCTGGGCGAGCCCGCCTACGCCGACTACGAGATACCGTTCGAGACGATCGACGACGCGCCCTGGGGCATCGCGGTCGCCAAGGGCGAGGACGCGTTCGCCGACAAGATGAGCGCCATCATCGAGGACTGGCACGAGAGCGGCCGCATCCTCGACCTGGAGGCCGAGTACGACGTGCCGACGACGCCGTTCGCCACCAAGATGCACGATAAGTACGCCGGCTAGGCGGCGCGCGGGCGGGGGCCGGTCATGGAGTGGGTCGCGGCCTGGGCGGAGGGTCTTCACAGCCAGACCGGGATCAACCTGACCTACCTCTACGACGCCTACGACCGCGGGCGGATGGTCGAGGGGTTCGTCAACACGATCATCCTGTCGGCGGTCTGCCTCGTCCTCTCGCTCGTGATCGGCGTCGTCGGCGCCTGGGCGCAAGGGGCACGATCAATCTGGCTGCGGCGGCTCGTCGGCGGCTACACCGAACTGTTTCGCAACACGCCGCCGCTCGTCCAGCTCTACTTCTTCTACTTCGCGATCAGCGGCCTGTTGCCGACGACGACCAACCGCTTCGGCTTCGAGGAGCCGCTGCTCGGCTCGTGGGCCTGGGCGATCGTCTCGCTCAGCTTCTTCGCCGGCGCCTTCAACGTCGAGATCTTCCGCTCGGGCATCGAGGCGGTGCCGAGGGCGACGATCGAGGCGGCCGA
The DNA here is from genome assembly GCA_965217265.1 of Geminicoccaceae bacterium. Taxonomy (GTDB): domain Bacteria; phylum Pseudomonadota; class Alphaproteobacteria; order Geminicoccales; family Geminicoccaceae; genus JAGRGG01. The sequence continues at coordinate 440,961 of CBDCHP010000018.1, read as the reverse complement.
GTCGCTGGGCTACACGCGCGCCCAGACCTACCGCCGGGTGGTGCTACCGCTGGCAGTGCGCGTCTGCCTGCCGGCTCTCAACAACAACCTCGTCAACCTCGTCAAGACGACGACGCTGGCCTACGCGATCGCGGTGCCCGAGATGCTCTACATGGCCAACCAGATCTGGTCGGATTCGGTCAACGTGCCCGAGATGATGGTGACGCTGCTCGTCGCCTACGTGGCGCTGGTCGGCCTCCTCGTCCTCGCGATGAACCGCCTGGAGCGGGCGCTGCGCCTGCCGGGCTTCGGCGCGTGAGCGACCTGCCCGTCCTCACCCCCGCCGCCGAGCGCCTGCGCGCCCGGGCGCGAGACGAGCGGTGCTTCGGTGCGCCGGCACCCCGGCTGCGGGCGGTGCACGGGCTCGCCCTTCTCGTCCTCTTCGCGGCCGGGCTCGCCCACGCCCAAGGGGCGGGCGGGGGCGGCGAGGGTGCGCTCGCGGCCGTCTGGCGCTGGGTGCCGCTCTTGCTGCAAGGCTTCGTCTTCAACGTCGCGATCAGCGTCCTGGCGATGGGCATCGGCACGCTGATCGGCGTGTTCTTGGGCCTGATGCAGATCTCGCTCCTGTTGCCGGTGCGCCTCGGCTCGTGGGCGTTCACGCAGTTCTTTCGCAACGCGCCCTGGCTCGTCTTGTTGTTCTTTTGCATGTTCCTCTTGCCGTTCGAGATCACGATCGGCGGCGTTCGCATCCCCTTTCCCGACTGGTTCAAGGCGACGCTCGGCCTCTCCCTGCCGGTCATGGCGAACGTCTCCGAGATCGTCCGCGGCGCCGTGGGGTCGATTCCGACCGGGCAGTGGGAGGCGGCGGAGAGTTTGGGCTACGCGCGCGGGCAGACGCTGCGCCTCATCATCCTGCCGCAGTGCGTCCGGCGGATGCTGCCGCCTTGGATGAACCTCTACGCGATCTTGACCATGGCGACCGTGCTGGCCTCGATCGTCGGCGTCTCCGAGATGATGACGCTGGCCGGTCGGGCGCTCGCCGCCGAGAACCGGCCGGAACTGCTGCTGCCGGTCTACGGCTTCGTTCTCCTTTGCTTCTTCGTCTACTGCTACCCGATCGCGCGCCTGACCCGCTGGCTTGAGCGCCGTTACGCGGTGATCGGATGAGGGCTTGGACCCCCGATCGGCCGATCGTCGCGCTGAAGGACGTGCACAAGTCGTTCGGTCCGTTAGAGGTGCTGCGCGGCGTCTCGTTCGAGGTGATGCAAGGCGAGGTGGTCTGCGTCATCGGCCCGTCCGGCTCGGGCAAGTCGACCCTGATCCGCTGCATCAACGCCTTGAACGACATCCAGTCCGGCTCGATCGAGGTCAAGGGCGTCGAGGTCAACGACCCGAAGCTCGACAAGCTGGCGTTGCGCAAGCGGGTCGGCATGGTCTTCCAGCAGTACAACCTGTTCCCGCACCGAACCGCGTTGCAGAACGTGATGATGGCCCCGATCGAGGTGCTGCGGCGGCCCAGGCGCGAGGTCGAGGCCGAGGCCCGCGACCTCATCGCCAAGGTGCGCCTCACCGGCAAGGAGGACGCCTATCCGGGCGAACTGTCGGGCGGTCAGCAGCAGCGGGTCGCGATCGCGCGCTCGCTCGCGATGCAGCCCGACGTGATGCTGTTCGACGAGGTGACGGCGGCCCTCGACCCCGAGACGGTGAAAGGGGTGCTCGACACCATCAAGGAATTGGCCGCCGAGGGCATGACCTGCATCCTCGTCACGCACGAGATGGGCTTTGCCCGCGAGTTGGCCGACCACGTCTACTTCACCGACGGGGGCCTCATCGTCGAGCACGGCCCCCCGGCCACGTTCTTCAAGGAGGCGAAGGACCCGCGAACCAGGGCATTCTTGAGCCAGATCTTGTGAGATCCCGAAGCCGGCCACGTCGGACTTCTCGCACCCCGTAAGCCCTCTCGAAGATAGGCCGCGCCCCGGATCAAGTCCGGGGCGCGGGGCGAGCGTTGCCAAACATGATCTAGCCGACCGAGGCGGAGCGTCGCGACGGGGGCGCCTCTTCCGCGTCGAAGCTGCGGTAGCCGCTGTGGAAATAGATCAGCGGGTTGACGCCCGCCTCGTCGACCCCGAGCGCCAGCACCCGGCCGACCAGGATCAGGTGGTCGCCGCCGGGGTAGCGATGCTCGGTGGCGCACTCCAGGTGGGCCATGCAGCCGGCGAGCAGGGGCGCGCCGCTGGCGGGGCCCTCGCGCCAGGACACGCCCTCGAAGCGCGCGTCGACCGGTCCGGCGAACATGACCGAGAGGTCTTCCTGGCCGGCCGCCAGCATGTTGACGGCGAAGTGGTCGGCCTTGGCGAGGTCGTCGTAGACGTGGGTCTGCAGACCCAGCGCGAACAGGATCAAGGGCGGGTCGAGCGAGACCGAGCTGAACGAGTTCACCGTCATGCCGATCGGGCGCCCGTCGGCCACCGCCGTCACCACGGTGACGCCGGTGGCAAAGCGGCCGAGCGCGTCGCGAAACGCCCGTTCGGTGAACGTCATGCCTCATCCTTCGTCTGCCCAGGGGCGCTCTCCTAACAGATCGCTTGTCGTCCGGCAAAAGCAAGCGCGTCGGCGCGGACGGGCGCTTGAGATCGGCGCCGCTTCCTGTCAAGGAGGGCGCGAGACACGAAGCCCGGGGGAAACGGCATGACGGCGGCGATCATCGACGGCAAGGCGGCGGCGGCGCGGCTGCGCGAGCGGGTGGGGGCGGAGGCAAAGGCCTACGCCGCCGAGCACGGCGTCTCCCCCGGCCTCAAGGTCGTCATCGTCGGCGACAACCCGGCGTCGCGCGCCTACGTCCGCACCAAGACCCGCATGGCCCTTGATGCCGGCATCGCGGGCGGGCTGATCGAATTGCCCGACGACGTGAGCCAAAGAGAGCTCTTGCAGGTCGTGCGCGGCCTGAACGAGGACCCCGCCGTCCACGGCATCCTGGTCCAGTTGCCCCTGCCGCCGCACCTCGACGAGGCGGCGATCCTGGACGCGATCCACCCGACGAAGGACGTCGACGGCTTTCACCCGCTCAACGTCGGCCGGCTGTTCTCGGCGGCGCGCGGCGTACCCGACGACCTGCTGGTGCCCTGCACGCCCTACGGCTGCCTGCAACTCCTGCGCGACACGCTGGGCGACGCCGATCTCAAGGGCGCCAACGCCGTCGTCGTCGGCCGCTCCAACATCGTCGGCAAGCCGATGGCGGCCCTCCTGCTCATGGCCGACTGCACCGTGACGGTGGCGCACTCGAAGACCAAGGACCTCGCCCACGTCTGCGCCGCCGCCGACGTCCTCGTCGCCGCCGTCGGCCGGCCGGGGATGATCGAGGGCGGTTGGATCAAGGAGGGTGCCGTGGTGATCGACGTCGGCATCAACCGGGTGCCGGGCGAGAACGGCAAGGGCCGCCTCGTCGGCGACGTCGACTTCGAGGCCGCCTCGAAGCGCGCCGGCGCCATCACCCCCGTCCCCGGCGGCGTCGGCCCGATGACCGTCGCCTGCCTGCTCCGCAACACGCTGGTCGCGGCGCGGGGGCAGGCGGAGGGCTGAACGCGGGGGAGGGGCACGCAGGCATCCTACCATGAGAAGGTTTGTTTTCCTGGGTGCTTCGTTCCTTCCTGATCCGGCTGAGGTCAATTGGGTGAAACCGTTTTTTTGCCAAGCTCACGGCCGGTGAGAGCTGAGATCGAGCCAGCATTACAGCTCGTGGGGTCGATTGTGTCTGGATTAGATTGGCGAGAGACTGTAAGGTGTCTATCGCCATTTCACCTCGTTTCCACTTCAATTACGATTGGTGTTTCGCTATGGACGCAGTTGGGAAGATGGACGCAGTTGAGAAGATCGAACGAGGGTCTCAGGCTAGCATAGACCGGAGGTCGCCGATCTTGTCGTTGCCGCCGAAGCGGGCGAACAGCGCGATCGAGGCGTCCACCATGCGCACGGCCTTGGAGACCACGATCGACCGGCGCCGAAAGCGGGCGAGCCAGTGCCGCTGGCGGGCGTGGTCGCGCTCGATGCCGTGGGTCTCCTTTTTGCCGACGTAGAGCCGGCCTTGGGGGATCGCCTTCTCGTAGGCGGCCCAGTCGTCGGTGCAGTAGAGCCGCACGCCCCAGCGCTTCAGGCGCTTGAGAAGGCGTTCAAGGGTGGCTCGGTCACGACCCCCCAGCTCCCAGTCGATGAGCCGTCCCGTAGCACGATCCCGAGCCTTCCAGACCCACAGCTTGTTCGGCTTTTTTTGAGGTAGTGCCACATCTCGTCCAGCTCGACCACGACGGCACGGCCTTCGGGCTCGGGCTTTTGCGCGTAGACTTCCGCAAAGCGCTCGATCCAGGCCTGCACCGTGGGGGTCGACACCCCGAGCAGCTTGGCGGTGCGGTTCATCGAGACGCCGCTGAGGTAGAGCAGCACCGCTTCCACCTTGAGCCGCAGCGGCATCCCGCGCGGCGGGGTGTCGGTGAAGTTCAGCCCGCAGCCCTTGCAGCGGTAGCGTTGCTTGCCGCGCATGAACCCGTTCTTGACGTGCTCCTCGCCCCCGCACCCCTTGCACCGTAGCCCCATCCAACCCGCCCCGTCCGCCGTTCCCTGGCCGACGGATATGGGCGGTCTATGCCAAGCTCAAACCCTCGATCGAACAAGCCTATCTACAGCTTATTTTTGCACTTAAAATGTTGTGTTATGTAGAACTAGAAAAAATCGACAAAGAGATCTTTGACGGTGAAATAACTTTGCTTCTCGAAAAACGAAATCATATCTTTTCTTCAAACGCATTTGATAGATACTACGATTTATTTATTGCTTCCGAAAATAACTTTAACATTACGTTAGGATATTTTTTTATTACCATAGATGAAGCTTTTGAAGCGCGGGGGTTTGGTAAGAAAGATCATGATGAATATGAAGGAAAAGACTTACGAATTATTGTATCTACCATACGCAATGCTTTTGCGCACAACATGGCGCTACCCCAATGGCATATAAATGATCCCAAGCGTCGGCGCATATTCTGCTTCAATAATAATGGTGAAAAAATAGAGATCGATTTAAGCGCCTTACATGGCAAAACCTTTAGTTATGATCACATTGGTAGTCCAGAAACATTATTTCATATCAAACTAGCTAGTGCAAGAATGCTGTCTTAGGGGCCGGCCACTCCGGACTCCAGCCCGGTGGCCGGGGTGATAACGTGGCGTTCGAGTCTCTTCCTTGTCACCCCGGACTTGATCCGGGGTCCAGGGTAGCCGGGGGAAAGCGCTTCACGCATCTTCCCCTAAATCCCGCCATATCGGGTTGTGCTCCTCGATCAGCGCCAGTCTCCACGCACGCTGCCAATTCTTGAGCTGCTTCTTGTGCGATCCGCCTGCTCTGCGCCATCGAAAGTTTCGCCGTGAACGAGGCAATGCATCTCATGCCATGCGGCGAAACCGTTAGGCGTACGGGTTCAATGTTGGGCTAGGCGGCGCGGCAGGTCGTTGGTGATGTCGACGTGGTAGTGCTTCAAGGTGCTCTGTGTGTGGCTGCGGAGTCCGGCCACCCTGGACCCCCGATCAAGTCGGGGGTGACAAGAAAGAGAAATCATTACCCTGGGTTTAGCCGCCTGCGCCGACGCCGCCCCGGACCAAAGTTGCAAAAAAGAGAAAAAAGAAGCCCGCGCGGCAGCGCACGCGCAAGCGTTCTCCTGGAACATCTTGCGAACATTACCCCGGCCCGCCATATCTCCTCCACATCCACCAACATCGCGGCGAATAGATGGAGTGGCAGGACGAGGGGGTCGTGCTGGCGAGGCGGGTGTTGGGCGAGCGCGACGCGCGCTTGAGCCTGTTCACCCACGACCACGGCCGCCACGCCGGCGTCGTCAAGGGCGGGGCCGGCCGGCGCCAGGGGCCCCTGCTTCAGCCCGGCAACCGGCTCCAGGCCCGCTGGCAGGCGCGGCTGGAGGGCCACCTCGGCCGCTTCGACCTGGAGCCGATCCGCCTCTTTCCCGCCGCACTGCTCGACCGGCCGAGGCCGTTGGCGGCGATGGCCGCGGCGCTGGGCGTGCTCGAAGGCGCCCTGCCCGAGCGCGACCCGCACCCCGACCTCTACGCCGGCCTGCTTCGCCTGCTCACCGTCCTCGACGCCGAGCCGCCCGACTGGCCCGCCGCCTACGTCCGCTTCGAGGTGGCGCTCCTCGCCGACCTCGGCTTCGGCCTCAACTTCGAGGCCTGCGCCGTCACCGGGGCAAAGGACGGCCTCGCCTTCGTCTCGCCCAAGTCGGGCCGCGCCGTGTCGCGGGCGGCGGCGGGGACCTGGGCGCCGCGCCTGCTGCCGCTGCCGGCCTTCCTCCTCGACCAGGACGCCGAGGCCGCGCCCGGCCATATCGCGCAGGGGTTGCGGCTTGCCGGGCACTTCTTGAACCGGCATATCTTCGAGCCGGCCGAGCGCCTGCTGCCGGCCCAGCGCGCCCGCTACGCCGCGATGTGGCCGCCCCCTGACACACCCACGGAAGAATCGCCCGCATGAGCCGCCCGGTGCTTGCCCCCGACAACGCGACCCCGATCGACCTGCGCGACGCGCTCAAGGAGCGCTACCTCGCCTACGCGCTCTCGACGATCACGTCGCGCTCGCTGCCCGACGCGCGCGACGGGCTGAAGCCGGTGCAGCGGCGGCTGCTCTACGCCATGCGCGAACTGAAGCTCGACCCGGGCTCGGCCTTCAAGAAGTGCGCCCGCGTCGTCGGCGACGTGATCGGCAAGTTCCACCCGCACGGCGACGTCGCCGTCTACGAGGCGCTGGCGCGTCTGGCGCAGGACTTCAGCCAGCGCTACCCCCTGATCGACGGCCAGGGCAATTTCGGCAACGTCGACGGCGATAACCCGGCGGCGATGCGCTACACCGAGGCGCGCCTGACAGCGGTCGCCGCCGCACTGCTCGACGGCATCGACGAGGACACGGTCGATTTTCGCCCGACCTACGACGGCAGCGAGGACGAGCCGGCCGTCCTGCCGGCGGCCTTTCCCAACCTGCTCGCCAACGGCGCGTCCGGCATCGCCGTCGGCATGGCGACCTCGATCCCGCCGCACAACGCGGGCGAGTTGTTCGCCGCCCTGGCCTACCTCCTGGAGCGGCCCAAGTCCGCCCCGCCGGCGGCGCTGGCCGAGGTCATGCGCTTCATCAAGGGGCCGGACCTGCCGACCGGCGGCGTCCTGATCGAGCCGCCGGGCGTCGTCGCCGAGGCTTACGCCACCGGCCGCGGCTCGCTCCGCCTGCGCGCCGCCTGGGTGAAGGAGGATCTGGGCTACGGTCAGTACCAAGTCATCGTCACCGAGATCCCCTACCAGGTGCAAAAGGCGCGCCTCGTCGAGCGATTGGCCGAACTGTTGAACGCGAAGAAGCTGGCGCTCTTGGGCGATCTGCGCGACGAATCGACCGAGGCCATCCGCCTCGTCCTGGTGCCCCGCTCGAAGAACGTCCCGGCCGAACTGCTGATGGCGTCCTTGTTTCGCGCCAGCGACCTCGAAGTGCGCCTCAGCTTCAACATGAACGTCCTGGACGCGGCCGGCGTGCCCCGTGTCATGGGGCTGATCGACCTCTTGGGCGCCTTCGTCGACCACCGCATGGTCGTCCTGGTGCGCCGCTCGGAGCACCGCTCGCGGCGCATCGCCGCCCGGCTGGAGATCCTGGACGCCTACCTCAAGGCGTTCCTCGACATCGACCGCGTCATCCAGATCATCCGCGACGAGGACGCGCCCAAGCCCGTCCTGATGCGGGCCTTCGACCTGAACGAGCGTCAGGCCGAGGCGATCCTCAACCTGCGCCTGCGCAACCTCCGCCGCCTGGAGGAGATGGCGCTGAAAGACGAGCGCGCCAAGCTGGAGGCGGAAGGGGCCGACCTTCAGGCCCTCCTCGCCGACGAGACCAAGCGGCGCAAAGCCCTGGCGCGGCAGATGAAGGCCGGCGCCAAGGCGTTCGCCGGGGCGCGCCGCACGCTGGTCGAGGAGGCGGCCGAGATCGACCCGGCCCTCCTCGACGCCCCGGTCGAGCGCTTCCCGATCACCGTCGTCGGCTCGCAAAAGGGCTGGGTGCGCGCGCTGCGCGGCCACGTCGAGGGCGGCGACGACCTGCGCTTCAAGGAGGGCGACGGTCCGCGCTTTCTCTTGCACGCGCAGAACACCGACAAGCTCCTCGTCGTCGCCACCGACGGCCGCTGCTACCTGATCCCGGCCGACAGGCTGCCCTCCGGCCGCGGCCAGGGCGAGCCCCTGTCGCTCCTGATCGACCTGGGCAAGGCCGGCATCCTCGACCTCTTGCTCCACGACGCGGGGGCGAGGCTCCTGTTCGCCAGCGAGGCCGGCCGCGGCTTCGTCGCCGAGCCGAGGGAGATCGCGGCCCAGACCCGCACCGGCAGGCAGGTGATGAACCTCGCCGGGGGCGACCGCCTCCTCGCCGTGAAGAAGGTGCGAGGCACCCACGTCGCGACGGTCGGCAGCAACCGCAAGCTCTTGCTCTTCCCCCTGGACGCGCTGCCGGTCATGTCGCGCGGCCGCGGCGTCACCCTGCAACGCTTCAAGGACGGCAAGCTCGCCGACGTCACGACGCTGAACCTTGAGGACGGCCTGACCTGGCGCCTCCAAGGCGGCCGCACCCGCCACGAGAAGGACCTGACCCGCTGGCTGGGGCACCGGGCCGGGGCGGGGCTGATGGCGCCGACGGGGTTTCCGCGGGATAATCGGTTCGGCGTATGATGCTGTCGCGAACCAACCGGAGACGGACGATGCGCGCGAGCGCCCCCGGACCCATGACCGCCGACCAGTTCGTCGCCTGGGCAATGGCGCGGCCCGAGGGGAGCGTTGCGAACTGATCGTCGGCGAGGTCGTGGCGATGGCGCCGGAGCGCTCGATCCACGCCCTGAGCAAGGCCGAGGCGTGGCTGGCGCTGCGGGAGGGCATCGCGGCGGCGAACCTGGCCTGCAAGGCCTATCCCGACGGCATGGCGGTGCGGATCGACGACGCGACGGTCAACGCGCCCGACGCTCTGGTCCGCCCCGGCGAACCGCTGCGGACGACGCGGCGCTCGTCCTGAATCCTCCGTGATCGTCGTCGAGGTGCTCTCGCCCTCGACCGGCCGCTTCGACACCGGCACCAAGCTCGGCGACTACTTCCGCCTCGCGTCGCTCTGCCATTACCTGATCGTCGACTTAAAACGGCGTTGCGTCATCCACCACCGCCGCGACGGGGCGGGAACGATCGCTACTCAGGTGGTGCGCGAGGGCGCTATTACGCTCGACCCGCCGGGGCCGATGCTCGGGGTGACGGCGCCCTTCGGCTGAGCCATACTCTCCCGCACGAACGGTGCCGAGGAGAACCCGCGTGGCCGATACCGACCTTCAAGCCCCCCGCCTGCGCACGGTGGACGAGTTTCTGGCCTGGGCCGACGACTACGAGGAAGATCTCGAGTTTTTCGAAGGCGTCGTCAGGATGAGGCCGGACCCGTGCGTCGCGCACGCGACGATCGCCGGCAACCTGTTCGGTGTTCTCTACGGCGCCCTGCGCGGCGGTCCCTGCCGCCCGTTCGGCGGGAGCATGAGCGTCGAGGTCGGCAACAACGCCCCCAAACCCGACGTCACCGTCACCTGCGGTCCCGAGACCGGCAACCGCCTGCGCCGCCCCGTCGTCATCGTCGAAGTCCTATCCCCGTCCACGGAAGCCGAGGACCGGACGCGCAAGTGGGACCTCTACCGCACTCTGCCGAGCCTGCAACACGACCTGATGCTGCGCCAGGACCGCCTCGCGGGCGAACTGTTCACCCGCGAGGGGGCGACGTGGCGCCTGACGCCCCTGGAGGGGGAGGACGCCGCCGTCGCGCTGGAAGCCGTCGGGGTGACGCTGCGGCTGGGCGAGGTCTACGAAGGCGTGACGTTCGCGGCCGGCGAAGGTTGAAGAAGTTCGTGTGCCCGTGCCAAGACGGCGAAAACCCGTACCAAGCGCCCCGCTTGGCCGGGCGGGGTTCGGATCGTCACGCGCGAGGATTTGCGTTCAATGCTTCGCATCCGCTGCGCGGGGCTTCTTTTTTCTCTTTTTTGCTTGTTGTTCCTGGTAACCCCGAAGCAAAGAGAGCCCTGCCATGACCCTCGATAGCGCCCGTACCGCCGCCATCGCGCGGGCCGTCGCCGACGGCTTCGCCGAACAGGTCGCCTACACGCAAGGCCTCGTTCGCTTCGCCTCGCTGCGCGGCGAGGAGCACGCGATCCAGGACTTCGTCTTCAAGCAGATGCGCGCGCGCGGCTACGCGGTCGACCGCTTTGCCATGGATCGGGACCTGATCGAGGCGCACCCGGGCGGCTCGAAGTTCTCGGATCAGCACTCGACGGCGCCGATCCTGGTCGGCATCCACCGCCCGCGCGAGGAGCGGGGCCGCTCACTGACCCTCCAGGCGCACGTCGACGTCGTGCCGCCGGGGCCGCTTAACTTATGGACCCACCCGCCCTTCGATCCCGTCGTCGAGGGCGACTGGCTCTACGGCCGCGGCGGTGCCGACATGAAGGCCGGCCACGCGGCCAACCTGTTCGCCCTCGACGCGCTGCGGCGCCTCGGCCTCCAGCCGGCGGCGACCGTCTATATCCAATCGGTGGTCGAGGAGGAATCGACCGGCAACGGCGCCCTCATGACCCACCTGCGCGGCTACAAGGCCGACGCCGTTCTGATCCCCGAGCCCGAGGACGAGATGCTGGTCCGCGCCAACGTCGGCGTCTTGTGGTTTCGGGTCGAGGTGCGCGGCCACCCGGTCCACGTCCGCGAGGCGGGTGCCGGCGCCAACGCCATCGAGGCCGCCTACCGCGTGATCGGGGCGCTTCGGGCGCTGGAGGCGGATTGGAACGAGGACAAGGCCGACCGGCCGCACTTCGAGGCCGAGCCGCACCCGATCAACCTCAACATCGGCCGGATCGAGGGCGGCGACTGGGCCTCGTCGGTCCCGGCGTGGTGCCGCCTCGACTGCCGCGTCTCGATCTACCCGGGCACGGGCGCCGACGAGGCGGCGAAGCTGGTCGAGGCGGCGGTGGCCGACTTCGCCCGCCACGACCCCTACCTCGCCAACCAGCCCCCCACCGTCACCTTCAACGGCTTCTACGCCGAGGGCTACGTCCTGGACGAGGGCTCCGACGCCGAGCGCGCCCTGGCCGAGGCGCACGAGGCGGCGACGGGCGGGCCGCTCAAGTCCTTCATGACCGCGGGCTACATCGACACTCGGGTCTACGCCCTCTACGACGAGGTGCCGGCCCTGTGCTACGGCCCGATCTCGCACGGCATCCACGGCTTCGACGAGCGCGTCAGCCTGTCCTCGCTCAAGCGGATCACGACGACGATGGCGCTGATGATCGCCGATTGGTGCGGCGTCGAGCCGGTCGAGGGCTGAGCCGGGGGCGCTCAAGTCTGGCGCGTCCGCTCGAAAAGTCGTCCCGTACCCTCGTGAAATTCGCCGTGCCGGGGGCCGATTAAGCCGATCTTAATCGGGTGCGGCTATCTTCCGTTCGAGATCGATTTTGCAACGCTCGGCGCACGCGCCGAGAAGATTTTTCATCTCACTTGTGAAGAATGACGATGGCATCCGTCGCCGCCCGCGAAGGATCGAGAAACGGCCTGCTCGGGATCGCCGAGCGGATCCGGCACGCCTACGTCTTGGCGTTGTTCCTGATCGGCGTCCTCTCGATCGCCGCGTTCGTGGCGCTCGACGGCTTCATCGCCGCGCAGGGCGAGGCCGCGACGGTGATCAACGTCGCCGGCCGGCAGCGGATGCTCTCGCAGCGCATCGCCGGGCTCGCCCAGGCGATCGCGGTCGAGACCGATCCCGCCGCGGTCGCGCGCGATCGTGAGCTGCTGGCGACCGCCCGAGACGACATGGCCAGGGCGCATCGGGGCCTGATGCACGGCGATCCGGCGCGCAACCTGCCCGGCATCGAGTCGGTTGCCGAGGCCGCGTATTACCAAGCCCCGCCGCACGACATCGACCGCAGAATGCAAGCCTATCTCGGCGACGTCGAAGCTTTCTTGCGCGCGACCGACGCGGCGGGGCGGGCCGAACGCGCCAAGCGGATCGCCGACGCCGCCCGCAAGGACCTCTTGGGCGCCTTGAACGCCGTCGTTGGCTTCCACGAAGATCGGGCGCGCGGCAAGGCCGATCGGGCGGAAACCGTCCACTTCTGGCTGCTCGTCGCCACGCTCGCGACGCTGATCGGCGAGGCCGCGTTCATCTTCGCGCCGCTGGCGAGGGAACTGGCGAACAAGGAACGGGCGGTTCACGTCGAGCAGGACGAGCTGACCTACCGGTCCTTCCACGACCAACTCACCGGCCTGCTCAACCGGCACTGCCTGCGCGCGCACGTCGGTGCCTTGCTCGACGGCGCGGGCGGCGCGATCCCGCCTCTGTCGCTGATCGCGATCGACCTCGACAACTTCAAGGACGTGAACGACCTCGCCGGCCACGACGCCGGCGACCGGCTGCTGCGGGTCGCCGCCGACACGATCCGGGCCGGCATCCGGGGCGACGACGTCGCTTTTCGTCTCGGCGGCGACGAATTCCTGATCGTCGTGCATGCGCCCGATCCGGGCGTCGCGGCGAGCGTTGCCGAGCGGATCGCGGTCGACCTGCGGGCCGCCCTGGCGCGGGAGGCCAAGTGCTCGGCGGTCGCGGCCAGCTTCGGCATCGCCTCCTCGCCGGCGCACGGCACGGCGTTCGATGCCCTGCTCGCCAACGCCGACGTCGCGCTCTACCACGCCAAGGCGAACGGCAAGAACAAGATCACCGTCTTTCGCGAGCCGTTGCGCGCCGCGTTCGAGGCGCGGCGCCGGGAAGAGGCATTCATCCGCAGAGCACTGGCCGCCTCGTCGTTCGAGCCGTACTTTCAGCCGCAAGTCGACATGCGCACCGGCGAGACCGTCGGGGTCGAGGCCCTGGCGCGGTGCCGCGACGCGAACGGCGCCATCGTCCCGCCCTCTCGGTTCATCGACCTTGCCGAAGAGACCGGGCTCATCGTGCCGCTCGGCGAGCAGGTCATCGCGAAGGCGATCGAGACCGCCAAGGGCTGGCTGGATCGGGGCATCCGGTTCGGCAAGCTGTCGATCAACGCCTCCTCGGCCCAACTGCGCGACAAGGGCTTCGTCGCGTTCTTGGCGGCGACGCTCGATAAGACCGGCTTTCCGGCGGGGCGGCTCTCGGTCGAGGTGCTGGAGACCGTCCTCCTCGACGAGGACGACAAGATCGTCGGGGTCGTCGACGCGATCCGGGCCCTCGGCGTCGCGATCGAACTCGACGATTTCGGCACCGGCTACACCTCGATCGCCAACGTCAACCGGCTGAAGGTCAAGCGCATCAAGATCGACCGCTCGTTCGTCGACGGGTGCGAGGGGGCGGGCTCGAAGACCCACGTGCTCCGGGCGATCTTGACCATGGCAAGAGCGCTCGACGTCGACGTCATCGCCGAGGGGATCGAGACCCGCGGGCAGCAGGAGAGCCTGATCGCGCTCGGCTGCCCGAACGGGCAGGGCTACAAGTTCGCCGAGCCGATGCGGGGATGCGCGTTCGAGGCGTGGGCGAGGGGAGGCGAGCGCGCCGTCCTCCCGACCGACGATGCCGGACGCGACCGCGTCATCGCCTGAGATAGCGAACGATGCGACGCCGATCGTCTTCGACGCAGGGGCTTCTTGGCGAGATGGGCGAAGGGCGAGCCCGCCGCACCCGCGGTCGTTCAACGACGATCGAGGGCGAGCTTCGTCGCCAGACCGAAGAACACGAGGCCCGTCGCGTAGCGAAGGGCGTTGGCGAGCGACCTGTTTTGCGCCAGGATCCGCCCGATGCCCCCGGCAAAGCCTCCGACCAGCCCGTTGATCGCGGTCCCGCCGATGTTGAGGATCGCGCCGAAGATCAAGAACTGAACGAAGACCGCACCGCGGGACGGATCGACGAACTGCGGCACGAAGGCGAGGATGAAGATCGCCACTTTCGGGTTGAGCAGGCAAACGACGATCCCGTTGCGCCACGCGCTGAGCGCACCGGACGCGCTGACCTTCGCCGGCTTCAGCGCGCCGACGGGCTCTCGCAACGCGGCGACGGCCAGCCAGAGCAGGTAGGCGACGCCCGCCCAGCGGATGGCCTCGAAGGCGAGGGGATGGGACGCGACGAGCGCGGCGAGGCCGAGACCCGCCGCGCCCGCGTGGATGAACGACCCGGTCGCGATGCCCAAGGAAGCGGCCACGCCTGCCTTGGGGCCGGATTTGATGCCTTGGCCCAGGCAGAAGAGCATGTCGGCCCCGGGCGTCAGGTTGAGCGCGAGCGCGACGGGAACGAACAGCAAGAGCGTCTGGGCGTCAACGAACATGCGGTGGTGCCCGTCGGTTTCGATCGCTTGCCACGAACGAGGGTTCAGCGCGTGTTGAACGGCGAGGGCGGCGTGAAGCTCGACGTGTCCGGCGGCGGCGCCTCCGGCTTCGCCCCGTCCCCGTCCCCGTCCCCGCCCGGCGCCGCGAAGGCGGGGGCGGCGTCGGTTTCCCCGCCCTGGCCCCCACCCTGTCCATAGTGGGCGGCGAGGTAGTCGAGGATCGCGTTCCAGTCCTCGGGCGGGTACTCGGGCATCCCCTGCTCTTCCACCATCCAGTGCAGGAGCTTGTCCCAGCGCTCGCGGCTCATGCCCTGCTGCGCCACCAGCTTGAACGAGTGGCAGGCCGTGCAGCTGTAGTAGACCAGCTCCTTTTGCTCCGGGTCGCCCGGCAGTGCTACCACCGGGTCGTCCTCCTGCGCCACGGACGCCCCCGCGACGCCGGCCGCGAGCAGGGCGACCGGTAAGAGGGTGCGGGCGAGATTCACGTCGGTACCTTGACGGCGACGCGGTGCAGCGAGTTGTTGAGGTAGCCCTTCGGGTTCCAGCCCGGCACGGTGAAGGGCTGCATGACGCCCTCGTCGTCGGTCGCGCGGGCCCAGATCTCGTAGTAGCCTTGGGTCGGGAACGTCAGGTGCGCGCTGAAGGTCTGCCAGGAGTAGGGGTTGGGCGGCGCGCCGAGATCGGTCTTAGTCCAGGTCTCGCCGAAATCGTGGCTGACGTCGACGCGGCTGACGGCGCGATCGCCGGCCCAGGCGTGGCCGCGCACCTGGACCTCGCGGTTGTCGACCGGCAGGACGGTGCCGGATTTCGGCGAGGTGATGATCGAGGTGACCGGCATCGACTGGATGATGAGCATGTCGGACTCGGGCACCTCCTCGCCCGGCGCCACCGGGTATTTCGGCACGCGGTAGGAGTCGCCGGTCATCTTCGGCCCGTCGTGGACCACGTTCCTGAGCTGCACGCGGGTCAGCCACTTCTGCGAGCACGAGCCGGGCCAGCCGGGGGCGACGATGCGGGCCGGAAAGCCGTGCAGCGCCGGGATCGGCTCGCCGTTCATCTCGAACGCGATCAGCGTGTAGGGGTCCATCGCCTTCCACAAGGGGAGACCGCGCGAGATCGGGACCTTGTCGGGATCGCCCGAGAGGTGCGGGTCGGCGCCGTAGTGCCCGGTGTAGACGGCGTCGGGCTTGACCCCGGCCGCGTTCAGGACGTCGCGCAGGCGCACGCCCGTCCAGCGCGCGTTGCCGATCGCGCCCACCGTCCACTGGTTGCCGCTGGCGGGCGGGTTGAAGCCGGCCCGGCCGTTGCCGCCGCACTCAAGCTGAAGCGCGTAGGTCACGACCTCGAAGCGGTTCTTCAACTCGTCGAGCGAGAGGTTGAGGGTCTCGTCGACCTCGCCGTCGATGGCGAGCTTCCAGTTCGAAGCGTCGCCGCTCATGGCCGAGTCGGGCACGAGACCGTTGTTGCGCACGAAGTGGCGGTCGTTCGGCGTGACGTCGTCGTCGAGCAGGTGGGCCGGGGTCTCGGCGTTGAGCGGCCGGTCGCCGAGGAGGGTGAGCCCGTCCTTGGCCGCGAACAGGTCGGCCTCGCCCTCGGCGGCGAACGCGGCCGGGATCAGCCCGCCCGGCATGAAGCGGTGAAAGGGGATCGTGGCCCCGATCATGGCGCCCATCGTCGCGAGGCCGGCCCCGTGCAGGAAGCCGCGGCGGTCGGGATAGGTTTGCCGCCCGAACACGATCGCGTCGGCGCGCTCGGGGTTCTCTTGGTAGAGTTCGCGGATGCCGCGCAGCTTCTTCATGACGTTGCTCCCTGGGCTCCCTGGTTTTGCCGAGCGATCCTAGGCCGGCACCCCCGACGCGACAAGGACCAGACGCGCCGCGCCTCTGGCGCCAGACGGCTTGCCGCCCCGGCCGCAACAGGGCAAAGTACCCCGGTAACGAGCGGCCACGCCAACGAGGGTCGCCGAGCGAACCGGGGAGACGAACGATGCGAAGCGCCAAGAACGCTTTGCTGCCGCGGCAAGCCGACCTCAAGCGGCGCGGCTTCCTCGCCGTCGCGGGCGCCGGGGCCGTGGGCCTGAGCGCCGGGGCCGCCTTCGGCCAGTCGGGCCCGATCGAGCCGCCGACGGTCGTGAGCCGGCCGCCGCGCGACTTCGGCCCGGGTGCGGCGCCGACCACCTACTTCACCGACCCGGACGTCTTGAGCGTCGATCCCGTGTTCGACGGCTACCGCCAGCCCAACACCTCGATCGAGCGCCTGTGGACCGGCGCCCTCTGGGCCGAGGGGCCCGCCTGGAACGCGGTCGGCCGCTTTCTCGTCTGGAGCGACATCCCCAGCAACCGCCAGTTCCGCTGGCTCGAAGACGACGGCCACGTCTCGGTCTTCCGTCGGCCCTCCAACAACTCCAACGGCAACAGCTTCGATTATCAAGGCCGTCAGCTCACCTGCGAGCACCTGATGCGCCGGGTGGTGCGCTACGAACTCGACGGCTCGATCACCGTCTTGGCCGACACGTTCGAGGACAAGCGGCTGAACTCGCCGAACGACGTCGTGGCGCACCCCGACGGGGGCGTCTGGTTCACCGACCCGCCCTACGGCGGCCAGCTCTACGAGGGCGCCCCCGACGTCGCCGGGGGACCCAGCAACGAGGCCGGCCGGATCGACCCGACCTTGGGCCAGCCGCCCGAGATCGGCTACTGGCGGCGCGAACTGCCGACCCAGACCTACCGCCGCGGCCCCGACGGCACGATCACCGTCGTCGCGAGCGAGGAGGACGTGCCCGACCCGAACGGCTTGTGCTTCTCGCCCGACCACAAGAAGCTCTACGTCGCCAGCACCGGCAAGGGGCCGGGCGACGAGGGTCTCGGCGGCAAGGGCGAGATCTACGTCTTCGACGTCGAGGACGACAACACGTTGTCCAACCGCCAATTGTTCAGCGACTGCACGATCGACGGGGTCAAGTGCGGCCCGGACGGGCTGCGCACCGACGTCGACGGCAATCTGTGGGCGTCCTCCAACGCCGGCCGCGCCGTCGGCTACAGCGGCGTCACCGTCTGGAACCCGGACGGCAAGCTGATCGGCCGCGTCCGCCTGCCCGAGGTCTGCGGCAACCTCTGCTTCGGCGGCCCCAAGCGCAACCGCCTGTTCATGGCCGCGAGCCAGTCGATCTACGCGCTCTACACGGCGACGCAAGGGGCGGCGCCGGGGTGAGCGTCAGAGCGGCCCGTCCTCGGTCGCGTCGCGCCCGTTCGCCTCGATCAGCGCCACCTTCAGGCCCGGTTCCGGCGCTTCGGCCGCTTCTCGCGGCGGGTCGCGCCCTTCGGGTCGTTGAACGCCCCGACGTGGACGAGCCCCGTCGCGGGCGGCAAAGCCGGCGCCGATCCCGTCGCCCACCCGCCGTCGTCGGTGATGCCGACGCAGGGCGTGCCGTGCGTCCGACTGGCGAGGATGTAGACGCAAGTAGGCCGCGCATCGGTCGCGTTGGTGGCAAACGGCGGGCCGGATCGTCGAGGCGCCACGTTTCGAGCAACAGCGGGGGGGCCGCCCAGCTACGCCAGGCACTGAAGCGTTCAGATCGCCAGATCGTTGACGCTCAACACCGCCGTCAGGATCGACATGACGATGCCGCCGACGACGAGGCCGAGGGTGACGACGAGGAGCGGCTCCAGGAGCTGCACGAGGCGGGCGAGGCGGGTGGCGAGGCGCTGCTCGAAACGGTCGGCGACGTAGGCCGCGAGTTCCTTCAAGCGGCCGCTCTCCTCGCCCGAGCGCAACAGGCGCAGGCCCAGGGGTACCAGGATGCGGTGCCCGGCCAGCGCGTCGGCGAGCCGGCGGCCCTGGCGCACCTCGACGCCGACCCCGGCCAGCGCCTCGGCGACGGCGCGGTTGGCGACCAGGGCCTGCAGGTAGGTCAAGGTCGCCGGCAGGTCGAGGCCCCCCTTGAGCAGCGTCGCTAGCCCGCGCGCCACCTGCGCCGTCGCCCGCTCGCGCGCGACGCCGCCGAAGAGCGGCAGGCGCAGGACCAGCCGATCGGTGAAGCGCCGGACCGCCTCGACGCGCCCGAGAAGCGCGAGCACGAGGACGCCCGCCGCGGCGCCCAGCCATATCTCGCGGCCCGCCGTGCTCAGGCCCTCGGAGAGGCCGAGGACGAAGCGCGTCGTCGGCGGCAGCAGGGCGTCCTGGCCCTCGAACAGGGGCGCGAACTGCGGCACGACGACGAGCAGCATGATCCCGACCGCGACCACCGCCGTCAGGGTCAGGATCGCGGGGTAGATCAAGGAGGAGGTGAGCTTGCGCCGCAGGTCCTCCTCCTTCTCGCGCAGGATGGCGAGTTCGCTCAAGGTGACGTCGAGCCGGCCGGTCGCCTCGCCGGCGCGGACCATGCCGACGTAGAGGCGGGGAAAGTAGCGCTGTTCCTCGGCCAGCGCCGCGCTGAAGGCGCTGCCGCCGCGGACCTTGGCGAGCACGCGGCCGAGCGCCTTGCCCAATCCGGAATCCTCGCAGTCCTCGGCCACCATCAGCAGGCCGCGCTCCAGGGGCTCGCCGGCGTCGAGGAGCGTGGCCAGCTCGCGCGTCACCATCGTCACCTGCGCCCCGGCGCGGCCCCGCCCGCCGGCACCGCCGGGGGCGACGGGGACGGCCGGGCGGGGCTTCGCCGCGGCGGGGTTGGCCTCGATCGGGATCAGGCCCTGGTTTTGCAGGCTCTGGATGGCGCCGCGCGCGTCGGGCGCCTCGATCTCGCCCGCGACCCGCTCGCCCGCGGCGCTGAGTGCCTTGTAGCTGAAGACCGCCAAGGCCGCCCTCCTACCCGTCGCCCGTCACCTTGCGCACCTCGTCGAAGGTGGTGGTGCCGGCCAGCGCCTTTTGCAGCCCGTCGCGGTACATGGTCGTGGTGCCGTCTCGAAGTGCTCGCGCCAGCACCTCCTGGGTCGAGGCGCGGTTGCGGATCAGGTCGCGCACGGGCTCGGTGACGCGCAGCAATTCGAAGATGCCGACCCGGCCGGTGAAGCCGACCTCGTTGCAGTGGCGACAGCCGACGGCCTGGTACAAGACCGTGGCGTCGTCGTGGGCCAAGCCCGCCTCGTTAAGGAAGTGGCGCTCCTCGTCGCTGGGCGCGTGGGCCTCGCGGCACTCGCGGCACAAGACCCCGACGAGGCGCTGGCCGACGACGCCGCGCAGGACCGAGGCCAGCAGGTAGGGCTCGACCTCCATGTCGAGCAGGCGCGCGACGGCGCCGGCGGCGCTGTTGGTGTGCAGCGTCGACAAGAGCAGGTGGCCGGTCAGGGCCGCGTGCACGGCGATGTCGGCGGTCTCGGGGTCGCGGGTCTCGCCGACCATGACGATGTTCGGGTCATGGCGGACGACCGAACGCAGCACCTTGGCAAAGGTGAGGTCGATCTCGGGCTTGACCTGGACCTGGGTGACGCCGGCGATCTGGTACTCGATCGGGTCCTCGATCGAGATGATCTTGTCGCGTTCGGCGTCGAGCGTGCGCAAGGCGGCGTAGAGGGTCGTCGTCTTGCCCGAGCCGGTCGGGCCGGTGACGAGCAGCATCCCGTGCGGGCTGTCCAAGAGCGCGCGCAGCTCGGCCTCGTCGCGGGTGTCGAGGCCGAGCGATGACAGTTCGACGTCGCCCTGCGCGCTGTCGAGCAGGCGGATGACGACGCTCTCACCGTGGACGGTCGGGATGGTGGCGACGCGAAGGTCGACCCGCCGCCCGTCCATCTGCAACGGCACGCGGCCGTCCTGCGGCAGCCGGCGCTCGGCGATGTCGAGCTTGGCCAGGATCTTGATGCGGCTGACGACGGCGGCGGCGAGCCTGGCCGGCGGTGCCCCCACCTCGCGCAGCCGGCCGTGCAGGCGGTAGCGCACCTGCAAGCGGTCGCGGTAGGGCTCGATGTGGATGTCGGAGGCGTGCATCCGCAGGGCGTCGGCGAGGAGCTGGTTGACGAGGCGCACGACCGGCGCCTCCTTGGCGAGGTCGATCAGGTGCTCGACCGTGTCCTCGCCGGCGGCGTCGCCCGCCGTCTCGATGCCGGCCGCCATCTCGGCGAACGCGGTGCGCCCGCCCTCGAACAGGCGGTTGAAGCCGTCCTCCAGGTCCTCGACCGGGACGACGACCGGGACCACCTCGCGCCCGGCGGCGACGCGAACCGCCTTCAGCGTCACCTCGTCGGTCGGGTCGGCCATGCCGAGCCACAAGCGCTCCGCGTCGATCGCGAGCGGCAGGACGCGGGTCTGGCGCAAGAAGCGCGGCGAGAAGGCGCCCTCCATGACCGCGCGGTCGGGCAGATCGGCGCGCAGCGCGATCTCGATGCCGTAGTGGCCGGCGATCAGCTTGGCCCACTCAAGCCCCGAGACGCGGCCGGAGCGGGCGAGTGCCACGGGCAGCGGCTCGCGCGCGGCCGCGGCCTGCGCCAGGAGCCGCGCCGCCTCGGCCTCGGGCAGGACGCCGCGCTCGACCAGGAGGTTCAAGCCCGGGTGGGCGGGGGAACGCTCGCCGGCGAGGCGGCGAAGGGTGGTGCCCGCGCGGCGCGGGGTCAGCAGTTGCAGCATCAAGACCACTTCTCAATCCGGCACCCGACGCTAGGGTGCGGCGATACCATCTTCAAACGGTGCGACGCGGACGAGGCGACGCCGAGTATACGGACGACGACCGTGCCCGGATCTTCCCTGCTCATCGACGACGTCACGATCGACGGGCGCCTCTCGGCCCTCAACACGGCCTGGACGGCGACGACGGACCGGGTCATGGGTGGTTTATCAGATGCGAGCCTCGCGCGCGAGACCGCGCACGACCGGGCGTGGCTCTGGCTGCGCGGCGCGGTGCGCCTGGAGAACGGCGGCGGCTTCGTCCAGATGGGCCTCGACCTCGCCGAGGACGGCGGCCGCCTCGACCTCGGCGCCTACGAGCGCTTTCGCCTCCTCGTCGTCGGCAACGGCGCCGCCTACGGGCTCCACCTGCGAACCGACGACTGCGAGCGCCCCTGGGAGAGCTACCGCGCGACGTTCGTAGCGCCCAAAGCCCCCGCCTGGGTCGAGATAGGCTTTGATGACCTGACGCCGCACCGGCTCGACGCGCGCTTGGACACGACCAGGGCGCGGCGCTTGAGCCTGATCGCGATCGGCCGGGCGTTCGAGGCCGGCCTCGGCCTCGGGCGGATCGAGGCCGAGCGCCGACCGACCGCCTGACGCGACGCACCCCGTTCAAGGACCCTCCCCATGCCATCGATCCCGACGACGCTCGCCCTCGCCGTCCTGCTCGCCGCGACCGCGGCGGCCGAGGCCGGCCCGCTCGACCCCTGGCGCTGGGAGCGGCGCGTCCTCGTCGTCGCGGCCCCAAACGCGGACGACGCGGACCTGAGAGTGCAGCGAACCCTCCTGGCCGAGGACCCGCAGGGCCTCGCCGGGCGCGACGTGCTGGTCGTCGAGGTGACGGGCGACGGGGCGGACCGCGGCCTCGACGCCGGGGCGCTGCGCTCGGACCTCGGCCTGCCGAACGACGCCTTCGCCGTTCGCCTCGTCGGCAAGGACGGCGGCGTGAAGCTGCGCGCCGACGCGCCCGTGCCGCTCGCGGAACTGTACGGTCTGATCGATTCGATGCCGATGCGGCAGGACGAGATGCGGCGGGGTTGAACGCTTCGCGTTGCCCTCGCCGGGCGGGCTTTTTTCTTCTTTTTTGCCAGTGTTAACGCAGGGGGCTGGCCGCGGCGCCGAGGGCCAGACTCGGACAAAGGCAAAAAAGAGAAGAAGAAGCCCCGCGCAGCGTTCCACCACCGCCCGGCGCGGGCCGCATTCTTGAGAGACTCCAGGTTGATTTGTACATCTTCATTCAACTACGAAGGATTATCATCCGGAAATTTGCTCCTCCTAGAAGCTGAATTCGATATTCCCAATCCCAGTTTCTTCGATCCCGAACTGGCCGTGGTCGAGTCGGACGGCACGGTGGTCCGGGTGCTCGACCCGCCCGCCGGCTCGCGCTACTTCACCCCGCAGTTCCTGGGCGAGGATCAAGTCGCCGTCCGCGTGGTGCCGGTAGGCAACGCCGAAGCGCCGCCCTTCGATGTCGAGGTGATCGACCTCGCCACCGGCGCGGCGACCGGCATCGACGTAGGCGACGGCGGCGATCGCGGCCTCGGCCTCATCGACGCCTCCGCCGACGGCGGCGTCTTACTCATCAGCCCCGACTATAGCGCCGAGAAATCCCGGTTCTTGATCTACGACGCCGCGGCCGAACAGGTGCGCGAGGTGCCGGTCGACCTGCCGAACGTGCTCAGCACCCTGCAACTGACCCCGGACGGTACGGGGTTGCTCGGGATCACGGCGGAGCCGTCCGACACGATCGAGCTGTACGACACGGTCGGCTTGTACGACCTGACGACCGGCGCGCTCCGGTTCGAGGCCGAGCTGCCCGAGGAGACGTCGGGCGGCAGCCTCGCCATCGATTCCACGGGCCGCTTCGTCGCGGCGGGCAGTCAAGGCACGAGCGTCGAGGGCGGCGGCGGGCGGCGGGTCTTGAGCGTGTTCGATCTCGACGACGGCGGCGAGACCTCGATCGAACTGGGGCCGCTGTTCTTGGACGCCCGGCAGGTGCAAAACCCTTCTCCCGTCGCGGTCCGCGAGGTTGACGGCGCGCCGGTGGTCACGCTCGAACTCGACGTGGCCGGTGGGCGAAGGCTATTCGATGTTGGGCTAGACGTCCTGGCCGTGCCGGACCGGGCGACGACCGGCGCTGCCACGGTCGCCATCGACGCGCTGGCCAACGACGTCGATTTCGGCGACGACGGGTTGCGGCTCGTCGCCGCCGGACCGGCCGGGAACGGTGTCACAAGCATCGACGACCGCGGCACGACCGATCCCGCCGACGATCGGCTGCTCTACACGCCCGACGCCGGCTTCGCCGGCACGGACCGCTTCGCCTACACCGTGCGCGACGGCGGCGGTACCGTGGACGAGGGCGAGGTGCTGGTGCTGGTCACAGCGCCCGATCCCGAGGGCTTCACCGTCACCACGACGGAGGACGCTGTCGTCGACAACGGCGAACTGTCCTTGCGCGAGGCGGTCTTGCGGGCCAACGCCAATCCCGGCGCCGACACGATCACCTTCGCCGACGGCCTGCGCGGCGCCACCATCGCCTTGCAAGGCCGCGAGGCGGGCGTGGATGAGGGTCTCGTCGTCACCGACGACCTCACCATCGACGGTGACCCTCTAGACGGCGGCACGGGCGGGATCACCATCGGCGACCCGACCGAGCCCTACCGCGACGTGGGCGGCGGCTACGAGTATGACGGCGGCGTTCAGGTGCTGCGCGTCGAGGGGGCGAGGCTCAGGCTCGAAGATCTGACTATCACCGGCGGCGATACAGGCGTCTACGCCGCCGACGCCACGCTCACGGCAACGCGCAGCGGCTTTGAGGACATCGGTGCCTTCGGCAGCGCCACCGGCATCGGGGCACGGTCGAGCACGGTGACGCTGACCGACAGCTTCATCTCCGGCCTCAACGGCTACTATGAGCCTAACGAATTCGCCATTTCGGCGCGCGACAGCAACATTGCCTTGCTACGCAGCCAAGTTACCGACAACGGCTCCTACAATGGCGTTACGATCGGCGTCAGCGGCAGCCTGCGCGTCGAACAGTCTCTCATCGCCGACAACGATGTCGGCCGCTACGGCAGTCTCGTTACAGTCCGGGGCGATCTCACGATCGTCAACAGCACGATCGCCAACAACTTTGTCGATAACGACGGCGGTTTCGGGCTGAACAGCGGCGTCGAGCTGCTAGACGGCGGCACGGGCACGATCACCAACTCGACCATCGCCGGCAACAAGTTTGACATATTCGAAGTGGACGGCAGTTCCCGCACCTTCGCGCTCTTCGTCGAACCCGGCGCAGACCTGACCCTGGAGAACAGTATCGTTCTGGGCAATGGCAGCCGCAGCAATCCCAGTGAGATCCGCGACGTCGGCGGCGCGATCGTTTCCAATGGCCGCAACGTCTTCAGCCAGGAGACGGTCGAGGGGACAGTGGCGACCGATACCACCGGCTCGACGATCGAGGACGTGTTCGCCCGCATTAATCCTAATGGCGCTGGCTACAAGCCCCAACCCGACCTCGCCGACAACGGCGGGCCGACCGAGACGCTGGCCCTCCTTCAGTCGCCGACCAACCCGGCGATCGACGCGGCCGTCGCGGCCGACGCCCCGCCCGTCGACCAGCGCGGCTTCGCCCGCGACGATGCACCGGACGTCGGCGCCTTCGAGGCCGGCGTCGGCGGCGGTCCCGGCATTCCCATCCTGCCGCCTTTGCCCGATCTCGCCGAGAAGGTCTCGGTCGATCCGGCCCGGATCAACGGCGTGCCGCTCGAACTTCTGGCGCCGGTCGCGGACGCCTTCCCGCTTGAAGTGTCCGTCTTCCCGCTCTCGGCCGAGGCCGAGCAGGCCAACGCGCTCGGCTACGTCGTCTACGACGAGGACGACCGCATCGTTGAGACCAAGATGCTGTTCGAGGACATCGACGCCTTCATCGCCGACGCCGCCGTGGGAAACGAAGCCTTCACGTTCCTCTTCGAAGAGGGCCAGCGCTTCAACCCCTTCGTCGTCGCCGACGGCGCCGACCTCAACCCGGCCGGGCTGCTGGAGAGCGACAACGACTTCGTCCTGCTCGACCGCGACGGGAACCTGGCCGGCATCGCCGACCGGCGGCCGCAACTGTTCGCGCAGGAGGACGGCGGCGGGCTGACCAGGGTCGAGGGCGAACTGATCTTCGCCGCCGACCCGCGGCCGGGCACGCCGGGCGTCGAGCCGAACCCGAAAGGCGAGGTCCGCACGCTCTCGGGCTACGGCGAGGAGCGCGGCAACCTCTTGATCGCCTTCGAGGACAAGCCGTTCGACCCGGACGACGACTTCAACGACTTCGTCTTGGAGATCGAGATCCCGGGCTTTCGCGGCGTGCCGTCGGACGACGCGCTGGTGTGAGACACCAACGGTGGGGGGCGGTCGCGGCGCGTTCGTGCCGCCGCGACGCCGTCAGACCCGCGCCACCGCCTCTTCGGCTCGAACGCCATCAAGGACGGCGTTGAGGTGGGCGGCGTAGGCATCGGCGATGGCCGCGGCCGAGAAGCGCTTGGCGGCCGAGGACAGATGCCCGCGGTCCGGGGGACGATCGAGCGTCGCCGCGACGGCGTCGGCGAGCGCCCCGGCGTCGCCGACCGGTACCAGCCGGCCGAGGCGCCCCCCCTCCAGGATCTCCGCCGGGCCGGCCGGGCAGTCGGTGCTGACCACCGGCGTGCCGGCGGCGAGGGCTTCGACCAGCACGTTGCCGAAGCCCTCGTAGCGCGAGGCCAAGACCAGGACGGCCGCCCGCTTGATGCAGGGGTGGGGGTTGGCGACGAAGCCGGCGAAGAGGACGTCGTCTTCGACCCCGAGCGCCCCCGCGAGCGCCCTCAGTTCGCCCAGCAGAGGGCCGTCGCCGAGGATCAGGAGACGGCAGGCGCGCGCGGCGCGCAAGCGCGCGAACGCGCGCAGCAGGGTCGGGTAGTCCTTCTGCGCGACGAGGCGCCCGGCCGCGACCAGGACCGGGCGCGCGCCGTCGTCGAGCCAAGCCTTCGCCAGGGCGTGCTCGACGGGGGCGGCCGCGCGCGCCGCCAAGTCGGCGGTCACGACCGGGTTGTGGATGACGTTGATCCGCGAACGCTTGAGGCCGGTGGCGGCGGCCATGTCGTCGGCGACGCCCTGCGAGACGGCGATGACCCCGTCGGCTGACGGCAGGGCGAGGCGGTAGAGGAGCGGCAGGACGCGGTAGCGCGGGTCGTTGAACGCGCGCGCCTCGCGGCTGAGGTAGTTGTGCTGCGAGACGACGATCCTGGTCGAGGCGCCGCTCAGGCGTCCGGCCGCGAGGGCGACGACGTTGTTGTGACCGAGGCCCGACAGGAGGACGTCGGGGCGCTCGCGGCGCAGGTAGGCGACGAGGCGCGGTGCGGCGGCCAGCGTGCGCGGCGCGCCCAAGACGGTGACCTCGACCGAGGCCGGCACGGCGTCGAGCAGTTCGCCCTCGGCGCGGTCGAGGACGAACGCGACCTCGAAGCCGCGCGCCTCCAGGGCCGGGGCGAGGTTGAGGCGCATGCGCTCGACCCCGCCGCCCCTGAGGTTGGGCAGGTACACGGCGAGGCGTCGCTTGAAAGACGCCCCGCCTCGGGGCTTCAAGGCGAGCGCGTTCCCCGTGCCCGCAAACGCAGCGTGTTCCATGCAAAGGGTCCCATGCCGCCGACGTAGCGCCCGGCGAGGCGCCTGGGCTCGATCGCCAAGCGAAACGCCCACTCCAGCCCCAAGCGGCGCAGCGCCGCCGGCGCCCGCGGCACGCGGCCGGCGAGAAAGTCGAGGAAGGCGCCGCCGTTGACGATGAGGGCCGGGTTGGTCATCGCCGCGCGCAGGGCGAGTGCCACGCGCTCTTGCTTGGGCATGCCCATGCCGAGGAGGACGAGGTCGGGTGCCAAGGGCGGGATGATGTCGAGGTAGGCGGCGTCGGGGAGGTAGCCATCGAGGCGAACGACCGGCTCGACGCCGAGATCGGCGACCCGCGCCGCCGCGCGCGACAGCCAGGGCTCGACCGTGCCGACGATCGCCGCGCGGCGGCCGGCGAAGGCGCTGACGAGCTTGGGGATCAAGTCGGTGCCGTTCATGTTCAAGCCGGGTCGGCCGCCTAAGAAACGGAGAGCAAGGCTCATGCCGATCCCGTCGCGCAGCAAGAGGTCGGCGGCGATCAAGCGTTCAGCGAAAGTTGGGTCGGCACGGCCGAGATTCAATCCGTGCGCGTTGACGAAGGCGACGACGGTCGGGTGCTCCACCGCCGCCAGCCGCGCGACGAGACGGGCCTCGACCGCGCGATCGACGACGAGGGCCAGGCTCTGCACCACCCGCGCCTCGGCGGGCGGCGGGCGCAAGAGGTTCACGGCGGCGTTTCCAGCGCCGGGCCGGAGGGCCCGCGGCGGGAGAGGAGCCAAGCCCTGGCGCCGGCGACGTCGAGGGCGAGGGCGAGGGCGGCGTAGACGGCGGCCCCCGTCGCGACGACGAGGCCGAGGCCGAGCGCGGTGGCCGGGAAGGGCAGGGCGGTGAGGGCCAAGGCCATGCCCAGGACCGCGAGCACGACCCGCAGCGTCGCCGTGAACGGCCAGTCGATGCCGAACGTGCGCCGGCCCAAGTAGGCCGTGACGACGAGCGCCGCGCCCTGGGCGGCGATCGCGGCGACGAGTCCGCCCGCGAGGCCGAGGCGCGGCAAGAGCAGCGGGTTGAGGACCAGAACGAGGACGACGGCCGAGCCCAGCGTGTAGAAGAAGAGCCCGGTGCGACGGCTCAAATGCAGGGTCTGGTCGAGAAAGTGGGCCCCCATGCCGCGCAAGAAGGCCAGGGCGGCGACCCAGGGGATCAGGGCGACGACGCCCTCGCGGTAGTCCTCGCCGACGAGGACGGCGGCGATCTGCGGTGCCGCGAGGCAGAGCCCGGCGGCGGCGGGCAGGGCCAGCGCCAGGAGGGCGACGTAGTTCCTGGCGTGCTGGGCGCGCGCCGCCGCAACGCCGTCGCGTTCGAGCGCCTTGATGACGAGCGGGTAGGCGCCCAGCGTCACCGCCATGAAGACGAGGTTGAGCGCGCGCTCGACGATGGCGAACGCGGCGGCGTAGAGCCCGACCGCGAAGGTGCCCAAAATCCGCTCGATGAAGAACCGATCGGCGTAGAGCACGACGGCGTTGAGCCCGTGCGCGCCCATCAAGGGCGAGCCGAAGCGGACGAGTTCCAACAAGCCGGCGCGATCGGGACGGCCGATCGCGCGGCAAAGGAGCGGCAGGTCGAGCAAGAGGACGGCGAGCGCCCCGGCGAACAGCCCCCAGATCAGCCCGGCGGCGCCGACGCCGAGGCCCCAGACGAGGCCCAAGGCGACGAGAAAGGCGATCAGGCTCTGCCCGACCTCGACCGCGTTGTAGCGGCCGATGCGGCCCGCCCCGCGGTGGGTCGCGAGGTTGAGGTAGACGAGGCCGCGCGCGAGCAGCGTCGGCAGGGCCGGCCATAAGATCCCTGCAAGTTCGGGTGCCGGATCGAGCAGGACGACGAAGGCGGCGAAGATCGCGACCGCGAGCAGGGCGCAGAGCAGGTAGAGGGCGTAGGCGTTGACGAGCAGGCGCTCCAGCGCCCCGGCCGCGGCGGCGCGCTCGTAGAAGCGCGTGATGCTGACTTGCAGGGCATAAAAGGCGGCCGCCTGACCGAACAGGACGACGGCCTGCGCCAGGGCGTAGTGGCCGAATTCGTCCGGGGATAGAAGGCGCGTGAAGATCGTGATCGTCGCGACCGCGATCAGCGCCGGGACGAGGTTGGCCGGCATGTAGCCGAGAATGCCGCGCAGCAGCATCTAGCCGGCCCGCAGCTTCTCGACCGCCGCCGCCCCGCCGGGGCGCGCGCGGAGCAGGTCGGCGTAGATCGCGGCCAAGCCCCGGACGTGGCACTCGATCGCGTAGGCGGCCTCGAACCGCGCCCGGCCGCGGGCACCCATGCGGGGTCCCAAGCCCGGCTCGTCGATCAGGCGGCGAAGGGCCCCGGTGAGGCCGGCGACGTCGCCCGGCGCCACCAAAAGGCCGTTGTCGCCGTCGTCGATCACGTCGGGGATCGCGCCGACGTCGCTCGCGACCACGGCGAGCCCGTGCGCCATCGCCTCCAGGATCGCGACCGGCAGGCCCTCGTTGCGCGAGGGCAGGACCAGGACGTCGCTGTCGGCCAGGAGTGCTTGCGCGCCCGCCTTGTCGACCCAGCCGCTCAAACGCACCTTGTGGTCGAGCCCGAGCACGACCGCCTCGGTGCGAAAGCGGCCGACCTCACCATCGCCGGCGAGGACCGCCCGCCACGGCGCGCGGCGCAGCGTCGGCGAGGCCAGGGCCTGCAGGAGTTCGGGCACGCCCTTGCGCTCGCCCAAGCGCCCGAGGAACAGGACGCGCAGCGGGCCGTCGCCCTTCGCCTCGCTTCTCGCCCCGGCGGCGACGGGCGCGCCGTCCCGCCGGGGATCGGGGACGGCGTTGGCCAGCACCGCGATCCTGGCGGGGGCGAGGCCGAGCTCGTCGGTGAAGAAGCGGCGCCAGCGCCCGCCGAGGACGACGATGCGCGCGGCGGCGTTCAGGGTTTTGAGCAGGAGGCGCCGCTTGGGGGGCGTCAGGGCCCGCACGTAGTCGGCGAAGTCGGCGCCGTGGCAGTGGATCACGACCGGCACGCGCCACGCCCGCCCGATCCAGACGACGAGGCCCTTGCGCCAGACGCTGCCGCGCTCGGCCATGTTGACGTGCACGATGAGGGCGCGGCCGAGGGCGCAGGCGAGGGTTAGCCGAACGCAGGCCGCGAGGAAGTAGAACGGCATCAGGCCCTTGCGGTCCGGGCCGTAGCTGTCGACGACCCGAAGGGGCGGCGCCTCCCCCCCGTCCCACGCCTCGCCCCACGCATCGAGGGTGACGTCGACCAGGCGCCCGATGCCGCCCCGGCCGCGCCGCCCGCCGGGAGTGACGAGGTAGACCGCCCGCGTCACGTCCCGCCCCCGCCGGCGCGCGCGCGCCCGATCCAGCGGCCCGCCCGGCCCACGACCCGGCGGCGCAGGCCGGCGGCGACGACGCCGTGGCGCTTGGCGTCGATCAGGGTGCGCCCGCCCCAGGCGCTGAGCGTGTGCGCCCCGGCCGGAAACCGCGCCTTCGGCCCCGGCGCGACCCGCACCGCCGGCGTCTCGTGAAAACCGTCCGGGTCGAGGCGCTCGACGCGGTGGACGATGACGGCACCGCCGTAGCCGTTAGTACAGTCCTGCGCCGGCCGGTGCAGGGCGCCCCCGGCCCAGAAGGGCGTGCCGGCGCTGCGGCCCCCGGCCTTGCCGCGCACGACCGGGTTCAAGGCGTGCGGCGTCCAGGGGCCGGCGAAGGCCGGCGCGTGGAACAGGCACAGATTGTCGTCGCTGCCGATCCTGCCGTCGGTGTAGGCGAGCCAGCACAGACCCCCGTGGCGAAACAGCACCGGGTCGATCGCGGCGACGTCCGTCGCGACGACGCGATCGAGCCCCCAGCGGCCGCAAGCACCCCGCCGCCAGAGGCTCAAGCGGCCCTCGGCCACGGTCTCGGGCAGGCACAAGAGCGCGCCCCCGTCCTCGATCAGGAACGGGAACGAGGCGTGGCCTTCGACGCAGAGGCCGGTCGGGCGCTCGCGGACGCCGCCTTCGGGGCCGATGTCCAGGGCGACGAGGCGGCCGATTCCGTCGCGGTGGTCGAGGCGCTCGCAGAAGAGGCAGTCCGCGCCCGGCACGCCGAAGGGGTCGGCGTAGTAGGCCCCGCGCGGGGCCTCGATCCAGCGCGCGTCGCCGAGCCCCGGGTCGTCGAGAAAGCTCGCGATCGGCCGATCGATGATGCCGATCGCCCAGGTCTCGTCGATCGTCCAGTCGCGCAGGCGCGTGGGCGCCCAGTCGCGCAGGCGCGCGGGTGCCGAACGTCCCGCCCCGGCCGGGGGCTCGGCGCTAGAGGCGGTCATAGATGAAGCGCGGGATGTGGTAGCGCCGCTTGTTGAGCACCGTGCCGATCACCGGCGCCTCGGCGCGGCGCAAAAGGTCGAGCAGGCGGTTGAGGACGGGGGCGCGCGTCCGCTCGGCCTCGACCACGACGACGACCGCGTCCATGTGCTGGGCCAAGACGAGGCCGCGGTTGGAGCGCGCGAGGGCGGGCGCGTCGACGACGACGATGTCGAAGCGCTCGTTCACCGCCGCCCACAGATCGCGGTCGTTGACGCGGTGGGCGAGTTCGCCCTTCGGCCGGACGGTGCCGCTCAGCTTGGCCTCGTAGACGTTGTTGCCGGTGCCGGTCGCGACCCGCTCGACCGGCAGGCCGGCGACGATCGCTTCCATCAAACCGATCCGATCGGAGCCCCGGCGCGGCTCGGAGGCGTCGACCACGAGCACGGACGCGCCGGTGGCCCGACCCAGGCTCGCGGCGAAGTCGCGCACGACCGTCGTCGTCCCCTCGCCGGCGCGGGCGGCGATGAACTCGACCAGACGGTAGCGGACGTGGCCGCCCGCCGTCCGGCAGGAGCGGGCGAGCAGTTCGAGCGGTTCGGGTGTCGACGCCAAGGCGTCGCGTCGCACGATCTCGTGCCGGGACGAAGCCGGTTGCAAGGCGGTTCCTCGATGTAAGAAGGCCAAAGCGGCACGCCGGGCGCCGCCGGGTGCGCCGCGCTCACATGACCGCGCTCACATGAATGCGCATGATTCGCCACCACGCTTACACAAGCCGCCGACGATTCTCAATAACCTTGAAGCTAAAAAATGCCCGAACCCTTCTTTTCAACTTATAGATGAAAGTCTTCCATCTGTATTCGGCTCCAAATAAAATAAACTTGCGGTTTGTATACTCCAAGGCAAATAACTTTTTTGGTTTAAAGGAACATTTTTTTCATGTTCATGGAATATTTTATTACGACTGCGTTGACGCCCAAATAATAATTCAGTATCCCTTGATCCGATATGGGCCAATCGATCCAATAGGACACGTTGATAGGGCGCGCTGAGCGTTCGCTCCTCGTCAAAAACGCGACCGTTTACAAACTCAAAGGTTGATTCGTGAGACAAGCACGCATTGCAGGTCCCGGCGGTGCTTCGGCGCGCGTCGTGCTCACCGCCTTCTTCAAGGACAAGTGGAAGCTCGCCGCCGCTTTCCTGCTCACGCTCGGCGCCGCCGTCGGCTTGGCCTTCCTCGTCACGCCGACCTACGAGGCCAACGCGCTCCTCTACGTCAAGTTCGGCCGCGAATACACGTATCGCGCGCAGAGCGGCGCGTCGGAGATCGTGACGCAGGCCTTCGACCGCGAGCAGCTCCTGCGCTCCGAGGCCGCGATCCTCGTCGCCGCCGACACGGCGGCGGCGGTGGTGAAGAAGATCGGCGCGACGCGGCTCTACCCGCAGCTGGCGCACGCCGCGCCGGAGCCGGGCGTGCCCCCGGTCGACCCCGACGAGCAGGCGCGCGAGATCATGCTCGCCAACCTCGACACCGAGGCCGGCGACGAGAGCACCATCATCAGCGTCACGTTCCGCCACCCCGACCGCGCGCTCGCCGCCGAGGTGCTCGAAGACTTGGTCGAGGCCTACATCGCCAAGCGGCGGCCCCTGTTCGCCGACCTGCAGGCCAAGAAGATCGAGGCCGAAACGAGGGCGGCGAAGGCGGAACTCGACCGCACCGAGAACGAGCTGGAGCAATTTGAGCAGGACAACGGCATCGTGCTCTTCGAGTCCGAGCGCGGCATCCTCTTGGACCAGCAAGGCGGGCTCGTGCGCGCCCTGCAGGCGGCCGAGAGCGACCACGCCGCCACGAACGAGCAGGCGGCGCGGCTGCGCGCCAGCCTCGACGAGGTCGAGCCGACCGTCGTCTTGGAGGCCGAGACGCAGCGCAACCCGGTGCTCGCCGACGCGCAGCGGGCGCTCCTCAACCTTCGCCTGCGCGACGCCGAACTGCGCAACGACTGGCAGAACGACAGCCCGCCCGTCGCCCAGGTGCGCCAAGGCATCGCCGCCGGCGAGCGGATGATGGGCGAGTTGGGCGTGGAACCGGAGCGGCTGGTGCGCACCGGCATCAACCCGCTGCACGCGGGCCTGACGTCCGAGCTCAACGGCGTCGTGGCGCAGGCCAGCGCCGAGGCGGCGCGCAAGACGGTGATCGCCAAGCAGCTGGCCGACACCCGCGCGCAGATCGCGGCACTCTCGGCCAACGAGCGCCGCTTGAACAACCTCACCCTCGACCGCGACCTCGCCAGTGCTGCCTACAAGGACCTGTCGCGGCGGCTCGACGAGGCCCGGCTCTTGGACAAGCTCGCCCTCGAAGACGACGCCAACGTGCGCGTCCTGCAGCAGCCCTACGTGCCCTTGCGGCCGAACGACCTCACCCCGCTGATCGTCATGGCCGGCCTCATGGGCGCCGTCTTCATGACGCTGACGACGGCCTTCGTCAGCGACTTGTTGCGCAGCAGCTACCTGACGCCCGAGCAGTTGGAGCGGGCGACGGGCCTGCCGGTCTTGGGCGTCGTGCCGCTGAAGCTGGGGCGCCGATGACGACCCGGCGCCGCCTCCTGGGCGCCGCGGCGGGGGCCGGGCTGACGGCCGCCGTTCCCGCCGCCGTGGATGCCGCGCCCCGAAGGCCGCCGCGGGCCCGTGCCGGCGCCACGTCGCTGCGTCGCGGCGTCAATCTGAGCGCCTGGCTGAACTTCGATCGCCGGCACGACCACGGACCCGAGGACTTCAAGGCCATCAAGGCGGCCGGCTTCGACCACGTCCGGCTGTGCATCGACTTCGCGCTTCTGGGCTGGCGGCCGGGCGACCCGGACGACCTGCCGGGCGTCGCCGACCTCGACCGGGCGATCGGCACGGCGACCGACGCGGGCCTGGTCGCGGTGCTCGACTACCACGCCGACGCCAAGCTCCTCGCGGCGATCGAGGACGATCCCGGCACC
This sequence comes from Geminicoccaceae bacterium, assembly GCA_965217265.1. Taxonomy (GTDB): domain Bacteria; phylum Pseudomonadota; class Alphaproteobacteria; order Geminicoccales; family Geminicoccaceae; genus JAGRGG01. The sequence continues at coordinate 407,108 of CBDCHP010000018.1, read as the reverse complement.
CAGGCCGCGCTCGCCCGCCTCTGGCGCCGCCTCGCGCGCCGCTACGCCGGCGTCTCGCGGGACAGCCTCGTCTTCGAGCCGCTGAACGAGCCGCAATATTACCGCCGATCGCCCGCCCGCTGGCTCGCCTTGCAAGACCGTCTCCTGCGGGCCGTGCGGGAGTTTGCCCCCGAGCACACCGTCCTCGTCACCGGCCGCAAGGGCAGCCGGATCGACACGCTGACCGAGATGTCGGGCCGGGCGATCTTGGATGATCCCAACATCGCCGCGGTCTTTCACTTCTACCGTCCGCAGATCGTCACGCACCAGGGCGCGACGTGGGGCTACGGGGACACGGCGATCCCCTTCGTGCGCGGCGTCGCCTACCCGGCGTCGCGCCTGGACGACGCCGCCGTCACGATCGCGCCAGGCGTCGACCGGGCGCAAGCGCGGCGCGAGATCGACGCCTACGCCGCCGAGGGCTGGGGCGAGGCGCGCGTCGAGGCCGCCCTCGCCCCGGCCGCGGCCTGGGGCGCCCGGTCCGGCGTGCCCGTCATCTGCAACGAGTTCGGCGTCTACCGCCGCTACGCCCCCCCCGCCACGCGCTGGCGCTGGCTCGGCGACGTCCGCCGCGCGGCGGAGCGGCACGACATCGCCTGGACGGTCTGGGACTACGCCGACACGTTCGCGGTCAGCTCGCTCGCCGGCCCGGCCTACACGACCGCGGACGGCGCGGTCATGCCCGAGGGACCGGGCGGGCGCCGGTATTTCAGCGCCGCGGCGCGGGGCGCGCTGGGTCTGCCCGCATGAACGCCCCGCCGCACGCGGCCTTGAGCGCGCCCGAAGCGGCGCCGGGGCGCGCCCCGCCGCGCCCGCCCGGGCCGAGCGACGTCGCGGTGCTCCTGCCGCACCTGCGCACCGGCGGGGCGGAACTGTCGATGCTGCGCTTGGCGCGCGGCTTCGTGGCCAAGGGGCTCTGCGTCGATCTCGTCTCCGCCCGCGACGCCGGCGAACTCGCGGCCTCCTGGCGGGACGGGCTGCATCGCCTGGGCCCGGCGCAGGGCGCCACGCGCGGCGTCCTCCTCGAACTCGTTCGCTACCTGCGCCGGGCCCGGCCCGGCGTGCTGATCTGCGGCCAGCCGCACCTCAACCTCGCGGCCCTGCTCGCGGTCCGGCTGGCGCGGGGCGGCACGCGCACGCTCTTGATCGAGCACGCGCCCTTGACCGACCAGATCCGCTTCGAGGCCGGCTGGCGCTACCGGGCGCTGCCCTACGTGATCCCCCGCGCCTACCGCGCCGCCGACCGCGTCGTCGCGGTCTCAAGGGGCGTGCGCGCGCAGTTGCGGGCCATGCTCGGCGACAAGCCGGTGGCGCTCATCGCCAACCCCGTGCTGCCGCCCGACCTGCTTGAGCGCGTGGCGGCACCGGCGGGGCACGCCTGGCTCGACGCGGCAGGTTCGAGCGAGCACGCCCCGCGCGTCGTCCTCGGCATCGGCCGCCTGGCGCCCGAGAAGGACTTCGCCGCCTTGATCCGCGCCTTCGCCCGGCTGGGCGCCTCGATGCCGCGGCTTCGGCTCGTGATCCTGGGCGAGGGGCCCGAGCGCCCCCGGCTCGAAGCCCTGGCGCGCGAACTGGACGTCGCCGATCGCGTCGCCATGCCGGGCCGGGTCGCCAACGTCTTCGCCTACCTCGCCCGTGCCGCCGCCTTCGCCCTGACCTCGCGCTACGAGGGGTTCGGCAACGTGCTCGTCGAAGCCCTCGCCGCCGGCACGCCGGTGGTCAGCACCGACTGCCCGACCGGGCCGGCGGAGATCCTGGAGGGGGGGCGCCTCGGCCGGCTGGTGCCGGTCGGCGACGCCGAGGCGCTCACCCGAGCCCTCGCCGAAGCACTGACGGGGGCCAGGGCGCCGTCGCCGGACGTCGCCCCCTATCTGCGGCGCTTCACGATCGACGCCAGCGTCGATGCCTACCTCGACTTGATCGCCCCATTCACGGCCGGGCGGTCGGCCCCGCCGCGAAAGGCAATGCCTTGAAGGCCCGCCGCTTGGCTGCGCAACCGTCCCTTGAGGGCCAAGCCGCTTCTGCCGACGTCGGCGGCCAAGCCGCCGCCCCGACGGTCTCCCCCGACGCGTTCCTCGTCCGCGCGCCGCGGTCCGCCGGGGCGAGAGGCTACCTCGAAGACGCGATCTTGCTGTTTCGGCTCAAGCTGGTCGCGGCCGACGTGTTCGCGATCCTGTGCGGGGCCGTGGCGGCGGCCTGCTCCGCCGAGGCGGACGTCGCGGACCTGATCGTCTGGACCGAAGCGACGCTCGTCGCCTTCGTCGCCCTCCTGGCGCTCGCCGGCGCGTACCGCGTCGGGTCGTTCGGCGGGTCTTGGGTGCAAGGCCCGCGCTTGGCGATCGGGCTTTGCACCATCGGGCTCACCGCGGCGCTGCTGCCGACCCCCCCGCCCGGCCTGGCACCCGCCTCGCTCTTGGTCAACTTCGCCGCCGCGGCCGTGCCCTTCATCGTCCTGCGCCTGTGGCTCGCCCGAAGCTGGCGGCGGCGCGATGCCCAGGGCCACCTGGACCGCCGGGTCGTGATCATCGGCGACCTCGTCGTCGCCGGCCAGGGCGCGGCGCCCGCCGGCACGATCGCCCTGAAGGCGCTGCCCAAGGGCAGGATCGCGATCACCGAGGTCCGCGCCGAGCGCCAGGAAAAGGCGACGACAATCGGCCGCGCCAAGCTGATGCGCGAGCGCGGCCTTTTGGAGCGGATGGTCGGCGAGCGCGACCTGCACGAGGTCGTCCTCGCCTTCACGCCGAAAGAGGCGCGCCTCGTCTCGGACATCGTGCGGCGCTTGAGCCTGATGCCGGTCGACGTGTCGCTCGCGGGGCCGACGTTCGGGGTGCAGTCGGCGCGGCTGCCGACCCGGCTCGTCGCCGGCCTGCCGTGCGTGCGGATCATGCGCCGCCCCTTCGAGGGCTGGGCGACGATCGCCAAGGGGATCAGCGACCGCGTCATCGCAGCACTCGCCTTCGTCCTCTTCGCGCCCTTGATGCTGGTGGTGGCGCTCGCCATCCGCTTGGACAGCAAGGGGCCCGTCCTCTACCGGCAAAAGCGCCACGGCTACAATCGCAAGGTCATCGAGGTGTTGAAGTTCCGCACGATGCACGTCGCGATGTGCGACGACGGCACCGGCGCCGTCGTGCGGCAGGCGACCCGAGGCGACCCGCGCGTCACCCGCGTCGGCCGCCTCTTGCGCAAGACGAGCCTGGACGAGCTGCCGCAGTTCGTCAACGTGCTCTTGGGGCAGATGAGCGTCGTCGGTCCGCGGCCGCACGCGATCGCGCACAACATCCACTTCGAGCGCCTGATCGAGGGCTACGCCGCCCGCTACCGCGTCAAGCCGGGCATCACCGGCTGGGCGCAGATCAACGGCTATCGCGGCGAGACGAGCGCCTTGCACCAGATGGTCAAGCGCATCGCCTACGACCTCGAATACATCGACAACTGGAACCTGATCTTGGACGTCAAGATCGTTTTCAAGACCCTTCTGGTCGGTTTCATTCACCCGGAGGCCAAGTAATGGGAGACGCGACGATGAACGTCTACGAGCCGTGGAGCGAGGCGCAAAAGGCTTCCTGGGACCAGGACCCGCTGGTCTTGCGGCACCGCCTGCACCAGTCCCCCCTCTTCGCGCTCGAAACGCTGGCGGGGCTGATCAAGACGTACCCGCGCCCGTCCTATTCGCTCATCCGCCTGGGCGAGGCCGGGCGGCGGGTCTGGGAGGAGGGCGACGTCGGCGACCTCGGGGGCTTTGAGGTCATCGATGCGATCAGGGCCGGCCGGATGTGGCTGAACCTGCGCAACATCGCCGCCGTCGACCCGCGCTACCGCGAGGTATCCCAGGCGATCCTGGCCGAGATCGGCCAGAACCTGCCGGGCTTCTCGGCCTACGACCTGCAGATCGGCGTCCTGATCTCCTCGCCCAAGGTCGAGGTCTACTACCACGCCGACCTGCCGGGGCAGGGCCTGTGGCAGATGCACGGGCGCAAGCGCCTCTACCTCTACCCGGCCAAGGCGCCCTACGTTCGGCCCGAGCACCTGGAGGGCATCGCCGTCCACGGGGTCGAGGTCAACATGCCCTACGACCCCGCCTACGACCAGGACGCGCGAGTGATCGACCTGGAGCCCGGCCAGATGGCGCACTGGCCGCTCAACGCGCCGCACCGCATCGAGAACTTCGACTGCCTCAACGTGTCGATGACGATGGAGTTCTGGACCGACGACATCCGCCGCCGCCACATGCTCAACGTCGCCAACGGGCTCTTGCGCCACCATCTCGGCTTCGAGGGCGGCCGGGGCCTCTCCGGCCCGGTCTTCTGGGGCAAGGCAGCCCTGCAGGCGGCGGCGCGGCGCGGCGGCTGGCTCAAGCGGCTGCGCGGCGCCAAGCGGCCGATCACCTTTCGCCTGGAGCGTCAGGGCGCGGCCGCGCGGGACGCCGACGCGGCGCAGCGCGCGGCATGACCGAACCGTCCTACGGCGCCGAGGTCCTGCGGGGCTGGACGGGGGGGGAGGGCGAGGGCTTCGCCGCCGCCACCTACTTTCAGACCGATCGCTGGCTCAATGCTTGGTACCGCACGCTGGGTGCGGACGGGGGGATCACGCCCCTGACCGTCCTCGCGCGCGCGGCCGACGGCCGGGGGGCGTTGCTCCTCCCCTTGATCCTGGATGCGACCGGCAGGCGGCGGGTGGTGGCGTTCGCCGACCGGGGCGTGAGCGACTACAACGCGCCGCTGCTCGGGCCGGCGGCCCCGACCACGCCCGCCGCCGCGCGCGCCCTTTGGGCCGCGATCGCGCGCGCCCTGCCGCCCGCCGACCTCGCCGTATTCGAGAAGATGCCTGCGAGCCTGGGGGATCGCCCCAACCCGCTGGCCCTCCTGAAGACGCCGACCCCCTGCCCGGTCTTCGGCAACGTCCTGACGATCGGCGACGACTTCGCCGCGTGGCGGCGCCAGGCTTTGGCCAAGACGTTTCGCAAGGAGCTGGAGCGCTCGTGGCGCGTCTTCGAGCGGCACGCGGGCGCCGCCTTCGAGCGCGTCCTCGACCAGGCCACGGCGCACGCCGTCCTCGACGACTTGGCGGCGCTGCAAGGCCGGCGCCTCGACGGCGAGGCCTACCGCCTCGATCGCCCGACCTACGACGCCTTCTACCACCGCCTGCTCGACGACGGTCTGGCGGACGGGAGCGTCGTGCTGAGCGCGCTCAGGGCCGAGGGCCAGACGGTGGCGGCGCTGCTGGGCGTGACGCACGGGAGCGCCTACGCGATGATGCGCATCGCCAACCAAGACGGCCCGTGGCTCGCCTGCTCGCCGGGGCGCCTCCTGATCGAGCGGACGATGGCGCACCTGCACGGGGGAGGGTATCGGCTGTTCGACTTCACCATCGGCGACTACCCGCACAAGCGCCGCTTCAACACGATCCCCGTGCCGCTCGTCGACGTCGCCCTCGCCCTCTCGCCGTGGGGCCTGCCCCGGATCGGCCAAGCGGGGGTCAAGACCTTCGTCAAGTCGCGCCCGGCCCTGCTGCGCGCCGCCCGCGCCGCCCGCGACCTCGTCCGGCCGGGCGACGATGGCAGGGTCCTGCCCTGGGCGAGGAAGACTTCGCCTTGAGGCCCGGCCCGCCGGCACGCGCGTGAGCGACGCCCGCTTCGCCTACCTCGCTTACGACGAGGACGAGGAGGATGCCGAGGCGGCGTCGGCCTCCGGGCTCACGCTCGCCCTGATCTACACCGCGATCGGCTTGACGATGCTGGTCTCGCCGCCCTTCCTGACCGTGCTGGGCGTGCCCTACGACGCGCCGCACGGCTCGTTCGTCTTCAAGATCCACCCCGGCACCTGCGTGCTCCTGCTCGCCGTGACGGTGGCGTTCCTGGAGCGCGGCAACCCCTTCGCGTCCCTCGGCCGCGCCGTGGCGGGGCAGCCCGCCGCCGGGCTCTACGCGCTCAGCGTCGTCGTGGCGATGTTCTACTCGACCTTTCGCTACGGGCCCTCAGGCGCGGCCTTCTTCGTCGACTCGCTCCTGGCCCCCGCCCTCGCAGCGCTGCTCCTCGCGGGCTTGAGCCCGGCCCGGCAGCGGCGGCTGTTCTGGTTCGTCGCCGCCGCCGTCCTCCTCAACGGCCTCGTCGGCATCGCCGAGCAGGTGGCGCGCGTCCGGCTGGTGCCGCTCACCGTCGCCGGCGGCGTCGCCCTGATCGAGGACGTGTTTCGCGCCAGCGCCCTCATGGGCCACCCGCTCGCCAACGCCGCCGTCACCGGCTTCGCCCTCCTGACCTTCTACGGCCTTAAACGACCCTCGATGCGCGCGGCGTTCTGCCTCGTCATGCTGGTCGCCCTGCTCTCGTTCGGCGGGCGGGCGGCGCTCGCCATCTACGCCGGCCTCCTGGCCCTCTTGATGGTCTGCGACGGCCTCGTCGGCCTGCGGCGGCAAGGCATCGGCTACGGCGCCTTGAGCGGCGGCGGGGCCGCGTTCGTCCTCCTCGTGACCGGGCTCGCCGCCGCGATCGTCTACGCCGGCATCGGCGAGCGGATCGTCGCCAAGCTCGCCTGGGACGACAGCGCCGCCGTACGCGAGACCGGCTTTCTCGTCTACGACTACGTCCGCCTGGACGACCTCCTCTTCGGCCTCAGCCCGGCCGAGATCGAGGCGCTGATCCGCCGCGTCGGCTTCACCGCCGAGGTCCCGACCCTGGAGAATTTCTGGATCGTCATCACGCTCCAGTTGGGCCTCGTCGTCGGCCTGCCCTTCGTCGCCGCCTTCTTCGCCTTCGTCGTTCACCTGGCCCGGATGAACGCGTGGCCGGTGCGCTTCGCCCTCCTCGGCTTCATCCTCGTCGTCTCGACCAGCAACTCGCTCTCGGCCAAGACCGCGATCTTCACCAACGTCGTCGTCCTCGCCCTCCTCGCCGCCGCCAACACCCGTTCGACCGACGCGGCGGACGAGCCCGACACCGTCTGACGCCTCCGCCCGGGGGCGACCCCGACCTTCGCCTCCGACGGTAGCGAGGCGAACCGGGTTACAATTTTTAGTTGAAATTTGCCGCTCCCTTTCGCTAGCAGGTTTTTACAACCTGTGCGGGAGTAAGAGGGATGAGAAGAACGTTGTGCGCGGCCCTACTCGGAGCCGCGGCGCTGATCGCCTGCGCCGACGCGGCCGCCGCGCGCGACTGGATCGTCGCCCCCTACGGCAAGGACGGCGCCGCCGGCACCGCGGCGCGACCGCTGAAGTCGGTGGCAAGCGCGCTCGATCGGGCAGCACCCGGCGACAGCATCCTGCTTCGCGGCGGCGTCCACGACGTCGGCGGCGGCGTCTGGGTCGGGCCGCAGCACGGCGGGCGCGCCGGGGCGCCCTTGCGCGTCGGGGCCTACGGCGACGAGCGCCCCGAGATCGTCGGCCCCAGGGGCGATTGCGTCTGGATCGACGCCGACTGGGTGATCGTCGAGGGCCTGACCTGCCGCGCCAGCGGCTGGAACGGCATCGGCGTCTGGGGCCGCTCCAACGTCGTGATCCGCGACAACCGCGTGATCGGCACGCACGAGAACGGCATCGCCACCTACCCGAACGACAGCGGCCGCAAGTCGACCCGCATTCTGATCGAGAACAACGAAGTCGCCTGGACGGGGGAGCGCTCGAAGGCGCGCAAGGACCGGATCTACGGCGGCTGGCCGCAGGGCATCAACCTCTACGGCGACGACATCACCGCGCGCGGCAACCGCGTCCACCACACCTGGGGCGAGGGCATCGGCTGCCGGGGGGTGCGCTGCGCCATCGTCGCCAACCGGGTCGCGACCACCTTGAGCGTCGGCATCTACCTCGACGGCGCGCAAAGCCCGACCGTTTCACGCAACTTCGTCGCGCAGGACGGCAACGAGGCGTTCGAGCGCGGCCTCGGCGGCGGCAAGGTCTGGCGACGCGCGACCGGTATCCAGGTCGCGGCCGAGGACCTCTCGGCGCCCTTGAAGAACGTCGAGATCAGCAACAACGTCGTCGTCGGTGCTTTTATCGGGATCTACTACGGCGACTACGGCACCAACCCCGGCCTGGACGGGGCGCGCGTCCTGCACAACACGATCGTCGATCCGATAGAGGCGGCGCTGAACTTCGAGGGGGTCCACGGGCGGGGCGTTGACATCCTGGGCAACGTCTTCTACCGCCGCGATCAGGGCCGGCTCGGCGTCGGCCATAAGGTGAGCGGCGTCTCGTTTCGCGGCAACGCGTGGTACGGCCAGACGTTGCCCCGGATGCGCGGCCAGGGCGACGTGACCAAGAACCCGAGGTTTCAAGGCGGGCCGTGGGACAGGCCCGAGAGCTACCGCTTGCGGCAGAGGTCGCCGCTCGTCGACCGGGCGCCCGCGAGCGGCGTCGCCGTCGATTTCACCGCGATGCCGCGCGGTCGCGGCGGCGCCCCCGACATCGGCGCCTTCGAGCGGCGCAAGTAGGCGGCGGGCCGCGTCCTCCAAGAGGCGGGGCGACGAACGTCGCGCCGTGAGCGTCGATGATCTCGGCCATGACCCGCGCCTTCGGCCGACGGCCGCCGGACGTGGATGTTCTGTGGACAAGGCCGGCTTGTGGACAAACGGGCTGGCTGAGCAATCGTCAGTTTGACGATCAATCCGCATCAGCCGTCCGCGCCCGTGGCGCCCCTGCAACAGCGGCGAGTCTCGTCACCGAGGGTTGCCGAGCCTCGCCGCCTTTCCCGGTCGAAGCGAAATTACGGCATTTCGTTGGTTCGGCAAGGGCTTGGTTCGTCGTGCTCATTTTTTACTTCTCAAATGTAAGTATGAACTTAAGCCTAAAAGTAGAAACCGTAGTTTTGGCGTCGTTAAAATTGCCGTTGCAGGTCCCACCAAGTCAAAATACTGAACGTGGTACGACCGGCGTCCGCGGTGGGCGGGGACGGCCAGGGCGCGGCGTGAAAGGTATCTGTCATGGCAGTCATCAACGGCACCAACGGCGACGACGCGCTACGCAGCACCGACGCACCCGACAGGATCAACGGCTTGGCCGGCGACGACAAGCTCTACGACGCGGGCGACGGCAACATCCTGCGCGGCGGGGCCGGCGACGACGTCATCGTCGTCGAGGGATCAGGAGATTATACCGACTTCCTCGACAACAGCCGCCTGTACGGCGGCGTCGGGCGCGACGTGATCGTCAGCGGCAACGGCAGCGACGACATCTATGGCGGCACCGGCGGCGACCGCCTGTTCGGCGGCTATAATCGTGACACGTTCCACTGGCAGAGCGGCGACGGCGACGACGTGATCGACGGCGGCACGAGTGCCAGTCCCGACGACAATGACACCGATCTGGACGAGGACACGGTCGACTTCACGCTCGCCGACACGACCGGGCGCACGTCCTTCCTCGTCAAGGGCGACGGGGTGATCACCGTCGACGTCGCCGATCCGGGGGGCGAAGCCGGCCTCACGATCACCGACGCGGAGGCATTCGTGGTCCACGGCGGTGCCGGCGCCGACACGATCGACTTTCGCGGCTACAGCGGCCCCGAGCTCTTCGTCGCCAGCGCCTATCCCACCGACGACGTCGTCGCCGAGGGCGGCGGCGGCAACGATCGGATCTTCACCACCGCCTACAGCGACGTCGTCGAAGGCGGTGCCGGGGACGACTTCATCAGCCTGCGCGGCGGGAACGACACCCACATTCTCAGGGGCGGCGACGATCGCGTCTACACCGGCAGCGGTTCCGATCGGATCATGATTTTCAAAGACGATATCGGCACGGGCCAGCGGACCATCGTCGATTTCAACGCCGACAAGGACAGGATCGAGTTTTTTGCTTCAAGCTCTTCGGGCTGCGGTGCCGAGAATTTCGACACCAACGGCGACGGGAAGCTCGACCGCGACGACGACGGCGTGGGCGTCGAGAACGGCGCCTTGACCATCGATCTCAGCCCCTACGCGGCAAACGACGCGACGGGGCCGAACACCCTCGTCTTGCTGAACATTACCGAGCTTGTTAATATGGACACGGTTCAATTCTGTCCACCCACCATGTGATGTTTTAGAGCGTGGGGCGGGGGAAAGTGCCCGCCCCACAATCCTGTTGACCGACTTCGTAATCGAAGACCGTCGTTCGCACCCGTGCCGGGCGGCACCCCGGCAACCCGATTCTTGTTGAAACCATACGGAGCATAGCATCATGGCAGTCATCAACGGCACCGACCAGAACGACGTGCTGCGCGGCACGGCGGGGCGGGAGACGATCAACGGCTTGGCCGGCGACGACATCATCCACGGCAAGGGCGGCGAGGACGTCATCCACGGCGGCGCCGGCAACGACGTCATCCGCGCCGGCTTCAACGGCCAGTTCGGCGGCAGCACCCTCGACGGCGGCGGCGGGCACGACGCGATCCACGGCGGCGGGGGCGGCGACGTTTTCCACGGCGGGCGCGGCGACGATCGCCTCTACGGCGGGGCGGGCGTCGACGATTTCCACTGGCGGAGCGGCGACGGCGACGACGTGATCGACGGCGGCGAGGGGGCCGGCGACTCCGTCGACGTCGATCAATCCTTCTTCACCCTCGACCCGTCCTCGGCGCGCACGTCCTTCCTCGTCGCGGGCGACGACGCGCTCGACGTCGCCGTCAGCGACGCCGCGGGCGACGCCCGCCTCACGATCACGAACGCCGAGTCGTTCTTCGTCTCCGGCGGCGAGGGCGCCGACACGATCGACTTTCGCGGCTACGCCGGCCACGATCAGGGCGGGATCGTCAACGTCGAAGCCGGCGGCGGCGAGGATCGCGTGTTCGGCACCATGCGCGGGGACTGGGTTTCCGGCGGCGCCGGGAACGACGCGATCAGCCTGCGCGGCGGCGACGACGTTTATGTCCTCGAAGGCGGCGACGACCGCGTCTGCCTCGGCGGGGGCCGCGACACGATCGAGATCGAGGACGGCGGCATCGGTGCCGGCCGGCGGACGGTCGTCGATTTCGACGCCGCCAAGGACAGGCTGGTCTTCGCGACGACGGACGAGGCCAAGCTCCGAGACGGCTACCTCGACAGCAACGGCGACGGCCACCTCGGCTGCGGCGATCGCGGCGTCGGCGTCGAAGACGGCGCCGTGACGATCGACCTCGGCCGCTTCGCGGGCGCCGCCGCGACGGGTTTGAGCACGCTCACCCTACCGGGCGTCACCGAGGTCGACATGGGCGCGATCGACGCGTGGTACGTCGGCATCTGACGTTTTGGTCATGAAAAGAGGTTCGCTCACCCTCGGCCGGGGCGCAGACGGCTTTATTCATCCGATAGTATGTCATAGTAGGGCACAAATATTGCAGCGCAGTAGTACGTAGGCAAAAAAGAGGAGGCATAAAGCCTCCCTCTTAGATCGGACCTGCGTGTGTGGGCTTTTGCCTCGTTGTGGGAGTGTTATTAACAGTCGTTCACAAAGACGGCAAGCTCAAATTTGCTGAAACTTGGTTGAATATTACATTTTTCTTTCAACTATCAGTTTTTTTACCTCCTGGATCGCCTTGGCCGGGTTGAGGCCTTTGGGGCAGGTGTTGGTGCAGTTCATGATCGTGTGGCAGCGGTAGAGCCGGTAGGGGTCTTCGAGCGCGTCGAGCCGCTCGTCGGTCGCCTCGTCGCGGCTGTCGGCGATCCAGCGGTAGGACTGCAGGAGGGCGGCGGGGCCGAGGAACTTCTCGCTGTTCCACCAGTAGGACGGGCAGGCGGTCGAGCAGCAGGCGCACAGGATGCACTCGTAGAGGCCGTCGAGCTTGTCGCGGTCCTCGATCGACTGGGTATGCTCCTTGACCGGCACGGCCCCCGCCGTCTTGAGCCAGGGCTGGATCGACTCGTACTGGGCCCAAAAGGCGGTGAAGTCGACGACGAGGTCCTTGATCACCGCCATGTGCGGCAGGGGGTAGACCGTCACCGCATCCCCCGGCACGTCCTCGATGGCGCAGGTGCAGGCCAGCGCGTTGCGGCCGCCGATGTTCATCGAGCACGAGCCGCAGATGCCCTCGCGGCAGGAGCGGCGGTAGGCGAGCGAGCTGTCCTGCTCGGTCTTGATCTTGTTGAGCGCGTCGAGGACCATCGGCCCGCAATCGTCGAGGTCGACCTCGAACGTGTCCATGTGCGGGTTCTTGCCGTCCTCCGGCTCGTAGCGGTAGACCTTGATCTGCTTGACGCGCTTGGCCCCGTCGGGGGCCTTGTAGGTCTTGCCCTTCTCGATGCGCGAGTTCTTGGGCAGGGTGAATTCGGCCATGACGTCGGGTCCGATCTTTCGTTGAGAACTCTGGTGGACGCGAGATTGACGCTCAGTAGACGCGCTTGGCGGGCGGCACGACCTCGACCTCGTTCGAGAGGGTGTAGTAGTGCACCGGGCGCGTTTCGATCTCGGCCCGGTACTTCTCGTCGCACCAGACGAGCGTGTGCTTCATCCAGTTCTCGTCGTCGCGCTCGGGATAGTCCTCGCGCGCGTGCGCGCCCCGGCTCTCGGTGCGGTACTGGGCGCAGTGCATGGTCGAGACCGCCTGCAGCATCAGGTTCTGCAACTCCAGCGCCTCGATCACGTCCGAGTTCCAGACCTTGGAGCGGTCCTGGACGCGCAGGTGGTCGAGGCTCTTCGCGTCGGCGGCGATCCGCTCGACGCCCTCGTCCAGGTGCGGCCCGTCGCGAAAGACGGTCGCATGCTTTTGCATCGTGCGCTGCATCGTGGCGCGGATCTCGCCGGTGCTGGCGTCGCCCTTGGCGTTGAAGACCCGGTCCAGCCGGGCGATCGCCGCCTCGCCGGCACCTTTGGGCAGGGCCCGGTGCGGCGTGTTGGGGCGGACGAGTTCGGCCGCCCGGTGCGAGGCGGCGCGGCCGAAGACGACGAGGTCGATGAGCGAGTTGCCGCCGAGCCGGTTGGCGCCGTGCACCGAGGCGCAGGCCGCCTCGCCCACCGCCATCAGCCCCGGCACGACGCCCTCGGTGTCGTTGCCCCGTTTGCGCACCACCTCGGTCAGGTGGTTGGTCGGGATGCCGCCCATGTTATAGTGGCAGGTCGGCACGACCGGGATCGCCTCCTTGGTCACGTCGACGCCGGCGAACACCCGCGCCGTCTCCGAGATGCCGGGCAGGCGCTGGTGGAGGAGGGCGGCGTCGAGGTGTTCGAGGTGGAGGTGGATGTGGTCCTTGTTCGGCCCGACGCCGCGGCCCTCGTTGATCTCGATCGTCATCGCCCGGCTGACCACGTCGCGGCTGGCCAAGTCTTTGGCCGAGGGGGCGTAGCGCTCCATGAAGCGCTCGCCCTCGGCGTTGGTCAGGTAGCCGCCCTCGCCGCGGGCGCCCTCGGTGATCAGGCAGCCGGCACCGAAGACCCCCGTCGGGTGGAACTGGACGAATTCGAGGTCCTGCAACGGCAGCCCCGCCCGCAGCGCCATCGCGTTGCCGTCGCCGGTGCAGGTGTGGGCCGACGTGCAGGACTGGTAGACGCGGCCGTAGCCGCCGGTCGCGAGCACGGTCTGGTGCGCCTTGAAGCGGTGGACCGAGCCGTCCTCGATGCACATCGCCATCACGCCGCAGCAGACGCCCTCGTCGTCCATGATGAGGTCGAGGGCGAAATACTCGTTGAAGAACTCGCACTTGTTCTTCAAGGCCTGCTGGTAGAGCGTGTGCAGGATGACGTGGCCGGTGCGGTCGGCGGCGGCGCAGGTGCGGTACGCCTGGCTCTTGCCGAAGTCGATCGACTGGCCGCCGAACGCGCGCTGGTAGATGCGCCCGGCCTCGGTGCGCGAGAACGGCACGCCGTAGTGCTCCAGCTCGTAGACGGCGGCGGGCGCGTTCTTGGTCATGTACTCGATCGCGTCCTGGTCGCCGAGCCAGTCCGACCCCTTGACGGTGTCGTACATGTGAAAGCGCCAGTCGTCCTCGTTCATGTTGCCGAGCGCGGCGTTGATGCCGCCCTGCGCTGCCACGGTGTGCGAGCGGGTCGGGAAGACCTTGGTGATGCAGGCGGTCTTGAGGCCCGCCTCGACCATGCCGACGGCGGCGCGGAGACCAGAGCCGCCGGCGCCGACGACGATGCAGTCGTAGGCGTGGTCGGTGATGGGGTAGCTGTTCGACATGGGCTCTAAGCTCCAATCGCGATCATCAGGATCGAAACGATGCCGACGAGGGCCATGAGGCCGATCGCGATCGTGAGGGCGACGAGCGCCGCCACCTTGATCCCTTCGGTGTGGACGTAATCCTCGATCACGACCTGGACGCCGAGGCGGGCGTGGTAGAAGGTCGAGACGACGAGGGCGATCATCAAGGCGGCGTTGATCGGGTTCTTGAAGAAGAGGCGCCACTCGACGTAGCCGCCGCCGGCCATGGCGACGGCGGCGAACATGAACCAGACGACGAGGAGGAGGTTCGAGATCGCCGTCAGCCGCTGCATCTTCCAGTGCTCGACGCCCGTCCCGGAGGCGCGCTGCGAGCGGATCCTGGCATAAGTCGTGCTGTCGCTCATCGATTCGTGCTCCTTTAGACGGCGATCAGGATGGCGAGCCAGAGCAGGACGGTGAGCCCCGCCGCAACGCCGACGACGACGAGGCCGGTCTGGTGCGCCATGTGCTTGGAGAGGCCGCGGCCCGTGTCCCAGGTGAGGTGCCGGACGCCGTTCGCCGCGTGGTAGAAGAGAACGAAGCTGTAGCCGAACAGGATGACGAGGCCGAAGAAGCCGTCCATGATGCCGTGGATGAGGCCGAACGCGTCCGAGCCCGAGGCCAGCGCCGCCAGCCACCACGTCAGCAGCACCGTCCCCGCGGCGAGCGCGCACCCCGACACGCGGTGCGCGATCGAGAGCCCCATCGTGAAGTACCAGCGATAGACCTGCAGGTGCGGCGAGATCGGGCGGGCGCGGGCCATACGTGTCTCCGGCGGTGACGGCCCGGCACGGTGGCGCCGGGGCGGGGCGGTCGTAACATCATGAACGTAGCGTGAGCCGATATTTATGCGGCGCACAAGAGGTGTCAACGCGACCACATGGCTCACGTGGGGGCTCACGTCGGGGGCACCTCGCGGTAGTGGTAGCCGTAGACCGGCCCGAAGCCCGTCCGGGCGAACAGGGCCGCCCCCGCCGCGTTGTCCGCCTGGACCTGGAGATAGACGGCATCGACGGCAAAATCGTGGGCATAGTGAAGCAGCCGGCCGAGCAGCGCGGCACCCAGGCCCCGCCGCCGCGCCGCCCTCTCGACGCGCAGGGCGAAGACGCCGAGGTGCCCGTCTCGAACGACGCCCAAGGCGCCCCCGAGACACCCGTCGCCGGCCCGCGCCACGACGAAGGCGCGCGTGCCCTTGATCCTGGCGTAGAGCGCCGCCCTGGCCCGGCGCTCGGCCGGATCGGCGAAGGCGTCGGACATCGCGGCCGTCACGCCCGGCGTCGGCCGCGTCGCGAGGTCGAGGGTGATCCCCGGCGGCGGGTCCGCCAAGGGTAACGGCGCCTCCGGCCGGCGCAGCATGACGCGCGTCGGGGCGACGCGGGTGTAGCCACGATCATCGAGCGCCGCGTCCAGCCCCTTTGGCAGCGAGGCGCCGCTCAGGCAGTAGCGCGCCGGCCGGCCGCGCAGGGCGTACCAAGCCTCGACCCGCCCGATCGCGGCATCGAGGTCGGTGCTTGGCCTGAAGCCCAAGGCCAGGACCGAGTTCAGCCGCCGGCTCGCCACCGGATCGGCGCGCAGGTGCCAGCCGTCCAGCGCCTCCCCCTCAACCGCCGGCCAGGAGCGCGCGGCGACGCCCTCAAGCCGGCGGATTTGCGCCGCGTCGGTCCACACTCTAAACGTCCCCCCTCACGCAACGCCCGCGGCGGAGCCAAGGATGCCAGCACCGACCCCCGATCCGCCGAGCGCCGGCTACCGCGTCCTCTACGCCGACCCGCCCTGGCGCTTTCGCACCTACTCGGCCAAGGGCCAGGGCCGCAGCCCCGACGCGCACTATCCTTGCATGAACCTCGACGCGATCAAGCGCCTGCCGGTCAAGGACTGGGCCGCTAAGGATGCCGTCCTGCTGTTGTGGGCGACGGATCCCCTCCTCGACAAGGCGTTCGAGGTCATCGACGCCTGGGGCTTCACCTACAAGACGATCGGCTTTTACTGGGCGAAGCTGAACAAGGGGCACAAGGAAGAGCGCTTCGGCCAGGGCGACCTGTTCAAGGGCCTCGGCTTTTGGACCCGCGCCAACCCCGAGCCCTGCCTGCTCGCCACCCGCGGCAGGCCCAAGCGCCGCTCGCGCGCGGTCGAGAAGCTGATCGTCGCGCCAAGGCGCCAGCACAGCCGCAAGCCCGCCGAGGCCTACGATCGCATCGAGCGCCTGCTGGAGGGCCCCTACCTGGAACTCTTCGCCCGCGCCGGCCGCCCCGGCTGGGACGCCTGGGGCCTGGAAACGGGCGCGTTCGACGACGGCGAGGCGCCGAAACGGCGCTGGCCGTCAAGATGATACGCTTCGCGTGCGCCGCCGCGCGGTCTTCTTTTTCTCTTATTTGCTACTTGTCGTTGGGGATTGGCCGGGGCGCCGAAGCCAGCCTCGGACAAAGACAAAAAAGAGAAAAAAGCCCCGCGCAGCGGACGCGAAGCGTTCATCAAGCCGCGCGGGCACCCTTTCCGAGCGGCAGGCCCTTGGTATCGAACGCACGCGCGAAGGTGAAGGCGTGCGGTGTCGGCCCCCTCGACGCCAGCCACGCCAGCCGCGCCTTGGCCTCGATCAGGTCCGGCAGGCGGTCGTCCGCGACCCACCAAAGCGCCATGTGCGGGCCGTCGAGCGGGGCGAACCATTCCTTGCGCCGGCGGATGAAGCCGGCGTGCTCGGTCTTGTAGGTGAAGCGGCGCAGGTCCTCGACGTCGTCCCAGACGGTGAGGTTGGTGATCATGCCCGGGCCGAACGGCGTCACGAGCCCCGTCGCGTTGCCGCTCGCGTCCTGCAGACGCCAGACGTAGCCGGGGCTCGCGGCGGCGAGCGCGTTGATCCGATCGAGGTTGGCCATGAATTCGGCCATCACCGGCCCGTCGAGCGGCCCCAGCGCCTCGGCGACGTTGATCTGCGCCAGCCGCATTCAGGCGGCCCGGCGCTTGAAGAAGTCGACCGCCCAGAGCAGGATCACGGCGCCGATGAAGGCGGTGATGAAGCTCGCGATCAGCCCGCCGGCCTGAAAGCCTAAGGCCCCGATGATCACGCCGCCGATCAGGGCGCCGACGATGCCGATGACGATGTTCATCAAGATGCCCTGACCGCCGCCCTTCATGACCTTGGACGCCGCCCAGCCGGCGAGCCCGCCGATGATGATCCAGACGATGAAACCCATAACCCGTTCTCCCTGTGTTGGTTCGACCATCCTGCCGCAGCGCGCGGGCGGGGACAACGGTTGAACGCTTCGCGTCCGCTGCGCGGGGCTTCTTTTTCTTCTTTTTTCATTTTGTCCGAGGCTGGCCCTCGGCGTCGTGGCCAGCCTCCTACGTTAACACCGGCAAAAAAACGCGTCAGCGCACGCGAAGCGTTCATCCTCTGCAGTTGGCGTAGAACGTCGTCGTCGCCGGCCAGTCGCTGAAGACGCCGATCACGCCGACGTCCTTGGCCAGCACGTCGAGCAGGGTCAGCATGTCGCCATCGTTGTCGATCGCGTCGGCGATCGACTGGTAGTACCAGCCGCCGCCCTCGACGCTGAGGGGCCCGGAGCGTTCCAGGGACCACGCGATGATGTTGAGCCCGGCCGCCTTGGCTTGCTTAGCGTAGGCCGAGGGCACGATCGCGCCGTTCTCGGTCGTGACCAGCATCCACAAGGGCGGCGCGACGATCTTGACGCCCTCGTCGGCCAGTGCCTGCATTGAGGGCGTCCACGTCGCCGGGTCCATCGGGTCGAAGCCCGCATTGGTCTCGTCGCGGTCGTCGAGGTAGACCGCCTGGCGGCCGAACTCGGGCTCGTTCTCGATCCAGTAGAGGACGTCCGCCTCGTTGAACGACTGCGCCCAGACGTCGGCCGGATCGACCCCGGCCTCCTTGTATTCGTCGATCAATTGCTGCGCGTAGGCCTCTTGGGTGTAGTCGCCATCAAACGGCATCGCGACCTCGGGCGTCTTCAGTTCGGGCGTGAACTTGACGCCGAGTTCCTGAAACAGCGCGATGCTCTCCTTGTGGGTCATCAGCGTGCCGGGCGCGTAGAGGTCGGTGCGCCAGTCGGCGGTCGCGTTCACGTAGTCCTCGACCGTGGTCGCCTCCTCGTTCGCCGCGTCCATCTTGCCCTTGAGCGACTTGAACTCACTCAGCGTCAGATCGCTCGTGCAGCACTTGGCCGAGGCTTCGCTGCCCCCGCTCGCGGGCGTGAACGGTTCGGAGCACTTCGCCGCCAGTTCCGGCACGGCCAGGATGTTCGTCGTCGTGTGCAGGTCGCACTGGGCGTGGCGGCAGACCAGCTCCCGGTCCTTGGTGAAGGCGACGTCGCACTCGACGATGCCGGCCCCCATCCGGGCGGCGGCGGTGTAGGATTCGCGCGTGTGCTCGGGGAACTGCAACGGCGCCCCGCGGTGGCCGATCGAGAAGTCGCTGCGCTCGAAGGGGCCCTCGCACTGCAAGAGCGCGTCCTTCAGGTCGCCCTCGTCCATGTCGTCGACGAGGTAGAAGGGGCGGACCCCGAGTTCGACGGTGGCGGCCTCCTGCGCCGCCGCCGGCAGCGAGGCGGCGGCGACGAGGCAGGCGAGTGCCAAGGTGCGGGGGAGGGTGCGGGGGTGCATGTGGGGGGTTCCTCCTCGTTATCGTATCGTTGCCCACGGCCTAGCAGGGGGGCGTGACGTTCGCGTGACGATGCCGGATCGAGGCCGGCATGACAAGAAAGCGACCCCGAGCCCGCGCCTCAAGGCGACCGGTGCTGCCGGCCGCAGTTATTCACGTTTACCCGTTCATTCATGGAACGCATCAAACGCCGGCAGCCCGTCGGGAAGGGCAGCATCCGGCCACCCCGAACCCCGCATCGAGTGCGGGGTGACAAGGTGCGGGTGTGGACGCCCGGCTCTTTTTCTTGTCACCCCCGACTCGCCAGGGTGAACGGCCTCGGACGTTCGTGCCATCTGCGATCCGCCCACCGGGCCACATTGCTTGAATAAAATCTTATAATCGTGCTATTCTCCCGGCAGCCGTCCGCTACCTGCCAGGAGCCGCACCCATGCCAGCCGCCGCCAGCACCATTCATGACACGAACGCCCGCCCGCGCACCCCCGCCCAGGCCGAGGCCAGCCGCGCGAACGGTGCTTGCTCGCGCGGCCCAACCAGTGCCGAAGGCCGCCGCCGCAGCGCCCTGAACGCCACCCGCCACGGCCTACGGGCCAGGGCCGGCGCGACGCCGTCCCTGTCGTTCGAGGACGAGGCCAAGCTCGCCGGGCTGCGCTCGGACCTCGCCCGCCGCTGGCCGGTCGAGACCGCGGCCGAGCGCCACTGGCTCGACGCGCTGGCCCGCTGCCACCTGCGCCAGGAAAAGCTCGACGCGCTCGAACTGCTCGTGATGGACGCGCTGCTCTCCGGCACGAACGAACCCGGCCTGCCCGCGCTCGCGACGCTGCTGCGCTACCGGCGGCAGGTGGCGCGCGAGACGGGCGAGGCCTCTGCCAACTTGGCGGCCCTGATCGACGCGCGGCCACGGCTTGAGGTCGACACGAACGAACCCGAGACGGCGAACGAGATGCCGGCACCAGACGAGGCCGACGAAGCGCCGGGCGCGGCGTGCGGCGCGGGCGTACGGCCCGTGCCCGACACGCCCGAACACGACACAAACGAACCCGACGCGCGGGCGCGAAGGGTGCAAGGGCAGGTGGCGCTGGCGATGGCGATCCACGCCGAAGCCTTGAGAAAGCTGCGGGGGGGGCGCGGTGGCGTGACGCCGGCGGCCGTTCACCCGCCCATATCGGTCGTGAAGTAGTCCGGCGCGTAGCGGCCGCCGAGCATGATGACGGCGACGCGCGGCTTGTCCTCGCCGCCGCGCTCGGGGTTGATGTACTCCCAGACGATCTCGCCCTCGCGCGTCACCTCGACGAGACGGCCGGCGTTGGACTCCTCGATCAGCGTGTTGCCGTTCGGCAGCCGCTCCTGGCCGGAACGGACCACGCTCTCCAGGGGCTCGTCCTCGTTCGGGGCGCCGTAGGACCAGACGACCTCGAACGTCTTCGGGTCGAACTCGACGACGCGCGAGCCGTGCGTCGCGCCGTAGACGCCGTTGTTGTCGAACAAGAGGAGGTCGCCGTTTTCGAGGATGTCCGGGTCGTGCTGGCCGACCCAGTAGCCCTTGGTCGCCCAGGTGATCGTCTCGGTCTCGGGGTCGACGACGGCGAGCGTGCCGAGTTCGCGGATCGAGATCAGGACCTGCCCCTCCTCGGCGAACGGGAAGACGCGCGCCTTCTCGGCCGTGACGTACTCGACTGCGTTCGTGTGCATCACGTCGCCGGTGCCGGGGATGTAGAAGGAGAGCATGTGGAAGTAGTCGCGCCAGGGGCTGTTCATCATCGCGTCCAAGAGCGAGAAGCGTTTCAGCACCTCGCCGTCGGGCGACAGGATGGCGAGGAAGTCCTCCATCCGCGGCGGTTCCAGGACGCTCGGCCGCGGCTGCGGCAGGTCGTCTTGCTGGATCTCCTGGTCCAGGACCAGGATCCGGCCGTCGGGCGCGATGTCGAGGTCGTGGTGGGCGTTGCGGTCGTAGGTCCAGACGACCGAGCCGTCCTTCGCCAGTTTGGCGAGGCCGTAGCCGTAGGGCGTGTCGCCGACCGACTCGTAGACGGCGAGCAGGCTGCCGTCGGGCAGGGCCTTCGCCGTGCGGTAGAAGATGCGCGAGTCCGGCAGCGCGTCCTTGACGAACGGTTTGTTGCCGTCCTGCCAGACCTCGCGAAAGGGCGTGCGCCACTCGTGCACGACCTTGCCCTCCATGTCGATCAACAGCGCCACCTGATCGTGGCCGGAGGTGTAGAGCGTCAGGCCCTGGTAGGCCTTGGCCGGGTCGTAGACGGTGACGCCCTTCGCCGTCGTCCGCTCGGCCTCGGCGAGGCCGCCGACGTAGCGGTCGCCCTCGTTCAACTGGCGTTGCTGCTCGGTCAGCGCCTTGAAGCCGAGCCAAGCGTTGTGCAACTGCTTGGCCGGCCAGACCTCGTTCAGGCCCGCGACCGCGCCGCCGACGAAGGCGAGCACGACGAGACCCAAGATCGTGACGACGATCGGAAGAATACGCGACAAGGTCCGCATGAAGCTGCCTCAAGTGGGGGTGTCGGCCCGCACCGCTCGGTGAAGGTGTCGGGTAATGAAAGGGCGCGCGGCGGCGTCAGCCCCAGTCGATGTTCTCGGGATACCAGCGGTAGCCCTCGCCGTCGCGGCCGACGTGACCGGCGCCGGGCCAGGGCATGTGGTAGCCCAGGACGGGAATGCGGTCGGTCGCCGCCATGTCGAGGACGCGCCGGCGCGTCGCCACCGCTTGCTCTGCGTCCATGTCGAAGCCGAAATGCCACTCGGGGTGGGCGAGCGAGGCGACCGGGTGGGTGAAGCAGTCGGCCGAGAGCAGGAGGCGCGCGTCGCCGTCCTCGACCAGGAGCGTCGTGTGACCGGGCGTGTGGCCCGGTGCTATCATCGCGGTGAGGCCGGGGGCCACCTTGGCGTTGTCCTTGATCAGCCGCACCCTGGCCTCGATCGCCGCCAACTGGCGCTGCGACTCCTCGACCGTGCCGCGCATGGCCTCGGGCACCTCGCCGGCCCGGCCCGCCTTCGTCCACCAATTCCACTCGACCTCGCTCACGACGAACTCGGCGTTGGGATAGCGCACGGCGCCGTCCGGGTTGAGGATGCCCCAGCAATGGTCGGGGTGGGCGTGGGTGATGACGACGGTGTCGATCGTCTCGGGCGTCGCGCCGGCGGCCGCCATGTTGGCGACCAGCCTGCCGGCCGTTGGCTGAAAGCCGTCGCCCGAGCCGACGTCGACGAGGACCCGCCGCCCGCCGGTCTCGACCAGGACGGGGTTCGTCTGCGTCAAGACGTTGTCGATCGGCAGGTAGTTGGCCCGCAGCAGGTCCTCGATCGCGCCCTTGGGCGCGTTCTGGGCGAGGACGCCCGGCTCCAGGTTGAGGTTGCCGTCGGAGAAGACGGTGAGCGCGAGCGCGCCGACGTCGAAGCGATAAAAAGCCGGCGGCTGCATCACCGTCTCGGCCGCCGCCCCGTCCTGCGCTTGAGCGGGACGCGGCAGCAGCGGCACGAGGGGCAGAGCGGCGGCGGCGCTGCCTAGCGCGCGCCGCGAGACCCGAATGGCCAAGGATGTTCCCCTTCAAGGTGGCCCGAGCGATTTTCGGCGCCGACCCCGGTCGGCCACGCCCGGCTAGGCCAGGAGGCCCGGCCGGTCAAGGATAATGATCTTTTCAACATTGTTGGTGAACGGCGCGTAGGCTTTAACCAATGCTTAACGCTTCATGGTTTATGTTCGTCAAAGGTTCAAGATGATATGCCATACTGATTAAGGGTAGAATAATGCGTGCATTGGTAGTCGAGGATGATCCCGTATCGGCCAAGTTGATCGAGGCCGCTTTGCAGACGGAGAACATCGTCTTCGAGCCGACGGATCGGGGCGAGGAAGGAATCGAACTGGCGAAGCTGTACGATTTCGACATCATCATCCTCGACCTTCGCCTGCCGGACGTCGACGGCTACGAGGTCGTGCGCCGCCTGCGCGCGGGCCGGATCCAGACCCCCGTCCTGATCCTCTCGGGCCGCAGCGACCCGACCGACAAGGTGCGCGGCCTGACCAACGGCGCCGACGACTACCTGACCAAGCCCTTCAACAAGGCCGAACTGCTCGCGCGCATCCACGCCATCGTCCGCCGCTCCAAGGGCCACTCGGAGTCGGTTATTCGCACCGGCAAGATGCTGGTGAACATGGACTCGCGCTCGGTCGAGGTCGACGGCTGGCGCCTGCACGTGACCGGCAAGGAGTACAACATCCTGGAGCTGCTCTCGCTGCGCAAGGGCCAGACGTTGACCAAGGAAATGTTCCTCGACCACCTCTACGGCGGCATCGACGAGCCGGAACTGAAGATCATCGACGTCTTCATCTGCAAGCTGCGCAAGAAGATCGCCACCGCGACCGGCGGCAACAACTACATCGAGACCGTCTGGGGCCGCGGCTACGTCCTCAAGGATCCCGTTGAGGTTCCTAAAGCCGAGCCGGTCGAGGAAGAGAAAGTCGCGTAATTGAACGCTCCGCGTGCGCTCGCCGCGCGGGCTTTTTCTCTTCTTTTTTGTCTTTGTTCGAGGCTGGCCCTCGGCGCCCTGGCCAGCCTCCTACGTTAACACTGGCAAAAAGAAAGAAGAGAAAGCCCGCCGCAGGCGACGCGAAGCGTAACTAGTAGATCATCCCAAGCTCAAGCTGCGCGTCCTCGGTCATCATCGAGGGGTGCCAGGGGGGATCCCAGGTGATCTGGACGTCGGCCGAGGTGACGCCCTCGACGGCGGCGACCTTGTGCTGCACCTCCAAGGGCAGGCTCTCGGCGACCGGGCAGTGCGGCGAGGTCAAGGTCATCTCGACGGTGACGGCGTCGTCGTCGTGGACGTCGATCTTGTAGATCAGGCCCAGCTCGTAGATGTTGACCGGGATCTCGGGGTCGTGAATCGTCCGCAACTGCTCGACGATCTGCTCCCCTAAGCGCTCGACCTCGGCCATGCGCTCCGGGCTCGGCGTGTCCTGGGTCGGGTCCGGTTGATCGAGGAACTCGGCCGCGTTCTGCGCCGCCGCGTCCGGTTCGGCCTTCTGTGCCATCGTACTCGTCTCCTTCACTGAAACATCGCCGCCACGCGCTTCAAGCCGGCCGTGAGGGCGTCGAGGTCGGCCGCGTTGGTGTAGACCCCGATCGAGGCCCGCGCCGAGCCGGTGAGGCCGAAACGCTCGTGCAGCGGCATGGCGCAGTGGTGGCCGGTGCGGATCGCGATCCCGTCCAAATCGAGCATCGTGCCGACGTCTTGCGGGTGGGCGCCCTCCAGCGTGAAGCTGATCACGCCGACCTTGTCGGGTGCCCGGCCGACGACCTCAAAGCCCGGCACTTGGTTCAAGCCGCGCATGGCGTAGTCCAGCATCGCCGTCTCGTGCCGGGCGATGGCCTCGATGCCGATCGCCTCGACGAAGTCGATCGCCTTGCCGAGCGCGATGGTACCGGCGATGTCGGGCGTGCCGGCCTCGAACTTGAAGGGTACCTCGTTCCAGGTCGTGCCCGCGAAACTGACCCGCTCGATCATGTCGCCGCCGCCCTGCCAGGGCGGCATCGCCTCAAGGTGCTCCTCGCGCGCCCATAAGACCCCCACGCCCGAGGGGCCGTAGAGCTTGTGGCCGGTGAAGGCGAGGAAGTCGGCGCCGATGTCCCGCACGTCGACGCGCATGTGCTGCACGGCTTGGCTGGCATCGAGGAGGACGGGGGCGCCGGCCTCGTGCGCGGCGCGGACGATGTCGTGCACGGGGTTGATCGTGCCGAGCACGTTCGAGACGTGCGCGATTGCCACCATCTTGGTGCGCGGACCCAAGCGCGCCTTGAAGCCCTCCCAGTCGAGTTCGCCCGCATCCGTCACCGGGGCCGGCACGACCTTGGCGCCGGTCATGCCGGCGACCATCTGCCAGGGCACGATGTTGGCGTGGTGCTCCATCTCCGAGACCAGGATTTCGTCGCCAGCGCCCAGCCTCGGCAGCAAGTAGCTGTAGGCGACGAGGTTGATCGCCTCGGTCGTGTTGCGGGTGAAGACGATCTCGCGCCAGGAGGCGGCGTTCAAGAAGCCCTGCACCTTGCGCCGCGCCGCGTCGTGCAACGCCGTCGAGCGCTGGCTGAACTCGTAGACGCCGCGGTGGATGTTGGCGTAGTCGTGCTCGTAAAAGCGCTTGATCTCGTCGATGACCGCGTCGGGCTTCTGGGCGCTCGCCGCCGTGTCGAGGTAGACGAGCGGCCGGCCCTGCATTTGCTCCTTCAAGATCGGAAAGTGCGCGCGCACCGCCTCGACGTTAAAGGCGGGTGCCGCCGTCGCGGCCAGCCCCATCACAGCATCTCCATCAGCGCCTCGCCGCCCGCCATGCGGCCGAAGACGGCGCGCTTGGCGGCGGTCCGCACCGCCTCGTCGGCGAAGAACGCGATCACCTCGCCGACGAAGGCATACGTCAGCATGTTCTCGGCCAGCGCTTTGTCCATGCCGCGCGAGCGCAGGTAGAACAGGGCGGTGGGGTCGAGGTCGCCGACTGTGGCGCCGTGCGAGCACTTGACGTCGTCGGCGTAGATCTCGAGCTCGGGCTTGGTGTCGATCTCGGCGTCGTTCGAGCGCAGGAGGTTGTTGTTGGTCTGAAAGGCGTTGGTGCGCTGCGCGTCGGGGTGGACGATGATCTTGCCAGCGAACACGCCGCGGCCCTTGTCGTCGAGCACGCCCTTGTAGAACTGGTTGGACTCGCAGTCGGGCGCCATGTGGTGGATGCGGATCACGTTGTCGACGTGCTCGGCGCCGACCGGCATGAAGGCGCCGTTCAGGTGGAAGTCAATCTTCGGCCCATTCAGGCGGGCCTCGGTCTCGTTGCGCTGGAGGGCGCCGCCGAGCGTCAGCACGGTCTGGCGGTAGACGGCAGCCTCGGCGGCATCGATCTCGGCCTTGTTCAGATACGCCTGCCCGTCTTTGGCCAGTTGCAGGCAGTCGTGCGTCAGTTCCGCGCCGGCCCCGAGGTCGATCTGGGTCACTTGGTTGGTGAAGACGTGACCTGCCGCCGAGGCGACGTGGCTCTCGATCAGGTGCAGCTTCGCCCGATCGCCGAGGCGCACGACGACGCGCGGATTGATCATCGTCGCCGCCGCCTCGGGCGCGCTCAAGAAGATCAACTGCAAGGGCACGGGCGCCGCGACGCCGGCCGCGACCTCGATCCAAGCACCGTCCTCGGCGAAGGCGGCGTTGAGGTCGGTGAGGCCGCGCCCGTCCTGCAGGTTCTCCAGCGACGCCCGCGCCCGCTCGGGCTCTTGCCGGAGGGCCTCGGCGAAGGTCAGCATCCGCACGCCGTCCGGCAGGCCGCGGGCGTGGCTCAGTTCCGGCACGTAGTGGCCGTTGACGAAGATCAGCCGCCGCGCCGACGTGCCGCCGGCCAGGTAGGGCGAGACGTCGGCGACGCCGATCGGCCGGTGCAGGGCCGGCCGCATCGCTTGGTTCAGCGCCTTGCCGATGTTGGTATACTTCCACGCCTCGACCCTGGTCGTGGGCACGCCCTCGGCGACGAAGCGATCGAAGCGCCGGCGGCGAAGGTCGGCCGTGCCGTCACGGCCGAAGCGGTTCTCCAGACCGTTCCAGGCGAGCGCGAAGCCGGGATCGGCCTCGGTGTAGCGCGCGAGTGCCATCAGACCGTCCCCCTCACGCCGCTCGGCCCAAGAGGCCCTCGTAGCCATCGCGCTCCAGTTCGTGCGCCAGTTCCTTGCCGCCTGAGCGCAGGATCTCGCCGCGGGCCAGGACGTGGACGCGGTCGGGCACGATGTAGTCGAGCAGGCGCTGGTAGTGGGTGATGACGAGGATGGCGCGGTTCGGGTCGCGCAGTGCGTTGACGCCGTCGGCCACGGTGCGCAGCGCGTCGATGTCGAGGCCGCTGTCGGTCTCGTCCAGGATGGCAAGCTTGGGCGCCAGGACGGCCATCTGCAGGATCTCGTTGCGCTTCTTCTCGCCGCCGGAGAAGCCGGCGTTGACGTCGCGCTTCAAGAGATCCGGACGGATGCCGACCAACTCGGCCTTTTGCCGCAACAGCTTGTTGAACTCGGCGGCCGAGACTTCCTGCTCGCCCCTCGCCTTCTTGATCGCGTTCGTCGCCTGACGCAGAAAGTAGCTGTTGGCAACCCCTGGGATCTCGACCGGGTACTGCATGGCGAGGAAGACGCCGGCCGCGGCGCGCTCCTCGGGCTCCATCTCCAAGAGATCCTCGCCCTCGAAGGTGACGCTGCCGCCCTCGACCTCGTAGCCGTCGCGGCCGGCGAGGATGTAGGCGAGCGTCGACTTGCCGGAGCCGTTCGGCCCCATGATGGCGTGGACCTCGCCGGCCTTGACGTCGAGCGAGAGCCCTTTGAGAATTTCCCCGCCGCCCTCGACGCTGGCCCTGAGCCCGTCGATCTTGAGCATGTCTATCGTTTCCTAAACCTGTGTCTTGTTAAAGTTGATGCTTGCCCAAGCCTCAGCCGACGCTGCCTTCGAGCGAGATGCCGAGCAGCTTTCGCGCCTCGACCGCGAACTCCATCGGCAGTTCGTTCATCACCTCGCGGCAAAAGCCGTTGACGACGAGCGCCACCGCGTCCTCCTCGGGGATGCCGCGGCTGCGGCAGTAGAACAGCTGGTCGTCGCTGATCTTGGAGGTCGTCGCCTCGTGCTCGCACTTGGCCGTGCGATTCTTGACCTCAATGTAGGGCACGGTGTGGGCGCCGCACTTGTCGCCGATCAGCATCGAGTCGCACTGCGTGTGGTTGCGCGCGTTCTCGGCCCCCTTGAGCACCTTGACGAGGCCGCGATAGGTCTGGTCGGCCTTGCCCGCCGAGATGCCCTTCGACACGATCCGCGAGCGCGTGTTCTTGCCGATGTGGATCATCTTGGTGCCGGTGTCGGCCTGCTGACGGTTGTTGGTCACCGCGACCGAGTAGAACTCGCCGACCGAATCGTCGCCCTGCAGGACGCAGGACGGGTACTTCCAGGTGACGGCGGAGCCGGTCTCAACCTGGGTCCAGGAGATCTTCGAGCGCTTGCCGCGACACGCACCCCGCTTGGTGACGAAGTTGTAGATGCCGCCCTTGCCGTCCTTGTCGCCCGGGTACCAGTTCTGCACCGTCGAGTACTTGATCTCGGCGTCGTCGAGGGTGATGAGTTCGACCACCGCCGCGTGCAACTGGTTCTCGTCGCGCTGCGGCGCCGTGCAGCCTTCGAGGTAGCTGACGTACGATCCCTCGTCGGCGACGATCAGCGTGCGCTCGAACTGGCCCGTGCCCATCGCGTTGATGCGAAAGTAGGTCGAGAGCTCCATCGGGCAGCGCACGCCCTTGGGCACGTAGACGAAGCTGCCGTCGGTGAAGACGGCCGAGTTGAGGGCCGCGAAGTAGTTGTCGCCCTGCGGCACGACCGAGCCCAAGTAGCGCTTGACGAGGTCGGGGTGGTTCTCGATCGCCTCCGACATCGAGCAGAAGACAATGCCCAGCTCGTTCAGCTTCTTCTTGAAGGTCGTGGCGACCGAGACGCTGTCGAAGACGTAGTCGACGGCGACGCCGGCCAGGATCTCCTGCTCTTTGATCGGGATGCCGAGCTTCTCGTAGGTGCGCCGGATCTCGGGGTCGATGTCGTCGAGCGACTGCGGCTTCTCGGTCTGCTTGGGCGCCGAGAAGTAGGAGATCGCCTGCAAGTCGATGTCGGCGTGGACGACCTTTTGCCAGTTCGGCGGCGTCATGCCGATGAACCGCCGCAGGGCGTCGAGGCGCCACTCAACCATCCACCCGGGCTCGTTCTTCTTCGCCGAGATGAAGCGGATGGTCTCCTCGTTCAGGCCGGGCGGGGCGGAGTCGGCTTCGATGTCGGTGTAGAAGCCGTACTTGTAGGCGTGTCCGGTGTAATCCTGGATCGTTTCAAGCGCGGTTGCCATCGTTTCACTCCAAAGCAGGTCATTTGCCGGGGCACGCTCACGAGCCCCCTTCTCGTCGTAAAAGCGCGTCAGGCGCGCAAGTGCCGCTCGTAGCGGCGCCCCATGAACGCCTCGGGCACGGCGCCCGCCATCTCGGCGAGCGAGATGTTGACCAGCGCCTCGCGGACCGCGTCGTTGATCCGCTGCCAGTTGGTCCGGGCCGGGCACAGCAACTCGATGTCGCAACTGTGCCCCTCGCCGACGCACTCGGTGATCGCGATCGGGCCTTCAAGCGCCTCGATGATCTCGGCGACGCTGATCGCGTCGGCCACGCGCGCCAAGTCGTACCCGCCCTTGGCGCCGCGCTGCGAGCGCAGCAGGTCAGCGCGAACGAGGGCCTTGAGGATCTTGCTCGCCATCGGCTGCGGGATGCCGGTCGCGTCCGCGATCTCGTGCGTGCTCGCTTGCCCACCGCCCCGGGCGAGGTGGGTCATCATGACGATGCCGTAATCGGCGAGCTTGGTGAGCCTGATCAAGGCACCGCTCCCTTGTGCCAAAAAAGGACCGGTGGGGTCCTCTATGGCAGAGATGTTGGTCAGGGTCGGCGGCATGTCAAGAAGCGGCGTCGACTGGGCTTCACCTTTCGTCAACCCTTCGTCCATAACGCTGGGGGGCTGTTGGCCGACGGGACGGCGGGGGTTGGCGTGACGACGACGGGTGCCGGGGGGACCAAGCGGGGGGGACTGCGACGCGTCGTTCTCGCCCGCCTCGGGCGCGGGCTCTGCGGCGGCCTCGCGGGCCACGCCCTGCTGCTGGCGCTGCCGGTCTTGCTGCTGCCGAACGTCGGGACGGCCGACGACCTCCTGCGGCTGGCCCTGTTGGCCGGCGCCTTCATGCTCGTCGACGCGGCCGGGCGGCGCGCGGCGCCGATGCTTGGGCGCGGCGCCCCCCTCAAGGTCCTGCCGGGACCGCTCGTGGCGCTGGGGGCCGCAGTCTTCCTGCGCCCCGACCTCGCCGCCCTGATCGCCGGGCTCGTGCTGCTGACCGTCCTGCGCTGGACGGTGCCCGCGCGCCTCGCCGCGCTGACGCCCTTGCCGATCGCCGCGGCGGCGATGCTGCGCCTCGACCTCGCCCTGATAGCACTCGGCCTCGATCCAGAGCCGCCGCTCGTGCTGCTGGGCGGCCTCATCGCCCTCGTCGCGGCGCTCGGCGGGACGCGGTCCCGTTCGAGCGGCTCGGCCCGGCACGACCCGCCGGACCGCTTCTCGCGGCGGCGGCGCTGGTTCGATGCCGTGTTCGGCGCTTCGACCCTGCTCGGCATCGGCCTCTACCTCGCGCTCGTCACAAGCGCGCCCGCCCTGACGCCGACCGGGCCGCTCGCCGGGCTGAACGCGGTCCTGGCGATCCTGGCGTTCGCCCGCCACTGGCAAGCGGCGCAGCGCCTTGGGCCGGCGCGCCGTCATCCCTTGCACGACCCCTGGTTCGGCGCCCTGCTCCTCGCCTGGGGCTTGAGCGCGGGGTTCGCCTTCGAGACGGGGACATTGATGAGGAGGATGTAATCAGACCTGCTTGCTGCTCCTACTCTGTCGCCTTCACCAACACTGCCTCTACAAAGTTCCTATCTTTGGCAAGTTCTTCTTTGAGAAAACCCGTGAAAGCTTTCGCGCTCGCCGCTTCGTTGTCGTCGCGGGCGAAGACGGCGACCGCCGTGCGGGGCAGGGGCGGGAAGGCCGGAGTATCGTCCGCCGGCCGGAGGTCTTCGGTCGTGGCCGACTAAGGTAGCACGGCGACGCCGAGGCCGCACGCACCGCCGCCAGACCTCTGCTATGCTCGAACTGGTGAAGACGAGAGCCCCTGACGCTCAAGGCCCATGATCGCGGCGCGGCGGTGGCTGCAACCCCGCGGCAGGGCGATCAGCGGGACGAGTGTTTCGATGTCGGGCACGAAGCCCGACGAGATCATCCAGACGAGCCGCTCGTGCAAGAGCACCTCGCCGCTTGGCAGGCCCTCCTCCCGGCCGGCGACGACGAGATCAAGCTCGTTGCGGTCGCAGGCTGGAATCAGGTCGAGGCCCGTGCGTGCTTCGAGGCGAACGCGGGGATAGTGCCGGCAAGTGGTCGGGCGCGAAGTAGTCGGCGATCCCGAGGCGCAACAACCCCTCGGCCCAGAGGCCGCGCAGGCGGCGGACCGTCTCGTCGTTGAGGTCGAGCAGGCGCCGGGCACAACCGAGCAGCACCTCGCCCTCGGGTGTCAACACGACTGCGCGGCTGGAGCGTTCGAGCGGGCGTGCGCCCAGCCCCTCTGCGAGCCGCCGGATGCGCACGCTGACGCCCGACTGGGTCAGGCCGATCGCCTCGCCGGCGGCGGTGAAGCCCTTGGCGTCGGCGACGGCGATGAAACAGCGGAGCGAGTCTGAGTGGCGCAATTGCCCGTCCGCTGCGCGGGGCTTTCTTCCTTTCCGTTTCTCGACTTGTCGTCAAAGATTGGCATCAACGTTGAAGCCAGCCCCGACCAAAGTTGCAAAAGTAGACAAAAAGAAGCCCCGCGCAGCGTGCCTGTTACCGGAACCTTTACCCCACCCCGCCGCTTGTGCGGGCATCAAATCTCATGGGGAGTCTTGCCGATGAAAGGCAACGAGACCGTTCTCAAGCACCTGCAGCGCGCGCTGACGATGGAGTTGACCACCGTCAACACGTACCTGCTGCAGGAGCGCAAGCTCGACGACTGGGGCATCGACCGGCTTGCCAGCCGGATGCGCGAAGAGATCGAGGAGGAGCGCGGGCACGCCAACCGTTACCTGACGCGCCTCCTCTTCCTGGAGGGCGTGCCGGACGTGCAGACGCTGGACGAGATCGGCCAGGACAGCAACATACGTGAGATCTTCGAGCGGCAGATGAAGATGGAAACGGACGCCCGCGACTACTACCGCCAGGCCGCCAACGACTGCGGCGAAGTCAACGACTACGTCAGCCGCGAACTCTTCGTCAGCATCCTCGGCGAGGAGGAAGGGCACATCGATTTTCTTGAAGAGCAGTTCGACCGCATCAAGATGATGGGCGAGCAGATGTACATCGGCCGTCACATCTCGGCCCTGGGCGAGCACGAGGAATAAGAGCCTGTTGCGGCCTAAGCGCCGCTGCCTTCGTCGAGACGAAGCTCGATGAGCAGCGTCCGCTGCAACGGCGAGAAGTTATCGTCGCTCAAGACGAGCAGGCGCAACTTCCCTTCGCGGTCGCGGCGCACGGCTAGCGCCTCGTAGTTGTCGGTCGCAACCCCGGCACCGAACGCCGCCAGCGGTTCGGGGGCCAGGCTCGCGCCGGCACGTACCTGCGCGAGCGGCAGCCGCGACAGGCGGGCCTCGAAGCCGCCGAGCAGGCCGAAACGGCGGCTCAAGACGTAGAGACAGCCGTCATCGGTCGCGGCCGCCGTCGGGGCAAAACCTGCGTCTTGCGGCCAACCGAGCGTGGCCGGCAAGGTCTCTTCACCCGGCGTCAGCACGCTAGCGCGCAGCACGCCGGGGCGAAGAGGCTCACCCTCGCTCAAGGCCAGCAACCATCCCTCGGGCAGTGCGGCCACGGCCTCGGCACCGAGATTCGTGCGCGTTACCGGGAAGGCTTCGCCGATGGCGGCGAAGTCGACCCAGGCCGCGTCAGTATCGAGACGGACGAAGCCGAGCCGGTTGGTCGCCTCGTCGCTGACGACGAGCCGGCCGTTTGGCGTGACGGCGAGATCCTCGGCATCGACGGCGCGCTTCGGGTCCGCCGCATCGTGGAGCGGCCAACCCTTCCAATCAACGAGGCCGACGAGGTCGCCCGCGTCGTTCTCGACCAATCGCGCGCGGTAGAGCCGCGCGCGGTCGGAGACGAGGTAGAGGTCGGCACCAATGACGGCGGCACCCGAAATTCCGCCGAACCCATCGTCGATCGGGGCAATCTCGAAGCTGCCACGTATGTCAAAGGGGCCGAGCTTGTGCTGCCGGGCTTCGCTCGGGGCCTCGGATACGCCGACCTTCTTGTAAAAAGGTGTAGGCGAAAGCCCACCAGCCGCGGCCGACACGCAGCCGGTGAGGCCGAGGCCGAGGCCGAGCAGCGCCGCCGCCCGCCACGGCGTCGGCACCGCTCGACGATCGATCCCACCGCGGCGAGGCCTCAAGCGCTCGCCGCGGTGGGACGGCCGATGCTGGCGTAGGCAAAGCCTGCCCTTGCCACCGTCTCGGGCTCGAAGATGTTGCGCAGGTCGACGATGGAAGGCGTGCGCATGACGTCGCGGATGCGGTTCAGATCAAGGCCGCGAAAGATGTTCCACTCGGTGACGACGACGAGCGCATCGGCGCCCTCGGCGACCGCGTAGGGATCGTCGCACCACGTCACGCCGTCCAGCATCTTCGCCGCTTCTCGCATGCCTTCCGGATCGAAGGCGAGGATCTCGGCCCCTTCGGCCTGGAGGGCGGGCAGGATGACGAGGCTCGGGCTGTCGCGCATGTCGTCGGTGTTGGGCTTGAAGGTGACGCCCAGGACCCCGATCCGCTTGCCCGTGACCGAGCCGCCGCAGGCGCCGATCACCTTGTGCACCATGCGGCGCTTGCGGTGGTCGTTGACGCTGACGACGGTCTCGACGATGCGCAAGGGGCTGTTGTACTGCTCGCCGGTGCGCAGCAGCGCCAGCGTGTCCTTGGGAAAGCACGAGCCGCCGTAGCCCGGCCCCGCGTGTAGGAACTTGCGGCCGATGCGGCCGTCGAGGCCCATGCCCTTGGCCACCACCTGCACGTCGGCGCCGACCCGCTCGCACAAGTCCGACAACTCGTTGATGAAGGTGATCTTGGTGGCGAGGTAGCTGTTGGTCGCGTACTTGATCAGTTCGGCCGTCTCAAGGGCGGTGAACAGGATCGGCGTCTCGATCAGGTTGAGCGGGCGGTAGGCCTGCTCCATGACCGCGCGGGCGTGCGCGCTCTCGACGCCGCAGACGACCCGGTCGGGGCGCAGGAAATCTTCGATCGCCGAGCCCTCGCGCAAAAATTCTGGGTTCGAGGCGACGTCGATCTCCATGTCGGGCCGGCGCAGCTTGAACAGGCGCTGGAGCTTGCGCCCGGTGCCGACCGGAACCGTCGACTTGGTGACGACGACGGTCGGCCGCTCGATCGCGTCCGCGATCTCCTCGGCAGCACTGAAGACGTAAGTCAGGTCGGCGTGGCCGTCACCGCGGCGGGTGGGGGTGCCGACCGCGATGAAGACGGCGTCCGACCCGCGGACCGCCTCTTTAAGATCGGTCGAGAAGGTGAGCCGTCCCGCCTCGGTGTGGCGGGCGACCAGCGCGTCGAGGCCGGGCTCATAAATGGGAATGCCGCCCTGACGCAGGGTCTCGACCTTGGCCGCGTCCTTGTCGACGCAGACCACGTCGAGGCCGAATTCGGCAAAGCAGGCACCAGAGACGAGGCCGACGTAGCCCGTCCCGATCATCGCGATACGCATGGATCAAAGTTCCCGTAATCAGCTGGCGTTATAACGGTCGAGGAGCAGCCGGAAATCGTCGCGCAGCTCCTCGCGCTCAAGGCCGAGCGCCACGATCGCTTCGAGGTAGCCCATCTTGTCGCCGCAGTCGAAGCGGCGCCCCTCGAAGCGCAGCCCGTGGAAGGGCTGGCGGCCGATCAGGCTCTCCATGGCGTCGGTGAGCTGGATCTCGCCGCCGGCGCCGGGCCGGTGCCTTGAGAGGTGGTCGAAGATCTGCGGGGTGAGGATATAGCGGCCAATGACGGCGAGCCTGGAAGGCGCGTCGGCCGGGTCCGGCTTCTCGACGAGGCCGCGCACCTCGACGAGGTCGCCCTCGCGCGCGCCCGGATCGACGATGCCGTAGCGCTTGGTCTGCTCGTCCGGCACCTCCATGACGGCAACGACGTTGCCGCCGGTCTTCGCGTGCGCCCCGGCCAACTGGCCCATGCAGGGCGTCTCGCTGTGGATCAGGTCGTCGACCAGGATGACGCCGAACGCCTCGCCCTCGACGAGATGCCGGGCACACCAGACGGCGTGGCCCAGGCCCCGCGGCTCCTGCTGACGGGTGAAGAGGACCTTGCCCGGCTCCGGCGTCTCGTAGGTCAACTGCTCCAAAGCGGTACGCTTTTGCTTCTCTTCCAACGTCTGGAACAGCTCGAACGCGCGGTCGAAATGATCCTCGATGATCGACTTGCCGCGGCCGGTCACGAAGATGAACTGCTCGCAGCCGGCCGCGGCCGCCTCCTCCAGCGCGTACTGAATGATGGGCTTGTCGATGACCGGCAGCATCTCCTTGGGCAGGACACGGGTCGCCGGCAGCATACGGGTGCCGAGCCCCGCCACGGGAAACACGACTTTACGAACGGTGGTCATTTAACTCCCCATCCAAGAACACGGGCACAAAACAGCATCGTCCCCGCCGAGGCGACGCGGGGACGATAGTACATCAAAGCGTCAACGCACGGCCGGTTGCAATCTTCGGGCCTCAGCCAGAAGGCAACGACGCACGCAGCCGAGCGCTATCTAGCACAAGCTTAGCCCGCAATGTGTTAATCCGAGACAAAAAATGCCGTACCGAGGCGCGCTCAGCGCTTGCCGAGCAGAATATCACGCGCCCGGTTGATCTGCCCGGCGAGGTAATCGCTGCCGCCGCGATCGGGGTGGAGCCCCATCAACCGACGATGGGCTTGGCGGACCTCGTCGGGCGTGGCCCCTTCCTCGACGCCCAGGATCTTGCGCGCCAAGCCGGCGTCCATCGGCGCGTCGCCCGCGGGTGCCCCCGATCCAGTCCCGGCGCCCGCGTCCGAGCGCCAGTCGGCGAAACGGCGATCGAGGTAGGTTTCGAGCAAGGGCACGCTCTTGCCGTCCTCGCGGACGACCTCGGCCAAGAGGTCGAGCAGTTCGCCCTGCCCCATCGACGCGAGGCCCCGGCCGGCGAACGCGCCCATTCGCACCTCGCCGCTGACCTCGCCGCTGGCGCGATCGAGGCGCATGTTCAAGTAGCGCGTCTCGATCCCGACCGCGGCCTCGTCGCCACCGCCGCCGCCCGCGTCCCAGGCCGTGGCGCCCTGCGAGTGCTGGCGCAGGCTCCAAAAAGCGAAGCCCGTGGCGCACAAGGCGACGAGCGCGATGCCGTAGCGCCCGGCGAAGAGCAGGCCCGTGCTGGCGAGCGCGCCGAAGGCGGTCGCGAACGCCCGCAGCCCGCGCACGATGGTGTGCGGCGAGGCCCTGACGAACCCGCGCAGCGCCAAGCCGGCGAGCACGAGAGCGCCGAGGAGAAGGATAAGGCTGCCGCTCATGGAACACCCATGATCGCGCCGCGGATCGTCAGCGTACCTGCCGCTCGATCAGGGCGACCGGCCCGCCCTCGCGGGCGGACAGGGCCTTGAGCGCCGCGCCGCCGCCGCTGGCGTAGGCGGCAACCGCGCGGAGCAGGCGGCGCAACTCGTCCGGCGCGCTGGCGGAGAAGCGACAGTGAGCGCCCCGGGTCAGGCGGGCGACTTCCTTGTAGGCTTCGCTCACGGCGGGATCGGTGCCCTCTTGGAACATGAAGGTGCGCACGCCGGCCAAGCCCAGCGCCCCGGCCGCGTGGCCGAGCTCGTCGATGTGCTCCTCCATCGCGTCGCCGATGAAGACGAGCGCGTTGACGCGGGCCTTGTCGTGCTCGTTCAGGGCGTGGCGCAGGATGCGGCCGATCTGGGTGCGCCCGGCGCGGCAATCGACCTTGCCCATCTGCCGAACGAGTTCGGCGGGGTTCTTGACCCAGCGCCCGGCCTTGCACTCCTGGTAGCCGCGGTAGAAGGCGAGCTGCACGTCGAGCCCGCCCAGGCGCTCGGCCTCCATGAACATCGACGCCTGCAGGTCGCAGGCCGTGTCCCAGGTCGGTTTGCGCGACGCGGTGGCGTCGAGGGCGAAGATCAGCCGGCCGCGGCTGCCGCCGCCGGACGAGGGGGTCGCGCGAACGGCCTCGACGAAAGCGTCGATCTCGCTCGCGGGGGTGGGGGCGATGTCACGCTTCTGGCTCATGGCCTTAATATTGGCGCCGTCCCCGCCGGCGCCAAGCGTGAAACGACGCGTCACGCCGACGCAAACGCCATCGTGGCCCCGTCGATGATGAACTGCACGGCGAGCGCGCCCAGGATCAGGCCGAGCAGCCGCGAGAGGATCAAGATCAGCGTCGGCGAGAGGTGACGGCCGAGTTCGGCCGCGAGGCGCAAGGTGAGGTAGAGGAGTGCGAGGTTGAGGGCGAGTGCTGCGAGCACCAAGGCTTGGCCCTGAACATCGCCCTCGGTTCGGCTCATCTGCAAGATCGCGGCGGTGATGGCCCCCGGCCCAGCGATCAACGGCACGCCAATCGGGAAGATGGCGAGGTCGGTGCCCTGCGTCTCGTCGCGAATGTGCTCGGCCGTCTCGCCGCGCCGCTTGGTGCGGCGCTCGAACACCATCTCGAACGCGATGGCGAGCAGCATCAAGCCGCCGGCGATGCGAAAGGCCGGCAGGCCGATGCCCAGAGCGCCCAAGGCCGCCTCGCCCACGAGCGCGAAGAGGAGGAGCACGACGGCGCCGATCGCCGTGCCCTGCAACGCGGTGCGGCGACGTCCTTCGGTGTCAAGGTCACCGGTGACCCCCAAGAAGATCGGCACCATGCCGAGCGGGTCGATGGTGACGAGAAAGGCGACGAAGGCGAGGGAGAAGGTTTCGAGCATGGTGATTTAAACGCTTCGCGTGCGCTCGCCGCGCGGGCTTCCTTTTCTCTTTTCTGCTCTTGTCCGAGGCTGGCCCTCGGCGCCGCGGCCAGCCTCCTGCGTTAACACTAGCAAAAAAAGCGGACGCGTCAGCGTTCACGCCTTGGCGCGGGCGACGATGTCCTTGACGGCCGCCTTGGCCATGTCGGCGTCGATTTGAGGCTTGACGTTTGCTTGGTCGCCGCCGGGCAGGCGGTCGAGGGCCTCTTGGACGAAACCCTCGGGATCGTCGAGGACGGCGTCGGCCTTGCCGGTGAGGAGGGCCGCGACGAGGCTGCGCATGAGGTAAGCCTCGGTGCGCAGGTGGGCGGCGTCCTTTTCGAGCAGTTCGACGCGCTCGTTCATCTCCATGTCCGTATCCTTCAAGTGTTGTAGGTCCGCGTGGGGCTGGTCATGCGGCGCTGCTTGCCCCTAAGCGCCTGCCCGGCGAGCGAGCCCGGCTTCTTCGCCCCTTTCTTGCGCGCGCGCGATGCCATCTGATTCAAGACCTCGACCAGGATGGAGAAAGCGATCGCCGCGTAGATGTAGCCGCGCGGGATGTGGAAGTGCAGCCCGTCGGCGATCAGCGCCACGCCGATGAGGAGAAGAAAGGCGAGTGCGAGCATCTTCACAGTTGGGTGGCGGTTGACGAAGCCGGCGACGGGCTCGGCCGCGAGCAGCATGACGCCGATCGAAATACACACGGCCGCGATCATCACCTCCAGGTGCTCGGCCATGCCGACCGCGGTGATGACGCTGTCGATCGAGAAGACGGCGTCCAGCAGCAGGATCTGGATCACAGCACCGGCGAACGTGAGCGAGACGGCGCTGCTTTCCTCCTCGTGGGCGCCCTCGGTCATCTCGTGGACCTCCTTCGTGCCCTTGTAGAGCAGGAACACGCCGCCCGCGAGCAGGACGAAGTCGCGCCAAGAAAGCGCGAGGCCGAACACCGTCACGATAGGCTCTTCGAGGCTGATGATCCAGCTGATGCTGAACAGGAGCATGATCCGCATGGCGAGCGCCATGAGGAGCCCCGTGCGGCGAGCACTCGCCTGCTGCGCCTCGGGCAGCTTCGCCGTCACGATCGAGATGAAAATGATGTTGTCAATGCCGAGCACGATCTCCAGAAGGGTCAAGGTGAGCAGGCTGGCCCAGACCTGGGGGTCAGAGAAAAGCTCGATCATACAATACCTCGGACTGGCGGCGGCGTTCGGACCATCTTTTCAATCGGCAAGGACAGCCTCTTACTTGAAGAATGGTTCCCTCACCACCTCACCACCGCCCAAAGGCACGCGCGCGCTGGCGGCACCCTCGATGCTCGGCTAGAACCTGTCCGGCACCACGCATGGGAAGGAAGCGAGATGAGCGCACCGCTGCACAAGCTGGACGAGAATTTCTTCGTCGCCCCGCAGATCACGCCGGACGACGTCGCCCCGATCAAGGCGGCGGGGGTGCGCACGATCATCAACAACCGTCCCGACGGCGAGGCCCCTGACCAGCCGACGGGGGAGAGCGTCAGGGCCGCGGCCGAGGCTCTCGGCCTCGCCTACGCCGAGGTGCCGGTGGTCTCGGGCGGCATCTTCCCCGACCATATCGCGGCGATGGCGGACGCGGTCGCGAACAACGTCGGACCCTACCTCGCCTACTGCCGCTCCGGCACCCGCTCGTGCTACCTGTGGGCGTTCCTGGCGGCACGGCAACGCCCGGCGGACGAGGTGATCGAGACGGCGGCCGAGGCCGGCTACGACGTCGCGGGCGCCGCCCCCCTGCTGCACCGGATCAGCGCCGCCAAGCCCTTCGACGACGATCCGATGGAACGCCGCGCCTGAGTTCTGTGTTCTCGCCCCGTTCACTCGAATGCGGAGGCACGGGCGTGAGCAAGACGGCGACGAAGACCGACCCCAAGCTCTGGGAGAAGGTCAAGGATGAGATCACCAAGAGCGATAAGGGCGGCAAGCCGGGGCAGTGGTCGGCGCGCAAGGCGCAGATGGCGAGCCAAGAGTACCAAAAGCGCGGCGGGGGCTACGCGGGCGATAAGCCGGACGACGACAACAGCTTGAAGGAATGGACCGAGGAGGAGTGGGGCACGAAGTCCGGCAAGCGCAGCGAGGACACGGGCGAGCGCTACCTGCCCAAAGAAGCGCGCGAGAACCTGTCGGACGAGGAGTACAAGCGCACGACGGCGAAGAAGCGCGAGGACAGCAAGAAAGGCAAGCAGTTCTCGAAGCAGCCGGACGACGTTGCCGAGAAGGCCAAGAAGTACCGCGACGGCGGCGAGTCCTCCAAGGACGAGCTTTACGAGAAGGCGAAGAAGCAGGGCGTCGAAGGGCGATCCAAGATGAACAAGGATGAATTGAAGAAGGCGGTTGATTGAACGCTTCGCATGCGCTCGCCGCGCAGGCTTTTTCTTTCTTTTTGCCAGTGTTAACGGAGGTGGTTGGCCGCGCCGCCGTGGGCCAGCCTCGGACAAAAGCAAAAAAGAGAAAAGAAAGCCCGCGCGGCGAGCGCACGCGCAAGCGTTCTACCCGTCAGCCGCCCGCAGATGCTCGCCCAGTTTGGCGTTGACCTCTTCGGCACGCTCCATGTGCGGCAGATGGCCCGTCCTCTCCAGGCGCAGCACACTCACCCCTTCGGGCAGGCCGTCGGCGTGGGAGGCGGGGAGGATACGGTCGGCCTCGCCCCAGACGACGAGGACCGGGATGTCTGTCTTGCTCAGCACGCCGCGCAGGTCGCCGCGCTGACGGTCGCCCTCGGCGAGCGCGGCGCGCAAGCGCCTCAGCGCCGCCTCGGCGCCGTCGAGGCGCTTGAAGCGGACGACTTCCTCGACCATCTCGGCCGTGATCGCGTCCGGATCGGCGACGAGGCGCTCCAGGACGGCGCGCAGCTTCTTCGGCCGCTTCTCCTGGATAAAGCCGTCGAGAAAGGCGCCGTCGATCTCGGCGCCGAGGCCGCCCGGGGCGATCAGGGTCAACGAGGCGACGCGATCGGGATACTCGCGGGCGAGCAGCAGCGACAGGGCACCGCCCATCGAGTGCCCGACGAGGTGCGCCTTAGCGATCCCCTTCGCGTCCATGAAGGCGAGAACGGCCGCGGCGAGGCCGGGCAGGCCGTCGCCGACGTCCTTGGTCGAGCCGCCGTGCCCCGGCAGGTCGAGGGCGTAGGCCCTGCGCTCGGCGCTCAGCGCCTCTTGCGTGAACATCCACGACAGGTAGTCGCCGCCGAAGCCGTGCAGGAGGAGGGCCGGCGTGGCGTCGCCCTCGCCCTGGGCGAGGTAGCGCAGGCGCCGGCCGACGGCCTCGATCGTCTCGGGCTCGGGCGGCGGCGCCGCGTCGGCGGCCTCGGCCGCGAAACGGCCCTGGAACGCCTCGACGTAGGCGTCGATCGCGGCGTCCTCGGTCTCGGCCGGGGCGACGACGGCGATGAGGGCGCCGACTTGCAGGGTGTCGCCCGGCCGCGCCACCAAGCGCCGGACGGTGCCCTCGATCGGGCTCTCGAAGACGTTGGCGATCTTCGCCGTCTCGATGTCGGCGATCTCGTCGCCTTTCTTGAGCGCCGCCCCCGCCTCGACGTGCCACTCGGCGAGCAAGCCCTCTTGCATCGCGAGGCCCCATTTGGGCATCACGATCGGCTGGATCGGCTGGATATTTGGATCGGCGTCGCTCATTCGGCCGCCCTCGCCACGTCGGCGCCGACGACCGCGCGCACCGCCGCCTCGATCTTGGCCGGCGAGGGCACGTAGAGGTCTTCGAGCGCCGGCGAGAACGGCACCGGCGCGTGCGGCGCCGTCACCGTCTTGACCGGGGCCTTCAAGGACTCGAACGCCTCGTCGGCGACCAGGGCCGCGATGTCGGTCGCCATCGAGCAGCGCGGGTGGGCCTCGTCGACGACGACGACGCGGCCGGTCTCGCGCGCGGTCTCCAAGATCGTCTCGCGGTCGAGCGGCGAGGTGGTGCGCAGGTCGACGACGGTGACGCCGATGCCGTCCTTCTTCAGCGCGTCGGCGGCCTGCTCGGCGAAGTTGACCATCCGGCCCATCGTGATCACGGTCGCGTCGTCGCCCTCGCGGGTGACGTTCGCCTCGCCGAACGGGATCGTGTAGGGCTCGTCGGGGACCTCGGCCTCCTCGTCGTACATCGCCTTGTGCTCGAAGAAGACCACCGGGTCGTCGTCGCGGATCGCCTGGATCAACAGGCCTTTGGCCTCGTAGGCGTTGGAGGGCAGCACCACCTTCAGGCCGGGGATGTGGGTGAAGATCGGGTAGAGGCACTGGCTGTGCTGCGAGGCGGCGCGAAAGCCGGCCCCGTACATCGTGCGGATCGTGAGCGGCGTCACCGCCTTGCCGCCGAACATGTAGCGGAACTTGGCGGCTTGGTTGAAGATCTGATCGAAGCAGACCCCCATGAAGTCGACGAACATCAATTCGGCCACCGGGCGCAGGCCCGTCGCGGCGGCGCCGGCGGCGGCGCCGATGAAGGCGCTCTCGGTGATCGGCGTGTCGAGGACGCGATCCCGGCCGAAGATCGGCATCAGCCCCTTGGTGACGCCCATGGGACCGCCCCAGGCGTCGTCCTCGCCGGGGGCGCCCAAGCCCCCCGCGATATCCTCGCCCATGATGATGACCCGCTCGTCGCGCTCCATCTCCTGCCGCAGCGCCTCGTTGATGGCTTGGCGGTAGCTCTTCTTCGGCATGACTTGATGCCCCCTTCAGTGGTAGGCGACGTAGACGTCGGTGGTGAGGTCGGCCTCGCTCGGCATGTCGGCCGCCTTGGCCTGGGTCAGGCACTGCTCGATCCTGAGCTTCGCCGCCCGCTCGACCTCGTCCAGGGCCTCGCCGTCCAACAGCCCCGCCTCGCCGACGCGGGCCCGAAACAGTTGCAGGCAGTCCTTCTCGGCCCGCACCGTCTCGTTCTCGTTCGGCGCCTTGTAGGTCTGGGCGTCGCCCTCGAAGTGGCCGTAGTAGCGCTTGAGCTTGACGTGGATCAGGCTCGGCCCCCCGCCGTCCCGCGCGCGCTCGACCGCCTCGCGCGCCGCCTCCCAGACGGCGAAGAAGTCGTGCCCGTCGACCTCGGTGGCCGGCATCCCGAACGCGCGGCCCCGCTCGACTTGGCTGCCGCCGACCGACCACGCCGAGCCGGTGCTCTCGGCGTAGCCGTTATCCTCGACGACGAAGACCGCGGGCAGGTTCCAGACCTTGGCGAGGTTGTAGCTCTCCAAGGTCGTGCCCTGGTTCGACGCCCCGTCGCCGACGAAGGCGATCGCGACGCCGCCGGTCTTCAAGGTCTTCGCGGTCAAGGCGGCGCCGCAGATCAGGGGCGGCCCGCCGCCGACGATGCCGTTCGCCCCCATCATGCCGACGCCAAGGTCGGCGATGTGCATCGAGCCGCCCTTGCCGCCGCAAACGCCGGTCTTCTTGCCGAAGACCTCGGGCATCATGCCGGCCACGTCGACGCCCTTGGCGATGCAGTGCCCGTGGCCTCGGTGCGTCGAGGCGATGTAGTCGCGGTCGTTCAGGTGCATGCAAAAGCCGACGGCCGAGGCCTCCTCGCCGGCGTAGAGGTGGACGAAGCCGGGGATGGCCCCGGCCGAGAACTCCTCGTGCACCGCGTCCTCGAACTCGCGGATCAGGCACATCCGCTCAAACGCCTTGAGCAGGTCCTCGCGACTGAGCTGCATTTGTTCGCCTCCCTATTCTGCGATTCATCGCAATATGAGGCTTCGCGCGAGGGCTGTCACGCAAGATTGGCTTTCCTGCAAGACGGCGCCCTCGGCCCTCAGTTCCGTTGCGGGGTTCTTTCGGGCATCCTCCAGGATCATGTCGGAGGCCTTCTCCGCGATCATGATCGTGGGCACGTTGGTGTTGCCGGACACGGTCTCCGGCATGATCGGCGCATCGACGACCCGCAGGCCCTCGCTCCCGTGCACGCGCAAGCGCGCGTCCACCACCGCCGCCCATCTGGCAGGTGCTCGTCGGATGATAGATGGTTTGACTGAAGCGTTATGCGGCCTCCAGTTCCGCGTCGGTTTGATGCTGGCTTTCGGGAACGAATTCTTCGGTGATATAGCGGGCAAGCGCCGGGGCGGAAGCGATCTTGCGCGCCATCTTGATCCCCGCCACCGCGACGCGCCGGTCGGTTTGCATTGAGAGATAGTTTGGCTGGATCGAGGGGTGCTGCATCGGATCGGGGGACTTGATCTTGATGTGCCCACGGCTCTCGGGACGCAATTGACACACGGACGCCGTGAAGGCGGAGAATTTGTGCGGCCCTTCACCGGGTTTGTCCGCGCTGAGCGGCTGCATGTGGAATTGGATGTCCGGACGGCTCGCGCCGGGGTTCGAGCGCGTGAAGGCGACGACTTGGCTGGCGGCCAACGTCAAGGGGCCCTTGCGAAACAACGCGTACTCCAAGCCGATCCCGGCCTTTT
The DNA here is from genome assembly GCA_965217265.1 of Geminicoccaceae bacterium. Classification (GTDB taxonomy): domain Bacteria; phylum Pseudomonadota; class Alphaproteobacteria; order Geminicoccales; family Geminicoccaceae; genus JAGRGG01. The sequence goes on along the minus strand of CBDCHP010000018.1, from coordinate 363,376 downwards.
TGATGAGGCTGTTCACCTTGTCGTTCAGCGTCTTCAGACTCGTCTTGTAGACGAGGCGTGCTTGCAGATGGTCCTGGAGCCCCTCGCCGACCCCGGGCAGCGAATGTACGACCGGGATACCCAAGGATTGCAGCAACGCCTCGTCGCCGACGCCCGAGCACTGCAGGATCTGCGGCGAACCGATCGCCCCGGCGCCGAGGATCACCGCCTTGCGGGCGAGGACGCGCTGAACGGCGCCATTCTGCGGACATGCGGCCGAAGATCGGGATGAAGATGACCATCACGAAGGCAGAGATCATGATCCCGACCAGCACCGTCGTCCGCTCGACGCCAAAGGTCGTCGTGAGGTAGGCAACGATGAAGACGGCGTAGCTGTTGAAGATCACGCCGTCGACGTAGCGGGCACCCATGCCGAGCAGGACGTTCTTGGGATAATTGCGCACCAACTCTACGAAGGCGACCTTCCGCCGCGTCCCTTCCTTCACCTTCGCGAACGCCGGGGCTTCGCCGATGTTCAAGCGGATGTAGAGGCCGATGCCGATGAGCACCGCGCTGAGAAGAAACGGTATCCGCCAGCCCCAGCTTTGGAACTGGGCTTCGGGAAGCTGCGAGACCAGCGCCATGACGCCCGAGGCGAGGATGAGGCCGAACGATAGCCCGAGTTGGGTGAGGCTGCCATAAAAGCCGCGCTTTCCCGGCGGGGAGTATTCGACTGCCATCAGCACGGCGCCGCCCCACTCGCCGCCGATGCCCAAGCCTTGCAGCACGCGCAAGAAGAGCAGGACCCGATCTGGGCGTAGTTGGGCAGGAGGCCGATGAGGACGGTCGCCGTTCCCATGATCGTCAGCGTGAGAACGAGCATGCTCTTGCGCTCGATCCGATCACCGAAGTGGCCGAAGACGACGCCGCCGATCGGCCGGGCGACGAACCCCACGGCGAAGGTTCCCTAAGCGAACATGGTGCCCACGGAGCGGGTCATGGCTAGGAAGTACTGGGTGTTGAAGATCAAAGCGGCAACGAGGCCGTACTAGAAAAAGTCGTACCATTCTACCGTGGCGCCGATGACGGCGGCAAAGGTGACCCTGCCGACCGATGGCGGCTTCGCGGTCGCGTGGTCTTCGCCCCCGAGAGCCCCAGCAGTACGTTCAACTGATGGCTTTTCTTCATTGCGCATCGGCACTTCTTTTTACAACTATTTTAGGAAGTTTAACTTCATCTCTCTTGGCAGCCACAATTTGCTCAACTGTAAGACCTGTCAATAAGGTTCGGCCAACTAGGCAGCGTGAACGAAGTGCGAGACCCAGGGGCGCACGGCGACGATCTGGACGAAGCCGAGGTAACTGGCAGCCGTCTTACCGTAGCGGGCAGCCGTGCGGCGGGCGTTGTTCATGCGCCCAAAGCACCGCTCGATGCGGTTGCGTCGCGCACGGGCGAAGCGGTCGATCGGGGTGGGGCGCTCTCGGCCTTGCCGGGACGAGGTCACGGCCGTTCCGCTGGCTTGTTCAACGGCTTGGCGGATGCGGTCGGCGTCACGGCCACGCCCTGCGATCAGCACCTTGGGCAAGGCGCGCTCGGCGTCGCTCGAAGCCGCGGTGGCCCGACGCCGCGCCGCCCGTCGGTTCGACGGCAAGCGGCAGGCCGAGCCCGTTGGCGATCGTGCGGGCCTTTGCCGTTCGGCCGCCGCGCGAGCCCCCGACACGCTCACGCGCAGCCCCCTTTTTGCGCCTGCCGATGGGCGCGAACGATGGTGCTATCGACCATGGCCACGCTGTCGGGTGCCGCCTTGGCCGGGTCCAACGCCGCCAGCAGGGCATCCCACACGCCCGCCAAGGTCCAGCGCCGGAACTGGCGACAGACAGAAAGACCACTTGTTGAAGCGCCCGTGCAGATCGCGCCAAAAAACGCCCGTGCGAGCGATCCAGAACATCCCGTCGGGCATACGTCGGTGGCCGGCAGGCGGACGACCTGAACGCCCACCAGACCCCACCGCGAACGGCGCAAAGAACGCCCACTCCTCGTCGCTCATCAGACCGCGCACCACGGCTGCCCTCCAAAAGCCAGCCTTGCATCACACGCCACCGCAAAACGGAAGTGACCTTGTCAACGCTGCCTAGTAATGCAATAGTTCTGCTTCGCATAAACGGGTTCTGCCGTGACATCCACGACGTGGATCGCGCTGCCTTGCAGCGTTTGGGGTCAATCCCCTCTAGACGCTTGCGGCGGCGATCGAGGTCGGGCACCTGTGGCCTATGCGCCACCCGCTGCCCCTGCTCCTGCTCGCTTGCCTCGCCGGCTGCGGCACCGAACCGCCCCCGCCGCCGACCACACCTGTCCCCTCCCCGGCCCCGATCGCGGTCCCGGCCCTGCCGTCGCCGCCCGCGCGCGACTTTTGCGACGACTTGGCGCGCGTGGTCGCGGCCGAGGCGTCGGGGTTCGCGGGCTTGCGCGGCCGAGCACTCGACGGACGGGCGGGCTGGACGGGGGCCGTCGTGCCGTACGGTTTTCGCGCCTGCCGGGTCGAGGGCTCGACACGGCCGGTCGCGGCCTACGTCTGCGAGGGACAACCGATCGAGGGCGGTCGCGGTGAACTGCTCGATGGCGCGTACGCCGCCGTGGCCCAAGACATCGCCGCTTGCCTCGGCCGAACGACGTGGTACCCGCACGCGTGGCGGCGGGGCGAGGAGCGCCTCTTCGGCCGGGGCGAGCGCCAGACGACGTGGCGCGACGTCACCACCAACCCGAAGCCCGCCCTGCAACTCAAGATCGAGGAAGACTTCGTCGCCGAGCGCTACTACCTGCGGCTGGCGGTGGTGACGCTGGGATGAGGGGTGGCCGGTCGTCGAAGCCTCAGTTGCGCCAGAATGACGGCGAGAACAGGACGAGCACGGTGAACAGCTCAAGGCGCCCCAAGAGCATCGTGGCGCTCAGAACCCACTTGGCGCCGCTCGGGAGCGAGGCGAAATTGCCGGCGGGGCCGACGATGTCGCCCAGGCCCGGGCCGACATTGGCGAGGGCGGTGATCGCCGCCGACATGGCGGTGAGGAATTCAAGCCCCATCGCGGCCAGAAGGGCGGTCGAGATGCCGAAGGTGAGGCCGAAGAGGAAGACGAAGGCCATGACCGAGATCGCGGCCTGATCCGAGATCAAGTGGCCGTTGTAGAACGGGCGGTAGACGGCGTTCGGGCGGATGAGCCGCGCCACCTGCACCCGGCTGATCTCGTAGAGGATGACGAAGCGGAACATCTTGATGCCGCCGGTCGTCGAGCCCGTGCAGCCGCCGACGCAGGTGAGGAAGAAGAAGACGACGATCGGGAAGGTGCCCCAGGCGTTGTAGTCGATCGAGGCGTAACCGGTGCCGGTCACGACCGCGATGACGCTAAACAACGTGTGGCGAAAGGCATCGTGCCCGCTCAGCTCTTGGTTGACGTCGACCCAGAAGTAGAGGAGGCCCGCGGCGCAGAGGAGGACGGTCAGGTACCAGCGCACCTGCACGTCGTGCAGCAGGTTGCGCGGCCGGCCGCGCATAGTCTGGACCAAGAGAACGAGCGGGATGCCGCCGATCGCCATGAACACGATCGCGACCCACTCGATCGCGGGGCTGCCGAAGATCGCGATCGAGGCGTCCGAGGTGGCGTAGCCGCCCGTCGCGAGCGTCGTCATCGCGTGCGTCACGGCGGCGAACAGGCCCATGCCGGCGAAGAAGTAGGCGACGCCGCAGACGAGCGTGAGCACGAAGTAGACGAGCGCCGTCGCGAAGGCGATCTGGGCCGCGCGCGGCAGCACCTTCTCGGAATCGTCGGAACGCTCGGTGCGAAACAGCTGCATCCCACCGACGTTCAAGAGCGGCAGGATGGCAACGCCCATGACGATGATGCCGATCCCACCCAGCCACTGCAGCAAGGAGCGCCAGAGCAGGATGCCGGGTGGTGCCTCGTCGAGGCCGGTGATGACGGTCGAGCCCGTCGTCGTGATGCCGGACATCGCCTCGAAGAAGGCGTCCGCCAGCGTCAGCTGCAACTCCGAGAGGTAGAGCGGCAGCGCGGCGAACGCCGTCGTCACGAACCAGACGAGCGAGGTGAGCAGGAACGTCTGGCGCGTCTCCAGCCGGTCGATGGAGTGGATGCCCTGCATCAAGACGAGGCAGACGCCGGTGAAGCCGGTGACGAGGGAGGCGAGCGCGAACACCTGCCAGTCCGGGTTGCCGCTGATGACATCGGCCAGCATCGGGGGCAGCATGGCGAGCGCCAGGACGCCGAGCACGATGCCGACGACGAACGCCATCGGGCGCACGTCGATCGGCAGGGCGAGGCTGGTGCGCCGGTGCAGCCTCACTCGGTCGGACGCCACGCGCACCTCTTCGCTCGGTCGGGCGTCGTGCGCATCAGTTGAGTGAACGCCGCGGGCTCGGCGCGTCCAGCGAGAAGGTCGGGATCTCGACGTCGAAGTGGAGCCCGTCGACGCCCTGCATCTGGTAGGTGCCGCCCATGAAGCCGGACGCCGTCGGGATCGCCGCCCCGCTCGTGTAGGTGAAGCTTTGGCCGGGGTCGATCAGCGGCTGCTCGCCGACGACGCCCTCGCCGCGCACCTCCTGCCGCCGTCCCTGCCCGTCGGTGATGCGCCAGTAGCGGCCGACGAGGCGGACGGGGACGTCGCCCTCGTTCTCGACCGTGACGGTGTAGGCAAACGCGTAGCGGCCCTCGTTCGGGCTCGACTGCGCTTCGAGGTAGGCGGGCTCGACCGTGACGCGGACGGCGCCGGTCAAGGCTGTGTACATGCTCGAACCTTTCTTCAACTAAAGCCGGGCGGGGCGGTCCCGGCCTGTTCCATCTGGCGCAAGGCCCGGCGCATGACCTTGCCGGTCGCGGTGAGCGGCAGGTCGGCGACGAAGGCGACCTTGCGCGGGTAAGCGTAGGCACTCCCGCCCGCCTTGACGTGCGCCTGCAACGCGAGCGCCAGCACCGCGTCGGCGGCGACCCCGGGTTTGAGCACGACGTAGGCTTTGATCGCCTCGCCGCGCAAGGGGTCCGGCACGCCGACGACGGCGCACATCGCGACGGACGGGTGGGTCATGAGGCGGGCCTCGACCTCGGCGGGGCCGATGCGGTAGCCGGCCGAGAGGATCAGATCGTCGTCGCGGCCGAGATACCAAAACCGGCCCCGCTCGTCGCGGCGGCCGAGGTCGCCGGTCTTCAGCCAGCCGCCGACGTACTTCGCCGCCGTGGCCTCCGGCTGGTTCCAGTAGCGCAGGAACATGACTGGGTCGGGCCGGCGGACGGCGATCTCGCCGGGCTCGCCGTCGGCCAGGACGTTGCCCTCGGCGTCGATGATCGTAACCTCGTGCCCCGGCACGGCGTAGCCCATCGCCCCCGGCGTCGCCGGCTCGATGGCAGCACAGGTGGCAACGATCAGATTGCACTCGGTTTGGCCGTAGAACTCGTTGGCGGCGACGCCGAAGCTCTCCCGTACCCACTGGAGCGTCTCGGCGCCCAAACTCTCGCCGCCGCTGCCCATCGAGCGCAACCCTACCCCCGCCCGCCGCGCGTCGAGGCCTCCTGCTCGCATCATCTTCAAGGCGGTGGGTGGCATGAAGACGTTCTTGACGCCGTTCGCGGCCATGATCGCGGCGGCGCGCTCAGGGTCGAACTTGGCCATGCGCGAGGCCACGACCGGCACGCCGAAGTAGAGGCTCGGCAAGAGCACGTCCAACAGCCCGCCGATCCAGGCCCAGTCCGCCGGCGTCCAGAAGCGGTCGTTCGGTTGCGGGAAGAAATGCTGCGGCATCTGCACGCCCGGCAGGTGGCCGATCAGGCCCCGCGCGGCGTGCAGGGCGCCCTTCGGGTTGCCCGTCGTGCCGGAGGTGTAGATCAAGAAGGCCGGATCCTCGGCCTTGGTGTCGGCGCACAAGTGCCCGTCGCTCGCGCGCGCCATCAAGGCGGGCAAGTCCTCCGCCCCGTCGACCAGCCCCTCGACGCATAAAGTCGCCTTGAGGTCGGGCAGACTGTCTCGGATCAACGCGAGCTTCTCCGCCCCTTCGCGGTCGGTGACGAGCGCGGCCGCACCGCTGTCGGCCAAGCGGTAGCGCAGCGCCTCGGCGCCGAACAGGCGAAACAGCGGCAGCGACACGGCGCCGAGGCGGCTCGCCGCCAAGTGCGTGAGCAGCGTCTCCGGCCGCTGGTCCAAGAGCACGCCGACCCGATCGCCGCGGCCGACGCCCCTCGCACTCAGTACGCGGGCGAGGCGGCAGGACGCGGCCCTAAGGTCGGCGAAGGTCCACTCCGTCGCGCGGTCGTCCTTGTCAAGCGCGACCATCGCCACGCCGCGCCCGGCCTCGGCGTGGCGGTCGCAGCAGGCGCGCGCCACGCTGAACGCCGCCGGCACGTCCCAGGCGAAGCGGGCGTGAAGCCCGGCGATGTCGTCGGCCGGCGTCAGCACGGTACGGGCCTCCCTCGCGGAGTGTTATCGTTATGGCTTCATACCCCGTCTCGGGTCGGCGTGGAACGCTTCGCGTGCGCTGGGCGCGCGGCCCTCATCTCTGCTCTTTTTTGCAACTTTGTTCCCGAACTTGGCCTCGACGTCGAAGCCAGCCTCGGACAGCGAAAAAGAGGCCCCGGGCAGCGGTGCGAAGCATCGGCGTTTGCCAAGCGGCACGGCATCAACCACAATCTGCAGTCGCACCGGCCTGAATGGCTCATGCCACGAGGTTGCGGTGTCAAAGCACGCGCCGCAAAAGCGCGACAGGGAGGGGTAAAGCCTGTGCCGGTCAAGCAGCCAATCGTGTTTCGCGAGATGGTCGTCCCGTTCGTCCTGCTCGTCACCTGCTTTGCCGCCTGGGGCGTGGCGGCGAACATGACCGACCCGCTGGTCAAGGTGTTCAGCAAAATCTTCACGATGAGCACGCTGCAAGCGGCCCTGGTCCAGTTCTGCTACTACGGCGCCTACTTCTGCTTGGCGCTGCCGGCGGCGTTCATCAACCGGCGCTTTTCCTACAAAGTGGGCGTGCTGACCGGGCTCGGCCTCGCGGCCGGCGGCGCCTTCATGTTCTATCCGGCGAGCCAGTTCATGACGTACGGCTACTTCCTCGCCGCGCTCTTCGTCCTCGCCGCAGGATTGTCGATCCTGGAGACCTCGGCCAATCCGTTCGTCATCGCCATGGGTCCCGAGGCCAACGCCACCCGCCGGCTGAACCTCGCCCAGGCCTTCAATCCGGTCGGCACCAACATCGGCGTGTTCCTGGCGGCGACGCTGATCCTGCCCTACCTGAACGCGGCCACGGCCGAGGATCGCGCCGCGATGACGGCCGAGCAACTGCGCACGGTCCAGACGGCCGAACTCAACGCGGTGATGACCCCCTACGTCGGCATGGCCTTCGTCTTGGTCGCGATTTGGATCGGCATCGCGCTGGTGCGGATGCCGACAGCGCGCGAGGCGGCGGCGGACGGCCCGCGCGACGTCCATTTCGGTGCGGCGATGAGGCGGCTCTTGGCCAACACCCACTACCGCTACGGGGTCATCGCGCAGTTCTTCAACGTCGCGGCGCAGACCTGCGTTTGGACCTTCACGATCCAGTACGTCATGGAGGCGCTGGACGGGGTCAACGAAGCGGGGGCCGGCGTCTACCTGCAATACAGCCTGATCGTCTTCCTCGTCGCGCGCTTCTTCATGACTTGGCTCATGGGCTTCGTGCGCCCCTCGGCCCTGCTCGCCGGCATGGCGCTGCTCGGCACGGCTTTATGCGCCTACATGATCCTCAACCCGACCATCTCCGGCGTCTGGGCGCTGGTCGCGATCTCGGCCAGCCTGTCCTTGATGTTCCCGACCATCTACGGCGTGGCGCTGCACGGCCTTGGCGACGACACCAAGTTCGGCGCCGCCGGGCTCGTCATGGCGATCCTCGGCGGCGCGCTGATGCCGCTGGTGCACGGCGCGGTGCTGGACGCCTACGGTGCCGCCTTCTCCTACATTGTGCCGGCCCTGTGCTTCCTGATCGTCGCCGGCTACGGCGTGTTCGACCTGTCGGCCAAGTCCCGCTTCGCCGAGGCGCCGACGGTGAGTGCTTGAGCAAGAATCCTCTCGTGCGTCGGCGCATGGGAGGGTCGCCTTATTGTGTGATGCAATACATAGGTGGGGCACCACATCAGTGGTGACGACGACACCACATGAAGGCAATCGCGATGACTGGCTACCTCGCCCTCTACACGACTGAGTGGGCCCGACTCATGCGGCGAGCGCACGACGGCCGGCACATCTTTCGCCTGTCCCGCTTCGGCCTGCTGCCGCACGAGATCGCCGCACTCAACGCGAGGTGAACGCTGCGCGTGCGCTGACGCGCCGTCTTTTCGCCTTCTTTTTTGCTACTTGTCGTTGGACCGGCCACAACGCCGAGGGCTAGTCGGACAAGAGCGAAAAAAGAAAAGAAAAAGCCCCGCGCAGCGGTGCGAAGCATCAAGCCCTACGGGCAAGGCTCAAGCCGTAGAGAACGGCCGCGACCGCTGTCGCGAGGTTCAACGACGATACGCCGGCCCGCATCGGCAGCGCCATGACGTGATCGGCGCCCGCCAGCGTCTCGGGCGCGAGGCCGGTGCGCTCGGAGCCGAACAGGAGGACCGGGTCGGCCAGCACGTATCTCGGATCGAAGGGGGCGCCGTTCGGGTCGAGCGCGACGCGCGGGCGGTTCGGCGGCGGCTCCGTCACCCTCGTTACCGGCAAGGCGTAGTGCAGCCCGGCGGCGCCGCGCAGCGCCGCCGGGTGCCAGGGGTCGAGGTCGCCCACGCTCAGGACGGCGGCGGCCCCGGCGGCGGCGGCGACCCGGACGACGGCGCCGAGATTGCCCAAGTGCGTCGGGCGCTCCAGGAACACGATCGGGCCGCGGCCCGGCGGGTCGCCCGCGGGCGGACGCCGCGCCAGCGCCAGGACGGGGCTGCGAAGCGGGGCCGAGGCGAGGGCGCGCGCCACGGGTGGGGCGATCCGGCGAACATCGGCCAGCATCGCGTCCGCCACGTCCGGGGCGACATCCCATGCCACCGCCGCCAGCCGCGCCGGGTCGTCGCTGACGACTTGCACGATCTCGGCGCCGAAGCGCAGCCCGTGCTTGAGCGCGTGAACCCCTTCCAGAACGACGAACGCCGGGTCCGCGGCCATCGTCCGCCAAGCGGCGAGGAGGTCCGCGTCGTCATCCACGTTGCCGGCCGGCTCAGGCCCGCGCCGCCACGGCCTCCGCCGTCGCCGGCACCTCCAGCCGATCCAGCATCTCCTTGGGGATCACCTGCCAAAAGCGGCCGATCTCCAGGTCGAAATCGGCCAGGAGGCGCTCGGCCACGACGCTGCCGGTCTCGCGCCGGTGCTCGGCCAGGAGTGCGCGCAGCCGCTCGCGGTAGTGCTCGACCTCGACGCGGTTGAAGACCACCATGTCGGCGTTGATCCTGATGCCCAGGCGGTTGTTCGGGTCGAAGACGTAGGCCATGCCGCCCGACATGCCGGCGGCGAAATTGTCGCCGACGTCGCCCAGGATCACCGCCTCGCCGCCGGTCATGTACTCGCAGCCGTTGTCGCCGCAGCCCTCGACGACGGTGACGGCGCCCGAGTTGCGGACCGCGAAGCGCTCGCCCGCCATGCCGGCGGCGAACAGCCTGCCCGCCGTGGCGCCGTAGAGGCAGGTGTTGCCGATGATCGTGTTGTCGTGCGCGACGAGCGGCGAGGAGACCATCGGCCGGACCGTGATCGTGCCGCCGGAGAGGCCCTTGCCGACGTAGTCGTTGGCGTCGCCCAAGACTTCGAGCTTGAGGCCCTGCACCGCCCAGGCGCCCAACGACTGCCCGGCCGAGCCGCGCAGGCGCACGGTGAGGTGGCCCGGCTGGAGGCCGGTCATGCCGTAGCGGCGGGTGATGTGCGCCGAGAGCCTGGTCCCGACCGCGCGATGCACGTTGCGCACGTTGTAGGTCAACTGCATCTTCTCGCCCTCCTCCAGGAGCGGGCGGGCGTCTTTGAGCATCTGCGCGTCGAGCGTGTCGGGGACCGGGTTGCGGCCCTCGACCGTGTCGTGGCGCGGTTTGCCGCCGGCGTCGACCTGGGCCAGGATCGGGTTGAGGTCGAGGTCGTCGAGATCGGCGCCGCCGCGGCCGACTTGGCGCAGGAGGTCCGAGCGGCCGACCGCCTCCTCGATCGAGTGCAGGCCCAACGACGCCAGGATCTCGCGCACCTCCTCGGCGATGAACGACATCAGGCTGACCACCTTCTCCGGCGTGCCGACGTACTTGGCGCGCAGGTCCTCGCGCTGGGTGCAGACGCCGACGGGGCAAGTGTTCGAGTGGCACTGCCGAACCATGATGCAGCCGAGTGCGACGAGCGAGAGCGTGCCGATGCCGAACTCCTCGGCACCTAGAAGGGCGGCGATGACGATGTCGCGGCCGGTCTTGAGGCCGCCGTCGGTGCGCAGCGTCACCCGGTGGCGCAGGCCGTTCAGGGTGAGGAGCTGGTTCGCCTCCGACAGGCCCATCTCCCAGGACGTGCCAGCGAACTTGATCGAGGTCTGCGGGGAAGCACCCGTGCCGCCCGAGTGCCCGGAGATGAGGATCGTGTCGGCCTTGGCCTTGGCGACCCCGGCCGCGATCGTGCCGATGCCGCTCTCCGAGACCAGCTTGACGCACACCCGCGCGTCGGGGTTGATCTGCTTTAAATCGTAGATCAGCTGGGCCAAGTCCTCGATCGAGTAGATGTCGTGGTGCGGCGGCGGCGAGATCAGCGTGACGCCCGGCGTCGCGTGCCGGAGCCGCGCGATCTCGGCCGTCACCTTGAAGCCCGGCAACTGTCCGCCCTCGCCGGGCTTGGCCCCTTGCGCCACCTTGATCTCGATCTCGCGCGCCGCGTTCAGGTACTCGGCCGTGACGCCGAAGCGGCCCGATGCCACCTGCTTGATCGGCGAGTTCGGGTTGTCGCCGTTCGGGCGCGGGTGGTAGCGCTCGGCCCCCTCGCCGCCCTCGCCGGAGTCGCCCTTGGCGCCGATCCGGTTCATCGCGATCGTCAGCGTCTCGTGCGCTTCCGGGCTCAAGGCCCCGAGCGACATGCCGGGCGTGACGAAGCGCTTCCTGATCTCGGTAATGCTCTCGACCGCCTCGATCGGGATCGTCTCGCTCACCTCGCGAAAGTCGAGCAGGTCGCGGATCGTGACCGGGTCTTGCCGGTAGACGCTCTCGGCGAAGCGCTTGTAGGCGGCGTAACTGTCGCTCGTCACCGCCTGCTGCAACTGGTGGATGGCGCGGGCTTCGAGCGCGTGCGCCTCGCCGCCGCGGCGGTAGCGATAAAAGCCGCCGACGGCGAGCGGCACGGCGTCGGCCGCGAACGCGCGCGCGTGCAGGGCGCGGGCCTTGTTCTTGATGCCGGTGAGGCCGATGCCGGAGATGCGGGTGACGAGGCCGGGAAAGTATTCGCGGCACAGCGAGCGCGACAGGCCGACCGCCTCGAAATTGTAGCCGCCGCGATAGCTGGAGAGGATCGAGATCCCCATCTTCGACATGATCTTGAGGAGGCCCTGGCCGACCGCCTCCTTGTAGCGCTCCAGGCATTCGTCCTGCGTCAGGCCGGGAAACAGCCCGCGCGCGTGCCGATCGGCGATCGCCGCCTCGCTCAAGTAGGGGTTTACCGCCGTGGCGCCGACGCCGACCAGGACGGCGAAGAAGTGCGTGTCGAGGCACTCGCCCGAGCGCACCGTGATCGAGGCGAAGGCGCGCAGGCCCTGGCGGACGAGATGGCTGTGGACGGCGCCCGCAGCGAGGATCATCGGGACCGGGGCGCGCGTCTCGCCGACATGCTCGTCGGTGAGGATGATGTCCTCGCAGCCGCCGCGCACGGCGTCCTCGGCCTCCTGGCGCAGCCGGTCGAGCGCGAGGCGCATCCGGTCCTCGGCGACGTCGAAGGTGCAGTCGATGACCCGCGCCTTGACGCCGAAATGGCGCTCCAGGGCCCGCATCTCGCGGCCGAGCAGGACGGGGCTGTCGAGTTCGAGGATGCGCGTCTGGCTCGGGTCCTCGTCGAAGATGTTGCCGAGGTTGCCAAAGCGCGTCTTCAGGCTCATCACCCGCCACTCGCGCAGACTGTCGATCGGCGGGTTGGTGACTTGGCTGAACTGCTGGCGAAAGAAGTGGTGCAGGCCGCGATAGTGCTTGGAGAGCACGGCGAGCGGCGTGTCGTCGCCCATCGAGCCGATCGCCTCCTTGGCGTCGATCACCATCGGCGCCAGGATCAGCTCCATGTCCTCCAAGGTGAGGCCGTAGAGGGCTTGGCGGCGGCGCAGTTCGGTGCGCTCGATCGCGGGCGACGCCGCGTCGGCCGCCTCGATCTTGTCGCCCAGGCGGGTGATGTTCTCGACCCACTTGGAGTAGGGCTTCAAAGCCGCCAGATGGTCCTTCAACTCGTCGTCGTGGTAGAAGCGGCCGCCGCCCAAGTCGACGCCGATCATCTCGCCGGGGCCGACGCGGCCCTTCTCGACGACCTCCGTCTCCTTCAAATGCACCATGCCGGTCTCGGAACCGACGACGAGGAGTCCGTCCGCCGTCTTGCTGTAGCGAAGCGGGCGCAGGCCGTTTCGGTCCATGCCGGCGACGACCCAGCGGCTGTCGGTGGCGACGATCGCCGCCGGGCCGTCCCAGGGCTCCATGACGCAGTTGCAGTAGCTGAACAAATCGCGGTGCGCTTGCGGCATCGCGATCCGGTTCGACCACGCCGGCGGCACGCACAAGGTCTTGGCCAAGGGCAGGGTGCGGCCGGCCCGTACCAGCGCCTCGACCACGGCGTCCAGCGCCGCCGAGTCGGATGAGCCCGCCTGGACGACCGGCTTGATGTCCTCGTTGTAGGCGCCGAACGCCTCGGCGACCATGCGGGTCTCGTGGCTCTTCATCCAGTTGACGTTGCCGCGCAGCGTGTTGATCTCGCCGTTGTGGGCGAGCGTCCTGAACGGCTGCGCCAGCTTCCAAGACGGCCACGTGTTGGTCGAGTAGCGCTGGTGGAAGACCGCGAACGACGAAACGAAGCGCTCATCGGTGAGGTCGGGATAGAAGACCGAGAGCGCCTCGGCGAGGAACAGGCCCTTGTAGATGATCGAGCGGCACGAGAACGAGCAGATATAGAAGTCGACGATGTTCTCGGCCAGCGCCTGACGCTCGATGCGGCGGCGCATGATGTAGAGGTCGCGCTCGAACGCATCCTCGTCGACGCCCTTGGGGTTGCCGATGATGATCTGCTCGATCTCGGGCCGGGTCGCCTGCGCCTTGTCGCCCAGGGCGCGGGTGTCGACCGGCACCTGCCGCCAGCCGCGCACGGCGTAGCCGAAACGCAGGATCTCGGTCTCGGTGATGGCGCGACAGGCCTCCTGCTGCGCCATGGTGTTGCGCGGCAGGAAGATCATGCCGACCGCGACGCGCTCGTCCTCCGAACCGGCCGTCTTCATCTGTTCTTTGAAGAACTCCTGCGGGATCTGGACGTGGATGCCGGCCCCGTCGCCGGTCTTGCCGTCGGCGTCGACGGCGCCCCGGTGCCAGACGGCTTTGAGCGCCTCGATCGCGGCCAGGACCACCCCGCGCCGGGGGGCACCGTCGATCGCGACGACGCAGCCGACGCCGCAGGCGTCGCGGTTCTCGCGCGCGTTCTCGACGCCCAAGGCTTCGAGGCGTGCGCCTTCGCGGGCATAGGTGTCGAGGAAGACCCGCGCGTCGTCGGTGCCCTGCTGCGTGTCCATGATGTTTCCCCCTCCTAAGACGGGCCGCGGTCCGCCCGGCAGTCGCCCCGGCGTCGGCCCATCCATCCTTCGAGCGACGCCTTCGGCGTCAGCGGTTCAAGACGCCAGCGCCAGCGTCGCTTGGTGGCGCTCGCCCTTCTGGCCGAGGTAGCGCTTGATGCCCACCACCGCGTCACGGCCGTCGCGCACGCCCCAGACGACGAGCGACGCGCCGCGGATGATGTCGCCGGCGGCGAAAACGCCCGGCAGCGAGGTCGCCATCGTCTGCCAGTCGACGTTGATCGTGCCCCAGCGGCTGACTTTGAGCGCCTCCTCGCCGAACATCGTCACCACGTCCTCGGGATCGAAGCCGAGTGCGGCAATGACGAGGTCGGCCGGCACGTCGAAGCCGGAGCCCGGCACCGGCTCGGGCTTCTGCCGCCCGGTGACGTCGGGCGCCCCCAGCCGCATCTTGTGGCCGCGCACCTTCTCGACGCGCGCGTCGCCCAAGAAGGCGTCCGGGGCGGAGAGCCAGACGAACTCGACCCCCTCCTCCTTGGCGTTGGCCACCTCGCGCGCCGAGCCCGGCATGTTGGCCTCGTCGCGGCGATACAGGCACTTGACCGAGGCGGCACCCTGGCGCACCGCCGTGCGCACGCAGTCCATCGCCGTGTCGCCGCCGCCGACGACGACGACGTGCTTGCTGCCCGCGTTCAGGCTGCCGTCGTCGAAGGCCGGCACCTCGTCGCCGAGGCTCTTGCGGTTGCTCGCGGTCAGGAATTCCATCGCCGGCACGATACCCTCCAGGCCGACGCCGGGGGCCTGGAGGGCGCGGGCCTTGTAGACCCCGGTCGCGATCAGGATCGCGTCGTGCTCGTCGCGCAGTTCAGCGAACGACGGGCCGCCGGTACCGCCGACGTCGGCGCCTAAGTGCAGGACGACGCCGCTGTCGAGCAGGTGGCGCGTGCGGCGCTCGACCACCTCCTTTTCCAGCTTGAAGCCGGGAATGCCGTAAATCAGGAGGCCCCCGGCACGGTCGTAGCGGTCGTAGACGTGCGCCTGATAGCCGTCTTTTCGCAACTGCTCGGCGGCGGCGAGGCCGGCGGGGCCGGCACCGATGATGCCGACACTCTCCTCGCGCTCGATCCTGGGACGCGCCGGCTTCACCCAGCCCATCGCGAACGCGGTGTCGGTGATGTGCTTCTCGACCGCACCGATCGTCACCGTGCCGTGCCCGGCCTGCTCGATGACGCAGTTGCCCTCGCACAACCGATCCTGCGGGCAGATGCGGCCGCAGATCTCGGGCATGTTGTTGGTGGCCGACGCGAGTTCGTAGGCCTCTTCCAGCCGGCCCTCGGCGGTCAGGCGCAGCCAGTCCGGGATGTGGTTGTGCAAGGGGCAGTGGACTTGGCAGAACGGCACGCCGCACTGCTCGCAGCGCGACGCCTGCTCGGCCGCACGCGTCTCGAAGTCGCTATAGATCTCGTCGAAGTCGTGCGTGCGCTCGCCGACGGTCCGCTTGTCCGGCCCCGCCATCGGCACGCTCACGAACTGCATCATCTTGCCTGCCGCCATGAGGGTCCCCTATCAAAGGCCGCCCGTCGTGGCCGGCCGGGAAGCCCGGCCGTCGGGTCCGCGTTGCTTCACCTCCGCCACACCGCGGCGGGAGAGACGGTTTACGGCCTCCGCGGCGCAGGGTAAAGAGCTTTCGCGGCATATAGTCCCAATAATAGACCATTGAATACCTGCCGCGCGATCAGCAATCGAATGCTATCGGCGTCGGCACCTACAAAGTCTCAAAATGATCCTATTCGCGCGCTTGAGATTCTGCTGCCTGCCCTCTAGGTTGCGCCGCCCGACGAACCCTCCCGCATCCGGATTGTGATCGCATGGACTTCGCCAACGTCCTGAGCGCGGCCCTGCTCGGCCTCGTCGAGGGGCTGACCGAGTTCGTCCCGGTCTCCTCGACCGGACACCTGATCTTGCTGGTCGACCTCTTGAGCTTCCAAGGTCCGCCGGGCGCCGTGTTCGAGGTCGTGATTCAACTGGGCGCCATCCTCGCGGTGTGCATCGCCTACCGCGAACGGCTGCTGCACGTCGCCGGCAGCCTGTTCTCGGATCCGGCCAGCTTCGCCTTCGCGCGCAACATCCTGCTCGGCTTCCTGCCGGCGATGGTCTTGGGCGCCATCTTCCACGATTTCATCAAGGGGGTCTTGTTCAGCCCCTGGGTCGTGTCGGTGATGCTGATCCTGGGCGGCATCGCCATCCTCGTCATCGAGCGCGTCCGGCCGGAACCGCGTCACCACGCCGTCGAGGCGATCGGCCCGTGGCTGGCGCTCAAAGTCGGCTTTTGCCAAGCCATCGCGATGGTGCCCGGCGTCTCGCGCTCGGGCGCCACGATCATGGGCGGGCTGCTCTTGCGGCTGGACCGCAAGACCGCGACCGAGTTCTCGTTCTTCCTCGCGATCCCGACCATGCTCGCCGCCGCGAGCTACGACTTGTTCAAGGGGCGCGACCAACTCACCACCGACGGCCTCGGCCTGATCGCGATCGGCTTCATCGTCGCCTTCCTCGCCGCGCTTATCGTCGTCAAAGGCGTTATCGCCTTCATCAGCCGGCACGGCTTCGTCCCCTTCGCCTGGTACCGCATCGTCATCGGCACCGCGATGCTGACCCTTCTCGTCGCGCGGGGGTGAGGGGTGGCGCCAGCGGGTTTCGTCGCCGTGCCCAGGCCGTACGGCGCCATCTTCGCCCCTCGGCCGTCCGCAGCGCAAAACGCCTCATGCCAAACGCCTTTGGGGGCTTGGCAGCGCTGTTCTATCCAACCCGAAACCTTCAATAGGGCCTAGTCCTGCAAGGAAGCCACCGAACCGTGCGCGATGCATCGACACGGGAAGGCACACCTCAGCGCGGCAGCGACTTGGCGCGGCGGCGGGCGACCGAGGAGGGGATGTTCATGCCCTCGCGGTACTTCGCCACCGTGCGCCGGGCGATGAGCACGCCGTCGGTCTTGAGCAGGTCGACGATCTGGTCGTCGGAGAGGACGGCCTTGCCCTCATCGGCGATCAGGCGGCGGATGCGCTCGCGGATCGCCTCGGCGCTGTGGTCGCCGCCGGTCGCCGCCGTCGTCTGGATCGCGGTGGTGAAGAAGTACTTGAGCGGGTAGGTGCCGTGCGGGGTCTGGACGTATTTCGCCGACGTGGCCCGGCTGACCGTGCTCTCGTGCAGGCCCGTCGCGGCCGCGATGTCGCGCAGGACCAGGGGCTTGAGCCCGCGGGCACCTTGCTCCAAGAAGCCCTGCTGGCGGGTGAAGACGGCTTTTGCCACCTGTAAGATGGTGCTGGAGCGCTGCTGCAAGGCGCGGGTCAGCCAGTTGGCGCTCTGGAAGCGCTCGGCGACGAAGCTCTTGTGGTTGTCGGTGCAGTGCGGCGCCACCTCGGCGTAGTAGTCGCCGTCGACCGCCAGTTTCGGCATCGTGCGCGCGTTGAGCTCGATCCGCCAAACGCCCGGCTTGATCGCGGCGACGACGACGTCGGGCACGACCTCGCCGGCGCTCGCCTCGGGAAAGCACCGCCCCGGCCGCGGGTCGAGGGCGCGTAACTCCTGCACCATGCCCTCCAGGTCCTCGCGGTCGACCCGGCAGACGCGCTCCAACTGCGCCCACTCGGCCCGCGCCACCTTGTCGAGGTGGCGAAGGAACACCGCCATCGCCGGGTCGAGCCGATCGCGCTCGCGCAATTGCAGGCCCAAACACTCGGCGAGGTCGCGCGCGGCGATGCCGGTCGGTTCGAGCCGCTGCAGCAGTGCTCGCGCCCCGCCGACCGCCGCGGCCTCGACGTCGAGTGCTTGCGCGAGTTCGGCGTCGGCCTCGCGCAGGTAGCCGTTCTCGTCCAGCCAGTCGATCAGAGCCTCGGCCAGCGCCGCGACGGGCCGCGGGGCGCCGCTTTGGCAGATCTGGGCGCGCAAGGAGTCGCTGAGCCCCTCCGGCCGGGACAGCCGCGCCTCCAAGGAGGGCAGGTCGTCGTGGCCGCCGTCGACCGTTCGCTTCAGGCCGAGGCGGCAGTCGGCGGCCGCCGGGCCGCCCGGCTGTGCCCAGCCGCTGTCGTCGTCCCTGCCCGTGCCCGTCGCCGCGGCCGGTGCCGCCGCCTCGCCGCGCGGCAGGTCGTGCAGCGGCTCGACGAGGTTCAAGAACGGGTTCTCGGCCACCTCGCGGGCGATCTCGCCCTGCAATTCGACCGTCGAGAGCTGCAACAGCCTGATCGCCTGCTGCAGCTGTGGGGTCAGGACGAGGCCCTGGGTCTGCTTGAGATTGAGTTGGAGATGCAATGACATGGTTCTTAATCAGCGCGTGAAGCTGTCGCCGAGATAGACCCGGCGGACGTGGGGATCGTTGACGATGGCGGTCGGCACGCCCTCGAACAGCACGCGACCCTGCGCTAGGATGTAGGCGCGATCGCAGATGTCGAGCGTGTCGCGGACGTTGTGATCGGTAATCAGGACACCAATGCCGCGCTCCTTTAGGTGGCGGACGAGGCTGCGGATCTCGCCGACGTTGATCGGATCGATGCCGGCGAGCGGCTCGTCGAGCAGGATGACGCGCGGCTCGGAGGCGAGCGCCCGCGCGATCTCGACCCGGCGCCGCTCGCCGCCGGAGAGCGCCACGGCCGACGCCCCTTCAAGGTGGGCGAGGCCGAACTCGTCGAGCAGGCCGCGCAGCCGCTCCAGGCGGCGCTTGCCGTCGGGCTCAACGATCTCCAGGACCGCCATGATGTTGCCGCCGACGCTGAGGCCCCGGAACACCGACGCCTCTTGCGGCAGGTAGCCGATGCCGAGCTTGGCGCGCGCGTGCATCGGCAGCCGGGTCACGTCCCTGCCGTCCAGGAGGACCCGGCCGGCGTCCGCCGCGAGCAGGCCGCTCGCGATGTAGAACGAGGTCGTCTTGCCGGCCCCGTTGGGGCCCAGCAGCCCGACG
Organism: Geminicoccaceae bacterium; assembly: GCA_965217265.1. Taxonomy (GTDB): domain Bacteria; phylum Pseudomonadota; class Alphaproteobacteria; order Geminicoccales; family Geminicoccaceae; genus JAGRGG01. The sequence goes on along the minus strand of CBDCHP010000018.1, from coordinate 344,699 downwards.
GCCTCGCCGGCGCGGACGCTGAAGTTTACGTCCTCCAGGACGGTGCGCCCGCCGTAGGCCTTGCGCAGGCCCTCGACCGCGAGTGCCGCCGTGCCCGGTGCCGGCGCGTCGACCCTGGCGGGGGGCGGGACGGCCTCGACGCGCAGCATCAGCTTCCGCCCTGGGGCAGGAACAAGGCGCGCACCCGGCCCTCGGGCGCCGCCGTCACGGCGGCGGTATTGGCGGCGAGGTCGACGTCGAGCCGCTCGCCGTTGATTACGTTGCCGCCGCGCTCCAAAACGACCTCGCCTTCGAGTTCGATCTTGTTGCCCGGCACGTCGTAAAAGCCGCTCTGCCCGCGCGCCGTCTCGCTCGGCGAGGTGATGACGACGTTGCCCTCGACCTCGATGCGCCGCACGGCTTGACCGTCGTTCGAGCCCTCCCCCAGCGCGTAGACGACCCGCATCGCATCGGCACGCAGGCGCATGTCGCCCTGCGCCGCCTCGACATTGCCGAAGAACTTGGCCTCGTTGGCCTTCTGGTTGACTTCGAGCCGGTCGGCGTTGATCTCGATCGGCTGCGACGCGTCGTGGGCGGCAAGGCCCCCTTGCTGCGCCGCCGGCGGGCTATCGGCCGACTTCTGCGCTGCGGCCGGCAAGCCGCCGAGCACGAGCGTGAGGACGATGATGGCGGCGCGCATCAGGCGACCCCGGCGCGCAGGCAGTCGTGCAGGTGCAAGGCGCCCACGGGCCGTCCGTCCTCGACGACGAAGAGAACGGTGATGGCGTAGCGGTTCATCTGCGCCAGCGCCTCGGCGACGAGCGCCTTCGCCTCGATCGTGCGCGGCGCTTCGGTCATCACTTCGCCGACCGCCCGGTGCAGCAGGCCCTCGCCCAAGTGCCGGCGCAGGTCGCCGTCGGTGAGGATGCCGACCAAGCGCCCGTCCGCGCCGACGACGCCGACGCAGCCGAGGCGCTTGCCCGTCATCTCCACGATCGCTTCCTGCAAGGGCGTGGCCTCGGTCGCGAGCGGCAGGTCGTCGCCTCGATGCATCAGCGCCTCGACCCGCATCAGCCGCGATCCGAGCTTGCCGCCCGGATGGAAGACCGAGAAGTCGTGCGCCGAGAAGCCGCGCCGGCGCAGCAGCGCCACGGCGAGCGCGTCGCCCAAGGCCAGCATCGCCGTGGTCGAACTGGTCGGCGTCAGCCCCATCGGGCAGGCCTCCTTGAGCGGCGGCAGGACGAGGGCGTCGTCGGCGGCCCTGCCCAGCGTGCTGTCCCGCCGGGCGGTCACGGCGACGAGCGGGATGCCGTAGCGCTTGGCGTAGAAGACGAGGTCGCGCAGTTCCGCCGTCTCGCCCGAGTTCGACAGCGCCAGGACGAGATCGGCCGTCGTGATCATGCCCAGATCGCCGTGGCTCGCCTCGGCCGGGTGGACGAAGAGGGCGGGCGTGCCGGTCGAGGCGAGCGTGGCGGCGATCTTGCGCGCGACGTGGCCGCTCTTGCCCATGCCGGTGACGACGACCCGCCCCTCGATCGCGTCGATCAAGTCCACCGCCGCGGCGAAGTCGTCGCCGAGGCCCGCCGCCACCTCGACGAGCGCACCCGCCTCGGCTTCGAGGACGAGGCGCCCGGCCGCGATCGTCGTCGTCTTGGTGTCCTTGAGGTTCAATGCACTTGCCAAGCCCGGTCCTTCCTTCGTTCGACAGCCCTGCTATGCGGCACAATTTTTGCAACATCAATCCGACAGACGATCGACGGCGCCCAGAGCGGGCGGTTGGCCGCGAGACCTTGCTCAGTGGGCGAAGATGTCCGCGTCTTCCCACCCCTTCAAGTCGAGCGCGGCGCGGGTCGGCAGGAAGGCAAAGCAGGCCTCGGCCAGATCCAGGCGGCCCTCGCGAACCAGCATCGCCTCCAGCCTCGTCTTCAGCTTGTGCAGGTGCGCTACGTCCTGCGCCGCGTAGCGCAACTGCGGCTCGCTCAGTTCGGCGCTGCCCCAGTCCGAGCTCTGCTCAGTCTTGACGAGATCGACGCCGAGCAGCTCGCGGCAGAGTTCCTTCAGCCCGTGTCGGTCGGTGTAGGTGCGGACCAGCTTGGAGGCGATCTTCGTGCACCACAAGGGTGCGGCGACGACGCCCAGCCGGTTTTGGATGGCGGCGACGTCGAAGCGGGCGAAGTGGAACAGCTTCAGCCGGGCCGGATCGCCGAGTGCCGCCGCGAGGTTCGGGGCGGCGTCGGCGTCCGGCGATAGGCGAACGATGTGGGTCACGCCGCCGCCGTCGGTCAGCTGCACGACGCACAAGCGGTCGCGGCCGGGCTTGAGGCCCATCGTCTCGGTGTCGACCGCGAGGATCGGTCCGAGTTCCAGCCCATCGGGCAGATCGTCTGTGTGGAGTTCGATACGCATCGTCCGCTTCACCTCGTTTCGAGCCCCGCCATTGTGGCGTGCCCGTGGTGAACGGAACGTTAACGGCGAGCGACGGCGCGGCCAAATCCCGTCACGACGTCGGTCCGCCTGCGCCGATGCAAGATGGTGCCCAGGAGAGGACTCGAACCTCCACGACCTGACGGTCACTAGCACCTGAAGCTAGCGCGTCTACCAATTCCGCCACCTGGGCATGCGTGAGCCCCGCGTGTAGGGTTTCGGCCGGCAAAGGTCAAGCGCCCCCTTCGAGCGCGGCGAAGCCGGCTTGCGGCGGCGCGTCCCCTTCCGCGCGGCGCCGCAAGCCCTTATGGATGGGGCGACAAGCGGTGCGGAGAAAACCATGCGCGACAAGGTCGTGACCCTCTTCGGCGGTACCGGCTTCATCGGCCGTCAGATCGTCAAGCGCCTCGCCGAGGAGGGCGCCTACATTCGCGTCGTCACCCGCGAGCGCGCGCGCGTCTTGACGTTGAAGCCGATGGCCGAGGTCGGCCAACTGGTCCCCGTCCCGTTCAGCGAGGAGCCGGACGCGTTGCGCGCCCTCGTGCGCGGCGCCGACAGCGTGATCTACCTGATCGGCATCCTGCACGCGCGCGATCCGAGCGGCTTCGCGCGCGTGCACGCCGAACTGCCGGCCAAGATCGCGGCGGCGGCGAAGGCCGAAGGGGTGCGACGCTACCTGCACATGTCGGCGATCGGCGCCGATCCGAACAGCCCCGCCGCCTACGGCAAGAGCAAGGCGATGGGCGAGGCGGGGGTGCGCGAGGCGGCGCCCGACGCCGTCATCTTTCGGCCCAGCATCGTCTTCGGCCCCGGCGACGGCTTCTTCGAGCGCTTCGGCCGCATGGCGACGGTGGCGCCCGCCCTGCCGCTGATCGACGGCGGCAAGACCCGCTTTCAGCCGGTCTACGTCGGCGACGTCGCCGACGCCTTCATCAAGGCGATCCAGGACGACGCCTGCCGGGGCGAGCTCTACGAGTTGGGAGGCCCTAAGGTCTACAGCTTCAAGGAACTGCTCCGCTACCTGCTCGAAACCCTGAACCGCCGCCGCTTTCTCATGCCCTTGTCGAGCGACGTGGCGGGGCGGATGGCGCGCTTCTTCGAGTACCTGCCCGACCCGCCGCTCACCCGCGACCAGTTGGCGATGCTCAAATCCGACAACGTCGTCAGCGGCCGCTACCCCGGCCTCAAGGACTTGGGCATCGCGCCCACGCCGCTGGAGGTGATCGTGCCGACCTACCTCAAGGGCTACACCCGGATGCGCCCGCCCGTGCCGACGCAGTGAGCGGCGCCCCCCGTCGCACGGCGTTAACCCCAACGGTGCTAAGTTTGTTCTCCTAAAATTCTGTCTGCCGCCGTCTCGGATTCGTTCGTGCGTTTCTCGGGTTCCGGTGGCTCATTGTTCGCCCGAACGGTTGTTTTGGCGCCAATCCCCGGCCTCGTTCGTAACCTTCGCCACCCGCGCACGAGCGGACCATTTCCAGGGGCAGTAAAGCTTCTCATCCTATCCTGCGTGCCGGTGCGGCGTCCGGGGCAGGTGCTGTTTTTGCTGAAAAATAGGAAATTTCCTATATGGCTGAATACATGACCAAGTTAATGCGTGCGTTGGCGCACGACAAACGGCAGCGTATCCTCGATTGGCTCCGCGAGCCTAGAGCTCATTTCCTGCCCCAGGTCGATGGGGATCTGATCGAGGATGGCGTCTGCGTTGTCTTCATCGCCAAAAACTCGGTGTCAGCCAACCGACGGCGACCATGCACCTAAAAATCCTGCACGATGCCGGGATGGTCGCGGCAAAGCGGATCAAGCAATGGACGCTCTACCGCCGCGACGAGGAGGGCATCCGACACGCGAAAGCTTTGGTCGTGGAGGGCTTGGGGTGACGCGCCCGGGCGCACAACATCGTTCCAACGGGGGGAACGTCGCATGTCGAACTATGCGGCACCGGGCCCGCGCGCTCGAACGCAGGGCCATGCTCGTGGTCGAGGGTGCCGGCGTAGAGCCGACGGGCGACGCCTGATCCAGAACCGGCCCCGGTGCCAAAGCCGGCCGCGGACCAAACCAGAGAAGAAATCGGGCCGCGCGCCCGGCACCCGCGAAGCGTTGCCCCGTCCGCCTTGACAGGGCGGCGGGGGACGGGCCTAGAGTGGGTCGCGTCGCCCGCCGACCGGTGGGCGCGAGCGCAGCGCGAAGGGGGACGGATACGGTGCCGCAGCGCAGCCTGGGCGCGTCGCTTTGAGCGTCGACCTCGCCGGCCTGTTGAGCGACGGGCGCATTCTCTTGGACCTGCGCGCGACCAGCAAGCGTCAGTTGATCACGAAGCTGGCCGAGGCGGCGGCGGGGGATCTGGGCATCGCGGCGGACGAGGTTCTCGCCGCCTTGATGGAGCGCGAGCGTCTGGGCACGACGGCGGTCGGCCACGGCCTCGCCATCCCGCACGCCAAGCTCGACGCGATCGATGCGGTCGTCGGCCTGCTCGCCCGCACCGAGGCGCCGATCGACTTCGACGCCGCCGACGAGGGCAAGGTCGACCTGTTCTTCGCCCTTCTGGCACCCAGCCACGCCGGGGCCGACCATTTGAAGGCGCTCGCCAAGGTGTCGCGCGTTCTGCGCGACGCGGACCGGCGTGCCAAGCTGCGCCGCGCCGACGACGCCGCCGAGGTGCGGCGGCTCCTGGCCGGCTGAGCTGCCGTGAGTCCGAGCGATGCGGATCGGTGAGGGCGGGCTGATCCGGCACGCGACCTTGGTCGCGTGGCTGGACCGCGGCGTCCTGATCGAGGGGCCTTCGGGCAGCGGCAAGTCCGACCTCGCCTTGCGGCTGATCGAGGCGGGCGGCATGCTGGTCGCGGACGACCTCGTGCGGCTCTTTCACCACGCCGGGCGTACGTACGGTACGGTCGTCGGACGGTCGGGGTTGATCGAACTGCGCGGTCATGGAATCTATCGTCTTCCCACGATCGAGGCGGTCGGCGTCGACCTCCTCGTCGATCTCGTTGAGGAGAGCGCGCTTGCGCGTCTGCCCGAGCCCGCGGCCTTGACCCTCTTGGGCCGTACGCTGCCCCGGATCGCCCTCGACCCCCGCCCGGCCTCGGCGGTGGCGCGGCTTCGGGTAATCTTGACTTGCGAGCGGATCGCTTGAGCCGGGATCCGCGCCTCGTCGTCGTCACCGGCATGTCGGGGGCCGGGCGCAGTACGTGCTTGAAAATTCTGGAGGACCTCGGCTTCGAGGCGCTCGACAACCTGCCCTTGCCGCTGATGGAGCGGCTGTTGCGCGACGGCGAGGCGATCGAGGGCGATCTCGCGATCGGCGTCGACACCCGCACCCGCGCCTTCGCCCCGGCCCGGCTGATCGCGCTCGTCGAGGCCTTGCGCGCCGCGTCCGGCTATCGGGCCGAGCTCGTCTTCTTCACCTGCGACGACGAGGTCCTGCAGCGGCGCTACACCGAGACGCGGCGGCGGCACCCGCTGGCCTCAGACCGGCCGGTCGCCGACGGCATCGCGCGCGAGCGCACCCTCCTCGCCCCCTTGCAGGACGCGGCCGATCGCGTCGTCGACACGACGACGTGCGCGATCCCGGAATTGCGCCGCCGCCTGGACGGGCTCTACGGCGGCGGCGGCCGGCGGCTGGTCGTCGGCCTCGTCTCGTTCGCCTACCGCCGCGGCCTGCCGCGCGAGGCCGACCTCGTGTTCGACGTGCGTTTCTTGCAAAACCCGCACTATATCGAGGGCTTGCGCCCGCTGACCGGTCTGGACCCTGACGTGCAACGGCACATCGCCGCCGACCCCGGCTTCGCCCCCTTCGTCGAGCGCCTCGACGCGCTGCTGCTGCCGCTGCTGAAGCACTACGCCGCCGAGGGCAAGAGCTACCTCACGATCGCGTTCGGCTGCAGCGGCGGCCGGCACCGCTCGGTCTACTTGGCCGAACTGTTCGCCGAACGCCTGGGCGCCGCCGGCTGGGACGTCGGCGTCCACCACCGCGAGACGGGCGAGGCCATCGCCCTCGGGGCGGCCCCATGATCGGCATGGTGCTGGTCACGCACGGGCGGCTCGCCGCCGAGTTCGTCGCCGCGATGGAGCACGTGGTCGGGCCGCAAGCGCAGGTGCGGGCGATCTGCATCGAGGCCGACGACGACATCGAGCAGCGCCGGCAGGACATCTTGGATGCGATCACCGCGACCGACAGCGGCCAGGGGGTTATCATCCTGACCGACATGTTCGGCGGTACGCCCTCCAACCTCGCCATCTCGACGATCGAGCGGCCGAAGATCGAGGTCATCGCCGGCGTGAACCTGCCCATGCTGATCAAGCTGGCCTCCGCCCGCCAGCAAGACGGCTTGCGCGAGGCGGTGGCGGCGGCGCAGGAGGCGGGCAAGAAATACATCAACGTCGCGAGCCAGCTCCTCTCGCCGCACAAGCCGTGAGCACCGAGAAAGTAGGCGCAGCGGCGGGGCCGATCGTCTGCCGCATCGTCAACAAGCGTGGCCTGCACGCGCGGGCGACGGCGAAGCTGGTCCGGGTCGCCGAGCAGTTCGACGCCGGCATCACGATCGAGAAAGACGGCCTCACCGTGTCCGGCCTCTCGATCCTGGGGCTGATGACCCTCGCCGCTGGCCAGGGCAGCGAGGTGGTGCTAGAAGCCCGCGGCATCGAGGCCGAGGACGCCTTGAAGGCGTTGAGCGACCTGATCGCGCGCGGCTTCGACGAGGAGTGCTGACAGCCGCCGGGCGCGCCCCATATTGGGCCCGAAGCGACATCACGGAAATGGATTCCCAATGAACAACGGCGGCGACTACAAGGTGAAGGACATCGGCCTAGCGGGGCGCGGGCACCGCATGGTGGCCCTGGCCGAGCGCGAGATGCCGGGCCTGATGGCGCTGCGCGAGGAGTTCGGCGTCTCGCAGCCCCTCAAGGGGGCCCGCATCGCCGGCTGCTTGCACATGACGACCGAGACGGCCGTCTTGATCCGCACGCTCAAGCATTTGGGTGCCGACGTGCGCTGGTCGTCGTGCAACATCTTCTCGACCCAGGACGAGGCGGCGGCGGCGATCGCCGATCAGGGCGTGCCGGTCTTCGCCTGGAAGGGCGAGACGGAGGAGGAGTACGACTGGTGCGTGCGCCAGACGATCAAGGGGCCGGGCGGCTGGACGCCGAACATGATCCTCGACGACGGCGGCGACCTCAGCCTCATGATGCACGAGGACTATGAGGACCTGATGGCCGACGTGCGCGGCATCTCGGAGGAGACTACGACCGGTGTGCACCGGCTCTACGACATGGAGCGGGCCGGGACCCTCGGCTGCCCCGCGATCAACGTCAACGACAGCGTGACCAAATCCAAGTTCGACAACATGTACGGCTGTCGCGAGAGCCTCGTCGACGGCATCAAGCGCGCGACCGACGTGATGATCGCCGGCAAGAACGCCGTGGTCGCGGGCTACGGCGACGTCGGCAAGGGCTCGGCTGAGAGCCTGCGCTCGCAAGGGGCCCGCGTCGTCGTCACCGAGATCGACCCGATCTGCGCCCTCCAGGCGGCGATGGACGGTTACGAGGTCGTGACGATGGACGAGGCGGCACCCAAGGGCGACATCTTCGTCACCGCGACCGGCAACGTCGACGTCATCACGCTCGACCACATGCGCGCGATGAAGGACGGCGCCATCGTCTGCAACATCGGCCACTTCGACAGCGAGATCCAGATTAGCGCGCTGCGCAACTTCGTCTGGGATGAGGTCAAGCCGCAGGTCGACGAGGTCGAGTTTCCCGACGGCAAACGGATCGTCGTCCTCGCCAAGGGCCGGCTCGTCAACCTGGGCTGCGCCACGGGCCACCCGGCCTTCGTCATGTCGGCCTCGTTCACTAACCAAGTCCTGGCCCAGATCGAACTGTGGACCAATACTGGCAAGTACGAGAACAAGGTCTACGTGCTGCCCAAGCACCTGGATGAGAAGGTGGCGGCACTCCACCTCGACAAGCTCGGCGTCCGGCTGACCAAGCTCACCGACAAGCAGTCCAGCTATATCGGCATTCCAGAGCAGGGGCCGTTTAAGCCGGACTATTATCGATATTAAGCTGAGCGCTCCGCGTGCGCTGCCGCGCAGGCTTTTTTCTTCTTTTTTGCCAGTGTTAATGTAGGAGGCTGGCCGCGACGCCGAGGACAAGCCTCGAACAAAGACAAAAAGAGAAAAAGAAAGCCCGCGCGGCAGCGCACGCGGAGCGTACCATGATTTTTATCTCCAGCCTCGAAGCCCTCGAAACCTTCGCTCGGCGCCTCGCGCCCCTCCTGCGCGCGGGCGATCTCGTGGCGTTGGAGGGCGACCTGGGCGCCGGCAAGACCGAGTTGGCGCGGCGGCTGGTCCGGGCACGGGCGGGGGCGGCGATCGAGGTGCCGAGCCCGACCTTCAACCTCGTTCAGACCTATGAATTGCCGGACCTCGTCCTGACCCACGCCGACCTCTACCGCTTGGGCGAGCCCGAGGAGGTCCTGGAACTCGGGCTCGACGAGGCGCTGGCGGTCGGCTGTCTCCTGGTCGAGTGGCCGGGGCGGGCGGGCGATTACCTGCCGTTCGAGCGGCTGACGCTGCGCCTGGACGAGGTCGGGGGCGAGCCGGACGCGCGCCGCATCGACGTTGCGGCGGGGCTTGGCTGGAAGGGTCGGTTGGATGGACTTGAGTAATGATCTTCGCGCCTTCGTCGCCCGACACGGCTGGAGCGATGCGGAATGCCTGCCGCTCGCGGGCGACGCCTCGGGGCGGGTCTACTACCGGCTCGTTCGTGAAGACGGCACGGCCGTCTTGATGGACGCGCACGGCACGGGCGACGTCGACGCCTTCGTGACGGTGGCGGGCCACCTGCGAGATCTCGGCCTGCGCCCGCCCTCGATCCTGGCCCAGGAGCCGGGGCTGGCGCTGCTGCTGCTCGAAGACTTGGGCGACGCGGTGGCGGCGAAGGTGCTGGCGGGCGGCGTCGCCGAGACCGAGATCTACGACGCCGCGATCGACCTCCTCGCGCGCCTGCAGGCGGCCCCGCCGCCGCCGGGCCTGCCGGTCTACGACGACGCGTGGTTCGTCGAGGAGGCCGACCGCTACCTGCGCTTTGCCTGCCCTGATCTACCGGAGGACGCCAAGGCGGCCTACGCCGCCTTGTGGCCGGACCTCATCGCCCGCGCCCGCGTCGGGACGCCGGGCTTCGTCTACATCGACTACCACGTCGAGAACCTGATCTGGGACGGTGCGGCTAGGAGTACGGACCGGCTGCGCCTGCTCGACTTCCAGGGCGCCCGCCTCGGCCCCGCCGCCTACGACGTCGCCTCGCTCGTCGAGGACGCGCGCCGCGACGTGCCGGAAGATCTGCGCCGGCGCGCGATCGAGCGCTACCTCGCCGGCCGGCCCGGCCTCGATCCTGCGGCGTTCGAGGACGCGGTCACGATCCTGTGCGCCCAGCGCCACTTGAAGGTGCTGGGCATTTTCCACCGCTTGGCGAACGAGGGGCGCGTGGGGTACCGGCGCCACATCCCGCGCGTCGAGGCGTACTTAAGGCGCAATCTCAAGGCGGATGTCTTGCATCCCTTGCGCGAATGGTGCTTACGCTACCGGCCAACTTTTACCGTCGATTAAAAGGGTCGCCGCCGAGGTGAGCCGCGTCTACACCATCGATCCGGGCCAGCCCTTCCTGCGCGTCCTGGCGCTCGGCCTGATCGAGCGCCTGGGCGAGTGCCTGCCCGACGCGCTCGTGCTCCTGCCCTCGCGCCGTGCCTGCGTTGCCCTGCGCGAGGCGTTCGGCGAGGTTGGCGACGGCCGGCCGATGCTCCTGCCGCGCCTGGAGCCCGTCGGCGAGGCGGCGGCGGACGAACTGCTCTTGACCGGGGCCGAGGAGCTGGGCGTCAAGCCGGCGATCCCCCCCTTGCGCCGCCGTCTCCTGCTGGCGCGCCTCGTCATCAAGCTGCACGAGGCGGCCTACGAGGGCATCACCGACGAGCACGCCATCCGGCTCGCGGGCGAGCTTGGCACCTTCCTGGACGAGGTCGAGACCGAGGAGGTCGGCTTCGACGGGCTGGCCGGCCTCGTGCCCGACGAGCACGCCAAGCACTGGGAGACGATCCTCAAGTTCTTGCAGATCCTGGCGGTGCACTGGCCGGACGAGATGGCGCGCGAGGGGACGATGGGGGCGGCGGCACGGCGGCGCGCCCTCCTCGACCTTGCCGTCCGGCGCTGGCGCGAGCACCCGCCCGAGCACCCGGTCGTCGCGGCCGGCATCACCGGCACCGTGCCGGCCGTGGCGCGGCTGCTCGCCTGCATCAAGGATCTGGATGAGGGCCTCGTCGTCCTCCCCGGCCTCGATCGGGCGATGGACGCGGCCGACTGGGCGGCGCTGGACGCCACCCCGCCCCACCCGCAGCACGGGCTCTACCGGCTGGTCGAGCGCATGGGGATCGACCGAGCCGAGGTGCGCCCCTGGCCGGTCCGGGACGGAGGCGCCACGCCGCCGACGCGCACGCGTTTCCTGGGCGAGATCATGCGCCCGGCCGAGACCAGCGAGGCGTGGCAGCGGCTGATCCCGCCGCCCGAGGACGCGATCCGCGGCCTCGACCTCCTCGAAGCGCCCGACGTGCCGCGCGAGGCCCTGTGCCTCGCCCTCAAGATCCGCGAGGCGCTGGAGACGCCGGGGCACAAGGTGGCGCTGGTCACGACCGACCGGACGCTGGCCCGGCGGGTCGCGGTCGAGCTGGAGCGCTTCAACGTCGCGATCGACGACACCGGCGGCACGCCGCTCGACCAGACGCCGGCCGGCTCCTTCGTCCTGCTCACCGCCCGCGCCCTGGTCGAGGGGCTGCCGCCGGTGCCGCTGCTCGCCGCCTTCAAGCACCCGCTCGCCTCCGGCGGCATGGAGCAGAGCCTGTTTCGCCGCTTCGTGCGCACGCTGGAGCAGTCGGCGCTGCGCGGCCCGCGCCTGGGCCGGGGCTTCGCCGCGATCAAGGCCGCGATCCGCGCGATCCCCGACCACCGCTGGGCCTGGAAGCTGCCGCGCGAGGACCTGCTGCCGTGGCTGGACGACGTCGAGGCCAAGGCGGAGCCCCTGGCGATGGCGGCGCGCGACGACGCGGCGGGCGCCAAGGTGGCGATCAGCGACCTCCTCGACGCCCACCTCGCCTTCATCGGCTGGCTCGCCGCCGACGAGACCGGGTCGAGCGACGGCTTGTGGTCGCGCGAGGCGGGCGAGGCGCTGGCGCAATTCCTCGCCGAACTGCGCCACGCCGCCCGCGACTATCCGCCGATCGTGCCCTCGGCGTGGCCGGCGATCCTGGCCGTGATGATGGGCACGATCGCCGTCCGCCCGCGCCGGCCCGGCCACCCCCGCGCCTTCGTCTGGGGCCAGATCGAGCAGCGGCTGCAGGGTGCCGATCGCGTCCTGATCGCCGGCTTGAACGAAGGCCACTGGCCGCGCCCGCCGGAGCCCTCGCCCTGGCTCAACCGCGCCATGCGCAAGGCCCTGGGATTGCCGCCGGCCGAGTTCTCGATCGGGATAGCGGCGCACGATTTGTTCATGTCGGCGTCGGCGGCCGAAGTCACCTTGAGCCGGGCGCGCAAGGACCACGCCGGCCAGCCGACGCAGACCTCGCGCTGGCTCTCGCGGCTGGAGGCGGTCTTGAGCGCCTCCAAGCTCGACCGCCGGCTCGACGCCGCCCCCTGCTGGCTCGGCTGGGCCGAGGCGCTCGACGCGCCGACCGAGATACGGCCCTGCAGACGGCCGCGACCGACGCCCGCCGCCCCGGCCCGGCCGCGCGAGATCGCCGTCACCGCCTTCGAGAAGCTGATCCGCGACCCCTACGCCTTCTACGCCCAGCAGATCCTCAAGCTTCGCCCCTTGGACCCGCTCGACGCCGAGCCGGGCGCGGCCGAGCGCGGGCAGATCATCCACGCCATCCTCGAAACCTTCGTGCGCGACCACCCGGCCGACCTCCCGCCCGACCCCTACGCCGTGCTGGTGCGCATGGGCAAGCGGGCGTTCGCGACCGAGCAGCACCACCCCGAGATCCGCGCTTTGTGGTGGCCGCGCTTCTTGACCATCGGGGCGTGGTTCGTCGCCCAGGAGACGCGCCGCCGCCGGGGCGGTCGGGTGCTTGCCGAGCAGGACGGCTCGATCGACCTAGAACTCGCCGGCGGGCCGTTTCGCCTCAAGGCGCGGGCGGACCGGATCGAGGTCATGCCGGACGGGGCGGTGGCGATCGTCGACTACAAGACCGGTACCCTCCCTTTGCCCAAGGACGTACTCGGGGGCTTGAGCCCGCAACTGACTTTGACGGCGCTGATCCTTGCCGGCGGCGGCTTCAAGACCGCCGGCGGCACGGCGGCGGAACTGCTCTACTGGGCCTTGAAGGGGGCCGGCGACGGCGGGGTCGAGCGCCACGCGGCGGGGGCAAAGCCGGCGAAGCCGATCGGGGCCTTGATCGACGAGGCGCGGGCCGGGCTCGAACGGCTGATCGCCCACTACGACGACCCGAAGACCGCCTACGTAGCATTGCCCCGCCCCGAGATCGCGCCCGCGTTCAGCGACTACGACCACCTCGCCCGCGTCGACGAGTGGCGCGGCAACGAGGACGCGCGATGAGCATCCCGCGCCCGACCCCGGAGCAGGCGGCGGCGGCCGACCCGACCACCTCGGTCTGGGTCACGGCCAACGCCGGCACCGGCAAGACCCGCGTCCTCTCCGACCGCGTGCTGCGGCTGCTCCTCAAGAACGTGGCGCCCGAGGGGATCTTGTGCCTCACCTTCACCAAGGCGGCCGCGGTCGAGATGACCGAGCGCATCGAGCGCGACCTCGCCGCCTGGGCGGTCGAGACCGAGGACGCCAGCCTCGCCGAGCGGCTGGAGGCGGTCACGGGCGCGCCGCCCGACGCCGCGATGCTGCGCCTCGCCCGGCGGCTGTTCGCGCGCACGCTCGAACTGCCGCGCGGCCTGCACATCATGACGATCCACGCCTTTTGCCAGACGATCTTGAAGCGTTTTCCGATCGAGGCCAAGGTGCCGCCGCACTTCGAGGTCATCGACGACCGCACCGCGGCCGAACTGATGGCCGAGGCGCGCGGCGAGGTGCTGCTCGCCAGCGCCGCCGACCCCGACCTCGCCCAAGCGTTGCACCGCCTGATCGCCGACCTCGCCGACAGCTCGATCGAGCGGCTGATGGACGAGGCGCTCGCCAAGCGGACGCAGTTGCAGGCGGCGGCGGGAACGGACGGGACGGCGGCGCTGCTGAAGCGACTCGCGGCTGTGCTCGCCGTCGATCCCGATCAGGACCCGGCGGCGCTGGAGGATGAATTCTGCCGCTTGGAGGGCCAACGCGAGTTGGACCTCTACACCGCCGCCGAGTTGCTGCTCGCCGACGGCGGCGCCAAGAACACCGGGTGCGGGAGCGCGATCCGGGCGTGGCTCGGTGACGCGGTGCTGCGGCAAGACGGGCTGCCCGACTACCAAAAGGCGTTCCTCACCGCCGAGGGAAGCCCGAGGAAGGACGCGCCGACGAAGAAGTGGCGCGAGGCGAACCCTAATGCCCTGGCCGCGATCGCGCGCGAGGCCGAGCGCCTCGCCGACCTCGACGCCGCCCGCTGCGCCTGGGGCGCCTACCACCGGACCAAGGCGGTCCTGTGCGTCGCGGACGCCCTGATCGGGCGCTACGAGGACGCCAAGGCCAAGGCGACGGCGCTCGACTTCGACGACCTGATCGCCCGTACGGCGAACCTGCTCGCCGACCCCGAGCAGCGCGCCTGGGTGCTCTACAAGCTGGACGCGCGGCTCGAACACCTCCTGATCGACGAGGCGCAGGACACGAGCCCGGCGCAGTGGCGGCTGGTCGAGGCGCTGATCGAGGAGTTCACCGCGGGCGAGGGTGCCCATAAGAGCCCGCGCACCTTCTTCGTCGTCGGCGACGAGAAGCAGTCGATCTACAGCTTCCAAGGCGCCGACCTCGCCAATTTCCGCGCCGTGCGCGCGCGCCTCAAGGCGGCGGCCGAGGCGGGCGCGCACCGTTTTGCCGAGCGCGAACTGGCGCTGTCGTTTCGCACCTCCTCGGCGATCCTCAAGGCCGTCGACGCCTGCCTGAAGCTGCCGGCCTCCTGCCCCGGCATCGTCGACGGCCTGCGCGAGGTGCTGCACGCGCCGTTTCGCAAGAACGACCCCGGCTTCGTCGAGGTCTGGCCGCTGATCGACCCGCCCGAGGCCGGCGGCGATGCCGAGCCCTGGGCGCTGCCGGGCGAGGCACCCATTCGCCAGGGCGGCGAGGAGCGCGCGGCGGATGCCATCGCCGCCGCGATCGAGGGCTGGCTTGGGGCGGGCGAGGTGCTGCCCTCGACGCGCCGACCGATCCAACCGTCCGACATTTTAATTCTGCTCTCGCGCCGCGGCCGGGTGCAGGAACTGGTCATCCGCGGCCTCAAGCGGCGCGGTGTTCCGGTCGCGGGCGCCGACCGGCTCGACCTCGTCCGCCACATCGCGGTGCGCGACCTCGTGGCGCTGGGCTCGGCCGTGCTCCTGCCCGACGACGACCTCAACCTCGCCTGCCTGTTGAAGTCGCCCCTGATCGGCCTCGACGAGGACGCGCTGTTCGCGCTCTGCCACGGCCGCGACAAGGAGACCAAGCTGGTCGAGCGCCTGCGCGACTTGGCCGAGACCAAGGGCGAGCCGTTCGCGGGCGCGCACGGTACCTTCACGGACTGGCGCGGCCGGGCCGACTACGCCCCGCCCTACGAGTTCTTCGCCCGCATCCTGGCCGAGGGCGGGCGCAAGCGCCTCGTCGGCCGGCTCGGGGTCGACGCCCTGGAGCCGATCGAGGCGTTTCTGGGCCAGGCGCTCGCCTACGAGGAGGGGCACCCCTCGTCGTTGCAGGGCTTCTTGCACTGGCTCGGGCTGGAGGACCAGAAACTCAAGCGCGACCCGGCGCCGGCGCGCTCGGAGGTGCGGGTGATGACCGTGCACGGCGCCAAGGGGCTGGAGGCGCCGGTCGTGATCCTGGCCGACGCCGGGCCGCAAAAGCGCGTCAGCCAGGAGCGCATCGTCTTCGCCGACGGCCTGCCCTGCTGGCGCGGCAGGAAGGAGGCGCGCCCGCCCTTCATCGCCGAGGCCTGCGACGGCGACGAGGCGCGCGCGGCCGAGGAGCGGATGCGGCTCCTCTACGTCGCGCTCACCCGCGCCAAGGACCGGCTCTACGTCGTCGGCTGGCGGCACCGCAAGGAGGCGCAGGACGAGGGCTGCTGGCACGACCTCGTCTGGCAAGCCCTCGACGCCTGCGGCCCCTGCGACGAGGTGGCGCTCGACGTTCCCTGGCTGACGGGCGGCGTCGCGCGACGCCTCTTCGCCGGCGGCGGCACGATCGAGGCGGCGACGCCCCCGCCGGCCGCCGCCCCGGCGACGCCGCCCCTGCCGGCTTGGCTGGGGCCGGTGGCGAAGGAGCCGCCGGGGCCTGTGCGCCTCAGCCCCTCGAACGCGGGCGACGACGCGCCGGCGGCGGCGCCGGACGCGAAGGGGGCGCTTGTCGGCCGCGACTTCGGCGTGGCGCTGCACCGGCTCTTGCACCTCCTGGCCGATATCGCCTCCGACGAGCGGGACGACGCGCTCAAGACGGCGCTGACGGCGCTCGACCGCGGCTTCGATCCCGCCACGCTCGCCGAACTGGCCCGGCAGGTGGAGGCTGTGCTCAACCTGCCCGACCTCGCCCCCGCCTTTCGCCCCGGCAGCCGGGGCGAGCAGCCGATCATCGGCCGGATCGGCGACGTGTTGGTCTCGGGCCAGATCGACCGCCTCGCGGTGACTGACGAGGCGGTCTACCTCGTCGACTTCAAGTCGGGCCGCCGCCCGCCGGCGTCGGTCGAGGCGACGCCGAGGGCCTACCTGCGCCAGCTCGCCGTCTACGCCCGGCTGCTCGAAGACATCTACCCCGGCCGCGAGGTCCGCGCCGGCCTGGTCTGGAGCGCCGTGCCGGTGCTCGTGCGCGTGCCGTCGCGGCTCTTGGCGGCACACCTGCCGCGCACGCTCGCAGGCGCGCCTTGACGCGCGCGCTCAGGGCACCCTACATCATGTAACGTTTCATCGCACAAAACCGGTGTCGCCCCCGCGCGCACCCGAGGGAGAGCCAGCATGGCCGTCGAGCACACGAGCGACCAAGCCTTCGACAACGAGGTCTTGCAGGCCGACAAGCCGGTGGTGGTCGATTTCTGGGCCGAGTGGTGCGGGCCTTGCAAGATGATCGCGCCGCACCTCGAAGACTTGGCGAGCGAGATGGGCGGGCAGGTCCGCGTCGTGAAGGTCAACATCGACGAGAACCCCGAGACCCCGACCAAGTACGGCGTGCGCGGCATCCCGACCTTGATGCTGTTCAAGAACGGCGAGGTCGCCGCCACCAAGGTGGGTGCCATGCAAAAGAGCAAGCTCGTCGAGTGGGTCAAGGACAGCCTCTAGGCCGACGCCGCCCCCTGTGTCCGATCCCGGGCCGCTCGAAGCCTTCCTCGCCGAACACCCGCTGACGCAGGCGCTCGAACTGCTGTTGCCCGACCTCGTCGGGGTCCTGCGCGGCAAGCGCGTCGGCCTCGACGAGGCGCCCGGCCTTTTCAGGGGCGAGGGGCTGTTCACGACCAGCCTCTACGCTGTCGACACGGCCGGGCAGAACGTCGACGAGAGCGGCCTCGTCTGGGAGGAGGGCGACGCCGACCGCTCGCTCTACCTCGACCCCGCGACCCTGCGGCCGGTGCCCTGGAAGCCGGAGCGGGCGCAGGCGATCGGGGGCTTGCGCAACCACGACGGCAGCGCCTTCTTCGCTGATCCGCGCAGCGTGCTGGCGGGCGTCGTCGCCCGCTTCGCCGAGCGCGGCCTGACGCCCTGCGTCGCCCTGGAACTGGAGTTCTACCTGATCGAGCCGGGCCTGGACGCGGCCGGGGCGGCGCGGCGACAGGTGTCGGCCCGCCTCGGGCGACGGGCGCGCGAGCCGGAAGTCTACGCCTACGACCGGCTCGACGAGGCCGACGAGGTCTTGGACCTGATCGAGCGCTGGTGCGACGCGCAGGATCTCCCCTACAAGGGCTGCCTCACCGAGTACGGCCCCGGCCAGTTCGAAGTCAATCTCGGCCACCGTGCCGACGCCCTCCTCGCCGCCGACGAGGCCTTGATGCTCAAGCGGCTGATCAAGGCCGCCGCCCGCGAGACGGGCGCGCGCGCCACTTTCATGGCCAAGCCCTTCGAGGGCGAGAGCGGCAACGGGCTGCACGTCCACGTCAGCCTGCTCGACCGGGACGGCAACAACGTCTTCGCCGGCGAGAACGGCGAGGCGCTCCTCGGCCACGCGATCCACGGCCTGCAGGCGACGTTGGACGAGAGCATCCTGCTCTTCGCGCCGAACGCCAACAGCTACCGCCGCCTGCAGCCGATGTCCTACGCCCCGACGGCGCCGACCTGGGGCCACAACAACCGCACTGTCGCCTTTCGCGTCCCGGCGGGCGAAGCCAAGGCGCGGCGCGTCGAGCACCGCGTCGCCGGCGCCGACGCCAACCCCTACCTCGCCGCCGCCGCCGTGCTCGCCGGCGTCCTGCACGGCCTGGAGACCGCGGGCGACCCCGGCCCGCCCACGACCGGCAACGCCTACGCCAGCGCCGGCACAACGATCCCGACCGCGTGGTCGGACGCTATCCGCGCGAGCGGGGCCGGCGACGTGCTCGGCCGCTACGTCGATCCGCGCTTCTTGCGGCTCTACCGGACGTGCCGCGAGGCCGAGCGGCGGCGATTCGCCGGCCGGGTCACGCCGACCGAGTACGAATGGTACTTGAGCGGGGTGTGAACCCTCCACCGCCTAAAGGCGGTGGCTTCGTGTTACGGCTTGAGACCGGCCCGACGGGCTCGCGTCGTGTGGAAGGTATCCGATTTGGCGGCTCTTGGTTCTTGATGCCCTCGGTCCACGCCTCATCCGTGACGTTGCCGCTCGTCACCACCCAATGGCCCACCCCGACAGGTGCTGCCCTGGCAGCGCTTCTCCAATGGACCGAACCCGCTCAGCAGTTCGTGTGGACTGCGCCCTGAGATACTGTGCCGCCCGTGAACCGACGGGGAGGGGCCGGCTCAAGGCCGTGCGGCGATCGTGGGTGGCGCGGGGTGTCGGGCCTCGATCGAATGAAGATGCAACCCACTTTGTCACCCGTCTGCCAATCTCCAAACATATTGTTGTCATAGCAGTGCGATATTTTGGTTGTGTCGCCCCCGGGGGCGATCTGGATCAATTTGTGGGAGGAGAAGCCCGATGACGAAATGGACACAGGCTTTAGCGGTGGCCCTGCTGGCGGGCGCGTCCCTCGCGGTGACGCCGGCCGCGGGGCAAGACCAGGGTATGGACGCGACGTCCGGGGGCGAGACGGCGGGCGGCGTCGTCTTCAACGACGCCAACGCCAACGGCCGACGGGATTCGAGCGAGACCGGCATCGAGGGCGTCGCCGTGTCGAACGGCCGCGAGGTCGTCGCGACGGACGCCGAGGGGCGCTACGAACTGCCGGTCGACGATCGAACGATCCTGTTCGTGACCAAGCCCGCCGGCCACGCCGTGCCGGTCAACGAGACCATGCTGCCGCAGTTCTTCTACGTTCATTATCCTAACGGGACGCCCGAGGGTCTCGACCTGCGCTTTCCCGGCGTGCCGCCGACCGGGTCGCTGCCGGCCTCGGTCGATTTTCCGCTGCAGGAAGTCGAGGAGCCGACGCGGTTCAGCGCGGTCCTGTTCGCCGATACCCAGCCGCAGACCGACGCCGAGGTCAGCTACATCCGCGACGACCTCGTCGCCGGCCTGATCGGCACGGACGCCGCTTTCGGCATCACGGTCGGCGACGTCATGTTCGACGACCTGTCGCTGGCGCCGCGTTTCAACGCCGTGATCGGCCAGATCGGCGTGCCCTGGTACAACGTGCCCGGCAACCACGAACTGAACTTCCTCTCGCCGGACGACGATCACTCGCTCGAAACCTACAAGCGGATCTACGGTCCGCCCTACTACTCCTTCGACTACGGTGACGTCCACTTCGTCGTCCTCGACAACGTCGACTATCTCGGCCGCGACGCGGGCCGCGACGAGCCGACCTACCGCGGCAACGGCATGTACGAGGGCCGGATCAGCGAGCGGCAGCTCGACTGGCTGCGCAACGATCTGGCGCGGGTGCCCGAGGACAAGCTCGTCTTCGTCGCCCACCACATCCCCTCGCGCTGGCCGCTGGACGAGGAGCGGGCGAGCGTCAACACGCTGAACCGCGAGCAGATGTTCGAGGTACTCGCGAACCGCAAGGTGCACCTCGTCGCCGGCCACACCCACACGACGCACCACGTCTACTTCGACGAGGAGGACGGTTTCACGGGGCCAGAGCCCCTGCACCACCAGATCCTCACGACCGTCTCCGGCTCCTGGTGGAGCGGGCCGTTCGACGAGCGCGGGGTCGCCGTGGCGGTGCAGCGCGACGGCGTGCCGAACGGCTACCACATGGCGCGCTTCGATGGTGCCGACGTCGTCGTCGACTATGTGCCCGCCGACCACCCGGCCGATCACCAGATGCGGATCATGTTCGACAAGACCTTCCACGGCTACAGCAAGGAGGGGATGCGCGACTACCGCATGGGCGAGATCCTGGACGGCCGCATGATGATCGACGAGGTGCCCGCGACCCGCCTCATGGTCAACTTCTACGACGGCGGTCCGAACAGCACGGTCGCGTTCCAGGTCAACGACGGCGATGCTACCCCGATGGAGCGGACAACCGACGTCGACCCGTTCGCCCGCGAGCTGTTCACGCGCAATCCGGACACGAAGAAGTCCTGGGTCTTCGAGAACGGCGAGGCCGGCGACGGCGATCGTACCGACCACATGTACGTCGCCGACCTGCCGGACGACCTGCCGGCCGGCGTCCACAACGTCACCGTGCGCGCGACCGACGAGTTCGGCCGGACGCACACGGGCCGCGCCGTACTCGAAATCATCGGCTACGGCAAACCCTCGATGGCGCGCAACGACGGGGTTGCCGGCAACGACCGGCCCAACTTCGCCAACCGCTGAGCGGCACGACGGGAAGGGCGGCCGCCGCCCTTCCCGTCACGCTCGTGCCCAGCCCCAAAGCGGGCGGCTTGCCCGCAGGTGCGATCTCCTATAGCCCTCCTCGCCGATTGACCTCGTAGTCTGGGGCACGGAGACGCGATTGTTTCAAGCTGACGCCTCTTGAGCGCGTCGAGCGGCCCCTGGGGGCCGCGGGCCGAGGTTCGCATCGCCGCCGACGACCGCCGGACGACGGGCGGGGCATTGCAGACGTCCTGCGACGCCTGCGGTGCCGTCTTGACCTACGCGCCCGGCACCGAGACGCTGCAATGCGCCTACTGCGGCAACCTCAACCGGATCGAGGCGCCCCAGGTCGCCATCCGTGAGCACGATTTCGAGACTGCGCTTCAAGCCGGGGTCGGCGGCGCGCTCGAAGAGGTGCTGCTGACGGCCAAGTGCGCCTCGTGCGCGGCCGAATTCACCTTCGATAAGAACGTCCACGCCGGCAACTGTCCCTTTTGCGGCCACGCCGTCGTTCTCGACGCCGCCGAGCACCGGCAGATCCGGCCGATGGCGGTCTTGCCGTTTCGCATCGAGGCGGACGAGGCGCGGGGGCGGCTCAAGGGCTGGCTGGGCTCGCTCTGGTTCGCGCCTTCCAAGCTGCAAGCCTACGCGCGCAAGGAGGGGGCGCTGCGCGGGGTCTACCTGCCGTTTTGGACCTTCGACAGCGCCACCGAGACGAGTTACGTCGGCCAGCGCGGCGACTTCTACTACGTGCCGGTCCAGGTGACGACGATGGTCGACGGTAGGCCGATGACCCAGACGCAGATGGTGCAAAAGGTGCGCTGGCGCCCCGCCCGCGGCCGCGTGCGGCGGCACTTCGACGACGTGCTCGTGCTGGCGAGCCAGGGCCTGCCCCGCTCGATGACCGAGGCGCTCGAGCCGTGGGACTTGGGCGCGATCAAGCCCTACACGCCGGCCTACCTCGCCGGGTTTCAGGCCGAGGCTTACGCCGTCGGCCTGGAGGAGGGCTTCGCCGCCGCCGATCAGCGGATGCAGGCACGCATCGCCGCCGACGTGCGCCTCGACATCGGCGGCGACGTGCAGCGCATCCAGGGGATGGACGTGCGCCACCGGGATCGGACCTTCAAGCACGTCCTCTTGCCCTTGTGGATCGGCGCCTTCGTCTACGGCGCCAAGAGCTATCGCGTCTGCATCAGCGGCGAGAGCGGCCGGGTCGCGGGCGAGCGGCCCTACAGCGCCTGGAAGATCGCCTTCGCGGTCGCGGCGGCGCTGATCGTGCTGGCGCTCGTCGCATGGCTCGGTGGAATGCAGGGAAATCTATAGACACACTTAAAGATAGCGCGGCTTGCTTCATGGTAGGCGCGCCGCCGCGATGCAGGCAAAATGGCGCGGGTGTACAGGCGTTTGCACGTTCGGCTCTAACGCAGGAGGCTGGCCGCGCCGCCGAGGGCCAGCCTCGGACAAAGCGAAAAAGAAAAGCAAGCCCGCGCGGCGAGCGCAACGCCAAGCGTGACCCTCCTCGGTTGACAGCCCGCCCGCGAACCCTTATCTCCCTGGCGCTCGCGTGCGGCGCCCCGCGCGGTCGGGGTTTCGTTGCCCCGACCCTAAAGACGGGTCGAGCCCACCCGCACTTCATATCAGGATGGACGATGTACGCAGTGATCCGAACCGGCGGCAAGCAGTACCGCGTTGCCGCCAACGACGTCATCAAGGTCGAGCGGCTCGACGCCGAGGCCGGCGCCACGGTCGACCTCACCGACGTGCTCCTCGTCGGCGGCGGCGAGGGCGGCCCCAAGGTCGGCACGCCTGTCCTCGACGGCGCCAAGGTCAGCGCCACCGTCCTGGAGCAGGTCCGGGGCGAGAAGGTCATTATTTTCAAGAAGCGCCGGCGCAAGAACTCGCGCCGTAGGCGCGGGCATCGCCAGTACCTCACCGTTTTGCGCATCACCGACATCGCCGCCTGAGGCGGCGTCGAGCGAGAAGGGGCCAGCACTCATGGCACACAAGAAAGCGGGCGGCTCGTCCAGGAATGGCCGCGACACGGCGGGCAAGCGCCTCGGCGTCAAGAAGTTCGGCGGCGAGCGCGTCATCCCCGGCAGCATCCTGGTCCGCCAGCGCGGCACCAAGTTCCATCCGGGTAGCAATTGCGGCATGGGCCGCGACCACACCCTCTTCGCCCTGGTCGAGGGCTGCGTCGTCTTCAAGAAGCAGGGCGAGCGGCAGTATGTCGGCATCGAGCCCGTGGCCGCCGCCGCCGGGTAGCGTTGCGCCCGTTCGAACGGATGTGGGCAAGGGCAGGCGGTAGCCTGCCCTTTTGCGTTGGCGGGGAGGATGCGTCGCGGGCATCGAGCGCTTGGAAATGGATGAGCCCTGCCACCCTGGACCCCCGATCAAGTCAGGGGTGACAAGGAAGGCTCAAATATCACGATGTCACTCCGCACTTGATGCGGGGTCCAGGGTGGCCGAGCGATACCGCTCGCGTCATCGTTAATTCGCTTCGCAGCTAGTCAGGTTCTAACGTGCGCTTTCTCGATTCCGCCAAGATCTTCATCCAATCCGGCCACGGCGGCGCCGGCTCGGTCAGCTTTCGCCGTGAGAAGTTCATCCCCTACGGTGGGCCGGACGGCGGCGACGGCGGGCGGGGCGGCAGCGTCGTCGCCGAGGTCGACCCCGCCCTCAACACGCTGATCGACTACCGCTATAAGCAGCACTTCAAGGCGCGCCGCGGCGAGGGCGGCATGGGCAAGGGCCGCAGCGGCAAGGCATCCGAGGACATCGTCCTCAAGCTGCCCGTCGGCACGCAGATCTTGGACGAGGACGGCGAGACCATGCTGGTCGACCTGACCGAGCCCGACATGCGCGTCGTCCTCCTCAAGGGCGGCGACGGCGGGCGCGGCAACGTCCACTTCAAGTCGGCCGTCAACCAAGCCCCGCGCCGGGCCGAGCCCGGCTGGCCGGGCGAGGAGCGCTGGGTTTGGCTGAAGCTGAAGCTGCTCGCCGACGCCGGGCTCGTCGGCCTGCCCAATGCCGGCAAATCGACCTTCCTCTCGGCCGTGAGCCGGGCTAAGCCGAAGATCGCCGACTACCCGTTCACCACCTTGGAGCCGAAGCTCGGCACGATCGTCGTCGGCGACACGAGCTTCACCATCGCCGACATCCCGGGGCTGATCGAGGGCGCCTCGCAAGGGGTGGGCCTCGGCGATCGATTCTTGGGTCACGTCGAGCGCTGCGCCGCCCTCATCCATCTCGTCGATGGCACCGACGACGACGTGGCGGCGAACTACCGCACCGTGCGCGCCGAACTCGACGCCTACGCGAACGGCCTGAAGGACAAGCCCGAGATCGTCTGCCTCAACAAGACTGACGCGCTCGACGCGGACGCGATCGAGGCCAAGCGCGCGGCCCTGAGCGACGCCGCCGGCACCCCGGCGCTCGCGGTCTCGGGCGTCGCCGGCCACGGCCTCGCCGAGGTGCTGCAGCGAGTGCTCGCCTACGTGCGCGAGCGGCGGGCAGTCGATTGAGGCTTTCGGCCCCAGCGGCGGGGGTGTTGCCGGTCGCGCGCGCGAGGCCCATCTTTGACTCTAAGATTCGGAGGGTAGGACATGGCCGGTGGTTGGACCAGGGACGGCGCCGTGCAGGATCAGATCGACGCCACGATCCGCGACGAGATCGCCCGCGTGCGCGGCGGCCTGTCGGGACGCGAGAGCCTGGAGTTCTGCCAAGAGTGCGAGAACGCCATCCCCGAGGCGCGCCGCCGGGCAGTACCCGGCGTTCGTCTGTGCGTCGCCTGCCAAGCCGCCCACGACGGCGCCGCCAAGCCGGCGGCGGGCTTCAATCGGCGCGGCAGCAAGGACAGCCAGTTGCGCTAGGGGTTACGCTGCGCGTGCGCTGACGCGCGGTCTTTTTTCTCTTCTTTCTTGCTATTTGTCGCCCGGACTTGGCTCAGACGCTCAGGCTAGCCCCGGCCAAAGTTGCAAAAAGAAAGAAAAAAGCCCGCGCGGCGAGCGCAACGCGAAGCATTCAAACCCCCTCGAACAGCGCCGTCGACAGGTAGCGCTCGGCGAACGAGCACATGATGGCGACGACCAGCTTGCCCTCCATCTCCGGGCGGTGGCCGACTTCGACGGCGGCGGCGAGTGCGGCGCCGGCCGAGATGCCGACGGGGATGCCATCGAGCTTGGCGAGCTTGCGCGCCGTCGCGAAGGCGGTCTCGTTGCCGATCCTGATGATTTCGTCGTAGATTTCGGTGTCGAGCACGTCGGGAACGAAGCCGGCGCCGATACCTTGGATCATGTGCGGGCCGGGCTGGCCGCCGGAGAGGACCGGGCTCGCCTCGGGCTCGACCGCGACCATGCGCACGTCGGGCTTGCGCTCCTTCAAGACGCCCCCGATGCCGGTGATGCTGCCGCCGGTACCGACCCCGGCGACGACGGCGTCGACCGCACCGTCGGTGTCGTGCCAGATCTCCTCGGCCGTCGTGCGGCGGTGGATCTCAGGGTTGGCCGGGTTGGTGAACTGGCCCGGCATGACGGCACCCTCGATCTCGCGCAGCAGTTCGCCCGCGCGCTCGATGGCGCCCTTCATGCCCTTCTCTTTCGACGTCAGTTCGAGTTCGGCGCCCATGAACTTCAGCATCTTGCGCCGCTCGATCGACATGCTCTCGGGCATGGTGAGGATGAGCCGATAGCCGCGCGCGGCGCAGATGAAGGCGAGCCCGATGCCGGTATTGCCCGAAGTCGGCTCGACGACGGTGGCGCCGGGCTTGAGCCGCCCTTCTGCCTCCATTGCCTCGATCATGCCGACCGCGATCCGGTCCTTGATGCTGGCGATGGGGTTGAAGAACTCCAGCTTCAAGACGATGTCGGCCTTGACCTCGGCCTCGGCCATGAAGCGGGGCGCCCGGACGAGCGGCGTGTTGCCGATGGTCTCGCCGATATTGTCGTAGATCCGTCCGCGCAGCGGCTTGTCGAGGTGCATCGGTTTGGGCATGGGCATAGGTTCGTTCATAGCTCGGTCTCCCTCTTCGGCGTCCGACCCTAATGATCGGGTCTATCAAGCGATTCGGCAAGACAACGAATTTTAAGTGGGTGAATTTTGTAATCACATCTAGCCGGCGGCCGAGGCCGCGACCGACAAAAAGCGGTTTGGCAGGGACAAATCGCGCTTCGGCGCGGGAGAAATTTACCTGTTCTTCAGCTCTGGCGGGCATAATCCCCCTCTCGCCGACCCCGCGGCAAGCCGGCCACGTAGGCCGGGGCGGGGTTCATAAGGAAGATAAAACGCCTCAAGTAGAGGAACATCCATGCGCTGGCTTGGAACTCGCATCCTGCCGATCCCGGCGCTGATCGCCGCCGACCCGGCGCTGATCTTCGCCTATCGCTACTGGCACAACCTCAAACAAGACGACCGCCTCGCGCCGCGCTGCCGCCTCGACACGCCGCAGTTTCGCCTGATCGTGCCCGAGGTCGCCTGGATCGACCTGCGCGGCGCGGCGGGGGTGCCGGAGGCGGTGCTGGACCTCGGCCCGCTGCGGCCGCTCGCCGACGTGCCGCCGGCGGCGGACGCGGACGATACGCTGAGCGGCAGCCTCGGGCCGGAGCTGCAGGCGGCGCTCGGCGTCGTCGCCTGCACCGGCACGCCGTTGTTCCAGCTGATCGAGCTTTGCTGCGGCGAGGCGCCCTTGAGCTTCCAGCAGCTGGTCCTGCCGCTGGCCGACGACGGTGCCCGGCCGAGCGAGTTGCTGCACCTGTGCCGCCGCGGCGGGCTCAACATCCAATCTGGGCTGCTGCACGGCGCGGTGTGAGGGTCGCCGCACGAAATGTGGCTTTTCGCACATCCACGCGCGATGGAACGTGGCACAACCCCGGCCGCTGAGGGCTGATCTTCGCCTGCGGAAACGGCCAAGCCAGGCCCCGCCCGCAGGCGGCTTTTTCGCCCCGGCCGCAGCGCGTTCGGCTTCGTGGCGCTCGCGTCCGTGCCGTTCGATCCCGTCGCGTTGCTGGGCCCATTCAAGTTCCGATCATTCGCCAGCCACCGCATTTCGTCTTGGCATTCCCTCCTCGATGCCCCGCCCCGTCCGGCCCACCCCGGACGGGGCGGCGGTGCGTGGCGCCTTCGGTGAAGACTTCGATGGATCCTCTTGCTTACTTGTTTTTCAAGCGAAAATCGTATGGCGACGAACCTTATTGCTCGACCGTCTCAGCCTTCTTGAACAACCGATAAAAATTCCCCGTCGTCATCCGTGCCACCTCGTCCTTCTCGATTTCCCAGACCTCCGCCAGCACCTCGGCGACGTAGGCGGCGTAGGCCGGCTCGTTCGGCTTGCCACGCTTGGGCACGGGGGCGAGGTAGGGCGAGTCGGTCTCCAGGAGGACGCGCTCTCTCGGCACGTCCTTCACCGTCGCGCGCAACTCGTCCGAACGCTTGAAGGTCAGGACGCCGCCGATGCCCAAGTAGAACCCCATCTCGATCGCGCGCCGGCCGAGGTCGGGCGTTGAGCTGTAGCAGTGGATGACGCAGCCGTAGGGCGCCCGCGCCAGCCCCTCGGCTAGGATCGCGAGCGTGTCGGCGTCGGCGTCGCGGGTGTGGACGACGAGCGGCAGCCCCGTCGCCTGCGCCGCCTCGATGTGCGCCCTGAAGCCTACGGCCTGCGCCTCGCGCGGCGCGTAGTCGTAGTGGTAGTCGAGTCCGGCCTCGCCGATCGCGATCACCTTGGAGTGCGCGGCGTTCTTGATGAGGTCGTCCGGCGTGCTCGGCCCCTCCTCGCCCGACTGGTGCGGGTGGACCCCCGTCGAGCACCACAGATTGTCGTGCGCCCCGGCGAGCGCCAGGACGTCCCGGAACGTCGAGAGCCGCGTGCTGATCGTCAGCATCGCGGCCACGTCGGCCGCGCGCGCGCGCGCCAGCACGCCGTCCAGGTCGTCGATCAGGCCGGGGAAGTCGAGGTGGCAGTGCGAATCGACCAGCATCAGGCCGCCTCGACGCGGCGCGGGAAGACGCCCTCCGGCTTGGGCATGGGCGTGCCGGGGGCGAGCCTAGCCCCCTCCAGCGCCGCGAAGTCGCGGGCGTCGGCCGGGACGGCCAACTGGTCGAGGAGCTTGGCCGAACTCGCCGGCATGAAGGGCTGGGTCAGGATGGCGAGGCGGCGGATCGTCTCGGCCAGCGCGTAGAGGACGGCCTCCATCCGCTCACGATCGGTCTTGCGCAAGGCCCAGGGTGCCTGCGCGTCGACGTAGCGGTTGGCGTCGGCGATCACGGCCCAGATCGCCTCAAGGGCGAAATGAGGCGCGGGGACGGCCATGTGGCGGCGGAGGTCCGACAACAGACCAAAGGCGCGGTCCAGGAGGGTGCGGTCCTCGTCCGTCGCGCGCCCGAAGCTTGGTACCTTGCCGGCACAGTTCTTGGCGATCAGCGACAGGCTGCGCTGGGCGAGGTTGCCGTAGTCGTTGGCGAGGTCGGCGTTGATCCGGCGCAGCAAAGCGCCCCGGCTGAAGTCGCCGTCGTTGCCGAAGGGCACTTCGCGCAGGAGGAAGTAACGCGTCTGGTCGAGGCCGTAATCTTCGATCAGCGCGAACGGGTCGATGACGTTGCCGAGCGACTTCGAGATCTTCTGCCCCTCGTTGGTCCACCAGCCGTGCGCGAAGACGCGCTTTGGCGTCTCCAGCCCGGCCGCCAGCAGGAAGGCCGGCCAGTAGACGGCGTGGAAGCGCAGGATGTCCTTGCCGACGACGTGCAGGTCGGCCGGCCAGAAGCGGGCGTAGAGCCCGTCGGGGTCGTCGGGGTAGCCGAGTGCCGAGATATAGTTGGTGAGCGCGTCGAGCCAGACGTACATGACGTGGTCGGGATCGTCCGGCACGCCCACGCCCCAATTGAAGGTCGTGCGCGAGACCGAGAGGTCGTGCAGCCCGCCTTTGACGAAGCTCACAACCTCGTTGAAGCGGCTTTCCGGCCCGACGAAATCGGGGTGCTCGGCGTAGAAATCGAGCAGGCGCGGCCCCCAGGCCGAGAGGCGAAAGAAGTATGAAGGCTCCTCGACCCACTCGACCGGCGCCCCGGTCGGCGCCTTGCCGTCGATCAACTCGCCCTCGGCGTAGAACGCCTCGTCGCGCACCGCATACCAGCCGGCGTACTTGCCGAGATAGATCGCGTCGGCGTCAATCAGCCGGCGCCAGAGATCCTGCACCGCGATTTTATGCCGCGGCTCGGTCGTGCGGATGAAGTCGTCCTGGCTGAAGTCCATCGCCGCCGCGAGGTCGCGAAAGCGGGTTGACACCCGGTCGGTGAAGGCTTGCGGGTCGAGGCCCCTGTCGTTCGCCGCCTTCTCGACCTTCTGCCCGTGCTCGTCGGTGCCGGTGAGGAAGCGCACGTCGCGGCCGTCCAGGCGCATGAAGCGCGCGACCGCGTCGCAGGCGAGCGAGGTGTAGGCGTGGCCGATGTGCGGTACGTCGTTGACGTAGTAGATCGGCGTGGTGATGTAGAAGGGCTCCGCCACCGCCGCGGTCTCCAAATGGTGCTTGAGATGTTCAGTCGGCGAGGCCGGCGACGAGGGCGGGATCGCCGGTCGCGACCGCCTGCGCCGCCAAGAGCATGGCCTGCTTCGGGTCGAGGTTCAGCGCCTCGACGCGGCCGGGCAGGCGGGCGAGGTTGTCCCACAAGGCGAGCCAGCGATCAAGCGGCACCTCCGGCGCCAGTTTGGCTGCCCCGGCATCGTCGGGCGCGTCGAGCCCGGCGCCGGCGAGCGCCCGCCGCCGCACCAGCCGGGCCAGCGCTGCCAGCGCCAACGCGATCCCCCCCTGGCCGTAGAGGGCTTCGAGCGGCGACAGCGCCGCGACGCTCTTCTCGGCCGGCGACAAGGGGCCGGACAGCGTCCGGGCGACGAGGCGAAACGCCTCCGGCGCGCCGCTCTCCGCCAAGCGAAGCGCCCGGCCGGGGCTGCCGCCGGCGAGGTCCAGGAGGTCGGCCGCGCCGGCGGGGTCGATCCCCGGGCCGAGGTCGGCCAACAGCCCCGTCGTCAGGTCGGGTGCCGGCGGCTTCAGGCTCAAGCGCACGCAGCGCGAGCGGATGGTGGGCAGGACGCGGGCTGGGGCGTGGCTGACCAGGAGGATGACGACGCCCTCGGGCGGCTCTTCGAGGAACTTCAACAGCGCGTTGGCCGAGGTCGCGTTCAGCGCCTCGGCCGGATCGACGATCAGGACGCGCCGCCCGCCCCAGGCGGCGGTGGCGCGCATCGCCTCGGTCGCGGCGCGCACCGGCTCGACCGGGATCAACGTCTTGCCCCGCAGCCCGACGAGGTCGAGCGTGCGCAGGTCCGGGTGAACCCCGTGCGCCACCTGCCGAAAGACGGCGCTCTTAAGATCGTCGACCTGCTCAACATCCCCCGGCTTGACGAGCAGGCGGCGGGCGAGCGCGTAGGCGAGCGTCGCCTTGCCGATCCCCTCCGGCCCCTCGATCAGCCAAGCGTGCGCCAGCCGGCCGCTCGATCGCGCCGTCTCGAAGCGGCGCAAGACTACGTCGTGGCCGACGAGGCGGGGGTTGGCGCGCGGCTCAGGCGCCACGACGTGCCAGGACCAGGCGCAAGACGTCGGCCGCCACCGCCTCGACCGGGCGGTCGGCGTCGACGACGATGAAGCGTTCCGGCTCGGCAGCGGCGAGTGCCAGGAACCCGCCCCGCAGTCGGGCGTGGAAGGCGATCCCCTTGGCCTCGAAGCGCCCGCCGCCGCCGGCGCTGCCCCGCCGCGCCAAGCCGGTCTCGACCGGCAGGTCGAGCAAGAGGGTGAGGTCGGGTTTTAAGCCCCGCAGCAAGGGCGCGTGCAGGGCGTCGACGGTCTCGACCCCGAGCCCGCCGGCAATACCCTGGTAGGCGCGGCTCGAGTCGTGGAAACGGTCGCAGAGGACGGTCTGCCCTCCCGCCAGCGCCGGGCGGATCAGCCGCTCGACGTGCTCCTGGCGCGCCGCCAGGAGGAGGTAGAGTTCACCCAGAGGGCTCCAGCGTTCGGGCGGGCCGTCGACCAGGAGGCCGCGCACCTCCTCGCCCGCCGCCGTGCCGCCCGGCTCGCGGGTGCGGACGACGCCGTCCCCGGCCGCTTCGAGCGCGTCGGCCAGCAGCCGCACCTGCGTCGACTTACCCGCCCCCTCGCCGCCCTCGAAGGTGACGAACAGGCCGCTCAAGGCTGGGCCGCGGCGGCGCTCGTGGTGAAGGGTTCGATCAGGCCGCCCGTCGCCTCCTCGGGGCCGAAGACCAGGTAGGAGAGCGTGCCCTGGATGCGGCGCATCAGGCTCGCCCGCGGCACCGCCTCGGCGGCGACGAGGGGGGCCTGGATCATCTCCGATCCCGGCGCCATGACCTCGATCGTGCCGATCTTTTGGCCCGCCTCGATCGGCGCCTCGACCGGGCTGTCGTAGAGCACGCGGGCCGAGAGCTTGTCGCGGGCGTCGCGGGTCAAGGTGACGACGACCGGATCCTGCGCCACGAGCGGCACGACGGAACGTTCGCCCTGCCAGACCGGGGCGTTGGCGAGCGGCCGGTCGGGCTCGAACAGCCGGTAGGCCTTGAAGGTGCGAAAGCCGTATTCGAGCAGCTTTTGCGCCTCGGTGCCGCGCTCGCGGGCGCTGTTCAACCCCGCCACCACCATGATGAGCCGCTGCCCGTCGCGCTTGGCACTGGCGACGAGGCCGTAGCCCGCCTCCTCGGTGTAGCCGGTCTTCATCCCGTCCACGCCCGGCACGTCGGCGCGCAGCAAGGGGTTGCGGTTGTACTGGACGATGTCGTTGTAGGTGAACTCCTTCGTGCCGTAATAGTCGTAGAACTGGGGGAAGTCTTTGACGATCGAGCGGCCGAGGATGGCGAGGTCGCGCACGCTCATCAACTGCCCCGGGTTCGGCCAGCCGGTGGCGTTGGCGAAGTGGCTGTTCTCCAGGCCGAGCGCGTCCGCCCGCGCGTTCATCAAATCGGCGAACGCTTCCTCGCTGCCGGCGAGCCCCTCGGCCAGCACGATGCAGGCGTCGTTGCCGCTTTGTATGATCATGCCCCGCAAGAGGTCCTCGACCCTGACCCGCTTGCCGACCTCGACGAACATCTTGGAGCCGCCCATCCGCCACGCCTTCTCGCTGACGGGCAGTTCCTGGTCGAGCTTGAGGTTGCCGTCCGCGATCTCGTCGAACGCGACCCTGGCCGTCATCAGCTTGCTCATCGACGCCGGCGGCAGGGCCTCGTCGGGATCCTTGGCGAACAAGACGTTGCCGGTGCGGTAGTCCATCAAGATCGCGGCCTTGGCCGCCGTCTCGAAGGCGTGCGCCGCCCCGTGGGTGACGAGCAGGACGACGAGGGCGAAAAGGCACAAGTAGCGCATTCGATCACCAAGCCGTTGGAGGGAAGGGGGCGGGTCCGGGCATCACGAGCACCCGACGAGGTAGGCATCCTGGTAGCCGCGCCCGCGCAGGCGGGCGAGGGTCGCGAGCGCCTCTTGCCGGTCGGGGTGCGGCCCGAGGCGGATGCGGGCAGCATCTCGCCCGCCCGGCAGGACGACCGGGTCGAGCCGCACGGCGGCGACATCGCGCAGTGCCGCCGCCCGCGCCTCGGCGGCGGCGGGTTGCGCGAAAGTGCCGGCTTGGACGTAGACGCCGTCGCAGCCGGCGGCAGTCGGCACGATCCCCGGCGGCGGGTCCGACACCGCGACGCGGGCGGTCGGGCGCGGCGGCGTGCCGCTCGCGGCGGCAAGGCCGAGGAAGCGGACCCGGACGTTGGCGAGGCCGCGGTCGATGAAGCCCAATTCGCGCGCCGCCGCCTCGGAGAGGTCGATCAGCCGGTCGTCGACGAAGGGGCCGCGGTCGTTGACCCGAAGGCGCAGTCGCCGGCCGTTGTCGAGGTTGGTCACCTCGACGATCGAGGGCAGGGGCAGGGTCGTGTGGGCAGCACTCAGGACGTTCTTGTCGAAGCGCTCGCCGTTCGCGGTCAAGCGGTCGTGAAAGGCCGATCCGTACCAGGACGCCACCCCGACCGCGTCGTAGGCGGGATCGTAGGCCGGGTAGTAGCGGCGCCCGCCGATGGTATAGGATCCGCCGAGCTTGTAGTATCCCGCCGCCGATCCGTCGTCGTCGCCCCCGCCGCAACCGGCGAGCAGCGCCAGGAGCGCGACGAGGGTGCAGGCGGTCGCCGCGCGCAACGGCTCAGCCCTTCAGCGCGTCGGCGAGCAGCCCGACGCTGGTGGCAAAGTAGGTCGAGCGGTTCCAGCGCATCAAGACGCGGTAGTTGTTGTAGACGAGGTAGTAGGGCGCCTCGCCCTCGTTCTCGCCCAGGGCCAAGAGCGAAGCGTCGATGGGGGCCTTGGGAAGGGTGCTGCCGTCCTGGCGGCGCACGCCGCGCCGCTCCCAGACGTCGAGCCCGGCCGCCTCGTCGAGGCCGCCGTAGCGCCCCGCGACATCGGTCGGGGCGCGCACCGGCCGCCCCCAGATATAGGCCCCGTCCCAGCCCATGCGGCTCAAGTAGTTCGCCATCGAGGCGAAGGTGTCGGGCAGGTCGGTCCAGATGTCGCGTCGGCCGTCGCCGTCGGCGTCGACGGCGTAGCCGAGATAGGTCGACGGCATGAACTGCGACTGACCCATCGCACCGGCCCAGGAGCCGTACATGCCGTCCGCCGTGACGTCGCCGTTGTCGATGATCTTCAGAGCACTGAGCAGTTCGCCCTTGAAGAAGTCGGCCCGCCTGCCGTCGTAGGCGAGCGTGGCGAGCGCGTCGATCACCGGAAAGCGCCCCTTGAACTCGCCGAAGCTGGACTCGATGCCCCAGAGCGCCACGATGATCTCGGCCGGCACGCCGTAGCGCGCCTCGGTTCGCGCCAGCAACTCGCGGTGCTCGGCCAAGAGCCGCCGGCCCTTCTCGACGCGGGCGTCGTTGATGACCCGGTCGCGGTAGTCGGTGAAGGTGTAGCGGCCCTCGGGCTGGCGCCGGTCCAGCTCGATGACGCGCTCGATCGGCGCCGCCCGGTCGAGCGCGCCGAGCGCCGCCTCGCCGATCCCGGCCCGCGCCGCCTCGGCGCGCACGTCCGCGCGCCACGCGCCGAACTCGGCCCGGGCGACGCACGGCAGGGCGACGAGGGCGAAAGGGAGTACGAGGAGGAGACGGCGAGGGAAGGGCATCGGTGCGCTGGCTTATCATTCTACGGTTGAAGAGAGGGCGGGCAACACACTAGCCGCGACGGCGGTGGAGCCAAAGCTCTTTTCGCACGCACAGGCGTCATTGGCCGCGTTTGTGGCGCCGAGGCTGATAAGACGTGCCCGTCAGACCACGCAAACGTGGGCGACGCCGGTTCACGGATCGATCCCGTGCCCGGCGCGGGAACGCGGTGTGGTTGTGTCCGGTTGAGTTTTGGATCAAATTTCGGGCGGCTCAAGACAGGCCACACCCCGGGCTTGATCCGGGGCATGATGGAGGGTAGCGTGACACCGCAAACTTCGGCAAAATTGCTCTAGAAGATCACCTCGATGATGACCTGATCGGCGTAGTCGCCGGGCTCGGCGGTTTGGGGGGGGATGCGGCCGTAGACGGTGATGTTGATCGCAGCGCCCCCGTCGCTGCGGGCGAGGACCGTTGGACCCAGCCCCGCGCCGTCGCCCCAGGGGGTGAGCAGGTTGGGCCCGCTGAACAAATCGTAGCGCAGTTCGCCGCCCTCGTGGCCGCGCATGATCCGGTCGGTGCCGTCGTCGTTCGAGACCAGCGCCACCTGAAAGCCGACCGGCTCGTCGCAAGCGATCGTGATCGTGCCCGCCGTCGTCGTGCCGCGAACGAGGTCGACCGTGCCGAACGCGAGGCCGGTGCTCGACACGTCGCAGGCGGCCTCGGCCGGCGTGGCGGCGAGGAGGAGCATCAAGCCAGCGGCAACGCTCAATCGACGCACGAGATCTCTCCCCGGTCGGGCAAGGGATCGTCGCCTATGAGCGGCGGCAGCGGGCAGACGAAGCCGCGGCCCCGAACGCTTCCCTCGATGGCGACGATGCCCGATTGCGGCCCCTCGATCTGGGCGAAACCGTCCTTGGCAACCAGCGCCACGACGGCGCCGTCAGCGCTCACGAGACGCGTCCCGGCCGGCAGGGGCGCACCGTCCCGGTCGCGCAGGGTGGCAAGCGAGCGGTCGGTGCCGTCGACCGGCATCTCGATCATCACCCCGCTGCGCGCGGCCGGGGCCGCCACCTGCTCGGTGGCGCCGACGCGGGCGTCGATCGGTAGGTCCTCGACGGCGAAGCTCACCTTGTTGGGCTGGTAGGGCCGCAACCGCGGCAAGAGCAGGCGCCCCTCGTCGTTGGTGCGCCCGACCTCGCGGTTGTCGACGTAGACGCGCACGTCGGCGAAACCCGGCAGCTCGACGAGGCCGAAGCCGCGGCCGAGGCGGCGGGACGCGAACAAATCGCCGCCCAGATAGACGACGCTGCCGCTCACCCCGGCCCGCGCCGCGGTGCTGCCGTCCTCGCGCTCGACCTCAAGCGTGGTCCCGGCGAAGCCCGTCTGGTAGTCGAGGTCGACGGCGAGACCCTTGTCGTTTCCGTCCTCGTCGGCTTCGAGCGCCGCGCGCCAGTCGAGGCCGAGGTCGGTCCGGTCGCGCGCCTGCCGGTACTGTACCGCACCCCGTGATCCGTCGTCGCCGTGCTCGACCCTGAACGCGCTTGAGCGCCGTCCGCCGAGCGGCAGGGCGTAGGTCGCGGTGATCGCCGCCGCGTCGTCGGGCTCGATCGACTTCGCCGCGTTGAGGATGAAGGAGCCCGGCCCGAAGGGCGCGCTGTAGCTGAGGCTCGTCGAGCGGACGTCGGCGGCGTCGATCAGCACGCGGTTGAGGAAGAGGAGGCCGACGCGGCCGAGGCGGCCTAAGTTGAGGCCGAAGCTGAGCTGGTCGGTGCGGCCGACGACGCCGCGATCGCCGAACTGGCGAAAATCCTCTTGCGTGTAGCGGGTGCCGAGCCCGGCGTCGAAGCGACGGCCGGTGTACTCGTAGGCCCCTTGCGCGACGACGCCGCGGCCGACATCCTCGTCGTCGCTGACGCCGATCCCGCCGCTCGCGAGGCCGAAGCGGCCGATGCCGAGCACGCCGCCGAGCACGAGGCTTGCCCGGTCCGGCTCGGCCTCGGCGTGAAACTCGCCGGTGACGCCGCTTGTCAGGCCGTAGCGGTGCGTCGCCGACAGGATCGGCCGGTCGTAGTCGAAATCCTTGATCGCGTACTCCTCCCGCGCGACGCCAAGCACGTAGGAATAGTCGTGCAGACTCCGCCGCAGCAGGCGCGGGCTGACGTAGTAGTCGCGCGTGATGAGCCGCTCGCGGCCGAGCAGGTCGCGGACCCGAAGCTGCACCTCGCCCGCCCCGGACACGACGGGCAGGTTGTTGAACTCGAACGGCCCCGGCGGCACGCTCTCGCTCGTGCGGCTGAGGTTGTCGACCAGTACGTCGACGAGCGAGCGCTGCTCGGCGAGCCCGCCGATCGCCGGCAGGGGAAACGGCACGAAGCCGGGGTCGAGGCCGAAATCGGTGAACAGGTGCACGCCGCCGAAACGAATGCCGGTGCCGAACGCGCCGCCGATGCTCGAACTGTCGCCGAGCGTGAGGCCCGTGCGCCGCTCGGGAAAGTCGCGGGTGAAGCTCGTCTCCAGGCGAACGAGGTCGGGGACATCGAGCAGCGTTCTCGCCTTGAAGCTGCTGAGTGCCACGCCGTAGGGGGTGAAGACGCCGAATTCGGCCAGTCCTTCGAGCCGGCGCTCGACGTCCTCGCCCTCGGTGAGCAGGAGGTCGTAGTCGAGAAAGCCGCCGTGGTCCGCCCCGGCGTCGACCGTCTCGCGCGCGCCGGCATCGACGACGTAGGTCTCGAACTGGTCGGCCGGGATGTCGAGGCCGAGGCCGAGCGCGACTCGATCGAGGTCCGCCGTCAGGCCGGGGATTGCGTCCAGGGGGTAGAACGGCAGGCCCTGGAAGGTGAGGACCTTGTCGGTGTCGATCAGGAGGCGCCATTCCCGCGCCGTGTCCAGCTCGACCGCGAGCCGCCCGCCCGCCGGGTCCTCGATGAAGAAGGCGCCGTCGCTCACCGGATAGCCGTTGATCCTGACCGAGAAGATCGACTCGCGCCAGCGCTCGTCCTCGCGCAGGGGCGGGCGGACCGGATCGCGGCGCAAGGGCGGGACGGCGTCGGACCCCGGGGGGTCTAGGGGCGTCTGCCCGTGGGCGGGAAGGTCGCCGCCCGCGAGCGTCAGCAGGGCCACGACGGCGAGGCGGTGCCGGTCAATGCGCCGCATCGAGGCTGAACGGCCCTTGGGCCGTGTCGAGTTCGACGTCGAACCGACCCGTTCCCGGCTTGAGCCGCTTCAAGGGCCAAGCGGCGCTCTTGCCGGGCAGGATGTAACGGCCCTCGGCAACACCGTTGACGAGATCGCCGCCGGCGGGGCCGCGCACCCGCAGCCCGCGCACCTGCAGGTGCGCTCGGCCGAGATTGCTCACCACGAGCCGCGCCCCCTCGGCGGTCCGTTCGATGCGCGCCCTCGGATCCGGCTCGGCGCCCGGTACGGTGACGAAGACTGGCAGGCTGAAGCTGACGGTGATGACGATCCCACCTGTCCTGGCGGCCTCGGGCGGCGGTACCTCGCTGATGAGGAGGCGGTAGGCCCGCTCGACCGGCGAGGGCGCGGGGCGGCGCAGCGCCACCCGGACGACCTGCCGCTGCGCCGGCGCCAGCGTCGCCACCGCCGGCACGGCCAGCATCTCCGTCGTCGGTCGCAGAGCGCCGATCGAGGCACTGTCGTCCCAGCCCAGGCTCTGCACCTGGATCATCACCGGCTTGGTCGAGGTGTTGGTCACCGCGAGCGCGGCGGTGCGCTCGTTCGGGGCGAGCGTCAGCCGGGTCGGCGACACGCCGAGCGCCGCCGCCGCGTCCGGGAGAGGCGCGCACAGGATCAACGCCAGCAACCACGCCTGCTTGAACGCCATGATCGGTCCGCCCCGCCCGCGCATCAAAACATCAAGGTGATGTTGACGATATCGGCGTAGGCGCCGGGCGGCACGAGCTGCCCCCCCTCGATCACGCCGTGGACCGCGATCGTGCCGCTTCGGGTCGAGGACAGTTGCAGGCTCAGTTCGTCCCCACCCTCGCCCCAGACCCTGATCCTGGCGGGAGTCTGGTAGAGCTGGTAGCGCAGGCGGTTGCCGTCGGCGGTCATGTAGCGGTTCTCGACGTCGCCCGACTGCCCGCCATCGAGCTCGAAGCGCAGCGCGCCCGAACAGTTGACGTAGCCGATCCGGCCGTCGACGTTCAGGTCCGCGCCCTGATTGGCGACGTAGGTGCCGAAATCGAGCGTGCCGCCGCTGAGCGAGCACTGGGTCTGCACCCGCGCCGTCACGCCGAGCGTGCCGGTCTCGGCCAGGATCTGGGCCTGGGCAACGGCCGCGAGGCCGACGACGCCCCCCAGCACGAACGCGGACCGGCACAAGGTCAGCCGCAT
This sequence comes from Geminicoccaceae bacterium, assembly GCA_965217265.1. Lineage (GTDB taxonomy): Bacteria > Pseudomonadota > Alphaproteobacteria > Geminicoccales > Geminicoccaceae > JAGRGG01. The sequence continues at coordinate 306,772 of CBDCHP010000018.1, read as the reverse complement.
ACGCAAGCGACCTCCAGCCTCGGGCGGGCCAATCGGTGGTTTTCAACTTATAATTTAATAACACTAACAACATTATCGTGGCAAGCGAATCTTGCCGTTCTAGGCCGCCGTCAGCCGCTCCAGTTCGGCGACGAGCCGCGCCCGCTCGACGGGTTTGGGCACGTAACCGTCCATCCCGGCGGCGCGGCAGGCGTCGTCGTCGCCCTGCATGGCGTTCGCGGTGATGGCGACGATCGGGACCGTCCCCGCCGGCGGGGCCCGCTCGCGGATGCGCCGGGTCGCCGCAATCCCGTCCATGACCGGCATCTGCACGTCCATCAAGACGGCGTCGAAGGAGCCTTCGTCGAGCGCGTCGAGCGCCTCGACACCGTTGGTCGCCGTCGCGACTGCGTGGCCCAGTTTGCCCAGCATGATGTCGAGCAGCTTGCGGTTGACGGGGTTGTCGTCGACGACCAGGAGCCGCAGGCGGTGGCCCTTGCGCTCGGCCAAGTCGTGGATGGTCAAGAGATCGCCCTCGCCGCCGCCGCGCAACCGCTGCAGGCAGTCGAGCAGCGTGCTGGCGCTGGCGGGGCTGGGCAGGTAGGCGTCGAAACCGGCCTCGCGGGCGCGGGCCGCGTCGCCGCGCACGCCGGCGCCGGCGAGCAGGACGAAGCGCGCGTGCGCGTGCCCGGTGGCCCGTGCCCGGCGGACGAGATCCTCGGCCGTGACGTCGGCGATGCCGCGCTCGACCAGGACGAAGTCAAAGGCGGCACCGCGCCCGAGCGCCTCGTGCATGACGCCGAGCGCCTCGTTCCCGCCCGCCGCCCCGCGCGGCGACAGGCCCCAGAGCTTGGCCAGCGTCGTCATCACCTCGCGCGAGCGCGCCGTCGGGTCGACGACGAGCGCCAACGCCCCCGCCAGGGCCGCGCGCCCGCCGGGATTGGCCCCCGCCTCGGTTCGATCGAGTTCGATCCGCACTTCGAAGAGGGCGCCCCGCCCCCGACCCGGCACGGGCCTGATCCCCCCGTGCATCGCCCTTGCCAGCCGCTGCGCGATCATCAGACCGAGGCCGCTGCCGCCGTAGGCGCGCTCGACGTCGGCGTCGGCCTGGGCGTAGGCGCCGAACAGCTTGGCCGCCGCCGCGTCGGGGATGCCGATCCCGGTGTCCTCGACCTCGATCGAGAGGCCCGTCCGCTTAGGGCCGGCCGGCGCCGGGGCAACTTTGATGCGAACGTAGCCCTCGCTCGTGAACTTGATCGCGTTGCCGGTGAGGTTGATCAGGATCTGCCGCAGCCGGCCCGGATCGCCGCGCACGAGGTCGGGCAGATCCGGTCCCAGTTCGAGGCCGAAGTCGAGCCCCTTCGGCCGCGCCCGGAGCGTTGCGTAGGCGGCGATGCGCTCGAAGAACGGCCGCAGCGCGAACACGGTCGGGGTGAAGGTGAGCCGGTCCGCGTCCAGGCGCGACCAGTCGAGCAGGTCGTTGACCAGGGTGACGAGCGTCTCGCCCGAGGCGATCAGCGCTTCGAGGTAGGCGCCCTGCTCCGCGTCGAGCGGCGTCTCGCGCAACAGCCGCGCCATGCCGAGCACGCCGTTCATCGGCTCGCGCAGTTCGTGGCTGATCATGGCGACGAAGTCCGCCCCCGCCTGCGCGGTCCCGCCGTCCCCGTCCTGCATCCGGTTCTCCGAGGTTCTTCAACTTGAAGTTGATACCACGACCGGAATGTTGCGGAAGGGATAATTGTAGGTTAATATTCCTAGAAACTCACCCTGGCCCGCCGAAGGACGCCCCGCCGCATGACGACGCACGATCCCGACGACATCAACTGGCACGCCGCCGCCGAGCGTCTCGCCGTCGGCGAGGATCCGATGGCGGCGGCGGACGCCGCCGGCTGCAGCGAGATCGACTTGCACCGCAAGCTGCGCAGCGACGGCGTATTGTCGGCGCTCGTCGACTGCTATCGCCGAGCCCCGGCCGTGCCCGAGGAGGAGCGCGTGAGGACGCTGCGAACGCTGAGCGGCGAGACGATCGAGCGCGAGGTGCGCGCGGGCAATCTCAAGGTGGTCATGTGGTTCGCCGATCGCGTCAAGCTGCTGCGCCCAGAGGCGGAGGACGCGCCGAACGGCCCCCTCGACACGCTCTCGCCCGACGAAGCGGCGGCGCTGGCGGGGCTGGATCGCTACGCGGACGGCCTCGACTGAGGGCGCCTCAGCCGCCGTTGTCGCTGACGATGAACAGGTCGAGGTCGGTCTGGTAGAACAGCGTCAAACCGTTGCTGAAGGCGACGTAGCGATAGCCGCTGACATCCTCGCCCGCGGCCGTGGTATGGACCGTCATCGACCCCTCGGACAGCGGCGACACGTCGGTGTGCACCGCCACGGCCGGCAGGTGCGAGTCGTTGAACAGGACGATCTCGCCGTTGTCGTCCTGGATCAGGTCGGCGAGTTGCAGCGACACGATGCCGGGATCGGACCCCGGTGGCGTCGTTTCCTCAGGTTCGGCCACGACCTCGGCGGCAAGCGGATAACCGGCCTCCGCGATCGTGCGCACGGTTCTCACGCCCATAGTGAACACCCCGTCTCAGAAAATCACCGTTCCCGCGGCCGTCGGCATCGTTCGTTCATCGTTGTCGGCCGGGGAACGGATCGACGTTACTCGTCTTCTCGGCTACCGCGTTAACCTTAACGGCGCCGCGCGGCAAGCGGCCACACGGGCGTCAACGCGGGTGGAGCGGGTGAAACATGTGCCTTTCCATACGACGCTACGCCGACTGTGCAAACGCTTCGCGCCGCCGCTTTTTTATCAGTGTTAACGCAGGAGGCCGATCGGGGCGCCGAGGGACGGGCTCGGACAGGGGCTAGAGCACTCGTCCCGCCGCCGCAAAACCGTTCATTTCCGCACGGTCGCGTCCATCCAGGCTGGGTGGGCGAAGGCGGCCGCGTGCACGTCCAGGGTGTAGTAGCGCAGCCCCTCGGGCAACGGCCGGCCGCGCAGCGTGTCGACCCGCACGCGCCGGCGGGTCAGATCGTCGGAGGCCCAGCCGAGCGCCATCAGCCCGCCCGTATAGGTCGGGACGGCGACCAAGTAGAAGTCGACGTCGGCGAAGCCCGCCTCGCGCTGACGCGCCTGCGTCGTTCGCAGCTCATCGGGCTGCACGCTCGGCACGCCGCACTGGCTGACGAGGATGCCGCCCTCGTTCAGGCGGCGGCGGCAGTCGGCGTAGAAGGCGGTGGTGAACAGACTCGCCCCCGGCCCGATCGGGTCGGTCGAATCGACCATGATGACGTCGAAGCGCTCGCCGTCGCGGCGCACGTAATCGGCGGCGTCGCCGTAGACGACCTCTAGGCGCGGATCATTGAAGCAGCCGTCGCTCAGGCTCGGCAGGTGCTCCTGGCAGAACGCGATCACCGCCGGGTCGAGTTCGGCCATGACGACGCGCTCGACGCCCCCGTGCTTGAGCGCCTCGCGCGCCGTGCCGCCGTCGCCGCCGCCGACGATGAGCACGCTCCTGGCCCGGCCGTGCGCCACGATCGGCGGGTGGGCCAGCATCTCGTGGTAGGCGAACTCGTCGCCGGTCGTCGTCTGCACGACGCCGTCCAGCGCCAGCACCCGGCCCCAGGCGCCGTTCTCGAACAGGATCAGGTCCTGATGCTCGGTCCGCTCGTGGTAGAGGACGCGCTCGATCCGCAGGCGCTGCGCCCATGCCGGGTACAAGCTCTCGTCGAACCACTCGTCCATGATCTCACCCCCGGCGCGTCGGTAAGCGGGACCATAAGGGGGTGGTCGGGGGTCGGCAAGAACGCTTCGCGTGCGCTGACGCGTGGTCTTTCTCTTCTTCTTTTTGTCAGTGTTAACGTAGGCGGCTGGCCGCTGCGCCGAGGGCCGGCCTCGAACAAGAGCAAAAAAGAGAAAAAAGAAGGCCGCGCGCCAGCGCACGCGCAGCGTTCATCTAAGACCGTAGAGGCCAGCGGCCCAAGAGCAACAGGACGCGGCGCGGGACCAGGAACAGGGCGGCGAGCGTCAGCCAGCCGATCAGGAACAGGCCCGGCGGCACCTCGCCGGCGCGGCCGGTGAGCCAGACCAGCCACGCGACCGGCAGGACGTGCAGGGCGCTGGCGTGGAGGGCGGTGATCGCCCCGCTCTCGGCCACGTCGTCCGTCCGCGCGAGGCGCCAGATCGTGGCGACGATGACGACGGCGAACGGCAGGCGGGCCAGCAGCCCCTCCTCGGCGACGGGAACAATCCCTGCCGCGCTCAAGAAGAGTGCGACGCACGGCAGGACGAGGCCGCAGGCGAGAAAGTCCCACGCGCAGAGCAGGTCGCTCTTGCGTAGGGGATACCGGGCTTGCATCGAACGCTCCCGCCGCTCGGACGCGCCCACAGCGGACGGCGCCAACTTTGTGGGCGGCATCAAGGCCCGAACGCGGCGCCCGGCGCAATCGAAGGGCGGGCGCGAACGCACGATGCTACGGCCGCACGGTTAACGCTGGCGGGGGTCAGATGTCGGCGTAGACGTGGCGCTCCGCCGCCCCGCCGGGGTGCGTGACCGCCCCCTTCTCGGCCGGTCCCACCGTCTGCGCGTACTTCCAAAGCGTGCCGGCGGCGTAGGCCGTGTCGCGCGGGCGCCAGTCCTGCCGGCGCCGTTCGAGTTCGGCTGCGTCCAGCTCGACGTCGAGCGTGCCGGCCTTGGCGTCGATCACGATCGTGTCGCCGTTCCGCAGCAGCCCGATCGGTCCGCCGGTTGCGGCCTCGGGCCCGACGTGGCCGATGCAAAAGCCGCGCGTGGCGCCGGAGAAGCGGCCGTCGGTGATCAGCGCCACCTTGTTGCCGCGTCCCTGGCCGTAGATCGCCGAGGTGACGCCCAGCATCTCGCGCATACCTGGCCCCCCCTTCGGCCCCTCGTAGCGGATGACGATGACGTCGCCCTCCTCGTAGTCGCCCGCCTGCACCGCCGCCATCGCCTCCTCCTCGGCATCGAAGCAGCGGGCGGGGCCGCGAAACGTGAGCGAGGGGAGGCCGGCCACCTTCACCATCGCCCCCTCGGGTGCGAGGCTGCCCTTGAGGCCGACGACGCCGCCCCAGGCGGTGAACGGGTTCGAGACCGAGCGGATCACGTCCTGATCGTCGTTCCAGCGCACCGCGGCCAAGTTCTCCGCGATCGTCTTGCCGGTGACGGTGATGCAGTCGCCGTGCAGGTAGCCGCCGTCCAGGAGCGCCTTCATCAGCATCGGCACGCCGCCGATCTCGGCCAAGTCCTTCATGACGTAGCGCCCGGCCGGCTTCAGGTCGGCGATGTAGGGCGTCTCGCGCATGATCTTGGCAACGCCGTGCAGGTCGAAGTCGAGCCCGGCCTCGTGCGCGATCGCCGGCAGGTGGAGGGCGGCGTTGGTCGAACCGCCCGAGGCGGCGACGACGCGGGCCGCGTTCTCAAGGCTCTGCATCGTCACGATGTCGCGCGGACGGATCTTATCGCTCAAGAGCCGCATCACCGCCTCGCCCGACTGCTCGGCCCAGCGGTCGCGCGCCTCCATCGGGGCGGGCGTTCCGGCCGAGCCCGGCAAGGCGAGGCCGATCGCCTCGGAGACGCAGGCCATCGTGTTGGCGGTGAACTGGCCGCCGCAGGAGCCGGCGGACGGGCAGGCGACTCGCTCCAACTCCTCCAGGTCCGCGTCCGACATCTTGCCGACCGCGTGCTGGCCGACGGCCTCGAACACGTCCTGCACGGTCACGTCCCGGCCGCGGTAGCGTCCCGGCAGGATCGAGCCGCCGTACATGAAGACCGAGGGCACGTTGAGCCGCACCATCGCCATCATCAGCCCCGGCAGCGACTTGTCGCAGCCGGCCAAGCCCACGAGCGCGTCGTAGGCGTGGCCGCGCACGGTGAGCTCGGTCGAATCCGCGATCACCTCGCGGCTGACCAGCGACGACTTCATCCCTTGGTGCCCCATGGCGATGCCGTCGGTGACGGTGATCGTCGTGAACTCCCTGGGCGTTCCGCCCGCGCGCCCGACGCCGTGCTTGACCGCCTGCGCCTGCCGGCCGAGCGCGATGTTGCAGGGCGCCGCCTCGTTCCAGGTGGTGACGACGCCGACGAACGGCCGGTCGATGTCCTCTCTGGAGAGTCCCATCGCGTAGTAGTACGAGCGGTGCGGCGCCCGGTCGGGCCCGGCCGTGCTGTGCCGGCTCGGCAGGTTGGACTTGTCGAACACCCGAATCGTCGCCATCGTCGTCTCCCGTACGAAACGGCCGGCAACGTAGCGCCGGGTGGACGGGTTGGCTAGGGCGCAAGGCGGGTGCGGTCCGCTACGGCTTCGCGTCGTCCGTTCGCCCGCGTCGTGCGCCCGCTCTGCCCGGTGGCCCGGACCGGCGGTGCCGGCAGGAAGCCGGGCGGCGCCGGACTGCCCGCCGGCAGCAGCATGAAATCAGTCTCGCCGGGCTTGTCGCCCCTGTCGCCGAAGAGGCTGGTCTGCGACTGCTTGGGCTTGCCGGCGCGGACGAAGCGCTCGTGGGACGGCCAAACCTCGGCGAGGATCGACTGCGTTGTCGTACGGGTGAAATCGCGCGTGTCCGTGCGGACGTAGACGACGGCATCTTCTCGCAGCTTCCGCTTCGCGGCCGCGAAGACCGCGCGCAGCATCTGGGCGTAGCGCTCGCGGTCGCCGTAGCGCTGCGCCGTGGCGTAATCCGGCGAGGCACCCTCGCCGAGCAGCCACAGCCGCATCCAGTTGTCGAGACGGTAATTGGTGACGTTGTAGTAGGGCGGCGACGTCAACAGCATCGCGAAGCGCCGCCGCGCGCGGGGCAGGACGCGACGTGCGTCGCCCAGTTCGACGCGCGCCTTTGCCCCGGACGGCACGCCGTGCCGATAGCGCCACGAAACGCGCTCGGCAAAGTAGCGCGCGGGATCGAGGTCCGGCGGGTTGAGCCCGCGCCGCGTCCACCAGCGCACGGCGTAATCGGGCGACATGCTCTTGCTCTGGCGCGCTGATCGCGTTGCCGGTCTTGCCGTGCAGGTGGACGAGGATGAGCGCCATCACGGTCCGGTCGAGCCGGCTCTGGCGCCAGTCGAGCTCGCGGCGCGCCGCGTTGAGAAACCCGAGCACGCGCGGCGACCACGCCAGCTTCTGAAACTCGTTCGCTGCGTTCTCGTCGCCCGGCAGCACCGCGGCGGCGACCTCGGCCACCCTCGCCACCACGCGCGCCGCCTTCGGTTCGGGATCGGTCTTGGTGGCCGAGAAGACGTAGGCGACCGGGTTGAGGTCGATGCCCAGCGAGGGCCGGCCGGTGACGCGGGCGACGTAGGGCACGGTCCCCCGGCCGCAGAAGGGATCGAGCACGGCGCCGCCCGGCGGGCAGAAGGCCTCGACCGCCGCTCGCACGAACGCGACCGGAAACATGGCGTAGTAAGGCCCGAGCGTTGCCCACCGCCCGTCAGCCGTCGTGTTCGGCCACGCAAGACCCGATGGAGGCGGGGCGGGATCGTTCATCGGACGCTTTTGTCGCCGAACAGGCTGCGGATGAGATCGGTGCCGCGCCTGAGCGGGATGGCGGCGTGCGCATGCGCGCGCACCAGCGGCATGAAGCCGTCGCGGTGCAGGTAGGTCGCGAGTTGGTCCAGAACGTTGAGCATGTCGCCCAGGCGCGGGTAGCAGGCGAGATCGCAGCGCCTGAAGTCCCGGCCCGCTTGGGTCGTCATCGCCGTGGTGACGACGGCGTGGTCGCCCGCCGCCGTCTTGTAGAACAGCTTCCGGCCGAAATACGTGTCCTGACCGTGCGGCTTGGCGTCCTCGGGGCGCAGCGCGATGTTGCGGTTGATGTAGGCCGCATCCAGCCCGAACACCGTCTTGGCGGGATAGCGGCTGCGCGGGCCGCGTTCGGGCGTCGTGTCGACCTGGTCGAAGTGCTCGACGAAGTTGCCACTCTTCTCGAAGCCGAACAGGGCGAGGTCGAAGCCCTGCGCCCGGCAAAGGTCGTTGATGCGGCAAAGTTCGTCGCGAACGTAGGGCGTCAGCCAAGCCGGGTGGCCGAACAGCGCCAGCGGGCCGTCGAGGACGAAGACGTTGTCGCGCAGGTAGGCGAGCCCCTGCGTGGTGCGGGCGAAGAAGCGCAGGATGTTGAGCAGCGCCACGACCTCCAGGACGTGGCGGACCTCGCCGTGCGCCTCGCCGTTGCTCGACACCTCGCTGAACCGCTCGGCGAAGCGAAAGGCGTCGGTCTCGAACAGCTTCTCCTGTCGCGGGCAACCGCAAACGTACGCGCCTGTGCCGGGCGTGAGTTTCTGGTCGCAGCCCTCTATCGGGCAGGCCAGAGGGCGAGCCGGGGTGTGCGGCCCTCCAACAATAGCCCGCACCGTCTCGATGAGCGTTTCATGGCCGCCGATCCGGCCGTTGAAGGCTTCGAAGACCGTTTCGCGAAAGAATTGCCGCGGCGTATCGTCCTCCACGTCGCGCTGCTCGATGTTCGCGCCCGGCAGGACGCAGTCCAACGTGCTGGTCTTCTCCATGTCGTAGAAGGTGCGCGGGCTCGGGATATCATCCTTTTGCGCGATGTCGAGTTGCGACAGGTCGATGCTGACGATCGCCACCTTCAAGATCGTTGCTTCGGCCATCGGAAAGCCGTTGCGGACCGGCGTACTGACCGTCGATCCGTCGACGGCGATGACACGCTGCGGCGTCCAGTCATTGCGGGCGACGTTCAGTTCCGTCGGCTTGACCGGTGGCCCCGGCGGCCGGATACGGACGTGGGCCTTGAACTCGCGGAAGGCCTCGCTCTGTTCGAGCGACAGCAGACTCTCACCCGTAGCGTACTCGCGCTCGAACGGCATGGGCTTCTAGTCTCCCACCGCGAAGCGGTCCACCTGCACCGGAACGGTGTAGGGGTTGGACAGCGTTCGCATCCGCAGGAAGCCGGGCTCGGGCACGGCCAGGATCTGCTGCGCGAAATCCTCGAAGTCGTAGTACTTTTTCAATTCGCGCAGTTCGTCGGCGTTGTTGAGGTGGGCGACGAACCAGTTGTCGGTGTTCTTCAGGATGTTGGTCTGGATCGAACTCGGCTCCTGCGTCGCGTAGGCGAGTCCGATGCGGAACTTCGAGCCCTCCTTGGCGACGCGCGACCAGACCGTGGTCAGGTCGTCGCTCTTGGCCGGCAGCAGGTTGTGCGCCTCCTCGACGTAGACGATCACGTCGGGGGGTGGAATGATTTCGCCCGTCGCCTTGTTCAGCGTCGGATTAACGAAGTCGTCGCGCTGGCGGTTGAACACCCGCCACATCAGCCGTTCGCCGGCCGCCGTTCATGTCGGGATCGCCGGTCGATTGGTCGACGATGACGAGGCGCCCGGCGCGCAGGTCGGCGACGATGTCGTCGGCGTAGTCGCTGGTACTCGTCGGCTCGTGATACTGAAGCAGGCGCGAGATCAGGCGCATTCCGCCGGGCCGATTCAAATATGTCAAAATTGAGAGCAGTTGCGTGTCATGCCAATCACGACCGCCTTTGGATCTGGCGTAGCTCGCATTGAATTCTCTATAGCCAGAACCCGTATCCTCTATCGCTTGTCCGAGGCTGCGCCAAGCGCTGTACGCCTCGTTCCAGTGCGCGGTAGTCTGCTCGAATGTCGTTGCTGTAGAGGCATATTTCACATTCTTTGCAAGAGCGTCTCGTAGTGTTTTATTTGTAAGATTACCTAACTGTGCTTGGCTGAGCATAGAGGGAGGAGTCAAATACTGCGAAAGGAGGGCACGATAAGCATTGGTGAGACGCATGTAGCGCGTCCTCGTGCTGTCGTCCCAGTCTGCTGGCACGTCAATCCGCAATGCTCTGAATGATGAAATGTATTGTGCCGATTGATCGGCCAGCAGATTATCAAGGATTTCCTTGCCCTGCACCATAGAGGTCATTGCCTCGACCACCTTGTCGCGGTCGCGCCAGTTCTGCGGCTCATTGCCAAAAAAGTTGAGCTTGATGATGCGCCGCCCCGGATCGTTAGGGTGGGGATATAGGCCGTAGGTAACGACATCCCCCTCGCGTGCGCCCGGCGTCTCGCCGGCGATACCGCGCAGCGAGCCGGCATCCTGAGCGTTGTCGTTGGCGTACTCGCCGTTGGGGTCGAGGATGAGTTGGCCGACCCGCCCGTCCTCACCGTGTGCCCGCAGGTCGAACACCGCCTTGGCGACGATCTTGGTCGTGTTCGACTTGCCGGTGCGGCTCATGCCGAACAGGGCGGTGCGTCGGGCGCAGGTCGGCCGGGTCGAGTTCGACCCGCGTCGCGCCCGTATCGTCGCCGCTGCGCTCGCTCGCGGCGTAGCGCACCCGCCCGATCGAGATGCGCGCGGTGCCTCCTTGCCCTCGCTCGGTCTCCGGCCGCACGTAGTTGACGATGTGGGCGAGCGTCGGGCCGTCCGGCTTGTACACCTTCATGCCGCGGCCCGAGTAGAAGTTGGCGAGGTCGGCGCCGAAGCGCGGCGTCCATTCGCCGCGCTCGTTCTGCCGCAGCAAGAACGTGCCCAACACGCGGCAGCGCAAGCCGGCGAAGCGCAAGAGGTTGAGCGTGAACTGATCGGTGGTGGTCTGGTCGTCCCACTGTTCCTCGCGGTCGGCGGCGCGCTTGGCCGCCTCGAAGCGGTCGCGGTCGGCCTCGACGTAATTGGGCAGAGACGACGGGCCGAGCACCCGCAGGAGGATCTGCGAAGTGTCCTCATCCTCGGGGTTCGGCGCCGAGCCAGGGTTCATGCGGGTGGCGATGAGAAAGCAGCCCAAGGGCAGGCCGCCGACTTTTTGGCGCGGGTGGTCGTGCACCACGATCGTCGCCTCGCCGTAGTCGAGCTTGAGCAGGTCGCCGACCTGCCGCTCGCCTTTGAGCCGCTCGGCGAAGTCCGATCCCGCCGCTTCGGCGAGCGTGCTTTGATGCCGCTCCTGCTCGCTTGAGAGAAAGTCGTCCAAATGCGCCTCCGATGAAATCTAAACTGACGGTATAACCACACCCGTCGCGGGTGCAACAACCTGGAACGGTTCCCGTCGATGAACGCCGGACGGCAGGGCGGCAGAGGCGCGATGTCTTAGCTCTTGAACCGTACCCGAGCGGCGGTGCGTCGCCGATCCGCCCGATCACCGCCCCCGGCCCGATGCGGCGTCGCGTGCGTCACGTCACCGTGGGCGCTGGCCTTTGCCGGCAGACGCACCAGATCGTCCTGCGGCGTGCCATGATGGCAGGCCGCCCCTCGTCCCACACGGTGCCGGTTCATGCGCGTTGTTTATCAGTTCGGGATCGTTGGCATTCTCGCCGGCGCCGCGACGGCGGCGTGGTTCGCCCTCGCCCCGGCGCAGGAGGCAAACGGCGGGGGCGGTCCCCCGAGCGGCGGGCGCCCGGCCGCGGTCGAACTGGCCGAGGCAACCACCGGCACGGTGCGCGACACGATCGAGATCGTGGGCTCCACGCGCGCCAGCCGCTCCGTCGACCTCGTCCCGGTCGTCGCCGGCCGGATCGCGCGCATCGGCGTCGAGGAGGGTGCCGAGGTGCAAGCGGGGCAGGTGCTCTACGAGCTGGACGCGGTCCAGTCGCGCGCGGCGGTGCGCGAGGCCGAGGCCGAGCTTGAGAACCTGCGAACCCAACTGGACCGGGCGCGGCGCCTGTCGTCCAGCAGCGCTGTGAGCGAGGCCTCGGTCGACACCCTCGCCAGCCAGACCCGGGCGGCGGAGGCGCGGCTCGCGGCGGCGAGGGCCGACCTCGACGACCGGCGGATCAAGGCCCCTTTCGAGGGGGTCTTGGGCCTGAGCGACATCAGCGAGGGCGCCTACGTCACGCCCGGCACCGTCTTGACGACGCTGGACGACCTGACGCCGGTCGAACTGGAGTTCTCGGTGCCGGAGAACCTCTTCGGCCGTGCCAAGGCCGGGGCCGAGGTGGTGGCGCGCTCAGAAGCCTTTCCCGGCCGGGCCTTCGAGGGCCGCGTCGCCCAGATCGGCACCCGCGTCGATCGTCAGTCGCGCGCCTTCACGCTGCGGGCCGACTTGCCCAACCCCGAGCGGCTGCTGCCGCAGGGCCTGTTCATGACGGGTGAACTCGTCCTGGAGCGGCGCGACGGGGCGGTGCTCGCCCCCCTCGAAGCCCTGATCGTCGAGGGCGGCAGCACCTTCGTCTTCAAGGTCGAGGACGGCAAGGCGCTTCGGACCGAAGTCGTGGTCGGCGAGCGGCAGGCCGAGAAAGCCGAGATTAAAAGCGGCCTCGCGCCCGGCGATTCCGTGGTCGTCCGCGGCCAGGGGCGCCTGCGCGACGGCGCACCCGTTCTCGTGCCGGACCCGAACAACGACGCCTCCGTATCCTAAAAGCGCGAGGATCCGACCTACCATGATACTCTCCGATCTCGCCATCAAGCGGCCGGTGCTCGCCACCGTCGCCAGCCTGCTCATCGTCGTCGTCGGCCTCGCAGCACTCGTGCGCCTGCCGGTGCGCGAGTATCCGGACGTGGACGAGCCGGTGGTCTCGATCACGACGACCTACACCGGTGCCGCGCCCGAGGTCATCGACAACGAGATCACCGAGGTCATCGAGGGCGCGGTCAGCGGCGTCGACGGGGTGAGGCGGATCGAATCCACCAGCCGCGAGGGGCGCGGGCGCACGGTGATCGAGTTCAGCGGCGCGCGCGACGTCGACGCGGCGGCGAACGACGTGCGCGAGGCGATCGGCGCGATCCTGGGCGAATTGCCCGAGGAGGCGGACCGGCCCGAGATCTTCAAGGCCGACGCCGACGCGCAGCCGATCCTGCGCTTGTCGCTCACGAGCGGGCGTCTGTCGCCGGCCGAACTCACCGACCTCGCCGAGCGCACCGTCGTCGAGCGCCTCTCGACCGTGACCGGCGTCGGTCAGGTCGAGGTCTACGGCGAGCGCCGCTTTGCCATCCGCGTCTGGCTCGACCGCCGCGCCATGGCGGCGCGCGGCATCACCGTGCAGGACGTCGAGGACGCCTTGCGCCGCAGCAACGTCCAACTGCCCTCGGGCCGTCTTGAAGCGCCCGCGCGGCAACTGACCGTCCGCACCGACAGCAGGCTCGGCACGCCCGAAGAGTTCGAGGGCGTCGTCGTCGGCCGGGTCGGCGACTACCCGATCCGCCTCGGCCAAGTCGCCCGGATCGAGCGCGGCGTCGAGGACGACGCGACCGTCGTGCGCGCGCAAGGGGCAAGCGCCATCGGCCTCGGCGTGCTGCGGCAAGCGCAGGCCAACACCATCGCCGTCTCGAACGGGGTCAGGGCGCAACTCGACACCATCCGTCCCCTCCTGCCCGAAGGGGTGGGCTTGGAGGTCACTTCCGACGACGCCGTCTTCATCGAGGCCTCGATCTACGAGGTGATCAAGGCGCTCTTGATCGCCGTCGTCCTCGTCGTCCTCGTCATCTTCTCGTTCTTGGGCTCGGTGCGGGCGACGCTGATCCCCGCCGTGACGATCCCGGTCGCGATCGTCGGCACGTTCGCGCTGCTGAGCGCGCTCGGCTTCTCGATCAACGTCCTGACCCTGCTCGCCCTTCTCCTCGCCATCGGCCTCGTCGTCGACGACGCCATCATCGTCTTGGAGAACGTGCAGCGCCGGGTCGATGCGGGGGAAGGGCGCCTGCTCGGCGCCTATCTGGGGGCCCGGCAGGTGACGTTCGCCGTCATCGGCACCAGCCTCGCCCTCGTCGCCGTCTTCGTGCCGATCTCGTTCATCCCGGGCGACATCGGCCGGCTGTTCACCGAGTTCGGCCTCGTCCTCGCCTCGGCCGTGGCGCTCTCGACCTTCGTCGCGCTCAGCCTGACGCCGATGCTCTGCTCGAAGGCGCTCAAGCCCGTCGCCGGCGGCGGATGGTTGATCGGCGGGATCGAGGCGACGATCGGCCGCCTGACCCGCTGGTATCGCTTCGCCTTGGAGCGGGCGCTCGCCGTGCCGATCATCGTCCTGGCACTCGCTTTAGGCGTCGCAGCACTCGCCGCCGCCTTGTACGTCAACCTGCCGCAAGAGCTCGTGCCAGAGGAGGACCGCGGCGGCTTCTTCGTCATCGGCACGGCGCCGGAAGGGGCCACCGTCGAGGCGACGGATCGCGGCGTGCGCGCGATCGAGGCCGTTCTGGAGCCGCTGCTCAAGAGCGGCGAGGCGACCCGCATCCTCTCGATCGTCGGCTTTCGCAACCAGCCGAACCGGTCGTTCACGATCGTCGGCCTGAGCGACTACGCCGAGCGCGGGCGCTCGCAGATGGCGATCGTCGATTCGCTGCGCGGGCCTTTGAGCACCATTCCCGACCTGCGCGCCATCCCGATCAACCGCTCCGGCCTCGGCAGCTCGGGCGGCTCGCAAGGGGTGCAGTTCATCGTCGGCGGTCCCGACTACGCCGACGTCGAGGCGTGGAGCGAGCGGATCGTGGAGCGCGCGCGCGAGAACCCCGACCTCGCCGACGTCGACACCGACTACGCCAAGACCCGGCCGCTCTTGAACCTCAAGATCAACCGCCCCCAAGCGGAGGATCTGGGCATATCGGCCGAGGACATCGCCGCCACGCTCCAGACCATGCTGGCCTCGCGTCAGGTCACCGACTACATCGACCGCAGCCGCGCCTACGACGTGGTCGTCCAGGCCCAGGACGGGGACCGGCAGGAACCGGACGATTTGAAGAACATCCTCGTGCGCTCGGACGCGGGAACGCTCGTGCCGCTCAGCGCGCTCGTCACTATCGAGGCGACGGCGGCCCCGCCCGATTTGGAGCGCTTCGACCGCCTGCCCGCGATCGAGGTCAAGGCCTCGCTCGTCGGCGACGACGACCTCGGCGGCGCGATTGCCTACTTCGAGCGGATCGCGCGCGAGGAACTGCCGGTCGAGGCGCGCACCAGCTTCGACGGCGCCGCGCGCGAATTCCAGCAGGCGTCGAGCGGCCTCTACCTCACCTTCGGCCTCAGCCTGCTCGTCGTCTTCCTGGTACTCGCCGCCATCTTCGAGAGCTTCATCCACCCGCTGGTCATCATGCTCTCCGTGCCCTTAGCGGTCAGCGCCGCCTTCGCGTCGCTCGTCCTCGTCGGCGGCTCGCTCAACATCTACAGCCAGATCGGCGTCATCATGTTGGTCGGCCTCACCGCGAAGAACGGCATCCTCGTTGTCGAGTTCGCCAACCAGCTCCGCGACGAGGGGAGACCCGTGCGCGAGGCGATCGTCGAGGGTGCGGCGCTGCGGCTGCGCCCGATCCTGATGACAGTCGCTTCCACGATTCTTGGCGCCGTGCCGCTCGTCGTCGGCTCGGGCGCCGGCGCCGAGAGCCGGGTCGCGATCGGCACCGTCGTCATCGGCGGGCTCGGCGTCGCCACGCTCCTCAGCCTGTTCGTGACCCCGATCCTCTACGACCTCCTCGCCCGCTTCACCCGCCCGGCCCGCGCCGTCGCCGTCGATCTGGAGCGCGCGATGGCGGGCGGGGGCGGGGATGCCGCCGCGCCGGCGTCGTGACGAGCCGCGAAGATCGGGGCCGTCCGGTCTGCCGCGCGCGGGCGTGGTTCTCATCACGCAGCATCGACGGGCCGACGCCGCCGTCCGATCGCCCCGTTTGGACAGGGCCTGGCACGGTGGTATGAACGGTTCGAGAGCGTCCAAGCCTGGGAATCGTTTGACGTGCTAAAGTTCATCGTCACCAAACCTCGAAGCCGCGCATGCGCCCGTTGAAGCGCAATCAGGGCGGTCGTTCGACGCGCGGTGCACGCTTGGCGGCGGGGGGACGCGGGCGCCGAAGCCGAACTTTCTTTACCGCGATCGAGCCGTTCGCCACGGCCGGCCTTGAGGAGCGGACCAGCCCGGTGCGCACGCGCCGGTTTCCCAGGCCCGACATCGGCTGGCTGCGCCGCGTGTTCTGGCCCGCCTTCGACCACTTCATCAGCGATCAAGGCGTCGTGCTCGCCGGCTACATCGCCTTCACCGCGATCTTTGCCCTGTTTCCCTTCATCGTCTTCCTGCTCGCGTTCGCCAGCTTCTGGGGCCAGGGTGCCGCCGCGACCGAGTCGATCACGATCGCGCTCGGCATCCTGCCGCCCGAGGTCGCCGGCGTGTTGAGCCCGGTGATCGACGAGATCCGCGGCGGGCCGAGCACGACGCTCATCACCTTCTCGATCCTGTTGACCTTGTGGTTCTCGTCGTCCGGCCTGGAGAGCCTGCGCCACGCGCTCAACCTCGCCTTCAACGTCGAGGACCATTCGAGCTTCTGGGGCAACCGCTTGAAGTCGATGCTGATCACGATCGCCTCGGCCGGGCTGATCCTCTCGGCGATGGCGCTCGTGGTCGGCCTGCCGCTCGTGCGCGACCTGGTCGCTTGGGTGTCGCAGCGCGACCTGTTCGCCTTCGACGTGTCGAGCCTCGTGCGCTACCTCGTCGGTACGACGCTGCTCTTGATCCTCACCCTCGGGCTCTACCTCGTCCTGCCCAAGGCGCAGTTGAGCTTGAAGGACGTGCTGCCGGGCGCCCTCGTCTCGGTCGGGGTCTGGGCGCTGAGCACCTCGCTCTACTCGATCTACCTCAGGAGCTTCGGCCGCTACAGCATCCTCTACGGCAGCCTCGGCGGCGTCATCTTCACCCTGTTCTACTTCTACATCTCGGCCATCATCTTCATCTTCGGTGCCCAACTGAACGCCGCCATCATGCGCGAGGCCGCGCGCGGGCGGATGGGGGGTCCCAAGGGGGGTTGAACGCTTGCGCGTGCGCTGCCGCGCGGGCTTTCTTTTCTCTTTTTTGCTCTTGTCTGAGGCTGGCCCTCGGCGTTGAGGCCAATCTCGTGCGTTAACACTGGCAAAAAAGAAGAGAAAAAAGCCCCGCGCAGCGGACGCGAAGCGTTTAAAAACTTTACGATCGCCCCTAGGATGCGCATCGCTTCAGGACCGATAGGGAGATCAGCCAGCATGGCCGACGCCGCGCAACTCATGGCGGGCAAGCGGGGTCTTGTCATGGGCATCGCCAACGACCGCTCGCTCGCCTACGGCATCGCCGAGGCGCTCGCCGGCGCCGGCGCCGACCTCGCGCTGACGTGGCAGGGCGAGGCGTTGAAGAAGCGCGTCCTGCCGCTGGCCGAGCGCTTGGGTGCCACGATCACCGCCGAGGCCGACGTCGCGGTGCCTGAGACCCTGGACGCGCTGTTCGCCAAGCTCGACGCCGATTGGGGCAGGCTCGACTTTCTCGTCCACGCGATCGCGTTCTCCGACCGCGAGGAGCTGAAGGGCCGCTACATCGACACGAGCGCCGCCAATTTCGGCCGCACGCTGCAGATCTCGTGCTACTCGTTCACCGACCTCGCCCGCCGCGCCGCGCCCTTGATGCGAGACGGCGGGGCCTTGCTCACGCTGACCTACTACGGTGCTGAGCGGGTCATGCCGCACTACAACGTCATGGGGGTGGCCAAGGCCGCCCTGGAGGCGTCGGTGCGCTACCTCGCCGTCGACCTCGGCAACCAGAACGTCCGCGTCAACGCGATCTCGGCCGGGCCCGTGCGCACGCTGGCGGCCTCGGGCATCGGCGATTTTCGCTATATCTTGAAGTGGAACGAGTACAACGCCCCCTTGAAGCGCAACACGACCTTGAAGGACGTCGGCGGCGCCGCCCTCTACCTCCTCTCCGACTTAGGATCGGGCACCACGGGCGAGGTGCTGCACGTCGACAGCGGCTACCACGTCGTCGGCATGAAGGCGGTTGACGCGCCCGACATCAGCGTCGTCAAGGACGCCTGATGGCCGGGAACACGTTCGGCACCCTGTTTTGCTTCACCACCTGGGGCGAGAGCCACGGCCCGGCGATCGGCGTCGTCGTCGACGGCGCCCCGCCGCGCCTGCCCTTGACCGAATCCCACATCCAGCCCTGGCTCGACAAGCGCAAGCCCGGCCAGAGCCGCTACACGACCCAGCGCCGCGAGGCCGATCGGGTCGAGATCCTGTCCGGCACCTTCGAGGGCCAGACCACCGGCACGCCGATCAGCCTCTTGATCCGTAACGAGGACCAGCGCTCGAAGGACTACGGCGAGATCAAGGACGCCTACCGCCCCGGCCACGCCGACATCGCCTACGATATGAAGTACGGCATCCGTGACCACCGTGGCGGCGGGCGCAGTTCGGCGCGCGAGACCGCCGCCAGGGTGGCCGCCGGCGCCGTGGCGCGGCAAGTGCTGGGGCAAGATGTCCGCATTCGCGGCTGCCTCGTGCAGATGGGCGGCGACGCGATCGACCGGGGCGCCTTCGACGACGCCCAGATCGACGCCAACCCCTTCTTCGCCCCGGACGAAGGCGCCGCGGCGCGCTGGGCCGACATGCTGGATGCCGCGCGCAAGAACGGCTCCTCGCTCGGCGCCGTCGTCGAGGTGCGCGCGACGGGCGTGCCGCCGGGTCTAGGGGATCCCGTCTACGACAAGCTCGACGCCGACCTCGCCAAGGCGATGATGTCGATCAACGCCGTCAAGGGGGTCGAGGTCGGCGACGGCTTCGCCGCCGCCGCGGCCCCGGGCGAGGCCAACGCCGACGAGATCCGAATGCAGGACGGTCGGCCCTACTTCCTCGCCAACCACGCCGGCGGGGTCTTGGGCGGCATCTCGACCGGCCAGGACGTCGTCGTGCGTTTTGCCGTCAAGCCGACCTCGTCGATCCTGATCCCGCGCCGCACCGTGACCCGATCGGGCGAGGAGACGACGATCGTCACCAAGGGCCGGCACGACCCCTGCGTCGGCATCCGCGCCGTTCCGGTCGGCGAGGCGATGCTCGCCTGCGTCCTCGCCGACCACCTCCTGCGCCAGCGGGCGCTGGGCGTCAGTTAGGGCGCGGCCGAAAAAATATGGCCTAGCTAACATAAATCACCGTTCGGCGCGGGAGAAATTTACCTGTTCTTCAGCTCTGGCGGGCATAATCCCCCTCTCGCCGACCCCGCGGCAAGCCGGCCACGTAGGCCGGGGCGGGGTTCATAAGGAAGATAAAACGCCTCAAGTAGAGGAACATCCATGCGCTGGCTTGGAACTCGCATCCTGCCGATCCCGGCGCTGATCGCCGCCGACCCGGCGCTGATCTTCGCCTATCGCTACTGGCACAACCTCAAACAAGACGACCGCCTCGCGCCGCGCTGCCGCCTCGACACGCCGCAGTTTCGCCTGATCGTGCCCGAGGTCGCCTGGATCGACCTGCGCGGCGCGGCGGGGGTGCCGGAGGCGGTGCTGGACCTCGGCCCGCTGCGGCCGCTCGCCGACGTGCCGCCGGCGGCGGACGCGGACGATACGCTGAGCGGCAGCCTCGGGCCGGAGCTGCAGGCGGCGCTCGGCGTCGTCGCCTGCACCGGCACGCCGTTGTTCCAGCTGATCGAGCTTTGCTGCGGCGAGGCGCCCTTGAGCTTCCAGCAGCTGGTCCTGCCGCTGGCCGACGACGGTGCCCGGCCGAGCGAGTTGCTGCACCTGTGCCGCCGCGGCGGGCTCAACATCCAATCTGGGCTGCTGCACGGCGCGGTGTGAGGGTCGCCGCACGAAATGTGGCTTTTCGCACATCCACGCGCGATGGAACGTGGCACAACCCCGGCCGCTGAGGGCTGATCTTCGCCTGCGGAAACGGCCAAGCCAGGCCCCGCCCGCAGGCGGCTTTTTCGCCCCGGCCGCAGCGCGTTCGGCTTCGTGGCGCTCGCGTCCGTGCCGTTCGATCCCGTCGCGTTGCTGGGCCCATTCAAGTTCCGATCATTCGCCAGCCACCGCATTTCGTCTTGGCATTCCCTCCTCGATGCCCCGCCCCGTCCGGCCCACCCCGGACGGGGCGGCCGTCCCCTCCCCAGCGTCCGTCCTGCGAATTCGGACTCGGGCCGGTGAACGTCGCACGCGGTTTATGATTCCGCTATTTCCACGAATGGAGGCGGCGATGACACGGGCATACGGCACCGATCTTCGGGATCGGGTTCTGGACGAGGCAGCTGGATCATTGGCTCGCCGGGCGGCGGAGCGGTTCGGGATCGCTGCGACGACGGCGATCTGATGGGCGAGGCGGGCGCGTGCAGGCGATCGGCAAGCGCAAAGGCAGGAGCGTCCGCGTGGCTCCCGTCTCGACGCTCACGCCGCGTTGGTCGAGAGCATGATCGACGATCAGAAGGACGTCACGCTGGACGAGATGGTCGGTCGCCTCGCCGAGCACGGCGTTGCGATCAGCCGCATGGCTTCGCGCGCGGGGCTTGGCGGTTAAAAAGTCTGCCCACGCACTGGAGCAGGACCGTTCCGACGTCCTGAAGCGGCGCGAGGACTGGTTCGAAGGACAGCCCGACTTCGATCCCGAACGCCTCATGTTCGTGGATGAGACCGGGCTCAACACGAAGATGGCCCGACTTCGCGGCCGCGCCCTTCGCGGCGAGCGTTGCCGGGCGGGCGTTCCCATAGGCACCGGAAGACGACCACCTTCACCGGCGCGCTGCGACTGACGGGCATAACCGCACCGTTCGTCTGGGACAGACCGATGAACGGAACGGTCTTCCTCGCCTGCGTCGAACAGGTACTGAGTCCAACCCTTCGACCCAGGGACATCGTCATCATGGACAATCTACCCGCCCATAAGGGCACCGCGATTCGCGAGGCGATCGAACGCACCGTCGACGCGATATGGAACGCGGTCGGTGCACTCATCCCATCCTTCAAACCCGACGAGTGCGCCAACTACTTCAAAGCCGCTGGGTATGAACCGGATTAAACAGGAAATACTCTAAGTCGCGAAACGACCATTTGGGCCAAAGCTTATCGAGGGTTGGTCATGGACGATATCATGGAAGCCATGATGCCATGAAACACAGTCTTTGAAATCACGCGACAAGCAAAGCCTCGAACTCCCGCCGCGTCCTCAACGTCACCACTGGCACGTCCGGGCCATGCTGATCGATCGCTGCCACGATACGAGGCGCCAGCCGTTGCTCGAACGTCCAGATATAGGTCAGGAACTCGCGGTCCGGCAGCTGCTCTGGACAGCCTTCCGCCATATCGATCCGCACAGTACCGTAGTTGAGTAGCACGCGCCGAGCCACGCCCATGAGAGCCGTGCGCCGCGGGACACGAACCCAGACGACGAGGTCGGCCCGTGGTAGGCGGAGGTCGAATGTCGATGGGCCATTGCCGTCCATGACCCATCGCTCGCGGCGGACCAGATCGGCGATAAGCCTACGTTGCTCGCTACGATCCCGAACGCGCCAGTCTGGCAGCCAACGGACGTCTCGGTCGTAGGACTGATACTCAAGCTTGAAGCGCTCGGCGATCCTGAGCGAAAGCGTGCTTTTGCCGCCACCCGAACAGCCAATGACGAGCACACGGTCGGCCGTGATGAGGTGTTTGGCCGCGTTAGATATCGAGATCGCGGCCGGCAAAACAGTCCTCACACAAATCGATCAGCCACATGGTGTAGGCCCTCGAATGCATACCGAATGAGTGCTGCTAGGGTATCAGTCACCCTAATCTGTGCCGAAGCGATCGACCACGAGTGTAACTGGGCCATATTAAATAGGAAATGCTTTAGCTGTAAAGCAGACCTACGCCCCGTCGAGGCGCGGGGTCCAGTCCTCGACTGCGCCGCGCTCCAGGCGCCGCGCCGCGAGCGCGCGCCAGGAGGCCGAGAGCGCTTGGAGTGCGGCGACGGCCTCCAGTGCCGCCCGGTCCATCCGATCCATGTAGAATACGCAGAGCAGCCGCGACAGCGGCCAGTCCGGGTGCGGCCGGTCCACTACGCGCAGCGCGTCGCCCGCACAGACGGCGCCCGGCTGGAGCACGCGGTAGTACCAGCCCGTTCGCCCGCTCGCCTGGACGCGGCGCGCCATGTCGGCGACGCCGAAGCGGTGGTTCAGCTTCCAGCAGGGCTGGCGCGCCTGGCTGACTTGGAGCAGCGCCGTGCCGACGCGGTAGACGTCGCCCGCGCACACGTCCGCCTCGCTCAGCCCCAGGGTGGACAGGTTCTCGCCGAAGGCGCCGGGGGCGCTCAGGCAAGGGGGGGCGGCGGGCGCCAAGTCCTCGCGCCATGGCGGATAGTGGTCGAAGGCGTAGTGGTGGACCGCCTTCTCCGGGCCGCCGTGATGGCGACGGTCACCCTGCTCGTCGCCCGCAAGGCCGAGGGGGCCGACCGCGACCGGCCCCGCGACGGGTTCCTTGGTGACGGCGCTGCGGGTCCCCGGCCGCGCGAACGGCACGGCGCGTCCGGTCAATACGGCCCGTAGCGTCGTCACCAAGACCACCGGGGGGGCCGCGGGGCACGGCGCCCCGCCGTCCGAGGCGGTGGACGGCGGGGGCATCGCCGCTAACCCATCAAGGCGGCCACGTCGGCCATGCGGTTGGAGAAACCCCACTCGTTGTCGTACCAGGACGCGACGCGCACCAGCTTGCCCTCCAGGCATTTGGTCGCCTTCACGTCGACGTTCGAGCTGGTCGAGGTGTGGTTGTAGTCGATCGAGACCAAGGGCTCGGCCGAGCAGGCGAGGATGCCCTTGAGCCGGCCCTCGGCCGCCGTCATCAGCAGGTCGTTGACCTCGTCGACGCTCGTCTCGCGCTTGGGCACGAAGGTGAGGTCGACGAGGCTGACGTTCGCGGTCGGAACCCTGATCGCGCCGCCGTCGAGCTTGCCCTTGAGTTCGGGCAGCACGAGGCCGACGGCGCGCGCAGCACCGGTCGAGGTCGGGATCATCGAGAGCGTCGCCGCCCGGGCGCGGTAAGGGTCTTTGTGAAAGACGTCGAGCAGGTGCTGGTCGTTGGTGAACGAATGGATCGTCGTCATGTGGCCGCGTTCGATGCCGACCCCCTCGTGCAGGACCTTCGCCACAGGGGCAAGGCAGTTGGTCGTGCAGGACGCGTTCGAGACCACCTCGTGCTCGGGCTTGAGCTTATCGTCGTTGACGCCGTAGACGAGGGTGAGATCCGCACCCTCGCCCGGGGCCGAGATCAAGACCCGCTTGGCGCCGGCCTCTAAGTGCATCGCCGCCTTGTCGCGCTTGGTGAAGACGCCGGTGCACTCCATGACGACGTCGACGTCGAGCCCGCCCCAGGGCAGCTTGGTCACCTCGCGCTCGGACGTTACCTTGATCGGCCCGGCGCCGACGTCGAGCGTGTCGCCCTCCAAGGTCACGGTGCCGTTGTAGCGGCCGTGCACGCTATCAAAGCGAAACAGGTGCGCGTTGGTCTCAGGCGGCGCTAGGTCGTTGATCGCGACCACGCGCACGTCCTGGCGCCCCTGCTCCAGGATGGCGCGCAGGATGTTGCGGCCGATGCGGCCGAACCCGTTGATGGCGACTCGAACCGTCATGGTTTTGTTCCTCTCAATCTCAAGTGTCGTTCGGCGAAGCTAGCACCTCCCGCACCCGCTCGGCCACTTTCTCGGGCGTCAGGCCGAAATGGTCGTAGAGTCGGTCGTAAGGCCCGCTGGCGCCGAAGCTGGTCATGCCGACGACGTGGCGCTCGTCGGCGACGTAACGGGTCCAGCCGAAAGGCGTTCCGGCCTCGACGGCGACGCGGGGCACCGTGCCGAGCACGGCGGCGCGGTAGGCGCGGTCCTGGCGCTCGAACAATTCCTGGCACGGCATCGAGACGATCGCGGCGGCAACCCCCTTGTCGCGCAGCAGGCTTCGTGCGCGACACGCGATCTCGACCTCGGAGCCGGTCGCGATGATGGTGGCGTCGCGCTCCCCCTCGGCCTCGGCCAGGACGTAGGCGCCGCGGGCGCACAGATTCTCGGGCATGGGCGACGTCCGCAGCGTCGGCAGGTTCTGCCGGGTCAGCGCCAGGATCGTGGGGCCGCGCGCGTGCTCCAGCGCCGCCTGCCAGCACTCGGCGGTCTCGACCGCGTCGGCCGGGCGCATCACCAGCACGTTCGGCATGGCGCGAAAGCTCGCCAGATGCTCGATCGGCTGGTGCGTCGGGCCGTCCTCGCCAAGGCCGATCGAATCGTGCGTCGCGACCAGGATGACCCGCTGCTGCATCAAGGCGGCGAGGCGCACGGCGTGGCGGCAATAGTCGAGGAAGACGAGGAAGGTGCCGCCGAACGGGATCAGGCCGCGGTGCAGCGCGAGGCCGTTCATCACCGCCGCCATCGCGTGCTCGCGCACGCCGTAGTGGATGTAGCGCCCCGAATAGTCGCCGGCCTTGATCGGCTTCACGCCTCCGGTCTTGGTGTTGTTCGAGCCGGTGAGGTCGGCCGAGCCGCCGATCATCTCGGGCACGTCGGGAACCAGAACTTCGAGCACGTTCTGGCTCGCCTTGCGCGTGGCGATCTTGGGCTTGGCCTCGACGATCTGCGCCTTGAGCGCCCGGACGCGCTCGTCGAAATCGTCCGGCAGCCGGCCTTCGAGGGCGCCAAGGAAGGCCTCGCGCGTCGCGGGCTCGGCCGCTTCGAGCCGCCCTTGCCACGCGGCGTAGGCGTCGGCGTGTGCGGCACCGGCCTTGCGCCACGCGGCCTCGACGGCGTCCGGCAGCTCGAACGGTCCGTGCGTCCAGCCGAGCGCTTGGCGCGTCGCCATGACCTCGTCCTTGCCCAAGGGCGAGCCGTGCGCCGCCGCCAAGCCGGCCTTGCCGGGGGCACCCTTGCCGATCTGGGTGCGGCAGGCGATGAAGGTCGGCCGGTCGTTGTCGCGCGCCGCGTCCAAGGCCGCCGCGATGGCGTCGGTGTCGTGCCCGTCGACCCTGTCCGTCGCCCAGCCGTAGGCCGCGAAGCGCTTGAGCTGGTCGTCGCCGACCGCGAGGTCGGTCGGGCCGTCGATGCTGATGCCGTTGTCGTCGAACAAGACGCAGAGCTTGTGCAGCCGCAAGTGCCCGGCGAGCGACGCCGCCTCGTGGCTGATCCCCTCCATCAAGCAGCCGTCGCCGGTGACGACCCAGGTGCGGTGGTCGACGAGGTCGTCGCCGAAGCGGGCGTTCATCAGCCGCTCGGCCAAGGCCATGCCGATCGCGGTGGCGAAGCCCTGGCCCAAGGGGCCGGTCGTCGTCTCGATGCCGAGCGCGTCGCCGTGCTCGGGGTGGCCGGCCGTCTTCGAGCCCAACTGGCGAAAGCGCCGCAGCTCCGCCATCGGCATGTCGGGGTAGCCGAGCAGGTGGAGAAGCGCGTAGAGCAGCATCGAGCCGTGCCCGGCCGAGAGCACGAAGCGGTCGCGGTCGGGCCAGCGGGCGTGCTGCGGGTCGAACTTGACGTGGCGGGTGAACAAGACCGTGGCGGCGTCGGCCATGCCCATCGGCATGCCCGGATGGCCGGAGTTCGCGGCCTCGACCGCGTCCATCGCCAAGACGCGGATGGCGTTCGCCATCTGCCGCAGGTCGGTGTCGTCGAGATCCATGTGCTGTCGGCCAAACGTTGGAAGATTGCGACTCGAGGCGGGCGGGTAGGGGCCGAAATTGGCGCAACGACCAGAAAAATCCAACACCCTTCTCGGCCTTCGTCTGCCAAGAACCCAACCGCCGCACGGAACCCGCCCGTCGCGGTTGACGCTTGAGGCGGTTGTGTGCCAGTCATCGGCGCAGCAACCGATTGATTAGGACTAAATGTCGCCCCTGGAAAAAGCGCAGCTCCGGCTGGATCAGGCGCTCGTCCGGCTGGAACAAACGCTGACCGAGACGAACGGCCTCGGCGGTTTCGCGGGCGCGCTGCCGCCCGGGCTCGACACCGAGGTGCAAGCGCTGCGCGTCGAGTGCGACGCCCTGCGCCGGCAGTTGCAGGCCAGCTTCGAGCGCCACGCCCGGCTCCAAGCAGTGATCGGCGAGGTCGGCGGCAAGCTGGACACCGCGATCGGCGAACTCGACGATCTTTTGGAGCGCTGAGACCCGTGCCCACGGTCGACATCACCATCAACGGCCGCACCTTCACCGTGCAGTGCGGCGACAACGAGGAGCTGCGCGTCAAGCGCCTCGCGCACTACGTCGACGCGCGGGTGCGCGAGCAGGCAGCCCAGTACGGCCAGCTCGGCGACGCGCGCCTGTTGGTCCTGACCAGCCTGCTCATCGCCGACGAACTCGACGACGCGCTCGGCGAGATCAAGCGGCTGCACGCCGGTTTGGACGAGATCAAGGCCGGCACCGACGAGGAGGCGGCGCGGGCGATCGACCGGGTCGCGGCCCGGCTCGAACAGCTTGCAAGCGGCATCGAGAAAACTTAAATTATGCCCTCGGCGGACGGCTGCCCGGTTCGAGCAACGTCCAATCATACTCTGGGCCTAGTTCGTTCCTTCGGGAGCCGTCCCTGCCGGGGTCCTGGCCTCGGTATCATGGCACCCACCTGCGTAGCAGGCCCCAGGGACAACAGACGCGAGACGGCCAGGGTGGCCGCCCCCGCCGACTTAAGATTTCATCGTCGAGGCAGCTTGAGCGACGACATCGCGAACGAGAAGCGTACTTGGCGTCGGGAACTCATGGCGCGGCGCGAGGCGTTCGCCGCCGAGCCCGGGCGCCGCGCCCGCGCCAGCCGCGCGATCGCCCGCCACGCGCTCAAGATGCTGCCGCTCGGCGACGGGACCGTCGTCTCGGTGTTCCATTCCTTCGGCGCCGAGATTGACACGCTGCCGGTGATCGCGGCGCTCGACGCGCTCGGCGCCACGGTCTGCCTGCCGCGGCTGCGCGGCCGTGCGCTCCCGCTCGCCTTCCACCCCTGGCGCCCCGGCGAACCCCTCGTCCGCCACAAGTACGGCCTGATGGAGCCGGCGCCCGACACGCCCGAGATCCGCCCGCAGATCCTGCTCGTGCCGCTGCTCGGCTTCGACCGGCTCGGCTACCGCCTCGGCTACGGCGGCGGCTTCTACGATCGCACGCTGCACGAACTGCGGGCGCAAGCCCCAGAGCCGTTCGCGGTCGGCCTCGCGCTCGCCTGCCAGGAGGTCGAGCGCCTGCCGCGCGAGCCGACCGACGAGCACCTGGCGATGGTGGTGACGGAGAACGGGCCGAGGCTGTTTTGAACGCTTCGCGTGCGCTGCCGCGCGGGCTTTTTGCTTTTCTTTTTTGCTACTTGTCGTTGGAGATTGGCCTCAACGCTCAAGCTAGCCCCGGCCAAAGTTGCAAAAAAGAAGAAAAGAGAGCCCCGCGCAGCGGACGCGAAGCGTTCCATCTTCTTTGCCTATAAGGAAAAATCTTTGCGCATCCTCTTCATCGGTGACGTGGTCGGTCGCCCCGGCCGCACGGCCTTGATCGGGCGTCTGCCGAGCCTGCGCGCCGACTTGCGGCTCGACGCGGTCGTGGTCAACGCCGAGAATTCGGCCGGCGGTTTTGGCCTGACACCGACGATCGCGGCCGACATGTTCGCGGCCGGCGCCGACGTACTGACGCTCGGCAACCACTCCTGGGACCAGCGCGACCTGATCGGCCACATCGACCAAGAGCCGCGCATCGTCCGGCCGTTGAACTTGAAGCCGAACACGCCGGGCAAGGGCTGGATCATCCTTGATGCGGGCCGCGGCCGCAGGCTCTTCGTCCTGCAGGTGCTGGGCCGGCTGTTCATGGCGCACGTCGCCGACCCGTTCGCGGCCTTGGAGGCGGAGTTGCGCCGCCACGTCATGGGTGGCGGGGTGAGTGCGATCCTGGTCGACGTCCACGCCGAGGCGACGAGCGAGAAGCAGGCGATCGGCCACCAGCTCGACGGCCGCGTCAGCCTCGTCGTCGGCACCCACACCCACATACCCACGGCGGACGCGCGCATCCTCAGGGGCGGCACCGCCTACATGACCGACGCCGGCATGACGGGGGTCTACGACAGCGTGATCGGCATGGACAAGGCGATCTCCCTGCAACGCTGGCAGAGCGACCTGCCCGGCCCGCGCATGGCCGTCGCCGAGGGCGAGGCCACCGTCTGCGGCGTCTTCGTCGAGACGGACGACAAGACGGGACTGGCGCTCAAGGTCGAGGCGGTCCGGGTGGGGGGTGATCTTGACAATAAAACGACAGGGTGAAATATTCTACTTCAGATAGTGATACATAATCATCATGGGTCTGAAGCATGAGCCTTGAAGCTTGGCTTACAATTTTTGCAATTGTGGTAGGCCCGATTTTCGGTGCGGTGTTGGCCATTGAATTAGATAAAAAAAGATTAAAGCGTGAAAGGCGAATGGATGTATTCAGAACCCTTATGAGAACGCGCAGGAATCCAATGTGGCCAGAACACGTAGGGGCATTAAATCTAGTTGAAATAGAATTTAACGACAAAGAAAAAGTTATTACATCATGGAAAAAGTTATTCCAGCACTTAGGATCTCCTCAGCCAAGACACTCATCTGAAGAGACAAAAGATAATAGAGGGTCTCAGGCTAGCATAGACCGGAGGTCGCCGATCTTGTCGTTGCCGCCGAAGCGGGCGAACAGCGCGATCGAGGCGTCCACCATGCGCACGGCCTTGGAGACCACGATCGACCGGCGCCGAAAGCGGGCGAGCCAGTGCCGCTGGCGGGCGTGGTCGCGCTCGATGCCGTGGGTCTCCTTTTTGCCGACGTAGAGCCGGCCTTGGGGGATCGCCTTCTCGTAGGCGGCCCAGTCGTCGGTGCAGTAGAGCCGCACGCCCCAGCGCTTCAGGCGCTTGAGAAGGCGTTCAAGGGTGGCTCGGTCACGACCCCCCAGCTCCCAGTCGATGAGCCGTCCCGTAGCACGATCCCGAGCCTTCCAGACCCACAGCTTGTTCGGCTTTTTTTGAGGTAGTGCCACATCTCGTCCAGCTCGACCACGACGGCACGGCCTTCGGGCTCGGGCTTTTGCGCGTAGACTTCCGCAAAGCGCTCGATCCAGGCCTGCACCGTGGGGGTCGACACCCCGAGCAGCTTGGCGGTGCGGTTCATCGAGACGCCGCTGAGGTAGAGCAGCACCGCTTCCACCTTGAGCCGCAGCGGCATCCCGCGCGGCGGGGTGTCGGTGAAGTTCAGCCCGCAGCCCTTGCAGCGGTAGCGTTGCTTGCCGCGCATGAACCCGTTCTTGACGTGCTCCTCGCCCCCGCACCCCTTGCACCGTAGCCCCATCCAACCCGCCCCGTCCGCCGTTCCCTGGCCGACGGATATGGGCGGTCTATGCCAAGCTCAAACCCTCAAGATAATATGCCCGAGAAAGAAATTAACAGTCGTAATATTACCTATTCTATGCGTATTTATGAAGAACGTCAAAAATTGCTAAGCAAACTTCTTCATAGCATGAGCAACGTGCTTGGATTTAAAATAGAACAGCTCGAAATATTTGAAGGAGGTTATACTCCTCAAGGATGGAGTGACATTGAGTACGAAAATACTGCGGTACGAAAGCTATTTACAGATATTTATAACGGTGAGCGCATGTTTCCGATAGGGATTTTCCATTTCCCTGAACAAAATACTGACAAGGGAGAAAAATGATAGAGTATGAAATACGACACAGAACGTAATATCTATTCTAATTTCTAAATTGTAAAAACATAACCATAGAAATTCTCCTGGTGCAGCCCGTCGTGCCAAAGCAGTTCTCAGAGGCACGGCGAGCTAACACCACATATATTAGTACCCCGCCGCCAGCGCCCCGGCGCGCCTCGGGTCGGCGCTGCCGAGGAGGACGTTTTCCTCGCGATCGACGTGGATCGACTGGGTCGAGCCCATCGTCTCGTCGAGGTTGAGCGTGTGGCCCTTAGCTTCGAGCAGGGCTTGCGTATCCGGGCTGATGCCCTCCTCGATCCTGATCTCGTCCGGCAGCCACTGGTGGTGGACGCGCGGTGCCGCCGTCGCCGTGGCGACGTTCAGGCCGTGGTCGATCATGTTCATGATGACCTGGAGCGTCGTCGTGATGATCCGGCTGCCGCCGGGGCTGCCGGTGACGAGGTAGGGCTCGCCGCCCTGCATCACGATCGTCGGGCTCATCGAGGAGAGCGGGCGCTTCTTGGCCTCGACCGCGTTGGCCTCGCCGCCGATCAGGCCGTAGGCGTTCGGCACGCCGGGCTTAGCCGAGAAATCGTCGAGTTCGTTGTTGAGCAGGATCCCTGTGCCCGGCGCCACGTAGCCGGTGCCGTAGGAGAAGTTGATCGTGTAGGTGTTGGCGATCGCGTTGCCGTCCTCGTCGACGATCGAGAAGTGCGTCGTCTCGTTGCTCTCGTAGGGGGCGAGGTCGCCGGGCCCGATCGCGGCCGAGGGCGTCGCGCGGTTGGCGCTGATCTCATCGCGGATCGCGGCGGCGTAGTCCTTCGAGGTCAGCGCCCCGATCGGCACGTCGACGAAGTCGCTGTCGCCCAGGTATTCCGAGCGGTCGGCGTAGGCCCGCTTCATCGCCTCCGCCATCAAGTGGATGGTCTCGGCCGAGTTCTGGCCGAGGAAACTGATCGGGTAGCCTTCTAGGATGTTGAGGATCTGGACGATGTGCACCCCGCCCGAGGAGGGCGGCGGCATCGAGAGGACCTCAAAGCCGCGATAGCTGCCCGTCACCGGCTCGCGGACTTTGGCCTCGTAACCTTTGAGGTCGTCGATCGTCATCTCGCCGCCGGCGTCGTTGACCGCCGCCACGATCTTCTCGCCGAGCGGCCCGCCGTAGAAGGCGGCGGGACCCTGCTCGGCGATCTGCTTCAGGCTCTGGGCGAGGTCGGGCTGCTTGAGCGTGTCGCCCGGCTCGTAGGGGCTGCCGTCTTGCTTGAGGAAGATCTTCGCCGACGACGGCCACTTCTTCAGCCGGTCTTCGAGCCCTTCGAGCGAGTCGCTGAGGTCGGCCGTGACGGTGATGCCGTCCTCGGCCAAGCGGATCGCCGGTTGCAGGGCGTCCTTCAGGCTCATCGTGCCGTAGCGTTCGAGCGCCATCGCCATGCCGGCGACCGTTCCGGGCACGCCGACCGCGAGGCCGTGGTAGCGCGACAAATTCTCGTCCGGCTCGCCGTTGGGACCGAGGAACTGGTCGCGCGTCGCCGAGGCGGGCGCCGTCTCGCGGTAGTCGAGCGCCACGGTCTCGCCGCTCTTGGCGTCGTGGATCAGCATGAAGCCGCCGCCGCCCAAGTTTCCGGCGCGCGGCAGGGTGACGGCGAGCGCGAAGGCGACGGCCGCCGCCGCGTCGATCGCGTTGCCGCCCTCTCGCAGCACCTCAAGGCCGGCCCGCGTCGCGACGGCCTCTTGGCTCGTCACAATGCCGTTTCTCGCCCAGACCGGGTGCAGGCGGTCCATGTCGCTGAAGATCGCCGCCTCTTGCGCCCACGCCGGACCGGTGAGCACCGCCGCCGCCACGGCCGCCACGATGATTTTGCCCCTGCCGAGCATCGTCTTCCCCCCTTGAGTTGCATCGCCAACGGCCGGACCATGACCAGAAGGCGACGAAGCGCGCAAGCCCCCGCTTGCGAAACGCGGACGACGGCGCCATGTGCCGGTTCCACACCCCCGTTTAAGCGATCTTGATGACCTACCCGACGATCCGCATCCTCAAGGGCCACGACGCACGGCTGCGCCAGGGCCATCCCTGGCTGTTCTCGAACGAGTTGCGGCTCGACGACGAGGCCAAGGCGATCGAGCCCGGCGCGCCCGTCCGCCTCATGGCCCCGAACGGCAACATCATGGGCGTGGCCCAGTTCAACCCGCACTCGCTGATCGCGGGCCGTGTGCTCACCCGCAACAAGGACGCGCTGATCGACGCCGCCTTCCTGCGCCGCCGGGTCGGGCGGGCGCTGGCCTTGCGCGAGCGGCTGTTCGAGCGGCCCTACTACCGCCTGATTCACGCCGAGGGCGACGGGCTGCCGGGGCTGGTCGTCGATCGCTTCGGCGCCGACAACCTCGTCGTTCAGTGCAACAGCGCCGGCATGGAGCGGATGCAGGACGATCTCGGGCCCGTCCTGGCCGAGGCGACCGGGGCCGTCAACATCCTCGCCCGCAACGACAGTCCCGTGCGCCGGCTGGAGGGTCTGGCCGAGGCGGTGCGGCCGCTCTCGGGCACCATGCCGCGGCGGTTGTGGATCGAGGAGAACGGCCTGCCGTTCCAGGTCGATCCCTACGACGGCCAGAAGACCGGCTGGTTCTTCGACCACCGCCTCAACCGCGCCTTCGCCGCCGGCCTCGCCGGGGGGCAGGACGTGCTCGACGTCTACGGCCATACGGGCGGCTTCGGCCTCGCGGCGGCGGCGCAGGGTGCCAAGCGCGTTACCCTGCTCGACCGTTCCGCCTCGGCGCTGACGCTCGCGGCCGAATCGGCCGAGCGGCAGGGCGTCGCCGAGCGGGTCGAGACGATCGAGGGCGAGGCGTTCGCCGCCCTCGACGCGTTCGCCGTCGAGAAGCGGCGCTTCGGGCTCGTCGTCGCCGACCCGCCGGCCTTCGTGAAGAGCAGGAAGGACTTAGGAACGGGTCTGCGCGCGTATCGCAAACTGGCGAGGATGACCGCCGCGATCGTCGCCGAGGGCGGTACTTTGTGCCTCGCCTGCTGCTCGCACAACGTCGACGCCGCCGCGTTCGCCGCCGAGTGCTTCGCCGGCAT
The DNA here is from genome assembly GCA_965217265.1 of Geminicoccaceae bacterium. Taxonomy (GTDB): domain Bacteria; phylum Pseudomonadota; class Alphaproteobacteria; order Geminicoccales; family Geminicoccaceae; genus JAGRGG01. Next base: position 274,435 of record CBDCHP010000018.1, on the reverse strand, counting down.
CAAGGCGGCGGGACGCGGGGCACGGCTCATCCACCGCGCCGAGGCCGGCCCCGACCACCCGATCCACCCGGCCCTGGCCGAGACGGCCTACCTTAAGTTCCTGGTCTACGTTTTGGATTAACGCTTGCGCGTCCGCTGCGCGGGGCTTTCTTTTTCTCTTTTTTTGTCTTTGTCCGAGGCTGGCTTCAGCGTTGAGGCCAAGTTCGGGGACAAGTAGCAAAAAAGAAAAAAGAAGCCCGCGCGGCAGCGCACGCGCAGCGTTCACGCCGCCCGGACCTGCGTCAGGAAGTTCTGGATCAGGCCGTGCACGCCGGAGACGCGCTCGTCGACGTTGCCGGCCGCGGCCTGGGCGATGTCGGCCTGGGCGCGGGCTTCGTGGCCCGCGGCGCCGAGCTTGCGCATCTGCTCGACCGCGCGTTCGTTGCTGCCCGCCATGTCCCGGCTCGTTTGGTTGATCGACTGGGTCGTCGCGGTCTGCTGCTGCATCGTCTCGGCGATGCCGCCGGCGATCGCGTTGGCCTCGTCGGTGGTGGACGCGATGACGGCGACGGCTTCGAGCGTCTGCTTGGCGCCGTCCTGCACCGCCTTGATCTCGGCCGTGATCTGCTCGGTCGCAGTCGCCGTCTGCGCCGCCAAGTTCTTGACCTCCTGTGCTACGACGGCGAACCCCTTGCCGGCCTCGCCGGCGCGCGCGGCCTCGATCGTCGCGTTGAGCGCGAGCAGGTTGGTCTGCTCGGCGATCGCGGTGATCAGGCCGATCACCTGCTCGATCTCGGACGTCTTCGCCGTCAGCCCCTCGGCGGTGGTCCGGCCCTGCAGCGCCAGCTCGACCACCCGCTTGGTCAGCGCACCCTGCTGGTCGATCTGGGCGCTGATGTCGCGGATCGAGACCGCGAGCGCCTCGTTCGCGTCGGCGACGCTGCGAACGTCGTGGCCCGAGCGCTCGATCGCCCCTTGCGTCTCGCCGAGGCCGCCCTCCAGCCCGCGCACGACGTCGCCGCTCTTGCGCGTCGCCGCGATCATCGTGCCGCTCTCGCCGCCGAGGCCGTTGAGGAGGTCGACGACCTTGGTCTCGAAGGCGGCGCAGACCGTCTGCAGGCGCTCGGCCTGCGAGCCGGTCTTGCCCAACGTCTGCTTGAAGATCTCGGCGGCGTCCGCGACGGCGCCGATCTCGTCCGCCCGGCCGCGATGGGGTATGGCGGCGGCCGTGTCGCCGGCGGCGAGACGGCGCAGCGTCTCGGCCACGTCACGGATCGGCCGCGAGACCGTGCGCAGCAGCCAAAAGCCGAGCAGCAGCGAGGCGATGATGATGGACGCGACGTTGATGAGCACCATCGTGCGCACCCAGGCAATTTCCTCGGCCTGAACTGCCAACGCGGCCTTCTCGGCGGCCTTGGCCGCAGCAAGACCAGACATGATGTGCTCAAGAACGCGCTCGAACAACTTGCGCCCCTCGCCGTCGCTGACGAGGGCGCGGGCAACCTGCAAGGTATCGACGCGCTGGATCAGCTCGTGCTGGCGCGCGAGCGGGCCTTCCTGCCAAGCGGCGTAAGCCTCGGCGGCTTCGTCGAGCACCCGCTTGATGTCGCCCTCGGGCGCGTCGGCCATCGTCCGCACCCAAGCTTCCCGCGTCACTTCGGCGGACGCTTCATAAGCGAGCCTGACCCTCTCGTCGACCGTCAACATGTAGGTAACATTGGCGGTCTGCTGCTCGTCGATGGCGGCGCGTAGGTCCTCGATGTCCTCGAAGATGCGAAACGCGGCGTTCACCTGCGCGCGCTGCTCGGACATGCTGTTCAGGCTCAAGATGACGGCCGCGGCGCTGCCGGCGGCGATGCAGGCCAGCGTCGCGAAGGCGATCGTCTGGCGGCGAACGATGGTCAGCATGATGGGGTCTCCTAGAGACCGGCGGCGCGGCGACGCGCCAGCTCGGTGAGATTGATTTCGACCGTGGCGGCACCCCGCGCCGCCGTTCGGGCCGCGTCGGCGATGCTCAAATTGACCTGGGCGCGCCAAGTCCGCGTCGGCTCGTGGAATTCCGGCTCGTCGATGAAGACGGCGTCGGGACCGACCGGCACGGTCTTCTGCCACTTCGCCTCGTCGCCCTGGTAGAAGTCGGTCGTGATGGCGCTCTGGCCGACGTTGAGACCGAAGCGGTCGACGACGAAGATCTCGGTGAACAGGCCGAGCGAGAAGGCTTGAACCTGCGTGAGATAGGTCGAGAGGGGCGAAGCCAGCGTGGGCGCGATCAGCGGTTGCTGCTTAGCCTCGGTCTCGGCGCGCCACTGCTGGTCGAGCCGCTCGATTCCGGCGGCGTCAATGCCGGCATGGTACCGGTTGTGCGCGTCCACCATCAGCCGCACCACGTCGTTGTCGAGGAAGGCGCGGATCTCGTCGACGAGATCCGCGTCGATCGACACGGCCGGCGGGGCCGCCTCAATTGACACGGCGGGCGGGGCCGAAGGGGCCGCGTCGACCATGACAGCCGGCGGGGCCAAGGGGGCTGCGAGCGCGACCGTGCCTTGCGCGAGCGTCAGCGTGGTGAGCAGCATCGGGAAAGCGCCTTGCAAGGCAAAATCTCCATGAAAAAATTGTTCTCTAGAAACAGGATTTTAGCGGCTATTAACAAAGAATTCGTTAACGGCCGCCGCACCGGTGGTCCTCGTTTTCCCCGCCGGCGCAGCCCGGTTGAGGAAGCGTGCAGATCGCTGACCATGGCGGCGCAGTCGGTGGTTGCACGCTCCAGTCTTCTAAATTAGAAGTTGAATAAGTTCTCAAAATTTATGTTTTAGGTTGGAGACCGATGGCCGTTGCCCACGCCTCGACGACGCGTTCCCCGGCACCGGACAGCCTCGTGCGCGGCTTCGTCCGCCTGTGCGGCCAGCTCAACCGCCACGTGAGCGAGGCCGAGTTGCGCGCCGCTTTGCCGCCGGACGCGGGCGGGTCCACGGCCGAAACGCTCGAACGTCTGGGCCGCCGCTTCGGCTTTACCGTCGAGGGCGTACCGGCGAGCGTACGCCGGCTGCGTCGCACCGAGCCGCCCTACCTGCTGCTCGGCAACGGAGGGGCCGAGGCCTGGGTCGTGCGCGCCCGCACCGGCCGGCACCTGCACCTGATCGAGCCCGAGCGTGGTGCTACGAGCGCCATGACGCCGCGCGCCGCCGCCCGCCTCGGCACGCGGCTCGTGGTGATGCGGCGCCCGGCCGAAGGCGCCGCAGCACCGGGCCTGTGGCGCGGCACGATCCTGAAGCGGCTTCGGCCGGTGATGTGGGAGATCGGCCTCGCCTCGGTCTGGATCAATCTCCTGGCACTCGCGACGCCGATCTTCATGATGGCGGTCTACAACAAGGTGATCGCGCAGGGTGCCTTGGGCATGCTCGACACGCTGGCGATCGGCATGGTGACGCTGTTCGGCTTCGAACTCGCCCTGCGGGCACTGCGCGGCGAGGTGATGGGCCGGACCGGCGCCAAGCTCGATTTAGCACTCGGCGCCGACGTCGTGCACCACCTCCTGCAACTGCCCTACCGCGTCTTCGAGCGGATGCCCTCGGCCCAGATGATGGAGCGGCTGCGCCAGCTCGACCAGTTGCGCGGCTTTCTAACCTCCAGCCTGCCGCTCTTGCTGGTCGATCTCCTGTTCGTCGGCCTGTTCTTGGCAGTGATCATGCTCTTGAGCCCGACCCTGGGCCTCGTCACGCTCGGCGCCGTGCCCCTGTTCGTCGGCCTCTCGGCGCTCGCGCATAGAAAGCAGCAGCGTCTATTGAAGGCGGGCTTCAGGGCCGGGGCCGCCAAGGCGTCGTCCTTGGGCGAGACGGTCGCCAACGCGCTCACCGTCAAGGCGCTGGCGCTGGAGGGCGCGATGGAGCGGCGTTTCGAGGCGCTACAGGTCGAGGGGGCCTGGGTCGGGCAGCAGGCGGGGGGGCTCGCCAACTATGTCGGCGCCATCGGCACGACGCTGCAGCACGGCGCGGCGCTCTTGATCGTCTACCTAGGAGCGCGGATGATCGTCGCCGGCGAGATGAGCATCGGGGCGCTCATCGCTTGCACCATCCTCTCGGCCCGGGCCCTGGCGCCGATGCGGCAGTGCTTTGCGGCTTGGCACCAGTTGCAGCAGGCGCGCGACTCGGTCGGCCGGCTCGACGCCTTGATGCGCGAGCGAACCGAGGCCGAAGCCTCGGCGACGACGTTGGAGGCCATCCAAGGCGAGGTGCGCTTCGAGCGCGTCGGCTTCGCTTATGCCCAAGGCAAGCCGCCGGCGCTCAGCGGCATCGATTTGACCCTGCCGCCCGGCACGATGCTGGGCGTCGCCGGCGTGCCGGGCTCGGGTAAGAGCACGCTGGCGCGCTTGCTCATCGGGCTCGACCGGCCGAGCGAGGGGCGCGTCCTCGTCGACGGCCACGACTTGGCCGAGGTGTCGCTCCAGGCGTACCGCGCCCTCATCGGCGTCGTGCCGCAGGACATCCAGCTCTTCTCAGGGACGATCGCCGAGAACATCAAGCTGGCCGCGCCCGAGGCGCCGATCGAGCGGGTCGTGGCGGCGGCCAAGTTCGTCGGCGCGCACGACTTCATCAAGGCCCTGCCCGACGGTTACGACACCGTCTTGGGCGAGCGCGGCGTCGGCCTCTCGACGGGGCAGCGCCAACTCCTGTGCGTCGCCCGGGCACTCGCGCGCAACCCCCGCCTCCTCGTCCTCGACGAGGCGACGAGCGCCCTCGACCCCCTGGGCGAGGCGCAGTTGCTGGCCAACCTGAAGCGGGCCGGCAGCGGCCGGACGATCGTCTTGATCACGCACCGCCTGAGTGCGCTTGAACTGTGCGAGACGGCGGTGCTGATGGAGGGCGGCCGGATCAAGGCCGAGGGCAGTGCCGCCGAGATCGCGGCCGCGCTCAAGGGCCGGACGACGCCCGTGCGGGGGGCAGGATGAAGGGCAATCCTGCCGGGCAGCGCCTCGCACCGCCCGACGCGCGGCACCTGCTCGAAGCGCGCGAGGGCAGGGCGGGGCTGTTGATCCTGGTCTTGAGCCTGATGCTGGTTGCCGGCGGGGCTTGGTCGGTCTGGGCGCAGATCGAGGAGGTCGTCGTCGCGCAAGGCCGGGTCGAGCCCGCCGGCCGCGTCAAGATCGTCAACCATCCCTACGGCGGCCGGGTCACGCAACTGCTCGTGCAGGAGGGCGACACGGTCGAGGCGGGCGAGGTGCTGATGAAGCTCGACCCCAGCCTGGGCGAGGCCGAGCGCGCCGAGGCGCTGGCCCGCTACGAGGTGCAGGCGGCCGAGGCGGCGCGGCTCCAGGCCGAGGCGGGCGGCGGCGCCATCGAGATCCCCATGGATCTGGCCGCCACCCGGCCGGGCCTCGTCGCGCGCGAGCGACGCCTGCTCACCGCTCGGCGGGCGTCCTTGGCGGAGCGCGAGGCGACGCTGGCGCGCTCGGTCGAGACCCACGAGGGCAACGTCGCCAAGGCCGCCGCCGAGATCGGCCGCCTGAAGGACGGCGTGACGCTCCTGACGCGGCAGTACGAGGCGGTGAAGGCACTGGCCGATCGCGGCCTCTACCCCAAGCTGAAGCTGGTCGAGATCGAGAGCGAGCGCGTCGATGCCATGGGCGAATCGCGCAAGGCCGCGGCCGAATTCACCGCGGCCAAGGCGGCACTCGCCGAGGCAAAGAGCCGGCTGTCCGGCTTTGCCAAGGATGCCAAGAGCGAAGTGCTCGACGAACTGGGCACGGCGCTCGCCGAGCGCGACCGGCTCTACGAGACGCTCAAGGGCGAGGAGACGCGCATCGCCGACCTCGTCATCGTAGCACCGGCCGACGGGGTCGTGCAGGACTTGAGCGTCACCGCCGTCGGGCAGTCGATTGGCGCCAACGAGCGGCTGATGAAGATCGTCCCGCTCACCAACGGCCTCGTCGTCAAGGCGCGGGTGCCCAACGACGACATCGGCCGGGTCAAGGAGGGCATGAAGGCCGCGGTCAAGGTGCGGGCCTACAACTTCGCCCGCTATGGCAGCCTGAACGGCACAGTCGAGGGGGTGACGCCCGACGCCTCGCGCCGCGACGAGGAGACGCAGCCGACCTACGGCATCACCGTCCTGACCGACGAGAGCGCCCTGGGTGCTAAGGGCGACCTTCGCGTCGTGCCGGGAATGCTGGTCGACGTCGAACTGAAGGTCGGCAACCGCTCGATCCTCTCCTTCCTGACCGAAGGCATCGTCGGCTGGCGCGATCGGGCTTTGAAGGAGTTGTGATACGCTTCGCGTTCGCTGGCGTGGGGCTTTTCTCTCTTCTTTTTTGCAACTTTGACCGGGGCTGGCTTCGGCGTTGAGGCCAACCTCCAACGATAAGTAGCAAAAAAGAGAAGAAAAAGCCCGCGCGGCAGCGCACGCGAAGCGCAACTCAGAGCGAGGCGGTGATGCCGCCGTCGACGTAGAGGACGTGGCCGTTGACGAAGCTCGACGCCTTGGAGGCGAGGAAGACGCAAGCGCCGATCAGCTCCTCGACCTCGCCCCAGCGGCCGGCCGGGGTGCGGGCTTCGAGCCACGTCGTGAACGCCGCGTCGGCGACCAGGGCCGCAGTTAACTCGGTCTTGAAGTAGCCGGGTGCCAGCGCGTTCACCTGCAGGCCGTGCCCCGCCCAGTCGGTCGCCATGCCCTTGGTCAGGTTGGCGACGGCGCCCTTAGACGCCGTGTAGGGGGCGACGCCCGGCCGGGCCAGGGCGCTCTGCACCGAGGCGATGTTGACGATCTTGCCCTCTTTGCGGCGGATCATGTGCTTGGCGACTGCTTGACCGACGTTGAAGACGCTCATGACGTTGGTCTGCATCAAGGTCGTGAAGGCGTCGGCCGGGAAGGTTTCGAGCGGTGCCCGGTGTTGCATCCCGGCGTTGTTGACGAGGATGTCGATCGGCCCGACCTCGGCCTCGAAGCGGTCGATCACGGCGGCGCTCGCGGCGTGGTCGGTGACGTCGAATAGCACCTCGTGCACCGCGGCACCCCCCTCGCGCAGGCGTGCGGCGGTCTGGCCGAGCCTGTCCCGGTCGCGGCCGTTGAGTGCCACCTCGGCGCCCGCCGCCGCCAAGCCCCCCGCCAGCGCCAAGCCGATCCCCTTGCTCGACCCGGTGATAAGGGCGCGGCGGCCCGTGAGATCGAACAGGTTCATTGTCATTACCTATCTGGGGGAGAGCGCCGGGCCGCGCCGACGCGACCCGTCATCAAGCGTGCCCGCGCCTGAACGCGGCGGTGGCGACGCCCATTGCGATCAGCGCGCCGCCGCCGAGGCGCGACAGCCACGCGAGCACGGCCGGGCGGGCGACCTTCCGGCGAACGCGGTCCGCGAGCAGGGCGTAGGCGAGCGCATTCAAAGCAGCCAGACCGACGAACGTGGCGACGAGGACCGTGAACTGCGGCAGCAGCGCGCTTTCCGGCCGCAGGAATTGCGGCACGAACGCGATGAAGAAGACGATGGACTTCGGGTTCAGCGCCGTAACCGTCGCCGCGTGGGCGAAGACGCCCCGCGCCGACGGCGCGCCTTTCGGCTTGAGGCCGCTGAGCGTCGCGGACGGGGCGCTGCGAAACAGCTTCACGCCCAAGTATACGAGGTAGGCGGCCCCCATCCACTTGAGCGCCGTGAACAAGGTCGCGGACGCCAGGACCAGGGCACCCAGCCCGGCCAAGGACGCCGTCATCGCGATGAAGTCGCCCAGAGCGACGCCCGCCGCCGTCGCCAGCGCCACGCGCCGTCCTTGGCTGACGGCATAGCTCAGTACGAGCAGGATGGTCGGGCCGGGAATGAGCAGGAGCGCGATCGAGGCGACGACGAAGGCGAGCCAGACGTCGAATTCCATTCGTGTGACCTCGATCAAGGTTTTCGCGCCTTGCCCGCGCGGCGCTTGCAAGAGGTGTTGTTGGCGATACGATGGCGGCTGTCAACGCGAGGACGAAGCGCCAGGGAGGCTAGAGCCTATGACCAAGCCCGACATTTTGCAGATGGGGCCTTATCCTAGTTGGGACGTCGAGGCGCTGGCGGCGGACTTCAACCTCCACCCCTACCACGAGGCCGAGGACAAGGCGGCGTTCGTCGAGGAGCGGGCCGAGCGCATCCGCGGCATCGCCGCCAAGGGCGAGGCCGGCGCCGATGCCGCCCTGATCGCGGCGCTGCCGAACCTGGAGATCATCGCCGTCTACGGCGTCGGCTACGACGCGGTCGACGTCGAGGCTGCCAAGCGGTGCGGCGTGCGCGTCACCAACACGCCCGACGTGCTGACCGACGACGTCGCCGACCTCGGGGTCGCCATGCTCCTGGCCCACGCGCGCGGCGTCGTCGGCGCCGATGCCTGGGTGCGCTCGGGCGACTGGGCGAAGGAGGGTTCCTACCCCTTGCAGCGGCGCGCGTTCGGCGCGCGCGTCGGCATCCTCGGGCTCGGCCGGATCGGCCGCGCCATCGCCGAGCGCCTCGCCGCCTTCAAGATGGAGATCGCGTATTGCACCCGCAGCCGGCGCGAGACGCCGGAAAGTTGGGCCTACATGGCCGATCCGGCCGAACTCGCCGCCTGGGCCGATTTCATGGTCGTCGCCGTTCCCGGCGGGGGCGACACCGTGCAACTCGTCGATGCCCGCGTGATCGAGGCGCTGGGGCCAAAAAGCGTGCTCGTCAACATCGCCCGCGCCTCGGTCGTCGACGAGGCGGCCCTGCTCGACGCCCTGGAATCCAAGCGGCTCGGCGGTGCGGCCCTCGACGTGTTCGAGGGCGAGCCGAACCTGAACCCGCGCTTCACTGTGCTCGACAACGTGCTCTTGCAGCCGCACCAAGCCTCGGCGACGGTGGCGACGCGCAAGGCGATGGGCGACCTCGTGCGCCAGAACCTGCTGGCCCACTTCGCGGGCCGCGACCTGTTGACGCCGGTCGTCTGATGCAAGCCCTCGTCCTCCACGCGGCGCACGATCTGCGCCTCGAAGACCGCGCCTTGAGTCCGCTCGAACCGGGCCAGGTCCGGGTCAGGCTCGCGGTCGGCGGCGTCTGCGGCTCGGACCTGCACTACTACCACGACGGCGGCGTCGGTGCCGCGCGTCTGCGCGAGCCGATGATCCTCGGCCACGAGGTTTCCGGCTTTGTTGCCGAACTCGGGGCCGGGGTCGAGGGCTTGGCCGTCGGCGACCTCGTGGCGCTCAACCCGTCCCGGCCCTGCGGCGCTTGCGTCTACTGCCTTGAGGGCCTGCCCAACCACTGCCTGCACATGCGCTTTTATGGCTCGGCGATGCCGTTCCCGCACGTCCAGGGCGCCTTTCGCGAAGAGATCGTCGCCGACGCGGCGCAGTGCGTCCCGGCCGAGGGCCTGAGCCCGGCCGAGGCGGCCTTGGCCGAGCCGCTCGCCGTCTGCCTGCACGCGGTCAGGCGCGCGGGCGAGATGCTCGGCAAGCGCGTCCTCGTCACCGGCTGCGGCCCGATCGGGGTGCTCTGCGTCATGGCCGCCCGCCGCGCCGGTGCGGCCGAGATCGTCGCCACCGACCAAGTCGCGGCGGCGCTGGCGCACGCGACCAAGGCCGGCGCCGATCGGACGATCGACGTGACGGCCGAGCCCGGGGCGCTCGAAGCCTATGCCCTAGACAAGGGCTACTTCGACGTTCTGTTCGAGGCGTCGGGGGCACAGGCCGCCTTGGGGACCGCCATCGCCACGATGCGCCCGCGCGGGGTCGTCGTGCAGGTGGGCATGGGCGGCGACATGCGCGTGCCCATGCACGCCATGACGGTGAAGGAACTCGACCTGCGCGGCTCGTTTCGCTTCCACGCCGAGTTCGCGGTCGCGGTCGGCATGATGGCGAGGCGGCTGATCGACGTCCGGCCGCTCGTCACGCACACCTTGCCTCTCGCCGAGGCGGAACAGGCGTTCGTCCTCGCCTCGGACCGCAACCAAGCAATGAAGGCGCAGATCGCGTTCACGGATAAGGGGGGAGAGGCGGCATGACGGGACGGTTGACGGGCAAGCGCTGCTTGGTGACGGCGGCGGCGGCGGGCATCGGCCGGGCGGGCGCCACAATGATGGCGCGCGAGGGGGCGAACGTGGTCGCGACCGACATCGACGCGGCCAAGCTCGCCGAACTCGACGGTACGGCAAACCTGACGACGCGGCGCCTCGACGTGCGCGACAAGGACGCCGTGCGCGCGGCCGCGGCCGAAATCGGGCGCCTCGACGCGCTGGTCAACTGCGCCGGCTTCGTCCACCACGGCACGATCTTGGATTCGAGCGAGGCCGACTGGGACTTCGCCTTCGATCTCAACGTCAAGTCGCTCTACCGCACCCTCACCGCCTTCCTGCCGGCGATGATCGAGGGCGGCGGCGGCAGCGTCGTCAACATCGCCTCGGTCGCGTCCTCGATCAAGGGCGCCCCCAACCGCGCCCTCTACGGCGCCACCAAGGCGGCCGTGCTCGGCCTCTCCAAGGCGGTCGCGGTCGACTTCGTCAAGCAGGGCATCCGCTGCAACGCGATCTGCCCCGGCACGGTCGAGACGCCGTCTTGGCACGACCGCGTCGGCGCCTCGGCCGACCCGGAGCAATCCAAGCGCGACTTCGTTGCCCGCCAGCCGATGGGCCGCGTCGGCACCGCCGACGAGATCGCCGCCCTCATCGTCTACCTCGCCTCCGACGAGAGCGCGTTCACGACCGGAACGGAGCACATCATCGACGGCGGGTGGAGCATGTAACGCTTCGCGTTGCGCTCGCCGCGCGGGCTTTCTTTTCTTCTTTTTTGCAACTTTGGCCGGGGCTGGCTTCGGCGCCCCGGCCAATCTCCGCCGACAAGTAGTAAAAAAGAGAAAAAGAAGACCGCGCGTCAGCGCACGCCGAAGGCGTTCACTTCCGCTCGTGATACCACAAATAGAGCCCGCTCGCGGTGAGGACGGCGGCGCCGGCGAGGACGTAGGCGTCGGGCGGGGTGGCGAAGATCAGCCAGCCCGCGATCGAGGCGAAGACGATCTGGACGTAGACGAAGGGGGCCAGCGTCGAGGCGGAGGCGAAGCGGTGCGCGACGATGGCGAGTTGGTGCCCGCCCCAGCCGAAAACGCCGATCAGGCAGAACGGGATCCAGTCGATCCACGTCTGTGGCCAGACCCAGTCGCCGACGGCGAGCGGCAGCAGCAGAACGACGGCGATCAGGCTGGCGTAGAACTGCTGCGTGCTGGTCTGCTCGATCCCGGCGAGGCGCCTTGTCAGGATGAAGTAGAGCGAGGCGAAGGTGAGGGCGGCGAGCGAGAAGAAGACGGCCGGGTGAAACGCCTCGCTCCAGGGCCGGGTGACGATCAGGACCCCTGAGAACCCGACCAGGATCGCGGCCCAGCGCCGCCCGCCGACCCGCTCGCCGAGGAGCGGCACGCTTAAGAGCCCGATCAGGAGCGGGCTGGCGAAGAAGACGGCCGTGGTGAGCGTTATCGGCAGGTAGCTGAGGGCGGTGAAGTTGCAGGCGGTGCTGAGCATCAAGCAGAGGCCGCGGGTGAGCGTGAGCGCCGGGCGCCGCAGGCGCCACGCCGGTTCGCCGGCCGAGACGAGGAGGACCGGCGCCACGATCAGGAAGTGCGCGACGTAGCGGACGAAGACGACCTGCCGCGCCGGCAGGCCGGCGCCGACCAGCCACTTGGCCGAGACGTCGATGCAGGTGAAGCATAAAAAACCGAGCAGCATCAAGACGATGCCGCGGCGCGCGTCGTCGCCCCGGCCCTCGGTCATGCGCGGCGGTGCGGCAAACCGCTTGCGCCGGGGCGGGGCAGGGCTAGCGTGCCGGCGTCAGCCCATAGCCAGGACCGCCGCCGCCCATGCTCGCCTTCGCGCTCGCCGTGTTCTTCCTTCTCGTCACGCCGGGGCCGGGCGTGCTCTCGACTGCGGGCGTCGGCGCCGGGTTTGGCTACCAAGCGGGGTTGCGCTACGTCGCCGGCCTCTTCGTCGGCACCAACCTCGTCGCGCTCGCTGTGGTGAGCGGCCTCGCGGCGCTGCTGCTGGCCTACGCCCCCTTGCGCGCCGTTCTCCTCGCCGCGTCGGCGGCCTACCTCCTCTACCTCGCCGCCAAGATCGGCTTTGCCGGCGCGAAGGTGGCGTTCAAGGCGGCCGAGACGGCGCCGGGCTTCATGAGCGGCGTGGCGCTTCAGGCGATCAACCCGAAGGCCTACGCCGTTAACACGGCGCTGTTCACCGGCTTTGCCTTCTGGCCGACGAGCCTCGCCGCCGAGACGGCGCTGAAATTCTTGATCCTGAACGCGATCTGGGTCCCGATCCACTTGGCGTGGCTCGCGGCCGGGGCGGCGCTGCGCCGCCTCGACCTGCCCGATAGGGCGCAAAAGGCGATCAACCTGACGATGGCGGCCCTTCTCGTCGGCGTCGTCGTGCTGGCGCTGGTCTCGCTGCTCTGAGGGGCTCAACGCTTGGCGTCGAACAGGGCGGCCAAGTAGTCGACCATCTCGGGCACCATCTTATCGCCGTAGCCCTGCGCGTTGGCGAGCCCAAGCGCACCCTTGGTCGCCGGCGAGATCAAGGACGGTACGCCCAGTTCGTCGGCCATCTGCGCGTAGTAGCCGACGTCCTTCTTGGCGTTGGCGATAGTGAAAGCGAGCTTGATCTCGCCGTCGATCGCTTGGCCCTTGATGAAGTCCATCATGCCCGAGCGCAAAGGCCCGGCCGACATCACGTCGTAGAGCTTCTGGCGCGGCAATCCGGCTTTGTCGGCCATCGCGAACGCCTCGGCCATCGCGGTCGCGGTCGTCATGGCGAAGAAATTGTTGATCAGCTTTAGCGTGTGGCCGCTGCCCAAGGGGCCGACGTGGAAGACGTTCTCGCCGAGATCGTCGAGCGCCGGCTTGACATGGCTGTAGGTCGCGGCCTCGCCCGCCGCCATAATGTTCAACAGGCCATCGACCGCCTGCGCCGGCGTGCGGCCCAAGGGCGCGTCGAGCATGGCAACACCCTTCTCCTTCAAGGCGGCGCCGATCTTGAGCGTCGAACTCGGCAAGGACGTGCCGAAGTCGATCACCGTCGATCCGGCCTCGATCCCGGCGATGACGCCGTCGTCGCCGTACACGCGCGACTCGACCGAGGCCGAGGTGTCGACGCAGAGCATGACGATGTCGACGGCGGCCGCCAACTCGCGCGCCGTGCGCACCTCCTTGGCGCCGCGCCTGACGGCGGCGTCGATATTGTCGCGGCTGCGGTTGACGATCACGGTGAGGTCGTAGTCGAGGCGCTGCAACCGCTCGACCATGGCCGAGCCCATGAGGCCGAGGCCGATGAACCCGATGCGTGGCTTGCTCATGAAGGACTCCGACTCGGGCGTGGGGTTGAGGCTCGCGTCACGCCGCCGTCGCCGGACATCCGTGCCCCGACGAGGGCGGCCGCGTTGACACCCAGCATAGCGGTATCGAGCGCGGCCGCCAACGCGCGCGCCGTACGGTTTTTCCCTTATGTCTTCTTACTTTTGCGCGCCGGCCGTCGTCGTCGGCGCGGCGTCCTCCGACGACGCCTTGGCCGGCCCGTCCTCGAAGACCACCCGGTTCACGGTGACGAAGTTCGGTTCGTCGTCTTCGCCGCGAACGATAGCGTAGAGGATGTCGGGCTCAGAGCGGTCCCAGGCGATGCCCTGTCCCCGGTTGTCGAGCGGCACCGTCGCGACCCACTCCAGCACCGAGCCATACTCGGGCAGTTGCATGACGTAGGCTTCGGCCGGGTCGTGGCCGGTGAGGTAGAGTTTGCCATCGGGACCCCACGAGCCGCCGGAATTCGACATGTCGTCGAACTTTTCGACGATCTCCTCGGGGATCGTCCAGCCCTCGACCGGCTGCCAGTTCGCGTCGAAGCGCACCACCTGGGTGTTGTACTTGTTGCCGTACGCGATCTGGCTCTTGTCGAAGACGCGGTTATAGTTGGCAAACGTGCCGTACCACGAGCCGTCCGGGCCCTTGTCGACCCAGGTGAGCGAGCCGAGCCGAATGCCGAACGAGTGCGTGTCGAGGTGTTCGAGCGTCTTGGCGTCGAACACCTCGATCGAACTCGTCATCGGCCAGTCGGGGTAGTTGGCGTGCGCGAGGTAGATCTTGCCGTCGATGACGGCGGCGCTGTCGAAGTGCTTGACCGGCCCGTCCTTCGGCCGCTCCCATTTTTGCACCAGCTCCTGCGTGTCCTTGTTGTATTTGGCGATGGTGCGGTTGTCGATGGCGTAGAAGTGCTCGGCGTCGACGCCGATCCCCTGGTTGGCTTCGGGTATCGCGTACTTTGCAACCGCTTCCGAGCGCATCGTCGGCGGTTCGTCGGCAAACGCCGAACCTGCCGCGAGAACGACGAAGCCCGAAGCGAACGAGCGGAACGAGAGCATGGTGTAGATCCCCCAATTTACGGTGCGTTGACCCCGGCTCAAGACCGGGGATGGGGGAAGGATAAGGGGGTAGGATGGTTCTAATATGACAAGGCGACGCCGACGAAGCTCACATCACCGCGCCGATCTGCCAGGGGACGAACTCGTAGTCGCCGAGGCCCTGCGCCTCCGACTTCGACGCCTCGCCGGACGCGACGCGCAGCAGCAGGGCATAGATCTCGCGCCCGACGGCCTCGATCGAGGCGTTATCCGAGAGCACGCGCCCGGCGTCGATGTCCATGTCCTCCTCCATCCGGGCGTAAAGCTCGCTGTTGGTCGCGATCTTGATCGAGGGGGAGGGCTTGGCGCCAAATGCCGAGCCGCGGCCGGTGGTGAAGGCGACGAGGTTGCAGCCGCTCGCGATCTGGCCCGTGACCGAGGCCGGGTCGTAGCCGGGGCTGTCCATGAAGACGAAGCCCTTGGCCATCACCGGCTCGGCATACTTGTAGACGCCCATCAAGGGCGACGTCCCGCCCTTGGCCGCGGCCCCCAGCGACTTCTCCAAGATGGTAGTGAGGCCGCCCTGCTTGTTGCCGGGGCTCGGGTTGTTGTCCATCGAACCCTTGTTGCGCGCGGTGTAGTCCTCCCACCAGCGGATGCGCTCGATCAGCCGCTCGCCGACCTTGGCGTCGATCGCGCGCCGGGTGAGCAGGTGCTCAGCACCGTAGATCTCGGGCGTCTCGGCGAGCACGCCCGTGCCGCCCTGGGCGACGAGTAGGTCACAGGCGTAGCCGAGTGCCGGGTTCGCCGTGATCCCCGACCAGGCGTCGGAGCCGCCGCACTGGAGGGCAACCGTCAACTCCGAGGCCGGGCAGGGGGTGCGCGCGGCCCCGTTGGCGATCGGCAGCATCGTGCGCACGCGCTCGACGCCGGCCGCGATCGTGCGCCGCAAGCCCGCCAAGTTTTGGATGTTCATCGTCTGGAACAAGGGGCCGCGCTCGATCTGGTAGGCCTCCAACAGCCAGTCGATCTGGTTGACCTCGCAGCCGAGGCCCACCATCAGGACGCCGCCCACGTTCGGGTTGCGGACATAGCCCCACAAGACGCGCTGGAGGGCGGAGAAGCCCTCGTCGTCGCCGGCCATGCCGCAGCCGGTGCCGTGGACGAAGGCGGCAACGCCGTCGACGTTCGGGTAGGCGACGAGTTCGTCGGGGCCGAAGGCATCGGCGATCATCCTAGCCGCCGTCGCCGAGCAGTTCACGCTGGTAAGCACGACGATGTAGTTGCGCGTGCCGACCTTGCCGCCCGCTCGGCGGTAGCCCATGAAGGTGTCGCGCTCGCCTTCCGGCACCATTGCAACCGGCCGCAGGCCGGTCGCGAAGGCGTAGTCCTGCTCGGCGTGGCGAAAGGCGACGTTGTGGCCGTGGACGTGATCGCCGGGCTCGATGTCGTGCGCGGCGTAGCCGATCACCTGCGCGTACTTGCGGATCGCCTCGCCCGCCGCGATCGGTGCCGTGGCGAGTTTATGCCCGCGCGGGATGATCGAGCGCGTCACCGCCCCCCCGGCCGGGGCGCCGACTTCGAGGGTCCGGATCGCCGTCACGACGTTGTCGCTCGGATCGAGGCGGATCGCGGTCTTCTCGGTCATCGGCACGGTTTTCCGAAAGGGCAGGGCTACGACAAGAACACGGTCGTAAGGTTGGGAAAGGTCAAGAGGACCGCAAGGGCCAGGAGCTGAATGGCGATGAACGGCAGGAAGCCCTTGAAGATGTCGGTGATCGAGATGTGCGGCGGGGCAACGGACTTCAGGTAGAACGCCGCCGGTCCGAAGGGCGGGCTCAAGAAGCTCACCTGCATGTTCATGCAGAACAGGACGCCGAACCAGACCGAGACGAAGCCCGCGGCGGGAAGCGCGCCGATAAAGCCGATCTCCTCGACCGGGAGCGCGGTGACGATCGGCAAGAAGACGGGCATGACGAGGAGCACGATGCCGACCCAGTCCATGAAGGCGCCCAGGAAGAGGAAGATCACCATCATGACGAGGATGACGCCCATCGACGGCAGTTCGGCGCCGAGGATGAGGTTGGCGACGTAGGTCGGCCCGCCGGCGATCGAGTAGGCCCCGGCGAGCATGGTGGCGCCAAACGTCACCCATAAGATCGTGCCGGTCGACTTGAAGGTGCGCATCAATGCCTCGCGCAGGAGGTCCCACGACATCTCGCCGCGAACGACGGTGAGCACCGCGACCGCGACGACGCCCATCGCCGCCGCCTCGGTGATGCCGGTGACGCCGCCGTAGATCGAGCCGAGCACGACGCCGACGACGATCAAAGGTGCGATCAGCCCCGGCAGTGCCCGCACCTTGTCGGCCATCGTCACCTCGTTGCCGGGCTCGGGCTCGGGCAGGGGCGCCAAGGCCGGGTTCAGCCGGGTGCGGACCAGGATGTAGACGATGAAGAACGAGGCCAGCATGAAGCCCGGCAGGAAGGCGGCGGTGAACAGGGCCTGGATCGAGGTCTCGGTGATGAGGCCGTAGATGATGAGGACGATGGACGGCGGGATCATCGTGCCCAAGCTGCCGCTGGCGCAGATCGTGCCGATGGCGAGGTTCTGGTCGTAGCCGAGGCGCAGCATCTGCGGCAATGCTATCAACCCCAAGAGCACGACCTCGCCGCCGATGATGCCCGACATCGCCGCCATGATGATCGCCATGACGGCGGTGATGACGGCGATGCCGCCGCGCACGCGCGAGAGCCACAAGTTCAAGCTGTTGTACATGGTGGCGGCGATGCCCGAGCGCTCCAGCAGGCTCGCCATGAAGATGAACAAGGGGATCGAGATCAGCACGTAGTCGGTCGTGAGGCCGTACATGCGCTGCGCCAGGATGTTCAGCGGCCCCGTGCCGAACGAGCGGAACAGGAGGTCGGGGCCGAAGCGCAGCACGAGCACGCCCACGGCGAGGAAGGCCGAGGCCAAGCCCAGCGGCATTCCGATCGCGAGCAGGACGAGCATGGCGAGCAGGAGGATCAAGGAGAGCGTGCCGATGTCCACCATGAGCGTCTTTCCTGTCGGCGCTTATGACGCGCCTCGGTGCTTCTCGTTCTTGCTTGCTCGGCTAGCGGCGGGGCGCCGCCGGGTCGTAGACCCTGCCCGCCTTGGGCACCGCGACGGCGTCGGCGCCGTAATCCTCGACCGGGCTGTGGACGATGGCGGGCTTCTTCCAGTCGGCGATCAGGTTGGCGACCGCCTGCAGTGCGACGAGGACGACGGTGAGCAGGATCAGGGGCTTCATCGTCGCCGGGATCGGCGGGTCCCAGGCGGTGCCGAACGTCTCCCAGCGCAGCAGCTTGTCGCGCGCCTCGCCGTAGCCGCCGTAGACGAGGGCGGCGGCGAACAGGCAAATGAGCGCCGTCGAGACCACGTCGAACAGGCGCTGGCACGAGCGCGGCACGGCGTCGTAGAGGAGGGTGATGGCGATGTGGCCGCGCTGCTGCATGACGTAGAGGCCTGAGAGCAGGTAGATGACGCCGCCCAGCCACAGCGACATCTCGTTGACCCACAAGGTCGGGCTGTTGAAGACGTAGCGCATCGTCACTTCGTAGAACACGATGAGGACGATGACGGCGGTGAGCAGCATCGCGACCCGGCTGATCGCGAAGCTGAGCCAGTCGATCGCGTTGGCGGGCTTTTCCTCGACCATCACTTGCCCCGGCGCCGAAGGGTTGTCATAAGCCCGCCCCGCGCGCCTTCGGCGTGGGGCGGGCGGGATGCGGCTACTCGCCTTCTTTGATCAGGCCGATCTGCTTTAGATAGGCGATGTGGCTGTCGACCAGCTCGCGCGCCTCGGGCGTCTTGTCGGCCCAACCCTGCCAAGTCTCCTGCGCCGCTTGGCGAAAGGCGTCGCGGTCCTCTTGCGACCAGTCCGAGAGGGTGACGCCCCTCTCCTCAAGCTCGGCCGCCGCCAAGTTGTTCTCGACCTCGAAGGTGAGCGAGGTCTGGAACGAGAGCTTTTGCATCGCGACGTCGACGATCCGCTGCAGGTCCTCGGGCATCGAGTCCCACATGTCCTTGCGGATGGTGAGGTGGTCGGCCGGCATCGAGTGGAAGCCGGGGTACGTGGCATTGTTGACGAGGTCATAAAGGCCGAGGCCCACGTTGTTGGCGAGCCCGGACGCGTCGGCGCCGTCGATGATGTTGGTTTCCAAGGCGGTGAAGACCTCGGTGAAGTCCATCACCACCGGCTTCGAGCCGAGGTTGGCGAAGATCTCGGTCTCCAGGCCCGGCGGCGAGCGGAACTTCCAGTCCTTCAGGTCGTCGACGCCGTTCAGCGGCTTGGCGGAGGCGAGCGATTCCTGGCCGTAGATCCACCAGCCGATCAGCTCCATGTTGTACTGGTTATAGAGGCTGTTGGCCATCTCCATGCCGCCGGCGTTGTAGAGCCAAGCGTACATCTGCCAGGGCGTGTCGTAGCCGCCCATGACGTCGCCGACGAACTGAAAGGCGGGGTTCTTGCCGGTCTGATAAGCGCCGCCGTGCATCTCGCCGTCGAGGATGCCGGTCGCGGCGGCATCGAAGCCCTCGACCGACTTCACCACCGAGGACGACCAGAACATCTCGATCTTGATCCGGCCGTTCGACATCGTCTGGACGTCGTCGATGAAGCTCTGCGCCAGCTTGCCCGAGGTGGTCTCGGGCGCGTAGTGCGTTTGCAGGCGTAAGGTGAACTCGGGGTCGCTCTGGGCTTGAACGGGCGTCGCGGCGGCGCCGAGTACCGCGACGGCGGCCAGCGCCGCGAGTTTGGCTGCGTGCATCTTGGTCTCCCTGAAACTTATTGTCGTGCGGGACTTATGCCAGGCCGCGCACCGTTGTTGGGGACGGTAGGGGAAAAGTTTTCGTTCGCCAACAGCTTTGGTCGCGGCGGCGCGCTTGCCAAGCCGATCGTACCCGCTATGGTATTGTCGTGGCGTGTTGCGACGGGGCGCCCGGTCGGGTGCGTCCGGGCGCGTGGCTTGATCTACTTGGTGTGGGAGAGCGAATGAGCGAGTGGCAGATGAGCGATCTCGAAGCCTGGGACGATCGCATCCAGGAGAAGGTCGCCGAGTTCGGCCTGGATTGCTATCCGCAGGAGTTCGAGGTCTGCGACCAGGAGGCGATGCTGGGCTACATGGCCTATCACGGCATGCCGTCGCACTACCCGCACTGGAGCTTCGGCAAGTCGTTCGAGCAGTTGAAGACCCGCTACACCTACGGCGTGTCGGGCCTGCCCTACGAGATGGTCATTAACTCGAACCCCTGCCTCGCCTATCTGATGCGCGACAACACGCTGTGCCTGCAAGTGCTCACCATCGCGCACGTCTACGGCCACAACGACTTCTTCAAGAACAACTTCACCTTCGTTTCCGGGACCCATGCCGACGAGACGCTGGGCTCGTTCAAGGCGCGCGCCGACCGGGTGCGGCGCTACATCGAGGACCCCTCGATCGGGACGGACGCGATCGAGGCGTTCTTGGACGCGGCGCACGCGCTCAGCCTCAACCGCTCGCCCAACGCGACGATCCCGCGCTTCAGCCCGGCCGACCAGCGGCGGCGGCTGATCGAGGCGGCCCGGCCGCCGCACGACCCGTTTCGCCACCTGCACCGCGAGCCCGAGCCGCCCGCGCCCGACCTCGACCGGGTGCCCTTGGAGCCGGACCAGAACGTGCTCCTCTTCATCCGCGACCACCGGCCCGACCTCGCCGACTGGCAAAAGGACCTGCTCACCATCTGCGACGAGGAGGCGCGCTACTTCATCCCGCAGATGGAAACCAAGATCATGAACGAGGGTTGGGCCAGCTACTGGCACCACAAGATCATGACCTCGCTCGACCTGCCCGACAGCCTGCGGCTCGAATTCATGGTCCGCCACAGCCAAGTCATCTGCCCGCACCCGGGCGGCTTGAACCCCTACCACGTCGGCTACGTCGTCTGGCACGACATCGAGAAGCGCTTCGGCGGCGAGGGTTCGAAGGAGGGACGCGCCAAGATGTTCGAGGTGCGCGAGTCCGACCGCGACGTCGCGTTCCTGCGCCGCTTCCTCACGCCCGAACTGATGCGCGAGCTGGATCTGTTCAGCTACAAGACGCGCGGCGAGCACCTCGTCGTCGACGAGATCGCCGACGACGACGGCTGGGAGCCGGTCAAGGCCGGCCTCTTGCGCCAGATCGGCGTCGGCGGGATGCCGGTGATCCGCGTCGTCGACGCCGACTACGGCCGCAGGCGGGCCTTGTTCTGCCGCCACGAGCACGACGGCCGCGACCTCGACATGGGCCACGCCGAGAAGACGCTCGCCCACCTGCGCCAGCTCTGGGGCTTCGACGTTTTGTTGGAGACCAAGATGCGCGGCAAGCGCACGCTGTTGCAGAGCCGCGAGAGCGGATTCGAGGCCAAGCTCGCCGGTTGAGGGCGTGCCCTCATCGGGGGTGAGGGCGCGCCCTCGTCGGGTGGATGCCGGCCCGACCCGTCGCGTCGCGTCGCCGGCAAATAAACCGATAAATCGTCATCCTCCGTCATGTGTGTGACAGACCAGTTTGCCTTAAAACCGTAGGAGGTGATTTTAACGCGCTAAAGTAGAAAAGTATCATGAATCTTTCCAGCGCCCTTGGGTTGAAGACGGCGCTGGATCAAGACGATCAGGCCGTCATGCTGTTCGACGCGAAGGGCCGCGTCAGCTACGCCAACCAAGCGGCCGACGCGTTGTTCGGGTTACCGGCGAACGGGTTGATCGGCAAGTCGAGCGGCGACTTCGTCTTGGATCCGAACTTCATCCACTTGGCCCTGCCCGTGCGTTACGCGATGATGGGCCGAACGTTCGAGGGTGACGTCAGCCCGCCCTACGACCGGCGCACGTGGCACGTCCGCTGCTGGCCGTGCGCCGAAGGCGCCGTCTGCCGGCTGACCGGCTCGGGCGGGGTCGGGCGCGAGTTCCTCGCCCGCCACGACAACCTGACGGGCCTGTCGAACCGGCAGCACTTCCTGCAACGGCTGACGGCGCGGCTCGAACAGGGGCGGCGGGAAGAGCGGCCCGTCTGCGTCGCCTACCTCGACCTCGATCGTTTCAAGTGGCTGAACGACACCTTCGGCCACGCGGCCGGCGACGCGCTCCTGATGGCGGTCGCCGGCAGGCTGCGGCACGTTTTGCCGCAAGACAGCCTGTGCGGGCGCCTCGGCGGCGACGAATTCGCTGTCTGCCTGCCGGTCGGCACGGCCGAGAACGAGGGCAAGGCCGTGTTCCGGGCGGCGATCGACCGGCTGGGCCAGCCCTACGGCATCGGCGGCGACCAGATCACCGTGCCGGCGAGCGGCGGCATGGCGGGCTTTCCCGCCGCGACGGACGCGGCGAGCGAGCTGCTCGACATGGCCGATTTCGCCCTGCGGCTGGCCAAGGAGCGCGGCCGGGCCCGTCTGGTGACGCTTACTAAGCGGATGACGCACGATTTCAGGCACGAGCGCCAACTGACGCGCTGGCTGCACGAGGCGATCGCTAGGGGTATGTTCGACCTGCACTATCAGCCGCTGGTCGAAGCCGCGGGCGGGCGGGTCATCGCCTTCGAGGCGCTGCTGCGGGCGCCGTCGGACCACCCGCGCGTGACGGTGCGCGACATCATCAAGCTCGCCGAGAGGGAGGGCCTGATGCCCACGCTCGGCCGTTGGGTTCTCGAAGCCGTCTGCGCCCAGGTCGCGGCGTGGCGCCGCCGGGGGTACGGCATCCCGGTCGCGGTCAACCTGGCCCCGGCGCAGCTGCTCGCGACGACGTTCGCCGACGAGGCGGGTAGCCTGCTCCAACGCCACGGGCTGACGCCGAACGACGTGACCTTCGAGATTGCCGAGGGCTTGGCCGCGAGCCTGGAGAGCACGACGCGCGCCGCGATCGACCGGCTGCTGCACGGGGGCTTTCGGCTCGCGATCGACGATTTCGGCAGCGAGTACGCCTCGATCGGGCGGGTGGCGCGCCTGCCGATCCATCAGGTCAAGTTCGACGGCTCGCTCGTCGCCCACCTCACCGGCGAGGCGCGGCAGGCGAGGCTGGTCGGGGGCCTGATCGCCCTGTTCGACGGCCGGGGCCTGGGCCTGGACGTCGTCGCGGAGGGGATCGAGAACGACGTCTTGCGGGCGAGAGCCGCGGACGCCGGCGCCAACCTCCTCCAGGGTTTCGGCCTGCACCGGCCGATGCCGGCCGAGCGCGCGCTCCGCGTGCTTTGAGCGCCAAGAACGGCTACGATCCGTCCGCCTGAAACTAACGGGAGGAACGAGACGATGGGCGGGTACGCGATCTATCCGAGCCTGAAGGGCCGCTCGGTCCTGGTGACGGGCGGCGGCTCCGGCATCGGCGCCGCGATCGTCGAGGCATTCGCGGGGCAGGGGGCCGCGGTCGCCTTCATCGACTTCAACGCTGAGGCAAGTACCGCCACCGTCCGCCGCATCGAGGCGGCGGCAGGCGCCGCACCCTTGTTCCTGGAAGCCGATCTGCGCGACATCGAGGCGCTGCGGGCCTGCGTCGAGCGGGCGGCCGAGGCGCACGGACCCGTCACCGTCCTCGTCAACAACGCCGCCCGCGACGACCGGCACGAGATGGAGAAGGTCACGCCGGAATACTGGGACGAGCGGCAGGCGCTCAACATCCGCCACCAGTTCTTCGCCGCCCAGGCCGTGTTCGCCGGGATGAAGGGTGCCGGCTTCGGCTCGATCGTCAACATGGGCTCGACCAGTTGGATGATCGGCCAGGGCGGGATGCCGGGCTATACGACGGCGAAATCCGCCGTGCAGGGCCTGACCCGCTCGCTCGCCCGCGACATGGGTCCGCACAATATCCGGGTCAACAGCCTCGCGCCGGGCTGGATCATGACCGAGCGGCAGGTCGACAAGTGGTTGACGCCCGAGGGCGAGCGGCAACTCGTCGAGCGCCAATGCCTGAAGCGCAAGCTCCAGCCCGACGAGATCGCCCGCATCGTCCTGTTCCTGGCATCCGACGACAGCAGTGCCATGACCAATCAGACGTATATCGCCGATGGGGGGTGGTATTGAACGCTTCGCGTGCGCTGGGCGCGCGGCCTTTTTCTCTCTTTTTTGCTTTTGTCCGAGGCTTGCCCTCGGCGTTGCGGCCAGCCTCCTGCGTTAACACTAGCAAAAACAAAAGAAAAAAGCCCCGCGCCAGCGGACGCGAAGCGTGCATTCACCCCACCGCCCGCCGCCGCAGCACCCCGTTCTTGGGCGCGAACAGGAAGGCGAGAATGAAGAAGAAGGTCAGCACCAGGACGATCGTCGGTGCCGGCGCGCTGTTGAGGTGGAAGCTCGCCAGCACGCCGACGATCGAGGCGGCGGTCGCGAGCGCCACGGACAAGAGCAGCATCCGATCGAAGCGGTCGGTGAGCAGGTAGGCGATGGCGCCGGGCGCGATCAGGAGCGCGATGGCGAGGATGATGCCGACCGCTTTCAGGGAGCCGACGATGGCGAGCGAGAGGAGGGCGAGCAGGCCGTAGTGTAAGAGGCGCACGCGCAACCCGATCGCTTGGGCGTGGGCGGGATCGAAGGCGTGGAGGAGGAGGTCGCGCCACTTCACCGCGACGACGCCGAGCGTCAAGACGGCGATGGCGCCGCTGAGCCAGAGGTCGTCGGGGCCGACGCCCAGCATGTCACCGAACAGGATATGATCGAGGTGGATGTCGGTCCTGATCTTGACGAAGAGAACGAGGCCGAAGGCGAACATGCCGGAGAAGACGACGCCCATCACCGTGTCCTCCTTGATCCGGCTGTTCTCCTTTAGATAGCCGACGCTGAGTGCGCAGGTCATCCCGGCGGCGAACGCGCCGATGCCGAGCGGCAGGCCGACGACGTAGGCGATGACGATGCCGGGAAGCACGGCGTGCGAGACGGCGTCGCCCATCAAGGACCAGCCCTTGAGAACGAGAAAGCAGGACAAGACCGCCGAGGTGGCGCCGACCAGGACGCCGATATAGAGGGCTTGGCGCATGAAGGGGAACATGAGCGGGTCGGTGACGAAGCCGAGCGCGTCGCTCATCGAACGCCCCCCGCGATCGTCTCGCGTCCGCCCACGTCTCGCGGCCCCGGCGGCTGCTTCAACGCCGCCCGTGCCCGCCTGTTGGCCGCGAGTCGGCCGTGCTTGGGCGCGAAGAAGAAGGCGGCGAGGAAGATCAGCGTTTGCAGGACGACGATGATGCCGCCCGTGGCGCCGTCGAGGAAGTAGCTGGCGTAGGCGCCGACGAAGCTGGTCATGGCACCGATCGCGACGCTGATGACGATCAGGCGGGGGAAGCGGTCGGTGAGGAGGTAGGCGGTGGCGCCGGGCGTCACCACCATGGCGATGACCAGAAAGGCCCCGACCGTTTGCAGGGCGGCCACGGTCGAGGCGCTGAGCAGGGTGAAGAACAACAGTTTGAGGCGCGTCGGGCTGAGGCCCACCGAGCGGGCGTGGTTCTCGTCGAAGAAGACGACCATCAGGTCCTTCCACTTCAACAAGAGGATCGTGAGCGAGACGCCGCCGATGATGACGAGCTGGGCCGTGTCGAACGGGTCGATGGCGAGGATGTTGCCGAGCATGATGGTCTGGATGTTGACCGAGGCGGGCGAGAGCGAGATCATGAACAGGCCGAGCCCGAAGAAGGAGGTGAAGATGAGGCCGATGACGGCGTCCTCCTTCAGCCGCGTGCGCTCGCGCAAGAACAGCATCGACAAGGCCGCGAGGCCGCCCGCCAGGAAGGCGCCGAGCGAGTAGGGCAGGCCCAGCATGTAGGCGCCGGCGACGCCCGGCACGATCGCGTGCGAGAGCGCGTCGCCGATCAAGGACCAGCCCTTGAGCATCAGGTAGGCCGAGAGAAAGGCGCACACCCCGCCGACGAGGGCGCTCACCCACATGGCGTTGGTCATGTAGCCGTAGGCGAAGGGTTCGAGGAGCGTGCTCAAGGGCGCGGCCCCTCGACCTTCGCCCCGTTCCGCGCGGCCTTGGCCGGGAGCACCTGCTTGCCCTTCGCGGCCTCACCCCGCTTGCCTTTTACGGCTTCGCCCCGCTTGCCTTTTACGGCTTCGCCGTAGTGGACGTAGGGGCGCTCGTCGTCGGTGAGCACGGTGACGCTGCGCGGGTCGTCGTCGTCGTGCAGGTCGGCGCCGCCCAGCGTGAAGTGGCGCAAGACGCCGCCGAAGGCGTGCTCCAGGTTGGCGCGGGTGAAGACCGTCCCGGTCGGCCCCGAGGCCAGCACGGTGCCCTTGACCAAGACCACCCGGTCGCAGAATTCGGGCACGCTGCCGAGGTTGTGCGTCGAGACCAGCATGACCCGCCCCTCGTCGCGCAGCTCGCGCAGGAGGTCGATGATCGCCGCTTCCGTCTTGACGTCGACGCCGGTGAACGGCTCGTCGAGCAGGATGACCCGCCCCTCCTGCGCCAAGGCACGGGCGAGGAAGACGCGCTTTTTTTGTCCGCCCGAGAGTTCGCCGATCTGGCGCTCGCGGTAGTCGCTCATGTTGACCCGCGCCAGGGCCTCGTCGACCTTGCGCCGATCCTCGCGCTTAGGCATGCGCAAGAAACCCATGTGGCCGTAGCGGCCCATCATCACGACGTCCTCGACCAGGACCGGGAAGTTCCAATCGACCTCCTCGCTCTGCGGCACGTAGGCGATCGCGTTGCGCTTCAAGGCCCGGCCGGCCGGCTCGCCGAACAGCGTGATGTTCCCCTTGGCCAGCGGCACGAAGCCCATGATCGCCTTGAACAGGGTCGATTTGCCGCTGCCGTTGACGCCGACCAAGGCGCAGATCGAGGATCCCGGCACCTCGAAATCGGCGTCACGCAGGGCCGTGTGGCCGTTGCGGTAGGTCACCGTCGCGTCGCGGACGGCGATCCCGGGGGCCGAGACGTCGGCCCCCCCCGCCGGTGCGTCCTCCCTCAATTGCCGACGCCCTTGGTCAAACCCTCGGCGATCGTCTCGGTCGTGACGCGCAGAAGGGCGAGGTAGTCCGGCACCGGCCCGTCCGGCTCGCTCAGGCTGTCGACGTAGAGGACGCCGCCGTAGTCAGCACCGGTCTCGCGCGCGACCTGCTGCGCCGGCTTGGCCGAGACCGTGCTCTCGCTGAAGACGACGGGGATGTCGTGCTCGCGCACCGCGTCGATCACCTGCCTCACCTGTTGCGGCGTGCCCTGCGCGTCGGCGTTGATCGGCCAAAGGTAGAGTTCCTGCAAATCGTAGTCGCGGGCGAGGTAGCTGAACGCGCCCTCGCTGGTGACGAGCCAGCGCTGGCCCTCGGGCACGGTGTCGAGCCGGGCGCGGATCGGCCCGACCTCTGCCTTGATCTCGGCGATGTAGGCGTCGGCGTTGGCGTCGTAGGCGGCGGCGTCGTCGGGGTCGTATCGTTTCAGCGCGTCGCGGATGTTCTCGACGTAGGTGACGGCACCCGTCGTCGACATCCAGGCGTGCGGGTTCGGCCTACCCGAGTAGAGTCCCTCGCCGATGCCGATCGGCTCGATGCCGTTCGAGACCGTGGCGCTCGGCACGTCGGAGAGCCGCGAGAAGAACTGCTCGAACCAGCGCTCCAGGTTGAGGCCGTTCCACAAGATCAAGTCGGCGCCCTGCGCCGCGATCAGGTCGCCCGGCGTCGGCTGGTAGTTGTGGATCTCGGCGCCCGGCTTGGTGATCGACGCGACCTCGGCCGCGTCGCCCGCGACGTTCTGCGCCATGTCGGCGATGACGGTGAAGGTCGTCACCACCTTGAACGGCTCTTCTTGCGCCTGTGCCGTGGCCGTTCCGCCCGCCGCGAGGGCCAGGGTCAAGAAGGCGGCGAGCGACCCCCGCGTCATGTGCATGATGTTTTCCGACTTGTCGTGTTCGTTGCCGTTAGGTAGGTGAAAGGCATAAAGTTTGTCAACGGGCAAACTTTGCTTGTGGGATGCACAAGTGCTAGCCAAAGCGCCGCACGCGGGGGGAGGTTACAGGCGGGATGTTGGCGATGCGGGGCGTGAAGGGAAGGCAACTGACCCCGGCCGAGCGGCGGGCGGACGGGTTCGCGCGGGTGCGCCGGGCGCACCAGACCGAGCTGGCCGAGGATTACGTCGAGATGATCGACGAGCTGATCCGTACGAAGGGCGAGGCGCGCGCCGCCGACCTCGCCGCGCGCTTCGGCGTCGGCCCGGCCACGGTCGCGCGCGCCGTGCAGCGCCTGATCCGCGACGGCCTCGTCGTCAGCGAGCCCTACCGCGCGATCTTCCTGACCGGGGCGGGCGAGGCGCTGGCGGCGGCCTGCCGCGAGCGCCACCGGACCGTGCGCGACCTCCTGCTGGCGCTCGGCGTCGAACCCCAGGCCGCCGAGCGCGACGCCGAGGGGATCGAGCACCACGTCGGCGAGGAGACGCTCGAAGCGTTTCGCCGGTTCCTGGAGCGGCGGTAAACGCTTCGCCGCTCGGCACGACGTTCACCGCCGCTCCAGCATGGCGACCCGCTTGTCGTCGCGCGGATCGGTCGTGCTCGCCAGCTTGACGAAGCCGAGCTTCGCGTGGAAGGCGAGCGAGCCCGGGTTGGGCGGGTCCTCGTTCACCTCGCAGGTCAGGCGCGGCAGGTTCAAGCGCCGCGCGGCCAGGATCGCGTCGGCGTAGAGGCGCCGGCCGACGCCGAGGCCCCGCGCTCGGGCCGCCACCATCACCCGGTCGACGTAGAGGAAGGACTCGGGCCCCCGCGCGAACCAGCGGTAGTTCGGGCTGGCGTAGGCCGCGCCGGGGGCGAGCGCCACGAGGGCGCCGACCAAGACGCCGTCCAGCACGGCGACCCGCGCGTGCGCCGCCTCGGCAACGATCGCTTCGAGCCCGATCGCGTCGACCCGGCCGACGCCGGGCTCGGACGCCTCGTTCAGGGCGAGGACGGCGGCGAGGTCGGACGAATCGAGGTCGCGGATGTCGATCATGACCTAACGCCTAACCGAAAAGAAGTCGCGCAGCAACGCCGCGGCGGCGCGCTCGGCGATGCCGCCGTAGACCTCGACCGCGTGGTGGCAGGAAGAGGCGCTCAAGACCCTGGCGCCGTGCTCGACGCCGCCGCCCTTGGGATCGGGCGCACCGAAGTAGAGCCGGCGGATGCGGGCGAGGGCCAGAGCCTGCGCGCACATCGGGCAGGGCTCCAAGGTGACGTGGAGGTCGCAGCCGACGAGGCGCGGCGTGCCGAGCACGGCGCCCGCCGCGCGCAGGGCCAGGATCTCGGCGTGCGCGCTCGGGTCGCGGTCGGCCTCGACGCGGTTATGGGCGCGGGCGATGATGCGGCCGTCGGGGCCGGTGACGACGGCGCCGATCGGCACCTCGCCCGCGCGCGCCGCCTCGCCCGCGAGCTTCAGCGCCTCTCGCATCGGGGGCGAGGCGAAGGGCGGGGCGCTCAAGGCGCTTCCTCCGGGGGGTGCGGCACGAAGGCGATCTTGTAGGACACAGCCTTCTCGGGCAGCGCCACGCGGCCGTGCACCCTGACCGTGCCGCCCGGCGGCAGCCGCGGCTGCGGCGAGAGGACGGGCTCTTGCCGCAGCGCCTCGCGCTTGGCGTCGAGGACGCTGACCACGAGCGGCGGCACGTCGCGCCCGCCGCCGGTCGCGTTGCGGATCTTGGCCGTTACGTCGAGGTAGCGCACCCCCCCGTCCAGCCGCTCCACGGCCTCGATCGCGTCCAGGTCCAGATCGACCGGTACCGTCACCGGCAAGCCCAGGCGGCCGTAGAACCAAGCCGTCTGCGGCAGGGCCCGCAGGACGGCGCCGCGCCCGACGACGGCGCCGACGAGGATGAGCGCCACGAGCAGGAGGGCGAGCCAACTCACGACCGGGCCGATCGACGCCGGCGCGCGCGCCGGCGGGTCTGCGGCGACGGCCTCGTCCGCTTCGGCGCCCGTCGTCTCGGCGTCCGCGTCCGACGCCTCCTGTTCCGCCGCCGGGGCTTTCGGTGCCGCCGGCGCAACCGTACCGTCGGGGGCCGCGGACCACTTGTGGCCGCAGGTGGTGCAGCGCACCGTGCGGCCGCGCGGACCCAAGGACTGCGGATTGATCTTGTAACCGGTCCGGCAATTGGGGCAGGTAAGGCCGATCAACCCGTCGTCCGTCCCCGCCGCCCCGCCTTGCCGTATGCCGCCATCAACCATCGATATTCATACCACGGGACTGGCGGCGGGCCGGCCGAACGCCTTGCTGCGCCTTGAGGGCGTCGCCGTCGGCTACGGGGGCAAGGACGTGCTGCACGGTGTCGATCTGACCCTCAACGCCGGGGAGTTTCGCTTCTTGACCGGGCCGGTCGGCGCGGGCAAGACCTCGCTCTTGCGGGTGCTCGGCCTGTCGCTCCCGCCCGCACGCGGCACGATGACGGTTTTCAACCGTGAATTAACCCGCCTCGGCCGTGAGGAGAAGGCCAATCTGCGGCAAAAGATCGGCGTCGTCTTTCAGGATTTCCGCTTGATCGAGCACTTGAGCGCCTTCGACAACGTGGCGCTGCCGCTGCGCATCAACGGCGCGGACGACGAGCGCATCGGCCGCTTCGTGCCGGAGATCCTGGCTTGGCTCGGGCTCGCCGCCGCGGCGGACGCCTTGCCGCGAGACCTCTCGGTCGGGCAGCGGCAGTTGGTCAGCGTCGCCCGCGCCGTCGTTACCAGACCGCCCTTGCTGCTCGCCGACGAGCCGACGAGCAGCGTCGATGCCGCCCGCGGCGGCCAATTGATGCGTCTGTTCGACGAGCTGCGCCGGCTCGGCACCGGCGTCGTGCTCGCCACCCACGGCGACGACCTGCCCCGCCGCCACCCGCACCCCGCATGGCGGATCGCGAACCGACGCCTCGTCGACGCGGCCGCCGGCGGGGCTTGAGGAGAACGCCCGTGCCAAGCCTCGACCTGCCGCTCGAAGGCTCGGCGCTCGGCCGCCTGACGCGCCACGTCGTCGGCGGGCTCGTGTTCATGGCCGTGCTGGCCTTCGCGCTCGCCGGCCTTGCGCACGAGCGTCTCATCAAGGACGCGAGCCTGCCGCGCATCGTTACCCTGGCCCTGCCCCCGGCGGCGGCGGACGAGCGGCCGGGGCTCGTCGCCGACCTCGTCGCCGTGCTGGAGCGTTTGCCGGAGGCGGCCTCCGTCTCGCCCGTCGGCGATGCCGAGTTGGACGCGCTCCTCGGCCCCGCCGCCGGCGGCGACGCGCGTGCCTTGTCGCTGCCGCGGCTGATCGACGTCGCCTTCAATCCGGGCTCGAATCCGGACGTGGCGGCGATCGAGGAGCGGGTCCGGGCGATGGTGCCCGGCGCCACGCTCGGCGACGGCGGGACCATGGCGGGCCCGCGCGGGGGCGTGGGCGCCCTCCTGCGCGCGGGCGGCGTCGTCGCCGGGTGCGCCCTCTTGCTCGCGGCCCTCGTCGGCGTCGCGGCCATCACCCGCCTGAGCCTCGCCCAGCACCACGAGACCCTGGACGTCCTGCGCTCGATGGGGGCGAAGGACGCCTACGTGGCGCGGCAGGTCGAGCACCACGCGCTCGCGGTGGCGCTCTACGGCGCCGTCGGCGGCTTCGTCGCGGCGGTGCTCGTCCTCGTCGCCGTCCTCTACGGGCCGACCTGGATCGGGGTCGAGCCGCCGATCCCGGTCGTGCCGGGCGCCGTCGACTGGGTTCTGCTCAGCCTCGTCCCGATCGTGGCGGTCCTGCTCGCCACCCTCAGCGCCCGCCTCGCCGCCCGCTTCAGCCTGCGACGGATCTGAGCCTTGGCGACGCGCTCTTACCTGTTCAAGCCGTTGTTCTACGTCTGGACCGCAATCGTGATCTTCGGCTACCTGCCGCTGACCCCCTTCGCGTCGCGCTACGACCTCTTGTGGCTCGCCGGGCTCTGGCAGCGGGGCGGCCTGTTCCTCCTGCGCCACGTCGCGGGGGTCAAGGTCGCCTTCGAGGGCCTGGACCGCATCCCCCAAACCCCGGTCGTCTTCGCCGCCAAGCACCTCTCCGCCTTCGACACCGTCTTCATCAACACGGTCCGGCCCCTGACGGCGAGCGGGATGAAGGAGGAACTGACCAAGATCCCCGTCTTCGGCTGGTATCTGGCGCACACCAACATCGCGATCGACCGCAAGGGTGCCGCGCGGGCGATGCGCTCGCTCATCAACGGCGCCAAGACGGCGGCGGCGCAAGGGGTCTCGGTCCTGATCTTTCCCGAGGGCACCCGCATGCCCCTGTGCGCCCCGCCCGACTACAAGTCGGGCGTCGCCGCACTCTACCGCGAACTCGGCCTGCCCGTCGTGCCGGTCGCCCTCGACTCGGGCCTGCTCTGGGAGCGCTCGGGCGCCGTCAAGGGTCCTGGCACGATCACCGTCCGCTTTCTAGAACCGATCCCGCCGGGCCTGGAGCGCAAGGTCTTCATGGCGCTCCTGCAAGAGCGGATCGAGACCGAGACGGCGGCACTCCTGGCGGACGAGGAGACCGTACCCGCAGCATTGCCCCATACGTAAACTTCTTGACGAATACAACCGATCGCGTACCCTAGAGAAAAGATCAGGGCTATCGCCCGCGGCACGACCGCGGGGTCGAACGAAGGGGGTAATGATGGACGAGCAGGCCAGCGGCCGTGCGCCGTGGCTCAACGCCTACCCGCGGGACATCCCTTGGGACATGAAGCTGCCGCCGGAGCCGCTCTCGGCGGCCCTGGACCGGGCCGAGGCCCGCTACGGCCGGCAGACCGCGATCGATTTCATGGGCAAGGTGTGCAGCTATCGGCTCTTGGGCCACCTCGTCCGCTGTGCTGCCAAGGGCTTGGCAGCACTCGGCGTTGCCAAGGGCGACCGGGTCGGGCTCTTGCTGCCGAACACGCCCTACTACGTCGTCGGCTACTACGCCGCGCTCGAACTCGGCGCCGTCGTCGTCAACTTCAACCCGTTGTTCGCCGAGGACGAGATCGCGCGCCAGGCGAAGGATTCCGGCGTCAAGGTGATGCTCGCCCTCGACCTCGCCCTCATCCTCGACAAGCTGATGGCGGCCCTGCCCCGGACCGAGATCGAGAAGGTCGTCGTCTGCTCGATGGCGAACGCGCTGCCGCCCTCGACCGCGATGATGTTCCGTCTCTTCAAGCGTCACGAACTCTCGCAGCCGGTCGACATGGACCGGCTGACAACCTTCAGGGACCTGATCGACAATGACGGGCGCATCAAGCGCACCGTCGTCGACCCGCTCACCGACGCCGCCGTCTTGCAGTACACGGGCGGCACCACCGGCACGCCCAAGGGCACGATCCTGACCCACGCCAACTTGGCGGCCAACAGGCGCCAAGTGGCGGCGTGGTGCCCCACGCTCGGCGACGGCGAGGAGAAGGTCTTAGGGGTCCTGCCCCTGTTCCACGTCTTCGCCATGACCGTCGTGATGAACCTCGCGATCGAGATCGGGGCTTCGATGATCCTCCTGCCCCGCTTCAAGCTGGAGCAGGTGTTGGGCACGATCCACAAGAAGCGCCCGACCCTGTTCCCGGTCGTGCCGACGCTCTTGAACGCGCTCAACAACAGCCCCGAGACGCCCAAGCACAATCTGGGCTCCCTCAAGTACTGCATCTCCGGCGGGGCGCCCTTGCCGATCGAGGTGCTGCACCGCTTTCAAGACCTCACCGGCTGCACGGTCGTCGAGGGCTACGGGCTCTCGGAGACGGCCCCCGTCGCCACCTGCAACCCGACCGACGGCCGGGTGCGCGAGGGCTCGATCGGCCTGCCGCTGCCCGCGACGTCGATCGAGGTCCGCGGCCTCGACGATCCGACGCGGCGCTTGGGCACCAACCTAAAGGGCCAGATCGCCGTGCGCGGGCCGCAGGTGATGCAGGGCTACTGGCAACGCCCGGAGGAGACGCGGGCCGTCATGGACGACGGCGCGCTCCTCACCGGCGACGTCGGCTACGTCGACGACGACGGCTACGTCTTCCTCGTCGACCGGTTGAAGGACGTGATCCTCGTCAACGGCTACAACGTCTACCCGCGCATGGTCGAGGAGGCGCTCTACGCGCACGAGGCGGTGGCCGAGGCGACGGTGATCGGCGTGCCGGACGATGATCGCGGCGAGGCGCCCAAGGCCTTCGTCGTCCGCCGCGAGGGCGCCGACCTCGACGCGCCGACGCTGCTCGCCTTTCTCAAGACCAAGCTCGCGCCCTCAGAGGTGCCGCGCGCGATCGAGTTTCGCGACGAACTGCCCAAGACCATGATCGGCAAGCTGTCGAAGAAGGAGTTGGTCGCCGAGGAGCAGGCCAAGCGCACCGCCGTCTGCGCCGCTTGAGGCGGTGTGATGGGAACCGGATCCACGCCCCGCACGTCGTTCCTCAACGTGAGCCGCATGACGCTTGCGATAATAAACAACGAGAGAATACAACCGATGGGTGAACGCCTCTACACGGTGAGCGAACTGGCCGAAGACCTTGACATCACGCCCCGCACGCTGCGCTTCTACGAGGACAAGGGCCTCATCGTGCCGCAGCGGGCGGGCCAGAACCGGGTCTACACCCACAAGGACAGGGCGAGGATGATCCTGATCCTGCGCGGCAAGCGGCTGGGCTTCTCCTTGCGCGAGATCAAGGAGTGGCTCGACCTCTACGACGCCGACCACGACCACCTCGCGCAGACCCGCCTGCTCGCCAAGCGCCTCGACGAGCGGATGGCAAAGCTGGAACAGCAGCACCACGACATCGAGGCGACCTTGAACGACCTGCGCCAGATCCGCTCGCAAGCCGACACCTACTTGGCGCGCGCGTCGCGCGCCGCCGAAGAACCCGCAGGAGTCTGAGATTGATGCAGCGATCCGTCGTCATCGCGGGCTACGCCCGCTCGCCCTTTCAGCCGGCGCACAAGGGGTCGCTCGCCCGCACCCGCCCGGACGATCTCTTGGCCCAGGTCGTGCGCGGCCTCGTCGCGAAGTGCGGCGCCAAGGTCGAGGCGATCGAGGATCACATCGCCGGCTGCGCCTTTCCCGAGGCCGAGCAGGGCTTGAACGTCGCGCGGCTGGCCGGCACGCTGGCCGGGCTGCCGCAGAGCGTCGCCGGCGTCACGCTCAACCGCTTTTGCGGCTCGTCGATGCAGGCGATCCACATGGCGGCGGGGGCGATCCAGATGGACGCCGGGCGGCTGTTCGTCTGCTCAGGGGTCGAGTCGATGAGCCGGATCCCGATGGGCGGCTTCAACCCGATGCCGCACCCAGGGCTCAGCCGCGATTACCCAGAGGCCTATATCGGCATGGGCGAGACGGCCGAGAACGTCGCCGTCAAGTACGGCGTCGAGCGCGCGCGCATGGAGCGGATGGCGCTCGCGAGCCATCAAAAGGCGGCGGCGGCGCAAGAGGCCGGGCGCTTTGCCGACGAGATCGTGCCGATCCGTACCAAGGACGGCGAGGCTACCCTGGACGGCGGCATCCGCGCCGACGCGAGCCTTGAGGCGCTGGCCGGGTTGCGGCCGGCCTTCAAGACCGACGGCACGGTCACGGCCGGAACGTCGTCGCCGCTCACCGACGGGGCGGCCGCCGTCCTCGTCGCCGAGGAGGGCTACGCCCGCGAGGCCGGCCTGACGCCGCTCGCACGGATCAAGGGCATCGCCGTCGCCGGCTGCGCGCCGGAGATCATGGGCATCGGCCCGATCATGGCGACGAAGAAGGCGCTGGATCGCGCCGGGATCGGCGTCGAGGACCTCGACGTCGTCGAACTGAACGAGGCCTTCGCGGCGCAAGCGCTCGCCTGCATCGACGAACTCGGCCTCGACGCGGACAAGGTGAACCTCGACGGCGGGGCGATGGCGCTCGGCCACCCGTTGGGCGCCTCGGGCGCGCGCATCACCGGCAAGGCGGCCTCGCTCCTCCACCGCACCGGCGGCCGCTACGCCCTTGCCACCATGTGCATCGGCGGCGGGCAGGGGATCGCCACCGTCCTGGAGGCGCTGTGATGGCCGTCGGGGTTGCGCGCGCCGCCGTCGTCGGTGCCGGCGTCATGGGCGCCGCCATCGCGGCACAGATCGCCAACGCCGGCGTCGAAGTCCACCTGCTCGACGTCGTCCCGGAGGGTGCGGCCGACCGCGACGCCGTCGCCAAGGCGGCGGTGCAAAAGTTGCTCAAAACCGATCCGGCCCCCTTCATGGGCAAGGCAGCCGTCCGGCGGGTGATCCCCGGCAACATCGAGGACCACCTGGAGCGGCTGCGGGACTGCGACTGGGTGATCGAGGCGGTGGTCGAGCGGGTCGAGGTCAAGCGCGACCTCTACGCCAAGTTCGCGCAATATGTCGGGCCGCGCACGCTCGTCTCGTCGAATACCTCGACTTTGCCGCTCGAAGCGTTGAAGGAGGGCATGGACGAGGGGCTGAGGCCGCGCTTTCTCATCACCCACTTCTTCAACCCGCCGCGCTACATGCGCCTGCTCGAAGTCGTCGCCGACGACGCGACCGATCCGGCGGCGCTGGCCGGCCTCGTAGCCTTCGCCGATATCGGCCTCGGCAAGACCGTCGTGCGCTGCGAAGACACCCCCGGCTTCATCGCCAACCGCATCGGCGTCTACTGGATGCAGGCGGCGTTGAAGTACGCGCAAAGCTTCGGCCTCACCGTCGAGGAGGCGGACGCGGTCATGGGCCGGCCGTTCGGCTTTCCCAAGACCGGCGTGTTCGGCCTTCTCGACCTCGTCGGGCTCGACCTCGTGCCCTACGTCGACAAGAGCCTCGCCGCGGCCCTGCCCGAGGACGACCCCTACCACGCCGGGCGGGCCGAGTTCCCGCTCCTGGCGAAGCTGATCGGCGAGGGCTACACCGGACGCAAGGGCAAGGGCGGCTTCTACCGCCTCAACCGCGCCGGCGGCGGTAAGCTGAAGGAGACCGTCGACTTGGCGCTTGGCACCTACCGGCCGACGGCGAAGTCCACCCTCGCCTCGGTCGAGGCGGCGAGGAAGGGCGGTGCCGCCGGTTTGCTCGCGGCGGGCGACAAGGGCTCGGCCTACGCCCGCGCCGTCATCGCCCGCACGCTCGCCTACGCGATCGGGCGCTTAGGGGAAGTGAGCGACGATCTGGCCGCGATCGACGCCGCGATGCGGCTCGGCTACAATTGGAAGCAAGGGCCGTTCGAGTTGGCCGACGCCTTGGGGCTCGCGACCTTGAAGGCGGCGCTCGACGCCGAGGGCGTCGCCGTCCCGGCCTTCCTCGACACCGCGATTCGTGCCGGCGGCTTCTACCGCGAGCAGGACGGCCGCCTGGAGCGGCTGGACCTCGATGATGCTTACACTCCGATCGAGCGGCCGGAGGGCGTTCTACTCCTCGCCGACGTCAAGCGACGCGCGAAACCTTTGGCGAAGAACGCCTCGGCCGCCGTCTGGGACATCGGCGACGGGGTGTTGTGCTTCGAGATCCGCTCCAAGATGGGCACGATCGACGCCGACCTGCTCAAGCTCCTGGGCCAGACACCGGAGATCGTGCGGGGGCACGGGGCCAAGGGTCTCGTCGTCTACGACGACGGTAGCGCCTTCTCGGCCGGGGCCAACCTCGGCCTCGCCCTCTTCGCCGCCAACGTCGGTGCTTGGGACAAGATCGAGGAACTGGTCGTCGGCGGGCAGCGGGTCTATTCTGCCCTCCGCTACGCCCCCTTCCCCGTCGTCGCCGCCCCCTCGGGCCTGACGCTCGGCGGCGGCTGCGAGATCCTGCTGATGGCCGACGCCGTGCAGGCGCACGCCGAGACCTACGCCGGCCTCGTCGAGGTCGGGGTCGGCGTCGTCCCCGGCTGGGGCGGCTGTGCCCGCCTCCTCGCCCGCTACGCCACGGACCCCAAGCGCCCGAACGGGCCGATGGCGCCCGTGGCGCAGGCGTTCGAGCAGATCGGGCTCGCCAAGGTGGCGAAGTCGGCCTTCGAGGCGATCGAGACAGGGATCTTGCGCCCGTCGGACCGCATCACCTTCAACCGCGACCGGCTCTTGGCCGACGCCAAGACGCGGGCGATCGAACTCGCCGAGGACTACAGGCCGCCCGAGCCGGCCGAACTGCGCCTGCCGGGGCCGTCGGGTGCGGCCGCCCTAGGGCTCGCCCTGCACGACCTCGACCTCAAGGGGCAGTTGACGCCGCACGACAAAACCGTGACGGCCGAACTCGCGGCCGTGCTGACCGGCGGCGACACCGACCCGACGTTGAGCGTCAGCGAGACGGCGCTGCTCGACCTCGAACACGCCGCCTTCATGCGGCTGATCCGGACCGAGGGCACGCTGGCCCGCGTCGAGCACATGCTCGCCACCGGCAAACCCCTGCGCAATTAGGACGATCGACAGCATGGTGACCTACAAAGCCCCCTTGGACGAAATCGGCTTCGTCCTCTTCGACGTGCTCGGCTACGAGCGCTCGATCCCCACGCTGCCCGGCTTCGAGGAGGCGGGCGCCGACTTGGCCCGGCCGGTCCTCGAAGAGGCGGGCCGCTTGTGCGAGGAGGCGCTCTTTCCCCTCAACCAGAGCGGCGACGCCGAGGGTTGCGTTTACGAGAACGGCGTCGTGCGCACGCCCAAGGGCTTCAAGGAAGCCTACGACGCCTACGCCCAGGGCGGCTGGAACGGGCTGGCGATGGCGCCGGACTACGGCGGACAGGGATTGCCGCAGACGCTGCACTTCGCGCTCATGGAGATGATGTCCTCGGCCAACCTGGCGTTCAGCATCTATCCGCTCTTGAGCGCCGGGGCGGCGGACGCCGTGCACCTGCACGGCACCGAGGCGCTCAAGGCCCTCTATTTGCCCAAGATGGCCTCGGGCAAATGGTCGGGGACGATGAACCTGACCGAGCCGCACTGCGGCACCGACCTCGGCCTGATCAAGACCAAGGCGGTGCCGGCGGACGACGGGACGTACCGCGTCACCGGCACCAAGATCTTCATCTCGTGCGGCGAGCACGACCTGACCGAGAACATCGTCCACCTCGTGCTCGCCAAGCTGCCCGGCGCGCCGCCCGGCACCAGGGGCATCTCGCTCTTCCTCGTGCCGAAGTTCATCCCCGACGACGACGGCAACCTAGGCCCCAAGAACGGCCTGATGTGCGGCTCGATCGAGAAGAAGATGGGCATCAACGGGTCCGCCACCTGCGTCATGCACTATGAGGACGCCGAAGGTTACCTCATCGGCCAGAAGCACGGCGGGATGAAGGCGATGTTCACGATGATGAACGCCGCCCGGCTCGCCGTCGGCATCCAGGGCCTCGGCGTCGCCGAGACCGCCTACCAGTCGGCGGCGCACTACGCCAAGGAGCGGCTGCAGGGCCGTTCCTTGAGCGGCGCCAAGGCGCCCGAGGGGCCGGCCGATCCGATCATCGTCCACCCCGACGTGCGGCGGATGCTGCTCTCGATGAAGAGCCAGATCGAGGCGGCTAGAGTGCTGGCCTACTGGACCGGCATGGAACTCGACATCGCCAAGCACCACCCGGAGCCCGAGCGGCGGCAGCAGGCGGACGATTTCGTCAATTTGATGACCCCGATCGTGAAGGCCTACTTCACCGACCTCGGCACCGAGGCGGCGAACGCGGCCGTGCAGGTCATGGGCGGGCACGGCTACGTCAAGGAGTGGGGCGTCGAGCAGTTGGTGCGCGACGCACGCATCTGCCCGATCTATGAGGGCACCAACGGCATCCAGGCCCTCGACCTCGTCGGCCGCAAGCTGGGTGTGGGCACCGGGCGCCTGCTCCGCCGCTTCTTCCACCCGCTCGACGCCTTCGTCGAGGAGCACCAAACGAACCCGCACCTCGCCGAGATGACGGGGGCGCTCGCCAAGGCGGCCGGCCGGCTGCGCAACGCGACGCTCGTCATCGCCCAGAAGGGCTTGGCCGACCCCGAGGAGGCGGCGGCGGCCGCGAGCGACTATTTACGCCTGTTCGCCCTCACCGCACTCGCCTGGGCGCACGCCAAGACCGTGGTCGCCGTCCTGCCGCGGGCGGCGGAGCCGGGGGGGCAGGCGAAGATCGGCCTCGCCACCTTCTACATGACCAAGGTCCTGCCCGAGAGCGGCGCGCTCTTTGCCCGAATCATGGCCGGCAAAGCACCGCTGATGGCGCTGCCGGCGGAGGCATTCTAGCCCTGCGAAGCGCCGCCGATCGAGGTCTAAACGCTTCGCGTTGCGCCCGCCGCATTTCTTGCCAGTGTTAGCGTAGGAGGCTGGCATCGGCGCCGAGGGCCAGCCCCTGACAAAGACAAAAAAGAAAAAGCCCGCGCGGCAGCGCACGCGAAGCGTTCAATATCCTCACGGGAGAGCACAATGCGCCTCGACTACGTCACGCTCGACGTCTTCACCGACCAGCGCTTCGGCGGCAACCCGCTCGCCGTCGTCCTCGACGCGGACGGGCTGGACACGGACGCGATGCAGCGCGTCGCCCGCGAGTTCAACTACTCCGAGACAACCTTCGTCTGCCAACCGAGCGACCCGGCGCACGACTTCAAGGTGCGCATCTTCACGCCGACGATGGAGATGCCGTTCGCCGGGCACCCGAACGTCGGCACCGGCTACCTGCTCGCCAAGCAAGGGCACGGCGACGCGCTCGCCTTCGAGGAAGTCGCCGGCACCGTTCGGGTCGAGGCGCTGCGGGGACCGAACGGCGTGACGGGTGCCAAGATCAGGGCGCCGAGGCCGCTCGAAGAGGGGTCGGAGATCGACGCCGCGACGGTCGCCGCCGCCGTCGGGCTGGAGGCGGATGCGATTATGATCGAGCCCCACGCGCCCCGCTTCCTCTCGGTCGGCGCCCGCTTCGCCTTCGCCGAGGTGGCGTCGCTCGACGCGCTGGGCCGTGCCGTTCCCGACACCAGCGCGTTTCGACAGACGAAAGCGACGCTGTCGGCGGCGACGGGGCCGGATTTCGCCCTCTTCCTCTATGTCCGCACCGAGACACCCGATCGCCTGCGCGCGCGCATGTTCGCGCCCCTGGACAACATTCCCGAGGACCCGGCGACCGGCAGCGCCGCCGCAGCCCTCGGCGCCTTCCTGCACGCGCGCGAAGGGAGGGGCGCCGTCACCATCGAGCAAGGGGTCGAGATGGGCCGGCCGAGCCGGATCGAGGTCGCGGTCGACGCAGAAGGGATCGCCAGCGTCGCCGGCCCTTGCGTCGAGGTGATGCGCGGCGAGATCGAGGTTTAACGCTTCGCGTGCGCTGCCGCGCGGGCTTTCTCTTTCCTTTTTTTGCTACTTGTCCTCGAACTTGGCTCAGACGTTCAGGCCAGCCCCGGCCAAAGTTGCAAAAAAGAAGAGAAAAAAGCCCCGCGCAGCGGACGCGAAGCGTTCACGCCACCCTCAGACGATTAACGATACCTTCGGCCAGGATCGCGGCGCTCTTGCGCAGGCGTTCGGGGGGCACGCCGTCGCGGGCGGCGGCGGAGAGGCCGGCGAGCGCCACCATGAGGCCGTCGGCGAGGTCGTCCGCGTCGTTCGGGCGCTCGTTGGCGATGAACGCGCGCAGGTGTCGGCGCGTCGCCGCGCGCAAGGCCCGCGTCAGCGCGCACGCCCCCGCGTCGGTGCTGTTGCGCGTGCCGTCCATGACGAGGCAGCCCGGCAAGTCGGGGGTGGCGGTGTAGACCTCGGCCGCGCGCAGCAGCACGTTCTCGATCGCGCGGGGCAGGGAGAGGCTTTCGGCCAGGGCCGCCGCGATGAAGCCGCCCTCGCGCGCGACGTAGCGTTCGAGGGCGCGCTCGAACAGCCCGGCCTTGCAGCCGAAGGCGGCGTAGAGGCTCGGCGCGCCGACGCCGATCGCCTTGGCGAGTTCGGCGACGCCGACGCCGTCGTAGCCCCGCGCGCGAAACAGTTCGAGTGCCGTCTCGACCGCCGCCTCGACGTCGAAGCCGCGCGGGCGGCCGCGGCCCACGTATATTTTTTTATCGACCACTACAGAATTATCCTTGTCAGCCGTCCTGAGTTATTTATATAGTGACTACTACAAAACATGCGAGGAGCAGCACCGTGGCAAATCTGACCGATAAGAAGGCGCTCGTCCTGGGCGGCAGCCGGGGCATCGGCGCCGCGATCGTCGAGCGCCTGACGAGGGACGGGGCCGAGACCGCCTTCACCTACGCCGGTTCGGCCGACGCGGCGAGGGCGCTCGCGAACAGGACGGGAGCGCAGGCGCTTCAAGCCGACAGCGGCGACCCTGTCGCGGTCGGGCGGGTGATCGCCGACCAAGGTGCGCTCGACGTCCTCGTCGTCAACGCCGGCGTTCTGGTGCTGGGCGACCCGCTCGAACTGGACACCGAGGCCGTCGACCGCATGATCGACGTCAACGTGCGCGGCCCCTACCACGCCGCGGTCGACGCCGCGCGGCGCATGGGCGAGGGCGGCCGGATCGTCGTCATCGGCTCGGTCAACGGCGATCGGATGCCGTTTCCGGGCGGTGCCGCCTACGCGCTGACCAAGTCGGCCGTGCAGGGCATGGTTCGAGGATTGGCCCGCGACTTCGGCGCGCGCGGGATCACGCTGAACGCCGTCCAGCCCGGCCCGGTCGACACCGACATGAACCCGGCCGACGGCCCGCTGCACGAGGCCATGCACGGCTTCATGGCAATCAAGCGCCACGCCCGGCCGGACGAGGTCGCCGGCATGGTCGCCTACCTCGTCGGCCCGGAAGCCTCGATGGTGACGGGTGCCATGCACACGATCGACGGCGGCTTCGGCGCCTGAGCCGGACTTGGGCCGTGCCGCGTCCGCGTTGATGGATGACGGCGCGGCTCAAGTCCCCCCGGCCGCCGCCCGCTTGTCGCCCCGTTCCTCCTCGGTCAGCTCGAACCGGCTGTCGCGGCGGCGCGCGATCATGCGCCGGACGACCGGCTCGTCGCCCTCGTGGTGGCGCAGCGCCTCGGCCTCGATCAGCAGGTCCGCCGTCGTCGTCCGGTCCAGGAGCCGGCGCTGGTCGAGCCAGTCGGCGACGAGGAAGGTCTCGATCCAATGGTCGGCGTCGCTCACGTCCTGAAACAGGCGCCAGCGAAGGGCACCGTTGCGGCGGCGCTGGTGGCCGAGTTCGTCCATCGCGGCGAGGAAGGCCGGGACGTTGTCGGCCTTGACGTTGTACTCGACCTGGATCATCACCGGCCCCTCGCCCGCCGGCACCGGCACCTCGGTCACGAGCGTCTCGGGCAGGTTCGCCGGCCGCATGTCGGGCGCTTGGTCCGAGGGCAGCGCCAAGAAGGGCTGCAAGAGCAGTTGCGCCAGCATGACGCAGCCGGCGGCGACGAGGGCGGTGAGCACGCCGTGAGACCCAGCGACCTCGCCCCAGACCCACGAGCCGAGCGCCATGCCGCCGAACAGGACCATCTGGTAAACGCTCAAGACGCGCGCCTGGACCCAAAAGGCGCTCGACATCTGCACGCCGGCGTTGAACGAGGACAAGGAGCCGAGCCAGCAGCCACCCATGACGAAGAGGGCCAGGATCACGGTGATCCAGCCCGGCATCAGCCCGATCGCGATCAGGGCGCCGCCGAACAGCCCGGCCATGATCGTGGCCGAGCGCTCGACGCCGAGGCGCTGGCGCAGCGGCTGGACGGTGAACGCGCCGACGAGCGCGCCGACGCCGAACGCGCCCAAGAGCCCGCCGAACGCGCTCGGGCCGCCGTTCAAGGCGTCCTTGGCGACGAGCGGCATCAGCGCCATGATCGAGGTCGCGGCAAAGCCGAACAGGGCGCCCCTGACCATCGTGTGCCAGATGGGCG
Source organism: Geminicoccaceae bacterium (assembly GCA_965217265.1). Lineage (GTDB taxonomy): Bacteria > Pseudomonadota > Alphaproteobacteria > Geminicoccales > Geminicoccaceae > JAGRGG01. The sequence continues at coordinate 231,468 of CBDCHP010000018.1, read as the reverse complement.
GCGTCTGGCCGACGTAGCGCAGGCCGGTCAGCATCGCCGGCAGCACCCGCTCGCGCGGCAGGTTGAACGTGCGCGCCGGGCGCCGCCACAAGAGGAGGACCAGGAGCAAGGGCAGGTAGGACATCGCGTTGACGAGAAAGGCCGCCTGCGGCCCGGCGACGGAGACGATCGCGCCGCCGATCGCGGGGCCGGAGGCGCGGGCGAGGTTGAACGAGACGGCGTTCATCGTGATCGCGGCGGCGAGCATGTTGGCCGGGACCAGACCGCGCACGGTCGCCTGCATCGTCGGCCCGTTCACCGCCATGCCTATGCCGAGGAGAAAGGTGAAGCCGAGCAGGAGCCAGGGCGTGACGAGGCCCATGTAGCCCAAGGTCGCGAGCGCGAGCGCGTTGCCGAGCATCCAGACCTGGGCCGCGAGCAGCACCTTGCGGTGGTCGATCAGGTCGGCGATCGCGCCGGCCAAGAGCGCGAAGACCAGGATCGGCAACTGCATTGAGGTCTGCACGAGCGCCACCATCGCCGGATCGGACGTCAGCAGCGTCATCAGCCACCCGGCCCCGACGCCCTGGATCAGATAGCCGAAGTTGGAGGCGAGGTTGGCGAGCCACAGATTGCGAAACGGGCCGACGCGCAGCGGCGCCCAGACGGCGCCGCCGCTCTTGGGCAGGCGCGCCGCACTCACGCCTTCTCGACCACGATGCGCAAGAGCCCGTCCTCCTCGTCCACGTTCAAGAGCGCGTGGCCCGAGGCCTCGGTGAAATCCTCGAAGTCGCGCCGCGCCGCCGGATCGGTCGCCAGCACGCAGATCCGAGCGCCCTTGTCGAGCACCATCAGCGCTTGGCGCGCCTTCAAGAGCGGCAGCGGGCAGGCAAGGCCGCGCGCGTCGATCAGGGCGGCGAACGAAGCCTCGGTCAAGGCATCCTCCCGTGGCAGCACCGAACCCGGAAGGTTTAGGGCGTTTTTGGGACCGAAGGAAACCCATTGCCGCGCCCGTCGGAACCTCGCCCGCCGACGGTCGTTCCCGCCACGAAACCGTAAGGAGGAACGGACGTGAGCGACACCAAGACGACGATCGACCACGACACGATCAAGAAGTGGGCCGAGGCCCGCGGCGGCAAGCCCGCAACCGTCGAGGCGACGGGGGACGCGGACGATCCAGGCGTGCTCAGGATCGCCTTCGACGACGGCGCTAACCTGACCACGACAGACTGGGACACTTTCTTCAAAGCGTTCGACGAGGACGAACTGGCGTTTCTCTACCAGGAGAAGACCAAGGATGGTTCAGAGAGCCGGTTTTGCAAGTTCGTCAAGCGGTGAGAACGCTTCGCGTGCGCTGACGCTTTTTTGCAGTGTTAACGTAGAAGGCTGGCTACAATGCCGAGGGCCAGCCTCGGACAAAGCAAAAAGAGAAAAAGAAAGCCCCGCGCAGCGGACGCGTCAGCGTTCCAGTCTCACGTGCAAAATACGTAGGCGGCGTTCGCAATCGCCGTGCCGTAGGCGCGCGTGAGGAGCGGCAGGACGAGTCCGGCGGCGAAAACGGCGAGGACGAGGACCGGCTTGGGTAGCGAGGCGGGCATGGATCATACCGAGTTTACGGATCGGTGCTGTCGACGTCCATATAGCACGTCTAGCCCCGCGAGCGCAGGTTCGTGTCGCCCTTGCCAAAGCGTCCAGGGCCGTCTCGGCTCAAATCCGTACATCGCCCGGCGGGGGAGACGCGGCACGGCGTACAATCTCGGCTTGACGTGCGACCCGATCGGCGGGCTGGTCCAGATTCCCTGCATCGAGCGCAACACGATGGGGGCGGTGAAGGCGATCAACGCCGCACGCCTTGCCTTGCGCGGCGACGGGCGCCACTTCGTTACCCTAGATAAGGTGATCGCGACGATGCGCGAGACCGGGCGCGACATGAGCGCTAAGTACAAGGAGACCTCGCTCGGGGGTCTCGCCGTCAACCTCGTGGAGTGTTAAGCCGATGGCAACGACGACCGCCGACTTGCGTCAGGACGATTTCTTCACCCGCCCGCTCGACCAAGCCGATCCCGACCTGTTCAAGGCGCTGCGGGACGAACTAAAGCGCCAGCAAGAGCAGATCGAGCTGATCGCAAGCGAGAACATCGTCAGCCGCGCCGTGCTCGAAGCCCAAGGCAGCGTCTTGACCAACAAGTACGCCGAGGGTTACCCGGGCAAGCGCTACTACAACGGCTGCGAATACGTCGACGTCGCCGAGGCCCTCGCGATCGAGCGGGCGAAGAAACTCTTCGGCTGCGCCTACGCCAACGTCCAGCCGCACTCGGGCGCCCAGGCCAACGGGGCGGTGATGCTGGCGCTGGTCAAGCCGGGCGACACCATCCTCGGCATGGACCTCGCGTCCGGCGGCCACCTGACGCACGGCGCCAAGCCGGCCCAGAGCGGCAAGTGGTTCGACGCGATCCACTACGGCGTGCGCGAGGCGGACGGGCTGATCGACATGGACGAGGTCGAGCGCCTCGCCGTCGAGCACGAGCCCAAGCTCATCATCGCCGGCGCCTCGGCCTACTCGCGCGTCATCGACTTCGCCGCCTTTCGCGCCGTCGCCGACAAGGTCGGCGCCTACCTGCTCGTCGACATGGCGCACATCTCGGGGCTGGTCGCCACCGGCGCGCACCCCTCGCCCCTGCCGCACGCGCACGTCGTGACGACGACGACGCACAAGACCCTGCGCGGCCCGCGGGGCGGCCTGATCCTCTCGAACGACGAGGCGCTGGGTAAGAAGTTCAACTCGGCCGTGTTCCCCGGCCTTCAGGGCGGCCCCTTGATGCACGTCATCGCCGCCAAGGCCGTCGCCTTCGGCGAGGCGCTGGATCCTCAGTTCAAGACCTACATCCGCGCCGTCGTCGACAACGCCAAGGCGCTGGCAAGCGTCATGGTCGAGCGCGGCTGCGACATCGTCTCGGGCGGCACCGATAACCACCTGCTGCTGGTCGATCTCCGGCCCAAAAGCGTCAAGGGCAACCACGCCTCCGAGGCCCTGGAGCGGGCCGGGATCACCTGCAACAAGAACGGCGTCCCCTTCGATCCGGAAAAGCCCGCCGTGACCTCGGGCATTCGCCTCGGCACCCCCGCCGGCACGACGCGCGGCTTCGGCGTCAAGGAGTTCCGCGATGTCGGCAACCTGATCTCCGACGTGCTCGACGGCCTCGCCAAGAACGGCCCGGACGGCAACGCCGAGGTCGAGGCTGAGGTGAAGGGCAAGGTGCAAACCCTCTGCCGGCGGTTCCCGATCTACGAAGGGATGTGAGGAGAACGCTTCGCGTGCGCTGGCGCGCGGCCTTCTTTTCTTCTTTTTTGCTACTTGTCCCCGAACTTGGCTCAGACGCTCAGGCTAGCCCCGGCCAAAGTTGCAAAAAAGAAAGAAGAAGAGCCCCGCGCAGCGGACGCGCAAGCGTTCTTCAACCTTAGAACTGTCCAATGACTCGACGCCGCATCGCATCCGGTTCCGCCTACGAGGCGCAGATCGGTTACGCGCGCGCCGTGGTCGATAGCGAATGGATCTTCGTCTCCGGCACCACCGGCACCGACTACGCGACGATGACCGTGCCGGACGGCGTCGAGGCGCAGGTCGACCTCGCCTTGCAGCACATCGAAGCCGCGCTCAAGGGGGCGGGCGCCGGTTTTGAGGATGTCGTGCGCGTCACCTACATCCTGCCCGATCGGGCCGATTTCGCCGCGTGCTGGCCCGCCCTGCGCCGCGCCTTCGGTGCCGCACCCCCTGCCGCCATGATAATCCAGGCCGGCCTCCTCGACCCGGCGATGAAGATCGAGATCGAGGTGACTGCCCGGCGTCAGGACTAGTTGAAACGCCGCGCGTGGTGCTCGGCGCGCGGGCGGGGATAGCCTTCGTCGACTTCATCTCGCCGGCAATCGGGTCCTCGTCCTCCGGCTTGTAGGCGATCATCCCACGCAGCTTATGGTCGTACAAGCCGGGCGCCGCGAACTCGGATGCCAAGCCCCGCTTGGCATCCCCCCACGAACATTTCCAGCAACCTGCGCTGCCGGTAGGTATCTAGTTGGCAGGGCCTTCTCGGCCTGTCGCCGCGACGAGCCAAGGGTGCTTGTCAAGGCTGGCCCCTTCTCCTTTTACCTTCACCCGAGGCTGGCCTTCGGCGTTGCGGGCCAGCTTCCTGCGTCAACACTGGCAAAAACAAGGAGAAGAAAGATCCTGCGGCAGCGACGCGCAAGCGTTCAACCAATCGGCATCGCGTTCTTCGGGATCACCCCGCCCTGGTGCATGACGACGCGCGCCGCGAGGCGGTTGCCGGCGTCGGCGGCGGGGGCGGGGTCCTGACCGTTGAGCCGCGAGGTCAGGTAGGCGGCGTTGAACGAGTCGCCGGCGCCCGTGGTGTCGCGCGGGCGCTCGACCCGGATCGGTACGACGGTGTGCGCAGCGCCGTCGGCCCATATCAGGCCGGGCTCCGCCCCGCGCTTCAAAGCGATCTCGGCGACGCCGAGATCTCGCAGCCGCGCTACGCTCGTCTCGGGCGTGGCGTCGCCGAACAGCGCCGCCTCGTCGTCGAAGGTCGGCAGCACGATCGTCGAGGCCGCCGTCGCGCGCCCGATCGCTTCGCGCGCCGCGGCCGTGTCGGGCCAGAGCATTGGGCGGTAGTTCGGATCGAAGGCGACCCGCCGCCCGTCGGCCTTCAAGGTTTCGAGGCGCTTGAGCAGGCCGTCCCGGTCGGCCTCGGGCAGGATCGCGAGCGTAATCCCGGAGAGGTAGACGAGATCAAAGGCGTCGAGGCCCGCCAGGAGCGCCTCGCCCCCGTCGCCCGTCAACATCGCGCGCGCGGCCGATTGTCCGCGCCAGTAGAGAAAGCTGCGCTCGCCGGTCTCGGGCTCGGTGCGAATCCAGTAGAGGCCGGGCAGGCGCCCCTCGATCCGACGCACGCCCTCGACGTCGAGCCCCTCGGCCGCGAACGCCTCGGCCATCTGGTCGCTCAAACGATCGCGGCCGAGGGCGGTCAGGTAGGCAACCTTCCCGGCCCCGCCGAGCAGGCGGGCCATGTAGACGGCGGTGTTGTAGGTGTCGCCGCCGAAATCCTGCTGCAGGGTGCTTGACACCTCGCCCTCGCGCAACTCGATCATGCACTCGCCGAGCGCTGCTACCCGCACCTCGTTCTCCTTTTCTCGAACGCCGCATCGTCATAAAATCCGCCTGCGGCCGAACGGCGCACTGGCGGCGGGGTTCCGGTGCGGCTAGATGCAAAACCCATGAACGCGCTTACCATCCTCCTGATCGTCTTCATGACGGCGACCGTGGCCGTGCTCCTGGTCGGCCTGTTCGGCTTCTTCAAGGGCGGCGCCTTCAACGCCCGCTACGGCAACCGCTTGATGCAGGCCAGGGTCGGGTTGCAGGCGGTCGCGGTCCTGATCCTTGCCTTGATCGCGTTCGCCGCCGGCGGCCGTTAGGGCACTTCTAGACGGAGTCGCAACGATGGTCACGCTGAGCCAGATCTACACCCGCGGCGGCGACGGGGGTCAGACCTCGCTCGGCGACGGCAGCCGGGTCGTGAAGCACGATCTTCGCGTCGAGGCCTACGGCACGGTTGACGAGGCGAACGGCGTCATCGGCCTCGTCCGTCTCCACGCCTCGCCCGCGGCCGACGCCATGCTGACGCGCGTTCAAAACGACCTGTTTGATCTCGGTGCCGATCTGTGCCGGCCGGAAGACCGCGCCGACCGGCCGTCCTTGCGGGTGGTCGAGGCGCAGGTCGAGCGCCTGGAAGCCGAGATCGACGCGATGAACGCCGAACTGGCGCCGCTCAAGTCCTTCGTCCTGCCGGGTGGCACGCCCACATCGGCGCACCTCCACCTCGCCCGCACCGTCGTGCGCCGTGCCGAGCGCCTCGCGACGGCGCTGAGCGCCTCCGGCGCCCCGGTCAATCCGACCACGCTGCGCTACCTAAACCGCTTGTCGGATCACCTGTTCGTTCTGTCACGCCACGAGAACGACAAGGGCGGCAAGGACGTGCTATGGCAGCCGGGCGCCAACCGCTGAGGCGGGCGCGGGAGGTTCGACGAGGCGTCGATTGACAAAGCCGTGACGGGACCCTTATGGTCTTTGTGCGTTGCACAAAAAGACGGGGCGTCGCCGTGGCGATCCACCGGATAGAGGGTTCAAGCAACGATGAAGGTTCTGGTCGCGGTCAAGCGGGTTGTTGACTACAACGTCAAAGTCCGCGTCAAGGCCGACGGTAGCGGTGTCGATACTGCCAACGTCAAGATGTCGATGAATCCGTTCGACGAGATTGCGGTCGAGCAGGCGATCCGCCTGAAGGAGGCGGGTGCCGCCGAGGAGGTGATCGCTGTCTCGATCGGCGACGCCAAGGCGCAGGAGACGCTGCGCACGGCGCTTGCCATGGGCGCCGATCGGGCGATCCACGTCCTGAGCGAGGAGACGGTACAGCCCTTGGGCGTGGCCAAGATCCTCAAGGCGGTGGTCGACAAGGAGAACCCCGGCCTCGTCCTAACAGGCAAGCAGGCGATCGACGACGACAGCAACCAGACGCCGCAGATGCTGGCAGCACTGCTCGGCTGGCCGCAGGCGACCTTCGTCTCCAAGCTCGACGTGCAGGACGGCAAGGCCGCGGTGGCGCGCGAGATCGACGAGGGCACCGAGAAGATCGAGGTCAAGCTGCCGGCCGTGGCCAGCGTCGATCTGCGCTTGAACGAGCCGCGCTACGCCTCCTTGCCCAACATCATGAAGGCGAAGAAGAAGCCGATCGACCAAACGAACCCGGCCGACCTCGGCATCGACGTGGCGCCGCGGCTCGTCTACTCGGACTTCCAGGAGCCGCCCAAGCGTCAGGGCGGCGCCAAGGTCGCCGACGTGCAGGAACTGGTGGGCAAACTGACCGAGGCGGGGGTGCTTTAGCCATGACGATTCTCCTTTTGGCCCAGCACGACAACGCCGTCCTCGACAAGGCGACGCTGCACGCGCTCAGCGCGGCGCAGAAGATCGCCGAGGCGGGCGGCGACGAGATCGACGTCGCCGTGATCGGCAAGGACGCCGCACCCGTCGCCGAGGCGGCGGCGAAGCTGCCGGGCGTGCGCCGCGTCGTGCGCGTCGAGGACGCGGCCTACGCGAACCCGGTCGCCGAGGATCTGACGCCTCTGGTCGTCAAGATGGCGAACGACTACGACGTCCTGATCGCGGCGGCGAGCACGTTCAGCAAGAACGTCCTGCCGCGCGTCGCGGCCCTCCTCGACGTGGCGCAGGTGAGCGACATCGTCGAGGTTGTCGGGCCGAAGACCTACAAGCGCTACATCTACGCCGGCAACGCACTCACCACGGTCGAGAGCAAGGACGAGCGCCAAGTCCTCACCGTGCGGACCACCGCCTTTGACGCCGCCCCGGAAGAGGGCGGCAGCGCCGAGACCGTGACGGTGGAGGCGGTCGATCCGGCCGGGCTCGCCAAGTTCCTCGGCCGCGAGGTGCAGTCCTCCGACCGACCCGACCTGACCTCGGCCAGGATCGTCGTCTCCGGCGGCCGCGGCATCGGCTCGAAGGAGAACTTCGACATCGTCGAGACCTTGGCCGATGCCTTCGGTGCCGCCGTCGGCGCCAGCCGCGCCGCGGTCGACGCCGGCTATGCCCCCAACGAATTGCAAGTCGGCCAGACCGGCAAGATCGTCGCCCCCGACCTCTACGTCGCGGTCGGCATCTCCGGCGCTATCCAGCACTTGGCCGGCATGAAGGACAGCAAGGTCATCGTCGCCATCAACAAGGACGAGGAAGCGCCCATCTTTCAGATTGCCGATTACGGCCTCGTCGGCGACTTGTTCAAGATGGTCCCCGACCTCGCGGAGGAGGTTAAACGCGCCCGATCCTGAACCCAAGCCGCGCCCGCGCCGAATTTCGCGCGCGCCGGCATCGACCGGAGCCTGATTGATGAACGATTACGTCGAACGCCGTTCGCCGCCCGTGCCCGAGATCCGTCGCATCGGCGTCATCGGCGCCGGCCAGATGGGCGGCGGCATCGCCCAGGTCGCCGCCACGCACGGCTTCGACGTCCGCTTGATGGACGTCAACGCCGGGCAGCTCGACACCGCCTTGGGCCTGATGGAAAAGCTGCTCGACCGCGGCATTAAGAAGGGTCACTTGTCCGAGGGCGACAAGGTCGAGGCCCTGAGCCGGATCGACAAGGTGCAGAGCCTCGACGAATTGGGCGGCTGCGACCTTGTTATCGAGGCCGCGACTGAGAACGAGGACTTGAAGAAGAAGATCTTCAAGGATCTCGTGCCGCACCTGAAGGAGGATGCGATCGTCGCCTCCAACACCTCCTCGATCTCGATCACGCGGCTCGCGGCGCAAACCGACCGGCCCGGCCGCTTCATCGGCATGCACTTCATGAACCCGGTACCGGCGATGAAGCTGGTCGAGGTGATCCGCGGCATCGCTACCGACGAGGACACCTTCCAGGCGGTCAAGGGCCTGACCGAGAAGTTCGGCAAGACGCCCGTGACCGCCGAGGATTTCCCGGCCTTCATCGTCAACCGCATCTTGCTGCCGATGATCAACGAGGCGGTCTACACGCTCTACGAGGGCGTCGGCACGGTCGAGAGCATCGACGTCGCGATGCGGCTCGGCGCCAACCACCCGATGGGGCCATTGGAACTCGCCGACTTCATCGGCCTCGACACCTGCCTCTCGGTGATGCAGGTGCTCTACGAGGGGTTGGCCGACTCGAAGTACCGGCCCTGTCCGCTCCTGGTGAAATACGTCGAGGCCGGTTGGCTCGGCCGCAAGGTCAAGCGCGGCTTTTATGACTATCGCGGCGAGACGCCGGTTCCGACCCGCTGACGCTCTCGCCCGCTCAGTGATGCGCGAGCGACCTTTCGCCGCTTCACCCGCGTCCCGGGTTGCATTCGATGCCTGATGCCGCCAATTGGCAGGCCAACGCTTGGGCGACGATGGAGATTAGCATGCACCCGAAGATGAACGAGGAAGAGACGACCGGCGGCAAGAAAGGCACCGGCCTGCGCTGGATGCTGATTGGGGGCACGGCGATCACCGCGATCCTCCTGTTCGGTATCGCCTTCGGCTTCATGTCGTAGGCTCATGGCGTTGTCGTGGGGCGCTTGAAGGTGCGTCATGCCGGGTTATGAGGCCATCTTCGAGGGCGCCGTCGAACGGGTCCGGGACGAGGGGCGTTATCGCGTCTTCGCCGACTTGGCGCGGCAGGTCGGGCGCTTTCCCCACGCTCTGCACCGGACTCCGGGCGCCGAACCGCGCGAGGTCGTGGTCTGGTGCTCGAACGATTACTTGGGCATGGGCCAGCACCCGGCCGTGCTCGGCGCCGCGGCGCAAGCCCTTGCGAGTTACGGCGCCGGTGCTGGCGGCACGCGCAACATCGCCGGTACGACCCACCTGCACGTCCTGCTCGAAGACGAACTCGCCGACCTGCACGGCAAGGAGCGCGCCCTCGTCCTGACTTCGGGCTACGTTGCCAACGAGGCGGCGATCGGTACCGTGGCGCGGCTGTTGCCCGGCTGCCTGATCCTCTCGGACGCCCTGAACCACGCCAGCATGATCGCCGGCATTCGCGCGGGCGGAACCGAGAAGGCAGTCTTTCGCCACAACGACCTCGACCACCTGGAAAGCCTGCTCAAGGCCCAGCCCTTCGAGCGGCCGAAGCTGATCGCGTTCGAGAGCGTCTACTCGATGGACGGCGACATCGGGCCGATCCACGCCGTCTGCGACTTGGCCGAGCGCCACAACGCGATGACCTACCTCGACGAGGTCCACGCGGTCGGGATGTACGGGCCGCGCGGCGGGGGGATCGCCGAGCGCGACGGCGCCATGCAGCGAGTCGACATCATCCAGGGCACGCTCGCCAAGGCGTTCGGCTGCGCGGGCGGCTACATCGCCGCGTCCGCCGCCGTCGTCGACGCGGTGCGCTCCTACGCCCCCGGCTTCATCTTCACGACCTCGATTACGCCCGCGACCGCCGGTGCCGCGCTCACGAGCGTGCGGCACTTGAAGGCCAGCGGCGAGGAGCGCGCGGCGCAGCAGGAGCGGGCGGCCACCTTGAAGGCGCGGCTGAGAGCGGCGGGCCTGCCGGTCATGGAAGGCCCCTCGCACATCGTCCCGGTCCTGGTCGGCAATCCCGTACGCTGCAAGGCGGCGACCGACCTGCTCCTCGACCGGCACGGCGTCTACATCCAGCCGATCAACTACCCGACCGTGCCCAAGGGCACCGAGCGCCTGCGCCTGACGCCCGGACCGCTGCACACCGACGACCTGATGGACGCCCTGATCGTGGCGCTGCAAGACGTATGGCAGATGTTGGAGATCAGGCGGGTGGCCTGAACGCTGCGCGTCCGCTGCGCGGGGCTTTTTCTTCTTTCTTTTTTATTTTTGTCCGAGGCTGGTCCTCGGCGTTGAGGCCGATCTCCGACGACAAATAGCAAAGAAGAAGAGAAAAAGGCCGCGCGGCAGCGCACGCGCAAGCGTTCAACCTCCGACTTTATGCACTTCCTGCGCCCCATGACGCTTGAACAGTGTCTCGACCTTCGTCTCTTCCTCGGCCCCGTCGACGGCGACCCAGGCGACGATGCCGCCGCGCTCGACCTGGCGCTTGAGGTGCTCCGCCTGCTGATTGCCGGCGCGGCGGCTCAAGAACTCGGCCGTGCCGCCGACGGCCCCGCCGGCGGCGAATGCGGCGGCGACGGCGGGGGCGGCCATCCCGCCAGTCGCGGCGAGTGCGGCGCCGGACGCGGCGATGGCCGCGATCGAGGAGGCGAGGCTGGTGAACAGGACGCGCGCCTGCTGCTGGTCCTCTTCGAGGATGACTGCCTCGTGCGCGGCCTTGGGATCGTCGGCACGCGCCTTCGTTTGGCAATCGACCGCCTGCAAACAGGGGCGCAGGCTGCCGCGCTCGCCGAGCACACTGATGTCGGCCCGATCGAAGCCGGCATCCTCCAATTCGCCGACGGCGTCGGCGAAGCTCTGCGGGTCCTGAAAAAAGCCGACGACCTCGTCGCGGCGCGCTTGGCTGGCCATGTGTCCCGTCTCCCCATCCTGGGCCGTAGGGCTGCAACCTCGCACGGGCGGCGCCGCCGCTCAAGCCGCCGGGGCGGTGGACTGCGACATTTCGGATCATCGGCATTTTGTGCGGAACGTGAACGCACGGGTTTTATTGACGAAATCGACCGACGTTCGTGAGGCCGCAGAAGGGCTCGGCGTCGGCCCGCCAACCCGCACCGAAGGGCCCTGTATGGAAGCCGAACTCGCCAACACGACGCTGTACTGGAATTTCGAGAACTTCTTCGCCTACACCAATCCTTCGTTTCAGGTGGTGAAGCACCTGTTGAGCTTCACGGTCGCGGCATTCGCGGCCGGGCTGATTTATTTTCTCGTCACCTCCAATCAGATCGCGCCGCACTACCGTCTGAGTTCGGCGATCTCGGGCGTGGTGATGATCTCGGCAGCACTCGAAATCGCCAACGTCTGGCTGGTCTGGCAGCAGAGCTTCGCCTTCAGCCTGGCCGAGGGTGCGTGGATCAGGAATCCTGAGCAGATCTACTCGAACGGCTTTCGCTACCTGAACTGGTCGATCGACGTGCCGATGCTCTTGACGCAGGTGCTCGTCGTGATGGGCCTCACCGGCAGCGCGTTCTGGCGCAACTGGTGGAAGCTGACCGTGGCCGGTCTGATCATGGTCTGGTTCTCCTACTTCGCCGCTTTCTACGAGAGCTACCGCTTGGTGCCGGGCGGCAACCCGACGGCGTACTGGGTCTGGTACCTCGCCGCCACGGTGGCGTGGCTCTACGTCTACTACGTCCTCTACAAGCTGGTCCGCGAGAACGCCCTGAAGATGTCGGATCGGGCCGCGCGGGCGCTGAAGATGGCGTGGTGGATCCTGTTCGGCTCGTGGATCCTCTATCCGATCGCGATCGCGATGCCGACGATCTGGCCGACCGAACTCGGCGTGGTGACGCGGCAGGTTCTGTTCACTGCGGCCGACATCACTTCAAAGCTGATCTTCGGCGTCGTCCTGGGCCGCTGCGCGCGCCTCAGAAGCGCCGACGAGGGTTTCGAGATGGCGGTGGCGTCGGAGAAGCCGCTGCCGCAGTACGCGCCGGCGCGGTTCGAGGGCGAGGCGAGCCGCGAGCGGGTGTCGGCGGAGTAACCTTCTGGTGTGCCTCGCGCTGCGGAGCGCTCACCGCCCCAGCGGTCCGCCGCCGAAGCGTTCGTCGAACGCGACGAGCAGCATGTGCGGCACGGTGAGTGCGGCGAGGCCCCAGAACACGGTCTTGAGGAAGCGCTCCTCAAAGGTGCCGGTCAGCGAGGTGAACAGGAGGTAGCCGAGAGCGAACGTCATCAGCGTAAGCGGCAGGCACGCGCGCGAGGCCCAGCCAAAACCGCGCGCTGCGTCGATCGGGTCGTGCCGCGCGGCGAGGCCGGCCGCGTGCCGCGTACTGTGGGCGACGACGAAGTAGAAGGCGACGGCGGGCAGCGGCGGCAGGATGATGAAGACGAAGATCAGGGCCACGACCTCGATCAGGTCGTGGCGACGCCCGGCGTCGGCGGCGAGGCGCCTGCCGTAGAGAAGGGCGCAGGGGAGCCAGACCCAAGCGCTCAGCTGCACGACGGCCGGGATACCGTCCGCGGCGCCGAGGAGGGCGAAGAAGCGCGCGGTCTCGGCCGGGTGGAGGAGGACGGGCAGGGCGATCGGCAGACCGCCGCGCGCGAACGCGGCCAGAGGCGCGCCCGAACCCGCGTCTTCCAGGCCGAAATGGAGGATGGACACGGCGAGAAAGAGGACCAGCGCCAAGACGGGGGCGAGAAACCAGAGCGCCAGCACGGCCCCGGCAAGGCCGAGATAGACGGGCGAGAAGACGAGAAACCATGCCCGGCCGGCGATTGGGCGCAGGTGGTCGCGGGCGACGAGGTGGTCGACGGCGCCGTGCGGCACGCCGAACAGGACGAAGGCGGTGGCGGTGATGGTAACGGCCGGCGGCGGTAGAAGCCAGAGCAGCGGTGCCGCGAGGGCCGCGAGGCCGGCCAGCGCCGCGATCGTCAAGGCGTGGCATCTGGCAAAATGCTCGATCCAGGCGCCATTGCCCGTTATCTGCCGGTCCGTATCGCGCCGCACTGCGGTTGATGTTCGCGCCATCGCTCGCCCTGTGTCGACAAGATGATCCCGCTCGGTTTCCAACGGCGGGCGCGCACGTTGGTGCCCGAGAAGATCAAGACGTTGCCCGACTAAGTCGTCCTGCGCCGCCGCGGCGGGCGAGCGCCTCCAGCGCCAGGAAGGCGGCGAGCGCGCCGAGCGTTCCCGGCCACGTCGGGACCAGGGCAAGCCCGCCCGGGATCAGCCAGCGTTGCCGAGCATGCCTGGATAGATCAAAAACAGCATCGGCAGGACGTAGACGGAGGCCGCGAGGCGCACGGCTTGGCCCGCGACGTTCAGCCAGCCGGTCTGGGCGATCGCGGCGGCGACGAAGACGCCGACGCAGACCGGCGGGGTGATGACCGAGAGCGTCGCATAGTAGAGGACGAAGAAGTGGACGGTGAGCGGGTCGAGGCCCTGCTGGATCAAGGGGGTCGCGAACACCGCCGCGACCAGGACGTAGGCGGCCGAGGTCGGCAGGCCCATGCCGGCGATCAGGCAGACGACGGCCATGATGAGCGCGATCAGCCAGATCTTGCCGCCGGCGGTGCTCAAGATCACCGAGGTGGCGGTGACGCCAAAGCCAGTCAGGTTGAGGACGCCGACGAACACCTGCGCCGCAATCAGGAGGACGCCGACGGTGACGACGCCGCGCCCGCCCTCTTCGAGCGAGCGCCAGATGCGCTTGAGCCCATCGACGATCCCCTCGTCCGGCGAGATCAGGGCGACGCCCAAGCGCACGCCCATCATGCCGATCATGCCGTAGCAGGCGGTGAGTTCGACCGAGCGCCCGCCCCAGATGCCTAAGCTTAAGCCGAGAAGGGCGGCGCCGATCGGGGCGAGGCGCTTCCAGTCGAGCGCCCGACGCCAGTCGGGCAGGTCGGCCTCGTCGACCCGGCCCAAGTCCTTGCGCACGGCGACGAGGTGGACGGTCGTGAAGACCAAGACGTAGAAGAAGGCGGCCGGCAGGACCGCGGCGAGTGCGATCTGCCAATAGTTGACGTTAACCAGTTCGGCCATGACGAAGGCGGCGGTGCCCATGATCGGCGGCGCCAGTTGGCCGCCAGTCGAGGCCACCGCCTCGACGGCACCGGCGAAGCCCGCGGGATAGCCCAGGCGCCGCATGAGCGGGATGGTGAAGTTGCCGGTCGTCGCGACATTGGCGACGGTTGAGCCGTTGATGGCGCCGAACAGCCCCGACGCGATCTTGGCGGCGCCGCCGGGCGAGCGCCCGCCAGCGCGGGCGGAAAGGTCAAAGAAGGTCTGCCCGGCGCCGGTGTGCAACAGCATGGCGCCGAACAAGATGAAGGCGGCGAGCGTGGTGGAGGCGACGCCGACGAGGAGGCCCCACAGGCCGCGGTCCGAGAGGTAGAGCACCTCGGTCATGTAGAAGGCGTCGAAGCCGCGGTGGCCGAACCGGCCGGGGATCAGGTTGCCGAACAGCGCGTAGGCGATCGAGATCGCCACGATCGCCGGGAAGACGAGGCTGCCCGTCGCCCGGCGCGCCAGTTCGAGGATCACGACGAGCGCCCCGGCCCCGAGCGCCACGTCGTAAGGCTGCGCCCAGAGCAACTCGGTCATGATGGTCTCGAAGTTCCAGACCACGTAGAGCGAGGCCACGACGATGACGACGCCCATGACCACGTCGACCGCGATCCCGATCGGGCGCCAAGATCTGCCGGCGCCCAGGGGGAACATGAGCAGGCCGAGCACACCGACGACGGCGGTGAAGACGGCGCGCTGGATCAGCGACTCGAACGCGCCGAAGAAGGACGTGTAGAAGACGAAGGCGCCGAGCCCGGTGGCGAGCGCCAAAATCGACGCCCGCCGCAGCCGCTCGGGCCAGGGGGTCGCCGCCGCCTGCTCACCGCGCGCCTGCTCGACGGCCACCTGTGCTACTCGGCCGGCCGGAGCCGGTTGGGCACCTCGTAGCCCGCCTCCTCATAGTAGCGGATGGCGCCCGGGTGCAGCGGGGTCGTGGCGTAATCGAGCGTGAGTTGGATGAGGTCCTCCCCCTTGACCGGCGGGAAGGCGGCGGCCTGCTGGTCGGTGTGCTCCAGCACCGCCTTGGTGATGTCGTAGGCGGTCTGTTCCTCCATGTCGGGCCGGGCCGAGACGGCGATCATGAAGCCCCAGGCGGTGTAGGGGCCGCTGTTCTCCATCTCGCCGCCCGGCATCTCGACGAGCGAGAGTTCGGGCAGGTTTTCCTCAATCTGCTCGCGCTGCTCGTCGCTTATCCCCAAGACTTGCGCCGGCGTGAAGGTGGCGATGTCGGTGGTGAGCGCGTCGAACTTGGTGCCGACGGCCGACTTGATGAAGCCGATCGCCCGGTCGTCCTTGATCGCGGCGGCGAGCTCGCCGTTGCTGCCGCGTGCCCAGTCGGGCTCGACGCCGAGGAGGTCCATGACCTGCAAGGAGGTGTCCTCGGTCGAGGAGCCGCGCTGGCCCGGTCCGAACGGCTTGCCGGCGAGGTCGGCGAGTTGCGTGACGCCCGAATCGCGGCGGACGATCACGTTCTGCGAGGCGAGGCTGTAGGCCCAGAGCAGCTTAGAGGGGATCGTGTTGCCCTCGAACGCCTTCACGCCGTTGTAGGCGTGGTACAGGGTCGAGGTGGTGACGAGGCCCAGATCCAACTGACCGCGCGCCATGCGCTTGAGGTTGTCGACCGTGGCGCCGGTCTCGACCACCGAGGCTTGGTAGCCCTCAGCGTGCTCGTTGACGATGTCGGCGAGCGCGGCGAAGTAGGCGTAGTGCGCCGACTGGGCGTTGGTGGCGCCGAACGCGAGGCGCTGCTGTGCTTCGGCCGTCGTAGCACCGCCGACGAGGGCGAGCGCGGTCAAGGCGGTGAGGTGCTGGGGTTTCATGTTGGGCTCCCTGATGATTTTCGTGTTCCGGTGCGCAAGCTTTGGCGGCTAAACCCCGAGTGTTAAACCCTTTGCCGAGGAAGACGACGATGAAGCTCTACGCCATGCCGGGCACCTGCGCGCTGGCACCCAATATCGCGCTGCATTGGGCGGGGGTCCCGTTCGAGGTCGTCAACCTGAAGCGCGGCGACAACAAGAAGCCAGACTACCTCGCGATCCACCCGCGCGGGCAGGTGCCGGCCTTGGTGATGGACGACGGGGGCGTGCTGACCGAGGCGACCGCCATCCTGCTCTACGCCGCCGACCGCTATCCCGACGCCCGCCTTGCCGGCGACGGCCTTCTGGCGCGGGCACGGGTAACGGAGGCGCTCAGCTACATGACTTCCGAGGTTCACGCCGATTTCGGGCCGCACTTCGCCGCCGAGCGCTTCGCCGGGAGCGAGGCCTGCCAGAACGAGGTCAAGCGCCGGGCCTACGTCAAGCTGGGCGAGCACTACGAACGCCTCGAAGCGACCGTGATCGCCGGCGGCGGCCGCTACACCGGCGAGCGCACCGCCGCTGACGCCTACCTCTACGTCCTGGTCCGCTGGCTGCCGATGACGCCCCTGGAGCCGGGCGCCTACCCGGCGCTCAAGGCTTTCAGGGAAGAGATGGAGGAAGACCCCGAGGTTCAAGCGGCGCTGAAGACGCAGGGAATGACGGGGTGAACGCTTGCGCGTCGCCTGCGGCGGACTTTCACTTTTCTTTTTTGCTCTTGTCCGAGGCTGGCCCTCGGCATTGAGGCCAGCCTCCTACGTTAACACTGGCAAAAAAGAAGAGAAGAAAGCCCCGCGCAGCGGACGCGAAGCGTGTTCTTCACCCTTGACGTACCGCGCCGCAACATCCATCTACCATCCAGACAGATGGTGGAGAGATGATGAGCGGCGACAACGTGCGTGAGCTGCGGCCGAAGTCCGGCGACAGCGAGAAGATCACGATCAACCTCGGCTATGTCGACCTCGGGCGGATCGACCTCCTGGTGCGGGACGGGTTCTACCAGAACCGCACCGACGTCATCCGCACCGGCATCCGCAACCTCCTCGACCGGCACGACGAGTCGTTGCGGCAGTCGGTCGCGCGCAAGACGCTCGACCTCGGCCTCTGCCACTACGCGCGCGCCGATTTAGAGCGGGCGGTGGCGTCCGGACAGAGGTTGCGCATCAAGGTGCTCGGCTTGGCCAGCATCGCCGCCGACGTGCCGCCGGAGTTGGCCGACCGGGCGATCGAGAGCGTCGAGGTTTTGGGTGCGCTCCAGGCGAGCCCGGCCGTGAAGGCGGTGCTCAAGAACCGCACCGTCTAAGGACCTTCCACCCTTGTTCGATCGACGCGGGCCCTAAGGGCCGGCCCGCGAACGCTTCCGCACGGCCCATAACTTATGAGGATCTCCGACGATGAACTTGAACCCCAACATTGCCGAAGCCACCCGCTTGGTTCAGGCCGGCCGCTTGAACGAGGCGACGGCGCTGTTGCAGCGCGGGCTGAACGGCGTTCAAGCCCCAGCCGCCGAAAACGGCCCGCCGACCCTGGACCTGAAGGCCGAGCGGGTCGATACGGCGCGGCCGTCCCAACACGACGCGATCAAGCCGGGCGGGCTGCGCGACGTGCTGAGTCGCCTCGGCCAAGGCGGGCTCCAAATTGGGCCAATGTCCCGTCGGCGAGACGCGGCCGACCTCGCCCCGGTAGAAGGGCAGTTTCTCGATCGCACCCACGCCGGGCACGCCTATAAGCTCTACGTACCCTCAAGCCACACGGGACAGCCCCTGCCGCTCGTCGTCATGCTGCACGGCTGCACGCAAGACCCGGACGATTTCGCCGCCGGCACGGGCATGAACTTCGCCGCCGAGGAGCGGGGCTGCCTCGTCGCCTATTTAGCACAGAACCAGTCGGCCAACGTGCAGCGCTGCTGGAACTGGTTCCAGGCGCAGGACCAGGGCCGGGGCGACGGCGAGCCGGCCTTGATCGCCGGCCTCGTCGACGCGGTGGCGGGCGAGTTCGCCGTTGATCGCGGAAAAGTCTACGTCGCCGGGCTCTCGGCCGGGGGGGCGATGGCGGCGGTCGTCGG
Source organism: Geminicoccaceae bacterium (assembly GCA_965217265.1). Classification (GTDB taxonomy): domain Bacteria; phylum Pseudomonadota; class Alphaproteobacteria; order Geminicoccales; family Geminicoccaceae; genus JAGRGG01. Next base: position 213,349 of record CBDCHP010000018.1, on the reverse strand, counting down.
CCAAGCCTACCCGGACCTGTTTGCGGCGGTGGGGGTGCATTCGGGCCTCGCCGCGGGTGCCGCGCGCGACATGGGCGGCGCATTCGCGGCGATGCGCGGCGGGGCGCCGGCGGCGCTCGCCGGCCGGGCGGTGCCGACGATCGTGTTCCACGGCGAGGCGGACACCACCGTGGCACCCGTCAACGGGGGGCAGGCGGCGGCCCAGGCGGCGGGTGCCGGGATGAGCAACCGCGTCGAGCGGGGCGAAGTGGGCGGCAGGGCCTATGCCCGGACGCTGCACGAGGACAAGAACGGCAACGCGCGCGTCGAGCACTGGCGGATCGAGGGCGCCGGCCACGCCTGGAGCGGCGGTCGCAAGACCGGTTCCTACGCCGACCCCAAAGGCCCCGACGCCTCCAAGGAGATGCTGCGCTTCTTCCTGACGCAGGAGAAGTAAGCGCTGGCGCCCCGCACCGCCTCCGGCGACAAAGCTTGGGAAAAAAGAAGGGAAAAAGCCGCCGGCAGGCACGCGAAGCGTTCAAACGAAACGGCTTGTGCGATCTCTTCGCACAAGCCGTTTCAAACTCGACTGTAGGCTACGCCGTCAGCGCTTGCCGGTGACGTCGCGGGCCGTGTCCTTGACCTCGCCGACGGTCTTCTTGGCCTGACCGCCCACCTGGTCGGCCTTGCCCTCGCCTTCGAGGCGCTCGTTGCCGGTCGCCTTGCCGGTGGCTTCCTTCACCTTGCCCTTGAGCTTGTCGAAGGTGCCTTTGCTCCGATCTTCGTCCATAGGAAACTCTCCTCGGTTGGCCGGTTGTGGCCGATACGATGTTAGCCCAACCGGCTACGTTAAGACAAACATCCTGTTCAACGACGTGTTCCCTCATCGCCGCGGGCGGCGGGCGGGGGCGGATCGTTTCGGCTTGGGCGCGCCCTCAAGGGCGCGGCGGGTCACGGGCGAGGGCTCGTGCCCCTCCAGGCGGAACAGGAGCATCCCCTTGGCTTGGTCCGCCTCCATCAAGCGCACCTTGACGGCGTCGCCGGGACCATAGGCATCGCGGCCGCGCTCGGCGCGCAAGAGGTGGCGCCGCTCGTCGAAGACGTAGTAGCCCGAGCCCAGGCTTGAGACCGGCACCAGCCCCTCGGCGCCGGTCTCGGCGAGCGTGACGAAGCAGCCGAAGCGATGCACGGAGGTGAGCCGTCCGGCGAACAGGGCCCCCTCGTGCTCGGCCATGAACAGGGCGACGTAGCGCGCGAACGCCCGCCGCTCGGCGTCGACCGCCTTGCGCTCGGTCGCCGACACTTCGTCGCCGACCGCTTGCAGTTCCTCCAGATCGTAGAACGCCCCGGTGCGGCGCTCGGCGAGGTCGAGGTGGTGGATCAACTGCCGGTGCAGCGTGAGGTCGGCGTAGCGGCGGATCGGCGAGGTGAAGTGGGCGTAGTGTTGCAGGTGCAGCCCAAAATGGCCCAGGTTCTCCGGCTGGTAGCGAGCCTGCGTTTGGCTGCGCAAGACCATGACGGAAACCTGCTCGCGCAGACTCGGGTCGTCGATCCCGCGCAACAGCTTGGTGAAGTCGCCCGGCCGCTTCGCTTGGCGGTTCCAGGGCAGGCCCAGCTCCCCGACATAGTCGGCGAGGGCTACGAGCTTGACCGGGTCGGGCTTGTCGTGGACGCGAAAGAGGAGCGGGATCTGCTTTTCGTCCAAGGTCTTCGCGGCGGCGACGTTGGCCGCGATCATCATCTCCTCGATCAGCATGTGGCTTTCCAGGCGCGGCCGGGGCTCGATCGCCGCGATCTCGCACCGCTCCCGATCGAAGCGCACGACGCGCTCGGGGATGTCGAGGTCGATCGTGCCGCGCCTCTTGCGTGCCTTGAGCAGCGCCGTAAAGCAGGCGCGGAGCGGCCGGATCACCGTCTCCAGGAGGGGTCCCGTCGCCTCGTCGGCCCGGCCCTCGATCGCGTCCTGCACCTGATCGTAGGTGAGCCGCGCCACAGAGCGCATCAGGCCGCGCACGAAGCGCCACGCCAGCAACTCACCCCCGGCCGAGAGCCGCATCTCGCAGGCGAGGCAGGCGCGGTCCTCGTCGGGCTTCAAGGAGCACAGGCCGTTCGAGAGGGCCTCGGGCAGCATCGGGATGACGCGGTCGGGAAAGTAGACCGAGTTGCCGCGCTCGCGGGCGCCCGCGTCCAGGGCCGATTCCGGCGTCACGTAGTGGGCGACGTCGGCGATCGCGACCGTGGCGACGAAGCCGCCCGGATTGTCGGCCGCGTCGTCGGCGCGCGCGAACACCGCGTCGTCGAAGTCGCGCGCGTCGGCGCCGTCGATCGTCACCAGGGGAAGCGCGCGCAGGTCGGTCCGCCCGTCCAGGTCGGCGGGTGCCGCCGCCTCGGCCTCGGCCAGGGCCTCGGGCGCGAACGCCATCGGCAAGCCTAGTTCGACCGCGACGCTCAAGGAAATGACGCCGGGGTCGTCGGCCCGGCCCAGGCGCTCGACCGCCTTGGCGACCGGCGCTTCCAGGGGCCGCCCGCGCTCGGCCGTCGCGCGCACCATGTCGCCGGGCGCCAGATCGAGGCCGTTAGCGTCGAGGCGCAACTCGTCCTTCGCCTCGCGTGCCGTCGGTTGCAGCCATAAATCACCGTCCCGGCCGCCGGCGACGACGATGCCCACCAGCGAACTCGGCCGGCCCTTCAAGACCTTGAAGACGTGGCCGATCAGGGCGCCGTCCTCGTTCGTCTCCGGCCGGACCAGCGCCCGGTCGCCGGGCGCCGGCGCCGCACCCGGCTTGTCGAAGCGCAGGAGGAGCGAGGCGCCTTCAAGCGCCGGGCTCTCGCCCCACAAATCGCCGTCGTCGTCCAGGTGGGTCACCTCGACGAAGGCGACCTTCGGTAGGCGGTCCCTGCCACGGCCGCGGTTGCCGATCCGCCCCTCGCGCTTGAGGGCGCGGATCTCCTCCTTCAGCGTCGCCTTCGCCGCCCCCTTGAGGCCGAGGTCGCGGGCGAGGTCGCCGGACGAGAGCCGTCCGCCGGAACCCTCCGCCAGCGCCACGAGCTCGGCACGGCTGGGCACGCCCCCCCGTTCCGACGATCGCGCCGTGCCGCCCCTCCGTGATCGGTGCTCGGCCACTTTCTTACGCCTTCGCCTCGCGTGGCGCCGCCTTGGCCTTGGTCGGCGCCTTCTTTACCGTGGTGGGCTTGGCCTTCGCCGCCAGCTTCTTCGCCGGCTTGGCCCCACCCTCGGCGGCGGCGGCTTTGGCCTTGCCGTCGCGCTTCGGCCCAGACTTCTTGCCGGACTTGGCCTCGATCAGCTTCAAGGCGTCGTCCAGGGTGAAGGCCTCGACTTCGGCGTCTTTAGGCAGGCTGGCGTTGAGGTTGGCCCACTTGACGTAAGGGCCGAAGCGGCCGGCCAGGACACGGACCGGCTTCTTGTCCTTCGGGTGCGGGCCCAGGTCCTTCAAGGTGCCCTGCGCCCCCACCGGCCCGCGCGCCTTCTTGCCGCCCTCGGCCAGGAGCGTCAGCGCCCGGTTCATGCCGATCGACAGGATGTCCTCGTCGCTAGGTATCTGCGCGTACACGTCCTCGTGCGCGACGAAGCCGCCGCGGCGGTTGAGCCCGGCCGTGACCGGCTTGGCCGTCTCTGGGTGGGTGCCGACATCGCGCGGCAGCGCCAAGAGCGCCAGCGCCGCGTCGAGGTCGATCGCGTCGAGCTTCATCGTGGGGGCGAGCGACTGGCGCTTGAGCGAGGCGCCGGAGCCGGTCTGGACGTAGGGGCCGAAGCGGCCGTCCTTGACCCAGACCTCCTCGTTCGTCGCCGGATCGACGCCGAGCACTCGGTCGGTCTTCTCCTTCGCCGCACCGTCGGCCTCGGGCTGGAACGGGTCGCCGCGGGTGTAGCGGCACTCGGGGTAGTTCGAGCAGCCGACGAAGGCGCCGTAGCGGCTGATCTTGAGCGACAGACGCCCGTCGCCGCACAAGGGACAGGCGCGCGGATCGGCGCCGTCGGTGCGGGCCTGGAAGACGACGTCCTTCAGCGCCTCGTTCAGCCCCTCGATAACCTCGGCACCGCGCTGCTGGCCGACCTCGTCGAGGCGGTCCTTGAACGCGGCCCAGAAGTCGCGCAGCACGTCCTTCCAGAGCGTCTCGCCGGCCGCGACCGAGTCGAGCTTGTCCTCCAGGCCCGCCGTGAAGGTCGGCTGGACGTAGGTATCGAAGTGCGAGGTGAGGAACGCCGTCACCAGCCGCCCACGGCTCTCCGGGATGAAGCGGCGGCTCTCCAAGCGGACGTAGCGGCGGTCCTGCAGGACCGTGATGATGCTGGCGTAGGTGGAGGGCCGGCCGATGCCCAATTCCTCCATCTGCTTGACGAGGCTGGCCTCGCTGTAGCGCGGCGGCGGCTCGGTGAAGTGCTGCGAGGGTGTCACCTCCTCGGCGTCGAGCCTCTGCCCCGACGTCAAGGGCGGCAGGCGCGCCTCGCCGTCCTCGTCCTCGGCCGGGTCGTCGCGGCCCTCCTGGTAGAGGGTGAGAAAACCGTCGAAGGCGACCGTCTGGCCGCTCGCCCGCAGCGTGAGTCGATCGTCGGCGTCGACGACGTCGATCGTCACTCGGTCCATCAGGGCCGCCGCCATCTGGCTCGCGACGGCGCGCTTCCAGATCAGGTCGTAGAGGCGGCGCTGGTCGTCGTCGAGGTAGGCCCCGACTTCCTTCGGTGTTCTGGAAAAGTCGGTCGGGCGGATCGCCTCGTGCGCTTCTTGCGCGTTCTTGGTCTTGGTCTTGAACTGGCGCGGGCTCTTCGGCAGGTAGCGCTCGCCGAAGCGGCTCTCGATCATCCGGCGCGAGGCCTTGAGGGCTTCGGCGGAGAGTTGCACGCTGTCGGTGCGCATGTAGGTGATGAGCCCGACCGTCTCGCCGCCGAGTTCGATCCCCTCGAACAGGCGCTGCGCCGTCTTCATCGTCCGGTTGGTGGCGAAGCCCAACTTGCGCGAGGCCTCCTGCTGCAGGGTCGAGGTCGAGAACGGCGGGGCCGGATTGCGGGCGACCTGCTTCTTCTCGACGTCGGCCACCTTGAGAACGGCGGCCTCGACGGCTTCGAGCGCGGCCGTCGCGTCCTTCTCGGTGGGGAGGTCGAACTTGTCGAGCTTCTTGGCCTCCAGCCGGCTCAGCCGCGCCTTGAAGCGCCCGTCCTTCTCGGTCTTGAGCAGCGCCTCAATCGTCCAGTATTCGCGCGGCCGGAACGCCTCGATCGCGTTCTCGCGCTCGCAGATGAGCCGCAATGCCACGGACTGGACACGGCCGGCCGAGCGGGAACCCGGCAGCTTGCGCCACAATATCGGCGAGAGGCGAAAACCGACCAGATGGTCGAGCGCGCGACGGGCGAGATAGGCGTCGATCAGGTTCTGATCGAGGTCGCGCGGGTGGCGCATCGCGTCCAGGACGGCGTTCTTGGTCACCTCGTGAAAGACGACGCGCTTGACGTCGACGCCGTTCAAGAGCCCCCCCTCCTTGAGGACGGTGAGCAGGTGCCAAGAGATCGCCTCGCCCTCGCGGTCGGGGTCGGTGGCGAGGTAGAGGTGCTGCTTGCCCTTGACCCCGCGGCCGATCTCCTTGACGCGCTTTTCCTTGTCGTCGTTGATCGCGAACGACATGGCGAAGTCTTCTTCCGGCCGCACCGCGTCCTCCTCGGCCAGGAGGTCGCGCACGTGGCCGAAGCTCGCGGTCACTTGGTAGCCGGGACCGAGATACTTGGCGATCGACTTGGCCTTGGTCGGCGATTCGACGACGACGAGATCCATGGGGCTTGGCTATCCGCTTGATAATGGGCTGGGCGCGCGCTCACCCGCGGCGGCCCGTGCGTGGCGGAGAAGGAATTGACGGGCGCTAGGGGGCATCAGGCCTCAGAGCGCGACACGCGGTTGCCCGGATGGCGCAGGATGTGACCATCGATCTCCAGTTCCACAAGGGCATCCTGCACGTCCGGCGGCGATCCTTGGCATTGTCGGATCACTTCGTCAACCGCGACCGGCGCCGCACTCAAGTGGGTGAGGATGGCCACGGCGAGGTCGCCGGCGCCCGTCGCGGCCGGTTTCTTGTGCGGCGGCGGTCGCGGTGCCGCGGCGGGCGGCGGACGAGGGGGCGCCGGCCGGGACGGGCGGGAGGTGGCGGCGGACCCGTGGATGACGGCACCGGCGATCGCCGCCTCGACGTCCTCGATGCCGGTGACGAGGGCCGCCCCCTCGCGCAGCAGCCGGTTGGTCCCGGCGTGGCGCGGGTCTTTCGGCGAGCCCGGCACCGCCATCACCTCGCGCCCGAGTTCGGCGGCGAGCCTCGCCGTCGTGAGCGAACCCGAACGCTCGGCGGCCTCGACGACGACGACGCCGAGGCTCAAGGCCGCGATCAGCCGGTTGCGCTTCAAGAAGTGCTTGGCGAGCGGCGGCGCGCCCAACGGCCGCTCACTCACGGCAAAGCCGTGCGCGGCCACCGCCTCCAGGAGGCCCGCGTTCTCGGGCGGGTAGGCGATATCGACGCCGCAGGCGAGGACCGCGATCGTGCCGCCCTCGCCGGTGAGTGCGCCCTTGTGCGCCGCCGTGTCGATGCCGCGCGCCAAGCCGGAGACGACCGTACCCCCGGCGGCGGCGAGGGCGCCCGCCAATTCCTCGGCGAACAGCCGCCCGTTGGCGCTCGCGTTCCTCGCCCCCACCATCCCGATCGTCGGCCGCAGGGCGAAGGCGACGTCGCCGCGCAGGTTGATGAAGGCGGGCGGGTCGGGCAGGTTGTTCAGGCCCCGCGGGTAGTCAGGGTCGAAGCGCTCGATCAGCCGCACGCCTGTCTTCGCCGCCGCCTCGACCTCGGCCGCCACCCGCGCCGGATCGGCGAACCCGACCGCGGGCGCCCGGCCGGCCGCGATCAGCCGCGGCAGGGCCGCAAGCGCCGCCTCGGCGCCGCCGAAGCGGCCGATCAGGTGGGCGTAGAGCTTGGGGCCGCAGCCGCGCGAGCGGGCCAGACGGAGCCGGGCGAGGCGCTCGGCGTTCCATGAAGGCGTCAGGATCGTGCTCCGCCGGAGGAAATAATGGTTGAACAAACACCGTCGCACTTAAACTGGCAAGCCTATTACGCCAAGACCGAGGATCGTCCGCCGCGGCCAACGACCCTGCGCGCCCTCGACGCGCTGAAAGGCGAGGGGCGGACGGGCGGCACCGCCCTCGACTTAGGCGCCGGCACCGGCCGCGACGCGCTGGCGATCCTGGAGGCCGGCTTTCGCGTCCTCGCCATCGACGGCGAGGCGGACGCGCTCGACCGCCTGCGCCAACGGGCGGAGAAGGCGGGCCTCGGCGATCGCTTGGAGACCCAGGTCGAATCGCTGGAGCGGGCGCACCTTTCCAAAGCCGATCTCGTCAACGCCAGCTTCGTTCTCCCCTTCGTCGGGCCGCAGGCGTTCTTGGGCCTCTGGTCGAAGATTGGCGACGCGCTCAAGGGCGGCGGCCGCTTCGCCGGGCAACTGCTCGGGCCGCAGGACACTTGGGTCACGTCCGGCCGCTGCGCCGGCTACGATCGGCTGCAACTCGGCGAACTACTCAAGGGCTGGACGGTCGAGCACCTGGACGAGGAGATCGACGACAGCACGACGCCGCAGGGCGAGGCGAAGCGTTGGCACTTGTGGCACTTGAACCTGAAACGAGATTGAACGCTGCGCGTGCGCTGCCGCGCGGGCTTTTCTCTTCTTCTTTTTGTCACTTGTTCCCAGACTTGGCCCTGACGCCGAGGGCTAGCTCCGGCCAAAGTTGCAAAAAAGAAAGAAGAAAGCCCGCGCGGCAGCGCACGCGCAAGCGTTCTCAAACCGATGTTCTACTCTCCGTCCCGCTCAGCAGACGCTTGATGTTGGCGGCGTGGCGGACGACGACGACGAGGGCGATCGCGAGGTAGAGTCCGGCGGCTTGGACGTCGCCCAGGGCGTAAGCGAGCGGCGGGGCGACGAGGGCGGCCAGGATCGAGCCGAGCGAGACGTAGCGGGTTGTGTAGACGGCGAGCGCGAAGGCGGCGAAGGCGGCGAGGAAGACCGGCGGCGTCAGGGCGAGCATGACGCCGGCCGCCGTCGCCACGCCCTTGCCGCCCTTGAACTTCAGCCAGACCGGCAGGCAGTGGCCGAGCACGGTGCCGAGGCCGACGACGGCGGCGACGCTGGGGCCGAACGCCCAATATGCCAGCAACGTCGGGACGAGGCCCTTGGCGAGGTCGGCGAGGAACGTGGTAAGCGCCAGTATCTTGCGCCCGGTGCGGAGCACGTTGGTGGCGCCGATGTTGCCGGAGCCGATCTGGCGCACGTCGCCGGCCCCGGCGGCGCGCACGATCAGGAGGCCGAACGGCACCGAGCCGATCAGGTAGCCGACGATGAGGGCAGCGACGAAGGGGAGGTAGGCCGGGCCGCCGAGCGGGTCGATCATGGGTGGGCTTCCCTAATAGGCGATGCGCCGGAACGTGCGCGACGCCGCCCGGCCGCGCAAGCCCCCGCTCGGTGCGTCAGGCGGGGGCCAGGGTGTCGAGCGCGCAGCGGCGGTTCTCGGCGATGCGCCGCCGGTCGTCTTTCGGGACGGCAGGGTTACGCAAGAGGGCCTCGCACAGGTCGAGGGACTCTTGGTAGGCGCCGCACCAGTAGGCGCAGACCGCCAGTTCGTCGAAGCGCCTGTAGGCGTAGATCGCGTCGTTGAGGAAGAGGATGTCGTCTTCGGGCCTTGGGCGCGCGCAGGCCGCCTTGGCGAACAGGTAGCCCGAGGCGTGGCGCCCGCGCTCGCGGTGGAAGCGGGCGAGTTCGTAGAGTGGCTCGATCCTGCCCGGGCGTGTGTCGTGGGCGCGCAAGAAGGCGTCGAGCATCGCCCCCTCGGCGTCCTCCGGCGCAGGCTCCAGGTGCATGTGTGACAGGCCGAGGCGGTAGAGGGCGTAGAACACTTCCTCGTCCCAGCCGCCCATCCCGGCGCGCTCGCGGTAGAACGCGATCGCGTCCCCGTAGCGGCCCATGTCGTAATATGTCTGGCCCAGGTAGAAGACGTAGCGTTGCACGAGACCTTCGTCCGCCTCGGCCTCGATCGCCCGGCGCAAGAGGCGCAGGTCGCGCTCGTCCTTGCCCGCGCGATTGGCACCGCAGGCTCGGTCATGATAGCGAATGCCGCGCGTCGTGCCTATGCTTCCAGGACAGTCGAAATACTCGTGCGTGACGCCGCGGTACCGCCCGCCGGCGTGGCGTGCGACGAGCCGGACGTTGAAGTAGGACAAGTTCTCACCGTACTGCTCGACCATGTAGCAGCCCTCGACGAGGCCCGACTTCCAGTCCTCATCCAGGATTTCGAGCGTCATGTCGGCGTCGCAGAAGAGGATGTAGTCGAACGCCAGACCCGACGCCCGCGCCCGGTCGAGCGCCTCGTTGCGGGCCTGAGCAAAGTCGATGAAGCCGCAATCGTGCATCTCGCCCGGCACGCCGTGCCCGGCCATCACTCTGCCGACGATCGCTTTGGTATCGTCGGTCGATCCCGTGTCGCAGATCACGTAGCAATCGACGTGGGGTGCGAGCGCCGCCAAGCAGTCGCCGATGATGCGCGCCTCGTTCTTGACGATCATGTTCAGGCAGATCTTGGGTATGAACATGGACACAATGCCCTTAAATTGTGGCAGGGTTGATCGAAGCATACCCGGCTGCTCCTGTGAAGCTTTTGCAACGGCTGGGGCATGGCGACGAATTTTCGTGCCTAAAGACATGTAAGGAATGCACAGTCCATGACTATCGACACGGCACCGCCCACAGCCGACATGCTACGCGCCCGCTTGATGTGCCGGCTCTTCGCCGGCCCTCTGCTGCAAAACAACGTCCGCAGCGAATACGTCGAGGAGATGGTCGCCGTAGCGCTCGAACCCGACTGGGGTCACTGCGTCAAGGACTGGGCGGCATGGGACCTGGAGAACAATCATGGGCAGCGCATCCAGGTGAAGCAATCGGCCAAGCGCCAGAGTTGGCCGAGCAAGCGACCCAATCCTGGTTCCTACGACATCAGTACCGCGACCGGGCACTGGCGCGGCAGCGAATGGATCGCCAAGCCCGGCCGCCAAGCCGAAATCTACGTCCTGGCGTGGCACGACGAGCATGGTGATACGGCCAATCACACTAATCCTAAGCAGTGGGTGTTCTTCGTGCTGCCCGAGAAACACTTGCCGCAGGCACAGAAAACAATCAGTCTTTCGGCTCTGGTGCGGCGGACGCCGACACCTCCAGTGGCATATGCTAGTCTTAAAGAGCGCGTGACAGCGATCAGCGAAAGTTTGCTTGACCCGAGCAATAGTACCCACTGAACCGTTGTCAGCGGCCGTCCTTAGCTTAATATAACAGATGGCTGAACGCTTCGCGTGCGCCAGCGCACAGCCTTCTTTTTCTCTCTTTTGCGACTCGTCCCCAGACTTGGCACCGGCACCGAAGCCAGCCCCGGCCAAAGTTGCAAAAAAGAAAGAAAAAAGCCTGCGCGGCGAGCGCACGCGAAGCGTTTACGATCAAGCGTAGCGGTAAGGCGGCCCGGCCTTGCGCATGATCTCGCGGTAGTTCTTGAGGATCTCGACGACGCGAGCGTTGCGCTCGCTCTCTTCTGCGATCTCGTCCCAGAACTTCAGGCCCTCTTCCTCGACCTTGTTCCACTCGGCCTCGGGGATCGAGGTCAGTTCCAGCTTGCCGCCCTGGGTGCGGTAGTGCGCCTCGCCCCACCAATACCAGTGTTGGCGGTAGTAGTGCGAACTGTCCATCGCGAACCGGAACAGCGCCTTCAGGCGGTCCGGTACTTCGTTCCAGCGCTCGGAATTGGCGAAGAACGAGCCGAGCCACGCGCCGGAGATGTTGTTGGTCAGGTAGTAGTTGGTCACGTCGGCCCAGCCGACCGTGTAGTCCTCGGTGATGCCCGACCACGCGATTCCGTCGAGTTCGCCGGTCTGGAGCGCCACCTCGACGTCTTCCCAGGGCAGCGTCACCGGCACGACACCAAAGCGGGTCAGGAAGCGCCCGGCCGTCGGGAAGGTGAAGACGCGCCTGCCCTTGAGATCGTCGAGGCTGCGGATCGGCTCCTTGGTGGCGAAGTTGCAGGGGTCCCAGGCCCCGGCCGAGAGCCACGTCACCCCGTCGATCTCGCCGTAGGCCTCCTCCCAGATCTCGCGCAAGCCGTAATTGTTGAACAAGACCGGCACGTCGAGGCTGTAGCGGGACGCGAAGGGGAAGTAGCCGCCGAACACCGAGACGTCGACCGGGGCCGCGATCGAATCGTCGTCGGATTGCACCGCGTCGATCGTGCCGCGCTGCATGGCGCGGAACAGTTCGCCGGTCGGCACCAGCTGGTCGGCGAAGAAGAGTTCGATCTCCATCTCGCCGTCGGCGATCTGGTTGAACTGGTCGATCGCCGGCTTGATGACGTGCTCGGCCAGTGCCGGGCCGGCGTAGGTCTGCATCCGCCAGCGGATCGGGCTCTGCGCCTTGACATAGGGCGCCGCCAGCGTCGAGGCGGCGACCCCCGCCGTCGCGGCGACGCCGCCGGTCTTGAGCAACTGGCGCTTGTTCATCTTCTGCTCGGTCATGCCCGCTTCCCTGTCATCGTCGTTGAATGAAATCGCTCTCGATCGGCCGTGCCGAGGGTTTCATGGTCTCATGTCTGCTCTCTCCCGAATTCTTGTTCTTTTTGGCTGCCTTCATCAATCGGTGACGTAGACGTGGTTGGGCAGCCATAGCGCGATCTGCGGGAACGCCATCACCAGGACGAGGCCGAAGATCATCACGGCGACGAAGGGCACGATCGAGCGGTAGATGTCGCCCAAGCTCACCTCGGGCGGCGCCATCGCGCGCATCAAGAACAGGTTATAGCCGAACGGCGGTGTCATGTAGGCGACTTGGCAGGTGATGGTGTAGAGAACGCCGTACCAGATCAGGTCGAAGCCGAGGCTGCCGACCAGCGGCACGTACAAGGGAGCGACAATCACCAGCATGGCGGTGTCGTCGAGGAAGGTGCCCATCACGAGGTAGGAGACCTGCATCAAGATCAGGATCTCCCAAGGGCTCAGGCCCATCGAATCGACGAAGAAGCCCTCGATCGCCCGGACCGCGCCGACGCCGTCGAACACGGCGCCGAAGCACAAAGCGGCCAGGATGATCCACATGAACATGCAACTGATGCCGAGCGTCTTGCGCACGGTCGCCTCCAGCACGGCGAGCGTGAGGCGGCGTTTGACCAGCGCCGCGATCGTGGCGGCGAGCGCACCCACGGCCGAACTCTCGACGAGGCTGGTGATCCCCATCAAGAACAGCCCGGTCATGGCGAAGAAGATGAGAAACGGCAGGACGCCGGCTTGCAACAGCGCCAGCTTCTCGCCCCAGGAGACGCGGCGCTCCTCGGCCGGCAGGACGGGGCCGAGGCCCGGCTGGAAGTGGCAGCGCACAACGATGTAGAGGACGAACAAGGTCGCCATCAACAGGCCCGGCAGGGCGCCGGCCAGCCACAATTGCCCGACAGGCTGCCTAGCTATCATGCCGTAGAGGACGAGCACGACGCTCGGCGGGACGAGAATGCCGAGCGAGCTGCCGGCCTGGATCACGCCCGTCACCATGATCTTGTCGTAGCCGCGCCGCAGCAATTCCGGAAGAGCGATGCTGGCGCCGATCGCCATGCCGGCGACCGAGAGCCCGTTCATCGCCGAGACCACGACCATCAGCCCGATCGTGCCGATCGCGAGGCCCCCCTTCAAGGGGCCGAACCAGACGTGGAACATGCGGTAGAGGTCGTCGGCGATGCCGGATTCCGAGAGCATGTAGCCCATGTAGACGAAGAGCGGCAGCGTCAGCAGCGGGTACCATTTCATCAGCTTCATCGCGGCGCTGAAGCCGAGTTCCGAGCCGCCGTCGCCCCATAGTGCCAGCGCCGACACGACCGCGACGAAGCCGATCGCGGCGAAGACCCGCTGCCCCGTCAAGAGCATCAGCATCATTGAGGCGAACATGGTGAGCGCGATCAGGTCGTAGCTCACGGCTCAAGGCTCCTTCCGGTGATCTTGGCAACATCCTTGAAGAAGGCCGCGATCGCCTGGAGCAGGGTCAAGAAGATGCCAAGGCACATGACGAGCTTGATCGGCGCCATGTAGGGCCGCCACGCCGAGTAGCTGCGCTCGCCGTATTCGAGCGCGTAAGACGTACTCGACACCCCGCCGTAGAGCAAGACGACGAGAAAGAAGATCAAGGCGAGCACCGTGAGCGCGTCGATCGCCGCCTTGGTGCGGTCGGACCAGCCGCCGTAGAGGAGATCCATGCGAACGTGATCGTCGGTCTGGATGGCATAAGCGCCGCCCAAGAGGAAGTAGGCGACCATGACGAACTGCGCCGTCTCCAGCGTCCAAACCGCAGGCAGAAGAAACGCCTTGGTGATCGACGAGTAGAGCAGGATCCCCATCATGACGAAGACGAGGTACATGGTGAGCCGCCCCACCGCGCGATTGAACGCATCCACGTACCGCACGTACAGCTTGATGGCCTTGGGCATGGTCGGGGGCGGTTTCCTTCTCGTTGTCGGCGTGCGGGCACGGGGACAGCATAGGACGGAAGCGGACGCCTTTGCCAGCGTCATGCACGAGCGACACGATCCGCGGCCGGCGTCACTCCGCGCCGAACGCCCGCATCTAGTGACCGTTGCCGTTCTTGAAGCGGCGGGTGTCGGCGTCGCCCAAGCGCTCGCCGATCTGGACCTCGATCAGCCGCAGGCGCGCGGCGCCGTCGTTGCGCAACTGGTGGCGGGTATTGCGCCCGACGCTGACGACGCCGCCGACCGCGACCGAGAACGCCTCCTCGCCGCGCCGCACGGCAGCCTCGCCTTCCAGGATGATCCAGTGCTCGTCGCGGGTGGCATGCTCTTGCACCCGCAAGGATGATCCCGGATCGACCAGGACCTCGCGCACCATGAAGCCCGGCCGCTCCAGCAACGCGGTGAACTGGCCCCAAGGGCGCACCTCGCGGGCGTGGACCTCGACCTCCTTGCGCCCGTCCCGTGCCAAGAGCCCGACGATGCCCTTGATCAGTTCAGCGTTGCCCTTGTCGGCGACGAGAACGGCGTCCGCCGTCTCGATCACCGCCAGATCCCTGACCCCGGCCAGCGCGACGAGGCGGTGCTCGGCCTTGACGAGGTTATCCTCGGCGTCCGCCAGGACGACGTCGCCCTTGGTCGCGTTGCCGGCCTCGTCCTTCGGGCTGATCTCCCAAAGGGCCGCCCACGAGCCGACGTCCGACCAGCCGGGGTCGCACGGGACGGTCGCGACGCGCGATGAACGCTCCATCACCGCCTTGTCGATCGGCAAGGAAGGCACGGCGGCGAAGCGCGCGGCGTCGATCTCGCCGCGTAGGGGATCGCCCACGGCGGCGCGCACGGCATTCAGCAGGGCGGGTTCGAAGGTTTCCAGTTCGCGCAGGATCGCGTCGGCCCGCAGTAAGAACATGCCGCTGTTCCAGCAAAAAGCCTTTGACGCCAGCATCATCTCGGCCTCGGCCAAGGGCGGCTTCTCGACGAAGCACTCGACGGCGCGCACGCCTTCCAAGCCCGGCAGCGGCTCCGCGTCGCCGATCCAGCCGAAGCCGGTCTCGGGCCGGGACGGCTCGATGCCGAAGGTGACGAGCCAGCCGGCCCGTGCCGCCTCCAGCCCGCGCTCCAGGGCTTGTCCGAGCGCGCCGGGATCGAGCATCAGGTGGTCGGAGGGGCAGACCCACATCACCGTGGCGCCGCCGAACGCCGCCTCGGCGTAGAGGGCGGCCAGCGCCACGGCGGCGGCGGTGTTGCGCGGCGAGGGCTCCAGGACGATGTGGTCGAGGTAGGCAGGGTCGATCTGGGCCAGTTGCCGCCGCACCAGGACCGCCTGCCCCGCCGCCGCCACGGTCAACAGGCGGTGGCTCTGGCACAAGTCGGTGACGCGCGCCGCGGTCGCTTGCAACAGCGAGCGCTCGCCGGTCAGTTCGACCAGATGCTTGGGGAAGGCCGCCCGGCTCACCGGCCAAAGGCGCGTGCCGGAGCCGCCGGCGAGGATGACCGGGAGCAGGTCTGGGGCGTGCGGCGCTTGCATGGGGTGGCGTCGTCCATTCGGAGGCGTTTTTGGAGAAACTTGATCCTATTTGTGCCCAAATACGTTCGTTTCGGCAAGTGGTGCCACCTAAAGGTTGTTCTCACGGGTGCCGGGCGCGGCGGGCTTGACGCGAGACCGCTGCTATCCGATCAGCCTAGACCCTTGAAGGAACGGCCCCGCCGCGTGACGAAAGAGGGAGGAGGAGACGATGATCCACCGCACGACCGGCCACCCGGACGGCAGCCCCTATCGCTGCCTGCCGAAGAACGAGGCCAACCACGCGCCCCTGACGCCGCTCGCCTTTCTCCTGCGCACCAAGGACGTGTTCGGTGGCCTCACCGCGATCGTCGACGGCGAACGGCGCTTCACCTACGCCGACCTCCACGCCCGCTCGATGGCGCTCGCCGGCGCGCTGGAGGGTGCCGGCGTCGCGCCCGGCGACACGGTCGCGGTCTTGGCACCAAACATGCACGCGCTGATCGAGGCGCACTACGGCGTGCCGATGGCGGGTGCGGTCCTGAACGCGCTCAACACCCGCCTCGACCCCGAGAGCCTCGCCTACATCATGGACCACGGCCGCACGAAGCTCCTCTTGTGCGACGCCGAACTCGCCCCCCTCGCGGCGGAGGCGCTGACCCTGATGGACGCCCCGCCGCCCGTGATCGGCATTGAGGCGCCGGGCGTAGGTTTGCCCGAGGGTTTTGCCGGAATGGACTACGAGACGTTTCTCGACGGCGCCGATCCCGCCTTCGTGCCCTACTTGCCGGCCGACGAGTGGCAGGCGATTGCGCTCAACTACACCTCCGGCACGACGGGCCGGCCCAAGGGCGTCGTCTACCACCACCGCGGCGCGCACCTGAACGCGGTCGGCAACGCGCTCGTCTGGGGCATGGACCACCACCCGGTCTACTTATGGACCCTGCCGATGTTCCACTGCAACGGCTGGTGCTTTCCCTGGACGATCACGCTCATGGCCGGTACGCACGTCTGCCTGCGCAAGGTGACGGGGGCGGCAGTCTTCGCGGCCATCGCGGCCGAGCGGGTGACGCACCTGTGCGGTGCTCCCGTCGTCATGGGCATGATGCTGAACACGCCCGAGGCCGAGCGAGCGCCGTTCGACCACCCCGTGCGGATGATGACGGCGGCCGCCGCCCCGCCGGCCGCCGTCTTGGAGAAGATGGCGGCCTTGGGCGTCGAGGTGACGCACGTCTACGGCCTGACCGAGGTCTACGGCCCGGCGACGGTCTGCGCGCCGCAGCCGGATTGGGCCGGTCTCGACGCGGCCGAGCGGGCGGCGCTCCTCGCCCGGCAGGGCGTGCGCTACCCCGTGCTCGAAGGGCTCGACGTGCTCTCGGCCGAGGACCAGACGCCCGTGCCCGCCGACGGGACGACGATGGGCGAGATCGTCATGCGCGGCCACGACGTGATGATGGGCTATCTCGACGACCCGGACGCGACGGCGCGGGCGTTCGCCGGCGGCTGGTTTCACACCGGCGACCTCGCCGTCAAGCACCCCGACGGCTACGTCGAGATCAAGGACCGCTCCAAGGACATCATCATCTCCGGCGGCGAGAACGTCTCCTCGATCGAGGTCGAGGGCGTCCTCTACCGCCACCCCGACGTCGCCGAGGCCGCCGTCGTGGCGATGGCGGACCCGACCTGGGGGGAGGTGCCCTGCGCCTTCGTCACGCCGCGCGAGGGGGCGACGCCCGATGAAGCCGGCGTAATCGCCTTTTGCCGCGAGCGCCTCGCCGGCTTCAAGACGCCCAAGCGCGTCGTCTTCGGGCCTTTGCCCAAGACCTCGACGGGGAAGATTCAGAAGTTCGAGTTGCGGCGGCGGGTGGGGGAATGAACGCTTACGCGTCCGCTGCGCGGGGCTTCTTTTCTTTCTTTTTTATCTTTTGTTCGAGACTTGCCCTCGACGTTGCGGCCAATCTCCTACGTTAACACTGGCAAAAAGAATGAAGAAAAAGCCCGCCGCAGGCGACGCGAAGCGTTCACAACAAAGGATCTCAACATGACACTGAAGGACAAGGTGGCGATCATCACCGGCGCCACACAAGGTTTGGGGGCGGCGACGGCGCGGCTGTTCGCCCAGCGGGGGGCCGCGGGGATCGTGGTCACGGGCCGCGACCCCGCCAGGGGCAAGGCCGTCGCGGCGGATCTTGGGGTGCCTGCCCTCTTCGTCGCGGCCGACTTGGCCGAGGCGGACGCGCCGGCGCGGATCGTGGATGCGGCCGACGCACGCTTCAAGCGGGTGGACGTGCTCGTCAACGCCGCCGGGCTCACCGATCGCGGCACGATCCTCGACACCTCGGTGGCACTGTTCGACCGGATGTTCGCGATCAACGCGCGGGCACCCTTCTTCTTGATGCAGGAGGCGGCGAAGGTGATGCGGCGCGAGGGGATTGAGGGTGCTGTCGTCAACGTGCTGTCGATGTCGGCGCACGGCGGGCAGCCGTTCATCTGCGCCTATTCCGGCTCCAAGGCGGCGCTGATGGGCCTCACCCGCAACGTCGCCTATTCGCTCATGCCCGATCGCATCCGCTGCAACGGGCTCAACATCGGCTGGATGGCGACCGAAGGCGAGGACGCGATCCAGCGCCGTTATCACGGTGCCGGCGACGATTGGCTGGCGCAGGCCGGGGCGACGCAGCCGTTCGGGCGCCTGCTCGATCCGGCCGAGGTCGCCCGCGCCATCGCCTTCCTCGCCTCCGCCGAGAGCGGGATGATGACCGGAGCCGTCATCGACTTCGACCAGTCGGTACATGGTACCTACGACAGCGCGCCACACCCCGCGGGAAGGTTATGAACGCTTCGCGTCGCCTGCGGCGGGCTTTTTCCCTTTGTTTTTGCAAGTGTTAACGCAGGAGGCTAGCCGCAACGCCGAGGGCAGGTCTTGAACGAAAGACAACAAAGAGAAGAAAAAGAGATCGCGCGTCAGCGCACGCGTAAGCGTTCCCTTCACCGCACCCACGGCCGTTCCCCGCGCCCCTCGCGCACAGTGCGGACCTCGAAGTCCGCGTAGACGCCGATCCCGCCGCTCGCGACGAGCGCCTTGCGGTCGAGCGCCGGCCCGGCGCAGGGGGCGCTGCCGTCGAGGTTGAGGAGGAGGTCGACCCGACCGCAGTCCTCGGCGGCGGCGCGCGGGTGGTTGGCGACCGCGAGGCGCCGGCCCTCGACGTGCCATACGCAACCGATCGAATCGCAGCGCAGCCCGGCTACCGGATTCTTGGTCGAGACGTCGGGGAGGGGGGCTTCCACCCCGCCCAGGGCCTGCAGCCACATCTTCTTGATGAACTTGTCGCGCTCCAGGTCCAAGAAACGCGCCTTGCCGTCGTCGCCCAAGAAAGCGACGTGGCGGGCGTCGCCGGAGGCGAGCAGGAGCGGGCGCTCACCGAGCGGCATGAGCAGCAGGCCGAGCGCCATCGGGACGAGCCCGGCCCGGCGCCAAGGGCGGCGCCAGAGGCAGAGCCAGAGGCCCCCGGCGAGGAAGAGGAGGAAGGCGTAGGCGGGCGGCGGCGCCACCTCGAAGGCGGCGAACGGCAGCCCGGCGAACAGGTCGGCAGTCCAGAGCAGCCACGCGATGCCGTAGCCCATCAGCCAGAAGAACGGGCCGGCGAGGCCGAAGGGGAGGAGGACGAGCGCGCACAAGGCGGCCGGCATGATGCAAAAGGCGGTCAAGGGTACGCCGATCAGGTTGGCGATCACCCCGAAGACGACGACACGGCCGAAGTGCCAAGCCCCGAACGGGGCCGTGGCGAGGCTGGCGATCAAGGTCGTGACGGCGACGCCCCCGATGTAGATGAGGATCGGGTGGACTTGGCGCTCGCGCGCGCCGTCGCGCTCGCCGGGCCGGCGCTCGTACCACGCGATGAGCGCGACGACGGCGGCGAACGACATCTGGAACGACGCGCCGACGACGCTCTCCGGCCGCAAGAGGAGGACGACGGCGGCCGCGACCGCGACGAGGCGCATCGAGAGCGGGCTGCGGTCGAGGACGATGGCGGTGAGCCCGATCGCGGTCATGACGAAGGCTCGCTGCGTCGGCGGGGTAGCGCCCGAGATCAACAAGTAGAAGGCGGCGGCGAGGATGGCGACGATCGCGGCCGGCTTCTTCGCCGGCACGCGCACGACGAGCGGCGGGATCAGGGCGAAGAGGTAGCGAAGTGCGATGAATACCGTCCCGGCGATCAAGGTCATGTGCAACCCTGAGATCGCGAGCAGGTGGGCGAGGCCGGCCCCTTGCATGTCGGCCCAGACCTTGTCCGGGATGTCGGCGCGCAGGCCCGTGACGAGGGCGACGGCGACGGCCCCCTCGTCGCCCGGGATCGCGGCCTCGATCGCGGCCGCGATGTCGTGCCGCAGCTGCGCCACGCGGTCGCTCGCCCCCACCGGCGCCTGCCCGACTACGTCGGCGTAGCCGTAGGCGAAGCCGATGCCGCCCAAGCCCTGGAAGAAGGCCTTGCGGGCGAAGTCGTAGCCGTTCGGGTATAAGGGGCCGCTCGGCGGCGAGAGGCGGCCCTTGAGCCTGATCCGGGCGCCGACGGCGAGGCCGTCCGGCACCCCGCGCAGCGTCACCCGCACCCGCTCGGGCGTCGCCTCGGGCGCTGTGCGCTCGATCCTGAGATCGGTGAGGACGACGCGCGCACCCTTGCGGCGCGGCTCCAGGTCGACCACGCGGCCTTCGACGGTGTAGGTGCCCGAATAGGGCACGGCCGGGGCATCGACGGCGGCGGTGCGCAGGCTTCCGGCGGCAAAACCGCCGATCGAGGCCGCCAGCATCAAGACGAGCCAGCCCTCGAAGCGGTGCCTGAGGACGCCGCCGACGACGGCGCCCGCGCTCGCGAGCAGGGCCAAGAGCTGGCCGAGCGCCGGGGAGGGCTCGAACGGCAGGGCGAAGTAGGCGGCGACGCCGACGCCGAACAGGACCGGCAGCCAGAGCGGCCAGCGCTCCTGGTCGGCGTAGAGTTCGGCCATGACGATGCCGGCCCACCGGCTCGGCCGCCGGGAAAGGTCGATGGGAAACAGGGCTGCCTTTGCGCGCACCGATGGCCTATATGATGGCGGAACGCCGCGTATAACACGCCAAAAAGGTTTCTAATTCAACTATGAGTGTTGTGGTTCGCTTCGCGCCATCGCCGACAGGCTTCCTGCACATCGGCGGCGCCCGCACGGCCCTGTTCAACTGGCTGTTCGCCCGCCACCACGGCGGCCGCTACTTGTTGCGGGTCGAGGACACCGATCGGGCGCGCTCGACGCAAGCGGCGGTGGACGCGATCTTCGAGGGCTTGGACTGGCTCGGGCTCGAACCCGACGCGCCGCCGGTCTTTCAAGCCGAGCACGTCGAGGCGCACCGGGCGGTGGCGAAGCGCCTGCTCGACGCTGGCTTTGCCTATCGCTGCTACGCCAGCATCGAGGAACTGGCGGCGATGCGCGAGCGGGCGCGGGCGGAAGGGCGGCCGGTGGGCTACGACGGGACGTGGCGCGATCGTGATCCGAATACGGCGCCCGAGG
This sequence comes from Geminicoccaceae bacterium, assembly GCA_965217265.1. Classification (GTDB taxonomy): domain Bacteria; phylum Pseudomonadota; class Alphaproteobacteria; order Geminicoccales; family Geminicoccaceae; genus JAGRGG01. The sequence continues at coordinate 192,754 of CBDCHP010000018.1, read as the reverse complement.
GGGTCGATCCCGTCGTCCGCTTCAAGGCGCCGCAGATCGGGCGGACGGTGATCCCCGACCTCGTCCAGGGCGAGGTCGTGATCGACAACGACCAGCTTGACGACATGGTGCTCCTGCGCGCCGACGGCACGCCGACCTACATGCTCTCCGTCGTCGTCGACGACATCGAGATGGGGATTACCCACGTCATCCGCGGCGACGACCACCTGAACAACGCCGCCCGGCAGATCAACCTGTTTCGAGCACTGGGCGAAGAGCCGCCCGCGTTCGCCCACATCCCGCTGATCCACGGCGCCGACGGCGCCAAGCTGAGCAAGCGGCACGGGGCGGTGAGCGTCGGCGCCTACCGCGAGATGGGCTACCTGCCCGGGGCCGTCTGCAACTACCTCTTGCGCCTGGGCTGGGCACACGGCGACGACGAGATCATCGAGCGCGACCAAGCGATCGAATGGTTCGATCTCGACGCCGTCGGCCGCTCCAGCGCCCGCTTCGATTTCGACAAGCTGAACGCGCTCAACGCGCACTACCTGCGCCAGACGGACGACGCCGAACTCGTGGCGCTGGTCGTGCCCTTGATCGAGGCGATGACCGAGGCGGCGGGTGCCGAGCGCGCGCGTGGCTGGGAAGAGCGGCTGACGGCCGGCATGGCCGGGCTGAAGCAGCGCGCGCGCACCCTCGACGACCTCGCGCGGGGCGCTATGTTCTACGTGCGCAGGCGGCCCCTGCCGCTCGACGCCAAGGCGGCAAGGCAACTCGACGGCGAGGGGACGCGCGCGCTGCTCGACAAGCTCGGCATGTCGTTCGTCCAGGTCGAGACGTGGGACGAGGCGGCGATCGAGAGCCACTGCCGCGCGTTCGCCGAGGGCGGGGGATTGGGCTTTGGCAAGGTGGCGCAACCGCTGCGTGCAGCCCTCACCGGCAGCACCGTCTCGCCGGGCCTGTTCGAGGTCATGCGCGTACTCGGCCGCGACGAGACGATGGCCCGAATCGAGGACGCTTCGCAGGGCCGCAATGCCTTGGAAACGGGCAGTGATTGAAGCTTGACCACGCCTCGGCTAGGGTCGGGTCGCCCCACGGCCTCCCGGCCCCGGCTTGCAACCACAAGGAGACGCTTTGATGAGCGATAGCAGCACCTCGCGATCGATCAAGCTGAGCGGCCAAGCGACCGGGGAGCACGAGTTCCCGGTCTTGAGCGGCACGCTCGGGCCGGACGTGGTCGACATCCGCAAGCTCTACGGCGAGACCGGAACCTTCACCTTCGACCCCGGCTTCACCTCGACGGCGGCCTGCCGCTCGAAGATCACCTACATCGACGGCGACGAGGGCGTTCTCCTCCACCGCGGCTACAAGATCGAGGACCTGGCCGAGAAGAGCGACTTTCTCGAAGTCGCCTACCTGATCTTGAACGGCGAACTGCCGACCGGGGCGCAGTACGAGGAGTTCCACAACGGTGTGATCTACCACACCATGATCCACGACCAGATCAACCACCTGTTTCGCGGGTTTCGCCGCGACGCGCACCCGATGGCGGTGATGATCGGCACGGTGGGGGCGCTCTCGGCCTTCTACTACGAGGACCTCGACACCTCGATCCCGCGCCACCGGATGATCGCGAGCTACCGGCTGATCGCCAAGATCCCGACGATCGCGGCGATGGCTTACAAGTACTCGATCGGCCAGCCCTTCATGTACCCGCAAAACCGGCTGAACTACGCCGAGAACTTCTTGCAGATGATGTTCGGCGTGCCGTGCGAGCCCTGGGAGGAGAAGCCGACGCTCTCCAAGGCGCTCGACCGGATCTTCATCCTCCACGCCGACCACGAGCAGAACGCCTCGACCTCGACGGTGCGCCTCGTCGGCTCGACCGGGGCCTCGCCCTACGCCGCCGTCTCGGCCGGCATCGCCTCCTTGTGGGGTCCGGCGCACGGCGGCGCCAACGAGGCGGTGATCCAGATGCTGGGCCAGATCGGCTCGGCTGATAAGATCCCCGAGTTCATCAAGCGCGCCAAGGACAAGGACGACCCGTTCAGGCTGATGGGCTTCGGCCACCGGGTCTACAAGAACTACGATCCGCGCGCGGGCGTCTTGAAGGCGAGCGCCGACGAGGTCCTGGAGGCCTTGGGCAAGCACGACGACCCCAAGCTCAAGATCGCCCGCGAACTGGAGCGGATCGCGCTCGAAGACGACTACTTCCACGACCGCAAGCTGTTTCCCAACGTCGACTTCTACTCGGGCATCATCCTGGAGGCGATGGGCATCCCGACCAAGATGTTCACGGCCATCTTCGCGCTCGCCCGCACGGTCGGCTGGATCGCGCAGTGGAACGAGATGATCGAGGACCCGGAGCAGAAGATCGGCCGCCCGCGCCAACTCTACACCGGCGCGGCCGAGCGACCCTTCGTGCCGATGTCGGAGCGCGGCTGAGGCCGGGCGTGCGCAGGGCTCCTCTCAGCGGGGGCTCTGCTCCATCACCTTGGCGCTGAACACGGCGTTGGCGACGGTGTCGCCGTCGACCTTCGCGACTCCCCTGAAGCGCCAGACGCCCAGGCGCTGGCGCTCCTTCTCGACCGCGAGTTCGAGCCTGTCGCCGGGGCGGACGGGGCGGCGAAAGCGCGCCTCGTCGACGGCCATGAAGTAGACGCTGTCGTTGCGGCCGCCGCGGTTGCGGCTGGCAGAGATGAGGGCGGCCGAGGTCTGCGCCATGCACTCGACGACGAGCACGCCTGGCATGATCGGGTCGTTCGGGAAGTGGCCTTGGAAGTAGTACTCGCCGTTCGAGACGTATTTCAGGCCCAGCGCCCGCTCGAAGGCGTAGAGGTCGACGACGCGGTCGATCATCAAGAAAGGGTAGCGGTGGGGCAAGAAGCGCGGCAGGTCGAGCGTGTCGATGTCGGGCAGCCTCGTGCCGGGTAGGTTCGCGTCGTCGCTCATGCGTTGATCTCCTTTTTTGCGGCCCGTAATGACGCGTCGGGCCGTCGGTACTCAGTCCTGGTCGACGCGCTCCGGCACGCGCACGTCCGGCAGCCGCGCGTTCAGACCTTCGAGCACGGTGTCGGTGAGGTCGATCGACGGCGAGAACAAGAAGACGCCGGAACTGGGCAGGACGAGGTTGAAGCCGCGCTTGTCGGCGAGATCGTCGACCACGGCGACGATCGCGTCGCGCACCTGCGTCAGCGCCACGGCCGAGACTTCGTCGAGCTGGTGCCGGCGCTCTTGCACCAGTCGCTGCACGCGGGCGACGTCCGCCTCGAACGCGGCGCGGCGCTCGTCGAAAGCCTCGGGCGACAGGATCGCGCGCTGCTCGGCCAGATCCTTGTCGGCCTCGTGCAGCCGCTGCTCCTCGCGCCCGATCTGCTCTTGGTAGCGCCGCCGCCGGGCATCGACTTGGTCGCGCACGCTCTGCGCCGCCTTCGCCTCCTGCAAGAGACGCTGGTAATCGACGACGACCGCGACGGCGGGCGGCAAGGGGCCGGTCTTCGGCGCGGCGGCAAAGGACGGTGGGGCTACGAGGCCGCACGCGAGCACCGCCAAGCAGCAGGTGCCTAGGTACAGCGAACGCATGGGCTCAAAACCGCGTGCCGAACGAGATGCGAAACGATTCGGTGTCGTCGCCGCTCTCGCGCACGAGCGCTTCACCGTAGTCGATCGACAAAGGGCCGAGCGGCGAGAGCCAGGAGAGGCCGACCCCGGCGCCGACGCGCAGGCCGTTCTCGTCGCTGAGCGTCGGGCCGTCGACGTCGATGTCGAACAAGGAGCCGGCGTCGACGAAGGTGCGGCCGAAGAGGCCCAGTTCTTCGGGCAGGCCCAAGGGAAAGCGAACCTCGGCCGTGCCGGTGTAGTAGACGTTGCCGCCGAGTGCGTCGCCGGTGGCGCTGTCGCGCGGGCCGATGCCGGCCGCCTGGAAGCCGCGCAGGCTCTGGCCGCCGATGAAGAAGCGGTTGGCGAGCCCGACGTCCTCGCCGCCGTAGCCGAAGACGTAGCCGCCGCCGACGCCTAGGTTGAGGACGACGTCGGCCAGGAGCGGGAAGTAGACGTCGCCGCGCAGTTCGCTCTTCAAGAAGCGGTTGTCGCCGCCTATGCCGGCCAAGTCCTGGTCGAGGCGGACGAGGTAGCCCTCGGACGGCAAGAAGCGCTCGTCGCGGCGGTCGTAGCTGAGCGTCTGGCCGATGAGCGAGGTGATCCGCGTGCCGTCCTCGGCCTGGATGAAGACGGAGGCGTCCGAATCGACGTTGTCGATCTCGTCCTGGCGCAGCGTGTAGCGCAGCGAGTGGCTCAAGCGCTCGGTGAGCGGGTAGCTGCCGCGGATCGTGGCGCCGAGGCTAGTCTCGTCGAACGAGCTCTCGCTTTGAAAGTCGGTCGTGGTGCGAAAGACGTCGAAGCCGGCGGCGAGTTCGTAGCTTAGGAAGTAGGGCTCGGTGAAGCTGACCTGCAGATTCTGGCGGCGGCTCGAATTGGTGAAGTTGGCGATCACCGTCTGGCCGCGGCCGAGCAGGTTGCGCTCGGTCAAGCGGATGTCGCCCAAGAGCCCGTCCGAGGTCGAGAACCCCGCCCCGAACGACAGTTCGCCGGTCGAGCGCTCGACGACCTTGACGGCGACGACCACCCGGTCGTCGGCGGAACCGCGGTTGGTCGTGATCTCGACGTTGTCGAAGTAGCCCAGATTGCGGATGCGCTGCTCGGAGCGGCGCAGGAGCGTGACGTTGTAGGGATCGCCTTCGGCGAGGCGGAACTCGCGGCGGATGACCTCGTCCAGCGTGCGCACGTTGCCCTCGATCTCGATCCGCTCGACGTAGACCCGCCGGCCCTGGTCGACCTGATAGGTAAGGTCGACCGTCCGCGCCTCGCGGTCCAGCTCCGGCACGGGCTGGATCTGGGCGAACGCGTAGCCGCGCTCGCCGAGGCGCTCGTTGATCGCGTCGATCGTCTCCTCGACCAGACGGGCGTTGTAGACCTCGCCCTCTTTGGTGAGCACGAGGTCGTTCAGGGCCGAGGCCGGCAGGTCGGGGATACGGCTGTCGATCGCGACCTCGCCGAAACCGTACTGCGGCCCCTCGTCGAGGGTGAAGGTGAGGAAGAATTCCTCGTTGTCGGGGGCCAGTTCGGCCAAGGCCGAGACGACGCCGAACTCGACGTAGCCGCGCTCCAGGTAAAAGCGGCGCAGCAGCTCCTGGTCGAGGCCGAGGCGGTCGGCGTCGTAGGTGTCGGTCGTGGAAAAGGGACGGTAGAACGCGGCCTCGCTCGTCTCGATCACGCCGCGCAACTGACGATCGGAGAAGCGCTCGTTGCCGACGAAGCCGACGCTGCCGACCTTGGTGAGCGGCCCCTCCTCGATCTCGAAGACGAGGTCGACGCGGTTTTGGTCGAGCTCGATGATCTTGGGCTCGACGACGGCGGCGTAGCGGCCGTTGCGGCGGTAGAGTTCGAGGATGCGCACGACGGCGCTCTGGACGGCGGAGCGGCGAAACACGGTGCGCGGGCGCAGCTGCACCTCGGCGTCCAGCTCCTCGTCGGCGAGGCGCAGGTTACCCTCGAACGCGATGCGGTTGATGATCGGGTTCTCGACGACGCGAACGACGAGCGCGTCGCCCTGGCGCGCGATCTGGACGTCCTCGAACAGCCCCGTGGCGTAGAGGTTCTTCAAAGACATATCGAGCGCCCCGGCGTTGAAGCGGTCGCCGCGGTTGAGGGTCAGGTAGCTCTCGATCGTCGCGGTCTCGATGCGCTGGTTGCCCTGAACGCTGATCCCCGTCACGCGACCGTCCTCCTGGGCGAACGCGAACAACGGCAACAGCCACAAGACGAGTGGCAGCAAGACCCGGCGCATATTTAATCCTCGATGTCGAGAGGCGTTATTATGAAACGAGGTTGGTGAAGTACTTGATGACATCGAGCTGCACGAGATCGTTCCAGGTCGCCAGCACCATCAAGCTCAAGACCATCGCCAAGCCGACGCGAAAGGCGATTTCTTGGCTGCGCTCGGTGAGCGGTCGCCCGCGTGCGGCCTCGATCGTGTAGAGCACGAGGTGGCCGCCGTCCAGCATGGGGATCGGGAACAGGTTGATGAGGCCGAGATTGATCGACAAGATGGCCGTGAACCAGATGGCGGGCAGGATGCCGTCCTGGGCGATCTGGCCCGACATCTGCGCGATGCGCAAGGGTCCCCCCAGTTCCTCGGTGCCGCGCGATCCGACGATGATCTCGCCCAGCGCCGCGAACGTGCCGCTGATCATGCGCCACGTCTCGCCCACCGCCTCCGGCACGGCCATGAGCGGGTTGCTGCGCTTGAACTCCATCCCCTCGCGCTGCACGCCGATCAGCCCGACTCGGTGCTCATTGCCGAAGCGGTCGGTGATCGTGCGAAGTGCGGGCGTCACGGTGAGGTTCAACGTCTCGCCGTCGCGCCTGATCTCGAAGGTCAAGGGCTCGCCGGGCCGGTTGCGAACGAGGCCCTGCAGCTCCTCGAAGCTCTCGACGCTTGTGCCCTCGACCGCGAGGATGCGATCACCCGGCACCAAGCCCGCCGCCGCCGCCGGGCTGTCCCCCTCGATCGTGCCGACCTCGGCCGGGGTGAACGGCCGGCCGCTGAGCGTGAAGAGCAAGGCCAGGACCAGGATCGAGAAGACGAAGTTGGCGGCGGGGCCGGCGAACACGATCGCCATGCGCTGCCAGACCGACTTGGCCGGGAAGCTGTCCGTCGCCTCGGCCGCCTTGGCGTCGACCGTGGCCGACGCGGCGTCGGCGTCGCCCAGCATCTTGACGTAGCCGCCGAGCGGGACGGCGCTGAAGCGCCAGCGCGTGCCGCTCTTGTCGGTGCGGCCGAATAGTTCGGGGCCAAAGCCGATCGAGAAGGTCTCGATCTTGACGCCATTGCGCCTGGCGACCCAGTAGTGGCCGAACTCGTGGACGAAGACGACCACCGTCAAGATGATCAAGAACGGGATCAGGTAGGTGGCAAGCGTGCTCATGGTGCGGGTGTCCGTCGGGGCAGGTTCAAGACGTGTAGGCGCGCTCGATCCGCCCCCGGGCGTGGCGGCGGGCGGCGGCGTCGATCGCCTCGACCCCGGCGAGGCCCGTCGCCGGCGGGGCTGCGACGGCGTCGAGCGTCGCCTCGACGACGGCGGCGACGTCGAGAAAACCGATGCGCCCGGCCAGGAACGCGCCGACCGCGACCTCGTTCGCGGCGTTGAGGACGGCGGGCGCCGTGCCGCCGGCGCGAAGGGCGTCGCGGGCGAGGCGAAGAGCTGGAAAGCGCCGCTCGTCCGGCGGCTCGAACTCCAGCCGGGCGATCGCCGCGAGGTCGAGGCGCGCGTGCGCGGTCGCGAGCCGTTCGGGCCAACCGAGCGCGTGCGCGATCGGCACGCGCATGTCGGCGGGGCCGAGTTGGGCCAGGAGCGAGCCGTCGGTGAAGGCGACGAGGCTGTGGACGATCGATTGCGGGTGGACCAGCACCTCGATCCGCGCCGCATCGACGTCGAACAGGTGGTGCGCCTCGATGATCTCCAGGCCCTTGTTCATCATCGTGGCGCTGTCGACGCTGATCTTCGCCCCCATGCTCCAGTTCGGGTGGCGCACGGCCTCGGCGGCGGTGACGTTGCGCATCGCCTCAAGGTCGAGCGCACGAAACGGCCCGCCGGACGCTGTCAGGATCAGGCGCTCGACGCCGTTGGGCGCTTGGCCGGCGAGCGCTTGGAAGATGGCGTTGTGCTCGCTGTCGACCGGCAGCAAGGTGGCGCCCGCCGCCCGCGCCGTCTCCATCAGCAGCGCCCCGGCGCAGACCAAGCACTCCTTGTTGGCGAGCGCGATCAGGCGGCCGTTCGCGATCGCGGCGACGGCGGGGGCGAGGGCCGCCGCGCCGACGATGCCGACCATCGTCCAGTCGACCGGCTCGGCGGCGGCCTCGATCAAGGCGTCGTGGCCGGCGGTCGTCTCGATGCCGCTGCCGGCGAGGCGCTCGCGCAGTTCGGCCAAGCGCTCGACGTCGCCGATCACCGCCCGCTCGGCGCGAAGCACCCGCGCGGCCGCGGCGAGTTCGGCGACACGGGCTTGCGCCGTCACCGCCACGACGCGGTAGCGTTCGGGCGCCTGACGGATCAAGTCGGCGGTGCTGCGGCCGATCGAGCCGGTGACGCCTAAGATCGTGACGCTGCGCGGCGAGGCGGGGGGGGAAGGGGTCGCGCTCACGGCCGGGTCAGCAGCACGACGAGGGTGAAAACGGGAAGAGCGAACAGGTAGCCGTCGACGCGGTCCAGGACGCCGCCGTGGCCGGGGATGAGGTTGCCGCTGTGCTTGACCCCGGCGCGGCGCTTCATGATCGATTCGAACAAGTCGCCCACCTGTGCGACGAGGGCGACGGCGGCGCCGAGCAGGAAGCCGGTGCGCGGGGCGACGCCGATGAAGCCCGCGGCCAAGAGCCCGGCGAGCCCAGCACCGCAGGCACCCCCGATGAGGCCGGTCCAGGTCTTGCCCGGACTGATGCGCGGCGCCAGCTTCGGCCCTTGCAAGAGCTTGCCGCTCAAGTACGCGAAGCTGTCGGTCGCGATGACGACGAGGACGATCCAGCTGACGTACCAGCCGCCGTTGTCTTCCAGGCGCAGGTCCAAGAGGCACAAGCCCGGCAGTCCCAGGTAGACGACCCCCGCAGCCCAGACCGCCCCGGCCCGGCCCCGCCGCCCCGCGTGGAGCGCGACCGGTGCCAAGAGGAGGGCGGCGAGCCCGACCGCGAGCGTCAGGGCGCCGCCGGGTGCGCCGTGAAAGTAGGCCCAAAGCGCTAGAAGGAGGACGATCACCGGCGCCGCGAGGAGGAGGGCGACCCCCGCGCGCCGCGGTGCCGGCAGGGTCAGACACGTCCACTCCCGCGCCATGAAGACGGCGATGAGCGAGGCCAAGAGGACGGTGGCGAGGCTGCCGAGCCAGATGAGGGCGAAGGCGGCGATCGCCATGCACAGGCTGGAGACGACGCGAACGCCGATATCCTTGTCGATCGCTTTGGTCACGCCCATCGCGCTAGACGGCCGAGGCGCCGTAGCGCCGCTCGCGTCGCATGAATTCGGCGATGGCATCGTTGAGGTGAACCTTGGAAAAGTCCGGCCAGCTGACCGGCAGGAAGACGAGTTCGGTGTATGCCAACTGCCAGAGGAGGAAGTTGCTGACCCGGTGCTCGCCGCCGGTGCGGATCAAGAGGTCCGGGTCGGGCACGTCGGCCGTGTCGAGGAACCGGGCGAACGTGTCCTCCGAGATGCCCTCGATCGACGCCTCGCCCCGCTTGATCGCCTGCATCGCCCGCTTGGCGGCGCGGACGATCTCGGACCTGCCGCCGTAGTTGAGCGCGATGATCATCTGCAGGCGGGCGTTGCGCGCGGTCCGGTCCTCGGCCCCGGCGATGAGGCTCAAGATGTCGTCGTCCAGGCGGCCGCGCTCGCCGATGACCCTGACCCGCACCCCGTTCTGGTCGAGCGCGTCGATCTCCCGACGGAGATAGTAGCGCAGGAGGTTCATCAGTTCGGCGATCTCGCCCCGCGGCCGGGCCCAGTTCTCGGACGAGAAGGCGTAGAGGGTGAGGTAGGGGATCTGCAGTTCGCAGCAGCCCTCGACGGCGCGGCGCACGGCGTCCGCGCCACGCCGGTGGCCGAGGACGGCCGGCATGCTCCGCGCGCGCGCCCAACGGCGGTTGCCGTCCATGATGATCGCCACGTGGGATGGCAGGTCCCGCGGTGACTGCTGCTGCAGGGCTTCGGGCACGGGGCGGACTTAAACCTGCAGGATGTCCCGTTCTTTGCCGGCGAGAAGATCGTCGATGCGCTCGACGTGGCGCTTCGTCAGGCCTTCGATCTCGTCGGCGTAGAGGCGCTGGTCGTCTTGGCTGATGTCGCCGTCCTTCTCCATCTTCTTGAGCATATCCATGCCGCTGCGGCGGACGTTGCGCACGGCGATCCGCGCCTGCTCGGCGTAGCGGTGCGCCACCTTGACGAGGTCGTTGCGTCGCTCCTCGCTCAGTTCGGGCAGCGGCACGCGGATGAGCTGGCCCTCGCCGATCGGGTTGAGGCCCAAGGACGCGTTGCGGATCGCCTTCTCGACCGCCTTGGCAAGCCCCCGGTCCCAGACCTGGACGGTGAGCATCCGCGGCTCGGGCACGCTGACCGTGCTGACTTGGTTGAGCGGCATCTCCGAGCCGTAGGCCTCGACCGTGATCGGCTCCAGGAGGCTCGCCGAGGCGCGGCCGGTGCGCAGGCCCACCAGTTCTTTTCTGAATACGTCGACCGCGCTGTCCATGCGCTTCTCGACATCGTCGAGGTCCGGATCGCCCCCGCTCATGCCAATGTCTCCTCGGTAATCGTCGTGTGCGGCGCTTGGCCTTGCAGCACGCGGGCGAACGCGCCGGGTGCGTGGATCGAGAACACGATGATGGGGATCTTGCTCTCGCGCGCCAGCGAGATGGCCGAAGCGTCCATCACCTTCAAATCCCTCGCCAGGACTTCGAGATATGTCAGCTTGTCGAAGCGAACGGCGTTCGGGTCGCGCTTGGGGTCGGCGGCGTAGACCCCGTCCACCTGCGTGCCCTTGAAGATGGCGCCGCAGCCGGTCTCGGCGGCGCGAAGGGCGGCGGCCGTGTCGGTCGTGAAGAAGGGATTGCCCGTGCCGGCGGCGAAGATGACGACGCGGCCCTTCTCCAGATGCCGGATCGCCCGGCGGCGGATGTAGGGCTCGCAGACCGCCGACATCGGGATCGCCGACATGACGCGGGTGACGAGGCCCGCCTGCTCCATCACGCTCTGCACGGCGAGCGCGTTGATGACCGTGCCGAGCATGCCCATGTAATCGGCACTCGCACGCTCGACGCCGGCCGCGGCCAGGGTCGAGCCGCGGATCATGTTGCCGCCGCCGATGACGAGGCAGACCTCGACGCCCATCTCACGCGCGGCGGCGACGTCGTCGGCGAGCTGGCGCAGAATCTTCGGGTCGTGCCCCGATTCGCGATCGCCGAGCAGCGCCTCGCCGGACATCTTCAAGAGAACCCGCCGGTAGCGGGGCGTCGGCGTCGAGGACAAACTGGTCATTGGCGGCGGTCGTCCGGCGGCGGGGGCTGGTTACGGGCGAGGTCGTGCCGGTTCGCCAAGGGCAGTGAACCGGTCGAACGTCCGGGTCAGCTTGACGTCAGCTTGGCGACCTCGGCGGCGAGGTCGTCCTCGCGCTTCTCGACCCCCTCGCCGAGCGCCATGCGCACGAAGCCGATGATCTTGATCGGGGCGCCGATCTCCTTCGCCGTCGCCTCGACCGCCTCCTTGACGCGCTTGTCGGTGTCGATGACGAACACCTGCTCGGTGAGGACGCTCTCCTCGTAGAACTTGCGCACCCGGCCCTCGACCATCTTCTCAACGATGTTGTCGGGCTTGCCCGAGGCGCGGGCCTGGTCGCTGAAGATCGCCCGCTCGCGCTCGACCACGGCGGGGTCGATGCCGGCGACGTCGACCGCCTGCGGGTTGGCGGCGGCGACGTGCATCGCGAGCTGCTTACCGAGTTCGGCGAGCTTGGCGGCGTCACCGTTCGATCGCAGACCGACCAGAACGCCGATCTTGCCCAGGCCCGGTGCCTGCTGCGCGTGGACGTAACCGCCGACGGCGCCCTCCGCGACCGCGACCGCGGCGGTGCGGCGCAGATTGATGTTCTCGCCGATAACGCCGACGGCCTCGGCCAGCTCGGCCTCGACCGTCTTGCCGCCGGCCAACGTCATCGCCTTCAGCCGCTCCAAATCGCCGGCGGCCTCGGGCGCCAAATCGGCGATGCCGGAAACGAGCTTTTGGAAGGTCTCGTTGCGGGCGACGAAGTCGGTCTCGGAGTTGACCTCGACGACCGCGCCGACCCCGTCCTTCAGCGCGAGGCCGATCAGCCCCTCGCTGGTGACGCGGCCGGCCTTCTTCGCCGCGGCGGCGAGGCCCTTCTTGCGCAGCCAGTCCACCGACGCTTCCATGTCGCCGTCGTTCTCGGTGAGCGCCTTCTTACAATCCATCATCCCGGCCCCGGTCCGCTCGCGGAGCTCTTTCACCATCGCGGAAGTGATCGCTGCCATGTTCAATCTTCAATCGTTGCCGCGACGCCTCAGGCGCCGCTCTGGACCTCAGTTTCGGCGGGGACGGAGGTCTCGCCCGCGGGCGGGGGCGGGGCCTCGGCCCCGCCCGCCGGCGCGGCTTCGCCCTCGTTCGACCCATTCGCCGCCCCGACCTCCTCGACCTCGGGGGCGTCGACCGGCTCGATCGACGCCTCGTCCAGGTTCTCGACCTCGCCGAGGTCGACGCCGCTCGCGGTCATCTCGGCCTGGATGCCGTCCAGCACCGCCGCCACCATCAAGTCGCAGTAGAGGTTGATGGCGCGGCTGGCGTCGTCGTTGCCGGGGATGGGGTAGCGAATACCGTTCGGGTCGGAGTTGCTGTCGAGGACGGCGACGACCGGCAGGCCCAGCTTCTGCGCCTCGGTGATCGCGATCGACTCCTTGTTGGTGTCGATGACGAACAGGAGGTCGGGCAGGCCGCCCATGTCCTTGATCCCGCCGAGCGCCCGGTCGAGCCGGTCCTTCTCGCGGTCGAGTTGCAGCAGCTCCTTCTTGGTGAAGCCGGAGCCGCCCTCGCCCAGGCGCGCCTCGAGGTCGCGCAGGCGTCGGATCGAGTGCGAGATGGTGCGCCAGTTGGTGAGCATGCCGCCCAGCCAGCGGTGGTTGACGTAGTACTGGCCGCAGCGCTGGGCGGCACTCGCGACGGGATCCTGCGCCTGACGCTTGGTGCCGACGAAGAGGATCCGGCCGCCGCCGGCGACGACGTCGCGCACCGCCTTCAAGGCGTGGTCGAGCATCGGCACGGTCTGCGTCAGGTCGAGGACGTGGATGCCGTTGCGGGTGCCGAAGATGTAGGGGTCCATCTTCGGGTTCCAGCGCCGGGTCTGGTGGCCAAAGTGCACGCCGGCTTCGAGGAGCTGGCGCATGGTGAAGTCGGGGAATGCCATGTCTTGGTTCAAACCTTTTCCGGTTGTTCCGCCGCAGGCCTCGTAATCCGGTCAACCGACCGAACACCGGTTATGGGACTCGCCGCCCCTCAAGCCTGCGTGTGAGATCGCGCGCTTGATAACTTTGGCGCACATGATTTGCAAGCGACGGACCAAACGATCCGCGCTCAGACTTACTTAAGCATCCCCGTCGCCGGCGTCCAGGTGGCGAAGGAGGCTTTCCTTGGACGGCCTGAAATCGGCCCCGATCCAAACCTCGCGCAGTTCGCGCAAGCCCCGCCCGAGTTCCGGCCCGCTCAGGCCCCTGGCGAGGAGGTCGTCGCCGGAGAGCGGGAAGTCGGGCAAGGTGAACCCTTCGAGTGCTCGAAGTGCCGTGGCGGGCGAGGCGCCGTCCGTCGCGGCGCGCAGGCGGGCGAGGTCGCGGTAGCGCTCGACCCCGAGGCGCGCGGCGGCGCGGTGGTGGGCTTCGGGCGGGGCGTCCGGGTCCGGCAAGGGCGGGTCGCGCAGCAAGGCGTCCAGGCGCGCGGTCTCCTGGCCCGAGAGCCTGAGCCGTTCGCCCAGTGCGCCCGCCTGGACGTTCGGCCCCCGCGCCAGGGCGACGAGGCGCAGGACCGCGTCGCCCGCCGGCTCGTGCGGCAGGAGACGCCCGAGCCGGTCGGTATCGGCGGGGACGCCCAGGATGCGGCCGAGGATGCCCGTCGAGTGCATCGTCGGCAGGACGCGCATGAGGCCCGGCAGGACGAGGAGGCGGAGCAATTCCTGCCGCTTGCGCTCGGCCGAGAGCCGATCCAAGCCTTCCTGCAGGACGACGCAGGCGTCGAGCGCCGCTTGATCGAAGCCGTTCTTGGCAAAGCGGGCGTGGAAGCGAAAGAAGCGCAGGATGCGCAAGTAGTCCTCGGCGATGCGCCGGCGGGGCTCGCCGACGAAGCGCACCATGCCCGCGATCAAATCATCGTAGCCGCCGATCTCGTCGTGGAGGCGCCCTTGCGCATCGCAGGCGAGCGTGTTGATGGTGAAGTCGCGCCGCGCCGCGTCGATCCTGAAATCCCTGCCGAAGCGCACCTCGGCGTGGCGCCCGTCGCAGGCGACGTCCTCGCGCAAGGTCGTGATCTCGTAGCCCCGGCCGCCGAGGATCGCCGTCACCGTGCCGTGCTTGAGCCCGGTCGGCAGGACGCGCGCCTCGATCGGCCGCAAGAGCGCCATCACCGCCTCCGGCCGCTCCTGGGTCGCGACGTCGATGTCGATCCTGTCAAGGCTCGGGTCGAGCAGCGTGTCGCGCACGCAGCCGCCAACGAAGCGGGCCTCGCCGCGCCCGGCTTGGAGCGCCGCCATCAGAGTCTGCGTCTCGGCGGCCTTGAGCCACGCGGCCCCTTCGAGCGCCCTCAAAGCGCCTCCTTCCCGGCCGCGCCTTCCACCGCGGCGACGAAGTTGACCAGCATCCCGGCGGTGGCGCCCCAGATGTCGTAGTGGCGAAACGGCAGGCGAAAGAAGCGCCGGGTCCGGCCGCCGCGCTCGACGGTGCCGCTCGCGTGGTTGGCCCGGTCCAGGACGAAGGCGAGCGGCACCTCGAACAGTTCCTCGACCTCGAACGGGTCCAAGGCGAACGCGACCGGCGGCTCAATCCAGCCGACGATCGGGTGGATGCGAAAGCCGGTGATCGTGTCGTAGGGGTCGAGGCGCCCGAGCACCTCGACTTGCAAGGGGTCGAGGCCGATCTCCTCGTGCGCCTCGCGCAAGGCGGCCGCGACCGGCCCAGCGTCCTTTGGCTCGATGCTCCCGCCCGGAAAGCTGATCTGGCCCGCGTGCGCCTTGAGGTGTGCGGTGCGCCGGGTGAAGAGGATCGTCGGATCGTCGGCCCGTGCCACGATCCCGATGAGGACGGCGGCCGCCCGTCGCGGCGTTGCTTGAAGCTCGGCCGCGCCCTGGTCGCCCGCCACCACCGTCGCCGGCAAAGGCGCTGCCAGAACCGCGTGCAGGCGTTCGCGCCACGCGCTCAAGCGGTGTCGCCGAGTTCGAAGCGACGGCCCCCGCTCCAGACCGCGAGCTTGCCGTCCTCCGTCTCGTGCGCGAGGTCGACGAGGTGATAGTAGACCGACCGCAGCAGCCGTGCCTCCAGGCGCCCGCGGACGTTGACGTAGGGCGCCACCCCGAGCGGCCCCTCGCGCACGACGAGCGGGTGGTCCGGCCCCGCCTCGCACCATTCGTCAAGATTGGTGCGAAAGCGCAGACGCTGGGTCTCGCCCCCGCCGATCGCCTCGACCTCGACCGCGACGAAGGCGACGTCCTCGACCGCGACCCGCCCCTGCTCGACCGGGGTCACGAGCCAGTGCCGACCGTCCTCGTCCTTGTGCAGCACGGAGGCGAACAGGCGGCACAAGGCGGGGCGCCCGATCCGCCCGCCCTCGTGGTACCAGAGCCCGTTCGCGTCGATGCGCATGTCGAGCCGCTGGCCCTCGGACCCGCCTGCGCGCAGGCGCTCCAGGATCGCCCCGGCGTCGAAGCTCCGTTTGCCGCTCATCGCAACCTATCAATGCAACCTTCGATCAACCCATCGACCATAGACCCTACCCTTAAGCCGCACCTTCGCCTAGCTTACAAGATAAGGCCCGTCGGCTGCACAGCCAATCCGGCCTCGTCAACAGCGCGTGAGGGACACCGATGGCCGTCGAGCACGAGATCGAGCAAGCAATCGACGAACTCGTCGCCGTGCGCCGCAACGTCGGCGAGGTCATCTACGGCCAGGACCGCGTCGTCGACGAGGCGCTGATCGCCATCCTCGCCGGCGGCCACGCCTTGGTGGTGGGCCTGCCGGGGCTCGCCAAGACGCGGCTTGCCGCCACGCTCGGCCGCGTGCTCGGCATCGACCAGGGCCGGGTGCAGTTCACCCCCGACTTGATGCCGGCCGACATCATCGGCTCCGAGATCCTCGACGAGGACCGGGGCGGGGGGCGCGGCTTTCGCTTCATCAAGGGGCCCGTCTTCACCCAGATCCTGCTCGCCGACGAGATCAACCGCGCGAGCCCGCGCACCCAGTCGGCGCTGCTCGAAGCGATGCAGGAGCACCGCGTCACCGTGGCCGGTCAGACCCACGCTCTCCCGGCCCCCTTCCACGTCATCGCGACGCAAAACCCGATCGAGCACGAGGGGACCTACCCGCTGCCCGAAGCGCAGCTCGACCGCTTCTTCTTGCAGGTCAACATCGCCTACCCCGACGAGGCGGCCGAGCGGCGGATGCTGTTTGCCACCACGACCGACAAGACCGTGCGCGCCGAGCGGGTCTTACGCGCCGAGCGCCTGCTCGACCTGCAAGCTCTCGTGCGACGTATGCCGATCGGCGAGAAGCTGGTCGACGCGATCCTCACCCTCGTTCGCCAGGGCCGGCCGGCGACGAGCGATCTCGCCGCCGTCAAGGAGCATGTCGCCTGGGGGCCCGGCCCCCGGGCGAGTCAAGCCCTGATGCTGGCCGTGCGCGCCCGCGCCCTGCTCCAGGGGCGCCTGGCGCCCTCGATCGACGATCTGGCGGTTCTGGCACCCTCGGTCCTGCGCCACCGCATGGCGGTCTCGTTTCGAGCACGAACCGAGGGCATCGACGTCGATCACGTTGTCGAGACGCTGGTGCGTCGTGCGGGCTGAGCCGTTCACCGCGGCCGAGATCCTTGAGGCCCGCGCCGAGGCGGGCGCGCTCGCCGTTGCCTTGAAAGGGCTGACCCCTTCGAGCGGCCGCACGGCGGCCTCGCCGTTCGAGGGCGTCCACAGCCAAAAGCGCAGCGGCGTCGGCGAGACCTTTTGGCAGTTTCGGCCCTACATGCCGGGCGAGCCGGCACAGACGATCGACTGGCGCCAGTCTGCCCGGGCCGACCACCCGCTCGTGCGCGAGCACGAGTGGCAGGCGGCACGGGCCTACTGGTTTTGGCTCGACGGCTCGGCCTCTTTGCGCTTCTCGGGCTCTAAAGACCGGACGACCAAGCGCGGGCGCGGCCTCGTCCTCCTCTTGGCGCTGGCGACCTGGGCGGTGGCGCGGGGCGAGCGCGTCGGTCTCTTGGGCTTGCAGGACCGGCCCATCAGCGGCGCCGGCGCCATGGACCGCCTATGCTTTGCCCTGGAGGGTGCCGACCTGCCGACGCTCGGCGGGGCCGTTACCCGCTCGGCCCTGCAGCCCTACGCCCGGCTGACCCTGGTCAGCGACTTTCTCGTGCCGCCCGAGGAGATCGGCGATGCCCTGCGCCGGCTCGACCACGCCAAGCCCGGCGTCCTAGCCTTGAGCGTGCTCGACCCGGTCGAGGTCGGGCTGCCGTTCGCCGGCCGCGTGCGCTTCGAGGGACTGGAGGACGAGGCCCCTGCCTTGATCGACCACGTCGAGACATCGCGCCCGTCCTACGCCGAGGCGCTCGCCGCGCACGACGCCGCCGTCAAGGACGCGCTGCGCCGCCGCGGCGGCACCGTCGTCGGTCACCTCACCGACGCGCCCGCCATGCGCGGCCTGCTCGACCTCCTGCCCTCCCTCGGTCTGGCGGCGGCGTGATCGGTCTGGGCTCGCTTGCCTTTCTCAACCCTTGGCTCCTGCTCGGGCTCTTGGGTCTGCCGCTGATCCTCATCATCCTGCGCGTCCTGCCGCCGTCGCCGCGCCGCCAAGCCTTCCCGCCGATCGAGATCCTGCGCCGGGCGAAGCTCTTGCCGCCGCGCTCGTCCAGCATTCCCTGGTGGCTGATCCTGTTGCGGCTCCTGGCGCTGGCGTTGATCATCCTGGCTTGCGCCCGGCCGGTCTTGAACCCGGGCCTGACGCTGGGGGGGCAGGGGCCCGTTCTCGTCGTCCTCGACGACGGTTGGGCCAGCGCGCCCACGTGGCCGCAACAGCGCGAGGCGTTGCGCAACGTGCTCGAACGGGCCGGACGCGAGGGGCGGGGGGTCGTCCTGGCGACGACGGCGCCGACTGAACCGGCGACGGCCCCCCGCGTGGCCGACCCGGAGGCGCTCTTGGAGACCTTGCCCTCGCTGCAACCCAAGCCCTGGCCGGTCGATCGGGCGGGGGCGCAAGAGCGCGTCGAGGCGCTCGGGCTCGACGCCGCGCGGGTCGTCTGGCTCAGCGACGGTCTGGCCGAGGGCGGGGCCGGACGGCAAGAGGCGGCCGATCTTGCCGCCGGCTTGGCGCGCTTAGGGGAGGTCACGACCCTGGCACCGGCGCCGGCCGACCTCGCCACCCTGGTCCTGCCGCCCGCCTTGCGCGGGCAGGACCTCGTCGTGCCGGTCCGGCGCGCGGACGCCGCCGCGGCGGTCGGCGCGATCGAGGGCCTTGACGCCGACGAGAATGTCGTGGCGCGCGCCGAGGTCGCGTTCGACGCCGGGGGTGGTGCCGAGGCGAACCTTCTCGGCGAGGCGGTCCTGGACGTGCCGGCCGACCTGCGCGGCCGCATCACTGGCCTGTCGCTGGCGCCGATGCGCGGCCTCGGCGACACGCTGCTGCTCGACGAGCGCTTCGGCGCCAAGTCGGTCGGCATCGTCACGCCCTTGAGCGAGGAGACGCGGCCGCTCTTGTCCGAGACCTACTTCATCGAGCGGGCGCTCGGCCCGTTCGCCGCCGTCCGCCGCGGCGACCTGACCGAGTTGCTCGAAACCGACCCCTCGCTCTTGATCCTGCCCGACCAGCGGGTAGCTTCGAACATGGTGCCGGCGCTCGAAGACTGGATCGAGAAAGGCGGTGTCCTCTTGCGCTTCGCCGGCCCTGATCTCGCCGCCGGCGACGACGCGCTGGTGCCCGTGCCGCTGCGGCAGGGCGAGCGCTTCCTGGACGGCGCCTTGTCCTGGTCCGAACCGCTCAGGATCGCGCGCTTTGCCGAGGACGGGCCGTTCGCCGGCATCGCCCCCTCACCCGACGTGCGCGTGCGGCGTCAGGTCCTGGCGACGCCGGGCCCCGATTTGGACCGCGCCACGCTCGCCTCCTTGGAGGACGGCACGCCGATCGCGACCGGCCGGGCGATCGGTGCCGGCCACCTGATCTTGATCCACACGGGCGCCAACACGCGCTGGAGCGACCTGCCCTTGAGCCGCGTCTTCGTCGACATGCTGAACCGGGGCCTCGATCTCGCCGAGGGCGGCGTGACGCGGGCCGAGGGACGCTTCGAGCTGGTGCGCGCCCACGACGCCTTCGGCCGCCTCGCGACCGCCTCCTCCGGCGCGGTCCTCGACGGCGGGGCGCTGGACGAGGCGCGGCCGGGGCCGTCGAGCCCCCCCGGCGTCTACGCCCGCGTCGACGACCCGGCCTCGCAACGCGCCTTGAGCCTCCAGCGCGGCGTCGTCGATCCCGTCGCCCTGCCGCCGGCGGGGAGCGCCTACGGCACGCGCCCGGCCGAGGTGGCGCTCACCCCGCTCCTCTTGCTGCTGGCCCTCCTGCTGTTCTTCGTCGAGACTGTGCTGACCGCGAGGTTGCGGGGTTACTGGCCCTGGTTCCGGCCGGCCGGGACGACGGCAGCCCTTCTGCTCGGCCTGGCACTCGCGGCACCAACACCGGCACGGGCCGACGTCCCGATCGAGTTGGCGGCGCAAGAGACGCGGCTCGCCTACATCGAGACCGGCGAGCTTGAGCGCGACCGGATGACGGCGGCCGGCTTGAGCGGCCTGACCCAGGTGACCCGGCAGCGCACCTCGGTCGAGATGGTGGAGCCCGCCCCGGTCGATCCCGAGATCGACGAACTGTCGGTCTACCCCTTGATCTACTGGTCGCTCGGCTCCGGGCAGGCCGACCTGCCGCCCGAGGCGCGGGCGAACCTAGACCGCTACATGCGCCTCGGTGGCCTCTTGCTGATCGACACAGGCGACGCCGGCACGGCGCTGCCGGGCTACGCCGACGCCGGCCCCGGCATGACGCGGCTGCGCGAGGTGCTGCGCGACATGGACGTGCCGCCGCTCGTACCCCTGCCGGCCGAGCACGTCCTGACCCGTTCGTTCTACCTGCTGCAGGACGCCCCCGGCCGCGCCATCGGCGGCACCGTCTGGGTCGACGAGGTCGCGGCCGACGTCAACGACGGCGTGTCGAGCCTCGTCATCGGCAGCAACGACTGGGCCGGGGCCTGGGCCGAGGACGGGTTCGGCCGGCCGATGCTGCCGGTCGCCCCCGGCGGCGAGCGCCAGCGCGAGATGGCGCGCCGCTTTGGCGTCAACCTCGTCATGTACGCGCTCACCGGCAACTACAAGACCGACCAAGTCCACATCCCGGCCATCCTGGAGCGCCTCGGCCAATGAGTTTTGCCGGCATCGTCGTCGACACGTGGCTGCCCTGGTGGGCGGTGGCGCTCCTCTTGGGCGCGGCACTCGCCGTCGGCGGCTACCTGCTCGTGCGCCGCGCCAGCGGGGCGTGGTGGCGCCTATCCCTCCTCGTCCTCCTGCTGCTCGCCGTCGTCGACCCGCGGCTGGCGATCGAGGAGCGCGCGCCTTTGCCCGACATCGCGCTCCTGATCGACGACGACAGCGAGAGCCAGGGCATCAACGATCGCGGCCGGCAGCAGGCGGCGGCGGTCGAGGCGCTGGCGCAAGACCTCGAAGCCCTGCCCGACCTCGAAGTCCGCCGCGCGACGATCCCGCAGGGCGAGGAGGGGACGCTGGCGCTGCCCGCCATCCGCGACGCGCTCGCCGGCATCGACGCGAAGCGCCTCGCCGGCGCCATCCTCGTCACCGACGGCCAAGTGCGCGACCTGGGCGAGACGCCGCCGTTCACCGCCCCCTTGCACGCCCTCTTGACCGGCGCCGAGGGCGAGACCGATCGGGCGCTCGACGTCGAGGGCGTGCCGGCCTACGCCGTGGTCGGCGAGCCGATCACCGTGCGCGCCACCGCGATCGACCGGGGCGGGTCCGAGACCGACCAACCGGTGGCGCTCACCGTGCGGCTCAACGACGAGGTCGTCGCGACGCAGACCGTGCGGACGAACGCGGCGACGTCGTTCCAGATCGACCTGGAGCGCCCCGGCGAGAACGTCGTCGCGGTCGAGGTCGAGGCCAAGCAAGGCGAGGTCTCGACGCTCAACAACCGCCGCTACTTGAAGATCAACGGCATCCGCGACCGCCTGCGCGTGCTCCTCGTCTCGGGCCAGCCCTACCCGGGCCTGCGCGTCTGGCGCAACGTGCTGAAGGCCGACCCGACGATCGACCTCGTCCACTTCACCATCCTGCGCCCGCCGGAAAAGCAGGACGGCACCCCGATCAACGAGCTGGCGCTGATCGCCTTTCCCTCGCGCGAACTGTTCGAGCAGAAGCTCGACGGCTTCGACCTCGTCATCTTCGACCGCTACGCCCGGCGGGGCCTGCTGCCGCTCGTCTACCTCGACAATGTCGCCCGTTACGTCGAGCAGGGGGGGGCGCTGTTGGAGGCGGCGGGGCCCGAGTTCGCCATGCCGACCAGCCTCTATCGCACCCCGCTCGCCCGCGTCCTCCCCGGCCGGCCGACGGGCGAGGTGATCGAGCGCCGCGTCGTCCCGATCGTCACCGACCTCGGCCACCGCCACCCCGTGACCGAGACGCTGATCGCCGACGGGGCCGACGCCGACGCGGCGCCCTGGGGGCCGTGGTACCGGCAGATCGCGGTCGAGGCGCCCGACGGGCAGGTGCTGATGCAAGGTGCCAGCGAACGCCCGCTCCTCGTCCTGGAGCGCGTCGGCGAGGGCCGCGTCGCGCAACTCCTCTCCGATCACGCGTGGCTCTGGGCCAAGGGCATTGAGGGCGGCGGGCCGCACGTCACGCTGCTCCGCCGCGTCCTGCACTGGTTGATGCGCGAGCCCGAACTGGAGGAGGAGCGCATCCTCGCCGAGGCCGACGGCGACGACGTCGTGATCGAGCGCCACAGCCTGAACGACGCCCCCGCCACCGTGCGGGTCGAGCGCCCCGACGGCACGACCGCCGAAGTAGCGCTCAACCCCGGGGACGACGGCTGGCAGACCGGCCGCGTCGCCGCCGACCAACCGGGCTTCTATCGCGTCACCGACGGCGAGCGCAGCGCCTACGTCGAGGGCCGGCCCCTGCCGCTGGCCGAGACGGCGGACCTTCGCACGACCGACGCCCGCCTCGCCGCCGTCGCCGCCGCGACCGGGGGCGGCGTCGGCTGGCTGAACGGCGCGGTGCCGGCCCTGCGCAAGGTGGGCTCGCGCAGCACCGCCGCCGGCACGGGCTGGCTGGGCTTGCGCGCCAACGGCGAGACCGAACTCGTCCGCCGCAACGAGGGCCCACTGCTGCCGCCCCTCCTGACCCTCGTTCTCCTCGCCGGCATCGCCGCCACCGCGTGGTGGCGCGAGGGCCGCGGCTGAGCCATCTTTTCATCCGCGCTTAACGTTCTCGAAAGATTCGTCTGCGATAGTTTGCCTCACGACGCGACGAGACGGGCAACCTTATCCGAACGTCCTTGTTCTCCCTGACGTTGTGATGCCTCCCTGTCGCTTAGGACCGCCGGCCCCGCCGGCGGTCCTTTCTTTTTCGGCCGGATGCGTCGCACCGGCTTGCACCATTACTTCACCGCCGTACACACCGCCTCGATGTCACCCTCCGACTTGATCGGAGGGTCCAATGCCACGCGTGCAGCCGATGTTGTTCACGGATTGAAACAGGCTGCAATATCGGCGCGCGAATCGAGTATGGCGAGGTGTTTGGCCTTTGAAGCTTCGGCTGCCGTTGTTACAAAATTCATGCATTGCAGAATACCCTCCGCTATATAAAGCAAACGCTGCTGAGCAGCAGACAGTACGGGCGGAGACAATTCAACGATGGTGAAGGTGCCAAACCCAGCTGATGCAAAACAGTCGCGGCAGTTGCAACTTACTAAGCCTGCTGTGCAGCCGCTGGTACGGTTTTCCACGCTTTATCTAGAACAAGGAAAGCCGGTGGAAGGCAGTAGTCGTGCTAGAAAGCGGTTGGAGAAATATTATTTCCATATAATGAACCGAATTCCTCGTAATATTTCCGAACAATATATGTTTGATATTGAGGAGAAAATAGAACAAGAATGTGGGATTGATCTACCTAGAGGTAGTGATCGGGGTGCTTATGAGGTAGATTATGGCGTTTTATTTTGCGACTGTGAATTAAATGTATTGCTAGATATAATAACTATTGTATATATAGGAATCTCTGGTGAGTATTTCTATGATAAAAATCGGCAAATTAGTTGTAAAGAGGCTTGGCTTCAACGTTGCCGCATTGTTTTTGCCGAAGAAAACCTTGGTTATACTATTGATGATCAAGACGTGGTTCATTACGTCGTTGACGAGGAGTTTGCTCGAAACCGCGACAGTGCCTTGGCATCCCTCCGCATTAAAGAATTTGCCGCCGTGCGACGGGAGGCGGATCAAGCCTTCGCGGTGATCCATCGCGTGCCGCCCGATCCCAAAACCGCTTGCCGCCACATGTTCGAGGCCGTCGAGATCCTGTTCAGGAAGATCCTACCTAGCGTCTCCAGACTAGGTGATAAGCCGGCGAGGGAACAACTGCTTCCCCTGCTAAGGCGAATGTACACCGGCAATCAACCAGCCATTGATAGCATGAACAACCTAACCAAGGAAATAGGCGATTGGGCGAACTGGCTGCACGTCTACCGGCACGGTCAAAGGGTTGAAGAGCCGTCGCCGCCGCCGTTGGAGGTTGCGGTTCTCGGGGTGAGCACTGGTGCATCCTATCTCAGGTTCTTAGCCGACGTGTACGTTTGGCAGGCCGGTGCGTCGGCCTCGAACGAAGGTTCGCCATGACCCGCACCCTCGACGACCTTGAGCGCATCGCGCTCGCACTCGCCGACGCCGCCCGGCCGGTGCCGATGCTCTACTTTCGCCGTCCGCTCGACGTCGAGACCAAGGCGGACATGAGCCCGGTGACGCGGGCCGACCGGCAGACCGAGGCGGTGCTGCGCAAGGTTTTGGCCGACCTCGCGCCCGACGACGGCGTCTTCGGCGAGGAGGGGGGGGCCGCGAACCTCGACGCGCCGACGGTCTGGGTGCTCGACCCGATCGACGGCACCAAGTCGTTCGTCACCGGCTTGCCGCTCTTCGGCACGCTGATCGCCGCGTGGCAGGGCGGGGCCGCCGCCGTCGGCGTCATCGAGGTGCCGGCGCTGGTCGAGCGCTACCACGGCGTGCGCGGCAAGGGCGCCTTCTTCGACGGCCGGCCGATCACGACCTCGGGCGCCACGCGGCTCGACGAGGCCCGCGTCTACCTCGCACCGCACGAGCCGATGGGTGACGCCGAGCGCGCCGTCTTCGCCCGTTTGGGGCGCGTCGGCCGCGTCAACCGGCCCGGCTACGACTGCTACCAGTACGCCCAACTCGCCGCCGGCCACGTCGATGTCGTCGTCGAGGTCGGCCTCAAGCCCTATGACTACCTCGCCCTCGTCCCGGTGATCGAGGGGGCCGGCGGGCGGATCACCGACTGGCGGGGCGCGCCCTTGACCCTGGAGAGCCGAGGCGACGTCGCCGCCGCCGCCACGCCGGAATTGCACGCGGCGTTGCTTGCGATATTGTGAGAGAACGCTCCAGGTGCGCTCGCCCGCACGGGCTCTTTTCTTCTCGAAGCTGAAGTAGCTAAGGATGCCTGGATGGGTATCATTGGCGCGTAGCGCAGGGGCCGTTTGACGGCCACAGCAAGCCGATTGATCGAGCATTTCGTGGCCGGCGCGTGCGGCCGCCAGCCTCATCGGCGTGGCAGGCGAGGAGGTTCTATCGCGGCAAAGCGCAGACGAGGAGCAAAAGCGAGCCGCAGTGGCACGGGAGAGGCAAGTAGGGTATCTGTCCCTAAAACTGGCAACGCAGGAACGACCATGATCCGTTCGATCACCCGCGGCGACGTTCCCGCCCTCAAGCGGGTGATCGACGCGACCGGCCTGTTCCCGTCGGAGATGCTCGACGGCATGGTCGCCGAGTTCTTCGCGGGCGGGAAGGCAAAAGAGTGCTGGTTCGCCTACGACGACGGCGAGCCGGTGGCCGTCGCGTACTGCGCCCCTGAGAGGATGACCGAGGGAACGTGGAACCTCTACCTCATCGCCGTCCGCCCGGACCGCCAGGGCCGGGGTCACGGTGCTGCCATGATGCGGCACGTCGAGATGATCCTGACGGATCGCGGCGGCCGGATCCTTCTCGTCGAAACTTCGGGGCTGGACGACTTCGAGCGGGCGCGCGCCTTCTACCGCCGGATCGGCTACGCGGAGGAGGCGCGCATTCGCGAATTCTACAAGGCAGGCGACGACAAGATCGTGTTCAGGAAGGCGCTCGCCCCGGTCCGATAGGTCTTGAACGATGGGTTCTGTTCGCTTGAATGCCCAAGCTCTCGAAGGTAGCGGGGATGTACCTCTACCACTCTGTGCCCCGCGATTTGCAGGGTGCTATGCTCTACCCGCTCAACGTGCTCGCGCGGCTCTACCCCGGCCTGTACGAGGAGCAGTTGAAGAAGTACGTCGGGCGTGAGCACATACCCCGTCAGCAGATCCCTGGACTGGGCTGTGCATGGGGCGACGTGCTGCACCTGTGTCGCCAGTATCACCCTTGGAGATCAAGCAGGCGCTCGTGAAAGCGGGCCGACGCCCCGAACCCGTGCTCCGGTGCTCTTCATTGATCCGAATTTGCTCAAGCCCGAGCGCGCGACGATCTATCTGTACCGCCGCGTCGACGAACGGAGTCGGAACAAGTTCGATCCGGGCAATTTCGTCCCGTACCGACCAGATCTAGTGCCAACGCTTGCCACGCTGCCGGACGACACCAAAACTTACTATAACGAGACGATCGCGCGCGACGGTCGACCGCCGCTGTACCACCGCGTGCCACACGTCCTGTATCGCGGCGCGCTCAACGCTGCCGACCTGCCGATTTTCACCGCTTGAAAAGATCGGTTAGGTGAGCGACGAGCGCTCCAAGCGACATTGCGATCTACCTAAAGGAGGGAGCAGTCATGACAAAGTAGCCTATCTACCTCACCACCCTCCATTGTCGGCTATAGTCTACAGACCGCAAGGCAAGAAGGTTAGGAAGAGAGTTAAAAATTATCACTAGAACGTTTTGTGAGGGTCTCAGGCTAGCATAGACCGGAGGTCGCCGATCTTGTCGTTGCCGCCGAAGCGGGCGAACAGCGCGATCGAGGCGTCCACCATGCGCACGGCCTTGGAGACCACGATCGACCGGCGCCGAAAGCGGGCGAGCCAGTGCCGCTGGCGGGCGTGGTCGCGCTCGATGCCGTGGGTCTCCTTTTTGCCGACGTAGAGCCGGCCTTGGGGGATCGCCTTCTCGTAGGCGGCCCAGTCGTCGGTGCAGTAGAGCCGCACGCCCCAGCGCTTCAGGCGCTTGAGAAGGCGT
The DNA here is from genome assembly GCA_965217265.1 of Geminicoccaceae bacterium. GTDB lineage: Bacteria > Pseudomonadota > Alphaproteobacteria > Geminicoccales > Geminicoccaceae > JAGRGG01. Next base: position 166,460 of record CBDCHP010000018.1, on the reverse strand, counting down.
TCAAGGGTGGCTCGGTCACGACCCCCCAGCTCCCAGTCGATGAGCCGTCCCGTAGCACGATCCCGAGCCTTCCAGACCCACAGCTTGTTCGGCTTTTTTTGAGGTAGTGCCACATCTCGTCCAGCTCGACCACGACGGCACGGCCTTCGGGCTCGGGCTTTTGCGCGTAGACTTCCGCAAAGCGCTCGATCCAGGCCTGCACCGTGGGGGTCGACACCCCGAGCAGCTTGGCGGTGCGGTTCATCGAGACGCCGCTGAGGTAGAGCAGCACCGCTTCCACCTTGAGCCGCAGCGGCATCCCGCGCGGCGGGGTGTCGGTGAAGTTCAGCCCGCAGCCCTTGCAGCGGTAGCGTTGCTTGCCGCGCATGAACCCGTTCTTGACGTGCTCCTCGCCCCCGCACCCCTTGCACCGTAGCCCCATCCAACCCGCCCCGTCCGCCGTTCCCTGGCCGACGGATATGGGCGGTCTATGCCAAGCTCAAACCCTCCGTTTTGTATCGGCGCATTTTCCTGACGCAAAGCCGGACCGGCTTTGCTTGAAAATGCCCTAGCTCAGCGCGTCGATCTGTTCCTCGCTGAGCTGGCCCGGCAGGAGGGTGACCGGGATGGGAAAGGTGCGGTTGTTGGCGATGACGTGGCCGATGAGGGGGCCGGGGTTCTTGGCGTCGGGCGCGGTCGCGAGGACGAGGAGCGAGATCTCGGGCGACTCGGCCAAGACCGCCGTCAGTTCCTCGACCTGATCACCCTCGCGCAGGTGCAAGGCCGGCAGTTGCCCGGTCTGCTGGAAGACCTCGGCGGCGAGCGACTGGAGCAGCCTCTCGGCGTCGAGCCGCGCCTCCTCCTCCATGCGGCGGCCGACGCCGAGCCATTCTTGGATCCCGACCGGCTCGATGACCTGGAGCAGCGCCACCCGGCCGCCGGTGTGGCGCGCGCGGCGGCAGGCGTAGCGGAGAGCGGCGTGCATCTCCTCGCTGGCGTCGACGACGACGAGGAAGACGCGAAACGGTACGGTGTCGGACATGGCTATTTCCGAAAGATGAGGCCGGCCGAGTAGCCGGCGACGAGGGCGAGGCCGACCGAGGCGAGCGCGTAGAGGACCGGGTTGTGGCGCGACAGGTCGTAGACCTCGGCCTCGGCACCGATCTTGGTGATGGTCAGCGCACTTTGCTGCGCTGCGGCGACCCGGCCGTCCTTGAACTGGTAGATCTCGACCTTATAGGAGCCGGGCGGGATGTTGGCCGGGAAGCTGAGCGTCGTACGAAACAGGCTCTCGCCGAGGAACCGGACGTTGCCGATCACCGGGGCGTAGAGGTCTTGCCCTTGCTTGTTGCGGATGAGTGCGTCACGAAACGCGGGTACGCCGATGCCGGGCCCCGGGTCTTCGGCGTTGAACGGCAGGTTCTCAAAGCCGATCTGCTGGCGCTGCAGTTCTCTTGGCAGGCCGATCTGGTCCAAGGGGCCGCTCGCGGCCACGGCGTAGTAGGCGGGAACGGTGGCGAAGGTGACCTCGTCGTGGTTGAGCCAGAAGACGCCGAAGCGGTCCTTGCGCCGCACGGTGACCTCCTGCGCCGGGCCGCGCACCACCGTCACGACGTCGTCGGCCCCGGGCTCGGTCGTGCCGAACAGGAGGACGTTGGAGCCGGTAAAGGCGGTCGTGATCGCGATCAGGTGGTGCGAGAGGTCGGCGATGAACGCGGCCCGCGTCGGCCAGGGCCCGAGCACGAGGACCGCCAGGATCGTGAGCGCGGCGGCCGGCCGACGGTTGAGCGATTGCACGGTCCACGGACCCCCTTGGATCAACCTCGCCGGTTATAGGCCCCAAAGCAAGCGGCCGGCAACGCGTCATGCGCCCTGCTGGCCGAGACCAAGCCCGGGTCCGTAGAGCATGTAGCGCAAGGTGACGATCGCGCCGAGCACGATGCCGGCCGCGGCGAGGACGGCGCTTGAGGCCAGGGTCGCGAGCCCGCTCAAGCCTTGGCCGAGCGTGCAGCCCATGGCGGCGGCGGCGCCGAGCCCCATCAAGGCGCCGCCGGCGAGGTGGCGCGCGACGTCTTTTCGATCAACGAACTTGTCGGCGCGCAGCGTGCGCCGCAGCGAGGCATCGACCAGCGCGCCCAGCAACGTGCCGAGCACGAGGCCCCACCCGAGGCCGCCAGGACCTGGGCCGCCAGAGCCCGTGCCTTCGAGAGCCGCCTTGACGAGGCCGCCGCTCTGCACCGCGAGCGCTAAGCCGTCCAGGCGGCCGTCAAGCGCCCAGGCGGCGGCGAAGCACGCGGGGACGGCGAGCCCGAACGCGGCGCCGATCCGACCCGCCTCAGCGCGCGCCGCGGCGCGGGGCTCTCGCCACCAATACCACGCGAGGCCGGCGGCGAGGACGAGGGCCAAGGGGTAGCGCCAAGCGGCCTGGACGTCCTCCCCGGCCGCCGACAATGGTGGGGACAGGGGCGGGGACAGGCCGAGCACGCCGCCGGCCCAGGCGGTGAGCGCCACGACCAGGGCGACGGCGAGCGCGCGTAAGCTGCCGCCGCCGGCGCGAACCAGGGTGCGAAAGGCGCAGCCGCCGGCCAGCACCATGCCGATCCCGAATGCGACGCCGCCCAAGGGCGCGCCGAGCCAGAAGGCGGGCATGGCCCTGTAGGGGCTGGCGGCGAGCGGCAGGCCGGCGAGCGCCAGGGCCTGCGTGCCGACCAGCGCGATCGCCAGCGCCAAGCCCCAGGCGCGCAGGCGCCGGGCGCTGTTGAACAAGACGGCGTCGCTGATGGCGCCCATGAAGCAGTAGTGCGTCCGCCCGCCGAGCACGCCCAGACCCGTGCCGATCAGGAGGCCGACGAAGGGGAGCAGGATCGCGGTGGCTGTCAAGTTCGGCGCCCTGCGGGCAAGGCCTCGGCTTGGGCCGGCAGGAACGCTTCGCGTGCGCTGACGCGCGGTCTTTTTTCTTCTTTTTTGCAACTTTGGCCGGGGCTGGCATCGGCGCCCCGGCTAGTCTCCAACGACAAACAGTAAAAAAGAAGAGAGAAAGCCCGCGCGGCGAGCGCACGCGAAGCGTTCACCCAAGCCAAGCGTTCAAACCATGACACGGCCCGCTTGCGGTCTTCAACCGCCGAGCATGGTAGCGGCAAGCTTGGTGCCGGCCTGCAAGAAGCCCTTCGGGTTGATGTGGCGCCCGTCGATCAGGATCTCGTAGTGCAGGTGGCGGCCGGTGCTGCGGCCGGTGCTGCCGATCACGCCGACCTGCTGGCCCTCCTCGACCCGCTCGCCGGGCACGACGACGATCTCGTCCATGTGCGCGTAGCGGGTGACGACGCCGAGCCCGTGGTCGACCTCGACCAGGAGGCCGTAGGCGCCGCTCCTCTCGGCGCGCAGCACGGTGCCGGGCGCCGTCACGTGGGCGGGCGTTCCTTTAGGTGCGGCGAAATCGATGCCGCTGTGCATGGCGCGGCGGCCGGTGATCGGGTCACGCCGGACGCCGTAGCGGCTCGTCATGCGCGCGTCGTCCAGCGGGGCCATGAGCGGCAGGGTGGCGAGCAGGCGGTTAGTGGCGGCGAGGCGCTGCACCTCCTCACTCAAGGCCGAAGCGGGCGGGACGCCCTCGAACGGCCCGAACGCCGCGAACTCCATGGGATCACCGGCGAACGGCTCCAGCGGCCCGCCCTGCGCGCTCGTGTCGGCCTCGCTGGAATCGTCGTCGAGGCGGGCGAGGAGTTCGCCGGTGTCGGCGCCGGCGCGGCCGAGCAGCCGCTCGACCGAGGCCAGCCGCTCGCCGATCCAGCCCTTGACCTGCCCCGACATCGCGTCGGCGCGGGATTTAAGCTTCTTCAAGCGCATCTCGGTGATCTCGATGCCCCAGCGCCGCGCCCAGGGATCTTGCGCCGCGGCCTCGGGTGCTGCCCGAAAGGCGGCCAGGTCCCGCTCCAGGGCCGCGATCTCGATCGCCAGCGCGTTCGCCTCGGCGTCGGTCGCCGCTGCCACCTCGGGGCCGAGCCCGAAGGCGTCACCCATCGCCCGCAATTCTCGCAAGGCGGCCACGCGCTCCCGATCGACGGCGAAGAGATCGCGCGCCATCTGGGTCTTCTCCAGCCTCACGACGGCGTCGCGCCCGCCCAGCGTTCCGGGGCCGAGGTCGGCGGCCGCTACCGGAACGATTGCCGCCGCGATGGCCGCGCCGGGGATCAGCCGCCTCGCATCCTCGGCCCGCGGCGACCCCGGGGCGTGGAGCGCCACCGCTCCGAGGACGAGCAGGCAGACCAAGGCCGCGGGGCGGGCACGGCAGCCGGGTCGAACCGAACCACGGTCGTTGGTCATGGGCTTTATGCTCCGCAAGAGCGATCGGCGCGACCGCTCAAGCTTTGAGTGACGAAAGGCGTGACAAACCCCCAAGGCGAACCGCCGCGTCGAGGTGCCTGCCCGTATAGGGGGCCTCGACAGGCTCGGCGGACGCCCGTTTCGCCCACCTAACCCAGGCAATCGCCGCGTGTCTAGGGCTCGTTGTCGAACCTGTCCCTTGGTACGCGCGCCGCTTATGGGGCCAGGGGCGGCAACCGGCGTCCCACCGGCGAAGATTGGATGATCGAGGTGTTGGTCATCGCGTAGGGGATGATCTGGTCGATGATCGCCTCAAGCTCCTCCACCGAGCGCAGGTGCGCCTGGGCGATGAAGCAGTCGTCCCCGGTCACGCGGTCGCACGCGACCACCGCCTCCAGCCGTTGCAGCACCTCGACGGTCTTGCGCATCTGGCCCGGCATCGGGCGGACGCGGATGTAGGCCGCGAGCGGCAGGCCGAGTGCCACCGGGTCGACGCGCGCGCCGTAGCCTTCGATGATCCCGGCCTCCTCCAGCCGGCGCACCCGCTCGGTCACGCTCGGCGCGGACAGCCCCACCGTCCGGGCGAGGTCCGCCATCGTCACCCGCGCGTCCTCGGCCAGCGCGCGCAAGATCGCGACGTCGGTCGCGTCGACGCCGCCATTTTGATATCGAAGGCGTTTCACGCATTTCATCCTAAAAAACGAAGTTAAAATCATCGTATTGCCTTGCAGAGCTTATTCCAAGTACCGTGTGCGCCTTTATTTTAACCGGCATGAACACACGCAACGTGTCCCTCACTAACGCCGCCGAAACCGTACCGCCGCACCTGTGGTTCGGGGTCAGCGCCGTCTTCCACTATTTCGGCCCCTCCTTCGCCGTGCTGCTGTTCCCGGCGGTCGGCGTGCTCGGCGTCGCGTGGCTGCGCATCGCCTCGGCCGCCGTCGTGTTCGCGCCGTGGACCAAGCCTTGGGTGGCGTTCGGGCGGGCCAGTCGGCGCGAGCGCCTGCTGCTGCTGGCGCTCGGCGCCTGCCTCGCCGTCATGAACTGCGCCTTTCATCTGGCCCTCGACCGCCTGCCGATCAGCCTCGTCGCGGCGATCGAGTTCGTCGGCACCATCGGCGTCGCCCTCTACGGGCTGCGGACCGGCCGCAACCTCGCCGCCCTGGCGCTGGCCCTCGTCAGCGTCTTCGTCCTGATCGACGTCAAGTGGGCGAGCGATCCTATCGGGCTGTTCTGGGCCTTTCTCAACGGCGCCATGTTCGTCGGCTACATCATCCTCGGCTACAAGGCCGCCGAGGGCGGGGCCGCCGCCGGCGTCGAGCGGCTCGGGGCAGCGATGGCGGTCGCTTTTCTCTTCGTCATGCCAATCGGCTTCCTCGACGCGCTCGCTAGCCCCGTCCTACTGCTCGCCGGGCTCGGCGTCGGAGTCTGCTCCTCGGTCATCCCCTACGTCTGCGACCAGCTCGCGATGTCGCGGCTGCCGCGCGCCAGCTTCGCCCTCCTCCTGGCGCTGCTACCGGCGGCTGCTCGTCATGGCCGGCGTGGCGGTGCATAAACCGGCAGTGCAGGAGATTGAACGCTTCGCGTCTGCTGCGCAGGGCTTCTTTTCCTCTTTTTTGCTTTGTCCGAGGCTGGCCCTCGGCGTTGCGGCCAGTCTCCGGCGTTAACACTTGCAAAAAGAAAAGAAGAAAGACCGCGCGTCAGCGCACGCGAAGCGTTCCTCAATCTGCTCCAACGAACGGCATCAACGTACGCCCGGCGGCGGCGGCGTCTTCCTGGTCGTGGGTGACGAGGAGGACGGGCAGGCCGCGCGCGCGGGCGGCGTCGAGGACGAGGGCGCGCACGTCGGCGCGGCGCGGCCGGTCGAGGCCGGCGAAGGGCTCGTCGAGCAGCAGCGCCTCGGGCTCGGCCAGGAGGGTGCGCATCAAGGCAGCCCGCGCCCGCTGGCCGCCGGAGATCGCGTGCGCGCGTCGGGCGCCCAAGCCTTCGAGGCCGACGGCCTTGAGCGCGGCCTCGACCGCCGCCCGCCGCGCCGGGCCGCGGCAGCGGCGAGGGACGGCAAACGCGAGGTTGTCGAAGACGTTCATGTGCGGGAACAGGAGCGCGTCCTGGAACAGGAGGCCAAGGCGCCGCCGCTCGGGCGCCACGGTGTCGAGGCGGCGGCCGTTCAGGGTCACCTCGCCCCGTGCCTCGAACGCGGGGCCGAGAAAGCCGGCGAGGCAGGCGAGCAGGGTCGACTTGCCGGCGCCGCTCGGCCCCATCAGCGCCACCGCCTCGCCCGGCGCCACGTCGAGGTCGAGCGGTTCGAGCAGCGGCCGGCCGCCGGCCTCGATGCCAAGCCCCCGCAAGGCGAGCCCGCGCGTCACCGCCACGCCCGTTGCAGGGCCGCCCGAAGGGCGAAGGCGAGGAGCGGCAACAGCGCCAGGACGAGGCCCAGTGCCGCGATCAGGCGGCGGTCGCCGCCGGAGCCCAGCGCCAGCGCCTCGACCGGCAGGGTGACGATCCGGCCGGCGCCGGCGAACAGGGTGGGCAAATAGAGGCCGCAGCTGACCGCGAAGCCGACGGCGAGGCAGGCGAGGAGGGCCGGGCGCAGGAGCGGCAGGCGCACGCGCCAGAAGACGGCGAGCGGGCCGTGCCCCAGCGCGCGCGCGGTCATGACGTAGCGCGGGTCGATGCCGCGGTGCGCCTCGGCGAGGAACAGGTGGGCATAAGGGAGCGCCATGAGCGCGTGCAGCACGATCACGGCGGCAAATGTCCCCTCAAGGTGCAAGCTCAAGTACAAGACGCCGACGCCCGGCACGAAAGCAATCTGCGGCAAGAGGAGCGGCAGGTAGACCCAAAAGGGCGCCGGCGCCCCGCGCGGCCGGGTTTCGAGTTCGAGGAGTGCGAGCAGGGCGGCGAGACCGGCGGCGGCGGTCGCAATTAAAGCCGTCATGCCCGTAAGACCGAGGAGCCCGTCGAGGCCCGTGCCGGTCCAGGTGGTCGCGTCGAGACGATCGGGCAGGACGGCCGGGAAGCGCCAGGGGCCGGCCGACGACCACAAGACCAGCATCGCGCCCGCGAGCGCCCAAAAGGCGAGGAGGCCGATGGTGCCGGCGTCGCTTAAGCTTCGTGTCCACAGGCCCCGGCGGCCGCTAGGCCCGCGCAGGCGCCAGGGCGCGCTCAACGCCATGAACGGCCGGCCCATGCAGAGCGGCAGGGCGAGGGCGAAGACGCCAAGCGCCAGGACGCAGGCGCCGGCCGAGGCGGCGGTGCGGGCGGCGAGGTCGGGGTCGCGAAAGCCCTGCAACAGGCGCAGGCTGAGCGGCGGCGGGGTCGTCGGGCCCAGGACCGCCGCCATCTCGACGTTGGTGACGCCGTAGACCAGGACCGCGAGCAAGGGGAGGCGCAGGTAGGGCAGCAGCCGCGGCACGCTCAGCTTCCACCACGCCTCAACCGGCCCGTAGCCGAGGCCCGCGGCGACGCGGCCCTGGCGCTCCAGGCCGAGTGCGGGCAGGGCGGCCGCCGCCGCGAGCAGCAAGAAGGGCGTCTCCTTCAAGACGAGGCCGAGGACGAGCGGCAGCCCAGCGAGGAACGGTTGCTCGGGCCAGTTCGGCGGGCGGACCAAGCCGGTAGCCCAGGGCGAGAGGAGGCGCACGAGCCAGCCGGCCGGGCCGAACAGCGTGTCGAGCCCGAGCGCGAGGCTCAGGTGCGGCACCGCCAGCATGGGCGGCAGGAGCAAGCGCAAGACGGTGCGGCGCTCGAACCCGGCGGCGAGGTACAAGGCGAGCATCAGCGCCAGCAGCGTCGAGAGTGCCCCGGTCCACAGCGAGGCGGCGAGCGAGGCGGGCACGTGGGGCGTCTTCAAGAAGGCCAAGAACGGTGCGAGCGAGGGCGTCGTCAGGCCGAGCGCCGGCAGCATGCCCGCCGCCGGCAGCAGCACGGCGGCCAACCCGGCGCCGATCAGGCCAAGGACCGGCAGGGCCAGGAGGAAGCGCGGCAGGCGGGAGGCGGGGGTCAAGGCCCGCGACGGATCGGCCGGCCGTGGCGACGGGCGGGGGCACCCGCGCCGCGCCCCGGGGTCATCGCCTGGAATAACGTTCTGATAGCGGCATCGCCCGCGCTTGACAACTTGGGCGCGCAACCCGAGGCTGGTCCGGCCTCAAGGTCGTCAAGATCGAAGAAATCAAGAAGGGACAGGCCATGCCTACGAACCGTCTCCTGACCTTTGCCGTGACGCTGCCGCTCATAGGCGCGGGCGCGGCTCTCGCCCAGGACTCCGGCCAAACCCCCGACAAGATCTTCTTCGGCGGCCCCATCGTCACGATGAACGACTCTAGTCTGTTCGCCGAGGCGGTGGCGATCAAGGACGGCGAGATCGTCGCCGTCGATCGGCGGCGCACGATCGAGGCGCTGGCGGGCGACGCGACCGAGCGGGTCGATCTGAAGGGCCACACGATGATGCCCGGCTTCGTCGACGGGCACAGCCATTTTCTGGTCACGGGCACCTATTCGCTGAGCCGCGTCGATCTGAACCCGCCGCCGATCGGCGAGATCACCGGCATCGACGCGCTCGTCGCCAAGCTCAAGGAGCGGGCCGAGGGCGCGGGCGCGGGCGCGGGCGAGGTCATCACCGGCATGGGCTACGACGACACCCTGCTCGCCGAGATGCGCCACCCGACGCGCGACGACCTCGATCGGGTCTCGACCGAGGTTCCCGTCGTTATCAGCCACATCTCGGGCCACCTCGCCGTCGGCAACTCCAAAGCCTTGGAGATGGCCGAGATCACCGCGACGACGCCCAACCCGGACGGCGGCCGGATCGAGAAGGGCGATGACGGCGAGCCGACGGGCGTGATGGAGGGCAACGCGCGCGGCCTGCTCGACGCGCTGATCCCCGAGATCACCGAGGAGGAATGGGTCGAGGGCATCGCCAACGGCTCGGGCATGTGGGCGGCGGCGGGGTTCACCACCGCGGCCGACAACCTGACCTCGGCAGCACAGATCGACCTGTTCAAGCAGGCGCTTGCGACCGGGGCGCAGAAGGTCCGGGTCAATGTCTGGCCGCGGGTGCGCAGCGTCGAGGAAGTGCACGAGTTCCCCGCCGTACAGTCCGGGAGCGATCTGAGCGACGGCGCGCGGATGCTGGTCCAAGGGCCGGTCAAGTTCACCATCGACGGCTCGCCGCAGGGCTACACCGCCAATTTCAGCCAGCCCTACACCACCCAGCGGCCGCAGGACGACGGGAGCTACAGCGGCTTTCCCTACTGGGACGACCGCGACCAGTTCGTCGACATCGTCGAGACGCTGCACCGAGAAGGTTATCAGCTCACCGTCCACGGCAACGGCGACCAGGGCATCCAGGACGTGATCGACGCCTACGCCGCAGCGCAAAAGGCCCACCCGCGCGAGGACGCCCGCCACGGCATCATCCACGCCCAGTTCAGCCGCCCCGACCAGTTGGCGCAGATGGCGGCGCTTGGCATCTCGCCGAGCTTCTTCATCGGCCACACGTTCTACTGGGGCGACCGGCACAAGAACGTCTTCTTCGGCCCCCACCGCGCCGCGCACATGAGCCCGCTCAAAGGCGCGCTGGAGCACGGGCTTCGCTTTTCGACCCACACCGATACCTACGTCACCCCGATCGACGGCATCCAGATGATCTGGTCCTCGGTCAACCGCACCTCGACGAGCGGCGACACCATCGGCGCCGACCAGCGGATCACGCCCTACAAGGCGATGAAGGCGATCACCATCGATCCGGCTTGGCAGTTCTTCGAGGAGGACATCAAGGGCACGATTGAGCCGGGCAAGCTCGCCGACTTCGTCATCCTCTCCGACAATCCCTTGTCGGTGGGGCATCTCGACCCGATGAAGATCAAGGACATCGAGGTGCTGGAAACCATCGTCGGCGGCGAGACGGTGTTCGAGGGCGCGACGAAGAGCATCGTCGCGCGGCATTTCGAGGGCCAGTGACGACGAACCGGACCGGGGCATCGAAGGCGGCTCAGCCGCCGTAGCGTTCGAGCCAGAGGTTCTCCAGCGCCGTCACCCAGCCGGGGTGCGGCTCGTTCAGGGCCGGGCGCAATTCCTCGGGCGAGGGCGTCGCCGGGTGGCGCTCCAGGGCCTCGAAGCGCCCGCGGTCCTCGGGCGTCAGGCGGTCGGGGGCGAGCACGGTGAAGTCGCCCCAGCCGGAGGGGTCCTGCTTCTTCGCTTGCGCCTCGGGCGAGAGGAGGAAGTTCGCCACGACCTCGGCCCCCGCCGCGTCGTTAGCATTGAACGGGATGGCGACGAAGTGGGTGTTGGTGATCGTGCCGCCGTCCAAGACGTAGCTCCGCGTTGTTTCCGGGAAGCGGCCGTCCCGGACGTAGGTCGCGGCCTCGGCCGGGTTGAAGGCGAAGCTGAAATCGACCGAGTTGTCCTCGAAGAGTTGGTGCAGCCCCGGGCCGTTAGTCGGGTAGGACGTGCCCTGACGCCACAGCGCGTCGCGGTGCTCGTCCAGCCACGCGGCGACGGGGGCCAGCACCGCCTTGGCGTCGGCCGGCGGCGGGGCGCTGAAATCGATTTCGGGCAGGAGGGCCAGCATCAGATGCTTCAAGAAGGTCGTGCCGATGAAGTCGGGCGGGGCCGGGAAGGTGAAGCGGCCGGGGTTGGCCTCAATCCACGTCCCAAAGCCCTCGATCGTGCGCGGCGGGTTCGGCGTCGCCGCCTCGTCGTGGATGAGGACGAACTGGGCCGAGCCCCAGGGCGATTCGTAGCCCTCGGTCGGCACGGTGAAGTCGACCAGCGTCGTCGGGTTAGCTTGCGTGTCGATCAGGGCGAAGTTCGGCAAGTCGAAGGCGAACGGGCCGTAGAGAAGGTCATTTGCCTTCATTGCGCTGAAGTTCTCGCCGTTGATCCAGACCAAGTCGATCGTGCCGCCGTCGAGGCGGCCGGCGGTCTTCTCGGCCAGGACCTGCGCCACGGCGTCGGCGGTGTTCTCCAGCTTGACGTGGCGAAGCTCGATGCCGTAGCGGGCCTCGACCTCTTTCGCGACCCAGGCGATGTAGTCGTTGATCGCGGATGAGCCGCCCCAGGCGAAGAAATCGACCGTCTCGCCCTTCGCCGCCGCGATTTTGGCGTCGAAGCCGGCCGCGCGCGGCGCGATCGGGGACAAGATCAGGGCGAGGACAATCAGCAGCGTTCGCAAGCAAGCCTCCTTTGTGCATGGCGCGGCCTTATTTGTGCATGGCGCGGCCTTATCTAGCGCCGGGCCGTCGTGCGGCCCAGGGCCAAGCGCGCGAATGACGCGGATGTGAGGCTTGGTGCCGGCGGAGGGAATTGAACCCCCGACCCTCCGCTTACAAGGCGGACGCTCTACCGCTGAGCTACACCGGCCGCAGGCGATTACGTAACGGGATAGCGTTGGTGCGGCAAGATCTTGTGAACGCTTCGCGTGCGCTGCCGCGCGGGCTTTTTTTGCCAGGGTTAACGTAGGAGGCTAACCAGGGCACCGAGGGCCAGCCTCGGACAAAAGATAAAAAAGAAGAGAAAAAGCCCGCGCGGCGAGCGCAACGCGAAGCGTTCAACCACGGACCTTGAGCGCGTAGAGCGCCACGGCCGCCGCGGTGGCGACGTTGAGACTCTCCATGCGGGGGTCGATCGGGATCTTGAGGGTCTCGTCGCAGGCCTCGCCGACGAGGCGGCGCAAGCCTGAGCCCTCCGAGCCGAGGACGACGGCGCGGCGTTCGGCGGGCGGGCTCGCCTCGATCGGGCGCGGGGCGTCGCCGTCCAGGCCCGAGACCCAGTAGCCGGCCGCCTTGATCCGCCCGATCGCCCGGGCGAGGTTGACGACTTCCACGATCGGCACGAGGTCGAGGGCGCCCGAGGCGGCCTTGGCGGCGACGCCGGAGAGGAGGTCGGCGCTGCGGCGCTCGGGCACGACGACGGCGGCCACGCCCAAGGCGGCACTGCTGCGCAGGATGGCGCCGAAGTTGCGCGGGTCGGTCACTTGGTCGAGGAGGAGGAGGGTGCTGCAAGCGGGCTGCTCGGCCAGTACGCGGTCCAGGTCCAAGGGCGGCAGGGGGGCGGCGTGCAGCGCCACCCCCTGGTGCGTGGCATCGGGGGACAGGGGCCGCGCGATTGCCTCGGGCTCGCCCGGCACGACCTGCAGGCCCCGGCGTTCGGCTGCCGGCCCCAACGCCCGCAGCCCGGCCTCGGTGGCGAGCAGTTGGTGCACCGTGCGGCAGGGGTTGTCGAGCGCCGCCCGCACCGCGTGCAGGCCGTACAACCACAGGCTGTTGGATTTGCCCCCGGACCGGGGCGCCGATCGGTCGCCGCCGCGCCGCGGTCGGTCGAAGGGTGCGCCGTCGGCGTTCCGGCGCGCGGGTGGCGAAGGGCGGCGGCGGGGATCGGTCGGTTTCATCGTCCCTAATCGGTTGACACGGGCCCAAGTTTGGCCATATTCCGCGCGGCTCTCGCCCCCGGTGTCGTTCGGGTGCCAAAGCGGAGGGGTGGCCGAGTGGTTAAAGGCAGCAGACTGTAAATCTGCCGGCGTACGTCTACGTAGGTTCGAATCCTACCCCCTCCACCACGACGGCACCACATGGGCGAGGCGCGATGATCGAGCGGGTGTAGCTCAATGGTAGAGCTCCAGCCTTCCAAGCTGGCGGTGAGGGTTCGATCCCCTTCACCCGCTCCAACGCATTTGGGCGACATCCCCCTCCCCGACTAAGGTTAGATCTAGGAACCCAGCAGATGGCGAAGGCAAAGTTTGAGCGCAACAAGCCGCACGCGAACATCGGCACGATCGGGCACGTGGACCACGGCAAGACGACGTTGACGGCGGCGATCACGAAGGTTTTGGCGGAGGCTGGGGGCGCGACGTTCACGAGCTACGACAACATCGACAAGGCGCCGGAGGAAAAGGCGCGCGGGATCACGATCAACACGGCGCACGTCGAGTACGAGACGGCCAAGCGGCACTACGCGCACGTGGATTGTCCGGGCCACGCCGACTACGTCAAGAACATGATCACGGGCGCGGCGCAGATGGACGGGGCGATCTTGGTGGTCTCGGCCGCCGACGGTCCGATGCCGCAGACGCGCGAGCACATCTTGCTGGCGCGGCAGGTGGGGGTGCCGGCCTTGGTGGTGTTCATGAACAAGGTGGACCAGGTCGACGACGAGGAGTTGTTGGAGCTGGTCGAGTTGGAGGTGCGCGAGCTGCTCTCGGCCTACGACTTTCCGGGCGACGACATACCCATCGTCAAGGGCAGTGCGCTGGCGGCCTTGGACGGGACCAAGCCGGAGATCGGGCGCGAGCAGATCTTGTCGTTGATGGCGGCGGTGGACGACTACATTCCGCAGCCGGAGCGGGCGGTTGACCTGGCGTTTTTGATGCCGATCGAGGACGTGTTCTCGATCTCGGGCCGGGGCACGGTGGTGACGGGGCGGGTCGAGCGGGGCGTGGTCAAGGTCGGCGACGAGGTCGAGATCGTCGGGATCAAGGCGACGGTGAAGACGACGTGCACGGGCGTGGAGATGTTTCGCAAGCTCTTGGACCGTGGCGAGGCGGGCGACAACGTCGGCGTCTTGCTGCGCGGGACCAAGCGCGACGACGTCGAGCGCGGGCAGGTGTTGTGCAAGCCGGGCTCGATCAAGCCGCACACCAAGTTCAAGGCGGAGACCTACGTGCTGACCAAGGACGAGGGCGGGCGGCACACGCCGTTTTTCTCCAACTACCGGCCGCAGTTCTACTTTCGCACCACCGACGTGACGGGGTCGATCAAGCTGCCGGAGGGGACCGAGATGGTGATGCCGGGCGACAACATCACGATGGAGGTCGAGCTGATCGCGCCGATCGCGATGGAGCAGGGGCTGAGGTTTGCCATCCGCGAGGGCGGCCGCACCGTCGGCGCCGGCGTCGTCGCCTCGATTTTGGACTAGGCTTTGCCGATGTCGGGCGGCGCCAAAGGGCCTTGCCTTGCGGCCGGCGACGCACTACGAAGCCAAAGATTGTGCGGCGGCCATGAGTGGCCGCCGCCTTCGTCTATCGGTCAAACGGCCGAAGGCGGACACAGGAGTGTAGCTCAATTGGCAGAGCACCGGTCTCCAAAACCGGGGGTTGTGGGTTCGAGTCCCTCCACTCCTGCCAACCGCACGGGCAGTTAGGATAGCTTGAAGATGGCGAAGACGTCGCCGGCGCAGTTCATCCGCGAGGTGCGCCAGGAACTCAGCAAGGTCACGTGGCCGACGCGGCGCGAACTCACGGTGCGCACCCTCAGCGTGCTCGCCATGTCGGCGGCGGCGGCGCTGTTCTTCTTTCTCGTCGATCAGATCCTGGGCTACGTCGTCCGTTTCGTCTTGGGGCTCGGCGGCTGATGGCGGCGCGCTGGTACATCATCCACGTCTACTCGGGCTTCGAGAAGAAGGTGAAGGAGAGCCTGCAAGAGCAGGCCGAGCAGAAGGGCATCGCCGAACTGTTCGAGGAGCTCATGGTGCCCTCGGAGGAGGTAATCGAGGTCCGCCGCGGCAAGAAGGTCTCGACCGACCGCAAGTTCTTTCCCGGCTACGTGCTGGTCAAGATGCAGTTGAACGACGAGACCGAATCGCTCGTGCGCAACACCGCCAAGGTGACGGGGTTTTTAGGCGGCGGCGGTCGGCCGCAGGCGATCCCCGACGCCGAGGCCGAACGCATCTTGAGCCAGGTGCAAGAGGGGGTCGAGCACCCCAAGATGTCGGTCACCTTCCTCATCGGCGATCGCGTGCGCGTCACCGACGGGCCGTTCACCTCGTTCGAGGCGGTGGTCGAGGAGGTCGAGGAGCACAAGAACCGCGTCAAGGTGTCGGTCTCGATCTTCGGCCGCTCGACGCCGGTCGAGCTTGAATACGCGCAGGTCGAGCGCATCTAGCGTCAACACGACGGAGTATCTGTGTCGGGCGGTCCGACCGTTCGGCCCGTTGCGGGAGCCAAGGGACGACCCTTCGGCGCTTGAACCGCGAAGCTGGAGCAAGCATGGCAAAAAAAGTTACTGGGTACATCAAGCTGCAGGTGCCGGCCGGCAAGGCGAACCCCTCGCCGCCGATCGGCCCCGCGCTCGGTCAGCGCGGCCTCAACATCATGGAGTTCTGCAAGACCTTCAACGCCCAGACGCAGGGCATGGAGCCGGGCATGCCGATCCCGGTCGTCATCACGGCGTTTGCCGATCGCACCTTCACCTTCGTCACCAAGACGCCGCCGGTGACCTACTTCTTGAAGAAGGCGGCAGGGTTACAGAAAGGCTCGCAGACGCCGGGCAAGACGATTTCCGGCCGGGTGACGAAGGCGCAGTGCCGCGAGATCGCCGAAGCGAAGATGAAGGACATGAACGCCTTCGATATCGACCAGGCGGCGCAGATGATCGCCGGCTCGGCCCGCTCGATGGGCCTCGAAGTGGTGGAGGGCTGAGGATATGGCCAAGGGCAAGCGCCTGCGCGAGGCGTTGAAGTCGATCGACCGGACCAAGTTCTACCCGCTCGACGAGGCGGTGACGGCGATCAAGGGTGCGGCGAAGGCCAAGTTCGACGAGTCGATCGAGATCGCCTTGAACTTGGGCGTCGACCCGCGCCACGCCGACCAGATGGTCCGGGGCTCGGTCAACCTGCCGCACGGCACCGGCAAGACGGTGCGGGTCGCGGTCTTCGCCCGCGGCGACAAGGCCGAGGAGGCGCAGAACGCCGGCGCCGACGTCGTCGGGGCCGAGGATCTGGCCGAGAAGGTGCAGGCGGGCGAGATCAACTTCGATCGCGTCATCGCGACACCCGACATGATGCCGGTCGTCGGCCGGCTCGGCCGCATCTTGGGTCCGCGCGGCTTGATGCCGAACCCGAAGCTGGGCTCGGTGACGCCCAACGTCGCGGCCGCGGTCGAGGCGGTCAAGGGTGGCCAGGTGACGTTTCGGGTCGAGAAGGCGGGCATCGTCCACGGCGGCATCGGCAAGGCGAGCTTCGACGCCGACAAGCTGGTGGCGAACGCGGCCAGCTTCATCGACGCGGTCAACAAGGCCAAGCCCACGGGCGCCAAGGGGACCTACTTCAAGGGCGCACACTTGTCCTCGACGATGGGCCCTGGCGTGAAGCTCGACATGTCGGGGCTCTCGTCCCCGCAGCAGGGCTGAAGGGCGCAGAAAACGCTTGCACGGTATGAATCGCGGCTTATGCTGCACGCTCCGTGATCTAAAATAATCTCGACAATCCGCCGTCACGCGCGCAAGGGTGCCGGTCGGTTGTCCTTGCCGCCGTTCTCGCGGCCGGCGTCGGCGCCACGGTGCGTGGGCGGTTTCCGGCGCCCTCAAGTTTGGAGTTTAACTTCCGTGCTTCGAGCCGAAAAAGCAACGGTTATCTCGGGCCTGAACGACATCATCAAGTCGTCGGGCGTTGTGATCGTCACCCACTATAAGGGGCTCTCGGTCGCCGAGATCACCGACCTGCGCGCGCAGATGCGGACCGCGGGCGCTTCGTTCAGGGTGACCAAGAACAGCCTCACCAAGCTGGCCTTGAAGGACACCGACTACGAGGGTCTGTCCGACCTGTTCGAGGGCCCGACGGCGATCGCCTACTCTGCCGATCCGGTCGCGGCCCCCAAGGTCGTCACCGGCTACGCCAAGAGGAACGACAAGCTCAAGATCGTCGGCGGCGGTCTGGGCGCGAGCGTCCTCGACGAGGCGGCGGTCAGGGCCCTGGCCGATCTGCCCTCGCTCGACGAGTTGCGCGCGAAGCTGCTCTCGCTCATCAACACGCCCGCGAGCCGCATGGTCGGGCTGCTGCAGGCGCCGGGCGGCCAGATCGCCCGCGTGCTCGCGGCACGCGCCGCGGCCGAGGGTGCCGGGGAAGGCGCCGCGGCCGACTCCGCCGGGGCCTGAACCGGCCCGTTCGAACAAACCACCGTAATAGCAAATCTTAGTTGAAGAGGACGATCTGATGGCGAACCTGGATCAGCTGGTTGAGGATCTCTCCAGCCTCACCGTCTTGGAAGCGGCTGAGTTGTCCAAGCTGCTCGAAGAGAAGTGGGGCGTTTCGGCCGCCGCACCCGTGGCCGCCGCCGCCGCCGCACCGGCGGCAGCCGCCGAGGCCGTGGAGGAGAAGACCGAGTTCGACGTGGTCCTGTCCGCCGTCGGCGAGAAGAAGATCAACGTCATCAAGGAGGTGCGCGCCATCACCGGCCTCGGCCTGAAGGAGGCGAAGGACCTCGTCGAGGGTGCGCCGAAACCGGTCAAGGAGGCCGTCTCCAAGGAAGACGCGGCCAAGTTCAAGAAGCAGTTGGAAGACGTCGGCGCGACGGTTGAGGTCAAATAGCGCGCTGCCTATATCTAGCCTGCGCGCCGGGGACTTCGCCAAGCCGCTAGCGGCGGGGTCCCGCGAGGGCGCCGGGCAAATACACCACACGCTCGCTGCGAAGGCGGCCGGAGGTTCGTTGACCACCGGCGCGCCTTATTTGTCGTGACAGGACGACGCCCCCACGGTCGCCGATCGTGGGGCCTGTCACGGGTACAGCCAGGGACATACGCCAGACCATGCCAACGACGATGACCGCGCAGAAGCGTCTGCGCAAGAGCTTTGGCCGGATCCCGGAAGTCACGACGATGCCCAACCTCATCGAGGTGCAGCGGCAGAGTTACGACGCTTTTCTCCAGATGCACACTCCGCACGCCGAGCGTGAACTGGCCGGGCTCGAAGAGGTCTTCCGCTCGATCTTCCCGATCAAGGACTTCGCCGATCGCGCCGCCCTCGACTTCGTCCGCTACGAGCTCGAAGAGCCGAAGTACGACGTTGAGGAATGCCATCAGCGCGGGCTCACCTACGCCGCTCCCTTGCGCGTGACGCTGCGCCTCATCGTCTGGGACATCGACGAGGACACAGGGTCACGCTCCGTGCGCGACATCAAGGAGCAGGACGTCTACATGGGCGATATGCCGCTCATGACCGACAACGGCACCTTCGTCGTCAACGGTACCGAGCGCGTCATCGTCAGCCAGATGCACCGCTCGCCCGGCGTCTTTTATGACCACGACCGCGGCAAGACGCACTCAAGCGGCAAGTTCTTGTTCTCGGCGCGCATCATCCCCTATCGCGGCTCGTGGCTCGATCTGGAGTTCGACGCGAAGGATCTCGTTTACGTCCGCATCGACCGGCGTCGCAAGCTGCCGGCCTCGACCCTCCTCTTGGCCTTGGGCCTCGACCCCGAGACGATCCTGCGCACCTTTTACGCCACGATCGAGGTCAAGCGCGCCGGCGAGGGCTGGAAGCTGCCGTTTCACGCCAAGCGCTTCTTGGGCCAGAAGCTGACCATCGACCTCGTCGACGCCGCCTCGGGCGAGTTGATGGCCGAGGCCGGTACCAAGATGACGCCCAAGCTGATCCGCAAGCTCGACGAGAAGGGCGTCGAGGAAGCTTACTTGAGCGTCGAGGACGTGGTCGGCCGCTACGTCGCCCAAGACCTCGTCAACGAGGAGAACGGCCTCGTCTACGTCGAGGCCGGCGAGGAACTGACCGGCGAGACCATCAACCGCTTGGTCGAGAACGGCATCGAGACTATTCCGCTCCTCGACATCGACCACTCGACGATCGGCCCCTACATCCGCAACACGCTGGTCTTGGATCGCTGCACGACGCGCGAGGAGGCGTTGCTCGACATCTACCGCGTGCTCCGGCCGGGCGAGCCGCCGACGTCGGACACGGCGCAGACCCTGTTCAACGGCCTGTTCTTCGACAAGGAGCGCTACGACCTCTCGGCCGTCGGGCGGGTCAAGATGAACGCGCGCCTCGGGCTTGAGACCGAGGACACGCTGCGCACGCTCAGGAACGACGACATCATCGAAGTCCTGCGGCGTCTGGTCGAGATCAAGGACGGCCGCGACGAGATCGACGACATCGACCACTTGGGCAACCGCCGCGTCCGCTCGGTCGGTGAGTTGATGGAAAACCAGTTCCGCCTCGGGCTCCTTCGCATGGAGCGGGCGGTGCGGGAGCGCATGTCGTCGGTCGAGATCGACGCCGCGATGCCGCACGACCTCGTCAACGCGAAGCCGGTCGCGGCTGCGGTGCGCGAGTTCTTCGGCTCGTCGCAGCTCTCGCAGTTCATGGACCAGACCAACCCGCTCTCCGAGATCACCCATAAGCGCCGCCTCTCGGCGCTCGGCCCCGGTGGCCTGACGCGCGAGCGCGCCGGCTTCGAGGTCCGCGACGTCCACCCGACGCACTACGGCCGCATCTGCCCGATCGAGACGCCCGAGGGGCCGAACATCGGCCTGATCAACAGCCTCGCCACCTACGCCCGCGTCAACAAGTACGGCTTCATCGAGAGCCCGTACCGCCGCGTCGTCGAGGGCCAGGTGACTGAGGACGAGGTCGTCTACCTCTCGGCGATCGAGGAGGGCAAGTACACGATCGCGCAGGCGAATTCCGAGTTGACGGACGAGCGGCGCTTTGCCAACGACCTCGTCTCCTGCCGGGCGAACGGCGAGTTCTTGCTGGCCCGGCCTGAGACGATCAATTTCATCGACGTGAGCCCGAAGCAATTAGTCTCGGTCGCGGCCGCCTTGATCCCGTTTCTTGAGAACGACGACGCCAACCGGGCCTTGATGGGCTCGAACATGCAGCGTCAGGCAGTGCCGCTCTTGCGCGCCGAAGCACCCTTCGTCGGCACAGGGATGGAGAGCGTCGTCGCCCGTGATTCGGGTGCTGCGATCGCGGCCCGGCGCGGCGGCGTCGTCGATCAGTGCGACGGCTCGCGCATCGTCGTCCGCGTCACCGACGACGCGGCCCGCTCGGACGCGGTCGTCGACATCTACAACCTGCGCAAGTTCCAGCGCTCGAACCAGAACACCTGCATCAATCAGCGCCCGCTGGTGAAGGTGGGCGACAAGGTGGGCGCGGGCACGATCATCGCCGACGGGCCCTCGACCGAACTCGGCGAACTGGCGCTGGGCCGAAACGCGCTCGTCGCCTTCATGCCCTGGAACGGCTACAACTTCGAGGATTCGATCCTGATCTCCGAGCGCATCGTGCGCGACGACGTGTTCACCTCGATCCACATCGACGAGTTCGAGGTGATGGCGCGCGACACGAAGCTCGGGCCCGAGGCGATCACCCGCGACATCCCGAACGTCTCCGAAGAGGCGCTCAGGAACCTCGACGAGGCGGGCATCGTCTATATCGGCGCCGAGGTGAAGGCGGGCGACATCCTGGTCGGCAAGGTGACGCCCAAGGGCGAGACGCCGATGACGCCCGAGGAGAAGCTGCTGCGCGCCATCTTCGGCGAGAAGGCGGCCGACGTGCGCGATACCTCGCTCAAGGTTCCGCCCGGCGTGCAGGGCACGATCGTCGAGGTGCGCGTCTTCAACCGCCGCGGCGTCGACAAGGACGAGCGCGCAATCCAGATCGAGCGCGGCGAGATCGAGCGCCTCGCCAAGGACCGCGACGACGAGCGGCTGATCTTGGAGCGCAACATCTACGGCCGGATGCGCGAGGTTTTGATCGGGCAGACGGTGACGGCGGGCCCGCGCGGCTTCAAGACCGGGGTCGAACTCGACGAATCCAAGCTCGGCGAAGTCCCGCGCGGGCAGTGGTGGGACTTCGGTATCGACGACGCGGATCGGATGGGCGAGGTCCAGGGCCTCAAGCGTCAGCTCGACGACGGTCTCAAGCGCTTGAAGGACCGCTTCGAGAACAAGGTCGAGAAGCTGCAGCGCGGCGACGAGTTGCCGCCGGGCGTCTTGAAGATGGTCAAGGTGTTCGTCGCGGTGAAGCGCAAGCTGCAGCCGGGCGACAAGATGGCCGGCCGGCACGGCAACAAGGGCGTCATCTCCAAGATCGCCCCGATCGAGGACATGCCCTACCTCGCCGACGGCACCCACGTCGACCTCGTCTTGAATCCCTTGGGCGTACCGTCGCGCATGAACGTCGGCCAGATCCTGGAAACGCACCTGGGCTGGGCCTGCTCTAACCTCGGCCGGCAGATCGGCG
Organism: Geminicoccaceae bacterium; assembly: GCA_965217265.1. Classification (GTDB taxonomy): domain Bacteria; phylum Pseudomonadota; class Alphaproteobacteria; order Geminicoccales; family Geminicoccaceae; genus JAGRGG01. The sequence continues at coordinate 145,196 of CBDCHP010000018.1, read as the reverse complement.
ATCTCGTCGATCGCTTCCAAGAGGACGGGCGGCAGGATCTCGTCAAGCGCTTGGGCAAGATCTACGGCGATGGTGCCGCCGAGGCCTTGGCGACCTACAGCGACGAGGAACTGCTCGAACTGGGGACTAACCTGAAGCCGGGCGTGCCGATCGCGACGCCGGTGTTCGACGGCGCGCACGAGGCCGACATCGTGCGGCTGCTGGAGGAGGGCGAGTGCGAGCGCTCGGGTCAAGTCGAGCTGTTCGACGGCCGCACCGGCGAGGCGTTCGATCGCCGCGTCACGGTCGGCTACATCTATATGCTCAAGCTCGGGCACTTGGTGGACGACAAGATCCACGCGCGCTCGGTCGGCCCCTACAGCCTCGTCACCCAGCAGCCCTTGGGCGGCAAGGCGCAGTTCGGCGGCCAGCGCTTCGGCGAGATGGAGTGCTGGGCGCTCCAGGCCTACGGGGCGGCCTACACCTTGCAGGAGATGCTGACGGTGAAGTCGGACGATGTCTCGGGCCGCACCAAGATCTACGAGGCGATCGTGCGCGGCGAGGATACGTTCGAGGCCGGCATCCCCGAGAGCTTCAACGTGCTCGTCAAGGAGTTGCAGGCGCTCAGCCTCAACGTCGAACTGAAGCAGGAACTCGCCGCCGACTAGGGCGGCCCCTCAACCTCATGAGCCACGCCGGGCGGTGCTTGCCGAGCCCGCCCCGGCCTTGCCCCATCAAAACGGCGGCGAAAGTGAGCGGGAACATATGAACGACTTGATGTACCTCTTCGGTCAGCCGACCGCCGGTCAGAAGTTCGACCAGATCCAGATCGCGATCGCGAGCCCCGATCAGATCCGCGAGTGGTCCTACGGCGAGGTCAGGAAGCCGGAGACGATCAACTACCGGACCTTCAAGCCCGAGCGCGACGGGCTGTTCTGCGCCAAGATCTTCGGGCCGATCAAGGACTACGAGTGCTTGTGCGGCAAGTACAAGCGCATGAAATACAAGGGCATCGTCTGCGAGAAGTGCGGCGTCGAGGTCATCCAATCGAAGGTGCGCCGCGAGCGCATGGGCCACATCGAGCTCGCCGCCCCCGTCGCGCACATCTGGTTTTTGAAGTCGGTCCCGACCCGGATCGGCGTGCTGCTCGACATCTCGCTGCGCGAGCTGGAGCGGATCCTTTACTTCGAGAACTGGGTCGTGATCGAGCCGGGCCTGACGCCCTTGAAGCAGCACGAGCTGCTCAACGAGGACCAGGTCCAGCGCTACAAGGACGAGTACGGCGAGGACAGCTTCACCTGCGGCATCGGTGCCGAGGCCGTGCGCGACATGCTCAAATCCCTGGATCTCCCTAAGGAGCGCGAGCAGATGCGCGCCGACTTGGTCGAGACCACCTCGGAGGCGAAGCGCAAGAAGCTGGTCAAGCGCCTGAAGCTGACCGAGGTCTTCCTCGAGTCCGGCAACAAGCCGGAGTGGATGGTCTTGGAGGTCGTCCCGGTCATCCCGCCCGAACTGCGCCCCTTGGTGCCGCTCGACGGCGGCCGGTTCGCGACCTCGGACTTGAACGACCTCTACCGGCGCGTCATCAACCGCAACAACCGCCTAAAGCGACTGATCGAGTTGCGGGCACCCGACATCATCGTGCGCAACGAGAAGCGCATGCTGCAAGAGGCGGTCGACGCCCTGTTCGACAACGGCCGTCGCGGCCGGGTCATCACCGGCGCCAACAAGCGGCCCTTGAAGTCGCTCTCCGACATGCTGAAAGGTAAGCAGGGTCGCTTCAGGCAGAACCTGCTCGGCAAGCGCGTCGACTATTCCGGCCGCTCGGTCATCGTCGTCGGGCCGGAACTGAAGCTGCATCAGTGCGGCCTGCCGAAGAAAATGGCCCTGGAGCTGTTCAAGCCCTTCGTCTACGCCAAGCTCGAACTGTTCGGCAAGGCGCAGACGATCAAGGCGGCCAAGCGTATGGTTGAGAAGGAGCGGCCCGAGGTCTGGGACATCCTGGAGGGCGTGATCCGCGAGCACCCGGTGATGCTCAACCGCGCCCCGACCCTGCACCGCTTGGGCATCCAGGCGTTCGAGCCGATGCTGATCGAGGGCAAGGCGATCCAACTGCACCCGCTCGTCTGCACCGCCTTCAACGCCGACTTCGACGGCGATCAGATGGCGGTCCACGTGCCGCTCTCGCTCGAAGCCCAGCTCGAAGCGCGCACGCTGATGATGAGCACCAACAACATCCTGAGCCCGGCGAACGGCAAGCCGATCATCGTGCCGACGCAGGACATCGTGCTCGGCCTCTACTACTTGAGCCTGTTGATCGAGGACGAGCCGGGCGAGGGCATGGTGTTCGCCGACGTCGAGGAGGTGCAGCACGCGCTCGCGGCCCGCGTCACGACGCTGCACGCCAAGGTCCGCGCCCGTGTTCCCGTCGTCGACGAGGACGGCGAGGTCCAGGCCAAGCTCGTCGAGACCACGCCGGGCCGGATGCTACTCTGCGAGATCCTGCCGCGCCACCACCGGATCAGCTTCGAGCGGCTGATCAACCGCATCCTGACCAAGAAGGAGGTCAGCCAAGTCATCGACGAGGTCTACCGCTTCTGCGGCCAGAAGGAGACGGTGATCTTCGCCGACAGGATGATGAACCTGGGCTTCACCTTTGCTGCGAAGGCCGGGATCTCGTTCGGCAAGGACGACATGATCATCCCCGAGGCCAAGCACGAGCTGGTCTCGGGCACGCAGACGCTGGTCAAGGAGTACGAGCAGCAGTACGCCGACGGCTTGATCACCAAGCACGAGAAGTACAACAAGGTGGTCGACGCCTGGCAGATCTGCTCGGACAAGGTGGCCGAGGAGATGATGGCCGAGATCAAGGCGGTGCAGACCAAGAAGAAGGAGGACGGCCGTTACCACCAGCCGAACGCGATCTGGATGATGGCGCAGTCGGGTGCGCGTGGCTCGGCGGCGCAGATCAAGCAGCTCGCCGGGATGCGCGGCCTGATGGCAAAACCCTCGGGTGAGATCATCGAGACGCCGATCATCTCGAACTTCAAGGAAGGCCTGTCGGTCTTGGAGTACTTCAACTCCACGCACGGTGCGCGCAAGGGTCTCGCCGACACCGCCTTGAAGACGGCGAACTCGGGCTATCTCACCCGCCGCCTCGTCGACGTGGCGCAGGACTGCATCATCGTCGAGGAGGACTGCGGCACGGGCCAGTCGATCACGATCGCGGCCGGGGCCGACGGCGAACTCGGCGAGCGCCTCTTGGGCCGCACCACGGCCGAGGACGTGCTCGACCCTCGCTCGAACGAGGTGCTGCTCAAAGCGGGCACGCTGATGGCCGAGGCCGACGTGCGCGTGATCGAGGACGCCAACGTCGACACGGTGCGGGTGCGCTCGGTCTTGACCTGCGAGAGTGCGGGCGGCGTCTGCGGTGCTTGCTACGGGCGCGATCTCGCCCGCGGCACGCCGGTCAACATCGGCGAGGCGATCGGCGTCATCGCGGCGCAGTCGATCGGCGAGCCCGGCACGCAGCTGACCATGCGCACCTTCCACATCGGTGGTGCGGCGCAAGGGCAGGCCGAGCAGTCGTCGGTCGAGTCGCCGATCGCGGGCGTGATGCGGCTCATCAACGAGCGCACGGTGCGCGACAGCCAGGAGCGGCTGGTCGTCTTGGGGCGCAACACCGAACTCGTCGTCTACGACGAGGTCGGCCGCGAGAAGCTGCGCCACAAGCTGCCCAACGGTACGCGGCTGCGCATCGGGGACGGCACGACGGTCGAGAAGGACCAGATCCTCGCCGATTGGGACCCGTTCACGTTGCCCGTCGTCAGCGAGGCGAACGGTTTTGTCGTCTTCACCGACATGGTCGAGGGCACGTCGTTCCGCGAGGTGGTCGACGAGACCACGGGCAAAACCTCGAAGGTGCTGATCGACTGGCGACAGAACGCCCGCTCGGGCTCGATTCGACCCTCGATCCTGCTCCAGGACGAGGCGGGCGAGCCGGTCAAGCTCACCTCGGGCAACGAGGCGCGCTACTACCTGCCGGTCGGCGCCATCCTCAACATCGACGCAGGGGCCAAGGTCTCGGCCGGCGACATCCTGGCGCGGTTGCCCAAGGAAGCGTCGATGAATCGCGACATCACGGGCGGTCTGCCGCGCGTGGCGGAACTATTCGAGGCGAGAAAGCCGAAAGACCCGGCGATCATCGCCGAGATCGAGGGCAAGATCGAGTTCGGCAAGGACTACAAGAACAAGCGCCGCCTCAAGATCGTCGCGTCGAACGAGGACCAGGAGCCGGTCGAGTACCTGATCCCCAAGGGGCGGCACGTCGTCGTGCAGGAGGGCGACATCGTCAAGCCGGGCGACCCGATCGTCGAGGGCAACCCCGTGCCGCACGACGTCTTGAAGGTGCTCGGCGTCGAGGCGCTGGCCCAGTTCCTCGTCAACGAGATCCAAGACGTCTACAAGCTGCAGGGCGTGAAGATCAACGACAAGCACGTCGAGGTCATCGTCCGGCAGATGCTGCAAAAGGTCGAGATCGCCGATCCGGGCGACACGACCTTCCTCGTCGGCGAGCAGGTCGACCGGGTCGAGTTCGACCGCGTCAACGCGCGGATGCTGAACGAGGACCGGCGCTCCGCCCTTGCCCACCCGGTGTTCCAGGGCATCACCAAGGCGAGCCTGCAAACGCAGAGCTTCGTCTCGGCCGCGTCCTTCCAGGAAACGACGCGCGTGCTCACCGACGCCGCGTTCGCCGGCAAGACCGATGGGCTGATGGGCCTGAAGGAGAACGTCATCGTCGGCCGGCTCATCCCCGCCGGCACCGGCGGCGTCCTGCCCAGGCTGAAGAAGCTCAAAGCGGACGACGAGCGCTTCCAGGCCCCCTTGGAGGTCGGACCGGACGACACGCCGATGCGTCTGCCGGAGTTCTCCGGCTTCACGTCGGGCGAGTAGAGGCGCGCGAGCAGCTTTTTCGCGCCGGCCCGGCCGATATGTTTCGGCCGGGCCTTTTCTTCGCCCGATCCCGTGCCCAACTATGGCGCGGTGTGCTAATGGTCATCCCGTTTCCGCGGCCGATGCTTAGAGGTTGACGCCCCGGCGTTTGGCCATTAGAACCCCGCGAGCTTAAGGCGGTGTTGGTGGTGGTTCCGCAGCGAACCAGACGCAGCATCGATATCACGGCGAACGAGACATTAACCACGCGCGATGCGGCCGACGCCGGTTCTTCCGGCGGGCGGCCTTTTTGCTTCGTGCCGGTGTCGTCGATCGCCGCTTCGTCATGGAGCGAGTTTTTAGAAGATGCCGACGATCAATCAGTTGGTGAGCCACGGCCGTAAGGTGCCGGCGTCGCGCAACAAGGTGCCGGCGCTCGAAGCCTGCCCGCAAAAGCGTGGCGTGTGCACCCGCGTCTACACGACGACGCCGAAGAAGCCGAACTCGGCGCTGCGCAAGGTCGCCCGTGTCCGGCTCACCAACGGCTTCGAGGTGACGAGCTACATCCCCGGCGAGGGGCACAACCTGCAAGAGCACTCGGTCGTCCTCATCCGCGGCGGTCGCGTCAAGGACCTGCCCGGCGTTCGCTACCACATCCTGCGCGGCACGCTCGACACCCAAGGCGTCAAGAACCGTAAGCAGAGCCGTTCCAAGTACGGCGTCAAGCGCCCCAAGTAGGCTTTACCGGACGATTAAGGATCTAAGGCTATGCGTCGTCGTGCCGCCGAGAAGCGCGAAGTTCTCCCCGACCCGAAGTTTCGCGACGTCATCGTCGCCAAGTTCATCAACTCGCTCATGCTGGACGGCAAGAAGTCGGTCGCCGAGAAGTCGCTCTACGGCGCCTTCGACCGGATGCAGTCCCGCTCGGGCAAGGACCCGCTCGAACTGTTCCACCAAGCGGTCGAGAACGTGATGCCAGCACTCGAGGTCCGCTCGCGCCGCGTCGGCGGTGCCACCTATCAAGTGCCGGTCGAGGTCCGCCCCGAGCGCCGCCAGGCGCTGGCGCTGCGCTGGCTGATCGGCACGGCGCAAAAGCGCGGCGAGAAGACGATGACCGAGCGTCTGGCCGGCGAGTTGCTCGACGCCGCGAACGGCAGGGGTGCCGCCTTCAAGAAGCGCGAGGACACGCTGCGCATGGCCGAGGCCAACCGCGCCTTCTCGCATTACCGCTGGTAAGCCAAGAGGCATAAACCGTCATGGCACGCGAAATTCCCATCGAGCGCTACCGCAACATCGGCATCATGGCGCACATCGACGCCGGCAAGACGACGACGACGGAGCGCATTCTCTATTACACCGGCAAGTCCTACAAGATCGGCGAGGTCCACGAGGGCAATGCCACGATGGACTGGATGGAGCAAGAGCAGGAGCGCGGCATCACGATCACGTCGGCCGCGACGACGACCTACTGGAACGACCACCGCATCAACATCATCGACACGCCGGGCCACGTCGACTTCACCATCGAGGTCGAGCGGTCCTTGCGCGTCCTCGACGGCGCGGTTGCCGTGTTCGACTCGGTCGCCGGCGTCGAGCCGCAGTCCGAGACGGTCTGGCGTCAGGCCGACAAGTACCGCGTGCCGCGGCTCGCGTTCGTCAACAAGATGGACCGTACCGGCGCCAACTTCGATCGCTGCGTCGCGATGATGATCGACCGCCTGGGCGCCAAGCCCGTCGTCATCAACTATCCGATCGGCACCGAGGCCGAGTACAAGGGCGTCATCGACCTCGTGCGGATGAAGGCGCTGGTCTGGCTCGAAGAGACGCTGGGCGCCAAGTTCGAGGAGCGCGAGATCCCGGTCAACCTCAAGGCCAGGGTGGACGAACTGCGCGAGGCCTTGGTCGAGGCCGCGGTCGAGATGGACGACGCCGCGATGGAGGCCTACCTCGAAGGCGAGGAGCCCGACGAGGCGACCTTGAAGCGCTGCCTGCGCGCGGGCACGATCGCCAACAAGATCGTGCCGGTCCTGAACGGCTCGGCCTTCAAGAACAAGGGTGTGCAGCCGATGCTGGACGCCGTGATCGCTTATCTGCCATCCCCGGTCGACCTGCCGCCGGTCGAGGGACTCAAGCCCGGCAGCGAGGAGCACGAGACGCGCTCGAACAACGACGACGCGCCGTTCTCGGCGCTCGCCTTCAAGATCATGACCGATCCCTACGTCGGCTCGCTCACCTTCGCCCGCATCTACTCGGGCACGATGGAGAGCGGCTCCTACGTCATGAACACGGTGAAGGAGAAGCGCGAGCGCGTCGGCCGGCTTCTGCTCATGCACGCCAACTCGCGCGAGGAATTGAAGGAAGCCCGCGCCGGCGACATCGTCGCCTTCGTCGGATTGAAGGACACGACGACCGGCGACACGCTCTCCGATATGCAGCGCCAGATCATCCTGGAGCGCATGGAGTTCCCCGAGCCCGTGATCGAGGTCGCGGTCGAGCCCAAGACCAAGGCCGACCAGGAGAAGATGGGCATCGCGCTCAACAAGCTGGCGCAAGAGGACCCATCGTTTCGGGTCGGCACTGACGAGGAATCGGGCCAGACGGTCATCAAGGGCATGGGCGAACTGCACCTTGAGATCTTGGTCGACCGGATGAAGCGCGAGTTCAAGGTCGACGCCAACGTCGGCGCGCCGCAGGTGGCCTACCGCGAGACGATCACCCGTCCTTCCGACGTCGATTACACGCACAAGAAGCAGACCGGCGGTTCGGGCCAGTTCGCCCGCATCAAGCTGCACTTCGAGCCGGGCGAGGTCGGCACCGGCTTCACCTTCACGAGCAAGATCGTCGGCGGCTCAGTGCCGAGGGAGTACATTCCCGGCGTGCAAAAGGGCCTCGAATCCTCGATGTCGAACGGCGTCATCGCCGGCTTTCCGATGACCGACGTCGCGGTGCAGTTGATCGACGGTGCCTACCACGACGTCGACAGCTCGGTGATGGCGTTCGAGATCGCGGCGCGCGCCGCCTTCAAAGAGGGCACGCAAAAGGCCGGGCCGCAACTCCTGGAGCCGGTGATGCGGGTCGAGGTCGTGACGGCCGACGAGTACATGGGCGACATCATCGGCGACTTGAACAGCCGCCGCGGCCAGATCACTGGCATGGAGCCGCGCGGCAACGCGCAGGTCGTGAACGCGATCGTACCGCTCGCGACCATGTTCGGCTACGTCAACACGTTGCGCTCGCTCAGTCAGGGCCGGGCGCAGTTCACCATGCATTTTGACCACTACGAGCCCGTTCCGCAGATGGTGGCCGAGGAGATCCGGGCAAAGTACGCCTAAGATCTTTGTGACGAGAACCATAGAACGGACATTAGGAGAGCCAGCAGATGGCGAAGGCAAAGTTTGAGCGCAACAAGCCGCACGCGAACATCGGCACGATCGGGCACGTGGACCACGGCAAGACGACGTTGACGGCGGCGATCACGAAGGTTTTGGCGGAGGCTGGGGGCGCGACGTTCACGAGCTACGACAACATCGACAAGGCGCCGGAGGAAAAGGCGCGCGGGATCACGATCAACACGGCGCACGTCGAGTACGAGACGGCCAAGCGGCACTACGCGCACGTGGATTGTCCGGGCCACGCCGACTACGTCAAGAACATGATCACGGGCGCGGCGCAGATGGACGGGGCGATCTTGGTGGTCTCGGCCGCCGACGGTCCGATGCCGCAGACGCGCGAGCACATCTTGCTGGCGCGGCAGGTGGGGGTGCCGGCCTTGGTGGTGTTCATGAACAAGGTGGACCAGGTCGACGACGAGGAGTTGTTGGAGCTGGTCGAGTTGGAGGTGCGCGAGCTGCTCTCGGCCTACGACTTTCCGGGCGACGACATACCCATCGTCAAGGGCAGTGCGCTGGCGGCCTTGGACGGGACCAAGCCGGAGATCGGGCGCGAGCAGATCTTGTCGTTGATGGCGGCGGTGGACGACTACATTCCGCAGCCGGAGCGGGCGGTTGACCTGGCGTTTTTGATGCCGATCGAGGACGTGTTCTCGATCTCGGGCCGGGGCACGGTGGTGACGGGGCGGGTCGAGCGGGGCGTGGTCAAGGTCGGCGACGAGGTCGAGATCGTCGGGATCAAGGCGACGGTGAAGACGACGTGCACGGGCGTGGAGATGTTTCGCAAGCTCTTGGACCGTGGCGAGGCGGGCGACAACGTCGGCGTCTTGCTGCGCGGGACCAAGCGCGACGACGTCGAGCGCGGGCAGGTGTTGTGCAAGCCGGGCTCGATCAAGCCGCACACCAAGTTCAAGGCGGAGACCTACGTGCTGACCAAGGACGAGGGCGGGCGGCACACGCCGTTTTTCTCCAACTACCGGCCGCAGTTCTACTTTCGCACCACCGACGTGACGGGGTCGATCAAGCTGCCGGAGGGGACCGAGATGGTGATGCCGGGCGACAACATCACGATGGAGGTCGAGCTGATCGCGCCGATCGCGATGGAGCAGGGGCTGAGGTTTGCCATCCGCGAGGGCGGCCGCACCGTCGGCGCCGGCGTCGTCGCCTCGATTTTGGACTAACGAGAGCCGGCAGCGGGCTCAAGGACCGAGACTCATGGACACGCAGAACATTCGCATCCGCCTAAAGGCCTTCGATCACCGCGTGCTCGACCAGAGCGTGCGGGAGATCGTCGGCACGGCGAAGCGGACCGGCGCCCGCGTGCGCGGTCCGATCCCGCTGCCGAGCCGCATCGAGCGGTTCACGGTCAACCGTGGGCCGCACGTCGACAAGAAGAGCCGCGAGCAGTTCGAGATGCGCACGCACAAGCGCCTGCTCGACATCGTCGACCCGACGCCGCAGACGGTGGACGCGCTGATGAAGCTCGACCTCGCCGCCGGCGTCGACGTCGAGATCAAGCTGTAGGAAGGGCGGGGTTATGCGCACTGGCATCATCGCCCAGAAGATGGGTATGACGCGGCTGTTCGGCGTCGACGGCAGCCACGTTCCGGTCACCGTCTTGCAGGTGGACGGCTGCGAGGTGACGGCGGTCAAGACCGCCGACAAGGACGGCTACACGGCGGTCCAGCTCGGCATCGGCAAGGCGAAGGCGAAGAACGTCACGAAGCCGATGCGCGGCCACTTCGCCAAGGCGAAGGTCGAGCCGAAGGCGAAGCTGGCCGAGTTTCGCGTCAGCGAGGACGCGCTCTTGGCGACCGGCGACAAGATCAGCGTCGCCCACTTCGTCGCTGGGCAGTACGTCGACGTGCGCGGCACCAGCGTCGGCAAGGGCTTTGCCGGCTCGATGAAGCGCTGGAACTTCGGCGGTTCGCGCGCCAGCCACGGCGCCTCGATCTCACACCGCAGCCACGGCTCGACCGGCAACAATCAGGACCCGGGCCGGGTGTTCAAGAACAAGAAGATGGCGGGCCACTTGGGCCACGAGAACGTGGCGACGCTGAACCTCGAAGTGTTCGCCGTCGACCCCGAGCGCGGGCTGATCTTGATCAGGGGCGGCGTACCGGGGCCCGAGGGCGGCTACGTTCGCGTCACTGACGCGGTGAAGCGGGCGCTGCCCAAGGGGGCGCCCTATCCCGCCGCCGTCATCAAGGGCGACGAGGCGATCGAGGTCATCGTCGCCGAAGAGGGCGAGGTTTAGCACATGCAAGTCGACGTGAAGACCCTCAAGGGCGAGGCTTCGGGCCAGATCGAACTGTCGGACGACGTGTTCGGCGTTCCGGTGCGCGACGACATCCTGCACCGCGTCGTGCGCTGGCAGTTGGCCAAGCGCCGCGCGGGCACGCACAAGGTCAAGGGCCGCAGCGAGGTCGCGGGCTCGACTGCCAAAATCTACAAGCAAAAGGGCACCGGCCGCGCCCGGCACGCCAGCCGCAAAGCCAACATCTTCCGCTCGGGCGGCGTCGTCTTCGGCCCGACCCCGCGCGACCACGGCTTCGATCTGCCGAAGAAGGTGCGAAAACTCGGCCTCAAGTGCGCGCTCTCGGCCAAGGCCAAGGACGGCAAGCTGATCGTCTTGGATCAGGCTGCGCTGGATGAGCCCAAGACCAAGGCGCTGCGTGCGACGCTGGAGGCGATGGGCCTGGGCTCGGCGATCTTCGTCGTCGCTGGCGAGCCGGAGCGGAACTTCGCGCTCGCTTCGCGCAACCTGCCGCTCGTGACGCTGCTCGGCCAAGAGGGCGCCAACGTCTACGATATCTTGCGGCGCGACACGCTCGTCATCACGCAGGATGCGGCCAAGCTGTTGGAGGAGCGCCTCGCATGAGCATCAAGCCGAGCCACTACGACGTCATCGTGGCGCCCATCATCACCGAGAAGTCGACGCGGCTCTCCGAGTTCGACCAAGTCGTCTTCAAAGTGCGCGACGATGCGACCAAGCCCGCGATTAAGGCCGCCGTCGAGGCGATCTTCGGCGTCAAGGTTCTGGCGGTGAACACGCTGAACCAGCAGGGCAAGGTCAAGCGCTTTCGGGGCCGCCTCGGGCGGCGCAACGACGTGAAGAAGGCGTTCGTGCGGCTGGCCGAGGGCCAGTCGATCGACGTCACGACCGGGATCTAGGCCGATGGCGCTAAAGCAATACAATCCGACCAGCCCCTCCAGGCGGCAACTGGTAACGGTCGATCGCTCGGGCTTGTGGAACGGCAAGCCGGTCAAGGCGCTGACCGAGGGCTTGAGCAAGTCGGGCGGGCGCAACAACACTGGCCGGACGACCGTGCGCGCGCGGGGCGGCGGGGCCAAGCGCACGTATCGCATCATCGACTTCAAGCGGCGCAAGTTCGACCAGCCCGGCACCGTCGAGCGGCTGGAGTACGACCCGAACCGCACCGCCTTCATCGCGCTCATCCGCTACGAGGACGGCGAGCAGGCCTATATCCTGGCACCGCAGCGCCTCGGCGTCGGCGATAAGGTGCTGGCGGCGGAGCGGGTCGACGTCAAGCCCGGCAACGCCGCACCGCTCCGCGCGATCCCGGCCGGCACGATCGTCCACAACGTCGAGATGAAGCCCTTGGGCGGCGGCAAGATCGCTCGTTCGGCCGGCACGTTCGTCCAGATCGTCGGCCGCGACGGCGACTACACCCAGTTGCGGCTCGGTTCGGGCGAGATCCGCATCGTGCGCTCGACCTGCATGGCGACGATCGGTGCCGTCTCGAACGCCGACCATCAGAACACCGACGACGGCAAAGCGGGGCGCACCCGCTGGCGGGGCAAGCGGCCGCACGTGCGCGGCGTCGCGATGAACCCGGTCGACCATCCGCACGGCGGCGGCGAGGGCCGCACCTCGGGCGGCCGGCACCCGGTGACGCCCTGGGGCAAACCGACCAAGGGCCGCAAGACCCGTTCCAACAAGGCGACGACGAAGTTCATCGTCCGCAGCCGTCATCTCGCCAAGAAGAGGGGCTAACGATGCCGCGCTCCGTATGGAAAGGACCGTTCGTCGACGGCTACCTGTTCGACAAGGCCGAGAAGGTGCGCCAGTCCGGCCGCAACGACATCATCAAGATGTGGTCGCGGCGCTCGACGATCCTGCCGGACTTCGTCGGCCTGACGTTCGCCGTCTACAACGGCAAGAAGTTCGTGCCGGTCTACGTCACCGAGAACATGGTCGGACACAAGTTCGGCGAGTTCTCGCCGACCCGGACCTACACCGGCCACGGCGCCGATAAGAAGGTGAAGAGACGATAATGGCGAAGTCATCCCAAGGGCGCCGCCTCGCCGACAACGAGGTCCAGGCGGTGACGACACTGCTTAAGACGAGCCCGCAAAAGCTGGGATTGGTCGCCAACATGATCAGCGGCATGGCCGTCGGCAAGGCGGTGATTGCACTCGAATTCAGCCAAAAGCGGATCGCGCATGCGGTCAAGAAAACGCTCGAATCGGCGATCGCCAACGCCGAGAACAACCACTCGCTCGACGTCGATCGGCTCTACGTCGCCGAGGCCAGCGTCGGTAAGCACTTCGTCATGAAGCGCTTCAGCCCCCGCGCGCGCGGCCGGGCCGGCCGGATCAGCAAGCCGTTCAGCCGTTTGCGCATCGTCGTTCGCGAGCACGAGGAGGCCGCCTGATGGGCCAGAAAGTCAACCCGATCGGCCTGCGCCTCGGGATCAACCGGACCTGGGAGTCGCGCTGGTACGCCGACAAGGACTACGCAGCGATGCTGCACGAGGATCTCAAGATCCGCGACTACCTTGAAAAGCGCCTGAAGAACGCGAGCCTCAGCCGGATCGTGATCGAGCGGCCGGCGAAGAAGGCGCGCGTCACCATCTACTCGGGCAAGCCCGGCGTGGTGATCGGCAAGAAGGGTGCGGACATCGACGCCTTGCGCAAGGAGTTGGCGAAGCTTACATCGAGTGAGGTGCACCTCAACATCGTCGAGGTGCGCAAGCCTGAACTCGATGCTACCCTGATCGCCGACAACATCGCGCAGCAATTGACGCGCCGCGTCACCTTCAGGCGCGCGATGAAGCGGGCGATCCAATCGGCGATGCGTCTGGGCTCGCTTGGCATTCGCGTCGAGGCCGGCGGGCGTCTCGGCGGGGCCGAGATCGCGCGTTCGGAGACCTATCGTGAGGGCCGGGTGCCGCTGCACACGCTGCGCGCCAACATCGACTACGGTCAAGCTACGGCCAAGACGGCGTACGGCACCTGCGGCATCAAGGTGTGGGTGTTCAAGGGCGAGGTCATGGAGCACGACCCCATGGCCTACGACAAGCGGATGAACGAGGGGACGACGGCGCGGTCCTGATCTTTGGAAACCACCGTCGAGTTTGGATAGACGATCATGTTGCAGCCCAAGCGGACCAAGTACCGCAAGGCCCACAAAGGGCGGATCCACGGCCTCGCCAAGGGCGGGACCGACCTCAATTTCGGCGCGTTCGGCATGAAGGCGGTCGAGCCCGGCCGCATCACCGCGCGCCAGATCGAGGCCTGCCGGCGCGCGATCACCCGTCACTTGAAGCGGGCCGGGCGGGTGTGGATCCGGATATTCCCCGACAAGCCGATCTCGAAGAAGCCGGCCGAGGTCCGCATGGGCAAGGGCAAGGGCTCGGTCGAGTTCTGGGTCGCCCCGGTGAAGCCCGGACGGGTGATGTTCGAGATCGACGGCGTGCCGGGCGATCTCGCCGAGGAGGCCATCCGCCGCGGCGCGGCGAAGCTGCCGATCGGCACCCGCTTCATCCGCCGCCTGCAAGAGGAGGTCGCCGTCGATGGCTGACGTGACAAAGGCGGTCGAGTTGCGCAACCGCAACGACGACGAGCTTCGGTCGCGCTTGAGCGACTTGAAGAAGGAACAGTTCAACCTGCGTTTCCAGCGCGCCACCGGCCAACTCGAAGGTACGGCCCGGTTCAAGATGATCCGCCGTGAGGCGGCGCGGATCATGACGGTGCTGAACGAACGCGCCCGTACCGCCGCGGCCGGTTAGGAGACGATAACGATGCCAAAGCGCATCCTGCAAGGCACGGTGGTGAGCGACAAGGGCGACAAGACGATCATCGTCCGCGTCGAGCGCCAGGTGATGCACCCGCTCTACAAGAAGTATATCCGCCGCTCGAAGCGCTACGCCGCGCACGACCCGGACAACAGCTTCAAGACCGGCGATCGCGTGCGCATCGAGGAGTGCCGGCCCTTGTCGCGCACCAAGTGCTGGCACGTCGTGGGCGCCACGGCGAGCGGCGGCGAGATCGCCGCCGTTGGGGAGGCCGGCTAGATGATCCAGCCCGAATCCAACCTCGAAGTCGCCGACAATTCCGGTGCTAGGCGCGTGCAGTGCATCCGCGTGCTCGGCGGCTCGCACCGCAAGTGGGGCTCGATCGGCGACATCATCGTCGTCGCCGTCAAGGAGGCGATCCCACGCGGCCGCGTCAAGAAGGGCGACGTGCACCACGCCGTCATCGTGCGCACGGCCAAGGAGATCAAGCGCGCCGACGGTACGGCGATCCGTTTCGACAACAACGCGGCCGTTCTCATCAACAAGCAGGGCGAGCCGATCGGGACGCGCATCTTCGGGCCGGTGACGCGCGAACTGCGCGCCAAGCGGTTCATGAAGATCATCTCGCTCGCACCGGAGGTGTTGTGATGACGGCCAGGATCAAGAAGGGCGACAAGGTCGTCCTGATCGCCGGGCGCGACAAAGGCACCGAGGGCGAGGTCTTGAAGGTGCTCCCCAAGGAGGGCCGGGTCGTCGTCCAGGGTGCGGCCCTCGTCAAGCGGCACCAAAAGCAGTCGATGCAGTCGTCGGGCGGCATCGTCAGCAAGGAGGCGGCGATCGACCTGTCGAACGTCGCCCACGTCGACCCTCAAGACGGCAAGCCGACCCGAATCGGCGTTCGCACGTTGGAGGACGGTAAGAAGGTCCGCTTCGCCAAGCGATCGGGCGAAGTGATCGATCGTTGAGGATGTAACGCCATGGCCCGTTTGAAGCAGCACTACGACGACGTGGTGCGCAAGTCGCTGCAAGAAAAGTTCGGCTACAAGAACGTGATGCAGGTGCCGCGCCTCGACAAGATCGTCATCAACATGGCGGTCGGCAAAGCCGTGCAGGATTCGAAGAAGGTGACGAACGCCGCGAACGAACTCGCCAAGATTGCGGGGCAAAAGCCCGTGACGGTGAAGGCGCGTCGCTCGGTCGCTAACTTCAAGTTGCGCGAGGGGATGCCGATCGGCTGCAAGGTAACTTTGCGGCGCGAGCGGATGTACGAGTTCCTCGACCGGCTGGTCACGATCACCCTGCCCAGGGTGCGCGACTTTCGCGGCGTGTCGGAGAAGAGCTTCGATGGCCGCGGCAACTATGCCCTTGGCATCAAGGAGCAGATCGTGTTCGCCGAGATCAACTACGACGAGGTCGACGAGACCCGGGGCATGGACGTCATCATCTGCACGACGGCGAAGACCAACGAGGAGGCGAAGGAACTCCTGCGCGGGTTCGATATGCCGTTTCGTGATTCCGCGAAGGGTGGCTGATAATGGCCAAGTTGAGTTCGATCGAGAAGAACAAGCGCCGCCGGCAACTCGTTGCCAAGGAGGCGAAGAAGCGCGCCGAACTGAAGGCCGTCATCCACGACAAGGAGCGCGAGCCCGAGGAGCGGTTCGACGCGACCTTGAAGCTGGCGGCACTGCCGCGCAACGGCTCCAAGACGCGCATCCGCAACCGCTGCAACCTGACCGGCCGGCCGCGCGCCTATTACCGCAAGTTCGGTCTGTCGCGCATCGCGCTTCGGGATCTGGCCTCGCAGGGGCTGGTGCCGGGCGTCGTCAAGTCGAGCTGGTAGGGGGTCAGATAGATGTCGATGAGCGATCCGCTCGGCGATATGCTCACCCGCATTCGCAACGGGCAAATGGCGCAAAAGGGGGCCGTGCGTTCGCCGGTCTCCAACCTGCGCCGCAACGTGCTCGAAGTCTTGCGGCGCGAGGGCTATATTCGCGGCTTCAACATGGTGCAGGACGGCCGGCACGAGGAGTTGTCGATCGAGTTGAAGTATCATAACGGCGAGCCGGTGATCAAAGAGCTGAAGCGGGTCTCGAAGCCGGGCCGGCGGATCTACGCCGGCGTGCGCGAGCTGCCCTCGATCTACAACGGCCTCGGCATCGCGATTCTGTCGACCCCGCGTGGGGTTATCTCGGACAACGAGGCGCGCGAGCAGAAGGTCGGCGGCGAAATCTTGTGCACGGTGTTTTGATCATGTCGCGGATCGGCAAACATCCGGTGACGGTGCCAGAAGGCGTCGACGTCGCCATCGAGGGCCAGAAGGTCACGGTCAAGGGCAAGCTCGGCGAGTTGAGCGAGACCCTGCCGCCCGAGGTCGAGATCGTGCGCGAGAACGGCTACCTGCGCGTGGCACCCCGCAACGAGGAGAAGCGTGCGCAGCAGATGTGGGGCCTGTCCCGCACGCTGGTGCAAAACCTCGTGACCGGCGTCACCGACGGCTTCACGCAAAAGCTGGAGATCGCCGGCGTCGGCTATCGCGCCGCCGTCGACGGCAAGGTTCTGACGCTGCAGCTCGGCTACAGCCACGACATCAAGTTCGCGATCCCGTCCGACGTGCAGATCAAGGCCGACAGCCCGACGGCCCTCACGATCACGGGCTCGGAAAAACGCCGGGTCGGGCAGATCTCGGCCGAGATCCGCGGCTTTCGCGGGCCTGAACCCTACAAGGGCAAGGGCGTGCGTTACGCCGGCGAGCGGATCTTGCGCAAGGAAGGCAAGAAGAAGTAGCCATGCTGCAACCACAAGACCGTTTCGAGCGCCGCCGCCGCCGCGCCCGCTTTGCGCTCAAGCAGGCCGGCAACGGGCGCGCCCGGCTGTCGGTGTTCCGCTCGGGCAAGCACATCTACGGCCAAGTCATCGACGACGCGAAGGGGCATACCCTCGCCTGCGCTTCGACGCGCGACAAGGACTTGCGCACCGAGATCAAGTCCGGCGCCGATCAGGCGGCGGCGAAGCGGGTCGGCCAGTTGCTGGCCGAGCGCGCCAAGGCCGCCGGCGTCGATCTCGTCGTCTTCGACCGTGGCGGCTATCGCTACCACGGCCGCGTCAAGGCGTTGGCCGAGGGCGCCCGCGAGGGCGGCCTATCGTTTTGATGAGAGTGCCGCGCCCGCGAGGGCGGCCTGTCGTTTTGATAGAAGGGATATAGGGCTATGGCACCCAGGGGCCGTTCGGACGACCGCGACCGCCAGGACGACTTGGTCAACAAGCTCGTCGACGTCAACCGCGTCGCCAAGGTGGTCAAGGGCGGCCGGCGCTTCGGCTTCTCGGCGCTGGTCGTCGTCGGCGACGGCAAGGGCCGCGTCGGCTACGGCAGCGGCAAGGCGCGCGAGGTGCCCGAGGCCGTGCGTAAGGCCGAGGAGCAGGCCAAGCGCTCGATGGTCCGCGTGCCGCTCCGGCAGGGCCGTACGCTGCACCACGATATCTTCGGCCACTTCGGCGCCGGCCGCATCCTGCTCCGCGCCGCACCGCCGGGCACGGGCATCATCGCCGGCGGACCGATGCGCGCCGTGCTCGAAGCCTTGGGCGTCAAGGACGTCGTGTCGAAGTCGCTCGGCAGCTCGAACCCGCACAACATGATCAAGGCCACCTTCCAGGCCCTGCGCGCCGTCGATTCGCCGCGCAGCATCGCTGCCAAGCGCGGCAAGAAAGTGGGCGAGATCATCGGCCGGCGCGGCGACGGCGACGCCGGCCAGCCGCGGGCGGAGGCGGTTTGATGGCCAAGCTCAAAGTCACCCAGACCGGCAGCCCGATCGGCCGCACCAAGGACCAGCGCGCGACGCTGGTCTCCTTGGGCTTGAACAAGCTGTGCCGGAGCAAGGTGATCGAGGACACGCCCGAAGCGCGCGGCCGGATCACCAAGGTCCAGCACCTGCTCCGCGTCGAGCAGGCCGATTGATCTAGCGCCCGTTATTCTTGGAGAAGCGATACCATGCGCCTCAACGAACTGAAAGACCGGCCCGGCTCGCGCCACGCGAAGAAGCGCGTCGGCCGCGGCATCGGCTCGGGCACCGGCAAGACGTCCGGTTACGGCCACAAGGGCCAAAAGGCCCGCTCGGGCGGCGCCGTTCGCGTCTTCGAGGGCGGGCAGATGCCGCTCTACCGCCGCTTGCCCAAGCGCGGCTTCAAGAACATTCACCGCCTCGACTACGCCGAGGTCAACCTCGATCGGCTGCAGGACGCGATCGATCGCGGCCGCGTCGACGCGAGCGCCACCATCGACGCCGAGGCGTTGGTGAAGGGGGGGCTCGTCACCAAGATCCGCGACGGCGTGCGCCTTCTCGGCCGGGGCGAGTTGAAGCAGGCGGTCACCGTCGAGGTCGCGGGCGCGACGCAAGGCGCCCTGGCGAGGGTCGAGGCCGCCGGCGGCAAGGTGGTCGTTCGAGGCGGTGCCGCCGCCGCCGACAGTGCCCCGGGCGAGGGGGCTTGAAGATTTAAGGAGCCGTCATGGCCTCTGCCGCCGATCAACTCGCGGCGAACATCAATTTCGGCGCCTTTTCCAAGGCGACCGAACTCAAGCGCCGCATCTGGTTCACGCTCGGCTGCCTGATCGTCTACCGCTTGGGGACCTACGTTCCCCTGCCCGGCATCGACCCGAACGTGATGGCGCAGATCTTCCAGCGCCAAGCCGGCGGCATCTTGGGCATGTTCAACATGTTCGCCGGCGGCGCCTTGGAGCGGATGTCGATCTTCGCGCTCGGCATCCTGCCCTACATCTCGGCCTCGATCATCATGCAGTTGATGACGGCGATCTCGCCGACCGTCGAGGCGATGAAGAAGGAGGGCGAATCCGGCCGCAAGAAGATCAACCAGTATACCCGCTACCTCACCGTCTTCCTCGCTGCTTTCCAGGCCTGGGGACTGGCCGTCGGTATGGAGGCGATGGAGGGGGCCGCGGGCGCGAGTGCCGTCATTGACCCCGGCTGGTTCTTTCGCGCCACGACCGTCATCACCATCGTCGGCGGCACCTTGTTCTTGATGTGGCTAGGTGAGCAGATTACCGCGCGCGGCGTCGGCAATGGCATCTCGCTCATCATCTTCACCGGCATCATCGCGAGCCTGCCCTCGGCGATGGCCTCGTTGTTCGAATTGTCGCGCACAGGGGCGATCTCGGCCTTCTTCATCGTCTTCATCGTCTTGATGGCGCTCGCGGTCATCGCCTTCATCGTCTTCATGGAGAGCGCGCAGCGCCGCATCCTGGTGCAGTACCCCAAGCGCCAGCAGGGCAACCGCGTCTTCGGCGGGCAGTCGTCGCACATGCCCTTGAAGCTGAACACCGCCGGCGTCATCCCGGCGATCTTCGCCTCCTCGCTCCTTCTTCTGCCGGCGACGCTGGCCTCGTTCGCGGCGCAAGGGGGTCCCGATTGGCTGGTCGGCGTCAGCGCGGCGCTCGGCCACGGCCAGCCGCTCTTCATCTTGATTTTCTCGGGCCTCATCATCTTCTTCGCCTTCTTCTACACCTCGATCGTCTTCAATCCGAAGGAGACGGCCGACAACTTGAAGAAGAACGGCGGCTTCATCCCGGGTATCCGACCGGGCCAGCGCACCGCCGACTACCTCGACTACGTCCTCACCCGGCTCACCACCGTCGGCGCGCTCTACTTGGCGCTGGTTTGCATCCTGCCGGAGATCTTGATCTCGCAGTACGCCGTGCCATTCTACCTGGGCGGCACCAGTCTGCTCATCGTCGTCTCGGTGACGATGGACACGGTGGCGCAGGTGCAATCGCACCTGATCGCGCACCAGTACGAGGGCCTCATCAAGAAGGCCAAACTCAGGGGGAAACGTGGATGAGGTTGATACTGTTCGGCCCGCCGGGGGCCGGCAAGGGAACGCAGGCGGCCCGCGTCGAGGAGCGCTACAATCTGGCCCATCTCTCGACCGGTGACATGCTGCGCGCCGCCGTCGAGGCGAAGACGCCGGTCGGGCTGGAGGCGAAGTCGGTCATGGACGAGGGCAAGCTGGTCCCGGACGAGGTCGTCGTCGCCGTGGTCAAAGCGCGGATCGAGCTCGACGACTGCCACGACGGCTTCGTTCTCGACGGCTTCCCGCGCACGCTCAGCCAAGCCGAGCACCTCGACGTCATGCTGCGCGAGGAGCACGCCGAGATCAATGCCTTGATCCGCATCGAGGTGGACGACGACGAACTCGTCGGGCGCATTAAGCGGCGCGCCGCCGAGACGGGCAAGGTTCGCGCCGACGACAACGAGGCGACGCTGCGCGCCCGGCTCGACGTCTACCGCGATCAAACCGCACCTGTGCTGCCGTTCTACGAGAAGCAGGGCATCGTCCACGTCGTCGACGGCATGGCCGACATCGACGCGGTGTCGAACGCGATCTACGCGATCCTCGATCCGATGCGGTGACGCCACTTCTTGACCCGGTGTGGTGATGCCGCTTTTGGGTTGACAAAGACGATTAAGGCTCTACATCTCGGCCTCTTCCTGAACCAAGCGGCCATCGGGTCGGTTCGTCGTGTCCGATGAACAGACAATAGGAGAATGACGCAGTGGCGCGTATCGCCGGGGTTAACCTTCCCTCGCAAAAGCCGGTCTGGGTCGCGCTGACCTACATCTACGGCATCGGCTCCACCACCTCGAAGAAGATCCTGGACGAGGTCCAGATCGAGGGTACGCGGCGCGTGAACGAACTCTCGGACGCCGACATCGCCCGCATTCGCGAGACCATCGACCGCGAGGTCAAGGTCGAGGGCGACTTGCGCCGCGAGGTCGCGATGAGCATCAAACGCTTGATGGACCTGGGCTGCTACCGCGGCCTGCGTCACCGCAAGGGTCTGCCGGTCCGCGGCCAGCGCACCCACACGAACGCCCGCACGCGCAAGGGGCCCGCCCGCGCGATCGCCGGCAAGAAGAAAGTGAAGAAGTAGGCCGATGGCCCAGCCCCAGGACGCGCGGCTGCGCCGCCGCGAGCGCAAGAACATCAGCTCCGGCGTCGCCCACGTCAGCGCCACCTTCAACAACACGATGATCACGATCACCGACGCGCAAGGCAACACGATCGCGTGGTCGAGTGCCGGCGCCCAGGGCTTCAAGGGCTCGCGCAAGTCGACGCCGTTCGCGGCCCAGGTCGCGGCCGAGACGGCCGGCCGCAAGGCGGCCGAGCACGGCATGCGCACGCTCGAGGTCCTGGTCCGCGGCCCCGGCTCCGGCCGCGAGTCGGCGTTGCGCGCGCTCTCGGCCACCGGCTTCACCATCACCGCCATCCGCGACGTGACCCCGATCCCGCACAACGGCTGCCGCCCGCGCAAGCGCCGGCGCGTCTAGGACGCGATCTTCTCGGCCGGGCGGGAAAGGCCGTGGGCGACGCCCTCGGCCTTGTCCGTCGTTTGACTGACACCACACGTAGCTCTTGAAGGAATCCCCGTGCTGCAAAGGAACTGGCAGGAGCTGATCAAGCCCAAGGGCCTGAACGTCCAGCTCGGTCGCCGCCCCGACCGCGAGGCGACGATCGTGGTCGAGCCCCTTGAGCGCGGCTTTGGCATCACCATCGGCAACGCGCTTCGGCGTCTTCTGCTCTCGTCGCTGCAAGGCGCCGCGATCAGCGCGATCCACATCGACGGCGTCTTGCACGAGTTCTCCTCGATCCCCAACGTCCGCGAGGACGTGACCGATATCGTCTTGAACCTGAAGTCGCTCGGCTTGCGCCTGCACAGCGACCAGCCCAAGCGCGCCTACCTGCGCATCGAGGGGCCGGCGGTCGTCACGGCCAGCATGATCGAGTCCGGCCCCGACATCGAGATCATGGATCCCGATCACATCATCTGCCACGTCGATCAGGGCGGCAAGCTCTCGATCGAGCTGACGGTGAGCAGCGGCAAGGGCTACGTTCCGGGCACGCTCAGCAAGTCCGAGGACGCGCCGATCGGCCTCGTCGCGATCGACGCGATCTACAGCCCCGTGCGCAAGGTGGCGTTTCGCGTCGACAACGCCCGCGTCGGGCAGCAGACCGACTACGACCGCCTGACGATGCAGATCGAGACCAACGGCTCGGTCAGCCCCGAGGACGCGCTCGCACTCGCGGCCCGTATTCTGCAAGACCAGTTGCAGCCGTTCATCAATTTCGAGGAGCCGCACCTGGGCGGCGGCGCCGTCGAGCGCCGGCCTGAACTGCCGTTCAACCCGAACCTGCTGCGCAAGGTGGACGAACTGGAGCTGTCGGTTCGCTCGGCCAACTGCTTGAAGAACGACAACATCATCTACATCGGCGACCTCGTGCAGAAGTCCGAGGCCGAGATGCTGCGCACGCCCAATTTCGGCCGCAAATCCTTGAACGAGATCAAGGAGGTGCTGACCCACATGGGCCTGCACCTCGGCATGGACGTGCCGGGTTGGCCGCCGGAGAACATCGAGGACTTGGCCCGCAAGGTCGAAGAGCCCTTTTAAAGACCGGCAGCATCGAACAGCGAAGGACCCCAACAGATGCGTCACCGCAAGAGCGGCCGGAAGCTCGGCCGGACCCCGAGCCACCGCCGTGCCATGTTCGCCAACATGGCGCAGGCCCTGGTCAAGCACGAGCAGATCACGACGACGCTGCCCAAGGCGAAGGAGCTGCGTCCGGTGGTCGAGAAGCTGGTCACGCTCGGCAAGCAGGGCGACCTCTCGGCCCGGCGCCTGCTCATCGCCCGCACCCGCGACGAGGTGACGGCGAAGAAACTGATCGACGTGCTCGGCCCCCGCTACGCCAGCCGCCACGGCGGCTACATCCGCATCATGAAGGCCGGCTTTCGCTACGGCGACAACGCGCCGATGGCGGTGATCGAGTTCGTCGACCGCGACGTCGAGGCCAAGGGCAAGGACAGTGGGCCGGTCAACGTCGGCGCTGACCAGGACGCGGAACTCCAGGCGGCCTGATTTTCGCTGCTTGCATCTCTAGCTAGGCTCGGGTGATGGTCGATCTGTTCGCCGACGCGCGGCTTGAGCCCGAGGCGCCGCGCGGCGCCGACCGGCCGCTCGCCGACCGCCTGCGCCCGCTCAAGCTCGCCGACGTGCGGGGCCAGGACGCGGCCTTGGGGCCGAATGGCCCGATCGGGCGGATGCTCAAGCACGGCCGGCTCGCCTCCTTGATCCTCTGGGGACCCCCCGGCTGCGGCAAGACGACGATCGCGCGCCTGCTCGCCAGCGCCGTCGACCGCCCCTTGATGCCGCTCTCGGCAGTGATGTCGGGGGTATTCGACCTCAAGCGTGCCTTCGAGGAGGCGCGGCGCCTCAAGGCGAGCGGCACGACCCCCGTTCTTTTCATCGACGAGATCCACCGCTACAACCGCGCCCAGCAGGACGGCCTCCTGCACAGCGTCGAGGGCGGCACGGTGACGCTGATCGGCGCTACGACCGAGAACCCGTCCTTCGCCCTCAACCCGGCGCTCGTCTCGCGCTGCACCGTCGTCGTCTTGGAGGCCCTGGACGAGGACGCGCTGATCGGCCTGATCGGGCGTGCCGAGGTCGAACTCGGCCGTCCCCTGCCGCTCGACGCGGGCGCGCGGGCCAAGCTCGCGGAACTCGCCGACGGCGACGGGCGCCACCTCCTCAACCTCGTCGAGGCGCTGGCCGACCTGCCGGCCGAGCCCGTCGTCGACGCGGCGGCGCTGGGGGGCGTCGTGGGGCGGCGCCTGCCGGTCTACGATCGCCGAGAGGCCCACTACAACCTGATCTCGGCCCTGCACAAGGCCGTGCGCGGCTCCGACCCCGACGCCGCGCTCTACTGGCTCTGCCGCATGTTACAGGGCGGCGAGGACCCGCGCTTCGTCGCCCGGCGCCTGATCCGCATGGCGAGCGAGGACATCGGCCTCGCCGCGCCCGACGCGATCGGCCGCGCGATATCGGCCGCCGAGCACTACGAGCGGCTGGGGAGCCCCGAGGGCGAACTGGCGCTGGCGCAGTGCGCCGTCGAACTCGCCCTGGCGCCGAAGTCGAACGCCGTCTACAGGGCCTACAAGGCGGCGATGAAGGGCGCCGAGGCGCACGGCTCGCTACCGCCGCCCATGCACATCCGCAACGCGCCGACGGGGCTGATGCGCGGTCTCGGCTACGGCCAAGGCTACGCCTACGACCACGACGCGCCCGAACGCTTCTCGGGTCAGAACTACTTCCCCGACGGCATGGGCCGCGAGCACTACTACGAGCCGACCGACGAGGGCGACGAGCGGCGCCTCAAGGAGCGGCTGGAACGATTCGAGCGGCTGCGGCGGGAGCGCGAGGGATGAAGCGCCTCTACCTCGCCCTCGCCGTTCTCGGCACGGTCCTGCCGTTCACGGCCTACGCCTCGTGGACGGCGAACCACGGCCTCGACCCGCTCGCCTTCCTCGCCGGCCCCTTCGTCAACGGGGCGGGCACCATGTTCGCGCTCGACCTGATCGTCGCGGCCGCAACGGCGCTCGTCTTCATGGCGATCGAGGGCCGTCGCCTCGGCGTCCGCCCCTTGTGGCTGCCGCTGGGGGGCACCTTCCTGGTCGGCCTCTCGTTCGGCCTGCCGGTCTTTCTCTACCTGCGCCAGCGCGCGCTGGAGGCGCGGGCGTGAGCGGCGTGCAACACCTCGACGTGACGCCGGCCGAGGACGGGGTGCGCTTCGATCGCTGGGCGAAGAAGCACTTTCCAGGGCTTAATTTCGGCGCCCTGCAACGCCTGCTTCGCACCGGCCAGTTCCGCCTCGACGGCAAGCGCGTCGCCGCCTCGGACCGCGTCCACACCGGGCAGAGCGTGCGCGTGCCGCCGCTGGACGACGCGCCGGCGGGGCCGGCAAGGCGCCACGTCGCGCCGGGCGACGCGAAGTTCGTCCGCTCCCTCGTCGTCTATCAAGACGACGACCTGATCGTCCTCGACAAGCCGGCCGGCCTCGCCGTTCAGGGCGGCACCAAGACGACGCGCCACGTCGACGGGATGCTGGATGCCTTCGGCGGCGGCGACGAGCGGCCGCGCCTCGTGCATCGCCTCGATCGCGACACGTCGGGCCTCCTCGTCCTGGCGAGGAACGCCCCCGTCGCGCGCGGGCTCATGCACGCCTTTCAAGGCCGCGAGGTCAAGAAGCTCTACTGGGCGATCGTGCTCGGCAAGCCCGAGCGCAACGACGGCGTGATCGACCTCAAGCTCGGCAAGTCCGGCCCGCCCGGCGCCGAGCGGGTCGGGCCGGACGCGCTCGACGCCAAGAAGGCGCGCACCGGCTTTCGCGTCATCGCCCGCGCCGGCCGCGTCGCCGCCTGGGTCGGCTTGATGCCGCTCACCGGCCGCACGCACCAGCTTCGCGCCCACTGCGCCGCGATCGAGACACCGATCATGGGCGACGCCAAGTACGGCGGCACGACCCCGACGGGTGCCCCCCCCGGCCTGATGCTGCACGCCCGCGCGATCGAACTGCCCCACCCCGGCCGCAAGGGCACGCTCGCCCTCGAAGCCGAGCCGCCCAGGGCGTTTCGGGAAGGGCTGGGGTTCTTCGGCCTCAGCCCCGAGAAGCTGCCGTTCAGCCGGCTGGAGGATTGGCCCGAGGAGGGTTGACGCCCCGCGCGTGCCTGGGGCGTCTCATCGACCCGACGCAACGATGCCGCCGCCCGTGCGTTTACGGGAACACGCACTCCCATTCATACGGCCGCATCAGCATGATCCGCCCCCTTGCCCGTCGCCTGCTGTTGACGTTGATCCTGGCGTCGCCGGCGTCCGTCGCGCTTGCCCAGTCGTCGAGCGACGACAGCGACCTCTTCCCCGAGGACGAGCAGGTGCTGCGCCTCGGCAATTCCGAGCGCAACATCACGCTGTCGCCCTTCATTCAGCTCGACGCGGGCTACGTGGACGTCGACGCGGAGGGCGGCGCCGGCGGCTTCGAGGACGGCCTCATCGGCAACAACCGGCTGGTGCGACCCTACGTCTTCTTCGCCTACGACAGTTTCGGCGGCACTTTCGCCTACGACATCGAGGCCGAGGACTATCGCTACCTCTTCCTCACCTACGAAGTGGACGACACCTTGAAGGTGAAGCTCGGCCAGCAGGACGAGCCGTTCTCGTTGCAGGACTTATCCGGCTCGCGCTTCTTGCCCTTCGCCGAGGCCGGCCAGAGCGCGGCGTTGAACGCGGGCGACAATGTCGGCCTCGCCGCCTTCTACGGGGGCGACCAGCGCTCGCTCGCCGGCGGCGTCTTCGGCGGCAATTTGAACGACGGCGTCGACGACAGCGGGCTGGGCCTCGCCGGCCGCGCCACCTGGGCGCCGATCTACGAGGAGGACCGCATCACGCGCGGCGGCGACGCGGCGAAGAGCGGCGTCGGCACGTCGCGCGTCAAGAACCTCCTCCACCTAGGGCTCGGGCTGTCGGCGCGCTTCGACGTCGACGACAGCCTCTCGTTCTCCGGCGACGCCTCCTCGTCCTTGCCCGGCTCGACGCTCGCCTCGTCGCCGACCTTCCGCGACACCGACAGCCTCGTGCGGGGCAACCTCGAAATCTCCCGCTCGATCGGCTCGTTCAGCACGCAGGCCGAATTGACCGGCGCCCACCTCGAATCCGACAACGCCACCGGCTTCGCCCACGGCGGCTACCTCTACGCCACCTACTTCCTGACCGGCGAGCGGCGCGGCTACGACGCCTCGGCCGGCACGTTCGGGCGCGTCGTGCCCAAGAACCCGGTCGACGACGGCGGGTTCGGCGCCTACGAGGTCGGCGCCAGGGTCGATTACCTCGACCTGACCGACACCGGCGCAGACGGCGGCGCCCAGGCCGGCGTCAGCCTCGTCGGCAACGCCTACCTCACCAAGCGCCTGCTCCTGACCGCCGACTACTCCTACACCCGCGTCTACGACGGTCCGATCGAGGACACCGAGGTGCACGCGCTGACCTTCAGGTTTCAATTCGCCTATTGAGATACGCTGGCGCGTCCGCTGCGCGGGGCTTCTTTTTCTCTTTTTTGTACTTTGACCGAGGCTGGCTTCGATGTTGAGGCCAATCTCCAACGACAAGTCGCAAAAAAGAAGAGAAAAAAGCCCCGCGCAGCGGACGCGAAGCGTTCAAGCCGCCCGAACCCGCACCGTCTCCCCGATCGTGTCGAGGATATACCGTAAGCGGTCGTAATCCGGGTGGCGGACGTGCAGCCAAGCGTTGGCCATGTAGCCGGCCTCGACCGGCTGGGTGGGGGTGCCGGGCTCGGGGAAGCGGTGGTCGACGATGCAGTCGCCAAAGCGCTCCCAGATTGCTTGTGCGCCGTCGTAGCCGGCGATGACGCCGTCATGCTCGGGCCGAAGGGCGATGATGCCGCAGGCGTAGCGGCGCGACGGCGGCGTCTCGATCCGGCCAAAGCACACCGCGAGCGCCCACTCGCGGTAGAGGTCGAATTCGTTCGCAGCACAGTAGACGTCCCAGTGGCCGACGCCGGGCGGCCGGGCGCCGATCTCGGAGAAGCGAAGGCCCTTGGGGCCGAAGAACCACTCCATGTGGGTGGGGGCGGTCGTGATCCCGAGCGCTTCGATGACGCGCCTTCCCATCGCCTTGACCTCGGCGTAGGCGGGCTCGTCCATCCGGTTGGTGGCGACGATCTGCGGCGAGATCCAGCGGTTGCGCATCGCCTCCAGGACGTTGGGATAGTAGTGGCTGATGAAGTCGTGCCGTACCCCGCCGTCGATGCTGAGCGTGTCGTAGAAGCCCTCGTGGCCCTGGACGAACTCCTCAATCGCGGCGACGGCGCCCCCGGTCGCGGCCACGACCCGCGCCAGATCGTCCGGCCCGTCGACGCGGTGCGTGCCCGAGGCCCCGGCGTCGTCGCGGGGCTTCAGGATCAAGGGGTAGCCGACGGCATCGGCGAAGTCGCGCGCCTCGCTTAAGCTCGACACCGACGCCGAGGCGGCGCAGGGGACGCCGGCCGCGCGCAGCACCTCCTTCATTGCCACCTTGTCGCGGCACAAATAGGCCGCGCAGGACGAGAGGCCGGGGATGGTGCAGGCTTCCCGCACGCGGGCGGCGGGCAAGACGTGCGCCTCGATCGTCGCCTCCATCCGGTCGACCCAGAGATAGCCCTGCACCCGCCGCACGGCGTCGTACAAAGCACCTTCGTTCGTCACCGACGACACTTGCTCATAGCCGCCGAGCCAGGACCGCAACTCGCCGTCGAGCCAGTCATAGGGCCGCTCGCCCACCCCGATCACGTTGGCGCCGATCTCGTGCAGCGCCCGGGCGAAACGGCGCTGGTAGTCGGGAAAGGCCGGCTCGACCAGAATGACGTTCATGGCGCTCCCATCCGGTTATCGATTCAGGCCGCCCGCGGCAGCGACCCGGGCGCCTCGCCGTGCTCGAAGGGAAACCCCTCCTCGCGCCAGCCGACCATCCCGCCCAGCATCAGCTTGACCGGCAGGCCCAGGCTCGCGAGCCGCACGGCCGCCTTGTCGGCGCCGTTGCAGTGCGGCCCGGCGCAGTAGACGACGAACACGCTGCCGGCGGGATAGGCCGCCATGCGGTCGGGCTCGATCGTCGTATGGGGCAGGCTCACCGCCCCCGGCACGTGCGCCGCAACGTAGGCGGCGGCACCCCGCACGTCGAGCAGGACGAAGTCCGACGTCTCGGCCGTGAGCGCGTGGTGCACGTCCCAGCAGTCGGTCTCGAAGTCGAGCTTGGCCTCGAAGTGGGCGAGGGTGATCTCGGACGCCGCCGCGGGCGTCCTGGTCACGATGGTCGGCACGGTGCTTAGCTCCCCGGGTGGTGGTAACGCCATCCGTGCGGTTTGAGGACTGCGCCGTCAAACGCCACGCGGTCCGTTGCGGCGGGTGCCATTAACGCTTCGCGCTGCGCTGCCGCGCTTTTTTGCCAGTGTTAACATAGCAGGTTAGCCTCAACGCCGAGGGCCAACCCCCAACAAACGTAAAAAACAAAAGAAAGAAGACCGCGCGTCAGCGCACGCGAAGCGTTAAACCACCGTCGTCGCCCGCTCCTCGCGCCACGCGATTACCCAGGCTGTGACCAGTGCGAAGATGACGTGGCCGACGAGCGCAACCCAGGTGATCCCGGTGAAGCCCAGGAAGGGCGGATTGCCGTTGATGAGGGAAGCCATGAAGAAGAGGGCGAATATCCACAAGCCTACGCCGTAGAGGATGGCACTCAGCCACATTGGCACGGCCGGCGCGAAGCGCTGCTGCAAGGGCCGGAAGACGAACAGCCAGCCGACCGGGTAGGCGATCAATCCGGCGACGTAGTGCAGGAGCTGCGCCCCCGGCTCGTACGGCGCGCCGAAGAGGGATTGGAGGGTCTGGTTGGCGAGCGGTACGGGCGCCAAGTTGGCAAAGCCGAGCATCGGGCTCAGGCTCTGGCCGAACAGGTCGAAGGCGACGGTCGCGACCGATCCGGCCAGCAGAATCGTCCACACCAAGTAGCCGTCGATCCTCGGAATGCTAAATCCGGCGTCGGTGGCGCCGGCCCTGGCTTGAGCCATTTTACGTCTCCTACCCGTTATTTTCACGTCGTCGACGCAAATATCATGCATCAATTCATCAGTAATGTACTGCAGTTTTAGGGAAGTAACGTGGACGTGATGACGTTCTCAACGCAGCAGGTCGCGCGCCGGGCCGATGGTGACGACGCGCAAGGGGTCGCGCTCCAGCGTGAAGCGGCGGGTGGCGAAACCCTCGCAGTCGCGGTCGCCGAAGGCGAAGGGAAAATCGTCGGACGTGGTGCTGCCGGTCGGGTCCCAGTAGTTGTAGCGCACGTCGAGGACGAGCCGGTTCGCGTCCTCCTCGACCAGGTCGGTCCTGGTGATCGCGCGGATGCGCGGCAACGTGCAGAAGGTGTAGGGCTCCTCGACCTCGTTCTCGACGTAGGCGCGCGTGATGGCGGCGCTCAAGCCTGGCTCGTCGTAGTTCGCGTCGATCTTCGGCGTGCAGGCGGCAAGCGTCAGGGGCAGGAGGAGAAGAGCGAGGCGCTGGCGAGACATCACGAGAGCTCCTGTCGGGCTTCAAGCCACGGCGGCCCTGGCTTCGGGTCGGGGCAGGCGGAGGCGGAACGTCGTTCCCCCAGTGTCGGTTGATGCCAGTTCAATGTCGCCACCGTGCGCCTGCAAGATGTCGCGGCAGATCGCGAGGCCCATGCCGACCCCGCCATCGCTCGTGCCGACGAACGGGCGAAAGACCCCGTTCCTGATCGTCTCCGGTACGCCGCCGCCGGTGTCGGCGACCTCGACGACCAGCCATTTTTCTTCGATCCGGGCCGAGACCGTGATCCGGCCGCCTTCGGGCATCGCGCGCCGGGCGTTGCGGGCAAGGTTGAGAAAGACGCGGTAGAGCTGGTCGCGGTCGACGACGGCGTTCAGCGTCGGATCGAGGCGGTTGTCGTGCGCGACGCCCGCAGCACCGTCAATCAGCGCCTCATCGATCAGCGGGCGCAGGTGGACGACCTCGAAGCGCGGCGTCGGCGGGCGCTGGCGGGCGAGGTCGAGTGTTGCCTCGCACAGGCGCGTCGCCCGCTCCAAAGCCGCGAACAAACGCCGTGCGGTTCTGCGCACCTCGGGGTCGGGCGAGGCTTCGAGCGGGTCCGAGACGAGGACCGCCGTGGCGAGCAGCGCCCGCAGGTCGTGGTTGATCCGGCTCACCGCCTCGCCGAGTGCCGCGAGGCGGCTCTTCTGGCGCAAGGAGGCGCGCACGGCCGCGCGCATCACCGTCAGTTCGCGGTCGATGAGGCCGATCTCGTCGCGGCGCGCGAAGGGCGGGCGCTCGTTGCCCGCGTCCTCGGGGCGGTCGCGAAAGCGGGTGATCGACCCGGTCATCGCGGCGAGCGGCCGGACGATGAGCCGCCGCAGCGCCAGGAACAACAAGAGCGCGACGATGAGCGAGAGGACGAGCGAGAGCACGAGAATGCGAACCCCGTAAGCGCGCATTTCCTGGGCGAGCGGCGCCTCGTCGACCAGGACCTCCATCTCGACGCCGGGTGCCACCGGCGGCGTGCCCACGAGCCGAAGCGTCCGCCCGCCCTCGGTCAGCGTCTTGAAGGCGTCCAGGATGCGCACGACCCAGCCGGGCTCGTCGCAGTCGATGGTACGATCGGCCTGGAGCATCGGTCCCAGCGTCACCGCCGGCTCGGGGTAGCGGACGGTGATCGCGAGCGCCATCGCGGCGTCCAGGAGCCTCGCCTCGGTCGCGGGCGTCGCGTCCTGGCCCGCGAGTGCCGCGATGTAGGCGGCGTCAAGGCGTGCCTTGAACCAGACGGTCTGGAAGCGGGCGATCGAGGGCACGAAGATCAAGATCTCGCCCAAGAGGACGAAGCCGACGGTGAGCCAGAAGATGCGCGCGGCGAGGCCGCGGCCCGGTCCCGTACCCGCCGCCGGGCGTTTTGAGCTAGGCTTCATGCGGTTTCATGCCGCGTTCACTGCCCCGCTTTACCCCAGGCCGGCAGAAGTGCCGCCGACCTTGACCCAGAGCCGGCAAAATAGAATGGGGGTTCGAGCGGTGCGGCGTTTGACAGACCGCGCCCCCAGCACCTATATCGACGCACGATTCCCAACGCCCTAGATGACAAGGACCTTGAGCGGTGAAGAGACCCTATCAGCCGAGCCGACTCGTGCGCAAGCGCCGGCACGGCTTTCGCGCCCGCATGGCGACCGTGGGCGGGCGCAACGTGATCCGCGCACGTCGTGCCCGGGGCCGCAAGCGCCTGTCGGCCTGACGCCGCCGCGCCTGACGCGCCTCAGGCGGCGCGCGGAATTCCTGCGCGCCGCGTCCGGGCGCAAGTTCGCCGCCGGCACGGTCGTCGTCCAGGCGGTGCCGCGCCCGGCGGGGGACGGACCGTCCACGATCGGCGTCGGGTTCACGGCCTCGCGCAGGGTTGGCAAGGCGGTCGAGCGTAACCGCGCCAAGCGCCGCCTGCGCGCCGCGGCCGCCATACTCCTGCCGACGCTCGGGCTCGCGGGGCAAGATTACGTCCTCGTCGCGCGACGCAAGGTGCTCACATGTGCCTACACCGATCTCGTCGCCGACCTGACGCGCGGGCTGCGCCGTCTCGCCGCCGAGGCTTAGACGCGAGTCTGCTTTTCAAAGCGCCGTTCATCGCCTATCGCTACCTCGTCTCGCCGCTGCTCGGGCCGCGCTGCCGTTTCATGCCTTCGTGCTCGGCCTACGCCATCGAGGCGATCGACCGGCACGGGCCGATCGGGGGCGGCTATCTCGCGCTGCGGCGCTTTCTTCGCTGCCACCCGTTCGGCGGCTCGGGCTTCGATCCCGTGCCGCCAACCGACCCTTTCATGAAGCGACCGGGAAGTCATGTCTGACCAACGCAACCTGATCCTGGCCATCGTCCTCTCGGTCGTCATCATCCTCGGCTTCCAGTTCTTCTACGAAGCCCCGCGGATGCAAGACCGCCAGCGGCAGGCCGAGCAGGCGCAGCAGGCGGAACAAGCAGAACAGGCGGGGCGGCCGGCAGCAACCGATGGGGTTGCCCGCCCCGCGCCGGCCGAGGGCGTGCCCGCGCCCGGCGCCGTGCAGACGGTGGACCGGGCGGCGGCCCTGGAGGCGACGCCGCGCCTCAAGATCGACAACGGCCGGCTGCACGGCTCGATCGCGCTCAAGGGCGGACGGATCGACGACGTGACGCTCGTCGACTACCACCTGACCCCCGACCCTGCGTCGCCCGAGATCGAGCTGTTCAACCCGGCGGGCGCCCCCAACCCCTATTTCGCCGAGTTCGGCTGGGTTCCGGCCGGGCAGGACGGTGCCGGTGGGCCCGTGCCGGGACCGGAGACCGAGTGGACGGTCGAGGGCGAGGGCGGGACGCTCGAAGCCGACCAATCCGTCCGTCTCAAC
This sequence comes from Geminicoccaceae bacterium, assembly GCA_965217265.1. Lineage (GTDB taxonomy): Bacteria > Pseudomonadota > Alphaproteobacteria > Geminicoccales > Geminicoccaceae > JAGRGG01. The sequence goes on along the minus strand of CBDCHP010000018.1, from coordinate 112,038 downwards.
TGGTCGAACGGTCGGGGCCTCGATTTCGGCAAGACGATCGGCCTCGACGACGACTACATGTTCACCGTCGAGCGCAGCGTCACCAACAACACCGACCAACCGGTGACGTTCTACCCCTACAGCCTGATCAGCCGCTGGGGGACGCCGGAGATCGCGGGCTACTACATCCTGCACGAGGGGCCGATCGGCGCGATCGACGAGACGCTGACCGAGGTCGACTATGACGACCTGGTGGAAGAAAAGCGCATCGAGGCGACGACGACCGGCGGCTGGCTCGGCTTCGGCGACAAGTACTGGCTCTCGGCCCTGGTGCCGCCGCAGGACGTGGCGCGCACGGCCAACTTCCGCGAGACGGGCGCGCCCGGCAGCCCCCGCTACCAGACCGACTATTTGGGCAAGGCGGTCACCGTTCAGCCGGGGCAGACGACGAGCGTCACCGAGCGGCTGTTCGTCGGCGCCAAGGAGGTCGACAAGCTCGATGGCTACTCCAACGCGTACAACATCCCGCTGTTCGACCGCGCCGTCGATTTCGGCTGGTTCTACTTCCTGACCAAGCCGCTCTTCCTTCTCCTCGACTATTTGAACCGCCACGTCGGCAATTACGGCATCGCCATCCTGATCCTGACGCTGCTCGTCAAGCTCGTCATGTTCCCGCTCGCCAACAAGTCGTATCGGGCGATGAGCCAGATGAAGAAGCTGCAGCCCGAGATGCAGCGGATGCGGGAGAAGTACCCCGACGACAAGATGAAGATGCAGCAGGAGTTGATGGCGCTCTACAAGAAGGAGAAGGTCAACCCGATGTCGGGCTGCCTGCCGATCGTCGTGCAGATCCCCGTCTTCTTCGCCCTTTATAAGGTCTTGTTCGTCTCGATCGAGATGCGCCACGCGCCGTTCTTCGGCTGGATCAACGACCTCTCGGCCCCCGACCCGACGACCGTCTTCAACCTGTTCGGCCTGTTGCCCTACACGGTCCCGGCCTTCTTGATGATCGGCGTCTGGCCGCTCCTCATGGGCTTCACCATGTGGCTGCAGCAGCGCCTCAACCCGCAGCCGGCCGACCCGACGCAGGCAAGGATCATGAGCCTCCTGCCGGTGATGTTCGTCTTCTTGTTCGCCACCTTCCCGGCCGGGCTCGTGATCTACTGGACCTGGAACAACATGCTCTCCATCGCCCAGCAGCGCTTCATCATGTGGCAGCTCGGCGTGAAGCCGGGTTGAATAGGGGGTACGGGCGTTGAGCCGAGCGGGCGACGAGGTCGAGGTCTTGTTCGCGGGTGCCGAGATCAGCGCGCGCGTCGGCGAACTCGCCAAGGAGATCGCCGACGTCGTGCCGGCCGACGTCACCCTCTGCGGTCTCTTGAAGGGCAGCTTCATGTTCGCCGCCGACTTGGTCCGCGGCCTCGACGCCGAAGGGATGACGCCCAAGGTCGAGTTCCTCCAGGTCGGCTCCTACGGCCTGGGCCAGGAGAGTTCGGGCACGGTCAAGGTAATCGGCGACATGCCGGCCTCAATCGCGGGGCGGCACGTCCTCCTCGTCGACGACATCCAGGACACCGGCCGCACGCTCAGCTTCACCCGCGACCTCCTGGCCCAAAACGGTGCCGCCAAGGTCTGGACCTGTGCCCTTCTCGACAAGCCCTCCAGGCGCGCGGTCGCGATCGAGGCCGACTTCGTCGGCTTCGTCATCCCCGACGTCTTCGTCGTCGGCTACGGCATCGACTACGCCGAGAAGTACCGCCACCTGCCCTATATCGGCCGGATCGTGGAAGACGCTTAGAAAAGTGGCCGCGAACAATCCCGATTTTGACGCCGGGGAGGACGACGGCGCGGCGAGGCGCTTCTTCGCCCGCCCGCCCGCCTTCATGCGCGGCGTCGCCTCGCTCGACGGCCTGCCCGAGGTGGGGCCGCCCGAGGTCGCGTTCGCCGGGCGCTCCAACGTCGGCAAGTCGAGCCTGATCAACGCGCTGTTCAATCGCAACGACGTCGCCCGCACCTCGAACACGCCGGGCCGGACGCAGCAGCTCAACTTCTTCGCGCTCGGCGAGGACCGCCTCTGGCTCGTCGACCTGCCCGGCTACGGCTACGCCAAGGCGCCCAAAGCCGAGGCCGAGGCGTGGCAGCGACTGATCTTCGATTACCTGCGCGGGCGCCCGTCCTTGCGCCTCGTCTGCCTCCTGATCGACGCCCGCCACGGCGCCAAGGCGAACGACGTCGAGGTGATGGCGACGCTGGCCAAGGCGGCGGTGCCCTTCCTGCCCGTCTTGACCAAGGCCGACCTCGTCAAGCCGGCCGAACTCGCCCGCCGCCTGGACGATCTGCGCCAAAGCCTCGCCAAGCGGGCGGCGGCCCTGCCCGACCCGCTCGCCACCAGCGCCAAGAAGGGCGGCGAGATCGCGGCGTTGCAGGCCCGGCTCTACGCCTACGCCCTGCCGCCGGGAGGAGAGGCCCCTTGAGCGCCGAACGGATCGAGACCGTCGCCGACACGCTGATCGAGGCGCTGCCCTACATGCGCCGGCACGCGGGCGCCACCTTCGTCATCAAGTACGGCGGCCACGCGATGGGCGAGGAGCACTTGGCGCGCGACTTCGCCAAGGACGTGGTCTTGCTGAAGCAGGTCGGCATCAACCCGGTCGTCGTCCACGGCGGCGGGCCGCAGATCAAGGCGATGCTGGCGCGGTTGGGGATCGAATCCCGCTTCGAGGCGGGCTTGCGCGTCACCGACGCCGCCACGGTCGAGGTCGTCGAGATGGTGCTCGCCGGCAAGATCAACAAGGAGATCGTGGCCGCGATCCAAGACGCCGGCGGCAAGGCGATGGGCCTGTCCGGCAAGGACGGGCGCCTGATCCAGGCCCGGCAACTGAGCCCGGACTTGGGCTTCGTCGGCGAGCCCGAGCGCGTCGATCGCGGCGTCCTCGACGTGCTCGTGCAGAGCGAGTTCATCCCGATCATCGCGCCCATCGGCTTCGGCCTCAACGGCGAGACCTACAACATCAACGCCGACACGGCGGCCGGCGCCGTCGCCGCCGCCCTTCAGGCCCGGCGCCTCCTCATGCTGACTGACGTCCAGGGCGTCTTGGACGACGACAAGACCCTCATGCCCTGGCTCACCCTCGACGAGGCCGAGCGCCTGATCGCGGGCGGCACCATCGCCGGCGGCATGATCCCCAAGGTCCGCACCTGCACCGACGCGGTCTCAAAGGGCGTGCGCGCCGCCACGATCCTCGACGGCCGCGTCCCGCACGCGCTGTTGCTGGAGTTGTTCACCGAGCACGGCATCGGCACGCAGATCCGCTCGGCGCCAGTGGGGTGAACGCTGCGCGTGCGCTGCCGCGCGGGCTTTTTTTCTTCTTTTTTACGAGTTTGAGTTGGGGATGGCTCGGGCTTTGGGATCGGGCTTGGTGCGATAGGGTAATGTGCTACAATACCTCCATGAGCGACACCACCGAAACGACTCGCCCGCCCTTGGCGCAACTCACCACGGAGCAGCCGGACTCGACGGACCCGGACTATCTGGCGTGGGTCGAGCGGCAGATCGCCGAGGGTCAGGAGCAGATGAAAGACCCCTCGAAGCGCATCCTGGCCGCGAAGGTCTGGGAAGCGTTCGGCCTTGATCATTGAGTTCAGCCCGCGCTCGCGGGCCGATCTCTTCCACATCCGCGACTACATCGCTGAGGACAGCCCGGCAGCAGCCGAGCAAACGATGGCGCGCCTGTTGCAGTCGATACGCTACCTTGAGCATTTCCCTGAGATCGGACGGCGGTGGCGCGGCGGGCCGACCCGTGCCCTATCCATTCCCGGCTTGCCCTACAGGGTGCATTACCAGATCAACGGCGACGCGGTGGAAATCCTCACGGTCGTTCACACGAGCCGGAAATTTGAAATCTAGTTATTGGTCGACAAGAGAAGTGTGGAAACGGCTAGGACTTTATGTTAAATAGCGGCGTTTGGTCCTGTCAGATCTTTGCAAAAACTCTTTACATATTGCCAAGGGTCGCCAGGACATTTATCCCATCTTAAATAAGAATCAGCTTATGAACTCTGTTCCACCACATTAAAAGGTCAGTATGTTCGACCCACTTTTGACGCTCAGTGAGCGGTATCTCTCTCAGCTTCTTGCGCAGTTCAGCCTTGAATTCATCTTTTGTCATATCGCAACCTTGAAAGCCGTTGATGGCCAGAAAAACGTCGGCAGTGACGAACGCGGCGCGCTTGTTGCCATCGACGAACGGGTGGTTTCGCGTCAGCCCGTGAGAGTTGATTATGAGCGCCCTTGCTCGACGATCTTTAAACCGATCGCGTGATCCCGCCATCGACGCGGAAGTTCTGTCCGGTGATGTAGCCGCCCCGGTCGGAGGCGAGGAGGGCGATCAGTTCCGCTACTTCCTCGACCTTGCCGTAACGGCCCATCGGGATGCGGTTCTTGAATTCAGCTTTCTCGGGCAGGCTGTCGATGAAGCCGGGGAGTACGTTGTTCATGCGGATGTTGTCGGCGGCGTAGCGGTCGGAAAACAACTTCGTGTAGGCCGCGAGCCCCGCCCTGAAGACGCCGGACGTCGGGAAGACCGGGTCGGGCTCGAAAGCGGCGAAGGTCGAGATGTTGACGATCGAGCCGGATTTTTGCCGTTGCATGATCGGCGTCACGAGGCGGGTCGGGCGAACGACGTTCAAGAAGTAGACGTCCAGCCCTTCGTGCCAGTCCTCGTCCGAAAGTTCGAGCACCGGGGCGCGCGGCCCGTGCCCGGCGCTGTTGACCAAGGCGTCGATGCGCCCCCAGCGTTCCATCGTCCGGTCCACCAGCCGCTTCAGGTCGTCGTTGGACTGGTTCGAGCCCGTGACGCCGACGCCGCCGAGTTCCTCGGCCAGGGCCTCGCCCTTCCCCGACGACGACAGGACCGCGACCCGAAACCCCTCGTCGGCCAGCCTGCGCGCGGCGCCGGCCCCCATGCCGCTGCCCCCGGCCGTGACGATGGCGACTTTCTGCGTCACTGGAACTCCCTTTCATTTCTTAATGGTCTCGTATCTTCTTAGGATCAACGGAGACATATCTTGTTGACCATGCTTCCTGTAGCGGCAACACCCGTCTCGTCAACCCAATCTGATCGGTCGCCAAAGCCCCCATGCTCGACGCCCTCTTCGTCCTCGGCGCCGCCTTGCTCGTCACGCACGAGTTCGACGCCGTACGGCGGCGCGAGTGGCGCGTCCTGCCGCTCTTGCGCGCGATGCCCGAGGACGCGGCCGCCAACGTCTTCGTCCTCTTGCACGCGCCGATCTCGGCGGCGACGATCGTGCTCGCCCTCGACCCCGACGACGGCCCGCGCCTCGCCTTCCAGACCGCGATGAGCGCCTTCATGGTGGCGCACGTCGGGATGCACTACCTGCTGCGCCGCCACCCGGCCTACGGCTTCGACACCCCCCTCTCGCGGACGCTGATCTGGGCGCCGGGGATCGTAGGGATGCTCTACCTGATCGTCCTGATCGCCGGCTACGGGGCGTGATCGGGCCGAGACACACCCCTCGACGGCCCATTTGCCGACAACCGACACGGCACTTTTCGATCACCGACAGGGCTCTTGCGTTGCCGTTTCGTTCCCCTGGACAGCCCGGGCACTTTGCCGCAGTGCGAAAATGCGGGGGCGGTGAAGGAGAGGTTTGATGGTCAAGGTCGCGGCGGTGCAGATGGCGTCGGGCGAGGATTTCGAGGACAATCTGGCGCGGGCGGAGGGACTTGTCCGCCGCGCCGCCGAGGACGGGGCGCAGATCGTCTTGCTGCCCGAGATGTTCTCCGGCCGCTTCTTCTCGATGCACTCCTGGAACCCAGACCAGTTCGCCCACGCGAGGCCCGCCGACGAGCACCCGGTCTTGAAGCGCATGGCGCCCTTGGCGGCGGAACTGGGCGTCGTCCTGCCGGTCAGCTTCTTCGAGCGCGCCAACAACGCCTACTTCAACTCGATCATGATCATCGACGCCGACGGCAGGGGCCTCGGCGTTTATCGCAAGTCGCACATCCCGCTCGGACCGCCCAACTGCTTCGAGAAGTACTACTTCAACCAGGGCGACACCGGCTTTCGCGTCTGGCGCACGGCGCACGGGGTCATCGGCACCGCCGTCTGCTGGGACCAGTGGTTCCCCGAGGCCGCCCGGATCATGGCGCTCAAGGGGGCCGAGGTGCTGTTCTACCCGAGCGGCATCGGCTCGGACTGCCACGACCACTGGCAGCGCGTCATGCAGGGCCACGCCGCCGCCAACATGGTGCCGCTCGTCGCCTCCAACCGGATCGGCACGGAGCCCGGCGTCTTCGGCGGCTACACCTACTGGGGCCGCTCGTTCATCGCCAACGTTGATGGCGCGATCCTGACCGAGGCCGGCGGCGAGGAGGGCTTCGTCGCCGCCTCGTTCGACCCCGAGGCCAACCGCGCCGCCTGGGGCCTGTTCCGCGACCGCCGCCTCGACCTCTACGCGCCGCTGCTCACGACCGACGGCGAGGATGGGCGTAGGGTCGCTTAACGCTTCGCGTTGCGCTCGCCGCGCAGTCTTCTTTCTCTCTTGTTTGCTACTTATCGCCCGAACTGGCTCCAACGCTCAAGCCAGCCCCGGCCAAAGTTACAAAAAGAAAGAAAAAAGCCCGCGCGGCGAGCGCAACGCGAAGCGTCCATCACCCCAACCGATCCAGATCGACGCCGACCCCGCGCAGGCGATAGAGGAGGTTCGGCTGGTAGGTTTTCAGGGTGAAGGTGTCGGCGCCGCCCTTGTGCTTCGGGCCGAACCAGAGGCGGTTCTTGTGCCGTTCGACGGCGATCTTGATCGCGGTCTCGCTGGCGTTGGGGATCTCGCGCGCGAGGCCCTTGACGGTGCGCAGGTCGTCGCGCTTGGAGACTAGGGCCGCGATCACCGCGCGCTCGATGCGGTTCTCGATTTTAATCCAGTCCTGGTGCTGGTCGCGGAGGATCAATTCGGCCTCGATGGTGCGGCGGATCGTGTCGAGGGCCTTGCCTTTGCCCGTCGTCGACCAGACGAGCCGCAAGCCCTGGCGCAGCACCGCGCTGGAGGTGAGGTCCTGTAGAACGGCCGGCAGCAGCACCGCGGCGCGGCGCTGGATAGCACCCATGACGGCGTCGATCTCGGCCCGGCCGATGCGTGGCCAGGGGTAGAGCCTCTCCTCCTCGGCGGCGAAGCCTGTGAGCGGGATCACCGGCAGCGAGTAGCGCGGCCGGCCGGCGAAGTCCTTGAGGTCGGGGGCGGCGCTGCGAAAGCGCCTCCGGTCGTCCGCGTTCCAGGCCGAGAACAGGCTGCGGTGGTCCTCGGCGAGGCGGAAGGTGAGCCTCAGGAAGCGCTGGCAGTTGCGCCGGCCGAGCTGGTAGTCGTGCTCGCGAAAGCGCTGGTCGAAGAAGCCCATGAAGGCGCCGAGGCCCCCGGTCGCGAGCGCCAAGCCGTCGGGCACGCCGCGCGGCGGGTTGGGGTCGTCCGGCACGGGCGCCCGGCGCGGCGAGATCAAGAAGCGCGAGAACACCCGCGCGTCGAGGGCGTTGACGACCTCGCCCATCTTGAAGCGGGCTTGATTCTTCAAGGCCCCGAGCGTGCCGGCCAGGGTGCGGCGGAGCGCGAAATCCATCGGGCCGATACTGGCGTCGGGGTTGAAGGCGGGCGGCTCGGGGAACGGGTCGATCATGACGACCGCCCGATCGGCGTGGAGAGGGCCGCGCTCGTTCGGCAGCAGGTTGCCCTCGCCGTCGCCGGCCATGAGGGCGTAGCGGGCCAACTCGAACGGCTCGTTGTTGCAAGCCCCGCCGTCGACGGCGACGTAGGACACGTCGTAGTCGATCGTGCCGTCCTTGTTCTTCGGCCAGTCGGGGACCGGTGGGTGCTGCCCCGGCGCCAGACAAATCGGCCACGCCCGGCCGTGGTAGGCCGACGGCTCGCCCTCCAGCCGGCCGTAGTCGCCGGTCGTGCGGCCGGTGATGGCGCGCGCGGCGAAGCCGGCCGGAAAGGCGCCCGTCGCGATGCCGGCGTCGCGCAGCGCCCGCCACTTGGGATCGTACGCGAAGGGGAGGACTTGGCCCGGCGCGAGGCCGGTGAGGTCGAGGCGAATGCCGTCGTCGCCCGCTTGCGCCAGCCACGCCCGCTCGCGCGGGACACTGCCCAGGCCAACGACCCGGACGTGGCGCCAGTCGGCGTGCCACGCCATCGTGTGCGTCGTCGAGGATCCGTCGAAGCGGACGGTGTAGGGCACGCCGCGCAAATTGGTCGTCGTCAAGAACAAGTCGAGGTCGCGGGCGACGTAGGGCAGGCCGACACCCGACCAGGGCACGTCGGCGAGCAGCCCGTCGGCGACCTTCTCAAGATAGGTCGAGTCCAAGAGCGAGGGCGCGCTTTTGCCCGCCTCGACGTCGCCTTTGCCCAAGAGCCCGTCGCCGCCGTCGGGCGCCAGGAACGACAGCTCCTCGACCCAGAGGCGGTAGAGGTCGGGCAGCGTCGCGCGCATCGTGAAGCCCGTCGCCCCCTTAGCCTGGATCTGCCGCGGCTCCGGCAGCGGCCCGCGCGCCAAGGGCGGCACGGCCAGTGCTGCGACGACGCCGCCGGCCGAGGCGCCGCTCATCGCCTTCAAGACGACGCGGTGCTTCGGCCCCGCCCCGCGCGCCTTCTCGTGCTCGGCCAGCGCCAAGACGAGGAAATCGACCACGCCCGCCGTGTAGGCCCCGGCCGAGACGGCCCCGGCCATGGTCAGCGCGATGTCGAAAACGGGTTCGGTGGTGTCGGTCACGGCGTCGCTTCCGTTGAGAGGGGCAAACGCGGGCGACCATATCACGGGTTGGTGTGAATATAATCATATAAATGCGGCTCACGCGGTAAGATAAAGTTTAAATTCCTTTACCCGCGCCCGTGGCCGGCCCCGTCGATCGCCGGCGCGCGGCGGCAGGGCGCGGGTGTTGGCATCGGGCCGGGCGCTCGAAACAGGCCGCGGCCCGCCGCGATCACGCCACCTTGCGCCCCCGGCCGGGACGATCCGCAACACGAGAAAGACGCCCCCCCGGTGCCGCACAGGCGCGCGCGGTATCGCCCGGTTCTGCGCCCGTGTTGACACTATGGCCCCCCTCTGCCACCAGTTTTTCGACTTATGGCACGACCTTGAGGACCGCGAAGCGAGAGCGGGGGCGGTCCGGTCGAGGTCCAAGGGGGGCATAAACGATGCGTTTATTCAAGGCGGCGCTGCTCGGCGCCGTGCTGCCGCTGGCGTTCGGCGGTGCTGCGCTGGCGCAGGACGACGTCACCGTCGGCGTGTCCTGGTCGAACTTCCAAGAGGAGCGCTGGAAGACCGACGAGGCGGCGATCAAGGGGGCGCTGGAGGCGGCGGGGGCAAAGTATATCTCGGCCGACGCGCAGTCCTCGGCGGCAAAGCAGTTGACCGACGTCGAGAGCCTGATCGCGCAAGGGGCGGACGCGCTCATCGTCCTGGCGCAGGACTCGGACGCGATCGGCCCGGCGGTGCAAAAGGCGGTCGACGAGGGCATCCCGATCGTCGGCTACGACCGGCTGATCGAGAACCAGGACGCCTTCTACATCACCTTCGATAACAAGGAAGTCGGCCGGATGCAGGCGCGCGCGGTGCAAAAGGCCGCGCCGGAGGGCAATTACGCCTTCATCAAGGGCTCGTCCGCCGATCCGAACGCCGACTTCCTCTTCGCCGGCCAGATGGAAGTCCTGCAAGACGCGATCGAGGGCGGCCAGATCAAGAACGTCGGCGAGGCCTACACCGACGGCTGGGAGCCCGAGAACGCGCAGCGCAATATGGAGCAGATGCTGACCGCGAACGACAACGAGGTCGACGCGGTGGTCGCCTCGAACGACGGCACCGCCGGCGGCGCCATCGCCGCGCTCGAAGCGCAAGGGCTCGCCGGCTCGGTGCCGGTCTCGGGCCAGGACGCCGACCACGCCGCCTTGAACCGCATCGCGCGCGGCACCCAGACGGTCTCGGTCTGGAAGGACTCGCGCGAGCTCGGCAAGCGCGCGGCCGAGATCGCGCTCGAACTCGCCGACGGCACGGCGATGGACGCGATCGAGGGTGCCGAGCAGTTCGACGGCGGGCCGAAGGGGCTCTCGATGACCTCGGTCTTCCTTGAGCCGATCCCGATCACCAAGGACAACCTCGACACCGTCATCGACGCCGGCTGGGTGCCGAAGGAGACCGTCTGCCAGGGCGTCGAGCCGGGGGGCGTCGCCGTCTGCGACTGATGTAAGGCTGTAGGTGTCGGCGCGGCGGCGACGGTCCCGCCCGTGCCCCTCAAGTGGGGATCGGCGATGGCGCAATCCACCTCGGGCGCACGAGCGAGGCAGGGCGGGGCGAAGGGCAACCCGCTCGGCCGCGCCCTGCGCGCGACCGAGATCGACACCCGGATGCTGGGCCTCGTCGGCGCCTTACTCGTCATCTGGCTCGTTTTCCACGTCCTCTCGGACGGGATCTTCCTCACCCCGCGCAATCTGTGGAACCTCACCGTCCAGACCGCCTCGATCGCGGTGATGGCGACCGGCATGGTGCTGGTCATCGTCACCCGCAACATCGACCTCTCGGTCGGCTCGATTTTAGGATTCACCGGCATGGTGATGGCAGTCGTGCAGGCGCAAATCCTGCCCGACCTCTTGGGCTTCGGCCACCCGCTCACCTGGGTCTTAGCCCTCATGGCCGGCCTCGTCGTCGGTGCCCTGATCGGGGGCCTGCACGGCTACGTCATCGCCTACTTGGGCGTACCCTCGTTCATCGTGACCTTGGGTGGGCTCTTAGTCTGGCGCGGCGGGGCGTGGTGGCTGACCTCGGGCCGGACGGTGGCGCCGATGGACGCGACGTTCGGGCTCATGGGCGGCGGCGCCGACGGCTCGCTCGGCACGTTTTGGACCTGGGCGATCGCGCTCGTCGCCTGCGCCCTTATCGTGGTCTTGCTCGTCGTCGCCCGCCGGCAGCGGCGCGGCTTCGGCTTTCCGCTCCGCCCCTTGTGGGCCGAGGCGGTCTTGGCGGGCCTCGCCTGCGCCGCGATCCTTGGCACCGCCGCCGTCCTCAACGCCTACGCGTGGCCGCGCGGCATCGTGCGGCGCTACGCCGAGGCCAACGACATCACGGTGCCCGAGGGTGGGCTTGTCATCGGCTACGGCATCGCGATCCCGGTCCTGATCGCGATCGCGGCCGGCATCGTCATGACCTTCATCGCGAGGCGCACCCGCTTTGGCCGCTACGTCTTCGCCATCGGTGGCAACCCGAAGGCGGCCGAACTCGCCGGCGTCAACACCCGCTGGGTGTTGATGAAGGTCTACATGCTCATGGGCGCGCTGGCCGCGATCGGGGCCGCGATCTCGACCGCGCGACTCAACGCCGCCACCAACGCGCAGGGCACGCTCGACGAACTCTACGTCATCGCCGCCGCCGTCATCGGCGGCACCTCGCTCAGCGGCGGGGTCGGCACCATCGTGGGGGCGATGATCGGTGCCCTCGTCATGCAGTCGCTGCAATCGGGCATGGTGCTGCTCGGCCTCGACTCGCCGTTGCAGTCGATCGTCGTCGGCGTCGTCCTCGTCATCGCGGTGTGGACCGACGGCGTCTACCGCCGGAGGACGGCGTGAGCGCGCAAGACACGGTCAAGATCAAGGGTCATCGCCGCGGCCCTGTCGATCGCGGCGGCACGCCCTTGGTCGAACTGCGCGACATCTCGATCGCGTTCGGCGGCGTCCACGCCGTCGAGGGCGCCAGCCTCGACCTCTACCCCGGCGAGGTTCTGGCGCTGCTCGGCCACAACGGCGCCGGCAAGTCGACGCTGATCAAGCTCCTTTCGGGCGCCTATCGCCGCGACGCCGGCGAGATCCGCGTCAACGGCGAGCCGGCGACGATCAACAACCCGCGCGACGCCAAGGCCTACAGCATCGAGACGATCTACCAGACGCTGGCCCTGGCCGACAACATCGACACGGCGGCGAACCTGTTCCTCGGCCGCGAGAGGCTGACGCCCTGGGGTACCCTCGACGACGCCGGCATGGAGGCGAAGGCGCGGGAGGTGATGGGGCGGCTCAACCCCAATTTCCGCCGCTTCAAGGACCCGGTGAAGGCGCTCTCCGGCGGGCAGCGCCAGTCGGTCGCGATCGGGCGCGCGATCCTGTTCAACGCCCGTATCCTGATCATGGACGAGCCGACGGCGGCCCTGGGCCCGCAGGAAACGGCGCAGGTCGGCGATTTGATCCACCAGTTGAAGAAGGACGGCATCGGCATCTTCCTCATCAGCCACGACATCCACGACGTCTTCGACCTCGCCGACCGGGTCGCGGTGATGAAGAACGGCAAGATGGTCGGCACGGCGCCTACCTCCGACGTCACCAAGGACGAGGTGTTGGGCATGATCATCCTCGGCAAATGCCCCCCCGGCGCCACGCCGGGGTCGGGCGCGATGGTGGATTGAACGCATGACCTATCTCGGCCTCGACGTCGGCACCTCGGCAGTCAAGGCGGTGCTGATCGGCCCCGACGGCGCCGTCCTCGCCGCGGCCGAATCGTCGCCGCTCGACGTGTCACGACTCAAGCCTGGATGGTCGGAGCAGAACCCCGACGCCTGGATCGCCGCGTGCGGGGAGGCGGTGCGTAGGCTGGGCATGGGCCATGCGGCGAGCGTCGCCGCGATCGAGGGGATCGGCCTGTCGGGCCAGATGCATGGTGCCACGCTGCTCGACGCCTTTGATCGCCCCTTGCGTCCGGCGATCTTGTGGAACGACGGCCGCTCCGGGGCCGAGTGCGAGGCCATGGACGCGGCCGAGCCCGGCTATCGCGCGATCGGCGGCAACCCCATCATGCCCGGCTTCACGGCACCCAAGCTCGAATGGGTACGCCGCCACGAGCCGGACGTGTTCGCCGCCACCGCCACGGTGCTGCTGCCCAAGGACTATGTCCGCCTGTGGCTCACCGGCGAGCACGCCTCCGACGTGTCGGACGCTTCCGGCACGCTCTGGCTCGACGTGGCGGCGCGGGCGTGGTCGGAGCGCTTGCTCGACGCTTCCAGGCTCACGCTCGACCACGTGCCGCGCCTCGTCGAGGGCACCGAAGCCTCGGGCCGCCTGCGCCGGGAGGTCGCCGCCAAGCTCGGTGTCGAGGGCACGCCCCTAGTGGCGGGGGGCGGCGGCGACAACGCGGCCTCGGCCTGCGGCGTCGGCGCGATCATGCCCGGCACCGCCTTCGCCTCGCTCGGCACGTCGGGCGTCCTGTTCGTCACGACCGACCGTTTCCGGCCGAACCTTGAGGGCGGCGTTCACGCCATGTGCCACGCCGTGCCCGACACGTGGCACCAGATGGGCGTCATCCTCGCCGCCGCCGGCAGCCTCGCGTGGCTGGCCGACCTGCTGCAAACCCCCGCCCGCCACCTCGCCGCCCTGGTCGAGACGGAGGGACGGCGGGGGCCGGGAAGCCTCCTCTTCCTGCCCTACCTCTCGGGCGAGCGCACGCCGCACGTCGACGCCGCCGTGCGCGGCGCCTTCGTCGGCCTCGGCCACGAGAGCGATCGCACGGCGCTCGCCCACGCCGTGATGACCGGCGTCGCCTTCGCCTTTCGCGACAGCCTCGACGCACTGCGCGCCGGCGGCTCCGACGTGGCGCGGGCGACCGCCGTCGGCGGCGGGGCGCGCTCCGAGGCGTGGCTGGAGATCCTCGCCGACGCGACGGGCCTCGCGATCGACGTGCCCGCGGACGGCGAGTTCGGCGGCGCCTACGGGGCCGCGCGGCTCGGCCTGATCGCCGCCGAGAGCGCCGACCCCGCCGCCGTCTGCACCGCCCCCCCGATGCGGGCGACGATCGAGCCGCGTACTGATCTGGCCGAAGCCTACGCCAAGGCGCAGGCGCGTTATCGGGGGCTTTATCCGGCGGTGAAGTGAACGCTTCGCGTGCGCTGCCGCGCGGGCTTTTTTCTTTTGTTTTTGCAACTTTGGTCGGGGCTGGCTTCGGCGTTGAGGCCAAGTTCAAGAACAAGTTGCAAAAAAGAAAAAAAGAAGGCCGCGCGCCTAGCGCACGCGAAGCGTTCATAACGGAGGTCCACGAACAATGAGCAAAAAGTTCTTCTCGATCGACGTGCCCATCACCTACCAGGGGCCGGATGCGACCGATCCGTTCGCCTTTCGCCGCTACGATCCTGAGCGGGTCGTCATGGGTAAGCCGCTCAAGGAGCATTTGCGCTTCGCGGCCTGCTACTGGCACTCGTTCACGTGGCCCGGCACCGACCCGTTCGGCGGGCCGACCTTCGAGCGGCCCTGGTTCGAGGGCGAGCCGATGGCGGCGGCGCGGGCCAAGGCCGACGTCGCGTTCGAGATGTTTCGCCTGCTCGGCGTGCCGTTCTTCACCTTCCACGACCGCGACATCGCGCCCGAAGGGACGAGCCTCGCTAAGTCCAACGCGAACGTCCGCGCCATCGCCGACTACTTCAAGCCGAAGATGGAAGCGACGGGCGTCAAGCTCCTCTGGGGCACGGCGAACCTGTTCTCGCACCGCCGCTACATGGCGGGTGCGGCGACCAACCCCGACCCGGACGTGTTCGCCTACGCCGCGGCACAGGTGAAGAACGCGCTCGACGTGACGCACGAGCTGGGCGGCGCGAACTACGTCCTGTGGGGCGGGCGGGAAGGTTACGAGACCCTGCTCAACACGGACCTGGGGCGCGAACTCGACCAGTTCGGCCGCTTTCTCACCCTCGTCGTCGAGCACAAGCACAAACTGGGCTTCAAGGGGGCGATCCTGATCGAGCCCAAGCCGCAGGAGCCGACCAAGCACCAATACGACCACGACGTCGCCTCGATCTACGGCTTCTTGCGGCGCTTTGGCCTGGAGAACGAAGTCAAGCTCAACGTCGAGCAGAACCACGCCATCCTCGCCGGGCACAGCTTCGAGCACGAGATCGCGCTGGCGGCGGCCTTGGGCGTGTTCGGCTCGCTCGACGTCAACCGGGGCGACTACCAGTCGGGCTGGGACACCGACCAGTTCGCGATGAACGTGCCGGAACTCACGCTCGCCCTCTACGAGGTCGTCAAGGCGGGCGGCTTCACGACGGGCGGGCTCAACTTCGACGCCAAGCTCCGCCGCCAGTCGATCGACCCGGACGACCTGTTGCACGCGCACGTCGGCTCGATGGACGCGATCGCCCAGGGCTTCCTCGCCGCCGCCGAGATGTTCGAGGATGGCGACCTGGAGCGCCGGCGTCGGGACCGCTACGCCGGCTGGGACGACGGCCTCGGCCGCGCGATCCTGGCGGGCGAGCGGAGCCTCGCCGACCTCGCCGCGCACGTCGAGCAGAACAACCTCGACCCGCGGCCGCGCTCGGGGCGGCAGGAACTGTTGGAGGGCATCGTCAACCGGTACGGTTGAGAACGCTTCGCGTCCGATGCGCGGGGCTTCCTTTTTTCTCTTTTTTGCTTTTGTCCGAGGCTGGCCCTCGGCGTTGTGGCCAATCTCGTGCGTTGACGCTGGCAAAAAGAAAAAGGAAAGCCCGCGCGGCGAGCGCACGCGAAGCGTTCATCAACCTGTCACACTGCCCGGCTAGGCCCTTTGAGGCAACGACAACGCCTCAAGCATCAGGGCCAATACGCATGTCCGATTCGACCTTCCCGCAAAGGGTCGCCGCCGGCGACGTCGGCCCTGAAGGGGCCACCTTGTGGTCCCGCTCGACCGTGCCGGGCGAGGTCGCCTTCGAGGTGGCGCGCGATCCGGGCTTCGCCGACGTCGTCGCTGGCGCCACCGCCACGGTCGACGACACGGACGTGCCGGCCAAGGTCGCGATCGAGGGGTTGGAGGGCGGAGAGACCTACCACTACCGGGCCGTGGCGGCGAACGGGGACGCCGACAGGGGCACGTTCGCGACCCCCTTCGAGGACGGCCAGCACGGCTTTCGCCTCGGCGTCAGCGGCGACTGGCGCGGCGAACTCTCGCCCTACCCCGCGATCACCAACGCGGCCGATGCCGACCTTGACGCCTTCGTCCTGCACGGCGACACGATCTACGCCGACTATCCCTCGCCCGCCGTGCCGAAGGAACAGGCCGAGACCTTGGACGAGTTCTACGCCAAGCACGCGGAAGTCTACGGCGAACGCTTCGGCCTCAACGCCTGGGGCGATTTGCGCGCCGCGACGGCGACGTTCGCCACGATCGACGACCACGAGGTGACCAACGACTTCGCCGGCGGCGCGCCGCCCTCGTCCGATCCGCGCTTTGCGGCCGAGGACGTCGACTTCATCAACGACACGGGCCTCTACGACAACGGCCTCGCCGCGTTCGAGGGCTACAACCCGCTGACGCCGAGGCGCTACGGCGAGACCGGCGATCCGCGCACGGCGGGCGAGATCGAACTCTACCGCACCCAGGCCTACGGCAAGGACGCGCAAATCTTCGTCACCGACGCGCGCTCGTTTCGCGATCCGGGCCTGGCACCCGCCGACACGTCCGACCCGAACGACGTCGGCCGGTTCCTGGCCGAGAGCTTCGCGCCCGAGCGCACGTTCTTGGGCGAGGCGCAGCTGGAGCAACTGAGGGCGGACCTGCTCAAGGCCGATCAGGACGGCGTCACCTGGAAGTTCGTCATGGCGCCGGAGCCGGTGCAGAACCTGGGCGTCGCCGCCGCGTCCGACCGCTACGAGGGCTACGCCGCCGAGCGCTCGGAACTCTTGGGCTTCATCGACCAGAACGACATCGACAACGTCGTCTTCGTCGCCGCCGACATCCACGGCACCATCGTCAACAACCTGACCTACCAGACCGGGCCCGGCGGGCCGCAGATCGCGACCGACGCCTTCGAGGTGACGACGGGCTCGGTCGCCTTCGACCCGCCGTTCGGCCCCGCCGTCGTCAACCTCAGCGAGGGGTTGGGCCTGCTGACGCCAGAGCAGCGCGACCTCTACGCAAGCCTGCCGGCGGCGCCCGACGCCGACGGCCTGCCGAACGACAAGGACGATTTCCTCACCGGCCTCATCGACGCCCAGACCGCCCCCTTCGGCTACGATCCGCTCGGCCTCGACAACAACTTAGCTAAGGCCGAGGGGCTGATCGACGCGACGCTGCTCCAAGGCGGCTACACGGCGGCGCACACCTACGGCTGGACCGAATTCGACGTCGACCGGGAGACCCAGGCGCTCACCGTCACGACCTACGGCATCGAGCCCTACAGCGAAGAAGAGATCGCCGACGATCCCGACGCGATCCTGGCGCGCGAGCCCGCGATCGTCGGTCAATTCGAAGTCAAGCCTCAGTTGGAGAACGACATGAACGAAGAGTTCGGCCCGATCGGCCGCTACGCCGCCGGCGGCGACGAACCGGTCGAGGGGGCCACCGAGATCGTCGCCTTCGATCCTGAATCGGCGCGCCTGTTCGTCACCAACGGCGCCGACAACACGCTCGACGTCCTCGACCTTGGCGATCCGGGCGATCCCACCAAGATCAACGCCGTCGATCTCGCACCCTACGGCGACGGCCCGACCAGCGTCAGCGTCAAGGACGGCGTGGTCGCGGTCGCGCTGCCGAACCCCGACGGCAACGACGAGGGCTCGCTCGTCTTCTTCGACGCCGACGGCAACCTCACCGGCACGGCAGAAGCGGGCGTCCTGCCCGACGCCGTGACGATCGCGAACGGCCCCTATCCGTTCGCGATCACCGCCAACGAGGGCCAGCCGACCGACGAGGGCAACCCCGAAGGCTCGGTCTCGCTGATCGATTACACCAACGACGCCTTCGTCAAGCCGGAGTTGGAACTCGACTTCGCGCGCTTCGACGGCCGCGAGCAGGCGCTCAACAACCGCGGCGTGCGGGTCTTTCCCGACGAGAGCGCGTCTGAGGACTTCGAGCCGGAATACGCCGCCGTCGATCCGTTCGGCCGTCTGGCGCTCGTCACCTTGCAGGAGAACAACGCGCTCGCCCGCGTCGATCTCAAGTTCGAGAAGATCGACTGGGTGCGCTCGCTCGGCACGAAGGACCACGGCCTGCCCGGCAGCGGCCTCGACGCCTCGGACGAGGACGGCGGGATCAACGTCCAGAACTGGCCGGTGAAGGGCCTCTACCAGCCCGACGGCATCGCGGGCTTCGCCGACGGCCGTGAGCCCTACTGGGTGATCGCGAACGAGGGCGACGCCCGCGACGAGGACGTGCGCGTCGAGGACCTCGCCCTCGACCCGACGGCGTTCCCGAACGCGGCAGAACTGCAAAAGCCGGAGAACCTCGGCCGGCTGGAGGTCTCCTCGATCGACGGCGACACCGACGGCGACGGCGACTACGACGAACTCTACGGCTACGGCGCCCGCTCGATCTCGGTGGTCGACAAGAAGGGCAACGTCGTCTGGGACAGCGGCGACGCCTTGGAGCAACTGACGGCGGAACTGACCCCGGATCTGTTCAACAGCGACGGCGACGCGGGCAGCTTCGATCAGCGCAGCGACAACAAGGGCCCGGAGCCCGAAGGCGTCGTCACCTTCGAGCAGGACAGGACGTGGTACGTCGCGGCCGGGCTGGAGCGCAACGGATCGATCGTCGTCTACGATTTGTCCGATCCGACTTCCCCCGAGTTCAAGGGCCTGTTTCGCGGCGAGGACGGCGGCGGCCTCGCCGACGTGGCGCCGGAGGGCTTGACCTTCATCAATGCCAAGGACGGCCCGACCGGTGAGGGCCTGCTCGCCGTCGCCTACGAGGTGTCCGGCACGGTCTCGGTGTTCGAGAAGATGGACGTCGACGACGATGGCGGCACAGGGGGCGGCACGGGCGGCGGCGACGGCACGCCGTTCACGCTCGAACTCCTGTTCGCCTCCGACCTGGAGGGCGACGTGGGTGCGATCGGCAACGCGCCGAACTTCGCCGCCATCGCGGAGTATTTCCAGGACACAGGCGACGAGGCGACGCTGACCCTCTCGGCCGGCGACAACTACCTGCCCGGTCCCTTCTTCGCCGCCGCCAACGACGAGGGCGTCGCCGCCGCGCTGGCCGAAGTCTACCGCGACCTCTACGGGGCGGAGGTCGGCGAGACCGTGACGGGATCGGGCTTCGTCGACCTGACGATCATGAATGTCGTCGGTTTCGACGCGTCGGCCGTCGGCAACCACGAGTTCGACTTGGGCGAGGGCGCGTTCGGCGACATCATCGGCGCCCAGGTCGACGGGGCCGGCCTCTTGGCCTATCCCGGCGCCCAGTTCCCCTACCTCTCGGCCAACCTCGACTTCGAGGCTTCGGAATTGGCTGGCCTGTTCACGCCCGAGGCGCAGGACAGCGGCGCCTACGTCACCGATCCTGAGAATCCCGACGCCGAGACGCCCAAACTGGCGCCCTCGACGATCGTCGAGGTCGACGGCGAGAAGATCGGCGTCGTCGGCGCCACGACGCCCCTGCTGGCGAGCATCTCCTCGCCCGGCACGGTCGGCGTCGAGGAACCGGGCGCCGGCACCAACGACATAGAAGCGCTGGCGCGGATCCTCCAGCCCGAGATCGACGCCCTGGAAGCGCAGGGCATCGACAAGATCGTCACTGTCACGCACCTGCAGCAGTTCGCGCTGGAGAACGAGCTGGCGGGGCTCCTGGACGGCGTCGATATCATGGTGGCCGGCGGCTCGGACACGCTCCTCGCCGACGGGGACGACGAACTGCGCCCGGGTGACGCGGCCGCCGCCGCGCTGCCGGTGTTCCAGACCGACGCCGCCGGCGATCCCGTCGCGATCGTCTCGACCGACGGGCAGTATTCGTATCTCGGCCGCCTGACGGTCGAGTTCGACGCCGAGGGCCGCGTCATCCCTGAGAGCGTCGATTCCGCGACGACCGGCGCCTACGCCACGACCGACGCGACGGTCGAGGATCTCTACGGCGACCAGGAGAGCGCGTTCGCCGAGGGCACGGCCGGTAGCCTCGTGCGCTCGCTCACCGACGCGGTCTCGGACGTCGTCGTCGACCTCGACGGCAACGTCTTCGGCGCGACCGAAGTCTTCTTGGACGGCCGCCGCGAGGAGGTCCGCACGCAAGAGACCAACCTCGGCGATCTCTCGGCCGACGCCAACCTCGCTTATGCCCGCGATCAGGGCTTCGACGTCGACGTGTCCTTGAAGAACGGCGGCGGCATCCGCAACCCGATCGGCACGCTCGACGCCGACGGCACGCTCCTGCCGCCGCAGGCCAACCCGCTCTCGGGCAAGGAGGAGGGCGAGATCAGCCAGCTCGACATCCAAGACAGCCTGCGCTTCAACAACGGCCTCAGCGTCCTCACCCTCTCGGCCGAGGACCTGAAGGCGGTCGTCGAGCACGGCGTCGCCGCGAGCGTCCCCGGCGACACGCCGGGCCAGTTCCCGCAGATCGGCGGCATGGCGTTCAGCTTCGACCCCGACGCCGAGGCGGGATCGAAGGTCCAGTCGCTGGCGATCCTGAACGACGACGGGGGCGTCGAGGACGTGATCGTCGAGGGCGCCGCCGTCCAGGGCGACGCGGAACGGCCGATCGACATGGTGACGCTCGGCTTCCTCGCCGACGGCGGCGACGGCTACCCGTTCCCCGATCTGGGCGAGAACGTGATCGACTTGGCGCTCGACGAGGCGGCGCCCCGCACGGGCGACGCCGCCTTCGCCCCCGACGGCACCGAGCAGGACGCGCTCGCCGAGTACCTGCTCGACGCGGCGCCCTTCGCGATGGCCGAGACGCCGCCCGAGGAGGACGAGCGCATCCAGATCATCGGCCTGCGCGAGGACACGGTGTTGGAGGGTGTCGACGCGATGATGGGCTGAACGCTTCGCGTGCGCTGGGCGCACGCGAAGCGTCTTGGAGCCACACCCCAGCCTTCCCGTTTCTCAAGGCGATCACCATCTCTTGGGAAACAGGACGACGGAGAACCGCCCGTGGCCGAGCGCAAGCCGACCCCCAACCCCAACCGCGGGACGCAGATCAACCTGATCTACTTCCTGCTCGCCTTCCTGCTGCTCATGCTGTTCCAGAACTGGTGGGCGGCATCGAGGCAGGTCGAGCAGGTGCCCTACTCCCGCTTCGAGCAGTTGCTGGCCGAGGGCCAGGTGAGCGAGGTGCGGGTCGGCGACCAGTTCATCGAGGGCCACTACGCCCAGACGACGCCGGACGGCTTCGATTACTTCCGCACCGTGCGGGTCGAGCCCGAGGTCGCCGGCCTGTTGAACGAGTACGACGTCAGGTTCGCGGGCCAGGTCGAGAACACGATCCTGCGCGACATCCTCTCCTGGGTCGTCCCGATCCTCCTCTTCTTCGGCTTGTGGATGTTCTTCATCCGCCGCATGATCGCCAAGCAGGGCGGCATGGGCGGGCTGATGCAGGTCGGCCGCTCCAAGGCCAAGATCTACGTCGAGCGCGACACGCAAGCCACCTTCGACGACGTCGCCGGCGTCGACGAGGCCAAGGCCGAGCTGGTCGAGATCGTCGATTTTCTGAAGGACCCCAAAGCCTACGGCCGCTTGGGCGCCCGCATCCCCAAGGGCGTCCTGCTGGTTGGCCCGCCCGGCACCGGCAAGACGCTCTTGGCCCGCGCCGTCGCCGGCGAGGCGGGCGTCACCTTCTTCTCGATCTCGGGCTCCGAGTTCGTCGAGATGTTCGTCGGCGTGGGTGCCGCCAGGGTGCGCGACCTGTTCGAGCAGGCGCGAAAGTCCATGCCCTGCATCATCTTTATCGACGAGTTGGACGCGCTCGGCCGCGCCCGCTCGGCCGGCGGCATGGCGGGCGGCCACGACGAGAAGGAGCAGACGCTGAACCAGCTCCTGACCGAACTGGACGGCTTCGACCCGTCCGCCGGGATCGTGCTGTTGGGCGCCACCAACCGGCCCGAGATCCTCGACCCAGCGCTCCTTCGCGCCGGGCGCTTCGACCGGCAGGTGCTGGTCGACCGCCCGGACAAGGTCGGCCGGCTGCAGATCCTCGAAGTCCACATCAAGAAGGTGCAGTCGCTCGACACCGACGTGAACCTGGAGCAGGTGGCCTCGCTCACCCCCGGCTTCACCGGCGCCGACCTCGCCAACCTCGTCAACGAGGCGGCGCTCCTCGCCACGCGCCGCCGGGCCGAGGCGGTGACGATGGACGACTTCAACAACGCGATCGAGCGGATCATCGCCGGGCTGGAGAAGCGCTCGCGCCTCCTGCATCCGCACGAGCGCAAGGTGGTGGCATACCACGAGATGGGCCACGCGCTGGTCGCGGCGGGCTTGCCGACGACCGATCCGGTCCATAAGATCTCGATCATCCCGCGCGGCATCGGGGCGCTCGGCTACACGATCCAGCGCCCCGAGGAGGAGCGCTTCCTCATGACGACGCAGGAATTGAAGGACAAGATGGCCGTCTTGATGGGCGGGCGCGCGGCCGAGGACCTGACGTTCGGCGAGATCTCGACGGGTGCCGCCGACGACCTCGACAAGATCAGCAACATCGCCCGCCACATGGTCTCGCGCTACGGCATGGTGGATGCCACCTCGCAGGTGGTCTACGACCCGCCGCGCCAGTCCTTCTTAGGGGAGGGAATGCCCAAGCAGCGCGACTACAGCGAGGCGACCGCGCGCGAGATCGACCTCGCCGTGCGCGGGCTGGTCGACGAGGCGTTCGACCGCGCCCGCACCCTCCTCGACGGGCGTCGCGACCAGTTGGAGGAGGGCGCCGAACTCCTCTTGGACAAGGAATCGATCACCGCCGACGACTTCGCGCCTTTGAAGCGCGCCGTGAAGGTGAAGGAGAAGGAGGCGGCCTCCCACGGCCGCGCGGCGCCGCAGCCGCAGCCGCAGCCGCAGCCGATGGGTTGATGAACGCTTCGCGTCCGCTGCACAGGGCTTTCTCTTTTGTTTTTGCCAGTGTTAACGTAGAAGGCTGGCCGCACCGCCGAGGGCCAGCCTTGGACGAAGACAAAAAAGAGAAAAAGAAGGCCACGCGGCAGCGCACGCGAAGCGTTCTCACGCCACCGCGACGCGGGCCTCGCGGATCGGCCAATTGAGCAGGGCGGCGGCCAGGCTGAGCGCCACCGCGACGCCCCAGGCGGCGTTATAGGAGCCGGTTTGGTCGTAGAGCACGCCGCCGAGCCAGCCGCCGGCGAACGCGCCCAGCTGGTGGGCGAAGAAGACGACGCCGCCCAGCATCGACATGTGCCGGACGCCCCAGACCGAGGCGACGGTGCCGTTGGTGAGCGGCACGGTGGAGAGCCAGAACAGGCCCATGACGATGCCGAAGGCATAAGCCGACCACGCCGTGACCGGCAGCAGGACGAAGGCGGCGATGGCGAGCGCGCGGGCCAGGTAGATCCACGTCAGCAGCATCGGCTTGCGCCGCCGCCCGCCCCACAGGCCGGCGTAGTAGGTGCCGGCGATGTTGACGAGGCCGATCAGCGCCAGGACCGTGCTGGCGACGCCGGCCCCGACGCCCTCGTCGGCGAGGAAGGCCGGCAGGTGCGTGGCGATGAACACTACCTGAAAGCCGCAGGCGAAGAAGCCGAGCGACAGGAGCCAGAAGTCGCGTGATCCCAGCGCCCCGCGCAGCGCCGCACCGGCGCCGGGACCCACTTGCACGGTGGCGGCCCGATCGCGCTCCATGAGCCCGAACGACAAGGGCACGATGAGGACGGCGAGTAGCGCGAGTGCGATGAGCGCCCCCGACCAGCCGAGCCAGCCGATCAGGCCGAAGCTCGCCGGCAGCACGGCGAACTGGCCGAACGAGCCCACCGCCATGGCGATGCCCATGGCGAGGCTGCGCCGCTCGGGCGCCACCATCCGGCCGATGGTGCCGAACACGACCGGAAAGGTGGTGCCGGACAGGCCGAGCCCGATCAGGACGCCGGCACTCATGACAAAGCCGACCTCGTTCGCCGGCGAGGCCATCAGCCACAGGCCCAGCACGTAGAGGACGGCGCCGCCGGCGATCACCTTGCCGGCGCCGTAGCGGTCGGCGATCATGCCGGTGAACGGCTGGCTCGCGCCCCAGACGAGGTTTTGCACCGCGATCGCGAGCGCGAACGTGCCGCGCCCCAGCCGAGATCGAGGCTGACCGGCTGCAAGAACAGTCCGAACGCGTGGCGGATGCCGAGCGAGAGCGCCAGGATGATCGCACCGCAGAGCAGCGCCACGCCGGCGTCGCCCCAGCCCGTCTCGGATCGCGCGTTCATCGCCATGTCTTGTTCCCTTTATCGGTATATGCCCGTTCTACGGTGTCGACTCGTCTGCCTTTCGACACGTCGTCAGGCCGCCGGTGCCTGGACCCGGTCGAGCAGGTCGAGCAGCACCGCCCGGTCCGGCCCCAACTTAGCCTTGATCGCCGCCTGCGCCTCGGCCCAGAGCGGCACAGCGGCTCTCAGCGTCGCACTGCCCTTCTCAGTCGGCTCAATGAGGGTGGCGCGGCCGTCCTCGCCGCCCCGCAGCCGGACGAGCCCGTCGCGCTCCAAGACGCGCAGGTTGCGCCCGAGCGTGCTGCGGTCGAGGTCCATTGCGGCGGCGAGGCCCGTAATATTGGGCCGCTCCAGGCAGGCCACCGTCTTCAACAGGCGGTACATCGTCACCTTCAGCCCCACCGGCGCCAATGCCGCGTCGTAGGCTTGGCTGACGGCGTGCGCGGCCCGGCGCAGGCCGGTGCAGATGCAAGGATCGTCGGTCATGAAGCGGGCATATGCCTGTTTATTGACCGCCACAAGCCTTCGATGCGACGTGCCCGGCGCGGGAGTGAGCGGGATAGAACAGGAAGCCTTGCCGGCAGCAGGATTGGTGTCATCGAGCGAAACGAGGCGACGTTACAGAACAAAGCCAATGGAGGGTGCCTAGAGCAACAGTTTAACGAAAAAACGGATTTACTAAACCCTAAGCAAACTTGAGACGTATCCGGACCAAAAAAGTACAGATTTTTTTAATCTTCAAAGCCTGGATGCGGTGTTGTCCAAATTTGCAATCGTTCTAAGCTCACGACTGTCCGGAACCGAACGGCGGTCCGGGCGGACGAGCACGGGGGGAAGCGAATGCGGGTTCTACGGACGACGGCGCTGGCGCTGACGGGTGCGGCGATCTTGTTCGGGGTGTCGGGGGTGTCGGCGCAGGAGGAAGAGGAGGCGACCGGGATCGTCGCCTACCGGCACGGCGTGATGGGCTCGTTCGGCGCCGAGATGGGCGCTTTGAAGGTCCTCCTCGTCGAGGGCGAGGGGCCGATGGAGATGGCCAAGGTCCACGCCCAGTACATGGTCGATTCGGCCCCGCACATCGTCGCGATGTTCCCCGAGGGCAGCGACGGCACCGGCAGCAAGGCGATGCCGGCCGTCTGGCAGGACCAGGCCGGCTTCGAGGAGGCGGCAACCAACTTCGAGGAGAAGGCGCAGGCGTTCCTGGCAGCGCTCGACGGCGGCGACCAGCAGGCGGCGGTCCAGGCCTACGCCGCGCTCGGCAAGCAGGGCTGCGGCAACTGCCACGACGACTACCGCGAGAAGGACGAGGACTAGCACGGATGCAGGCACGGCTCGCGGCGGCGGCGCTGCTGACGGCGGCGCTCGCCGCCCCGGCCGCGCTGGCCCAGGATCAAGTCCCACAAGACGGGGAAGCGGCGGCCAAGCGGGGCGAACTCCTGTTCAACGTGGGTGGCTGCGCCAGTTGCCACACGGCGAAGGACGGTCCGGCGCTCGCGGGCGGCTACGAGCTCAAGACCCCGTTCGGCACCTTTCATCCGCCGAACATCACCCCTGACCCCGAGAACGGGCTGGGGGCGTGGAGCGAGGCCGACTTCGTCCGGGCGATGAAGGAGGGCGTTTCGCCGGACGGGGACCCCTACTACCCGGCCTTTCCCTACACCTCCTACACCCACATGACCGACGCCGACGTCAAGGCGCTCTGGGCCTACCTGCAGACCGTCGAACCGGTCGCACAGCCGTCTGAGCCGCACGACCTGGGCTTTCCCTACAACCTTCGCTTCGGCCTCTGGCCCTGGCGCTGGGTCTTCTTCGAGGCGGGCGAGCTGCCGCCGGAACAGGGCGAGAGCGAGGCGTGGAACCGCGGCCGCTACCTCGTGCGCGCGCCCGGCCACTGTGCCGAGTGCCACAGCCCGCGCAACTTCGCCGGCGCCATCGAAGAGGACGCGATGTTCGGCGGTGCCGCCCAGGGGCCGGACGGCAAGCCGGTCCCGGACATCAGCCAGAGCGAGAACGGCCTCAAGGGCTGGAGCGAGGGCGACTTGAAGACCGTCTTGACGCTCGGCATGTTGCCCGACGGCGACTTCATCGGCGGCGAGATGGGCAAGGTGGTCGAGAACAGCACCAACAAGCTGCCGGAGGAAGACCTCGACGCCGTCGTGACATACATCCTCTCGCTACCGGCCCGCTGAAGCATCTTACCGTCGTGTTCCAAGATTACCCTCGGCGTCAAAGCCGGGCCCAAATAATTAGCAAAAAAAGGGAAAAAGAAGGCCGCGCGCCCAGCGCACGCGCAGCGTTCACCGCCTCTCCGCCAAGCCGGCTATGGCCTTTGCCTTGTACATGCGCCATGACAGAATAGAAGGCGGCCCGCGGCAATCGGCAGAAGAGGGAGAGAATCGTGCGCAAGCCAATTTTGTGGGGGCTCGCGGTTGTTCTCCTGCTGCCCGTGGCGCTCATCGCCCTCTTGCTCCTCCTGCCGGCGTCCCTGCTCAAAGGCCCTGCGAGCGCTGCGCTGGGCAAGGCGCTCGGCCGCGACGTCGAGATCGCGGGCGACTTCGAGTTCAGCCTGTTCAACCCCACCCGCTTCGAGGCGAACGGGGTGCGGATCGCCGACGCCGCGTGGCGCGATCGCACGACGCCCCTCTTCGCCACCGAGCGGGTCGTGCTCGAACTCGACACGGGCCGGCTGACCGACGGCGTGCTCGCGGTCCGGCGCCTCGATTTCAACGCGCCGGAACTGCACCTCGCCCGCGATGAGGCGGGCAAGTGGAACTTACCCACCACGTTCGGCGGCGGATCGTCGAACGGCGGCAAGCCGGCCTCCGGCTGGGGCCTCCAGGTCGAGCGCGTGCGGGTCGCGGGCGGCGGCCTGACGATCGACGGGCCCGGCCGCGAACGCCCGCGGCGATTCGATCGAATCGCCTTCCTGGCGCAGGCGGCGGACGGCGGGGCGCTGACGTTCGAGGGCCGAGCCGTCGGCGCCACCGGCCCCGCGACGATCGAGGGTCGAATCGACGACGTGGCGGCGATCAAGGACGGCACGGCGAGCCCGGTCGAGGCCGATCTTAAAGCGCCGGGGGGCCGTGCCCGCGTCGAGGGCCGCGTGGGCGGCGAACCCGTCCTCGACCTGCGCGTCGAGGCCGAGACCGAGGCCCCGGCCGATCTCGCCCGCTGGGCCGGCGACGACGTGGCATTGCCCGAGCGGCTGCCGCGCGCGGCGACGCTGACGACGGATCTCAAGGGCGACACGACCCGCTTCGCGCTCGACAAGCTGCGCCTCAAGACCGATGAACTCGACGTCAACGGCGCGCTCGACGTCGCCCTCAAGGGTCGACCGAAGGTCGCCGGCAGGCTCGACCTCGGCGAGGTCGCCGTCGGGCGGGTCGGCCCCGACACCGGCGAGGATTCCTCCGGGCAAGACGGCTGGCCCGAGCGGGAGATCGCTTGGCCGGTGCCGCTGCCGCTCGACCTCGACGTCGATCTCGCCTTCGATCGCCTGACGTGGCGGGACGTCGACCTGCGCGACGGTGCCGGGCATCTGTTCGCCGACGACCGCGCGGTGCGGCTGCGGGTCGGGGCGATCGAGACCTTCGGCGGCAAGGTCGCCGGCATGATGGAGGCCGTACGCGAGGCGAAAGGCCCGCCGTCGCTGCGCCTCGAACTGGACGGGGACGATTTCGAGATGGGGCCGATCGCGGCCGTCGTCGCGCCCGACCTCGGCCTGTCCGGGCGCGGCAAGGGCAAGCTCGACCTCACCGCGTCGGGCGCTTCGATCGCCGATCTCGTGCGCAACCTCAACGGCGACGTCCGGCTCGTCACCGATGGGGTCGAGGCGAAGAACGAGGATGCGTTGGGGATGGTGCGCCAGGGCCTCGCGCTCCTGACCGGCGCCCCGGCAGCACTCGACCCGAAAGGCCCGCCGGCGCGGGTCGAGATCGACGTCGCCGTGCAGGACGGCGTCGCCCGGTCAAAGACGTTGCGGGTCGATCTGATCGACCTCAAGATCGACGGCGACGCGACGGCGAACCTGCCCGAGCGCCGGATCGAGGCCCGACTGACCCCGATCACGCCCGAGGAGGGGCAGTCCGGGCAATCGAACGGCGCCAACCCGCTCGGCGGGCTGTTGCCCGGATCGCTCGCCAGCCTGCTCGCCGCCGAGGGCGGCTTGATGGGGGCCGGCCTGTTCGACGACGTGGTCCTGGTCGCCGACGGTCCTTGGCAGGACATCGCCTACAGCGTCGAGCTCGACGGGAAGCGCAGCGGCGACCTGCGCGATTCGGGGACGTTGGAGAAGCTGGGCGGCGAGATCGCCACCAAGGCGCAGGGGCGCCTCGGCGAAGGGGGCCGGCAGCAAGGGGCCGAGGGATCGACGCAACAGGACGACGGTGCTGTCGAGGGGGCGATCGAGGATGCCGCCTCGCAACTGCTCGACCGCTTGCTGAACGGCGGCAAACCGTGACACGAACGGTCCGCGCGCGCCGTTCGGTTCGCGTCACGTCGGCCGGTACTTTCATGATCGAGGGTCTCGATGCGAACGATGGCTTGGCTCGTCCTCGGGTTGGTGCTCGCGGCCGGGCCGTGGGAAGCGGTGGCGCAGGAAGGAACCGCCCGGATCGAGGCGCGGGCGGGGGCCAAGGTCAACGTGCGCGCGTCGCCAAAGGTCGAGGCCGGCAACGTGGTCGGCCGCGCCGCCGGAATGGATGAGGTGAGCGTCCTTGAAACCGTCCAGCGGCAGACGCACGCGTGGTATCGGGTGCGCGGCCCGAACGGCGCCTACGAGGGCTGGATCCGCGGCGACCTGATCGCCGATCTCGATCTTGCCGCACAAGCACCGGCCGAGCCTGCCGCGACGCCCGCGCCGGCGCCCGCCAAGGCCGCTTCGACGCCCACGCCAGCACCGGTGCCGGCCGAGGTGATCCCGACGCCCGCGACGCCGATACCCGCGCCCGCGACCGACGCGCCCAAAGGCGACGCGGCGCGAGAGGTCCCCCCGCCCCGTGCCGAGGACCCGCCGCTCGTGGAGCGCGACGACTGGTCGCGCTACCTCGTCGACCACTTCGCCGCCGTTCGCGACTGCCTCAACACGAGTTCGGCCCAGCCGGCGGCGGCGGTCAAGGCGATCCCGCTCAACCGCGGCCTGGTCGACGTCGTCGTGCTCGACGCGGCGGCGCGGCGCTGGGAGTGCATCATCAAGGTCGAGGGCGGCACGCCGCTGCGCTACGACCCGATGACGTGGCAGATGGCCCTGCCGCAGCGCAGCGGCGACCCGTCCTTCACCCTGGCGGGCGCGACCCCGCCCGAAGGGGCCTGCTTTGCCACCGAGCCCGTGGACGATCCGGACGACGGCCGGCAACTCGGCTGGCTTACCTACCGCACCTGCCCATGATGCGAAACGACATGGCGCGAAAGGAAGGCCGATGACGACGGATCTGTGGCGGCTGGATGCCCGCCGAATGGTCGAACTCCTGCAAAGCGGCGAGGTGTCGCCGATCGAGGCGGTCGAGGCGATGCTGGGGCGGATCGCGGCCGTGGACGGCCGGATCAACGCCGTGCCGACGATCGACCCCGAACGCGCCCGCGCCCATGCCCGCCGCTTCGTCATGGAGCACCCAAAGCCGACCGGGGGCACGCGCGGCTGGCTCGCCGGGCTGCCGGTCCTGATCAAGGACCTGGTCGACGTCGCGGGCCTGCGCACGACCTACGGCTCGCCGATCTACCGCGAGCACGTGCCCGCCGTCTCGGCGATCGAGGCGCGGCGGCTGGAGCGAAACGGCGCCATCCTGCTCGGCAAGACTAACACGCCCGAGTTCGGCGCCGGCGGCAACACCTTCAACGAGGTGTTCGGCGCCACCCACAACCCCTGGCGGCACGGCCTCACCGCCGGCGGCTCGTCGGGCGGGGCCGCGGCGGCGCTGGCGACCGGCATGGCGTGGCTGTGCGACGGCTCCGACCTCGCGGGCTCCTTGCGCACGCCGGCCGCGTTCTGCGGCGTCGTCGGCTTGCGCCCGAGCCCCGGCCGCGTGCCGCACGGCCCGGCGCCGCTGCCGTTCTCGCCGCTCCCCGTCGAGGGGCCGATGGCGCGCAACGTGCGCGACCTCGCCTTGCTCTTGGACGCGACGGCGGGCTTCGATCCGCGCGATCCGTTGAGCTTCGATCCCCCGGCCGTGCCGTTCGCCGAGGCGGTCGAACGGCCACCCGCCGACCTCAAGGTAGCGTTCTCGGCCGATCTCGGCGGCATCACCCCGGTCGATCCCGAAATCGCCGCAATCTGCGAGCGCGCCGCCGCCAAGCTGGCCGAGACGGGGGCACGGGTGATCGAGAACGCCTGCCCCGACTTTAGCGAGGCCGAGGAGGCGTTCACCGTCCTGCGCGCGGCGAACTACGCCGCCGCCAAGGCGCCGCTCCTCGACCAACACCGGGCCGAGCTCAAGCCCGAGATCGTCTGGAACATCGAGCGCGGCCTTGCCTCAAGCGCCGACGAGACCGGGGCGGCCGAGCGCGCGCGCGGGCGCATCACCGCCGATACCGCCGCCTTCTTCGCCGACCACCACCTCCTCTTGTGCCCGGCGACGATCACGCCGCCCTTTCCGATCGAGCAGCGCTGGCTCGAAACATTAAATGGGCATCGCTTCGACACCTACGTCGATTGGCTCCTGATCGCGTCCGCCATCACCCTCACCGGCTGCCCGGCCCTGTCGCTGCCCTGCGGCTTCACCCGCGACGGCCTGCCCGTTGGCCTGCAGATGGTCGGCCCGCCGCGCGGCGAGGCGATGCTGCTCGCGGTCGCGGCAATGCTCGAAGATGCGCTGGACCTCAAGGCGGGGCTGCCGATCGATCCACGGGATTGAACGCTTCGCGTGCGCTGCCGCGCAGGCTTTCTCTTTTCTTTTTTGCTACTTGTCGTTGAAGACTGGCCTCAACCTCAACGCCGAAGTCAGCCCCGGCCAAAGTCGCAAAAAAGGGAAAAAGAAGCCCGCGCGGCAGCGCACGCGCTAGCGTTCACGCAAAGCGTGATCCCGCGCTTTGAGGATCGGCTTCAGCAGGTAGTCGAGCACGGACTTCTCGCCGGTGATGACGTCGACTTCGGCCGTCATGCCGGGAATGATGGTGAGTTCGCCGTCGCGCCCCGGCCCGCCCAAGTGACTCTCCTCGGTGCGGACCCGCACGCGGTAGAAGCTCTCGCCCTTGTCGTTGACGATGGTGTCGGCGCTGATGTCCTCGACCTTGCCCTTCAGCCCGCCGTAGATCGAATAGTCGTAGGCGGTGATCTTGACGGTCGCCGGCAGGTCGGGGCGCAGAAAAGCGATGTCGGCCGGGCGGATCTGCGCCTCGATCAGGAGCGTGTCCTCCAGGGGCACGATCTCGACCAGGGGGTCGCCGGGGCCGATGACCCCGCCGATCGTGTAGATGTGCAGCCGCTTGACCGTGCCGCGCACCGGCGAGCGGACCCCGGTGCGGCGCACGCTGTCCTCGCCGGCGGCGATGACCTCGCGCACGCCGCTCAACTCGCTCCTGATGGCGGTAAGCTCGCGCTGCGCCTCGTTGCGAAAGGCGCTGTAGGAGCCCTCGATGCGCTGGCGCGCCTCGCGCAGCGCCGTCTTCGTCCGCGGTAAAGCGAGCCTCGTCTGCTCAAGCCCGCCTTCGAGGTCGTTGACCTCGCGCTGTAGCTGTAGGTAGTCGGACTGCGCCACGACCCG
The DNA here is from genome assembly GCA_965217265.1 of Geminicoccaceae bacterium. GTDB lineage: Bacteria > Pseudomonadota > Alphaproteobacteria > Geminicoccales > Geminicoccaceae > JAGRGG01. The sequence goes on along the minus strand of CBDCHP010000018.1, from coordinate 80,231 downwards.
CTTCTTGGCCAGGGGCGCGACGATCGCCAGCTCGTCGGACGCCAGCTTGAACGAGCGTTCGAGCCCCTTGAGCTTGCTCTCGAATTCGGCGACCTCCTGCTCGCGCTGCTCGGCCTGGCGCCGCAGGATCTCCAGTTCGTTGTCGAGCTGCTCCTGACGCGAGTTGAACAGGGCCTGCTCGCTCAAGGCGATCTCGCGCGCCTCGCTCAAGACCTCCTGCGGGAACACGATCGCCGTCTCGTCGATCTCGGCCTGGAGCCGGGCGAGGCTGGCGAGCAGCGCGAAGTAGCGCGCCTTCTTCTCGCGGTAGTCCGAGGCCGCGCGCACGTTGTCGATCCGCATGATGACTTGGCCCGGATCGACGATGGCGCCCTCGCGCACCATGATCTCAGCGACAATGCCGCCCTCCAGGTTCTGCACGACCTGGGTCTGGCGCGACGGGATCACCCTGCCCTGGCCGCGCGTCACCTCGTCGAGGTGCGCCCAGGCGGCCCAAGAGAGGAAGACGGCGAAGAACAGGACGATCGCGCCGAGGAGGAGGTGGCTGAAGCCGCGCGGCCGAAGCTCGGCAACGTCGTAGCCGGCGAGCACGGAAGGGTCAGGCACGGCGGCGCGTGGGCGGGCGAGGTTGCGCATGGCGTTAAGCGGCCCCCTTGATCTGGCCCGAGGCGAGGGCTTTGAGGATCTGGTCGCGCGGCCCGTCGGCCATGACACGGCCCCCGTCCATGACGATCAGCCGATCGACGAGCGCCAAGAGCGACGCGCGGTGGGTGACGAGGAGGAGCGTCTGCCCGTCCAGGGACTCGCTCAAGCGGGTCTTCAGCCGGTTCTCGGCGCCGTTGTCCATCGCCGAGGTGGGCTCGTCCAGGATCAGGACGGGCGGGTCGCGCAGCAGCGCCCGCGCCACGGCGACCGCCTGCCGCTGGCCCCCTGAGAGGAATTCGCCCCGCTCGCCGACGTTCAAGTCATAGCCCAAGGGGTGCCGGGCGACGAAATCCTCGACGCCGGCGAGTTCGGCCGCGCGCAAGATCGCGGCGTCGTCCGCCTGCGGGCTGCCGAGTGCTATGTTCTCGCGCACCGTGCCGTTGAACAAGAAGATGTCCTGCGGCACGCAGCCGATGTTGCGCCTGAGGTCAGCCGGGTCGATCTGCCGCGCGTCGGTGCCATCGAGGAGGACGGCGCCGCCCTCGGGCTCGAACAGGTTCAAGACCAGCTTCTCGATCGTCGTTTTCCCTGAGCCGATGCGGCCGACGAGGCCGACCCGCTCGCCGGGACCGACGCGAAACGACACGTCGCTCAAGGCGGCGAGCTTCTGGTCTGGATAGGTGAAGGTGACGTTCTTGAATTCGATGGCACCCTTGAGCCGCGGGCGGTGGACGAAGTTCTTCGTCGTCGGCCGCTCGGTGTCGAGGCGCATCAGCCGGTTCAGGGTGTCGAGGGCGGTGCGCGACTGGTGAAAGCGGGTCAAGATGCCGGCCACTTGGCCGAGCGGCGCCATCGCCCGGCCGGCGAGGATGGTCGATGCGATGAGGGCACCCACCGTCATGGCGCCGGCGCCGATCTGGTAGACGCCGACGATGATGACCCCGACCGTGACGAGGTTGGTCGCGAGTGCTGCGAGGTTGACGGTGACGGCCGAGAGCAGGCGCGAGCGGTTGGCGCTCTCGGCCGTGGCGCCGACGTAGCCCTCCCACTTGCGCTGCAAGCGGCCCTCGGCGCCGATGCTCTTGATGGTCTCAAGCCCGTTGAGCGACTCAACCAAAACGCCGTGCTTTTGCGCCGCCTCGCGGTAGGTGCGGCGCACGACCTTGTTGAGCGGGATCTGCAACAAGAGTCCGACCGCGATGACGGCGGGAACGGCGACCGCCGGGACCAGCGCCACCGGGCCGCCGATGAGGGCGATGATGGCGATGAACAAGACGACGAACGGCAGGTCGATGAGCGTTACGATCGTGGCCGAGGTGAAGAAGTCGCGCAAGGTCTCGAACTCGCGCAGTTGATTGGCGAACGCGCCGGCCGAGGGCGGGCGCACGGCCATCTTCAAGGTCATCACCTGCTCGAAGATCCGGCTCGCGAGCTTGATGTCGGCGACGCGTCCGGCGGCGTCGATGAAGTAGCCGCGCAGGAGCTTCAAGACGAAGTCGAAGGCGAAGACCGTGGCGACGCCGATCGCCAGCACCCAAAGCGTGTCGGTCGCGTTGTTCGGCACGACGCGGTCGTAGACGTTCATGACGAACAAGGGGCTCGCGAGCGCAAAGCAGTTGATGAGCAATGCCGCCAGCACGACCTCGGCGTAGACCGGCCACTGGGCGAACAAGGTCGACCAGAACCAGTGCCCTTGCCGCTCGGCGTGGCGCTCGCGTTCAACGGGCTCCCCGCCGACCTTGGCGCGGGCGAAGATCGCAAAGCCGCCGTAGCGGGCGCTAAATCGGTCGAGCCCGACCTCGGTCTGGCCCTCGCCGGTCTCGGGCAAGAGGATCGTGACGCTTCGCGCCGTGCGGCGCACCAGGACGCAAGCGCCCTTGTCTTGCAGCAAGAGGACGCAGGGCAGGGCGAGCGGGTCGATCCGGTCGAGCCCCGCCTTGACGAGCTTGGCGCCGAAGCCCGCCCTGGTCAGCGACCTCAGCGCCAGCTCGGGCGTCATGCGCCCCTCGGGCAGCGGCAGCGTCGCCGACAGGGCCTGCTTCGAGGTCGGTCGCCCGCACAGCCGCGTCAGGGTTTCGAGCGCTTGCAGCAAGGGGTCGTCGTCGAGCGTCTCGCCGACGCGGCGCAGCCGCCAGTCGTCGAGCGACGCGGCCGGGGAGGACGCCTTCGCGGCCGCGCCACCCTCGTCGGCCCGCCGCGCGGCGGCACCCCCGGCATCCACCATCCTCGTCTCCAAAGAACCCCTGTCCACGATCGGGCCCGACTAGGCGTCCGGGCCGATTTCCGATCAAAATCGGCGTGATGCTATACCGCCTCAAGCTTAAGCAACCTTTGCCGGCGAAGAAAATCCTTTCGCGACGGCTTGACACCCAAAAACCACACCCTTGCCGGGGTTGAAGCATATGGGATTGACGCTTCGCACCGCCACGCTTTATCAACTTCTCCGCTATCTATCGGATTTCAGGCTTTTCGGCGGGTTCTCGCAACAATAATAGTGGGTAGGCAAATGAACAAAACCCAATCGATGCGTCGACTCGCCGTGACGCTCTTGAGTACAGCGGCACTGGTTATCGGCGCCGGGTCCGCCAACGCCGCCTCGTTGATGGACACGGTGCGCGCCGCGCTGGAGAACAACCCCGACCTCGGGGTCGTCCGCTCGGACCGTCTCGCCGTCGATCAGGAATTGCGTCAAGCCCGGGCGGGCTATCTACCCCAAGTTGATCTGCGCGCCGCCGCCGGGCCGGAGTTCACCCGCAACTCGCGCTTCAGGGACGCCGACGACGACGAGACGCTGCTGCGCTCCGAGGCGCAGTTGACCTTGTCGCAGATGCTGTTCGACGGCCACACGACGAAATCGGAGGTCGAGCGCCAGCGCGCCCGCGTCGACAGCGCCGCGCACCGCGTCGCCGAGGCGGCGGAATTCATCGGGCTCGACGCCATCGAGGCGCACCTCGAGGTGTTGCGCAACCAGGAGATCGTCGCCCTCAACGAGGGCAACGTCGCGCAGCACGAGCGCTACCTCGGCCGAGTCGGCGATTTGGAGCAGAGCGGCAGCGGCGACATCGCGCAGGTCCGCCAGACCGAGGCCCGCCTCGGCCGGTCGCGCGAGAACCTCGCCGTCGCGCGCGGGCAACTCGCCGACGCGATCGCCGCCTACCAGCGCGTCGTCGGGGTGCGGCCGGGCGATCTCGAAGAGCCGGGCGAGGGCCCGGCGGGGGTGCCCGCTTCGGCGGAAGCGGCGGCCGAGCTGGCGTCGTACGGCAGCCCGACCGTCAGGATCGCCGCCGCCGACATCGGCGTCGGCGAGGCCGAACTGCAGGCGGCCAAGGCCGGCTTTTATCCCAACCTCGACCTCCAGCTCGGCGCCAGCGCCGGCGACAACCTCGACGGCGTCAAGCAGGACGTCTACGACGCCTCGGCGCTGCTCGTCTTGCGCTACAACTTCTTTCGCGGCGGCGCCGACGTCGCCTTGGAGCGCGAAGCCTTCCACCGCCTGAACGAGGCGCGGGCGTCGCTCGCCAACGCGCGGCTCGACGCCGAGCAGGAGGCGCGGGTGTCCTACAACGCTCTGCAAACGGCGACGGCTAGGACAGAGACCCTGACCGATCAGGCCGAGGCGCAGCGGCGCACCCGCGACGCCTACGCCAGCCAGTTCGACATCGGCCAGCGCCAACTTCTCGACCTGCTCGACTCGGAAAACGAGTACTTCTTGGACCGCGTCAGCCTGATGACCGCGCGCTACACGCAAACCTTCGCGGCCTATCGGGTGCTCGCGGTCGTCGGCGAACTGCTCGACACGCTCGACGTCGCCAAGCCGCGCGAGAGCATCGACATCTACCGCCGGCCGGGCGACGTCGCGACGTTCGAGCGGATCGAGGACCGCTCGCGGCTTCTCGACAGCCCCAAGGCCGAGCCCCGCTACCTGCGCGACGAGGCGGCCGGCGCGCCGCCAATCGGCGACCGCGACGCGGCACCCCACGTCGGGCGCGAGGGCGGCGGCGCCGAGCGGGGCGTGTTCTACAAGCCGTACAAGCCGTGACGCTCGGGGCCGAACCCCGACACAACGCCCGCAAATCTCGACCGGCGGCGGGCCGGCCGGCGCGTCGGGCCTGTCCTCAAGTACCGTACGACGCCGGTTCCGGCCGCGCTTTCAAGGTTTGTTAACCTTGCGCCTTTAACAAGCAGGCAAGCGCCGAACGCGCACGCCTCAACCGCGCAAGGGACAATCCGCCATGCCCAGGACGACCACGCCCGCAGCGGACGACTATCCGGCACTCGCCGATCTCGCCCAGTCGCTGCTCGTCGACGTCGATCTGCCTGCCCCCGGCGCACGCGGCGGCGCGGACGACGCCCCGACACGGCCGAGCCTGGCGCTGGGCGACCTGATCGCCGACGGCGGCGGCGAACTGTTCTTGGACGCGCAGGGACAACTCGACATCCGCGCCGACAGCGAGATCGTCGGCAAGGGCGAGGCAGCGCCGCACCTGACCCAAGCCGGCGAGGACGTGGGCGGCCTCACCTACGTCGCCTTCGCCTCGGGCGTCACCCTCTATTATCCCCGCGGTCTCGACCTGAACGTGATCGCGAGCGAAGTTTAACAAGCTCATGCGCGCCTCGATATCTCGATGATTTTGCCGGACGAAAGCTGACCGCGAAGCCGCATTGGTGTTAGAAAGCACCGTCCACGGCCGTTCATGACGGTCGAGAGAGGTCCACACGAAGAAGGCGAGGCGGGTATGACGGCGACGAGGGGCGAACGTGTCGGGCCGGTCGTTTTGTGCATCCTCGACGGCTGGGGCTATCGCGAGGAACGGGACGACAACGCGGTGGCGTTGGCCGCCATCCCTGTGTTCGACCGCTACTGGCAGGAGGCGCCGCACTGTTTTCTGCGCACCGACGGTCCCGCCGTCGGCCTGCCGGAGGGCCAGTTCGGCAACTCCGAGGTCGGGCACATGAACCTCGGCGCCGGGCGCGTCGTCGTGCAGGAACTGCCGCGCATCAACCGCCTGATCGAGACTGGCGCCTTGTTCGAGGGCGAAGCCTACCGCCGCTTCGTCGGGGCGGCGAGGGGCGGCAGCGGCCGGGTCCACCTGCTCGGCCTCGTCTCGCCGGGCGGCGTCCACGCGCACCAGGACCACGTCGCGGGCTTGGCGCGGGCGCTGGTGCGCGACGGCCTGGAGGTGCTGATCCACGCCTTCCTCGACGGCCGCGACACGCCGCCGCGCTCGGCCGAGGGCTACCTCGACCGCCTCATGACCGACGTCGACGGCGATGCCCGCGTCGTCAGCGTCTCCGGGCGCTACTACGCGATGGACCGCGACCGGCGCTGGGACAGAACGCTGGCCGCCTTCGAGGCGATCGTCGCCGGCAAGGGGCGCCCGGCGGCGACGCCGCAGGCGGCCGTGGCCGAGAGCTACGCCGAGGGTGTCGGCGACGAGTTCGTCGTGCCGCGGCCGATCAAGGGCTACGCCGGCTTTGAGGCCGGCGACGCCGTCTTGTGCGCCAATTTCCGCGCCGATCGCGTCCGCCAGATCATGGGCGCCTTGGTGGCGCCCGGCTTCGACGGCTTCGAGCACACCCTGCCGGATCTGAGCGCCGTCGCCGGCATGACCGGCTACTCGGCCGATTTGGACGCGCACATGTCGGCCCTCGTCGAGGGGGTCGACCTGCACGACATCCTGGGCGAGATGGTGGCCAAGGCGGGCTTGAAGCAGTTGCGCGCCGCCGAGACCGAGAAGTACCCGCACGTCACCTTCTTCTTCAACGGCGGCGCCGAGACGCCGTTTTCGGGCGAGGAGCGCGTCCTGGTGCCGTCGCCGAAGGTGGCGACCTATGACTTACAGCCGGAGATGTCGGCGCCGGACCTGACCGAGCGCCTGTGCGACGCGATCGACCGGGACGCGTTCGACTTCGTGCTCGTCAACTACGCCAACCCCGACATGGTCGGCCACACCGGCAAGCTCGACGCCGCGATCAAAGCGGTCGAGACGGTCGACGCCTGCCTCGGCCGCGTAGTCGCGGCGGCGCTCGCCAAGGGGGGCCGACTGATCGTCACGGCCGATCACGGCAATTGCGAGGTCATGCGCAACCCGAAGACCGGCGAGCCGCACACGGCGCACACCCTGAACCCCGTGCCCTGCATGCTGATCGGCGCTCCGCCCGGGACGCGGCTGCGCGACGGCAGGCTCGCCGACGTCGCCCCGAGCGTGCTCGCCCTCCTGGGCCTCGATCAACCGGCCGCGATGGAGGGTCGAAGCCTGATCGAGGTCGAGGGCTGAAGCGAGTGGGACCCACGCCCACGAGGTCCAAGCGCGCCCCCCGCGCCGTTGGCACGGCCGTGGCCGTCGGCGTGCTCGCGGCCTTGCTGCTCTTGTCGGTCAGCCCCAAGGCCGGGGCCGGCGTCGAGGCAGTCGTCGGCGCCGAAGCGGGTCTGACGGCTCGCGTCAGGGCGGCGGAGTCCGTCGTGGCGCAACGCTCGGCCAAGCTCGCCGCCGCAATCGAGGCCCTGCAGGAGGCCGAGACAAGGCGGGCGGGGGCCGAGGCCGTCTCGGCCCGGATCGAGACGATCGAGACCAAAATGTCCGCGCTCGAAACTTCCCTTGCCGGGCGCGACGACGCCGTGCGGGACGCAGACGCGCGCTCACGGGATCTCGCGGCCAAGTTGCAGCACGTCGTCGGCGAACTCGCCGTGCTCGGCCGGCGACCCGATCCCGATCGGCGCCGCCTCGCCCGGTTGCGCGCCTACGCCCAAGCGCTCGTGCGCGACGTTGCCGGGGCCCAGACGGGGTTGGCGGACGCGACGGCCGGGCGCGGGGCGGTGCTGCGCCGGAGGGGGGCGATCGAGGCCCGGCTCGCCGCGGCTCGGGCGCGGCAAAAGGACGTCCTGGCCGAGCTTGCCGCCCTCGACGTCGCCGTCGGGCACGCGGCCGACGACGTGCTTGAGCGCCGCCGCCGCCGGGAGGGCGCCGTGCGCTGGTCGGCGCGCTTGCGAGAGGCGCTGCCGGGCGCGCGCGACAGCGATCGGCCGCTGATCGCCGCGACCTTGCGCCGCAGCGTGACGCTGACCGAGGATCAGCTTGGCCAAGCCCTTGAGGGCTGGCCCAGCCAAAACGACGCCTTCGTGCTGCCGATCGAGGGGGCGTCGATCGAGGCGTTCACCGCCGGTCAGGCGCCGGGGGGACTCGATCGGGGCGTTCGCCTGCGGGCCGGGACGGCGAGCGCGGTTCGGGCACCTCAAGGGGGGCTAATCGTGTTCGCCGGCACTTTTCGTCACCTCGGTCTGCTCTTGATCATTGATCACGGCCGGGAATATCATAGCTTGCTGGCGGGGTTTTCATCCCTTGGGGTGGCGAAGGGCGACAGGGTCGAGGCGGGCGACGTCGTGGGCACACTTGCGGTGTCGTCGCCTAGGGGCCATGACTTGTATCTCGAACTTCGCCATCGGGGCCTGCCCCAAGACCCTCTGCCCTGGTTGGCTTCTCGACAAGACAAGGTGCGTGGTTGATGCCAAAGTTTCTCTATCGTGTCGGTATGGCGGCGGGTATCACGGCCTTGGTCGGCATCAGCAGCGCGTGTACCGGCGGCGCTTGGGCGCAGTCGACGACGTCGAGCGACACGTTTCGCAACCTCAAGCTGTTCGGCGAGGTGTTCGAGCGCGTTCGCAACGAGTATGTCGAGAACGTGTCCGACCAGCAGCTCATCGAGTACGCCATCAACGGCATGTTGAGCGAACTCGACCCGCACAGCGGCTACCTCGACTCGACGAAGCTGCGCGACATGCAGGTGCAGACCAAGGGCGAGTTCGGCGGCCTAGGGATCGAGGTCACGATGGAGAACGGCCTCGTCAAGGTCGTCTCGCCGATCGACGACACCCCGGCGGCCGAGGCCGGGATCGAGGCCGGCGACTTCATCACCCACATCGACGGCGACGCCGTCATGGGGCTCAGCTTGAGCGAGGCGGTCGAGAAGATGCGCGGACCGATCGACTCGTCGATCGACCTGCGCATCCTGCGCGAGAACCGCCCCGAGCCCTTCGAGGTCAGCCTGAACCGCGCGGTCATCAAGATCTCGCCGGTGCGGGCGGAGCTTGAGGGCGACGACATCGGCTACGTCCGCGTCACCAGCTTCAACGAGCAGACCAACGACGCCCTGCGCGAGAAGGTCGAGGAGTTGGGCAACGAGGCTGAGGGCAAGCTGCGCGGTTTCGTCCTCGACCTGCGCAACAACCCGGGCGGGCTCCTCGATCAGGCGGTCGCGGTGAGTGATTCCTTCCTCGATCAGGGCGAGATCGTCTCGACCCGCGGCCGTCATGCCGACAACGTCCAGCGCTACAACGCCCGCAAGGGCGACATCGCGGCGGGCTTGCCGGTCGTCGTCCTGATCAACGGCGGCTCGGCCTCGGCGTCCGAGATCGTGGCCGGCGCCTTGCAGGACCAGCGGCGCGCGATCGTCATGGGCACGCAGTCCTTCGGCAAGGGCTCCGTGCAGACGATCATGCCCGTCGGCAACCAAGGCGCCATCCGCCTCACCACCGCGCGCTACTACACCCCGTCCGGCACCTCGATCCAGGCCAAGGGCATCACCCCCGACATCGAGGTGCATCAGGCCAACATCGAGACGCTCGACGACGATCCCGGCCGGCGCGAGGCCGACTTGCGCAACCGCCTGCAAAACGATCAGGGCGAGCCCGATCCCGCCGCGATCGTCGACGATCTCGACCAGGACGAGCCGGCCGAATCGTCTGCCGACGAGGGCGCCGAGGCGTTGGCGGGCGAGGATTACCAGCTCGCGCGCGCGGTCGATCTCCTGCGCGGCATCGCGCTCTATCAGGTGCGCGACAGCGGCTGAGTGGTGCCGGTCGAGAAGGCGGCGCGAAGCCGGGGCCGCGTCTCAGGGTCGTTCTTGCCGCTCTTCCTGCTCGGCCTCGTGCTCGCCGGCCTGGGCACGGTTCTCGTCGTTGACCTTGAAGGTGAGATACGTTTCGCGGTGACGCCGGTCCTGACCGGCCGGCTCGCCGCGTCCCGTCCGGCGGCCTATCCGCCGCGCGACGTGGCGGACGAGGGCAACAGCGAGGTCCCGCCGCTGCAAGGAACGCCGTCGCCGGGCGCGCCCCCCATCGACCCCGATCCTGCTTGGTTCGAGACGGTCGACGGCTTGGTGTTGCCCAAGCGCGGCGGGAACGGGCTGGCCCCCTACGCCGCCCTCGCCAGGAGGCCGGTGCCGGGAGAGATGCCCCGTCCCAACCTCGCCGTCGTCGTGGCCGATCTCGGCCTCGACAGCGACCTCACAGCAGAGGCCGCGCGGCTGCCGGATGAGATTGGCCTCGCGGTCTCGGCCTACGCCGACGCGGCGCCCGCTTGGCAGCGCTACGCCCGCTGGCACGGCCACGAGGCGCTCTTGATGCTGCCCGTGGCGGCGCCGCCGGACCGGGCGGACGATTCGGGGCCGCTCGCCTTGTCGCCTAGGATGCCCGCCGCCACCCAGATCGCGGCGCTGCGCCGCGTCCTCGACCGCGGCCGCGGCTACGTCGCACTCGCGGCCGCGGCGGGCGCGTTCGGCCGATCGGCCGAAGCCTTCGCGCCGATCGCGGCCGAACTGGCGCGGCGCGGCGTCGGCTTCGTCGAACTGGGCGGCGACGCGCTCGCCCCGATCGCGCTCAAAGCCGGTCTCGCCTACCGCTCGGCCGTTGGCCCGATCGACACCGACCTCACGCCCGAGCAGATCGACCGCCGCTTGGCCGCGGCCGAGCGCGCCGCGATCGAGGCCGGCACCACGATCCTGTTCGCCCGCCCCTTCGAGCTGACCTTCGAGCGTCTCTGGCGTTGGTCGGGCGGGTTGCCCGCCAAGGGCGTCACCCTCGTGCCGTTGAGCGCGCTCTTGGCCTCCGCCGACGGCTGAGCGGGGGGCGAATACGACGATCGGTGCGATTTCGGGCCGCAGCGCCCGGCGGTTTTGCGATAGATAACCCACGGGACGCCGCTCGGCGGTACGGGAGGAGGATCGACGGATGACCTGCGATGTGAGCGAGACGGCAAAGCCCGGCTACCGGCTGTGCGTCGGGATCTTCTTGCTCTCAACCGACGGCCGCGTCTTCGTCGGCCAGCGCCACGACGTCGCCGGCGAGGCGTGGCAGATGCCGCAGGGCGGCATCGACCCGGGCGAGACCCCGCTCGACGCCGGCCGGCGCGAGATGGCCGAGGAGATCGGCACCGAACGGGCCGACCTCCTGCTGGAGAGCCGCTGCTGGCGCTCGTACGACCTGCCGCAGGAGGTCGGACGCCGGGTGTGGCGCGGGCGCTACCGCGGGCAGACGCAAAAGTGGCTGGCGTTTCGCTTCAAGGGCGACGACGCCGAGATCAGGCTCGACCTGCCGCACCCGGAGTTCCGCGCTTGGCGCTGGGTCGATCCGGAAAAGCTGCACGGGCTGATCGTGCCGTTCAAGCGCGACGTCTACCTCAGCGTCGTCGACGAGTTTCGTTGTTTGTGGACCTGACGCCGCTGCCGGCCGGGCGCCAGCGGCGCAGATTGTCCGGCAGGTCGTCCGGCGGCGGGCGATAGCCCTCGCGCGGCGGGCGCGGCTCCCGCCCCGGCTGCGACCTTGCCGGCGGCTCGGGTGCCGGTGCTTGCCTTGACGGTGGGGGTTCTAGCGGTGCTTGCCTTTCCGGCGGTGCCCGCCGCGCCTGCGGCGGCTCGGCGGCGCGCGGCATCGGTGGCGGCGGGGCGCTGCGCGGCGGCGGTTCGGGGGCCGGCATCACCCTCGCCGCCCGCTCGGGCCTGGGCTCGACCGGGGGCCTGTCCGCCGGGGGCGGTGCCGGCGTCGGCCGCACATCCGGCGGCGGCACTTCTTGCGGCGACGCCTCTTGCGGCCGCGGCTCCGGCCTCGCGCTCGGCCACCTTGTTTGTGCGGCGGGTTGAGGCACGGGCCGCGTCGGCGGCGGGGCCGGCCTGTCTTTCCCACGCCGTGTCTGCTCCAGGTCGGGCCCGCGCCGCGTTCGCTCGACGTCGAGTTCGCCCAATTTCGCCAGCGCCGCCACCTCGCGCGCCGCCGCTTCCTGCCACGCCACCATCGCCGGCCACGCCATGACGGCCGCGACGTAGGCGTCGATCTCTGGTTCGAGGTCGATGGCGTAGGTGACGAAGCGCGAGGCGACCGGCGCCATGAAGGCGTCCGCGATCGTAAAGGCGCCGAACAGGAAGTCCCCCCCGCCGCCGTACTCTTCGCGGCAGGTCCGCCAGATCGCCTTGATGCGGCGCACGTCGCGATCGACCGCGTGCAACAGCCGTCCCGGCGGGCCGAAGCGGCCGACAACGTCGAGCGGCATCAAGGCGCGAAGGTCGATGAAACCGCTGTGCATCTCGGCCGCGACCGAGCGGGCGACTGCCCGTGCAGGGGGCTCTGTCGGCCAGAGATCCGGGTGGCGCTCGGCCAGCAGTTCGGCGATGCTGAGCGAATCCCAGACGGTGACGCCGTCGATCGTCAGGACCGGCACCCGCCCGCTCGGTGAGAGTTCCCGCAAGTGCTTGCGCGTGTCGCCCTGGTGCAGGGGCACGCGGACCTCCTCGAAGGCGATGCCGGCTTGGCGCAGGACGAGCCAGGCCCTGAGCGACCACGAGGACGTGTTGTAGTTGCCGATGACGAGGCTCGGGGACGTGGTGGGCATGGGCCGATCTCAAGTCCCCAATCGCGTGCGGGGATCGACGTGGTGACGGTCGCTGGTCGGGGCGGCGTGATTCGAACACGCGACCCCCGGCTCCCAAAGCCGGTGCTCTACCAAGCTGAGCTACGCCCCGATCCCTTGAGTGTAACGGATGCCCCGGTCCAGGGCAATCGCGGCGGGAGCGAGCGGGCGCAGGACGCCACTCTTCGGCAACAGAGCACCGCCTTGATGGACGACTTGCAGCCGGTGCGGTTGCTCGTTTGGCATGACGATGCCGCCAGGCGCCGGCTCGAAGCCGAAGCGGGCGTAGTAGGCCGGCTCGCCGACGAGAAAGACGGGGCCGGACGACCCGTCCTTGGTCTTGTCGAGCGTGTGGAAGACGAGCGCCCGGCCGATGCCGCGCCCTTGCAAGGCCGGCTCGATCGCGAGCGGGCCGAGGAGAAGGGCGGGCTCCTGCACGCCCGAACAGTCGAGCCGGAGCGGCCAGTAGCGGATGGCGCCGACGAGGCCGCCGTCGGTATCCTCGGCGACGTGGCACAGATCGCCCCGCGGCGGCACGCCGTCGCGGTAGCGGTACGAGGTCTTGTGGCGGCGACCCCGACCGAAGCAGCGGTCCAGGAGGGTCTCGACGGCGGGGGCGTCGTGGGGTTGCTCAAGGTGCAAGGTGAACAAGGGCGTGTCTCGACGAAGGGCGGGGCCGGGGCCGCCGGCCGGAGCGAACCTCGGCCGTCGGCAGTTAAATGCGGGGTCGCCCTCGTCGTCGGGTCATGAACGCCAATCCTCGTCGCAGCGTCGCCGTGCCTACCACGCTTTGCCGCTTCCATCTACCAGCGAATCGGGCGTGAGGTCGGGCACCAGCGGCGCCTCGGTGCCCCGCATCGCCCGCTCCAAAACGAGCCGCACGGTGGGAAAGGCGAGGTCGGCCCAGGGGATCGCGTTCCAGCCGACCAGCGCCACGGCCTCGCTCTCCGGCCCCGCCGCCACCCGGTCGTCGAGCAGGCGCGCCTTGAACAGGATCTGGACTTGGTCGATGCGCGGCACGCTGTAGGCGGCGAGCAGGCCCTCGATCGCGATGCGCGCCCGCGCCTCCTCCCAGGCCTCGCGCGCGGCCCCCGCCTCGGCCGTCTCGCCCAACTCCATGAACCCGGCCGGGATCGTCCAGTAGCCCCGCCGCGGCTCGATCGCCCGGCGGCAGAGGAGCAGCCGGTCGCCGAAGGTGCACACGCTGCCGACGACGATCTTGGGGTTGACGTAGTGGACGGTGCCGCAGGCGGCGCAGACGTCGCGCGCGCGCTCGTCGCCGGGGGGGATCTCGCGCCGCAGCCGGCCGGCGCAGGTGGAGCAGTAGTTCACTTGCGCGGCTTGAACAGGGCCTCGGCGGCGCTCTTCACGTCGCCGCGCCGCGCGATCTCGGCGACGACGCGGGTCCGCTCGGCTTCGAGCGCCACGAGATAGGCTTGCAATTCCTCGACCGAGTGCCGCGCCAAATCGCCGCCGATCTGGAGATCCTCGCGCTTGCCCCGGCCGTCGTCCTCGTCCACGCCGCCTCCTTCGTGCTCGATCCAACCCGGCTAAGACTTTAAGGCCGGGGGCCGAAGGAAGGCAACGCCCGGCCTTGACAAAGAGGGGACCGGACGGCCTAAAACCCCCGCCCCGGAAGCGATCCGGCGAGAGGAGAGCACCTTTGAGCCAGACGGCGGAGCGCCGCTACTTTCCGGTCTCCTGGGAGGAACTGCACCGCGACGCCAAGGCGCTGTCCTGGCGGCTGGCCGAGAAGGGCCCTTGGGAGCGGATCGTCGCCATCACCCGCGGCGGCCTCGTCCCGGCGCAGATCGTCGCGCGCGAATTGAACGTGCGCGTCATCGACACGATCTGCATCGCGTCCTACGACGAGGAGACGCAGCGCCGGCCGGAGATCCTCAAGCCCGTCGCGGGCGACGGCGCCGGCTCGCTCATCGTCGACGACCTCGCCGACACCGGCCAGACCGGGCGCATCGTCCGCGAGATGCTGCCACGCGCCCACTTCGCCACCCTCTACGCCAAGCCGGCCGGGCGGGCGGTCGTCGACACCTTCATCACCGAGGTGAGCCAGGACACCTGGATCCTGTTCCCCTGGGACATGGCCCCGGCCTACGCCAAGCCGATCTCGGCAACCCGGATCAAGCCCTAAAACGCCACGGCCCGGCCACCTCGGATCCCCGATCAAGCCGGTGCGACAACTTGAGCGGAGGCGAGAACAACATCGTTCATTCACGCTCAAGGACGCTTCAATACCTCCCAAACCCGCCCCTTCTTGTCATCCCCGACCTGATCGGGGATCCAGGGTGGCCGGTGCAGGGCGTTCCGAGCCGCGTTTCCCCGCCAGCAAAACCATCCTATGCTACGCGCCATGTCGGACACGCCCCAGCCCAACGCGCCGCCCCGTCCCAGCCTCGTCCGGCGCCTCGTGCACGTCTTCACCCGCCTCAGCGGGCTGATCCGTGGCCTGACGATTAAGGCCGGCAAGCATCCGCTCCTCACAGGGATCGTGGTCCTCGTTACCTTGACAACCTTCCTGTTCGGCATCTTCACGGACGCCTTAGAATTCGCCGGCTTCACCGATTCCCGGCAGGTCGAGCGCGGCGACATCGAAGGCTTGTACGATGACCTCGTGCGCGAGATCCACGCCGAGAGGGGCGTCCCGCTCGTCGCCCTCGAAGCCATCCTGCGCAACTTCGGCGAGGACATCGATCGTCTCGACCCCGCCGAGGCCGAGCGCCTCTTGCGCGCCAAAGCCGATAAGTTCCAAGCCCTCACCGCCCGCCTGCGCCGCCTGTCGGGCGACGACCTCGACGTGCAGGCCCTGCGCGAGCGCGCCGCCGAGGAGATCGAGCGCGGCGACTTCCTTGCCGCCGATGACACCCTCGCCGAGGCCGAGGCGCTCGACCTCGCGGCCATCGCCGAACAGGAGGCCGCTACCCGGCAACGCCGCTTGAGCGCCGCCGAGACCCGCGCTGAGCGCGGCGCCGCCGCGGCGCTCCGTTTCGCCTACCAAGAAGCCGCCGCCCACTACGCCGCCGCCGCCAACCTCCTTCCCGCCGACGCCGACGAGGAACGCTTCGTCTATCGCCTGAGCCAAGCCAACACGGTCCAGCAGCAGGGCGACGAATACGGCGACAATGCTGCGCTCGCTGACGCGATCGACCTCTACCGCCGCGTGCTCGACACCATCCCCCGCGCTGACCATCCCGGTCGTTGGGCAATGACCCAAAACAATCTTGGTAACGCACTATGGCGCCTTGGGGAACGCGAGGCAGGTACGACACGACTAGAGGAGGCAGTAGGCACCTTCCGTGTCACGCTGCAGGAGTACGCTCGCGAGCGCGCGCCGCTGGATTGGGCGATGACCCAGACCAACCTCGGTAACGCGCTGGCAACCCTGGGCGAACGCGAGGTAGGCACGGATCATCTGGAGGAGGCGGTGCGTGCCTATCGTGCCGCGCTGGAGGAACTCGCCCGGGAGCGTGTGCCGCTAGACTGGGCGATGATCCAGAACAATCTTGGCAATGCGCTGCAGACATTGGGCAAGCGCGAGGCAGGCATGAATCGTCTGGAGGAAGCGGTAGGAGCCTACCGCGCCGCACTGGAGGAGCGGACTCGGGAGCGCGCCCCGCTAGACTGGGCGATGACTCAGAACAACCTCGGTACCGCGCTGTTGCGCCTTGGCGAACGCGAGGCAGGCACGGATCGTCTGGAGGAGGCAGTGCGCACCTACCGTGCGGCGCTAGAGGAGTGGACCCGCGAGCGTGTGCCGCTGAACTGGGCAATGGCCCAGGATAACCTCGGCAACGTGCTGTGGACGCTGGGCAAGCGCGAGGCAGGCACAGAACGTCTGGTGGAGGCAGTAGAAGCATACCGTGCCGCGCTACAGGAGCGTGTCCGGGAACGTGTGCCACTGGACTGGGCCGGGACCCAGAGTAACCTTGGCAACGCGCTGCAGACGCTAGCCGAGCACGAGGCGGGGACGGATCGTCTGGAAGAGGCAGTCAGTGCTTACCGCGCCGCGCTGGAGGAGTGGACCCGTAAGCGCGTGCCGCTAGACTGGGCGATGACTCAGAACAACCTCGGTACCGCGCTGCAGACGTTGGGTGAACGTGAAGCGGGAACGGATCGTCTGAAGGAGGCGGTAGGAGCCTACCGCGCCGCGCTACAGGAGCGTGTCCGGGAGCATGTGCCACTGGACTGGGCTGGGACTCAGAACAACCTCGGCACAGTGCTGCAGACGCTGGGCGAACGCGAGGCGAGGACGGATCGACTGGAGGAGGCGATAGGTGTCTACCGCGCCGCGCTGCAGGAGTACACCCGCAAGCGCGTGCCGCTGAACTGGGCAATGATCCAGAACAATCTCGGTAACGCGCTGCAGACGTTGGGCAAGCACGAGGTCGGCACGAGGCGGCTGGAAGCGGCGGTAGGAGCCTACCGCGCCGCACTGCAGGAGCGCACTCGCGAGCGGGCCCCGCTGAACTGGGCACAGACGACCGCTAATCTCGGCCTAGTCCTGATCCTCCTCGCTGATCGGACCGAGAACGCCGCAGTGGCGCGAGAAGCCGAGGCTTGTTTCATCGCCGCGCGTGCCGTCATTGTAGACGAGGCCGGTCAAACTCACCTTGCCAAGGCCTACGACATCACCATTGCCCAAGCCCGCGACCTCATTCGCAGACTCGGCGCCGCCCGCTGACCGGCCCGCCTCAGCCCACCTCCCCAACCGCCCGATCAACCGCACCCCGCAAATGATCGACGATCGTATCCAGGTCCGCTTCCTCGACGATAAAAGGCGGGGCGAGGAGGATGTGGTCGCCGTGTTTGCCGTCGATCGTGCCGCCCATTGGGTAGCACATCAGGCCGTCCTCCATCGCCGCCGCCTTGATCTTGGCGTGCAGCTTCTGGGCCGGGTCGAACGGTTCCTTGCCGCCCCGGTCCTTGACCAGTTCGAGGCCGCGGAACAGGCCCCGACCGCGGATGTCGCCGACGTTCGGGTGGTTCGCGAAGGCGGCGCACAGGCGCCTGTCCAGGGCATCGCCCAGGCTGCGGACCCGTTCCAAGAGGCCGTCCTCCTCGATCGTCCGCTGCACGGCGAGTGCCCCGGCGCAGGCGGTCGGGTGGCCCATGTAGGTGTGGCCGTGCTGGAAGAAGCCGGAGCCCCGCTCGATCGCGTCGACGATCTTCTTATGGACCAAGGTGGCGCCGATCGGCTGGTAGCCGGCACCCAGGCCCTTGGCGATCGCGATCAGGTCGGGCGCCACGTCGTCGTCCTCGCAGGCGAACAGCCGCCCGGTCCGGCCCATGCCGCACATCACCTCGTCCAGGATGAGAAGGATGCCGTGCCGGTCCAGGACCTCCTTGATCCGGCGAAAATAGCCGGGCAGCGCCGGCACCGCGCCCAGCGTCGCGCCCACGACCGGCTCGGCGACGAAGGCGAGCACGGTCTCCGGCCCGACCTCGCGCAGGTGCTCCTCCAGTTCCTGGACGAGGCGGGTGACGAAGGCGTCGTCGTTCTCGATCGCGTCCCGCTCGCGGTAGGGGTAGCAGGGCGTCAGGTGGTCGACCTCGATCAGGATCGGCTCGAACTGGGCCCGGCGCCACTGGTTGCCGCCGACGGCCAAGGCGCCCAGCGTGTTGCCGTGGTAGCTCTGCCTTCGGGCGACGAAGCGGCGCCGTTCGGGCTCGCCGATCTCCAGGTAGTACTGCCGCGCCAGCTTCAGCGCCGCCTCCATCGCCTCGGAGCCGCCCGAGACGAGGTAGACCTTGTCGAGGCCCGCAGGCGCCCGCGCGATCAGGTGGTCGGCGAGATCCTCGGCCGGTTCGCTGGTGAAGAAACCGGTGTGGGCGAAGGGGATGCGATCGAGCTGCTCCTTGATCGCCCCGATCACGCGCGGGTGGCTGTGGCCGAGGCACGAGACGGCGGCCCCGCCCGAGGCGTCGAGGTAGCGACGGCCCCCCGCGTCGACGATGTAAGCCCCGTCGCCACGGACGGCCGTGGGATAGGACTGGCGCAGGTTGCGGTAAAAGACGTGGGACATCGGGACTCCTGATACGCTTCGCGTGCGCTGACGCGCGGTCTTTCTCTTCTCTTTTTTGCTACTTGTCCCCGAACTTGGCTTCAACGCCCAGGCCAGCCCCGGCCAAAGTTGCAAAAAAGAAAGAAGAAAAGCCCCGCGCAGCGGACGCGAAGCGTTCAAACCCTATACGCCCCAAGATTTTCCTCAATAGCCTTCGCCAGCGCGTCGTCGAGTTGGCGCAGGAGCGCGTCGATGACCTCCTCGGCCTCGGCGTCGCGGGCAAGCGCGGAGGTGCGGGCGAGGACGGGGCGGGTGCGCTCGACGACGGCCTCGGTCCAGGCGGCCTCCCGCCCGCCTTGGTCGAGGACGCTCAGGCGAACCTTGAGCGTGCCCTTGAACAGCCGGTCGGGCTCGCGCACGAGGAGGTCGCGCACGCCGCCGGCGGTCGGCATCGGCAATGTCGCCATCGTCGCCGTCTCGATCGTGGCGCGCAGGCGCCCGGGCCCGCCGGCGGCGTCGAGGTAGGACGACAGGAAGGCGCCCGCCGCCGTCGCGAGGCGCTCGCCGCGGTTGCGGTCGATGAAGCCGGCGGCGGCGCCCGCGTCGCGCGCTACCGTGACGTCGATCGCCTCGACGCGAAAGCGAAAGGGCCGGCCCGAGGGAGCGGTCACGGCCGGGCGCAAGGGGCGCGGCGGGGTGCAGGCGGCGAGCGGCAGGAGAAGGCAGGTGGCCGCGAGCGCGTCCCGGCGCGTGGCCATGCTAGTGCGTCGTCCCGCCGCCGCCGGCGATCTCGGCGATCTGGGCCTCGTCGAAGCCGTAGGCGGCGCTGCAGAACTGGCAGGTGACGTTGATGCGCCCGTCGGCCTCGCGCATCTCCAGGAGTTCCTCGGTGCTGAAGCGATGGAGCATGTCGCGCACGCGGGCCTCGCTGCACGAGCAGCCGAAGCGCAGGTCGAGCGGGTCGAAGACGCGCACGCCCTCCTCGTGGAACAGACGGATCAGCAGGTCGTCGAGGGTGAGGTTCGGATCGACCAGTTCGGTGTCGGTCACGGTCTGCAACAGCAGCATGGCCCGGCGCCAGTCCTCCTCGCGCTCCTTGGCGGTAGTGGCGCCCTCGCCCGGCATCGCCTGCACGACGATAGCCCCGCCGCGCCAGCGCCCGTCGGCCGCGTCGAAGCCGACGGCGCTGCAGATCCCGGTCGGCACCTGCTCGGACTGGTGGAAGTAGGTCAGCAGCCCCGCCGTCAGCGTCTCGCCCTCCAGGGGCACGATGCCCTGGTAGGTCTCGCCGCCGGACGGGCGCTGGTCGACGGTAAGCGCCATGACCCCCTTGCCGACGAGGTCGTGCAGGGTCGGCACCGGGAGACCGCTTATCTTCTCGGCGTCGAAGCCGGCGTAGCCGCGCATCTTGCCGTCGTTGGTGACGTCGGCGACCATCAGCCCGGCGGGGCCGTCGCCGCGGGTCTGAAGGCTGAACGTGCCGTCGTACTTCAGGCCGCCGGCGAACGCGCCGGCGAGCACGAGGAGTTCGCCGAGCAGGTGCGAGACGGGCTCAGGGTAGGCGTGCGCCTTCAAGACGTGGTCGATCGTCGGCCCCATGCGCAGCGCGCGGCCGCGCAGGCCCGAGGTTTCGAGCTGGAAGGGGCGGACGAGATCGAGGGCAGGTGCAGTCATGCCGCCCGATATAAGCACGTTCGACCCGAGCGCAACTTTTTGCTTTTTTGCCAGTGTTAACGGCGGAAGTTAACCACAACGCCGAGGGCCAGCCTCGGACAAAAGCAAAAAAGAGAAAAAGAAAGCCCGCGCGGCGAGCGCACGCGCAAGCGTTCAAAAACCGCCGCGGGGCGTTCGCCCTTTGCAGCCGACCCCGCCTGGGCTAGACGGTGGCGCCTTATTGTAGAGGAGGAAGACATGCGCAAGGACGGCCGGGCCGCCGATCGGATGCGCGCGGTCGCGTTCGAGACCGGCTTCACCCGCCACGCGGAGGGCTCGTGCCTGGTGCGCTTCGGCGACACGCACGTCTTGTGCAACGCCAGCGTCGAGGAGCGCGTGCCGCCCTTCATGCGCAATTCCGGCAAGGGCTGGATCACGGCCGAGTACGGCATGCTGCCGCGCGCGACGCACAGCCGCGGCCCGCGCGAGGCGGCGCGCGGCAAGCAGTCCGGCCGGACATTGGAGATCCAGCGCCTGATCGGCCGCTCGCTGCGCGCCGTGACCGAGCTTGAACTCTTAGGCGAGCGTCAGGTCACGCTGGATTGCGACGTGCTCCAGGCCGACGGCGGCACCCGCACGGCCGCGATCAGCGGCGCCTACGTGGCGTTGGCGCTCGCCTGCCGCGGCCTCGTCACCGGCGGCAAGCTACCCAAGATGCCGCTGCGCGAGCCGCTCGCCGCCGTCTCGGCCGGCATCGTCGGCGGCGTCAACCTGCTCGACCTCGACTACGCCGAGGACAGCACGGCCGAGGCCGACGCCAACTTCGTCCTGGCACCATCGGGCATCGTCGAGGTCCAGGCGACCGCCGAGGCGCGGCCGATCCCGCCCGAAGCACTCGCCGCGTTGCAGGCGCTGGCAGGGGCGGGGGTGGCGGACATCTACCGCCTCCAGGCGGAGGCCCTGGAACGTGGCTAGGCGCTTTGCCGGCGACCGCATCGTGCTGGCGACGCACAACCCCGGCAAGGTGGCCGAGTTCAAGGGCCTGATGGCGCCGCTCGGGATTACTGTTGCAAGCGCCGCCGAGCACGGCCTGCCCGAGCCGGAGGAGACCGGGACGACGTTCGCCGCGAACGCCGGCATCAAGGCCCTGGCCGCAGCACTGTCGACGGGCCTGCCGGCGCTCGCCGACGACAGCGGCATCGCGGTCGCCGCCCTCGACGGCGCCCCCGGCATCCACTCGGCCCGCTGGGCCGGGCCGGGCCGGGACTTTACGCCCGCGATGGCGCGGGTCGTCGCGGCGGCGGCGTCGAGCGGCAACCGGGACGCCGCCTTCGTCTGCGCCCTATGCCTTGCTTGGCCGGACGGCCACGCCGAGACGGTCGAGGGGCGCGTCGCCGGCACGATCGCCGACGCCGCGCGCGGGGAGGGCGGCTTCGGCTACGATCCGATTTTCGTGCCAAAGGGTGCGACGCGCACGTTCGCCGAGATGACCCCTGACGAGAAGGCGAAGCTCAGCCACCGCGCCCGCGCCCTGGACGCCATGCTCGCCCGCTGCTTCGCGTAGCCCCCGGCAGCGTTGGAAGACCGATGCCGACCCCGCCTCCCCCCAAGCCCAGGCGCCGCTTCGACGCCCTGACCTACGCCGAAGGTGTGCGTGCTGGCGACCGGACGATGCTGGCGCGCGCGATCACGCTGGTCGAGAGCCGCAGGCAGGAGGACAGAGCACTCGCGGCCGAGGTGATCGGGTGCCTGCTGCCGGCCACGGGCGGGGCCGTGCGGTTGGGCATCACCGGCGTGCCAGGGGTCGGCAAGAGCACGCTGATCGACGCGCTCGGCACGTACCTGACAGGGCAGGGGCACCGGGTCGCCGTGCTCGCGGTCGATCCGTCCTCGTCGCGCACCGGCGGCTCGATCCTGGGCGACAAGACGCGCATGGCGCGGCTCGCGCTCGACCCGAACGCCTTCATCCGCCCCTCGCCGACGGCGGGCAGCCTCGGCGGCGTCGCGCGGATGACGCGGGAAGCGATGCTGCTGTGCGAGGCGGCGGGTTTCGACGTCGTCGTCGTCGAGACGGTCGGCGTCGGGCAGAGCGAGACGGTGGTGGCCGAGATGGTCGACGCCTTCCTCGTCTTGGCGCTGCCCGGCGCCGGCGACGACCTGCAGGGCATCAAGAAGGGCATTCTTGAGATCGCCGAATTCATCGCCGTCAACAAGGCGGACGGCGACAATCGGCGCCGCGCCGAAGGGGCGGCGGGGCACTACCGCCGTGCCTTGCACATCCTGGAGCCGCACGGCCCCGAGTGGTCGGTGCCGGTTCTCCTCATCAGCGCGGTCGAGGGGAGGGGGCTGGCGGAGCTGTGGCGCGAGGTCGAGCGCCACCGCGCCGCGACGACGGAATCGGGCGCCTTCGCCGACAAGCGGCGGCGGCAGCGGGTGCGCTGGATGTGGGCGCTGTTGCAGGACCGGCTGAAGGACGCGCTGACGCACGATTCCGCCGTCGCAGCACGGCTGCCGGGGCTTCAGGCCGAGGTCGAGGCCGGCACGACGCACGCGGCGGCGGCGGCGGAAGAACTGCTGCGTTTGTTCATGAAACAATCTTAGAGCGTCAGCCAAGCCGTTTACTCAACGTTAGCTTCGGCATCGGTGCAGGCCCCGATCCAACTCGCAAAAAGAAGAAAAAGACCCTGCGTCAGCGGGCGCGAAGCGCTCAGCGATACCGCAGCGCCGCCAGCGTCTTGGTCAGCTCGAACAGGCGCCGCCGCACCAAGGGGTCGGCGATGCGGTTGAAGGCGCGGACCATCTCCAGCGCCTCGCGGGTGCGGACCGGCGTCGATTCGATCGGGGCGGGGAGGATCGGCCCGTCGGGGGTGAAGGGCTGCGCGGCCTCGGCTAGGCTCTGGGCGAGGCCGTCGCCGTTCTCGATCGGGACCGGCAGGCGGGGGGGCGCCTCGGCGCCGGCGAAGAACCACTCGACCGGGGCGTCGAGGACCTTGGCGATCTCGAACAGGCGCGACGAGCCGATGCGGTTGGCGCCGCGCTCGTATTTTTGCACCTGCTGAAAGGTGAGGCCGAGCAATTCGCCCAGCCGCTCCTGGCTCATGCCCTTGAGCGAGCGTCTGAGTTTCAGCCTGCGGCCGACGTGCAGGTCGACGGGGTGCGGACGGTCCGGCATGGAACCAGTCTAAGCACTTTGCGCGCGAAAGGCGAGAATTTATTAATCTATCAACCAAATACGCGAGATCGGCCGCGACGCTCCAGCACGAGCGCCGTGATCGCCATGACGAGCGCCAGCAGCCAGGGGAGTACCGGCAGGCGGGCGATCAAGGGCGGCGGCAGGGGTGCCGGCAGGGCGGCGTCGATGACGCCGGTCTCGAACAGGCCCAAGCGCGCCTGCACCCGGCCGAGCGCGTCGGTCACGACCGAGACGCCGGTGTTGGCGGCGCGGACCAAGGGCAGCCCCGTCTCGACCGCGCGCAGCCGCGCCATCGCGAGGTGCTGGTAGGGGCCGGAACTGTTGCCGAACCACGCGTCGTTGGTGACGTTCAAGAGCCACTCGGCCCGGCCGGTGCCGTCGGTGGCGGCACCCTCGAACGCGGCCTCATAGCAGACCAGCGGGCTGAAGGGGGGCAGGCCCCCGACGTCGAGGGTGCGGCGGCCGGGGCCGGGGCTGAAGTCGATGCTGCCGACGGCGAGTGCTTCGAGCCCGATCGCGCCGAAGATGTCGCGAAACGGCAGGAATTCGCCGAACGGGACGAGGTTCACCTTGTCGTAACGGCCGGCGATTGCGCCGCTCCGGGTGAGGGCGTAGACGCTGTTGCGCAGGATCGGGGGATTATCGGCGCGGTTGTAATAGTCCGAGCCGGCGAGCAGGACGGCGCCCTCGGGCAGGCTTTGTGCGATGTAGCGCCGCCCCTCTGGGTCGGGGTCGAGACGGTATTGGATGGCGCTCTCGGACCAGATCGCGGCGGTGTAGGATTGGTCAGGAAGGTCGGCCGCGGTGAGGCGCATGTGGCGCTCCAACAAACCGCGCCGGTTGGCCGGATCCATGCGCTCGGCCTGCGCCACGTTGGCCTGGACGACGCGAAGACGGGTCTCGGTCGGGGGTGACGGCTCGACCAGTGCCAGGCGAAGGGCGCCGAGGCCGGCAGGCATCAAGAGGAGCAGCGCCGTGCCCAAGGCCGCCGTTCGTCGCCGTTCGAGGACGGCCCAGAAGAGACCGAGCCACGCCAGCGCCAGGGCGGTGACGAGGCCGAGCCCCTTGCCGCCGAACCACGCGATCGGCTGCATCAGCGCGTCGAAGGCGCTCCAGGTGAGCGAGAGCGGGTTCCAGGGGAACTGGGTGAGAAAGCCGCGCAAGCCCTCGCCCAAGAGCCACAGGACTGCGAACGCCAGCGCCGCCGCCGCCGGGCTCGACCACGCCCTCGCGCGTAGGACGGCGAGCGGCAGGCCCTGCAATGCGGCGAGGATGGCGCACAAGGCGAGCACCCCCGGCACGGCGAGCGCGCCGAAACGCTCGGCGTCGGCGTAGAAGGCGATGCCGACCCAGTAGAGCCCGACCAAAAAGTAGGCGTAGAGGAAGGCGAACGCGCGGCCGTAGGCGCCGGGCACGCTTCTGGCGCCCAAGAGAAGGCCCGGCAGGACGGCGAGCCCGAGGAGCCCCGGCAGGGCGTGGACGGGGGGCAAGGCGAGGCCGAGGGCGGCGCCGCCGCCGAGCGCCCAGGCGTAAGCCCGAACGAGCGGGCGGGCGGCGACGCCCTGCCGGACCGCCGTCGCCAGACTCAGCGGGCGTCTCCGTCGGCGCCGCGGCGAACGCGCACCGTCTTGATCCGCCTGGGATCGGCCTCGACGATGTCGAAGACGAACCCGGCCGGGTGGCGCACGCTCTCGCCGGCCTCGGGCACCCGGTCGGCCAATTCGAAGATCAGCCCGCCGAGCGTGTCGACCTCCTCGGCGTCCTCGTCTTTAAGCAGCCGCACGCCCAGCCGTTCTTCGAGGTCTTCGAGCCAGACGCGGGCATCGACCTTGAGGCTGCCGTCGTTCTCCTCGACGATCTGCGGCGCGTCCTCGTCCTCCTCGGCGTCGTGCAAATCGCCCAAGATTTCCTGCACGACGTCCTCCAGCGTCACGAGCCCGTCGGTGCCGCCGTACTCGTCGACGACGACGGCGAGCCGGGTCCGGGCCTGGCGCATCTCCAAGAGCAGGTCGATGACGCGCATCGAGGGCGGCACGACGAGGGCCGGCAGCATGACCTCGCTCAGGCGAAAAGCCTCGCCGTCGCCCCAGAACGGCAGCAGGTCCTTCAAGCGAACGACGCCGACCACCTCGTCGAGGTTGCCCTTGTAGACGAGGAGGCGCGCGTGGCCGACTCGGCGCAGCACCTCGATCACCTCGCCCAAGGCGGCCTCGACCGCGACCCCCTTGACGTCGGCGCGCGGCACCATGACGTCGTCGACGTGCAGTTCGCCGAGGCCGACCGCGTTCAAGAGCAGTTCGCGCTCGTGCGGCGAGAGACTCTCGCGCTCCCGCGTCTCGTCGTCCTCGTCGAGCAGTTCCTCCAACTGCCCGCGCAGCCGGCCGCCCTCGGCCTCGCCGACCGCGAGTTCGCGCAGGCGCTTCAAGACGCCGTCAACCAGGGTGCCGGACGCCTCGCGGCGGCGGGCGTAGGCGCGCGGTGCCTTGGCCATCAGGCGGCCTCCTCGGCACAAGGGTCGGCGTAGGGGTCGGCGTGGCCGAGGCCGGTGACGAGGCGGCGCTCCAGGCCCTCCATCCTGTCCGCCTCCTCGTCGGTCGCGTGGTCGTGGCCGAGCAGGTGCAAGAGGCCGTGGACGACGAGGTGGCTCAAGTGCGCCGCGAGCAGCTTGTTCTGCTCCAGGGCCTCGCGCCGCACGGTCTCGAAGGCGAGGACTACGTCGCCGAGGATGACGGGGCCGAGTGACGGCGCGTCCTCGATCCGGTCCAGATTGGCAAACGAGAGCACGTTGGTGGCCACGTCCCGGCCGCGCCACGTCCGGTTCAAGTCCCGGACGTGGGCGTCGTCGACGAGCAGGATCGCGACCTCGATCCGCCGCCGCACATCCCCCGGCAGGCCCGCCAGCGCCGCGCCCGCTGCCCGGTTGCACACACCCTCAAAATCGGTGACGGTCTCGGCCCAGTCCGGGGCCAAGACCGTCACCTCGATCGTTGCGCTACTGTCGCTATCCATTGTCGTGCGGGGCGGGCGCCGGCGGCGCCGCGCGTTCCTCCTGTTCGTGAGTGTCGACGATCGGTCCCTCGTAGGCCTCGACGATCTTGGCAACGAGGGGGTGGCGGACGACGTCGTGGCGATCGAAGCGGACGATGCCGATCTCGGGGATGCCGCGCAGCGTGTCGAGCGCGTCGTTGAGGCCGGGGCGCTGGCCGTGCGGCAGGTCGACTTGGCTCGGATCGCCGGTGACGACCATGCGTGAGCCCTCGCCGAGACGGGTCAAGAACATCTTCATCTGCATCGGCGTCGTGTTCTGCGCCTCGTCGAGGATGACGAAGGCGTGGTTGAGCGTGCGGCCGCGCATGAAGGCCAAGGGCGCGATCTCGATCTGCCCGGTCTCGATTCGGCTCTGCAGTTTGCCCTCGGGCAGCATGTCCTGCAAGGCGTCGTACAAGGGGCGGAGGTAGGGATCGACCTTCTCCTTCAAGTCACCCGGCAGGAAACCCAGGCGCTCGCCGGCCTCGACGGCGGGGCGCGAGAGGATCAGCCGATCGACGGCGCGGGACTTGAGCATCGCGACCGCCGCCGCGACGGCGAGGTAGGTCTTGCCCGTGCCGGCCGGGCCGACGCCGAAGGTGAGATCGAAGCGCTCCAGCGCGCGAAGATAAGCGGCTTGGTTCGACGACCGGGGTTGGATCGTGCGCCGCTCGGTGCGCAGCGCCATCTGGTTGTGGTCGGCGCCGGGGGACTGGATCACCATACGTAGTGCGGCGTCGACCTCGGGCCGGCCGACGGCGAGGCCCTGCTCGACCTGGGCGCCAAGGCGCTCGATCACCTCGGCGGCGGCGCGCACGTCGGCGTCGTCTTGACCCTGGATGAACACCTCGTTGCCGCGGGTGACGATGCTCACCGGCAGCTTCTGCTCGATGCGGGCGACGTTGACGTGGTGCTGGCCGAAGAGGAGGGCCGAGGCGTGGTTGTCCTTCAAGGCCAGCCGGCAACTCGCCGGCTGCGGCTCGACGATGGGCGTCGTGGTCAGGAGGCGAACTCCGGTTGGGCGGCGTGGCGGGCGCTCAAGCGTCCCTTGAGGCTGTGCGGCAGGGCGGCCTCGATCGTGACCGGGGCGAGGTCGCCGATCTTGAGCCCACTCGCGTCGAGGTGGACGGCCTGGAGGTAGGGCGATTTGCCGACGAGCTGGCCCGGGTGACGGCCGGGCCGCTCCAAGAGGACGGGGAAGGTCGTGCCCACGGTGGCGGCGTTGAAGGATGCCGCCTGCGCGTTCAGGCGCTCTTGGAGGCTGGCGAGACGCTCGGCCTTGAGGGGTTCCTTGACTTGGCGGGAGAGCATTGCCGCCGGGGTGCCGGGGCGGGGGCTGTACTTGAACGAGAAGCTGTAGGCGAAGCCGACCCGCTCGACGAGGTCGAGGGTGGCTTGAAAGCCCGCGTCGTCCTCGCCGGGAAAGCCGACGATGAAGTCGGAGGAGAGCGCCAAGTCCGGCCGGGCGGCGCGCAAGCGATCGACGAGGCGCAGGTAGTCGTCGGCCGTGTAGCGCCGGTTCATCGCCCGCAGGACGGCGTCCGAGCCCGACTGCACCGGCAGGTGCAGGTAGGGCATCAAGGCCGGCACGTCGGTGTGCGCCCGGATCAGGTCGTCGTCCATGTCGGCCGGGTGCGAGGTGGTGTAGCGGATGCGCGCCAAGCCGGGCAGGTCGGCGAGCGACCTGATCAGCCGCGCCAAGCCCCAGGTGCGGCCGTTCGGGCCGTCGCCGTGGTAGGCGTTGACGTTCTGGCCGAGCAGCGTGATCTCGCGGGCACCGGCGGCGATCAGGCGCTTTGCCTCGCCGATGATCGCCGACGCCGGCCGGCTCGCCTCGGCGCCGCGCGTGTAAGGCACGACGCAAAAGGTGCAGAACTTGTCGCAGCCCTCCTGGATCGCGAGGAAGGCCGAGACTCCGGCGGCGCCTACGTCCTCGGGCAGCAGGTCGAACTTGCTCTCGACCGGAAAGCCCGTCTCGACGACGCCGCCTCGCGAGCGCGCGCGGCGGGCGAGGAGTTCCGGCAGGCGGTGGTAGGACTGCGGCCCGACGACGACGTCGACGAAGGGGGCCCGCTCCAGGATCGCCTCGCCCTCGGCCTGAGCGACGCAGCCGGCGACCGCGATCGTCATCTCGCCCGAGCCCGCCGCCCGCCGCGCCGCGCGCAAATCGCGCAGGCGCCCGAGGTCGGAGTAGACCTTCTCGGCCGCCTTCTCGCGGATGTGGCAGGTGTTGAGGATGACGAGGTCGGCCTCGTCCGCCGCGGCCGTGCCCTCGAACCCGTGCACGGCCAGGAGGCGCGCCATGCGCTCGCTGTCGTAGGCGTTCATCTGACAGCCGTAGGTCTTGAGGTAGAGTTTCGCCAAGCGCCCCTCGAAATCAATTGCCGACGTCGCGCGGCCCCGTCACCATGTAAGCACCCGGCGACGGTAACAAAGAGACGGTGGCCCCGCCGCCTTGCTCTAGATAGCAAGAAACGGGCGTGTGAAGCTATAGCTCCCTAGACGTTTCACGCAAAACGTCCCCGGCCGCGGGACGGGCCGGGGACGACGCGATCTTCGCGGTCGGGGTTCAGCCGGCGGCGGCGCGGCCGCGGGCGCGCGGCTTGGTGCCGAGCCCGATCTTCTTCGCCAGGCTGGAGCGTTGCTCGGCGTAGTCCGGCGCCACCATCGGGTAGTCGTCGGGCAGGCCCCAACGCTTCTTGTACTCGTCGGGCGACATGTTGTAGCGGGTCTTGAGGTGGCGCTTGAGCATTTTCAGCTTCTTGCCGTCCTCGAGGCAGACGATGAACTCGTTCTGCACCGACTTCTTGATCGGCACGGCCGGGGCCGGCTTCTCGGGCTCGGCCTGCTCCTCGACGCCCCCCTGGTTGGACAGGCTGGCGAACACCATCTTGATGAGCTGAGGCAGATCAGACATGGCAACGCTGTTGTTGGCGACGTGCGAGGCGACGATCTCGGTGGTCAACGACAAAAGCTCGCTCTGGCTTATTTTATCGGTCGTCACGGAGTTTTCCTTGGCTGGCGCGTGAGGGGGTTCTGATTGAGCAAGATATTAAGCCGTTTTAAAAGTGCAAGGAAATTTTGTTGTGTTCCTGCAAATCTTGACGAAACGTAAGGTGCAACGGTGCAAGTAGCCTACATGCAAACCGACCGCGAACTGGATATCACCGGCCTGACTTGTCCGATGACGTTCGTTCGAACCAAGTTGGCGCTGGAGAAAATGACCTCGGGACAACTCCTCAAGGTCACGCTTGCCGGCGAGGAACCGCGGCGCAACGTGCCGGAAGCGGTGATCGACCACGGCCACGAGGTGGTGGCGCTCGAACCATGTGCCGACGGGCACTGGCTCCTGCTCGTGCGCGTGCGCTAGTATAGGCGCCGGACGATCAGGCGTCGCCGAGCGTGCCCAGAATGAAGGCGTAGATCTCGGCCGTCTCGCGCAGCGCGTCGAAACGGCCCGACGCGCCGAAGTGGCCGGCACCCATGTTGGTCTTGAGGAGGAGCGGGTTCGTGTCGGTCTTGGTCGCGCGCAGGCGGGCGACGTACTTCGCCGGCTCCCAGTAGGTGACGCGCGGGTCGCTGATCCCGGCCGTCACCAGCATCGGCGGGTAGGGTACAGCCTTGATGTTGTCGTAGGGGCTGTAGGCCATGATGCGGCGAAAGGCGTCGGGGTCCTTGATCGGATCGCCCCACTCCGGCCACTCGATCGGGGTGAGCGGCAGATCCTTGTCCAGCATCGTGTTCAAGACGTCGACGAACGGCACCTGCGCCACGATGCAGCCGAACAAGTCGGGCCGCAAATTGGCGATGGCCCCCATCAACATGCCGCCGGCACTGGCGCCCTGCGCCGCGATGCGGCCCTTGTCCGTGTAGCCGGCCCCGATCAGCGCCTCGGCGGCGGTGATGAAGTCGGTGAAGCTGCTGGCCTTGTCCGCCAGCCTGCCCTTTCAATACCAGCGTTGGCCCAGTTCGTCGCCGCCGCGAACGTGGGCGATGGCGTAGGCGAAGCCGCGCCCCAACAGGCTCAAGCGCGCGACCGAGAAGCCGGTCGCGACGCCGTGGCCGTAGGCGCCGTAGCCGTAGAGGAGGAGCGGCCGGTCCTTGTTCAGCGGGTAGTCCCGGTCGTGGACGATCGAGACCGGCACGCGCGCGCCGTCCGGGGCCGTGGCCCACAAGCGCCGCGTGACGTAGCGCTCCGGGTCGTAGCCGGACGGGATCTCCTGCACCTTCCGCACCGTCCGGGCACCGCTGTCGAGGTCGACGTCGAGGACGGTGCGCGGCGTCTTCATCGACGCGACGACGAGGCGAAGGGTGCTCGTATCGTAGGCGCGGTTCTCGCCGAGGCCGATCGCCAGCATCGGCTCATCGAAGGGGAGCGCCCGCGTCCGTCCCGGCCCCTCAAGCACCACGGCGGCGTCCTCGCCCCCGACCCGGCCGAGGAGGACGACGTGGTGCTGCCCGACGAACAGACCCTGCCAGTAGCGTTCGTTCGAGCCGGCGAGCAGTTCGCGCCAGTCGGCGGGGGTCGCCGGCGTCGATGTCGGTCTCGACGAGGCGGAAGTTCTCGTGCGCGTCGTCGGTCAGGATCAACAGCCGCTCGCCCTGGTGCTCGACGCTCAAGCGCCGCCCGGTCTGCCGCGGTGCTATGATCTGGGGCGCTTTGAGCGGGCGCTCGGCGTCGAGGCGCCAGACCTCGTCGGTCTCGTGCGTGCCGGTCTCGATCAGGATGTAGCGCCGGCTTCGCGTTCGCCGCAGCTTGACGAAGAAGGCGGGATCGGCCTCCTCGAACAAGACGGGATCATCGTCGCCCGCGCCGCCGTCCAAGCGCCGGGCGCGGACGCGAAATGGGCGCAGTTGCTCGTTCAGCTCGACGTAGAGGAGGGTCTCACCGTCCGCCGCCCAGGCGAGGTCGCCCGACGTGTTGACGATCGGGGCGACGTCCACGGCCGTCTCGACGCCGCGCACGCGAACGACGTGGCGCTCCGAGCCGTCCTCGTCGGCGGCGTAGGCGAGGCGGTCGTGGCCGGGTGCCATCTTGAGCGCCCGCAGGCGAAAGTAGCCTCGACCCTCGGCCAGGGCGCGCTCGTCCAAGAGCACCGTCTCGGGTCCGCCGCCGCGCGGCCGGCGGTACCACGTCCGGTACTCGGCGCCCGTGGCGTAGCGCCAGTAATAGTCGTAAGGCCCGTCGGGGGCCGGCACCGACGCCTCGTCGGCCTTGATCCTGGCCTTGATCTCGGCGTGCAGTTCGTCGACCAGGCCGGCCCAGGGCGCCGTGATCGCCGCGTGGTAGGCGTTCTCGGCCCTGAGATAGTCCAAGATCGCCGGATCCTTGACGATGGGATAGGCGGGGTCGCGCAACCACGCGTAAGGATCGTCCCAGCGCGTGCCGTGACGCTCGAAGGTTAGACGGCGGGGTTCGGCGACGGGCGGTTGCGGCATGTTTTTCCGTTGCTTCGTCAAGCGGGGATCCGCCGCTTCTTGGGCGCTATCGCCGCGAGGCCGCAACAAGACCCGCGGCAAGACGAGGGGCGCGGCACCCTTCAATGCCGCGCCCCCATCGATCGAGCCGCCGTGTCCGGCCTTCAAGCCGGGCCGACCGAGCGTGTTTTCCTCAGTGACCTCAGCCGGCCGAGAACCAGTTGCCGTCGCGCTCGTCGTAGGTCGGCAGCTGCTCCGCCTCTTCCTCGCTGATGTCGAGGGTGAGGTTGCCGTTGTCGCCTGAGGTCAGGCGGCTGAGATCGACCGCGACCGGCCGCTCGCCGAGGCCGAGGAAGCCGCCTATCTCGACGATCGCCTGCTTGACCGAGTTATCGCCGCCGACCAGCAGGTCGCCGATCTCGCCGATCTGCTCGCCGTTGGCGCCGTAGACCATCTGGCCGATCAGGCTCTCGGCCTGGAAATCGTTGCCGATCTGGATGCCGCCGCGATCGGCCTCCGGCACGCGGGTATAGGAACCGAACGACGTGCCGTCGCCCGGCGTCGGCACCACCGCCACCACCGCCGTCTGGTCCTGGTCGCCCGCCGGTGGTCGCGCCGTGTCGGCGTTCTGCTGGGTCGTCTCGGGCTGCTCCTCGTCGACGACCGCGATCTGCTGCTGGTCGCTCTGCTGCTGGCCATCCTGCGCGGTGCGAACGTTGACGTTGACGTCGGCGTTGTCCTCGCCCTCGGCCCGGTTGACCGTCACTTCCGGGTCGCCCTGCTGCACGTCGACCTGCGGCTCGCCCTGCGTCACCTGGACCTGCGGCTGCTGCTGCTCGACGTCGACGGTGGGCTGGGCCTGCTGCACCTGCACCTGCGGCTGGACCTGCTGCACCGACACCTGCGGCTCGGGCACCTGGACGTCGACCTGCGGCTGCTGCTGCTCGACCGTGACCTTGGGGTCGGCCTGGGTCACCTCGATCTGCGGCTCGGGCACCGTGACCTGGACGTCGACCTGCGGCTTGGGCTGCGTCACGGTGATCTGCGGCGGGGGCACCTCGACCCTGACCACGGGGTCCTGCTGGGTGACCGAGACCCGCGGCTGCTGCTGCTGCACGTCGATGACGGGCTGCGTGTCCTGGATGACGATCCGGGAAGCCTGGTCGCTTTCCTGCCCCTCGTTCTGGGCCTGTTGCTGGCCGCCCTCGCTGTCGACGTCGACGATGACGTTGACCATCCGGCCCAACTCATCCAGCGCCGTCCTGGCCTCTTCCGCGTTCTGGTTCTGCACCGCCTGGATGGCGGTGTCGATCTGGGATTGCGCCTCTTGGAACTGCTGCTGCATGTCCTGCGGCGGCTGGGCGCTCGACATCTCGCTCTTGAGGTCGTTCAGGCCCTGCTCGACTTGGCTGAACGCCTGATCGCCGCCCTGGTTGAGCTGCTCTTGCATCTGCGTGATCATGTCGGGCGTCTGCGCCAACTGCTGCTCTTGCTGCGCCGTCGCCGCGAGCGGGAAAGAGAGTGCCAGAACAACCGCGGTCGTTTTCAATAGGTTGCTGCGCATCAAGGGTACCTCCGTGTTGTTTGCGATCGATGATTTCGCGCGAAGCCAATAAGACCGTCGTTGCGTGCGTAGGGTAGCCTTGAACCAAACGGTAGGCTTCACGGCCAAACCCGCCGGATACGGCTGCTACAATTTGTTCGCCTGAAAGGATATGTTCCTAACCACCCAGATCTTGTCGAACCTTGCGCGATTCACTCAGGGAGTTAAGTCCACGACCAGACGGGGGTTCCCAAATTTTATTCCGATTTGTAATTGTACACTAGTTAGGCGTTTTTTCCGAAGAGGTCTATATGGCGAACGCGGCACCGCGCCGACCGTCCGCCTGTTCTGGGCACGCGCGCGACGAAACCGGCCGTCACGGTCCGGCCCTTGAGAAGCTTGAGGCCGAGGGCCCTCGACGCGAACGATCGGCCGACGTCGAGGCTCAGGACGACGACCCGGGGCGTATCGGGTGCGGCGCGAAGAAGAGGGGTTTTTGCTCGTCGGACTGGCCGACCCCCTGCGAGAGGGCCCAGACGACGGCGCCGATCGCGAGCACGCACCAGAGCCACAAGCTCGGCCGAAGTGCGGCGAGCGGCGAGCGACGGCGGCGGCGGACTGTCGTCGTGCGCTGCTCGACCCGCATGCCGGCTTTCTGCGCCTCGCCCAGGCGGCGCGCGACGCGGTTCCAGGGATCGGTGGAGGGCCTGATGGTCGAGCGCCCGTCGTGCAGCAAGGACAGCTTGTCCTCCCAAAAGCCCGCGCGGCGGGCCAGGGCCGGGTCCGCCTCCGAGCCCGCCTCGAAGCGTTCCCGCTCGGCTTTGCCCGAGAGGCCGAGCACGTAGGCGGCGGCGGGCTCGACGCGACCCGGATCGGCCCCGTCGTCCAGGGCGAGGAGTGCTTGCGCCAAGTAGGCTTTGGCCCGGGCCTCGTCGATCGACAGGCGCGCGGCGATGCCGGCGAGCGGCAGGCCCTCGACGTAGGCCGACACGAGGGCGGTCCGCGCCGGGTCCGGCAGGGCGTCGAGCTTGGCGCGCACCTCCTCGCTCTCCGGCCCGCCCTCGGGCAGGACGGAGGGTCGGGCGGCGGGATCGGGCGGCGCCGGCCGGCGGCGGATGGCAACGTGGCGGGCGAGCCCGATGATCCAGGCCCGCGCGGTCGTCGTCCTCGGATCGAAGCCCGAGGCGTGGCGCCACAAGGCGAGGTAGATCTCGCCGAGCACGGTCTCGGCCGCGCGCCGGGCACCGACGATCGGCACGATGACGCCCAAGAGAAAGCCCGCGTGGCTGTCGTAAAGCGCCTTCAAGGCACCCGCGTCGCCGGCGGCACAGGCGCGAATGCGTTCGCCGAGACCGTCCACGCCCTGGTAGGCCACGGTTTCCTCCTCATCGCGTTTGCAAGAGCGGCATTAGAATTACAGGAGAGCAGCAACGATGCAAGTCATCGAACACTTTCTCGCGCCCAAGGTGTTCTAAGTCCACGGTATTTAATTGATGGGCAAGTTTTCACGCCGCGTTAGTAAAACTTGAAGTTGATTGTATAAGGTGAGTTTCAGCCCTGTTCGGCGAATGGGTCGACGGCGTAGGCGCCGACCGGCGGCGGCGGACCGATCAGGCCGCGCCCGTGCAGGAAGTCGGCGAAGCGGGCGTAGCGGCGGTGGTCGAGGGCGGCCGGTCTCAGCGCCAGACGCGGCAGCGTGTCGCTCCAGGCGCGTTCGTTCAGTTCGTCGTCGAGTTCGGGGGCGCTCGCCTTGAACAGGTCGAAGGCGTCCTCGGGATGGTTGAGGGTGTAGAGCGTCGCTTCCTCGATCGCCTCCAAGAACGCCTTGAGGCGCGGGTCGTCGAGCGCGTCCTCCTTGGCCAGCAGGATCAGCTCGTCGTAGGCCGGCACGCCCGCCTCCTCGGGGTAGAAGGCGCGGCCGGGGCTGCCGTTGATCGCCATCTGGTTCAGTTCGAAGTTGCGAAAGGCGCCGATCACGGCGTCGACCCGCCCCGCCATCAAGGCGGGCGAGAGCGAGAAGTTGACGTTGACCAGCTCGACGTCGTCGAGGGCGAGGCCGCTGTGCGCCAGCATGCCGCCGAGCAGCGCCTCCTCGAAGCCGCCGACCGAGTAGCCGACGCGCTTGCCCTTCAAGTCCTCGATCGCCTCGATCGGGCCATCGTCCAGGACGACGAGCGCGTTCAGCGGCGTGGCGACGAGCGTGCCGATCCGGACCAGCGGCAGGCCCGCGTCGCGCTGCAGGTGCAGTTGCGGCTGGTAGCCGACGGCGATATCGGCCTGCCCCGCCGCGACCAGCTTCGGCGGGTCGTTCGGGTCGGCGGGTGCGACGAGGTCGACGTCGAGCCCGTGCTCGGCGAACAGGCCGCGCTCCTGCGCCACGACGAGCGCCGCGTGGTCGGGGTTGACGAACCAGTCGAGGAGGACGGTGAGCCGCTCCTGCGCCGCCGCCGGTGTGGCCGCGAGGGCGAGGAGGGTGATGATGACGGCGCGCATGGGCCGGCGTCTCCTTGTTTTGTTGTCAGGCAATCGTCTCGGGCTGCCAAGGGGTGAGGCGGCGAAGCAGGGCGTCGAGGGCGAACCAGAGCGCGAGCGCCACGGCGCACAAGGTCAAGAGTGCCGCGAACATCAGATCGACCTGCATCCGGGCGTTGGCGTGCAGCATCAGGTAGCCGAGGCCCTTGGACGCGCCGACCCACTCGCCGACCACGGCGCCGATCGGCGCGATCGAGGCGGCGACGCGCAGGCCCGAGGCCAGGGCGGGGAGGGCGGCCGGGACGCGGATCTGCCACAAGGCGGCGGCCGGTGATGCGCCCATGACCGCCGCGAGGTCGAGCCAGCCGGGGTTGGCGCGCTTCAAGCCGTCGTAGAAGGCGGCGGTGACGGGGAAGTAGATGATGAGAACCGCCATCGCCACCTTGGAGGCCATGCCGTAGCCGAGCCAGAGAACGAGAAGCGGCGCGAGCGCGAAGACCGGCAGGGCTTGGCTGACGACCAGGAGCGGCAGCAGCCACTGCCGGGCGTGGCGCGAGGCGGCGAGCGTGATGGCCGAGGCGATGCCGACGGCGGTGCCGATCAGGACCCCGAGGACGATCTCGGCCAGCGTGACCAGGGCGTGGTCGAGGAGGAGAGATGCCCGCGTCCACAAGGCTTGGATGACCGCGAGCGGCCCCGGCAGGATGTAGGGCGGCACGGCCGTCAGCCAGACCAGCCCCTGCCACAGGCCGAGGAGGCCGAGGCCGGTGAGGAGCGGCCTCAGGCCGCGCATCTGGCCGCCGCTCCCCCGGCCTCGCCGGCGAGCGCCGAGAGGAGCCGGGCCTGCATGGCAAGCAGCGCCGGGTCGTCGGCCGGGCGCGGGATCGGCCCGCTCGGGCCTTCGAGCCGCCGTGCCCGCGCCGGCCTGCCCTCCAGGACGAAGACCGCGTGGCTGAGCCGCAGCGCCTCGGTCGGGCTGTGCGTGACGAGCAGCACGGTCTTGGCCACCAGCAGTTCCGCCGCGAGGGCCTGCATCTTGTGCCGGGTGATCGCGTCGAGCGCCGAGAACGGCTCGTCCATCAAGACGAGCGGCCGCTCCTCCATCAGCGTGCGGGCGAGCGCCGCGCGCTGGCGCATCCCGCCGGAGAGCGACGCCGGCCGGTGCCCGGCGGCATCGCCGAGTCCGACGCGCCCGATCAGGTCCCGCGCCCGCGCCCGCGCCGCCGCCGTCACGGTCTTGCGCAGGCGATGGCCCAAGAGCACGTTCTCGGTGACGTCGAGCCAGGGGAGCAAGAGGTCGTTCTGCGCCATGAGCGCGACACGACTCGGCGGCGCGAGGGCAGCCCCGCCCGGCGCCTCGACGACGGCGCCGGGCACGAGCCCGGCCGCGGCGCGCAGCAGCGTCGACTTGCCGACGCCCGAGGCGCCCAGGAGGCAGGTCCAGCGCCCGGGCGCGAGGTCGAGGCGAAAATCCTCGAACAGGGCCTCGCCGCCGAGCGTCAGGCGCTTGAGCACGAGCGAGGACGCCGCCTCAGCCACGGCCGCGCGCGATCAGGAAATCGGCGAGCGAGACCGAGGTCCAGGGGCGCAGCCCGTCCAGGGCCGCGACGTAGCTGTCGTGGATGCGGCCCTCGATGCCGCCCACGCCCTTGAAGCGGCCGATCACCTCGCGCCCGCTCTTTGCCAGCGCCCGCTCGACGTCGGCCGGATAGCGCTTGAGCTTGACGCCGTGCTTGTCGACGAGGGCTTGCAAGGCGGCGGTGTTCATCCGCTCGGCCTCGGCCAGCGCCTCGGAGGCCTCGGCGGCGCAGGCGTTGGCGATGACGCCCTTGAGGTTGCCGTCCAGGCCCTCCCACAAATCGCGGTTGACGAGGCACTCGCCCGTACCGTTCGGCTCGTGCAGGCCGGGGCCGTAATAGTAGGGGGCGGCCTGGAAGAACCCGAGCGCCAAGTCGCTCGACGGCCCGGCGAACTCGGCCGCGTCCAGGGCACCGCTCTGCAAGGCGGGCAGGGTCTCGCCCGGCGGCAGCGAGACTTGAACGATGCCGAACGGGGCGTACATCTCGCCGCCGAGGCCGGCCATGCGGAACTTGAGGCCCTTGAGGTCGTCGAGGGTCTCGATCTCGCGCTTGAACCAGCCCTCCATCGACATGCCGGTGTTGCCGGCCATGAACGGCTTGACGCCGAAGGGGGCGTACATCTCGTCCCAGAGGGCTTGGCCCCCGCCATAGACCCACGCCATGTGCTCCAGCGGGGTGAGGCCCATCGGCACGGCGAGGAAGAAGGGCGAGGCCGGCATCTTGCCCGACCAGAACACGGCGGCGGTGTGGCCGAGTTCGACCGTGCCGGACCCGACCGCGTCGAGCACCTCGAAGGCCGGCACGATTTCCCCCGCACCGTAGACCTCGACGGTGATCGCACCGCCGCTCATCGCCTCGACGCGCTTGGCCAGCCGCGCCGCCGAGACACCCGGCCCCGGCAGGTTTCGCGGCCAGGAGGTTGCCATGCGCCAGTTGCGCGGTTCTTGCGCCCGGACGATGGCGGGCGCGGCGAGCAGTGCCGCCCCGCCGACGGCACCGGCGGCGAGGTCACGACGCTTGAGCACTGTGCAGCCTCCTCGAGGTTTGGACGTGCGGCCAGAAGCCGTGGAAGTGGTGCACCGGCCCGCGCCCGCCGCCGACGCCGAGCCCGTCCGCCGCCCCGATCGCGGCGCCGACGTAGCGCTTGGCCTCGCCGACCGCGGCCGGCAGCGGCAGGCCCCGGGCGAGGAAGGCCGCCACTGCGGACGAGAGGGTGCAGCCGGTGCCGTGCGTGTTGCGCGTCGGGGCGCGCCCGCCCTCGAACCAGTGCAGTTCGCCGCCGTGCAGCAGCAAGTCTGGGCTCTCGGCCCCCTCCAGGTGCCCCCCCTTCAAGAGGACGTTCGCCACCCCCAAGTCTTGCAGCCGCGCGGCGACGCCCGGCATGGCACGGCGCTCGGCGGGCGTCGGCACCCCCAGCAGCACGGCCGCCTCGGGCAGGTTCGGCGTGACGACGGTGGCGAGCGGCAGGAGCCGGATTTTGAGCGCGTCCACCGCCCTGTCTTCCAAGAGCTTATCGCCCGATTTCGCCACCATCACCGGGTCGAGGACGACGGCGCGCGGCCGGTGGCGCTCGATCGCGCCCGCCACCGCCTCGATGATCTCAAGGTTGCCCAGCATGCCGATCTTGACGGCGTCGACGCGGATGTCGGCGAAGACGGCGTCGATCTGCGCCGCGACGAAGGCGGGTTCGACCTTAGCGATACCCAAGACGCCCTGGGTGTTCTGCGCGGTCAGCGCCGTGATAGCGCTGGCACCGTAGACGCCCAAGGCCGAGAAGGTCTTGAGGTCGGCCTGGATGCCGGCCCCGCCGCTTGAATCCGAGCCCGCGATGGTGAGCGCCGTCGGGGTCATGTCTCCTCCCTTCTTCGTCTTGCTCGCAGGTTAGCGTCGACGACGCGGCGCAGTTCGCGCGCCGCACCGGCCGGGTCGTCGGCGCGGAACAAAGCACCGATCACGGCGACCCCGTCGACGCCAGAGGCCATCACCGCCCCGGCGTTGCCGGCGTTGATCCCGGCAATCGCGCAGGCGGGAAAGCCCGGCAGCCGGGCGCGCAGACGGTGCAATAGCCGCCCGACGCCCTCGACCCCGACGGGCGGGTCCTTAGGGTCCTTGCTCGCCGTGGCGAAGGTCGGGCCGATGCCGGCGTAGTCGGCGCAGGACGGATCGACCGCGTCGGCCTCGTGCGGGTGGTGGACGGTGACGCCGATCAGCGCGTCGTCCCCCAAGATCTGCCGCGCGTCGGCGGGTGCGATGTCGTCCAGGCCGAGGTGGACGCCGGCCGCGCCGATCGCCAGCGCCACGTCGACCCGGTCGTTGACGATCAAGGGCACGTTCAAAGGATCCAGGGCAGCCTTGAGCGCCCGGCCGAGTTCGACCGTGGCCCCGGTCGCGGCCGACTTGTGCCGCAACTGGACCAGCGTGGCGCCGCCTTGCACCGCCCGAATTGCGAGCGCCACCGGGTCACGGCCGGGCGTCGCCTGGTCCGGGTCGAGGACGGCGTAGAGGCGAAGGTCGAGGCGTCTCATGCGCGGCGCAGCCGGCGCGTGAACGTCGCCTCGTCGAGGCGGTAGAGCGTGTCGAGCAGTTGCGGCACGAGGCCGCCGGGGCCGCGGGCGATGCCGCCCGCGATCTCGCCCGCGACGCCGTAGACGGCGAGCCCGGCGGCGACGGCTTCGTACGGGTCACGCTCGACGGCGAGGAAGGCGCCGCACAAGGCCGAGGCGGCGCAGCCCATCGCGGTCGCCCGGTCCAGGAGCGGGTGACCGTTGGCGAGGCTCGTGTGCCGCCGCCCGTCGGTGATCCGATCGACCGCCCCGGTGACGGCGAGCACCGTCTCGTGCCGCGCCGCGAGCGTCGCCGCGTCGTCATTGCCGCAGAGCAGCGTCGCCTCGTCCTGGTTGGCCCGCAGCGCCGCCGGGCCCATGCCGAGCAACTCGACGGCAAACGCCCGCCGGGCGGCGGCGCGCTCGACCTTGACCGGGTCGAGCAGCCAGGGACGCCCGTGCGTCCGGACGGTCTCGATCGCGACCGGGATCGCCGCCTTGCGCAGGGGATCGAGCATGCCGAGGTTGACGACGAGAGCACGCGCGCCGGCAACGAAGTCGGCGACGGCGTCCGGGTCTTGCGTCATCGAGGGGGTGGCGCCGATCGCGAGCAGCGCGTTGGCGGACACCGCCGCCGCCACGGTCGAGGTCAGCACATGCACCCTGGGGCGCCGTTCGCGCACCCGCTCCAGGATGGCGAAGGCGGCGCCCGCCCCAAGCGAAACCGTCGTATCGTGCATGTTCCCCCCCGGGCGGAGGGAGATCGGGGGCCGCGCGACAATTCGAGGTGAGCGGGCCGCCACAATTCCCTTCGCCGGCATGATCCGGATCAGGTTCGACGGGTTCGGGCATCGGCCCTGTCTCAGCCCGCCCGCGGCGGACACCCCGTTGAGCGTATCGAGATGACAAGTAGGTGACGGCGCCGACGGCGGCAAGCGCTGGAAGGTTGATTAGGAACGCTTTACCAGGAACGGCGTTTTGGCTAGGTCTACCCAACTTAATTCCACGGGGGAAATCATGGGAATCATCGCGTGGCTCGTGCTCGGCCTGATCGCCGGCGTCATCGCCAAGCTCATCATGCCGGGCCGCGATCCCGGCGGCTTCTTCATCACCATCGTGATCGGCATCGTCGGCGCCATCGTCGGCGGCTTCATCGGCAGCCTCTTGGGCGTCGGCGACGTGACCGGCCTCAACGTGTGGAGCATCATCCTCGCGGTGGTCGGCTCCTTGATCCTCCTGTTTGCCTACCGCCAGATCAAGAGCTGACGGCCGCGACGGATTCAAGCGACGCGACGAACGGCCCGTCGACCCCGGCGGGCCGCTCGCGCGTGGTCCTTACACACGTCCAACGCTGACGCAAAATCTTTCTCGATATACCTTTAGTAACCTGTTGAGGAAGAAGGAGCCCTGCCACCCCCGATCAAGCATGGCCCCGACTTCGATCGGGGGTTGGGGGTGACAAGGAAGAGAACCTAATGCCCATACCTACACCTTGTCATCCCGCACTTGATGCGGGGTCCAGAGTGGCCAGACTTCGCTCTTCCCGTTAGGCTACTTTTGGCCCACCTGAACTTCGTTAGTCTTTGAGAAAAGATGCCTCTGCGCTCGCCAGAAGTCACCCCTCGCGCGTGTCGTTGCGCAGGACGCGGGCCTTGTCGCGCTGCCAGTCGCGGTCCTTGATCGAGGCGCGCTTGTCGTAGGATTTCTTGCCCTTGGCCACGCCGATCTCGACCTTGGCCATGCCGCGATCGGAGAAGTAGACCTGCAAGGGCACCAGCGTCATGCCCTTGCGCTGGGCCGCATTCAGCATCCGGCCGATCTCGCGCCGGCGCAAGAGCAGCTTGCGCGGGCGCTTAGTCTCGTGGTTGAAGCGGTTGGCGGCGCGGTACTCGGGGATGTAGGCGTTGAACAGCCAGAGTTCGCCCTCCATCTCGCCGGCGTGGGCGTCGCTTAAGTTGGCGCGGCCCTCGCGCAGCGACTTGACCTCGGTCCCTGACAAGACGAGGCCCGCCTCCAGCTTCTCGTCGATGCTGTAGTCGTAGTAGGCGCGGCGGTTCTGCGCCACCACCTTGCGGCCGGTCGGTCGCGCCATGTGCAAGAAATCCTAGTTCGAGAGGCCGGCCCGCTCCAGGGCCGCGTCGATCGCGTCGCGGGTCGCTTTCGTCACCTCGACCAGCGGCAGCCGGACCTCGGTCGTGCAGCGGCCGAGCCGGGAGAGGGCGTATTTGGCCGGTGCCGGGTTGGATTCAAGGAACAGGTTGCGGTGCAGGCCCATCAGCCGGCGGTGGATGGCGAGCGCCGTGCCGGTCTCGCCCGTGCGCCACGCTCCGTGCATCTGCGCGCACAGGTGCGGCGCTACGTTCGCCGTGACCGAGATCGCGCCGTGGCCGCCGTGCGCCAAGAAGGCGAGCGTGTTGGCGTCCTCGCCGGTCAACTGCGCGAAATCCTCGCCGCAGGCCGCCGTTGTCAAGAGCGGCCGGACGATGTCGCCGGTCGAATCCTTGACGCCGACGATGTTGGGCAGTTCGGCCAGCCGCGCCATCGTGGCGGACGTCATGTCGACGACCGAGCGGCCGGGGATGTTGTAGATCACGATCGGCAGGTCGGCCGCGTCGTGGATCGCCTTGTAGTGGCGGTAGAGGCCCTCTTGCGTCGGCTTGTTGTAGTAGGGCGTGACGACGAGCGCCGCGTCGGCGCCGGCGCGCTTGGCGTGCCGGGTCAGGCTGATCGCCTCCTCGGTCGCGTTCGAGCCCGTGCCGGCGATCACCGGGCGCCGCCCCGCCACCGCCTCAACGCACAGTTCGACCACCCGCTCGTGCTCGGCGTGGCTGAGCGTCGGGCTCTCGCCGGTCGTGCCGACCGGGACGAACCCCTCGGTGCCGGCCTCGACGTGCCAGGCGATCAGGTCCTGGAATGCCCGCTCGTCGACCGCCCCGTTGCGAAAGGGGGTGATGAGCGCCACAATCGAGCCACGAAACATTCCTTCCACCTTTCGTTAAGGCTTCTCGCGTATACGATCGAGCGTTGAT
This sequence comes from Geminicoccaceae bacterium, assembly GCA_965217265.1. GTDB lineage: Bacteria > Pseudomonadota > Alphaproteobacteria > Geminicoccales > Geminicoccaceae > JAGRGG01. The sequence goes on along the minus strand of CBDCHP010000018.1, from coordinate 37,433 downwards.
GCGGTCGAGCAGCATAGCGACGCCGCGCCCGCCCGGCAACGCCGCCGTGCCGTACGATAGACGCAACCTTGGCAACGGACGCCCATGCTCATCGCGCACAACCCCCTTCTCTTCGCCTCGATCCGCCTCGTTCTCGTTCTGGTCGTCGCCACCGGCGTCACCGGCGGGATCGCTCGGGCAGCGGCGCAGACGGCATTGCCCGACCTCGACCGCGTCCTCCAGGCGATCGAGGACGAGACGTGGCCGTGGGCGCGCAAGCTCGCCCGCGACACCGGCGATCCCGTCGTCGTTGACTATGTCCGCTGGCACGGGCTGAGGGCGCGCGACGACGTCGACTTCGCCAAGGTGCGCGCCTTCATCGAGACGCATGAGGATTGGCCCGGCCTCGACGCCTTGCAGCGCCGCGCCGAGGCGCGCCTGGACGAGACCGTGCCTCACGCCGAGCGGCTCGCCTTCTTCGCCAGGCGCGCGCCGCAGACCCGCCAGGGACGCACCCGGCTGGCCGAGGCTCACCTCGCCGCGGGCGACGCGGCGGCGGCGGCGATCGCGCGGCGAAGCTGGATCGACGACGACTTCCCGACCGGCGAGGAACGCTACTTCTTGGCGCTGTTCGCCGATTACCTCCGGCCCGAGGATGACGCGGCCCGGCTGGATCGGCTCTTGTGGGACGGCAAAGTGCAGGGCGCCCGCGCGATGCTGGACAGGGTGGGCGAGGGCGAGCGCCGCCTCGCCATCGCCCGGATCGCGCTCCAGACCTCGGCACCCGGGGTCGATCGGATGATCGAGCGGGTATCGATGGAACTTAACGACGACGGCGGCCTCGCCTTCGACCGGCTCCAGTGGCGCAAGCGCAAGGGCCGGGTCGAGGGGGTGCGCGAGATCCTGCTCGACCCGCCGGCCCGGCTCGGCCGCGCCGCGGCGTGGTGGTCCGATCGCGCCTACGAGGTCCGCGAACTGATCGACGCCCGCCGCTTCGACGACGCCTACGCGCTCGCCCGGCTGCACGGCCAGCCGAGCGGCGTCGCCGCCGCCGAGGCCCTGTTCCTCGAAGGCTGGCTGGCGCTGCGCTTCGTCGATCGGCCGCGAGAAGCGCTGGGCACTTTCGAGCGGCTGCACGGCCTCGTCGCCAGCCCGATCAGCCGCGCCCGCGCCGCCTACTGGGCCGGTCGGGCGGCCTCTGCCCTCGGCGAGCCGAACCAGGCCCGGCGCTGGTTCGAGGTTGCCGCCCGGCACGGCACCACCTTCTACGGCCAGTTGGCCGCCGACGCGATCGGCCAGCCGCTGCGCCTGCCCGCGACCGCGACCCTGCCGCTCGCCGCCAAGGCCCCCCCGCTCGCCCGGCTCGCGGCGTCCTTGTGCCGGGCCGGTGCCGCGGACGAGGCACGGCCGTTCTTGCGCCACCTCCTGATCGGGGGCGTGGCACCCGAGGCCGTCGTCGGGATTGCCGCCGCCTGCAACGACCCGAGCCTCCTGGTCGAGATCGGCAAGGCCGGGGTCGCGGCCGGGGTCGCGCATCCGGTGTGGAGCTACCCCTTGCTGCCCGACCTCGACCCGAACGACGTCGGGCACGAGGAGCGCTTGGCGCTGGTCCTCGCCGTGGCGCGGCAGGAGAGCCACTTCGACGCCAAGGCCCGCAGCCACGTCGGCGCCGGCGGGCTGATGCAGTTGATGCCGGGAACGGCAAAGGCGATGGCGCGCCGTCTCAACATCCCCTACGATGCGGCACGTTTGACGACGGACGCGGCCTACAACCTCATGCTCGGCGATATCTACCTTGCCGGTCTGGACGAGCGCTACGCCGGCGCGCCCGCCCTTGTGGCCGCCGCCTACAACGCGGGCCCGAGCCGGGTGAGCGCTTGGCTGGAGCGGCACGGCGACCCGCGCGACGTCGACGTCGAGACCCTGGTCGATTGGATCGAGCTGATCCCCTACCGCGAGACGCGCAACTACGTGCAGCGGATCATCGAGGGTCAGCGGGTCTACGCCGTCCTCCTCGACCCCGACCGGATCCCGGCCGAGCTTGAGCCGGACGAGGAGCCGGCGATTCTCCTGACGCCCAAGCCCAAGCCGCGGGTCGCGACGACCGTCCTGCTGCCCTCGCCCCCGGCGCCGCGGTCGACCGGATGAGCGTCCCTGCGGTCGAACTGGGCGACATCGAGCGCGCCGCCGCGCGTCTCGACGGCGTCGTTCGCCGAACACCCTTGCTTGAGAGCCCGCTGTTGAACGCCGAGGCGGGTGCCCGTATCCTCGTCAAGGCCGAGCCCTTGCAGACCACCGGCTCGTTCAAGCTCCGCGGCGCCTATAACAAGATCGCCGACACCGACGCGAAAGAGATCGTCGCCTACTCGTCCGGCAACCACGCGCAAGGGGTGGCCTACGCCGCCAAGCTCCTCGGTCGCCGCGCGACGATCTTGATGCCTGACGACGCGCCGGCGATCAAGCGGGCCAACACGGCCGCCTACGGCGCAAACGTGCGCACCTTTGACCGGACCCGCGAGAGCCGCGAGGCGATCGGGGCGTCGATCGCGGCCGAGCGCGGCGCCGTTTTGGTCAAGCCCTACGACGACCCGCTCGTCATCGCGGGGCAGGGCACGGTCGGGCTGGAGATGGCGGCCGCTTGTCGCGACGGGGGCATCGAGCCCGACGTCGCGCTGTGCTGCTGCGGCGGCGGCGGCCTGATCGCCGGGGTCGGAACGGCGCTCAAGGCGGCGTTCCCGAAGCTCGCCGTCTACGCCGTCGAGCCGGCGGGCTACGACGACACCAAGCGCTCGCTCGAAGCCGGCGAACGCTTGTCGGTCGAGGGGCACCCCGCTTCCTTTTGCGACGCGATCTTGACCCGTACGCCCGGCGAGATCACCTTTTCGATCAACCGGGCCAACTTGGCCGGCGGGCTCGCCGTCGACGACGCCGAGGTGGCGAACGCCATGCGCCGCGCCTTTCACCACTTCAAGCTCGTGATCGAGCCCGGCGGGGCGGTGGCACTCGCCGCCGCCCTCTCGGGCAAGCTCGACCTCAAGGCCAAGACGGTCCTCGTCGTCGCCTCCGGCGGCAACGTCGACCCCGACCTGTTCGCCGCCGTCCTGGCCGGCGGCTGACCCGTACACCGCGCGCCGTTTTTTGGAGTCTTGCATCCCATGCTGCCGACCGACCTGATGCCGCAACTGCTCGTCCTCGCCCAGGAGGCGGGGGGCGTCACGCTGCGCTACTACAACGACGAGGCCGACGTCGAGGTGCGCCACAAGGACGACCGCTCGCCGGTCACCGCCGCCGACGAGGCGGCCGAGGCGGTGATCCTTAAAGGCTTGGCGCGGCTGACGCCCGACATCCCCGTCATCGCCGAGGAGTCGGTCGCCAAGGGCCGTGTGCCCGAGGTCGGCGACGGCCCGTTCTGGCTGGTCGATCCCCTGGACGGCACTAAGGAGTTCATCAACAAGCGCGGCGAGTTCACCGTCAATATCGGCCTCGTCGTCGATCGCCTGCCGACTTTGGGCGTCGTCGTGGCGCCCGCGCTCGATGCGGCGTGGTGGGGCCGCGTCGGCGAGGGCGCGATGAAGCGCGACGCGGCGGGCGAGCGGTCGATCGCGGCCCGCGAAGCACCCTCTGCCGGCCTCATGGCGGTCGCGAGCCGCTCGCACCGCGACGAGGCGACCGACGACTGGCTGCGCGACAAGGGCATCACCGACACCGTCTCGGCCGGCAGCTCGCTGAAGTTCTGCCTCGTCGCCGAGGGTGCGGCCGACTGGTACCCGCGCTTCGGCCCGACGATGGAGTGGGACACGGGCGCCGGCCACGCCGTCCTGCGCGCGGCGGGCGGCGGGGTCACGGCGACCGACGGCGGGCCGTTCCTCTACCACAAGCCCGACTTTCGCAACGGCGAGGGCTTCATCGCCCACGGCCGCCGCTGAGGCATTCCTATGCCGCTCGCGGCGACGCTCGGCCGCCTGACGCTGCCGCTCCTGCGCCGCTTAGAGCCCGAGACGGCGCACGGGCTCGGGCTCAAGCTCGCGGCCCGAGCGCCGGGACGATCCCTCAAGGCGCCGCCCGCCCTGCGCACCGATCTGGCCGGGATCCGGCTTGCTCACCCGCTCGGCCTCGCCGCCGGCTTCGACAAGGACGGCGCGGCGCTCAGCGGCCTTCTCAAGCTGGGCTTCGCCTTCGTCGAGGCCGGCACGGCGACGCGGCGCCCGCAGGCCGGCAACCCGAGGCCGCGCCTGTTTCGCCTGGACGAGGAGCGGGCCGTCGTCAACCGGATGGGCTTCAACAATAAGGGCGCCGAGGCGCTGGCCGAACGGCTCGCCGACCCCCGCCTCGAAGGTCGCGTCGTCGGCGCCAATATCGGCCCGAACAAGGACAGCGACGACCCGTTGCGCGACTACGCTTGGTGCTTGAAGCGCGTCTACCCGCGCGCGGCCTACGTCGCCGTCAACGTCTCCTCGCCGAACACGCCGGGCCTGCGCGCACTTCAAGCACCGGGCGCGCTCGGCCCGCTGCTCGACACCCTCGTTGCGGCCCGCGCCGAAATGGTCGCCGCCGGCGCGCCGAAGCGTCCGCTCCTGCTCAAGATCGCCCCCGACCTCGACGGGGGGGAGGCGCGGGCCGTCGTCGGGGCCGCGCTCGACAGCGGCATCGAGGGGCTGATCGTCGGCAACACCACGCTCTCGCGCCCGGCGGGGCTGCGATCATACCACGCCGCCGAGGCCGGCGGGCTCTCCGGCCCGCCCTTGGCCCCGCTCGCGGATCGCCTGCTGCGCACGGTCGCGCGGGCGGCGGGGGGACGCCTCGCGCTCGTCGCCTGCGGCGGCATCGCCGATTCGGCCGACGCCTACGCCCGCATCCTCGCCGGCGCCAGCGCCGTTCAGGTCTACACCGCCTTCGCCTACGAGGGCCCGGCGCTCCTGCCCCGGCTGCTCGACGGCTTGGCGGGTCTCCTGGCGCGGGACGGGTTCGCCTCGCTGGCGGAGGCCAGGGGTGCTGCGACTTGAGCGGCAAGAATGCTTGGCGTGCGCTCGCTGCGCTTCTTTGCCGGTGTTATAGCCAATCCCTTCAACACCTTGGCAGACAGCATCAGGCTTGACCTGATGAAGCCAAAATATTGAAAGAACAGAGACCCGCCAATCCCGGCCTGGACCCCCGACTCGATCGAGGATCCAGGCCGGCCGAGTCACCGCATCGCCAGCGACTGCTACAGCCAAGTCCCGCGATACCTCGCCGGACGTTTACGAGCGACGCCGCCAAGTTTGACCTGAGGGACAACGGCCGCGGGCAAAGGGCGGCCGCCTCGCCTATCCTCGCCTATCGTTGTCTAGTCAGCGTGTCTGGCGATAACGCAGGCGGCTAGCCACGGCGTCGAGGGCGGGCCTCGGACAAGAGCAAAAAAGAGAAAAAACCCGCCGCAGGCGACGCGAGGCGATCAATGCTCAGCGAACACTTTCGCCCCGTCCTCGCCGAACAGGACGACGTCGTACGGCTCGGTCATGCCGTTCATCTCCATGCCGGGCGAGCCCACCGGCATCCCCGGCACGGCCAAGCCTTTGGCCTTTGGCCGCTCGGCGAGGAGGCGCTCGACGTCGGCGGCCGGGACGTGCCCCTCGATCGTGTAGCCCTCGACGAGGCCCGTGTGGCAGGACTGGTGCGCAGGATCCACGCCGGCCATCCGCTTGACGGGGTTCAGATCCTCGGCTTCCTTGACCGTGACGGCAAAGCCGTTCTGGCGCATGTGCTCGACCCAGGCGGCGCAGCAGCCGCACGAGGGGGTCTTCCACACCGTCATCTCGGCGGCAACGGCCGGCCCGTTCGCCAGCATCGTCCAGCCGCCGGCGGCGAGCCCGAGCGCCAGGACGGCGCCGGTGGCAATCGACTTAGTTCTCGCGTTCATGGCAATCCTCCAGGTGTGCGGGGCGGCCGTGGCCGCCCCGGCGTCGTATAGCCGATCAGCCCCGCTTGAGGCCGGCCTTGTGCATCATGCCGGCCTCCGAATGACCGGGGATGTTGCAGGCGAAGACGATGTCGCCCCCCACCGGCTTGGAGAAGTGCCAGACGAGCTCCTTCGTCTCGCCCGGCTCCAGCGTGACCGCCGTCGGGTCGTCCCCGTGCTGCATGTCGGGCATCTTCGCCATCATCCTGGCGTGCGCCCGCTGCGAGCCCGTGTCGCCAATCGCGAACTCGTGCTCCAGCGCGCCCTCGTTGGCGACGACGAAGCGGATCGTCTCGCCGCGCTCGATCGTATCGAGGCCCATATTAAAGCGCATCGCGCCGTCGTCGGTGGCGCTCACCTGCACGGTGCGATCGACCGCCGTCGGATCGCCCGGCTCGCCGAAGCTGTAGTGCCCGCCGCCGTGGCTGCCGCCGGCGAAGACCGGGGGGGACACGAGCGCGAGGCCGAGGGCGGTCGCGGTCGAGAGCAGAGTCTTACGCATTGGCTGTTCTCCTGGTTAGCCGTTGTTCGCGAGATCGACGTCGATCCGGGAGGCGACCGTGCCTTTCGGGTGCTCGTACCAGCCGGGGTCCTCGTAGGAGCCCCGCGGCAGGCCCTCGCGGACCTTGAGGACGGTCATCATTCCCCCCATCTCGATCGGTCCGAACGGGCCTTCGCCCGCCATCATCGGCACCGTGTTTTCCGGCGGCGGCATGTGGTAGGCCATGTCCTGCATCTCGGCCATGCCCACCTCGCCCATCGGCATGATCATCCGCCCCGGCAGCGCCTTTTGCACCTTGGCCATCGCCCGGCCCTGGCGCACGCCCAGCATGTTGGCGACCTCGTGCCCCATCGGCCCCATCGTGTGGTGCGCCTTGTGGCAGTGCAGCGCCCAGTCGCCGGGCTTCTCGGCGGTGAACTCGATGACCCGCATGGCGCCGACGGGCACGTCCACGGTCACTTCCGGCCACTGCCCCGCCTCGGGGATCCAGCCGCCGTCCGTGCCGGTCACCTTGAAGTCGGTGCCGTGCAGGTGGATCGGGTGGTTGGTCATGGTGAGGTTGCCGATGCGGATGCGGACCTTCTCTCCTGTACGGGCGACGAGCGGGTCGATGCCCGGAAACACCCGGCTGTTGAAGGTCCAGGTGTTGAAGTCGGTCATCTCGGCCGTGTCGGGGATGTAGGTGCCGGGGTGGAGCTGGTAGCTGGCGAGCAGGAAGCCGTAGTCGCGGTCCACCCGCCGCTCGGCCGCGCTCTTCGGGTGGACGACGAGGAGGCCCATCATGCCGAGCGCCATCTGCACCAATTCATCGGCGTGGCTGTGGTACATGAAGGTGCCGCTCTTCTTGAGGCGGAACTCGTACTTGAACGTTTCGCCCGGCGGGATCTGCGGCTGGGTGAGGCCGCCGACCCCGTCCATGCCGTTGGGCAGGATGATGCCGTGCCAGTGGACCGAGGTGTGCTCCTTGAGACGATTGGTGACGAAGACCCGCACCTTGTCGCCCTCGACGGCCTCGATCGTGGGCCCCGGCGAACTGCCGTTGTAGCCCCAGAGCTTGGCGACGGAGCCTAACGTCAGCTCGCGGTCGACGAACTCGGCAACGAGGTGGAACTCCTTCACCTCGCCGTTCATGCGCCAGGGCAGCGAGCCGCCGTTGAGCGTCATGAAGGGCGTGCGGCCCGCAAGGTTGCCGTCCAGGAGGGGGCCGCGCATGTAGGGATCGGCGAAGCTCGCCGGCTCCGGCAGTGCTTTGGCCTCGGCGGCCGAGACCCGGGCGAGCGAGGCGCCGGCGGCGAGCGCGGCAGCGGCGGCGAACGAACGTCGTGTCAGCATGGTCTGCTCCTTCATCGGGCGAGCGCCGTCTGGGTGGTGTCGGTCGCGAAGCGTTCGGGCGCCTGCCCGCCTAAGATCTCCGTCATCTCGGCGTGCGCCTTCCAATAGTCGGCCGCGGCCTCGATGCGGTCGGCTTCGGCCCCGGCCCGCTCCTCGGCGGCGTCGAGGAGCGCGTACACGTCCTCGATCATGCCGTTGTAGAAGGACTGAGTCTCGTCGAGCAGCGCGTCCGCCGCCGGAACGGCGACGTCTTCCTGGTAGCGCGCCACCTCCCAGGCCGCGCGCAGGTGGGCATAGGTTTCCCTGGCGTGGCTGCGGAGATCCAGGCCCTCGGCCCACTGCGCGTGGCCTTCGCGGGCCATGAGCGCGCTTAAGCCCTCGCCCACCGCCAGGACCTCGACGTCGCCGAGTTCGACCGGCTCGGTCGGCACCTCCGGCAGCGCGTCGGGCAGTGCCCAGGCGACCTCATCGCCGTGCAGCCGCAAGAGCCGCACGAGGGCCTCGCGCGCGGCGATCGCCGCCTGATCCGCCTCCAGGGAAGCCGTCAAGGCGTGGCCGTAGGCGAGCTTGCGCTCGGCCTGATCGCGGCGGCTGGCCGAACCCGAACGGTACTGCTCGGCCGTGAGTTCGGCCGCCGCCTCCGCCGTCTCGGCCGAGGCCGCCATGCGCAGCGCCAACTGACGCGCCGCCACCGCCTCGACCCAAGTCCTCCGCGCCTCGGCGGCGCGCTCGAAGACGATTTCCGCCAGCTCAGCGGTTGCGGCGCCGAACTCGGGCCGGTAGCGCGGCTTGCGCGACTGGGCGACCGCTAGGCCGAGCAGCTTCCAGTCGGCCGGCCGGTCGCCGCCGACCTCCTCCAAGCCTTCGACGAACCCGGGCCGTAGCATGGCGCGCCCCTGCAACGCCCGCTGCAGGGGCTCGTGGCGCAGGAGGGCGATCTCGACCGCCTCGTCCATGCCGAGCGGCGCCGCCTCTCGCATCGCCGCCACCCGCGCGTCGACGGTTTGGGCGAAGGCCGAGCGCGGCCGGAGCCAGGCGCGCGTCGCCTGTCCGGACTGGCGCGCGATCTCGGCGACGCCCGGCAGCGCCGCCGGTTCCGTCGTCGCCCGGCCGTAGTCGGCCGCGGCCCCGCAGCCGGTAAGCCCGAGCATCAGGGTGAGGGCGAGCGGCCTAGCCGTCATGTCCGCCCCCCGACATCGAGCCCATGTCGTGGCCCGGCATCTGCTGGTCCGGCATCATGCCGTTCATGTCGTGGCCGGGCATCTCCTGGCCCGACATCATGCCTTCCATTTCCTGGTCCGGCATCTCCTGACCGGGCGTCATGCCCTTCATCTCTTGGCCGGACATCATGCCGTCCATGTCGTGACCTTCCATGCCGGCGTCGGCCGAAGGGGTTTCGTCGTCCTCCTCGTAGGACGGCGAGACGGTGTCCCGCTCGCGCAAGGGGCCGCCGAACAGGTCGAGGTGGCGGTTTTTCGGCGAGGGGACTTCGATGGCGGTGCCGCCGACGCTGGGATCGAGGGGGTGGCCCGGCTCTTCGGCCGAGGTATTGAGGGCGGCAAAGGCCACCATCATGCCCGGCACGAGGCCGCGCAGGAACAAGGTGCGCATGGATACGCTCCGCGAGAATTGAAATATCGAGTGGGTTATGATGGACCCGGAGCCGAGTCGGCTCGGGTCGTGCGCTCAAGCGTGTCGCGGCGGCTTGAAAATGGCGTCGGGATCGAGCGAGGTGAGCGGCGAGACGGGTATCGCCCGCGCCCGGTCGAGCGGCGGCGGAGCGGGCAATGCATCGAGGTCCTGGGGGACGACGAAGACGCTGAAAGCGCAGCAAGCGCCGGCGACGTCACCGTGCGCGGCGGCGGGGCTGACAGGCAGGTTGCCGTCGTTGGTCGCGTGGGCGTGCAGATCGTGCGCACCCGAAGTTGAAACCCCGTGCATCTGGAAGGCGCACGATCCGCTGAGCATCGTCGTCGCCTGAGCCTGCACGCCGGCGACGACGATGCTCAGCAGCAATCCGATCACGGTCAGCAAACGATGCATGATTCCGAGCGCTTTTGAACACAAGTCAACGCGACCCTAGCCGACAACGGGCGACGACGCCAGTAAAGCCATCGGTTCGAAGGGCTGAAAAAGGTCAAAACCACGCCCGCAGCCCGGCGACGAAGGACAGTTTGCCGGGGTCGGCGTCGTCGGGGAGCCGGTCGGCGGTGTCGCCCACCTGCCGGCTCCACGACACGCCGATATAGGGTGCCAACTCGCGCGCGAACTCGTAGCGCAGGCGCAGGCCGGCTTCATAGTCGGTGATGCCCTGGCCCAGATCCAGTTCGTCCACGTCCTGCGCCTGCCAGTTCAATTCGAAGCGCGGCTGAAGGATGAGGCGCTGCGTCAGCAGCTCGTCGTACTCGATCTCGACGCTGCCCGAGACGTCGCCGTCCTCGCTGACGTAGAAGTCGATCTCCTGGCCCGTCCAGTAGACGTTGATCCCCTCGAAGGCGAGCACGCCGTACCACTTGGACGGATCGGGCCGAAAATCGTAGCGCCCGCCGGCCTGGACGTTCCAGTAGGGGGTGATGGCGCGGCTGTAGAGCAGTTGGAGTTCGGCGCCCTCCACCCCGCCGTCGAACAGGCCCTCGCCCTCGCTCTCGACCCAAAGGCGGTTGTAGTCGCCGCCGGCGTAGCCGAACACGTCCCAGACGTATTTCGCGTCGCCCTCGTTCGACTGGTACTCCAGCCGGTCGGCGATGCCGAAGACGCGGAACTGGTTGTCGTGCACCGGCTCGCCCGGCACGTCGATGTTGCCCGTGGCGAGGTCCTGCGCCGAGACCGGGCCCTCGGGGTCGCGGACCTCCCCGACGTTCTGCGGTACCCGGCCGATGTCCTCGACGAGGGGCGCCTCCTGGGCGAGGGCGGGCAAGGCGGCGAGACAGGCGAGGACGGCGAGGGGGATGCGGGTCGTCATCAAGCCGGACTCCCCGGCTGATCTTCCGGCCTCAAGGCGACGTTGACGACGCGGAACATGCCCGAGTGGAAGTGGTAGAGCAGGTGGCAGTGGAAGGCCCAGTCGCCGAGTTCGACCGGCGTGATCAGCATCGAGAGCTTCTCGCCCGGCTTGACCATGACCGTGTGCATGCGCGGGATCCTGTCGCCGTGGCCGTTCTCCAACTCCATCCACATGCCGTGCAGGTGGATCGGGTGCGCCATCATCGTCTGGTTCATCATGGTCAGGCGCAACCGCTCGCCCAGGTAGAACTGGATCTTATCGGCGTTCGAGTACTTCACGCCGTCGAACGAGAAGATGTAGCGTTCCATGTTCGAGGTCAGGTTCAAGAAGATCTCGCGCTCCGGCTCGCGCGGGTATTTCGGGTCGAGCGCCCTCGCTTGGCTGTAGGTGAAGACCGGCCAACCGTCGTCGCCCAGGCCCACGCCGGGATCGTCCAGGCGCCGCTGCGGCTGCATCGTGCGCATGGCGACGTTGACGTCGCCCATCGGCGGCATGTTCTTCATCGGCTCCTGCCCGCCGGACGGGGCTAGGCTCTTGTCCATCATGCCCATGCCGATCGCGTCGAGCTTGCGTAAGGGGCGCTTGCGCAGGGCCGGCACCGGCGCCTCCATGCCAAGGCGGGGGGCCAGCGTCGCGCGAGCGTAGCCGCTCCTGTCCAGCGTCTCGGCGAAGACCGTGTAGGCGCGGTCCTCCCTCGGCTCGACGACGAAGTCGAAGGTCTCGGAGACGCCGATGCGGAACTCGCCGGTCTCGACCGGCTCGATGTACTGGCCGTCCATCTGGATCATCGTGATCGGCAGGCCCGGCACGCGCACGTCGTAGTGCGTCATGGCCGAGGCGTTGATGACCCTGACCCGCACCCGCTCGCCGGGCTCGAACAGGGCCGTCCAATTGTCCTCGGTGGCGTGGCCGTTGAGCGCGTGGACGTAGCCGGCGTCGGTGACGTTGAGCAGGTCGGTCGGGATCATCCCCATCTCGGCCCAGGCGGTGCGGTCGCGCAAAGTCGGCATCAGGCCGTCCTCGCCGACGTCGCGCACGAAGTCGCCGAAGGTCCGCTTGTAATAGTTGTAGTATTCCGAGCTCATCTTCTTGAGCCGGTCGTAGATGAAGTCGGGGTGCGAGCGCGGCCAGTCGGAGAGCATGAGGATGATGTCGCGCTCGTAGGCGTAGGGCGCCTTACCGTCTTTGGGCTCGATGACGATCGGGCCGTAGAGGCCCTGCTGCTCCTGAAAGCGGGTGTGGCTGTGGTACCAGTAGGTGCCGTTCTGCTTGACCTTGAAACGGTAGGTGAAGGTCTCGCCGGCCGGGATGCCGGGGAAGTTGACGCCGGGCACGCCGTCCATCTCGAAGGGGACGAGAAAGCCGTGCCAGTGGACCGAGCTGTCCTCGTCGAGGGTGTTGGTGACGTTGAGCGTGACGTCGTCGCCCTCGCGGAGATGAATGAGCGGCCCCGGCACGGTGCCATTGAAGGTCATCGCATCGCGCTCGACGCCGCCGACGGTGACGGGCGTGCGGCCGATCATGATGTCGTGGCGGTCCTTGGGCATCGAGCGCGCCGTCAGCAGGCCGGGCGCCGTCGCCGAGCGCGCCCAGGCGGGGAGCAGTCCCGTCGCGGCGCCGAGGCCGGCGAGGGAAAGGGATTGGACGAAGTTGCGGCGTCGCATCGCCGGATATCCTCCTTGTTGGTGTCGCGCTTCAGCCACTTCGGGCGCGCTCTAGCATCGAACTGCCGTCAGGCGTGGGCGTGTTGGTCTTGTTCCTCCATCCCCTGTCCCTCCGGATCGCTGCCCTTGAAGTGCAGCCAGAACAGGATCGCGCCCACGATCAAGAAGCCGATGTTGAGGAAGAACGTGTAGTCGATGGCAAAACTCGTCATCTCGCCGAGCGACGGCCGCGCGGTCGGGATCTGGCCGAACAGCGCGAACAGGTAGTGGACGGTAATACCGGCCGCGACCATGCAGACGTAGAGAAGTGCCGAGAGGTAGAGGGCGTAGCGTACACCGTAATACTTGACGTGCACCCAGATCACCGTGGCGGCGACGAGGTCGGCGCTCAAGAACGACATGACGCCGCCGAACGACGCGTCGCGCGACCAGAGCATCGCCGCCAAGGGCACGTTGCCCATCGAGCCGATGAAGGTGAAGAAGGCGACGACGGGGGCGACGAGCGCGTTCTCCACGACGATGAGGAAGCCCGGCTGGGTGACGGCGCCGTCGGCGGCGTTGTTTGAGACCAAGAAGAGCGCGTTCCAGAACGCCTGCGGCACGAAAACCGAGATGAAGCCGGCGATGGTGAAGCCGATCAGGATCTCCTTCCAGACCATCTTCCACTCCATGACGAAGGCGCGGGCAATGGCCTGCCAACTCTTCTTTGAGAGCAGCTTGTCCTTCCAGCCGCCCTTCAGGTCGTGCTGCATGTCCATGCCCTCGGCCTTCTGCGCCTCTTTTGCGTGCTCCTTGCCGGCTTTTGCCTAGTCCATCGGGAACCAGACCCGGGTGACGAGGTAGGCGTAGGCGATCATCAGGGTGCCAAGGAGGAAGTTGCCGAGCGTGAAGCGCCAGCCGAGCAGCACCCAGAGGACGACGCCGAGTTCGATCACGAGGTTGGTCGACGCAATTAGGAAGGCCTGCGCGTTGATCGGGTGCGCCCCCTTGACCAGGATCGAACGCGAGGCGGCCAGCGCCGCGAACGAGCACGACGACGAGACGAAGCCGAAGAACCCGGCGAGCGAGGCTGGTTTCAGTCCGCGCTCGCCCATGAGGTCGGCCATCTGTCGCTTGGTGATGATGACCTGGATGCCGGCCGAGATTACGTAGCCGAAGATCAAGGCCCACAGCGCCTTCCACAACATGCCGGCCCCGGTCATCAGGGCATCGACGACCTGTTCCATATAAAACCTCAACGTTGGTCATAGAGCCGGCCGGTCCTCGCGAACCGGCCAGCGTCTCAGAGAATCTGGTTCAGCCGACACCGGCGACCGCCTCGCGGCAGGCCCGCTCGCAGTCCCGGCACGCCTCGGCGCAGACCTTGCAATGGGCGTGCATCTCGGCGTGGCCCGCGCACATGTCGCCGCAGGCCTTGCAGGCGGCGGCGCAGGCTTCGAGGGTCTGCCGCAGCACCGGCACGTTGCCGCCGGTGCGCCGCGTCGCGAGCCGGCCGGCGGCGAGGCAGACGTCGGCGCAGTCGAGGTTGAGGCGGATGCACTGCCGGAGATCGGCCACCATCTCCTCGGCGAGGCAGGCGTCGGCGCAGGACGTGCAGGTCTGAGCACAGTCGAAGCAGGCCTCAATGCAGCGCACCAGCGCCTCGTTCGTGTCGCCCTTCACGTCCGGGTGGGTGCGGATCATGTCGCTGACGTGCATGGAAAGTTCCTCCTGTTGACGGTTCGACAGACCGACAACCTCATATACCCCACGGGGGTTCCCAGCGCCTCAGAGCTTCACGGTGCGCAGGCGCAGCGCGTTGGCGATGACCGAGACCGACGACAGGCTCATCGCGAGTGCGGCGATCATCGGGCTCAGCAAGAGGCCGAACACCGGGTAGAGGGCGCCGGCCGCGATCGGCACGCCGAGCGCGTTGTAGGCAAACGCGAAGAACAGGTTCTGCTTGATGTTCTTGACCGTGGCCGTTGATAGGCGCCGCGCCTTGGCGAGCCCGGCGAGGTCGCCCTTGACCAGCGTGATGCCGGCGCTCTCGACGGCGACGTCGGCGCCGGTGCCCATCGCGACGCCGACGTCGGCAGCCGCCAGCGCCGGCGCGTCGTTGACCCCGTCGCCCGCCATCGCCACGACCCGGCCCTCGCCCCGCAGCCGCTCGATCACCGCCTGCTTTTGCTCCGGCAGCACGTCGGCCTCGACCTCGTCGATGCCGACCTTGCGCGCCACGGCTTCAGCCGTGCGCCCGTTGTCGCCGGTGAGCATGACGACCCGCACGCCCTCGCGGTGCAGGGCCGCGATGGCGTCCTGCGTCGTCGGCTTGATCGGGTCGGCGACGGCGAGCAGGCCGGCCGGGCGCCCGTCGATCGCCACCAGCATCACCGTCTGGCCCTCCGCCTGCCGCTCCTCGGCCCCGGTCCACAGATCGTCGGCCGCCACGCTTAAGCTTTGCATCAGCTTGAGGTTGCCGAGCGCCACCTCGCGGTCCTCGACCCGGCCGACGACGCCCTTGCCGGTGACCGAGTCGAACGTCTCGGCGGCGACCGGCGCCAGACCGCGCTCCTTGGCACCCGCGACGATCGCCTCGGCCAGCGGGTGCTCGCTCGCCCGTTCCAGCCCCGCCGCGAGGCGCAGCAGTTCGGTCTCGTCCGTGCCGGGTGCGGCCACCACGGCCTCCAGCACCGGCTTGCCCAGGGTCAGCGTCCCCGTCTTGTCGACCACGACCGTGTCGACCTTGGTGAAGCGCTCCAAGGCGGCCGCGTCCTTGATCAGGACGCCGACCTGGGCGCCGCGGCCGACGCCGGTCATGATCGACATCGGCGTGGCGAGGCCGAGCGCGCAGGGGCAGGCGATGATCAGGACCGAGACGGCGGCCACCAGCGCGAACGCCATCGCGGGCGGCGGGCCGAAGATCGACCAGACGACGAAGGCGAGCGCCGCCACGGCCAGGACGGCCGGGACGAACACCCCCGCCACCCGGTCGGCCAGCGCCTGGATCGGCGCCTTCGAGCGCTGGGCCTTCGCGACCATGTCGACGATCTGCGCCAGGACGGTCTCTGAGCCGACCCGATCGGCGCGCATGACGAAGCCGCCCTTGCCGTTCAGCGTGCCGCCGGTGACCTTGTCGCCCGCCGCCTTCTCGACCGGCACCGGCTCGCCGGTGAGCATCGACTCGTCGATGGCGCTGCGCCCCTCGACCACCTCGCCGTCGAGCGGCACCTTGTCGCCGGGGCGCACCCGAAGCTTGTCGCCGGGCCGCACCTCGTCGAGCGCCACCTCGTCCTCCGCGCCGCCGGCGCCGAGCCGGATCGCCGTCTTGGGTGCCAAGTCGAGCAGCGCCCGAATGGCGCCCCCGGTGCGCTCGCGGGCGCGCAGTTCCAGCACTTGGCCGAGCAGGACCAGCGTCACGATGACGGCGGCCGCCTCGAAGTAGACCCCGACCTCGCCTTCCGGCCCGCGAAAGGCGTCGGGGAAGACCCAGGGCGCCAGGGTGGCGACGAGGCTGAAGAGAAAGGCAGCACCGGTGCCGATCGCGATCAGCGTGAACATGTTGAGGTGGCCGGTCCTGATCGACTTGGCGCCGCGCACGAAGAACGGCCAGCCGGCCCAGAGCACGACCGGGGCCGCCAGGAGCAGCTCGACCCAGTCGAGCCAGCGGGCGCCCACGATCTCCGCCATCGGCGGGTAGAGGTGGCGCCCCATCGCCACGACGAAGAGCGGCAGCGTCAACGCGGCCGCGACCTTGAAGCGCCGCCACATGTCGAGGTACTCGGCACTCGGTCCCTCCTCGACCGACACGCCTTCCGGCTCCAGCGCCATGCCGCAGATCGGGCATTCCCCCGGCCCTTGCTGCCGCACCTCCGGGTGCATCGGGCAGGTGTAGACCGCGTCCGCCGGGCCTTGCTTTGCAACGCGCGGCGCCCCGCCCAAATACTCGTTTGGGTGCTGCGCGAACTTCTCGGCGCAGGAGCCCGAGCAGAAGTGATAAGTCTCGCCGCCGTGCTCGCGGCGGTGCTTCGAGGCCGCGGGATCAACGCTCATGCCGCAGACCGGGTCCTTGACCTTTACAGGGGCATGATGCCCCGCCTGCGGGTGGTCGTGTTGTTCGAGCGCGGCTTCGTTCATCGCCAAACGTCCTTGAAGAGCGGGGGTCGCTCAGGGACGTAGGGCTTCCAGTTAGGGGAAGGTCAAGGGGGGCGGCGTTGAACGCTTCGCGTACGCTGCCGCGCAGCCTTTCTTTTTCTCTTTTTTTCTTTTGCCCGAGGCTGGCCCTCGGCGTCGCGGCCATCCTCCTACGTTAACACTGGCAAAAGAAGATAAAGAGAAAGGCCGCGCGCCAGCGCACGCGAAGCGTTCCCTAGCCTTAAGCCTCGATACGGACCTGATCCTCTTCCTCCACGACGAGGTCGTGCAGCACGTTGAACAGGTCGTTACCCGTGAGATGAAAGGGATCGAAGCCGCTCTCGCCCCCGATGTCGCCGTAGAGGGCGTGGTCGGTGCTCGAAGCGCCCACGAACGCCATCGACCAGTCGGCAAAACCGCGCGCTTCGATCGGGTCGAAGCCGATCAGCATCACCTCGGCGTGGCGCGGGTCGCGCTGGATGCGCTCGAAGGTCTTGGTTACGTTCTCGCGCGGCCCTTCGAGTACCTGCGCAAAGCAGCCGCGGTTGAACATCAGCGCCCCGGTCACGCCGAGCGGCGGGTTGTGGCGCCGCGCCGCGGCCAGGATCTGCCGGATCTCGCTCGCCAATTCTTGCTCGGGCAGGTCGATCGTGTTCTTGCTGTAATAGGCGAGGCGGTAGAGGGACGCTGGCATCGGTAATATCCTTCGTGCACAAATGCTTAAGCGACGGGAATTTTGACCGGGGTCAGCAGGCGAAGCGCCTCCTCGGCCGGGGCGGGGCAACCGATCAGGTAACCCTGGACCTCGGTACAGCCCTGGGCCGCGATGTCTTGCAACTGCTCTTGCGTTTCCACGCCCTCGGCCGTCGTGGCGATGCCGAGGCCGATGCCAAGTGCCGCGACGGCGCGGACGACGGCGGCACTGCGCGGGTCGCCGTTCATGACGAACGAGCGGTCGATCTTGATCTTGTCGAACGGGAAGCTTTGCAGGTTGCTCAAGCTCGAATAGCCGGTGCCGAAATCGTCCATCGCGACGCGCACGCCCAAGGCGTGCAGGGCGCGCAGCACGCCCAAGTGGTCGATGTCGTTGCGCATCAAGAGGCTCTCGGTGATCTCCAGCTCCAGCCGCCCCGGCGAGAGGTTGGCCGCCTCGAGGGCGGCCTTCACCGCCCCGACCAGCCGCGGGCTCTTGAACTGGGCGATCGAGAGGTTGACCGCGATCGACACGTCCTCGGGCCAGCGCGCCGCCTCCTTGCAGGCGGTGCGCAAGACCCACTCGCCGATCGGGACGATGAGGCCGGTTTCCTCGGCCAGCGGCACGAACTCGACCGGCGGCACGAGGCCGCGCTTGGGGTGCCGCCAGCGCAGCAGCGCCTCGAAGCCGTTGATGCGGTTCGATGCCAGATCCTGCTGCGGCTGGTAGAACAATTCAAAGGCGCGCAGGGCCAGGGCCTCACGGAGTTCGGTCTCCAAGCGCCGCCGGTCCTGGAGGGCCGCGTCCATGCCGGGCTCGAAGAAGCAAAACGTTCCCCGGCCCTGCCGTTTGGCTTCATAGAGCGCTAAGCCGGCGTGCTTGAGCAGCGTGTCGGGGTCGTCGGTGCCGTCTTGGGCCAGTGCGACGCCGACGCTGACGCCGATGTCGATCATGTGGCCCTCGACGATGTAGGGGCGGCCGATCAGGTCGACGAGGCGCTCGGCCAAACCCTCGACCGTTTCGGGCGCGTTTGCCCCCTCGATCAGGACGGCGAACTCGTCGCCGCCCATGCGCGCCACCGTGTCGCCCCCGCGCACGGCCGAAGCCATCCGCCCGGCCACGACGCGCAGCAAGGCGTCGCCCACGGGGTGCCCGAGCGTGTCGTTGACCGGCTTGAAGCGGTCGAGGTCGAGGCACAAGAGGGCGACGGGCTCCCGCCCGACCGCGCGGTTCAAGCACTCCAGCAAGTGGCGGCGGTTGGGTAGGTCGGTCAGCGGGTCGTGCAGCGCCAAGCGGTGCGCGACGGCCTCGCTCCGGCTGGCGGCGGTAACGTCCTCCAGCACCAATACCCAGGCGGGGCCGGCGACTTCGCGGATCGACAAGGTCATTACCCGGCCGTCGTCGAGCGGCAGCGTCACGGCCTCGTCGGCGTCGTCCCGCCGACGGCGCCAGCGCAACAAGGTCCGCACCCCCGCGGCCAGGAGACAGCCGTTCCTGGCGTGCTCGACGAGCATTTGCAGCGCGTGCCGGCCGACAAGGGCCTCGTTCTCCGGCAGGCCCGCCACGGCACGAAAATCGGCGTTGCAGCGCACGACGCGCAGGCGCCGATCGAGCACCATCAGACCCTGGGACAGGCCCTCGAACACGGCCGAGAGGATGTCGGCGCCGCGATCGTCGTCTCGGGGTGAGGGGTGCTGCTGCATGAAGAATTCTCATAAAACTCGATGGTCTGACGAGATTTAACCTACAAGGTTGAAAGAAGGGTTAACGACGCCGCGCACGGCACGCCTATCGTCGTCGAAGCGCGCGAGGAATGGGGCCGCGATCCCCTCCGTTCGAGCATTCTTGACGCCTTGGCGCAAAACCCCTACCTCGGTCGGGACCGCACGGGTGCGTAGCTCAGCGGGAGAGCACTCCCTTCACACGGGAGGGGTCGTAGGTTCGAACCCTACCGCGCCCACCACTCACGCTTATTCATCGAGACGGATCGTTGCGGCATGGCGGCCGGGGCAAGGTTTGACGCGGCGCTGGGCGCCAAGCGCCTCGTCGTCAAGGTCGGCTCGGCCCTCCTGGTGGCCGAGGGGTCGCTGCGCGCCGCGTGGCTGGACGGGCTCGCCGCCGACATCGCGGTCTTGCGCGCCGACGGGCGCGAGGTGATCGTCGTCACCTCCGGCGCGATCGCGCTCGGGCGCCGGGCACTCGGGCTCGGCCGCCGCGCGCTCCGGTTGGAGGAGAAGCAGGCGGCGGCCGCGGCGGGGCAGATCCGCTTGGCCGGCGCCTGGGACGCCGCCTTGGCCGCGCACGGGCTCAAGACGGCGCAGATCCTCGTCACCCTCGATGACACCGAGGCCCGGCGGCGCTACCTGAACGCGCGCGCGACGATGCGGGCCCTGCTGCGCTTGGGCGTCGTGCCGATCGTCAACGAGAACGACACGGTGGCGACGAGCGAGATCCGCGTCGGCGACAACGACCGCCTCTCCGCCCGCGTCGCCGTCATGGCGACGGCCGAGACGCTGATCCTGCTCTCCGACGTGGACGGGCTCTACACCGCCGACCCGAGCGCCGATCCGAACGCAGAGCACCTGCCGCTGGTCGAGGCGATTACGCCCGAGATCGAGGCGATGGCGGGCGTCTCGGTCTCAAGCGTCGGTACGGGCGGCATGGTCTCGAAGCTCGCCGCCGCCGACATGGCGATCCGCTCGGGCACCGCCGTCGTCTTGACCTACGGCGACCGCGAGCGGCCGCTCGCCGCCCTTCGTGCCGGCGCGCGCCACACCCTGTTCACCGCCCAGACGACGCCGCGCACGGCGCGCAAGCACTGGATATCCGCCTCCTTGGGCGTCACCGGCACGCTCACCGTCGACGCCGGCGCCGCGCGGGCGCTGCGCCAAGGCGCCTCCCTCCTTCCCGTCGGCGTGGTGGCGCTCGACGGCGTGTTCGAGCGCGGCGACGCCGTCTTGATCCGCGCCGAGGACGGCACCCCGCTCGCCAAGGGCCTCGTCGCCTACGACAGCGCCGACGCCGCCCGGCTCCACCGCCGCCGCACCGCCGAGATCGAGGCGTGCCTTGGCTATCGCGGCCGCGACGAGATGGTGCATCGTGATGACTTGGTATTGTTTTGAACGCTTACGCGTCCGCTGCGCGGGGCTTTTCTTTTTTCTCTTTTTTAACTTTGTCTGAGGCTGGCTCCGGCGGCCGGGCCAGTCGTGGAACAACTAGCAAAAAAGAGAGAAAAAAGGCCGCGCGCCCAGCGCACGCGAAGCGTCCACGATGATCGACCTGAAGCTCGAAAACTTGGCACCCTTCCTCACCGAACGGCTCGGGCACGAGGTGGTCGTTCGCTACCACCGCCCGATCGACGACGGCGGCATCAACCGCGTTCGTCGCGTGATCTTGAGCGAGAACGGCGTCCGGCACGACCTAGTCTTGAAAGCCGATCCCGCCGTGCCGCTCGGGCTCGGCCTCGATCGGGCGGGCGAGGCGGCGGCGCTGCGGGCGGCGCGCGACGCCGGCGTTCCGGCGCCGCCGGTCTGGTTCGCCTGCGCCGATCCCGGCTTGATCGGGGCGCCGTTCCTCTTGCTGCGGCGGGTGGAGGGCAAGGCGCGGCCGTCGGCCATCGTGGCGCTGGATGACGCACGGGGGGAGATCTTGGCGCACGATCTGGGCGCGGCGCTGGCCGAGCTGCACCGGTCCGACCCCGGCCGAACGCCGGCCGGCACGGCGCTTGATCGCATCAACGCCTGCCGCGCGTGGCTCGACGGGCTCGATGCCGCCGAGCCGACGCTCGAATGGGCGCTCGCCCGCCTTGCCGCCCGTCCGCCGGCGTTGCGGGCGCCGGGGCCCTTGCACGGCGACCCCCGCACCGGCAACCTCGTCGTCAAACCGGACGGCCGCCTCGCCGCACTTCTCGACTGGGAATTTGCCAATGTGGGCGATCCGGCCGAGGATCTGGGCTGGCTGATCGGCCGCTACTGGCGCTTCGGCCGCCTCGACCGGCCGGTCGGCGGCTTCGCCGGTCTACCCGCCCTCAAGGCCGGCTACGAGAGGGGCGGCGGCGATTGGCCCGCGCCCTTCGACCTCGCGTGGTGGCAGGCCTACGGCGCCGTGCGCTGGGCGGTGATCGCGCTGATGCAGGGCCGCCGCGCCCGCCTTGACTTAACGCCTTCGCTCGACTTGGCGCTCACCGCCTTTGGAGTGCCGGTCCTGGAGCGGGACGTCATCGCCCTGATCGAGAACCTGCACGTTCGAGGAGCACCCCTATGAGCCGGCGCCGCGACCTCCTGGCCGAGGCGAGGCCGCACACCCTGAGCATGGCGGCGCGCTGCGTCTTCGAGCGCATCGTCCCGGCCCTGCCCGAGGACCGCCGCGATGAGGCTATCCTGATCGGCCGCCTGCTCGAAGCGCTCGCCGCCGGGCCGCCGCCGGCACCCGACCCTGGACGGGGTGCGCTCGCGGACGCCTTGCGCGGGGGGAAAGGTGTCGACGATCCCGACCTCGCGGACCGGCTCCTGGCGATGAGCCGGGGCCGGCTCGGCATCGACCGGCACGGGCTGGATTGAACCCTTCGCGCCCGCCGCGCTGGTGGCGAAGTCTTTCGAGGCCAAACACCAGAAGGTTCAATCCGCCAGCTTTTGCGCCTCGATCCATGCCTGGATCCGCGCCGCGATCTCGTCGGAGTTCTTGTCCATCATCAGCATGTGCGTGTTGCCGCGAATGCCGCCTTTCGGCAAGTCAAGTCATTCCACCGTGCCGCCGGCTTCCACCACCGCGTCGCGCCAGCGCTCGTTCGCCGCGAACAAAGGATTCTAGAACGGGCTGCGGTCCAGGTAGTCGCCGTAGACGACCAGATGCGGGATGTCCTTGACCGCCGCGGCGTCGGCCTTGGCCGGATCCGGGGCGCCCGAGGGTTCGATCAGGACGAGCACCTTGATCAGCCCCGGATTGTCGAGCGCCGCGTTGTAGTCGAAATTGCTCCCCTGGCTGTGCACCATCAAGACGCAGGGGCAGACGCGCTTCACCAAGGCGTCGTAGGCCCTGGTGGTTGCCGCGTCGTTCGTCACCCAGCGGGGCACGAAGGATTTGGCGAACGCGTCGTAGGCAGCCACGGGAAATTGCGTGTTATCGAAGGGCTCGCGCCGCGACGGTTCCCGGTGCCGGCCCTCGGCTTTAAAGCGAAAGAGTGGCTCGCTCTCGTCAATCTCCGGGATAGCGGGACCAGGAGGCACGGCCACGCTCCACGGCGTCGGAAATGTGGGTGTCGTAGCCGGCTTCGAGGAAGAATTGCTGCCAGCCCGACCCGCCGTCGGGCTTGGTTTCCCAAGTGACGCCGGTCAGGCCGCCACCGTGCCACATCAAGATCGGCAGGTTCAAGGCCGGCTTTGCCAGCTTGACGTAGTGGACGTACATCTGCCCGGTCTCGGACTCCCCGTTCGGATCGACCGTGACGGGAGCCATGCCGGCCGTGAAGCTGACCTCCTTCTCAAGCAGGCCTTCGAGAACGACCTCCTCGCCGCCGACGTGGAAGCTGCCCACCTCCTGAACGAGAAACTCCGCGTCGGCAGGACTGGCAAGCGCCAACAAGCCGGCAAGCGCGATCGAGAGACCGATCGTTTTCCTCATGTTTCCTCCCCAACGTTGCATTGACTACAGATTTATGTAGAAATGCCTGAACAAGTTCATCGTGATAGCACGACGCTCAATCACGCATTCAATGATCCGCCCTCTCTGCCGTCACACCCCCACGTCGTTGCGCCGCGGCCGCCACAGACCCCGCCGCACCGCCTCCTTGAACCGCGCCTCGACCTCGCGCAGCGCGTCCGGGTTCGCTCGCGCCATGAAGTCGCGCACCGTGTCGTCGCCCAGGTAGGCGTCGTAGAGGGCCTCGAAGTGGTGGTCCTCGACGACGGCGGCCGTGGCGGCGTAGGCGAAGAGGTAGTCGACCGTGGCGGCGATCTCGAAGGCGCCCTTGTAGCCGTGCCGCATCACGCCCTTGATCCACTTCGGGTTCGCCGCGCGGGCGCGCACGACCCGGCCGATCTCCTCCTTCAGGCTGCGGACGCGCGGCCGCTCGGGCAAGCTGTGGTCGGCGTGGTAGACGATCGGGGTGGCGCCCTGCAGGCGGCGGGCGGCGACGGCGAGCCCGCCCTGGAACTGGTAGTAGTCGTCGCTGTCGAGGATGTCGTGCTCGCGGTTGTCCTGGTTGTGCAGGACGATTTCCGCCCCTCCGACGCGGGCCTCGAACGCGCCGCGCGCCGCCTCGCCGGCGACGTTGCGGCCGTAGGCGTACGAGCCCCAGGCGAGGTAGGCGTCGGCGAGGTCGCCGTCGCCCTCCCAGCCGCCGCCGTCGATCAGCGCCTGCAGGCCAGCGCCGTAGGCGCCCGGCTTCGAGCCGAAGACGCGCAAAGTGCTGCGCCGCCGCGCCGCGTCCGGCGTCATCCCTTGGGCGACGAACCCCGCCGCCTCCGCCGTCGCCGTCGCCTTCAGCGGGTTCATCGCGTCCGGCTCGTCCAGGGCGGCGACGGCGCGCGCGGCGTCGTCGATCAGGGCCATCTGCTCGGGGAAGGCGTCGCGAAAGAAGCCCGAGACGCGCAAGGTGACGTCGATTCGTGGCCGGTCCAGGACGGTGAGCGGCAGGACCTCGACCCCGGTGACGCGGCCGGAAGCACCGTCCCAGAGCGGGCGGCAGCCCATGAAGGCCAGGACCTGCGCCACGTCGTCGCCGCCGGTGCGCATGTTGGCGGTACCCCAGGCCGAGACGGCGATGGTCTTGGGCCAGTCGCCCTCTTGCTGCAGGTGGTGCTCGATCAGCGTCTCGGCCGAGCGCCAGCCGATCCGCCACGCAATCGGCGTCGGCACGGCGCGCGGATCGACGCTGTAGAAGTTGCGCCCGGTCGGCAGCACGTCCAGGCGCCCCCGCGTCGGGGCGCCGGCCGGCCCCGGCTCGACCCGCCGCCCGTCCAACCCCGCCAGCAGCGCGTCGGTCTCGAACCGGCCGCAGGCGTCGAGGGTCGGCGCCAAATGACCCTGCACGAAGTCGAGGACCGCCGCCGTTCGCGGCCAAGCCTCCGGGCAAGCTTGGCGCCCCTCGATCAGCGCCGCCGCCAGGGCCTCCAGCCGCTCGACCGTGTCGCCGACGCTGCGCCAGGGGTCGGACGCGAAGCCCGCCAGCGCGTTCGGCCGCGGCCCCCTCCAGGGATCGCCCAGATCGCCGTGCAGCGGATCGAAGCCCAAGCCCAGATCAACCGCCAGCGCCCCCGTCAGCCCGGCGTCACCGTCCTCGCCCTTGCCGCGCGGCAGCCGGACCAGGGCCGCCAGCAGGTCGGTGCGCGGGGCGCCCTCGGGCGGACGGCCGAAGACGTGCAGCCCGTCGCGGATCTGCATCTCCTTCAATTCGCACAAATGGTTGTCGAGCCCGGCGAGGTAGGCGTCCTCGGCGGCGTCGGGGTCGAGGCCGAGGTCGCACTCCAGGCCGAGGCGGTGCGTCGTCGCCTTGATCTCGCGCTTGAGGTCTTCAAGGCGGCGCGGGTCGAGCGTCGCCGCCTCGAAATGCTCGTCGACCAGCCGCTCCAGCGCCTGGAGTTCGCCGTAAGACTCGGCCCGCGTCAAAGGCGGGGTCAGGTGGTCGACGATGACCGCGTGCGCCCGCCGCTTCGCCTGCGCGCCCTCGCCGGGGTCGTTGACGATGAAGGGGTAGAGATTGGGCAAGGGCCCCAAGGCCACCTCGGGCCAGCAGGAAGCCGACAGGCCCAGCGCCTTGCCCGGCAACCATTCGAGGTTGCCGTGCTTGCCGAGGTGAACGACCGCGTGCGCGTCGGCGGCGCGGCGCAAGTAGGCGTAGAAGGCGAGGTAGCCGTGCGGCGGGACGAGGTCCGGGCTGTGGTAGGTCGCCACCGGATCGACGTCAAAGCCGCGCGCCGGCTGCACGCCGATATAGACGTTGCCGAAGCGGTGCAGGGCGAGGGCGAAGGCGTCGCCCCGCAGGTGCGGGTCGCGCTCCGGCGCGCCCCAGCGTTCTTCGAGCGCCGCTTGCGCCGGTAGCGGCAAGGTGGCGAGGAACGCGCGGTAGTCGTCGAGCGGGTAGGTGAGCGCGGGTGTGCGCCCGCCGCGCCCTTCGAGGCGGTTGGTCGGCCCGGCCAGCAGGCGCGCCATCAGGTCCTCCGCCGTCTCGGGCGCGTCGCCCGTGTCGTAGCCGGCATTCTTCAGCGCTCGCAGCGCCTCGATCGCGGACGCCGGCGTGTCGAGGCCGACGCCGTTGGCGAGGCGACCGTCGCGGCTCGGGTAGTTGGCGAGGATCAGCGCCACCCGGCGCCCCTTGGCCGGCGTCGTGCGCAGCCGGACGTGCGCTTCGGCCAGGGCTGCCGCGTGCGCCACCCGGTCTTGCGCCGGCGCGATCCTGGTCGTGACGCACAGCGTGCGCGGGTCGCGCCCGCCCGGCCGCTTGAAGCCGATCACGCCGCCCATCACCCGCCCGTCGATCTCGGGCAGCGCCACGCTCATCGCGAGGTCGCGCGGGATCAGCCCCTGCGCCGAGCCGGCCCAGACCCCGCGCGGCGTCGAGGCCGTGACCAGTTGCAGCACCGGCGCGTCGAGGGCGCGCAGCGGGTCGGCCCCGCCCATGGCAAAGCCCGTCAGGTTGAGGCCGAGGCCGGGCGCCGCCCGCCGCACGATTTCGGCCAAAACGGCGGCCGAATCCGGGTCCTTCAGGCTGGCGACGTAGAGCGGCAACGGGTCGAGCCCCTCGGCCGCGAGCCCCGCGATCAAGGCGTCGATCGCCGCGAGGTCGCCCGATTGAAGGAGCGCGCGGTAGAACAAGAGGAGGACCGGCGGGTGCGTCCCCCGCCCCCGCCCCCGCCCCCGCCGCAGCAGCGAGGCGAGGTCCGGCACCGGCTCGTTCGGCCAGTAGAGCCCCGCCGTCGGCAGCGGCCGGGGTGCCGCGTAGGCGAGGTCGGCGCCGAGCGCGTGGCCCATGCGGCGCAGCGCCGCCTCGGCGTTGTCGGGGCCGCCGTTGGCGAGGTAGGCGAACAGATCGCGGCGCAAGCCTGGATCGACGGTGGACGCGGCCGCAAGGTCCGGGTCCTCGCGCGCGTCGCCCGGCAGCAGGACGAGGCCGACGCCGCGCGCGCGCGCCAAGCCCTCCAGCCGCTCGACGCCGTAGCGCCAGTAGCCGCGCCCGCCCAACAGCCGCGCCACGATCAGCTTGGCGTGTGCCAGCGTCTTCTCGACGTAGAGGTCGACCGAGAGCGGGTGGCGCAGTTGCAGGTAGTTGGCGAGCCGCAATCCCGGCGCGTCCGCCGGCAGCCGCGCCACCGCCGCGGCCAAGAGCGCCAGTTCGGTGTCGGCGGCCGAGAGCACGACCAAGGGTGCCGGCGCCTGATCGAGGTCGACCGCCTCCTCGGCGTCGGCGGTGGTGGCGGCGGTCGCGGCGAGCAGGTGCATGAAACGTTCCTTGGTTGAACGCTTCGCGTCCGCTGCCGCGGGGGCTTTCTTTTTCTCTTTTTTGCTTTGTCCGAGGCTAGCCCTCGGCGTTGGGGCCAGTCCCGATGCAAAGTTGCAAAAAAGAAAAGAAAAAGCCCCGCGCAGCGGACGCGAAGCATTAATCCTTTTTGAGCCAATGCGGCAGACCCGCCGTCACCGTTGCGACCCGATCCGCCACGGCCGCGACTTCTTGGTGCAGGAGCCCAGTCGCGTCGACGAAGCGCCGGGCGAGCGCGTTCATCGGCACGATGCCCAAATTCGCCTCGGTCGAGACTAGGACGACCGGCCCCTTGGCCCCTTCGAGCGCTTCGAGCAGCGGCGGGTAGGCTGTTTCGACGGGCCGCTCCTCGACCAGCAGGTTCGCGACCCAGATCGACAGGCAATCGACGAGGACGACGCCGTCGGGGCCGGCCGCCACCGCGATCACCGGCGGCAGGTCGAGGGGCGCCTCGATCGTGCGCCAAGCGTTGCCGCGCCGGGCCTCGTGCGCCTCGATGCGGGCCTGCATCTCCGCGTCCGAGGCGACGCCGGTGGCGACGTAGACCGGCCGGAGCCCGGTGGCGAGGGCGAGCCCTTCGGCAAAGCGGCTCTTGCCCGAGCGCTGGCCGCCCAGCACCAGGGTTATCTTAGAACGATCGCGTGTCGTGTGGCTTACCTGCATGGCCGAAGGCGCCTATAGGGGCCTCCGCGCGGCGTCAACGTGCGTCTGGGCGATCCGCCCCTTGAGAGTCCCGCATTCCATGTTCGACCCCGCCGCGCTCGCTTGGCTGCAAGCCCTCCTCACCGTCATCCTGATCGACGTCACGCTCGCCGGCGACAACGCCGTCGTCGTCGGCCTCGCCGCCTCGGGCCTGCCGAGTGCCCAGAGGCGCAAGGTGATCGCCTGGGGGGTCGGCATCGCCTTCGTCCTGCGCGTCGTCTTCGCCATCGTGGCGCTGGAGCTGCTGCAGATCATCGGCCTCGTGCTCGCCGGCGGCATCCTCCTCTTGTGGGTCGCCTGGAAGATGTACCGCGAACTGCGCCCGGCCAAGGGCGAGGCCTACGCCGGGGCGCAGGCACTCGGCTCGAAGGAGTCGGGGGGACCGGCGAAGACGGTGCGGGGTGCGATCGTCCAAGTAGCGCTCGCCGATGTGTCGATGTCGCTCGACAACGTGCTGGCCGTCGCCGGCGCCGCGCGCGAGCATTTTTGGACCCTCGTCTTCGGGCTCGCCTTGTCCATCGGGCTGATGGGCCTCGCCGCCAACTGGATCGCGGGCCTGATGGAACGCCGCCCCTGGATCGCCTATATCGGCCTCGTCGTCGTCACCTACGTCGCGCTCTCGATGATCTACGAGGGCGGCGTGGAGGTGTTCCACGCGGTGGAGGGCTGATCGGGTCGGGTGCCGGACCTTGGCCTAACGCGCGAGGCGCAACGCCCCGGCGAGCGCGTCGCCGCGCGGCCGGACCAGGAAGGCGCGCGTCGCGTCGTCGAGGTAGGGCGTGATCGGTGCTGCGACGCCGCCGAGGAGGGCGACGGGCAGCGCGTCGGACCCGCCAAGCCCGGCGATCATGGCGGCGACGTCGGCCGCGGCCTCGCGCACGACGGCGCGCGCCAGGGGATCGCCCTCGGCCGCGTGGGCGAAGACGGCGGGCGCGAGGGCGCCGAAGTCGCGCGGCTTCGCCGCCGTGCCCCAGAGCACGACGGCTTCCTGGCTGTGATCGAAGCGGGCCATGAGCGCGTCGCCGAGCGCTGTTCGCGGCGCCATGCCCTCGAACGCCCATAAGGCGCGGCGGAGCGCCTCGCGCCCGATCCAGGCCCCGCTGCCCTGATCACCGATCTCGAAGCCCCAGCCGCCGAGTGTGCGCTCCTCGCCGCCGACCAGGGCGCAGCCGCACGAGCCCGTGCCGACGATGAGGATGGCGCCGTCGCCCCCGGCGTGCGCGCCTAAGCACGCGGTGTGCGCGTCGCTCTCGGCCCGCACCGTGGCGAAGGGGTGGGGGTGGCCCAAGACCTTCGCCCGCTCGCTCTTCAAGGCGAGGCCGGCGAGGCCGAGGCCGGCGTGCAGGCCGCCCAGGCGCGATCGGGGCAGGCCCGCCGCGTCGAGCGCCGCTTCGGCCGCGGCGACGATCTCGGCGAACGCGGCGTCGAGGCCCAGGCGCGTGTTGGCCGAGCCCGCCAGACCTTCGCCCAGCGTGCGCCCCGCCGCGTCGGCGACCCGGGCGCGGCACGTCGTCCCGCCGCCGTCGATGCCAAGGTAGAGTGACGTCATCGCCCCTTGCCAAACTCCGTGATCGCGCCCCCGTCCTTAGCGCAACGCCGGGCCGTGGGCACGAAAGTTCCGTGCAACGGGGCGTTGCCAACGGTCGCAAGGTATGGTGTGCCTTAAGCCCAAGAACGAACGCGTTCGCCGGGCCGGCGCCAACGCCGGTGCATCAAGCGATCGCTTGGGGAGAGAGAACGTCATGCGGCTGGCACTGGTCGATTGGCTCATCGTCGCGGCCTTCTTCCTGGTCTCGCTGGGGATCGGGCTCGCCGTCTACCGCCGGGCCAGCTCCAGCATGTCGGAATTCTTCCTCTCCGGCCGGAACATGCCCTGGTGGCTCCTGGGCGTCTCGATGGTGGCCACAACCTTCGCCGCCGATACGCCGGCCCTCGTCGCCGACATCGTGCGCACCAACGGCGTCGCCGGCAACTGGGTCTGGTGGGCGTTCTTGCTCACCGGCATGCTCACCGTCTTCGTCTACGCCAAGCTCTGGCGCCGTGCCGGGCTGACGACCGACCTCGAATTCTACGAACTGCGCTACAGCGGCAGGACCGCCACCTTCCTGCGCGGCTTTCGCGCGCTCTACTTGGGCGTCTTCTTCAACGTCATGATCATGGCGACCGTGTCCTTGGCCGCGATCAAGATCGGCGCCGTGCTGCTCGACCTCGCGCCCTGGCAGACGCTCCTCATCGCCGGCGCCGTCACCGTGCTCTACAGCTCGCTCGGCGGCTTCACCGGCGTGCTGCTCACCGACTTCTTTCAGTTCGCCATGGCGATGCTGGGCTCGGTCTGGGCCACCGTCTACATCGTCGGATTGCCCGAGGTCGGCGGCATGGAGGCACTCCTCGCCCACGCCGACGTCGCCGACAAGCTGGCGCTCCTGCCCGACTTCAGCAACTGGGACCTTTTGGTGCCGCTCTTCATCCTGCCGCTCGCCGTGCAGTGGTGGAGCGTGTGGTATCCCGGCTCCGAGCCGGGCGGCGGCGGCTACGTCGCCCAGCGCATGTTGGCGGCGAAGTCCGAGCGCGAGGCGATGGGCGCCACCTTGTTCTTCAACATCGCCCACTACGCGTTTCGGCCCTGGCCCTGGATCGTGATCGCGCTGGCCTCGATCGTCGTCTTTCCCGACGTTGCCGCGCTGCAGGAAGCCTTTCCGGCGATCAACCCCGGCATCGTGCGCGACGACCTCGCCTACTTCGCCATGCTGACCTACCTGCCGGCGGGCCTGCTCGGCCTCGTCGTCGCGTCCTTGATCGCGGCCTTCATGTCGACGATCTCGACCCACCTGAACTGGGGCTCGTCCTACGTCGTCAACGACTTCTACCTGCGCTTCGTCAAGCCCGACGCCGCCGAGGCGGACCTCGTTCGGATGGGCCGCGTCTCGACGGTGACGCTCATGGTGCTCTCGGGCTTCCTGGCGCTCGCCTTGAGCAACGCGCTCCAGGCCTTCAACATCCTCTTGTCGATCGGCGCCGGGACCGGCCTCATCTTCATCCTGCGCTGGTTTTGGTGGCGCATCAACGCCTACACCGAGATCGCCGGCATGGTGGTCTCGTTCCTGGTCGCGATCTACCTCCAGATCGTCCACCCGGCCCTCGGCTACGAACCGCTCTCCACCGCGACGAGCCTTCTCTTCGGCATCGCGATCACGACGGTCGGCTGGCTCGCCGTCACCTACCTGACCCGGCCGGCCGACGACGCGACGCTGATCCGCTTTTACAAGATCGTGCGCCCGGCGGGGCCCGGCTGGGGGCCGGTCCTCGATCGGGCGCGGGCGGCGGGCGAGCCGATCGCCCCGGCGCCGGCGGGCGAACTGCCCTTGGAAATCTTGTGCATGGTGGTGGGCACGTTCACCGTCTACTTCGCCCTGTTCGCCACCGGCTACTGGGTCTACGGCCGCACGATCGAGGCCGTCGTCCTCACCGTCCTTGCCGCCGCCGGCGCTATCGTCCTGTTTCGGCTCTGGGGCAGGCTGAAGACCGACGCACCCGACGCGACGCCCGGGGCCGCGCCGAGGGCCGTCTCGGCCGAGTGAGGCGCGCGGTCGCCGCCAGCAATCGCCGCGCGCGGCCGGGCACCTCTTCAGTTCAGGTAGTCGGGCTCTTCCTCGTCGAGCACGTCGCGGATTGCGTGCAGGTGCTTGTCGGCGAAGTTCTCGTAAGCCTCCCACTGGCGCGCGGTCTTCTCGGCCACCTTGTTCGAGGCCACGTTCAACTCGCGGCCGGTGGCGAGCGCCGTGACGTAGGTCTCGGCCGCCCGCTCGAAGTAGTAGACGTCGTCGAACGCCTGCGCCGCGGACGCCGCCGCGACCAGGACGCCGTGCTGGCCCATGAGCAGGATCGAGCGGTTGCCCAAAGCACCCGCGATCCGCTCGGCCTCGTCGCCCAAGCCCATGCCGTCGAACCCGTCGTCGACGGCGACGCGGTCGTGAAACCGCATCGTGTTCTGGTCGATCGGCGGCAGGGTCGGGTCCTTCAAGCAGGCGAGCACGGTCGCGTACTTGGAGTGCAGGTGCATGACGCAGCGGGCGTGCGGCAGGCGCCGGTGCAGGGCGCCGTGAATCGCCCAGGCGGTCGGATCGACGCTCTTTCCCAGCCCCTCGGGCGCCGCATTCGCGTCGAGTTCGACGAGGTCGCCCGCCCGCATCCGCGACCAGTGCCGGCCGTAGGGGTTCATCAAGAAGCGCCTCCCGTCGTTCGAGACCGCGAGGCTGTAGTGGTTGGCGATGCCCTCGTGCATGTTCAGCCGCGCCGTCCAGCGCAGCGCCGCGGCGAGGTCCCGGCGTTCCTCCAGATGCTCCACGTTCGCCTCTCCTCATCGATGTTCGTGCTCAACGAAACCGGTCGCAGCTTGACCGAACATCCCCCGCGCGCAAGAGCGCCTAGCGGTAGACGTCCCACTCGGGCTCCTCAGCGAAGACGAAGTCGTAGTATTCCCGGCCCTTGAGGCACGCCGCGGCCGCCTCGTCGACCACGACCTTGCAGTTCGGGTGCATCTGAATCGCGGACGCGCTCACCATCGCCGTGATCGGCCCCTCGACGGCCTGGGCGACGACCGCCGCCTTGGCGCTCCCGGTGGCGAGCAGGATCAATTCGCGCGCGTCCAGGATCGTGCCGACGCCCATCGTCAGCGCCCGCTTGGGCACCTTATCCGGGTCGCCGCCGAACATGGCCGCGTTCTGCGCCCGCGTCGTCGGCGTCAGCGTCTTGTCGCGGGTGCGCGACCTGATCGCCGACAAGGGCTCGTTGAAGCCGATGTGCCCGGCCTCGCCGATGCCGAGCAACTGCACGTCGATGCCGCCGGCGTCCACGATCGCGCGCTCATAGTCCGCCGCCGCCGCCTTGAGGTCGGCCGCGCCGCCGTCCGGCACGTGCGTGTTGGCGGGGTCGATGCCGACGCGCTCGAACAGGTGCTGTTGCATGTAGCGGCGGTACGAGTTCGGGTCATCGGAGGCGAGGCCGACATACTCGTCCAGGTTGAAGGTGCGGCAGCGATCGAAGGAGACGCCGCTGTCCGCCAGCCGGGCGTAGACCCGCTCCATCGTCCGCCCGGTGGCGAGGCCCAAGGTCAGGTCCGGGTCGGCGCGCAAGCGCGCCTCGATCAGCCGCGCCACCAACCCGACCGCCGCCTCGGCGTCCGGCCGCACGATCACTTCCATGCTCGATCCTCTATCAAAGGGAAAACAGCGGCGCCAGATCCTCGCCCGCCGCCACCGCGCGGCCGGCACCAAGCAGGTCCTGAAAGCCGCCTCCTTGCCACGCCCGCAGCCGGTAGAGCGTGGCGAAGGTGAACTCGGGCGCGGCCCCGCCCTGGCCCAGGACGAGTTCGCCGCCGCGGCGGACATTATCGATCATCCAGGCAGGCAGGCGCAGGTGGTAGGGGTTGCGCCGCACCTCGCCCGCGTGGCACGACAGGGCCGCGACGAGGGCGGCGACGTCCGCCTCGCCCGACTCGACCATCAAGTTGGGCGCGTCCATCGCCCCCCAATACTCGGTCTCGACCGTGTGGCAGGCGAAGTCCGGCCCCTGGCGCCTTAGGGCCTCGACGACGAGGCGGTGCGTGCCGAGGTGGGTGCGGTTCCAGTCGTCGTCGTGCGGGAAGAACACGATCCGCGGCCGGTGCTCCGCCAGGATGTCGGCGACGACGTCCACCGCCGCCGCCCAGTGCCCGGGCCGCTCAACGCGCGTTTCCGGCTTGATCGCGGTGAGCCCGCCCTCGATCGTCGCGAGCAACCCGAAGCCCAGGTAGGCGCAGCCCTCGGCCAACTCGCGCCAGCGTTCGGCCCGCCGCCCCTCACGGCTGCCCTGCGTCACGGCGACGTCGATCACCTCGACGCCAAACTCGCGGCGCAAGCGCAGCGGCAGCGCGCCGACGACGCACTCGTCGTCGGGGTGCGGCGCGAAGATCAGCGCTCGCGGCGCGTCTCGCGCGAGCGGCGGTAGGGCGGGGGGCGGCAAACCGCCGAGCGGCAGGTCGCGGGCCCGGGCGAGCGGCCGCGCCGCGCCCGCGACGAAGGCCCGGTAAGGATTGTCGCCCGTCACGTCGTCCTCCCGCCTCGTGCTTCGCTACTTGCTATCAAGCCCGGTCCATTCTTGAAAGCCTTCATCGACCGGTGGTGCCGCCGCGCGCGGTCCTGGTTCACGCGCATCCGTCGCGTCGTCGGCACGCTTCACGCCGTCGATCCAGCGACTGCTTTGCGGTGCGAAGAACGCGGCCGGGATGGTGCAGCGAGGCGGACGTTTCACGCTTCCTCCATCCCGTCAGAGCTGAGACGATCCAGGCGGCGGCAACGCCGAGTGTTAGCCTCGGACAAGCGCAAAAAAAGAAAGAAAAAAGCCTGCGCGGCAGCGCACGCGCAGCGTTCCCAACCCCTTGAGAACAACCCGTGAACGGCGCTAGAAGGGGCGGCATGAGCATCCGCCTCCTCCACACCGCCGACTGGCAGCTCGGCAAGCCCTTCAAGCAGATCGAGGGCGACGCCGGCGCCATCCTGCGCGACGCCCGCTACAAGGCGGTCGAGCGCTTGGCCGGCTTGGCACGCGACGGGGGCGCCGACTTGATCGTCGTCGCGGGCGACGTGTTCGACGGCGAGGCGCTGCCCAACAGCGCGCTTTACAAGGCGGTGCAGGCGATGCGCGGCTTTGCCGGCACGTGGCTGCTCCTGCCCGGCAACCACGACCCGGCCAAGCCCGGCGGTGTCTGGGAGCGCCTCGTGCGCTTGGGCTTGCCCGACAACGTGCGCCCCTTGTGCGAGCCGGGGCCGGTGCCGCTCCTCGACGGCCGGCTCGTCGTCCTGCCGGCACCCTTGCGGATCCGCCACGCGCTCGACGACCTATCGGCGTGGATGGACGCGGCCGCCAGCCCGAGCGGTGCGGTGCGCCTCGGCCTCGCGCACGGGTCCGTTTCCGGCATCGTCCAGACGCGCGACGACGCGCCCGCGACCAACCCGATCGCCCGCGACCGCGCCCAAAAGGCCGGGCTCGACTATCTGGCACTCGGCGACTGGCACGGTGCGATGGGTCTGGACGATCGCACGTGGTACAGCGGCACGCCCGAACCCGACCGCTACACCGCGAACGACAGCGGCAACGTCCTCATGGTGCAACTGCCCGGCCCCGGCGCCCCGCCCGCCGTCGAGCGCCACCGCACCGGCGCGTACCGCTGGCAAGCACTCGGCCACGAACTCGTGCCGGCGGAGGACGAGGGGGGAGCGCTCCGCCCCCTGGAGGACGTGCTGGCAGGCTTGGCCGACCCGGCCGAGACGGTCTTGCGCCTGCGCCTTGAAGGCCGGATGCGGCCGAACGCGCACGGCGACCTGATGGCGCTGGAGGAGCGCTGGCGCGGCCGGCTGCACCACTTCGAGATGGACGACACGGGCATCGAGGTCGAGGCCGAGACGGCCGACCTCGGCCTGCACGCCGCTGACCCCTTGGTCAAGGAGGTGGCCGAGCGGCTGGCCGACCGCGCCGGCACGGGCGGCGAGGAGGCGCGCCGCGCCCGCATGGCGCTGCGGCTCCTGCACCACACGCTGGCGGGCCTGCCTTCGTGAGGCCGACGTGAGGCTGGAGCGTCTGGCACTCAAGCACTTTCGCACCCACCGGACACCCTTGTCGATCGAGGGGCTGGGACCGGGCCTGACCGTCGTCGCCGGCAACAACGAGGAGGGCAAGTCGACCCTCTTGCTGGCGCTCCAGGCGGCGTTCTTCCTGAGCGCCGGCGTCACCGGCGGGGCGCGCGAGCGGCTCGTGCCCTACGGCACCAACGAGACGCCCGAGGTCGAGGTCGCCTTCAGCCGCAAGGGGCGCCGCTACACCCTCTTCAAGCGATTCCAGCGCGGCGCCGTGCGCCTGGAGGGGCCGGACGGCACGCTGAACGGCGACGCCGCCGAGGCCGCCTTGGAGAAGGTCTTGGGCTTCGAGCGGGCCAAGCGCGTCACCGGCGAGGGGGCTAGACCTGAGAACATGGGGCTGCAGGCGCTGTTCTGGCTGGAGCAGGGCCGCACCTTCGAGGGCTTCGCGCCGGCGGCCGACGCCTCCAGGCGCCTCAGTGGCTTCATGGAGGGCGAGATCGGCGCCGTCGCCGCAGGCGACGCCGCCGCTGCGTTGAGCGAGCGCGTGACGCGGCGGCGCGACGCCTACTTCACCAAGGTCAAGGGCGACGCCACCGGCGCCTTGCGCGAGGCCAACAACGAGGTCATGCGCCTGGAGAGCGAGGTGGCCGAACTGGGCGAGCAGCGCCGCGGCTTCGAGGGCCAACTCGACGCACTGCGCGCGAAGCGCGGGGCGCTGAGGCGGCTGATCGAGGCCGACGTCGCCGGCCGGGCGCGGCAGGACGTGCGCGACCTCGAAGCCAAGGCGGCCGGCGTTGAGGCGCTGGAGGTCGAGCGGCGGCTCGCCGAGGCCGCCGCCGCGGCGGCGGGGGGCGCCTTGGCGGCGCTGCGGCGCGAGCACGACGCCCGCCGCGCGCTGGCCGAGACGATCCGGGGGCTCGCCGCCGGGGCGGGTAGGGCAGGCGGGGCGGCGGACGAGGCGCTGGCCCTGGCCCTGGCGGCACGCGCCCTCACCGCCCGCACCGCGGCGGCGGTCGCGGCGGCGAGGGCCGCCCGGATCGAAGCCGACGCCCGCCGTCGCGCGGGTACCGCCGCGGCCGAGCGGCGGCGGTGCCGGGCGCGTGCCTCGACCTTGGGCGAGGCCGAGGCTGCGATCGCCGCCGCCGAGGGCCGGGCGCGGACGGCTGCGGCCGCGGCGGCGGCGATGCCGGTGACGCCGGACGCGATCGCGCACCTGCGCCGCCTCGCCGCCGAGCGACTAGGCACCGAGGCGGCACTCGACGCCGCCGCGACCAGCCTCGACTTCGATTTGACCGGGCTCGACCTCGCTGCCGACGGCGCGCCGCTCGATCCAAAGGGGGGCCTGCGCGTCGAGCGGCCGACCCGCCTCGATCTCGGCCCGCACGGCACGATCGACGTGGCACCCGGCGGCAGCGATCTCGCCGCGCGCCGCCGGACGTTCGACGCCGCCGCCGCCGCCCTCGACGAGGCCCTGGGACGGCTCGGGCTCGCCTCGATCGAGGCGGCGGAACCGGCCCTTCGCCGCCGCGAGGCGCTTCAGGCCGAGGCCGGGGCTGCCGCCGCCGAGGCCGCGGCCCGCTTGGCGGCGCACGGCGCCCGCGACCTCGACGCCCTGCGCCGGGCACGCGCCGAGGCGCAGGCCCGTCTCGCCGCACTGCCCGAAGGCGAGGCGAGTGATGCCCCCGACGGTGACGATCTTGAGGCGGCGCTCGCGCGGGCGGACACTGATCTCGCCCGCGCCGAGGCCGACGCCGGAGCGGCGCTCGACGATCAGGAAGCCGCCGCCGCCGCCCACGCCGCCGCCCGAAGCGACGCCGAGGTGGCGAGATCGCGCCTGCGCGACGCGGAGATCCGCCTGGACGCCCTCAGGGCCGAGAGCGACGACGACGCCCTCGCCGCCGACTTGGCCGCTGCCGCGGCCACCGCCGAGAAGGCCGCGTCCGGCCTCGCCGCCGCCGAGGCGCGCCTCGCCTCGGCCGAGCCCGACCTCACCAATGAGCGGCTGCGCATGGCAGAGCGGCGGGTCGAGCAGGCCGAGATCGAGCGCGCTAGCCTAGAGCGGTCGATCGACGCGCTCGAAGTCGAGGTGCGCACGCTCGGCGGCAAGGGCATCGACGTCACCCTGGCCGAGGCGCACGGGCGACCTCGAAGCCGCCCGCCGCCGGCTCGATCGCCTCGACGCTCGAAGCCGAGGCGTGGCGCCTCCTCCACGACGAGATCAAGGCGGCCGAGACCCGCCGCCGCGCCAAGATCATGGCGCCGATCCGCCGCCACCTCCTGCCCTACGTTGCCCGCCTGTTCCCCGAGGCCGAGCCCGTCTTCGACGGCGACACGCTCAAGCTCACCGGCCTGCTTCGCCGCGGCACCGAGGAACCGTTCACCCACTTGAGCCTCGGCACGCGCGAGCAGTTGGCCGTCCTCGT
>CBDCHP010000017.1:0-8922 GCA_965217265.1 Geminicoccaceae bacterium | reverse complement strand
GCCGGGCCATCTGCTCGGCACCGTAGCCCAGGACGTAGCGCTCGAAGTCCGCCGCCGCCATCATCGCCGCCGCGGCCGACCAGCGGCCCTCGCCCACCACCATCGCCGCGAGCCGGGTGTCGAGCCCGTAGGGCAAGAAGCGCGCCAGCCCGAGCAGCAGGCCGAGCCCGACGACGATGCCGATCCCGACCCCGCCACCGCCGACCTGCCACAGGCGCCGGTTCTGCTCGCGGCGCAGCCGGCCGCTGGCGACGTGGTTCGACAGGGTGATCCCGACGGCATCGAGGTTGTGGGTCTGCGCGTTGATCCGCTGGCTCGCCTGTTCCAGCATCTCGACCGCCCCCCCGCCGCCGTGGTGGGCGGCGGGGCGGGCGGCGAGCGTCTGCGCCAGCCCGTCGAGCTTGGCCAGCAGCTTGCTGTGCCCCTCCTGGTTCTCCATCCCGACCCGCTCGATCGCCTCTTCCAACGGGCCAAGCTCGCCGCCGCTCGGCCTACGTCCCGCCGCCCGCTCCCGTTCCATCGTCATCATGTGCTTCTTTCATCTGCTTGCCCTAGCGCTCCATGCCCCGGTCCTGGCTCCGCCCGCGCTCGATCGCCTGCCGCAGCGCCGCCCCCACGTCGCGCGCCGCCACCGTCCGCTCCAGCCCGATCTCCGCCCCGCGCGCCCGCACGATCGCCGCCACCTGTGGCTGGTCCTCGATCCGCTTCGCCACCAGCCCCAGCCGCCCGACGATCCCGGCCCGCTCCACCGCGTCCGCCTCGCCGTTGCCCAGCGCCGCCAGCCGCGCCGTCGTCTCCCGCCACTCGGCCATCAGCCACGCCGCCTTGCGCGTCGCCCAGGCCTCGCTCATCGTCTCCCGCTCGCGGCCCTGGCCGGCCTCGTTCGCCGGCCGTCGCCCGTCGTCGCGGGCGGCGGGCACCGTGTCTCGCACCGCCGCCCGCGCCGGGCTCGGCGCCGTCACCTCGATCCGACTGACGAGGCCCAGCGACGCCGCCAGCCCGCGCCGCTCGGCGTAGGCTTGGGCGTAGTCCAGCGTCGTCGCCTTGGCGCCCGCGCGCCCCAGGCGCTGCGTCATCGCCGCGACGTTCGGGAACTGGTCGCGCCCGGCGTACAGCCCCGCCGCGTCGCGGTGCCGGCTCATCGCGACGTAGCTCAGGTGCCGGTCCATCGAGGCCGAGGCCAAGACGAACGCCCGGTCCACCGTCGCCCCCTGGCTCTTGTGAATCGTCGTGGCGTAGCCGTGGTCGAACGCCCCGTAGGCGGCGGTGTCGATGCCGACCCGCCGCCCCCGACCCTCGCCCTTGGCCCCGTCCAGCCGCACCTCGATCCGCCCCGCCGCCACCGCCGTCACCGTGCCGAGCGTGCCGTTCTTCACCCCCATCGCCCGGTCGTTGGCCAGGAACACCAGCCGGTCGCCCGCCGCGAATGCCCGCGTCCCCGCCTGCCGGCCGTCGTCGGTGCGGTAGACCCGCCCGCCCACGAGCTCGCCCCGTTCCTTGCGCCCCTCGCGCACCGCCTCGTTCAGCCCCGCTACGTCGGCTCGCCGGTGCGCCAGCGCCAGGCGCGTGCCCTCGGGATTGATCACCCGGTCGGCGAGGTAGTCCCTGACCAGCGCCGCTTGCGCCTCCGCGCCCGTCGCCTCGAACCGCACCGCCCCGTCGGCGGCGTACGCCCGCAGCCCGTCGCCCGTGCGGCCGCTGGCGAACGCCGCCGTGGCGTCGCGCTGCCAACCTTCGCGCTGCCGCCGCACCGCCTCCAGCGTCGCCACCCCGACCCGCTCGGCGATCGCCCGTAACGG
Source organism: Geminicoccaceae bacterium (assembly GCA_965217265.1). Lineage (GTDB taxonomy): Bacteria > Pseudomonadota > Alphaproteobacteria > Geminicoccales > Geminicoccaceae > JAGRGG01. The sequence continues at coordinate 7,123 of CBDCHP010000017.1, read as the reverse complement.
CGCCCCCGCCCCGATCGCCTGCAACTGCTCCGGGTCGCCGACCAACACCAGCTTCGCCCCGACCCGCTCGATCGACCGTGCAGGGCTCGGGTCCCGCACGCCCGGTGTCGCAACGGTCGAGAAGGAAACCCCGCCCGAGATCGCGGATCGCGAACGTCGCCCGCCTGTTCGGGTGCCTGCGTCGTGCGATTGCCGAGGCCTGGCGGCCGTGGGCCGAACGGCAGCAATGAGAAGACGGATGGCTGACGCTGTCGGCCAGACACAACGGTTCTTAGAGACCTGCTTCTCTTTGTAAAACCTGCCGTCTCATCCCGCTTCGCCAACCTTCCACGTCACGCCTTCCAGTTCCTCCGCCCGCAGCCGGTGCAGCTCCGCCAGTAACTCAAGCGCCCCTTCTTCACCGACCTCCAGCCGCGCGATGACCCTTAGCAGCGCCTTCTGCCCGCACGAAGTGCCAGCGCGCCACCTGCAGGATGACCGCCGCTTCAGCGATACCTTGACTCGAAATTTGATGACGCAGCTCGGCACATTCTCGCTGTGATGCTGAGCGCATCAGGATCGGCGCGATCTGCTCAAGGTTCGGACGTTCCTGGCAAAGCTTTTCCAGCAACAACGCGGACGCTGACCTCAAGATTTCAATCGACCCTCGTCGTCGATCAACTCGAGAACATCGTCCTGCGTCGAGTTCCAGCGCCAGAGCACGAGATTGAGCGCGCCAGGCCCGACGCCGGGCGCGAAGCTTCGAACCAACAAACCTGCGAAGCCGGCGCCGATGAGCGCGTCGGCGAAGCTCTGCGTCGGCGCGATCTCGCCGCGCAACATCGTTTCGCGCCAGCCGGGATCCGCCAGCATCGCGTCGGTTACGTGCCGGTCATTAAGCGCCGTACGGTCGCGCGCGTCGAAGACGGGCGCGATGTTCGCCCGACAGGCGACCAGGGTCGTCGGCTGCAGCGTGCCGACCTGATTGGCCTCACGAATGGCCGTTTCAGGGGCTAGTGCCAGGTACAGTGTGTCCAAGCCGCGGCGGTTGAAACGCCCGCCGTAAATGCCCGCTCCCCGGTCGGAGAGCGGCGTCCTGGCGTAGATCGGGTTGAGCGCCCGGTAGAGCAGACCCCGATAGCGATCGCCCTTCAAGCAAAGACGCCGGCGTCGACGGCGTCGACGTACGCGAGCACGTCGTGCGCCCGGCCTTCGCGCACGAGCTGCATCGCCGTCTGGCCGGCGAAACCCGACAACGGCTCCGACCGATACCAGGCGTAGGCGATGAGCGGGGAGCCGAAGCGCGGCTCGACCTTGTTGAGAACCTCGAGCATTTCCCGAAGGCGACGTTGGGTGCGATCGGAGCGGACCCGGTCCTTGCGTTGCACGGCGTCCTTGCCGAGCCCGACCGTGCGCGCGACCTCCTCGCTGGTGGTGCGCAAGGCGGCGGCGATCTTCTTCGGCACGAAGACGCCGTCTTGCGCGTAGTCGGCGAGGTTCATCGGTCAGCCTCGAATGCCGGTGCGAATGACGCTATATAGCGTCATTTTATGCGGACGGCGAGCTCGAAGAACTGTACGACCGTCACCTTCGCGCTGCCGAGTCCGACCCGCCCCAATCAATCTCGCTTCTGAGCCGCATACCGCCCCTTCAGGGGCCGGCAATCGGTGCGTCGGGTCATTCAGGCCGGCAAATTGCGTATCCTAATCGACCGATCCTCGTCGGACACCGATCTCGGCGACCTGTGAGACCTTCCTTATCGACCGCCAGCAAGTTCTTTACGCCGCACGTCCGCGCGGCTCACCAAAGCCGTCGGACGCCGGCCGCCTCGAACAGGCTCTCGTTCGTGACCAAGGTCAGATCCTCGCCTAGCGCTTGCGCGATCAGCATCCGGTCGAATGGATCGCGGTGCGCAAAGTCGAGCCGGCCTGCGGCCAAAGCGTGCGCCAGCGTGATCGACAGAGGCTCGAAATTCTGCGCCCTAAGGATGGCCGGCATCTCGGCGACCAGCGGCCCCGCCTCGGGCAGCTTGCCCAGCCGATGCTTGGTCGCGATCTCCCACGCCGAGACCGCGCTCACGCACACGCGCCGGTCCTCGCCCGCGATCGCCTCACGCACGACCACCGACAGCTTATCGCTGCTGAACAGCCACCAGAGCAGCGCGTGCGTGTCGAGCAGCAGCGCCTCGCTCAACCCGACACCTTCTTCACTCAATCGTGCCGCTCCCCGGCCATGGGTTCCCTCAGACCGATCGACCCTTCGCGCTCTCCTTCCCACAGTCGCAACTCCTCTTCGGGCAGAGGCTCGAAGAACGCCGCGTCGACCGAGCCGAGCCCCTTCAGCGCGTCCGGCCGACGCTCGGGCTTTGCCTCGCCAAAGCGGACCAGCTTCACCACCGGCCTGCCGGCGCGCGCGATCACCACCTCCTCGCCCGCCTCGACCCGCGCGATCAGCTTGGAGAGCTGCGTCTTGGCGTCGTGCACGTTGACCGTCGTCATGGGAGCCCTCGCCGAAAGAGAGACATTGAAGGAAAGCCGATCTTAGCTATTAAGCTAGCTAAGAACAAGGAGGCCGAGGGCGGCGGCTCGTCGACCATGCCGCAGAAGGCGAACCCGGTGCGGGCCGAGGCGCTGGTCACGCTCGCGCGCCGCAACGCCGGCCTGATCGGCACGATGCACCAGACGATGCTGCACGCGCACGAGCGCGACGGCTCGACCTGGGCGCTCGAATGGGCGACGCTGCCCGAGATGCTGGCCGGCACGGGTGCCGCGCTCGACCACGCGACGCGGTTGGCCGCGACGATGCAGGTCGAGCCTAAGCGGATGCGCTCGAACCTCGACGCCACCAACGGCCTCGTCCTGGCCGAGGCGGCGGCGTTCGCGCTGGCCGAGCACGTGCCAAGGCCGGAGGCGCAAGCGCTGGTCAAGCAAGCCTGCGCTGAGGCCGTGGCCGAGAACCGGGGCCTGATCGAGGTGCTGCGCAAGCTGAACGATGCGCCGGTCGATTGGGGGCGGGTGGAGGCGGAGGCGCTGAACCCGCCGGGGGCAGCGGCGTTGATCGGGCGGGTGGTGGGGGAGTTGCCCCAAACGCAAGAATAGGGGGGAGGGGGAGCGATGGGCGAAGTACTCTGGCAACCGTCGGCGGCGCGGCGGGACGCGACGCAGATCATGGCCCTGGCGAAGAAGCACGGCTTCACCGGCGAGGACGCGATCGAGGATCTCCGGCGCTGGTCGATCGGGCACGCGCCGGCGTTCTGGTCAAAGATGTTCGCGTTGGGTGAGGTGACCTTCGAGGGTAAGCTCGAACCGGCGACCCTGAACGGCGAGGCCATGCCGGGGGCGCGGTGGTTTCCCGGGGTCAGGCTCAACTTCGCCGAGAACCTGCTCAAGCGCGACGACGACGCCCCGGCGCTCGTCTTCGTCGGCGAGAACGGGCGCCGCGCCGAACTGTCCTGGGCGGGGCTGGGGGCCAAGGTGCGGGGGCTCGCCGCCGCGATGAAGGCCGAGGGGGTCGAACCCGGCGATCGGGTCGCGGCCTGCATGCCCGACAGCATCGAGACGGTGGTGGCGATGCTGGCGGCGACGTCCTTGGGAGCGGTCTGGTCCTCGACCTCGCCCGACTTTGGCAAGGACGGCGTGCTCGACCGCTTCGGCCAGATCGAGCCGAAGCTCTTCGTCGCCGTCGACGGCTACTTCTACAACGGCAAGCGCCTCTCGATCGTGGACAAGGTGGCGGCGGTGGCGGGGGCCTTGCCGTCCTTGAAGCGCACGATCGTCTGCCCGTTCCTGGACGAGGCCCCCGATCTCTCGGCCGTGCCGAACGCGGTCCTGTTCGACGACTTCCTCGTCCAGGACCCGCCGCCGCTCGCCTTCGCTCGGCTGCCCTTCGACGCCCCCCTCTACGTCCTCTACTCGTCCGGCACGACCGGCAAGCCCAAGGCGATCGTCCACGGCATCGGCGGCACCTTGCTGCAGCACGTCAAGGAGCACCGGCTGCACACCGACCTCAAGGCGGACGACCGGCTGTTCTACTTCACCACCTGCGGCTGGATGATGTGGAACTGGATGGTGAGTGCCTTGGCGAGCGGGACGACGCTGGTCCTGTTCGACGGCTCGCCCTTCTACCCCAAGCCCGAGGCCCTGTGGGACCTCGTCCAGGACGAGAAGGTCACCGTGTTCGGCACCTCGGCCAAGTACATCGACGCCTGCAAGAAGGCGGGGCTCCGGCCGAAAGACACGCACGACCTGACGCCCTTGCGCGCGATCCTATCGACCGGCTCGCCGCTCGTGGCCGAGAGCTTCGACTACGTCTACGACGCGATCAAGGGCGATTTGCAGCTGGCCTCGGTCTCGGGCGGCACCGACATCGTGTCGTGCTTCGTGCTGGGCAACCCGGCGGGGGCGGTCAGGCGCGGCCAGATCCAGATGCGCGGCCTCGGCCTCGACGTGCAGGTCTGGAACGACGAGGGCCAGGCCGTCGTGGCCGAGAAGGGCGAACTCGTCTGCACGCGCCCCTTCCCGGCGATGCCGGTCATGTTCTGGAACGACCCGGACGGCGAGCGCTACCGCGGCAGCTACTTCGATCGCTTCGAGGGCGTCTGGTGCCACGGCGACTACGCCGAGATCACCGAAGACGGCGGCGTCGTCATCCACGGCCGCTCGGACGCGGTCCTCAACCCCGGCGGCGTGCGCATCGGCACGGCCGAGATCTACCGCCAGGTCGAGCAGGTCGAGGAGGTGTTGGAGAGCGTGTGCGTCGGGCAGGACTGGCGGGGCGACGTGCGCGTCGTCCTGTTCGTCAAGCTCAAGGAGGGTGCGGCGCTCGACGGCGACCTCAAGGACAAGATCAAGAAGCAGGTCCGCGCCAACGCCACGCCGCGCCACGTCCCGGCCAGGATCGTCGCCGTCGCCGACATCCCGCGCACGCTGTCGGGCAAGATCACCGAGATCGCGGTGCGCGACACGATCCACGGGCGGCCGGTCAAGAACACCGAGGCGCTCGCCAATCCGGGGGCGCTGGCGCAGTTCAAGGACCGAGAGGAACTGAGGGAGTGAGCGTGGACGAACCCGACGAACGCCAACCCTCGATCCGTACCGTTGCCATGCTGGCCGACACCAACCCGGCCGGCGACATCTTTGGCTGATGGCGCAGATGGACATGGCTGCCGGCAATGCCGCCGCAAAGCTCGCCCGCGGCCGCTGCGCCACCGTCGCCGTCGACAGCTTTGTCTTCCATAAGCCCGTCCATGTCGGCGACGAAGTCACCCTTTACGCTGACCTCGTCAAGGCTGGCCGCAGCTCGATGAAGTTCAAGATCGAAGCTTGGCGCCGCCCGCGCGACGGCGACGAGAGCGAAAAGATCACCGAGGCGCTTTTTACTTTCGTCGCCCTTGATTCGTCTGGCCGCCCACGCCCCATTCCTTTAGGCACATAATAACCAAGCTATAGGACAAGAGCCACAAGCTGGGTAGCTGCACTAGAACGGCACTTGTTGAAAAATTGCTTAACCCATTGAAACGAGTAGTAGGCGCACAAGGGCTTGAACCTTGAACCCGCTGATTAAGAGTGATCGGAACTGACGCCCGCGGGGATCGACCCTATGTCGATCCTATTACAAAAATTGGCTTTCACCTGCACCGGAAGGCTGGCAGCTGAGCGGAGGGGCAACGGATGTCGACGTTCAAGTGGCGATGTTCACCGCCTCTCAACCCTACAGCGTACATTCTCTTTGTCGGTCACTACCATTCCTTGCAATGCAGCACTCTTCTGTGTGCTGTCGCCACCGTCGCTTATGTCGCCCACTCCTGCAACGTCCTGATGCTCGACTCCGGCACCTCATGACTGTCCTCGGCTTCCGCCTCGACCCTCTCGCCTAGCTTCCACGCCATGCTCTCCAGCTCCTCCGCCCGCAGCCGGTGCAGCTCCGCCAGCAACTCAAGCGCTCCTGCCTCGCCGATCTCCAGCAGTCCGATCGTGCGCAGCGCCTTGCCGTCCGCCTGCGCCAGATGCAGCCGGGCCATGTGCAAGCTCACCCGTTTTCTCGCCCTCATCCGCCGCTCCCGCCGCCGCCTTGAGGTCCTCGTTCGCGTCACCCATTCTACCCCATCACCGCCCCGTCGCCCACGCGCACCGACGACTCCACTGCCAAAGCCGACGCACTCCGGACCATCGTCTGGCTGCCTTCCCTCACAGCGCCAGCGCCATCTGGTCGGGATGCGCCTCGCGCCGCCGCGGCCGCTGCCCCTTCTTGGCAACCGGCACAGGTTCGGCCGGCTGCGCCAGTTGCCACTCGATCCGCGCCCGGATCGCCGCCTCGGCCGCCGCCCACTCGACCATGCGCTCCGCCCGCAAGGCGCGCGCCTCCCGTGCCGCCACCGTCTCGGGCAACGCTGCCGCCTCGACGCACGCCGCGATCAGCCCCTGCTTCGTCCCCAGCGCGAGCAGCGCCCGCACCGCCGCCTGGCGCGCGAACCGCCGCCCGATCTGCCGGTACAGCTTCGCCCGCCTGAGCATGTTGGCCCGCACGACGCTCGGCCGGTAGGTCACGCTCGTCGCCTTGGCCAGCCGCACCGCTTCCACCCGCACCACTGCCAGCTCGCTCGGCACATAGAGCGTCACCACCCCCGCGTTCGCCTTGAGAACCAACGCGGTCCGGTAGCCGTCGCCGAACCCCATGATGGGTTATGCGGCGGCATGGTTACTGTGGTGCGTGCCGATGGCCTGCGCGTCGTCATCTATACGAACGACCACTGGCCGGCACACGTCCACGTCTTCGGGGACGGCGAGGCCAAGATCAACCTGCTCGGCGCCGATGGTGCCCCGGACTTGGTCTGGGCCGACGGCATGACCCGCGCCGGGGTGCGCCGCGCCCCCTCGGCAGGCAGAGCCTGCCGCCCTTTGGGACGGATCATCCGCTCTGCGGATGATGGATCGTGGTCGAGCATCAAACCATTCTGCTGCAGCGATGGGAAGACATGCATGGCCGAGTTGACTGACGTCCAGATCGACGCCGCCCTCGAGCGCGGCCGGGTCGCGCGGCAACGTGAGCCGCGGGCTCAGGCCGCGCGCTGCGACCGGCAGCTCGATCGGGTGATCGTCGAGTTGACCAACGGCTGCACCTTCGCCTTCCCGCCGCGCTTGGCCGA
>CBDCHP010000016.1:0-14886 GCA_965217265.1 Geminicoccaceae bacterium | reverse complement strand
ACGGCGTGCTCACCTTCGATCGCCTGTCCTCGGTCTTCCTCTCCAACGCCAATCACGAAGAGGACCAGCCGGCGCATTTGACCTTGAAGGACGATTCGGTGCCGATCGAGATCAACCTGAAGGAGTACGACAGCCCGGAGTCGCACTACTGTCCGGCGGCCGTCTACGAGATCGTCCGCGACTCGGACGGAAACAATCCCAAGTTGCAAATCAATGCCCAAAATTGCGTGCATTGTAAGACGTGCGACATCAAGGACCCGACGCAGAATATCGTTTGGGTTGTACCGGAGGGCGGCGGCGGGCCGAACTATCCCAACATGTGAGCCCTCGATCTCGATCTTAACCGCTTCAAGCCGTGGTTGTTGTGTGTTACGCGCAAGGTGTAGGTCCCGTGCTCGGGGCATGAACCAGTGGGGGCAAGAAGGCTGCTGGCGCTTCTCGACCGGCTCGGCTGCGGGGTTCTGGCCGTGGGCGCCAACGGGCGCATCGACCTCGTCAGCGTCAAGGCGCGCGTCTTCGCCGGCCTCGCCCCGAGCGAGGCCGTCCCCGGCTTGCGCGCCTACCTCGTTCGCCTGCTCGGTTCCGACGCGCACGCGGAGATCGACCGGGCCGGCACCGAGGTCGACTGGCTCCGGGGGCTAGCGTCCCTCGACGACAAGGGCTTGACGCTGTCCGCCGCCGATCGGCGCTGGTATCACCTGACGGCCGATCCTGCTGGGGTCGTGGTGACGATCTTCGACGTCACCTCGATGAAGCGGCGCGAGCTGCTGCTGACCGAACTGCACGAGCGCCTCGCCGGCGAGGGTCAGAACCTCAAACGCTTCGCGCAAGATCTGGCGGTCGCCCGCTCGGCCGCGGCCGAGGCCCTGCGCCGCCAGGAGCAGGCGAACCTCGCCTTGGAGCGCGAGATCGCCGAGCGCCGCCAGTTGGAGACCGAACTGCGCCGGCTCGCCGACACCGACCCGCTCACCGACAGCCTCAACCGGCGCCGCTTCCTTGAGATTGTCAACCAGCAGATCAAGCGCAGCCACGCGGCCGGGTTGAGGCTGACGATCCTGATGCTCGACCTCGACCACTTCAAGCGGATCAACGACCGCTTCGGGCACAGCGTCGGCGACCGGGCGCTGATCCACTTCGCCCAGTCCGTGCGCGGCGTGCTGCGCACACCCGCCGTGCTCGGCCGGCTGGGCGGGGAAGAGTTCGCCGTCCTCTTGCCCAATTGCGACCTCAAGGCCGCGATCGGGGTGGCAAGACGCCTGAAGCGAACAGTCACGACGCCGCTTCGCCTCGACGGCGACGGTGACGGCGCGGAGGTGGTGCTCTCGGTCAGCATCGGCGTCGCGGTGCTCGCCGACGCCGAGGCGGACGCCGAGCCGGTCATGAAGCGGGCCGACAAGGCGCTCTACCTTGCCAAGGACACCGGCCGCGACCGGATCGCCTGGATGACCGAGGACGCGAGGACCGGGATCGTGGACGAGACCGCGGATCAGACCGGGTAGGGCGGCTTGTCGTAGCCCATCGGCGAGCGGGTGAAGACCTCGACGCCGTCCTCGCTCACCCCGACCGTGTGCTCGAACTGGGCCGAGAGCGAGCGGTCGCGGGTGACGGTGGTCCAGCCGTCCTTGAGGATCTTCACCTCATGCCGCCCGGCGTTGATCATCGGCTCGATCGTGAACAGCATGCCGGGCCTCAAGACGAAGCCCTTGCCGGGCTCGCCGAAGTGGCGCACCTCCGGCGCGTCGTGAAAGACGCGGCCGAGGCCGTGGCCGACGAAGTCGCGCACGACCGAGAACCGAGCACCCTCCGCGACGCGCTGGATGGCGTGGCCGACGTCGCCGAGCGTGGCGCCCGGCCGCACCGCCTCGATCCCGGCCCACATGGCGTCGTAGGTCACCTCGATCAGCCGCCCGGCCTTCACCGAAGTCCCGCCGCCGGCGACGAACATCCGGCTCGTGTCGCCGTACCAGCCGTCCAGGATCACCGTGACGTCGATGTTGAGGATGTCGCCGCCGGCGAGGCGCTTATCGTCGGAGGGGATGCCGTGGTTGACGACGTGGTTGATCGAGATGCAAGAGCTCTTGGGATAACCCTTGTAGCCGAGCGTCGCCGGTATAGCGCCGTTGTCGCGCATGAAGGTCTCGATGATCCGGTCGAGTTCGCCGGTGCTGACGCCCGGGACGACGTGAGGGGTAACGTGATCCAAGGTCGCCGCGGCGAACCTGCCCGCCGCGCGCATCGAAGCGAACGCGTCCGGCCCGTGCAGCGGCACCGAGCGGCCGGTGCCGTCCTTGTCGATCGTCAACTGCATCGTCGATTCCAAGTCTAGAAGCCCTGTGGTCGCCGCGCGCTAAAGCCGGTCGCCCTATCGAGATGGTGCGCGATGCGCAAGAGCAACCCCTCGCCGAACGGCTTGGCGACGAGTTGCACCCCCATCGGCGAGCCGTCGTCGAGCGGGTCGCAGGGCACGCTCAACGCCGGCAGACCTAAGTAGTTGAAGACGAAGATGAAGTGGCCCATGCGCCGCACGAGGTCGAGGTAGGCGGCCCCGCCGACGCCGGCCTCGGCCACCGTCGGCACCGGCCCCGCCAGCGCCGGCAGCAGCAGCGCCCTCGCCTGTCCCAAGGCGGCGCCCACGAACGCCTCGACGTGCCGCGCCCTCGCCCGCAGTGCTTGCAGATAGTCGACCGCGAGGATCGTCTGGCCCGGCACGATTCGGTCGCGCGTCTGCGCTTGGTACTCGGACGCGCGCGCGTCGACCCAGGGCGCGTGGTGCGCCGCCGCCTCGACCCGTATGACGAGGTCGCGAAGCGCGTTCAAGGGCATGAGCGGCGGCAACGTCACCGGCTCGACGACGGCGCCCGCGTCTTCGAGGTGCCGCGCGGTCGTCCTCAGCCGCTCGCGCACCTGGGCATCGACCTCGACCTCGAACGTCCCCTCGGCGAGCGCCACCCGCACCCCGCGCAGGTCGCGCCGCAGCGCCTCTCGCGTCGCCGACGGTCCACGCGGGCTCGTCGTCCGGTCGCGCGGGTCGTGGCCGCTCAAGGCGTCGAGCATTAAGGCGGCGTCCTCGGCCGTGCGGGCGAGCGCGCCGACGTGGTCGAGCGAGGGGCTGAGCGGCATGGCGCCGTAGCGGCTGATCCGGCCGTAGGTCGGCTTCAGGCCGACGAGGTTACAGCAGACGGCCGGAATGCGGATCGAGCCGCCCGTGTCCGAGCCGAGCGCCGCGTGGCACAGTCCGGCCGCGACGGCCGCCGCCGAACCGCTCGACGAGCCGCCGGGGACGCGATCGGGGGCCCAGGGGTTCACCGGGTTGCCGGCGATCGCGTTCAGCCCGGTCAGGCCGAGCGCGAACTCGACCATGTGCAATTGGCCGAGATCGACCGCACCCGCGGCGTCGAGCCGCTCCAGCGCCGCCGCCGTCACGTCGGGAACGAAACCGCGGCGTACGGCGCCACCGAGGTCGGTCGGCCTGCCGGCGCGGTAGAACATCGCCTTGTGCGCCAGCGGGACGCCGTGCAGCGGTCCCAACGTCCTCCCGGCCTTGAGGGCCGCGTCGGCGGCGTCGGCCGCTTGCAGGGCGGGCTCAGGATCGAGCGCCGCCGCAACGTGAAGCGCCTCGCCCTTGGTCGCGAAAGCGTCGAGTGCCGCCTCGGTCGCCGCCCGCGCGCTCAAACGTCCCGCCGCGATCGCCCGTGCCGTATCGGCGAGGCCAAGGTCTGACGGGCTCAAGCCGCCTCGGCGTCGGCGAGGCGTTCGAGGGCGACGAGGAAGTCGCCCGCCTCCGCCTCCAGGGGCAGGTCAACGGTCTGGGCAGGCGCTGCTGTCGGCATCGGACGTCTCCGGCGGGCCCGCTGGTCGGACGGGCGCTTGCCGTTCGGGTTATCTCCTTGTAATGTCAGTAGCGCCGCGAGGCGCTGAATGTAAAGGCCAGGGGGGCTCAAATCCATGGACATGCGGGGCGAGGTCGAGATCGGCGCCGAGCGCGAGAAGGTCTGGGACGCCTTGAACGACCCGGACGTGCTGCGTCGCTCGATCACCGGCTGCGAGAGTTTGGAGAAGACCGGCGACGACACCTTCGCCGCCAAGGTCCGCTCCAAGATCGGTCCCGTCTCGGCCGTGTTCACCGGCGACGTCCGCATCACCGACGCGCACCCGCCCGAGCGCTACACGATCCAGGGCGAGGGCAAGGGGGGTGCGGCCGGCTTTGCCAAGGGCGGCGCCGACGTCGCGCTCGAGGCCCTGAATCCCGACCTCACCCGGCTGACCTACGACGCCCGCGCCGACGTCGGCGGCAAGCTGGCGCAGTTGGGTGCTCGGCTGGTCCAGGGTACGGCGAAGAAGATGGCCGACGACTTCTTCACCCGCTTCAAGGACATCGTCGAGGAAGACGGCGCCGGGGCGACCGCTCCCCCCGCCACCGACGTCGCCCCGAGCCTCGAGGCCGAGGACGCCCCGCCCCCCGCTACCGCGAATGGTAGCGCGAACGGCAGCATGCCTCCTGCCGCCCCGCCCCGGCGTGCCGGGAGGACTTACGACGAGGACGAAACGATCGAGGGCGCGGCGGCGGTCGGGGCACCGCACATGCCGGACGAGGACGAGCGGGACGCCGCGACCAGCGCCGACAACGACCCGAGCGCAACCCCAGGCGGCCTGCTCGGCTCCGCGTCGACCACGTCGACCGACGCGAAGGCGCTGCATGAGGCCAACCAGGAAGTGCTCAATCCGTCGCCGCAGGCTTCGACGGGGGCGCACAACACCGCGTCCCCGGCGGCATCGGAGCGGACCCCGCTCGGCTTCATGGGGCCCCCTTGGGTCAAGTGGGCGCTGATCGCACTCGCGGTCGTCATCGTGCTGGCGCTGCTGTTCTAGACGACGATCGGCCGCGGATTATCTGCTTACAACATGAACTATCGGGAGCGAATGATGCCGGACAAGATTGATGTTTCCTTCACCGTGAACGGGCGCCTTGTGTCGTTGGCGGTAGAGGCGCGGGCGTTGTTGGTGGAGGTGTTGCGGGAAGGGTTGCGGCTGACGGGGACGCACGTCGGGTGCGACACCTCGCAGTGCGGCTGCTGCGTGGTGCACGTCGACGGTGCGAGCGTGAAGGCGTGCACGATGCTGGCGGTGCAGGCGCAAGGGGCGGAGGTGGTGACGATCGAGGGGCTGGCGGCGGTCGATCCCTCGGGCGAGGGCGGGCTGCACCCGGTGCAGGCGGCGTTCAAGGCGCACCACGGGCTGCAGTGCGGCTTTTGCACGCCCGGCATGATCATGAGCGCGGCGGACCTGCTCAACCACAACCGGGACCCGTCCGAGCACGAGGTGCGCGAGTGGCTGGAGGGAAACCTGTGCCGCTGCACGGGCTACCACAACATCGTCAAGGCGATCCTGGCGGCGGGGGCCGCGATGCGCGGCGACACGGCGCCGGCGCGAGCCGCCGAGTAGGCGGCGGGTCTTGGGTGCGAGGCCGCGGCGCAGGCGGCGGCACGCACGGGCAGAGGGTCGGGATCAGGGGAAGGCAGAACAAGATGGCACAGACGATCGCGAACGGCATCGGAAGCTCGACGCTCAGGCGCGAGGACAAGCGCTTCGTCACCGGGCGCGGGCGCTACACCGACGACATGACGATGGGGGGGCAGGCCTACGCCGTCTTCGTCCGCTCGCCGCACGCGCACGCGCGCATCGGCAAGGTCGACAAGGATGGCGTCGCGTCGCTGCCGGGCGTGCTGGCGGTGTACGACGGCGCCGACGTCAAGGCGGCGGGCTTGGGCTCGAACGTCTGCGGCTGGATGGTGAAGTCGAAGGACGGCACCGACATGACGATGGCGCCCTACCCGCTCTTATGCGACGGCAAGGCGCGCTACGTCGGCGACCGGGTGGCGATGGTGGTGGGGACGAGCCTGCAAGCGGCCAGGAACGCGGCCGAGGCGCTCGCGGTCGACTACGAGCCGCTCGACGCCGTGGTCGACGTCGCCAAGGCGGCGAGCGGGCCGGCGGTGCACGACGAGGCGGCGGGCAACCTGATCTTCGACTGGGAGATCGGCGACAAGGCAGCGGTGGACGCCGCCTTTGCCAAGGCGGCGCACGTGACCAGGACGCACGTCGTCAACAACCGCCTGGCGCCGAACGCCCTGGAGCCCAGGGCGGCCTTGGGCCACTACGATCCCGGCACCGAGATGCACACGCTCCACGTCACGAGCCAGAACCCGCACGTGCACCGCCTCGTCATGTCGGCCTTCATCGGCGTGGCGCCCGAGCACAAGCTCAGGGTGGTGGCGCCCGACGTCGGCGGCGGGTTCGGCTCGAAGATCTTCATCTACGGCGAGGAGTGCCTCGTGCTCTGGGCCAGTCGCCTCCTGGACGGGGTGCCGGTCAAGTGGACGGCGGAGCGGACCGAGGCGTTCTTGAGCGACGCGCACGGCCGCGACCACGTCTCGACGGCCGAGCTGGCCTTGGACGGGGCCGGCGATTTCCTGGCGCTTCGGGTCAACACCAAGGCGAACCTGGGCGCCTACATGAGCACGTTCAGCTCGTGCGTGCCGACATACCTCTACGCCACGCTCTTGGCCGGGCAGTACAAGACGCCGGCGATCTACTGCGACGTGCAGGCCTACTACACCAACACGAGCCCGGTCGACGCCTACCGCGGCGCCGGGCGGCCCGAGGCCAGCTTCCTGGTCGAGACGCTGGTCGAGCAGGCCGCGATCGAGACCGGGCGCGATCCGGCCGAGCTCCGGCGGCAGAACTTCGTGCCCAAGGACGCCTTTCCCTACCAGACGCCGGTGGCACTCACCTACGACACCGGCGACTTCGGGGCGAGCCTGGACCGGGCCTTGGACCTCGTCGACTACGCGGGCTTCGCGGCGCGCAAGGCCGAGAGCGCCAAGCGCGGCAAGCGCCGCGGCATCGGGCTGTCGTGCTACATCGAGGCGTGCGGCATCGCGCCCTCGGCGGTGGTGGGCTCCTTGGGCGCCGGCGTCGGCCTGTGGGAGAGCGCCAAGGTGCGTTTCTCCCACACCGGCAAGGTGCAGGTCTTGAGCGGGGCGCACAGCCACGGGCAAGGCCACGAGACCACGTTTGCCCAGGTCGTGGCCGAGAAGCTGGGCGTCGCCTACGACGACATCGAGGTGATCCACGGCGACACCGAGAAGACGCCCGTCGGCATGGGCACCTACGGCTCGCGCTCGCTCGCGGTCGGCGGCGAGGCGATCGCCCTGGCGTGCGACAAGATCATCAAGAAGGGCCGCAAGATCGCGGCGCACCTGCTGGAGGCGGCCGAGGCCGACGTCGCCTTCGAGGCCGGGCGGTTCACGGTGCTGGGCACCGACCGGGCCAAGTCGATCGGCGAGGTGGCGTTCGCCGCCTACGTGCCGCACGACTACCCCGAGGGGCTGGAGCCGGGGCTGGAGGAGGGCGCCTTCTTCGACCCGCCCAACTTCACCTTCCCCGCCGGCACCTACGCCTGCGAACTGGAGGTCGACCCCGACACCGGCAAGACGGAGATCCTGCGCTTTGTCGCGGTCGACGACTTCGGCAACGTCGTCAACCCGATGATCGTCGAGGGGCAGGTGCACGGCGGGCTGGTCCAGGGCATCGGCCAGGCGCTCTTGGAAGGCGCCGTCTACGACGACACCGGCCAGCTGGTCTCGGCGACCTACATGGACTACGCCATGCCGCGCGCCTGGGACGTGCCGCTCTTCGAGGTCGAGACCGGCAAGGGCACGGCGTGCACCTCGAACAGCCTCGGCGTCAAGGGCTGCGGCGAGGCCGGCGCCATCGGCGCCCCCGCCGCCGTCATCAATGCCATCACCAACGCGATCGGCACCCGCGTCGAGATGCCCGCCACGCCCGAGAAGGTCTGGCGCGCCATCCAGGGGCAGCAGACGGCGCGGGCGGCGGAGTAGATACGCTGCGCGTGCGCTGCCGCGCGGGCTTTTTCTCTTTTGTTTTTGTCACTTTGGCCGGGGCTGGCCCCGACGTTGAGGCCAATCTCCAACGACAAGTAGCAAAAAAGAGAAAAAAGAAGCCCCGCGCAGCGGACGCGAAGCGTTCCATCACCTAAGGACGAGAACGATGTACGACTTCACTTACGCCAAGCCCGAGACGATCGAGGCGGCGGCGGCCTTGCTGGCCGAGGACCCCGAGGCCAAGGCGTTGGCCGGCGGGCAGACCTACATCCCGACCCTCAAGCAGCGGCTCGCGATGCCGAGCCGGCTGGTCGACCTAGGCGGCATTGCCGGCTTGGACGCGATCGAGGCGGCCGACGGCGGCTTGAAGATCGGCGCCATGGCCCGGCACAAGGCCGTCGCCGAGAGCGAGACGGTCAAGCGGGCGTTTCCCGAACTCGCCTACCTCGCCTCGCTCATCGGCGACCCGGCCGTCAGGGCGCTGGGCACGATCGGCGGCTCGATCGCCAACAACGACCCGGCGGCCGACTACCCCGTCGTCGCGCACGCGCTCGACGCCACGATCCACACGACCAAGGGCGAGCACCAAGGCGCCGACTTCTTCAAGGGCCTGTTCGAGACCGCGCTCGCCGACGACGAGTTGATCACGGCCGTCACCGTCCCCGCCCCGCAAGCCGCCGCCTGGGAGAAGTTCAGAAACCCCGCCTCGCGCTACGCCTTGGTGAGCGTGCTCGTCGCCAAGCTGCACGACGGCACGGTCCGCGTCGGCGTCGGCGGCGCCGGCAGCGGCCCCTTTCGCGTCGCCGAAATGGAAGAAGCGCTGGCCCAATCCTTCACCCCCGAGGCGATCAACGACGTCAAGGTCGACCCCGCCCCCTTGAACGACGACCTGCACGCCTCCGCCCCCTACCGCGCCCACCTCGTCACCACGATGGCCAAAAGGGCCGTGGGGCGGTTGGGAGACTGACGTCGAACCGTCTAGCCCCTGCGGCGCGACGGCTCGCGCCGCGCGCCTCGGCGGCGGGTCGTCGGTCGGCGACGCCCTTGCAGCGCCTGGGCTAGGGTTAAGCCGACGCCGACGCCGGCGAGGTTGGCGGCGATGTCGAGCATGTCGTCCTCGCCGAAGCCTTGGCCCAGTGCCTGCAGCGCCTCGAAGCCGACGGCGAGGCCGAGATTGAGGGCGATCGCGGTGACGAGGCGCTGCTGCGGCAGGGCACGGCGCCACAGAAAGGCGACGAGGCCGAGCAGGCAGGCGTGCAGGATGCGCAGCGCCGTCTCGTCGTGGCGGTCGAAGCCGAAGGTGGCGGCGGCGGTGTCGACCAAGGGGTTGCGGACGTCGTAGGGCAACAGCATGACGGCGGCGCCACCGGCGACCAGGAGCGCGACCAGGATTGCGCTGAGGCGGTTTTGGCTGCGCCGCAACAGGACGACGACGGCGATAACGGCGGTGACGATCCAGCCGGCGGCGGTGAGCACCGCCATCAAGCGGTAGGCCGGCCGCTCGACCAGCGGTAAGAGGCTGACGTTTTGCACCGTCATCGACCCGCTTGCCCGCGCCAGGACCAGGGCCACCTGCGCGCTGACGGCGTCCGGCCCTAGTTCGAAGTCGGCGCTGTAGGGGATCGACGGCGAAGTGCCGTGCGTCTGGAGCAATTTGTGCGGCCGCGACCAGTCGGCGTTGCCCAGGGCGTCGAGCCCGATCAGGTAGACCCGCGCCCGCTGCCAGGGCGCCTCGCCGCTGCTGACGTTGTCGAGCGCGATATCGGCGCGGAACTGAAAAGCGCGCACGTCGCCGGTGAGCGGCAGCGTCTGCTTCACCCCGACCGTGGCGGTGGGATCCGGGTTTTCCAGCGTAAAGATGCCGCCCGGCCGTACGGTGATCGCGTCCGCGGGGCCCGTGCGCTCCCAGGCGCCCGTGGCGCCGGTGGCGAGCGCGGCGAAGTCGGCGTCGTCGAGGACGGGGCCTTGCCGCGCCGGCTCAAAGCGCGTCATCGCGGCGTAAGTGGTGAGGGTGAGGAGGCAGAGCGCTACGAAGGCGAGGATGCCGAGGCCCTTGAACAGGCCGCGCCCGCGGCGGCGGCGGACGGGCTTGGACGCCCTGCGCGGGGTGCTGGCGATGGACATGGATTCCTTCGATTCAAGGGGCTGTGCAGGGCCGACTGGACCGTTACGGGGCGCTTGTGGCAGTCCTAGCTCTCACGGCCTTGGCGCTCAAGTTAACCGCCATAGGTGAAGCGCGGATTAACAGGGGGACGTTCACCTTCATGACGCAGCCATTGCCGACCACCATCGACGCGACGCAGGCGATGCTGCGCGCGCAGGATTACGTCGCCGAGCGATCGCTCGCGACCGCCGTCCACTTAGCCTTGAAGCTGGAGCGGCCCTTGTTCCTCGAAGGCGAGGCAGGCGTCGGCAAGACCGAGATCGCCAAGGTTCTGGCGGTCGCCCTCGACCGGCCGCTGGTGCGCTTGCAGTGCTACGAGGGCCTGGACGTGGCATCCGCGGTCTACGAGTGGAACTACCAGCGGCAGATGCTGGAGATCCGCTTGGCGGAGGCCGCGGGTGACACGGCGCGCGAGGGCTTGGCGCAAGACATCTTCGCCGAGCGCTTCCTGATTCGCCGCCCGCTCCTCCAGGCGATCGACGCCCGCGCGCGCCCTTGCGTGCTCTTGATCGACGAACTGGACCGCACCGACGAGCCGTTCGAGGCCTACCTGCTCGAAGTCCTGGCCGAGTTCCAGATCACCATCCCCGAGATCGGCACGATCAAGGCCGAGCACCCGCCGACGGTCGTCCTCACCTCCAACCGCACGCGCGAGATCCACGACGCCTTGAAGCGGCGCTGCTTTTATCACTGGGTCGACTACCCGAACGCGGCGCGCGAACTGGAGATCGTCCGCGTCAAGCTGCCGGGCGTCGAGGAGCGGCTGGCCGGGCAGATCGTCGCCTTCGTCCAAGCGCTGCGCCGGCACGATTTGTTCAAGCTGCCGGGCGTCGCCGAGACGCTCGACTGGGCGCGGGCGCTGAGCGCCCTCGACGCGCTCGAACTGACGCCCGACCTCGTCGGCGACACGCTCGGCACGCTGTTGAAGTACCAAGACGACATCGTGAAGGTACAAGGCACCGAGGCGGCCAACATCCTGCGCGAGATCAACGTCGCCGTCGCCGGAAGCGCCGGGTGACGCCGGGGTCGAAACTGCCGGCCGAAAGCCTGATCGGTGCCCCACCCACGGGCGGCCGCTTCGCCCGCAACGTCGTCCACTTCGCGAGGGCGCTCCGGGCCGCCGGGCTGCCGGTCGGCCCCGGCCACGCGCTCGACGCGCTGCGCGCCGTCGAGGCAATCGGGGTCGGCTCCAGGGAGGATTTCTACTGGACGCTGCACGCGGTCTTCGTCAACCGCCAGGACCAGCGGGCCGTCTTCGACCAGTGCTTCCACGTCTTCTGGCGCGATCCGAAGCTGTTGGAGCGCATGATGCACATGCTGCTGCCGACCTTGAAGCCGGAGAAGGCCCGTGAGCCTTTGAGCGAGGTCAACCGCCGCGTCGCCGAGGCGATGGCGCCGCAGGCCCTGCCGGGGCAGGACGAGGGCCGCGAAGAGAGCGAGGTCGAGATCGACATGGCGCTCACGTTCTCCGCCAAGGAGGTGTCGCAGACCAAGGACTTCGAGCAAATGACGGCGGCCGAACTGGCCGAGGCCCGCCGCGCCATCGCCGCCATGCGCCTGCCGATCATGGACGTGCCAACAAGGCGCTTCGCCGCCGACGCGAGGGGGCAACGGATCGACATGCGCCGCACGCTGCGGCGCTCGCTCGGCGGCGGCGCCATCCGCCTCGCCCGCAAGGCGCCCAAGCGCCGCCACCCGCCGCTCGTCATCCTGTGCGACATCTCCGGCTCGATGAGCCGCTACTCGCGCATGCTGCTCCTCTTCATGCACGCGATCACCTCGGACCGCGACCGGGTCCATACCTTCGTCTTCGGCACCGGCCTCACCAACATCGGCCGGTACTTGAAGCACCGCGACGTCGACGAGGCGTTGGCGAAGGTGGGCCGGGAGGTGCGCGACTGGGCCGGCGGCACGCGCATCGGCCGCTGCATCGAGACCTTCAACCGCGACTGGTCGCGCCGGGTGCTCGGCCAGGGCGCGGTCGTCGTCCTCATCACCGACGGGCTCGACCGCGACGCCGGCGAGGGCCTGGGGGTGCAGATGGAGCGGCTGCACAAGTCCTGCCGCCGCCTGATCTGGCTGAACCCCTTGTTGCGCTACGACGCCTTCGCCCCCATCTCGACGGGGGCGAGGCAGATGATCCGGCACGTCGACGAGTTGCGATCGGTGCATAATCTGGCTAGCCTCGCCGGCCTCGCCGCAGTCTTGAGCGCGGCGCCGGGGCGGCGGCTGGAGGCGAAGAGCGACTGGGCCGCTTGAGGGGGCCAAATCGAGGGGACACGAACATGGCCAACGGCGACGATCTTCTCGACGTGGCGCGGGCGTGGCGCGACGGGGGCCGCAAGGTCGCGATCGCCACGGTGGTCAAGACCTGGGGCTCGTCGCCGCGGCCGGCCGGCTCGCACCTGATCGTCGACGAGGGCGGCCGGATCGAGGGCTCGGTCTCGGGCGGCTGCATCGAGGGTGCCGTCGTGCGCGAGGCGATCGAGGTGATGGGGGGCGCTTCGCCCCGCCTCCTCACCTTCGGCGTCTCGAACGAGGAGGCCTGGGACGTTGGCCTCGCCTGCGGCGGCACGGTTCAGGTCTACGTCGAAGGGCTCGCCTGACGTGCGGCGTGGGGTTCTGAACGCGATCCAGTCGGCGCGGGCCAGGGCGCGCCGCGTCTGCCACGTTCGGCTGTTGGCGAACCACGCCGAGGCGGTCGTGGTCGACGGGGTGCGCGTCGCCGGCGACCCGTTGCCAACCGACCTCGACGCCATGATCGAGGCGGCGCTCGCCCGCGACGCCTCGGCGCTGGTCGAGACCGAGGCCGGCCCCGCCTTTCTCGAAGTCTTTAACCCCCCTTTGCGCCTCCTCGTCGTCGGCGCCGTCCACATCAGCCAAGCGCTGCTGCCGATGGCCGTGGCGCTCGGCTACGCCGCGACGCTGATCGACCCGCGCCGCGCGTTCGCCACCGAGGCACGTTTTCCCGACACCGAGATCGTCCGCGACTGGCCGGACGAGGCGTTGATGGAAGCGGCCCCCGACCGGCGCACGGCCGTCGTCACCCTCACCCACGACCCGAAGCTGGACGACCCCGCCCTCGACGTCGCCCTGAAGAGCGAGGCGTTCTACGTCGCAGCACTCGGCAGCCGCCGCACCCACGCGGCGCGGCTGGAGCGGCTCAAGGCGCTCGGCCACGACGACGCGGCGCTGAAACGCATCTTCGGCCCGGCCGGCCTCGACATCGGCGCCGTCAGCCCGGCCGAGATCGCGCTCTCGGTCATGGCCCAGATGACCGCCGCCCTGCGCCGGCCGGGCTAGGTTGATGCGCTTTGGCGAACTCACCCTCGATGAGGCCGAGGGCGCCGTCCTGGCACACGGGCTGCGCACCGGAGGGCTCGACCTGCGCAAGGGGACCGTGCTCGACGCGCCCGTGCTCGCGACCTTGCGCGCGGCCGGGATCGACCGGGTGACGGCGGCGCGGCTAGGGGCGGGCGACGTCGGCGAGAACGAGGCGGCGCTGCGGCTGGCGCTGGCGCTGGCGGGACCCGGCCTCGACGTGTGCGACACGCGCACCGGCCGGGTGAACCTGCACGCGAACGCGGCCGGCCTGCTCGTCCTCGATCCCGTTCGCGTCGACGCCCTCAACGCCGTCGACGAGGCGGCGACGCTGGCAACTCTGCCCGAACTCGCCGCGGTGGCGCCGGGCGACATGGCGGCGACCGTGAAGATCATCGCCTTCGCGCTCAACGGCTCCGGCCTTGCCGCCTGCCTCGACCTCGCCGCCGGCGGACCGATCCTCCGCCTCGCCCCGTACCGCCCCTTGCGCACGGTCTTGATCCAGACCGTTCTCGACGACACGTCGCCCAAGATGCTCGACAAGACGTTGCGGATCACGGCCGAGCGGATCGGGGCGGTCGGCGGCACGCTCGCCGCCGAGGCCCGCGTCGCCCACGCCGTCGAGCCGCTCGCGCGCGCGATCGACGGCGCCGACGCCGACCTCGTCCTGGTCGCCGGGGCCTCGGCCGTCCAGGATCGGGGCGACGTCATCCCGTCCGCCGTCGTCCGGGCCGGGGGCCGGATCGGGCGCTTCGGGATGCCGGTCGACCCCGGCAACCTCCTGCTCCTCGCCGAGCAGGCGGGGCGGTCGGTGATCGGCTTGCCCGGCTGCGCCCGCTCGCCGAAGCTGAACGGCTTCGACTGGGTGCTGCGCCGCGTCGCGGCCGGCCTGCCGCTCGACGGCGCCGCGATCGCCGGCATGGGCGTGGGCGGTCTCCTGGCCGAGATCCCGGGCCGCCCCCAGCCGCGCGAGCGCGTCGGCGCGAGCGCGCCGAAGAGCCCGAAGATCGCTGCCGTCGTCCTCGCCGCCGGGCAGTCCAGGCGGATGAACGGGCCGAACAAGCTGCTGCTGCCAGTCGACGGCCGGCCGCTGGTCCGCCGCACGGTCGAGGCCGCGCTCGGGGCTGGGCTCGACCCGATCGCCGTCGTCACCGGCCACATGGAGGACGCGGTGCGAGCGGCGCTCGACGGCCTCGACGTCGAAACCGTCCACAACCCGGACTACGCCCTGGGCCTGAGCACGTCGTTGCGCGTCGGGCTCGGCGCCGTCGACGGCGCCGACGCCGCGCTCGTCGTCCTGGGCGACATGCCGAGGCTCGACGCCGACCTCCTGCGCCGCCTCGCCGCCGCCTACGACCCGGGTAACGGCCGGCGCATCGTCGTGCCGACGCACAAGGCCAAGCGCGGCAACCCGATCTTGTGGGACGGCGCCTTCTTCCCGGCGATGCGGGCACTCAAGGGCGACGTCGGCGCCAAGGCGCTGATGGCGGACAACCC
>CBDCHP010000015.1:0-170220 GCA_965217265.1 Geminicoccaceae bacterium | reverse complement strand
AAGGCGACGCGGATCTCGCTGTCGAGGCTCGGGAGCAGCACCGGCACGGCGGCCAAGTCCTCGGGAAAGCGAAACGGCGGCGCTTCGGCCGTCGCCCGGCCAACCAGGCTCACCGGCTGCTCCTTGAGCAGGTGGCTTCGCAGCGACGCGCCCGCCTCTTGCCGCGGCGCGCTGTTGGCGAGCACCACGTCGAGCGCGTGCGCGTCGAGCCCGGCCAGGAGATCGCGCAGGGTGCCGGAGCGAACGATCAACTCGACGTCGTCGCGGCCGACCAGGGGACGGATGAACTCCAGCTGAAAGTTGCGCGACAGCGTCGTCAGGGCGCCCACCTTCAGCACCTGGCGGCTCGCCCGGGGCCGCCCGCGCAGCGTGCTCACCAGTTCGTCGCCGGCGCGAAAGACCGTGTCGGCGTAATCGAGCGCGATTCGGCCCGCCTCGGTCAGATCGAGGCGCCGGCCGACCCGCTCGAACAGCGGGTGCCCGAGCTGCCGCTCAAGCTTGCCCAACTGCACCGAGACGGCCGACTGCGAGAGGTGGAGCCGCTCCGCCGCGCGGGTCAGGCTCCCGGCGTGGGCGATCGCCCAGAAGTAGCGGAGGTGGCGGTAGTTTAGGTTCGTCATCTCACATCACTTATACACAAAATAGAACGATACCTTTCAAACTGTGTATTTTTCTAAAGTCAGCCCGGGAGCTAAGGAAGGGGCCGCCTCGCATCGGAGCCGTTCATGATCTCGATTCTCCTCTGGTTCATCGCGCTGGGTCCGCTGGCACTCGTCGCCGTCGGCCTCGTTCCGGGCGCAACCGCCAACCGCAACGCGGCCAAGATCGCCCCGCTCGCCTTCGCCGCGAGCCTCGCGGCGCTTGCGGCCGCCGTCGTGGCCGCTTGCGTCGGTTTCGGCCTCGGCACGGTGCGCACGCCCACGCTCGGGATCGCGGGCGTCGGTTTCGGCCTCTACCTCGACGCGCTCACCGCGGTCTTGTTCGTCCTGGTCGCGTTCATCGGCGCGATCGTCTTCCGCTACAGCCGCAACTACCTCGACGGCGACCCGAACCAGGGCCGGTTCGTCAAGTGGCTGTGCCTGACCCTGGCCGCCGTGCTGCTGCTGATCGTCTCGGGCAACCTCCTCCAGTTCGCGCTCGCCTGGATCGCGACGAGCGCCGGGCTGCACCAACTCCTTCTATTCTATCCCAACCGCCAAGCAGCCGTGCTCGCCGCCCGAAAGAAGTTCCTGGCGAGCCGGCTCGGCGACGCCTGCCTGATCGGCGCCATGGTGCTGATCCATCGCAGCTTCGGCAGCCTCGACTACGCCGCGGTCTTCGCCGGCGCCGAGGCGCTCGGCGGCACCGGCGCCGCCCCCGGCGCGGTCCCCGGTGCGGTTCACGGCATCGCCGTCCTGCTCGTCGTCGCGGCCTTGCTGAAGTCGGCCCAGTTTCCGCTGCACGGCTGGCTCACCGAGGTGATGGAGACGCCGACGCCGGTCTCGGCGCTGCTGCACGCCGGCATCATCAACGCGGGCGGCTTCCTGGTGCTGCGCTTCGCCGACGTCATCGTGCTCTCGACGCCCTCGCTCGACGCCCTGGTGATCGTCGGCGGCCTCACCGCGATCTTCGGCTCGGTCGTCATGCTGACGCAAACCAGCGTGAAGGTGTCGCTCGCCTACTCGACGATCGCGCAGATGGGCTTCATGCTGTTGCAGTGCGGGCTCGGGGCCTTCTCCGCCGCACTCCTGCACATCGTCGCGCACTCGCTCTACAAGGCGCACGCCTTCCTCGCCTCGGGCAGCGTCGTCGACCTCGCCCGCGCCTCCTGGACGCCGAGCCCCGGCGGGCGGCCGCACCCGGCGCGCGTGGCGATGGTGGTCGCTGCCCTCTTCGCCGTGCTGCTCGTCGTCAGCACGCTCTTCGGCGCGACGCTCTGGCAAAAGCCCGGCGTCTTCGCGCTCGGTGCCATCGTGCTGCTGGGCCTCGGCCACCTCATCGTCAACGCCATCGACGAGCGGCCGAGCGGCTACGTCGTCGGCCGGTCGCTGGCGCTCGCCTGCATCGTGGCGGTGGCCTATTTCGGCCTCCAGTTCGCGGCCGAGCGCCTGCTCGCCGGCGCGCTGCCCCCCGTCCAGCCGCTGCGCGGGCCGTTCGAACTCCTCGTCGTCCTGGCGGTCCTTCTGGTCTTCGGCGCGGTGACCGTCTTGCAGAACCTGCTGCCGCTCCGGGCCGATCGGGCGTGGTCGCAGGCGCTCTACGTCCACCTCGCCAACGGCCTCTACGTCAACACGCTCGCCAACCGGCTGGTGCTGCGCTTCTGGCCCAGCCCGCCGCGCGCGCGCAACGAAGCCACCCTCTCAAACCCCGTAGCCGGAGCGCGTTGATGAGCACGGTCATCGACTTGAACCAGAAATCAACGCCCGCCGAACAACCGGCTGCCGCCGCCCTCGAACGGCCGCTCCTCGAAGAAGCGGTCGCCGGGGCCTGCAACAAGATCGCGCCGCTCTGGCCCTTGAAGCACTTCGTCGCCGTCAACCCGTTCATGGGCTTTGGCGACCAGACCTTCGCCGCGACCTGCGCCACGATGCGCCGCGTCGCCCGCGTCGAGATGTTGATGCCGCGCGCCTTTTATCGAGACGCGCTGGCCTCGGGGCGCATCGAGGACGCGGATCTCGCCCAGGCACTCGCCGCAGCACCGAAGGGCGCGTCGCTGCCGCGCGACGTCGCCGCGTTCAAGCGGGCGGTCGGCGAGGAACAGGCCCCCGCCAAGCCGGGCGCGGTCGTGGCGACCGTCGCCGACGTCCTCGACACGCTGGCGAAGGGCGATCGCCAAGTCTCGCGCACCGGCTTCATGATCGACGAGATCTCGAAGTGGTGCGCCGCCTACTTCGACGAGGGTCAGGCCGCTTGGCGCCTGCCGTCGCGGCACCTGCCGCCCTACGCCGCGTGGCGCGCCTCGATGCGCCACGACCGCAATCCGGAGACGATGGGCATCAAGGGCTTTCGCGCCGTGATCGCCGCGATGCCGGCCGACCCGGTCGAGGCCATCGCGACGGTCGTCGAGGCGCTCGGCATCCCTGGGCACTTGCTCGAAGACTACCTGCACCGAGCACTGTTCGACATCAACGGCTGGGCGGCCTACGCCCGCTACCGCGTCTGGGACAACGCGCTCTACGGCCGCGAGGACGACACGCTGGTGGAGATCCTCGCCATCCGCGTCGTCTGGGGCTACGCGATCTTTCGCGAGCGCGACGACGAGGCCTTTCGCGAGGCGTGGCGGCGGGCGATGGCGGCGGCGGCGGCGCTTCCGGGGCACGATCGGCCCGAGGACGAGGCGGGCATCGCGGTCGATCTCGTGCTGCAGGAGGCTTACGAGGCCGCCTACCAGCGCCGGCTGCTGGGGCGGCTCGCGGAGCACGCCTCGGCGTCGGGGCCAAAGGCGCCGGGCGCGAAGGCGGTGCAGGCCGCCTTTTGCATCGACGTGCGCTCGGAGATCTTTCGCCGGGCGTTCGAGACGGTCTGCCCCGACGTCGAGACGATCGGTTTTGCCGGCTTCTTCGGCTTTCCGATCGAATACGTGCCGATCGGGCACCTGCAAGGCGGCGCCCAGTGCCCCGTGCTGCTCAAGCCGGCCTTCATCGTCTGCGAGCACGTCGACGACGCCCCCGACGCCGAGGAGCGCAAGATCCTCGACCTGCGCCTGCTCCGCCGGCGCGTCGTCAAGGCGTGGAAAGCATTCAAGCTCTCGGCGGTCTCCTCGTTCACCTACGTCGAGACCGCGGGCCTGTTGTTCGCCGGCAAGCTGCTCGGCGACAGCGCCGGCCTCACCCGCACCGTGCCGCACCCCCACTTGGACGGCCTCGATGCGGGCGTCCTTGAGCGGGTCGGCCCACGGCTGGCGCCGCGCACCGTCGGCGGGCGTCAGACGGGCTTCGACGCCGAGCAGCGCATCGCCATGGCCGAGGCGGTGCTGCGCGCCATGTCGATGACCGGCGACTTCGGCCGGCTCGTGATGCTGGCCGGGCACGGCAGCACCACCGTCAACAACCCGCACGCCTCGGGCCTCGACTGCGGCGCCTGCGGCGGCCACACCGGCGAGGCCAACGCGCGCGTCGCCGCCGACATCTTGAACGACATCGACGTCCGGCTGGCGCTGCGGTCCAAGGGCATCGCGATACCCGAAGACACCTGGTTCCTCGGCTGCCTGCACGACACCACGACCGACGAGGTCCGGATCTTCGACCTGGGCGACGTTCCCGCCTCGCACGCGAAGGACGTCGAGCGCCTGCGGGGCTGGCTGGCGCAGGCATCATCGCTCGCGCGGCGCGAGCGGGCCTCCTTGCTCGGCGTGGGCGATCGGGCGGACGCGGATCGCCAAGTCATCGCCCGCAGCCGCGACTGGTCGCAGGTGCGCCCCGAGTGGGGGCTCGTCGCCAACGCCGCCTTCGTCGCCGCACCCCGCGCCCGCACCCGCGGGCTCGATCTGGGCGGCAGGAGCTTCTTGCACAGCTACGAGTGGCGCGAGGACGAGGGCTTCAAGGTGCTGGAGCTCATCATGACGGCACCCATGGTCGTGGCGAGCTGGATCAACCTGCAATATTACGGCTCGACCGTGAACAACCGGGCCTTCGGCAGCGGCAACAAGACGCTGCACAACGTCGTCGGCCAGCTCGGCGTGCTGGAGGGCAACGCCGGCGACCTCAAGGTCGGGCTGCCCTGGCAGTCGGTGCACGACGGGCAGCGCTTCGTCCACGAGCCGCTGCGCCTCAACGTGTTCATCGAAGCGCCCGAGGCCGAGATGAACCGGGTGATCGAGGGGCACGAGGGCGTCCGCCAGCTCGTCGACAACGGCTGGATCCACCTGTTCTCGCTGGGCGACGGGGGGCGCATCCGCCGCTACGCCGGGGCCTCGCGGTGGGAGGACGCGGCCTGACCCGCCCGCGGTAGAGCGTCGAACGGCCGAAGTCGCGCGCGAAGTCCCCCGCCGTCAAGCGGCTCAGCCGGTCCAGCCGAGGCCGCCCGCGATGCAGTTCATCGACATGACGAGCGGCACGATGATCCCTTCGCGCTCGGGGTGGTCGGCGGGCATGGCGCGCAAGTCGCGCAGGAGGTCGACCTGCCAGCGGTTCGTTCGGGCGATGAGGCCGCTGGCACGGTCCATGCGGTTGCGGAACATGGGAAAACGCTCGGCGGGGCCGTCTGAGCCGGTGAAGCGGGCGACGCCCGCGCGCACCCGGTCGTGCTCGCGCCGGACCGTGTCGAGGATCGCGTCGGCCCGGTCGCGGTGGGGTGCGAGGCGCGCGTAGGCGGACGCGATGTCCATGTCGGTCTGGTAGAGCGTCTTCTCGACCTCGTCGACGATGAGCCGGAACACGGCCGAGCGCTCGAACATGCGGCCGAGCAGCCGCTCGCCGCCCTGCCCGCGCACCGCGACGAAGGCGTCGAGCGCGCGGCCGACGCCGAACCAGCCGGTGATCAGGTGGCGGTTCTGGCTCCAGGCGAAGACCCAGGGGATGGCGCGCAGGTCGGCGAGGCCGGCTTGGCCGAAGCGCTTGGCCGGGCGCGAGCCGATCTTGAGCAGCGACAACTCCTCGACCGGGCTCGCGGCGCGAAAGTAGTCGAAGAAGCCCGGCAGGGCGATGAGGTTGGCGTAGGCGACTTGCGACAGGCCCGAGAGCGCCTCCAGCGCCTCCTCGAACTCCGCCACGGCGCCGCTCGGGAAAGGGCGGGGCGGCTGCAGGGTCTGCGCCAGCACGCTGGCCGAGAGCAGCTCCATCTCGTGCAGCGCCGTGCCGCGGTTGGCGTACTTCGAGGAGACGACCTCGCCCTGGTCGGTGAGGCGCATCATGCCGTTGATGCTGCCCTCGGGCTGTGCCGCGATGGCGCGGCCGGTCGGCGCGCCGCCGCGGCTGACCGAGCCGCCGCGGCCGTGGAAGAAGCGCACGCCGACGCCCAGCCGCGCCGCGGTGGCGACGAGCTTCTTCTGCGCCTTGATCAGTTCCCAATTCGAACACAAGAACCCGCCGTCCTTGTTGGAGTCGGAGTAGCCCAGCATGATCTCGCAAACGTTGCCCTGCGCGCGCACCGAGCGGCGCACGAGCGGCACGTCGAGCACGCGCTCGAAGATGGCCGGCGCGCGGCGAAGGTCGTCGATGGTCTCGAACAGCGGCACGACGCGCAGCGCCAGCGGGCCGGTCGAATCGCCGCCCTCGTGCAACCCGACGGCGCGGGCCAGCAGGTAGACCGCCAGGAGGTCGTCGGCCGAGGCGGTCATGCTGAGGATGAACGCCCCGACGGCGCGCGGGTCGGCGCCCCTCGCCGTCTCGCCGATCAAGGCGAAGAGATCGACGGTCTCGCGCGCGATCCCGCCGAGCGCGCCCGGCAGGGGCGGCGGCGGCGCTTGCGCGTTCAAGCACCGCCGCAGGGCCGCGGACCAGCCGGGCGTGCCGGGCTCGAACGCCTCGCCGGCCGCGTGGAGGATCTCCCGCGCGACCGCGTTGACGATCGTCGAGTTCTGCCGGATGTCGAGCGAGACCGTGCGAAAGCCGAACGTCTCGACCTGCCGGCGCAGCGGCCGCACGGTGAAGCTTGCCGGCGCAGTGGCCCCCATCTCGGCGAGCGCCGTCTCCAGGATCGCCAGGTCGTCGACGAGTTCCTGCGGGTTGCGGTAGGGCGCCCCCGCCGCGGGGTCCGACGCCTCGAAGGCGCCGAGCTTGCAGCCGACGACCGCCAGGTATTGCCGGACGATCTCGACCGGGTTGCGCGCGACGATCGCGGCCCCGGCGGGCGTCTCGGCGATCCTGCGGTCGAGCCGGTCGCGCAGGGCCTTCGGGGCGTTGGCGACGTTGCCGCCGATGGACAGGATGCCGATGAGGTCGCCGACGCGCCGGCGGTAGTGGGCGATCGCCGCCCGCCGGTTCTCGACGAGTGCTGCCCGGGTCACGGCGGCGGTGACGTTCGGGTTGCCGTCGCGATCGCCGCCGATCCACGACGAGAAGCGAAAGAAGGACGGCACGTCGATGTCGGCGCCGGGCCAGTGCCGCGCCAGCGCCCGCTCGAACTGCTCGTAGAGCCCGGGCGTGGCGTCGTAGAGGATGTCGCGAAAGAAGTGCAGTCCCCAGGCGACCTCCTGATCCAGCGTCGGCCGGTCCAGGCGAAGCTCGCCGGTCAGCCACAAGATCTCGATCTCGCTCTTGAGCGCCTCGACCAGCCGGCGGCGCTCGAACGGGGTCCAGCGCTGCCCCTCAAGGTCGACGAGGCGGCGGTAGATGCGCCGGTGGATCTCCAAGACGGTGACGCGCTTAGCCTCGGTCGGGTGCGCGGTCAGCGTCGGGCTGACATCGAAGCGCGCCAGCGACGCCGCGAGCGCGGCGATTGTCACGCCTTCCGCCGCGAGCATCGCCGTGGCGGCGGCGAGCGAACCCTCCACCCGCTCGGGGCCGCCCGCCGTCTCGGTCGCGCGGCGGCGCCCCATCGCGAGGTTCTCGTCGCAGATGTTGAGCAGTTGCAGCCATATGCCGGTGGTCTGGAGGACGGCGATCCTGCCCTCGCCCCCGGCCTCGGCCTCGGCCTCGGCCCCGCCTTTGAGCACGTGCGCCGCGTCCGGCGCGTGGCGTTCGACGATCTCGGCGAGCAGGCCGCGGAGCAGATCGACCGAAGCGTGGCCCGCGGGCGCCGTGGCGGCGGTGCCGTCGGGCGGGATGGCCGCCGCCGCGACGCTCACGCGACGGGCCGGCGATGCGTTCGCGGCTTCACCATACTGGTCTCCCCTCAGGCCGCCTTGGCCAGGAGGCCGGCGACGGTTTCGCCGATGGTCGAGGGCGTCGGGGCGACGACGGCGCCGACCTCGCGCAGGATCTCGACCTTCTCAGGGGCGCTCTCGCCGAACGCCGAGATGATCGCGCCGGCGTGGCCCATCGTCCGGCCCTTGGGCGCGCTCAGGCCCGCGACGTAGGCCACGACCGGCTTGGTCATGTGCTCGCCGATGAACCTCGCCGCCTCGGCCTCCTGCGGGCCGCCGATCTCGCCGATCATCACCACGGCCGCCGTGCCGGGATCGTTCTCGAAGAGTTGCAGGATGTCGCGAAACGAGCTGCCGTTGATCGGGTCGCCGCCGATGCCGACGCTCGACGAGACGCCGATCCCCAACGCCTTCATCTGGCTCGCCGCCTCGTAGCCGAGGGTGCCAGAGCGGCCGACGATGCCGACCGGGCCCGGGATGTAGATGTTGCCCGGCATGATGCCGAGCAGGGCTCGGCCGGGCGTGATGAGGCCGGCGCAGTTGGGGCCCAAGAGCCGCATCCGCCGGTCCGCCCGGTAGCGCCACATGTAGCGCTTGACCCGCATCATGTCCTGCGCCGGAATGCCGTCGGTGATCGAGACGCAAAGCGCGATGCCGCTGTCGGCGGCCTCCATGATCGAGTCGGCGGCGTAGGGCGGCGGCACGATGACGATGCTGGCGGTGGCGCCCGTCGCGGCGACGGCCTCCTTCATGGTGTTGAAGACCGGCTTGCCGTGCACGCTCTCGCCGGCGCGGCCGGGAACGACGCCGCCGACGACGTTGGTGCCGTAGTCCAGCATCTCCTGGGCGTGGAACTTGGCGATGCGCCCGGTGATGCCCTGGACGAGGACGGGGGTGTTTTCGTCGATCAGGATGCTCATGTCGCCGCCGCCCGCTTGGGGTTGTGCTCGCCGTCCTTCTTCCAGGCGTTGACGGCGCGCTCGGCCGCCTCGGCCAGCGTCGCTGCCCGGATGATCGGCAGGCCGCTCTGCGCCAGGATCTGCCGGCCCTCCTCGACGTGCGTGCCCGAGAGCCGCACGATCACCGGCACGTCGCAAGGGTCGTCGGTCAGCGCCTGCACGATCCCTTGCGCGACCCAGTCGCAGCGGTTGATGCCGGCGAAGATGTTGACCAAAATCGCCTCGACCTTGTCGTCGGAGCGCACGAGGCGAAACGCCTTGGCGACCCTGTCGGGCGACGCGCCGCCGCCGATGTCGAGGAAGTTCGCGGGCTCGCCGCCGGCGAGCTTGATCATGTCCATCGTCGCCATCGCGAGCCCGGCGCCGTTGACGATGCAGCCGATGTTGCCGTCGAGCCCGACATAGGCGAGGCCCCGGTCGGCGGCGCGGGTCTCGCGCGGGTCCTCCTGGCTCTTGTCGCGCAACTCGGCGATCTCCTGGCGGCGAAAGAGCGCGTTGTCGTCGAAGGACATCTTGGCGTCGAGCGCCACAACCGCGCCCTCGGCGGTGACCACGAGCGGGTTGATCTCGACCATGGTGGCGTCGCGGTCGCG
Source organism: Geminicoccaceae bacterium (assembly GCA_965217265.1). GTDB lineage: Bacteria > Pseudomonadota > Alphaproteobacteria > Geminicoccales > Geminicoccaceae > JAGRGG01. Next base: position 160,945 of record CBDCHP010000015.1, on the reverse strand, counting down.
AAACGCCCTGTAGCACCCGTTGATCGTCTCGACCGCCTGCTGAACGTGCGCGGGCTCCAGCCCGAGCGCGAAGGCGATCTCGCGGGCCTGGAACTCGGTCAACCCGACCGCCGGATCGATCACGCTGCGCACGAGGCTTTCGGGACGTAGCTTAGAGATCTCCTCGATCTCCATGCCGCCCTCGGTGGAGGCGACGACGACGATCCGTTCGGACGTGCGGTCGAGCACGAAGCCGAGGTAGAGCTCGCGGGCGATGGCGACCCCGGCCTCGACGTAGACCCGATAGACCACCTTGCCCGCGGGTCCCGTCTGGGGGGTGACGAGCCGCTGGCCGAACATGGCGTTGGCCGCGTCGAACACCGCGTGCTCGTCGTCGCAGACCTTGACGCCGCCCGCCTTGCCGCGGCCGCCGGTGTGCACCTGCGCCTTGACCACCCACCGCGTGCCGCCGATCTCGCGCGTGCGGTACGACGCCTGCTCGGGGCTGTAGGCGAGGCCGCCCCGGGGGACGCGGACGCCGAAGCCGGCGAGGATCTCCTTGGCCTGGTATTCGTGGATGTCCATGCGCCTTGGCCCCCCTTATTTATCGCGCCTACTGAGCCGCGATCTTCTGCTTTTGCTGCTGCCCCGCCTCGTGCAGGTACTCGACGGCGGCGGCGATCCCGCTTCCGGGCTCGAACGGCACGCCGAAATCGCGCAGCATCAACTCCGTCCCGCCGAGCGCGGACAGGATCATCGTCTCGTTGATGGAGCCTAGATGGCCGATGCGAAACACCTTGCCCGCGACCTTGGCGAGCCCGGCGCCGTAGGCGATGCCGTAGCTCTGATACGCCTGCCGCACGAACGCGCCGGAGTCGAAGCCGTCGGGCAGGCAGATCGCGCTCACGGTGTCGGAGTGCCACTTCGGCGCCTTGGCGCAGAGCGTCAGCCCCCAGGCGGCCACGGCCCGCCGCGTCGCCTCGCCCAGGCGGTGATGGCGGGCGAAGACGTTCTCCAGCCCCTCCTCCAGCAGCATGTCGACCGAGACGCGAAGGCCGCGGATCAACGACATCGGCGGCGTGTAGGGGAAGTAGCCGTCCTTGTTGGCGCGGATCATGTCGGCGATGTCGAAGTAGCAGCGCCGAGAGGTCGCACTCTCGGCCGCGGCCAGCGCCTTTTGGCTGAACGCGACGATGGCCAGGCCCGCCGGCAGCATGAAGCCCTTCTGCGAGCCCGCGACGGCGACGTCGACGCCCCAAGCGTCCATCTGGAAGTCGATGCTGGCGATGGAGCTGACGCCGTCGACGTAGAGCAATGCCGGGTGGCCGGCATCGTCGAGCGCCCGGCGCACGCCCGCCACGTCGCTGGTCACGCCGGTGGTGGTCTCGTTTTGCGTGACCAGCACCGCCTTGATCTCGTGGTCGCGGTCCGCCGCGAGCTTCTCTGCGAAGACGTCGACGGGCGTGCCCTCGCCCCATTCGACCTCGACCACCTCGGTCTCGAAGCCCTGCCGCTGACACAAGTCGACCCAGAGGTGCGAGAACTGGCCGAAGCGGGCGATCAGCACCTTGTCGCCCGGCGACAGCGTGTTGGTCATCGCCGCTTCCCAGCCGCCGGTGCCCGAGGCGGGGAACAAGAACACCTGGCCGGTCTCGGTCTTGAAGACCCGGCGCAGATCGGCGAACAGCGGCAGCGTGAAGTCGGGCAGATCCGGGGCACGATGGTCCTCCATCGGAATGTCGATGGCGTTGCGGACCCGTTCCGGCACGTTGGTCGGACCGGGGACGAAGAGGGCTCGGATCCCGATGGATTGCGGCGTCATGTCTAGCTCCCGTCGGCGGCGTTGCACTTTGTTGTTGACGACTCTTACGCGGTCGCGAAGCCGGGGCAACACCCGAATACGTACTTTTGAGTACCTTTTCGGGTGGTAAACACCCTACCCATAATAATTGATTCGCCGGGCTAGCCCGGCCGCTTGCCGTCTGTTGGGATAGGATTAGGATGGGGTTAGAAGCGATAGTCGCCTGGGATCGTCTGGATCATGACCTCGATCGGTGTCTGCCTCGCCGACGGCAACCCCTTGATGCTGGGGGCGCTCGCGAACGTGTTGGAGCGCGACCGTCGCTTCAGCCTCGTCGCCACCTCGAAATCGTCCGAAGGGCTGCTCGAAGTCGTGCTGCGCGCCAAGGTCGACGTCGGCGTCATCGACTGGAACCTGCCCAAACTCGGGGGTGCTCGAGTGCTGGAGATCCTGCGCGCGCAGGAGGGGGCGCCGCGGGTCGTGGTCTACGCCGACGACACGACCGGCGAGACCGCGAGGCGGGCGATGGCGGCGGGTGCGGCGGGGTATTGCTCGCGCGGCGACCCGCCGGAGCGGTTGCTCGACGTGCTGGCGGACGTCGCGATGGGACGCATGGTCTTTCCCTACCTCGACGTGCGGACGCTTCGGCGCGACCCGCTGGCGACGCTGACGGCGCGCGAGCGCGTGCTGCTCGGCCTGCTCGCCAAGGGGCGCAGCAATCAAGCCCTGGCCGAGGGGCTCGGCATCTCGATCAACACGGTCAAGTACCACCTGCGCGGCGTGTACGAGAAGCTGTCGGTCAACAGCAGAGGCCAGGCGATCGCGCTCTACTACGCGACGCCCGCGGCGCACGACCCCGGGGATCCGGAGCCGGGACGATGAGCCCGCACGACCGCGTGGGTCGCCCAATCTTTGTGCTCGACGACGTGCAAGGCCGCCGCGTGGCCTCTCGCCCTCTAGGTGCGCCGGGGGGGGCGGGTCGGCCGTGCGCCCGGGCCATCCCTCGGGGCTTCTGGCGGCGGGGCGCGAAGGCTCAGGCCTTCGAGGTTTCGGCGCGGGGCATGTCCCCTGCCCCGATCGCTTGCGACCCCTCATCCGGATCGCGCTTCCTGATCGTCCAGCCGGTGTAGCCGAACAGGATGGTGACCAGCGGCGACAGCCAGCAGAAGAAGGCGAACGGCGCGTAGGCGAAGGTCGAGACGCCCAAGGCCGCCGTCTGGTAGGCGCCGCCCGAGCCCCAGGGCACCAGCGGATCGACCACCGTGCCGGCGTCCTCGGTCACCCGCGACAGGTTCTCGGGCGCCAGCCCCCGCTCGCGGTAGGCGCTCTCGTACATCCGCCCGGTCAGCACCAGCGACATGTACTGATCGCAAAGAAGGAAGTTCGAGCCGATCGCCGTCAGCGCCGTCGCCAGGACTAAGGAGCCGGTCGAGCGCGCCATCGCCAGGATCTTCGCCGCCAGCACCCGGATCTGCCCGGTCCCCTCCATCACGCCGCCGTACATCATCGCCACCAGGATCAGGCTGATGGTGAAGAACATCGATTCGAGCCCGCCGCGCGACAACAGGCTGTCGACGTCGGCGTTGCCGGTGTCGGCGGCAAAGCCCGAATATGCCGCCATCACCGCCTCGTCGTAGGCGGCACCCTGCGCGACGAAGGCGCAGACCAGCCCGGCCAGGGCGCCGAGCGCGATGCCCGGGATCGCCGGCATCTTCTTGTAGGACACCGCCAGCACCAGCACCGGCGGGATCAGCAAGAACGGGTTGATGACGAAGTTGGCGGCGATGACCCGCTTGATGTCCTCGACCCGGCCGACGTCGCTGGTCTCCGAGGCGTAGCGCAGCCCGAGCACGATCTCGATCAAAAGGGTCAGCCCGTAGGCCACCCCCGTCGTCGAGAACATGTGCCGGATATGGGTGTAGAGGCCGACCCCCACCATCGCCGGCGCGAGGTTGGTGGTGTCCGACAAGGGCGACATCTTATCGCCGAAGTAGGCCCCCGACAAAACGGCGCCCGCCACCAGCGGCAGCGGCATCCCGAGCCCGGCGCCGACCCCCATCAGCGCCACGCCGATCGTCCCGGTCGTGCCCCAGCTCGTGCCGGTCGCCAGGGCCGCGACCGAGCAGATCAGCAGCGTCGCCGGCAGGAAGTAGTGCGGCGCCATGAGGTCGAGGCCGTAATAGACCAGCGTCGGCACCACCCCGCCCAGGATCCACACGCCGATCAGGACGCCCACGATCATCAAGATGATGATCGACGGCAGCGCGTGCGTGATGCCGCGGATCATGCCTTCTTGGATCGTCTCCCAGGTGAAGCCGCAGCGCAGCGCCACGGTGCTCGCCACCACGACGCCGAACAGCATCGGGATCTGCGGGCTCAAGCCGTAAAAGGCGATCGAGACCCCGATGCCCGTGACCAGCGAGAAGAGCGAGATCAGCGCCTCGGTTGTGGTGGGCGCGCGCGACGTCTTCGCTGCGGCCATGGTTGCTTCCCCCTACGCGCGCTCGCCCGGCGAACTTGGCGGATCGCTGCCCACTCTAGAAGCGCAACCAAAGGTTAACCGCAAACAAAGCGCCCTGTCCAGTTCGGGGCGACTTTGAAAGAAGGCGGGTTTTTTCAACGCGGCTTGGCAATCGAGCGGCCAGCTTCTACGTACGGGCACCACGAGAACAGCCGGCATGAGACGAATGACCACGCCCGACATCCTCGCCGGCCGGCCCCCCAGCACTGCACCGGCGACGCCGTGAGGGTCGCCGTCATCGGCGCCGGCGTTGTCGGCGTCGCCACCGCCCACGCGCTCACCCGCGACGGCCACGAGGTGGTCGTGATCGACCGGTGCGACAGGCCTGCGATGGAGACCAGCTACGGCAATGCCGGCCTCTACTCGCCCTCCGACAGCTACGCCTGGGCCTCGCCCGACGCGCTCAAGATCGCGCTCCGCTCGCTCGTCAACCGCGACCTCGGCATCCAGTACAGGCTGCGGCTCGACCCGAAGCTCTGGCTCTGGTCGCTGAAGTTCCTCGCCAACTGCACCGACACCGCCGCCCGGCGCAACTCGCTGCGCAAGCTGCGCTTGACCGTCTACTCGCTCGAACGATTGAAGTCGGTGATCCAAGAGACCGGCGTCGCCTTCGGCAACCGCCGCGAGGGCATAATCTATTACTTCGAGTCCCCCGACGCCACGACCGCCGCCGACCGCCACATGGGCCTGTTGCGCGACAACGGCCTCGACCTCAGGCTGCTCGACCGCGACGGTGCCCTCGACGTCGAGCCCGGCCTCGAACCCATCGCCGATCGCATCGCAGGCGCACTCTACGCGCCCGACTGCGAGACCGGCAGCAGCCACATGTTCGCCAACGGCCTCGCCGAGTGGTGCGCGCGGCACCGCGACACCGAGTTTCGCTTCGGCGAGACCGTCGAGCGCCTGCGCCGCGACGGCGATCGGATCGCCGGCGTCGAGACCGACCGCGGCCGGATCACGGCCGACGCCTACGTCCTCGCCGCCGGCCCGCACAGCGCCGGCCTCGGCCGCGACGCCGGTCTCAAGCTACCGATCTACCCGGTCAAAGGCTTCTCGATCACCGCCGACGTCGACCCCGCCGTCGGCCCCACGATGGGCGTCGTCGACGAGGATCGCCTGGTCGCGATGTCGCGCCCCGACGGCAGGCTGCGCGCCGCCTCGTCGGCGGTCTTCACCGGCTTCGACCGGCGCCAGCGCCCAAACGACTTTCGCTCGATCCGCGCCGTGGTCGCGCGGATCTACGGCGACGCCGTCGATTTCGACAGGGCCGAGCACTGGTGCGGCTTTCGCCCGATGACGCCCAGTTCCGTGCCGATTATGGGCCGCACGCCGCTCAAGAACTTCTACCTCAACGTCGGCCACGGCCACGTCGGCTGGACCATGTCCTGCGGCGCCGGCCAATTCGTCGCCGACGCCGTCGCCGGCCGCGAACCCGCCATCGACGCCGACGGCCTGACGCTCGCCGGCTGACCGACGAGGCGCCGCCGCCCCTGCCTTCCCGGGCGATCCCACCTTGGGAGAAGGGCCGGGAGGCAAGCGAGGCAGAGCATCAGGACGCCGAGAAGGTGGTGGAACGCTGCAGTGCCTCGCCCCCGGCGAGGCAGGCTGGGCGCGCGGCCTTTCTCTTCTTCTTTTTGCAAGTTTGGCTCGGGAGCGGTCCCGGGCTCTCGGGTTCGTTCGGGCAACGGTTCAGCACGCGTCTCGGGTTCGTTCGTGCGCTTTTCCCCCTCCGCCCGCGCCGCTTGGCGCTCCGCCAGCGCCTTGAGCGCGCGGTGCAGGCCCCGCTCCAGCCCGGCCCGGTAGCGCAGGATCGTGTTGAGCCGCTCGGGCGCCCACAAGGCGGGGCTGTGGGGGTTGTAGCCGCCGGCGTAGGCGGCGCTCGGCCGCCGCTCGCGCGCCTCGGTGAGCGCCTCGACCTCCAGGGCCTCGACCCGGCGCGTGCGCCACGAGGCGAGCGCGAGTTGCTCGACCAGCGCCTCCTCGACGGCGCCTTGCGGGTCGTGCTCCTCGACGAGGCGGCGGCGCAGGCCCTCGAAGGCGCCCGCGTCCTCGTCGGGGAGTAGGGCGAAGGACGTCGCGCGCGGGCCGTGCTTGGCGGCGTTGTGCGCCGACGCCGCCTTGTCCGCGGGCGTGGCGGGGCCGCGGCCCCTGGCGCCGTTGCTGCGGCTGGCCTCGGTCTGCGCCGGGCTGCGCCGGCGGGGGAGAGTGTCGGGGTCGGGTGTGGCGTCGGACACGGGGCGGGCTCCTGGCGGGTGGGGAAGAGGGGCCGGGAGTGTACATGATTAGGAATATAATCCAAAAAGGCGGACGTGCCCGGCGCTCGCGAGACGCCCGTTTCACGGCCCGTTGCGAGGCGCTAAGGTTCGAGCGGCGCTTCCGGCACGACGCGCCGGGTCGTATCGAGGCGTGACGCGACGGCGGGGGGCGAAGGGCGTGGGCGCGAGACCGGTTTTGGGCGTGATCGCCGACGACTTCACCGGGGCGACCGACATCGCCTCGATGCTGGCGGAGGGCGGGATGCGCGTCGTCCAGACCATCGGCGTGCCGGCGCAGGACCTTCTGGCGTCGCTCGACGCCGACGCCGTCGTCGTCGCCTTGAAGTCGCGCTCGATCCCGGCCGCGGCCGCGGTGCGCTTGGCACTCGAAGCCGGCGCGGCGTTGGCAAAGGCGGGGGTCAAGCAGACGTACTTCAAGTACTGCTCGACCTTCGACTCGACCCCCGCCGGCAATATCGGTCCCGTCGCCGACGCGCTTCGCGGGGCGACGGGGGCCGGGATCGTGCCGCACCTGCCGTCCTTGCCGATCAACGGGCGGACGGTCTACCAGGGCCACCTCTTCGTCGACGACGCGCTTCTCGACGAGAGCGGCATGGAGCACCACCCGCTCAACCCGATGCTTGATGCCAGCGTCGTCCGCCTGCTCCGGGCCCAGACCGACCTGCGCGTCGGGCTCGTGCCGCGCCCGGTCGTCGCGCGGGGTGCCGGCGCGATCGGGGCCGCGCTCGAACGCCTGGAACAAGACGGGTGCGGCCACGCGATCGGCGACGCGATCGAGGACGCCGACCTCGGGCACTGGGCCGGGGCGATCGTCGGCCTGCCGCTCGTCGCCGGCGGCTCGGGCGTCGCGACGCCGCTCGCCCGGGCGCACGCGGGGGCCGGACGCTTTCGCCCGGCCGAGACCGCACCCGCCGCCGCCGTCGCCGCCCCGCCGCTCCTGGTCCTCGCCGGCAGTTGCTCGCAAGCGACGCTGCGGCAGATCGAGGCGTTTCGCGACCGCGGCCACCCGGTCCTGCGCCTAGACCCGCTCGACCTGGACGCGGGCGAGGGCGCCGTCGAGGCGGCGATCGGCTGGGTCGAGGCGCGGCTCGAAGCCGGTCCGGCGCTCGTTCACACCTCGGCGCCGCCGGACCGGGTGCGCACGGTCCAAGACCGGCTCGGCGCCGGGCGCGCCGGTGCCCTGGCCGAGGCGGCCTTGAGCCGGATCGCGCTCGGCGCGATCGAGAACGGGCGCGCGAGACGGCTGGTCGTGGCCGGCGGGGAGACCTCGGGCGCGGTCGTCGCGGCCCTCGACGTCTCGGCGCTTCGCATCGGCGCCGCGATCGCGCCCGGCGTGCCCTGGACCGAGGCGCTCACTGCGAACGGCGGGCGCCGGTGCTGGCTCGCCTTGAAGTCGGGGAATTTCGGCGGGCCGGACTTCTTTCACGACGCGCTCGAAGCCGGCGGGCGCCAATGACGGCCAAAGCCCGGACCCGCGTCACGCGCCTTCGTTCGCGCCGTTTGCCGGCGCGTCGAGGACTCGCAGCGCCGTGCGCGCCACGTCGCGCACCGCCCCCAGATCGCCGCCGTAGGCTTTGTGCATCACCGCCATCGCCCGCGTCGTCGCCGAGAAGAAGCGCGCCAGCGCGCGGACGTCCAGGTGGGGCGCCAAGCGGCCGGCCTGCTGGCCGCGCAGGAGCGCTTGGTAGATCGCCGTCTCCGCCGACTTGAACTGCCCGGCGACCTTGTCCCGCACGGCCCCGTGCCGCTCGGCGCACTCCAAGCAGGTGTTGGTCGTCAGGCAGCCCGTCGGGTTGGCCGGATCGGCCATCCACGCCACGTGGGCGTCGAGGAGCCGGGCGAGGGCCCGGCGCGGGTTCGGGTCGGTCAACGCCTCCAGCGCCCGGCCACCCTGCCGGGCGGCGTAGCGGTCGAGCGCCTTGAGCAGCAGCGCCTCCTTGCCGCCGTAGGCGTTGTAGAGGCTGCCGCGCTGGACGCCGGTGGCCGCGGCCAAGTCGGCCATGGTGGTGGCCTCGTAGCCCCGGCGCCAGAACAGCGCCGCGGCCCGGTCGAGCGCCGCGTCCTCGTCGAATTGCCGGACCCCGGCCATGCACGTCTCCCATGCCGCGGGCGCGCGGCCGTGCGTGACGAGATCGTCATCCTTGACGAGCTTGACAAGGACGGGGTTCGCGCCAGTCTTTGACACGAACGTCAAACATGACGCCTTCCCGCCACGCAAACAGGGCGGCGAAGCGCACACCTGAGAGGATGTCGACATGCCAAAGCCTGTTCTTCCAGCCCCTGCCGCGTCGTACCGGGCACGACGCGGCGTCGCAGACCCGAACGGGCCGGGGCCGCTCGGTCGGGGCTCGCGGGCGCTTTCGCGGACGCTCGCGATCGGCGCCGCGGGCCTCGCGTCGATCGCGGCGGGGGCGGGCGACGGCGCGCGCGCCGAGGTCTTCGTTAGCACCTACGCCTCGCCGGCCTTGGGCGAGGGGGGCGGGGCGAACACCCACCTGATCGAGACCCCCGACGGCGTGGTCGTCTTCGACCCCCAGCGGCTGCTCCCGGAGGCCGAACGGGTCGTCGAGATCATCGGCGACCGGGAGGTTCTGGCCGTCTTCGCCAGCCATCCGCACACCGACCACTACGGCGGCCTGCCGGTCTTCGCCGAGCGCTTCCCCAAAGCGCCGAGACTGGCCACGCCCGAGACGTCGCGCGCGATCACGAAGGATGCGAACGGCTTCAACGCGGCGCGGCGCGAGCGGCACGGCGGGGACTTCGCGGCGCGGGCCGAACTGACGGCGGCCAAGCCGACGCGGACGCTCGAAGACGGCGCGACGCTGACCTTCGGGGGCGAAGACTTCGACGTGGCCGTCTTCGGACCCGGTCATGCCGCGGATCACGCCGCGCTCCACCACGGGGCCACCGGGTCGTTGTTCGTCGGCGACCTCGTGGTGAACGGCTACGTCCCCGGCGGCTGGGTCGACGCGGAGGCGTGGCTCGACCAGCTCGAAGAGCTGCGGCGGCGCTTTCCCGACGCCGTGACGCTGCACCCGGGGCACGGCCCCAGTGGGGCGGCCGATCGACTGATCGAGGCGCAGATCGCCTGTCTCGGCCGGATGCGCGACGAGGTCGCCGCGGCCTTGGAGAACGATGCGCGCGTCGACGCCGACGAGAGGGCGCGGATCGTCCTCGACTTCGAGACGGCCTACCCGCAGCGCCTGGGCGCCGCCGGCCGGGACCGGCGGACGACGCTGACGGCCGCCGTCGATAGCGTGGCGGCGCAACTCGCTGGTGCGAGCGCCGGGCCGCTCCAAGTTCACAGCTACGCCTCGCAGGTCAACGACGTCGACAGCGTCAACAGCCACTGGTTCGAGACGGGGGACGGCGTGGTGCTGATCGACGCCCAGCGCCTGCTGCCCGAGGCGAAGCGGGCGCTGGCGCACCTGCGGGCCACCACCGACGCGCCGGTGCGCGCCATCGTCGTCACCCACGCCCACACCGACCACTACGGCGGCCTGCCGGTGTGGACGGCGGCCTTTCCCGCCGCGCAAATCTACGCCGACGCCGCGACGCTGGACTCGATCCGCAGCGACGGCCGCGGTTTCATCGCGATGCGCAACGAGCGCCACGGCGGGCGCTTTGCGGGCCAAGACGCGCTGACGCGGGCCGTCGCCGACGCCGAGGCGATCGAAGCGGGCGAGACGATCGCGGTCGGCGGCGCGGCGCTCGCCTTCGACGTCCTCGGGCCGAGCGAGGCGGCGGCGACCGTGACCGTTGCCGTGGAGGACGAAGACGTCGCCTTCGTCGGCGACCTCGTCAACGTCGGCGCGCCGGCGGTGCCGTTCGAGGACGTGGACGGCTGGCTCGACCAGTTGGACGCCTTGGCCGGGCGCTACGACGGGGACGACCGACTCTACATCGGCCACGGGTCCTCGCCGGCGGGCGTCGCGGCGGCGCTGGAGGACGACGGGGTGCTGGACGCGGCCGAGACGGGGCGGGTCGTGTTCGACCTGGAGGCGGCTTGGCCCTTCTTGCAGGGCGTGGCCGGCAACACCCGGCGCGAAGTGCTGGCGTTCACGGCCGGCCGCGTCGCCGAACAACTCGGCGGCGAGGCCGAAGGCGAAGGCTGAGGCTAGGGGCGCGGCGGCGGTCGACGTCGTTCGTGGGCAAACAACTCGTGCGCGGCCCGCCCTGGTTAGCGTTGGTTGTTTTACCGGGTTTCTTGCCGGCCGTCCGGGGCGGCTTCGAGGCGCGGGAGGCGCGCGGGCGAGGGTGAGGAAAACCCCCGTTTGTCTGCCCGGCGCGTTCGCGCCGCCAAGCCTCAATTCCTGCCCGCAACGAAAAAGGGCACCGCGAACGGTGCCCTTCTCCTTGATCGACCGAGAGGTCGTTCAGACGCTCTTCAGGTTCTCTGCCGAGGTCTTGTTGCGCTTGGGGTCGCGCTGCTCCTCGTAGGAGATCTTCTGCCCCTCGCGGAGCGTGTCGAGCCCGGCGCGCTCAACGGCCGAGATGTGGACGAACACGTCCTGATTGCCGTCGTCCGGCTGGATGAAGCCGAAACCCTTGGTGTTGTTGAACCACTTGACAGTGCCAACCGGCATGTCTGTCTCCGTAACGTTTTAGATGGCGCCGCGACACCGCCGCGGCGCGTCAAGCTTCGCTTGGAGCTGATGGCAACGGGTCGCCGCCGGCACTCGGACGCAGAATGACGTAACGTTAGATGGCGAACAATTCCCAAAAGTGAAGGACGCCGCCCAAAATAGATCGCGAAGACGCTTCGTTTCTTGATCGAACAAAGCCTGGGCGGACCGCGGAGCCCTTGCGCGCCCGCGGCGCGGCCTTGCTCACCGCGCGCGAAACCGCAGCTCCAACCGCGTCCCGCCGCTCTTCGCGTCCCACGCCGCCGCGGCGCCGATCTGGCGCGCGAGGCCGTCGATCAGGGTGAGGCCGATGCCGGTCCCGCCCGGCGCCGGCGCCGCCATGCCGCAACCGTCGTCGAAGAGGACGAGGCGGTCCTCGTCGCCGGCCTTGGTCAGGCGCAGGCCGATCGTGCCGCCGTCCTTAAAGGCGTATTTGAGGCTGTTGGTGACGAACTCGTTGACGATCATGCCGAGCGGCACGGCGACGTCGCTGCCGACCGTGCCGGGGGCGATGTCGATCTCGAGCCGCACCGCCTCGGCGTTCGGGCCGTGGAAGTCGATCAGCCCGCGGGCGAGCTCGCCCAAGTAAGCGCGCAGCTCGACCCGGTCGGCCGGGTCCTCGGCGTAGAACTTCTCGTAGGCGAGCGCCAGCGTCTTGACCCGCTGGGCGAAGGCGTCGAGGTGGCGGCGCGCCTCCTCGCCGTCGCAGCGGGCGGCTTGCACCCTGGCCAGCGCCGTCACCACGGCGAGGTTGTTCTTCACCCGGTGGCGCAGTTCGTCCAGGAGCCGTCCCTTGGTCTCCAGCGCCTGTTGCAGCCGGTTGCGACTGTCGCGGCGGTTGACGGCGGCGGCGATCAGGTTGGCGTAGAGGTGAAGGAAATTGACCTCGTCGCCGGTGAAGGCGTGCGCCTCCCGGCTGTCGGCTTCGAGCACGCCAAACCAGCGGCCGCCGCCCTCGCCCAGGTTCGGGATCGGCACGTTGACCATCGAGCGGATGCCGCGCCGCTCGGTCAGCTTGGTGCGGCGAAAGCGGGTCTCACTCGGGGCGTCGTTGCACAAGACCGGCAGGCCGGTCTTGAGGGCGTAGCCGCCGGCCGAGCCGCCGTCGCCCGGCAGCCACGCCTCGTCCGGGCGCAAGGGCTTAAAGCCGACGGCGGCGCGGAGCAGGAGCCGCTCCTCGCCCTCGACCACCTGCAAGACTTTGACGAAGCGCTCCTGCAGCCCCTCGGCGACGAAGCGACAGGCCTCCTCCAGCACCGCGTCGAGGTCGTCGTGCCGCAAGGCGTGCTTGCCGAACGCGGCCAGCATGTTCTGCTGCATCGCGAGGCGCTGCTCGATGCCGAGGCCGTGCGTCCCGCCGCCGCGCCGCTGTTCGTTCATCCCCTATTTCCTCCGGCCGGTCGCATGGTAGGATTATGCGCCTTTTGCACCGCAGCGGCAACCGAGGCGGCCGAAGATACGCTTCGCGTCCGCTGCGCGGGGCCTTTTACTTCTTTCTTTTTGCCAGTGTTAACGTAGGAGGCTGACCCAACGCCGAGGGCAAGTCTCGGATAAAAGCAAAAAAGCCCGCGCGGCGGGCGCACGCGCGGGCGTTCACCCGCCCCCTTCCCAGGGATCGACCACCAACACGCCGCAGCCGGCGAAGCCGCCGGCGTCGCGGGTGACGACGCTTGCCCCGACCCGCCGGGCGACGGCGGCGATCATCGCGTCCTCGGTCGCGATCGGCCGGCCGATCCGCGCGCGGGCGGCGCGGATGTCGGCGCAAGCCTCGGCCGCCGCCCCGTCGAAGGGCAGGACGCGGGCGGCGAAGGTCTGGGCGAACATGGCGTGCGCGGCCGCCGCCAGACGCACCCGCCTGCCGCCGTCGGGCAGGCGGCGCACGCCGTAGAGGATCTCGGTCTGCGAAATGACGGTCGTATACATCGCTTCGACCGGGCAGGCCCGCAGCCAGGCCGCGACCGCGGCATCGGGCTCTGCGCGCATGATCTCCGAGAGAACGTTGGTGTCGAAGACGTGCATCACTCGAAATTCGGCGGCTCGCGCCCGATCGTCCGCGGCGGCAGGTCGAGTTCGACCCCGTCCAGGTCGGCGAAGTGCCGCCGCAAAGCGTCGTAGGCGTTGGTCGGCGCGTGCGTAGGCGCGCAGACGCGGCTCAAGATCTGCCGCGCCTCCTCCTCCATCGAACGGCCGTGCTCGGCGGCGCGAACGCGCAGCCGCTCCTTCACGCCCGGGTCGAGCCTGCGAATGGTCAGCATGGTCATCGCCGTTTCTCCCGCCGCTTGTATGCAAAGCATATAGAGCAATGCAGGCAATGATGAAAGAATTCACTCGCCGACGAAGGCGATCAGCCGCCCGGCGACGAGCGCGCCCAGCCAGCAGGTCATCGACGCGGCACCGGCCCAGGCGAGGCGGGCGCGGCCGGCGGTTCGAAGCCCGAGACCGTGCCCGAGGTGGAGCGCCAAGGCCGAGGCCGCCCCGGTTGCGACGAGCGCCAGCTTGAGGCGAAAGACGGGCAGGGCCGCGTACTCGACCGCCCGGACCGCGAACAGCAGGGCGCCCGCCCCCGCCGCCAGCGCGAGGCCGGTCGCGGCGACCGGCACGAGCACCCGCACCAGATCGTCGCGCGAAACGCCGGGCCAGAACCCCATCAATTTCAGGTCGAGCGGCAGGATCGACCCGACCAGGAGCGCGAATCCCAGCACGTGCGCCGCGTTGATCGCGGCGTAGCCCCAGCGCGAGAAGCGCAGGGCGGTGGCGACGTCGGACCCCGCCAGGGCGGCGAGGAGGTCGGCCACGGCCTTCAGTCGCGCCCGGCGTAGAGGATGTATTCGCGCCCGTCGATGTAGAGGCGCTCGACCTTCAGGCGCCTCTCGGCCGAGTCGGCCGCCGGCTCGCCGACGAAGCGGGCCTCGACGCCCTCGCCCAGATCGCCGGGCTCCAGCCCCGCCCGCTCGTTGCGCCAGGGCTGGCCGACCTCGACCGTCCAGACCTCGCCCTCGGCGTCCACCGTCAAGACGCCGTGCGGGTTGCCGAGGCGGGCGCTTTGGATGATCCCGACCAGCTCGATATTGCCGCCCGTCGTCCAGCTCCAGCCGTGGTGCGCCGCGCCCGGTACGGGTCGAAGCGAGACGACGGCGGCGAGCGCCGCGGCCACGATGAGGGTCTTCTTCATCATCTTTACTCCGGTTCATCGGCATTGGTCTTCCGCATGACCGCCCGCCCGGGCCACGCGCGTCGACGGTCGCACAACGCTCATCTGGTGCGCGCGACCCAGCAGGCAAAACCGGGCGGTTCAAAAAGAGTTCTTGGCAATCGTTGCCGCCGCCCCGTTCAAGGCGCTGTCGGCCGAACGATCGGGACTGCTCTGCGGGCTCGCCCTCGACGATCGGCGCGGGCCTGGGGCATTGTGAGGATTGGGAGAGCTGCGCCCGTCGAGGTAGATGCCCGGCTCCAAGCTCGTGTCGGCTTTCTCTTCCCTTCGTGATTAGGTTCTGCGGCCTGTTTTTGCGTAGTTCTACGATCCGTGCCTGCGCCTTGGATTGACGGGCCAGGACCGGCGGGCGGCGGCGACGGCATGGGTGTTCTCGAAGAACTGCCCGCCAGCGATCCTGCCCTCTTTGACCTCGAACCGCGCCATCCAGTCGCTGTCGGCAATCTTGCCGGTCGTCTTGTGCCGGAAACTGAAATGGCCTTCGACGATCACGCGGTCGCCCGCGTCGACGTAGTGCCGGGGCTCGAACGCGATGATGTCGAACTCGCCGAACAGCGCCCCGGTCAAGTCGAGATAGCCCTGTTTGCCCTCGTGCGCGTAGCCCGCCCACGGCACGGCCGCACGAAGATCCTCGTTCCCGCCGCTGTCGACGGTCCACGCGAACTTGTCGGCATCCGCGTTCTTGAACGCCGCGTCGAAGTCGCCTTCGTATTGCGCGCTCAAGAAGGCCTTGATTTTCTCGATCGAGGGAGTGTCGCTCACGGTTTCGTCCTCCTACGCGGTCTGTTCGATCGGATCGACGATGGAGAGCACGACCGGAGCGGCGACCTCTTGCACGACCTCCTTGAAGACGACGAGGCCGTCCTCGAAGTGCTGGCTGTTCTCGTGCGTCTCGACCGCTTCGGTCGACGCCCAGCGGTCGTAGAGATAGAAAATGGTCGGATCGGTTCCGTCCCGGTCCACGTGATAGGCCAAGTTGCCCGGTTCCTTTCGAGATGCGGCAATGACCTTTTGCATCGAAGCCGCGAGCCGGTCGCCACTGGCCCGATTCTTGACCACGACCTTCGTCAGCAGGCCGAACGGCTTGGTTGGATCGTCGAGGATCGCTTCGAGCTTCGCGCGAGTAGATTGCCGATCATCGCTCATGATGTTCTCCGTGCATAGGGTGTCAGTGGGTTTTGATGAGGGCGAAGCCGCCGATCATCAGCGCCAGACCTACCATTCGCCAGAAGTTGAGGCTGTGCGGCGGGTTGTTGAACGCGCCGAAGTGGTCGAGCAGCAAGGCGGTGAAGAGTTGGCCGACCAGGATCAAAGCGGTCGTCAGGCCGACGCCGAGGCGCGGCGTCACCACCACGATCGCGACGATGTAGCCGGTGGCGATCAGGCCTCCGAGCCGACCGTCTTTGGCGCGGCGGTCAGATCCGCCACCGTCGGAAGCTGAGGGCGCAGCGTCAGCACGAGCACCGTCAAGGCCAGGGAACCGATGAGGAAGACGATCAGGCCCGCAGTGAACGGGCTCTTCGTCACACTGCCTAATTGGGCGTTGAAGGCGAGCTGGAGCGGTACGAACGCACCGATGAGAAAAGCGGCCGTGAGAAATAGCGCATTGGTCATGGGGTTAGACGTCTGCCCCCGCGAACGTGCGGGCGCTCGACATCGAAGAAAGCACCGCCTCCGACCTTTGTCGCATCGGTGTCCTGAACTCCTGAAGCAATCGGTAACGGCCCCCCTCGGGGCAGCTTCAAGGCAGATTTGGTAGTAAGTTTTTGTTGATAAATACGCTCAAAATCAACATACCGTTGTTCATGAACACAACAATAGAAATACGCCAACTGAAGATATTCGTCGCCGTCGTTCGCGCCGGCAGCTTCACCAAGGCGGCGAGGACGCTCGGTTCCGACAAGGCTTGGATCAGCCGCTCGCTGTCCGGGCTCGAACGCCGTCTCGGCAGCCAACTGCTGCGACGATCGACGCGCTCGCTGAGCCTGACGGAAGCAGGACGCGACTTTCATGCCCGGGCGATCGGGATTCTCGAAGCGATCGAGGACGCCGAGTCGGCCGTTCGGAAAACGCAGCAGGTGCCGACCGGCCGGCTTTACGTCTCGGCGGGAAGCGATTTCGGCCGCTTGGCCGTCAACGAATGGATCGGCGGCTACCTCAAGAAGTATCCGGACATGACGGTGACCGCCCGATACACCAACCGCTTCGTCGACATCGTTTACGAGGGCTTCGACTTGGCGATCAGGGTGGGAGAATTGCCCGACAGCGACCTGTCGGCCAGAAAGCTGTGCGATCTGACTTACGGTCTCTTCGCCAGTCCGGCCTACCTCGCCAAACGGCCGGCGCCCCGCGCGATCGAGGATCTCGAAGGGCACGACCTGATCGCCTACGCGGGCGAGGGGCAACCTTTCTGGCCCCTGCGCCACCGGGGAAAAGAGCGTGCCTTGCCGATTCTCGCGAGACTGCTGACCAACAGCGCGCTCGCCACGCAAGACGCGGCGGTCGGGGGGTTGGGCATCGCGCTGTTGCCGACGCAGCAGGCGCAGGACGGCCTTCGCGACGAACGTCTCGTGCGGGTTCTGCCAGAGTGGGGCCGCCCGCCGGTTCCCGTCCACGCCGTGTTCGCCGGCAGCCGCTTCATGGCGGCCAAGACCCGCGCCTTCATCGAGCACGTGCAGGAAGTTTCCGCGAGGATCCACCGCGCATAGCAAGGAGACCGTCGGGCGCGACGCTGCACCAAAGCGGGGTCCTTTCGATACGGTGTGGACGGCGCGGCCGATACTAAGCTGCCTTACCTGACGCTTCGGCGAGAACGCTCCGCGTGCGCTGCCGCGCAGCCTTCTTTCTCTTTTTCGCTCTCGTTTGAGGCCTGCCCTCGGCGTCGAAGCCGATCTCCTAGGTTAACACTGGCAAAAAGAAAGAAGAAAAAGCCCTGCGCAGCGGACGCGAAGCGTACCACCGCGCGAGAGAGTTAAGATGAGGAAAGGACGCGACGATTCGCGACTGTCCACAGGTCTGTGCATAAGCCTGTGGGCGGCAGTGTGGACAAGTCACGCCCCGCCGGCGCGCGCGGGCCGCCTCGCGCGGGCGAAGGCGATCAGGGCCTCGACCGGCATCGGCTGGGCGAGGAGGAAGCCTTGCGCCTCGTCGCAGCCGAGCCGATCGAGGGCGTCGAGCTGTTCTTGCCGCTCGACGCCCTCGCCGACGACGACGAGGCCGAGCGCATGGCCGAGCCGCACGATCGCCTCGACGGTGGCGGCGTCCTTGGGGTCGTCGGCGATGCCGCGCACGAAGGCAGGGTCGATCTTCAAGCCGCGCAGCCTCAAGCGGCGCAGGTGGGCGAGCGAGACCGGGCCGGCGCCGAAATCGTCGATCGTGACGCCGATGCCGAGATCGGCCAGCCACGCGATCACCGGGTCGGCGCCCGTGTCGTCGCCGCCGCGGCAGACGCCGTCGCCGACTTCGAGTTCGAGCATCGCCGGCGCCAGCCCGCTGTCGCCCAAGGCCGCCTCGACCGTCCGGACGAGGTCCGGCTGCGCCAATTCGAGCATCGAGAGGTTGACCGCGACGCGCGCGTCGAGCCCGGCCGCCCGCCAGCGCACGGCGTCGGCGCAGGCCCGCGCCACCACCCAGCGGCCGATGTCGCGCAAGACCCGGCCGGACTCGGCCGTCGGCAAGAAGGCGGCCGGCGGCAGGAAGCCGCGCTTTGGGTGGCGCCAGCGCAGCAGCGCCTCGGCCGCGACGGTGCGCCGCGTTGCGTCGAGCGCCAGGCGCGGCTGGTAGACGAGGCAGAACTGGCCCTTCGCCAGACCTTGGCGCAGCTCGCCCTCCAGCGCGTCCCGCGCCAGCACCACGCTGCGCATCGCCGGCGAGAAGACGCGGTAGTTTCCCTTGCCCTCGGCCTTGGCTTGGTAGAGCGCCAGGTCGGCGCCGCTCAAGAGGTCGTCGGGCGTCAAACCGTGCTCGGGGTAGAGCGCGATGCCGAGGCTGAGCGAGGGGACCAGCACGCCGCCGCCGACGTGCAGCGGCCGGGCGCAGGCGTCGAGCAGCTTGGCCGCGATCGCGGCGGCCGCGTTCGCGTCGCCGACGTCCGGCAGCAGGACGGCGAACTCGTCGCCGCCTAAGCGCCCGATCGTGTCGCTCGCCCGCAGGCCCGCGCGCAGCCGCCCGCTCAACGCCCGCAGCAGGGCGTCGCCGGCCGGGTGGCCGAGCGTGTCGTTGACCCGCTTGAAGTCGTCGAGGTCGAGCATCATCACCGCGACGCGCTGCCCGTGCCGCCGCGCGGATTTCAGCGCCTGCGCCAGCCGGTCGAAGACGAGGAGGCGGTTGGGGAGATCCGTCAGCGTGTCGTGCATCAGCAAGTGGCGCACCCGCGCCTCGCTGCGGCGGCGCTCCTCGACCTCCTCGCTCAAGGCGAGGTTGGTCTGGCGCAGCGCGTCCGTGCGCGCCTCGACCCGCCGCTCCAGGTCGCCCCGCGCCCGCTCCAGATCGACGACCAAGTCGGCGTTGCGCGTCGAGAGACGGGCCATGCGCAACATGACGGCTTGCATGTGGCGGCCGGTCAGGCCGAGCAGGATGCCGTAGAGGAGGATGATGGGCGCCATCGTTTGGTAGACCGGCTCGTCCTGGAGGGCGAGCAGGGTGATGTAGGGGGCGAGGCAGGTGGCGAGAAAGGCGAGCGTCGCCGACAGGCAGCCGGCGAACGAGGCGATCGAGGCCGCGGTTATGCCGGCGACGACGAAGGGGACGAACAGCCGGTAGGGGATCGGCCCCGCCTCGAAGAACAGGAGGGCGAAGGCGCCCCAGATCACGCCGAGCAGCACGGCGACCAGGACGATCCCGACGGCGGCCGCGCGGCCGAGCGCCTCGGGGGGGGTGCGGCGCAGGACGGCCCACGCGGCCAAGCGGGCCATTTGCAGCCCGAGCGCCAAGCCGAGCCAGAGGTTCAAGCGGTCGGTCGAGACCGCCCCCGACATCGCGACCGCGACGAGGGCGATGAGGATCAAGTTGAGCGCGAACAGCAAGGGCTGGCGCGCGATCGCCTCGGCGAGGAGGTGCTGGGAGGGCGTCGCGTGCGGGGGCCGCTGCATCGCTCAAGAGGTCTCTTCGCCGATGGAAGGCAAACGAACGCGCCTCGCTCACCGCGCCGCGTTTCCTACAACCTAAGGGTTATTCAATTTCTGGCAAGATCAAGCTTAGAAATCTAAGAGTTTACAATCCAAGGGGAAAGTTCTCTCTCGTTAAACTTGAGAAGTGCGGCGGGACGTCCGATCGCCGCTGTCGCCCACGTTGCATGATGCGCCTGCCGCCCATCGGGATGCGCGTTTATGTCCCCCCGCCCGGCGTTGTGCGCCGCGAAGTGCGCCTCTAAGCGTCGGCGCGGCCGCCAAGTTCGGGAAGACGCCCGTGCCCGGCCGAAGAGGAACCTCATGCACCGATCGAGCGTCCCGCCGGGCCCATGCCGGCCTCGACGCCGCGAGGGGGGCTCGAATGCGGCTTGAGCGCGGGTCCGGCTGGCTGACCTACTGCCTCAACGTCCACCCGAGCGAGACCTGGGCGGAGGCGCGGGCGGCCCTTCTCGGCCCCGTCCGGGCGGTGAAGGCGGCGCTGTCGCCCGATCGACCCTTCGCCGTCGGGCTGCGCTTCTCGGCCGCCGCCGTCGCCGACCTCGCCGCGCCCGACGCCCGGGGCGAACTCAAGGACCTGTTGGACGCGCAGGGCTACGCCGCCGTCACGGTCAACGGCTTTCCCCACGGCCGCTTTCGCGAGACGCGCGTCAAGGAGGCGGTCTACCTGCCCGACTGGCGGGACGAGGCGCGGCTCGCCTACACCGAAGCACTCGCCGATCTGATGGGCGACCTCGCGCCGGAGGGGGAGACGGTCAGCCTCAGCACCGTCCCCGGCGCCTTCAAGCCGCGCGGGGCGGGTTTCGAGGCGGCGATGGCGGACCGGATGCTGCGCGCGGTCGCCCACCTCGTCGCCCTGGAACGGTGCACGGGCCGCACGGTGGCGCTGGCCTTGGAGCCCGAGCCCTGCTGCCTGCTCGAAACCGTCGCCGAGGCGGTCGCCTTCTTCGAGGCGCACCTGTTCGGCGCCGCCGCCGAGCGGCGCCTCGGCGGCCTCGCGGGGCTCTCGGCCGCCGCCGCCGCGACGGCGCTGCGGCGGCACCTGGGCCTGTGCTACGACGTCTGCCACGCGGCGGTCGAGTTCGAGGACCCGCACGCGAGCATCGAAGCCCTGCGCCGGGCCGGCGTTTCGATCCACAAGCTCCAGCTCAGCGCCGCCTTGAGCCTGCCCGAGGCGACGGCCGGGGCGCGCGCGGCGCTCGCCGCCTTCGACGAGCCGACCTACCTGCACCAAGTCGTCAGCCGGGGCCGAAACGACGTGCTGCGGCGCGAGGCCGACCTGCCCGCAGCACTGGCCCGGGGCGGCGCGGCCGACGGCGAGGCGTGGCGGGTGCATTTCCACGTGCCCGTCTTCGTCGGCGCGGTCGGCGGCCTCGCCACCACCCAGGACTTCCTCGCCGAGATCCTCGCCATCCACGCGCGCGAGCCGGTGGCACCGCACCTCGAAGTCGAGACCTACACCTGGGGCGTGCTGCCGCCGGCCCTGCGGACGGAGACGATCGAGGCAGGCGTGATCCGCGAGATGGGCTGGGTCCTGGAACGGCTCGGGGACCGGCTCGGGCCGTGAGGTTCAAGACCGCCCTTCGCCTCGGCCGGGTCTCGAACCTGCCGACGGTCTGGACCAACGCGCTCGCCGCCGCCGTCCTCGCCGGCGCCGTCGGGGCGGGCCCGGTCCTCCTCGCGGCGCTCTCGCTCTCGCTCTTCTACGTCGGCGGCATGTGGCTGAACGACGCCTTCGACGCCGAGATCGACGCGCGCGAGCGCAAGGGCCGGCCGATCCCGCGCGGCGACGCCGGGCGCGGCACCGTCTTCGCCGTCGGCGCTGCCCTGCTCGTCCTCGGGGCGGCGCTCGCCTTCGCGCTCGGCCCCAGGGCGGGCGCCGTCGGGCTGGCGCTCGCGGCGACGGTCGTGCTCTACGACGCCTTGCACAAGCGCACCGCGTTCGGCCCGGTCATCATGGGGGCGACGCGCTTTCTCGCCTACGCGCTCGGCGCCCTGTCGCTCGGCGCCTTCGCCGGGCCGGCGCTCCACGGCGCGCTCGGCCTGTTCGCCTACGTCATTGGCCTGACCTACGCCGCCAAGCAGGAGGCCTACGACCGGCTCGACCGCGCTTGGCCGCTCGTCGTGCTGGCGCTGCCGCTCGCCCACGCGCTCTGGTCCGCGCTCGCGACGCCGCGCGTACTGCCGATCGTGCTGGCCTTGGCGCTCCTCGGCCTCGTCGTTTACGCGCTGCGCCGCCTCTTTCGCCGCGATCCCGGCGACGTGCCGCGCGCCGTGGTGACGCTCATCGCCGGGATCGCGCTCTACGACGCGGTGCTGATCGCCTCGGCCGGTGCGGCGGGCTTGGCAATCCTCGCCGTCCTCGGGTTCGTGCTCACCTTGCTGCTGCAGCGCCTCGTGCCCGGCACCTGACCGCTGCTCAGCCAAACACGTGGCGCAGGACCAAGTTCTTGAAGCCGGTCGCCGGCACGTCGCCCCCCGGCAGCAGGTCGGGCTCGGACGAGATCACCAAGGGCCCGTCGTCCGGGTCGTCGGTCGGCCGGCCGTGCGTGCCCTTGACGAGGCGCGTGTCCTTCAACGACACGATGTCGAGCAGCTGGCGAAAGCCGAGCTTGCGCTTGGCGAGCCTCCAGCCGGCGGCGAGCTTGGGCGAGCGCAGCTCAGGATCGACGAACAACTCGACCGGGTCGTAGCCGGGCTTGCGGTGGATGTCGACCGTGCGGGCGAAGTCGGGTGCTTGTGCGTCGTCGAGCCAGTAATAGTAGCTGAACCAGCGCTCGGCCTTCGCCACCGCCACCAGTTCGCCCGAGCGCGGGTGGTCGAGCCCGTGCGCCCGCTTGCCCTCCGCGCCCCAGACGCTCTCGACGCCGTCGAGCCCGGCGACGAGCGCCTCGACCTCGCCGACGAGCGCCGGCTCGCGGACGTAGACGTGCGCGACTTGGTGGTCGGCGAGCGCGAACGCCCGGCTGGCCCCGGCGTCCAGCGTCTCCCGGCCGTGCTCCTCGGGGCGCACGGCGAGGAGGCCCGCCTTGCGCAGCGCCCGGTTGACGTGGATCGCGTCGCTCGCCCCCGTGATGCCGTATTCCGAGACGACGACCACGCGCCGGCCCTCGCGCTCGGCCGCCTCGATCAGTTCGCCGCAAAGCGCGTCGACCTCGCGCAGGTCGGCCTGCAGACGCGGGTGGTCGAGGTCGGGGCCGAGCCGCTGCAGGTTGTAGTCGAGGTGCGGCAGGTAGGTCAGCGTCAGCGTCGGCTTTCGCGTTGCCATGACGTGCAGCGTCGCCTTGGCGATCCAGTCCGAGGACGTGATGTCGGCCAAGGGCCCCCAGAACTTGAACAGCGGGAACGGGCCCAGCCTCGCGTCGAGTTCGTCGTGCAGGGCCGGCGGGTGGGCGTAGTGGTCGGGGATCTTGCGCCCGTCGGCCGGGTACATCGGCCGCGGCGTCGCCGAATAGTCGGCCGTCGCGTACATGTTGTACCACCAAAACATCTTGGCGCAGGTGAAGGTCGGGTCCCTCGCCCGGCCCGCCTCCCAGATCTTCTCGCCCGCGACCAGTTGGTTCGGCTGGCGCCACAACAGCACCTCGGCGAGGTCGCGAAAGTACCAGCCGTTCGCCACGGCGCCGTGGCCCGAGGGGGCGAGCCCCGTCGCCAGCGTCGATTGGACCGTGCAGGTCACCGCCGGGACGACGGTTCGCAGCGGGCGCAGGCCGCCCCGGGCGGCGAGCTTGGCGAGATGCGGCGTGTGCGGGCCGACGAGGCTCGGCGCGAGCCCGACGACGAGGATCACGAGTGTTGGGTGCATGGCCGCGGTTCATGCGGGGTTCGCCGGCCTGCGGCAAGACGCGAGGTTGTCGCGGCGGGCGGGGTTGTATCTACCAGGACGACAAAAGCCGCGCCGCGGATCTTGAGAGGAGGAAACGATGACGACGCCCGAGGAACTGCTTCGGCGCTGGGTGCTGGCCGGTGCCGGCGACGGGGGCGCTTGGGTCGAGGAGCGGCTGGCCGCCCTCGCGGCGGGTGCGCCCGAGCGCGACCTGCACGTCTTTCTCGGCCTCGCCCCGCGCCGGCTCGGCAAGGCCGACCTCGACCTCGGCCCGGACGACCTCGACGCCGCCGAGGCGGCGCGCCCCGGCTGGCGCCCGGCCGGCTGGAGCATCGACGGCGCCGCGCGCGTCCTCGCCCTTTTGGTCCACGTCGGCGAGCGCCCCTTCGCCGCGCGCTTCAAGGATCTGCGCCGCACCGCCGACGCCGCCGAGGCGATCGCCCTCTACCGCGGCCTACCCCTCTACCCCGAGCCTTCGAGCCTCGTCGTCGAGGCCGGCGCGGGGCTGCGCTCGAACATGCGCGCCGTCTTCGAGGCGATCGCGCACCACAACCCGTTCCCGCGCGACCACTTCGACGAGCACCGCTGGAACCACATGATACTCAAGGCCCTGTTCGTCGGCAGCCGCCTCGACCCGATCCAGGGCCTCGACGCGCGCGCCAACCCCGACCTCGCCCGCGTCCTGCGCGCGTACGCGCACGAGCGCTGGGCGGCGGGCCGGCCGGTCTCGCCCGAGTTGTGGCGCCCCGTCGGCCCCTTCGCCGACGACGCGGCGGCGCTCGACGACCTTGAGCGCGCCCTGCGGGGATCGCCGGCCGAGGCGGGGGCGGCCGCCCTCGCGCTCGCCGCCAGCCCGTCGCCGCGGGCGCGGGTTCTGCTCGGCGCGCGGCCCGAGGCCGAGGCGGTCGCCAGCGGCAGCCTCAACTGGCGCACCTTGGAGGAGGCCGCGTGATGTTCATCGACCCGCACGCCCACATGATCAGCCGCACGACCGACGACTACGCGGCGATGGCCGGGGCCGGCGTCGTCGCCGTGATCGAGCCCGCCTTTTGGACCGGCCAGCCGCGCACGTTCGTCGGCACCTACGTCGACTACCTCGCCTCGATCGTCGGCTGGGAGCGCTTTCGCGCCGGGCAGTTCGGCATCCGCCACTACTGCACGATCGGGCTGAACTCGAAGGAGGCCAACGACGAGGAGCTGGCCGAGGGCGTGATGGAATGGCTGCCGCGCTTCGCGCTGAAGGAGGGCGTCGTCGCCATCGGCGAGATCGGCTACGACGAGCAGACGGCCTTGGAGGACAAGTACTTTCGCCTCCAGCTCGAACTCGCCAAGGACCTCGATCTTCCCGTCATGATCCACACGCCGCACCGGGACAAGAAGCGCGGCACCTCGCGCTCGATGGACGTTTGCGCCGAGCACGGGCTCGATCCGGCCAAGGTCGTCGTCGATCACAACAACGAGGAGACGGTGGCCGAGACCTTGCAACGCGGCTACTGGGCCGGCTTCTCGATCTACCCCTCGACCAAGATGGGCAACGCCCGGATGGTCGAGATCCTGAAGCGCTACGGCGGCGAGCGGGTCATCGTCGACAGCGCCTGCGACTGGGGCATCTCCGACAGCCTCGCCGTGCCCAAGACCGCGCGGCTGGCGCTGGACGGCGGCGTGCCCGAGGCGATCGTCCACAAGGTCTGCTACGCCAACGCGCTGGAGGCCTACGGCCAGAGCGGGCAGATGCGGGCCGACGACTGGCTGAACCCGGCCCCGATCGACCAGCGCACGCTCTTTGAGGGCAACTCGGTCCTGCGCGGCGGCCGCGAGCCGCGCATCGAGGAACGCCGCGCGGGCCCGCTCTTCATCGAGTGACCCCTCATCGAGCGGCCGGGGTCTTGTTCGTCTCGTCTTCGAGGTAGACCCGGATGATCGCCTCGAACGAGGTCTCGGCCTCAAAGCCCAGCTCGCGGGCGCGGCCTGCCTCGAAGCCCGGCGCCCAGCCGGCGACGATGCGCTCGATCGTTGCGTCGGGCTCGCGGCGGATCAGGCGCACGGCGTCCGGCCCGACCGTTCGGCCTAGCGCCTCGATCTGCTCGCCGACCGTGGACGATAGGCCCGGCATGTTGAGGTTGCGCCGCGGGCCGACCGCCTCGCCGTCGAGTGCTGCGGCGTGGACGAAGAAGCCGACCGCCGCGCGCGGGCTGGCGAACCAGTGCCGCACCGTCTCCGCCACCGGCAGCACGGCTTCCCGGCCGTTGATCGGCTCGCGCAGGATGTTGGAGAAGAAGCCCGACGCCGCCTTGTTCGGCAGGCCCGGCCGGATGCAGATCGTCGGCAGGCGCAGACCGATCCCGTCCAGGATGCCGCGCCGGGTGTAGTCGGCGAGCAGGAGTTCGCCGATCGCCTTTTGCGTGCCGTAGCTGGTCAACGGCGTCTGGTGGAACTCGTCGCCGATCACCTCCGCGAACGGTGCCCCGAAGACGGCGATCGAGGAGGCGAAGACGACGCGCGGGCGGTAGGGCGCCGCTTCGTGCTCGGCCCGGATCGCCTCGAACAGGTCGCGCGTGCCGTCCAGGTTGATGCGATAGCCCTTGTCGAAATCCGCCTCCGCCTCGCCCGAGACGATCGCGGCCAAGTGGAAGACGACGTCCGGGCGCGCCTCGATCAGGCGCCGCGCGGTGCCCGCCGCCGCGAGGTCGGCGGCCTCGGTCGCGACCCGCTCGACCCGGCCCTCGGGTGCCTCGGGCGCCACCACGTCGACCAGGATCATCGCCTCGATCGCGCGCCCGCCGATCGCGCCGTCGTTCGCCAGCCGTGCCGCCAGCTTGCGGCCGATCATGCCGGCGGCGCCGGTGATGAGTACCTTCATGTTCATCCTCCCTCGTCGCGCGCGGGGCGCGTTGAACCCTTCGTGCTTGACATCGTTTGCCGACGCACCTCGAATCCCGCGCATAAACCGCCGCTACGTTCAAGTAGATTGGCGCGCTCATGGGAGAGGATCGATCTTGCTCACAACACGCCTCGCGACGGGTCTGGTGCTGCTCGGCCTCACCGCCGCCGCCGCCGACGCGATTGAACTCAAGGTCGGCTACTCGCTGCCGCGCGACTCGCACTACGGCGACGCGGCCGAGGCGATGGGCGCGAAGCTGGCCGAACGCACGAACGGCGCCTACACGCTCAAAGCCTATCCCGCCAACGCGCTCGGCGGCGAGCGCGAGATGGTCGAGGGCGCGCAGCTCGGCACGGTCGACGTCGTCATCACCTCGACCGGCCCGGTCGGCAACTTCGTGCCTGAGACGCTGATCACCGACATCCCGTTCCTGTTCAAGGACTACGACCACGCCCACGCCGTGCTCGACGGGCCGATCGGGCAGGAGATCCTGGCCAAGTTCCCCGAGCACGACCTGATCGGGCTCGCCTGGGGCGAGAACGGCTTTCGCAACCTGACCAACTCGGTGCGGCCGGTGCAGGAGCCGAAGGACGCCGAGGGGCTGAAGGTCCGCACGATGGAAAACCAAGTCCACATGGACGCCTTCAAGCAGATCGGCGTCCTGCCGACGCCGATGGCGTTCCCCGAACTGTTCACCGCCCTGCAGCAGGGCACGGTCGACGGGCAGGAGAACCCGATCGGGGTCATCCTCTCGGCCAAGTTCGCCGAGGTGCAAAAGTACCTCTCGCTCACCGAGCACGTCTACTCGCCGGCCCTGATCATCGTCTCGCCGATCGTCTGGGACGGCCTGTCGGATGCGGAGAAGGACGCTTTTCGCGAGGCCGCCGAGGCCGGGGCGAAGGTGATGCGCGAGCGGGCCGGGACGGACGCCGCATCGGGCGTCGAGAAGCTGCGCGAGGCGGGCATGGAGGTGACGACCGACGTCGACCGCGCCGCCTTCGAGAAGGACCTCGAACCCTTGATGGCCGCGTACGCCGAGATGTTCGGCAAGGACGAGATCGACGCCATCCGCAACTACGAGAACTGACCCCGCCCGCCGGGCCGTCGATCGAAGGCGCGGCTTCGTGCTCGCCCTGCTTCGCGGCGTCGACCGGCTCGTCGTCGGCACCGCGCTCGGCACCGCCACGGCGCTGCTGGCGCTGATGGCCTGCGTCACGTTCTGGCAGGTGCTGACGCGCTTCGTCTTCGAGGAGCCCTCGACCTGGTCGGAGGTCACCGCCCGCTCCTTGATGATCTGGATGGTCTACCTCGGCCTCGTCGCGGTGCTGCGCTCGGGCTCGCTGATCGCCGTCGACGTCTTGATGGCGGCACTGCCGGCGAATCTACGCAAAGGCTTGGCGCTCGTCGTCGCCGCGATCAGCCTCGGCGTCCTCGGCGTCATGGTCTGGTACGGCTGGTCGATGGCCGAGCGCACCGCCGCGCAGACGATCGCCGGCCTCACCAACCCGCTCACCGGCAACGCGGTCTCGATCGGCCTCGTCTACGCCGCGATCCCGATCGGCGCCGCGTTCTCGATCGTCGCCGTGATCGCGCGGCTCGCCGAGGACCTCGCCGGCGGGGTCGAGGCCCACGCCGGCCCCGCGACCCGCGACGTCTAGGAGGAACACCGACTGTCCGGGTTCATGCTGCTCGCGATGATCGCCCTCTTCGCGCTCGGCGTGCCGATCGCGATCGCGATCGCCGCGTCCTCGATCGCGGGCATCGCGCTGTTCACGCCGCTGCCGCTCTTGCTGGTCGCGCAAAAGCTGATGAACGCGATCGACTCATTTCCCTTGATGGCGATCCCGTTCTTCGTGCTTGCCGGCAATTTGATGGAGGCGGCCGGCATCTCAAGGCGCCTGGTCGAGTTCGCCAAGGCCGTCGTCGGCGGCGTGCAAGGCGGGCTCGCCTGCTCGTGCGTCCTCACCTGCATGATCTTCGCCGCCGTGTCGGGCTCCTCGGTCGCGACCACGTTCGCCATCGGCGCCATCGTCATCCCGGCGATGGCCCGGCACGGCTACCCGAGGAACTTCGCCGCCGCCCTTCAGGCGACCTCGGCCGAACTCGGGGTCATCATCCCGCCCTCGATCCCGATGATCCTCTACGGCGTCAGCGCCGGCGTCTCGATCGGCGACCTGTTCGTCGCCGGCGTCGGCCCCGGCCTCCTCGTCGGCGGCGCGCTGATCCTCTTCGTCTACCTCTACTGCCGCATCAAGGGCTGGGGCGCGCGCGACCGCGAGGGGCGCCTGCCCTTCCTCAAGGCGCTGAGAGAGGCGACCTTCGCCCTTCTGATGCCGGTCATCATCATCGGCGGCATCTATCGAGGCGTGTTCACCCCGACGGAAGCCTCCGTCGTCGCCGTCTTCTACGCGCTTCTCGTCGGCGCCGTCGTCTACCGCACGATCAAGATCCCCGACCTCGTGCTCGCGCTGAAGCGCTCGGTCATGTCCTCGACGATCATCATGTTCGTGATCGCGGCGGCCGGGCTGTTCTCCTTTCTCATTACCCGCGCCGGCGTTCCGGCCGCCGCCGGCGCTTGGCTCGGCACCGTTCTCGACGATCCGCTCGCGTTCCTGCTCGCGATCAACGGCTTTCTCTTCGTCGTCGGCATGTTCGTCGAGACCTCGGCGGCGATCATCGTCCTGGCCCCGATCCTGGCGCCGATCGCCGCGACCTTCGGCATCGACCTCGTCCATTTCGGCCTGATCATGGTCGTCAACTTGGCGCTCGGCATGATCACGCCCCCCTTCGGGGTCAACCTGTTCGCCGCCTGCCAAGTGGCCGAGATCCCCTTCCACACCATCGTTGCGCGGCTGCTGCCCTTCGTGCTCGTCGTGGTCGCCTGCCTCGCCGTCATCACCTACGTTCCGGCGATCTCGGTCGGCCTGCTGGCCCTGCTGCGATGACCGCGACCGACCCCCCTCACGCCCGAGCGCCCACGGAGACCCCGACGATGCGCCTGCCAGCCCCTCGCCTCTTCATCGACGGCGCCTTTATCGCGGCCGAGGCGGGCGAGACGATCGACGTCGTCGATCCGAGCACCGGCGAGGCCTTCGCCGCCCTCGCCCGCGGCCGGGCGGCCGACGTCGATCGCGCCGTCGCGGCGGCCGGCAAGGCCCTGGACGGCGCCTGGGGGCGGCTCGCGGCGGCGGAGCGCGGCCGGCTGCTCGTTCGCCTCGGGGCCAGGGTCGAGGCCGAGGCCGGGCGCCTTGCCTGGCTCGAAGCGCGCGACGTCGGCAAGCCGCTCGCCCAGGCGCGGGCGGACGCGGCGGCACTCGCCCGCTACTGCGCGTTCTACGGCGGTGCCGCCGACAAGGTCCACGGCGAGACGATCCCCTACCAAGGCGGCTACACGGTGATGACCTTGCGCGAGCCGCACGGCGTCACCGGCCATATCGTGCCGTGGAACTACCCGATGCAGATCGTCGGCCGGGGCGTCGGCGCCGCGCTCGCGATGGGCAACGCCTGCGTCGTCAAGCCGGGCGAGGACGCCTCGCTCACGGCACTCGCGTTCGCCGAACTCGCCGCCGAAATCGGCTTTCCCGAGGGGGCGATCAACGTCGTCACCGGTTACGGCACCGAGGCCGGCGCAGCACTCGCCGATCACAAGGGCGTGAACCACCTGTCCTTCACCGGCAGCGTCGCGACGGGCCGCGGCGTGCAGCGGGCGGCGGCCGAGAACACGGTCCCGGTGACGCTGGAACTGGGCGGTAAGTCGCCGCAGCTCGTCTTCGCCGACGCCGACCTCGACGAGGCGCTCGCCTTCGTCGTCCGGGCCGCGGTCCAAAACGCCGGCCAGACCTGCTCGGCCGGCAGCCGCCTCCTGATCGAGCGCCCGGTCTACGCCGCGTTCCTCAAGATGGTCGCGGCGCGCTTCTCGGTCTTGCGCGTCGGCCCGGCGCTCGACGACCGCGACGTCGGCCCGATCATCAACGCCAAGCAGTTGGCGCGGATCGAGGGCATGGTCGGGCGGGCCGGGGCGGCGGGCGCTTCGATCGTCGCCGAGGGCAAAATCGTCGATGGCGCCCCCGCCGGCGGCTTCTACACGACCCCGATGCTCCTCGACGGCGCCGGCCCCGACGACACGATCGCGCAAGAGGAGGTGTTCGGCCCGGTCCTGGTCGCCGTGCCGTTCGAGGACGAGGCGGACGCGATTCGCATCGCCAACGGCACCGACTACGGCCTCGTCGCCGGCGTCTGGACGAGGGACGGTGCCCGTCAGTTCCGCCTCGCCCGGGCACTGCGGGCCGGCCAAGTCTTCGTCAACAATTACGGCGCCGGCGGCGGCGTCGAGTTGCCGTTCGGCGGCGTCAAGCGCTCCGGCCACGGCCGCGAGAAGGGCTTCGAGGCGCTCTACGGCTTCTCGGCGCTGAAGACGATCGCCTTTCGCCACGGCTGAGTTCACCAACGAGGGGGAGGATCAACATGCGTCTCGCGGATAAGGTCGCGATCGTCACCGGCGCCGGGTCGGGCTTCGGCGAGGGCATCGCCAGGCGCTTTGCCGCCGAGGGCGCCAAAATCGTCGTCGCCGACGTCAACCGGGCCGGCGCCGAGCGCGTCGCCGAGGCGATCGGCGACGCCGCGCGGGTCGCCGTCGCCGACGTGTCGGACTCCGACGACGTCGAGGCGATGGTCAAGACGGCGACCGACGCCTTCGGCCGGCTCGACGTCCTGGTCAACAACGCCGGCTTCACCCACCGCAACGGCCCGATGCTGGAGGTCGACGAGGCGACCTTCGATCGCGTCTTCGCCGTCAACGTCAAGTCGATCTACTTGGGCGCCAAGCACGCGGTCCCGGTCTTTCGCGCCCAGGGCGGCGGGATGATCCTCAATATCGCCTCCACCGCCGGCGTCCGGCCGCGGCCGGGGCTCACATGGTACAACGGCTCGAAGGGGGCGGTGATCACGCTCACCAAGGCGATGGCGGTCGAGCTGGCGGCGGAGAAGATCCGCGTCTGCGCCCTCAACCCCGTCGCCGGCGAGACCGGAATGCTGGCTCTCTTCATGGGCGAGGACACGCCGGAAAAGCGGGTCCAGTTCAAGGCGTCCGTGCCGCTCGGCCGGCTGTCGACGCCGCGCGACGTCGCCAACGCCGCCCTCTACCTCGCCTCCGACGAGGCCGAGTTCATCACCGGCGTCTGCCTGGAGGTCGACGGCGGCCGCTGCATCTAGCTTATGTCGGGCGCGAGGGCGCCGGCCGCGCCGGTCCGCCGGAGGCGTTTTTGACGGTCGTGACCGGGTTCGCCGGCGCCATGACACCCGACGCCGCGATCCTAGCCGAGAGGGATGAACAAAACCATAATTCAAAAATTTAGCCGTGGGTGCACCTGCCGCATCTACAAAAGCCTCTTCAGGGCCGAGCAGCATTATAACCAGGATTTGAAGCGATGAATCTCCATCATGGAGCTAAGTTTACGCGTTCGCTTCCGTCGTCTTGACGCTGCCAACACGATCGAGGTTTGCGATCAGTCGGCCGAGCAGGGTATTGAGTTGCGCGGCTTCCTCGTCCGAAAAGCCGGCAAGCGCGTCGCGATTGCCCTGGAACAGAGCCGTGCAGGCGTCCGGCAGACGGGCGTGCGCGGTATTCGTCAAAGAGATGCGGCTACTACGCCCGTCGCCAGGATCGGGCGTTCGCCGGATCAGCCCGTCCCGCTCCATGCGGACCAGCATCTGCGCCATCGAAGGCTGCTCGATCCTGATGAACCGGGCCAAGTCCCGTTGCGTTTCCGCCCGACCGTTCTTCAGCGCAACCAGCGCCGGTAGATAGCCGACACCGAAACCCAGCGGCTTAAGGCGCGCCTCGCTCAGCCGCGCGAAACCGCGCGCCGCCAAGCTGATCAAGTGTCCTGGCGTCGACAGCACGTCCAACTCCATCCGCCCGTCCTCTTGCATAGGAGCCTATATTGATACATAGCGGACAATACAACGGACGGCCCGCGGGGGCAACGTGTGCGATCCGCCCCTTGCCATCGTGGATGCCCCCACGCGCGCACCCGAAATGTCGAAAGGATGGAAAACGATGGACGGCGGCATCGAGATGCTGAAGGGCATGTACGATCGCTTCAACGCGAGGGACGTTGACGGCATTTTGGCCGTGCTCGCCGACGACGTGGCGTGGGCCAACGGCATGGATGGCGGCCACGTTCACGGCCGCGAGACCGTCAGGGATACTGGACGCGTCAGTGGGCGACGGTCAGTCCGCACGTCGAACCTGTGGGCTTCGCCAAAGCGGCGGACGGTTCGATCGTCGCGGAGGTTCGACAGACGGTCCGTGATCTCGAAGGCAAGCCGCTACAGGGTCAAACGCATGGGTTAAAGGATAAGACGGTCGGGCACGTCTTCCGTTTGTAGGCAGGCAGGGTCACCCGCTTCGACATTCGAAACGATCCCTAAGCGTCAAACCGATCCGTGCGAGCTGAGGCTCGGCGCTCAAAAGGCGAAAGGGTGCCGAGCCTTTTTGTACGAAAATCAAAAAAGAGGCCGCGGCTTGCGCCGCGGCCAGTTCGATAGGGAGGAAACGCCTCAAGTCGGGTGTCACGGGCATAGCCGCGTGAACCACGGGAGGGACTATCAACTTTAAGTTGCTAGTTGTCAAAAACTATCGCCTAAAAAGCGTTTGAGATTTGTCGCAAATGCCGTTGAACGCTTCGCGTGCGCTCGGCGCGCGGCCTTTATTCTCTTTGTTTTTGCACGTGTTAATGCCGGAAACTGGCCGCGATGCCGAGGGCCAGCCCCGGCCAAAGTTGCAAAAAAAGAGAAAAAGACCGCGCGTCGGCGCACGCGCAGCGTTCTCCTACCCGGCCCGAAACCGGCTCGGGCTCATGCCGGTGTGGCGCCGAAACAGGGCGGCGAAGTGGGTCGGGTCCTGGTAGCCGACGGCGGCCGCCACCTCGATGACCTGCGCTCGCGCCGCCTTGAGCAGCGTCTTGGCGCGCTCGACGCGGCGGTCTTGGACGTAGCCGACCGGCGTCAGACCGAGGCTGCGCTTGAAGGCGCGGTTGAAGTGAAACGGGCTCAAGCCCGCCGCGTCGGCGAGGTCCTGCAGGCGGATCGGCTCGGCCAGATGGTCCTCGACATAAACTTCGACCCGCCGCCTGACCTTGGGCGCGAGGCCGCCCTTCGCCGGAGCGGCGACGGCGACGGCGACCTTCTCGGCCGTCGCCCGCTCACCACCGCGGCGCAGGAGGTGGATCGCCATGACCAGCGCCCGCGCGTCCATCTCGATCGCGAGCGGCGGGTCGTCGTCCTCGAAGGCGCGGGCGAGGTAGGCGTCGGCCATCTGACGAAAGGCGAGGTCGTGCGTGCAGACCTGCGGGGCGTCGGCCGCGGCAACGTCGCGCGCGAGCACCTGCTGCCTGACCGAGCGCAGGAACTCGGGCCTCGGCGACAGGCACCCCAGCCGCACGGCGCCCTCGCTGACGAGGCTCTGGTGGCCCGCGTGGCGCAGGACCGCGAAGCTCTCGGCCGAGGCGTCGACGCCGCAGCCCGGCCTGCCGTCGACGAAGCGCCGGATGGCGCCTGTCTCCGATCGAACCCAGACGACCGCGTCGTCGTCGGCCGCCTCGACCTCGTGGCGAAAGCCGTCCGGCACGTCGATCATCTCCGCCGACGCGTTCCAACCCTCGGCGATCCCGGCGCTGCGCACGAGGGGGAAGGTTGAGGGTTTGAGGCCAATGGCCTGCAACGGGGCGATGTGAGGCATGTCCATACCCTTGTTCCCTTTCGGTCGTGGGCATTAGGACAGCAAACTAGCATCAAGAAGGGTTCGGGGGACTCACGAAAACGCGAACGCTGTGTTGCAGGAATGAAATGACGTCATTGTGAAGCCCGAATGCGCCACGACGACGTCGAGGCTGTCATCGAATCCCGATTGAGGAGGAGCGGCAGTCGCCGACGGTCGATAGTTCACGTTTTCTTGAGGCCTGCGTTCGTTTTCGTCACGAATAAGACGGAATACTCGTTTGGCGCAAGATCGCCCCCGTCGGGGCAAGATCGGCCGCGCGGGGCCGAAGCGGTGCTGCCAGATAGGAAAACAAGCGAACGGCGCGGACGAACGGTCCCACCCTTCGCACCACCGAAGCCAAGGACAACTGTCATGACCCGCATCACCCGCACCGCCGCTATCGCCCTGTTCGGCCTCACCCTCGTCGGTGCCACCAACGCCAAGGCGGACGGCCTCACCTTCAGCAGCATCGTTCAGGCGCAGTCGGGGGTCGCCGGCATAAGCGACGACGCCGTCCGCACCGAGGCCGGCGGCCTCGTCAACGGCGCCCGCGCCGCGCTCGCCGACAACGACCGCGCGACGGCCCGCGACCTGGCGCGGGAGGCGCTCGACCTGATCAAGGCCGACAAAGGCGTCGACGTCGCCGCGCGCTGAACGCTTCTCGATCGCCCGTGAAGGCCCCCGAGCCGCAGTGCGCGGGGGCTTTTTCACTTTGAATTGCCAAGAAAAAAACGTTTTCCATCTGATAAGATAACAGATTATCAAGTTATCAAATTAGCATTATCCTGCCCCCGGCCGCGGCTTTGCCGGGCAAAGTTTCCCCCTCGCCCTTCGGCGGCGGATCGGGCAGCATGGGGTCCGCTCGACGCAGCGCTCGACGCAGCGGAGGATTCGTCCATGTCCAAGACGCCCAAGCCGCCGACGCGGGTGCAAAACAAGCCGCCGACGCGGGTGCAAAAGCGCCGCGTCGCCAAGGCGGTGCAGATCGACGACAACCCGGCCCAGGAGATCGCCTACCAGCACACCGTGCTCTGCCAGACGAGCCTGCCGTATCGCGACCCCGGCGAGGGGGTGCGCGTCTGGGAGCGGCGGCAGGGCGCCGTGGCGCTCCGGCTGGAGGCGGGCGCCGCCCGCGACCCGCGCAGCCGCGCCTACGTCGAGGTGGGGCTGCCGTTCGGCTCGCGGCCGCGCCTGTTGCTCGCCCACCTCAACGCCGAGGCGCTGAAGAACGCCTCGCCCGTGATCGACGTCGAGGACAGCCTGACCGCCTTCGTCCGCCGTTTGCAGGGCTTCCCGCCGAACGGGCAGGAGTTGCGCCGCTTCAAGGACCAGTTGACGCGCTTTGCCGCCGCGACCGTGCGGCTCGCGGTCGACATCAGCCCGAGCCGCGCCTTTCAGATCGACACGAAGATCGTCCGCGCCTTCGACTTGTGGAGCCAGGACGCGAAGGAGCCGATGCTCTGGCCCTCGACGATCCGCTTATCGTCGGATTACTACGAGAGCCTGCAGGGCCACGCGGTGCCGCTCGATGAGCGGGCGATGGCGGCCCTCGCCAACTCGCCGCAGGCGCTCGACGTCTACGCGTGGCTGGCGCAGCGCTTGCACCGCATCGACCCGAAGAAGCCGCAGTTCGTCACCTGGACGGCGCTCTACGACCAGTTCGGTCACGGTTTTACCCGCCTGCGCGACTTTCGCGGCAAGTTCGTCGACACGCTGCGCGTCGTCCAGACCCAGTACCCGGGCGCGAGGATCGAGGGCGACGACCGGGGCCTGACCCTGCGCTACAGCGCGCCGCCGGTCCTGTGCCGTCAATCGCTGGTCAGGCTGCCCAAGCCCGAGGATTGAGACCGGGCGAAAGCTACGGGTGTTTGGTCGCGTTTCAGGAATTTTCTGTAGCAAAATCAACGGCCCAACCGTGAATTATTTTCCGGCAACCTCGACGTTCGAGGGCCGGTTCTGCACCCCTACGACCGAGCCGATTTCCTTCGAGTTTCCTTCGAACGCCCCGCCGGCGCGGCGCCGGTCGAGCCTCGGCCGCAGACGGGGAGGCGGCCAAGCGATCGAGAGGGTGGACGAGAAATGCCCCTTGCCGGCGCCTGGAGGGGCCTAGGAGCGCCAACAATCTTCAAAACCTAGTACGGGAGCAAAAAAGCTTCGCGGCCGTTCTAGGGGCCCTGGAGCGTGATTACGGGCCATACGGCATTTCGCGCCGCGCAACCGGCCCCGTCGTTGCGGCCGGGACCGGAAATCCCGTTTTTTGCCCCGGCCGCGGCGCCGCGGCCGGGGCGGCGCCGTTTTCGGGCGATCGCGGTGTATCAACAAAGTTATCCACGGGTGTTTGGTCGCGCTTTCTACGGGTGTTTGGTCGCGCCCAAAAAACCAATTTTGTTGATTCTAAACGATTTTTTCTACGGGTGTTTGGTCGCGCAATCCTATAGTCAAGAATCCGGTAGGATTCCGATAGATGGTCGGTGCAAAACGGGGATAACGGGCATAACCCCGAACAAGACCGCGCCAAACCTCGAAAAACCGCCCGAATCGGGGCTTGGTTTTGCCTTTCAAGCGGTGCCATCGGGGGCGACACGGCACGACGTCGGACGGCGGCGGGGCGGGAACGCCGTTGCCGAGGAACCTCCCGCCGAGGCGACGTTCGCCACGGGTGTTTGGTGACGCTTGGGGTCGCCGGGGCGTCGAAGTTACGGGTGTTTGGTCGCGCCCCAACCGGGGCCGAAAGCCCCTATCGCCGTGAGCGCGCTCCAAGGCCCCTAGGACGGCCGCGAGGGCCCTTTGGCTAGGGCAACCGCATATAACCGCTTATCGGCGCTCCTAGGGCTATCCCAGGCCCGTAGAGAGGCATTCCTCGTCCGGTTCTCGACCGTCCGACGCCAAAGCTGCGGCCAAAGCCCCGCGAAGGGGCCGGCGGACGCTTTTCGTGATCACGGGGCGTTCATCGGCGGGGCGGGGAACCGCCCTTGCGGCCCCAAGGCGGGGGCGGGCGTCCCGCACGCCGGCTCAAAACACGCGCTCAAAGCCCCAAACCCACGGGGTCAATCGAGATAACAAGTTATCAAGTTAGCCAACGCGGCCGGGTCGTCGTGTGGCGCCGCGCGCACGGTGCGGCGGCAAAGCCCGCCCGTCTCGCGCGCGGCGCTTGCCTGGCCGCATCAAGTTATCTTGTTATCAAGTCGTGCTGCATCGGGAGCAACGCCATGATCGTCGCCGTGTTGGGCGAGAAGGGCGGCACCGGCAAGACGACGTTCGCGACCAACCTCGCCGGGCTCGCCGCCGCGGCCGGGCGCCACGTCCTCCTCGTCGACGCCGACCGGCAGGGGAGTGCGAGCTACTGGGCCGAGGCGCGCGGGGCCGAGCCCGTGCCGCCGGTGGTGGCGGTGCAGAAGTTCGGCCCGTCCTTGAGCCGCACCGTGCGCGACATGGCCGGGCGCTTCGACGACGTCGTGATCGACGTCGCCGCCGGCGACAGCCGCGAGGTCGAGGCGGCCCTGCGCGTCGCCGGCCGCGCCGTCGTGCCGGTGCAGCCGGCCGGGCTCGACGTCTGGACGCTCGGCGTCATCGACGCCCGCGTCGGCGAGGCGAGGGGGGCCAACCCCGCCCTGGACGCCGTCGTCGTCCTCAACCGTGCCTCGACCAACCCGCGCGACGCCGACATCGACGAGGCCAAGGGCGCGATCCGGGCCTGCGCCGCCTTGAGCCTCGCCGGGGCGATCGTGCGCGAGCGGGTGGCGGTGAAGCGCGCGGCGCCGAAGGGCCTCGCCGTCAACGAGTACCGGCCCCTCGATGCCAAGGCCGCCGAGGAGTTCGACGCCGTCTTCGCCCTCGCCTTCGCCGATCTCAAGCAAGCGAGGCTGGCCGGATGAAGGCGATGCGGGTGCGGCCGGCCGCGACCGAGGCGCGCGGCGGCGGCCCGGCCGCGCGCAAGCGGCGCGGCAAGGCCGGCGTCGAGCGCAAGGACGTCATCCTGCGCTTGGCGCTCAAGGACGCGCAGGACCTGAAAGTGCTGGCGGCGATGGAGCGCAAGACGGTGCAGGACTTTTGCCTCGACGTGCTCCTGCCGGCGATTGAACGCGCACGGCGGCGGCACAATTATGAGTGAACGCTGCGCGTCCGCCGGGCGCGGGGCCTTCTCTTCTTTTTTGTCTTGTTCGAGCTTGGTCCTCGGCATCGCGGCCGGTCTCCTGCGCCAACACTTGCAAAAAACGAGGAGAAAAGGCCCGCGCGGCAGCGCACGCGAATCGTTCACTCAACTGCGAGTTATCATGACGTTCTGGCGCGAGAAGGGCTTGGCCGAGATGAGTGCGGCCGAGTGGGAGAGGCTGTGCGACGGCTGCGGCTTGTGCTGTCAGATCCGGGTCGAGGACGTGGACACGGGCGAGGTCGCCCTCTCCGACGCCGCGTGCCGGCTGCTCGATCTCTGCACGCACCGCTGCGCCGACTACGCCAACCGCAAGGCCCGCGTGCCCGACTGCGTCAAGATCACCCCCGACAACGTGCACGACCTCGACTGGCTGCCGCACACCTGCGCCTACCGCCTCGTCGCTTTCGGCTTCGACCTGCCGAAGTGGCACCACCTCGTCTGCGGCGATCTCGAACGGGTCCATACCGACGGCCCCTCGATGCGCGGCGACCTCGTGGGCGAGGACGAGGTCGCGTGGCCCGACGCGGAAGATTGACGCGGCGGCGGGCGACTTAACTTCTTCAGTCGAACCAATCGTGGGGCGTGCTTCTACCGCGACGCGCTTTTCACGATCGACATCTTCCATTGGTTGCAGCGACTTTTGATAGGCTAGCAACCCGCCCGCGTCCGCGGCGTACTACGGATACCTGTAGCCATCGAAACGACCATCGAAACGAATGGCTTCTTGGCGATTCGAAGACTTTTCCGGCCCAAGGTCTGCTGCCAGCAAGGCCTTCGCCGAACCTGGAGGCAAGAGGGCATGAAGATCAGGTTGTTCGCCGGCGCGGCCGCCGTTACCGCGTCCTTGTTCCTGTCGCAGGCGTCGATCGGCGTCGCGGCGGAGCCGCTGGTGCTGACCCCGGCCCAGATGGACGCCGTCGCGGCGGGCTTGAGCGTCAAGGTGGACGTCAAGGCCAAGGCGGTGGGCAACGAGACCAAGACAAACACCGACACGAAGGTGCGCCTCATCAAGAACATCGGCTACGGCATCGGCATCGCGATCGCCAGGTCGGACGAGGACAACGGCGCCTCGACCTCGATCGACGCCGCCGCCACCGGCGACAAGGTGAGCATCAAGCGCAAGAGCCGCACCTACGCCAACGGCAAAGTGGCCATCGGATACGTGAAGGTGCGCGCCCAAGACAAGCGGTGAGGACGAACGGCCGAGGACCGCGCCCGAGACCGGTGCCGCCGGCGACGATCCGGCGCGGTTCCCAGGGCGTCCTGCTTCGCCTTCGAACGGCGAGACGCCGTCGAGACCATGTTCCTTTCCTCCCATGCCCCACGTGATTGTCTATACCTTTAGTTGCAGCGACTTTTGATAGGCTAGCAACCCGCCCGCGTCCGCGGCGTACTATGATGTACCATAGCTATTTGGATCGAATGGCTAGGCAGTTCGAAATTCTGCCGGCCCGAGGTCCGCTGGTGGCAGCGCCTGGGCCGAACCTGGAGGCAAGAGGGCATGAAGATCAGGTTGTTCGCCGGCGCGGCCGCCGTTACCGCGTCCTTGTTCCTGTCGCAGGCGTCGATCGGCGTCGCGGCGGAGCCGCTGGTGCTGACCCCGGCCCAGATGGACGCCGTCGCGGCGGGCTTGAGCGTCAAGGTGGACGTCAAGGCCAAGGCGGCGGGTGACAAGGCGGCGGCAAGCAGCAGCGCGCGCGTGGCCGTCGCCGGCAAGAAGGGACACGGCGTCCGCATCGAGGTCACGACGTCGGACAAGGGCAAGGACGGCAAGGCGCCCGCCAAGGCAGAGAAGAAGCCGAAGGTGGAGAAGGTAAAGGCCCGGCAAAAGCTCAAGGCAACGAAGGCGACGGCCCAGCACAAGCTGAAGGCAGCGAAAGCGACGGTCGAGCACAAGCTCAAAGCGGTCCGCGTGCGGATCGAGCACGTCAAACACCACTAAATTTTCTGGTCTGACGCCGCCGTGGCCGCGGCGGGGATCGAGGGGGGCACCGGTACGACCGTACCGGTGCCCTTGGTCTTTGGGGGCCGCGTGCGTCGTTTGTTCGAGGAGATTTCCCTCCCGCCTCGACCGCCGCTTCGATTCTGTCTTAATACTTATGACAGCCTTTTCCTCCCATTGGATCTAGGTCACTGTCACTCGCGAGCGCCGTTGAAGGTGGCGGCCTCGAAGCTTTTAGAAAAGCTCAAGCGGGTACACTAAGGAGTACGCAAGTCATGTTGGTCAAGAAAGCCACGATGCTGCTGGCGGGCGCAGCGCTTCTCGGCAGCGTCAGCTTCGTCAGCGTTGCCAGCGCGCAAGATTTCAACCGCGGCGTGCAGCTCAACAGCACGCAGATGGAAAGCGTCACGGCCGCCGGCAAGAACCATAAGTGGAAGAAGTACCTCAAGGTCGTCAAGATCTACTACAAGAAGTGCGGCCACGACTGCGGCAACCCGCCGGCGGCCCCGGCCCCGGCGCCCAAGGGTGAGAACACGGCCACCGCCGCGGCCGACTCCAAGGTGAAGGCCCCGGACACCTACGACACGGACACCTTCACGGCCACGGACACCAAGATCGTGACCAAGGGCGGCAGGACCCACAACAGCTCGTCCTCGATCTCGACGGCCTCGTCCGGCCCGGCCGCCGGCAACGACAACGACAGCGATTGATCGGCAAGTCCCTGCACGCCCCGCCTCGACCGGTCGTGAGCCGGTCCGGGGCGGGGCGATCGGGAAGTTCGACCGGCCTCCCCGCGTGCGGGGAGGCCGCTTCTTGCTGATAGGACGTCGAGCCTGTAAAAGCGGTCGGGGAACGCGGCGCGGCGGAGGCGGCGAGAGAGACGTTTGATGGCCAGACTATTCAACAACGCTTTGCCGGCCTTTATGCTGGCCTTTGCCTGTCTCTGCGCGTCGGCGGCGGGGGCGCAGCCCGTCAAGAGCCTGCTGGAGATGCGGCAGGAGAACATGTTCGTGCAGGAGTGGGACTTGAGTTGCGGCGCTGCGGCGCTGGCGACGCTCCTGCGCTACCAGCACGGTCTCGACGTGACCGAGAAGGAGGTCGCGACCGGGCTCATCAACCGCGAGGAGTATCTAAAAAACCCCAACCTGGTTCAATACCAGCAGGGCTTCTCCTTGCTCGACCTCAAACGCTACACCGACAGCCGCGGCCTGGAGGGCATCGGCCTCGGTCAGCTCGGCGTCAACGACCTGGCCGCGCTGACCCCGGTCATCGTGCCGGTCAACCTCTACGGCTACAACCATTTCGTCGTCGTGCGCGGCATGTGGGGCAACCGCGTGCTCCTCGCCGACCCGGCCTACGGCAACCGGACGATCACCGTCGAGCGCCTGCGCTCGGCCTGGATCGACTACGCCGAGCTGGGCCACGTCGGCTTCGTCGTCGTGCAGCCGGACGGGCTGGATGTACCCAATCTTCTGCGGGCCAAGCCCGAGGATTTTCTCTTCATTAACTGAAATCGACCAAGGTGATCCGTTGATTTTCATCAAGCTACGAAACCGCGCGCCGCGTTGGCGCACGGGTGTCCGGCCGGCGATCCTCGGCGGTCTCGTCTTCCTGGGCGCGGCGTCGGCACAAGCGCAGGAGACGACCGACCCGGCAGAGCTGCAGGATCTCTTGCG
Source organism: Geminicoccaceae bacterium (assembly GCA_965217265.1). GTDB lineage: Bacteria > Pseudomonadota > Alphaproteobacteria > Geminicoccales > Geminicoccaceae > JAGRGG01. Next base: position 119,166 of record CBDCHP010000015.1, on the reverse strand, counting down.
GCAGCGCGACGCCGTCATCAGCGACCTGCTCCGCCGGGTCGAGACGCTCGAGCGCGGCTGGAACGAGCTGCCCGAGGCCCTGACCGCGCCCGAAGCGCAAGACGACGGGGCCGACGCCGGCGCCGAACCCGCGCCCGAGACAAACGGCGCGGCGGAGCCGGGGCGGCTCGTCGTCGACCCGAAGGACGCCGAGCGCGCGCTCGAGCGGACGCTGACCACGACCGGCGCCCTCCTGCTCCCCCCCGGCACGGTCGAGGTCTCGCCCAGCCTCAGCTACACGCGCGACGAGGACTCGGCGGCGGTCTTCATCGACGTGGAGGGCGGCAGGAGCGTCGCGACGCAAAAGCTGCGCCGCGACATCGTCGACGCGGGCCTGGACATCCAGGTGGGGCTGCCCCTCGATTCCCAGCTCGAACTCTCCTTGCCCTACACCTACGTCGATCAGTCGAACGTCACGTTCCTCAGTTTCGGGGCGGAGGCATCCGACGAGGATTACGGCTTCGGCCCCAGCGACATCACCGTCGGGCTCGCCAAGACCCTGCTCCGCGAGCAAGGATGGCGGCCGGACTTGATCGGCCGGGTGACGTGGGACACGGCCTCGGGCGAGGGCTTCGACAACGGCGTCGGCCTCGGCGGCGGCTCCAACGAGGTCAGCGTCGGGCTCACCGCGCTGAAGCGACAGGATCCTCTGGTCTTCGCCGGCTCCGTCTTCTACGAGAGAAGCTTCGAGGACGACGATTTTCGCAGCGGCGACGCCTTCACCTACTCGCTCAGCACGTTCCTCGCCGTCAGCCCCGAGACGTCGCTGCGCGTCGGCTTCAGCCAGACCTTCGCGGGCGAGGACGAGTTCGACAACGACACGATCGATGGCTCGGACACGAACGCGGTCAGCCTCAACCTGGGCGCTTCGGTGCTCTTAGGCACGCAAACCCTGCTCGACGTCAGCGGCGGCATCGGCGTGACCGACGACGCGTCGGACTACAGCATCGGGGTCTCGCTGCCCATCCGCTTCGACCTGCCCATTCCTTGAGGCATTCTCGGGCGCGGCTCTGCCCTAATCAGGGCTGCGACTGCAGCAAATCGGCGACCGCGAGGGCTATCTGCGTGCGGTTGGTCACGCCGAGCCTGTTCATGATGTGGCGCACGCAGGCCTTCACCGCGCTCTCTTGCATCTTGAGTTGCTCGGCGATCTTTCGGTTGGAGACGCCGCGGCTCAAGAGTTCGAGCACGAGGGTCTGCTGCGGCGAGAAACCGTTCGACAGCACCAACGCGTCGTTCGGCGTCGCCCGGTGCGCGGGCTTTCTCAAGCCGGTGACGAAGGGCTCCGAGGGGGCGTAGCTTCCGCCGGCGGCGACGAACCTGATCACCCCGACGACGAGGGAGGGGGCCGAACTCATCGGGATGTAGCCGCGCGCGCCGCTCTCGATCGCGTGCACGATGTCCTTGGGCGAGACGCTGTCCGAGAGCAGCGCCACCGGCACGCGATGCGCGCGAAATCGTGCGATCGCGTCGTTCAGCTCGTCTTGGAGCGACGCGCCCGATCTTCCGGCGTGATTGACGAGCGCCACGGCCGGCGCGCCGGGATCGGCGTACGCGTCGACGTTCTCCAACGCCACGACGCGAAGGTCCCGCGCCCATCCCTTCAACGCCTGCGCCCAGATCTGGCGCATGAGCGGCCGAGGATCGACGACGACGACCACGAGACCGCAAGCGCGTCTGCGCCGGGTGCGGTCGCCGGGGGAGGAAGCAGCGGTGCCGCCCGCTTCGGTCGAGGAGACCAGGACCTTGAACCGGCCCTTGTTCACGGCAGACGAGGCCTTGTCGACGGTCTGTGGATGGACACGTTTGCTCACGGACATTGGCCGCATGTTCCCCTCCCAAGATTTCGATTGCAGCCTTCGACGACTCGCATCAGCAAAACGATCGAGATCGCGCCGATCTGGCCGGGGCTGCATCGTTTGATCCGACAAACCAACTAAATACCGCTTCTTGGCTCACATTTTTCGACGTACCATAGGTCCCTCACCTGGATTTGAAAGGTCGAGAACAACCTTTTGAAGTGCTGGCTTGCTTCAATGGCCTTGTGTCTCAGCGCGTCCGAGCGGCAACAGTTGCAAACTCTCGCCCGACGCGCCCGGGACGCGCGAATGCTTCGCCGGGCACACGCCCTCCTCGATCTCGCCAAGGGGGACAGCGTGCACCAAGTGGCGCAGCGCTACTGCGTCGATCGCTCCACGGTCTACAACTGGATCAGGCGGGTGCGCAGCGGCGGTCTCAACGAGATCGCGCTGCGCGACCGTCCCCGACCCGGGCGCCCCCCGACGGGCCGTCCGGCCAAGGAAGCCCGCAAACGTTAGCGCCATGACGCTCAACCTCCCCTCGCCGACCAACCGATCGCTCGAACCGTCGACGCCAAGCGCACCTTCTACTTCGGCGCCAAGGGCTCTGGATCACCCCGACGAAGGCAACTGCCCGACGATCGGCGGGTCTATTCGTCGCATCGGCTCGTCGAAGGCGGCCCCCTCTTCGCCGTCGCGCGTCGGACACCCGCCTTGCAGGACGCGGAACTTGCGCGCCCGTAAAGCCGCCTCCGTACGGTTCTTGGCGCCGAGCTTGCGCGTGATGTGCCAGACGTGGTGCTTGATCGTGCTCTCGCGCAGATCCAGCGCGCGCGCGATGACCTTGTTCGAATGCCCCTCGATCAACAGGCGAAGAACGTCGAGCTGCCGCAAGGACCACCCCTCGCGCTGCCCGGCCCGGTCCTCTTGATCCGTCCTTGCCTCCCGTCCCCCCCAGTCCGTTCGCGCCAACGCGTCGGGCGGAAAGAACGTGCCGCCCGCCTGGACGAGGTCCAGCACCGCCATCGCCACCCGCGGCTCGAAGCTGGCCGGAATGAAGCCCCGAGCGCCGCGGCGCAACGCTTCGAGCGCCTCGTCGAGGTCGTCGAGGTCCGACAAGAGGAGAACGGGAACGTCGCCGGCACCCTCGATCAGCCGGAGGATCTCCTGTTCAAGCGCGGGCTGCTTCACTGAGGCGGCGCCTATGTTCAAGACGATACAGCTCCAGCGACCCGGCCTCGAAGCGGCCTCGGCGATGAAATCCGCCGTGCCGTCGTAGGCGGCGGCGGGCCGACGAAACGTGCCGCGGATCATCGCCAGGATGCTGTCCCGGCGAAACGGCAACGGATCGATCAGGGCGATCAACGCCCGTGCCGCGCGCGCCGTCATCGTCCACCGCTCTCGAAGATCGCCCGACGCGACGGCGATGCGGCGTCCCGCGCGGCTCGACCAAGATCCGAGCAAGAAAAATTACAATCAAGCAAAGCTACCGCAAGTAACATGGTGTTCTCCTCCGGGTTGATTAAAGACAAATCTGTTAACGAGTCCTTGTGTAGGTAACATGGTACGGGGCACGGCCGTCAAGTTTTTAGGCAAGAAAAAAGATAAAGTTGTTCATTTGAAGTGACTTAGTTCGACATATCCATGGTTGTAATTTTCCCGCCGGCAAATTTGGTTTCTCGGTTTTTTACACCTCGTGCTTAATCTACTCAAAGTTGTAAACCGGCGCTGCAATGCCCGAAGCCGCCCGCGCGCGTGCCGCAAAAACCCTGGTGCGCGCCGAAAGATCAGGTCCGGGCAGGCAAGGCGTGAACGCCGCGCGTGCGCCGCCGCGCGGGCTTTCTCCTCTTTTTTGCTCTCGGTTTGCGGCCGGCTTTGGCGGGGCGCCCGCCCGCGTGACAAGGCCGGCCCGGGTTCGTTCGTGCGGCTTGCTCGGCGTCGGCGGCGCCCGTGGCGCGGGGGGCGGCGCTCGGCGCGTCGCCTGCCGCCGGCCGGACCGTGCCCGTCTCGGGTTCGTTCGGGCAGGGTAGGGCGGGCCGCGTCTCGGGCGGCGGCGCCCCCGTCTCGGGTTCGTTCGGGCGCCCCGCCTCCGCCCGCGCCGCCCGGCGCTCTGCCAGCGCCTTGAGCGTGCGGTGCAGGCTCCGCTCCAACCCCGCCCGGTAGCGCAGGATGGTGTTCAGCCGCTCAGGGCTCCACAAGGCCGGGCTGAAGGGGTTGTAGCCGCCGGCGTAGGCGGGGCTCGGCCGCCGCTCGCGCGCACTGGTCAGCGCCTCGACCTCCAGGGCCTCGACCCGGCGCATCCGCCACAAGGCGAGCGCCAGCCCCTCGACCAGCGCCTCCTCGACCGCGCCCCGCGGCTCGTGCTCCTCGACGAGGCGCGCGCGCAGGGCCTCGAAGGCGTCGGCGTCCTCGTCGGGGAGGAGGGCGAAGCCCGCCGCGCGCAGGCCGTGCTTGGCGGCGTTCTGGCTGGACGCGGCCTTGCCCTCGGGTGTGGCGGGGCCCCTGCCCCTGGCGCCGTTGCTGCGGCTGGCCTCGATCTGGGCCTGGGTGCGCGGGCGGGGGTGTTGGCTGCTGTCGGCGTCAAACACGGGGGCGGGCTCCTGGCGGGTGGGGGCCGGGAGTTTAGCCGGATGTAGGAATTAATTCAAACAACGTGGTGCGGCGGGCGGGCGGCTTCAGAGGGCGGCGCGAACGTTCGTGCCCATGAAATGCGCTGCATTTCATGGGGCACGGTGCTGCGGGAAAGGTTAACAGATCGGGGTCGCTAACCTTCAGCCGGAGCCGCCTTGCAGACCACCGTCCACCGCCCCGTCATCGACGGGCTCGGCTTCCACGTCCGGGTGACCGGCGAGGGGCCGCCGCTCGTGCTGCTGCACGGGTTTCCCGATACAAGCGAGGTCTGGCGGCATCAGGTGGCGGCGCTCGCGGGGCTGGGCCGGACGGTCATCGTGCCGGATCTCTGCGGCTGCGGCGCCACCGACGCGCCGAAGGCGGTCGAGCGCTACCGGCTCGACCGCCTCGTTCGAGACGTCCTCGGCCTCGTCGAGGCGCTTAGCCCCGACGCACCGACTTTCGACCTCGCCGGCCACGACTGGGGCGCCGCCCTCGGCTGGCACGTCTGTGCCCGGAGCTGCGGGCCGACTTGCGAAGCTTCCCTACCGGTCGCTACCTGATCCTGTACCGAGTGCAGGAGCCGGCAGTCGAGATCATGGCCATCATCCACGGCAACCGCGACATCGAGGCGATGTTCTAAAACGGTCGTTCGTGAGGCGTCAACCCAGTGACCGTGCCGCGCCGCTTCTCGACCGTCGAGAGCGCCTATCACGGCGCATAAGGTTGTCCAGCCTTAATGTTCGCCTTCTGATTGTACTGCTAGTACAATTATGTTACATTTGCGTTAGGTCCCGTGGACATTCACCGCGAGGCAATGGCGCAAGCGGCGAGATGAAGCATGGCCGTGTAGCTCCTGACGGTTTTGTCATAGCGCGTGGCGACGCGGCGCAAGTTCCTGAGCTTGGCAAAGGCATTCTCGATCGGGTGTCGCCAGCCATAAACGAATCGACCTATCCGCGCCGCGTGACGCCCTCGCCAGCAGCCGTAGAGGCACCGCCAGCGGCCGATGTGCCCAGTAGCCCCCCCCCGGAGGTCAATCCGCTCAAACGTCGTTCTAGGGATCTTAGAGCGCATTTCTCGATCTTCCTGCGTCGCGTTGCGTCGGCAAGCCAGTCGGATCTCGGCGCCTTTGCTCCCTGGTGACTTCGTGCCGCCTTGCCATCACTGTCCCCACTGGCCTGCTCCCCTTGCTAGGAACACCGCCCTTCCCGCCCGCTCGGCCCCTGTCGGGCTGTCTCGAAGTCCTGCTGGAGGTTATCCACGCCTTGCACGGCCAGCTACCGGATCTCTACCAGGATTCTTAACTATAAGGTTTGCGCCCCCAAAAGCCCGCACGTTCTTGATTGTTTTTCAATAGGTTGATTTTTTACTGTGCCTAGGCGACCCATGACTGGCGGCGGGCTGTTGCGCAGCGTTATCCCCTGCCCGTCCGCCTCTACTCTGGCCGCGCGGTAGTGCATGTGGACCAAGCGCAGCACGTCCAAGAAGGTCTCACGAAACTTCCTGATCCGCGCAAAACCGTGGCCGAGCTGGTCGGCGACGGCAATCCAGGGGATGAACTGCGGCTTCTTCGGATCGACGCGGTGCAGCCGCTGCGCCAGCCAGGCGTAGACGTCGAGCGCCATCGGCGAGTTCGACAACGCGGCCATCGCCCGCTCGTCGAGCGGCACCGCGTGTCTTGTCAGGCTGTCGAAGTAGCGCGGCGACAGCTCGATCTGCGTCGGCCACATCACCCGGTTGTTCGCGTCCTTCGTCAAGAACAACTCGAACGTGTCGATGAAGCTCGTGTTGATCTGCACCGTTCGGTTGCCGTCGGCCGATGCACCAAGCCGGATGGTCGCGGCGGCGAGGCGCGCGAGTTGATCCTTGAACAGCCTGATCTCACGGCCCTTGAGGCCGTTCTTCTCCGTCAACCGAATGATGAACGCCCTCAAACTGTGCTCGACCTCGACCTGCGGCGAGCCGTGCCGCAGCGCCTCGGTGTTGAGGTGCGCGAGGATCAAGCGCGGTTTGGCGCCGTAGGGCAGTCCCAGCTTGACCCAAGCGTCGCTGTCCGCGTCGAACGCCTTGCCTGCATCGAGCGAAAGTTTCGCCTTGCCCTGCGTTCGCTCCCACTCCCGCACCGCGTCGCCCGGATTGCGGTAGGGCAGGCTGGTCTGACACAAGATCGTGTGCTGGTAGTTGATCCCCTGCTTCGCCGCCTCGACGATCTCGGCCGCCTTCCTCAGGCGCTTGACCTGGATCGGCGTCAGGCCTTTGTATGTGTCCACGGCTCCCCCTCCTCGCTCCCCCAACGATACCGACGACGACACGGTGCCGGCTATGTATGTCCGAAACGCCTCGGGCAGCACGACGTCGAGCCGCGCGTCAGCGTGCCGTGACCGGGCGTAGATTTGAGGCCGGCGCTGTCGCCGCCCCTGCTCCGCCCCGGGTCGCGGCACCAACCGCGCCGGAACGATCCGGACCGAAGGCGGCCGGCTGGGCGGACGCCCGTCGAGCGCCGCGGGCAGCGGCATGGCAGCAACGAGCTTACCTCGAAAAGCTAACTTTCTTTCTAGCTTTCTTTCTTTAAGCCGAGCTTGATCAGTTCCTCCTCGACCCACTTGCTCAGGGCGATCTCGAGAACGTCCTGCTTTTTCAGCTTCAATCGCGCTGCCAGCCAGTCGCGCTGCACCATCAGCTTCTCCGGCAGCTTCGCGTTGACCTGCACGCGCAGATCGTCGCGCACCCGCGGATCCAGCCACGGCAACTCCTGATGCGAAGCCGAACGGCGTTGGTCCGTCGGCGATGCCGTGGCGCCGGTGACGAATTCGTCGGCGCTCGGCGCAGTCTTACCCTTCGGCATCTTGATCCGCATCATGCGCCCTCGAACAGTTCGCGGTGGAGAAACACGACTTCGGTGCAGGCCTTCGCGTCGCGCTGCGGTATCTCGTCGACGCAGAGCCCCTCGCCCGCGCAGTGGTTGAACGCGGCGCGAAACACGATCATCGCGTTCAAGAGCGTGAAGCGCGGCATCTCGGCGATGATGGCGGCGGCCTCGCGCTTTGCCCGGTCGCGTGCCGTGGGCGGCACCTGCGACAGGCAGATCACCGCGTTCAGGCCGTCGTTGTAGGAGTCCGCCATCGAGACGACCTCTTGCATCTTCACGAGCGTCCAAAAGTCGAACGAGCCCGGCCGAAGCGGCAGCAGCAGCGTGCCCGCCGCCAAGAGCGCCGAGCGAAATTCTTGGCTGTCGGCCCCGCCCGTATCGACGACGACGTCGTCGTAGTGCCGTGCCAGTTCGTTCAGTTCGACGTGCACCTTGTTGCCGCGCAGCGTCACGCAAGGCAGCTGCGGCACGTCCTTCTCCTTGCGTGCGTCGTTCCAGATCGACGAGGTGCCTTGGCTGTCGGCATCGACCAGAACGGTTGAACGTCCGCTTCCTCTGCGAGCGGCGGCGAGATGCGTCGCCAGCGTCGTCTTGCCGACCCCTCCTTTCTCACCGCCTACCATCAAGATCATGCCGCATCTCCCGAGCAAGAAAGAAACCTAGGAAGAAAGATAGCAGTCTATCTTTCTTCCTAGGTTTGGTCATGAGCCGGTTTGAACATCGGCAGGCAAGCGTGGCTTTTTGGTCGGGGCAGGACCATGCCGGGCCGCGCTGGCATAACAGCGGAACTCAGCCGTGCAGTGGATCAAAAGAGACCGGTGCCGACCGCGGCCGGCCTCGTCTACATTGACGAGGACGGACCGGCCGGGGAAGGAGTGGGGGCTCGGCCGCAAACGCCGAATGCCGGTCGTCCTCGGCCTTGATCCGCGAAGCGATCGACCTATTCGGGGTCAGGCACGGTTGACGGGGCTAGGGTCGGCGTCCTCATGCCCGGGCCTGCCTTAGGGTGCCAGCAGGGCGGCGAGTCGCGGGTCGTCGCGCACCCGAGCGACGGGTCCTTCCAGCGCCACCTGACCCCGGTCGACGACGTAGACGTAGTCGGCCACCTTGAGCGCGAGTTCGACGTGCTGCTCGACGACGACCAGCGCCATCTGCTCTGCCAGCGCTTGCAGCCGATCGGCGATCTCCTCGATCACGCCGACCCAGACGCCCTCGGTGAGTTCGTCCAAGAGCAGGAGCTTGGGCTTGCCCAGCAACGCCCGGCCCACCGCCAGCATCTTGCGCTCGCCGCCCGACAGCGTGCCGGCGATCTGCGACAGGCGCTGAGCGAGCTTCGAAAAGAAGTCCATCGCCGTGTCGACACCGGCCGGATCGCGGCTGACGATGTTGCCGAGTGCCAAATTCTCCTTGACCGTCAAGGTCGAGAACACGGCTTGGTCTTGAGGCACGTAGCCGATGCCGCGGCGCACGCGGCGCTCCGTTCGCTGATCGGTGGCGTGCTGGCCGTCGAAGAATCGCGCCGCTCGACGGGGTGATCTCGCCGATCAGCGTCTTGAGAAGGGCGGTCTTGCCCGCACCGTTGCGGCCGAGAACGGCGACGACGCCGGTGCGCGGTGCCGTGAGCCACGTCGAACAGGACCTGCGAGCGGCCGTAGCCGCTGTTCAGGTGCTGGACGTCGAGGATCGTGGTCGGATCAGACACGCGTCGTGTACACCTCTTGCACCTTCGCCGACGCCTCGATCTCTGCGACGCCGCCCTGGTCGAGCACGCGGCCCTGGTCGAAGACGGTGAGCCGGTCGCAGATCTCCTTGATGAAGTCGAGGTCGTGCTCGACGATGACGAGCGCGCAGAACTGCTTGATCGGCATCAACAATTCACCCGTGGCGCGGCGCTCCTGCGGGCTCATGCCGCCCGTGGGCTCGTCGAGCAGGAGAAGGCGGGGCTTGTCGCCAACGCCATGGCGATCTCCAGCCACTGCTGCTCGCCGTGGCTGAGTTCGCCCGACAAGCGCCGGCGCTTGTCGGCGAGACGAAAGCGCTCCAGCAGCGGCACGACCTCGTCGTGCAGCCGCGCCCTGCTCTGCGAGCGCAGCAAGGCCCAGACGCGATCTTGCGACTGCACCGCCAAGAGCACGTTGTCGTAGACCGAGAGTTCCGGCAGCAAGGCCGTGATCTGGAACTTCAAGCTCATGCCCAAGCGCGAGCGCTCGGCGGGCGTCGCCCTGGTGACGTCGGTGCCGTCGAAGACGATGCTGCCCTCGTCGGGGTAGTGATCGCCGGCGAGTGCCTTCAAGAACGTGCTCTTGCCCGACCCGTTGGGCCCGATGAGGCCGTGAAAGCTGTTCGCCTCGACGCTGACGTCGACCGCGTCGAGCGCCCGCAGCGGGCCGAAGATCTTGGCGACGCCCCTGGCCTCAAGCAGCGCCACGCTTGCCCTCTCGAACGGGCGCGGCGGCGGCCGGGCGCTGGCCCTCGATGCCGTAGCTCCCCAGCCGCTCGCGCTCGGACAAGAAGAAGCCCATGAGGCCGCTCGGTTTGTAGGCGACGACGACGAGGAGGATCAGCCCGAGGATGACCGGCCAGTAGTTCTTGAATTCGTCGCGGTCGGCGAGAAGAAACGTGATCGTCTCGATCGACAAGGCACCGACGATCGGGCCGACGAGCGTGCCCACGCCGCCGAAGAGCCCGTAGAGCACGGCGTAGGTCGATAGGGTGATACCCATCGAGTTCGGGCCGACGAAGCCCTCGTGCAGGGTGTAGAGCGTGCCCGACAGGCCGGCGATCATGCCGGCGAAGGCGAAGACCAGGAGCTTGAACGTCTGCACGTCGTAGCCGAAGAACGCGAGGCGCCGCTCGTTCTGGCGCATCCCAGCCAAGACGAGGCCGAACTGGGAGCGCACGAGGTAGCGGCTCGAAACGTAGGCGAACAGCAAGCACGTCGCGGCGACGTAGTAGAAGACGCGGCCGGTTTCGAGTTCGTACCACCCGAGCATGGGAAAGCCCCAGATCGACATGCCGTTGCCGGCCCCGACGAAGTGCCAGCCGGCGACGAGGCGCTCGGCGGCGTAGGAGGTGGTGAGGGTGCCCAGAGCGACGAAGATGATCGAGGGCGTGCGCTTGCCCGAGAACAAGAACCAGCCGATCAGGCCGGCCGCCGCGAGCCCGACCAGCATGCCGATCGGCGCAAGCGCGAGGATCTGGACGAAGCCCGGCTCGTTGGCGAGAAGCGCCGTCACGTAGCCCGCCATGCCGAAGAACAGCGCCCGGGAAGTAATCCTCGAAGACCACCTCACCGCCGTTCTTCTCGATGACAGTGCGGGCTTACTCGTTGAGGAGTTGCGGCCACAAGTAGTTCGCCGAGGGAAAGGCGAAGCGCTTGCTGCCGCGCCCGATCAGCCACGGGATCAGCTCGTCGCACTGCTGTGCTGGCGTCGGTCCGGTGCAAAACAGGCCCTCGGTGCACTCCTGGCCCTCGTAGAGCTGCGGGTAGATGTAGAGCGTGCGGCCGCGGCGCACGATCGGGTTCTTGATCGCCTCGCGCATGGCGCTGGTGATGCCCCCCTAGGACCACGTCGACCCGATGCTGCTCGATGAGCTTGCGGACGTTGCCGATCGCGATCCCCGGATCCGAGGCCGTGTCTTCGAGGTAGAGTTCGATCGGTCTGCCGAGGATGCCGCCGGCGTCGTTGATCCGCTGCACGGTGAGCTGGGCGATCTGCCAGTTGGCGTTGCCCGAGGGCGCGATGGCGCCGGTGATGTCGGTGGCAATGTCCATCTTGATCGCCTCGGCGGCGTGCCCCCATCTCGGGCGCAGCCGCCGGCGAAGCCCGCCGTCCAGCCGGCGGCGGCGAGCGCGGCCGAGCCGCCCAAGAACGAGCGGCGGTTCGCGAAGCCACTGAAAGCCCGGAACCATGGCGCCCAAGAGCGCGCTGCCGACGATCGGTCCCTCGAACGTGCCGACCCCGCCCAGCATGACCGACAAGAAGGCCTGGACCAAGAAGCGCACGCCGATGTCGGCCGAGAGCGAGAAGAGCGGCACCATCAACGCGCCCGCGAGGCCGGCGAGCGCGGCGCCGAAGGCGAAGGTGAAGGCGTAGAGCCGAGTCGTCGACACGCCGGACGCCCGCGCCAAGTTCGGGTTCTCTAAGGCGGCACGGATCTGAAGGCCGAGCGTCGTGCGCTTCAACGGCAAGAAGCGCCCCGCCATGACCGCGAGCGCCACCACAATGATGACGGTGCGCCACGCCGAGACACTCACGCCCAGGATGGCGATCGATCCTTGGATGGGCTCGGCAACCGAATAGTACTGCCCGCCGATGAGGCCGCGCACCAGCCCGCGGATGATCAAGCCGACGGCGTAGGTGGCGAGCATGGCGATCACGGGTGCGGCGTAGAGCCGTCGCACCACGGTCGCCTCGATCAGTAGCCGACGAGCGCCACGAAGACGGGGGCCGCCGGCATGCCGAGCCAGTTCGGCAGCCCCAGGACTGGAACAGGTAGACGGTGTAGGCGCCGAGCAGGACGAATTCGCCGTGGCTCAGATTGAAGATGCCCATGAGGCTCGCGATCACCGCGAGACCGGCGACGACCAGCACCATGATCGACGCGAAGGCCAGGATGTCGAAGACGAGCTTGATCAAGATATCCATGATCGTCCTTGGCGCCGATCGCCCGCTGAAGGCGGGGATCGCCCAAGATCATGTGCAAGCCTCGTGCCAAGCACGAGAAGACCGGGACACCCGGCGCGACCGCGATGCCGGTCCGCTCTTGGCTGATGCGCCCGCAGGCGTTCGCCCAATCTGTTGCGCAAGAGCCGGCCGGGCGCGGCCCCACCGGCGAGCGCCGCCGCCGGCTTGGAATTGGCATCGTTGTTGCAGACGAGCGGGTGACGTATTGTTGCAGATGATCCGGACCTGAGCCGGACGACCAGAAGTTCGAGGAGAAACGCCGTGCCCGTGACCCGCCCCACCGCCGAGCAGTTGCGCGACATCGCCCGCGGGTTTGGCATGAACTTGAGCACGGCGGAGGTCGACGACTACCTGCGGGTCATGCAGGCGACCGTCGACGCCTACGACCTGGTCGACGCGATGCCCGACTACCTGCCCGAGGTCGCCTACCCGCGTACGCCGGGCTACCGGCCGGAGGGCGAAGAAAATCGGTACAACGCTTGGTACTACAAGACCGAGATCAAGGGGGCGGCCGAGGGCAAGCTCGCCGGCAAGACGGTGGCGATCAAGGACAACGTCTGCGTCGCCGGCGTGCCGATGATGAACGGCGCCTCGACCTTGGAAGGCTACGTGCCCGAGATCGACGCCACGGTCGTCAGGCGCATCCTCGACGCCGGCGGCACGATCAAGGGCAAGGCGGTGTGCGAATATTTTTGCCTCTCGGGCGGCAGCCACACGAGCTCGCCCGGACCGGTGCACAACCCTTTGCGCCGGGGCTACTCGGCTGGGGGCTCCTCGTCCGGCTCAGGGGCACTCGTGGCGGCCGGCGAGGTCGACATGGCGCTCGGCGGCGACCAGGGCGGCTCGATCCGCATGCCGGCCGCCTATTGCGGCATCGTCGGCATGAAGCCGACGCACGGGCTCGTGCCCTACACCGGCATCATGCCGATCGAGGTGACGATCGACCACACCGGCCCGATGACCCGCACGGTGGCCGACAACGCGCTCCTGCTCGAAGTCATCGCCGGGGCCGACGGGCTCGACCCGCGCCAGTACGCGCCCGTGACGGCGACCTACACCGAAGCGCTCGGCCAGGACGTCGAAGGGCTCAAGATCGGCGTCGTGCGCGAGGGCTTCGGCCACGCCAATTCAATGGCGGGCGTCGACGACAAGGTGCGCGCCGGTGTTGAGGTGCTGCGGGAGCTGGGCTGCACGGTCGAGGAGGTCAGCGTCCCGCTGCACGCGGCGGGCCTCGCCATCTGGACGCCGATCGCGCTCGAAGGGCTGACGGCGCAGATGATGGAGGGCGACGGCTACGGCACCGCCTGGAAGGGGCTTTACCTCACCAGCCTGATGAAGGCGCACAGCGGCTGGCGGGCACGGCCGGACGAGCTAAGCCCGAGCCTCAAGGTCTCGATGTTCGTCGGCAAGCACTTCTTACAGCGCCACGGCGGGCGCTTTTACGGCAAGTCGCAGAACCTGGCCCGCAAGCTGAAGGCGGCCTACGACGCCGAATTGGCGACCTACGACCTGCTCTTGATGCCGACCCTGCCGATCACGGCGTCCAAGCTGCCCGAGAAGGAGGCACCCTTGGACGAGGTCATCTTGCGCGCGTTCGAGATGCTCGCCAACACTGCCCCCTTCGACGCCACCGGCCACCCGGCGATCTCGCTGCCCTGCGGCTTGATCGACGGGCTGCCGGCCGGACTGATGCTGATCGGCAAGGCCTGCGACGAGGCGACACTCTACAAGGCCGCCCACGCCTTCGAGCGGGGCTGCGATTGGAAGGCGCTCTAGGGGCAGGGGCGATGAACCTCACGCCCACCGAAATCGTCCGCTTGATCCTCTTCCAGGCGGCCTAGTTCGCGCGGCGCAACCGCGACCCGAAGATTCGGCTCAGCCGGCCGGAGGCGGTGGCGGCGCAGGCGGCCCTGTGCGGCGTCGACAGCTACACATGGCCGGACGGCCACGAGGAGGCGCTCAACCCTGTCTACGTCCGGCTCTCGGCACCGGCCAACGTCACCGGCTTGCCCTCGATCGCCGTGCCGGCCGGCTTCAGCGCCGCAGGATTGCCCTTGGCGGCACAGATCATCGGTCCCGCCTTCGACGAAGCGATGATCCTACGCGCCGCTCAAGCGCACGAAGCGGCAGCCGAATGGCACTTGCGCCGGCCAGTTTTGTGAGCAACACTAGGATGTCGTTCATTTACATTTTTTATTTTACTTACTTTGAAAGATAATCGTTTTACGATAACATGGCAGTGCAGCTTTGCCTGACTGTACGACGTGTTCACCCGCTTGCCTCGTCCTCCCACGGGTTGGTGATCAAAGCTCCTGTCGGGGCAAAATCCGCGACGTTGCGCGTCATGACCGTGAGCCCGTGCCGCAGCGCCGTGGCCGCGATCAGTCCGTCGGGCGCCCTGATCCCAAAGCCCTGCGCCTGGGCGGCGGCGTCGATCTCGCCCCAGAGCCGGGCGACGCATGTGTCGATGCCAAGGATGCGCGCGGCGCTCCGGGCCGTCGAGCCACGCCTCCAGCCCGCGACACCGCCCGCCCGCGTTCAGCCGCGCCACGCCCTTGGCGATCTCGCCGATCGTGATGACTCTCAAGTAGAGGGCCACCACCGAGGCGCCGGTGACGCTGGACTATCACGGCCACACGATCGCCAAGTGCGGCCCGTGGAGCCAGGGGCCCGTCTTGTTGCAGCAGTTGGCGCTGTTGCGCGGCCTGCCGCTGGCCGAGATGGACTTAGATGGGCCCGAATTCGTCCACAGCGTCGTCGAGGCGGCCAAGCTGGCGTTCGCCGACCGCGAGGCGTGGTACGGCGATCCCGACTTCGTCGACGTGCCGCTGGAGGCCCTGCTCGGCGAGGGCTACAACGCCGCGCGGCGCCGGCTGATCGGGGGCGACGCCAGTTTGGACCTTCGCCCCGGAAGCGTGAACAGTCGTGTGCCGCGCCCGCCGCCGTACCGCGTCGCCGCCCCCGGCAGCCCCGGCGTCGCCGCCATGCTGGGCGTGGGCGGCGAGCCCCCGACCGACGGGCGGGGGACCTTGCGCGGCGACACCTGCCACATCGACGTCGTCGACCGCTTCGGCAACATGGTGGCGGCAACCCCGAGCGGCGGCTGGTTCCAGTCGAGCCCGGTCGTGCCGGGGCTGGGCTTCGGCCTCTCGACACGCGCGCAGATGTTCTGGCTCGACGCGGGCCTGCCCAACGCCATCGCGCCGAACAAGCGCCCGCGCACGACCTTGACGCCGTCGATGGCGCTCAAAGACGGGCGGCCGCGGCTCGCCTGGGGGACGCCCGGCGGCGACCAGCAGGACCAGTGGTCGCTCGTCTTCCTGCTGCGCTGCCTGCACCACGGGCTCAACCTGCAAGAGGCGATCGACGCGCCGGGGTTCCACTCGGAGCACTGGCCGAGCTCGTTCTGGCCGCGCGAGGCGAGGCCGAACGCGCTCGTCGTCGAGGGGCGGATGCCGCAAGCGACGATCGAGGGCCTGAAGCGGCGCGGCCACGCCGTCGAGGTCGGCGCCGACTGGTCGGAAGGGCGCTTGTCGGCCTGCGCCCAGGAGGCCCGCGACGGCCGCCGCTACCTGCGCGCCGCCGCCAACCCGCGCGGCATGCAAGGCTACGCCGCGGGACGGTGATCGCCGCATCGCTGGCGGGGCGGCCGCATCAGGTCTCGCGCGGGTCGAGCGCGTCGCGCAGCCCGTCGCCGAGGAGGTTGAAGCCGAGGACGAGGAGGAAGATCGCGCTGCCGGGGAAGATCGACATCCAAGGCGCTTGGTTCATGAAGTTCTTGGCCGTGTTGAGCATCGAGCCCCAGGACGGGTCGGGCGGCTGCTGGCCGAGGCCGAGGAAGGAGAGGCTCGCCTCGGCGATGATCGCGGTCGCGATGGCGAGCGTCGCCTGCACGATCAAGGGCGGCAGGATGTTGGGGAAGACGTAGCGGATCAGGATCCACCGGTTGGGCAGGCCGATGGCGCGCGCACCCTCGACGTAGTCCTCGGCCGCGACCGACAGCGTCTGGGCACGGGCGAGCCGGGCGAAGATCGGCGTGCCGGAGAGGCCGATCGCGATCATCGCGTTGGTCAGGCTGGGGCCGAGAAAAGCCGCGAGCGCGATCGCGAGGATCAGAAACGGGATCGCGAGCAGCGCGTCGGCGACGCGCGAGATCGCCATGTCGGTCCAGCCGCCGAAGAAGCCGGCGAGCAGGCCGAACGGCACCCCGACGACCACGGCGATGGCGACCGAGACGACGCCGGCGAGCAAGGAGGCCCGGGCGCCGAACGCCATCCGACTGAAGATGTCGCGGCCGAGTTCGTCGGTGCCAAACCAGTGCACCGCCGACGGCGCCTCGCGGATGGCGGTGAAGCTGGTCGCGAGCGGGTCGTAGGGTGCTATCAGCGGCGCGAACACCGCGACGACGACGAAGAGGGCGACGAAGACGCCGCCGAAGATCGCGGCGCGGTTGCCAAGGAACTTGTTGAGCGCGCGGTTGCCGCGCTCGGGCAAGGGCTCCTCGGTCGCGCCGACCTCGGGAAGCTTGACATCGACCGGCGTCGCTTCGGCGTTGCTCGCATTTCTCGCCCCCTCACCCTTCACCGCCGCCCGGCCCATCACGCCCCCCTCAGTCGCGGGTTGATCAGGATGTAGAGGACGTCGGCCAAGAGGTTCATCGCGATGAAGCCGATCGCGGTGCACAAAACGATACCCTGGACCACGGCGTAGTCGCGGGTGAAGACGGCATCGACGACGAGCTTGCCGAAGCCGGGGATGGTGAAGATCTGCTCGGTCAGGACGGCGCCGCCGAGGAGTTCACCGAAGAGCAGCGTCATCAGCGTGACGATCGGCACGAGGGCGTTGCGCAGCGCGTGCTTGTAGACGACGGCGCCCCGGCGCAGGCCCTTCGCCCGCGCGGTGCGGATGTAGTCCGAGCGCAGGATGCCGATCATCGCAGAGCGCGTGTGGCGCATCAGGGTCGCGGCGAGCGCCGTCCCCAGCACCACCGCCGGCATCAGCATGGTCTCGATCGACAGCCATAAATTCTGCGACGGCGGCACGTAGCCGGACGCCGGCAGCCAGCCGAGTTGCACCGAAACGAGGAAGATCAGCAAGATGCCGAGCCAGAAGTTGGGGATCGACAGGCCCGACAGCGCGACGACGTTGGCGAGGTAGTCGATCACGGTGCCCTTGCGCACGGCGGACAGGATGCCGGCCGGCACGCCGACCAGGATGGCGACGACCATCGCCATGAGGGCGAGCTGGATCGTGACCGGCAGCTTGTTGGCGATCAGCGTCGTCACCGGCGTGTCGGTCCGCAGCGAGGTCCCGAAATCGCCCTGGAGCACCTGCCCGACCCAGATGCCGTACTGCACCGGAACGGGGTCGTTCAGGTGGTACTTGTCGCGCAGGAATTCGATCACCTCGGGATCGCGCTCCTCGCCGGCCATGGCGAGGACCGGATCGCCCGGCAGGAGCTTTTGCAGGCCGAAGACCAGCATCGAGACGATGATGACGGTCGGAATGGCGACGAGAACGCGCCTCAGGATCAGTTCCGCCACGACGCACCCCTCAAAGTGGGGGCGGACGGCCAGGCCGTCCGCCGCTTGGCGAACCTACCCGCCGACGTTCATGCCCTTGAGACGGATCATGCCGTCGGGGTAGGGCTCAAAGCCGGAGACGTCCTTGGCGAGGACGAAGGGCCACGGCTGGTGGTAGGTGTAGACGAGCGGCAGGTCGTCTTGGAGGATCGCCTGGGCGTTGTCGTAGAGTTCCTTGCGCTCGGCCTGATCCGACACCTGCCGGGCCTCGTTCAGGTTCTTGTCGACCTCCTCGTTGCAGTACTTGGAGTCGTTGAGGTTGCCCTCGCAGGTGACGAACTGGTGGATGTTGCCGTCCGGATCGACGCGCCCCGACCAGCCGATCTGGGCGGCGTCGAAGTTGCCGGCCTCCATCTCCTGCTGCATCGCGGCGAACTCCGTCGCGCGCAGGGTGATCTGGAAGCCGGCCTCGGCCGCCATCGCCTGGATCAGCTCGGCCAACTGCTGCGCGGTCGAGCCTGTGCCAAACACCAGCTCGAAGCTGGGATTGGGCACGCCGGCCTCCGCCAGGAGGGCCTTGGCCTTCTCGACGTCGCGCTCGGTCGTCGGGAACTTGTCGCTGTGGTAGGGGCTCACCGGCGGGAACGGCTGCTGCGCCGGCGGATAGATGCCGTTGCCGGCGACCTGATCGATGACGTCGCGGCCGATGGCATACTGGAAGGCTTGGCGGACGCGCTTATCGGCGCCGCTCGGCTTCTCCGCCCGCTCGCCGTTGTCGGTGTTGAAGCGGACCGACTGGTAGCCGAGGCCGGTCACCGGGACGAAGTTCAGGTCGGGATCGTCCTTGACCGAGGGCACGTCCGTCGGCGCCAGCCGCTCCAGCATGTCGATGTCGCCGGCGCGAAGGTTGGCCAGCTTCACCGTCGCGTCGGTGATCGGCAGGAAGACGACCTCCTCGATCGGGTATTCCGAGGCGTTCCAGTAGTCCGCGTACTTCTCAAGCTCGATGCGGTCGTTCTGGACGCGATTCACGAACTTGTAGGGCCCAGAGCAGACCGGGTTCTGCGAGTAGTCGCCGTCGCCGCTGAAGGCGGAGGGTGCCAGCATCATCCCGGCGCGGTCGGACAAGGTGGCGAGCAGGGTCGCGTCGGGCCGCTTCAGCTCGATCGTCACCGTCGCGGGGTCGACGACTTCGACGCTCTCGACCGAGGTCAGCTCGCTCTTGCGGTTGGAATCGGGCAGCGTCATCGCCCGCTCGATGTTCGCCCTCACCGCCTCGGCGTCGAACTTCGAGCCGTCGTGGAAGGTCGCGCCGTCGCGCAGCTTGAAAGTCAGCGCCGTTTGGTCGTCGTTCCACGACCACTCGGTCGCGAGCTGCGGGACGAAGTCAAGTTCGGGCGAAATGTCGACCAGCTTATCGCACAGCGAGGTGAAGACGATGCGGCCGACATACGTGCGGGCGCGGTGCGGATCGAGCACGTCCGGGTCCTCGTTGAGGCCGACGCGCAGAGTCTGCGCCGGGGCGGCCGTCGAGGCCAGCAGGCCGACGGCCAGCACCATAAAGCCCATTGATCGCATGCGTTCGCTCCTTCTTGGTTCATTCGGGGTTGGCGAGGTGTTCCGCCCGCCCGGCCTGACGCGCGGTGTAGAGGGCGATGCGCCGCTCGAGGCTAGCGCTCGGCGTCGCGATCGGCCGCGGATCGCTGCCGGCGCCCTGGATCTCCCGCCAGAAATGGCAGGCGACCCGGCGCCCGGCCTCGGCCCGCTCCAGCCTGGGCCGCTCCTCGGCGCAGCGCGGCCGGGCGTGCGGGCAGCGGGTGTGAAAGCGGCAGCCGGACGGCGGCTTCGTCGGGCTCGGCACGTCGCCCTCCAGCGGCCGCACGCCGTGCCGCGCGGTAGCACTCGGCTGCGGGATCGCCGCGAACAGCGCCTGCGTGTAGGGGTGCAGCGGCGTCTCGTAGAGCGCGTCGGTGGCGGCGAGTTCGACCACCTCGCCGAGATACATCACCGCCACCCGGTCGCTCATGTGCCGGATCACCGCGAGGTCGTGGGCGACGATGACCAGCGTCAGCCTCAGCCGCTCCTTCAATTCCTCCAGGAGGTTGACGATCTGCGCTTGGATCGACACGTCGAGCGCCGACACCGGCTCGTCGCCGAGGATCAGCCGCGGCTCGGAGGCGAGCGCCCGGGCGACCCCGATGCGTTGACGCTGGCCGCCGGAGAACTCGTGCGGGTAGCGGTCCGCCATGTCCGGGCGCAGCCCCACGGTCTCGAAGATCTCCAAGACACGCCCGCGCCGCTCGGCCCGGCCGAGACCGCCCTTCAGCCAGATCGGCTCGCCGACGATGTCGGCGACGCTCATGCGCGGGTTGAGCGAGGCGAACGGGTCCTGGAAGACGATCTGCAACTCGGCTCGAAGCGCCCGCAGTTCCGCCGCCGGCATGTTGCCCAAGTTGCGGCCGCGGTAGGACACTTCGCCGGAGGTCGGTGCTAGCAAGCGGATCAGGAGCCGGCCGAGGGTCGACTTGCCGCAGCCCGATTCGCCGACGATGGCGAGCGTCTCGCCTTCCACGACCTCGATCGAGATGCCGTCGACCGCCCGGACCAGGGGTGCCCGCCGCAAGAAGTTCCGCCCGCCGCCGAAGTGCTTCACCAGATCCGTGGTTTCAAGGATCGGACGCGCGACGTCCATCAGGCGGCCTCGCCGAAGTTGGCCTCGATCGGGGCGTACCAGCAGGCGGCATGGTGCTCGGGATCGGCCGTGGTCGCGGCGAGCGGGGGCGCCTCATCAACGCAGCGCCGCTGGACGAAGGGGCAGCGCGGCGCGAAGCGGCACCCGCTCGGCATGCGCTCGATCGGCGGCACCGTCCCCTTGATCGTGGCGAGCTTGCCGGAGCGTGGGCCGAGCGAGGGGATCGCCCCCATCAGGCCGATCGTGTAGGGGTGCTGGGGATCGTCGAAGATCGCCGCCACCGATCCCGTCTCGACGATGCGGCCGGCGTACATGACGGCGACCACGTCGGCGCTCTCCGCGACGACGCCAAGGTCGTGGGTGATCAGGACGACGGCCGTGCCGGTCTCCTCTTGCAAGTCCTCGATCAAGGAGAGGATCTGGGCTTGGATGGTGACGTCGAGCGCCGTCGTCGGCTCGTCGGCGATCAAGAGCTTCGGCTCGTTGACGAGCGCCATCGCGATCATCACGCGCTGGCGCATGCCGCCGGAGAGTTGGTGCGGAAAATCTGTCAGGCGCTTCTCGGGTGCCGGGATGCGGACCTTGCGCAGCATCTCAAGGGCCAGCGCCCGCGCCTCGGCCTTGGTGGCCTTGCGGTGGCGCCGGACCGTCTCGATCAGTTGGTTGCCGACGGTGAAGGCCGGGTTGAGCGACGTCATCGGCTCTTGGAAGATCATCGAGACGCTGGCACCCCGCAGGTCCGACATCTCGGCCTCGGAGAGCTCAAAGAGGTCACGGCCCTCGAAGATCGCGCGGCCCGAGGCGATGGTCGCCGGCGGCGTCGGCAGGAGGCCCATCAGCGCCAGCGCCGTGACGCTCTTGCCGCAGCCAGACTCGCCGACGATGCAGAGCGTCTCCCCAGCCCGGACCCGAAGCCCGACGCCGTCGACGAGGTTCTTGCCCGCCACGAAGCGCAAGGAGAACTCGCTCAGATCGAGGACCGGTTCTTCAACCTCGGGCATGGCTCACGAAAGCCTTCTCAATCAAGGTTAAGGATCTGGATGGCCCGTCGGAGCCAAAGTTTGCTCGTTTTCGGTTGAAAAGCGCCTCATCGCATCGGGCTCGACGTTCATCGCACGGCCCGATGCCGATCCAACGGCATGCGCAACGGTGAGGCGCTCGATCCACAGCCTTGCCGATCTCGGGCACGACGCATCTCCTCCACACCTCACCTTCGTCGCATACGCCGCGCCTGTCTATACTGTAAGTTTTACGATCATTTAGGCGGGTTCTGACGGAGTTGTCCGACCGTCTACGGCTTGTTTTGCGCGGCAGGTTTCGTGGGCGGGAAACTTCAAGATCGAGCCTGCCCGACATTCGCCGAGCACGACGTCGGTCGCACACGCAAACGCCACCAACGCCGTGCTACAGGACTCCTCAGCACGACCGGCCCGCCGCCGCACAAGCATAGCTGGTCCGATGAGACCTTCTACATCCTCGACGGCACGGTCACCTTCCTGATCGATGACGCGACCCGCACCGCGGGAAGGCGCCCCCGCCTGGGTTCGTTCGTGCGCCGCCGGTATCGCCTGCTCAGGGCGCGCGGCGGGCTCGGGTTCGTTTGCGCCCGCAGGCCGTGCTTGGCGGCGTTCTGGCACGACGCCGCCTTGCCCGCGGGCGTGGCGGGGCCGCGGCCTCTGGCGCCGTTGCTGCGGCTGGCCTCGATCTGGGCTTGCGTGCGCCGGCGGGGCGGTTGGCTGCTGTCGGCGTCGGGGGTGGCGTCAAACACGGGGGGCGGGCTCCTGGCGGGTGGGGGAGTGGGGCCGGGAGTGTAGCCGGGTGTAGGAATTTATTCAAGAAAGCGGGCGGCGGGCGGCTTCAGAAGGCGGCGGGAGCAACGTGCCCATGAAATGCGCTGCATTTCATCCCTGAACCCCCGATCGAGCCGGGGGTGACAACACACAAGAGCGCGTTGAGCCGACAGCGCCCTACTTTGCCCAAAGCTTGGCCCAACGCTCAAGCTGCCCCTCCTGTCATCCCCGTCTCGATCGGGGGTCCAGAGTGGCAGGGGCGGGATGTTGCCCGAAAGGGGTCAACGGCTTAGCCGCTCTTCGATCAACACTCGGGCAGGTTCACGGCGAGGCCGCCGAGCGCGGTCTCCTTGTACTTGTTGTTCATGTCGATCCCGGTCTGGCGCATCGCCTCGACGCAGTTGTCGAGCGGCATGAAGTGCTCGCCGGTGCCGCGCAGCGCCAGCGCCGCCGCCGAGACCGCTTTGATCGCGCCGAGCGCGTTGCGCTCGATGCACGGCACCTGGACGAGGCCCTTGGCGGGATCGCAGGTCATGCCGAGATGGTGTTCGAGCGCGATCTCGGCCGCGTTCTCGATCTGCTCGTTCGTCCCGCCGAGCGCGGCGCAAAGGCCGGCGGCGGCCATGGCCGAGGCGGAGCCGACCTCGCCCTGACAGCCGACCTCGGCGCCCGAGATCGAGGCGTTGTGCTTGATCAGCCCGCCGATCGCGGCCGCGGTCAGCAAGAAGTCCGGGATCAAGTCCTCGGACGACCCGACGCAGTGGTCGACGTAGTAGCGCAGGACGGCCGGAACCACGCCGGCGGCGCCGTTCGTCGGCGAGGTCACCACGCGCCCGCCGGCGGCGTTCTCCTCGTTCACGGCCATGGCGTAGACCGAGAGCCACTCGTTCGCGAGGTGCGGCTGGGCGAGGTTGCGGCCGGCCTCCGCCACGATCTGCTGGTGGATCGCCCGCGCCCGGCGCTTCACCTTGAGCCCGCCGGGCAAGACGCCGTCCATGCGCAGGCCGCGATCGATGCAGTCGTTCATCGCGCGCCAGACCGTCTCGATGCGCGCGTCGAGGTCGTCGTGGCGGGTCTCCTCGTTCGCGCGCTTCATCTCGGCGAGGCTCTTGTTCGCGCGCTTGCCCATGTCGAGCATCTCGACGGCGGTGCGAAACGGAAACGGCACCGGGCGCTCGGCCTTGGGCGTCCCGCTGCCCGGCCGCTCGGCTTGCTGGCGCTCGGTCACGACGAAACCGCCGCCGATGGAGAAATACGTCTCCTGGAGAACGAGGTTTCCGTCCGCGTCGAACGCCCGCAGCACCAGCGCGTTGGCGTGGCCGGGAAGGGGCGGGCCGTAGTCGAAGACCAGGTCCGTCTCGGGATCGAAGGCGAGATCCCCGAGGCCCGGCGGCGAGACGCGCCCCTCTCGCCGCACCTCGGCCTCCAGCCGCTCGGCGTCGTCGGGATCGAGCGTGTCGGGGCGCAGCCCGACGAGGCCGAGGATCACCGCGCGGTCGGTCGCGTGGCCGTGGCCGGTGAAGGCCAGCGAGCCGTGCAGCGTGACCGTGAGCCGGGCCGGCGGCCCCGCGTCCGGGTCGCAGCCCTCGCCGTCGCGCAGCGCGTCGAGGAACTGCGCGACGGCGGTCATCGGCCCCATCGTGTGCGAGCTGGACGGACCGATGCCGAGCTTGAAGATGTCGAAGATGCTCAAGAACATGGGTGCCTCCGAGGACTTAGGCCGTGTCGGGCCTCAACCGGCCGCGACGTCGATCGGATCCGCCTCGCACGGCCCGCGCGCCGAGACGGGCCGGCACGTTGACGAAGGGGGCCTTGCGTGGTGCCGCCGGCGATCGTGGCATCGCCGATGCGGCGGGTACTAGTGGCGTGCGGCCGGTGTGTCACCGCATGAAAATAGGCACGCGCCGGCCGGCTTCAAAGCCCCACGGCGAACCCGCGGTTGGCGGTGGCGAGCAGGTTCCAGGCGTACGGCAGAAAGCTGCGCCAGACCTCCACGGTGAAGCGCTCGTGCCCGTCGCGAAACAGCACGACCTGCGCCCCGTCGAAGATCGTGCGCGTGCCGGCGCCGACGGCGATGCCCTCGACGTCGATCGGGCAGCCGACGCTGAGCAGCGTCGCGGCTTGAGCGCCCTCGACCACGACGGCGACCTCGCGGTCGCTGACCTCGACCAAGCTGTGCGGGATCTCGGCGTAGATCGCGGAGAAGGCCGACACGATCGCGTCCCGGTCGGCGTCGGCGGCCCAGAGCACCCACTCGTCGGGGCCGAGGCAAAGGGCCCGGCGCGTCCCGTCGCGCGCACCCTCGCCGATCTTCTTGGGCAATGTGAGCCCGAACGCGCGGCCGGCCTCGTCGAGGTGCGCCAGGCCTGCGCAGGTTGAACCGCGAGGCTTCGGGCAGGTGGGCGAGCGCGACCGGCCCTTCGATGACGGCGCCGGCCGGCTTGAACGAGTACGGGGCGTTCATTGGTCGTATCCTTATCGGATCGGAGTTTCAGGCGGGCGCCTTCGGGATCTTAGAACACGCTGGGCACGACCTTCGCCGCCAGCGTCTCGTCGGCCATCGGCACGTAGAGCGTCTCGTCCATGCGCTCATGCCCCCCCCCGACACCGCCATCGCGATCGAGCGTCCCAAGGCCTCGCTCCAGTAGGACGAGGTGACGTGGCCGATCATCTTCATCGGCTTGGGCTGCTTCGGGTCGTCGACGATCTGGGCGCCCTCTTGCAGCACGATCGCCGCGTCCTCGGTCAAAAGGCCGACGCTGCTTGCGCCCCTTGGCCGTCAAGTCGGGGCGCGCGAGCGAGCGCATGCCGACGAAGTTCGGCTTCTTCTTGTCCACCGCCCAGTCGAGCCCGGCGTCGTTCGGCATCACCGTGCCGTCGGTGTCCTGGCCGACGACGATGAAGTCCTTCTCGGCGCGCAGGACGTGCATCGTTTCGGTGCCGTAGGCGCAGACGTCGTAGCGCCCCCCGGCCTTCCAGAGCTTCTCCCAAAGCGCCCGGCCGTGGCGGGCGGGCACGTTGACCTCGAAGCCGAGTTCGCCGGTGAAGCTGATGCGAAAGAGCCGGGCCGGAAAGCCGGCGACGGTGCATTCCGCGATCGACATGTGCGAAGGCTTCGGCGGAGAGGTCCTGCCCCTCGACGAACGGCGCGATCAGGTTGCGGGCGTTCGGGCCGTTGATCGCGATCGTCGCCCAGTGCTCGGTGGTCGAGGTCGGCCACACCTTGAGTTCGGGCCACTCGGTCTGGAGATAGTCCTCCATCACGGTGAGCACGCGCGCGGCACCGCCGCTCGTGGTGGTGACGTGAAACCTGTCGCTGCTCAGGCGCCCGATCACGCCGTCGTCGCGGATGTAGCCGTCCTCGCCCGAGAGGAGCCCGTAGCGGCAGCGGCCCGGCGCCAGCTTGGTCCAGGGGTTGGTGTACATGCGGTTCATGAACTCGACCGCGTCGGGGCCGGCCACCTCGATCTTGCCCAAGGTGGTGGCGTCGAAGATCCCGAGCGATCGCCGCGTCGCCTTGCACTCGCGCGCCGCCGCTTGCGCCATGTCCTCGCCGGGCTTGGGAAAGTACCAAGCCCGGCGCCAGAGGCCGACCGGCTCGAAGACGGCGCCGTGCGCCTCGGCCCACGCGTCGATCGGCGTTTGCCGCGTCAGCTCGAAGTGCCCGTGCCGGTGATAGCCGGCGAAGGTCGTCGGCGTGTAGGGCGGGCGAAACGTCGTCAGCCCCACCTTGGGCACCGGCTTGCCCACCGCGTCGGCGGCGATGGCGAGCCCGTTCATGTTCGACATCTTGCCCTGGTCGGTCGCCATGCCGTTCGTGGTGTAGCGCTTGACGTGCTCGATCGAGCGAAAGCCCTCGCGCACCGCGAGGCGGATGTCCTTCGCGGTCACGTCGTTCTGGAAGTCGATGAACGCCTTCGCCCGTCCGGGGCTGCGGTCGGCAGCTCCTTGTGGGTGACGCCGCGCCCGCCGCGGTCCTTGGCGACGGCGTAGCGCACGGGCTCATGCTCGAAGCCCGCCGCCCCGGCCTCGGCGCCGTCGTTCAGGGCGGCGGCAATGCCCCAGAGGCCGCGGCCGGCGCCGGCGATCTCGCAGGCCTCGGCCTTGTGGCCCGGCAAGAACACCTGCGCCGCCTCGTCCCAGTCGAGCGTGCCCTTGGTGTGCGAGAAGAGGTGCAGAGACGGCGTCCAGCCGCCGCACATCAAGAGCGCGTCGCAGGCGAGTCGGCGCGCCGGGCCGACGACCCCGTCGCGGACCGGGTTCACCCGCACCGAGGCGACGCGCAGCCGCCCCTTGGTGCCGGTGACGGTGTGCCCGCTCAGGACCTCGATCCGCTTGGCCGCGGCCGCCTCCAGCAGGGCCGGGGCGACGTCGGGCCGCGTGTCGACGATCGCCGTGACCCCGACGTCGGCCTCGGCGAGGTCGAACGCCGCGTGCCAGGCGCTGTCGTGCGAGGTGGCGACGACGCGGTTGCCGACCTTGACGCCGTAACGGTTGAGGTAGGCCTGTGCCGCGCTTGCCAGCATCACGCCCGGGCGGTCGTTGCCGTCGAAGACCAGCGGGCGTTCGAGGGTACCTTGCGCCAGCACCACCTGCCGCGCGCGCACCCGCCCCATCCGCTCGCGCGGGGCCCCTTTGGGCGGCGCGGTCAGGTGGTCGGTCAGCTTCTGGCAGGGCGCGACCATGTTCTGGTGGTAGTAGCCGATCGCCGTGGTGCGGGTCATCACGTGCACGTTCGGCGCCCGGCGCAGCCCGTCGAGCGCGCCGCTGAGCCAGTCCCACGCCGGCTCGCCGTCGATCTCGACCGCGGGCTCCAGGAGGAGGCCGCCGCCTATCTCCGATCCCTCGTCGACGAGGACGACCTTGACGCCGCTTCGCTTGGCTTCGAGGGCGGCGGCGAGCCCGGCGGCGCGGCTCGATGCGATAGGCGCTCATTGCCCCATCTCCTTCAATTCGGCGTCAAAGGGCCTCGGCTGATCGGCCCTGCAGGTGGTCAGGAGCTTATCGCTGACGGTGTCGCGCACCGCGTTGAAGAACCGGGCGCAGCCGTTGACGTGGCGCCAGCGCTCGAAGTGCGGCCCGCGCTTGTTGTTGCCGATGAAGAGGAAGTCGCGCCAATCCTCGTCGCCGACCGCCGAGGGGTTCTTCGGCCGGTCGACGTGCGCCTCGCCGGCGTAGGCGAATTCGAGTTCGGGCAGCGTCTTATCGCAGTAGGGGCAGCAGCATGTCGTTTCTCTCCCTCAGTGCGCGACGGCGGCGGCGGCCTCGTCGATCAGCCGGCCGGTCTTGAAGCGCTCCAGCGTGAAGGGCGCGTTGATCGGGTGCGGCTCGTCCTTGGCCACCGTCCAGGCGAAGGTGTGCGCGGCACCCGGCGTCGCCTTGAAGCCGCCGGTGCCCCAGCCGCAATTGACGTAGAGGCCCTTGACCGGCGTCTTGCCGACGATCGCCGAGCGGTCGGGCGTCACGTCGACGGTGCCGCCCCATTTCCGGAGCATCCGCATCCGGGAAAAGATCGGGAACACCTCGCAGATCGCCGCCATCGCGTGCTCGATCAGCGGCAGCCCGCCGCGCTGCGAGTAGCCGACGTACTGGTCGGTGCCCGAGCCGATCACCAGTTCGCCCTTGTCGGACTGGCTCATGTAGGCGTGCACGGCGTTCGACATCACGACGCAGGGAAAGCACGGCTTGACCGGCTCGGAGACCAGCGCCTGGAGCGGGTAGCTCTCAAGCGGCATCCGCACGCCCGCGGTCCCCATCACCACCGAGGTGTACCCGGCGGCCGAGACCGCGACGCGCTCGGACTCGATGAACCCCTTGGCGGTCTCGACGGCGCCGTCCGCGCCGCGGCGGATGGCGGTGACCGGGCAGTTTTGGATGATGTCGACGCCCCGCGCGGCGGCGGCGCGGGCGTGGCCCCAGGCGACCGCGTCGTGCCGCGCGGTGCCGGTCCGCATCTGCAGGGCGGCACCCATCACTGGGTAGCGGGCACCCTTCGAGATGTTGAGGGGCGGGCAGAAGGCCTTCGCCTCCTCGGGGCCGAGTCAGCGGTTGTCGACGCCGTTCAGCCGGTTGGCGTGCACGTGCCGCTGGAAGCTCTGCACGTCGTGGACGTTGTGCGCCAGCATCATCACGCCGCGCGGGCTGAACATGACGTTGTAGTTCAGTTCCTGGGACAGCCCCTCCCAGAGGTCGAGCGCGTGGTCGTAGAGCCTAACACTCTCGTCGTAGAGGTAGTTCGAGCGGATGATCGTCGTGTTGCGCCCGGTGTTGCCGCCGCCGAGCCAGCCCTTCTCGATCACCGCGACGTTGGTCAGCCCGTGCTCCCTGGCGAGGTAGTAGGCCGTGCCGAGCCCGTGCCCGCCGGCGCCGACGACGAGCAGTGTTGAAGTTGAAGGCGAAGCCGCTGTAGCGGACCTTGGTCGGGAAGATCTCCGACGAGGATCAGCGAGGTCTTGCGCCCGAAGCGGTCCGGCGATCGGTCTCCTTGAACAGCGCGCGGCGCGGCCGCCGTCAGCCCACGATCAGGTGCTTGGGCCCGTAGGGAAAGCCGGTGATGTTGCGGTTGCCGTCCTCGGTGACGACGAGGATGTCGTGCTCGCGGTAGCCGCCGGCACCCAGAAGTTCGTTTGGGATGGTGATCATCGGCTCCATCGACACGACCATGTTCGGCTCCAGCACCGTGGCGCAGTCCTCGCGCAGTTCCAGTCCCGCCTCGCGGCCGTAATAGTGGCAGAGCACGCCGAACGAGTGGCCGTAGCCGAACGAGCGGTACTGAAGCAGGTCCTCTTGCGCGTAGATCTCGTTCAGCTCCTTGGCGATGTCGGAGCATCGCGCACCCGGCACCAGGAGTTCCTTGCCGCGGTCGTGGACGCGGCAGTTGATCTCCCAGAGCCGGACGTGCTCGTCGCTGGCTTCCTTGGCAAACAGCGTGCGCTCGAGCGCCACGTAGTAGCCCGCGACCATTGGAAAGCAGTTGAGCGAGAGGATGTCGCCTTGCTCGATCTTGCGCGAAGTGACCGGGTTGTGCGCCCCGTCGGTGTTGAGGCCCGACTGAAACCACGTCCAGGTGTCCAACAGTTCGGCGTGCGGCCAGGACTTCGCGATCTCGCGGACCATCGTTCCCGTCGAATGCAGCGCCACCTCGTACTCGGGCGTGCCGACCTCGATCGCCTCGACGCAAGCCGCACCGCCGACGTCGGCGATCCGGGCCATCTCGGTGATGTGGGCGATCTCCTCGGCCGACTTGACCATCCGAAGCCGCATCGCCGGTGCGGCGATGTCGACGAACTCCATCTCGGGGAAGTGCGCCTTCAACAGGTTCAAGAGGTCGACGCTGACCGTGTCGAACTCGATCCCGAGCCGCCTCACGCCGCCGGTCAGCTTGCTGATCGCGTGGAAGTAGTTGTCGCGGTTCCAGTCGGTGTAGGTGACGTTGTCGCCGAAGGTGCGGCGCCACGGCTGGCCGCCGTCGATGCCGGCGCTGACGCTGGTGGCGCGGTCGTGGTCGATGACGAACCCGTAGCGCCTGCCGAAGTAGCAGAACAAGAAATCGGAGTAATAATTGATGTTGTGATACGAGGTGAACAGGGCCGCGTCGACGCCGTTCGCGCTCATGTGGGCGCGGATCGCGTCCTGCCGGCGGCGCATCTCGGCGGCCGAGAACGTCGGCTGGACCTTGGCCCCGTTGTTGGTATAGTCTTGAAACCGCTCGCGTTCCATTTTCACTCCCCCCCTCTGTGGTGGTACCCCGACTTGCACGTAATTTAAGTTTGCCTTCGCACGGCCCGGCTTGTCAAAAGACCATTCTTCATGCCAGCATGAGCCAGCCTAATGGCTGGGGCCCAATACCTAGGAGGGAGGCGGCGGCGATGCCCTACCTGCCGCTGAGCGCGCTTCGCACGTTCGAGGCCGTCGCGCGGCGCGGCAGCTTCAGCGTCGCGGCAGAAGAGCTCTGCGTGACCCAGTCGGCGGTCAGCCACCAGATCAAGCACCTCGAAGACTGGCTCGGCGCACCCTTGTTCGATCGGACGGGACGGCCGCGGCTTTGGCCGCACGGCGAGGCCCTGGCCCGAACGCTCGCGGCCGCACTCTTCGAGATCGACGCCGGCGGGCGCGGCGCGGCTCCGGCCCGCGAACGCTGGTCATCGCCGCCATTCCCTCGGTGGCGGTCTGCTGGCTCATCCCGCGCCTGTCGGGATTCCGCGCCCTTCATCCCGAGATCGCCGTTCGCGTCGTCTACGCCATGCACGGCCGGGACGCCGATTTCGGCGACGTCGACCTCGCCTTCGTCTTCTCCGACGGCCCCCCGCGACGGCCGGACGCGCGCGCGACCCCCTTCCTGCCGGGCCTGAGCGCGCCGGTCTGCAATCCCGGCGTCGGCGCCGAGATGGGCGCTAAGATAGAGACAAGGGGGCCGACGCCGAGGCCATCCTGGGCTGCCTCGCAGCCGAGGCAGGCTGCGTGCAGGGCGACCCGGGCGGCACCTGCGACGCCTCGGCAAGGCCGCCGCGGCCGTGACCGGACAGGCACTGCCCGCGTGGGATCGTCGCACGATCTTTGGCAAGCCGGCCGCGAAAGCGCTGCCTTGACGATGGGTGCAGCTCTGGCGGGCGTGGCGGCCCTCTAGCCGGCTTCGAGCTACGGCTAATACGCCTTGGCCGACACCTTGGGCCTCGAGAGCTGATACAGCGAAGCCCCGCTCGACGTAACGGAACCCGTTCGGGTCGTGCCCCTCGGACGGTGTGCGTGGTCTTGGCGCACTCGTGCAGTAACTGTCCTATGGCGCGTCGTTCTTTGTGAGCGATGATGAGCTACCACCATACCACGGGACCAATCACCCAGCTCAGACGGCGAGGTTTCACGCAAACGCGTCATGGAAGGCTTGACACTGCATGGATGTCTTGCGAGTTTTTCTGTAAAACAGAAGGATGTTTCAGAGAGTGGAACTCCAATCTCAACACGGTAGAGTAGGTGGAAATGCGAAAATTGATCAAAACCGCCGGCGCCACGACATTTGCCATTGTCGCTGCTTCATTGCCTGCCTTCGCAGCCGACGTGGTCGTCGGGCTGCAGAACTGGCCCTCGGCGGCCGCGACGGCGCACATCATCGAGGCCGCGATCGAGGAGAACCTTGGCCTCGAGGTTGAACTGCAGAACGCGACCAACCCTATCATCTACGAGGCGATGGACAGGGGCTCGATGGACGTCATGCCCGAGGTCTGGCTGCCCAATCAGCAAAATCTTTACGACACCTACGTTGTCCAGAAAGGCACGGTTGTGCTGAACCCCAACGGCGTGCCCGCCGAACAGGGCCTCTGCGTGCCGAGCTACGTCGCGAAAGAATTGGGCGTTACTTCGATCTACGATCTGACGGACCCGGACAAAGCGGCGTTGTTCGACAGCGACGGCGATGGCAAGGGGAATTTGTGGGTCGGCAGCCCTGGCGACGCCTCGGGCAACGTCGAAAAGATCAAGGCCAAGTCGTACGGTTACGACCAGACGATGGAAACCGAAGTCTACGACGAAACCGTGGCTTATGCCAATCTCGCCAACGCCATCAACGCGGATGAGCCGTGGATCGGCTTTTGCTACTCACCGCACTACATCTTTGCCCTTCACGATCTGACGGTGCTCCAAGAACCGCCCTACGACGCCTCGAAATGGCACGTCATCCAGCCGACCGATGATCCGGCATGGCTGGAGAAATCATCGGCACCGGTCGCTTGGCCCCCCGCTCAGGTGCACGTGGCCTATCGCAAGGCGTTGGGTGAGGAGATGCCCGAGGTCGCCAACCTCCTGCGCAACATGAAGCTCACCACCGGCGAGATCAGCGACATGACCTATGCCCTGGTCGTCGACAAGAAGGCGCCCGATGCCTTCGCCAAGGAATGGATCGCGGAACACGAGTCCAAGGTCCTCGAATGGATCGTGCAATAACCGCCTCTTGAACGCAGCCGTTGCCTGCCCGGTGGTCGCACCATTCCCCAAGCGGCAGGATGGGACATGACCGAAGCCGTCATCAAGCTGTCGAAGGTCTGGAAGATTTTCGGGTCAAAAGCCGATGAGGCAATGGCCGCCGTCAAGGCAGAGGGGCTGACCAAACCAGAGGTTCTCAAACGCTTTGGCTGCGTCGTCGGCGTCCAGAACACCAGCTTCGAGGTGGCGCGGGGCGAAATCTTCTGCATCATGGGCCTGTCGGGATCGGGCAAGTCCACGCTCGTGCGTCACGTCAACCGGCTCATCGAACCGACTTCGGGCAGCATCGAGATCCTGGGGCGCGACGTGGGCGCGATGTCGCAGCGCGAGTTGCGCCAAGTCCGCGCGCAGCAGATCGGCATGGTCTTTCAGCACATGGCGTTGATGCCGCACCGCTCGGTACGCGACAATGTCGCCTACCCGCTCGAGATCCGCGGCGTGGCGAAATCGAAACGCTGGGCGGTCTCGGACCACGTGCTAGAGCGTGTGAATCTTACCGGCTACGAAGATCGGCTGCCCAACGAACTCTCGGGCGGCATGCAGCAGCGGGTTGGCATCGCGCGGGCACTCGCGTCCGATCCCGAGATCCTGCTGATGGACGAGCCGTTTTCGGCGCTTGACCCGTTGATACGGCTGCACTTGCAAAACCAGTTCAGCGGCCTCGTGGCGGAACTGAAGAAGACGACGCTCTTCATCACGCACGATCTCGACGAGGCGATTCGCATCGGCCATCGCATCGCGATCATGAACGACGGCGCGATTGTGCAGATCGGTACGCCGGCCGAGATCGTGACCAATCCGGCCGACGACTATGTGCGAGAGTTCGTCAAGGGCATCTCCAAGCTGAAGTTCATCAAGGCGCACGACGTCATGGAACCGATCGATGGCCTGGACGGATCGCCCGCATCGGCGAAGCGCGCCGATGCGGAGACCAATCTCGACCAACTGATCGATTTCTCGACCGACAGCGACTCGCCGATCGTCGTCACCCGAGAGGGTCGAGATATCGGCATCGTCACCAAGTCTCGGCTGCTTCGAGGCATCCAGGGGGGAAAGCTTTGACGCCCGTAACCGCCGCCTCGGACGTCGAGATCGACCGCGCCGCGCTCGATGCCTCCATCCGCCGGTTCGCCGCGCAAAACGGCGCCTACTACGTACGAGCGTTTCGCGCGATTCAAGAGAATGCGGCCTTCCTGCCCCGGACGTTCAATCTCTGGGCGGCGCTGCTGGGGCCGATCTGGGCCGCGGCCCGGGGCATCTGGGGAATGTTCTGGGCATTCCTGATCCTCGAAACCTTCGCCTGGGTGCAAATCGGGCGTGGACTTTGGAGCAACCTGGGTGCCGACGCGCTTGCCAATGCCGAACGACAGCAGGCGCGGGCGGCGGTTTTTCTCGAGCAAGCAGAAGCGGCGCGGCAGGCCGGTGAGAATGCAAGCCGCTTCGAGTCGCTTGCCGCCAACCTGAGCCGCGCCGCCGAGCGCAGCGCCGGTGAGGCGGCGGCGGCGAGCGGCGAAGCGCTCTCCATCCTGCTGATGGGGCTCGGCCTGCTTTTGTGCTTCAAACTGATCCAGGGAGCCTACGCCAACATCGCCTACGAGCGACAGTATTCGCGCTGGCGGATCGAGCCCGAAGTCATCGAGAGCGGCATCCGGCCGCGCAACGTGGCGTTGGGGGTTCTCATCACGCTCGCCGTGGCGCCGCTGACCATCTACCGGTTCACCGCATCAAGCCCGCCCGCGATCTTGATGTCCTTCCCCGAGCAGGAGATTTCCTCGGCCATACTCGACGAGAACACGACCCTCTTCGCGGTCGTCGCGAATTGGCTCGACGCGCGTATCGACGCCGCCGCCGTCGCCGGCGCGGGCGTCTTCGACAGCGTGACGGCGGTCGTGCGCACGGTGCTCGACGCGATGGCCGTCGCCCTGATCGAAACCCCGTGGCCGGTGGTCATGGTGGTGATCTTCGTCGTCGCTTGGCGCGCGGCGGGGCCGCGGGTGGCGATCTTCACCGCCGCCGCGCTCGCCTACATCGCGCTGCTCGGCTACTGGGCGGTGGCGATGGAGACGGTGGCACTCGTCGGCGCGGCCGTGCTGATAAGCGTGGCCATCGGTATTCCGCTCGGCATCTGGTTCGGAAAGTCGCGGCGCGCCTATGCCGCCGCCGAACCGGTGCTCGACCTGATGCAGACCCTGCCCGCCTTCGTCTATTTGATCCCCATCATCGCGTTCTTCGGCACCGGCAACCCGCCCGGGATCCTGGCCACGATCATCTTCGGCATGCCGCCGGTGATCCGGCTGACCGCGCTCGGGGTGCGCGGCGTGCCCGAGACCGTCAAGGAAGCGGGCACCGCCTTTGGTGCCTCAGGCTGGCAGATCCTGCGCGACATCGAGATCCCGCTCGCGCTGCCCTCGATCATGACCGGCGTCAACCAGACGATCCTGATGTGCTTGTCGATGGTGGTCATCATCTCGCTGATCGGCGGCGGGGGTCTTGGCAAGGTCATCCTCGAGGCGCTGCAATACGCGGCGAAGGGGCCCGGGCTGCTCGGTGGCTTCGCGATCCTCTTCTGCGCCATGGTGATCGATCGGATCGTGCAGGGCGCGTTTCGGCGCGAGGACGGGAGGTAGCATTTGATCGGGGGCGATCGCGGGCGGATGACGCTGCGGGCGATCGAGCTGTTCGTCGCCGTCGTCGAAGAAGGCTCTCTCGCCACCGGCGCGCGGCGGCTTGGCGCGAGCCCGTCTGCGGTCTCGCAACAGATCAGCAATCTCGAAGCGGCACTCGGCGCGAAGCTGATCGAGCGCAGCGCGCGGCCCATCGCCCTCACCCCGGCCGGTTACATCTTTCAACGCCACGCGTTGGCCATCCTCGACGAAGCGGCGCAGGCGCGAAGCAAGCTCGTGGACCTCGGTCTCACCGGCCTGCCCCAGATCCGTCTCGCGATGATCGAAGATTTCGATGCGGACGTGACCCCCGCGCTCGCCCTGCGGCTCTCGGACCTCCTGCCCAGTTGCAACGTCGTCTGCCATACCGGCCAGAGCCATCAAAACCTGGCCGCGATCGAGTTGCGCGGCGAGGACATCGTCGTGGCCGCCGATGTCGAGGCCTTGCCCGACTGGATCGAGCAGCATCCGCTTTTGCGCGAGCCCTACATCCTCGTGACCGCCAGGGGCCTGCTGCGCGATCGGGAGGATATCGTGGCCCAACTCATGGCCGCGCCCATGGTCCGCTACGCCGCCTCGCAACTGATGTACCGGCAGATCGAGACCCACTTGCGCCGTCTGCGGCTCGCGCCCCCGCGCCGGTTCGAGTTCGACTCAAACGATGCCGTCATGGCGATGGTGGTGGCGTGCGGGGGTTGGGCGATCGCAACGCCGCTCGGCTATCTTCGCGCCGCCCGCTTCCACGAGGCGTTGGATCTGAAGGCCTTGCCGCTCAAGAGCTTCTCGCGCACGATATCGCTCTACGCCCGTCGCGGCGTGCTTGGCAGGCTGCCGGAGCGCGCGGCCGTGTTCCTGCGCGAACTGATCGCGGCTCACCCCATCGCCCAGGCGACGCGCGTGGCGCCGTGGCTCAAGGACAGCTTTCGGCTGCTGGGCGGGCCGCCGCCCGCCGGCGAAGAGCCGCGGCTCCGGGCCGTCAAGGGCTGACCCTTTAGGGATAGAAGATCGGGTAGCGCGATCGGATCGCGGCATCGACTTCGGAGCCCAGATAGTCGGGGCGATGGCGGTCAAGGATCCCGCGCGCCTTGGCCCGGGCGCGGCTCCAGATGTCGGGTGCGCCCTTCTCGTCCCAGGTCACCGGCGGATCGCGGTCGGCGAGCGCCGGGAAGAGGTAGTCGCGCTGCATTGCCGCCAGGGTGTTCGCGCTGCCAAGGAAGTGGCCCTCGCCGAGGACCGCCTTGCGGATCGCCTCGAAGCCCAGGGTCTCCTCGTTGACCTCGATGCCACGGATCGTTCGGTAAACGGCGCCCAGCATCTCGTCGTCGAGCACGAAGGCCTCGAAGCTCGCGCCGAGCAGGCTCGCCATCATGCCAGCGCTCTCGTAGACCATGTTCGCCCCGGCCAGCCCGGCCGTGATGGCCGCGAGCGCCTTTTCCGCCCCCATCTGCGCATCGACCGCCTTGGCATCCGACATCGAGCAGGCGACCCCCGATGGCAGGCCCAGCCAGTTCGAGAGTTGCGCGGCCGCGGCGTTGAGCACCGCGCTCTCGCCGCCCCCGCCGCAAAAGGAGCCGGTGCGCAGATCGACCACCAGCGGCCAATTCGAGAAAATCATCGGGTAACTTGGTGCGAACACGCTGACGAGCGCGAGCCCCGCCAGCGTCTCGGCGAGCGACTGCGCCAAGAATCCCGCCAGTGTCGCGGGTGCGGTCGCGCCCGACTGCGCCGCGATGATGCTGTTGATCGGGACGCCGCGGCGGATGCAGGCGACGGTGACGTCGACCGCGTCCTCGCCGTAACGCAGCGGCGAGACAACCGGGCTGATGTGCGCCTTGCAAAACGGTCGCTCTCGAAACCGCCCCTCGCCCCCGAGCACGATGTCGAACATGTCGACGATAGGGTCTACGTGCGTGCTGAGGGTGAAGGAGGTGCCGACGGGTTTGCGCGTGTTGCGGACCAGGGCGTAAGCGGTGTTGAGGTCGAGCTCGAAATTGTCCGGCACGTCGGTCGCGACGCAACACCGGGTGAACCAGCTGATATTGGTCAAGCTGTCGGCCAAGCGGGTAAAGTCGTGCAGGTCCCGCAGCGTCGACGGGCGATAGCGTCCGGTCTCCAGGTCGAGCGTCTGTACCGCCGCGCCGCCGGTGCCGAAGTAGACCCGTTCGCCGCCGATCTCGAAATCGTGCGCGGGATCGCGGCCGTGAAACACGAAACGCTTCGCCGCGTGCGCGACGATGTCCTCGACCATCGCGCGCGGGAAGGCGAGCCGGCCGAGCGCGTTCACTTCCGCACCGCGGGCGGTGGCCGCCTCGACGAGCTGCGGCGGCGCTTGTCCCATGCCCAGCTCCGCGAGGAGGCTCAGCGCGGTGTCGTAGATTGCCACGATACCCGCATCGGAGAGCGGCCGGTAGGCCCCGCCGCGCGGCCCAGGCGGGGCGGCGTTTATCTCGGGCTTATCGGCGGTCCGCGCCGCGATCCGGGCCATGCGCCTGCCGCCCCTGCGGATCCCCCTTGGTTCCTCCATTCCACTGCCCGTTCGTGCCGAAGGTTGAGTGCCGCAGTATCATTCCTGGCAAAGAGCCCACGCAAGCGGCGGGCATTTGTTACGGATTATTTAAGGCCGAACGTCGATTTTTTCGCATCCAAGGCAACGCGATTGACCCTTGCCCGGGCGCCGGGGAAGATCGTCTCGACAGTGATCGAAGCGGGATGACCGAGACAATGAAGCCGAGCGCGCGCGTGGTGGTAATCGGCGGCGGAATCGCTGGCTGCTCCACGATCTACCACCTCACGCAGGAAGGCTGGACCGACGTGGTGCTGCTCGAGCGCGACGAACTAACGTCGGGCACGACGTGGCATTCGGCGGCGCAGGTGACGAATTTCGGTACCACGCAGACCATGGTCGGGCTCAAGAGCCATTCGATCCGGCTCTACAAGGAGCTGGCGGACGACCCCGACTATCCGATCAACTACCATCATAGGGTAGGCGGGCTCCGCCTCGCCAGTACCGAGGATCATCTCGATGGCTACCGGCACTTCCAGTCGCTGGCCAAGGGAATGGGTGTCGATTTCGAGTTGATCGATGCCGCGGAATGCGCCCGCCGCCACCCGCTCATCACCACCGACGGCCTGCTCGGCGCGCTTTGGGACCCGTTCGACGGCGACATCGACCCCGCCCAGCTCTGCCAAGCGCTGGCGCGGCGGGCGGGGACGGAGGTGCATCGCCACACGCCCGTGACCGGGTTGACGCAGCGGCCGGGCGGGGAATGG
Source organism: Geminicoccaceae bacterium (assembly GCA_965217265.1). GTDB lineage: Bacteria > Pseudomonadota > Alphaproteobacteria > Geminicoccales > Geminicoccaceae > JAGRGG01. The sequence goes on along the minus strand of CBDCHP010000015.1, from coordinate 81,246 downwards.
GTCGTCCATACCGCAAAGGGCGACATCGTCGCCGAGCACGTCGTCAATGCCGGCGGCTATCGCTGCAACGAGATCGGCGCGATGATGGGCGTCTCGCACCCGGTCGCCTCGATGGAGCACCAGTACTTCCTGACCGAACCGATCGCCGCGATCGAGGAACTGGACCGGCAGGTGCCGCTGATCCGCTGCCCGACCGACGACTTTTACGCGCGGCAGGAAAAGAAGGGACTGCTCGTCGGCTTCTACGAACAGGACTGCCGCACCTGGGGCCTCGACGGGATCGACCCCAACTTCACCAACGCGCTTTGCCCCGACGACCCTGACCGCGTCATGCCGGTGCTCGACAACGTGTTCCAACGCCTGCCTTGCCTGACGCAGACGGGCATCCACACCATCATCAACGGTCCGATCACCTACACGCCCGACGGGGTGCCGCTGGTCGGGCGCATCCCGGGCAAGCGCAACGCGTGGTGCATCGTCGGCCTGCGCGCCGGGCTTGGCGAAGGTGGCGGCCACGGCTGGTTGCTCGCGCAGCAGATCGTGCACGGCGAGGCCGTCTACGACACCTGGGCACTCGATCCGCGCCGCTTTGCGGCTTATGCGACGGTCGAGTACACCGCGCTGAAGGCGATCGAGGATTACCAAAACGAGTTTCGCTTCCACCTTCCTCACGAACATCGCCCTGCCGGGCGACCGGCGCGGACCACACCCCTCACACCCATGCTCGAAGCCAGGGGCGCGGCCTTCGCGGTCGTGAACGGCTGGGAACGTGCGGCCTTCTACAAGCCGTCGCTCGATGTCGTTGAGGCGTGTGGCTTCCGCTGGCCGAACTGGCACGACACCGTGGCGGCCGAGGTCGAGGCGGTCGCGACCCGGGTCGGCATCATGGAGGTGAACGGCTTCAATCGAATCGAGGTTCTTGGCGCCGGAGCGCGCGACTGGCTCGACGGCCTGATGTGCGGGCGTGTGCCGAAGGTGCCGGGGAAGGTCGGCCTCGCCTATTTCCTTACAGCCAAAGGCAACGTGCTCGGCGAGGCGACGCTGGCGCTCCTCGACCCGCAGACCGTCTGGTGGGGCTCGGCCGCCGCCTCCGAGCACCATGATCTGGATTGGTTGAACGCTCACCTTTTGCCCAGCGGGGCCTTGCGCCTGCGCCCGCTTGCCTCCACCCACACCGTTCTCGTCGTTGCGGGTCCCGCGGCCCGTGCCGTGCTGTCGGCCGCCGCGCCGCGCACCGATTGGTCGCCGGCCGCTTTTCCCTGGCTTTCGGTGCGGCGGGTCGATATCGACCACGTTGCGGCGGTGGCGATGTCGGTCAGCTTCTCGGGCGAGCTCGCCTGGGAGATCCACGTTCCGCTCGAGCAGGCCCAGGCCGCCTACGTGGCGCTGAGCCGCGCGGGCAAGGCGCATGGCATGGCGCCATTTGGTCTTCATGCCACCGAATCGATGCGCATCGAGAAGGGCTACCGCCACTGGAAGGCCGACCTCATCACCGAGTACGACCCGTTCGAGAGCGGGCTTGATCGCTTCGTGGATCTCGACAAGCCGGCCGATTTTCCTGGCAAGGCCGCGTTGCTGGCCAAGAACGACGCCGCACCTCGGCGCCGCTTCGTGACGCTCCGTTTGGAAAGCACCGCCGCGCCGGCGCAGCCGGGCGATGCCGTGATCGCCGGCGGCACGGTGGTCGGGACCGTCACCTCGGCCGCGTGGGGCCACCGCGTGGGCGAGAATCTCGCGATGGGCTTCATCGATCCCGCCTACGCCGCGAGCGACGCGCAACCGCCGCGCCGGCTCGAAGTGCTGGTACTCGGTGATCGCATTCCCGCCCGCGTTGTGCCGCCCTGCCGCTATGATCCGACAAATACCCGGGTGCGGGGCTGAGTGCGTGGAATGGGCTGGGCCACCCTCGCCTATGTGGCGAGGCGGTCACCACCATCGACCGAAGGCGAGAAAATTCCACTAGGCAACTCGTGCGCTCACATGCGCCTCGTGGCTCTAAAGGGTACATCGAGGGCTTCAATTGGGATGCCGGGAACAGCCGCAAGAGTGCGAAGAAGCACGACGTCGGCCAAGCCGAGGCCGAGCGGGTGTTCTTCAACGAGCCGCTCCTCGTACTAGAGGACCGTGAGCCCGGCCGGGGTGAGTTGCGGCTGCGCTTTGAGATCGAAGCCGATGAAGTCTTAGGCTCAAACGTGGTTTGGCTACTCCGGCCGCAGCCATGTGCAGAAAGCCGTCCGCTAGCTATAGCCTGCCGCTCTACGGTTGCTGCTGCGGCACCTTTAGCTCCTCGCACCACCATGGCGCTTCTCGCACACCCTCTCAGATGTTTCGCGCATCGGACACCCGCTTTGACCGTTCCTGCAACGAGCACGAGGTGGCACGGAACGTTCTGCATATGATGGTCAGGCCGAGCCTGCTTGGAGCATCAGATCGCTATTGCTTGTGGTAGAGCGCATCCAATACCATTTTTGGCAATGTGCCAAATTTTGCTTGAAGAACCTACGATGCCTCGGTCCCTCGACCTCCGCGTTGGCGCGAACGGGCGTCTCGTCCTGCCTCGCGCCGTGCGGGGGCCTGTCCGGAGAGACTAAGGTGATCCTGACGCTCGACGGGCAAGAAGCGCGGCTGACACCGGTCCACCACGGCGCGCGCCGGGCGCAGGGGCTCTGCCGCGCCCGCGTCGAGCGGCCTGGTACCGTCGACGACTTTCTCGCCGAACGCCGCGAGGAGGCGGGGCGGGAAGAACAAGAGCCGGCCGACCGGAAGAGGGGGAAGACGGCATCGGCGGTCCTGGACGCGTCCGCGGTCCTCGCTTTTTGAAGGACGAAGCGGTGGCGGACCGCGTGCTCGCCCACTTGGGAACCGGCGTCATCTCGGCGGTCAACCCGCAGGAGGTTCTCAAGACCCTCCTGACGGAGGGCATCGACCGCCCCGGCGCATCGCCGAGTTGCGGCTGGACGTGCGTCCCCACGACGAGGCTGCCGCCCACGCGGCCGCGGCACTCCACGGGCAAACCAAGCGGCATGGCCGTGGATTGGGCGATCGCTCGTGCATGGCGCTCGGCGTGGAACGCGACCTTCCGGTCCTCACCGCCGACCGGGAATGGGGGAAGATCGAGGTCGAAGGCCTCAGGCTTGAGCACCTACGCTGAGGGCCGCCGCCGGCGCCGCGCACCATATCGTTGCCGAAGTCGCCCTCGAAGACGTAGTAGTCGCTGCCGAGCCCCCAGCTTCGCATGCTTGAAGAATGTTTCGGGCGATGTTTTGCTTTGCAAATCGGTGGTGAGCAGGTGTGAGGTGTGATCGAGAAAGGTTACGGTCGCCGCGACGGACTTAGAGCTTAGTCGTCAGGGTCGGCCGTGGGCGGCACGTCCGCCCGCGGACGGCGCTTTGCGATCTACCTCCCGTTCCTCTGGAACCACTCTAGCGGCACGGCCTTTGCCATGGCTTCGTAGCCGCGGTCGCTCGGGTGCAGGCCGTCGCCGCTGTCGTAGACGTCGCGCAGCGTGGACGGGTCCTTCGGGTCGCGCAGCGCCCGATCGAAGTCGACGAAGCCGTCGAAGACCCCGGTGGTGCGGATCCAGGCGTTCACCGCCAGCCGCTTGGCCTCGGGCTCGCCCGTAGTACCCGCCGGCGTCAGCGTGGCGACGAACGGCTTGATGCCCTTGGCCCGCGCCAGCTTGGCGATTTGCCGGTAGCCGGCGATGATGTCCGCAGCACTCACCTCGGCGTTCGGCGTGAAGCAGTCCTCGTCGGGCTGGCTGCTGAAGCTGATGTCGTTGATGCCTTCGAGCAAGATTAGATACTTGGCACCGCTTTGGCCCAGAACGTCGCGATCGAAGCGCGCCAGGGCGTTCTCGGCGAAGCAGGGCGAGCTGTTGAGCACGCGGTTGCCGCTGAAGCCGACGTTGAGCACCGACGTACGGTTGCGCGGGTGGGCGAACAGGCGGCGGGCCAGGAAGTCCGGGTAGCGGGCGTTGGCGTCGAGCGTGGAGCGGTTGCCGTCCGTGATCGAGTCGCCCAAGGTGACGACCGCCGCGGCGCGCGGCGTCGCCGCGACCTCGATCCCGTCCAGCCAAGCATAGTTGGTGATCGTCTCGGGATAGCTGCCGCCGCCGCCGTCGGCGGCGTGGTTGCCCGTCGTCGAGACGTAGCCGGTCGACACGCCGTCGAAGTGCCACGTGACCGACGCGCCGCCGTCAGTGATGAACAGGCTGACGGCGAGCTCGCTGCCGGGACGCACCCGCAGCCGGACGGCGTCGCTGAGCACGCGCGCGCCCGGCGGGATCGTGATCGTCGGCCCGCCGCCGAAGCTGAGCGTGCGGTTCGACTGCGGGTCGATACCGGCCCCTTGCCGCTGCAAACCTATGTTCGCTTGCCCGATGACCAGGGGCTCGTCGCCGTAGGTGTTGGCGATGCGGATGCGAACGAAGTCGCCGCCGTAGTGCAGGTAGGCGATTTGGCGGATCGTCTGGTCGTCGAAATCCTGCAACGGCTCCGGCAGGGGAATGACCGAGTCCTCGGCGGTGCCGGGCGCCATCGCCTTCGCCCAGGCGCCCAGCCACTGCACGCCGGCGTTGCCGGCGCCGCGGTCGTGGCCTTGTCGGGCCGCATCCGCGTCGGCAATCGCCGGCAGCGCCAGGGCCGCGAGCAGGAGCGGCACGGCCAGGACCGCGTCGCGCCACGGTGACGATCGTTTATCAGTTCTCACGTCTTGCCTCCCATGAGCGGGCGCGAAGCGTTGGTTGCACGGCCGCTGCGCGCGTTGGCTTGCCGGTTCGTCACGGTCTTGATTGGGAGGGTCGGTGCAACCTCCCGTTTTCTTGGCCGACCATAAAAAGCAGATTTTGGTTCTACTTGAAAGCACGAAGCGAAACCTTTTCCAGCCCGTTCGCTTCCACGCAAACGGGCGGCCGCCGCCCATGAACCGCGGCGGGTTCGTTCGGCCGCGGCGCGTTTCACGCGTCGGCGCCGTCGAGCGCTCGGTGCTGCTTCGCGCGCGTCAGCAGCAGGTAGAGGCAGGGCACGATGACGAGCGACATCACGGTCGCCGCGATCAGCCCGAAGATGATCGCGTAGCACAAGGGCCGCCACATCGGATTGCCGATGGCGAGCGGGATCAGCCCGAGCACCGTCGTCAGGCTGGTGCTGACGATCGGCCGCAGCCGGTCGGCCGCACCGTGCGCCGCGGCCTCGGCCACCGAGGATCCCCGGGCGAGGTAGTCGTTCATCGTGTCGATCATGACGATGGCGTTGTTGACCACGATGCCGACGAGCGCGATCACGCCCACCATGGCGAAGAAGGAGAACGGGATCCCGGCGAGGAAGAAGCCGCCGAACGTGCCGATCAGGCCGAGCGGGATGGTGAGCAGGATGATCGCCGGCTGGACGAACGAGCCGAACAGCAAGACCAGGAGCGCGAAGACCAGGAGCACGGCGACGACGAGCATCAGCCCGGCCGAGGCGAACGTCTCCGCCGCCTCCTCGACCTCGCCGCCGAGCGAGAAGGCGTAGCCCGTCGGCCAGTCGGCGCTCATGCGCTCCAAAACGGGGGTCAGCTCGGCGACGATCTCGCCCGCGGGCCTGCCGCTGGTCTTGGCCGAGACCTGGACCGCCCGCTCGCCGCCCTTGTGGGTGATCGCCACCGGCGCGCTGCCGGTGCGGGTTTCGAGCACCGCGAGGCCGGGCACGGTGTTGCCCTCGCGGTCGAAGACCTTGATCGTCGCCAGCTCGTCGATCCGAGTAGGGCCGCCGGGCTCGCCGCCCCGGCTCGGCCACGCCGTGCCGAGGCGGATCTCCAGGTCCTCGTCGGGGCCGCTGATCGGGAAGGTGCCGATCTCGTCCTCGCTCATGGCGATCCTGACCTGCGAGGCCAAGTCCTGCTGGCTGATGCCGTAGAAGTCGAGCGCCTCGCGCCGGGGCACGAAGCGGATTTCGGTCTGGACGGGACCCAGATTGTCGCGCACGTCGGTGGCGCCGGGAATCGCGCGCAGCGCCGCCTGCAACGCCTGCGAGATCGTGCGCAGACGGTCCACGTCGGTGCCGGTGATCTCGACCTGGATCGGGTCCTCGTTCGAGGGCTGACCGGTTTCGGGCACCAACAGCACGCTCGCCCCGCCGTGCATCCTGTCGACCGCGGCCTCGATCTCGTCGCGCAAGGCGTCGACGTAGGCGTAGGCCGGCGCCTCGCGCGCCTCGCGCGGCACGAACCGGGCCGAGAAGCCGAGCAGGTAGTCGCCGGTCGAGGGCGTCAGCGCGTCGGCGATCGAGGTCTGCGTCATCGGGCTGGTCTTGCCGACCAGCTCGACCACGCTCTCCAGGTAGGGCTTGTCGCGCAGCACCGCGCCGACGCGCTCGGCGACGCGCTCCGAGGTGTCGAGGGGGGTGTCGGACGGCAGCTCGACCGTGACGCCGAGATTGCGGCCGTCGCTCTTGGGGTAGAGGATCGTCGGCACCTGGGTGAACGCGGCGATGGCGAGCGCGAACAGGGCGAAGGCGCCGATCGACCAGAGGAGGGCGGTGCGGCGACGGTGCAGCGTAGTGCGCAGGCTCCAGCCGCGCAGGCCGTCGGACAGCGCGGTGGCGATCCGGTCGACGCGGCCGATCGGCGCGTCCTCGCGCGCCACCCGGCCGATCACGAAGCGCGACAGCGGCACCGCGATCAGGAGTGCCACGACGAAGGCGACGACGAGGCAGGCGATCGTCGTCACCGGCATGACGCGGATGAACTTGCCGGCAAGCCCGCCGATCGCCATCAGCGGCAAGAGGGCCAGGATCGTCGTCGCGGTGCCCGCCGCCGCCGGCAGAGCGTAGCGCCGGACCGTCTGCAGCGCCGCCCGGTCGAAGCTCAAGCGCTGGACGAAGATCCCCTCGTGCAGCCCCTCCATCATGAGGATGAACACGTCGACCACGAGGCCCAGCGCCAGCACCATGCCGATGATGACGAGTTCGTTCAGGGTGTAGCCCAAGGCCCAGATCGCCCCGAGCGCGCCGAGGAAGGTAAGCGGGATGGCAAGGCCGGCGATCAGCCCCTCCCGCCAGGAAAGCATGACGAGGAGCACGGCGAAGACGCAGAGCACCGCCTGCCAGCCGTTGTTGAGGACGTTGATCAGCGAATCCCAGATCTGCTCCGACTGGTCGGCGGTGATCTCGTAGGCGAGGCCGTGCGGCCAGTCGCGGGACTCGGCCGCCTCCGCCAAAGCCGCCCGTGCCCGGCGCACGACCTCGACGGTGTCGGCACCCGGTACCTTGGTGATCGACACCTCGATCGAGGGCCGAAACGGCGCGCCGTCCCGGCTGAAGAAGGCGCGCGAAGTCTCGCGCGCGAGGCCGCGGTAGACCTCGGCCACCTCGCCGAGCAGCACCGTCCGGCCCCCGCCGCCGTCGAGGCGGGCGACCGGGAGCGTGCGGAGGTCCTCGACGTCGCGAAAGCGCCCGTAGAGCCGCAACCGGGCGCCGGACTGCGCGCCCTCGATCTGCCCCCAGGGCATGTCGAGGTTGGCCGCCTGGATCGCGTCCCGGACGGCGACCGGGGAGAGCCCGAGCGCCACGAGGCGGCTCGGGATCAGCCGGACGCGGACCACCTCCTCGCGCTTGCCGCCGAGCCCGACCTCGTTGACGCCCGCGACGTTCTCGAGCCGGTCCTCCAGATCCTCTGCCGCCTCGGCCAGGATGGCGCCGTCGACGTCGCCGTAGAGCACGACGCTCAGGATCGGCCGGTCATCGACCGCGACCTGCTCGACGTTGGGCGATTCCACCTCGCGCGGCAGGTCGCCTCGGGCGTCGTCGACCGCGGCGCGCAGCCGCTGCATGGACTGGTCGAGGTCGGCGTTGGCGTCGAACTCGACGGTGATGACCGTCGACGAATCGTAGGACGCGCTGCTGAAGGACTTGAGCCCGCGAACGCCGCTGATCTCGCGCTCGATCGGCTCGGTGACCTCCTGCTCCATCGTCTCGGGATCGGCGCCGGCCCAGAACGCCGTCACCGTCGCCTGGGGGATCTCTAGATCCGGCAGCGACTCCTTGACCAGCATCATGTAAGCCCCGAGGCCGACGGCGACGAGGAGAAGGGTGAGCAGGATGGCGAAGACCGGGCGTAGGAAGAAGAAGCGCGCGGGCGCCGAGGCTTCTTCGACCGTCGGCGCCTCGGCCGAGCGCGCCGGAACGTCACCGACCGTGGCGGCGCTCACGAGCCGTCCCCGGCGGCGACGTCGTCCGACACGGGCGCGTCGCCGTCACCCACGAGATCGACCGGGGCGCCGTCGGTGAGCTGAAAGCGGCCCTCGGTCACGACCCTCTCGCCGGCCTTCAAGCCCGAGACGACCTCCTGGGCGTCGAGGCCGCGGATGCCGAGCCTGACCCCGCGCCGCCCCGCCGTTCCGGTCTTCGGGTCAATGACGAACACGAACGGCTCGTCCTGGCGATAGACCAGGGCGTTGAAGGGAACCACGACCGCGTTTTGGCTCTCTTGCGTCGCAATCAACGCGGTGACGTACATGCCGTCGCGCAGGTTATGGGATCCCTCGGTCGTACGGATCTTGACCTGCACCGAGCGCCCGCCCGGATTGACGGCCGGGCTGACCGCGAAGACCTTGCCCTGCGCTCGGGCGTAGTCGGTCACCGGCCGCGCCGTCAGTGCCCCGCCCGTCGGGTCGCCGATCGCGGCGACGCGGAAATCCTCGCCCAGCACCAGGAGCGCCTTTTGCTCGACCTTGATGGCGTCGGCGGCATAAGACGGCACGTCGACGATGACCTCGAAGGTCGAGCCGTCGATCACCACGATCGGCACGCTCTGCAGCGCTGCCGACTCGCTCTCGGTGCGCACGATGCTCGGGGTGAAGTAGTAGCCCTGCTCGATGTTGAGGTAGGCGATCGTGCCCGCGATGGGCGAGACCAGTTCGCGCCGCTCCAGGCCGACCCGGGCTTGGCTCAAGCGCGCCTCGGCCGTGGCGATGCCCGCCTCGGCCACGCCGACTTGGGCACGTCCCGCCTCGACCGCGGCCTCGGCCTGGGCGAGCGCGGCCCTTGCCTCCTCCAGGGCCACGGCCGGCGCCGTGCCGCGCTTGCGCAGTTCGCGGGTGCGGTCGAGCGTGGCCCGCGCCAAGCCCCGGTCGGCCTCGACCCGGGTGAGGTCGGCCCGCGCCGCCCCGGCCCGCTGCCGCGCCTCGGCGACCGCCGCCTCGGCCGACACGATGTCGGCCTCCTGCTCGCGCGCGTCGAGGCGGGCGAGCACCTGACCTTTGGGCGTCGTCTCGCCGACGCGCAGCGCCCCGCCGTCGGGGCCGGGCCAGACGTAGGTGACACGGCCGGCTTCCTCGAAGGTCAGGTACTCGCGCCGCGAGGCCCTCGCCGTGCCGTCGGCGAAGACCCAGGCGCGCACGTCGCCGGCCTCGACCCGAACTGCGGCCACCGTCCGCGCCGGACGCGGCGCCGCCGCCGCGGCCTCGGCCTGATCCGCATCCCCGTTCAGGCGATAGACGGCAAGCGCCGCGATCCCCACCACGACGAGGGCGAGCACCGTCCAAGTCAGCAAACGCGAAAGTTTCATGTCGTACCCCGCCGCGAGCCGCTCAAAAGACCCAGTGTCAGGTTATGGAATTGGAAGACGAAGCCCGCTTCCGGCGCCCTCGGATCGACCCCGCGCAGCGCTTGCACGGCGGCTTTCTTAGTCAGACCCCTGGTGGTGAAGGCGGGCAGGCGCTTTGCGGATCGTTCAGGCAGCATTGGTTTGAAGGCCTACCTTTTGAATGGGATCGTGAAAGGACATTGCCGGTCAGGGGTATGGTCGGACGATCCTATAACAACTTATGATTGATAATGTGCTAGAAACTAAACGCTTCGCGTCCGCTGGCGCGGGGCCTTCTTCTCTTTTGCCCTGTTCGAGGCTGGCCCTCGGCGTCGCGGCCAGCCCTCCGTGTTAACACTTACAAAAAGAAAGAAGAGAAAGCCCGGCGCCGCCGACGCGAAGCGTCATCCACGCTCAAAATTCAAGCGGCGTCGCCGGGTTTGGCGCCGAGCCAAGCCCAGGCGTCGGCCTCGCTCTCGGCCGCGAAGGCGCGCATGTCGATGCCGGGAAAGACGGGGTTCATCGCCTCGACCGCCTTGCCCATCCAGCCGGGCGCGCCGACGACGGCGTAGCGCTCGACCTTCTCCATCGCCGCGAGCTTCATCGAGACGAGGCCGCCTTGCATGAAGACCGACGGATCGACGCCGCCGAAATGCCTGATCCGGCCGAGCAGGCGCGCCTTGTCGTGCCTGGCGAGGAACGCCTCGACCTCCTCGATGACGCCGGGCATCGCCTCGGACGTGATCGCGCCGTTGATCTCGAAGGCGAGGACGTCGTCCCTGGAGGTCGGGATGAAGCGGAACGCCGGGGCTTGGCCCTCGGCGGTCCTCGACGGCTCCGCCGCCCACGCCATCGCCGCGTCGGCTTGATCGGGGCCGAACGCCCGCATCTCCAGGGTCGGCAGCATCGGGTCGATGAAGCGGATCGCCGCCGCCGGCCATTCCTTGTCCGAGACGATGGCGAGGCGGCCAAAGCGGCTGAGGTGGGCGAGCGCGTCGAGGTCGGCCTTCGTCCCTTTGATGAGCGCGTCGGCGTTCATGTCCGACAGGCCGGTGATATCGACGCACAGGCCGATCTTGCCCTGCTGCGTCAGCTTGGCGTCGAGGGCGCCCTGGTAGCGCCCGACGTCCTCGCCGGTGAGCTTGCCCTCGAAACGCAGGGCGATCACGTGTTCGGGCGCGTCCAGGATGTCGATCATGGTTGTCTCCTTTGGCTGGTCGACGGGACGACGAAGGGGTGAAGGTCGTTCGGCCCCGGCGACGCGCCGGGACTCTGCGTGATCAGGCGGGCGCCGCGGGCGTAGGTGGCCCAGGACCACAGCCACTGCACCGTGACCGCGAGCCGGTTGCCGAAGCCGACCAGGAGGAAGACGTGGACGATGCCCCACAAGACCCAGGCCAGCCGGCCCTTGAGCCACAGCAGGCCGAAGTCGGCGACGGCGGCGTGCCGGCCGATCGTCGCCATGTTGCCCATGTCCTGGAAGCGAAACGGCCGGACCGGGGCGCCGTCGACCAAGTGGCGGCGTAGTTCGCGGCCGAGGTGGCGACCTTGCTGTTTGGCCACCTGCGCGAGGCCCGGCAGCGGTCGGCCGTCCTTCCCCTCGGCCGAGGCCGTGTCGCCCAGCACGTAGACCCCCGCCAACCCCGGCACGGCCAGCGTGGCGTCGACCGGCACCCGCCCGGCGCGGTCGCTCGCGACGCCGAGCCAACGCCCGGCCGGCGACGCGGCGACGCCCGCACCCCAGAGCACCGTCGTCGCCGGGACGTCCTGAGCGCCGATCGTGACCCCCTCCGGCCGCACCGCCTCGACCGGGCTGTTCGTGCGCACCTCGACGCCAAGGCGCGCCAGGGCTTGCGCCGCGTAGTCGGACAAGGTTTCAGGAAAGTTGGCGAGCAGCCGTGGGCCTGCCTCGACCAGGAGCACGCGCGCGTTCTTGGGCTCGATGCGGCGAAAGTCGCGGCTCAGCGTGTGCTGCGCCAGTTCGGCGATCGAACCGGCCATTTCGACCCCGGTTGGGCCGCCGCCGACCACGACGATCGTCATCAGCCGCCGGCGCTCGTCGGGATCGTCGCACGCCTCGGCGCGCTCGAAGGCGAGGAGCACGCGGCTCCTGATCTCCCGCGCGTCGTCGATCGTGCGCAGGCCCGGCGCCAGGGGCTCCCACTCCGGGTGGCCGAAATAGCTCTGCCGCGCGCCGGTCGCCAGGATCAGCCGGTCGTAGGCCACTTGGCGCCCGTCGGCGAGCCGCACCCGCTTTTGCGCCGGATCGACGCCCTCGACCTCACCCAGCACCACCTCGACGTTGCGGGCGCGGCGCAGGATGCGGCGGATCGGCTCGGCGATGTCGGCGGGCGACAGGCCGGCCGTGGCCACTTGGTAGAGCATCGGCACGAAGAGGTGGTAGTTGCGCCGGTCGATCAAGGTCACCCGCGCCGGCGCGCCACCTAGCGCCTTGGCGGCGGCGAGCCCGGCAAAACCCGCACCGACGATGACGACGCGCGGCGGTCCGTTCTGGCGCGCTCCACCAATCGTCGTCGGCCTAGCGCCGTCGTCCGGTACATCGGTCGCTTCCAGACAGTTCGTTTTGTCGAGACTGTACGATATGGCCGTAGTATCCGCCGCCCGATACGCCATTCCTCGCCCCTCTACTGTTTGACCGACAGCGGCGCGATCAGGCGCTCCATGCCGTCGCCGAGCGCGCGGTAGAACGCGGCCAGTTCGTCCAGCCGTCGGCGCGCCTCCGTTCGCCCCGCCGGAAGACCGTCGCGCGCCTCCTCGGCCACGGCCCGCGCCTTGCGGGTCCGCTCGACCACGCCGCGCAGCAGCCGGGCGTAGGGTTCGGGCGCCATCTGGAAGTAGTCGCCGCGCTCGCCCGGCAGCGTCACCCGCTCGATGACGCCCAAACCTTCGAGCAGGCGGGTGTTGCCGCTCACGCTCGCCCGGCTGACCCGCAGCCGCCCGGCGATCGCGGCGAAGCTCAGCGGCCCGCCCTCGATCACCAGCAGCCCGAGGATGCGCCCGGCGATGCGCGGCAGGTTGTCCCCCTGCGCGATCAGCCCCATCCGCTCGATGAAGCGCCCGGCGGCGATGTCGGCGTCGCTCGTCATGCGCTTGGAATAGTTTGTACGATTTGTTTTGTCAAGAATGAACAAACATCAAATCCCCGGCGCAAACGGCAGCACCAGCTCGACCTCGCCCCGATCGGCGAGCGCGAGGAGCGCTTGCATTGAGGCAAATCTCTTTTAGAGAACGGGAACAATCGGCGCCTCGCAACGACACGGCCGCGGTCCGCTGCGGCGGGCGGGCCGACCGCGCGCCCGATCTTCGTTCGTCCTGTTCTCCCTTCGGTTGTGCGGATATATCATTTATGACAAGCGACACGGCCAATAAACCAAGTCCCCGCGCCGCCGAGACGAGCACAGACGGCCAGAGCACAGCAGCGCGCGGGAAAGGCAAATAAAAGTGGCCATCTCGTCGGCCCTCGAATACTGGGCCGGGCCCGGTCGGGCCGCCCACGGCACAGTAACGCGCGCGGCCCGCGGCGGGATCGCGGCACGGCCGGATCAACGCGCGGGCGAGAGGCCCTGCCCAGTCCCGGCAGGTCAGCGCGTATCCCAAGAGTGTGCTCGATCGCGTCGAGCAGGCGCTCGGCCGCCGCCGCCTCGATGAACAGCGCGCAGCGGACGATGTCCCGCCGGGCTCGCGGTCGACGAACGATCCTGCGGCTCATGCGCCCGCCTGCTTGGCTCCTTTGACGCGCGAGCGCACCTCGCTGCGGTGTAGGCACGGGTAGCCCGATGGCCCCGCGCTGGGGTTGTTCAGAATGCTTCAAGCAGGACTGTTGCACCGCAGAGCATATCTATTTAGGAGGGTTTGAGCTTGGCATAGACCGCCCATATCCGTCGGCCAGGGAACGGCGGACGGGGCGGGTTGGATGGGGCTACGGTGCAAGGGGTGCGGGGGCGAGGAGCACGTCAAGAACGGGTTCATGCGCGGCAAGCAACGCTACCGCTGCAAGGGCTGCGGGCTGAACTTCACCGACACCCCGCCGCGCGGGATGCCGCTGCGGCTCAAGGTGGAAGCGGTGCTGCTCTACCTCAGCGGCGTCTCGATGAACCGCACCGCCAAGCTGCTCGGGGTGTCGACCCCCACGGTGCAGGCCTGGATCGAGCGCTTTGCGGAAGTCTACGCGCAAAAGCCCGAGCCCGAAGGCCGTGCCGTCGTGGTCGAGCTGGACGAGATGTGGCACTACCTCAAAAAAAGCCGAACAAGCTGTGGGTCTGGAAGGCTCGGGATCGTGCTACGGGACGGCTCATCGACTGGGAGCTGGGGGGTCGTGACCGAGCCACCCTTGAACGCCTTCTCAAGCGCCTGAAGCGCTGGGGCGTGCGGCTCTACTGCACCGACGACTGGGCCGCCTACGAGAAGGCGATCCCCCAAGGCCGGCTCTACGTCGGCAAAAAGGAGACCCACGGCATCGAGCGCGACCACGCCCGCCAGCGGCACTGGCTCGCCCGCTTTCGGCGCCGGTCGATCGTGGTCTCCAAGGCCGTGCGCATGGTGGACGCCTCGATCGCGCTGTTCGCCCGCTTCGGCGGCAACGACAAGATCGGCGACCTCCGGTCTATGCTAGCCTGAGACCCTCCTATTTAGATATACTCCATGACCGAGTGGCGGGTTCAGATCATCCCGGCGGCCGAGCGGGAACTACGGCGGCTGCCCGCCGACCTGCAGGGCCGCTACCTGCACATCGCCGAGATGATCGAGGCCTTCGGTCCGCACGAGGTCGGCCAACCGCACGTCAAGCCGCTGGGCGGCAAGCTCTGGGAGATGCGGTTGCGCGGCCGCGACGGCATCGCCCGCGCCATCTACTTCGCCGCCTCGGGGCGGCAGCTCGTGGTGGTGCGCGTGTTTGCCAAGAAGACCCAGAAGATCCCGCGCCAGGAGCTCGCCCTGGCCGAGGCGCGCATGAAGGAGTTCCTGGACGATGAACGCTAAGCCGCTCGACCAGCTCAAGGCCGAGCTGATGCAGGACCCGGCCGTGCACGATGCCTACAAGGCCCAGGCGGCCGAGTACGCCGTGGCGCGCGCCGTCATCGCCGCCAGGGTCGGGGCCGGACTGAGCCAGGCGCAGCTCGCGCAACGCATGGGCACGCAGCAGTCCTTCATCGCCCGGCTCGAAAGCGGGCGCGGGCTGCCCAGCATGGCGACGATGGTCAAGATCGCTCAGGCGACCGGGACGCGCCTTCACGTCGGGTTCGAGGGCGAGACCGCCAAGGCCGGCACGGCTTAGCGCGATGGGCCCAACTTCGGTCAGGGTGGCCTTGGCGGTGCGCCCTCGCTGCCAAAGCGGTATGGCTTGCAAGAGGAGGAAGCCAAGCGGTCAGCGCCGGCAAGGCGGCACTGAACCATCGGGGTAGCGCAGCGGTTCATCCCCGCGCCCGCGGGGAACACGATGCCAAAAGCTGTGCAGCCAATGGATACCGCGGTTCATCCCCGCGCCCGCGGGGAACACACAAAAAACCACCAACCAACAAATAACGAATACGGTTCATCCCCGCGCCCGCGGGGAACACCTCCATCTGGACGACCTCACCCCCGACGACGCGGCGGTGTTCGGGGCGGCGCTGGCGCGGGTGATGGCCAGCCCCGAGCTGGTCGAGGTGCGGGGGGAGGACGCGGAGGGGGCGGCGCGGTACGCGACGCGCGCGATGGTGGTGCTGGAAGGGGGGATGGCCGAGGCGGCGCTGCGGCTGGCGGCGGCGCGAGACCAGGCGGTGGCGGACCGGCACGTGGCGCGGGCGGTAGGGGCGCAGGAGCGGGCGATCCAGAAGGCGACGGGACGGTCCGAGGCGGGCCTGAGCGCCGAGCAGAAGCACGCGGTGGCGCACGTCACCGGGGCCGCGCGGGTGGCGGTGGTGGTCGGGCGCGCCGGTGCCGGCAAGAGCACGATGCTGGCGGCGGCCAAGGAGGCGTGGGAGCGGCAAGGCTACCGGGTGCGGGGGGCGGCCTTGGCCGGCAAGGCGGCGGAGGGGCTGGAGGAAGCCTCGGGCATCCAGAGCCGGACGTTGGCGAGCTGGACGCGGGCGTGGGAGGGCGGCTTCGAGCGGTTGCGCGCGGGCGATGTGCTGGTGGTCGACGAGGCCGGGATGATCGGGTCACGGCAGATGGCGGGGGTGGTGGCGGCGGTCGAGCGGGCCGGGGCGAAGCTGGTGTTGGTCGGCGACCCGGAGCAGTTGCAGGCGATCGGGGCGGGGGCACCGTTACGGGCGATCGCCGAGCGGGTCGGGGTGGCGACGCTGGAGGCGCTGCGGCGGCAGCGCGAAGGTTGGCAGCGCGAGGCGACGACGGCGTTCGCCACCGGCCGCACGGGCGACGGGCTGCGGGCGTACGCCGCCGACGGGGCGGTGCGGTTCGAGGCGACGGGCGCGGAGGCGCAAGCGGCGCTGGTCAGGGACTACCTCGCCGACCGGGTGATCAATCCCGAGGGCACGCGCCTGGCGCTGGCGCACCGGCGGGCCGACGTGGCGGCGCTGAACGAGGCGGTGCGCGAGGGGCGCAAGGCGCGGGGCGAACTCGCGGGCGAGCGGGTCTACCGCACCGACGACGGCCGGCAGGCCCAGCCGCTGGCGTTCGCGGCGGGCGACCGGCTGGTGTTCCTGGCGAACGAGCGGGCGATGGGGGTGAAGAACGGCACGCTGGGCACGGTGACGGCGGTGGCGGCGGGGCGGATCGAGGTGCGGCTGGACGATGATGCCAAGGGTGCGGGGCAAGGGCGAACGGTGGCGGTGGACACCGGCACCTACCGCGCGTTCGACCACGGCTACGCGACGACGATCCACAAGAGCCAGGGGGCGACGGTGGACCGGGCGTTCGTCTTGGCCTCGGCCTCGATGGACCGGCACCTGAGCTACGTGGCGATGAGCCGGCACCGCGACGCGGCGGGGCTGTACGCCGGGCGCGACCAGTTCCCGAACGCCGCGGCGATGACGCAGCGCCTGGGCGGCTCGGGCGCCAAGGAGACGACGCTGGACTACGCCCAAGCCTATGCCGAGCGGCGGGGCTTGGCCGGGGTCGCGGCGACGCTGGGCTTGGTGAGCCGGATCGAGGTGACGGCGCCGAGCCCGGCGCGGGTGGCGGTGCACGAGACGGCGGCGGCGCGCGGGCGTGTGGGGGCGGTTGCTCGACCGCCTGCGGCCGGGGCCGCCGCCGGCACCGGCACCGGCGGTGGCCCCGGCGGCGGGGCGAGGCCGCGGCGGCGAACGCGGCGCACCCGGACGGGGCGCGGCTCAAGGCCGAGCGGCTGATGGACGAGTGGCGCGGCCTGGAGGCGCGTCAGGGGACGCTCGGCGGCGCGGACAGGATCGGCGAGCGGGCCGAGGTGGCGAAGGGGATGGACGACCTCGTGCGCTGGATCGAGGCCGACCCGAAGGTGGCGGCGATCGTCCAAGCGCGCGGCGAGGAGATCGGCGTCGCCCCGGCGCGGGCGCGGGCGGTCGGCCTCGGCGCGGCGCTGCGGGCGAAGATCGAGCGCGAGGAACGGGGCATGGAGCGCTGATCGAGAGGAGGACGCGACGATGGCGACGACGGGCGAGAGAAACGAGGCGGCGTGGCTGGCCGAGATCGACCACGGGGTGCGGGAAGCGTTGCAAGCTCGACGGGCTGGCGGCGAGACTTGCCGCCGCCCCCGCCGCCCACCACGGCGGCGGGGGGGCGGTCGAGATGCTGGAACAGGCGAGCCAGCGGATCAACGCGCAGACCCACAACCTCGACGCCGTCGGGATCACCCTGTCGAACCACGTCGCCAGCGGCCGGCTGCGCCGCGAGCAGAACCGGCGCCTGTGGCAGGCCGGCGGTGGCGGGGTCGGGCTCGGCATCGTCGTCGGGCTCGGCCTGCTGCTCGGGCTGGCGCGCTTTTTGCCCTACGGGCTCGACACCCGGCTCGCGGCGATGGTGGTGGGCGAGGGCCGCTGGTCGGCCGCGGCGGCGATGATGGCGGACGCGGACTTCGAGCGCTACGTCCTGGGCTACGGTGCCAGGGAGATGGCCCGGCGCAACAGCGCGGTGTTGAAGCCGTGCGTCGAGGCGGCGCTGGCGAGCGGCGAGCCGCAGGCGTGCACGCTGCGGGTGCTGGCGCCGGGGCAGTATTACCAACAAGGGCTGGAGCGGCCGGCGGACGACGCGGCGCCGTAGGCGGAGCGCCGCCCGCCAGGGGGCGGCGCGGGGACGAAGTGCTGCGCGCTTCGGCATCAAGACAACACCAGAAAGGGGGCCGTGCCGGCCCCACGCCGTCAAGGCAACCCCTGCGGGGCTGCGGCCGGGGGTGTCCCCGACTTTGCCGCTGCTGCGTTACACTGTGGAGGTGGACCAACCCGTACCAGGCCGCGGAAAGGTCTGAGCATCTGATCCAGCCAGTCCCGGTGGGGGAGCCAGTCGAACAGGAGGAAGGGTTTTACCTGGACCTTCCACGACCTCATTCCGCGCCTGCGCTCCTACTTAGTGACGAGCAATAGAACGTTCCAGTTGTAAGTAAAAAGTATCGAATTTCGATATTTAACGCTTGCCATATGGTTTTTAGCTTCGTATCGTTGTTCATGAACGAGCGTGGAGATGCCTCATGCCGGCTGACGCGGCGCAGGCCACGAGATACGTTATGGTGACCGGTGGCGCCAGGGGACTCGGCTTCGCGATTGCCAAGGTCCTGGCAGCTTCGGGCGACTGCCCGATCCTCGTCGATATTGATCCCGAAGCACTGGCAAAGGCTGTCACCGATCTGCCGGGGGCGATAGCGGTTGTCGCGGACCTGCGTCGGCAGGCAGAAGCCCGAGGTGCCTTTGCCGAAGCCGTCGAACGGGCCGGCACCATCGACGTCCTCGTCAACAATGCTGGCGTCTATCCGCGCAAGCCGATCCTCGACTTGGACGACGAGGCCATGGATCTGGTCTTCGACGTCAACGTGCGCTCCATGGTGCATATGACGGTGGCGGCCGCTCGACACATGCAGCCGCGGAAGACTGGGCGGATCGTCTCGATCGCATCGATCGACGCCTACATTCCTTACGCCAAGAACGCTCACTACGCGGCCTCCAAGGCGGCCGTCATCAGCTTCACCAAATCGTTCGCCCAGGAGCTGGCGCCTTACGGCATTCTCGTGAATGCGGTCTCGCCAGGACCGATCGACACGCCCAACCTGCGGGCTCTCGGCATCTATGAGGACTTGGCGCAATCTCTGCCGCTCGGCCGGGTGGCCGATCCCTCCGACATTGCCGAGGTGGTCCGTTTCCTGGCCAGCCCCAACAACCGCTACATGACTGGCGAAACGGTGATCGCCAGCGGCGGCGCGCTGATGATTTGATAAGGGAAAAACTGTATCACTTCGCGAAGGAGAAGCGTCATGACCAAGGTCCGCCATACGTGTAGCATTCCCTCCATGACCCGCCGCCAAGCCTTGGCCGGTGCCGCCGCTGTCTCGACCGGCACCGTCCTCGGCTTTCCGACGATCCTCAAGGCACAGCCGGCTAGCCTGACCATCCCAAACTCCGGTGGCGCCCTCGAGCAGGCCTACAAGAAGGCCTATTTCGACACCTATGAGGCGAAGACAGGCATCAAAATCCTGAGCGCGCCCTATATGGACACCGCGCGGGTCAAGGCGATGGTCGAGAACAACGCGGTCGACGTCGATCTGCTGAATATCGACGCTACGGAGGCAGCCGTACTCGCCGGCCTCGGCCTTTTGGAGCCGATCGACTACGACGTGATCGACAGGTCGAACCTGCTTCCGATCGCGGCCAAGGAGCATTACCTGCTCGCCGACGTTGCCGCCTACACCATGGGATGGAATACGCAGGCCTTCACCGCTGAAACCCGCCCGAAGGGCTGGAAGGAGTTCTTCGACAGCAATGCCAAGCCGGGCCAGCGGAGCCTTTGGAAGCTCGCCCCGCAAACCCTCGAAGTGGCGGCGATGGGCGGCGGGCAGCCGCGCGATAGCCTCTACCCCCTGGATCTTGATCTCGCCTTCACCACGCTAGATACGATCAAGTCCGATCTCACATGGTGGACCTCGGGGGCTCAAGGAGCCCAGCTCCTGATCGACGGCGAAGTCGATGTCGGCACCGCCTGGAACGGCCGTTTGTTCCAGCCGAAGCTCGATGGTGCTCCGATCGACTACACCTTTGACCAAGCTCTTTATGTCTGTGACTCCATGGTGATCCCGAAAGGTGCCAAGAACAAGGCGCAGGCTATGGACTTCCTCGCTAACATGATGGATGCGCAAAACCAAGCCACCTTCGCCAGAGCCATTCCCTATGGCCCAGTCAACAAGACGGCCTTCGATCTTCTAGACGACGAGACTCTGGCGCTGCTGCCCAATTCGGAGGTCAACAACGCGACCGCGGTGTTCCAGGACTTTGATTATTGGGCTGAGAACGGCGACGAGATCTTTCAGCGGTTCAATGATTGGCTGATCAGCTGAGCGGTCGACGCGAGGCGGGCGTCCAGGCGACGCAAGGGGTCGATCCGGTTGCGGGTGGAATGCTGAGGGCAAAGCGCCGCCGGCGCGCTTGGCAGCCCGGTAGGATGAGTGCAGCACTCATCCTACCGACGCTGCTACTGCTGGGTCTGTTCTTCCTCCTGCCGCTCGGCGTCGTCGTCGTCCAGAGCTTCACCGGCCAGGATGGGCCGCTCGCCGCCTACGCCTCCATCCTCACCAGCCCCGCGACACTTTCCAGCGTTCTCTACACCTTCCAAGTGGCGTTCATGGTCACGCTCGCAGCCCTGCTGATCGCCTATCCGGTCGCCTTCGTAGTCAGCCGGGCCCGCGGGCATCTCCTCATGCTGGCGGCGGCCTTCATCCTGATCCCGTTTTGGACCAGCACCGTCATCCGTACCTATGCCTGGATGGTCATCCTGCAGCGCCGGGGCGTGCTGAACGGCCTGCTGGCCGACGCCGGCCTGATCGAACAGCCGCTCAGGCTGATGACCAACGGCATCGGCATGCAGGTTGCCATGGTGCATATCATGCTGCCCTTCATGCTGCTGCCGCTGCTCGGTACCATGCGCGGCATCGACACCACCCTGCTCAAGGCGGCCTCCGTGCTGGGCGCCAATCCCTTGCGCCAGTTCGTCTCGGTCTACCTGCCCTTGTCGCTGCCGGGGGTCAGCGCCGGCTGTATCTTGGTCTTCATCTCGTCGCTCGGCTTCTACATCACCCCGTCGCTGATCGGCGGCCCCAACATGATGATCGCCGTGCTGATCGAGCAGCAGGTCTCGCGGCTGCTGAACTGGCCGCTGGCTTCGGCACTCTCGACCATCGTGCTCGTGCTCACCTGCGCTCTGTTCGCGATCTACGAGCGGATGATGCGCCACGCCGCCGGTGGCAAGACGGCCGGAGAAGCCGCCTGATGCGCTTTCTTGCCACCCCTTGGCGGCTCGCCACGGCCTGCCTGTTTGGCTTCACCGGTCTAGTCCTCCTTTATCTTGTCTTACCGACACTGGTGATCGTGCCGCTCTCCTTTTCCAGCGCCGCATTCTTATCCTTCCCACCGCCGGGCCTATCCCTGCGCTGGTACGAGGCGTTTCTCGAAAGCGGAGAATATCGCCTTGCGATCGTCAACAGCCTGATCATCGGCATTCCGGCCGCCCTTCTCGCGACTGTCTTCGGCACGCTGGGGGCCCTTGCCCTGGTGCGCGGCACACTTCCCTTTCGCCGCTCGCTCTCGGCGCTGATGATCGCGCCGATCATCCTGCCACAGATCGTGCTCGCGATCGGCGTTTTCCCTCTCATGGTCCGGCTGGGGCTAAATGGCAGCCATCTCGGCGTGTTGATCAGCCACGCGGTCGTCTGCTTGCCCTTGGTGTTCGTCACAGTCGCGGCCGCTCTGCGCGCTTATCCGCCCACTTTCGAGCTGGCGGCGATGACGCTCGGTGCGAACGGCTGGCGCACTTTTTGGCACGTCACCTTTCCGATGATCCGGCCAGGCGTGATCATCGGCTTCATCTTCGCCTTCACCTTCTCCTTCGACGAGTTAATCCTCGCCATCTTCCTCGCCAGCCCCTCGACCCGAACGGTGCCACGCCTACTCTGGGAGCAGCTGAATTATCAGATGACGCCGGTAATCGCGGCGGCGACCGTGAGCTTCCTCTGCCTCACCTTAGGGCTGCTCCTCGTCGCAGCCGTCCTAAAGGCCCGCGGTTCGCGTTCGGCGGTACGCGTGGATGAGTCCGCATGAGCGACCGTTACGACCTTACGCCGGCACAGGCGCCTACTTCGACGACCGTGGGTCGCCGGGCCGGGGCCGCCGTGCGCTTCGAGGGGATCGCCAAGTACTATGGTCGGACGACGGCGCTGCAGCCGACCTCCTTTGCGATCGAGCCCGGTGAATTCTTCGCGATCATCGGCCCGAGCGGCTCGGGCAAGTCTACCCTGCTCGGTATCACAGCAGGTTTCGTGGCGCCGAGCGATGGCGAGGTCTTCATCAACGGCAGGGGTATTGTCACGGTACCCCCTTATCATCGCGACATCGGCATGGTGTTCCAGAACTACGCGCTGTTCCCGCACATGAGCGTGGCTGAGAACGTCGCATTTCCCTTAAGGATGCGCCGCTTGCCCCGCGCTAAGATCAAGGAGAAGGTGGCCCGCGTGCTTGCCATGGTACGCCTTGAGGCCTTCGACGACCGGCGACCTTCCGAGCTTTCCGGCGGTCAGCAGCAGCGGGTCGCCTTGGCGCGGGCCGCCGTGTACGATCCGCTCCTGCTGCTCATGGACGAGCCCTTAGGGGCGCTCGACAAGAACCTCCGCGAGGAGATGCAAGAGGAGATCAAGCGCTTTCAGGCTGCCCTGGGTGCCACGGTGATCTACGTCACGCACGACCAGCAGGAAGCGGCCTATATGGCCGATCGTCTGGCGATCATGCGCGGCGGCGCGATCGAGCAGACGGGCAGCCCGCGCGAGCTCTACGAGCGGCCGGAAACCTTGTTTGTCGCCGGTTTTCTCGGGGAGGCCGCAATCTTTCCCGTGGCCGAGGTGGTTGAGCACCTAGGCGATCAGGTGACGGTCAGGACCGATGACGGCATCGTCGTCCACGCCACCATGCCCTCCTCTGTGGGCTCCGGCCGTGCGGTCGTGCTCCGGCCGGAGAACGTGATGATCGGCGAGGATGCCTACGGGCTCGTCAATCACTTTCACGGCGTTGTCGAGGAGCGGGTCTATACGACCGGCACCATCCGTTACCGCGTGCGTCTTGACCCCTACCCGACGGTAGTCACGGTCCGCGTCCCCTCCCGCCTCGGCATCGAGCTGCTCGATCCGGAGGCCCGGATCGATGTGGGCTGGACCAGCGAGGATGCGCTTGTAGTGATCGAATGAACAGCGATCCAGACGAGTTTTGTGGTCGCGTCGCGATCATCACGGGCGCCGCCGAGGGCATGGGATGCGCCTACGTGCGGGATCTGTCCGGACGCGGTGTCAAGATCATGCTCCAGGACATCAACCGGGCAGGTGTCGAGCGGTTGACCGCCGAGATCGGCGAGGCCGGTGGCACGGCTTGTCCTTTTGCCTTCGATATCGCCGATCCTTCCAGGAGCAAGGCGATGGTCGATGCAGTCCTCAAGTCCTTCGGGCGCATCGACATCCTGGTGAACAACGCCGGCATCGGCGACGACCGCAGGCTCGAAGACATCGACGAAGCAGCGTTCGACCGGATGTTCGGGGTCCACGTCAAGGGCACCTTCTTCATGAGCAAGGCAGTGGTGCCGGCGATGAAGACGGCGGGGCGGGGTGCCATCGTCAACGTGTCGTCGCGATGGGCCATGGCCGGGCACGATCTGGCCTCCGACTACGTCGCCGCGAAGAGCGCCGTTCTCGGCTTCACCAAAGCCTGGGCCAAGGAGCTGGCGCCGTTTGGCATTACTGTCAATGCGATCGCTCCCGGTGGCGTGTGGAGCCGCATGGTGCTGGACAATTTGGGCGAAGCGGAAGTGCGCCGCCAGGAGCGCCTAGTACCTCTAGGACGATGGGCTCAACCCGAGGAGATAGCACCCCTGGTGGCGTTTCTCACGGGAGATCGCGGACGCTTTCTGACCGGCCAAGTGATCGGGCCGAACGGCGGCAAGACCCTTGTCGGGTTCTAGACCTCGTGACGCCGCCGGCAAGCATATTGAGCCATGGGAGGAGTTTGGGCGATGAGCCGATTGGACGGAGCGGTCACGATCGTAACCGGGGCCGGGGCGGGTATGGGCCGCGCCCATTGCCGCCTGCTCGCCGAGCGCGGAGCGCATATCGTGGCGCAGGACATCCGAAGAGAGGCCGCCGAGGAAACAGCGGAACTCGTGCGAGTGGCGGGCGGAGAGGCCGAAGCGATGGTCTGCGACATCGCGAGGACCGACGAGGTCGCGGCCGGCTTCGCCGAGATCGGTAAGCGCTTCGGCGGCATCGCGATCCTAGTCAACAATGCCGGGATTGGCGGCGAGCCCCTGATCGAGGAGACGACCGAGGAGGAATTCGATCGAACCTTCGCCGTGCACGTCAAGGGCTCCTTCTTCGCCACTCGCGCGGCCGTACCCTTCATGAAGGCCAAGCGCCGGGGCAAGATCATCAACATCTCCTCGATTTGGGGAATGGTCGGGCATCACTATGCCTCGCCCTATTGCGGTGCCAAGGCAGCACTGCTTGGCCTGACCAAAGCTTGGGCGAAGGAACTAGCGCCCTGGAACATTCACGTGAACGCCATCGCCCCCGGCGGCGTCATGACCGAGATGGTCCTTTCCCAGCCGGACATCGAAGCCAAGATGGCGGCAAAAATCGAACGGGTGCCGTTGAAGCGCTACTGCGAGCCGGTCGAGATCTCCTACACGGTCGCCTTCCTTGCCTCAAAGGAGGCCGATTTTATCACCGGCCAAGTCATCAGCCCTAATGGCGGCGAAGTCATTGTCGGAATCTGATGGAGAAGGTTGGACTATGCCCCCTTGAGCATTGACATGTTATCGAATAACGATAGTTTTTAACCGTCACACGATAAGGATGCCGTCATGCGCTTTGGTCTCTTCAACCTCATGAACGAGCACGGCGTCGACCAGCAGGAGGTCGTCCAGGGCACCATCGACTGCGTGAAGCTCGCCGAGGCCATGGGCTTCGACGTCGCTTGGTTCGCCGAGCATCACTTCTCCAACTACAGCCTTTGCCCATCACCGCTGATGATGGCTGCCGCAGCGGCGCGTGAGACCACCGCGATCGGCCTTGGCCCGGCCGTCATCGTCGCCCCGCTCTACAACCCCATCCGGGTGGCCGAGGAGATAGCCTTATTGGACCGGCTGAGCCGGGGACGGGCCGTCATCGGCATCGGCTCGGGCTACCAACGCTTCGAGTTCGAGGCCTTCGGCGCTGATCTGGCCGAACGTCAAGAGCGCATGCTGGAGATCTGGCAGATCATCGACCAAGCCGTCCACGACAACCGCTTCGCACACGAGGGTACGTTCTACCGGCTGCCCGACGTGCCCCAGGCTATTCGCCTCTACCGGCCGCGGCGGTTGGACAGCTTCTTCGTGTCCTGGTCGCCCGGCGTCATCGACCACGCGGTCAAGGTGGGGGGCGTACCCTTCATCACCGTCGGCTGGGGCAACTCGACGGCACTGAAATCGATGCGCGACTTCGTCGGGAGCAAGTATGAGGAAGCCGGCCACCGGCTGGGGTCGCGCTTCGCTGCCCAGCGCTATGTCTACGTCTCCGACGACAAGGCCGAGATCCGCAAGGTCGCCGAGGGGATCCGCTATGTCGGACGCTCGGCCGGGCACATGCGGATCGGCGCCCAGGTCCTCGACGGCCATCACATCGTCGACCGTCCGGTGGAAGGCGAGCCCTCCTTGGCGGCGATTGAGGCGAACCTTCCTATCGGCAACGCCGACACGGTTGCCGAGCGGCTCGTGGAGGAGATCAGGACGGTCGGCATCACCGATCTTTCCTGCTTCATGTGGCCGGCCGGCCGGCCGGTGAAGGACGTGCTTCGTTCCATGGAGCGGTTCGGTGCTGAGGTGCTGCCGAAGATCACCAAGGCGTTGGCCGTCCCCGCGTCCCAGACTACTGAAGCGGTTCTTGGATGACCGACGTTTCGGCTATCCTCGGCGAGATCATCGAGCCAGTGGATGAGGCTGCGCCACCGCCGCCATCGACAGCACTCACCGATGGGTTTCGCGCGGCGATGCGGCGGCTCGCCTCCGGCATCGGCGTGATTACCGTCGACGGTCCTTCGGGCCTGCACGGCATCACCGCGACCTCCTTGACCTCGCTGTCCATGTCGCCTCCTTCGATCCTGGCCTCGATCCAGAGCCGGTCGCGCCTTCTAGCGAACTTGCGCGAAACGGCGGCCTTCACCGTGCATCTGCTCGGCGAGGACCAAGCCTATCAGGCCGACGTGTTCGCTGGGCGCACGGGTGCCATGAACCGTGCCGCCGAGGTGGAATGGCACCCGTGCGAGCAGGGTGCCACCCGGCTTGGTCGGGCCATCGCCCACATCGATTGCAAACTGGTCCGCCTGATCCCTGTCTACACCCACCTGCTGGTGATCGGGCGGGCGAGTCGGGTGAGCCTGGGCGGCAAGGAGCGACCCTTGGTCTATTTCGAGGGCACCTATCATCGGCTGGTCCGAGATCGGACTGCGGGGGAAGCCTGACCGTTCGGGTGTCTGCGCGCGAGGTGACTTCATGACAACGGCCGTCGGCACCAGCGTCTTTCATCGTGACCCCCGCCATCGCTATCCGCAGGCGATGCGCGGCGAGGGGGCCTACCTTGTCGATGCCACCGGCCGGCGCTACCTAGACGCCTCCGGGGGTGCGGCGGTGTCCTGCCTCGGGCACAGCGATGCGACGGTCGTCGAGGCAATTTGTACCCAGCTTCGCACCTTGCCCTTCGCCCACACCTCGTTCTTCTCGAGCGGCCCTGCCGAGGAGTTGGCTGAACGGCTGGCCGCCGCCGCTCCTGGGGCGCTCGACCACGTCTACTTCGTCTCGGGCGGATCGGAGGCGATCGAGGCGGCCTTGAAGCTCGCGCGGCAATACATGGTTGAGCAGGACGAGTTTGAGCGGGTGCGCTTCATCGCCCGCCGTCAGAGCTATCACGGCAACACTCTAGGGGCTTTGTCGATCGGCAGTAATCCGGGCCGGCGGACCCTCTACGAACCTATCCTTCTAGATGGTGGCCACGTCTCGCACGTCGCTCCTTGCTATGCCTATCGCGACCGTCATTCAAGCGAGAGCGAGATCGATTATGGCACGCGGCTGGCAGCCGAGCTCGACGCCGAGATCCGAAGGCTTGGGTCAAAGACTGTCTCGCCTTCATCGCCGAGACGGTTTCGGGCGCCACGCTGGGAGCGGCCACGCCCGTCGCAGGCTATCTGAAGCAGATCCGCAAGGTCTGCGACCGTCATGGCGTTCTCCTGATCCTCGACGAGGTGATGTGCGGCATGGGGCGCACGGGAACCCTGTTCGCCTGCGAGCAGGACGGGGTGGCGCCGGACATCATCGCCGTCGCCAAGGGGCTCGGTGCCGGCTATCAGCCGATCGAGGCAATGACTGCCTCGGCGCCGATCTTCGAGGCCGTTCGAGTCGGCAGCGGATTTTTTCAGCACGGCCACACTTATCTCGGCCATATCGCCGCCTGCGCCGGGGCTCTCGCGGTACAAAGGGCGATCGAGGAACGTGGTCTGCTGCAGCGTGTCCGCCGCTTAGGCGCCGGCCTCGTCGAGCGGCTGAACACGGCCCTGGGCGATCACGCCCACGTCGGCGACATCCGCGGGCGCGGCTTGTTTCTCGGTGTTGAGTTCGTCGCCGACCAAAACGGGAAAAGGCCTTTCGACCCAGAGCTGCGCTTTGCCCCGCGGCTCAAGGCCAACGCGCTGGCCGAGGGCCTGATCTGCTATCCATCGAGCGGCACGGTGGACGGGACGAGGGGCGACCATGTGCTGCTGGCGCCATCCTACATCCTCGACGAAGCGCAGCTCGACGAACTTGTCGACAAGCTGGTGCGCGCGATTGATCGGACCGTTGCGGACGTCCGACGTTCTTGAGCTCCCTTTGCCGCGGCGGGCCGAGGGCAAACAAAAGCGTTCAGGTCGAGGAGCGCAGCCTTGCGACCGAGAAGGCGTGGCTCGATAGATCCTGGGCCGCGACCTTGATGATTGAACCGAAACGCTCCTTGGCCGCCTCCAGATCGAACCGGTCGCGGCGGATCGACATGACGACCGCAGCGACGGGAAAATCGCCTTCCCCAAGGATGGGTGCCGCCAGACCAATCTCCCCTTCGATGACCTCGCCGTCCTGCCAAGCGAGATCTTCCTCGCGGTATTGTGCGAGCCGCCGGCTGATCTCGTCGCAGTCGACGAGCGTGTTCGCCGTCAACCTCCGCATCGGCGAGCGTTCCAGGATCGCCCGGGCATCCGCCGTGGGCATGGCAGAGAGCATCGCACGGCCGCCGGCCGTACAGTAGGCGTAAAGCCGGGTCGGCTGCAGGGCGAAGAGCCGGTGCGCGAGATTCTCGATCCGGGTCATGAAGAAGACGTAGACGTCATCCGGGATGCAGACGCTGACCGCCTCCGTCGTGCGCTGTGCCAACGGCTCGAGGTAGGCCGTCGCCCGCTGGATCAGCGGATCGGACTGGCAATAGGATACCGCTAGGGAGACGAACCTCGGCGACAGGCTGTAGCGCTTGTAGCGCTGGTGCTTGCGCAGCAGCCCAAGGTCCTGGAGGGTCACCAGCAACCGCTGCACTGAACCCTTCTCAAGCCCGCTGCGATCGACGATTTCCGAAAAGGAAAGGCTCTCGGAGGTCGTCCCATAGAGAGCTAGGATCTTATCGGCCTTCCCCAACGTGCCGAGCGGAATGATGCTCATCGGGCTCTCCACAGGCTTGCCCGTTGCTCGTCATGAGGTTGGCTGAGCCGCAACACGAAATAATTGAGTGAATCAGGTGTGAGAGATCTGCTCGATATAACTGTGCCAGAATAAATTCCGGTCACGTCGATATCTTCATGAAGATCGTTGAGAGTTGCATGCATACCTCCTGTCCAGATTACAATCTTCTGTCCGACGATGATCGACAATGTTGTGAACACTGCACCGACTGAAAGGCGGTAAAACGTTCACGAACCTTCGTCAGGTTTCTTCATCTATCCTAATTGGTTGATCGACACGACCAGCACCAGAGCTGCCATACGGCAATTTGTCAGATAAAGCATGAAGAGGGATTCCGGCGCTTTACACGGCACACACGTGCACGGTCAAATCGCACAGCGGCGCTGTCACTAAGCTTATCCTGTTCGGCGCTCCACCGAGGTGCCTTAACGGCAAGGATCTAGTAGACCTTGGCGGCATCGAGCCAGCCCTGCGCCTTGGCGCCTTTGATCGCGTCCTCGCGGTCGCGCCCGTGCCAGCGGCCCCAGCCGCCGCAGTCGACGTCGCGCTCGTTCTGGCAGTAGCGGGCCTCGCCGATCGGCTTCGTGCTGACCCCGACGTGGGCGTGGATCGTGTGCCAGCTCACCGGCCGGGCGATCTTGCCGACGACCTCGCCCTTGACGATGCGCTGACCCCGGCGCACCGACGGCAGGGCGTGGCCGTAGACCTGATACAGCCTGTCCTTCCCGCCGGGGGCGGGCGAAGTCCTGGAGCAGGTGGGCCAGCGGATCAATGCGCGCTCGAGCTTGGCATGCCGGCGAACATCATCAGCGCCCTATTGCCGGCCGGTGTGGTTGTTATCCACCTAGAGCTTCTCAAGCGACTGCAGCCCTACCTTCTCGGCAATGACCTTAGCAATGTGCAGCAGTTCCCTAATTGTCTGGGCCAAGTGATCCGCACCCCTTCAAGGACATCTGGGCCGTGACGCCGGGGGCGCTCACGTCCGCTTGATGGTGGAGAGGCTGACCTTGAACAGCCGGGCGAGTTCGGGGGCGCTGCGGCCCTCCGCCCTCATCCGCCGCACCTCGGCCCGCTGCTCGGGGCTCAACGCGTGCCGCCGCCCGCCGACCCGGCCGCGCCGGCGGGCGGCTTCCAGCCCCTCGCGCGTGCGCTCGGCGATGCGCCGCCGCTCGAACTCGGCGATCGAGCCGAAGACGTGGAAGATCAAGCGCCCGGCCGGCGTCGTCGTGTCGATGTCCTCGGCCAGGCTGCGGAAACCCGCCGCTTGCGCCTCGATCCGGCCGACGATCGCGAGCAGGTCGTGCAGCGAGCGGGCGAGGCGATCGTACTTGGTCACGGTGACGACGTCGCCCGCTCGGAGCTGGTCGAGCAGGCGCTCGAGCTGCGGGCGCACTTTGGCGCTGCCGCCGACGGTCTCGGCGAAGATCCGCGCACAGCCGGCGGCCTCGAGGCGGTCGATCTGGGCGTCGAGCCGCTGGTCGGGGGTCGAGACGCGGGCGTAGCCGAGGTTCACGGCGGCGGTCGTGTCACAAACGGGTCAGAAGGGCAACGGTTTTGAACCGGGTTTGTGAACCGGCAGCGGGGCAGGAAAGCCGGGCGGCGGTGCGGGCGGTTCACAAACGACCGTTTTCGCCTCGACGTGAAGCGGCACCCGACCCGCGAGGAATTGGACGCCGCCGTTCCCGACCACCCGGTCTACGTCGTGCGCACCGACGGCCACGTCGCGGTCGCCAACGGCCGGGCGCTGGCGCTGGCCGGCATTGCCGAGGACACGCCCTCGCCGCCGGGCGGGCTGATCGAGCGCCGCGACGGCCGGCTCACCGGCCTCCTCGCCGAGACGGCGCGCGAGCCGGTGATCGACGTCCTGCCCAAAGCGGGCGAGGCCGAACTCAGCGATGCGGTGGAGCGCGCCGGCCGCGACCTGCTCCGCTACGGCATCACCTCGGTGATGGAGGCCGCGGTTGGCATCCAGAACGGCTGGGCGGAGATGCTGGCCTACCAACGCGCCGCGCGCGAGGGGCGGCTGCCGGTCCGGGTCTACGCGACGCTGATGGGCGACAAGGGCCGCAGCGTGCTGGACGAGGCGATGGCGGCCGGGATGATCACCGGAACCGGCGACGACCGGTTTCGCATCGGCCCCGTCAAGATCTTCACCGACGGCAGCGCCGGCGGGCGGACGGCGGCGATGGGCCGGCCCTACCTCGGCGGCGGCGCCGACGACACCGGCATCTTGTGCCTCGCCGGCGACGAGCTGAACGCGATGGTGCTCAAAGCCCACCGGGCCGGGTACCGCATGGCGATCCACGCCATCGGCGACGCCGCCATCGGCCAGACGCTGACCGCGCTGGAGCGGGCGCTGGCCGACACGCCGGACCCGGGGCGCCGACACCGCATCGAGCACTGCGGCTGGCTCACCTCGGAGCAGATGGAGCGGCTGGTCGCCAACCACATCCTGCCCGTGCCGCAGCCGGTCTTCCTCTATTACTTCGGCGACCTCTACCTGACGCTGATCGAGCGCGAACGGATCGAGGCGTCGCACCCGATGCGGACCTGGATCGAGCGCGGGCTGCACCCCTCGGCCTCGACCGACTGCCCGGTCTGCGAGATCGACCCGATGGCCAACCTCTACACGATGGTCACGCGCCGGACCAACGGGGGCACGGTCTTGGGCGAGGACCAGCGCCTGAGCCTCGCCGAGGCATTGCACGCCTACACCTGGGCCTCGGCTTACGCCGCCAAGGAGGAGGGCATCAAGGGGCGGCTGGTGCCGGGCCAACTGGCCGACGTCACCGTGTTCTCGCGCGACATGTTCGACGCCGGGCCGGAGGCGATCTTGGAGACGGTCTGCGACCTGACCATCCTCGGCGGCGAGGTCGTCCACCGCCGCGAGGGTGCGGCGTGATCGGGCAGATCGTCAACCGGCTCGTCCTCTCGGTCCCTGTCCTGGTCGGCGTGCTGCTGCTCGGCTTCGCCCTTCTCCAGCTCGTGCCCGGCGACCCGGCGGTAGTGCTCGCCGGCCCGACCGCGACGGAGGAGGTCGTCGATCGCATCCGCGTCGAGATGGGGCTCGATCGACCGGTGCTGGTCCAGTTCGGCGGCTATCTCGGGCGGCTCGTTCAGGGCGATCTCGGCCGCTCGATGATCTCGAACAAGACGGTGACGAGCGAGTTGGCCGCCGCGATCGGCCCGACGGCGGAATTGATGTTCGCCTGCCTGATCTGGTCGATCCCGCTCGGGATCGGCATGGGCACGGTGGCGGCGGTCTGGCGCGGCTCGATCATCGATCGGGTCATCATGGCCGTCTCGGTCGCGGGCGTGTCGCTGCCGATCTTCTTCATCTGCTTATTGATGATCCAGTACTTGGGCGTGCAGTGGCGGCTCCTGCCGTTCCTCGGCCGCGGCGGGCCGTTGTGGACGATCGAGGGCCTGCGCCACATCGTCCTGCCGGCCCTCTCGCTCGGCCTCATCTTCATCGGCCCCGTGGCGCGGATGACGCGCTCGGCGGTGCTCGAAGTGCTCGGGCTCGACCACGTCCGCACGGCGCGGGCCAAGGGGCTGGGCGAGGCGCGGGTCATCCTGCGCCACGGGCTGCGCAACGCCCTCATCCCGGTCGTGACCCTGGTGGGGTTGCAGGCCGGCTACCTCCTGGGCGGGGCCGTGGTGACCGAGACGATCTTCAGTTGGCCCGGCATCGGTCGGCTCGCGGTTGGATCGATCCTGTCGAGCGACTTCCCGCTGGCGCAGGGCGCCATCCTCGTCCTCGCCTTGTCGTTCATCTTCATCAACCTGATCGTCGACGTGCTCTACGCCCTGCTCGACCCGCGGACCCAGCGGGCGTGACGGTCGCCGACCCGAACGCCGTCGCCCTCGATGCGCCGCCCCGGCGGCGGGCTTGGTGG
Organism: Geminicoccaceae bacterium; assembly: GCA_965217265.1. GTDB lineage: Bacteria > Pseudomonadota > Alphaproteobacteria > Geminicoccales > Geminicoccaceae > JAGRGG01. Next base: position 48,886 of record CBDCHP010000015.1, on the reverse strand, counting down.
CGGCGGCTGCTGGCGGACCGCGCGGCGGCGCTGGCGCTGGCGACGCTGGCGCTGATCGCGCTCGGCGCGATCTTCGCACCGTGGCTGGCGCCGCACGACCCCTACGTCAACAGCCGCTCGGTGATGACCCCGCCTGCGTGGGCGGCGCGGGGCGACTGGGCGCACCCCCTCGGCACCGACGGGCAGGGGCGCGACATCCTCAGCCGGGCGCTCTACGGCACCCGGCTGACGCTCCTGATCGGGCTCGTCTCGGTCGGGGTCGGCGGCGTCGCCGGCTCCCTGTTGGGCCTGATCTCGGCCTTTCATCGCCGCATCGACCCGGTGATGATGCGGCTGGTCGACATGATGCTCTCGTTTCCGGCGATCCTCCTCGGCCTCGCACTCGTCGCCGTCTTCGGGCCCGGCGCCCTGCCGGTCATCGTGGCGCTCAGCATCGCGACCGTGCCCGACTGCGCCCGCATCGCCCGCTCGATTGGGGTCGGCGTGATGGGGCAGGAGTACATCGAGGCCGGGCGCGCGGTCGGCCTGTCCGACGCCGCCCTCTTCAGCCGTTACCTTTTGCGCAACTCGATCTCGTCGATCATGATCTTCATCAGCCTGCGCTTTGGGCAGGTGATCCTGCTCGGCGCCGCGCTCAGTTTCTTAGGCCTCGGCGCCCGCCCGCCGGTGGCCGAACTCGGCCTGATGGCGGCGCAGGGGCGCGACTTCCTCCTGTTCGCCCCGCACATCGCCGTCATCCCGAGCGTCCTGATCTTCGTCATCGTCCTGGCCGCGAACGTTGCCGGCGACGCGCTGCGCGACGTGCTCGACCCGCGTTTGCGCGCTTGAAATCACCGACAGAAGAAGGAAGAACCCCGTGCGAAGCGCCCTGAGATTCACCCGCCCCGCCCTCTTCGTCGGTTGTGCCCTGCTCGCCCTCACGGGTGCGGCGGCGGCGCAGGAGATCACCATCGTCCGTGAGGTCGACAGCAACAACTACGACCCGCACCAGACGACGGCGCGCGCGGCGTCCGAGATCCTGTTCATGCTCGGCGACACGCTGGTGGCCTTGGATCCGGACATGAAGACCGTCACGCCGAGCCTCGCCGAGCGTTGGGAGGTCTCCGACGACGGGCTCGTCTACACCTTCCACCTGCAAGACGGCGTCCAATTCTGCGACGGCAAGAAGATGACCGCCGACGACGTGGTCTACAGCCTCAAGCGCTGGATCGATCCGGCGACCAACTCGCCCGTGGCTTGGCGCGCGGGCGACGTCGAGGACGTCGTGGCGACCGACCCGACGACGGTCGAGTACCGCTTGAAGGCGCCGTTCTCCGAACTGCTCTACCAGTTGACCCAGAGCTTCGCCACGATCATCGATCAAACCGACGTTGAGGCCCTGGGCGACGATTTCGGCGTCACGGGCATGAACGGCACGGGGCCTTTTTGCTGGGAAGGGTGGTCGCCGCGCGACCGGATGACGATGACCCGGCACGAGGGCTATAGTTGGGGGCCGCCGATCTACGCCAACAAGGGGCCGGCGCACATGGCGCGGGTGACGTGGCAGATCGTGCCGGAGGAGAATACCCGCACCGTCGCGGTCCTGACCGACCAGTCGCAGATCACCCAGTACGTACCCTACATCGCGCTCGACCAGTTGCGCGCCGCGCCGAACGTCGAGGTGGTCAAGTCCGACTTGGCCTTTTGGACCTACTTCATCGGCTTCAAGATCGACAAGGACGCGGTGAGCGACGCGCGCGTGCGCCAAGCGATGAACCTCGCCGTCAACCAGGCGGCGATGGTCGAGGATCTCTACTTCGGCGAGGTCGAGCCCGCCTACTCCTACGTCAGCGAAAAGGCGCTGGACTGGAACCCGGCGCTCGACGAAGGGCTGCTGCGCTACGACCCCAAACGCGCCGGCCAGCTGCTCGACGAGGCGGGCTGGGCGACGGGCGACGACGGGCTGCGCCGCAAGGACGGCAAGACGATCTCGCCTTTGATGTACGTCTTCGCCGGCTCGGGCTGGCAAAAGATCTCGGAGGCGGTGCAGGCCTACCTGCGCGAGATCGGCGTCGATCTGCAAGTCCAGCCGTTCGACGCCACCGTCGCCTGGGGCAAGATGGCGACGCAGGAGTTCGACATGTTCGGCATGAGCTACCCCTACGTGTCGAGCGGCGACGCCTTGAACCTCTACTTTCGCTCCGAGAACATGCCGACGCCCAACCGGATGAACTGGAACGATCCTGAGACCGACCGGCTGCTGGACGCCGGCAAGACCGCGCTCGACGACAAGACGCGGGCCGACAGCTACGGCGAGGTCTTGAAGATCGTCCAGGACGCGGCGGTGTGGATCCCGCTCTACCACGAACCGATGGTGATCGCGCAGTCCACCGGGCTTGAGACGGTGGTGCCGCACAACATCTACGGCTGCGGGCTCTACAAGGGCTTGGACCTGAAGTACCGCGAGTGAGCCGCGGCATCGCGCGCCCGTTTCCTGCCGCCACCGATCGGGTTTTCCCATGAGCGAAACGACCGTCATCCGCAACGTCGATTGGATCGTCGCCTTTGATGCGGCCGAGCGGCGCCACGTCTACCGCAGCGACGGCGACGTCGCCTTCGAGGACGGGGCCTTCGTCCACGTCGGCGGGCGTTTCGACGGGCCGGCCGACGTCGAGATCGACGGGCGCGGGCGGCTGGTCTTTCCGGGCCTCGTCAACGTCCACTCGCACCCCTCCAGCGAGGCGATGAACAAGGGCTTCCTCGACGAGTTGGGCAGCCCCCGCCTCTACATGAGCTCGCTCTACGAGTTCATGCCGCTGTTTCGCCCGGACGACGAGGGCCGGCGGGCCTGCGTCGAGGTGAGCCTGAGCGAACTGCTGCTCTCGGGCGTCACCACGCTCGTCGACCTCTCGATCGCCTGGGACGGCTGGCTCGACACGCTGGCGGCCTCGGGCCTGCGCGGCGTCGCGGCGCCGATGTACCGCTCGGCCCGCTGGTACACGAAGAACGGCCACGTTGTCGCCTACGAGTGGGACGAGGCCGCCGGGCGCGGGGCGATGGACGGGGCGCTCGCCGTCGTCGACGCCGCCTTGAAGCACCCGTCGGGCCGCCTGTCCGGCATGGTGGCGCCGGCGCAGATCGACACCTGCTCGGCCGAGTTGATCCAAGACAGCCGCGCCGCCGCCAAGGAACGCGGCGTGCCCTTCCAGATCCACGCGGCCCAGAGCGTCGTCGAGTTCCACGAGATCACCCGCCGGCACGGCCGCACCCCGATCGAGTGGCTGGACGATCTGGGCGTGCTCAACCCCGGCGCCATCGTCGGCCACGGCATCTTCCTCAACGACCACCCGTGGCTGCACTGGCCGGGCGCGCGCGACTTCGAGCGCCTGTGCCAGAGCGGTGCCGCCGTCGCGCACTGCCCGACCGTGTTCCAACGCCGCGGCATCACGATGAACACGGTCGGGCGCTACCTGCGGGCCGGGATCCCCGTCGGCGTCGGCACCGACACCTACCCGCACAACATGCTCGAAGAGTTGCGCAACGCCCTCTACCTCGCGCGCGTCGTCTCGGGCGATCCGTACGACCTGCGCACCGGCGACGTCTTCGACGCGGCGACGCTCGGCGGGGCCGCGATCCTCGGCCGCGACGACGTCGGCCGGATCGGCGTCGGCGCTCGGGCGGACTTCGTCATCGCCGACCTCAAGCACCCCGCCATGCGCCCGGTGCGCGATCCCCTGCGCTCGCTGGTCTACACGGCGGGCGAGCGCGCCGTGCGCGACGTCTACGTCGACGGGCGGCGGGTGGTGGCCGAGGGCAAGGCGCTCGCCTTCGACCTCGACGACGCGCTCGACCGGCTGGAGGCGGCGCAGCGCCGGGCGGAAGACGCGTTCAGGACGCTCGACTTCGCCGACCGCCGCCACGACGAGGCGTCGCCCTTCGTCTACCGCCGCGCATGAAGGCGCCGTCAGCACCCCTCTTGCAGGTCGAAGACCTCGCCGTCCACTTCGACGTCGAGGGGCAGACCTACCGCGCGGTCGACGGGGTAAGCCTCAGCGTCACGCGCGGCGAGACCCTGGGCGTGGTCGGCGAATCGGGCTGCGGCAAGAGCGTCACCTCGCTTGCCATCATGCGCCTCGTCCCAGAGCCCCCCGGCCGCTACGCCAAGGGCCGGATCGTCTTCGACGGGCAGAACCTGCTCGACCTGCCGGGCCGCGCGATGCGGCGCCTGCGCGGCGGCCGGATCGGGATGATCTTCCAAGAGCCGATGAGCTCGCTCAACCCGGTCTACACCTGCGGCGATCAGATCGTCGAGAGCTTGAGGATCCACTCGAACCTGCGCGGCAGGGCGGCGCGGGCGCGTGCGATCGAGCTGCTCGACCTCGTCCGCCTGCCCTCGCCCGCCAAGCGCGTCGACGACTACCCGCACCAGCTCTCGGGCGGCCAGCGTCAGCGCGTCATGATAGCACTGGCGCTCGCCAACGACCCGGACATGCTGATCGCCGACGAGCCGACCACGGCGCTCGACGTTACGATCCAAGCGCAGATCCTCGACCTCATGCGCGAACTGCGCGAGCGCACGGGTGCCGCGACGCTGCTCATCACGCACGACCTCGGCGTCGTCGCCGAGACCTGCGACGCCGTCGTCGTGATGTACGCCGGACGGGTGGTGGAGCGGGCGGGTACGAAGGCGCTGTTCGCCGATCCGCAGCACCCCTACACCGTCGGGCTGATGGCGGCCGTGCCGCGCATGGACGCCGCCGTCGACCGGCTGGAGACGATCGAGGGGAGCGTGCCGCCGCCGCACTTGGTGCTGCCGGGCTGCTCGTTCGCTTCTCGCTGTCCGCTCGCCGTCGACCGCTGCCTGAGCGAGGCGCCGCCCCTGGACGAGATCGTGCCGGGCCACGCGGTCGCCTGCTGGCGGGCACCGATCGAGGGTGCTGCGGCGTGAGCGGGGCACCGCTCTTGGAGGTGCAAGACCTCGTCAAGCACTTCCCGATATACCGTGGTCTGCTGCGCCGCCGAGTCGGCGAGGTGCGGGCGGTGAACGGGGTCAGCTTCAAGCTGGACGCCGGCGAGACGCTCGCCGTCGTCGGCGAATCCGGCTGCGGCAAGTCGACGACCGGCCGGGCGCTGCTGCGGTTGATCGAGCCGACCTCGGGCGCCGTGCGCCTCGGCGGCGAGGACGTGCTGGCCATGTCGCGGCACCGCCTGCGCGCCTTTCGCCGCCGGATGCAGATCATCTTCCAGGACCCGTTCGGCTCGCTCAACCCGCGCATGACCGTGCGCGAGACGATCTTCGAGCCCCTGCTCCTGCACAAGCTCGCCACCAAGGCGGAAGCCGAGGCGCGGATGCTGGAGCTACTCGGGCTCTGCGGCCTGTCCTCCTTCCACGCCGAGCGTTACCCGCACGAGTTCTCCGGCGGTCAGCGTCAGCGGGTCGGCGTGGCGCGGGCGCTGGCGACGAGGCCCGAACTCATCGTCTGCGACGAGCCGGTCTCGGCCCTCGACGTCTCGGTCCAGGCGCAGATCGTCAACCTGTTGCAGGACCTGCAGCGGCGCTTCGGCGTCGCCTACATCTTCATCGGCCACGACCTCGCCGTCGTGCGCCACATCGCGCAGCGCGTCGCGGTCATGTACCTCGGGCGGATCGTCGAGGAGGCGCCGGCCGCGGCGCTCTTCGCCCGGCCGCGACACCCCTACACGCAAGCCCTGATCGCGGCGGCACCCCGCCCCGAACCGGACTGCCCGCGCGCGCCGATCCCGGTCGAGGGCGACGCGCCGAGTGCCGCTCACCTGCCGGACGGCTGCGCCTTCCACCCGCGCTGCCCGCTCGCCGAGGGGCGCTGCCGGACCGAGCGGCCGGCGCTGCGCCGGCTGGGCGAGAGCCTAGTCGCTTGTCATCTGGCCGAGCGGACGCCGCCGCCACGGCCCCGACCCGTCGGGCCGTCCGCCGAAGGGGCGTTCGGGCGGCGCCTCGCGACGCTGGCGGCGGCGAGACGGGCGCGGGACCACGAGCGTATCCGATCCTAACCCCGCCTGAGTGGGCGCGTTCAGGCCATCATGCGTTCTATGTCGGCCGGTGAACGGGTATCTCAGCGCCGAGTGCGAACGGCGTGCATTGTAGAACCCTTCGATACGGCCGCCGCCTCGCTTCGGCACGGCTGGCGTAGAGTAAGCGGTGCATCCTCCCCGCGCTGCCTGTCGATCAAGCTGCAAAGGCATAGTTCCAAGGCAGCGATTCGGCGATCGCCGCCTGCTTGTGACCCGCGACCAGCCGTTCGAGGGTGGCCTTGAGGTAGGCGAAGGGCTCGATGCCGTTGCGCTTGCAAGTTTCGATCAACGAGGCCAACACCGCCCAGTTCTCAGCGCCCGCATCGTGGTCGGCAAACAGGTGGTTCTTATGGCCTAAGGCGAGCGGGCGGATGCTACACTCGACGGCATTGGTATCGATCTCGACCTGGCCATTAGCGAGAAAGATGCTCAAGTCCTGCCAATGCCGCGCGAGATAGTGCAGCGCCTCGCCCAGGCGCGACTTGGCCGAGACCCAGACTTGTTGCACCTCGAGCAGGAAAGTCTGCGCATGGATGCCGCCGCGTCCGGATGCGTAGCGATAGGCCACGCCCGGCGGCGCGGGCCTGCACCAGGACCGATCACTGCGCACCATCGCCCACAAGCAGCCGGTCTTGGTGCGGCCGTGGCCCGGATCGAGCACTGGCGCGGGCGTCTCGTCCATGAACAGCTTGGTTGAACGTTTGAGATCGGCGATCAAGCACTCGTACACCGGCCGCAACGCGGCGGGCGAGTTCGCTGGTGGAACAGTCATCATTGTATACGGTCCACCGCCAGCGCCGAGGCGGATGGACAAGTCGAGAAATTTACGATCAGACGGAGCCGTGCCTTATAGTCCGGACTGGCGGACGGTCGCAGCGAGCCCGCCATCGACGAGAAGTTCGGTTCCAGTAATGTAGGAGGCTTTGTCCGAGGCAAGGAAAACCGCTGCATCGGCGATGTCAAAGGCTGTGCCCATGCGTCCCATCGGGCATTGCGAAGCGCGAACAGATTTCATCTCTTCCAGGGTGCGCCCGCCATAGGATTTGGCAAGGGTTTTCTCGATCCGTGGCGTATCGACAAGACCGGCGATGATCGAATTTGCTCTTATGCCGTAAGGCGCGTTCTCAATAGCCAAGAGCCGCATCAGGTGAATGGCGGCAGCTTTCGTCGCGCCATAGGCTACATGAGGATACCCAACATCTCGAATCCCAGCAATCGAGGACGTCGTCAGAATGACGCCTCGTCTGGCCTCCCGCATTGCGGGGGCGACCGCCGACACAGCGACATGCACGGATGTCAGATTCGCATTGCAGATCTGTCGCCAGTCTCCCGGTGAGGTCTCGGCACTCGGGCCTGCCTTTCCTAGTCCGACGTTGCAGTGGAGGATATCGACCCGCCCATGCCGATCGAGGAGGCCGGTAAGAAAGGCGGTCAATTCCACATCATCAAGAATATTGGCCGCATACGCCTCAGCGCGTCCGCCTTCTGCCTCGACGAGTGCAACCGTTTCCCTGGCGGCGTCGAGATCTTTATCGGCGACGGCAACCAAAGCCCCGGCCTTTGCGTAAGCGACGGAAATCGCCTTGCCAATACCCCAGCCGGACCCGACCGAGCCGCCGCCGAGAACGACGGCAATTCTGTCCTCGAGATCACGATTCATTGACTGGCCGCTTTTTCAGTCGCGGTGTCATCGGCACGTCCAGCCTTAGCCGCCTTGGCCGCCAACCATTCTCGACGCAGTCCCATGAACAGGGAGAGTATGGTTGCGACGATGAAGAACCAGCAGATCCAGCTTCTGAAAAAAATCGAGGCATTTTCGGCGATCAGGTACGAGCGCCGGAGGTTGTCCTCGAAGATCGGGCCGAGGATAAAGCCGATCAGGAACGGGGCGGTTGCCATCCCTATCCGGTTCATCAGGAACCCGAACACGCCGAAGGCGAACATCAAGAGCACGTCAAACATTTGGTTTTGCACTGCATAGCTGCCGAAGACGCAGAACAGCAGGACCAGCGGTAGGAGGATGTGGCGCGGCACGTCAGCTATGCGGGCGAAGGAGCGGATTGCCAAGCTTCCGGCAATCAGGAGCACGATCGACGACAGCATCATGCCTGCGAAGATCGCGTAGATGAGCGTGATGTTATCCTGGAACAGCAGCGGCCCAGGGGCCAGGCCCTGTAGCATGAAGGCACCGAGAATGACCGCCGTGACGACATCGCCGGGGATGCCAAGAGCGAGCAGCGGGATCAGCGTGGCGCCGGCGACGCCGTTGTTCCCCGCTTCGGATGCCGCGACGCCCTTGATCTCACCCCGCCCAAAGGTCTCCGGTGTGCGCGAGGCGCGCTTGGCTTCGCCGTAGGAGAGGAAAGACGCGGCGGTAGCACCCGTGCCGGGGATCGCCCCGATCACGACGCCGATCAGGCTGCCGCGGATGATGGTCGGCAAGCAGCGGATAAATTCGGGCCAAGTGACGCGGCTCTTATCCGACCCCCGAACCTCGAAACCCGTTTGCTTTTGAATGTAGAACTCAATCACCTCGGGAATAGCGAAGAGACCGATTAGCAGCGGGATATAGCTCACACCGCCCATGAGGTTGAAGTTGTCGAACGTGAAGCGCTGAGTCCCGTAGACGAGGTCGAGCCCGACGGTCGAAACCAGGATGCCAAGCAGTCCTGAGATCAATCCCTTCGTCAGCGAGGATCCGGAGATCGAGATGACGATCGTCAGGGAGAAGGCGATCAGCCAGAAAAACTCGGGCGGACCAAACTCGAGCGCGAAAGCGGCAATTTTTCCGGCGAGGAAGATCAAGGCTAGGTTCGAGATAAGGTCGGCGATGCAAGACGCGTACAGTGCCATGTACAGTGCCTTGCCCGCCTCGCCGCGGCGGGCCATTGGATAACCGTCGAGAATAGTGCATGCAGCCGCCGGCGTTCCCGGTGTCCTGATCAAGATCGCCGTGATCGAGCCGGCGAAGACGCCGCCCTTGTAGATCCCGACGAGCAGCAGGATGCCGGTGATCGGCGGCAGCGAAAAGGTGAACGGCAGCGCCAGGGCGACAGCCATCGTGGCGGTCAAGCCGGGTATGGCGCCAACGATCACGCCAACCAGCACACCGGCGGCGATGGCGGCGAAGTTGCCCAGCGAGAAGAAGAGCGTTAGGCCGTCGAGAATGTTTGCGGTCATGATATCATAACCACCCCTCGAACATGCCTTGGGGTAACGGCACCTCGGCGATCTTGGTGAAAAACAGGTAGACGAGGAGCGGAAGTACGATGGCGACACCGACGGCGACGAGGATGCCCCGCTCGCCGCCGAACCAGACCAGAAATCCCGTCACCAGCATCGCAGCGGGCAACATCCCGATCATTTCCGGCAGCAAATAGTAGGCGAGTCCCGCGACGATAGCGACGAGGAGGCCGAGCGGCCATTTCCGCCTCAGCACGAACTCCTCCTCATTGATCTCCTTGGGAACGCCCGATCCGACGAGTGCTTGTATGCCGCAGATCAAGGCGAACACGCCGATCAGTCCTGACAGGACGTAGGGAAGAAAAGTTGGCGAAAGCGGAAGAGCCTTGACCGACGCGGGAGATACTATGCCTGCGGGAACAACGATCGCGGCGAACAGGATTGTCGCCACGACCGTCCCTAAGCCAAACAGGACGTCCTTTCTGCTTCTCTTTGCTACCGGTTCCGATGACCTCTCCGTGTCGTCGGCCAAGGCTACATTCTCCTAAATGGGACGAGGGGCGCCTATAGCGCCCTCTGCCCAGATCATTCGACGCTGACGCCCGCCTTGTCGACGACCTGCTTCCACTTAGCGAGTTCCTCATCGACGTGCTTACCAAGCCGCTCCGGCGTGCCGCCCTCCACCGTCGCACCGTTTGTCTTGGCATATTTTTGAAGGCTGTCGCTTTCGAGTACCTTGTTCGATGCTTCGTTCAGCTTGGCGATGATTGCCGGTTCAGTGCCGGCCGGCGCGAATAGGGCAAACCAGGACGAGGCTGAGAAGTTCTTCAGTTCTGGAATACCCGTCTCGTCGAGGGTCGAAACGTCCGGCAGGGCGTCTGATCGTTCCATCGTGGTCACCGCCAGAGCGTTCAGTTCCCCCGACTTAATGTGGGAGATCGCCGAGGGAAGGTTGTCGAACATGACGTCGACGTCCCCGGAAATCAGCGCCGGTATGGCTTCGCCGCTGCCCCGGAACGGCACGTGCGTCATCTCGATCCCGCTGCGTGACTTGAACATCTCGCCGGACAGGTGGATCGAACTTCCGGTGCCCGATGAGCCAAAGGTCATCGTCTTTTCCTTCGCCTTGTCGAGGAAGTTCTGAACCGAGGTGATGCCGCTGTCCTTGTCGACGACCATGACGTTGGGAATCGACGTCGCCCAGACGATTGGCGTGAAATCCTTTTGAGCGTCATACTGTAGGTTCTTGTAGACGGCCGGGGCGATGCCGTTCGAGGAGACCTGACCCATGAACAGCGTGTAGCCATCGGGCCGAGCGTGCGCGGCCTGTGCGGCGCCGAGGGTTGCACCGGCGCCAGGGCGATTCTCAACCGTCACGGTCTCGTCAAGAACACCCGATAAGCCTTCCGCCATCTGTCGGGCAAGGATGTCGGTGGCGCCGCCCGCGCTGTATGGTACGATGATCGTGATGCGCTTGGTCGGAAAGTCGGTAGCTTGCGCGGACGCTTGAGCGGCGAAGCCGACAGCAGTCGCGCCGATCGCCAGTGAAAACAGAATATTCAAGAACGCCTTCATCGATAGATTCCTCCCTTATGATGCGCCTCCCGACGCGGTGTGGCGGTTCTTCCGCTATGGACTACTAAACAGACCCGATCGTCATGCCTCCGCAGACGTAGAGGACTTGGCCGGTGACGAAGCCGGCGCGGTCGGAGACGAAGAAGCTAACGGCGTCGGCGACATCGTCTGGTGTGCCGAGCCGGTTTACCGGCACGCGATCGATAATCGTTTGGGTTCTCGGATCGCTTGGTGGGTTGACCTTCTCGAAGAGGGTCGTTCGGATTGGACCGGGACCGACGGCGTTCACCGTAACGCCATGCCTTCCAAGTTCAAGGGCCCAAGTCTTCGTCATCCCGTGCAGTCCGGCCTTGGTCGCGGAGTAGGCCGTTCGCAGTTCCTTGCCAAGTGCGACTCGGCTTGAGATGTTTACAATGCGTCCACGCCCGGCTGCCTTCATGCCTGGAAGGACCGCCTGCGTGCACAAAATTGGGGCCTTTAGGTTGACGGCAGTGACGATATCCAGATCGTCTGGCGTTGTCTCCTCAATCGTTGCCGGCTTGACGACCCCGGCGTTGTTAACGAGGCGAGTAATAGGTTTTCCACGCACGACGGCTGCGAGTTCCCTTATGGTCGCCGCCGAGTCTGCAAGATCCAGTTTCACGAACTCATCGAAATGGTCATGGTCGGGATCAACACGATCGATGACAATCACGGCAAAACCATCCGACTTCAGACGGCGGGCGATCGCCGCTCCGATGTTGCGTCCGCCGCCGGTAATCAGCGCATGGTCGGCCACCGCTCAGGCCTCGTAGGGAATGGTCTTATCGACCAAGTCCCAGATGAAGCGACCCGTCGGTCGCTGTTGCTCCTCGGCGATGTGTGCGACGAGACCCGCAGTGCGACCAATGACTGAGAAACCGCGCATCAGATCGACTGGAATGCCCATCTCGCCGAGCAATGCCGCGGTGGCACCGGTTGCATTGATCGTCAGATGCTTTCCTGCCTTCTCATCCACGACCTGGGACAGGAGCCGAAGGCAGGCGATATATTCGCCGTCGAAGCCGTTCTCTTTCGCGATCTCGAGAAGGCGCACGGCGCGAGGGTCTTCCGGTCGGTGGAGGTGATGTCCGAACCCAGGGACATAAGTTTTACGTGCCTTATGCTCGTCGACGATCGAGGCGGCGATGGAGCGGCGCTCCTCTGCTAGCGTCTCGACGATCCGGGCGAGGATGCGGGCGCTGTTCTCGACGGTCCCGACAAACTGGCTGCCAATGGCCATGAGCCCGGCCGCGACGGCGCCCTGGAGGTTTTCTGGCGCGCTCATGTAGATAGAGCGCGTGGCTATCGCGCTCGGAGTGAAGCCGTGCTCCATCATGGTGATCATGATGGCGCTCATGACCCGACGTTCCCCATCGCCGATCTCCCGGCCGAGGATGTGCGCCATCGCGACTGAGACGAAGTCGGGGTCGGAGCCGGGTTTCAAGATGTCCTCGACGAGGTTCTTCTCCCGATAGTAGACGGCTGTCGCTGTGTGATGGCTAAGAGCGGTGGTCGGCGTTGTTGCGCTCATGACGAGATCTCCTGGCTTGCCACACGTTCGACGTGATCCTCGACTAGAGTCTGCTTTTGGAGCTTTCCGTAGGCATTGCGTGGGAGACGGCTATGGATTGTGACGCTCTTGGGAGCCTTGACTGACCCGAGGCGCTCCTTGACGAAGCGCACGATCTCGTCCGGGTCGGCGGTCCGACCTTCGCGGAGTTCCACGGCCGCGTGTACCGCTTCGCCCCACTTGTCGTCGGGGACGCCATAGACCGCGCAGTCCGCGATTGCCTCGTGCTCGGCCAGCACCGGTTCAACATCGACTGGGTAGACGTTGAAGCCTCCGGTGATGATAAGGTCTTTCGCTCTGCCTTTGATGTAGAGGAACCCTTCTTCGTCAAAGAAGCCAAGGTCGCCCGTGTGGAGCCAGCCGTCCACGACGGTCTCCGCAGTCTTCTCCGGCTGTCGCCAGTAGCCCGTCATGACGAGGTCACCGCGTATGACGATCTCGCCACAGTCACCGTGCGGAAGAATGACTCCGTCCTGTCTCATGACCGCAACTCTCGACAGGAAGGTCTCGCGCCCGACGGACGCCCGCTTCTCGGGGTGAACGAGATCCTCGGCGCTGATCATCGTTGCAATCTGAGGCGCCTCTGTCTGTCCGTAGGTCGAGGCGATGCATCGACCGAAGATCGACTGCGCCTCGGCGATCGCCTCCGGGCGCATCGGCGCCGAGCCATAGACGAGGTTGCGGAGATGTTCGTAATTGCCGGAACGCACGTTCTCTATTTGCATCATCATGTAGATGACGGTCGGTGGCATGAAGGTCGTAGTGATCAAGTTGTCACGTAACTGCCGAAGCGTCTCTTCAGGACGAGGACGGTCGAGTAGCACGAGGGTGCCACCAGTAGCGAGCGTTGGAATGATGTAGGTCGATGTTCCATGCGTGATTGGAGCGGCGGCAAGATACCGATCGCCTACCCGCAGGCCCCAGGAGAAGATCTGTGTGACGATATTGGCATTCCATGCGCGGTAGGGCTGCATGACCCCCTTTGGCGCCCCCGTGGTGCCGCCGGTGAACTTGATCGCTTGCGTCGCGTGCGGCGGCATGGCGTGGAATGCTGGCGACCGCCCTTCATTCGCTCGAATCAGGCCTCCGGTCGTGCCTCCTGCTCCGCCGGCATCCGTCACAATGATGTGCACGTCGGTGCCGGCGATGAGATGATGGGCCTCCTCATCGGTGACGACGATCGACATACCAGTAAACTCGATCGCCCGACCGATCTCACTCTCCTTGTTTTTCGGGTAGAGCGGAACCCAGACCTTGCCGGCTGCTAGCACCGCGAGCCACGCGACCAAGTGCTCTACATGGTTGAAGCAGCAGATACCGACCCGCGACCCTGGCTCCGGATCCAGCCCCTGCATCCCGGAGGCGAGTGCGGCGACCTGGGCGTCGAGTTCGCCGTAGCTCAGCCGCTTATCGCCGAACTCGACCGCAATCCTCGCCGGATCCTTGCAAGCCTGTCTATAGAAGAGGTCGATCGGGTACATCAGGTCTCCATGCTGGTCTAGAATCCGTCGCCGTTCAACAGCATCGTGATAATACGGGCGAACTCGGCCCGGTGAGCGAGCCCGAGCCGAGGTTATTTGTTACGGAAATGGCGGTGACCGATTTGCCTTTTAGAAAGAACAGGACTGCCAACGTTTTCATGCCCGCGAGGCCAACGCCCGTGAGGACCTTTTGCCAGCCATAGACGCACGCGGGACGGCCGCCTCAAGAACTTCTGGCTTACGTGGCAGCGCGCTATGCTAAGCTGATAGCCAACCGCGCCTCGGCCGTTGCGTTCGTCTCTCTCTTCGCCTTCTGGCTCTGATTGGGTTTTAATTAGTAAGTCAATAGATAATTGTATTAGTTGCATCGAGGAACAGGTCATCTCACCGCCACCATCTCAAATAATTTTTTGCGTTGAATCTTGCCGGATGGCCCTTTGGGAAGTTCGGGCAGGACGTGGATGCGATCGGGGGACTTGAAGGCACCGATTTTTTCATGGCAGAGCGCGATCAGCTCATTCTCGGTGAGTGTCGATCCGGGGCTCAGCATCACGCCGGCCTCGATGCGTTGGCCGTACGACGCGCAAGGGCGGGCGAACGCCGCGGCCTCGATCACGTCGGGATGGCTGTAGAGCGCCTCGTCGATCTCGCGCGGGGCGATGTTTTCCCCGCCCTTGATGATCAACTCCTTCAGACGACCGGTGACGAACACGTATCCGTCCGCGTCCATGCGTCCGAGGTCGCCGGTGCGCAGCCAACCCTCGGGCGTGATGGCCTCGCGCGTCGCCTCGTCGTCCTTGAGATAGAGCCGCATCACGTTGGGGCCGCGCACCAGCACCTCGCCTTCCTGTCCGCGCCCGACCTCGCGTTGCCGCCCGTCGGCGACGATCACCTCGTTGCCGAACGCGATGCCGGGCGATCCGATCTTGCGCGTGCCCGGCGGCAAGGGGTTGGACAGGATCTGCGCCGTCGTTTCGGTCAGCCCCATCGTCTCGATGATCGGCACGCCGAACTTGGCCTCGAAAGCCTGTTGCACGTCCGGGGACAGCGGCGCCGAAGCCGATCGCCCGAACCGCAGTTTTTCGGTCCCGCCCTCGGCCACGTCTTCGTGCAACAGGTAAGAGATCTGCGTCGGCACCACCGAGAACCAGGTGCAATCGAGATCGCGGATCGTTTGCCAGAACGTCGAGACCGAGAAACGCTCCGGCATCGCCACGCTGCCGCCCGAGACCAGCGGCGCCAGCAGCGTCACCGACAGGCCGTTGATGTGGTAGAGCGGCAGCACGCACATCGCCCGGTCGTGCGGCGTCAGTTGATGCGCCAGCGTCGTAACCGCGCCGCCCGCCAGGAGATTGGCCTGGGTCAGCACCACCCCCTTGGGTCGGCCGGTCGTGCCGGACGTGTACATCAGCAAGCCGTCGCTGTCGGCCGCTGGCGCAAAGGACCCTGTATCTTGGCCCGTGTCGAATAGGCTGTCATCGACCTCGATGACAGGGGGCGCATCGTCGATACCCTTCAGCGCCGCCGCCACGATCGGCAAAGCCTTACCCTGGCTCAAGAGCAGTTTCGCTTCGGAATGCTCGATCACGTACGCGATGGTGTCGTTGCCCGCCACCAGGTTGATCGCCGTCGCCAGGTAGCCGCCGTAGAACAGCCCCAGCACCGCCAGTGCCGCATGAAGGCCGTTCGGCATCGCGTAAGCTACGCTGTCGCCCGGTCGCACGCCTTGCGCGGCGATATGGCCAACCATCGCGCGGGCGCTAGCGCGCAACTCGGCGTAGGTGACGGTCCGACCGCTTTTCGGGTCGAGCAAGAACACTTGATCGGGACAAGTCTGCGCGTGGCGATCGATCACGTGGCGGATCGACAGGCCGGCAATCTGCTGCATGTCGAACGGCGGCTTATTCATTCTCCCGTCGCCTTCCAGTAGTCCGCGAAGATCTCCTCGATCTTCGGCTCGTTCGGCGCGATCGTGCGAACAACCTTGGTGATGTTCATGAAATGGGTATGGTTGAGGTTGTCGTCGATCGAGTTGCCCCCCCAGCTTCCGCATCCCATGGACAGCGAAAACGGCATGCCGTTGTCGAATGACCCGCCGGTCGCGAAGCAGTGCGCTTGATTGACGATCACCCGGCAGGTCGGCATCGTGTGGCCCAACTCCACGGCGCGCGCGTCCACGCCCGTGTGGAGCCCGATCGAATGCCCGGCACCTTGATGCGTCAAAACCCGTGCGGCGATCGCCTTCGCGTCCTCGTAGTCCCGCGCCCGGTAGACAGTCGCGATCGGCGACAGCTTCTCGCCCGACTCGGGGTAGTCCGGGCCGATCCCCGCGCCCGGCAGCAGCAAGAACTGCGCCCCCGCCGGGTCCCGCACCGTCACGCCCGCCACCTCGATCACCCGCTCGACGTCGCGGGCGATCATGTGGCGGTTGAGCTTGC
The DNA here is from genome assembly GCA_965217265.1 of Geminicoccaceae bacterium. GTDB lineage: Bacteria > Pseudomonadota > Alphaproteobacteria > Geminicoccales > Geminicoccaceae > JAGRGG01. The sequence continues at coordinate 32,588 of CBDCHP010000015.1, read as the reverse complement.
CGTCCTGGAACAAGGCGGACTTCAGCCGCGCCGCCTCGGCCCCTTCGAGCATCCGCCCGCCGACGGCGTGCAGCGCGGCCATCGCCGCGTCGTAGACTGCATCGACGATCACCAGCACGTTCTCGGACGAGCACGACGTCGCGTTGTCGAAGGTCTTGGACGCGGCGATCTTTTGCGCCGCCGCCGCCAGATCGGCCGTCTCGTCGACGATCACCGTCACGTTCCCAGCACCCACGCCGAGCGCCGGCGTGCCCGAGGAATAGGCGCGGCGTACGTTGTCCTGGCTGCCGGTCACCACCAGCAGGTCGACGGTCTCCATGAGCCGCTGCGTCTTGGCTTTCGACGAGGGTGCGGGGACCATCTGCACCAGATCATGCGCCAGCCCGATCTTATCGAATTCGGCGTGGACATACCCCAGCAGACGCCTACAGACCTCTACCCCTTTAGGCGATGGCGACAGGATGATCGCGTTGCCGCATTTCAGCGCATTGACCACGTTGTTCACCGGCGTCGCCACCGGGTTGGTCGATGGAACCACAGCACCGATCACCCCGATAGGGCGAGCGATGAAGGTGATGCCGCGCGCGGTATCCTCGTTCACGACCCCTTGGGTCTTGACGGACTTGATGTCGCGCAACAGGCCCAGCGTCTTGCGGTGGTTCTTGGTGATCTTGTCGGCCACGTTGCCCAGGCCCGTCGTCTCCACCGCCATCGTCGCCAGTTCGCGGTTTCGCCCCGGCTCCATCAGCGCCCAGGCCGCCGCCCAGGCCGCCCGGTCGTAGCGGGCCTGATCCGCCTCCGCCTCGAAATCGGCCTGGGCGATCCTGGCGCGCGCGACCATGTCGTCGATGCGCGCGGCGTCCGATGTCGGCTCTTGGGCAAGTGCGGGGCTGGCCATTCGATCGTCTTTCAAGAAGTCGCTGCAAGAACGGATGGGGCAGACCCCATCCGCGCGGTTGGAAACGAACTCAAAGCCCTTCGAGCAGTTCGCTCAGTTTCGGCCGCGTGTCGGCCCACATGGCCTGAACTTCCTCGCGGGTCATGATCTTGATCGGCGCGCCGCCGGCCGCCATTTGCTCGGCAACGCGCGGATCGGCGAACATCGCGGGAACCTTCTCGGCCAAGACGTCGATCACCTCCTGCGGCGTTTCCTTCGGCACCATCAGCCCGCGGAAATTCACCGACGTGTCGTCGACCTCGTATCCGGCTTCCATCAAGGTCGGCACGTCCGGCAGGAACTGCTCGTTGCGCTCCAGGTCAGCGATTGCCAGCACCTTCACGTCGCCCGCCTGCGCGGCGCGGTAGGCGTCGGACAGGTTGTTGATCCCGGCCAGGACGTCGCCGGCGATCACCGCCTTCATCGCCGCCGCACCGCCGCCTTGGGTGGGAATGTAGGCGAGCGACGCGCCGGTGGCCTTTTGCAGTTGCAGCGCCGCGATGTGGTGGCCGACGAACAGCCCGGCGCCGGAAACCGTCAGCTTGCCGGGGTTCTGCGTGGCGAACGCGACCAGATCCTCGATCGTACCGAACTCGCTGTCCTTGTTGACGACGACCACGGCTGGATCGGCGCCCCAATTCGCGATCGGCTCGAAACTGTCGGCTGAATATCTCACGCCACCCTCGATTGCTTGGGCCATGAAGTGCGGCATGTTATAGGCGGCGAGCGTGTAGCCGTCCGCGTCGGCCTGCGTGGCAAACCAGTTCCAACCCACCCGGCCGCCGGCGCCCGGCTTGTTGATGATGACGATCGGCTGACCCAAGTATTGCCCGTCGTCGGCCACCATCGTCGCGATACGCGCCTGAAAATCCGTGGCGCCTCCTGCCCCGTAGGATACCATCGCCGAGATCGGCCGGTCGGGATAGTCGGCGGCGAAGGCCGTTCCCGCCATGGCCGCTGCCGCGATAAGTGAGACTGCCGCCGCCCTGGCCGTCTTGATCATGCTCATTTCTCCCTGTCCCTTTCGTGGTTGTGTCGAAGTTTAGAAGAACGCGCCGCTTGGCATCTGCACTTTGAGCAGCAGCGCGAAGAGGACGTAGATGACGCTCATGAACGCGAGCGTCACGACGAGCCGCTTGATCCAGGCCTCGGCGCTCGCGATCGGCTTCGGGTCGTAGATCGAGTAGATGGCGAGGAAGGCCAGCGCCGAGCCGGTGTAGAACCCCAGCCCGCGCGCCGCGACGAGGACCAAGACCGCCATCACCGCCAGCCCGGGCAGGAGGTTTTTGAGCGTCCGGGCGTCGATCCCGCCGCCGACCCGCGCCAGACCCATGGCCGCGCGCGCGAAATTCCAAGCGGCCAATACCACGAAGGCGACCGAAACGATGCGCGGAAACAAGAACGCCCCGGCGGGTTCGCGGGTGAAGCTGAGCCCCGCCACGACGAGCGCCAGCGCCAGAACGATCGTGGCCGGAATGAGATGCTGAACGCGCAGCGCCGTCACGAGGTCGCCTCGCGGGCTTCGTCGCTTTTGGCGGTGTCGCCTTGCACCATGTTGGTCCAAAAACTGTAGGCGACCGACAGAACCACCAGCGCGATCAGAAGGATGTTGAGCGTGCCGAAGAAAAAGTACGGCAGCGGGCCGTTCTGCGCGTTGGCGATCATCGAACCTTGCACGAAATTCGCCTCGGCGATTGGGCCGAGGATCAGCCCCAGGACCAGGGGTGCCGCGGAGAAGCCGAACTTCTCCAAGAAATACATGCCGACCCCCAACACCAGCATGATGTAGACGTCGTCCATGGATTGCTGGACCGAGTAGGAGCCGAACACCGCCAGCACCATCACCGCCGCCGCCATGATCGGCTGCGGGGCGCGGGCGATCCGGGCCGCCCAGGCGGCGATCCAGATGCCGAAGATCACCATCACGATCTGGCCGACGAGCATCGAGTTGATGAAGGTCCAGGCCACCTCGGGATAGTTGTCGAAGAGATCGCTGCCGGGGAAAATCCCGTGGATCAGGAGCCCGCCGAGCAGGACGGCGGCCGTGGGGCTGCCCGGGATCGACAAGGTCAGCAGCGGGACCAGCGACGGGCCGACCATCGCGTTGTTAGCGGCCTCCGCCGCGATCACGCCCTCGGGGTGCCCGGTGCCGAACTTCTCGCGGTGCGGCGAGAATTTCCGCGTCTGGTCGTAGGCCACCAGTCCGGCGATCTGACCGCCGACGCCGGGGATCAGCCCGACGATCGCGCCGATGCCCGTGCCGATCGACAGTGCCCGGCCGCTGCGGCCGAGTTCCTTGAGCGAGTCCACGAACGCGTGTTTTGGCACCTCGACGGTCTCGATCTTCCCGACCTGCCGGCCTTTCGCGAACATGCCCATCACTTGGGGGACGGCGAACAGCCCGATCAGTGCCGCGATGATGTTGATCCCGCCCGCCAGCGAGTCGGTGAAGATGAAGCGCTGCGCGCCTTGGATGTCGTCGTAGCCGATCATCGAGATCCACAGGCCGATGCAGCCTGACAAGAGGCCCTTGACGAAGGACTTGGAGTCGAGCGAGCCGATCACCGTCACGCCCAAAATGGCCAGCCAGAAGAGGTGCGACGGCCCGAACGCGAGCGCCCACTCGGTCAAGATCGGCGTGAGGAAGATCAGCAGCAGCACGCCGATGACGCCGCCGACGCCCGATGCGAGGAACGACAGGTGCAGCGCGCGGGCCCCGTGGCCCTGCTTGGCCATCTCGAAACCGTCGAGCGACGTGGCGATGTTGGCGGGCGCGCCGGGGATCTTCAGCAAGATCGCGCTGACCGCCCCGCCCGCGACCGTCGAGGTGTAGGCAGCACCCAGCAAGATCAAACCGTGGGTCGCGGACAACTGGAACGTGAAGGGGATCAAGAGGGCCACGGCCATCGTCGGTGACAATCCCGGCGTCGCCCCGAGGATCAGCCCGCCGACCGTGCCGCCGAGCAGCAGCAAGAACGCTGTCGGTTCGAAGACACCGCCGAAGTATCCGAGAAATTCCATCGCTGCCCCGTCGTTTTCCGCCCCGTCGGCCCGTACTTTGCGGCGGGCCCGCGTTTTTTTCGTCGACAACGAAGGCTACGGAATGAAAATAGCGATGCAAATATTTTCATTTCGCGGCGGGGTTTCATCATGGGCCGGGTTCGATCGCGCAGGGGAGCGCCGGGCATCGCCGACGTCGCGGCGCGCGCCGGCGTCTCGATCGCCACGGTGTCGCGGGCGTTCGGCAGCCCCGACCTGGTTCGCCCTTCGACGCGCGAACGGATCGAGCGGGCCGCCGAACATCTGGGTTATCTGCGCGACCGGCTGTCGGGGAGCCTGCAGAACCGGTTTTCGGGAACGGTCGGCATGGTGCTGCCGACGATCGACAACGCGATCTTCGCCGAGATGATCGAAGCGTTCTCCACCCACCTCAACGAACTGAGCCGCACGATGCTGCTCGCGACCCACGGCTACGACCTGTCGTTCGAAGTCGCGATCGTCCGGGCCTTGCTGAAGCGTCGCATCGACGGGGTCGTGCTGATCGGGCTGGATCATCACGAGGTGCCGCTCGCGATGCTTCGAGAGCGGCGCGTGCCGATGATCTCGGTGTGGAACTTTCGCGCCGACGCCGCGCTACCCTGCATCGGCGCGGACAACCAAGCGGCCGGGGCGGCGGTGACCCGGCACCTCATCGGGCTTGGACATCAAGACATCGGTTTTCTGTTCCCCGAGACGGGCTCGAACGACCGGGCGCGCGACAGGATGACCGGCGCGCTGACCGAGGCGGCGGCGGCTGGCTTGAGCGTCGCGCCCGAACGCATCAGGCACTGCCCCTACGACGTTGGCGCAGCCAAGCGGCTGGCAGAAAACCTCCTCTCGACCGATCCGCCGACAGCGTTCGTCTGCGGCAACGACATCATCGCGCATGGCGTCGTATACGCCTGTCACGCGCACGGCGTTGCCGTTCCCGAGCACCTCTCGGTCGTCGGCATCGGCGACTTTCGCGGCTCGGCGCACATGGAGCCAGGCCTCACGACGGTGAGGATCCCCGCCCGGCGAATCGGCGCCCTGGCCGCCGACGCGATCGTGTTTACCAGCGAAACCGGCAGGCTGCCGGCGACGGCTAACCGAGCGGTCGCGTTCTCGCTCGTAGAACGGAACTCTACGAGCCGGCCCCGCACCACGAGACATATTCCACTCTTCCGCTTAAGTTGAAAATGCCATAGTCGCATTTTCTTGTTTCGAAACAGCAATGCGATACAACTTTTATTCAGAACAACGGAGAAATCTAATAGCAAAATGCAGCAAATTTGTTTTGGAAGCAGACAAACGAACATAACAAATATTTGCCTTAACCAATTCGACACAATAAACAAATTTTTGCTGTATTGCGTCCCTGTTCCCTTCACACTCTTGTTCGAACGAAGGGCGGCACAACGAATTAATCACTCAATGGCACAGTCGCCGCCGGGCCACAGGTTCAAGCCTCCGCTTCCGACCAGCTTGCTCTTGCGTCGGCGTCGTGAGCAAGGGTGCAGTAGGCGGTCTTCTCAAGTGAGAGAGTCTCCGTGACTTCGGCGACCGCTGCGACGTCACGAACAGATACCAACCCCGCTGCTTGGTCATGCTGGATCATTTGTGACCGCAACGCTGTCTTTGACCCATCAAAAATTAGGATTATATACTTATGTGCGTGAACGTTCTGCCCAGTGGACGCCTCGTCCTCCCCGCCCGGCTCCGCAAGGAATTGGGCGTCGACAAGGGCGGTCAACGCGTCGCCCGACTGGTCGACGGCGAGGTGCGGCTCACGACGCCGGACCGGGCGCTGGACGAGGCACGCGCCATCTTCCGGCGTTACGTTCCGGCAGGAACCGCGGTTGTCGGCGAAGTGATCGCCGAGCGGCGCGCCGAGAGCGAGCGGGAGGAACGTGACGCCAAGGCATCGAACGACGCCTGATGCCGACGTGCGTGATCGATACCTCTGCGGTCTTCGCCGACCTTGGCGAAGAAGGTGCAATCGAGGCCAGGCGCTGGCTTCGCGATGCGGCGATCTCCGCGCTCAACCTTCAGGAGATCGTCGCGAAGGCCGTCGACGAGGGCGTACCCGAAGACACGGTGCCGGACCTGCTTGAGCGGCTTCGGCTCGTCGTTCATCCTCTGGATGCTCTGGATGCCGACCTCGCGCTGGAGGCCGGCCTCTTGCGCAGTGTAACCAGGCCCAAGGGCTTGAGTCACGGCGACCGCGCTTGCCTCGCGCTCGTGCGCAGGCTCCGTCTCCCGGCCGTGACCGCCGATCGTGCGCGGGCCGAAGTTGCCGGCGCTGTGGGCGTCGAGGTCGTTCTGGTCTAGTGAGCGGGACTCGGTTTCCGCCACGCCGCGATCAGTCTTCCCGATCTTGATCAGGAACAGCCAACACCACTTGGCAAAGCTGCGTAAAGACAGCAGCACCAAAGGGTTTAAGTCAGTGGTGCGATAACGAGGTGAAAGAGATCATGGCAGGATTTGAATATAAGAATGATGGATAATTTCCAGCACATCTGAAGCTGCAAGAGCAAGAAATGTTTGCGGTTGTTTACTACCACCGGCTCGGTGCCAAGAAAGACAAAGCCGAAATTTCTGCTGACGCCGCGCGGGACGCGGACCACATCGACGAGGAGGCTTAAGTCGTGGATCCAATCCAGAACCGCCACGAATTCGTCTTCCTGTTCGACGTCGCCAACGGCAACCCGAACGGCGACCCCGACGCCGGCAACCTGCCCAGGCTCGACCCCGAGACCAACCAGGGCCTCGTCACCGACGTCTGCCTCAAGCGCAAGGTCAGGAACTTCGTCCAGATGGAGAAGGACGGTGCCCCCGGCCACGCCCTCTACATGGCCGAGCGCGCGATCCTCAACAACCAGCACAAGAAAGCCTACGAGGCACTGGGCATCAGCTACGAGAAGAAGGAAGAGTATAAGAAGCTGCCCAAGGACGAGGCCAAGGCGCGCGGGCTGACGGCCTGGATGTGCCAGAACTTCTACGACATGCGCACCTTCGGCGCCGTGATGAGCACGGGCTACAACGCGGGGCAGGTGCGCGGGCCGGTGCAGCTCGCCTTCGCCCGCTCGATCGAGCCGGTCGTGCCGCTGGAGATCTCGATCACCCGCATGGCGGCGACGACCGAGGAGGACGCGGCGTCCAAGGGCGACATCCGCACGATGGGCAGGAAGCACATCGTGCCCTACGGCCTCTATCGCGCGCACGGCTTCGTCTCGGCCAAGCTCGCCGAGCGCACCGGCTTCTCAAACGAGGACCTCGACCTGTTCTTCGACGCCTTGCAGAACATGCTCGACCACGACCGCTCGGCGGCGCGGGGCGAGATGGCGGCGCGGCGGCTGATCGTCTTTCGCCACGCGACGGCGCTCGGCAACGCGCCGGCGCACAGGCTGTTCGACCTCGTCCGGGTGACGCGCAAGGGCGACGACGACGCGGCGCCGGCGCGGGCGTTTTCCGACTACGCGGTCGAGGTCGGGGCGGCGCCCGAGGGGGTCGAGATCCTCGACATGATCCAGTAGCGTGGCGAGCGACGACGGAGTGGACGACCCGCTGCCGCTCTCGGCGCTGCAGCACCACCTGTTCTGCCAGCGCCAGTGCGCCTTGATCCACCTGGAGCGGGCCTGGGCCGAGAACGCGCTCACCGCCGAGGGGAGGTTGCAGCACGAGGCGGTGCACGCCCCGAAGGGGGAGCGGCGGCGCGGGGTCAGGACGGTGACGGCGATGCCGCTGCGTTCATCGGCGCTGGGCGTGGCCGGCGTCGCCGACGCGGTCGAGCTGCATCAAGACGGGAAGAACTGGCGACCCTTCCCGGTCGAGCACAAGCGCGGGCGTTCCAAGGCGCACCGGGCCGACGAGGTGCAGCTCTGCGCGCAGGCGATCTGCTTGGAGGAGATGTTCGGCACCGAGGTGCCGGCGGGCGCTTTGTTCTACGGCCAGACGCGGCGGCGGGTGGACGTCGTCTTCGACGCCGAGCTACGAAGCCTCACGGCGCGGATCGCCGCCGAGGTTCGCGCGATGATCGCGTCGGGGCGCACGCCGCCGCCGGTCTACAAGGCCAAGCGCTGCGACGCCTGCTCGCTGATCGAGATCTGCCGACCGAAGACGTTCGAGAAGGGGCGCCGCGTCGCGGCTTGGCTGGCGCGGCAGGTCGAGGACGGGGTGTGAGGCGGCTGCTCAACACGCTCTACGTCCAGACCGAGGGCGCGTGGCTGAGGAAGGACGGCACCAACGTCGTCGTCGAGGTCGACGGGGTCGAGCGGGCACGGGCGCCCGTCCACCTGCTCGGCTCCCTGGTCTGCATCGGCAGGGTCGGCGCCTCGCCACCCCTTCTCGCCCACTGCTGCGAGCACGGCGTCACCGTGACATACCTCACCGAGCACGGCCGCTTCATGGCCCGCGTCGAGAGGGGCCGGTGTCGGGCAACGTGCTCTTGCGCCGGGCGCAGAAACCCCTCGACACCGACGGCCTGCGCGGGCTGGAGGGCGAGGCGGCGGCGGCCTACTTCGCCGTCTTCGACCGCCTGATCCGCGTCGACGACGCGGGCCTGCGCTTCAAGGGCCGCTCGCGCCGCCCGCCCTTGGACCCGGTCAACGCGCTGCTCTCGTTCCTCTACACGCTGCTCGTCCCGCTGCTCGTCCACGACTGCCGGGGCGCCTTGGAGACGTTCGGCCTCGACCCCTCGGTCGGCTTCCTGCACCGCGACCGTCCCGGCCGCCCCTCGCTCGCGCTCGACCTGATGGAGAGTTCCGCGCCGTCGCCGCCGAGCGCATGGCGCTGACGCTGGTCAACCGGCGGTAGGTGGGGGCCGATGACTTCCGCCGGCTGGAGAACGGCGCTGTGCTGCTCGCCGACGACGCGCGCAAGGCGGTCCTCGTCGCCTACCAGGAGCGCAAGAAGGAGGAGATGTTGCACCCCTTCCTTGGCGAGAAGGCGCCCTTCGGGCTCATGCCGCACCTCCAAGCCCAGCTCATGGCGCGTCACCTCCGCGGCGACCTCGACGCCTACCCGCCGTTCGTCTGGAAGTAGCCGTGCTGGTCCTCGTCACCTACGACGTGCGCAGCGAGAGCGAGGGCGGCAAGCGCCGCCTGCGCCGGGTCGCCAACGCCTGCAAGGACTGGGGCCAGCGCGTGCAGTTCTCGGTCTTCGAGTGCGACGTCGATCCGGCAGAGTGGGTGGCGCTGAAAGCCCGCCTGATCGCCGAGATCGACCCGACGCAAGACAGCCTGCGCTTCTACAGCCTCGGCGCCAAGGGCAAGCGGCGCGTCGAGCACGTCGGCGCCAAGCCGGCCTTGGACCTCGACGGCCCGCTGATCTTCTGAGCGCGAACCCCAAGCGTCCGGCCAAACGCCGGGGGGTTCGCGCACGGCGCAAAGCCAAGCCGCGCTCGGCTCTTATCGGGGCGACGCCCTTTGACGCGTCCAACCGACGGGGTCTGTCGGGAGGTTCGCGCGGCAGGCCGGATTTGCACAACCCGGCCAACATGTTAGAGCGGGGCGGCCCCCTTCGCGGGGGCGTGGATCGAAACGGATTGACCTACATGCATGGTCGCCGGCTCGCCGCACCCCGTCGTACAGCCAATGGCAGATGAAGCGGCGCCGGACGCGGGAAAAAAGCAGCCGAGAAAGCGTGAAGTGATCCCGTGTCAATCGTCCGGAGTCGGCTCAATTTCTGTACGGGCGACTCTCGCTGCCCGCGTCGCCCCCCGCGCGCGCGAGCGGGCCTCCTCGACGAGGCAGCCGTGGAGCCGGTCGGAAAACCGCTGCCGGGCGTTGCCCTCAAGGCTGAGGAGGCCGAGACGCCTGACCGCCGCCGGCGTGCCCAGTTGATGGGCCCTGACGGTCTCGGGAAACGGCCTCGGACCCAGGCGTTCGGGGACGATGGATACGCCGAGCCCGCTCGCGACGAGCGCCACCACGCCTTCGAGCGTGTCCACCTCCATCTGCGAGCCGACCTCGATGCCGTAATCCCGCAGCTTGGCCTCGACCTGCTGCGCCACCAGCGCCGTGCGGCTGAACCGGACGTAGGGGTTTTGCGCCAGGATCTGGCGAAAGTCGCCGCCCTCGACCGAGGCGTGCGCGAGGACGACCAGGCGTTCCTCGCAGATCACCTTGAAGGCGACGTTCGCCGGGCGGGACGCGGGCTCGGTGACGATCGCGGCGTCGACGCGGCCGCCGCGCACCGCCGTCTCCAACTCGTGCGTCAGCCCGGTCGTGAGCCGAACGCCGAGTTCGGGCATCTTCGCGCGCAACCGCGACAGCGCGGCCGGCAGCAGGCCGGCCACGGCGGTGTGGACCGCGCCGATCTTCAAGACCCCCTTGCCCGAGGGGCGCGTGAGGCCCTCGCTCAGCCGCTCCCAGCGCACGATGACGTCCCGCGCCCGAACGGCGAAGTCGTGGCCGTCCCCGGTCAGCACAGGGGGGCGCCGGGTGCGGTCGAACAACAAGAGCCCCACGTCCTGTTCGAGGTCGCGCATCTGGATGCTGATGCTTGAGACGGAAACGCCCAGCGCCCGCGCCGCGACGGCGAAGCCGCCGTGGTCGACGACCGCGATGAAGGCGTAGAGGGATTTCACGTCCACGCCGCGGCACCCTGCAGGACGAGGTTCAGGCCGAGCGCGCACAAGGCGGCGAGCACCAGCAGCCTGAACTTCTTCGCCGGCAGACGCCCCCCGAGCCGATCGCCGACCACCATGCCGACGAGCGCCGCCGGAACGCAGGCGAGGGCGAGGGCGAAGCGCGCGCCGTCGACCATGCCGGCGGCCCAGAACGAGCCGGTGAACATGACGCCCGAGACGATGAAGAGCAGCCCGAGCGTCGAGACGAACAGCGCACGATCGACCTTGAGGCCGACGAGGTACATGACGAAGATTGGCCCGTTGACCGTCGTCAGCGCCCCGACGGCGCCGGCGAGGAGGCCGACCCCGGCGTCGAGCCGGCGGTGGTCGCGCGCCGGCTCGACGCCGAGGCTCGGGTTGAGGGCGATGATCGCGGTGAAGGCCACGACGAACACGCCGAGCGCCAGCAGCAAGACGCGATCGTCGACGGAAGTGACGAAGACGGCACCCAAGGGCACGCCGGCGACGACGCCGACGACGACGTAGCCCGACCGGCGCAGCGTCTCGCGCATCCGTCCGGGCCGGACGAACTGCACGACGTTGATGAACGGCAACATGCAGGCGTTGATGACGAGCGCCACCTCGATCGGCACGATCAGGGGCAAGACCGCCACCGTCGTCAGGGGCAGCCCGAACCCGAGCAGGCCCTTGACCGCGCCGCCGAGGGCGTAGACGCACAAGACGGCGACGATCTGGGCGGGGACGAAATCCGCCGTCATGACCGCACGCCCCGCCGCGGGCGCGTCAAGCCTCGGCTCACGGTGCGGCGTCGCGCGCTTGCTTTCCTCGCGCGCGGCCGGCGTCGATGGCACCCTTGAGGATGAGGCCGACGGCGAGCAGCGTCAAAAGCCAGAACAGCCAAGTGATCGGGCCGCGCACGAAGATCTCGGGCGAGCCTTGGGACATCAAGAGGGCTTGGCGGAAATTGTTCTCCAGCAACGGCCCCAAGATGAACGCGATGACGAAGGGGGCCGGCGGGACCTTGAACAGGAGCATGAGGTAGCCGACGGCGCCCATGACGAACATCACGGCGACGTCGAAGACGGCGTTGTTGACGGCGAAGACGCCGTAGACGCACAAGACCAGCACGGCCGGGAAGAGAAGCGAGCGCGGGACGTCGGCGATGTAGCGAAAGCCGCGGATCGCGACGCCGCCGATGAGCAGGAGAAGGAGCGAGCTCAGCATCAAGCCGATGAACAAGGCGTAGATGATGTCGGCGTTGGTGGCAAACAGCAACGGTCCCGGCTGCAGCCCGTGCACCATGAAGGCGCCGATGATGATCGCCGTGATGACGTCGCCCGGCACGCCGAGTGCTAGGAGCGGGATCAGCGTGGCACCGGTGACGCCGTTGTTGCCGGCCTCGGCGGCGGCGACGCCCTCCAGTTCGCCCTTGCCGAACGCGTCCTTGTCGGGCGAGTTGCGCCGCGCCTCGGCGTAGGAGAGGAAGGCCGCCGGCGCGGCGCCGATGCCGGGGATCGAGCCCATGAAGACGCCGATCAGGCTGCCGCGCAGGATCGACTTCGAGCACCGCTTGAGTTCGCCGAACGTGGCGTGGGCGTGGCCGAGCCGGCGCACGTCGCCGTGAAAGTCCTTGGGCTCGCGCACGAAGGCGAAGATCTCGGGCAGGGCGAAGAGGCCGATCAGGACGGCGATGAAGTTGAGCCCGCCCATCAAGTCGGGCGAGCCGAAGGTGAAGCGGTCGGTGCCGTAGACGAGATCGAGGCCGATCGTCGCCAGCAGCAGGCCCAGGATCGCCGCCAGCATCCCCTTGATGAAGCTCTCGCCGGACACGCCGGCGATGATGGTGAGCGAGAACATGATGAGGGTGAAGAATTCGGGCGGGCCGAAGCTCAAGGCGAACGAGGCGAGCCAGCCGGCGAACAGGATGAGCGCTAGGTTCGAGATCAAGTCGGCGATGCAAGAGGCGTAGAGCGCCATGTCGAGCGCCTTGCCCGCCTGGCCCTTCTCGACCAGGGGGTGCCCGTCGAGCACCGTCGCCGAGGAGGCGGGCGTGCCGGGCGTGCGGATCAAGATGGCCGGGATCGACCCGCCGAAGATGCCGCCTTTGTAGACGCCGAGCAGGAGGAGAATGCCGAAGATCGGCTGCATCGAGAAGGTGAACGGCAGGGCCAGCGCCACCGCCATCGTCGCCGACATGCCCGGTATCGCCCCGGCGACGACGCCGATCGTGACGCCGGCGGCGAGCGCGGCGAAGCTCTGCCACTGCAAGACGAGCGAGGCGCCCGCCGCGAGGGCGTCGGGGCTCACGGCAGCCGCACCAGGACGCCCTGGGGAACGGGCACGCCCGCCACGTGGTAGAAGAAGGCGTAGAGCGCCAAGGGCAGCAACAGGGCGCAGAGAAGCCCGAGATAGCGAAATCGAGAGCGCGTGATGAAGATCATCGCGGCTGAGGCGGCGATCGAGGCCAGGATCATGCCGAGATGGAGTATGCTGAGATAGTAGAGGAGGATGAGCGCCGTGAAGGCCCCCAGCCGGACGACGGCGCCGTGGTCGAAGGGCTCGAACGGCGCCTCGATCGCGGCATCGATCGGCCTGAGATAGGTCTTGATCGCCAAGAACAGGCCGCAGGCCAGCAGCGCGCCGCCGAGGATCGTCGGCCAGAACAGGGGCGAGAGGACGATCAGGCGGACCCGGCGCGGCGTGACGACGCCGTAGGGGATGACGACGAAGAGCAGCAGCAGCGCCAGCGCCGCCGCGACCAAGCCCACGCCCACGTCGATCCGGCGCGATAGCACGACGAGGACCCTTTTTTCTGTTGCCGGCGCGCGCGAACGCTACTCGATGCGCATGTCGAGTTCGTCGACCAGCCCGCGGAAGGTCTCGTACTGCTTGTCGACGAAGGCGAGCGACTCCTCGGGCGACATCAGCCTGATCTGCGAGCCGGCCTGCTTCATGTACGTGATGAAAGCCTCGTCCCGCGTCGCTTTTGCCAGCCAACCCCGCCAAGCCTCGGCCGCCTCGTCGCTCAAGTCGGCGGGTCCGGCGATGCCCGTCCAGCCGACGAGTTCTTCGAGGCCCTCGTGGCCGAGCGAGGCGGCGGTGGGCGCGTCGAAGCCTTCGAGCGGCCCGGGCGTCGTCACCAGGATCGGCTTGAGCTGGCCGTTGGCGACGAAGCTGGCAAGGGCCGAGGAGTTGGTGCAGACGAAGGTCGCGGTGCCCTGCAAAACGGCGGTCGCCGCCTCGCCGCCGCCGCTCATCGGCAGGTGCGTCGTCGCTTCGAGGGGGTCTTTGACGCCGAACGAATCGAGGACCATGACGGCGGCGATGTGTAGAAGCGTGCCCACGCCCGACGAGCTGTAGCTGACGTAGCCCGGATCGGCCCCGATCGCGCCGACCAGGTCGTCCATCGAGCCGATGTCGGAGCCGGCCTTGACGGCGCACACAACCGGGTTGATCTCGTAGACCCCGACGAAGCGGAAATCTTCCAGCGCGTAGGGGAGGGTCGCCTTCATCGCCGGGCTGACCGTGTGCGAGCCGACGCGGGCGGCCAGCATGGTGTAGCCGTCGCCCTCGGCGTTGGCGGCCATGACCGAGCCCGTGGCACCGCCGGCGCCGACGCGGTTGACCAGGATGAGCGGCTCGCTCAGCGTCGGCGTCAGCGCGTTGGCGAGTGCCCTGGCCGAGAGGTCGGTGGCGCCGCCGGCGCCGTAGGGGATGATCAGTTGGATCGCCCGCTCGGGGTACTCCGCCAGCGCCGGCGCAGCATCGGCGACGAGGGCGCCGAGCGCGGCCGCGAGCATCGTCTTCTTCATTGTTTCGCCTTCCCTTGCATCACGTCGTACGGCCGCTTTCTTCGCGCGGCGTCGGTTCGTTACATCACCTCGCGCTTGCGGTCGTTCGTCTCGCCGTAGCGGTGCAGGGCGGGCGGGCGCAGGCCCTCGTAGAGCGAGGCCAAGCGCTCGTTGACCGCGTCGCCGTGCCGGGCGAACAGCGAGTTGCCCTTCAAGTCGCTGTCGACGATGAACGGGCCGAAATCCACTACCTCGAACAGCCACATCGCCTGGGCGATGCCCATCTCGTCGAGCCAGTAGACGTCCCGCACGCCCTTGATGCCGCGGCCGAGGAGGGCGCCGGTGCCGTAGCCGACCGTTGTCAGGTAGATAGCACCGTTGGGCACGAGGATGTTCTCGTAGTCCTCGTTCGGCATCCCGCCCTTGCCGATCACGATCTTCGTGCCGGTCTTCTCAAGCCACCGCGGCATCCACTGGGAGAAGCGAAAGCTCGCCGTCGCCGTGACGCCGCCGATGCGGTACGAGCCGTCGTCTTCCTTGACCGCCGCCGGCGAGCAGTGGAAGTTGACGTTGCTGATCTTGGCCAGATCGACCGGCAGGTCCTCGCCGTCCTCGATGATGCGCTTGTAGACGCCCTCGCGCGCGGTGTAGACGATGCCGCTCAAGAAGACGACCGAGCCCGGTTCGAGTTCGGCGACCTCCTCGGCCTGGGCCGGCAGCGTCAGGCGGTGCCGCTTGAGATCTCGGCCGGGGTCTCCCATCCGATCGTCTCCCTTCGCATGTAGGGCGTGAACCAGCGCGGGTCGGTGCGGTAGTCGATCGACCCGTCGGCGTGAACGCGCGCCGTCGCCCGGCGCGAGCTGAGGCAAAAGGTGTGGATCGAGATCGGCATCCCGCCGGTGTGGGTGTGGCCGACCTCGACGTGGCAGTCGACCACCATGGAGGAGCCGACGAAGCCCATCGCCCCCATGCCGATCTTGTTGCCCAATTCCTTGAGGTCCGCTTCGAGCGCCGCGATGCCCGGATCGGGGTTGCGGTCGCCCACCGTGCGCAGGCACGCGGCCTGCTTGCCGAGCTGCATGCAGGTGTCCTTCGATCCGCCCAGACCCACCCCGACGATCGCCGGCTGGCAGGCGAGCCCACGCTTGCCGAACGCGATCAGCGTGTCGAGGAAGAAGCGCTTGATCCCGTCGATGCCGTCGCCGGGAAACAGCATTCGATAGTCGGTGCCGAACAGGCCGCCCTTGTGCACCGTGGTGACGTCGATCCAGTCCGCGTCCGGCTCGAAGCTCCACTCGACCTCGGGCGCGTTGATGCCGATATTGTTGTGGTGCTCCGTGCGCCAGAGCGGGTGGACGCGGTTGGGCCGCAGCGGCACGCTGCGCGTCGCCCGCGCGGTCGCCGAGCGCAGCGACTTCTCGACGCCGACGAAGCCGGCGTCGACGCGGGCGTCGTTGCCGACCTTGACGTAGTAGCGCGGCAGGCCGGTGTCGGCGCACATCGGCCGGCGATCCTCCGTCGCCGCCTCCCAGTTCTCCACCATCGACTGCAGCACGAAGACCGACAGGTCGCCCTGCTCAAGGTCGATCATGCCCTTGATGCCGCTGACGTAATCCTCCGGGATGTCGATCGCCGCCTTCTCCATGATCCGATAGGCGGCTTCCTCGATCCTGGCGTTCTCGATCACGTCGTTCCTCCCTCGAATGCTGGCCTCAAGCGGCGGCGGTCGCCGCGTCGTCCTCGACGAGCGACTGCCCCGGCCGCACGATGTCGAACGCGACCGGCACCATCTCTAGATCAAGCGTCCCGCCGTCGAGCGAGACCCGCGTGTAGGTCGTCGCGTCGAGGTCGCCGGTCTCGGGATGGTCCTCGCGGTAGTGCGCGCCGCGGCTGTCCTCGCGCGCGGCGGCGGCCGCGGCGACGACCTTCGAGACGCCCATCAGGCTGTCGAGATTGAGCCAGTCGTGCCAGGTCAGGTTGAAGGTGCGATCGCCGTCGGCGAGGCCCGTGCGGTGCAGTTCGGCGGCGTGATCGGTCAAGTTCGCCCGCGCGCGCCTGATACCCTCGGCGGTGCGCATCACGCCGACGTCGTCCCACATCGTGTGCGACAACCGCTCGCGCAGGTCGAACAAGTCGCCCCGCTTCAGCGAGAACGGCGTCTCGGCCCGCGCCACGCCGGCGTCGATCAGGCGCTCGTCCGGGTCGCGCCAGCAGCCCTCCTTAGCGACGAAGGCGGCCATGCTCTCGCCGGCGATGCCGCCGAACACGGTCGAGTTGGCAACGCCGTTGCCGCCGAGGCGGTTGGCGCCGTGGACGCCGCCGCAATCCTCGCCCGCCGCGAACAGCCCCGGCGACGCCGTCGAACAGTCGACCTCGAACTCGACCCCGCCCATGAGGTAGTGCGCCGTTGGCACCACCTCGACCAGGCCGCCGGCCAAGTCGAAGCCGCTGTCGGCGCAGCGCTTGACCATGCCGGGAAACGCCCGGGCGACCTTTTCCGGCCCTAGGTGGCCCATCTTGATGTAGACGCCGTGCATCGGGCTCGTCCGCCCGGCCCGCATCTCGGCGTAGATGCCGCGGCTGACGACGTCGCGGGTGGCGCGCTCGCCCTTCGGGTCGTAGCGGGTCATGAAGCGCTCGCCGTCGCCGTTGAGCAGGTGGCCGCCGGCGCCGCGCAGCCCCTCTTCGAGCACGGTGCCGGTCATGCGGGTGTGGTGGCCGGCGAGCAGCCCCGTCGGGTGGAACTGCACCATCTCCATGTCGCGCAGCTTGAGGCCGTAGCGCAGCGCCATCGCCAAGCCGTCGCAGGACTTGTCGCCCGAGGGCGTGTGGTAGAGGTACATGGTCGGGCCCGCCCCCGTCGCCAGCAGCACGGCCTTGGCCTGGACGAGGCGGTAGACCCCCTCGCGCACGTCGAGGAGGAGGACGCCGGCGACGCCGCTGCCGTCCTTGGCCGGGATCAACTCGATGGCGCGGTGCTCTTCGAGCCTTTCGACCCCTAAGTTCCAGACCTGTTCCATCAGCCGGTTGATGATCTCGATGCCGGTCTGGTCGGCCTTGTGGACCGTGCGGTCGAAGCTCTGCCCGGCGAACGCCTTTTGGTGCAGCGTCCCGTTCGGGTTGCGATCGAAGAAGCAGCCGACCTCGTTCTCAAGCTCGCGGATGCGCTCGACGGCGCCGACGCACAAGCGCCAGGCCAAGTCCTGCCGCGGCAGCCACTTGCCGCCGTGGATCGTGTCCATGAAGTGGCGCTCGACGCTGTCGCCTTGCGCCAACGCCACGTTGTAGCCGCCCTGGACCATGCGGGTGCAGCCGCACTTGCCGGTGAGGCCCTTGACGACGAGGGTGACGTCCAAGTCGGGGTTGGCCTGCTTGGCGTGCAAGGCGGCGAACAGCCCGGCGCCGCCGGTGCCCAGGATCGCGATGTCGGTCTTGCGGCGTTCGATCTGCATCGTTTCAAAAGGCCCCCAGCAGGAAGATCAGCCCGGCGGCGACGGCGCCGCCGGCCCCCCAGCCGATCAGCGCGGCGCGGTCGTCGTCGTCGTCGCGCCAGGCGAAGAGTTCGACCACGAGCAGCCGCACGCCGAAGAAGAGGTGGACCGACAAGAGGACGACGAGCCCGCTCTCGGCCAGCTTGACGAGCGGCATCTCGGCGAACGCCAGGAACCCGTCCAGCGCCGCCGCGCCTTCGAGCGCGAGGCCGAGCGTCAAGAAGTGCAGCGGCAAGAAGACGGCGAGCGCGATCCCCGACAGACGGTGGCCCAAGAAAGCGACGTAGCTCTTGTGCCGGCGCGGCGAGCGGTTCGTGCTCCACGTCGCCGTCACGGTGCGGCCCACCCCGAGACGGCGACGACGGCGCGCACGCCCAAGGCCAGGAGCAGGACGGCGAACAGGCCCATCGCCCAGTCGACGGCGCGGGTCGGCAGCCGGGTCCACTCGCGCAGAACGTTGCGCAGGCCGATCGGCGCGTGGATCGCGGCGGCGACGACGAAGAGGAGGTAGAACAGCGGCCAGAGGAGGCTTGAGCCGGTGCGCGCCAGGATCTCGTTCGCGCTCAAGCCGCCTTGCACCGCGTAGACCATGACGCCGAGGTGGACGACGACGAGCGGCCCCATGACCATCGCCGTGAGGCGCTGCAAGGCAAACAGCCGGGCCTCGCTCACGACGGCCGCCCCCACCTCAGCAGGTCGATCAGGCTCATCCGCTTGATGCCGGCGATGCTCCGCGTCGGGCTGATGCCGACCGGGCAGTGCCGCATGCAGTTGCCCTGCGTGTGGCAGGAGGCGCAGCCGCCGCCCGCCGTCGCCTTGGCCAGCGTCTCGCCCGGCGTCGCGTGCCGCTCGTCGTTGAGCAGGGTCCAGGCGCGGTTGAGGGCGGCCGGTCCGACGTAGGCGTCGTTCCAGGCGACGACGTCGCAAGCGGCGTGGCAGACGCCGCAATTGATGCAGGCGATGCCGGCGTCGGCGCGTCGGCGCTCGCGGCTCTTCGGGTCGACCTCGAACGCCGGGTCGCGGCGCGTCGCCTTGCCCTCGAACCTGCCGCCGGCCTCGTGCCACTTGGCGAAGAATTCGCTCATGTCGCAGGCAAGGTCCTTGATGCGCGGCATGTTGCGCAGCGGCTCGATGGTCAGTTCGCCGTTCTCGACGACGCGCTTGGCGTGCGTGCGGCAGGTCCAGCGCGGGCGCCCGTTGACCGTCATGGCGCAGGAGCCGCACATGCCGACCCGGCAGGCGAAGCGGTAGGCCAGCGCCGGCTCGTGGTGGCGCTGGATCTCGGTGACGACGTCGAGGACGGTCTGGTTCGCGCGGGCGGGGACCTCGTAGGCCTCGAACCGCCCCTCGTCCTTGCCGCGCCAGACGCGCACCTTGAGCGTTTCGCCCGCGTTCGCGCCCGTCGCCTCGACCATCAGCGCCCCCTCGCGGCGGCCCGCGCCGGTCGGCGACTGCGCGCCGGCGCGGGCGTCGTGTTGGTGCGCGCCGATCCCGCTCTCCCTTAAATGATCCCGTCTTGCGCGATGCAGGCTAGGCGGATGATCCCATAATTTCGCAAACTGTCAAACAAATTTACGTTGTTTGATATTTGCTAAAGTTAGGCGTCCGGGGAAAGATCGGCGCCGAACGCCCCGTCCCACCGCTTGGTGGCACGGGGCGAGGGGAGGGGCGTCACACGCGAGGGCTCGCGTGCGTCCTCGTCGGACGTAAGGGGAGGACGCGGGCGGCGGCTTGTGCTTCAATCGGCCGCGACGCGAAGGAACCAAGCGATGACCTAGGACGAGCCGAACCCTTGAAAACGCGAAGGCCCCCGCTGTTAGCAGCAGCGGGGGCCTTCAGAGTTCCACTGTCGCGCGATACCACGACACCGCGATACCACGAACAACAGCCGAGCAAGAGCATGCCGGCTTATATCGCGCGGCGCCCAGAAAGAGCAAGGGCGCAATGCGTACCCTCGACATTTTGCGGCACCGCGGGGTGCCGACTGACCTTCCACCCTCCCCGACGCGCCGCGCGGCGCGCGGCCCCGATCCCGCCGCCTTCGCCGATCGGATCGCCGTCAAGACCCTGACGCCGCGCCGCGCCGCGCTCTGGCTCGCCGCGGTCAAGGCGGGCGGGCTCAAGCCCACCGCCCGCGTCGTCGCCGAGGCGATCGCCGGCTACGGCCAGATGCGGGGCGGCGCGTTCGCCCGCCAGGACACGATCGCCGATCGTGCCGGCGTCGGCTGCCGGCGCACGGTGGCGCGGGCGGTGCGGGCGCTGGAGGGCGCCGGCCTCGTCGTCAGGGAGCCGCACCCGGTCAAGGGCAAGGGCTGGCGGCACGCCTACTGGCCGTGCCTGCCGGCGGAGGCGCTGGGCGAGCACGAACGTGCCCGGTTGCGGGCGGGCGAGGTACCGCTCGTCCGCGACGCCGTGCGGCTGCTCAACGATCTTGCGGGCAGGCGGGCGGCCTACGCCGCACGCTACCGCAAAGGCACTCAACCCGCCGGTGCCGATGTGACAAAAACAGTTATCGGCAACGCCTTCGAAGCCGGTGCCGATGTGACAGAAATGACCATCGGCACCATCCTTGCTGATGCAACGGATCGTGACGCTAAGCTGTTGATCGAAGAAGACAGTCCGCCGCCGATCGTGGCTTGCCGATGTGACAAAAGTGCCCACGAAGAGGCAAAGCCTCAAGAAGCTCTTACGAGTCATGCAGCCGCACCCTCGCTCACGCTCGGGCACGCGCCGCCGGGCGCGCCGTCACCCCGGCAAGAAGGGGCAGGAGCACCCGAGGAAAGGCCGCTCTCACCAAGGACGAGAGACACCGTCGCCGCCCTCGCCAAGGTCTTGCAACTGGCACCGGCCTTGGCCTGCCGGCCGCTTCGCAGCGACGCGCTTCGCGTGGCGCGGCGTTGCGACCGGCGCCTCGCGGCGCAGGTCGAAGCGGCCTTCGCCGCGCTTGACAAGAACGAGCCCGGCGCCGCGCAGCGAGCGGCACTCGCCGTCGTCAGGCCCTATCAGCACTGGGCAAGCCAACGAAACCTGTTGCTCGACGATTGCGCGCTCGGCTTGGTCGAGAGCCGCCTCGCGGCCCTCACCGCCTTCGTCCGGCACGAGCGGGGGGCCTCGCGATGACGGGCTTGGCAAGGGGCCGGTGGCCTCAAACAACGCCGTGCGACGCGCGGCAGGAGGATCGAGATCGCTTCAAAGCCCCTGGACGGCCGTTAACGCACCCAAGGGCGGCGCTCGCCCTCGCCCTGATCGTGGCGCTCGGCGGCTGCTCGGCCTCGATCGGCGGCCGCGGCGCGGGCGCGTCGGTCGGCACGCCCATCGGCACCGTCGGCGTCGGCACCGACGGCAGCCTCGAAGGCAGCCGCGTCGGCGTGCGTATCGGTCGCTGGTGGGACTTTTGACGGCGGGGCGCAGAAGGCGCTTCGTGCCGCGGCAGGTCTCCTCTCCTTCGAGCGGCCGAGAGGATCAAGACTATCAAGGGCCAGAGGCCGGCCCCGCGCCACGTACCGCTCTTTCGCTGGGAGCTTGACGTCGACGGCGACGAGGTAGGCCGATCAGGTGGCGGCTACGGCGTCGCCCGCGGGGCCGCGGGCGACGCCGTAGCCCGCGGCGCGGGCCACGAGGCGCTCGGCCCAGCGGCGGTGCGTCGCCGCTTCGGCCATCGCGCCGGCGTGGCGAAAGACGGCGCGGGCGTCGTGTGCCAGGATCGCGCGCGCCATGTCGAGTTCGGCCTCGTCGGCGGCGAAGGCGGCCTCGATGACCGGGATCTGCAAGGGGTGGATCGCGGTCTTGGCGACGAAGCCGAATTCGACGTCCCGGCGGCTCTCCAGGGCCAGGGTCTCGACGTCGTCGATGATGTCGAAGACCGGTGCTGTCAGGGGAAAGCCGCGCGCGCCGAGCTGGCAGACCGCCTGCGACAGGATCGAGAACAAGGGCCCTTCGTAGACGGTGCGGCCGCGCAGGCGGCGCAGGCCGAGCAGGCCGAGCAGGTCGTTGCCGCCGACGCGAAGCGCGAGCAGACGGTCCTGGTCGAGCCCTTCGAGTGCGGCGCCGAACTCGGCCAGATGCACGGGATCGAAGACCCAGCGCCGTTCCAAGGTGGGCATCAAGCTCAAGTCGGCGGCGGCGGCGACGTCCCACCATCCTTCGAGGCCCTCGACGTCGATCTTCGGCGCGACGAAGCCGTCGACGAGGCGGATGCCGGGCGTCTGCGCCAGCACCCGCGCCATGTCCAAATTGCGCGGGCGCACGAACAAGAGCGGGCCGGCGCCGCCGCCGGGGAGGGCGCCGTCTCGCGCCGTCAGCCCGGCGAGCAGCCGCGCGAGGGCCGCAAGGCCGCGCTCGATGTCGGCCACGTGCAGGGCGTCTTCGAGGCACAAGACGACCGAGCGCAGCCCCGGGATCCGCCGGCCCGCCACGATCTCGGCGATCGCCGGGTGGATCACCGGCACGTAGAGGGTGGCGCCCAGCCGCATCGCCCTCGCGATGCCTTGGACCTGCGGCCCCGGCCGCGCGGCGTGGTTGGCGGAAAGCTCGACGACCGACGGCCTCAAGCGGTCGGTCATGGGCGCGTTGATCGGCGTCATTATCGTGTTCGTTCCTCAACCGCGCGACCGTCGATCCGGTCTAGTTTTTTTCGCGCGCCTTTTGAAGGCCCGTCGCGCCCCGCCGCGCGTCGCGGATCAGCGTCGCCGCCCGGTAGGGGCCGAGAAGGTCG
The DNA here is from genome assembly GCA_965217265.1 of Geminicoccaceae bacterium. Taxonomy (GTDB): domain Bacteria; phylum Pseudomonadota; class Alphaproteobacteria; order Geminicoccales; family Geminicoccaceae; genus JAGRGG01. Next base: position 10,045 of record CBDCHP010000015.1, on the reverse strand, counting down.
GGGCCGACAGTGATCTCGACCCCGCGCTCGCGGGCCAGGTGCACGATGCCGGCGAGGTCGGGGTCGTCCTCGTCGCGCACGAGCACCCGCTCGGGCGCGCGCCTGAGAACGGCGCGCGTCGCCTCCGCGATGCCCGGCTTGATGCGGTTGCGATCGTCGATGCCGTAGAGTTCCGCCACGCCGGCCACGGCCGCCGCCGCCGCCGCGCGCACGGCGGCGCGGGCGGCGGCCGGGACGGCGGCGGGGGTCGCCGATCCCAAGTGGCCGAGCGCCTTGCGGTGGACGGCGTCGGCGAAGCGGACCGAGACGTCGGCCCGGCGCAGGCCCTCTTGCACCACCGTGGCGTGGAAGTCGCCGGCCTTGACCGCCTCGTCGTTCAAGACCGATCGGCTGACGAGGCCGGAGACGGTGCCGCCGAGGATGCCGGACGGGATCAGCCAGTCCTCGAAACTCGCCGACAGCCAAGCCCGGCCGCAAGGATCGGCCAGGACGACGAGCCGCGGCGCGACCTGCGGCACCCGCCGGCGCAAAGCCGTCTCCAGTTCGCCGGCGATCGCCCCCTTGCCGGTCCAGCCGTCGACGAAGACGAGGCCGCCGAGCGGCCTTCGCGCCAAGATGGCGTCGAGCGCGACCGTGTCGATGCCGCGGTCGCGGATGATCGACACGCCGAAATGAACGACGTCGCGGCCGAGCGTTCGCAGGCTGCGGCCGAGCAGGACGCCGAGCGGCACGCCCGCCCGCACGAGGCTGGCCAGCGTGATCGGCCCGTCGATGCCGGCATCCAGGGCCAGCGCCAGCTCGGCGACCTCGCGCCCCATGCGGTCCTGGTGGCGTTCGAGCGCGTCCTCGAAGATCCGCGTGTAGGCGTCGTCCGGCGGCGTCTCTAGCGCCACCATCTCCGAGTAGTGCCGCCGGCCGCTTTGCAGCAGGGCCTCCTTTTCGAGCGGTGCGGGGCCGGCCTCGACCTGTCGCACCGGCTTGAGGAGGAACACGACGTCGGCCGGGTCGTAGCTGCCGGAGAAGGCGGGCGCGACGTCGGCGCGCGACGGGTTCATTCGGTGATCCCCGCGCGCGCGTCGATCTGCGAGCCGCGGGGCGTCATCCACAGATCGCACAGCCGCATGAAATCGAGGTCGCTCACGCTGTCCCCGACGCCGACGGCGAGGATCGGTCCGTCGCGGCGCAAGCGGTCGAGCAAAAAGGCGGTGGCGTTCGCCTTCGAGATCGCGGGCGGGACCAGCGCCAGGTTGTTGCCGTTCAGGTGCAGGCGCCAAGCGCCCGCGCCGTCTTCATCGTCTTTGCCGTCCGGGAGGGCGACGGCGGCGAGGAGGTGCCGCGCCAGTTCGGCCAGCCTGCCCTCAAGCGCGTCGGCCCCGGTCTTGACCACCGCGTAGACGCCGCCGAGGCCGGGCTCCTCGACCAGCCACGTGCGCGCCGGCAGGTCGAGACCCCGGGCGGTCTCGCGGACGATCTCCGGCAGCCCGTCCAGGATCGCGCGCGCCGGTTCGAGCCCGGCCTCCACGCGCGCGCGCCATCGCGGGTCGGCCCGGCCGTCGCCGTTCAAGATCGCCGCGCCGTTGGCGACGATGGCGGGGCCGGAAAAGGGGATCGCGACCCGGCCAAAAGCCTCCGAGCCGCGGGCGGTGACGGGGATCACCAGGCCCGAGCGCAGCCACGTCAGCAGCCCGCCTTGCGCCCCGGTCATGTAGGAGTGCTTGCCGTTGCCGGCGACCGCCGCCAGCTGCGCCGTCTCCTTGGCGGCCGGGTCGAGCTTCCTCGCCGTTTGAAACAGCGTGTCGTCGAGGTCGGTGAAGACGGCCACGCGCCCATCCAGCGCCGGTGGGGCGGCGTCCCTCATCGTGCGGCCGCTCCGGCGAGGCCCGGCGCCGGGGCGACGCCGCGCGCGAGGTCGGCGACGACGGCGCGGGGGATGAATTCGTCGCCCAGGACGACGTCGGGCTTGAGCGCGCGCAGCAGGCGGGGATCGACGGCCGCGAGCGCCGTGTCGACGCACAAGACGACGCGCCCGGCGGGGTCCGGATCGACGTTGTAGAGGTAGTTGGTGATGCCGAGCCCTTCGTGGTCGTCGAACGCGAGGCCGCTTTCGATCGCGCCGCCGGGCAGGATCGGCGAGCGGGTCGTGGCGCTGAAGACCGCGTCGTGCCCGGCGCCTTCGAGCGCCTCGGCGAGCAAGAACGGCTCCCAGACGTGCTCGCCCGTGCCGAGCACGTTGACGCGGCCCCGCACCCCCCTGAGCGCCTCGATCAGCCCCTCGGGCGGCAAGCGCATTGAGCGCGACGAGCGCCCGAGCCGCCCGTCGTCTGGGCGCCGCATCGGCGAGACCCGCGCTCGGCGCTCGACGTCGGCGTCGGGCAGGCGTCGGCGCGGCGCGCCCGGACGGTCGGTCCAGACGTAGCGGCCCTGCAGGAGACAACTCGACGACGCGGCGGGGCTTCGGGCACCCGCCGGCACACGGGCAGCACCCCCGGTCCAGTCGGTCAAAACGCAGGTATGGACCCGCTCCAGGCGATCGAGGCCGGCGCCGATCATGCCCGCCGCGAGGTTGCGAAAGGTGGCGCCCGTGCTGGCCTCGTCGTCGACCATCACCAGCGTTCGCGCCCGCCGCAGGAGTGCTTGGTCGGCTGCGCGCGCCGGCACGTGCATCAGGTGGCGCGAGGCGTGGCTGTGATCCTCGCTGAACGCGAGCAGGAGGGGGGCGTCGAAGCGGGCGCGGGTCGTCGACAAGAACAGGACGTCGCGCCGGCCGGTGCGCGCGACGTAGGCGTCGTGAACGCCGGCGCCGAGGCCGACGGCCGTCTCGGCCATGCCGGTGACGACGACCGGCCCCGGCGCGTCGCCGTCGATGCCCTCGGCAAGTGCGGCGAAGGCCGCGCGCATGGCGCGAGGCCGTGCCGGGATGTGCCGGCCGAGCACCTTGGAGACGAACAAGAAGGCGCGCTTGGGGTTGTTGCGCTCGGCAAAGCCGAACAGGGCTCGTGCCCGCTCAAGGCCGGCCGCGGTGAACACCTCGATCCGGCCGACCTCGAACGTGTACGACACGGTGGGAAGGGCCGGATCGTCGGGGCGGCTGTTCGTCATTCTGGCCTTTTTTGCAGTCTTGGAACGTGCGAACGGTGAACGTCGTGCGCCCCCGCGCCAACAACCAAAGATTGAACGAAAGATCGGGACCCGTCGTGCAAGAACCGCTTCAAGGCGGCTTGCCACCCTCAAGCCGTCCGAGATTGTAGCGGCCGCCGAGGTCCATTCTAGCTGTGCCGCGATCTTCTTGAATTTGCAATAGGGCCGCGGGCACCGTCCAATCTCCGGGGCGATCGACCGCGCTTCGGCGCGAATGCCCCGCAATCGAACCGGATTGCCCGTTCACGCGCCCTACGCTTCTTAATATTAATTAATAATAAAAAAAGTGATTGAAGACAAACCACCGAGAACTTATGTAGCTATGGCCGTTCGGTCCGGCGACCAAATCAGTCGGGATTGTGGAAACGTTCCGCTCGGCAAGGTTCGGGCATAGACATCCCCCCGTTCGCCCGGCCGGGGTCTTGGGTTTCGATCGTATACGACGAGGGAGGTTGAGCAGATGGCGGTTTCTTTGTCCAAGGGACAGTCGATAAGCCTGGAGAAGGCCGGTTCCGGCCTCGCCAAGGTCCGCATGGGTCTCGGCTGGGACCCCGTGAAGAAGAAGGGCGGGTTCCTGGGCGGCCTCCTCGGCGGCGGCGGCGGCGACATCGACCTCGACGCGTCGTGCATCGTCTTCGACGGCAACCGCAACGAGACGGACATCGTCTGGTTCAGCCAACTCAAGTCCAAGGACGGGTCGATCGTCCACACCGGCGACAACCTCACCGGCGAGGGCGAGGGCGACGACGAGGTCATCATGGTCGACATCGCGCGCCTGCCGACGCAGGCGACGCACCTCGTCTTCTTGGTGAACTCGTTTCGCGGCCAGACCTTCGACGAGGTCGAGAACGCGTTTTGCCGGGTGGTCGACGACGGCAGCGGCCAGGAGCTCTGCCGCTACACCCTCGCCGAGAAGGGCCGCCACACCGGCGTGGTGATGGGCGTCTTGTCGCGCGCCGGCTCGAGCTGGTCCTTCAAGGCGATCGGGGCGCCGGCGACCGGGCGCACGGCCAAGGACATGGCGCAGGCGGCGGTGAGCCACATCTAAGAGCCGTACACGGTCGTTCGAACGGCCGGCCCACCCCCAGCGCCGGGCAAGCAGGATGCAGCAGCTCACCAAGGGTTCGAACACCGCCCTTCCCTTAGGGCCGATCACGCTGCGCGTGGCGTGGTCCGGCCTGTCGCCGTCGATCGAGGATGTCGACGTCAGCGCCTTCGTCTTGAGCGCGGCCGGCCGCGTCTCGGGCGACGCCGGCATGATCTTCTACGGCCAACCGGCCTCCCCGGACGGCGCCGTGCGCTTCGAGGCACTCTCCGACAACGGCGAGACCCGCCTCCTCGTCGATCCCGCCCGCCTCGCCCCCGGCGTCGCCCGCGTCGCGATCACGGCCACCCTCACGGCGGCCGGCGTGCGGCCGTTCTCCGACGTCAAGCGTCTGGGCGTCACCCTGCACGCGGGCGGCGCCCCGATCGCCGCCTTCGACCTCGACACCGCGTCCGCGACCGAGGCGGCGCTGATCCTGGGCGAGGTCTACGAGCGCAACGGCGCTTGGAAGTTCCGCGCCGTCGGTCAGGGCTTCAACGGCGGCCTACAGCCGCTCGCAGAACATTACGGCGTCGAGATCCAGGCGTCGCCTCCCCCTCCCCCGGCCGCGCCGCCGCCCGCGTCCTCGGTCAATCTGAGCAAGATTTCCCTCAACAAGACCAACCCGAGCGTCAACCTGACCAAGAAGGGTGGCACGCTCGGCGAGATCAGGGTCAACCTCAACTGGCACCGACAAGCCCCCCCCGACAACAAGAAGAGCTTCTTCGGCTTCAAGAAGTCGAGCGGCGTCGATCTCGATCTTTGCTGCCTCTACGAACTCGCCGACGGCACGCGCTTTGGGGTGCAAGCGCTGGGCAAAATGTTCGGCAGCTTCGAGGACAAGCCCTACATCCACCTGCTCGGCGACGACCGCACCGGTGCCGCGAGCGACGGGGAGTGGCTGCGGGTCAACGGCGATCGGTGGGACAAGATCAAGCGCGTCTTGATCTTCGCGATGATCTACGAGGGCGCACCGAACTGGTCGGCGACCGACGGCGTCGTCACCCTCTACGCGCCGGGCAACCCCGAGATCGAGGTCCGCCTTGAGGGCACCTCGAACGAGTCGATCTGCGCCGCCGTAATGCTGGAGAACGTCGGCGGGGACCTGAAGATCTCGCGCGAGAACCGCTATTTTACGAGCGCCCCGCAGATGGACGAGCACTACCGGTTCAATCTTTCGTGGGGTACCGGCCGCAAATGAGCCCGCACGCCGGTCATCCGGTTTGAGGCCATCGGTGCGTGGCGCATTGCCCGTCCGCCGCCTTATAGTGGTTCAACGCCTGCGCAACGACACGAGAGGTAGTCTTAAAATGTTGAAGTGGCTCCAAGGCAACGCCGCCGCCGCCCGCGCCCGCCTCTCCGAGGAGGTGGGCCGGTACCGCAACAAGGAATTCATGGAGGCCGTCGTCGCCGGCTGCGCCATCGTCGCCGCGGCCGACGGGGACGTGTCCTCGTCCGAGAAGCAAAAGATGATCGGCTTCATGCGCAGCTCGGACGAGTTGAAGGTCTTCAACATCGAGGACGTGATCAAGGCGTTCAACGATGCCGTCGCCAAGTTCGAGTTCGACGCCGAGATCGGCCGCGCCGAGGCGCTGCGCAAGATCGCCAAGATCAAGGGCAAGGCCGGCGCCGATCGGCTCCTGGTCCGGGTCTGCTGCGCCATCGGCGCCGCCGACGGCAATTTCGACACCTCCGAGAAGGCGGCGGTCACGCTGATCTGCCTCGAACTCGACCTCAAACCCTCCGAATTCGACCTTTAAGCGACCCGCTCGCCCGCCCCCGGCGCATGTCGCGCCGAGGATCACGTTCATGAGGTACCTCCTTGGAAGTCGCTTTTGCGGGTTACGATCTCGCCATCCTCGCGATCGGCGCGATCATCGCCGGCATCTACCTCCTCGTGCTCAGCGGCGACTGGTCCGTCTCGGCCGCCGTCGCCATCGCCCAGCGCGCGCGGCTGTCGCGCATGTTCATCGGCGCCACGATCATCGCCTTTGGCACCTCTGTCCCGGAGCTGTTCACCTCGGTCAACGCCAACCTGCAGGGCTTTCCGGGCATCTCGCTCGGCAACATCGTCGGCTCGAACATCGCCAACGTGCTGCTGGTGATCGGTGCGGCGGCGCTGTTCTCGACGCTGAGCGTGTCGCGCGACACGGTCCAGCGCGACCTCGCGATCATGCTGGTTGCCACGGCGATCCTCGTGGCCGGGATGCTCTACGGCGTCTTCACCTTCTGGATGGGCCTCTTGATGTTCGCCCTGCTCGCGGCGTTCATCGTCTGGCAGTACGTCAACAACGAGATCGACACGAGCGAGATCGAGGACGACGTCGCCATGCCGGCCGGGCGCGCCACGCTCTTGTTGCTGGCGGGATTGGCCGGGCTCGCGGTCGGTTCGGAGATCCTCGTCAAGGGGGCCGTCACGCTCGCCACGGTGTGGGGCGTTCCCGAGGCGATCATCGGCATGACGGCCGTCGCCGTCGGCACCTCGCTGCCCGAACTGACCGCCTCGATCGCGGCGGCGAAGAAGGGCGAGACCGACATATTGTTCGGCAACATCATCGGCTCCAACACCTTCAACATCCTCTCGATCGTCGGCATCACCGCGATGATCAAGCCGCTCGACGTGGTGCCGGTGCTCGCCGGCGTCGAGATGTGGTTCATGGTCGCGATCTCGATCGGCTTCGCGGCTTGGTTGATGGCCTCGGCCAAGTTCAACCGGACCGTGGGCGCGGCGTTCTTGGGCGTCTACGCCGTGTTCACCTTCTTGCAGTTCCAAGGCGCGATCGGGATCTGAGCGCCCCGTCGGGGTTTCGGGCAGGTGCAAAGCGCCTATATCCAAGACCAAGGATGAAAATAACCGGCCGGGATCGTCGGCCATGATCTCAAGGGGCTCATCTCGGCAAACGAGCCCCGAGCACCCATCGTCCACGCCAGCAAAAGGGGTTTGTCTCATGGCGGTTTCTCTTTCCAAAGGCGGTAACGTCTCCTTGTCCAAGGAGGCCCCCGGCCTCAAGGGGGTCGTCGTCGGTCTGGGCTGGGACGCCCGCGCGACCGACGGGGCCGATTTCGACCTCGACGCCTCGGTGTTCGTCGTCGGCGAGAACGGCAAGGTGCGTTCCGACTCCGACTTCATCTTCTACAACAACCCGAAGACGTCCGACGGCTCGGTCGAGCACCTCGGCGACAACCGCACCGGCGAGGGCGAGGGCGACGACGAGCAGGTCAAGATCGCCCTCGACAGCGTGCCGGCCGACGTCAAGCGGCTGGTGTTCGCCGTCACCATCCACGAGGCCGACGCCCGTAAGCAGAGCTTCGGCCAAGTGCAGAACGCCTCGATCCGGGTGGTCAACCAGGACGGCGACAAGGAGATCACCCGCTACGACCTCTCCGAGGACTTCTCGACCGAGACGGCCTTGATCTTCGGCGAGGTCTACCGCAACAAGGACGAGTGGAAGTTCAAGGCCGTCGGCCAGGGCTTCGCCGGCGGCCTCGGCGCGCTCGCCCGCGAGCACGGCGTCAACATCGGCTAGAGACGCTCGGCCCCCCTGGAGACGTGTTTTCCAGGGGGGCGCGCCGTAATTCGCGCGAGCGGCCCTTGCCGCTCGAACGAGCACTCCTGCGACGAACGGACGCGCGTGGCGACGATCTGGTTCAACCACGGCCTGTCCTGCCTGCGCGACGCGCTCGTGATGATCGGGCAGGACGCCGCCCCGTCGTTGCGCCTCCTCGCCTCGCACCAGGACACGCTGTCGCCGGTCCTGGAGGCGGCAAACGAGGGCTTCGTCGAGCCGCGTAACGACGGGGCGGGGCCGATCGACGAGAACACTTATGTCGATTACTGCTTGCGGACCTGCGCCGAGCGGGGGGTCGACCTCTTCGTCGCCCAGGCCGGACGCGGCGCCGTCGCCGAACGCGCGCCAGACTTCGCCGCCGTCGGCACCAAGATCGTCGTGCCGTGCCCCACCGCGACGCTGCGCCTGATCGAGGACAAGGCGTGCTTCTACGCGGCCGTGGCCGAGGCTGGCCTGCCGACGCCCTGGGCGGCCCTGGTCGAGACGCCGGCCGCGTTCGACGCGGCGCTCGCAAGGCTCGACGCGATGGGGCTGAACGCTTGCGTCAAGCCGCCCAAGGGGGTGTTCGGCGCCGGGTTCTGGCGCCTTGACGCAAGGCGCGCGACGTTCGACACCCTGATGCACTCGGACGTGCGCGTCGTCGCCCCGAACGTGCTGCGCGCGGCCCTCGGCGAAGGCGGCTCGGGGCGCCGGCTGCTCGTGCTCGAACACCTTCCGGGCACGGAGTGGAGCGTCGATTGCCTTTGCGATCGAGGGCGGCTGATCGCCGCCGTGGCGCGCAAGAAGCTGGGCTCGGCGCAGCGAATCGAGGTCGACGGACCCGCCGTCGATCTGGCGCGGCGGGTCGTGTCGCTCTTCGGCCTGTCCGGCCTGATCAACGTCCAGGTGAAGGACGCCGGTCGCGAGGACCGCGCCCCGAAACTGCTTGAGATCAATCCCCGCATGAGCGGCGGCTGCGTCTACACGCGCCACGCCGGGATCAACCTGCCGTGGCTCCAAGTCGCGCTGCCGCTCGGGCTCGTCGACGAGAAGGCGATCGAACCGCCCGTCGGCGGCGCCCTCGTCGCACCCGTCACCGCCGACGTGCGACTGACGCGCCCGTTCGCGCCGTAGAACAAAGCCCCGGCCGGCACTTCGTCACCGAACATCTCCCCCAGGTAGATACCCTAAGGACTTATGTGGAATGCTCTTGCCCCCCTACGGCCCGCCCACCTGCGAGAGCGGCACGACGGCCCGTGCCAAGTCGGCCGTGCCCCTCTGCGCGACGATCCGCGCCAGGCGCCCGTCGGCGGTGACGAAGGGGTGGCCGCGATCTATTGCCAAGGCGAGGTAGGCGCAGTCGTAGGCCGGGTGGTCGAGACAGACGGCCAGGGCCAGGGCGGCGGGCATCAAGGGCCTGGTCGGTACCAGCTCCACCGCGGCGCGCTGCAGCAGCTCGGCCGCGAGCGCCGCCTCCTCGGGCGTCAGCTCGCCGCGGCGGACCTTCTTCCACAGGATATTGGCGCACTCGGGCATCAGCAGGTCGGGGGCGCACAGGGTGAAGCCGTCCAAGAACTCCACGGCGGCCTCGGTGCCCGCCTCCTCGACCACCCACTTGATGGCGACGCTGGCATCGACGACCAAGCGGACCACGGCGTGGGGCTCAGCGCTCGTCGCGTCCCTCGCGCTGGAGGACCTCGGCGGGCGTGTGCGTCCGGCCCCGCGTCATGGCGCGCAGGCGGGCGGCGAGGTCGGCGAAGGAGGGGTCGACTTCGGCCGAGAGCGCCTGACGCAGGATCTCGCGATGCTCGGCCTCGGCCGAACGGCCGTGGCGCGATGCCCGACGTTTCAGCCGAGTGATCAGTTCGTCGTCGAGGTTGCGGACTTGCAGGGTGCCGGGCATGGGAATCTCCGTGATCGTGCCATAAATGCTAGCAGATCATGCAAAGCGGGGCCAGCGCCTATCTTCACTCCGACGCGGTCAATCGGCGACGGGATCGGCCGGGACGGGGCGGGCGATCAGACCGGCGAGCAGTTGGTTGGGAAACCGCCGCTCTTGCACGATGGCGTAGAAGCTCTCGGCGATCTCGGGGATCCGGCAGCGCTCGACCAGGAGGCCGGACGCCAGTTCGTCGCGCACCACGATCGGGGGCACGAGCGTCACGCCGTCGCTCTCCCGGGCGAGAAGGCGCAGCATCGCCATGTCGTCGACCTCGGCGAGGACGATGGGGCGGATGCCGGTAAGCTCCAGCGCCCGGTCGAAGGCGACGCGGAT
>CBDCHP010000014.1:0-10278 GCA_965217265.1 Geminicoccaceae bacterium | reverse complement strand
TGACCACCTCCTCACCGAGCGCGATCAGCGCGCGCTTGAGGCCGAGGTCGTGCACGATCCGGCCGTACTCGACCGCGTTGATGATCGCCTCCGCCTTGCCGGCGAGCTTGGCGAGGTAGCGGGCGCCGTCGACCTCCTTCAAGGCCGGGTCTTCGGCGAACAGGTGGAAGAGCGCCTTCGGGTCGGCGAGCATGCCCTTGCCGATCCGCTCGGCGCAGGCCGCGAACAGGCGCTGATGCACGGGCTCGTAGAAGTGGTCGGGCTGCAAGAACTCGGCGACGCGGTGAAAGGCCTCGTTGTTGATGAGGATGGCGCCCAATAGCGCCTGCTCCGCCTCCAGATTGTGCGGCTGGGTACGGATCGAGGCTAGTGGCGCCGCGCCGCCCTCGCTGGCGAGGCGCAGGTGGGGGGTCGCGTGGGTCGCGGGTTCAGGCATGGCGACAACCTAGCAAGCCCGCCGTCCGGCTTGAAGCGCCGATGCGCCCCCACCGCCCACGGCCTGTGGACAAGCTTGGGGACAAGCACGGGAGTGCGCGGGGGCGACGGCGCCCAAGCCGTTGCGCCCGCGGCCCCGGCGGTGGAGTGGCGCAACCGGGTAACAGGCGGCGCCCGATCGCCCCACGGCACCGCCCAACCTTTGCGCATATTGCCGCCCCGTCCGGCAACTTTTTCTTAACCCTGCCCCGGTAATTCTGGCGCCCGATCCACGTCGGCGTCGGGCTTTGGTTTCCGGTCGCCCGCACGAGGCGAGCTTTAGGAGACCCTTCGATGCGTTGCCGCCGACCCAGCTTGATAAGTCTGATCGCCCTCGTTGCCTCCGGCTGCGGCGGCGGCGGGAGCAGCGGCGGCATCGACATCGGCAACGGCAGCGGCGATAAGCTGCTCTCGCTCCCCCTAGTCAGCCTGCCCCTGACCAACACCCCCAAGACCTTCGAGACGGAAGAGTATTTCCGCAGCACCGCGCACGAGCGGGTGCGCGCATCGAGCGCCTACGCCGTCGGCGCCGACGGTTCGGGCGTTACAGTCGGCGTGATCGACACCGGCATCGATACCGACCACCCCGAGCTGCGGGCGAACCTGCACGCCAAGAGCACCGACATCGTCGTCGCCCGCAACGGGATGCCGCTCGACGACGTCGGCAAGCACGGCACGGCGGTCGCCGGCATCATCGCCGCCCGGCGCGACGGGAACGGCATGCACGGCATCGCGCCCAAGGCCAAGCTACTCGCTGTTCGCGCCGATCGCGAGGGCACCTGCCCCGACGGCTGCCGCTTCGGCCAGTCCGACCTCGCCGCCGCCACCGACTACGCGCGAACCAACGGTGCTGCGGTCATCAACTACAGCCTGACTGCGTCCGACCTCGGCGACGGCTTCGAGCACGCCTTGCGCCGCGCCGCCGACGCCGGCGCCGTTCTCGTCATGGCGGCCGGCAACCACACACTCACCGACCCCGAATATCCCGGCCGCTTCGCGACCTCGGGCACGATGAAGGGCCGCGCCATCGTCGTCGGCGCCCTGAGTCAGGACGACCGGATTGCGTCGTTCTCGAACCGCGCCGGCGTCGCCAAGGACGCCTTCATCGTGGCGCCCGGCACGCGCATCCACACGACCTACGTCGGCGGTCGCCAAGGCACGCTCTCCGGCACCTCGATCGCGGCACCGATCGTCAGCGGTGCCGCCGCCCTCATCCTCGACGCGGCACCCCACCTGACGCCGGAGCAGGTGGTGGCGCTCTTGCTGAACACGGCCGAGGACCTGGGCGATCCCGGCGTGGACGCGGTCTACGGCCACGGCCTGCTCGACCTCGACGCCGCCCTCTCGCCGCAGGGCAGCCTCGTCGTCGCCGAGGGTGACGAGGTCGACGACGGCGGTGCCGCGGCGTCCGATTCGACGTGGCGCTTGAGCCCGGCCTACGGGGACGGGGACGGGTTGCGCGCAGCACTCGCCGACGCGGTCGCCTTCGACGCGCTCGGCCGGGCCTACAAGGCCGGGCTCGACCGCCGGGTCGCCGCATCGTCCCCGTCGCCGCTCGCGGCGTGGCTCGCCCCCGACCGCGACCTCGCCGGTTCGGGCGGCTTCGGCCCCGTCCGCCTCGGTTTCACGGCCGACGTGGACACCGGCCCAAGCACCACCGGCACCGCCACCCCCTGGCGGACGACGGGCCGAACGGCCTTCACCGCCGAGACGGCGCTCGGGCCCAAGACCGATCTCAGCCTCGCGCTCGACGCGCGGCCTGCGATCCTCGATGGACCGGACGGGATCGCCCCCGCCGCCGGGTCGCTCGCCGCCTTCGCCGCCGCCGGCGGTGGCGTCGGCATTCGGCACGCGCTCTCGCCGGTCTGGCGCTTCGAGACCGCCTTGATCGAGGGCCGGCTCGGCGACGACGCCGGCGACCGGCGCGGCATCGTCGCCGCGCTCGGCCGCGACCTTGACGGGGGCGACCTCCGCCTCGCGGTCGGGCGCCTCGTCGAGGCCGACGGTGCCCTCGGTGCTACGGCCCAAGGTGCGTTCGCGGCCCCGGCGGCCGGCACCACCGTCGTCGGCGTCGACGGCGCGTGGCAACTGGCGCCGAAACTGCGCCTAACCGCCGGCCTCGGCCTCGGCGTCACCGATGCCGCCGGCGGCAAGGGCCTCGTTCGCGGCACGACGCCCCTAGTCAGTTCGAGCGGCGGCGTCGCCTTGAGCCTGGACGGGTTCGCCGCTGAGGACGATCGCTTGAGCTTCGGCATCGCGCAGCCCTTGCGGGTCGAGGACGGCCGCATCGTCCTCGACGTGCCGACCGGCCGCGACCTGGACGGCCGCGTCGAGCGCGAGCGCCGCAAGGCCGGCCTCGCCCCGGACGGCCGCGAACTGCGGCTGGAGGCCGGCTACGACCGCCCGCTCGGCCTCGGCCGAGTCAGCCTCAAGGGCATCGTGCGCCTTGAGCCCGGCCACGAGCAAGAAGCCGCACCCGAGGCCGCCGTCGGGGTTCGTTGGAGCACGCGGTTCTGAGAACGCTTGCGCGTGCGCTGACGCGCGGTCTTTCTTTTCTTCTTTTTGCTCTTGTCCGAGACTGGCCCTCGGCGTTGAGGCCAATCCCATGCGTCAACACTGACAAAAAGCGCGTCAGCGCACGCGCAGCGTTCTCATTCCCCATCGAGCGGCGGGCAGTCCGCCTCGTTGCGATCGAAGGTCCAGCCGCCGCCCGCGCGCTCGTAACGCATCGCTTGACCGACCAGAAGATGCCGCGACCAGGAGCTGTACCAGGGGCAGCCGCTCGGGTCCTCGCCCGCCGGCACCAAGTAGAGGTCGGCGCCGACTCGAACGGCGCCTTCCGGCGGCCGCGCCGCGCGGACCTCCTCGGGTACCGGCGCGCAGCCTGCGAGCAGAAGCGCCGGGATCAACAACTTTAAGGTTATTTTTGCTGACATTTTTACTTTCTAGTTGAAATTCACCGTTGTGTCGCGCTCGAATCCTCGGTTAGATGCGAAAGTTAACCTTACCTTTTGCCGAGGACCGACGCCATGACGCAGCTCGCAGCCTCGGGCGACACTGGCCGTCAGCCGCGTGACGCCCGCCGCCCCCACCAGCAGACGGCGTCGGGCATGGGCGCTTCTGTGTCGGCCAGCTTCGTCGGTTTGCTCCTTCTCGGCAAGCCCGAGCACTTGTTGTCCGCCGAGGGCGAGAGGGACACTGCTCTTCCCGCCGGGGCCGTCCCGGCGGACGGCGGCGAAACCGCCGGTCACACCGCCGACGCCGGGTTGCAGGCCCTCCTGACCAATACCCCTGCCCTCGTGCCGAACACGTTCTTCTCGGCCGGGGAGGCAATCGACGTCGAGGCGCTGACCCGCCTTTCCGGCGGCGTCCGGCTGGGCAACGTCGAGGGCGGCAACGGAGACGTGCTCGCCGCGGCGCAGACGGCTTCGGCCGGGAACGAGACCGAGGCCGCCCTGCCGGAGGGTGGGATCGAACTCGCCGCAGCCGGTCTTGCCGGTGAGCCGGAGGCCGCGGCCCCGCCCGTCGAGGCCGTTCCCGACGAGGAGGGGCTGGGCGACGTCGGCGAGGCCGTGGTCGGCACGGACGGCGACGACGTCATCGTCGGCAGCGATGCCGACGACGGTTTGGCCGGCGGCGGCGGCGACGACACGATCTACGGCGCCGGTGGCGACGACGCGATCGAGGGCAATACCGGCGACGACGGGCTCTACGGCGGCGGCGGCGACGACCTCCTCGACGGCGGCGAGGGTGACGACCTCCTCGACGGGGGCGAGGGTGACGACCTCCTCGACGGCGGCACGGGCAACGACGTGCTGATCGGCGGCGAGGGCCTCGACGAGTTGCGCGGCGGGCTCGGCGACGACGTCTTGCAGATCGACCATTTCGCCGACTTCGCCTTGGAAGACGGCGGCGACGGTGTCGGGGGCGGCGACGACATCCTCGCCGTCGAGGACGGCTACGCGTCGAGCCTGAAGTCGACCTTCCCCTGGCTCACGTCCGACGGCAGCGCCACCTTCGTCCTCGGCGACGATCTGACCCGAGGGGCGCCCGAGGGTGCCAACGACTACACGCAGCGCGTGCCGGACGCGATCGAGAGCGTCGACCTCAAGGGCACGACGGCGCACGACCTCGCCGGCGACGGGCGCGACAACCGCCTGTTCGGCAACGCGGGCGATAACATGATCCACGGCGGCGACGGCGCCGACACGCTCGCCGGCGACGGCGGCGATGATTTCCTCTACGGCGAGGCCGGCGACGACATGCTCTTGACCGGCGACGGGACCGATACCCTCTACGGCGGCGGCGGCGACGACCTCTACCTGATCGGCCTCGCCGAGGGGCCGGCCGACACCATCTTCGACCACGAGGGCGCGAACCGCCTGCGCATCGACGGCACCGGGGGCCTGGAGGCTCGGCTCGACGGCGACAGCCTCGTCGTGAGCCGGGGCGGCGCCGACGTCGCGCGCATCGACGGCTATGTCGGCCACGAGACGGCTTTTCAGACCGTCGAGTACGACGGCGAGAGCCACGATCTCGCAAGCCTCCTGCCGGCCAAACCTATGTCCACCGCGCCCCCGGCCGACATGCTCGCCGGCTTCATGGACGCGCCGGCCGTCGCCCCCTCCTTCGGCCTCGCCGAGCCGGCGGCCGCCTTCGCGCCCGAGCCCGACGAACTGCCGGTCTTCTTCGACGATCCCGGCTACCATGCGGCCGACCTCGCCGGTCTCGGCGGCATCGAGACCATGACGGCGCATGAACCCATGCCCGGCGCCGCCCGCGGGCTGGAACGGCTCGCCTTCTCGCGCGAGGGTTAGGAGAACGCTTCGCGTCCGCTGGCGCGGAGCCTTTTTCTTGTTTTTTGTTTTTTGTCCGGGGCTGGCCCTCGGCGTTGAGGCCAATCTCCTACGTTAACGCTGGCAAAAAAGCGCGCGCGAAGCGTTCAGTTCTTCAAACCTAGAGCACGCCGCAGGATGAGGCAGGTCGGGCGCGGGTCAGCTTTGGTCCAGCTCGCATGCGCGTCGGCGCGAAGAGCGCTCTTCGCGATCCGGCCGAGCCAGGCGAGCGCTTCTGCTGTGCCGACCTCGCCGCCCCGCCACGCGAGCTTGAGGCCGGCGATGTCGCCCTCGGTCCAGGCGTAGCGGGTGCCGTAGCGATAGCCGGCCTCGGCGTCGGCGAGCGCCGGCACCTCGCGGCCGAGGCTCAGGTCGAGGGCGAGCGTCGGCATGTCGAGGCCCGCCGCCTGCGCCACGCCGTAGCCGGCGGCGACGCGCGGGTTGATCTCTAAAAAGGCGGCGGCGTCGTCCTTCGGATCGACCAGGAACTGCAGGCAGCCGATGCCGGTGTAGCGCATCGCCCCTAGCATGTCGGCGCACCACGCCCGCAGCTTGGGCGGCGTCGGCACGGCGACGCTCTCGACGGTGAGCCCGGAGCCGTTCGGGCGCTGGGTGCGTAGCGAGATCGAGTCGAGGCAGCGCAGCAGCCGCCCGTCCTTGGCGGCGAAGTGCAGGTTGTGGCGCGGCCCCTCGGCGTAGCGTTGGACGAGCAGCGCGCCTTGGCCGGGGGGCCAACCCTTGAACGTGCGGTCGAAGGCATCCTGATCCTTGAAGATCGCCGCCTTCTCACCGAACAGCCGCTCCTCGGCGATTGCGGGCTTGACGACGAGCGGCAGGCCGATGCGCGCCGCCGCCGACTTCAGCCCGTCGAGGTCGTCGACGTAGGCGAAGCGGGGGTAGGGAATGCCGAGCTCGTCGGCCATCTCCAACAGCTTGGTCTTGTGGTCGCACAGTTCGACGAGGCGCGGGTGCGGCATCGCCGCCGCCAGACCCGGCGGCAGGCGATCGAAGACTTCGCAGACCCGCATGATGGCGAGGCCGCTGACCGGGAACAGGGCGTCGAGGTCGGGGTGCTCGGCGACGTAGTCGAGAAGGGCCGCGCCGAAGGCCGGCCCGTCGCGCAGGTCGGGGTGCGGCCAGACGCCGCTTGCGTAGCGCGAGCGCTCGGCGTAGGCGCCCATGCGCTCGACACCCACGATCAGCCGGTGCCCGGCGCGGCCGAGCGATCGGACGACGGAGAGGGTCGGGCGGTAGTTGCCGACGACGAGGACGGCGCGCGAAGGGTCGGGCATGGGGCTTGCTGGTGGCTGGCGAGAGGCTCGTTGATTGAATTGTGCGATGAAGCAAAGGGGTCGGCTATTCGGCCCGAAGCGCCTCGCAGTAGGTGCCTGCGGGCAAGAGCGACGTGCAGGCGTCCTGCGCCTCAGCCTTGCTGGCGAACTGCCCGCCGAGCACGCGGTAGAACGTGCCCTTGCCGCCCACGTCGATCCGCTGCGCCGGCCTGACGTCCATGTTGGCCGGCAGGCCGTAGAGCTTGGCGAGGCGTTGCCACTCGGCCCCGACGGCCCCCTGCCCGCGCACCGAGGCGAGGTGGATGGCGTAAGCGTCGCCGCCGCCGCTGCCGGCACTACCGCTGGTCGGGGCCGGGCGTGGGGCGGCGGGCTCGACCGATGCGGCGGCGGCCGAGGGGACCTTCGGTGCTACCGGCGGCGGCGGGCTCGTTTGGGCCGGCTCGAACGGCTTCAGCCGCTCGACCGCGAGCGGAACTTCCCGTGATGCCGTCTCGACCTGTGGAGGCGTCGGCTTCGGCGTCGTCACGGTCACGAGTTGGGCGAGCATCGTCTGGTTGCGGCGCAAGGACTGGGTCGTCGGGTCGTCCGGGCCGAGGGCTTCGAGCGCGATGTCGGCCGCGCGGTCGATGAGCGGCAGGGCATCGTCGGGCCTGCCCCGCAATTGGTAGAGGATCGCGAGGTTGTTCAAAGACTTAGCGACGCTCGGGTGGCGTGGGCCCAAGGCCTTCTGCAGCAGGTCCAGGGCGCGGTCGTAGCGCGCTTGCGCCTCGTCGTAGCGCCCTTCGGCCCGGTCGAGCAAAGCGAGGTTGTTCAGGCTCGTCGCGATGGCGACCTCGTCGCTGCCCTGGCGTTCGTCGAGTGCCAAGGCGCGCTCGTAGAGCGACCGCGCCTCGTCGTAGCGCCTGAGGAGGCGCAAGACCTCGGCGAGGTTGTTGAGTTCAACCGAGACCGCCGGGTCATTGGACCCGAAACGCGCTTCCGCCAGCACCAGCGACTGGCGAAAGTAGGGTAGTGCTTCCTCGTAACGCCCCGCTTGGAACAGGCTGAGCCCGGTCTCGTAGGTCTGGTTCATGTCGTCGGCCTTGGCGGGAGCATTTAAGGCCAAGCCCACGACGAGGACCACGAGCCAGAGAAGAACGAGCCGCTTCAGCCGCGCCATCTAAAACGTCCCATCAGTCCGTCGATCACAACTATGGCACCGGTTTAAGCGACGGCCGCGCGCGTGGCTAGACCATCGTGGCCGGCCGAAAAAGAAAGGCCGCCGATAGCGGCGACCTTTCCGTGGCAACGGCTGTCACGACAGCCCTAGACCGGGAAACCCCGGCCGTCGGCGTCTCAGGTCAGACGCGAAGGCTGCTCCGCGGCCAACACGAGAACGGACCCACGCGACAGTACCGTTATCCCACTTGACATCGGATCACCTCCTTTCTGCTGGTTGCACCCATGCACGCTTTCGAGCACCGCGCGCGGCCCCATGTCAAGCAAAACAAGCGCGCCGACGGCTCCCGCGCGTTCATGCCCCACCGCTCAAGGGTGACGCGGCCAAGACCCGACACTAAGTTGTCGCCCGGCAACAGCTTCATCGCAGGAGGATGCGCGGGTGAGCGAAGAACAACACGACGTCGTCATCATCGGTGGCGGCCCCGGCGGGTACGTCGGTGCCATCAAGGCGGCGCAACTCGGCCTCAAGGTGGCCTGCGTCGAGAAGCGCGGCGCTCTGGGCGGCACCTGTCTCAACGTCGGCTGCATTCCTTCCAAGGCACTTCTGCACTCTTCCCACCTCTACGAGACCGCAGCGCACAAGATGGCCGAGCACGGCATGACCGTGGAGGGCGTCAAGCTCGACGTGCCGGCGATGACCGCCCGCAAGGACAAGGTCGTCAAGGGCCTGACCGATGGGATCAAGTTCCTGTTCAAGAAGAACGGCGTGACCTACGTCGAGGGGACCGGGACGATCAAGGGCGCCGGCACGGTCGAGGTGGCAAGCAGCAACGGCGGCGGCGGCCAGACGCTCAAGACGAAGAACATCGTCATCGCCACGGGCTCGGACGTGGCGCCGTTGCCGGGAGTTGAGATCGACGAGAAGCGGGTCTGCTCCTCGACCGGCATTCTCGACCTCGACGCCGTGCCCGAGCACCTCGTCGTCATCGGCGGCGGCTACATCGGCCTGGAAATGGGCACGGTCTGGATGCGCCTGGGCGCCAAGGTAACGGCGGTCGAGTTCCTGGACCGCATCACGCCCGGCATGGACCGCGAGATCTCTAAGCAGTTCCAGCGCATCCTGCAAAAGCAGGGCATGAAGTTCATGCTCGGCCACAAGGTGACCGGGGTCGACACCTCGGGCAACCGCCTTAAGGTGGGCGTCGAGCCGGCCAAGGGCGGCGAGGCCGAGACCCTCGACGCCGACGTGGTCCTGGTCGCGATCGGGCGGCGCCCCTACACCGAGGGGCTCGGCCTTGAAGAGGCCGGGGTCGCGACCGACGACAAGGGCCGCGTTGAGATCGACGCGCACTTCAAGACCAGCGTGGACGGCATCTACGCCATCGGCGACGTGGTGCGCGGGCCGATGCTGGCGCACAAGGCCGAGGAGGAGGGCGTGGCGCTGGCCGAGTACCTCGCCGGGCAAAAACCCCACATCGACTACGGCATCATCCCCGGCGTGATCTACACCGAGCCCGAGGTCGCGGCGATCGGCAAGACCGAGGAGGAGCTGAAGGAGGCGGGGGTCGACTACAAGGTCGGCAAGTTCCCCTTCAGCGCCAACAGCCGTGCGCGCTCGACCGGCGACGCCGATGGCTTCGTCAAGCTGCTCGTCGACGAGCGGACCGACCGGGTGCTGGGTGCGCACATCCTCGGCCCCGAGGCCGGCATCCTCATCGCCGAGGTGGCGATAGCGATGGAGTACGGCGCCTCGTCGGAGGACATCGCCCGCACCTGCCACGCCCACCCGACCCTGGAGGAGGCGGTGAAGGAGGCGGCGCTCGCGGCGCACTTCAAGCCGATCCACGTCTGATCCGCGTCGGTCCGCTTCATCCCCCGGCGCGACCCGCGGTGCCGGGGGATGATCAGCCGTCATCCGCCTGGCCAATATTTTGTGCAACGCAGCAAAACGACCTTGCGCCCGCCCGTCGCTCTTCCTATCTTTTGTGCAGCGCAGCAAAATACTGCCGGATGAGATCACCCCTAAACGAGGAGACGGACCATGGCTGACAGGAAACACGACGCGCCGAAGATGAACGTCGAAGCGGTTACCGCGATGCAAAAGGCCAACATCGACACGATGGTCGAGGCGCGCAAGATCATGTTGGGCGCCACCCAGTCGATCGCCAAGCTGCAGTACGCCTGGATCAGCGACGCGCTGAAGCACGCCGAGAGCCTGTTCAAGGGCAACGTCGTCAACCGTAAGCCCGAGGATCTGTTCGCCGAGACCAAGGCCGTGACCGAGCGGGCGCTGACGATCGGCAAGGAGCAGACTGATCTCGGCCTCAAGGCGCAAAAGGAGGTCGCCGGCCTCGTGACGGCGCGCGTGCAGAAGAATTTCGAGGACGCGAAGACGCTCGCCGCCTAAAGCGCGGCTTGAGCCGGCGGTCCGGACCCGCCTCCCGCTCGGACCGCCTCGCTGAAGGCCCCGGTGCTGCCGCACCGGGGCCTTTTTTACGCGATATTCCCTCGGCGGG
>CBDCHP010000013.1:27500-247204 GCA_965217265.1 Geminicoccaceae bacterium | reverse complement strand
CGCCAGCAGCGCCACGCGGTGCGCGTAAGATTCGTCGGGCGCTTCCGTGCATGGCGGCGCGGCGCCGATCAGGGTGGCGACGTAGTTGAACTGCCGAAGCGACCATGTGAACTTGAAGAAGGCGTAGGTGAAGATCACGATCAGCAAGATCACCTTCAAGTCCCACAGGACCGGCGAGACGGGTGCCGCGAACGGCAGCTCGTCGACGACCGCCATCGCCGCGTCACCGGCACCCAGCATGGCGACGGCGCCGCCGACGATGAGGATCGTGCTCGACGCGAAGAAGGCGACGTTCTGCACCAGGACCTGCACGACCTGCACGTCGACGATCCGGTTGTCGCGCTTGAGCATCTGGATGAGCCAGAGCACGCGCTGCTGGTGCATTCGCGCCATCAGCGAGTTCTTGCCGATCCGCCGGATATCGGCGTAGAGCGCGTAGCCGATCCAGCACGCGACGAAGAAGGCGAGGCTAGCAAGATCCAAGAGCCCGATACCCATCAACGCCATGCCCTCGATCCTCCTTGCGTCCGCCCCGTCCTCCTCCTACCTGCACGACCATGCCCAAGACAAAGCCCATCATCGGCGTCACCCTCGACAGCGAACCCCCCGGCGGCTGGTCGAAGCTGCCCTGGTACGCGCTGCGCGAGAACTACATGGACAGCCTCAGCGACGCCGGCGCCGCACCCGTGGCGCTGCCGCACCTGCCCGGGCGCGCCGAGACCTACCTCGACCTGATCGACGGCCTACTCATCACCGGCGGCGCCTTCGACGTCGATCCCGCCATGTACGGCGGCGGGGCGAAGCACGAGACGGTCAACCTCAAACAGCGCCGCACCCGCTTCGAGTGGGCGATCACCACGGCAGTCTTGAACGCCAACCTGCCGGTTTTGGGCATCTGCGGCGGGCAGCAGCTCTTGAACGTGATCTTGGGCGGCACGCTGATCCAGCACATCCCCGACGCCGTGCCGGGGGCACTCGCGCACGAGCAGCCGAACCCGCGCGACGAGCCCGGCCACGACATCAAGATCAAAGAGGGCACGCTCTTGCGCCAGATCGTCGGCAAGGCGACGATGGCGGTCAACAGCGCGCACCACCAAGCGGTCGACATGGTGGGGCCGGGCGTCGTCGTCTCGGCGCAGGCGCCCGACGGCGTGGTCGAGGCGATCGAGCACGGCGGCTATCGCTTTTGCCTCGGGGTCGAATGGCACCCCGAATACCGCGTCGATCCGGCCGACCCCCTCATCCTCAACGCCTTCGTCAGCAGCGCCGCATGACCCCCGACGACGCCCTCGACGCCGGGGCCGGCGAGCGCGTCGCCAAGGTCATCGCCCGTAGCGGCGTCTGCTCCAGGCGCGAGGCGGAGGACCTGATCCGCCAGGGCCGCGTCGCCATCGACGGCCGCGAGGTCGCCGAGATGGGCGTGCGCGTCACCCCGGAGCGGCGCGTCACCATCGACGGCGAGCCGCTGCCGGCCGTCGAGGCGGCGCGGCTCTACCGCTACCACAAGCCCAAGGGCGTGCTCACCGCCGCCCGCGACCCCGACGGCCGGCGCACCCTTTATGACACGCTGCCGCCGAACCTGCCGCGGCTGATGCCGGTCGGGCGCCTCGACCTCAACTCCGAGGGGCTTCTCCTGCTCACCAACGACGGCGCCTTGAAGCGCACGCTCGAACTGCCGACGACCGGCTGGCTGCGCCGCTACCGCGCCCGCGCCTTTGGTCGCATCGACAATGCCGGGCTCGCCGTCCTGAAGGACGGGGTCACGGTGGAGGGCGTCGCCTACGGCCCGATCCTGGCCCGGCTGGAGCGGCAGCAGGGCGGCAACGCCTGGGTCAGCCTAGCCCTTCGCGAGGGCAAGAATCGCGAGGTGCGCCACGTACTGGAATATCTGGGCCTTCAGGTCAACCGCCTGATCCGCACCGCCTACGGCCCCTTCCAACTCGGCGCCCTCGACACGCGCGGCATCGAGGAGGTGCCCCCCAAGGTGCTGCGCGAGCAGTTGGGCACGAAGCTGGCGGGCGGCGTCGTCATGCCGGAAGCAAAACCAAGGCGGGGGCGGGCGTGAGCGCGCCCAGGATCGTCACCGGCACGTTGAAGAACCGCCGCCTCGCCGTCGTCGAGGGCACGGAAGTACGCCCGACAGCACTTCGCGTG
The DNA here is from genome assembly GCA_965217265.1 of Geminicoccaceae bacterium. GTDB lineage: Bacteria > Pseudomonadota > Alphaproteobacteria > Geminicoccales > Geminicoccaceae > JAGRGG01. The sequence continues at coordinate 245,050 of CBDCHP010000013.1, read as the reverse complement.
CGCGAGGCGCTGTTCGACATCCTGACCTCGCAGGACAGGATCGAGAACGCGACCGTGCTCGACCTGTTCGCCGGCACCGGCGCGATCGGCATCGAGGCCCTCTCGCGCGGCGCTTCCTTCGTCACCTTCGTCGAGCAGGATCGCGCCGCCGCAAGGGCAATCGGCGACAATCTGGAACGCTTCGGCGAGGCCAAGCGCGCCCGCGTCGTCGCCGGCGACGCCACCCGCCTCGGCCGCCCGGTCGTGCCCCAGGATCTCGTCTACCTCGACCCGCCCTACGACTCGGATTTGGGCGCCAAGGCTCTTCGCGCCCTCACCGGCGACGGCTGGCTCACCGAAGGCGCGCTCCTGGTCTGGGAAACCCCTTCGGCGATGCCGATGCCCGAGATTGAGGGCTACGACCTCGTCGATGAACGGCGCTACGGCGCCGCGCGGCTCTTGTTCCTGGCGCGGGGTTGAACGCTTCGCGTGCGCTGGGCGCGCGGCCTGTTTTTCTTCTTTTTGCTAGTGTTAACGGAGGTGGCTGGCCGCAACGCCGAGGGCCAGCCTCGGACAAAGACAAAAAAGAGAAGAAAAAAAGCCCCGCGCAGCGGACGCGAAGCGTTCAACCCCCGCGCAACCGGCTCCAAGCCACGACGGCGCTAACGATCGGCCGTCGCAGCGCGTGAAAGGGGATCGGGTCGAGCGTCGTCACCGGAAAATCGAGCCCGTGCGGCGGCGTGCCTGACGCCCAGTCGGCGAGCACCTTGCCCATCGCGGTCGCCATCGCCACGCCGCGGCCGTTGTAGCCGAGGCCGGCCATCACGCCGGGCTCGACCTCGTGCAGGTGCGGGAAATGGTCGGGGGTGAGGGCGACGAACCCGCCCCAGCGGTGGACAAAGGGGGTGTCGCCGAGTTGCGGGAACATCTTGAGCGCGGCTTGGCGCAGCGCCGCCATCTGGCCCTCGACGCCGCGATCGGTGTAGGCGCCGCGCCCGCCCATCAAGAGCCGGCCGTGCGCGTCCTTCCTGAAGTAGAGCAGGAGACGGCGCGTGTCGGAGGCGACCTGACCGCCCGGCAGGATGCTTTTCGCCACGTTGTCGGAGAGCGGCTCGGTCGCGACCTGGACCGAGCGCACCGGCACGACGCTCTTGCGCAAGTCCTCGTGCAGCGGGCCCGAGTAGCCGTTGGTGCAAAGGAGAACCCGCCGCGCCTCGATTTTCCCCGCGCCGGTGCGCAGGACGAAGCCGACGCCGTCGCGCTTCATCTCCTCGACCGGGCCGTGACCGTGGATCGTGGCCCCGGCCGCGATCGCCGCCCGGGCGAGGCCGAGGGCGTAGTTGAGCGGGTGCAAGCTTCCACCGCGCTCGTCCAGGAGGCCGCCCTTATAGGCGTCGGTGCCGAGGAGGTCGGCGATCCGTGCCTTGTCGAGCGCCTCGACCGGGGCGCCGCGCCGCGCCCAGTCCGCCGCCCGCGCGGCGCTGAGCTTGAGCCCCGCCGCGTCGTGCGCCGGCTGGACCCAGCCGCGCCGCGCCGGGTCGCAGTCGATGCCGTGCCGCGCGATCAGGTCGAAGACGAGGTCGGGACCGCCGCCGGCGAGGCGCGCCATCCGTCCGCCGAGCCCCTTGCCCCACGCCCGCTCGATCGCGTCCGGGTCGTGCTTCAAGCCCGGTATCACCTGTCCGCCGTTGCGCCCCGAGGCCCCCCAGCCCGGCGTCTCGGCCTCCAAGACCGTGCAGGCGACCCCGCGCTCGGCCAGATGCAGCGCGGCCGAGAGGCCGGTGAAGCCGCCGCCGACGATCGCCACCTCGGTCTCGCTCGATCCTTTAAGCGGCGGGCAGGGCGGCGTCGGGTTCGCGGTCGCGGCCCACAAGGAGCGGGCGATCGCCGGCCGCTCGTTCTCGATCACGCGCACGGGCACGTTCATCACCGTTTCCTCCCCAATATCAATAGAGCGCCGGCGTCACGGCCCAGACGATTTCGCAAGGGGCGTCGCCCGCGCACCAAAAGCGCAGCGGCTTGGCCCCCTCAAAGGCGAAGCTGTCGCCGGCCGTGAGTTCGAGCGTCCGCCCATCGACCTCCAGGCCGAGCGCCCCGGAGAGCACCACCGCCGCGCGTGCCCGCCCTTCCGTCAGGTAGGGCAGATCGCCGGAAGCGCCCCCCGGCCGGATCACGATCCGCATCAACTGGAGACTGGGGCAGGCGTCGGGGGTGAGCAGTTCCTTCACCATGCCCTTGCTCCCAAGGTCGATCCGGCGGCGCGCGGCCTCCCGCACGACGAGGTCGCGGTCGGCGGCGCCCTCGTCGCCGCCGACGTCGAACAGCCAGCCCACCGGCATGTCGAGGACGGCGCAGACCTGCCGGAGCGCGTTCAAGGACGGCGACGACAGGCCGCGCTCGATCTGACTGAGCAAGCCGATTGAGACCCCGCCGCGCGCCGCCACGTCTTGCAGCGACAGGCCGCGCAGCTTGCGCCGCCGACGCAGGCGCGCGCCGATCTCGTTGCCGGCCTCGGCGCCGTCCCGCCCCGCCGGCAGTTTATCAAGCACGTTGACATCCCAGATGTTTTTCACAACAGTGAAATTAATCGACCAAACGTTCATTGGCGACAAAAAAAAGGAGGCTGCCTGATGCCGCGCCCGCTCGTCCTCTCAGCATCGCTCCTGGCGCTTGCCGCCGGCACGGCCACGGCGCAGGAAACGCTCACCTTCACCTCCTACGGCGGTGCTTGGCAAGAGGCGCAGCGCAAGGCCTATCTCGACCCGGTCGAGGAGAAGCTCGGCATCAAGATCATGGAGGACACGCTCACCGGCATCGCCGAGGTGAGGGCGCAGGTGCGCACCGGCGCCGTCAACTGGAACATCGTCGATCTCGGCCTCACCTCGTGCGCGGCAGCGCAGGAGGAGGGCCTGCTGGAGCCGCTCGACTACGACGTGATCTCGACCGAGGGGTTCGACGAGGCCGCCTACGACGACGCCTGGATCGGCACGATCTACTACTCCAACGTGCTCGGCTACTCGACCGAGGCCTACGCCGACAACCCGCCCGAGAACTGGGCCGACTTCTGGGACGTCGAGACGTTTCCCGGCCGCCGCGGGATGCGCAACGACCCCTCGGCCAACTTGGAGATCGCGCTGCTCGCCGACGGGGTGGCCAAGGACGAGGTCTACCCGATCGACATGGACCGGGCGTTCGCCAAGCTGGACGAGATCAAGCCGCACATCTCGGTCTGGTGGACCTCGGGCGCGCAGTCGGCGCAACTGATCCAGGACGGCGAGGTCGACATGACCGTGATCTGGAACGGACGCCTGGAGGCGGTGAAGGACGAGGGCGCCAAGGTCGACCTCACCTTCGAGGACGGCGTCGCCTCGCTCGACTGCCTCGCGATCCCCAAGGGCTCGCCGAAGAAGGACTTGGCGATGCAGGCGCTGGCGCTCATGGTCTCGCCCGAACTCGCCGCCAACATTCCGCAATACATCAATTACGGCCCCACCACCGAGCTTGCCTTCGAGATCGGCAAGATCACGCCGGAAATGGTGGCGAAAAGCCCCTCCTCGCCGGCCAACCTCGACAAGCAGGTCATCACCCGCGCCGACTGGTGGGCCGAGAACATGCGCGAGGCGAAGGAGCGCTGGGACGCTTGGCTGACGAAGTAGCCCTGACGCCGCCGGAAGGGGGATTCGATGTCGGACGCGCGGCACATCGCGATCGAGGGCGTCACCAAGGCCTACGGCGGCTTCAAGGCGCTGGACGACGTCGACCTCGACGTCGAGCGCGGGTCCTTCGTCACCCTCCTCGGCCCCTCGGGCTCGGGCAAGACGACGCTCCTCATGGTGCTGGCCGGCTTCGCCCGCCCGACCGCCGGCCGGGTCCTCGTCGGCGGCGAGGACGTCACCCGCGTCCCGCCGCACAAGCGCGGCTTTGGCATGGTGTTCCAGAACTACGCCTTGTTCCCGCACATGACCGTCGGGCAGAACGTCGCCTACCCCTTGCGGATGCGGGGCGCACCCAAGCGCGAGAGCGCGGACAAGGTCGAGGCGGCGCTGGCGCTGGTGCAGTTGGGGCACTTGAAGGACCGGCGCGTCGGGCAGCTCTCGGGCGGGCAAAAGCAGCGCATCGCGCTCGCCCGCGCCGTCGTCTTCGAACCAAACGTGCTCTTGATGGACGAGCCGCTCTCCGCACTCGACAAGAAGCTCCGCGAGCAGATGCAGATCGAGATCCGCCACCTGCACGAGCGCTTGGGCATCACGACGATCTACGTCACGCACGACCAGCGCGAGGCGCTGACCATGTCGGACCGGGTCGCCGTGATCCAAGCCGGCCGCATCGCCCAGGTCGATCGGCCGGAAGCCCTCTACAACCGGCCGACCAGCGCCTTCGTCGCCGACTTCGTCGGCGATTCGACCATGCTGCGCGTCGAGCCGGGGCCGAACGGCCCGACGCTCGGCGGCCGGGCGCTGAAAACCGAGGCGCCGCCGCCGCTTGATGCCGGCCTCGTCGTCATCCGCCCGGAGAAGCTCGACCTCCTCGACGGCGAGGCACCGCCGGACGTCAACGTCCTCGACGGCCACCTGGAGGAGACGGTGTTCCAGGGCGATACCCAGCTCGTCGTCGTCCGGCTCGCCGACGGCCAGAGCGTCAGCTTGCGCGGCCTGACCCGGCGCGAGGCCTTGGAGCGGATGCCGGGGCAGGGCGAGGCCGTGCGCTTGAGCCTGCACGCCGCCGACACCATCCTCGTCCCGGCGGGGGAGGGGGCGTGAGCGCCGCCGCGGCGGCGCCCGCCGCCCGAACCGCGCCCGCCGCCGACAACGTGGCGGCGCTCGAAGGCGACGGGCGGGCCGAGCGCCGCGGCCTCTTGCGCCTCGCGTGGCCGGCGCTCCTCGTCGTCTTCGGCGTGGCGCTGTTGCCGACGCTCTGGCTGTTCTACCTCTCGTTCGTCGAGGACGGGGCCTTCAGCCTCGCCCACTACGCCCGGCTGATCGACAGCCCGGCCTACGGCCGCATCTTCTACCAGACCTTCGAGATCAGCGTCGTCGTCACCGGGCTCGCGATCCTGCTCGGCTACCCGCTCGCTTATCTGATCTCGCAACTGCCCGGGCGCGCCGCCAATCTGTGCCTGATCGGCGTCCTGATCCCGTTTTGGACCTCGCTCCTGGTCCGGACCTACGCGTGGCTGATCCTCTTGCAGCGCAACGGCCTCGTCAACGACGCGCTGATCCGCCTCGGCCTCGTCGACGAGCCCTTGTCGCTGGTCCACAACTACACCGGCACGGTGATCGGGATGCTGCACATCATGCTGCCGTTCTTGATCCTGCCGACCTACGCCGCCCTGCGCGCGATCGACCACGACTACCTGAAAGCGGCGGCGAGCCTGGGCGCTTCGCCCATACGCGCCTTTTGGACCGTCTTCTTCCCGCTCTCGCTGCCGGGCCTGCTCGCGGGCGCGATGCTCGTCTTCATCCTCTGCCTCGGCTTCTACGTCACCCCGGCCTTGCTGGGCGGCGGCCGCGTCTACATGGTCTCGATGAAGATCCAGGAGAACGCCAGCATCTACTTCGACTGGGGCGCGGCGAGCGCCCTGGGCGTCGTCCTCCTCGTCTGCACCCTGCTCATCTTCTGGCTGCTCAACAAGGCGTTCGCGCTCGACAAGATCATGGGCGGGCGCTGATGCTCGGCCCCGCCTCCGACACGCAGATCACCCACGCTGGCCGCTCGTGGCTCTACGTCCTCGCCGCTCTCGTCCTGGCGTTTCTCGTCCTGCCGGTCCTCGTCGTCATCCCGATGTCGTTCTCGGGCTCGGACCTGCTGCGCTTCCCGCCCCCTGAGTGGTCGCTGCGCTGGTATCAAAACTACCTCGACTCGACCGAGTGGCGCCTCGCGACCTGGGTCTCGTTCAAGGTCGCCTGCCTCACCGCCCTCCTCGCCACACCCTTGGGCGTCGCCGCCGCCTACGGCCTGAAAGTCTCCGGCAGCCGCTGGGCCGGGACGCTGCGCACGCTCCTCGTCCTGCCGCTCGTCATCCCGATCATCATCCTCGCCGTCGGCGTCTTCTACCTCTACGTTCAAATCGGCCTGATCAACACGACGCTCGGCCTCGTCCTCGCCCACACGATCCTCGCCATCCCCTTCGTCCTCGTCACCGCGACGGCGGGGTTGCAGGGCTACGACATGAACCAGGAACTGGCGGCGCGCGGCCTCGGCGCCTCCAGGCCCCGCGCCTTTCTCACCGTAACGCTGCCGCAGATCCGCAGCTCGGTCGTCGCCGGCGCCCTCTTCGCCTTCATCACCTCGCTCGACGAGGTCGTCGTCGCGCTGTTCATCTCCAGCGGCCCGCAATCGACGCTGACCCGACGCATGTTCACCGGCCTGCGCGACCAAGTCGACCCGACGATCGCCGCGATCTCTTCCTTGCTGATCGTCTTGTCGGTCGCCCTGCTAGGCACGGCGCAGGCGTTGCAGCGGCGGGGGTAGTCTCCACACGTCCCAGTCGCGACGCCGCAAACAAAGGCGCGCGCGCCGACGTCGGGCGGAGCCGTTCGGCCGTCTTGCGTGTTGTCGGTGTTCCCGGGCCCGCTCAGACAACAATCAAGGCACTCGATGTTCGCTTGGATAAGCAGCAATTCCGAGGTTCTCAACGTCCTCATCAACGCCGCCATGCTCGCCGTCTGGATCGTCTACCTGCAAATCTTCCTCATGAGCTACCTGCGCAAGCTGCGCCCGAAGATCCTCATCGGCATGGGGCCCAGGTTCGACCTCGACGCCCGCTGCCTGATCAGCAACATGAGCGACGACGCGATCTACGTCGCCGACATCGTCGCGAGCCTGAGCGACGAGACAGGCAAGTGGAGCGGGCACGTCACCGAGGTGCGCGACCTGCCGGACGAGACCTCGGAGCAGGACCCGAAGCAGACGACGAAGCAGGGCCCGCTGCTCGCCGGCGAGTACATGGACGCCGGCAGCTTTCGCGGCTTCCTTGAGCGGATCCTGCCCCGGGCCGAGCGGGAGACGGCGCTCGCGTCGTGCGACGGCTGCACGCTGACCTTGACGGTGCTCGCGGTCTACACCGCCGAGGACTTGCCGATCGCCGCCCGGCGACGCTTCTCCCTCACCTCGGCGGACGGGAACGTGCGGGTGAAAGCGCGCGAGGTCGACACCGAGCAGATCCGCACCCGCCGCCAGCGCAAGCGGCTTCAGGAGCGACTGGAGCAGGGCAAGCCCCTAATCGAACGGGGATGATCCATGCTCCACCCACCCTCACCTCAGCCCCGCCAGCTTCAGCCCCTCCATGAAGCGATCCAGCGGTTCGGGGTTGCGGTCGGGCGGGATCTGGCGCCACGCCTTGAGCGAGAAGTTTGGTTGCAGGCGCAGGATCTCGGCGGCGTGGGTCTTGGCCGCCTCGGTCTCGCCCTTGAGCGCGAAGGCGGCGGCGAACAGGCGCTGGCCCTGGCTCTGGTCGTGCATCTGGCGAAGCGTGGCGATCACCTCGTCGTAGCGGCCGAGGTTGAACAGGATGTCGGCCGCGATCCAGTGGTACCAGTCGGGGCAGAATGGGTTGAGGCGCTCGGCCCGCGCGATGAAGCCCAAGGCCCGCTCGGGCTCGCCGTTGTAGTTGAGCATGTCGGCCATCTCGGCCGTGATGTCGGCGCTGTTCGGGTTCAGTTCGTGCGCCCGGCCGTAGGCGGCCAGCGCCTCGTCGTGCCGCTTTTGATAGAGGGTCGAGAAGCCCAGCGCTTGAAAGCCGCGCGCGTCGAGGTCGTCGTGGTCGATCGCCCGCCTGGCGAAGTCGACCGCGCGGGCGAGGCAGGCCTCGGGCGCGTCGGTCCAGCCGTAGCGCCAAGCCAGGTTGTGCGTCCGCGACAAGCCGGCGAACGCGCGGGCGAAGGCCGGGTCCATCCGGGTCGCCTGTTCCAAGAGCAACTGCGCGTGCAGCGTCGGCTCGCGCTTGAACACGAAGCTGAGGTCGTGCGCGCGCAGGACGAGGCCGTAGAGGTCGGGCCGGAGCGGGCCGCGCTTGAGGTGGCGCAGCTCCTCGGCCATGACGCGCACGGCGACGCGCGAGGCGATGGCGCCCGCGACGTCGGCCTCGACGTCGAGCAGTTCGCCGAGGTCGGCGTGGAAGTGGTCGGCCCAGACGAGGCGGCCGGATTCGGCCTCGATCAACTGCAAGGTGATCTTGGCCTTGCGCTCGACGCGAAGCAGCGTGCCGGTCGCGACGTAGCGGGCGTTCAAGGTTCGCACCGCCCGCTCCGCCGCCCCGTCGCCGCGGTAGCGCATCGTCGTGTGGTGGGCGAGGACGACAAGCTCGCGAAAGCGGCTCAGATTGGTGATGATGTCCGAGGTGACGCCGGCGCCGATATGCGCGTCGATCGGGTCGCTTGAGCCCAATAAGGGCAGGACCGCGACCGACATCTCGCCCGAGGCGCGCGCGGGAAACGGGTGCATCTCCACCGCCGGCGGCGGTGGGTCGAAGCCGGCGAAGCGAAGCTCGAACAGTTCAATCGCCTGCTCGACGTTGTGCAAGGGCGGCGTGCCGATCGAGCGCAGGCCGTCCACGGCGCCCCCCAAGAGACGGCGGACGGCCTCGGAGAGGCAGACGCCGCCCGGCCGCGCCTGCTCTTGCACCCTGGCCGCGATCGCGACGTGCAGCCCGCGCACGCCGTCATGGTCGGCGTAGACCTCGCCCGCGTGCAGGCCGATGCGAAACCGGATCGCCCTGCCGCCCGCCTGCCAGACGCCGGCGCGGGCGAAGTCGCGTTGCAGCGCCACGGCGCACTCGACCGCGTTGATGGCGCCCTCGAACGCGGCGAACACGCTGTCGCCGACCGCATCGACGGTCCTGCCGCCGTAGGCGATGACCGTCTGGCGAAACAAGGCTACCGCCGCCTTCACCCGCCGGATCGTCGCCGCCTCGTCGCCGCCGATGATGAGGGTGTAGCCGTGCACGTCGGCGTACATCAAGACGGCCAAGCGCCGGCTCGCCGGACCGGCGCCATCATCCGTCTCGTGTGCGGAGGTCGCGATCATCAACCGCCCAAACCCCGTGCGCTTCCCTTGAACCTGTTCTAGGCTGAAGTCGACGCGGCGCACAAGGGCGCGCTCGCCTTGAAGGTGTCCACCATGCGACGTTCGACGTCCGAGACCCTGGCCAAAGCGATCCGTCAGGCGCGCGGCGAGCGGCCGAGCGACCTGATCGTCAAGGGTGCCCGCGTCCTCGACGTGGCGACGCTCGACCTCATCGACGGCGACGTCGCGATCGCCGACGGCGACGTCGTCGGCGTCGGCCGTGGCCGCGAGGCGGCGGCGACGTTCGACGCTGCTGGCCTGATCGCCGTGCCGGGCTTCATCGACGCGCACTGCCACGTCGAATCGTCCCTGCTCACCCCCTTCGAGTTCGAGCGCTGCGTCCTGCCGCACGGCGTGACGGGCGCTGTCTGGGACCCGCACGAGATCGCCAACGTCCTAGGGTTGGAGGGCGTCCGCTACGCGCTGACGGCCGCCGAGCGCGCGGCGATGGGCCTGTTCGTCCAGCTCTCCAGCTGCGTGCCGGCGACCGCGTTCGAGACCTCCGGCGCCGCGCTCGACGCTTGCGACCTCGAAGCGTTCAAGGACCACCCGAACGTGCTCGGGCTCGCCGAGGTGATGAACTTCCCGGGCGTCCTGGGCGGCGACGCCGATATGCTGGCCAAGCTGGCATCCTTCGCCGATCGGCGCATCGACGGCCACGCGCCGCTCTTGCGCGGCCGCGACCTCGACGCCTACGTCGCCGCCGGCATCCGCACCGAGCACGAGGCGACCTCCTACGACGAGGCGAGGGAGAAGCTGCAAAAGGGCCTCACCGTCCTCGTCCGCGAGGGCTCGGTCTCGAAGGACCTGGACGCGCTGTGCCGCCTCATCACGCCCGAGACCTCGGCCTTCCTCGCCTTTTGCACCGACGACCGCAACCCGCTCGACATCGCCGAGGAGGGCCACCTCGACCACATGATCCGCCGGGCGATCGCGCTCGGCGCGCCTGCCCGCCACGTCTACCGCGTCGCCTCGTGGTCGGCGGCGAACGCTTACGGCCTGCGCGACCGCGGCATGATCGCGCCCGGCCGCCGCGCCGACATCGTCCTCGTCAGCGACCTCGACGCCTGCGCGATCGAGGCCGTCATCGTCGGCGGTCGCTTGGTCGGGCCGGACCTGTTCGCCGACCGCGGGCCCCTGCCCGAGGTCGGCCGCAAGAGCGTCGCGCGCGGCCCGGTCGAGGCGGGCGACTTCGCCCTACCAGACGCGGGCGAGGCGTCGGTGATCGGGGTGGAGCCGGGACGGATTATCACCCGGCACCTCAAGCGCCGCCTGCCCGATCCGGCGGTGAACGCGGTCGCCGTCGTCGAGCGGCACGGGGTCAACGGCAATATCGGGCTCGGCCGGGTGGAGGGCTTCAAGCTGGAGCGGGGCGCCATCGCCAGTTCGGTCGGCCACGACAGCCACAACGTCACCGTCGTCGGCGCCGATCCGGCGGCGATGGCGGCGGCGGTCAACCGGGTGGTGGCGCTCGAAGGCGGGTTCGTCGTCGCGGCCGGGGAGACCATCCTCGCCGAGTTCGCCCTGCCGATCGCGGGTTTGATGAGCGGCCTGCCGTTCGAGGCGGTGCGTGCGGCGTTGGGTCCCTTGCGCGCGGCGGCGAGGTCCCTGGGCTGCCCCCTGGCCGAACCCTTCTTGCAGGTCGCGTTCCTGCCGCTGCCGGTCATCCCGCACCTGAAGATCACCGACAAGGGACTGTTCGACGTCGATCGGTTCGCGTTCGTTTGAGGCGCTCAGCCCGGACGGTCGAAGCGCAACTCATTCAGACGCCGCCGCAGGTGCGCGCCGGACAATAAAGTCGCCGATTGCAAGAGCCCGCCACGGGCCGGGGCGAACGTCCAGTGCCGGTGCGCAAGGAAGTTCCAGGCGAACAGCATTCCAGTCGCGGCCGCTTGGGCGAGCAGGTAGGGCAGGCCGAGCCCGTCGAGCGCGATCCAGAAGATCGCCATGTTCATGCCCAGACCCATCAGCGTCACGACGGCGGCGCGCGGGATGCCCTGGCGGTGCGGCGTGCCGCGGCGGAAGACGTAGTTGCGCCGCAAGACGTAGTTCGTCACGGCACCGGCGACGAACGCCAAGGCACCGGACGCGAGGGCCGCGAGCGCCACGACCTCGACCAGAAAGACGAGCAGGGCGTATTGGAGAAGTGTCGCAGCAATGCTGGCGACCAAAAACCGCGTTCCCTCGCGCAGCACGCTCAAAACTGGTTCTCCATCAGGGCCGACAGGAGGCTGGTTTTTTAGTGTCGTGTTTGGTTGACTTGTAGACGCCGGCTTAGCCGGCTGTCTTAGGCACATAAGACGTATCATTAATTAATGCAAGCATATTAATTAATGAGGTCAAAGCAACCAAAACTTTAGCTTTTTCTTGTGTTGTTTGGGTAGAGGGAGTTTGGCTCTCACGGTTCACAAATAGCCCTGCTTACGGTTAATGACGACCTGAAAACGGATTTATTCCGAAATTTGTTGCAGATTGTTTCAGCGGCCTCCTGCCGGCGGCGGGCGCTCGGGGATGAGGAGGGCGAAGAGGCCGCTGAGCAGGATGAAGCCGGCGACGCCCGTGAAGATGAGCCGGGGCCACCCGGCGTCGAACAAGGCGCCCATGAGGAGCGGCCCCAGCGTGGCGCCGAGGTCGAGCCCGCTGTAGACGAAGCCGAACGTCTGGCCGGTCGTGCCGGGCGGGGCGTTGGCGCGGACCAGGAGGTCGCGCGAGGGCGTCGTCACGCCCTGCAGCGCGCCGGCGGCGGACGCCAGCGGGTAGACGAGGGCGAAGGGCAGCGCCTCTAAGCCCAGCCCCCAGGCGAGCACCGCGGAGGCGGCGAGCCCGAGTGCGATCGTGCGGCGCAGGTTGTGGCCGAAATCGGCGAGGTAGCCGCCGGCGAGCGTGCCGAGCGCGCTGCCGGTCATGAAGGCGGTGACGGTGGCGTTGGCGGCGAGCGGGTCGATGCCGCGGGTGGTCTCGAAGACGAGCGGCATGAAGCTCTGCAGCCCGATCAGGCTCACCGCCTGGGCGGCGAAGAAGGCAAAGCACAAGAGGATCGGCCTTGAGGCGACGAGGCGAAGGTAGCCGGCGAACGCGGCGCCGCCGCCCGCCGCCAGCGGGGTCGCGAGCCGCTCGCGCGAGCGGTGGACCAGCCACGCCAGCGCCAGCGCGATCAGGGCCGCGACGACGAGGGCCGCGCGCCAGCCGGCGAACGTCGCCACCGCCGCCATCGTCACCGGGGCGAGCGCCCAGCCGATCGAGCCGCCGAGCGTGTGGATCGCGAATGCCCGGCCGAGCCTCGCCGGCGCGACCCGGTGGCCGAGGATGGCGTAGTCGGCCGGGTGAAAGGTGCAGTTGCCGAGCGCCATGACGAGCGCCGCCGCGATCAGGACAAGCAGCCCGGTCGCCGTCGCGGCGATCAGGGCGCCGAGCCCGAGCAGGGCCAGACCCACCGTCAGGACGCGCGCCGCCCCCAAGCGATCGACGTAGACGCCGACCACCGCCTGCCCGACGCCGGAGACGGCGAAGTAGACGGCCATCACGAGGCCGAGCCCCATCGCCGAGACCGCGAACGCATCGGTGAGCCAGGGGAACAAGGCGGGCAGGACGAGGTGGAAGAAGTGGCTGCCGCCGTGTGCGGTGCCGACGAGCGCGATGACGAAGCGGTCGTCGCTTCGCGCCGCACCACCACGGCCGAGCGTGAGGGTCGCCAAATCAGCCGCCGACGACGACCAAGCGGGGTGCGGCCGGCTCGGCCGTCACGCGGATCTCGGTGCGCGGCATCCCGATCGCCTTGGCGAGCTTCTTCAGGCACGCGCGCACCGGCTCGCTGTCCGGCAGGGCCTCGTTGGCGGCGACTTCGAGGATGACGGCGTCGGTGCCGAGCCTGAGCCGGGCCCGGTCCAGCACCGCGGGCACGGAGCCCGAGAAACGATAGCCCAGGCGCAGTGCTGCGCCGAGGACGAAGGCGCGGCGAACTTGTCTCCCGTCGAGCAGGCCCAGCGCCGCCGCCACGGCCGGCGCGCCTGCGTCGCCGTCGTAGCGGGCGTAGACGGTGGCGGCGAGGCAGGCGCGTTCCTTGTGGTCGATGCCGACGAAGGGCAGTTGCGACAGACGGTGGAAGACGTCGAGCGCCCGCCCGTCCGGATGGTCGGGCCACGCGATGTCGGAGAGTTCGCAAGCCGCCTCGCGCAGGCGGCGCTCGGAAGCGGTCTCGTCCAGGCCGAGCGGTTCGGTGAAGCGCAGCATGGCGGCCCCGATCGAGGGCACGCGCGCCCGCGGCCGGCCGAAGTCGCGGGCACCGACGACGAGCGGGTCGTCGGCGCGGTCCTCGTCCGGCAAGGCGGCGTAGAGCCAGCCCTCGCGCACGCCGAGCGCCGAGAAGACGACGCGCTCGGGTGCCAGGCGCTTCAAGACCCGGTCGAGGACGAGGGCCGAGGCCGGCACCTGCGGCGCCCGGCGCGACGGCACGCCCGGCAGGTCGCGCGCGGCCTCGGGCGTCGAGGCGCGCAGTTCCTTGGTCAGGGCGCGGGCGTCCTTGATCGGGATCTCGTAGCCGTGGACGTTGTGCAAGGGTGAACCCGCGCGGGTCATGTGGACGCGGGCGAGCGCCCGCCAGCCGCCGCCGACGGGGTAGAACGTGTCGGCTTGACCCTTGTCGATCACCGGCTTCAACCGGGCGTCGATCGCCTCCTTCGCCGCGTCGAAGCCGTCGGCGAGCAGGCCCTCGACCCGAAGGGCACCCAAGGGCAGGCTGATGCGGTCGGTTGCCACCTCGCCTTGATGCAGGCTGCACAGTTCGAGGCTGCCGCCGCCGAGATCACCCATCAGGCCGTGCGCGCGATAAAAGCCGCTCGCGACCCCCAGCGCCGCCATGTATGCCTCGTCGTCGCCGCTCAAGATACGCGCCTCGCACCCGGTCGCCTGCGCGATCGCGCGCACGACCGCGGGGCCATTCTCGGCACGGCGCACCGCCTCGGTCGCGATAACGTGGATCTGGCTCGCACGCATCGCCTTGGCAATGCCGACGAAGCGCCGCATCGCCCGCAGCGTGCAGTCGATCGAGGCCTCGGACAGGCGCTCGCCCCGGTTCAAGTCGCGCCCGAGGCCGCACACCGACTTCTCGTTGAAGCGCGGGAAGGGGGAGCGGCTTAGGCGGTCGTAGACGACGAGCCGGATCGTGTTCGAGCCGACGTCGATGACGGCGATGGGGGTGGGGGTATTCACGCTTTGGCGTCCTTGGTCGGGGACGGGCGCTTCTCGGGCGACCCGTAATCCAGCTTGACCGCCGCTTGCTTGCGCGACGCGCTGCCGCGGCCGGACAGGCTCGGGTTGGTCATGAAGTAGCGGTGCGCCGAGAACACCTCGCCGCCGCGCAGGCGGTGGTAGGTGCCGTCGCCCTTCAAGGTCCACGACGACGCCCGGTCCTTCAGGTTCGCCACCATGATCTGCGACATGACTTGGCTGTGCACGGTCTCGTTCTCGATCGGCACCAGCGTCTCGACCCGGCGCGAGAGGTTGCGCTGCATCCAATCGGCCGAGGAGATGAAGACCTTGGCCCGCTTCGAGGGCAGGCCGTGGCCGTTGCCAAAGCAGACGATGCGCGAGTGTTCGAGAAAGCGGCCGACGATGCTCTTCACCCGGATATTGTCGGACAGGCCGGCCACGCCGGGGCGCAGGCAGCAGATGCCGCGCACGACGAGGTCGATCTTCACGCCGGCTTGGCTGGCGCGATAAAGGGCGCGGATCACCTGCTCGTCGACGATCGAGTTCAGCTTGGCCCAGATGGCGCCCTTGCGCCCGGCCAGGGCGTGGGCGATCTCGGCCCCGATCAGGTCGAGCAGCGTCGCGCGCAAGGTGAGGGGGGCGACGGCGAGCTTCTCCAGGTCCTGCGGCTCGGCGTAGCCGGTCATGAAGTTGAAGGTCCTGGCCGCATCGCGGCCGAGTGCTGGGTCGCAGGTGAAGTAGGAGAGGTCGGTGTAGACCTTCGCCGTGATCGGGTGGTAGTTGCCGGTGCCGAAGTGGATGTAGCTGCGCAGGCCCTGCGGCTCGCGGCGGACGACCATCGAGATCTTGGCGTGGGTCTTGAACGCGATGAAGCCGTAGACGACCTGCACCCCGGCGCGCTCCAGGTTGCGCGCCCAGCGGATGTTCTGCTCCTCGTCGAAGCGGGCCTTGAGTTCGACCAGCGCCGTCACCGACTTGCCGGCGTCGGCCGCCTCGATCAAGGCGGCGACGATCGGCGAGTCGTCGCTCGTGCGGTACAAGGTCTGCTTGATCGCCAGGACGTTCGGGTCGCGCGCCGCCTGGAACAGGAACTGCACCACCACCTCGAAGCTCTCGTAGGGGTGGTGGACGATGAAGTCCTTGTGCCGGATCGCGGCGAAGCAGTCGCCGTTGAAGTCCTTGATCCGCTCGGGGTAGCGCGGCGCGTAGGGCTGGAAGACGAGGTCGGGCCGGTCGTGGCCGATGATCGCCTTGGCGTCGGCGAGGCCCAAGATGCCGTCGAGCGCGAACACGTCCTCCTTGCCGACGCCTAGATGGTCGATCAGGAACGCGCGCAGGCCCTCGGGCATCGCCGCGTTGGTCGAGAGCCGGATGACGCTGCCGCGGCGGCGGCGCTTTAAGAGCGTCTCGAACAGCCTGACGAGGTCTTCCGCCTCCTCCTCGACCTCGATGTCGCTGTCGCGGATGACGCGAAAGTAGCCGACCCCGCGCACGCCAAAGCCCGGAAACAGGATGCCCAGATGCTCGCGGATCACGTCTTCCAGGCGCACGAAGCCCTTGTTGTCGGGCAGGCGCACGAAGCGCTCCAGCTTGCCCGGCAGCAAGATGAGCCCGACGAGCGGTTCGCCGTTGGCGCGGGACAAGTCGGCGACGACGCCGATGCCGGTGTTGGGGATGAAGGGAAAGGGGTGCGCCGGATCGACCGCGATCGGGGTCAAGACGGCCAGGATCTCCTCGGTGAAGTAGGCCTTCAGCCACGCCCGCTCGTCGGCCTTCAGCTTCTCGATGTCGTGGACGAACACCTTGTGCTCGCGCAAGAGGCGCAACAAATCGTGCCAGCAGCCCTGCTGGCTCGTCATCAGCTCCTCGGCGCGCGCGTTGATCGCCGCCATCTGCTCGCTTGGCGACATGCCGTCCTGGCTCAGCGTCGTGACCCCGGCCTGGATCAGGGCCTTCAAGCCGGCGACGCGCACCATGTAGAACTCGTCGAGGTTGGAGGCCGAGATCGATAGAAAGCGCAGCCGCTCCAGGGGCGGGTGCTGCGGGTTGAACGCCTCTTCCAGAACGCGGTCGTTGAAGGCGAGCCAGGAGAGTTCGCGGTTGATGAAGTGCTCGGCGCGCACCGCGATCGCCTCGGCCGAGGGTGCGGGCTGGTTCGCCGCCGCGCGCGCCTCTTGCTCGTGCAGCACGTCGCTCTCCGCGATCGGGGCGGGTGCCGCTACCGTGACGTCCGTTTCCTCAACGCTCAATGCCGCTCTCCGACCGAGGGTGCGGCGGCACCATAGACGACCCGAACCGGCCTGTCATGACGACCCTCGCCCCGGTTGTCGCGCTCAGCACCTTAAAGGGGCGGCATCGCGGCGCGGCCGGGCCTGCCTATGGTGCGGCCGGGGAATTTGATGCATTTAATCGACACGGTCGCCGCGGGGTGCGGCGCCGCCTTTTGAGGGCATCATCCATGACTGGACATTTCTCGCGTTACGGTTGGCGGGCATTGATCGCCGCCGCCGTCCTTCTGCTTGCCGCCCCGAACGGACGCGCGGCGGACAACATCCTTCTCATCATCGCCGACGACATGGGCGTCGACGTTTCGTCCTTCTACCCGCAGGCTTCGCGCACCGCGACGACCCCGCCGGCGCCGAACGCGCCGAACCTCGCCAAGCTGGCGGCGAAGGGCGTCCTGTTCGACAACGCTTGGTCGCAGCCGACCTGCTCGCCGACCCGCGCCTCGATCTTCACCGGGCGCTACAACTTTCGCACCAACATCGGCACGCCCGTACCGGCCGAGCGGCGCGACCACCCGGTCTTGAGCCTGGACGAGTTCAGCCTGCCCGAGGCGTTCAGGGCGGCCAAGTCGCCCTACATGCTCTCGAACATCGGCAAGTGGCACTTGAGCCGCGGCGAGAAGGACCCGAACCTGCACGGCTGGCCGTACTTTGCCGGCCCCCACCCCGACCTCGCCGCGATCACCGACTACTACAACTGGCCCAAGACCGTGAACGGCGTCACCAGGATGCGCCGGGTCTACAACACGACCGACGAGGTCAACCACACCATCCGCCGCATCGAGGTGGCGGGGCGCAAGAACCGGCCCTACTTCGTCTGGCTCGCGTTCAGCACGCCGCACTCGCCCTACCACAAGCCGCCGAGCAACCTGCACACCCGCGACAGCCTCGTGCCCGGCTCGACCGACCGCGCGATGCGCCGGCCCTACTACGAGGCGATGGTCGAGAGCCTGGACACCGAGATCGGCCGGCTCCTGGCCTCGGTCGACCTCGACACGACGACGGTGATCTTCATCGGCGACAACGGCACCCCGTCCGAGGTGCTGGCGCCGCCGCTCAACGGCCGCCGCCCCCACCACGGCAAGAACTCGGTCTACGAGGGCGGCGTGCGCGTGCCGATGCTCGTCGCCGGCGCCGGGGTTGCAGCACCCGGCCGCGTCGTCGGCAAGCTCGTCGCCACCGTCGACCTCTACCCGACCATCCTGGATCTGGCCGGCATCGACGCGGCCGACGTCGTGCCCAACGGTACGACGATCGACGGCGTCAGCTTCAAGCGCTACATCGAAAACCGGATGAACCCCTCGGTCCGCACCTGGATCTACGCCGACAAGTTCGAGATGAACCCGAACGACGACTGGGAGCGCGCCGTGCGCAGCTACCGCTACAAGCTCATCCGCCGCCAGGACGGGTCGCACGAGTTCTACGACCTGTTCGCCGACCCGAACGAGCGCAGCAACCTCCTCGCCGGCCGGCTCGACGCCAAGGAGAAGCAGGGGCTTGACTTCCTCGAAGGCCGGATGGCGGCGTTGCTGGCGACGCGGTAGGTTACGCTTCGCGTGCGCTGCCGCGCGGGCTTCTTTCTTTGTTTTTGCCAGTGTTAACGTAGGAGGTTGGCCACAACGCCGAGGGCCGGCCTCGGACAAGAGCAAAAAAGAGAAGAAAAAGCCCGCGCGGCAGCGCACGCGAAGCGTTCAACAACGGGAGGTTAAGAATGCACGGTTTTGGGGTCCACACCAGCATGTGGGCGATGGACTGGACGGCGGCGAACGCCGAGAGGGTGGTGGCCGAGGCCGGCAAGTATAATCTCGACTTCATCGAGATCCCGCTCTTGGCCCCGGCCGAGGTCGACGCCGACCACAGCCGCGCGCTGATCGGGCGTTCGGGAATGGCCGCCGTCTGCTCGCTCGGGCTGCCCGAGGAGTGCTGGGCCTCGGTCCGGCCGGACGCGGCGGTCGCGTTCCTGGAGCACGCGATCGACGTCACGGCCAGGATCGGTGCCCTGGCCCTCTCCGGCGTCACCTACGGCGGCATCGGCGAGCGCACCGGCCGGCCGCCGACGCAAGGCGAGATCGACAACATCGCCGTGGTCCTGGACAAGGCGGCCAAGCACGCCAAGGCGCAGGGCATCGGCCTCGGCATCGAGCCCGTCAACCGCTACGAGAACCACATCCTCAACACCGGCCGGCAGGCGGCGGCGCTGATCGAGAAGGTCGGCAGCGACAACATCTTCGTCCACCTCGACACCTACCACATGAACATCGAGGAGAAGGGCGCCGCGAACGGCATCCTGGCCGTGCGCGACCACCTCAAATACATCCACCTCTCCGAGAGCGACCGCGGCGTGCCGGGCGCCGGCACCTGCGACTGGGACGAGGTCTTCGCCACGCTGGCCGCGATCGGCTTCAAGGGCGGCCTCGCGATGGAGAGCTTCGTCAACCTGCCGCCGCAGATCGGCGCGGCGCTGTCCGTCTGGCGCCCGGTCGCGGAGAGCGCCGAGCAGGTGATGGGGGAGGGGCTGCCGTTCCTGCGCCACAAGGCGCGGCAGTACGGGTTGGTTTGAACGCTTCGCGTGCGCTCGCCGCGCGGGCTTTTTTTCTTCTTTTTTGCTTGTTGTTCGTGGCTGGGGTGGGCGTACAGCTATCAAAGGTAGGTTGTGTCGGCCTTGCGCGGCGAGTGGAGATCCTGATGATCGTCAACATGCACGATGCCAAGACGAACCTGTCTGATCTGATCGCCAGGGTCGAGGCGGGGGAGACCGTTTGCATCGCCCGCAACAACCGCCCAATCGTCAAGCTCGTCAAGCTGGAGCCGTCCGACACGCGCCCCGGCTTCGGCGCGCTGGGGCATCTGTTCGCCGAGGATGACCTGAAGCCCGACCTGTTCGCGCCCTTGGACGAGGACGCGCTGCGCGCGATGGGGCTCGCGTGACGCGGCAGATCCTGGTCGATACCCACGCCTTGCCGTGGTGGCTCGCCGGCGATGCACGCCTATCCGAGGGCGCGCGTCAAGCCATTGCCACGGCGGAGGTTCGTTGCGTCAGTGCGGCGTCGATCTTCGAGATGGTCTACCTCGAACAGAAGAAGGATGCCCCCAAAGGTTTGCGCCGCCTGCTCGACGATATCGAGCGCCACTTGGCGCACGCGCGGTTCGACCTGTTGCCGCTGCACCTGCGCGACGTCGAGACGGTGCGCCGTCTGCCTTGGCTGCACAAAGACCCGTGGGACAGAGTCATCGTGGCGCAGGCGATATGCCGTCGCCTCACCCTCGTGAGCGCCGACGAGACCGTTCAAGCCTACGACGTACCCTACATCTGGTAAGAATGCGGGAACGCTGACACGGCGCTGTGCTCCATCCTGACGGTGGCGGGGCGTGACGCCGAGGCAATCGGTTGCCGGTGCGGGGGTTTTCGGGGATGAGCGTGGTGGGTGAGGGTAGAGGGAGGCTGTACGTGGTTTACAACGTGTGGTAGATCATCCTCCTAAAGATTATTCTTGCAAAAGGTTCAACAATGACGTTGGCTGCAGCTATCATACGTCCTGATGGGTGTTTTCTTGTCACCGATATCTTACAGACTAGAAAGCACAGCAAAGAGGGCGAAGAACTCGATCATTTTGATTATAGGATAATTGACAAACCAGAGGAAATTTTAGACGAATATACTTGGAGAAGCCTATTAAAGCCTATCCAAAAAGCTTATATTATAGCAGAAAATTTTTGTATTGGTGTTTCAGGTAGCACAATCTTTTCAAAAGAAACTGTCAAACAGCTGTCAGATAGATTTTACGATACGGTCGTCAATTTGCAAGACTTAAAAAATTGAGGGTCTCAGGCTAGCATAGACCGGAGGTCGCCGATCTTGTCGTTGCCGCCGAAGCGGGCGAACAGCGCGATCGAGGCGTCCACCATGCGCACGGCCTTGGAGACCACGATCGACCGGCGCCGAAAGCGGGCGAGCCAGTGCCGCTGGCGGGCGTGGTCGCGCTCGATGCCGTGGGTCTCCTTTTTGCCGACGTAGAGCCGGCCTTGGGGGATCGCCTTCTCGTAGGCGGCCCAGTCGTCGGTGCAGTAGAGCCGCACGCCCCAGCGCTTCAGGCGCTTGAGAAGGCGTTCAAGGGTGGCTCGGTCACGACCCCCCAGCTCCCAGTCGATGAGCCGTCCCGTAGCACGATCCCGAGCCTTCCAGACCCACAGCTTGTTCGGCTTTTTTTGAGGTAGTGCCACATCTCGTCCAGCTCGACCACGACGGCACGGCCTTCGGGCTCGGGCTTTTGCGCGTAGACTTCCGCAAAGCGCTCGATCCAGGCCTGCACCGTGGGGGTCGACACCCCGAGCAGCTTGGCGGTGCGGTTCATCGAGACGCCGCTGAGGTAGAGCAGCACCGCTTCCACCTTGAGCCGCAGCGGCATCCCGCGCGGCGGGGTGTCGGTGAAGTTCAGCCCGCAGCCCTTGCAGCGGTAGCGTTGCTTGCCGCGCATGAACCCGTTCTTGACGTGCTCCTCGCCCCCGCACCCCTTGCACCGTAGCCCCATCCAACCCGCCCCGTCCGCCGTTCCCTGGCCGACGGATATGGGCGGTCTATGCCAAGCTCAAACCCTCCAAAATAAAAAGAGGCAATCTGCCGACATTAGATAATCGCTTGAAAATTGGGAAAGATTTCCAATCAACCTCACTTAAAATGATTGAAAGAAAATTAGGATATAAAGCACACGTAAGGTGGACTTCCAGAAATCAAAAAGTAATATTTGATTGAATACTAGCAAATAATTGTCAAATATATGTAGCTGATTTGCTGCATGTTCAGCACATAACCAATGGAAATGAACTACTTCGTTCTCCTGATTGTCGTTTTACACGTTGAGCAACGGCAGAGTCCGGCCACCCTGGACCCCCGATCGAGTCGGGGGTGACAAGGAGGAGAAGCGACTGTCCCGAGATTGGCCGCCGACGCCGACGCCGCCCCGAACCAAGTTGCAAAAAAGAAGAAAAAAGCCCGCGCGGCGGCGCACGCGAAGCGTTCAGAACGCTGCGCACAGGCGCAGGCCGTCGTAGATCGCGGCGTGGATGTTGCGGCTGCTGATCGCGTCGCCGAGGCGAAAGAGGGCGAAGCGGGCTTCGGGGTTGGGGGTGAGGCGCTGAGGGGTGCCCGCGATGAAGGCGGCTTGGTCGAGTTCGCCGCGGTTGCGGGAGTGGGGCTTGAGGTCGAAGTAGAGGTCGTGCAGGGGCAGGGTGCCGTGCTCGACGACGACGCGATCGACCCGGCGCTCCTCGGTCATGGCCGTGTAGTCGGAGCCCAGGGTGGCGCAGAGGCGGTTGCCGTCGCGGCGCACGGCTTTGAGGCGGGTGTTGATCGTGATCCTGACGCCGTGCTCCTTGAAGGCGCGGGCGTAGGGGACGTGGTTGAGGCCGCCGATCTCGGGGGCGAAGTAGCGCTCGGGCGTGACGATCTCGACCTTGGCGCCGGCCTCGGCCAGGGCTTCCGCCGCCTGCATTCCCGGATGGGCGCCGTTGTCGTCGAAGACGAGGACGTCGCCGGCGAGCGGCACGTCGCCGGCGAGCACGTCCCAACTGCTGACGACGAGGTCGTTGCCGACGTCGAGGAACTCGGTGTTGGGGACGCCGCCGGTCGCGATCAGGACGATGTCGGGGTCGAGCGCGGTCACGTCGTCGGCTTCGGCGTAGGTGTCGTAGCGGACCTCGACGCCGAGCCTTGCCAGTTCCGCGAGGCGCCAGTCGACGATGCCGATCAACTCGCGGCGCCGGCGCGAGCGCGCGGCCAAGCGGACCTGTCCGCCGGCCTCTGAGGCCGCTTCGAGGACGGTGACGGCGTGACCGCGCTCGGCCGCGACGCGGGCCGCCTCCAATCCGGCCGGGCCGGCGCCGACGACGACGATGCGGCGCTCAGGCCCTCGGGTGCGCCGGATCGTGTGCGGCATCGTCGCCTCGCGGCCGGTGGCGGCGTTGTGGACGCACAGGGCCTCGTGGCCCTCGTAGATGCGATCGAGGCAGTAGGTGGCGCCGACGCAGGGGCGGATGCGGTCCTCCTCGCCGCGCATCAGCTTCGCACCGATGTGCGGGTCGGCGAGATGCGCGCGGGTCATGCCGACCATGTCGAGCTTGCCGGTCAGGACGGCGTGGCGCGCGGTTGCGGCGTCGTTGATCCGGGCGGCGTGGAAGACGGGGAACTTGGTCGCGGCCCGGACCTCGCCGGCGAAGTCGAGGTGGGGGGCGGAAGCCATGCCGTGGATCGGGATGACGTCGGCCAGGGCGGCGTCGGTGTCGATGTGGCCCTTGATGACGTTGAGGAAGTCGATCTTGCCCGACGAGGCGAGGCGGCGCGCGATCTCGACGCCCTCCGCGCGGCTGAGGCCCTTGTCCCAGTCCTCGTCGGCGACGAGGCGCAATCCTACGATGAAGTCCGGGCCGACGGAGGCGCGCACCGCGTCGAGCACCCGATGGGTGAAGCGCAGGCGGTTGTCGAGACTGCCGCCGTACTCGTCCTCGCGCTTGTTGGTCGCGGGCGACCAGAAGCCGTCCATCAGGTGGCCGTAGGCCTCGATCTCGATCCCATCGAGGCCGGCGTCGCGCATCCGCCCGGCGGCGGCGGCGTACTGCTTGATGATGCGCTCCAGGTCCCAGTCCTCGGCCTCTTTGGGAAAGGCGCGGTGGGCGGGCTCGCGGATCGGCGACGGCGCCAGGACGGGGAGCCAGTCGGCCTTGTTCCAGCCGGTGCGACGGCCGAGGTGGGTGAGCTGGATCATCACGGCCGAGCCGTGCTCGTGGCACGCTTCGGTGAGGCGCCGCAGGTGCGGGACGATCGCGTCCTTATAGGCCAAGAGATTGCCGAACGCGGGCGGGCTGTCCTCGGCGACGACGGCCGAGCCCGCCGTCATGGTGAGCGCGATGCCGCCCTTGGCCTTCTCGACGTGGTAGAGGCGGTAGCGCTCGGTCGGCATCCCGTCCTCGGCGTAGGCCGGCTCGTGGCTGGTCGACATCAGGCGGTTTTTCAAGGTCAGGTGCTTGAGGGTATAAGGTTCGAGCAGCGGGTCGGGGCGGGCCATGTCGGGGACCTTCCGGCGGATTGACGAGCGTTCGACTTTCGCACGGGGTTGAGGCAGTGTTGCGGGGCGAAGCGGCGCGGACTTGCGCCAGAACGACGGCCGCGGCCCAGCCGGGCAGAGAGCGCCAAGGGTATAAGGAATAGTCGTGGCCGATGAACCGAAACTATCGGCGAAGGAGGACCGGGCGCCGAAGCCGGTGCGGGTGGCGATGAAGGTCGCGCGCGGGCTGATCCTGGTCGGCATCGCGGCGATCTTCGTCGCCGGCAGCCTGATGCTGCTCTACAGCGCGTTCGAGGCGGTGGCGATGGCGGTGCGCCTCGTCGTTCCGGGGGGGGAGCTGGCGGGCAAGGACGCGATCATGCTGACCGGCATCAAGCTGGTCGACCTCGTCCTCCTTGCCACCGTCCTCTACATCGTGGCGGCGGGGCTGTACGAACTCTTCATCGACAGCGACCTCGACCTGCCGGACTGGCTCAAGATCGAGGACATCGACGATCTGAAGCACAAGCTGATTGGCGTCGTCATCACCGTGATCGGCGTCGTGTTCATGGGGCAGATCCTGTCTTGGAAGGGCGAGGGCTCGATCCTGCAACTCGGCATCGGCGTCGCCGCCGTCGTCCTGGCGCTCAGCTACTTCCTCGACCGGCAAAGGCAGAAGAAGTGAGCCACACTCGCACTGAACGATGCCGTCGACGGTCGTGATGCACGTCCGCTTGAACGCGGGCGGTGCGTCAGCCCTCAATCGTCGTCGCGCGGGGGGCAGGTCGGCTTTGAGCCGGAGGCGGCGGAAAGGGACAGTCCCTGACCGTCCCTTTCCGCATGTGCCGGTGAGGCTCAGGAGCCTTTGTCGAACGCCGCGCGCAGCCGCTCGGCGACGAACGCCTGAGCATTCTTGGCCTTGTCGACGAGCGGCGCCATGCCGAAGAACTCGTGCGTGACGCCCTCGAAGTTTCGCGCGGCGGCGTCGACACCGGCCGCTTGCAGCTTATCGGCATAAGTCTGGCCCTCGCTGCGCAGCGGGTCGATCTCGGCCGTGACGATCGTGGCGGGGGGCAAGTTCGCGAAGTTCTCCATGTCGACGAGGTCGAGGCGTGGGTCCCTCATGTCGGACGGCTCCGCCACCGTCTTGTCGAAGAACCACTTCATCGCGTCGCGGCTGAGGGGCACGGCGTTGGCGTTCTCGGCGTAAGATTCGGTGTCGAACGCGGTGCCGGCCACCGGGTAGACGAGGGCCTGATGCACGGGCACCTGCCAGCCGCGATCGCGGGCGGCGATGGCGACGTTGGCGGCGAGGTTGCCGCCGGCGCTCTCGCCCATGACGGCGACGCGCGCGGTGTCGCCGTTGTAGCGGCCGACGTTCTCGACCACCCATTCGTAGGCGGCGATGGCGTCCTCGTGCGCCGCCGGGAAGGGGTGCTCGGGCGCTTGGCGGTAGTGCGACGAGATGACGATCGCGTTCGCGGCGTTGGCCATCGCCCGCGGCGTCGCGTCGTAGGTATCGATGTCGGCGATCACCCAGCCGCCGCCGTGGAAGTAGAGGATGACCGGCAGCGGCCCTTCGCCCTCATAGTCGGGAATGTAGACGCGGGCCGGGATCGCGCCGGCGGGGCCGGGGATGGTGATGTCCTCGGTCCTGGCGACCTTCTCCGGCGCTATGCTCTTGCCCATGTCCTCTAAGACCGCCTTCACCGCGTCGGCCGGCGTCGGCTGGGTGCGCGCCGCCTCGACGGGGATCGTGCCGAGCGGCTTGACACCGAGTTCGGTCAGCTTCTTCAAGACCGCGGCCATGTTCTCGTCGGCGCGGGCGACGGCGTCCTCCGCCGTGGCATCGGGGCCGGTCTCGGGTTGTTGCTCGGCCTGCTGCTGAGTGTTCTGCTGCTGGCTGTCCTGCGCCAAGGCCGCCGCTCCGGGCCACGCGGCGATCGCGGCGAGCGAGGCGGTGGTGAGGAAGAGCGCGCGCAGCGATGTAGCGTGATAGCGATGCTTGAGGGTCATCGAAGCTTCCTTATGAATTGCCGTATGAGCGGTGCATGAACGACCGCCAGCCACGAAACGCGCGAAGCCTCGGCCGCGTTCCGCTCGAATGCAACCCTATAGGGATTTCCCTAAAACCCCACCCGTCCCATGCCGGGCAGCTTCAAGGCGGGCTTGAGGAAGTCGATGCCGAGCGTCAGGCCCATGAAATTGACCTCGATGCCCTCCTGCAGGGCCAGCATCAGGCCGAAGACGCCCTCGATCGAGACCTGGACGCCCGTGCCGCTGGGGGCCAGCGCGAACGGGCGGTACCAGGGTAGCCAGTCCTTGCCGATCGCGGTGGGCGGCATGTCGAGGCGCAGTTCCGGTACGGCGCGGCCGATCGCGGCGATGAAGGTGTTGGAGTTCGGCCCCGGCCAGAGGCGGTAGGTATCGTCGAAGGGGTAGGCCCGGGTCAGCGCCTCGATCCGGTCGATGGCACTGCTCGCTAGATCACCGCGCAGTTCGGCCAGCAGCAAGGGCGGGTTGCCGGCCCAGTAGCCGTCGGCGACGCGCATGTCGCGGCGCACGGCGGGGCGGCCCTGCGCCACGCCCCAGCCGGCGACGTCGTAGCGCACCCAGACGGGGGCGTCGGCGCGCTTGACGATCACCCAGGTGTGCACGGCGAGCACGCCCTTGCGGCCCCAGGTGCGCGCGGCGTAGACCTGGACGATCGCCTCCTTCGTCGTCGCGGGGTCGGGCGCCACCTTGGCGCTGTCCCAGCGGGTCTCGCTCCAGTGGCGGACGTCGTTCCAGGAGCCGATCGCCTGGACCGCGATCGGCACGACGATGAGGAGGATGGCGATGAGCGCCGTGCGCAAGCGGGTCGTTTCCTTCCTGCGGTGATGGGGCTTGTCAAGCTTGGCGCATATGGTCAAAAACCGCCCCAAGGCAAGCCGGGCGGACGGCCGCGGCCGTTGGGGAGACGACGCTTGGCGCTACTCTGGTACAGCGGGGACGACGACCGGGACGCGTGGGAGCCGGTGCTCAAGCGCCTGATCCCCGGCCTCGACCTGCGCTCGCCGCCGGATCTGGGCGATCTGGCCGAGATCGACGCCGCCCTGGTCTGGCGCCCGCCGGAGGGGCTGCTGGGGGGCCTGCCGAACCTGAAGGCGGTGTTCTCGATCGCGGCCGGGATCGACGCGCTCCTCGCCGACCCGACCCTGCCCGACGTGCCGGTCTGTCGGATGATCGATCCGGGCCTGAGCGAGGGCATGGCCGAGTACGTCCTCTTGCAAACGCTCAAATACCACCGCGAGATGGACAGATACGCGCGCGAGCAGCGGGCGCACCGCTGGAACTGGCGCTGCCACCGCCACCCGTTTGAGCGGACGGTGGGCGTCATGGGTCTGGGCGAGATGGGGGCGGCGACCTGTGCCCTGCTCGCCCGGCACGGGTTTCGCGTCAAGGGCTGGAGCCGCTCGGCGAAGGACCTGCCGGGCGTCGAGGCGTTCGCCGGCGCCGGCGGGCTCGACGCCTTCCTCGCCGACCTCGACGTGCTCGTCTGCCTCCTGCCGCTGACGGCCGAGACCGAGGGGCTGCTGGCGGCACCCTTGTTCGCCAAGCTGCCCGAAGGCGCGAAGCTGGTCCACGTCGGGCGCGGGCGCCACCTGATCGTCGCCGACCTGCTGGAATCGCTGGACGAGGGCCGCCTCGCGCACGCGACCTTGGACGTGTTCCCGGTCGAGCCCCTGCCCGAGGACAGCCCGCTGTGGGACCACGAACAGGTCGATATCACGCCGCACGTCGCCAGCACGACCGCGCCCGAGACGGCCGGGCGCTTCGTCGCCGAGAACTACCGGCGCTTGAGGGCCGGCGAGCCGCTCGTGGGCGTCGTCGATCGAGCGCGCGGCTACTGATGCCGGTCGTCACCGTGGCGCAGCAGAAAGGCGGGGCCGGCAAGACGACGCTCGTCGTCCAACTGGCGACGGCGCTCTGCCGGACGCGGCGCGACAAGGTGGCGCTGGTCGACATCGACCCGCAGGCGAGCCTGACCGCCTGGATGCGCGCGCGCGAGGCGGGGGCCGAGAAGGTGCCGGCCCTGGGCTTCGCCGCGATCGGCGGCTGGCGCATCGGGGGTGCTTTGGAGCGGCTGAGGCGCGAGGCGGGGACCATCGTCGTCGACAGCCCGCCGCACGCGGCGGCGGAGGCGAAGGAGGCGATCCGCGTCGCCGACATCGTCCTCGTCCCCTGCCAACCGAGCCCCCCCGACGTCTGGGCCTCGAAGGCGACGTTCGAGATCGCCGCCAAGGAGGGGAAGCCCGCCTTCCTCGTCCTCAACCGCGTGCCGCCGCGCGGACGGAGCCTGGACGAGGCTCGGGCGTTGATCGCCGAGGAAGGGCACCCCGTCCTGCCGGCCGAACTCGGCAACCGGCAGATCTTCGTTCAGGCGTTCGGCAAAGGCCTCGGCGCCGTCGAGGCGGCGCCGCGCTCGATCGCGGCGCGCGAGGTCCGCGCCCTGGCCGAGGCCGTCCGGGCCGCCTTGGCACCATAATCGCAGGAGACCGTCCATGTCCGCACCGCCCGAAGAGCAGGGGGCGCCGATCACCGACCGCCGCGACCTCGTCGCCCACCTCGAAGGCGGCTGCAAGCCGAAGGCGGATTGGCGGATCGGCACCGAGCACGAGAAGTTCGTCTTCACGACGGGCGACCTGCGCCCCCTGCCGTACGAGGGCCGCGCCTCGATCCGGGCATTGTTGGAGGGCATGGCCGAGCGCTTCGATTGGACACCGGTCCTGGAGGACGGGCGGCCGATCGCCTTGAAGAAGGGCAAGTGCAGCATCACCCTGGAGCCGGGCGGCCAGTTCGAACTGTCGGGGGCACCCCTGGAGCACGTCCACGCCACCTGCCGCGAGGTGCAGCGGCACTTGGCCGAGGTGCGCGCGATCGCCGAGCCCTTGGGCGTCGGCATGCTCGGCATGGGCTTTCAACCCTTGTGGGCGCGGGGCGACATCCCCTGGATGCCCAAGGGCCGCTACAAGATCATGGGCGGCTACATGCCCAAGGTGGGCAGTCTCGGCCTCGACATGATGCTGCGCACCTGCACCATCCAGGCGAACTACGACTTCGCCGACGAGGCCGACATGGTGAGGAAGATGCGCGTCACGCTGGCCCTGCAGCCGGTGGCGACGGCGCTCTTCGCCAATTCGCCCTTCACCGAGGGCGAACCCAACGGCTACGTCAGCCACCGCAGCCATATCTGGACCGACACCGACCCCGACCGGACGGGGATGCTGGGCTTCGTCTTCGAGGACGGCTTCGGCTTCGAGCGCTACGTCGAGCACGTCCTGGGCGTGCCGATGTACTTCGCCTACCGCGACGGCCGCTACCTCGACCTCGCCGGCAAGTCGTTCGTCGATTTCATGAACGGGCGCTTGGAAGAATTGCCGGGCGAGGCCCCGACGATCACCGACTGGGGCGACCACCTGACGACGCTGTTCCCCGAGGTGCGCCTGAAGCGCTACATCGAGGTGCGCGGCGCCGACGGCGGGGCGTGGCGCGAGATCTGCGGCCTGCCGGCGTTCTGGGCCGGGCTGATCTACGACGACGGCGCGCTCGACGCCGCGGCCGACCTCGTCAAGGACTGGACGATCGAGGAGATGGCGCGCCTGCGCGCCGAGGTACCGAGGCAAGGGCTCCAGACCCCGTTTCGCGGCGGGACCGTCCTCGACCTCGCCCGCCAGACGCTGGAATTGTCGGCCGAGGGGTTGAGGCGCCGCGCGGTCCTCGACATGGACGGCCTCGACGAGAGGAAGCACTTGGCCAGCCTCTACACCATCGTCGAGCGCGGCGTGAGCCCGGCCAGGGTCAAGCTCGACCTGTACCACGGCAAATGGGAGGGGCGGGTCGAGCCGGTGTTCGAGGAGTTCGCTTATTGAGGTGGGTTGGGTTCAGATGCAAGGCTTGTACCTTCAAAGGAAGGAAAAATCTTCTAAAGCAAACGTTAAACAAAACATTCGCTCAAATGCTTTAATTTGGCCATGCTGGTCGAATTACACTAAAATTGCATGTCATACATGTTCTGAAAGTGCTACACTTTGCACATAGATGACAAAAATAATCCTCAGGCGCACTATGCACGATCAAAGCTTCTGCGAAGTTTTTCTGTCAGCAAACATGATCTCATCGCCTTGTATAACCTTCTTCAACATCATGCAAATGAAGCTCTTCGTCTTAATTTAGAGTCAATCAACGATGCGCAGTTTGACCTTGATATGAGTGAAAAAATTCATACCGATATGAACAATGCTTATCGTGTATCAATGCAAATAAAAACTAATGACGGGGCTACAATATCGCAGAATGATCTTTCAATATTTGATAAACCGGATTTTCCAGACAAAATCGAAAGCGTATATCTCTCTACACATCATGATTTCGCTGGCTTATTTCCTGGTTATCTGCCAAGAAATTATTTTGTGGTATTCCTTGATTTTCGAAGAATGCCCATTGCTTTAAACTTTATCAATCTTCCTTCTAATCCTACTCCTAATGAGAGCAGTTTTCATCTAAACGGATTAGACGAAAGTTGGGTTGATTCAACATTTGTCAAATTGGAAAAATTTTTTAATGATAGGCAAAATAGACGAGGATTCATCCATAAAAGTGGGGTTTACGATCTCTTTCTCTATGTCTTCTTCGTTCCGTTCGCTTTATATTGGGCAATGCAAATAGAAATAATCATAATGCCATACTTTCAAGAAATAAATTCGAAATTTGTGTTGGTATTTATATATGGATACATAGTTATTATTTTTGGCGTGTTAGCACGGTTTATATATCAATATCTAAGATGGATATTCCCGACCGTTGAATACAAATCAGGAAGAATAATTAGTCAATTTGCGCACCGAGCTGTATTGAGCATCATATCACTTACGCTTGTATTGCCTCTTATAGTTGAGGCATTAAAGCGGCTTCTTTTTTCGTAAGACTTTAGTATAAAGTATCACAACAACATTAGCCTCTGATGCAACTATCAATTTTATAATCCTTACCGCCCGCCCCACACCCAACGCCCGCAACATTTTCACCCCCACCCCCGAACCCTTGCGCCCCCGCGCCGTTTACCGCAGCGCGACGACCAAACCAGAGGTGAGGAACGGTTCGATGGACGAGACGGGCAAGGTTCAAAATCAGTACGCGATGCGAAACCCGCTGACGCAGTACCCGCGTCCGCCGTTTCCGCGCCAGCCGCAGGAGGCGCCGGGGTCGATCTTCAAGATGGACCCGCGGCCCGACCACGGCGAGAAGAGCTATCAAGGCTTCGGCCGGCTGAAGGGGCGTCGGGCGCTAATCACCGGCGGCGACAGCGGCATCGGCCGGGCGGTGGCGATCGCCTACGCCCGCGAGGGTGCGGCCGTGGCGATCAACTACCTGCCGAGCGAGGAGGAGGACGCGCGCTCGCTCGTCGAGCTGATCGAGGGCAAGGGCGGCACGATCGTGCCGCTGCCGGGCGACGTCACCGACGAGGCGTTCTGCCAAAAGTTGGTCGCGGACGCGGGCGAACGGCTCGGCGGGCTCGACATCCTGGTGATCAACGCCGGCAAGCAGACGACGCAGCCGAGCATCCTCGACATCACGACCGAGCAGTTCGACCGGACGTTCAAGACCAACGTCTACGCCATGTTCTGGCTCACCAAGGCGGCGCTGCCGCTGATGCCCGAGGGGGCGACGATCGTCAACGTGACCTCGACCCAGGGCTTCCACCCGTCGCCGGGCCTGCTCGACTACGCCTCGACCAAGTGGGCGATCATCGGCTTCACGCAGGCGCTGGCCAAGCAGGTCATCGAGCAGGGGATCCGCGTCAACGCCGTGGCGCCGGGACCGTTTTGGACCGCGCTTCAGCCCTCCGGCGGCCAGCCGCAGGACAAGGTCGAGCAGTTCGGCGCCCAATCCCCCTACGGCCGGCCCGGCCAGCCGGCCGAGATCGCGCCGATCTTCGTCTTCCTCGCCTCGCAGGAGTCGGGCTACGTCACCGGCGAGACCTACGGCGTCACCGGCGGCAACCCGACCTGACGGGCGCCGGGGGCGGGGCGGCCCGCCGCTTCAGTCGGCGGGCACCGCCTCGGCCGGCGTCGTCGTCGCCCCGGGCGCCGGCCCGCGCGCCGCCGTCAGGCAGACCTCCAGCGCCTCGCGCAGCGACTTGACGTAGTGGTCGGCGTTGATCGTCGCGCGCACGTCCGCCTTGGCGAGCACCGGGTCGTTGACCGGCCAGAGCCCGACGGCGATCGGGACGCCGGGCAGGCGCGCGCGCAGCCGGCGCAGGAGGTAGCGCAGGTGCGAGGGGCTGCCGCTGATCTCTAGGTAGGAGACGCAGACCATGGCGACGCCCTCGACGTCGAGCGTCTCGATGCCGGTGCGCGACGCGGCCTCGTGGGGCGTCGGTCTCGCACCCAGGCCGTGCTTGCGCAGCAGTTGCGCCAGCATGGTCGACGCCGCCTCGTCGAGCGGCCCGCGGCCGGCGAGGCACAGGACCGCGCCCTCGCCCTGCCACGCCGGCGCCAGATCCCCGGCGTCGAGAACCGGCAGCGCCGGCTCGGGCTCCTTGGGCAGGGCCTTCTCGGCGAGCGAGGGGGTGACGGGGGCGTTCTCCTCCTCGACACCGGCCTCGGCCGGTGCCGCGGGCACGTCGTCGTGCTCGTCCATCTCCTCGATGAACGCGACGACGCTCTCCTTCAAGCGCTCCTGGCGGGCCGCGTCGAGGGCGCCGCGCTGGACGTCCTGCGCCGCCAGTTGCAACCCTTTCAAGGCGACCTCGTCGTAGTAGGAGGCGAGCGAGCGCTCCTTCAACAAGAGTTCGGCCTGGTCCGCCGCCTCGTCGGGGTCGTTCGCCAGCATCCGTTGATAGAAGCTCTCGACCGGGGTGAGCGCCGGCCGGTCGCCCAAGAGCACGTCGAGGAACTCCAGGCGCTCGACGTGACGCCCGAGGACGACGAGGCATAGAGTGAGCGGCGTGGCGAGGATGAGGCCGATGGGCCCCCACAGCCACGTCCAGAAGATGGCGGCGACGATGACCGAGAACGGGGCGAGCCCGGTGCTGTGGCCGTAGACGGCGGGCTCGACGACGTGGCCCATGACCGGCTCGGTGACGAGGAAGAGGCCCCCCGTCCAGATCACCATCGTCCAGCCCGGATCGACCGCGGCGGCGAGCGCCACCGGCGGGATCGCCGAGATGAACGAGCCGATGTAGGGCACGAAGCGCATCAGCGCCGCCAGTATGCCCCACAAGATCGGCGACGGCACGCCGATGATGAAGAGACCGACGCCGATCATGACGCCGAAGCCGGCGTTGAGGCAGAACTGAGTCAGGAAGTAGCGGCTCAGGCGCCGCCCGGCATCGTTCATCGCGACGGTGGTGCGGTGCAGGTCCTTCGAGCCGAACAGGCGGATCATCCGGTCGCGCAGGTCGTCCTGCTGCAAGAGGATGAAGATGGCGACGATCAGGATGATGACGATCGATTCGAGCGGCCCCAGGATCGGCTCCAGGACGGTCCGGGCCAGTTCCGTCGGCGACAGGGCCGGTTCCTCGACCCGGACCAGGAGGGGATTGTCGGCGGAGTTCGCGGCCGTGTCCCCGGCGGCCGCTTCCTCGGCCGTCGCCGTGTCCTGATTGACCTCCTCGATCCGGTCGCCCACCTCCTTGACGAGGCCGGACGCCCAGCCGAGCGTGGCGCCGCGGACGTCCTCGATCTTGCGCTCGATCGTGGACTGGTAGCGCGGCACGTCGCCGGCGAGTTGCGCCACTTGGCTGCCGATCAGGCCGAACATCGCGACGATGACGCTGAGCGCCAAGAGGACAGCGAGTATCACGGCGACGATGCGGCCGAGCCGCAGGCGGCGCAGCAGGTTGACCAAGGGTGCGAGCACGAAGCTCAAGAGGACCGCGATCGTGATCGGCACCAGGATGTCGCGGCCGAGGTAGAGGGCGGCCACGACGACGACGCCCACCGCCAGCATCGTCAGGCCCTCGACGCTCGGCCGATCGGCGGGCGTCACCTGGGCGTGCGGCGCGTCCGGTACGGGTCGACGGCGATCGGGCATACGGTGTCTCTTATCGGTTACGGGGCGCTGTACTCAGTTCAAACGCTTCATGCCGTGAAATGATCCGCAGCACCGGTATAACACACGAGAACGGATCGGAGGAGACGATGACGGAGATCGAGCACGACGTCGCGACGCACTACGGCCGTCTCGGCCTGTACGACGACATCCTGGCCGGGCTGAAGCGCGCGGGCCGACCGCTGGAGGCCACGACGATCGAGGACTTGGCGGCGGCGGACGAGCTTCACGTCGGCGGCCGGGCGGCGACGGAGGACTTGGCGGTGCGGATCGACGCGGCAGCGGGGAGCCGGCTGCTCGACCTCGGCTGCGGCCTCGGCGGGGCGGCGCGCTACTTGGCGAAGGCCAAGGGTCTCGACGTGACCGGCATCGACCTGACGCCGGCCTTCGTCGAGGCCGGCCGGGCGCTGACCCGGCTCGTCGGGCTGGAGGGCCGCGTGCGCCACGTCCAGGGCAGCGTCCTCGACCTGCCGTTCGAGGATCGAAGCTTCGACGCCGCGACGCTTCTCCACGTCGGCATGAACGTGGCGGACAAGGAGCGCCTGTTCGCGCAAGCGCGCCGCGTGCTGCGTCCAGACGGGGTGCTGGCGGTCTACGAAGTGATGCGCACGGGCGCGGGCGACCTCGCCTACCCCGTGCCGTGGGCCGCGAGCGAGGCGACGTCGTTCCCGGCAAGCCCCGCCGACTACCGCGCGGCGCTGGCGGCGGCCGGCTTCAAGGTCGCGGCCGAACGCGACCGACGGGCGTTCGGGATCGACTTCTTCGAGCGGGTGCGGGCACGGGCCGCGGCCGAGGGCCTGCCGCCGAAGTTCGCCAACCTGCTCGACGGCCTGAAGCGGGGCGTGGTGGCGCCGGTCGAGATGATCTGCCGTTGAACGCTCACGCGTGCGCTGCCGCGCGGGCTTTCTTTTTTCTTTTTTGTAACTTTGGCCGGGGCTGACCCATACGTTGAAGCCAATCCCCGACGACAAGTGGCCAAAAGAAGAGGAAAAAGGCTGCGCGGCAGCGCACGCGAAGCGTTCATCCCGTCTCGACGCAGGCCGATGCATGAACGGGAACCGCCTCGGTCTGCGCCACCACCTTGCCGACGATCACGAGCGCCGGCCCTTGGAAGGTGTGGCCCTCGATCAGCGCCGGGAGCGTCGTCAGCGTGCCTTGGACGCGACGGCTTTCCGGCAGGGTGCCGTTCTCGACGAGGCAGGCGGGCAGGTCGGGGCGGAGACCGCCCTCGATCAGCTTGAGGCAGAGTTTGGCGAGTGCCGTGTGGCCCATGTAGAAGACGAGGGTTTGGCCCGGGCGGCACAGAGACGGCCAGTCGAGGTAGGGCTCACCGTTTTGCAGGTGCCCGGTGACGAAGGTCAGGCTCTGGGCGTGGTGGCGGTGGGTGAGCGGGATCGCGTACTCGGCGGCGATGCCGCAAGCCGCGGTGATGCCGGGCACGACAGTGAACGGCACGCCCGCCTCGACCAGCGCCTCGATCTCCTCGCCGCCGCGGCCGAAGACCATCGGATCGCCGCCCTTGAGCCGCACGACCGACTGGCCGCGCCTGGCCCGCCGGACCATCAGCTCTTGGATCTCGACTTGGCGCATTTGGTGGTTGGCGCGCCGCTTGCCGACGAAGACGCGCTCGACCTGCGGCGGGACCAGCGCCATCACGCCGTCGCCGACCAGCCGATCGAAGAGCACGACGTCGGCGGCCTCGACCAGCCGGAGCGCCTTCAAGGTGAGCAGTTCAGGGTCGCCAGGGCCGGCGCCGACGAGGTGGACGTGGCCTAGGGTCATGCGGGTGTCTCCGTTGAACGCTTCAGTGCCTAGCATCGCTAGGCAGGCTGGCGCGCGGCCTTTTTCGTTTCTTTTTTGCTACTTGTCACCCGGATTGGGCACGGACGTCGGGGCCAAAAGCCCCGCGCAGCGGACGCGAAGCGTTCACAGCGCCGCGCTCAGGGCGAGCAGGAACGCGGTTTCCACGATCTGCTCGACGGCGCCCAGCGTGTCGCCGGTGCAGCCGCCGAAGCGGCGGCCGAGGCGCCACGCGACCAGCGCGCCGGCACCCAGCGCCACGGCCAGGGCGGCGAGGGCGGGCGCGAGGGGGAGGAGGACGGCCGGGACCGCGACGCCGAGCGCGAGCGCGGTCAACGCGAGCGCCATCGGCGGTGCCCCGGCGGCGGCGGCGAGTCCCTCGGCCCGGGCGCTCGGCTGCAGCCGCATCACGGCCGGGATCAGGCCGCGGCCGAGTGCGGCGGCGGCGACGAGCGCCAGGGCCGCCGACGGGCCGGAGAGGTCGGCGAGCGCCGTCGCCTTGAGGCCGAAGGCGAGGATGAGCGCCACGGCACCGTAGCTCCCGATCCGGCTGTCCTTCATGATGTCGAGCGCGCGGGCACGGGTGTGTGCACCGAGCGCGTCGGCCGTGTCGGCGAGGCCGTCTTCGTGCAAAGCACCGGTGAGGGCCGCCGCGGCGGCGAGGCCGAGGAGGGCGGCGGCGAGGGGCGGGACGCCCAACGCCTGCGCCAGGAACAGGACGAGACCGCCGAGCGCGCCGACGACGAGGCCGACGAGCGGGAACAGGTGTGCTGCGGCGGCGAGGTCGCGCAAGCTGATCGTACCCTCGACCTTGAGCGGCAGCCGGGTGAGGAAGACGAGCGCGATCTTGGCGCTGCGGATCATTGGCTTTCTCCCCCTCGACAGGGCCGGGGTTCGCCGCCACATTGCCGCCCCTTTCGTGCCCCTTCGCGTGCCGAGGACCGATGAGCAGCCTCACACCGGTGAGCAGCTTCGACGACGTGCGCTACCTGCTGACGCAACTGCCGGGCGTCGATCCCGCCGCCGTCACCGCCGCGGCGGCGCGCGAGGCGGTCCTGACCAAGCCGGCGGGCGCGCTCGGCCGGCTCGAAGACGTCGTCGGCTGGGTGGCGGGCTGGCAGGGGCGGCACCCGCCTAGGTTGGACCGGGTGGCGGTCTTCGTCTTCGCCGGCAACCACGGCATCACGGCGCAGGGTATTTCGGCCTACCCGGCCGAGGTGACGGCGCAGATGGTGGCGAACTTCGAGGCCGGCGGCGCGGCGGTGAACCAACTGGCCCGCGTCGCCGGCGCCGAGCTGCACGTCGTCCCGCTGGATCTGGAGCGGCCGACCAGGGACTTCACCAAGGCGCCGGCGATGGACGAATCCTCCTGCGTCGACGCCTTCAACGCCGGCCTCACCGCACCCGACGACGACCTCGACCTGATGGCCGTGGGCGAGATGGGCATCGGCAACACGACCGCCGCCGCCGCCCTGTGCACGGCCCTCGTCGGCGGCGGGCCGGCCTCGTGGGCGGGGCCAGGCACGGGGCTCGACGCAAACGGCGTTAAGCACAAGGCGGACGCGATCGCCCGCGGCCTGGAGAAGCACGAGGCTCTCTTGGCGCAAGGGCCGCTCGACGCGCTGCGCTGCCTCGGCGGGCGCGAGATCGCGGCGATGGCGGGGGGCATCCTCGCCGGCCGTCTCAGGCGCACGCCGGTCATCCTCGACGGCTACGTCGCGGGCGCCGCCGCGCTGGTCCTGCACGCCCTCGACCCCAAGAGCATCGAGCACTGCATCGCCGGGCACCGCTCGGCCGAGCCGGCGCATTCCAGGCTGCTGGCGCACCTCGGCCTCGTGCCGCTGCTCGACCTCGACATGCGGCTGGGCGAGGGCTCCGGCGCCACGCTCGCGGCGGGCATCGTCCGCGCCGCCGTCGCCTGCCACAATAACATGGCGACCTTCGCGGAAGCGGCCGTCAGCACGGCGGGCGCGGACACGTCGAAGAAGGGCCGCAAGCGCAAGGGCGGCGAAACGGACGACGCCGTCAGCCAAAACCGAGACGGCAGAGCCGTCAGCCAAAACCGAGACGGCGCAGGCTGAGCATCTCGCCGTCGAAGCTGTCGGCGTAAGCGACCGACTGGCGCAGGAAGTCCATGTAGCTCTTCCCCACCTTCTCGGTCTGGGCGTCGGTCTGGCGCAGTTCCTCCAGCACCTCGATCGAGGTCTTCGCCAGCGCCGCCTTGATCGGGTCGGGCCATGCGCGCATCTCGACGCCCTCCTCGGCCAAGAGGGGCTTGAGCGTCGCGACGTTGTGGTAGGTGAAGTCGGCCAGCGTCTCGTGCGCGGTCGCGAGTGCTGCCGCCTCGACGATCTGCTTGAGATCCTCGGGAAGGGACTCGTAGACGCTTGAATTGACAATGATCTCCAGCCCCGGCCCCGGCTCGTGGAAGGCGGGGACGTAGTAGATCGGCGCCACCTTGTAGAGGCCGAACGCGCGGTCGTTCCAGGGGCCGATCCACTCGGCGGCGTCGATCGTGCCCGAGAGGAGCGCCGGGCCGATCTCGCCCGGCGGCAGCAGGACCGGCGACGCGCCCAGGCGCCGCATGACTTCCGCCCCCATGCCGGCGATGCGGAACTTCAGGCCCTTCAAGTCGTCCACCGTCTCGACGGGCCGGCGAAACCAGCCGCCGGCCTGGACGCCCGAGCTGCCGGCGTAGAACGGCACGACGCCGAAATCCTGGTAGACCTCGCGCCACAGATCCATGCCGCCGCCGAAGTGCATCCAGGCGGCGAGCTCGGTCGCGTTCAAGCCTAAGGGCACGCCGGTGAAGTAGTTGAGCACGGGCGCCTTGCCGACCCAGTAGTAGGGCGTCGCGTGGGCGAGGTCGGCCGTGCCGGTCTCGACCGCGTCCAGGACCTCGAACGGCGGCACGAGCTCGCCCGCCCCGTAGAGCGTGATCGTGATCCGACCGTTCGACATCGCCTCCAGCCGCCGCGCGAACCGCTCGGCGTTGACGCCGACGCCGGGCGTGTTCTTCGGCCAAGGCATGATCATCGTCCAGGCGTAGCTCTCCTGAGCCCTCGCGACCATCGGTGCGGCGATCATCCCGGCGCCAACGGCGGCGGCCCCGGCGTTGAGCAGGCGGCGGCGGTGCATGGTTCCTCCCGTGTTCGGTGTGGTTGGGCCAATAGGTAGAGCAATCGGCGGCGGGGGCCATGCCGAACGCTTCGCGTGCGCTCGGCGCGCGGCCTTTTCCCTTTTCTTTTTTGTCTTTGTCTTTGTCCGAGGCTGGCCCTCGGCGGCGCGGCCAACCTCCTACGTTAACACTAGCAAAAAGAAAGAAGAGAAAGCCCGGCGCAACCGACGCGAAGCGTTCACCGCACCACCGCCAGATGCGGCACCCGGTCGATTAGGTGGCAGAACGACCCGGCGACGGTGCCTAAGACGCAGCCCTGCCGCCCGAGGTCGCGCCCGCGCGAATCCGTGACGGCGAACAGAGGCTCGCCGCCGCAGCGTTCGGTCTCGGCGGCGTAGTGGAATTCGTGGCCGCGATAGGCGAGGGGAGGGCGCCCGAGCGGCGTGCGGCCGAGGACCTTGAGGCGGCGGTAGCCGAGGTGCAGCTTCGGCGCCTTGATGCTGGTCGTCACCGGCAGGAGCCCGGCCATCGCGTGGCGGGCGCCGTCGGCATCGATCAACCCCTCGCCCAAGAGCATGTAGCCGCCGCACTCGCCGTAGACGAAGGCATCGCGGTGCGAGGCGGCGTGCAGGCCCTTGATGAAGGCCCGGTTCGCGGCGAGGCGCGGGGCGTAGAGTTCGGGGTAGCCGCCGGGCAGGAACACGGCGTCGCTACGGGCGTCGGGCGCCTCGTCGGCGAGCGGCGAGAACGGCACGATCTCGGCCCCGTCCCGGCGCCAGCCCCTGAGGACGGCGGGGTAGGCGAAGCTGCAGGCGGCGTCCATCGCGACCGCGATGCGGCCGCCGAGGGCGGGCCAGGGCTTGGGCGGCGGGCCGGCGTTGCCGACGCTCGGCGCCCGCGCCAAGCGTCGGACGCGATCGAGATCGACGTGGCCGGCGACGAGGTCAGCCGCTTGATCGAGAAACAGGTCGAGTTCGGGGTGCTCGGCCGCCTGGACGAGGCCCAGGTGCCGAGACGGCAAGGACAGGCCCTGCGCCCGCGGCAAGGAGCCGACGATCGCGGTCGAGAAACGCTCGTCGCAGGCTTGGCGGATCGTCGCCGCGTGGTCGGCGGAGCCGACCCGGTTCAAGACGACGCCGACGATCTCGACGTCGGGCCGGGCCTCGATGAAGCCGGCGATAAGCGACGCGGCACTCTGCGCCATGCCCTTGACGTCGGCGACGAGGAGGACCGGCAAGCCGAACAGGGAAGCGACGTCGGCGGTCGAGCCGGTGCCGTCGGAAGCACCGTCGAACAGGCCCATCACCCCCTCGCCGATCACGATGTCGGCGCCCTCGCCGGCCTCGTCCATGAGCCCCGCCAGCGTCTCGAAGCGCATCGCCCAACTGTCGAGGTTGAGGCACGACCGGCCCGAGGCGCGGGCGTGGAAAGCGGGGTCGATGTAGTCCGGCCCGACCTTGAACGAGCCGACGCGCAGGCCGCGCTTGGCGAGCGCCCGGATCAGCCCGAGCGTCACCACCGTCTTGCCGCTGTTCGACATCGGGGCCGCGATCAGGATGGTCGGTGCGTGCATGACTTCTTCCAAAAAACGCCGACAAAGTTTACGCCCAAGGAATTGGGGGAGCGATCGACGCTTGCATAGCCTCGCGCACCACCGCACGACCAGCCACTCGGCGAGGCGAGGCACCCGGACGTGAGCGGACCCGTTAACCACGATCGGCCGCTGAGGCGCGGCTTCACGACCGGCGCCACGGCGACCGCCGCCGCGGCCTCGGCGGCGTCGGCCCTGTTCGGGCGGGGCTTCATCGACCCCGTGACGATCCGGCTGCCGCGCGGCGGCGAGGCGACCTTTGCCCTGGTGCTGGCCGAGGAGGGAAGGGACCACGCCAGGGCCGGCATCGTCAAGGACGCGGGCGACGACCCGGACGTGACGCACGGGGCCGTTGTCGAGGTCACGCTGCGCCGGCTCGAACGGGGGGCCGGCGTGCGCTTCGAGGCCGGTCCCGGCGTCGGCACGGTGACGAAGCCGGGCCTGCCGATCGGCGTCGGCGAGCCGGCGATCAACCCGGTGCCGCGGGCGATGATGACCGAGGCCGTGGCAGCGATCGCCGCCGCGGCCGGTGCCCCGGCCGACCTGATGATCGAGGTCGCGGTCGAGAACGGGGAGGAACTGGCGAAGCGGACCTTGAACCCGCGCCTCGGCATCGTCGGCGGGCTCTCGATTCTGGGCACGACCGGGGTCGTCGTGCCGTTCTCGTGCTCGGCTTGGATCCACTCGATCCACCGCGGCATCGACGTGGCGCGGGCGACTGGCCTCGATCACCTCGCCGCCGCGACCGGCTCGACCTCGGAGGCGGCGGTGCGGCGGCACTTGAACCTGCCCGACGCCGCCCTCCTCGACATGGGCGACTTCGTCGGCGGGACGCTAAAGTACCTGCGCCGCCACCCGGTCGAGCGCCTGACGCTCGCCGGCGGCTTCGGCAAGCTGGTCAAGCTGGCGCAGGGGCACCTCGACCTGCACTCGAAGCGCTCGACGGTCGACCTGGCCGCGCTGGCGGGCCTGCTGGAGGCGTTGGGCGCACCGGCCGACCTCGTCGTATCGGCGAAAGCCGCGACGACGGCGGCCTCGGTCATGGCCGCGGCGGAATCGTCGGGCGTGCCGTTGGCGCGGGCGGTGGCCGGGCGGGCGCGGGACGTGGCGGCGGCGGCCGTGCCCGGTATCACAGTCGAGGTGATGATCTTCGATCGGGTAGGGGCTCTGGTGGCGCAAGCGGGGTGAGGCGGCACGTCCTCGTCCTGGGCGGCACGGCCGAGGCCTACGACCTCGCCGACGCAGTCAATGCCTTACTGGGCTGGCGCGTCACGACCTCGCTCGCCGGGCGCACGGGGGCGCCGCGCCTGCCGACGGGGGGCGTGCGGGTCGGCGGCTTCGGCGGGGCGGAGGGGCTGGCGGCGTGGTGCGGGGCCGAACGGGTCGCCGCCCTGATCGACGCGACGCACCCCTATGCCCAGCAGATCCGGGCCAACGCGCGCGACGCGGCGCTCCTGGCGGGCGTGCCGCTCTTGCGCCTGGAGCGGCCGGCCTGGACGCCCGGGTCCGGCGACGACTGGCACGATGTGGAGGACATACCGGCAGCGCTCGACCGGCTGCAAGCACTCCGCGCGCGGCGCGTCCTGGCGCTCGTCGGCTGGCGCGAGGTGGCGGTGCTGGCGGGGTTGGCCGACGTCGCCTTCCTCGTCCGGGGCGTCGAGCCGCCCGCCGCCCTGCCGCCCAACGCCCGCTGGCGCCGAGGGCGCGGGCCGTTTACGATCGAGGCGGAGACGGACCTGCTGCGGCAGGAGGCGATCGAGGCGGTCTTGTGCCGGGCGAGCGGCGGCGTGGGCGGGCTGGCCAAGCTCGACGCCGCGCGGGGGCTGGGCTTGCCGGTCGTGATGCTGCGCCGACCGGAAGGGGCGGGCGTCGCGGACGTGGCGGGGGCGGTGGCTTGGCTGGAAAGGCTGTAGAACGCTTCGCGGGCGCTGCCGCGCGGGCTTCTTTCCTTCTTTTTTGCTGCTTGTCGCCGAGGATTGCCCCAACGCCGAAGCCAGCCCTGGACAAAAGCAAAAAAGAGAAAAGAAGGCCCCGCGCCAGCGGACGCGCAAGCGTTCCTCAGATCATGGGGGCGGCCGAAATTCTGCCGCACCACAAGCAGAAAATTTGATTAACAAAATTTCATCAATTGGCTTGGAATAAAATCTAGACTTTTTCTTGGACCAAATTTACAAGTATTCTGGCAAGAAATGATTAATATTCAAAGTAACGTAAAGTCTTTGGCGTCATCGAGGAGGGATGAAAAGCTATGGCGCTGATCAAGGGCACGAGCGGCAAAGACACGCTCACAGGTACGGGTGGCAGCGACGAGATCCGAGGATTGGGTGCGCGCGACCTAATCTTCGGCAAGGGCGGCGACGACTTGATCTACGGCGGGGCCAACGACGATCGTCTGTACGGCGACGCCGGCAACGACCGGCTTTACGGCGATGCCGGCAACGACATCATGCAGGGTGGCGTCGGCGCCGATAGGCTTTTTGGTGGTGCAGGTTCCGACGATCTCTACGGCGGAGCGGGAGTCGACACCCTCTTCGGCGGCGCCGACGGCGACGAGTTGGAGGGCGGGCAGGGCAACGACCGTTTGTACGGCGAGAGCGGCGTCGACACCGCGACTTGGCGGATCGGCGACGGCAACGACCTCTTCGACGGCGGCGCCGACACCGACTATTTCGGCTTCGAGCTGCAAGAGGCCAGCGGCAGCGTGAGCGTTCTGGCGCTCGGCGTCGGCGAGGACCAGCGTTTCGCCGTCGCCGACGCCGGCGGGACCGCGACGATCACGCTGCGCGATGTCGAGCAGATCGAAGACATCGTGACGGGCGACGCCGCCGATCGTATCGGTCTGCGCGCCCTGGGCGGAACGGACATTGAAATTGTCAGGGTCGTGCCGGGCGGGGGAAACGATAAGGTCTTTGGTTCCTCACGCAGCGAAACCGTCGAGGACGGGGCCGGCAACGACCTCTACCGCCTCAACGGCGGCGACGATGATTACGGGGCATATGGCAACAGTTCCGGCAACGACCGCCTGTTTCTCGGCGGCGGGCACGACGACGTCACGTTCAATAGCGGTCCTGGCGATCCATCGGTCAACCTTGCCATTCTCGACTTCAAGAGCGTGGAGGATCACGTTTCGATTGGCGTCTCGTTCGACGATCTGCGGCGCGACACGCTCGATAGCAACGGCGACGGCTCGTTCGGGGCGGGCGACGAGGGCGTTACGCTGCGCAACGGCAGCCTGATCTTTGATACGGGCTCGCTCAGCGGCGCCGAGGCGGGTACACGCTTGATCACGTTCGTCGACGTGACCAAGATCGCTCTGAGCGCGATCGACATCGACGTTAATTTCGGCATCGGCTGAGCGCACCCAACAGCATCGGGCACGGCAGGGGGACGGCGCGCCCGTCCCCCACGCCCTTCAGCCGATGTCGACCACCACCCGCCCCTTGACCTGCCCCTTGAGGATCGCCGCGCCCAGCTTGGGCAGGTCTTCCAGCGTCGCCGTCTCGGTCATCGCGTCGAGCTTGTCGGTGGGCAGGTCGCGGGCGATGCGGTTCCACGCCTCGATCCGGCCCTCGCGCGGGCGCATGACCGAGTCGATGCCGACGAGGGCGACGCCGCGCAGGAGGAAGGGGACGACGGTGGCGCCCTCGATGGCGGCCCCACCGGCGAGCCCGACGGCCGCCACCGTGCCGCCGTATTTCACCTGCTTGAGGACGCGGCCGAGCATCGTGCCGCCGACGGCGTCGACGCAAGCCGCCCAGCGCTCGGATTCGAGCGGTTTGGGGCTCGCTTCGGTCAACTCGGCCCGATCGACGATCGACTTCGCGCCCAAGCCCTTGAGATAGTCGGCCGCTTCGGGCCGGCCGGTGACGGCGGCGACGTCGTAGCCGAGTTTGGCCAGGATCGCGGTCGCGACCGAGCCGACGCCGCCGGCGGCCCCCGTGACCAGGACCTCGCCCTTGTCGGGCGCGAGGCCGCGGCGCTCCAGTTCGATGATCGCCAGCATTGCGGTGAAGCCCGCCGTGCCGACCGCCATCGCTTGGCGGGCGCTCAAGCCCTCAGGCAGCTTCACGGCCCAGCCGGCCTTGATCCGCGCCATCTGGGCGTAGCCGCCGAAGCGCGCCTCGCCGACCCGCCAGCCGGTGAGGATCACCTCGTCGCCCGGCTTCAAGTCGGGATCGTCGGACGCCTCGACCGTGCCGGCGAAGTCGATGCCCGGCACGTGCGGGTAGGTTCGAACGAGCCCGCCCTTGCCGGTGAGGCACAA
The DNA here is from genome assembly GCA_965217265.1 of Geminicoccaceae bacterium. GTDB lineage: Bacteria > Pseudomonadota > Alphaproteobacteria > Geminicoccales > Geminicoccaceae > JAGRGG01. The sequence goes on along the minus strand of CBDCHP010000013.1, from coordinate 200,610 downwards.
GCCGTCCTTGTAGTTGAGCGTCGAGTGCGCCACGCGGACGAGGACCTCGCCCCCGGGCAGGGCGTCCACGTCCAAATCGTCGATGCGCTGGTCGATCGTGCCGTCTTGCGTCTTATCGACGATCAAGGCCTTGAAGCTCACGCGTCTCTCCTCGCGGTGTCGGCCGCGTCGCGGCGCAGCCGGAATTTTTGGATCTTGCCGGTCGCGGTCTTGGGCAGGTCGCCGAACGTGACGGCCTTGGGCGTCTTAAAGCCGGCGGTGTGCCCCCGGCAAAAGGCGATCATCTCGGCCTCGTCGGCCGTGGCGCCCGGCTTCAGTTCGACGTAGGCGACGGGCACTTCGCCCCAGCGCGGATCGGGCCGGGCGACGACGGCCGCCGCCGCCACGGCCGGGTGGCGGTAGAGGACGGCCTCGACCTCGACCGAGGAGACGTTCTCGCCGCCCGAGATAATGACGTCCTTCAAGCGGTCCTTGATCTGGACGTAGCCGTTGTCAAACCAGACGGCGACGTCGCCGGTCTTGAGCCAGCCGCCCTCGAAGATGGCCGCCGTCGCCGCGGGGTCGTCGTGGTAGCCCTTCATCAGCGTGTTGCCGCGCACGACGATCTCGCCCTCGCTCACCCCGTCGCGCGGGACGGGGGCGCGCGTCGCGAGGTCGACGACGCGCACCTCCTCGGTGATCGGCAAGCCGATGCCCTGCCGGCTCTTGATCTCGGCCCGGTCCTCGAACGGCAGACCCTCCCACTCCTCGCGCCACAGGCACTGCAGGACGTGGCCGTAGGTCTCGGTCAGGCCGTAGACCTGCATGACCTCGAAGCCCATCGCCTCGATCTGGCCCAAGATCGCGGGCGGCGGCGGGGCGCCGGCGGTCATCACCTTGACCGGCCGGTCGAGCACGCGGCGCTCTTCGGCCGGCGCGTTGACCAGCGTGCCGAGCACGACCGGGGCGCCGCCGAGGTGGGTGACGCCGTGCTCGGCGATGGCGTCGAACACGGCCTTCGCCGTGACGCTGCGGCAGCAGACGACCGTCGCCGCCATCAAGGTCATCGTCCAGACGTGGCCCCAGCCGTTGCAGTGGAACAAGGGCACGCTGTAGAGGTAGGTCGGGTGCATCGGCAGGCCCCAGGCCGCGACCGTGCCGAGCGCCATCAGGTAGGCGCCGCGGTGGTGGTAGACGGCGCCGCGCGGCCGGCCGGAGGTGCCCGAGGTGTAGTTGAGGGTGAGGGCGGCCCACTCGTCCGCTAGCGGCGATCGGGGCGCGTTCGGGTCGCCCTCGGCTAGGAGGGCCTCGTAGTCCGCCTCGCCCAGGCGCTCGCCGCCGGGGCCTTGGCTATCGTCGATATCGACGACGGGCAGGTCGCGGCCGAGCAGCGCCAGCGCCGCCTTGACCGACGGCGCGAATCCTGTGTCGGCGATCAGCAGCTTCGCCCCGCCATGGTCGAGGATGTAGGCGATGGTCTCGGGATCGAGGCGGACGTTGATCGCGTTCAGGACCGCCCCCGCCATCGGCACGGCGAAGTGCAGTTCGAACAGTTCGGGGACGTTGGGGGCGAGGACCGCGACGGTGTCGCCGGGGCCGACGCCGCGGCGTTCGAGGGCCGAGGCCAGCGCCCGGCAACGGGCGTCGGTCTCCCCCCAGCTCTGGCGCCGGCGCCCGTGGATCAAGGCGACGCGCGCCGGGAACAGGTCCGCCGTGCGCGCCAGGAACGAGAGCGGCGTCAGCGGGACGAAGTTCGCGGCGGTGCGCGGTAGGGCCTCGTCGTGCGCCATGTCGGTTGCCTCCCCCCTTATCGGGGGAGGACCTTAGACGAACGGGGGACCGGCGGCGAACTTTTTCACGGACTAGCCGGTGACGCAATTGCGCCCGCCGCCTCACCCCGGCCGAAGGGGGCGTAAGACGGCGGGCGTGGATTCGATACGTTCGGTTGCTCAGCGCACCCAGCGACTCCACCAGCCCTGGCGCGGCGGGCCGGTGTCCTCCTCGACGGCCTCGGCGAGCGCGGCCTCGCGCGGCGCCTCCGCTTCGGGGGCAGGCTCCGCCGACCCGTCCGCGGCACCGTCCACGGAGGTCGCCGGCGCCGCCCCGGCCGCGCCGTCGGCCGCGGCACCGTTCGCCGCCAGGATAACGCTCGGCACCGGCGCGGTGGCTTCGTCGGCAGACGCCGCCGACGGCTCGATCGCCGACGATTCGACGGCCGGCGGTTCAGCGGCCGATGCTTCGACGGTCGGCATCTCGGCCGCGGGCGCCTCGACGACTGGTGCTTCGACGGCCGGTGCGTCCGCCTCGGGCGTCTCGACCGGGGCCATCTCGGCAACTACCGCCGCGTCGGTCATGGGCGGTGCGTCAGATGCCCGCTCCTCGTCGCCGATTGGGTCGAGCCCGGCCGCCGCGACCTCGACCGCGGGCGTGTCGGCGTCGTAGACCGGTGCCGGGGCGGGGTGCGTCTCCCGCACGTCTTGCGGCGTCTCGGCCGCGGCGATCGGCGCCTCGGTCTCGATCCCCGCGTTCGTGTCTGCCTCGGCGGCGAGCGGCGGCGCGTCGGCCCCGATTCCGGACGGCGCGGGTGCGTCGTCGCCCGCGTCCTCGGCGGCGGTCCCGTTCCCGCGACGGGCGCCGCCGCGCCGCTTGCGGCGGCGGCGGGGCCGCTCGGGCTCGTCGCCTGCCGGCGCGGGCGGTGCCGCCGTGACGGCCTCGTCCGCCTCCGTCTCGTCCGTGTCGGCCCCGCCCGCATCGGTCTCGGCCCCGGCCGCCGCCTCCCTCGGCGCCTCGCCCGGCTCGTCGCGCCGACGCCGGCGCCGACGTCGGCGGCGCTTCTTGCCGCCCGCGTCCTCGTCCTCGTCGGCGGCGACCTCGACGGGTGCCGGGGCGTCGGGCGCTGGGCGCTCGCGCCGCGCTGCCTCAATCGGTTGCTCCTCCTCGTCGGGTATACGCGCGGCGGGTGCGTCCGCCGGGGGTGCGAGTGCTGCCGCATCGGGCTCGACCTCGCGCTTGGCGCCCACCTGCACGTCGATCTCGGCCGGCATCATCCGCGTGTCGACCGCGACGACGACTTGCATCGCGTAGCGCGCTTCGAGGCGGTGCAGGGCGTCGCGCTTCTGGTTCAAGAGGTAGAGGCCGACGTCGGCCGGCAGCGTCACCTGCATGGCGGCCGCCCCCTTGATGCCGGCCTCTTGGATCAGGCGCAGCGCCTGGAGCGCGCAGGACTCGGTCGAGCGGACGACGCCGAGGCCGTGGCAGGTCGGGCAGGATTGCGAGGACAGCTCCTGCAAGGAGGGGCGCAGCCGCTGGCGCGACAGTTCCATCAGGCCGAACATGCTGATCCGGCCGAGCTGGATGCGCGCACGGTCCAGCTTCAAGGCCTCGCGCAGGCGGCGCTCGACCATCTTCTGGTGGCGGTTCTCCGACATGTCGATGAAGTCGATGACGACGAGCCCGGCGAGGTCGCGCAAGCGCAGTTGCCGCGACACCTCGTCGGCGGCCTCCAAATTGGTCTTGATCGCGGTCTCGTCGATGTGCCGCTCGCGGGTCGAGCGGCCCGAGTTGACGTCGACGGCGATCAGCGCCTCGGTCGTGTGCATGACGATCGAGCCGCCCGAGGGCAGTTGGACGACCGGGCTGTACATGGCGTCGAGCTGGTCCTCGACCCGGTAGCGAAAGAAGAGCGGCACCTCGTCCTTGTAGGGCTTCACCAGCCGCGCCCGGCTCGGCATGATCATCTGCATCAGCCGCCGCGCGTCCTTGTAGGCCTCGTCGCCCTCGACCAGCACCTCCTCGACGTCGCGGGTGTAGATGTCGCGGACCGCCCGCTTGACGAGGTTGCCCTCCTCGTAGATCAAGCAGGGCGCGATCGACTTCAGCGTCGTCTCGCGGATGTCGCTCCACAGGCGCAAGAGGTAGTCGTAGTCGCGGCGGATCTCGGCGCGCGAGCGCTCCTGGCCCGCGGTGCGGACGATGAGGCCCATGCCCTGCGGCACCTTGAGGTCCTGGACGATGGTCTTGAGGCGCTTGCGGTCGGCGGCGTCTTGGATCTTGCGGCTGATGCCGCCGCCGCGCGGCGTGTTGGGCATCAAGACGCCGTAGCGCCCGGCGAGCGACAGGTAGGTGGTGAGGGCGGCACCCTTGTTGCCGCGCTCCTCCTTGACGACCTGGACGAGCAGGATCTGCCGGCGCTTGATGACCTCTTGGATCTTGTACGAGCGCAAGAGCCGCGCGCGGGCGCGGGCCTGCTCGCCCATCACCTCCGCCGTCTCCTCGTCGGCGTCCTCGGTCAGCCGGGACGGCCGCTCCTCGCCCTCGGCGTCGGAAGCGCTCTCGGCCTCGGTGCCGCTGTCGCCCGTGGGCGTGCCCTCGCGCTCAAGCTTTTCCAGCAGCTCGCGGTCGGCCTGCGGGACTTGGAAGTAGTCGGGGTGGATCTCGCTGAAGGCGAGAAAGCCGTGCCGGCCGCCGCCGTACTCGATGAAGGCGGCCTGGAGCGAGGGCTCGACGCGGGTCACCTTGGCGAGGTAGACGTTGCCCTTGATCTGGCGTTTGGTCGAACTCTCGAAGTCGAAGTCAACGAGTTGCTGGCCGTCCACCACGACCACGCGGGTCTCTTCGGGGTGGGTGGCGTCGATGAGCATGCGTTTGGTCATGGGAGGGACTCTGGCGCGCCCGGAGCCGCGTCGCGATCGCGACGCGCCGGCTGCGGACGAATGTTGCGGGATGGTGCGCCGCCGTGGCCGCGCCCCCGCCGAGCGGCGGAGGATGCAAAGGGGCGAGGCGGGCAAGGATCGGCGGCGGACCGTCGGCGCTCGACCGGGGAAGGGTTCGGCCGGCCCGGCTTACGCCGACCCCAACCTGTTCACCCCGCTGCGAGAACGCGCCTGACACCGCTACCGATATAACCTATAAGTTTAGGAACGGTCGGGCGATTGCCGTCTGAGCGGGAGTGGGCGGCGGGCGCCGCGCGACCCCCTGGACGGGAATCACAATCGACCATCTGTAAGCACTATAGTAACTGTTATGCGTTATCACAATCGGGTATTCGGTTTTATCCGCGCGCCCCGTGTCGGTCGCCGCCCCCTGCCGGGTCGCGGTCGAAAGACCGTGCGCGGCAATCCGTGGGTTATGATGTTCGCCTTGAGGGACAAGATTTCCGCCTACCTCGTGGTGCTGCTCGTTCTCCTGACGTCGTTCACGGGTGCCCGAGCGGTCGAGGTCAAGGCTATTCGCTTCGGCGTCGACCCGCCCTTGACCCGGCTCGTCTTGGACTTGAGCGCCAAGACTACGTTCGAGGCCGAGGTCGCGTCCGACCCTTGGCGGCTCACCGTCGATCTGCCCCGGCTCGACTGGCGCGTGGCCGAGCACCCGCAGTCGCGGCCGAAGGGGTTGATCGGCGGCTACCGCTACGGCCAACTCGACGGGCAACACAGCCGGGTCGTCCTCGACGCGACCGGCCCGTTTCGCGTCGCATCGAGCCGCGTGATCGAGCCGCAGAAGCTTGGCGGCGACTGGCGCTTGGTCCTGGACTTGGCCCCGATCGAGCCGCTGCGCTCCGCGGCCCTGCCGCCGCCGGTGCCCAGGCCCGCAGCCGTCGTCGCCCGGGCCGCAGCGCCCTTGGCCATTGAGCCGGCGGCACCGCCCGTCGTGGTCGCGGCACTGCCGCTGCCGCTGCCCAAGCCGGCGGCAGCGCCGGACGCGAGTGCCGACCTGCCGGGCCCGCGGCGGCCGGTCGTCGTGATCGACGCCGGGCACGGCGGCGTCGACCCGGGCGCGATCGGCGTCGGCGGCGTGTTCGAGAAGACGGTGACGCTGGCGATGGCGAAAGCCCTGCACGAGGCCCTGGAGACCGGGGGGCGCTTCAAGGTCGTGCTCACCCGCGACGACGACGAGCTGATCGCGCTTCGCGAGCGCATCGAGCGGGCGCGCCGCGCGAACGGCGACTTGTTCGTCTCGCTGCACGCCGACTCGATCGGCCTGCCCGAGCACCGGGGGGCCTCGGTCTACACGCTCTCCGAGGACGCCTCGGACGCCGAGGCGGCGCGCCTCGCGGCGAAGGAGAACAAGGCCGACATCATCGTCGGGGCCGACTTGAGCGAGGAGGACCCGCAGGTGGCTTCGATCCTGATCGACCTCGTGCAGCGCGACACCAACAACCGCTCGATCGCGCTGGCCGACACGCTGATCGCGTCCTTGCGCGAGGTGACGCCCCTGGTGCGGCGCTCGCGCCGCTATGCCGGCTTCGTCGTCCTCAAAGCGCCCGACGTGCCTTCCGTTCTGATCGAGCTTGGCTATCTATCGAATGCCAAGGACGCGAGGAACCTGCGCGACCCCGCCTATCGTGCGCGGCTGGCCGACGTCATCGCGGCCGCGATCGAACGCTACTTCCAACAACTCGAAGCCACGCTCTAGGTGCCGACCCATGCCGCTTCGCCGCATTTTTACCAAGTCCCTCAACCTGTTCGCCGGCCTGGTGTTCGGGCTCGTGGTGCTGGGCCTGATCGGCGGCGGCATCGTCGCCTACGCCGTCTACGACTATAGCCAGGACCTGCCGGACTACGCCCACCTGAACGACTACGCGCCGCCGACCGTGACCCGCGTCCACGCCGGCGACGGGCGGCTGCTCGCCGAGTACGCCCGCGAGCGGCGGGTGTTCGTGCCGATCGACGCGATGCCCGAGCGCTTGAAGCACGCCTTCGTCGCGGCCGAGGACCAGAACTTCTACAGCCATTTCGGCCTCGACCCGCGCGGCATCGCGAGGGCCGTGGTCGAGAACGTGAAGCGCCTGCGCGACGGGGGGCGACCCGAGGGGGCGTCGACGATCACGCAGCAGGTGGCGAAGAACTTCCTGCTCACCAACGAGGTCTCGATCGAGCGCAAGGTCAAGGAGGCGATCCTGGCGATGCGCCTCGAAGAGGCGTTCACCAAGGACGAGATCCTCGAACTCTACTTGAACGAGATCTTCCTAGGCAACCGCTCGTACGGCGTCGCGGCGGCAGCGCTCAACTACTTCGACAAGGCGCTCGACGATTTGACGATCGGCGAGACGGCCTACCTCGCGGCACTGCCCAAGGCGCCGTCGCGCTACGACCCGGTGCGCGACCACGACGCCGCCGTCGGACGGCGCGACTACGTCATCAACCGGATGCAAGACGACGGCTACATCACGCCCGAGGAGGCGGCGGCCGCCAAGGCCGAGCCGCTCGTCACGCATAGGCGCGCACCGACCGAGTACGCCCGGGCCGACTTCTTCACCGAGGAGGTGCGCCGGCAGCTCGTCGGCCACTTCGGCGAGGAGGGTTTTTACGGGGGCGGGCTCTCGGTCAGGACGACCGTGGCGCCGGCGCTGCAGGCGATCGCCGACCGCGCCTTGCGCCGGGGCCTCGGCGACTACGATCGCCGCCACCGCGGCTACCGTGGTCCCGTGGCGACGATCCCCCTGGAGGGCTGGCAAGACGCGCTGAAGAAGGTCGATCCGGGCTTTGAGTTGATGGACCTCAAGCTCGCCGCCGTCCTCGGCGTCGAGCCCGACGCGGCGCGGCTCGGCTTCGTCGACGGCGACGAGGGCGCGTTGCGGCTCGAAGACGTCCGCTGGGCCCGGCCCGAGGACGCGCAAGGCAAGATCGGCCCGGCGCTGCGGGAGGTGGGCGCCATCCTCGAAGTCGGCGACGTCGTCCTGGTCGAGCGGGAGACGGGTAGGGGCGAGTCGTCCCACTGGGCGCTGCGGCAGCGGCCCGAGGTCGAGGGGGCGGTCGTCGCGCTCGACCCGCACACCGGCCGGGTGCTGGCGCTCTCCGGCGGCTTCAGCTACCGTCAGAGCAAGTTCAACCGGGCGACGCAGGCGCTGCGCCAGCCGGGCTCGGCCTTCAAGCCGTTCGTCTACCTCGCGGCCCTGGAGGACGGCTACACCCCGTCCTCGATCATTGTCGACGGGCCGATCGAGATCGAGCAGGGGCCGGGCCTGCCGCTCTGGAAGCCCGAGAACTACAGCCAGACCTTCTACGGCCCGAGCACGCTGCGCACCGGGCTGGAGAAGTCGCGCAACCTGATGACCGTGCGCTTGGCGCAGGACGTGGGCATGGGGCGGGTCAAGGACGTCGCCCACCGCTTCGGCATCGACCGGGGCTTGGGCGACAACCTCGCCTCGGCCCTGGGCTCGAACGAGGTGACGGTCATGGGCCTCACCGCCGCCTACGCCATGCTGGTCAACGACGGCAAGCGGATCGAGCCGGTCATGATCGAGCGCATCCAGGACCGCTACGGCAAGACGGTGATGAGCCGCACCGGCGAGACCTGCGCCGCCTGCCAAAGCGAGACGCTCGCCACCCCGCCGCCGGCGTTGCCGAACGAGCGGGCGCAGGTCGTCGACCCGCGCAACGCGTATCAGCTCGTCCACATGCTCGAAGGCGTCGTCGAGCACGGCACGGCGCAGCGGGCCAAGGCGATCGGCCACCCGCTCGCCGGCAAGACCGGCACGACCAACGACGCCAAGGACGCGTGGTTCGTCGGCTTCTCGCCCGACCTCGCGGTCGGGGTCTACGTCGGTTTCGACCGGCCGCAGTCGCTCGGGCGCAAGGCGACCGGGAGCAACGTCGCCTTGCCGGTCTGGGTCGAGGTGATGCAAGCCGCCTTGAAGGGCCAGCCGCCGATCCCGTTTCGCACGCCGCCCGGCATCCGCCTCGTCCGGGTCGACGCCGAGGCCGGCCTCTTGCCCGGACCGAACACGACCGACGTGATCGCCGAGGCCTACCTGCCCGGCACCGAGCCCGTGCGGCGGGCGGCGGCGTCGCCGACCACGTTCTCGGGCGTCGCCGCCGACGGCGACGAGGGGGCGGGTTCGCCCGCCGCCGGGGGCCTCTACTGACAAGCGGCGTGAGGCCGCCTACATCCTTACGCGACTGACGCTCGAACCCCAGCCAAGGAAAACGACCCATGCGCGCCGACATCGCCAACCTCGCCGAGCCGATCCGCCAGGGGCTCGACATCCTGCGGAGGCATCTTTGACTGGGATCAGGCACTTCTAAGGCTCGACGAACTCGACAGCCTCGCCGAGGACCCGAAGCTCTGGGACGACCCCGAGCGGGCGCAGGCGCTGATGCGCGAGCGGCAGAAGCTGAGTACCTCGATCGAGGCGCAGCGGGCGATGGAGGCGACGCTCGACGAGAGCATCGAACTCGCCGAACTCGCCGAGGCCGAGGGCGACGACGCGACCTTGGACGCGACGGCGCGAGACCTCGAAGAGGTCAAGGCCCGCGTCGACCGGCTGCAACTGGAGGGCCTGCTCTCGGGCGAGGCCGACGCCAACGACACCTTCTTGCAGGTCAACGCCGGCGCGGGCGGGACCGAGTCGCAGGACTGGGCCGAGATGCTCTTGCGCATGTACCTGCGCTGGGCCGAGGCGCACGGGCACAAGGTCGAGATGATCGAGGAGAGCGGCGGCGAGGAGGCCGGCATCAAGTCGGCGACGATCAAGCTCCTGGGCGAGAACGCTTATGGCTGGCTGAAGACCGAGTCGGGCGTGCACCGCTTGGTGCGGATCTCGCCCTTCGACAGTGCTGCCCGCCGCCACACCTCGTTCGCCAGCGTCTGGGTCTACCCCGTGATCGACGACAGGATCGAGATCGAGATCAACGACAAGGACTTGAAGGTCGACACCTACCGCGCCTCGGGCGCCGGCGGGCAGCACGTCAACCGGACCGATTCGGCCGTGCGGCTCACCCACCTGCCGACCGGCATCGTCGCCGCCTGTCAGAACGACCGCTCGCAGCACCGCAACCGGGCGCAGGCGATGGACATGCTGCGCGCCCGCCTCTACGAACTGGAGCTGCAAAAGCGCCGGGCCGAGTCGGATGCCGTCGAGGCGACCAAGGCCGACATCGGCTGGGGCCACCAGATCCGCTCCTACGTCCTGCACCCCTACAAGATGGTCAAGGATCTGCGCACCGGGGTCGAGAGCGGCAACCCGCAAGCGGTCCTGGACGGCGGCCTCGACGCCTACCTGGAGGCGGCGCTGGCGCAAGGGGCCGGCCACCTGCGCGCCGAGGCCGAGGCTTCGTGACGCCGGCCTTAAGCGGGCAGGCGTGGAAGGCCAATGCCGTCCTCGTGCAGCAAGGCGCGGTTGCGCCCGCCCGATTTGGCGGCGTAGAGGGCGTCGTCGGCGCGCCGCAGCAGGTCTTCCACCTCGGCGTCGTCGGGGCGCAGCACGGCGCCGCCGACGCTCACCGTCACCGGATCGTGGAGCGCCAGACGCTTTCTCAAGGCGTCGAGGCCGCGACGGAGCCGCTCCGCCGTCCGGCGGGTGCCGGCGGCGCGCGCGTGGCTCAAGAGCACCGCGAACTCCTCGCCGCCCAGGCGCCCGATCGCGTCGTTGCGCCGCAAGAGGCCGCTCCAGGCGCTGCACGCCGCGACGAGGACGCGATCGCCGACGCCGTGGCCGTGGCGGTCGTTGATCGCCTTGAAGCGATCGAGGTCGAGCATGAGTAGGCCGAGCCCGTGCCCGTGCCGCCGCGCCTCGGCGACCATGCGCGCCGCCTCGGCGAGGAACCGCTGGCGGCTCGCGACGCCGGTGAGCGAGTCCGTGTCGATCTGCCGCCGCAACCGCGTCTCGACCGCGAAGGCGGCGCTCGCGTCGACGATCTCGACCAGGACGGCGCCCTCGATACCGTGCTGCTCGAACGGCCGGCCGTGGGCCAGGACGTGGGGCGCGTCGGGGGCGTCGCCGTTCGGGCCGTAATAGTCGAGAGGACGCCCGCCGCCCGCGGCCGCCCGCACGGCCCGGGCGAGCGGCCCGCCGGACGCGAGCACCGCCACGAGCCGCCCGGCCGCCGGGTTCAGCGGGCGGGCGCGGCCGCCGTGCAGCAAGAAGAGCGCCGATTGCAGGTCGTGCGCGACGTCCAGAGCGGGGGGCGAATCGTTATTACAGGTTGTAAGCCCAAGCCCTCGTGCGCCGGTCTTTCTATGAGCAGAACGCGATTCGGCAGCCATAGCGCCCCGCACCTCCCAACCATAGGTTAGTAGGATTGCTACGTAACATAGATTACATTAGGTGACCAACAAGGTTGCGCGGATATTCGCAAATTACCCTTTCAAGGCGAATAAATAGTTTTGTTGTTCACCTGAAAGTTTTGTTGTCCCGCCCGGCGCCGGGCTCTAGGACGGGGTGAACCGAGAAGGGATGACCGTGTGCTTCACCGGCAGCGAGACCTACGTCGCGACCGACGAATTGCAGCAGGCGGTCAACGCCGCCGCGGCGCTGGGCCGGCCGCTGCTGGTCAAGGGCGAGCCCGGCACCGGCAAGACGCGGCTGGCCGAGGAGGTGGCGGCGGCGTTGGGCATGCCGCTGTTCGCGTGGCACGTCAAGTCGACGACCAAGGCGGCGCACGGGCTCTACGCCTACGACGCCGTGGCGCGGCTGAGGGACGGCCAGTTGGGCGAGGCGCGCGTCGCCGACATCAACCACTACATCAAGCCGGGCGTGCTCTGGCGGGCGTTCGGGTCCGAGACCCAGGCCGTCGTCCTGATCGACGAGATCGACAAGGCCGACATCGAGTTTCCGAACGACCTGCTGCTCGAACTCGACCAGATGGAGTTCGTCGTCCACGAGACCGGCGAGCGCGTCGTCGCCAAGCACCGGCCGATCATCCTCATCACCTCCAACAGCGAGAAGGAACTGCCCGACGCCTTCCTGCGCCGCTGCTTCTTTCACTACATCCGCTTTCCCGACCGCGAGACGTTGAAGCGCATCGTCGGGGTCCACTACCCGGGCTTGCGCGCCGACCTCGTCAGGGAGGCGCTGGAGACCTTCTTCGACCTGCGCGCCATGCCGGGCCTGAAGAAGAAGCCCTCGACCTCGGAACTGCTCGACTGGCTGAAGCTGCTGATGGCCGACGAGGCCGGCGTCGAGATCCTGCGCGAACGCCGCGCGGCAAAAGCGATCCCGCCGCTCTACGGTGCCTTGCTCAAGACCGAGCGGGACACCCAACTGTTCGAGCGGTTGGCTTTCATGGCGCGGCGTTGAACGCTTCGCGTTGCGCTGCCGCGCGGGCTTTCTTTTCTTCTTTTTTGCCTTTTGTTTGAGACTTGCCCTCGGCGTCGCGGCTAATCTCCTGCGTTAACACTGGCAAAAAGAAAGAAGAAAAAGCCCCGCGCAGCGGACGCGAAGCGTTACCTTCCAAACTCAACCCGGGCGACATGCCTTGCTGATCGACTTCTTCCTCACCCTGCGCGCGCACGGCGTTCCGGTCAGCCTGCGCGAGCATCTCGACCTGCTCGCCGTCTTGGAGGCGGGCTTGGGCGACTTGACCCTGGACGGCTTCTACGGCCTGGGCCGGACGGTCCTGGTCAAGGACGAGGCGCACTACGACCGCTTCGACCGGGCGTTCGCGGCCTACGTCGAGGGGATCGAGGCATCTCCCGAAGTCAAAGGCGCCGCGCCGGCCGCGTGGTTCGCGGATGCCCTGCGCCGTTACGTGAGCGACGAGGAGCGGCGGCGGATCGAGGCGCCCGGCGGCTTCGATAAGCTGATGGAGACGCTGCGGCGGCGCCTCGCCGAGCAGAAAGGGCGCCACCAGGGCGGGTCCAAGTGGCTCGGCACGGGCGGCACCTCCCCGTTCGGCGCCCACGGCTACAACCCCGAGGGCGTGCGGATCGGTCAAGGCGATTCCCGCGAGCGCCGCGCCGTCAAGGTCTGGGACCAGCGCCAGTTCAAGGACCTCGACGGCGACGCCGCGATCGACACCCGCACGATGCGGGTGGCACTGCGCCGGCTGCGCCGCTTCGCCCGCGAGGGGGCGGCGGAGGAGCTGGACTTGGACGGCACGATCGACGGCACGGCCAAGAACGCGGGTCTGCTCGACTTGAAGCTCCGGCCAGAGCGGCGCAACGCGATCAAGGTGCTCATGCTGTTCGACGTCGGCGGCTCGATGGACGGGCATGTACGGACGTGCGAGCGGCTGTTCTCGGCCGCGCGCTCGGAGTTCAAGCACCTCGAATACCGCTACTTCCACAACTGCATCTACGAGACGGTCTGGCAGAGCAACCGCCGCCGGCACGCCGGGCGCGAATCGACCCACGACCTGCTGCACCGCTTCGGCCCCGACTGGAAGGTGATCGTCGTCGGCGATGCCACCATGAGCCCGTATGAGATCACCCACGCCGGCGGCGCCAACGAGGGCTGGAACGCCGAGCCGGGCGGCGTCTGGCTGGAGCGCCTGCGCCTCGCCTACCCGCACAGCGTCTGGCTGAACCCGGAGCGGCGCGACTGGTGGCCGATGCACGCCTCGATCGGGCTGATCGAGCGGATCTTCGCGGGGCGTATGCACCCCTTGACCCTGGCCGGGCTCGACGCCGCGATCCGCGACTTGCGCCCGTGACGCCGATCATCGCCACGTTCGCCACCCTGTTCACCGCGGGCGGGTTGCTGCTCGCCGGCAACGGGCTGATCGGCACGCTCACCGTCGTTCGCGCCAACTACGAGGCGTTCGGCGCCACGACGATCGGCCTCTTGGGCTCGGCCTTCTACGCCGGCTTCATCGCGGGCGCCTTGATCACGCCGCGCCTCATCACCGGGGCCGGCCACATCCGCGCGTTCGCCGCGTTCGCCGCCTTCTACGCCGTCGCGACACTTCTGCACGCGCTCCTGGTCGAGCCGTTCTTCTGGATCGCCCTGCGCGCACTCGGCGGCTTTTGCTACGCCGGGCTGACGCTCGTCATCGAGTCTTGGCTGAACGAGCGGGCGGGCAATACGAACCGCGGCCGGGTTCTCTCCCTCTACCGCCTCGTCGATCTGGGCTCGGTGACGATCGGCCAGTTCATGCTCACGCTCGCCGACCCGCGCGGCTTCGAACTGTTCAGCGTCACGGCCCTCCTGTTCTGCTTGTGCCTCGTGCCGGTCTCGCTGACCTCGGCGCCGAGCCCGACGCCGATCGAGCGGCCGCGGCTGCGCCTGGGAAGGCTGTTCGCGCTCTCGCCGGTCGGTGTGACGGGCGTCTTCGCCGCCGGGCTCGTCAACGGCACGTTTCGCATGTTGGCCCCCGTGATCGGCCAGGACGTGGGCCTGGGCGTCGGGCAGATCGCCACCTTCGTCACGGCCTTCATCGTCGGCGGCGGCGTCACGCAACTGCCGCTGGGCGCCGCCTCGGACCGCTACGGCCGCCGCCCCTTGATCGTGATGATGAACGTGGCCGCGATCGCGGCCGGGGTCGGCATGTCGATGGCGGCAGAGCAGAGCCCCGCCGTGCTCATCGCCGCCACCTTCGTCTTCGGCGGGGTCGCCACGCCGCTCTACTCGCTCGCCATCGCGCACGCCAACGACTACGCCAAACCGAACGAGTTCGTCGAGGTCGGCGCCGGCCTGTTCCTGGTCTACGGCGTCGGCGCCACCCTCGGCCCCTTCCTGGGATCGGCCGTGGTCGGCGGCTACGGCCCGCACGCCTTCTTCTACTACACCTCCGTCGTCCACGCGCTCCTGCTCGCCTTCACCCTCTACCGCTCGACGGTCCGGCGCGGCTTGAAGCCCAAACGCGGCTTCGTCGGCCTCTTGCGCACCTCGCCGGCGCTGTTACGGCTGGCGGAGCGCGAGAGGCGGCGTTAACGCATCGGTGTTGTCTCACGACTGGAGTGCGTGCGCACGCCACCTGTATTCGTCTAGAAGCTGCACCGTACGCTCGAACCATCTCGAACCCAGCAACGGATCGGGTGCCTCAGACAAGAACACGATGGTCATCATCGTGGCGGTGTACAAGCGATACAACAGCTCGATTGCGGTGTCTGGGCGGGATCTGCCGGCAAGATCATGCGCGGCGAGTTTGTAATTCGTCCAGAACTCGCTGCCGACTTCGCCGTACTCGGCGATGCGGCAGAGTTCAAGCCACGGATCGCCGACCAGGGCGTTCGACCAATCGAGCAGGGCGACGATTTGGCCATTCTTGACCAGCACGTTCGCCGAGCGGGCGTCCATGTGGAGGAGCGCCCGGTAGCCTTCCCTTGAGCGTAGATGGGCGTGCACCTGCACCTGATCGACGTCGGGAAGGTCGTGCCTCGTCAAGCGGCCTATCGTGCCGAGCCGCTCGCGCAGCAGGTTCGTGACCGTGCTTGCAGCGCTCTGGCCCCGCTGTCCGACGCAGCGAATGGGAGGCGGCGGCGCCTGGTGCAGTCGGCCGATGATCGTGCCCAATTGTGAAGGTGCAGATTGGCCGGTGTCGCTTTCCATGAACTGCGACACCAGGAGATCGCCTTCGAGATCGAGATGGTACATCGCGGGCGTCGGTATGCCGATCGAGCGCCCATGATTCGCGAGGGCAAATTCCTGGCGCAGCAGATCGCGGGCGTCCAAACCCCGGTCGTTGTCGTTCGAGATCCATCGGGCGCGCGCCACCCGAACGGCAACGGAACCAAGATGACGGACTTCTGCTCTGAAGACGACAAACTCCAAGCCTGCCCCGGTCTGCGCAACCTTCTCGATGTGCCAATCCGGACGGCACCGCCGCAACCGATCGACGATGACCGATCCTTGCAACTCTCGATCATTCATTGTCGGCATGAGCGTCACCCAGACCGAGATAGTCCGCCAGTTCGGGCGCGTCGCTTGCCCCGAACAGCGCCGCCGTCTCCCCGTACGCCTTGACCCGACCGCCCGCGACGAAGGCGGTGTGGGTGGCGAGTGCGCGGGCGTCGTCGGGCTGGTGGGTGACGATCAAGACGGTCATGCCATGGGTCTCGTGCAGGGCGCGCAGCAGGTCGAGCATGTCGGCGCGAAGGGCGGGGCCCAAGGCGGCGAACGGCTCGTCGAGCAGGAGGACGGGGCGGTCGCGCAGCGTGGCGCGGGCGAGTGCCACGCGCCCGCGCTCGCCGCCGGAGAGTTCGCCCGGGTAGCGCCCGGCCATGCCGGCGAGGCCGAGGCGGGCGAGGGCGTCGGCGACGGCCCGCTTCTGCGCCGCCGTCGGGCGGCCGGAAGGGTTGATGCCCAGCGCCACGTTGGTGGCGACGTCGAGGTGGGCGAAGAGGTTGTTGTCCTGAAACACCATCGAGACCGGGCGCGCCGCCGGCGGCAGGCCCCCGACGTCGCGGCCGTCGATCACGACCCGCCCGGCTTGTGGGGTCTCGAAGCCGGCGATCAGGTTGAGCAGCGTCGATTTGCCGGCCCCGCTCGGGCCGATGATCGCCGCGACGGCGCCGGCATCGACGGTGATGTCGAGGGCGAACGCGGTGCCGCCGTAGGCGAAGCGGACGCCCTCAAGCCTGACCGGGGCGCCGCTCACGCGAAGCGCGCCCGGCGCGTGTCGGAGAACGCGAACACCGCGAGCGTCAAGGCGCCGAGGATGAGGGCGATGCCGGCCGCGTCCGCCGTGCGGTAGCTGCCCATGCGCTGCAAAAGGAGGTAGGGCAACGTCGTGACCCGGTCGCTGCCGAGGAGCGCGATGGCGCCGAGATCGCCGAGCGACAGGGCCGCGGCGAAGGCGAGCGCCGTCGTGAGCGGCCGGCGCAGGAGCGGCCAGCCGATCAGCCGGACCCAGGCGGGCCCGCCGATGCCCAAGTGCGCCGCCAGCCGGTCGGTGCGGTTGCCCGCGCTGTCGATCGCGGGGCCGAGCACCCGAACGGCGAACGGCAGGGCCATCATCGCGTTGACGGTGACGATCATGACGGGGGCGAGCGCGAACACGTCGGCAACGGGTCTGAGCAGGACGAACCAGCCGGCGCCCAGCAGCACCGGCGGCACGACGAGGGTCAGGCTCGACGCGGCGGCGCAGGCGCGCTTGAGGCCCAAGCTCGTCGTCGCGCGTGCGGCGGCGATCAGCGCCACGGCCATGGCGACGCCGAAAACCGCGGCGGACGCCCCGATGGCGAGGCTGGTGAGGAGTGCCCGTTGCACGGCCGCCTCGCGCACGAGCCGGGCGAGGTCGGCGCCGAGCCCGTCGACCACGACGGCGAGCATCGGCAGCGCGACGAAGGCGGCGGCGAAAGTGATGAGCGCGAAGTCGAGGGCGCGGGCGGTACCGGTCCCATCATAGCGGGCGATCGGGCGGCCGAGGCCCGGCTCTTCGCGCAAATCGGCGCCAAACAGGGCCGCGAGCCCGAGGAGCCCGGCGGTGAGCGCCAACTGCGCGGCGGCGAGGACGACGGCGCGGGTCGGGTCGAAATCGAAGCGGAGTGCTTGGTAGATCGCCACCTCCAAGGTCGTCGCCCCCGGCCCGCCGCCGAGCGTCAGCACGACGGCGAAGCTGGTGAGGCAGAGCATGAAGACGAGCCCGACCACGCCCGGCGCGTTCCGGCGGACGACCGGCCACTCGATCAGGCGAAAACTCGTGGCCGGCGGCAGCGCCAGTTGCGCCGCGAGCCGCCAGTGCTCCGCCGGCACGCGCTCGAAGTGGCCGAGCATGAGGCGGGCCGCGAGCGGCAAGTTGAAGAAGACGTGGGCGAGCAGGATGCCGCCAAGGCCGTAGATCGAGGGCAGGCGGCCCATGTCCAGGGCCGTCAGCGCGCCGTTGACCCAGCCGCGCCCGCCCCAGACGGCGACGACGCCCAAGACCGCGACGATGGCGGGCAGGGCGAGCGGCAGCGCCAGGAGCCGGACGAGGAGGCCGCGGCCGACGAACGCCGTCTGGCGCGCCAGCGAACGGGCGAGGAGGACGCCGAGCGCCAGCGACAGGAGCGTCGAGAGCGTCGCTTGCAACAGCGTGAAGGCGGCGATCCGGGCGAGGTAGGCGTCGGGCACGAGGCCGCTCAAATCGCCGGCACCGGCCCAGACGAGGGCCGAGGCCGCGCCGAGAACGACCGCGACGAGGAGGGCCAGGACCACGGCCCCCGCCGCGACCTTGGCCCTTTGGTTCAAGCCGGTCAGCGGCTCATCGCCGCGAGCCACTCGTCGATCCACGCCCTGCGGTTTTGGGCGACCTCCTCCGGCGAGAACAAAAATGTCTTCGTCGGTTCGACCAGCGCCTCGAACGCGCCCGGCAGCGGCTTCGACGTCTTGGCCGCCGGGAGCATCCAATTGGTGGTCGGGATGATGTCCTGGAACGCGGGGCTCACCATGAAGGCGAGGAAGTCGCGGGCGAGCTCGGGCCGATCGCTGTCCTCGATCATGCCCGCCAGCTCGATCTGGAGGTAGTGCCCCTCGGGAAACGAGAGTGCTCGGTAGCGATCGCCGCCCTCCTCGATCGCGTGGTAGGCGGGCGAGGTGGTGTAGGAGAGCACCATCGGCGCCTCGCCCTTGGTGAACAGGCCGTAGGATTCGCTCCAGCCCGGCGTCACCGTCAGCACGCGGTCTTTCAGCTTCGCCCAGGCGTCGGGCGCGTCGTCGCCGTAGACCGCCTTGATCCACAAGAGAAGGCCGAGGCCGGGGGTCGAGGTGCGCGGGTCCTGGATGACGATCTGTCCCTCGCCGCCGCCCTCGACCAATTCCTTCAGGCTCTGGGGCGGGTTCGGCAGGGCTTCGCTATCAACGACCACGGCGAAGTGGGCGTAGTCGTAGGGGACGAACACGTCGTCCTCAAAGCCGCTCGGCACCTCGATCGCACCCCGGTCGATCTCGGCCGGGGCGAACAGCCCCGTCGCCTTGGCCTCGACGACGAGGTTGGTGTCGAGCCCGAGCACCACGTCGGCGTCGGTGCGCGCGCCCTCCAGCTTGAGCCGGGTCAGGAGGGCGACGCCGTCCTCGACCGCGACCCATTCGAGGTCGCAAGCGCACGTCGCCTCGAAGGCGGCCTCGACCTTGGGGCCGGGGCCCCAGTCGGCGGTGAAGCTGTCGTAGGTGTAGACCGTGAGGACCGGCTGCTCCTGCGCCACGGCGGGCGCGGCGAGGAGCAGGACCAGGGCGATCGAGGAAGTGGGGTGCAACCGAGCCTCCGCGTGCTAGACCGTGACGGCGCGAAGGGGGCTGTTGCGACGCTCGTTCCCTCCGCCGGCACGACCCGGATCAGGTTCAACGGGTTGGCGGAGCGTCCGCCGCCTCTCAGCCCGTCGCACGGGCACCCCGAAGAGCGAGAACAGCGTTAGGGCCGTGGGCAGCGTGATGCAAGTGGGAACGGAGCATTTCGCGATCCTGCTCGGCGGCGAGGTGACGCCGACCGAGCGGCTGCGGCGGCAATTGAAGGGCTGCCGGGTCATCGCCGCCGATGGCGGCATCCGTCACGCCGACCCGCTTAAGCTCAAGCCAGAGCTGTGGGTCGGCGACTTCGACTCGGCCGAGATGGACCACCACGACCGCTATCCCGACGTGCCGCGCGAGACGTTCTCGCCCGACAAGGACGCGAGCGACGGCGCGATCGCGATCGAGGCGGCGCTGCGGCGCGGTGCCGGTTTCCTCTGGCTGGTCGGCGCGTTCGGCGGGCGCACCGATCACGCGACCGCGCACATGTTGGGCGCACTGGCGCTGGCCGGGCGCGGCGTCGGCGCGATCTTGACCTCGGGCGCCGAGGAGGCGGTGCCGCTCGGGCCCGAGGTACACAGGCCGGGCTGGCCGGCGGGCACGGGATTTTCGGTGCTCGCCTTCACCGAACTTCGCGGGCTCACCTTGAGGGGTGCAAAGTGGCCGCTCGACGCGGTGGACGTGGCGATGGGATCGACCCGCACCTTGTCGAACGTCGCGGCGGACGGTCTCGCCGCCTCGGTGGCGTCGGGCCGTGCGCTCCTGATCGGGCGCCTCGGTTAGAGCTAAGTTCTCAACGGCCAAAACATATTCACGCCCCGGACCTGATCCGGGGCCTAACGGGTCAAGCTGGCAAAACACTTCATCGAGCGGTTTTCGAGCGGGGGCACGTAGACCCCGGATCAAGTCTGGGACGTGAGGCGGGGGCGGATCATCTCGACTATTATGAAGCCCGCTCTACAGCAAATCGCCCTGGGCCGGCGCCGTCTCGGCCGGCTCGATCGGGCGGACTAGTCTTGATCCCTCGTTCGCCGGGTCGTTCACCGCCCGATCGACTGGGTGGGCGATGAGCGCGTCCTCGGGCAGGGAGGCGAGCGCTGCCTGGACCGCCTCGGGCGCGTCGCGGGCGGGGTCGAGCCACTTCGCCGCCGCCGCGTCAGTCAGCATCACCGGCATCCGGTGGTGGATGGCGCGGATTGCTTCGTGCGCGTCTTCTGTCAAGATCGCCGCCGTCGCGATCACCGTACCGTCGTCGAGCTTGGTCGGGCGAAACAAGCCGGCGAACAGGATGAGGTCGCCGTCCTCGCGGGCGATGCGATAAGGCTGAGTGCCCCCTTTGCCCTTCTGCCACTCGAAGAAGCCGGTCGCCGGGATCAGGCAGCGGTAGCGTAAGCCCGCGTCCTTGAAGGTCGGCTTGGTCAAGAAGGTCTCGCTGCGGGCGTTGATCTGCCGGCCCTTGTCGTTCAAGTCGCGTGACCAGGGCGGCAGGAGGCCCCAGCGCACGAACCCGGCCGAGCGCGTGCCGTCCTTGCGCGCACGCACGGCAAGGATCTCGCTGTCGGGGTAGATGTTGTAGCGCGCCTCCAGCCGCTCGGGCGGATCGACGTCAAGCGCGCGGAGGTCGTCGGGTTCGATGGCGAGGCTGAAACGGCCGCACATAGGACTTTCCTTATGAGTTACGCTTCGCGTGCGCTGCCGCGCGGGTTTTTCCTTCTTCTTTTTTGTCACTTCGTCCGAGGCTTTCCCCAGCGTTGAAGCCAATCTCCGGCGACAAGTAGCAAAAAAGAGAAAAAGAAGCCTGTGCGGCAGCGCACGCGAAGCGTTCAACCACCTTCCAACCACCGCCGAGCGCCCGCGACGATCGCCTCGCGCCTTGAGCAGGCGTCGAGCTTGATCCAATCGACCGCGCCCACGTCCATCGCCTCTTGTTGCATGACCACCTCGGCGTTCGCGTCCGAGGCGTCGCCGACGCGCTCCATGACCCGGCGCAGGCAGACGTCGCCCGCGGCTTGCAGCCAAAAGGCAATGAAGGGCACGCCCGCGCGTCGCGCCGCCGCCTTAAAGGCGCGCCGCTCCCACGGCTGGCCGCACACGCCGTCGACGACGACGGCCCGGCCGGCGCGCAAGAGTGTCAGGGCACGGTCGGCCATGTGCTCGAAGACCCGCTTCGACACGGCGTCGGCGTAGGCGCTCTTGGGCAGTTGCTCCCAGGGTTCCAGGCCGAACAAGCGCTTGCGGATCACGTCCGAGCGCAGCAGGACCGCCCCCGGAAGGGCGCCGACGTCGGGGGCGAGCGCCTTGGCGAGCGTCGTCTTGCCGGTGCCCGAGCGCCCGCCGATCGCGATCAGCCGCGGCGGGCGCGGTTCGAGCGCCAAGAGCGCCAAGTCGAGATAGCGCCCGGCCGCGTCGCGATCTTTGGAGAACGCGGCGATCTTGGCCCGGACGGCGGCGCGCAAGGAGAGGAAGAGGGGGAGCAGCGCCAAGCCGGCATCGTCCTCGGTCCGGTCCAGCCACGCTTGGCAGATCGCCCGCGCCTTAACGTGGTAGCCGCGCTCGACCATGTCCATGAGGAGGAAGGCGAGGTCGTAGAGAACGTCGATTTTGGCGAACGCGTCGTCGAACTCGATGCAGTCGAACGGCACCGGCTCGCCGTCGAGCAGCGCAATGTTGGCGAGGTGCAAATCGCCGTGGCAGTGCCGCACCGTGCCGGCCTCGGCCCTGGCGCGCATCAAGGGGAGGGCCCCATCGAGCGCCATTTCGGTCGCGGCGATCAGGGTTTCGACTCTGTCCATCGGCAGGACACCCGGCCCGGCCGCGCGCAGGTCCTCGGCGTTGCCGCGCGCCACGCCGGCCATCTCGCCCGCGATATCGACGTCAGGCAGCGGCGGCAGCGACTCGTGGAACTCGGCGATCTTGGCGGCCGTGCGCTCGATCAGGTGCTTATCGAGGCTGCCCGCCTCGGCGACCCGGTCCAGCCGCGCCCCGTCCGGGAAGCGGCGCATCTGCAAGGCCCACT
This sequence comes from Geminicoccaceae bacterium, assembly GCA_965217265.1. Taxonomy (GTDB): domain Bacteria; phylum Pseudomonadota; class Alphaproteobacteria; order Geminicoccales; family Geminicoccaceae; genus JAGRGG01. The sequence goes on along the minus strand of CBDCHP010000013.1, from coordinate 178,753 downwards.
CGACGGTCTCGCCGGGTCCGTCCAGGGCAAAACCGTCGCCCGCGCGCGTCACCGGCACCAGTCCCTCGTAGAGGTCGGGCGCCGTGCGCCGGTTGAGGCGCAGTTCGTTCTCCAGGGCGCGGCGGCGGGCCGCAAGGGTGGTGAAGTTGAGGAAGCTGTAGCGCACGGGCCGCTTCAGCTTCAGCGCCCGATCATTATCGAGCAGGACCACGGCCGCGTGCGTCGTGACCCGCTCGAACGGCCCGTAGGCCGCGCCCAGGCCCGCGATGACCGCCTCGAAGACGGCGTCGTCCGACAAGGCTATCCTCCGTTCGGCCAAGGCATTGCTCCAAGGGGCCATGTGGCGGCGCACGGGCCCGATCGCAAGCGGCTTGGCCTCGAAGGTGGGGGAGGCTACACCGTCCGCGGACATCGAATTACCAAGGGGGATGACGGGCCGATGCGGGTGCGTGAAGGATTCCTGGGTCTCATCGGCAACACGCCGCTCGTGCGCCTGCGCCGGCTCTCGGACGAGACCCACTGCGAGATCCTGGGCAAGTGCGAGTTCATGAACCCCGGCGGCAGCGTCAAGGACCGGGCGGCGCTGGCGATCATCGAGGACGCCGAGGCCAAGGGCCTCTTGCGGCCGGGCGGGGTCATCGTCGAGGGCACGGCCGGCAACACCGGCATCGGCTTGGCGCTGGTCGGCAACGCCAAGGGCTACCGCACGATCATCGTGATGCCCGAGACGCAGAGCCAGGAGAAGAAGGACATGATCCGGCTCGCCGGCGCGGAGCTGCGCGAGGTGCCGGCCGCGCCCTACAAGGATCCAAACAACTACGTGCGCTATTCCGGCCGCCTCGCCGAGGAACTGGCGGCGAGCGAGCCGAACGGCACGATCTGGGCCAACCAGTTCGACAACACCGCCAACCGCGACGGGCACTACCGCACCACCGGCCCCGAGATCTGGGAGCAGACCGAGGGGCGCGTGGACGGCTTCGTCGCCGCCGTCGGCACCGGCGGCACGATCGCCGGGGCCGGGCGCTACCTCAAGGAGCAGCGCTCGGACGTGCAAGTCGTCTGCGCCGACCCCGAGGGCTCGGCGATCTACGATTGGGTCGAGCACGGCGAACTGAAGAGCGGCGGCGGTTCGATCACCGAGGGCATCGGCCAGGGCCGGGTGACGGCGAACCTGGAGGGTGCCCCGATCGACAGGGCCTACAAGATCCCCGACGCCGAGGCGCTGAACCTCTGCTACCGCCTCGTCCAGGAGGAGGGGCTAGTCCTGGGCGGTTCGGCCGCGATCAACGTCGCGGGTGCCGTTCGCCTCGCCCGCGACCTGGGCGCGGGGCACACGATCGTCACGATCCTGTGCGACGGCGGGCAGCGCTACCAGTCCAAGCTGTTCAACCCGGATTTCCTGCGCGGCAAGGACCTGCCCGTGCCGCCCTGGCTCGCTTGAGCCTTAACCGAAGGAGCTTGAAGCTTATGCCCGACCTTCGCGAGGGCGCGCTCGTCAGCACCGACTGGCTCGCCCGCCACCAGTCCACCCCCGACATCCGCCTCGTCGACGCGACGTGGTTTCTCCCGGCCGACGGCCGCGACGCCAAGGCCGAGTACGAGGCGGCGCACATTCCAAGCGCCGTCTACTTCGACATCGACGCGATCGCCGACGACGCGAGCCCCTTGCCGCACATGGCGCCGTCCGCCGCCAAGTTCGCCGCCCGCGTGCGCCGGCTCGGCCTCGGCGACGGGACCCGCATCGTCGCTTACGACAACAACGACTTCTTCGCCAGCGCCCGCGTCTGGTGGCTGTTTCGCCTGATGGGCCACCGAGACGTCGGCGTCCTGGACGGGGGCTTGGCCAAGTGGCAAGCGGAGGGCGGTGCCGTCACCGACGAGCCCGCCCTGCCGCAGGAGCGGCACTTCACCGTCCGGCAGGACAACCTGCTCGTGCGCGACCTTGACCAAGTCCGGCGCAACCTGACCTCCAAGCGCGAGCAGGTGGTCGACGCCCGCTCGCCCGGCCGGTTCACCGGCGCGGAGCCCGAGCCGCGGCCGGGGATGCGCTCCGGCCACATCCCCAACAGCACGAACCTGCACTACCGCCGCCTGATCGCCGAGGACGGCACCTTGATGCCGGGCGACGCCCTCGCCGCCGCCTTCGATGACGCCGGCGTCGACGTCAAGCAGCCGGTCGTCACCACCTGCGGCTCCGGCGTCTCGGCCGCCGTCCTCAACCTCGCGCTTTTCACGCTGGGCCGGCGCCACACCGCGCTGTTCGACGGCTCCTGGAGCGAGTGGGGTGCGAAGGACGACACGCCCGTGGCGACGGGCTGAGCCGGTGGCGTGGCGCCCGCCGACGATCGTCGGCCACATCAAGACGACCGTGACCAGCCTGGAGATGCTCGAAGCGCCCAAAGGACCCCCGCCGCAGCCGCCGGAGGGGGTCGAGGTCGTCCGCGTCCTGGAGCCGACCGTCGCCTTCTGGCGCTTTCTCTACGAGACGGTGGGCGAGAACTGGCTCTGGACCGGGCGGCGGCTGCAGGACGACGCCGCCATCGCCGCGATGATCGGCGAGGCGGGGCGCGACCTGCGCGTGCTCTGGCGCTACGGCCAGCCGGCCGGGTTCGCCGAACTCGACTTCAACGATCCTGACGCCGTCGAACTGCGCTATTTCGGCCTGCTGCCGGACTTCGTCGGCAAAGGCCTCGGCCGCTACTTCCTCGAATGGACGGTGCGCCACGCCTTTGCCAAGGGTGCGCGGCGCTTGTGGGTCCACACCTGCGACCTCGACGCGCCCGAAGCGCTCGCCAACTACGAGGCGCGCGGCTTCGTCGCCTTCGAGCGTTACGAGGAGGAGACGGCGGTGCTGGCCGAGACGCCCGTGCCGGCGCACGTCGCCGACCGCCCGGTGCGTAGGCTTGGAACCGGCGGGTAAGGTTCGCGCTTTAGACGGGCGGTTATGTTTAACGCTTCGCGTGCGCTGCCGCGCGGGCTTTCTCTTCTCTTTTTTGCCGTTTGTCGCCGGAGATTGGCCTCAACGTCGAAGCCAGCCTCGGACAAAGTTAAAAAAGGGAAAAAAGAAGGCCCCGCGCCAGCGGACGCGAAGCGTTCACAAGGCATGCTCATGGACATCGAAGCAAATCCCGAAGAAGAGGCAAGGGCCGCGGGCCTGCGCTACGTCGGCGACGACATGCCGGGCATCGGCCGCAAGCGGCGCGGCAAGGGCTTCGCCTACTACGGCCCCGACGGCGGCTTGATCAAGGATGGGGCCGAACGGGCGCGGATCAACAAGCTGGCGATCCCGCCGGCCTACAAGGACGTCTGGATCTGCCCCGACCCGAAGGGCCACATTCAGGCGACCGGCCGCGACGACCGCGGGCGCAAGCAGTACCGCTACCACGACGCTTGGCGGGCCTTGCGCGACGACGCCAAGTTCGTCCACATCCTCGAATTCGGCCGGGCGCTCCCGGCCTTGCGCGGGCGCGTCCTTAAGGACATGGGCCGGCCGAAGCTCGACCGCGCCAAGGTGCTGGCGACCCTCGTGCGCCTGCTGGAGACGACCCTGATCCGGGTCGGCAACGACGAGTACGCCAAGGCCAACAAGAGCTTCGGCCTCACGACTCTGCAAAACCGCCACGTCGAGGCGGGCGGCGCCAAGGTCGCGTTTCACTTCAAGGGCAAGCACGGCATCGAGCGCGAGGTCGCGATCAGCGACCCGCGCGTCGCCCGCGCCGTGCGCCGCATCCAGGATCTGCCGGGCAGGAACGTCTTTCAGTACCTCGACGAGGCGGGCGAGCGCCACCGCGTCGACTCGTCCGACGTCAACGCCTACCTCGCCGAGGTGACGGGGCAGCACTTCACGGCGAAGGACTTTCGCACCTGGGCCGGCACCGTGCTCGCCGCCCTGGCGCTCGACGAGTTCGAGGCGTTCGACAGCGAGACGGCGGCGAAGCGCAACATCAAGCGGGCGGTCGAGAAGGTGGCCGCCAAGCTCGGCAACACCCCCGACGTCTGCCGCAAATCCTACATCCACCCGGAGATCCTGAACGGCTACCTCGAAGGCACCCTCGTCGGCCGCCTGAAGGACGAGATCAGCGAAGTCCTGCGCGATGACCTCGCCGGGCTCGAACCGGAGGAGGCCGCGGTGCTGGCGTTCCTCGCCAAGCGGCTGGAGGCGATGGCCAAGGGTTAGGATTCATGGCGCCGGCTAGGGTAGGTTCGTCGGGCTCGGGATCACTGCCCTGGACGCGGCGTACGAGAATCGTGCTTCCTGATGATACATGCGGACTCGAATCAGTCCGACTCCACCAACGCGAAGCCCGTCGGCCCCGAGCCGTGGTCGAGGATCGAGAAGGCGCCGTCCTTGGCGTAGATGAAATGCGGCGAGCCGGCGGGGGTGACGAAGAACGAGCCCGTCGGGTAGGTTTTGAGCCTGCCCTCATCGAACGTCGTTCCGGTGCCGACATAGGCGGTGCCGGAGGTCACGACGGTGGTCAGCGGGTTGGGATGGGTGTGCGGCAGGATACGTGCCCCGGCCGAGACGCGGGCGTGCGTCGTGTAGAGGCCCGTAGCATCACGATCACCGAAGACGACCGCCGTCTCGACGCCCGGTATGTTCGGGTTGGTCGCGTAATCCAACGCGTCGAGGTCGATCGCGTGGATCGCCTCCTGCGCCAGAGCCGCGCCAGCAAGGGATGCGGCGAGAGTTGCAAGCAAGATTGCTCGCATGTTCGTTCCTCTTGGTTGGTGTTGAGGTCAAGTTCGGGAGCAAGATGATAAAGAAGAAAGAAAAAGCTCGCGCGGCGAGCGCACGCGAAGCGTTCACCCCTCAGTCGTTTCGAGACGATCGAGCCAAGCGTCGAGTTCGCGCGCGACGCCCCGCGGGCTGTCTTCCTGGACGAAGTGGACGCCCGGGCCGACGTAGGCCGTCGTCACGTTCTTCAGGTTCTGCTCGGCCCACTCGGCGAGGCGTTTGGGCTGTAGGCGGCCGGGGGTGGCGTAGAGCACGAGCTTTGGGATCTCGGTCGTGCGCCACCAATCGGCCGCCGCGGTGTAGGCCCTGGTCACCTCGGCGGGCGCGCCGCCGATCGGCGGGCTCATCGTCATGTCGAGGATCGGCCGCCGGCTCTCGGGGGTGGGGAACGGGGCGCGGTAGGCTTCGTAGACCCCTGGCTGGATCGTCTGAGCGACCGAGTTCGGCACGATAGTCTCGATCCAAACGTTGTCGTCGAGCACCGCCCGCTCGCGGGTCTGAGGGGAGCGCATTCGCGCGAAGAGTGGTGCCGCTGCCCCGAAGCTCGCGAGATCCGGCCGCGGGTAGACGGGCGGCAAGGCGCCTTCCAGCGCGGCGAAGGCTTTGACCTCGCCCGCGTTCTCGGCGGCATAGATCAGGCCGATGCCGGCACCCCAGTCGTGGGTGACGAGCGTGACGCCGTCGAGGCCGAGCGCGTCGACGAACGCCGCGAGGTGCCCCGGCTGTTCCAGGACGCCGTAGCCCTTGCCCTCGCTGTCGCCGAAGCCGACGAGGTCGATCGCGATCAGCCGCCGCCCCGGTTGCGCGAGACCCGGCAGGACGTTGCGCCAGAGGTAGGACGAGGTCGGGATGCCGTGCAGGAAGAGGACGGGATCGCCCTCAAGATCGCCGGTCTCGATGTAGGCGATCTTGGCCCCGTCGGCCTCGACGGCCTTCTTGGGGTAAGGCTGCTCAGCGCTCGGCCGCGGCTCGAAGGTCTGGGCGTCTTCGCCGTACGCAGGACCTGCCGCCAGAACGGTCAGGAGTACGAGGGCACGGTACGTTTTCATTGGGAACAGCCTCCTCATCGATTGCGCCGGGTGCTGGAGATGTTTATAGACTGAACAATCTTATAAACTGCTGTTTTAAAGACTGTCGAGTCTAAAATGCCTAATGCGGCAAGAAAGGCCCGGCGCGGCCGTCCGAGGGGTTTCGAGAGCGACGCGGCGCTCGAAGCCGCGATGCTGACGTTCTGGGAGAAGGGCTACAACGCCACCTCGCTGGACGATCTGGTGGCGCGGACCGGCGCGTCGCGCGCGGGCCTCTACAAGACGTTCGGCGACAAGCGCGCCGTCTTTCTCAAGGCGCTCGACCTCTACGGTGCGCGTTTCGAGGCCCGGGCCGCGGCCGTGCTCGCCGAGGAACCCCGCGCCCGCGAGGCGGTGCGCCGTCTCATGATCGCCTCGGCGGAGCGGCTCTCGGGCGGCGAGGCGCCGCCGGGCTGCCTGCGCTGCATCGCGACGCTGGAGCTGATGGGGGCCGACGCCGCGCTCGACGCGGCGTTGATCGAGGCCAACGCCCACTACGAGCGGGTCATTCAGACCGTCGTCGATCACGGCGTGCGAGAAGGACAGCTAGGCAAAGACGACGCGGACGGGCTCGCGCGCTACGTCACGGGCGCGGTCAACGGCATGGTGATTCTCGCCCGCAGCGGCACGACCCGCGACGGGCTCGTCGGTTACGTCGATCGCGCGATGCGGGCGTGGCCGTCGCCCTGGGCTTGAGTCACTCCGCCGCGGCCGCCTCGTTCAGCAGGACGAGCGAGATGCGGCGGTTGCGCGGGTCCTCCGGGCGGTCGGGAAGGTAGGGGTCGGCGCTGGCGCGGCCGACGACCTCGCGGACGCGATCCTCGCCGATGCCGGCCCCGATCAGGGCTTGGCGGGTCGCGTTGGCGCGGTCGGAGGACAGGCGCCAATTGTCGTAGCCCGACCCGCTCGTGAACGGCAGCGCGTCGGTGTGGCCGCGGATCGAGAGCCGCTGCGGCAGGTCCTTGATCGTCTCGGCCACGATCTTGAGCAACTCGCCCGTGTGCGGCAGCATCCGGGCACCGGCGAGCGGGAACATCGACCTGTCGTCGCGGTCGATCAACTGGATGCGCAGACCGTCGGGCGTGCGGTCGATGGCGACGCTGTCGGTCAGTCCTTCGAGTTCGGGAATGCCGGCCAGCTTCTTCATGATCTCGTCGCGGACCTCGGTCGTCTCCGCCTCCTCCCGGCGTCGGGTCTCGGCCGCGAGCGCCTCGTCGCTCAGAGCCTCGGCGTCGGCGCTCCCCTCGGCCGGCAGGTCCTCGTCGCCGTCCGCCTCCTCGCTCGACAGTTCGAGCACGAACGGGTCACCCTCCTCGCTCTCGGCGTAGGGGATCGAAGGGTGAAAGTTGAACGGCGACAGGCTGGCCGGCGCCATCTGGTTCGGCGTCATGAACGAGATCCCGTCCATCACGCCGCCGACGCCGCCCTCGCCGCCCTGATTGATCGTGGCATCACTGAAATACTCGGCCAGCCCCTTCAACTTATCGTCGCTGGCCGAGCTTAACAGCCAGAGCATCAAGAAGAAGGCCATCATCGCGGTGACGAAGTCGGCGTAGGCCACCTTCCATGCCCCGCCGTGATGCCCCCCGTGCCCGCCTTCCTCGACAACCTTGCGGATGATGATGGGTGCCGTGTTGTTCGCCATCTGCTTGGCCTCAGGCCGCGAGCGGGTCGGCTGGAAGGGCGTTCAAGACCTCGTCCATCTCGTGAAAGCTGGGTTGCAGCTCCGAGGGCACGTTGCCGCGCGCGAGCTCGACCGCGACCGGGCCGGAGTGGCCTTGCAGGTAGGCGACGATCGTGTCGCGGATGATCATGTAGAACTGGTGGTCCTGCTCGTAGGTCTGGTTCAGCCGCGCCGTCATCGGCCCGACGAAGCCGTAGGCGAGGAACACGCCCAGGAAGGTGCCGACGAGCGCGCCGCCGATCATGGCGCCCAGGATCTCGACCGGCTGGTCGATGGCGCCCATCGTCTTGACGATGCCGAGCACGGCGGCAACGATGCCGAGCGCCGGCAGGCCGTCGGCGACGTTCTGCAGGGCGGCACCCCGCGCGTGCAGCTCGTTGTGATGCTTCTTCAACTGCCGCTGCATGCAGTCCTCGACCTGATAGGGGTCGTCCATGCTCATCGTCATCATGCGCAGCGTGTCGGCGATGAAGTCGAGGGCGAAATGGTCGTGCTGGATCTTCGCGTACTTGCCGAACAGGGCGCTGTCGTGCGGGTTCTCCAGGTGGGCTTCGAGCGCGAGCACCCCCTTGGTCTTCAACACCTTGATGAGCGAGAACATCAAGGAGAGGAGGTCGCGGTAGTCGTCCTTGCGCCACTTCGGACCGCTGAAGACGCGCTTGAGGTCGACGAGCGTGCCCTTGACGACGCCGCCGCCGTTGGCGACCAGGAACGCGCCGACGGCCGCACCGCCGATCATCATCAGCTCGAACGGCAGGGCCTTGATGATGATGCCGAACTTGCCGCCGGCGAGCACGTAGCCGCCGAACACCATGACGACGACGACGACGATACCGATGATTGCGAGCATGCGCCCTCTTCCACGAACAGGAGGTTCTCCCGTCCTGTCTAACGGCGCAAGCTTAAGAAAACGTAAGCGGGACGCTGCGCGTGCGCTGCCGCGCGAGCTTTTCTCTTCTTTTTTTGCCAGTGTTAACGCAGGAGATTGGCCGCGGCGCCGAGAGCAAGCCCCAGCCAAAGTTGCAAAAAAGAAAGAAAAAAGCCCGCGCGGCAGCGCACGCGCAGCGTTCAAACCACCTTAGGCAACCGCGTCGCCGGCGGCGTGTTGCGGCTGCGGCCGGTGCGCACGATCCCGTCGATCACCGTCATGCCGACGCCGGGCAGGTCGCCGAGCCGGACCGAAGCCAGCAGGTCCTTGCCGGCCGAGTGCTGCGCCTTGTCCATGAGGACGAAGTCGGCGCTGCGGCCGACCTCGATCAGGCCGCAGTCGAGCGCGCGCAGCTTGGCCGTGTTGCCGGTGGCAAAGCAGAACGCGGTCTCGGCCGGTATATCGCCCAAGGACGCCAGGAGGGCCACCATGCGCAGGATGCCGAGCGGCTGCACGCCCGAGCCCGCCGGCCCGTCGGTGCCGAGGATCACCCGGTGCAGGTCGCCCATCTCGTGCGCGGTGCGCAGCGCGTAGAGGGCGGCGCGCTCGTTGCCGTTGTGGACCAGTTCGAGCCCGCGCTTGCAGCCCTCGCAGATGCAGCGGATCTGGCCGTCCGGCAGGGCAGTGTGCCCGCCGTTGACGTGGCCGACGACGTCGGTGTCGGCCTCCAGGACGACGTCGGCGTCGATCAACCCGGAGCCGGGAATCGAGGGGCCGCCGGTGTGGATCGTCGATTGGATGCCGTGCGCCCTGGCCCAGGCGACCATCTTCTTCGCCGTCGGCCCGTCCTTGACGCCGCCCAGGCCGACTTCGCCCAGGATCTTGACCCCGGCGTCGGCCAGATCCTTGAAGTCCGCCTCCTCCATGCCGGGCTCGATCACGGGCGCCCCCGCCAGCACCTTGACGCCGCTCGGGCGAAAGGCCGCGAACGCGCGCTGGGCGAAGATCGCCATCGCCTTGAGCCCGACCACGTCCCGCGGCCGACCGGGCGTGTGCACCTCGCCGGCCGAGATCATCGTCGTCACGCCGCCGTGCAGCGTGCTGTCGATCCAGTTGAGCTGGCTTTGCCGCGGCGTCCAGTCGCCGGCGACGGGGTGGACGTGGCTGTCGATCAGCCCCGGCGCCAGCGCCACGCCGCCGGCGTCAATTTGCGTCGCGGCGCCGTCGAGATCGAGGTCCGACGCCCGGCCGATCGCCGTGATTCGACCCGCCTCGGCGACGATCGTGTCGGCGTCGAGCAGGGGCTTCTCGATGTCGCCGCTCAACAAGAGGCCGATATTGCGGACGACGAGCTTCGTCGGCCCCGCGTCGCTCGACGGTTCATCGTGCGCCATCGCGTCACCCCCCTTGATTGTTGCCGACGAGTTCATTTGTATACGAACGAAACCGCCCGGCAAGTTTCCTTGACAACCGCCCGCATCTGCCAAATGAGCGGCCGGTAGGCGGGTGGCACACATTCAGATTTGACGAGCATGGCGGGGGAACGAGGCGATGGCCGGCTTCAACGAGGAAACGGTGTTGAGCGTCCATCACTGGACCGACACGCTGTTCAGCTTCACGACGACGCGCGAGACCGGCTTTCGCTTCGACAACGGCCAGTTCGCCATGATCGGCCTCAAGGTCGGGGGCAAGCCGCTCGTGCGCGCCTACAGCATGGTCAGCCCGAACCACGAGGACGGGCTGGAATTCTTGAGCATCAAGGTCCAGGACGGCCCCTTGACCTCGCGCCTGCAGCACGTCGTGCCGGGGGATCGCATCCTCGTCGGCAGCAAGGTGACGGGCACCCTCGTCCTCGACAATCTGCTGCCGGGCAAGACCCTCTATTTGCTCTGCACCGGCACGGGCCTCGCCCCCTTCATGAGCCTGATCCGCGACCCGGAAGTCTACGAGCGCTTCGAGCGCGTCGTCCTCCTGCACGGCTGCCGCAAGATCAACGAGTTGGCCTACAACGCGATGATCGATGAGGCGCTGCCGAACGACGAGTACTTGGGCGAGATGATCCAGGACAAGCTGTTCTACATCCCGAGCGTCACCCGCGAGCCCTTCAAGCACCGTGGCCGGATCGGCGACCTTCTGCAATCGACGGACTTCCTCGCCGGGTACGGTCTCGCGCCGCTGTCCCCTGTGAGCGACCGGGTCATGCTCTGCGGCAGCCCCGCTATGCTCCAGACCCTGACCGCCATGTTGCGCGACAAGGGCTTCGTCGAGGGCAGCAGCAGCGAGCCCGGCCAGTTCGTCGTCGAGAAGGCGTTCGTGGAACGCTGACACATGCGCTGACGCGCGGTCTTTTTCCTCTTGTTTTTACAACTTTGGCCGGGGCTGGCCCCTGACAGGGCTTGAAAGCTATACTTAGCCAAGGTTGATCGCGGAGCCTGTCCTCCGGCCGGCAAAGCCAGATCAGGGAAAGACGACGGGCTCGTTCACGAGCGTCTTGCGCCTCAAGACTGGCCTCGACTACTCTCAAGTTCTAACGTATTTTAGTCTCGGTGTTGAGGCCAGTCTCCAACGACAAGTAGCAAAAGAGAAAAGAACGACTCGCAGCGCGAGTCATTCAAGCGTCAGCGCACGCGAAGCATTCTCTCAACCCACCCTCAAGAACGTCTCGATCGCCGCGATCTGGTCGAGTGCCATCAGGGCCGGGGCATGGCCGATGCCCTCGAAGGTGACGAGGGTGGCCTTCGGCCCGCGCCGGGTCATCGCGTCCGCCGTCTCGGCGTCGAGCAGGGTGCTGTTCGCCCCGCGCAAGAGGAGCGTCGGGCAGGAGATCGCCTCGTAGAGGGGCCAGAGGTCGATGTCCTCGACACCGTCCTCGCCGCCCGGGACGGTGATCGCCGGGTCGTAGCGCAGCCGATAGCCGTCGTCGTCGCGAACGACGCCGTGCTCGGCGAGGTGGCGCCAGTCGGCGTCGCTCAAGGGGCCGAACGGCGCGTGGACGCGGCGCAGGTAGGCTTCGGCCTCGTCGAGCGAGGCGAAGCGGGGGTCGAGGCCGACGTAGGCCGCGAGCGGTTCGAGGCCGGCTTTGGGGATGAAGGCGCCGATGTCGTTCAGGACGAGGCGATCGACGCGGGCGGGGTCGGCGGCCGTCAGCGTCATGCCGATCAGCCCGCCCATCGAGGTTCCGATCCAATCGACCCTGGCAAGGCCGAGGCGGTCGAGCCACGCCTTGAGCAGGCCGGCGTAGACCGGCACGGTGTACTGGGTCGGGTCGGGCAGCCGGGCGCTGCGGCCGCGGCCCGGCACGTCGACGGCGAGTACCCGACACCGGTCCTGCAACGCCGTGGCCAAGCGGTCGAAGTCGTGCGCGTTGCGGGTGAGGCCGTGGGCGCAGACGACGGTGCGCTTGGCACCCTCCTCGCCCCAGTCGAGCCACGCGATCTCGGCACTCAAACCGTCGGCTTCGACGACGGTGCTCGCTTCGCGCATAACCTTGGCCGCTCCTTTCTACTCGGGAATGTGCAGCACGCCGCGGCTAAAGTCGATCGCGTCGGCGGCGGGGGCGGCCTTGATCGGCGGCAGATTGGCCTCGATCGTGATCGGGGGCGCCGCACCCGGCTCGCCGCCGCGCGGCACCGTGCGCACGACTTGGCTCGGCGGCAGCTCGGTCCCGTCGCTGAGTGCGGCGTAGACGAGGTCGAGGGCCTGGATGAAGTAGTGGTGCAAGGGGATGTAGCGCACGTCAAAGCCCGGCTGGGCGTTGAGCGTGTCGAGGTGCTGGGCGTTCAGGACCTCGTAGTAGCGCAGGCCGCTCGCCTCGCCCTCGACGGTGCGGTTCAGGCCGACGTAAGGACGCGAAGTGTGGTTCGGCGGCAGAATCGCGTCCGAGCGGCCGGTGACGAAGACGGCGGGCCGGCCGCCGAGGTCGCCGTCGGCCAGGATCGCCTCGACCCCGCGCGCGACGCGGCGTTGCAGCCCCTCGCTCACGATGGCGCGCGTCTTGGGATCGAGGCCGGCCGCGTCGTCCCACAGCCAGCGCAGGCAGCGGGCACCGTCGAAGTTCTGATCGGCAAGCCCGGTCGAGGGCGAGACCGAGACCCGGTCCTCCAGAGGCCCGCCTAAGGCGCGGTTGTTGACGAGGTTGACGCCGGCGGTGGGCGGGATGCCGTTCGCGGTCCCGAACAGAAGCGCCTCGGCCTCGGGGCTGAGCGCCGTCGGCCGCCCGTCCGGCCCGGTCGGGGCGAAGCTGTAGCCGCATAAGTTACCGCGCACGGAATAGCGGGCGTAGGCGTTGGCGTAGGTGACGGCGATGCCCTGCGGCACGTAGAGGAACCAGTGCGAGGGCTGCAGAAAGTTCTGCTCTTCCAAGATGCCGTAGTCGTTGATGATCGCCTGCGCGTGCGTCGCCTGCTCTGCGATCGTCCCCTTGCGGATCAGGCCGACGGCGGCGAGCGCCCGGCAGCGGTTCTCTCCGAGTTCGGCCGGCACGAGGTTCAAGGGTGCCGCCCGGTTCTCGGGCGCCAGATTGGCGCAGCCCTGGTAGAGGTTGAGCAGCGTCGTGTAGTCGTAGAGCGGGCGGCTGTGGTCCTTGAGCGCCGGCCCGTCGCCCTGACGGATGGCGAAGTCGGCGTAGCGCGGGTTGACGTTCGGCTCCGAGACGGCGACGCCGTCGATCAGGCCGGCGTCGTCCGCCTCGGCCGCCCTGACTGAGGCGCCGCCGCCGTTCGAGACTGAAGAGCCGATAACGAGGGTGTTGTCGGCGTCGAACGTCCGCCCGCCGACCTCCTCGTTCAGGATCTGTAAAGCGAACTCGATCGAATCGAGGACGAACAGGCCCCAGTCCTTTTCCGGGTTGGTCTGGCTGTGGGCGTGCTTGAAGGCGAAGCGGTGCGGCGTGTTGCGCGCGAACGTCGCTTGATCGCCAAACGCAAAGCCGGCGGTGAAGTTCGAGCCATCGCCGGCGGTGTCGGCGTCGGCGCGCTCGCCGTCGATCAGGTTCACCGTGTCGTCGCTCAGGTCGTGCGCGCCGATGCCCGTACCCTTGTCGGTGTAGGCGACGGCGCAGCCCTTGGTCAGGCCCCACTCGCCCGCCGTTCCGATGGCGCCGTAGACGCCGCGCGAGCCCGAGGACGGCGCGGCGACGATGCAAGGTGCCTGCGCGTCGAACGTGTCGGGCACCTGCACCATCAGCGTGACGTTCTGCGGCGCATCTGTGTAGGCGAGGCATTCCAGCCCAGCGACCTTGCCGTCCTCGCCCGCGCCGCCGCCGTTGGTGAGCGTCGGCCCGTAGAGCCGGCCGTAGCCGCCGCCCGGGCTGATGTCGACCAATGCCCGATAGTTGCTGTAGATCGCGAGCCGCCGCAACTCGTCCGCCGTCGGTCGCGCCGGATCGGCGAAGACGGGGGCGGGGCCGGCGAGGCCGGTGGCGCCCAGGCCCGCGGTCAGCAGGTCGTCCTCGGCCCCGTCGTAGCGGGTGCAGGCGACGGAGCCCGTCTCGATCGGCCCGGCCTCGGCCGCGAGCGGCGCCAGGAGCCCGCCCGCGAGCGCCAGAAAAATCCCGCCTCGAATCGCCATGCGTTCGTCTCCCTGCCAATCTGCCTTCTCGTCACCGCCGCGGCGGGCGGTGTTGACGACAGGCTTAGCAGGCGGATCGCGGGGTGAACAACGGGGTTTTCACGACGATGAAGCGGCCGCGGCAGGTCCTACGTACAAGAGGGACGACCTGCCGAGGCCGGATTCAGCGACTCAAGCGGCGGCGCCGGGCGCGCGCCCGTCGATCTTCAGGCGCAAGGGGTAGCGGTCGTTTTGCATGACGACCTGCGCGCCGACGCGGCGGCGGGTGTCGATGAACAAGGGTGCCCGCAGGTTGACGAAGGTCTCGATGCCCGCGTCCGCGCGGCGGACGCTGACGATCACCATCAGCGACAAATCGCCCGGCGCGATGCCCAAGTCGCGGCAGACCGCGTCCGAATCCTCGCGCGCGATGAACGACGTCGTCAGGTCCATCGGGCTGAGCAGGAAGCCGACGTCGGGGTCGTCGATCGACTGCAGCAGCATCATGCCGGTGTCGCCGCGCGGCAGCGGCCCGACCTGGAACCACTCAAGGCCGGGAAAGCCCGGCAGCCCGCCGTGGAATTCGACCTGCCGCTCGGGCACGATCGGCATCGGGCCGTAGCGCGTCGGCAGCGCGCCCTTGTCTTCGTTCATCGTCAACGTCTCCGGCACACCGCCATCGAGAGTCTCAACACGCATCCTCAACTCCATGTGGATATCTCTTGCAAGAGACTTTCTAGGCTTAATTGATGAAACCAAGGTTAACGCGGCGTTTGCTATCTTGGGGCTGAGGAAGATGAACGCTTGCGCGTGCGCTGCCGCGCGGGCTCTTCCTTCTCTTTTTTGTCTTTGTCCGAGGCTGGCCCTCGGCGTTGCGGCTAGCCATCTTTGTTAACACTGAAAAAAAGGAGGAAAAAGCCCGCGCGGCAGCGCACGCGCAAGCGTTAAAATCAGGCGTGGCCGGCGCTTGTTGAGAGCAGGGACGGATCGACGCCGAGGCTGGCGAAGGCGCGCTGCCACTTTAAGTTGGGCTCGCCCGCGAAAACGATCTCCTGATCGGCCGGAACGACGAGCCAGCCGTTTTGCTGGATCTCGCCGTCGAGCTGGCCCGGTGCCCAGCTGGCGTAGCCGAGCGCGAAGAGGAGCCGGTTTGGTCCTTCGCCGCCAGCGATCGCCTGCAAGACGTCGACGGTCGCGGTGAGCGCGAAGCCCTCGTCGATGACGAGCGTGCTGTCGTGGACGTAGTCGGGCGTGTGGAGGACGAAGCCCCGGCCGCTCTCGACCGGACCGCCGAGGTGGACCGGGATGCGCCCCGCGTCGCCCTTGGCCTCGATGCCGAGCTGGTCGACGATGTGGCCAAAATCGAGTTCGGGCGAGACGTTGTTGACGACGAGGCCCATCGCCCCGTCGTCCGAGTGGGCGCAGACGTAGATCACCGAGCGCGCGAAACGCTCGTCGGACATGGTCGGCATCGCGACCAAGAGCGTGCCGGTGAGGTGGTTGTCTTGGGCCTCGATCGTGCGCATGGGTCCAGAGATAGGAGTCCGGCCGCACCGTCACAACCCCGAAGCGCGCGCAGGCGAACTTTGCCGACAAGGCTTGCCGACCGGACGCGGGCGGACGATCTTGGTCGAACCAACGACGAACGAGGAAATGCCGCGATGACGATCAAGGTGGGTGACAGGCTGCCGGACGCGACCTTCAAGGTCGCGGGCGAGGAAGGGATCGACGACGTCACGGTCGGCGATTTGACCGCCGGTAAGAAGGTCGTGCTGTTCGCCGTGCCGGGCGCTTTCACGCCGAGCTGCCACAACCAGCACATGCCGAGCTACATCGAGAACCACGACGCCTTGAAGGCGAAGGGCGTCGACACGATCGCCTGCGTCGCGGTCAACGACGCCTTCGTCCTCGACCACTGGAAGAAGGCGAGCGGGATCAACGACGAGATCCTCGTCCTGTCCGACGGCAACGCCACCTTCACCCGCGCGATCGGGCTCGACTTCGACGGCTCCGGCTTCGGCCTCGGCACCCGCTCCAGGCGCTACGCCATGATCGTCGAGGACGGCGTCGTCAAGCACCTCGCCGTCGAGGAGGCACCGCCTAAGGTGGACGTGAGCCGAGCGGATCGGCTGCTCGAACTGCTGTGAGAGAACGCTTCGCGTGCGCTGCCGCGCGGCCTTCTTTTTTCTCTTTTTTGCTTTTGTCCGAGACTGGCCCTCGGCATTGAGGCCAATTTTTTAGGTTAACACTTGCAAAAAGAAGAGAAAAAAGCCCCCGCGGCGAGCGCACGCGAAGCGTTCACCGTCCCGCCCGGATCGCCGCCCTCGCCAGCGCGTCGCAGCGCTCGTTCTCGGCGTGGCCGGCGTGGCCCTTGACCCAGAGCCACTCGACGGTGTGCGTCGATGCGGCGGCGTCGAGCGCCTGCCACAGATCCTGGTTCTTGACCGGCTTCTTGTCGGCCGTCTTCCAGCCGCGCCGGCGCCAGTTCGGCAGCCACGTGCTGATGCCTGAGCGGACGTAGGCGCTGTCGGTCGTGAGCCGGACCCGCATCGGCCGCTTCAGGGTTGCGAGCGCGGCGATGGCGGCCATGAGTTCCATGCGGTTGTTGGTCGTCAGCGGCTCGAAGCCGGACAGTTCGCGCTCGACGCCCTTGTAGCGCAGGACGACGCCCCAGCCGCCGGGGCCGGGGTTGCCGCTGCAGGCCCCGTCGGTGAAGACCTCGACGACCGCGTCCGCCTCACTCAAGGCCGAGCAGGCCCGGTGCCGCGTTGGTGGCGAAGAAGCGCAGCTTGCGCAGGTATTCTGTCGGATCCTTGACCTTCACGTTGGCGCCCTCGACTTGGTTCAGTTCGTCGTAGAGGCGGGTGAGGAGAAAGCGCAGCGCGGCACCCTGGCACAGGATCGGCAGGGCGTCGCGCTCGGCCCGCGGCAAGGCGCGGCGGCCGGCGTAGCCCTCGACGAGGGCGCGGGCCTTGGTCAGGTTGAACTCGCCGTTCGGCTCGAAGACCCAGGCGTTGAGGCAGATCGCGAGGTCGTAGGCGAGGAGGTCGTTGCAGGCGAAGTAGAAGTCGATCACGCCGGTGACGGCGTCGCGCTCGAAGAAGACGTTGTCGGGGAACAAGTCGGCGTGGATCACCCCGGCTTGCAGCCCGCGCGGCCAGGACGCCCTCAGGTGGCCCAAGGCGGCCTCGACCTCCTGCCGCAGGCCGTCCGGGACGGGTCTGGCGCTCTGCAGGCATTGGGCGAACAAAGGCGCCCAGGCGTCGATCGCGAGCGCGTTGGCGCGGGCGCGATCGAACCCCCTGCCTGCGGCGTGCAGGTCGGCGAGCGTTCGACCCAGCGCCCTGCAGCGCTCCGGCGTGATCCGTCGCGGCCAACGCCCTTCGAGAAAGCCGAAGATCGCGGCCGGCTTGCCGCGCACGGCCGCGAGCGCCGATCCGGCCCGGTTCGCGATCGGCAGCGGACAGGGGATGCCCCGGTCGGTTAGATGGTGCATGAGGCCCAAGAAGAACGGCAGGTCGGCCGGATCGACCCGGCGCTCGTAGACGGTGAGGATGTGGCGGCCGTGCTCGGTGAGCAGGAGGAAGTTCGAGTTCTCGACGCCCTCGGTGATGCCCTCGTGCGCGACGTAGGCGCCAAGGTCGTAGCCTTCGAGCAGGGCCTCGACCTCGCCCCGTTCGAGTAGGGTGTAAACCGCCATCGCGGCGTCAGCCGACGGCTTCGCGCTCCCGCACGGGAACCGGCGGCACACGGAAGGTGACGTTCTCCTCGGCCGTGGTCACGTCGGTGACGCGGACCTCGTAGCGCTCGCGCAACGCCCAGATCACGTCCTGGACCAGGAGCTCGGGCGCCGAGGCGCCGGCGGTGAGGCCGATCGTGCCGCAGCCCTCCAGGTCGCTCCAGTCGATCTCGCCGGCGTGCTGGATCAGCTTCGCCGCGGCGCAGCCGTTTTGCAGCGCCACCTCGACGAGGCGGCGCGAGTTGGACGAGTTTGGCGCGCCGACGACGAGGACGAGGTCGACGCCCGCCGCCATGCCGGCGACCGCCTGCTGACGGTTCGAGGTGGCGTAGCAGATGTCCTCGTTGCGCGGCCCCTCGATGGCGGGGAAGCGCTCGCGCAGCGCCGCGACGATGCTGGCGGTGTCGTTGACCGAGAGCGTGGTCTGGGTGGCGAACGCGAGCCGGACGGGATCGGACACCTCGACGTTGCGCGCGTCCTCGACGGTCTCGACCAGGAGGACGGCGCCGCTGGGCACTTGGCCCATCGTGCCCTCGACCTCGGGGTGGCCGGCGTGGCCGATCAGCAGGACGGTGCGGTCCCCCCTGACGTGGCGCTCGACCTCGCGGTGGACCTTGGAGACGAGCGGGCAGGTGGCGTCGGCGAACAGGAGCTTGCGCCGCTTCGCCTCGGCCGGGACCGACTTGGGCACGCCGTGCGCCGAGAAGACGACGACCGCGTCGTCGGGGCACTCGTCAAGCTCCTCGACGAAGACGGCGCCCTGGCGCCTCAGATCCTCGACGACGTGCTTGTTGTGGACGATCTCGTGGCGGACGTAGACGGGAGGGCCGTTCTTGTGCAGGGCCTCCTTCACGATCTCGATCGCCCGATCGACGCCGGCGCAAAAGCCGCGCGGGTTGGCCAGCATGACCTGGAGCGGGTGGCGGACGGGGGGCTGGGTCGGCAAGACGGGGCTCCGGACAGGATCGGGCGCGAGGGCTTTCAGATAGCACGGGCATCGCTCGATGACGAGGCCGGCCGTGCGTCGAACGCGGGTTAGGGTTGTGCGCCCGAGCCTTGGTGTTCGCCGTCGCCCAACCTAGCTGATACCGGTGCGCTACGATTTGATGTAAGGACTATTCATGGCAATCGAGGTCGGGGGTGTAACCAAGTCGAGCGGCAGCGGCGCCCTGCTCGCCACGCTGATCGCCGCGACGGCGCTGGCCCCCTTCGCCTTACAGATCTTCCTGCCGGCCCTGCCGATGATCCAAGCGGCCTATCAGGCGAGTGCCTCTGAGGCGCAGTTGACCTTCAGCCTCTCGACCCTGACGGTGGCGTTCACCTCGCTGATCTACGGCCCCGTCTCGGACCGGGTCGGGCGGCGGCCGACGGTGCTGTTCGGCGTCGCCCTCTTCGTCGTCGGGAGCGTCTTGTGCGCCGTCGCGCCCTCGATCGAGGTCCTGATCCTCGCCCGCGTCGTCCAGGCGACCGGCGGCGGGGTCGGGCTCGTCCTCTCGCGCACGATCTTGCGCGACCTCTATCCCCCCGAGCGCGCCGCCGCGATGATCGCCTACGTGACGATGGCGATGGTCTTGGCCCCGACCGTGGCGCCGACGATCGGCGGCTTCCTCGTCGACGCCTTCGAGTGGCACGTCGTCTTCTGGCTGAGCGCCGCGATCGGCGGCGCCGTCCTCGTCGCCGCCGCGCTGGCGCTGCGCGAGACGGCGCACGTCGCGGCGCACCGGGCGGCCGGTCCGCTCGCGATGCTGAACGACTTCAAGACCATCGCCCGCTCGAAGCGGTTCTTGGGCTACGCCCTCGTCGTCGCCTGCTCGTTCTCGACCTACTTCGCCTTCCTCGCCAGCGCGCCCTACATCGTCATCGAGATGATGGGGCAGGAGACCTCGACCTACGGCGTCCTGTTCATCGCTGTCTCCGGCGGCTACGTGCTGGGCAACTTCGCCTCGACGCGGATCACGGCGAGGTTCGGCCTCGATCGGGTCATCAAGCTCGGCGTGATCGGCGTCCTGCTCGGCTGCCTCGTCCTCCTCGCCGACACGCTCCTCCTGGGCGCCACCCTCGCCGGCATCTTCGTGCCGATGGGCTTCAGCGCCTTTTGCCAGGGGCTCGTCATGCCCAACGCCCAGGCGGGCTTGGTCGGCTGCTTTCCCAACATGGCGGGCTCCGCCTCGGGGCTCGGCATGTGCCTACAAATGGGCATGGCCTCGCTCGCCGTGCAGGTGATCGGCTCGATCCAGATCGGCTCGGCGCTGCCGATGGCGCTCGGCATGACGCTGTTCGCGCTGGGCTCGCTCGTCGCACTCCGGCTGACGCGCGGCGGTGCGGCGGCTTGAGGGCCCACGTTGCGGCGCGGAAGCTTTATGGTCTAATGAAGCCGCCCGCCCGGCAACCTGCGTTTTCAAGGCACAAGGCATGACCCGACCGACCGCGCGTCCCGCCAACCCCCGCTTCGGTTCCGGCCCGACCGCGAAACGTCCGGGCTGGTCGCTTGCCGCGCTCGAAGGGGCGCTGCTCGGCCGCTCGCACCGGGCGGCGGCGCCCAAGGCCCGGCTCGTCGAGGTGATCGAGCGCTCGAAGGCGGTCTTGAACCTCCCCGACGACTGGCGCCTGGGCATCATGCCCGGCTCCGACACCGGCGCCTATGAGGCCGCGATGTGGGCGCTCTTGAGTGCCCGCGGCGTCGACGTCGTCGCCTTCGAGAGCTTCGGCGAGGGCTGGCTGACCGACGCGAAGAAGCAGTTGCGGCTCGACGATTTGCGCGCCCTCACGGCACCCTACGGCCGGCTGCCCGACTTGGGCGCCGTCGATCCGGCACGCGACGTCTGTCTCACCTGGAACGGCACCACCTCGGGCGTGCGCGTGCCGAACGGGGATTGGATCGCGAACGATCGCGAAGGGCTCGTCGTCGTCGACGCCACCTCGGCCGCGTTCGCGATGGAGCTTCCCTACCCCAAGCTCGACGTCGTGACGTGGTCTTGGCAGAAGGTCTTGGGCGGCGAGGCCGGGCACGGGATGCTGGCGCTCGGCCCGCGCGCGGTCGAGCGGCTGGAGACCTACACCCCCCCCTGGCCGCTGCCGAAGGTCTTCCGCCTTGCCAAGGGCGGCCGGCTGATCGAGGGCATCTTCAAGGGCGAGACGATCAACACCCCCTCGATGCTCGCTGTCGAGGACCAGATCGACGCGCTCAAGTGGGCCGAAGACGTCGGCGGGCTGCCGGCGCTGATCGGGCGCTCGCAGGCCAACCTGAAAGTGGTCGCCGAATGGGTCGAGAGTAGCGCCTGGGCCGGCTTCCTGGCCGAGGACGCGGCGACGCGCTCCTCGACCTCGATCTGCTTGACGTTCACCGATCTCGACATCGCCGGCCTCGACGCGGCGGCGCAGAGGGGCTTCGTCAAGTCGATGACCAAGCGGCTGGAAGGCGAGGGGGTCGCCTTCGACGTCGCCGGCTACCGCGACGCGCCGCCGGGCCTGCGCCTTTGGGGCGGCGCCACGGTCGAGGCGGACGACACGCGAGCGCTCCTGCCCTGGCTCGACTGGGCCTACTTCCAGACCAAGGCCGCCGCCTAAACCCCCCGCACAACGCCGTGCCCATTCGAGAACGGATGTCATTCCATGTCCCAGCCCAGAGTCCTGATCGCCGACAAGCTCTCCGACGCGGCGCGGGCGATCTTCGCCGAGCGCGGCGTCGAGGCCGACGTCCGGGTCGGCCTCGCACCCGACGAGCTGCTCGCCGTCGTCGGCGGCTACGACGGGCTCGCCATCCGCTCGGCGACCAAGGTGACGCGCGAGGTGCTGGAGCGGGCGGCGCCGCGCCTCAAGGTCGTCGGCCGGGCCGGGATCGGCGTCGACAACGTCGACGTCGAGGCCGCGACCGAAGCCGGCGTCGTCGTGATGAACACGCCCTTTGGCAACTCGATCACCACGGCCGAGCACGCGATCGCGATGATGCTGGCACTCGCCCGCGACCTGCCCGCCGCCGACCGCTCGACGCGGGCCGGCAAGTGGGAGAAGTCGCGCTTCGTCGGCGTCGAACTCACCGGCAAGACGCTCGGCCTCGTCGGTTGCGGCAACATCGGCTCGATCGTCGCCGATCGGGCGCAGGGCCTGAAGATGCGTGTCATCGCCTACGACCCGTTCCTGTCGCAGGAGCGCGCCGCGGCGATCGGCGTCGAGGCGGTCGACCTCGACGGGGTGCTGGCGCGCGCCGACGTCGTCTCGCTGCACACGCCCTTGACCGAGCAGACCAGAAACATCCTCTCGCGCGAGCGCCTCAAGCGCACCAAGCGCGGCGTCAGGATCGTCAACTGCGCCCGCGGCGGGCTGCTCGACGAGGACGCCCTGGTCGATCTCATCAAAGAAGGCCACGTCAAGGGGGCGGCACTCGACGTGTTCGCGCACGAGCCGGCGCGCGCGAGCCCCCTCTTCGACCTCGACGAGGTGATCGTCACGCCGCACCTGGGTGCTGCCACGGCCGAGGCGCAGGAGAAGGTGGCGCTCCAGGTGGCCGAACAGATGAGCGACTACCTTACCAAGGGCGCCGTCGTAAACGCGCTCAACATGGCCTCGGTCACGGCCGAGGAGGCGCCGCGCTTGAGGCCCTACATGAGGCTGGCCGAGCAGTTGGGCTCGTTCGCCGGGCAACTGACCGAGACCGGCCTGCGCGGCGTCACGATCACCTACGCCGGCGACGCCGCCAAGCTCAACGCGCGGCCCCTGACGCAGATCGTCTTGAAGGGCCTGCTCGCGCCGCTCCTCGCCTCGGTCAACACGGTGAACGCCACGACTATCGCCCGCTCGCGCGGGATCGGTGTCACCACCGTCGAGCGCGAGGATCTCAAAGGCTACCAGACCATGATCTCGGTCGAGGTCCTGACCGAGCGCGGCAAGCGCGAGGTCTGCGGCACCCTATTCCAGGACGCCGAGCCGCGCCTCGTGCGCGTGCGCGGCATCGACGTCGAGGCCAAGCTCGTGCCGCACATGCTCTACGTCCGCAACGCCGACAAGCCCGGCTTCGTCGGCCACTTGGGCGCCACGCTCGGCGACGCCGGGATCAACATCGCCACCTTCCACCTCGGCCGCGAGCGCGCCGGCGGCGACGCGGTCGCGCTGATCGCGATCGACGCCGAGGTGCCGAACGAGGTGCTGCGAAAGGTCGGGGCGCTACCGAACGTCTTGCAGGTGCATCGACTGCGGTTTTAATACGCTTCGTGTGCGCTCGCCGCGCGGGCTTTTTCTCTTCTTTTTTACTAGTGTTAACGCAGGGGGTTGGCCGCGACGCCGAGGGCCAGCCCCGGACAAGAGCAAAAAAGAGAAAAAAGAAGCCCGCGCGGCAGCGCACGCGAAGCGTTCAAACCAGGGAGGCAGCCACAATGTCCGACAAGATCGCCCTCGTCACCGGCGCCGGCAGCGGCGTCGGCCGCGCGATCAGCTTGGCGCTCATGGGCGCCGGCCACAGCGTCGTCCTCGCCGGGCGCCGCCGCGACCCGCTCGAAGCGACCGCGGCCGAGGGGGGGGAGGGGCGCAGCCTCGTCGTGCCGACCGACGCCGGCGACCCGGAATCCGTCAAGCGCCTGTTCGACGAGGTGGAGAAGACGTTCGGGCGCCTCGACCTCCTGGTCAACAACGCCGGCACCAACGCGCCGGCGGTGCCGCTCGAAGAGATCGACCCGGCGGCGTGGCGACAGGTGGTCGACGTCAACCTGAGCGCCGCCTTTTATTGCACGCAGAGGGCGTTTCGCCTGATGAAGGCGCAGGAGCCCAAGGGCGGGCGGATCATCAACAACGGCTCGATCTCGGCGCACGCGCCGCGGCCGCACTCGGCCCCCTACACGGCGACCAAGCACGCGATCACCGGCCTCACCCGTGCGACCGCGCTCGACGGCAGGGCGCACGACATCGCCTGCGGCCAGATCGACATCGGCAACGCCGCCTCCGAGATGACCGCGCGGATGAAGGACGGCGTCCTCCAGCCCAGCGGCGAGAAGGCGCCCGAGCCCGTGATGGACGTCGCCCACGTCGCCGACGCCGTCCTCTACATGGCGAGCCTGCCCTTGGACGCGAACGTCCTGTTCCTGACCGTGATGGCGACCAAGATGCCGTTCGTCGGGCGGGGGTGAGAACGCTCCGCGTCCGCTGGCGCGGGGCCTTTTTCTTTCTTTTTTGTCTTTTGTTCGGGATTGGCCTTGATGTAGAGGCTAATCCCTACCGTTGTTTCGAGGTAAGAGTAGATAATGAACGAGCGTGTTGGATCTTCTCCTGACAATGATAAAGACTCTCAAAGCTCAAATAGCTGGATTTTTGTCAGCCTAGCAGACTTTTCGGCCATAGAGCCGGAGACGCCGATAGCTAATAGTCATATTATAAATTGTCGGGTGCTATCAAAAGCATACAGTGACGCGGTGGCGAACACAAAAAGCGTGGACGACGAGCAAGCTGTTCGTGTTTATAAGCTTTTGACGGCGTTGTGCGACTTACATTTCAAGCCTCAGGATCGTGCGGAACCGTATGGTCCTATAATGAACTGGTCTGGCGGCAGAACTCTGATTCCTAGTGACCTGCCACCTGAGCAGAATATGGTACTGGCGGAGTTGGCGCCTAATATCGACAATCCTGGGCTGCGCGCGCGCCTCGCCGACATTGCTTGGCACAACGATCGTAAGCTCGCTGGCTGTGCTCGGATTGCCATTGACGCTTATGTTGAGTGTGTCCGACGGGTGCTGAACCGATCTGCTATTCCGGATGAGGACAAAGACGACGGCCTGCGCGATCCTCGGCTAACGGACATGCTGTACCGAGCCTGCGCCATCGCTCGGAGGACAGGCTGGAACAAAACAGAGAACGAAGCAC
The DNA here is from genome assembly GCA_965217265.1 of Geminicoccaceae bacterium. Lineage (GTDB taxonomy): Bacteria > Pseudomonadota > Alphaproteobacteria > Geminicoccales > Geminicoccaceae > JAGRGG01. Next base: position 154,264 of record CBDCHP010000013.1, on the reverse strand, counting down.
TCAAAACGACAGTGCGGGATGTACGCGAATGGGCTGCAGGAGGTCGGTCTTTCCGACTTTGCGAGATTGCTCGTCTCGACCTGGAGCAGGGCATTACCCCGGCTGCTGAGCTTGCCCGGCAGATTGAGCAAATTGCTGCCTGTCTACCGCCTGACGGTGATCCCTATGCAGGAAAAGAGCTTTGGGGACTCGCGGCGGAAGCTTTTCATGAAGCCCACGATGAAGAAGGCCGATCCCGCTGCCGCAGGGAAGTGGCCGACGGCTTCGTGCGCGCGGCGGAACGTCCGGGCTTGGCCGCCATGTTGGCGGTAGGATGGTATGAGGAAGCGATCGAGGCGCTTCATGGGCTGTCGAACGTCAAAGATCGTCGTCAAGCCTTGCAACAACGCATGGTGGAGCGGCAGCGTGACATCCACGAAGAGATGGGCACAGTAACCCATTCAGTCGATCTTACTGATTTTGCAATAAGCGCGCATAAGAAACTGACCGGCTTTCAGCTTTCAGAAGCACTCAAACGATTTGCCTTGTTGGCTAAGTCGCCCGAACCGCAAGAACTTGAACGGAATGCCCTTGATCTGGCAATAAAACATCCGTTGCAGAGTGTGTTTGCAACGCGGGTGCTCGATCACGAGGGCAAAGTGCGCAGCAAAACTGAAGCAACAGATTTCTACACTGGCTCTGATCCAAATAAATTACGCCATCAGATCGCAAAACATGAGGAGCTACGCCGACTAACGGTGGCTTTTGGCCTTATTGAACCTGCTCGTCAAGTGTTCCACACAGAGCACCGGCTAGATACACATGACTTTCTGCCGCTCGTAATGCTTAGCCCTTTCGTGCCGCATGGCCATGGGACGATCTTCGCAACAGGCTTTGCCCGTTTCTTCGCAGGGGATTTCCTCACGGCCGCACACTTGCTCATACCGCAGGTCGAGAACGCATTGCGCCACGTGCTGAGGCAGGTTGGACACGACGTAACGAATATGCGGACGGACGGGACACAGGAAAACCTGACGCTATCGGTCCTGCTTGATCCGAGTAAGAGACTACGGCGCGAATTGGAAACGGTGTTTGGACCCGCTATCGTCCGCGAAATTGACGATCTGTTCAACTTTCATGGTGGGCCGGCCCTACGACATGATCTTGCCCACGGCCTCATGAGCGACGGCGCATTTTGGAGTGCAGACGTGATCTATGCCTGTTGGTTCATGTTCCGGCTGGTCGTACTCTCCTTGCAGTCTCATTGGCAGGAGGTAGAGCAAGCTTATTCACAATGTCAATGCGTTAATCCATCTCTGATCGAGATTAGCCCTCAGCGTTGAGGCCAATCCCCGCCAACAAAACTTATAAAAAAGAAGAGAAGAAAGCCCCGCGCAGCGGACGCGGAGCGTGCTTTCCATGCTATACTGCACGGTCGCCACTGTTCCACGCGGACGGGTTCGGGTGGCGAACAGAAAATTTGCACGAACGAACCCGAGGGTAGAAGCCAAAGCGAACCCACCGGAGCCCGAGAACGAATTCAAGGAAGGCAAAACCGACACGAACGAACCCGAGCCCTAGAACCGCCGCTTGTAGGCCAGCGCCAAGCCGAGGTCCTCGTCGGCGCCGCCCACGTTGTCGGGGTCGCGCCGGAGCCACGTCCAGGCGCCGAGCGTCGCGGCCCCGCCCAGGTCGAGGTCGTAGCCGGCCTCAAGGCGCAGTTCGCGGCCGCTCGGGGTCAGGCTGACCCGCTCTTGCCGGCTCTGGACGTTGCCGGCGCCGTCGCGGCCGACCGGGAGCGTCAGCGACGCCGTAGCGCTCTCGGCCCGCAGCGGCTGGCCGAGGCTCAGGTGCAGCCGGCCGTTCTCGCCGGCCCGCTCGGCGCCGAGGCTCCAGGCGGTGCTGACGATGCTCTCCAGCCCGCGCACCAGGCCGTCGCCCGGCGTGACGGCGCTGTGGCCGAGCGTGCCGCCGCCGCGCAGGGTCCAGGCACCGAGCGGCAGCGCGACCCCGGCGCTGGCGAACTGGCTCGACGCGCCGCCCGCGAGGTCGAGGGCGCCGTCGCCCTCGCTTGCCAGCGCGCCGCCGTCCTCGCTCAGCCACGTGTGCGCCAGCGTGACCTCGCCCGGACCCGCGCTCAGCCTGAGGCCGTTGCGGACGAGAAGCGCACCGCCGTCGTCGCGGTAGAGGCCGGTCTGCCACGTCGCGGGGCCGAGCGGCCGCTCGCCGGCGATCCCGGTTCCCGCCTCGGTGAGCGCCAGGAACGGGTCGAGGCCGCCCCCGCCGTCCACCGCCGTCAGCGCGTTGGCGCCGGGCCCCGTCGCCGCCCGCCACGCCCCGCCGCCCGCGTCCTCGAAGGCAAAGCCGAGGCTGACCGACCGATCCGCGCCGTCCTGGCCGTAGCGATCGGCGGCGGGGTCGGCGTCGAGCGTGGCGAGGCGCAGTTGCCCGCCGGCGAAGGGTCCGGCCCCGGCGTTCCACCGCGCCGGCCCTGAATCCAGGCGGTAGAGCGGGCTGGTGCTTTCCCGCCGCTCGACCCGGCCCGCCAGCCCGGCGGGGTAGGCGCGGCCGTAGGCGTCGAAGGCGACGGCGTCCTCGACCTTGGGCAGGTCCAGGTGGCGGCCGAGCCGCAGCTTCGCGTCGTCGGGCGACGTGCCGGCGCCGCCGAATACCTTGCCCGCGTCGACGAGGCGCAGACCGCCCGCAGGCGCCAGGGCGGCGCCGAGGTCGAGGATGCCGCGGCCGTAGGTGAGGTCGATCCCCTTCGGCCCCGCGTCCTCGGCCGTCTCCATCAAGATGCGCACGACCTCCTCGGGCTTGAGGTAGGGAAAGGCCGACTTTAGGGCCGCCGCGGCGCCGGCGACGAAGGGGGCGGCGAACGAGGTGCCGCTGCCCTTGCCGAGCCCGCCGTCGAGGTCGAGGCCGGTCACGCCGGTGCCGGGCGCCACGAGATACGAGCGGGCTTGGTAGAGCGAGGACGGCCGATTGCTGTAGGGGGCCACCCGGCCGTGCCTGTCGATGGCGCCGACGGCGATCGCCCGGCCCTTCATCGCCCCGCGCGGGGTGTAGGCCGCGGGGTAGGTGAGGCGCCCGCCCTCGTTGCCGGCGGCGACGACGAGGATGTCCCCGGCCCGCGCCGCCTTGACCATGCCTTGCCGTACCCCCTCGTCCCGGGCGCCGCCGCCGAGGCTGAGGTTGACGATGTCGGCACCGGCCTTGCCGGCGGCGTCGAGCCCGCGCGCGACGTCCTCGGGCGCGAAGCAGACTTCCGCGTCGCCGGGGGAGCAGGGCGCGGCGGCGTCGATCGAGAGCAGCTCTGCTCGCGGCGCCACGCCGACCATGCCCCGGCCGTCGTCCTTGGCGGCGATGATGCCGGCGATGAAGCTCGCGTGCGGGTCGAAGGGCCTTCGGCCGGTACGCCAGTCGATCGCGTCGATGCTTCTTGCCACACGGCCCTTGATGTCGGGCAGTCGGGGGTCGATGGCGCCGTCGATCACGGCGACCTTGACCCCGGCCCCGTCGGCCCCGGCGTTCAGCGCCGCCGGCGCGTCGATGCGGGTGTAGCCCCAGGCGCGCCGCGCCTCCCGGTCGAGTCCCGGCCCGGCCGCCTTGGCCCGCGACGCCCCCCACGCGGCCGCGACGGGGCCGGACGCCGTGGCGGGGGACGACGCGACCCCGCCGCAGCCGGCGAGGGCGACGATCAGCGGCAAGACGACGAACGAGAGCGGCACCATTAAGACCGTGTCCTCAACACAGAGTATTTCCCGATTATCTTCTACGGTTGTGCGCCTGGACCGACAAAGCCGGCGCGCCCGCGCGGGCGCGCGGATCGGCAAGTGTGACATCGTTGCACCGGTCGAGGGCGGGGGCGGCGGAACCCGATCACGCCGCCACGGGCACGAACTCGGCCCCGCGGTCTTCGAGCCAGAGCAGTTCGCCGCTCTGGATCGAGAACCAGGCCCCGTGCAGGGCGAGCGTGCCGGCGGCGAGCCGGGCGGCGACGAAGTCGAAGCTCGTCAGGTTGTCGAGCGACTGCAGGATCGCCTCGTGCTCCAGCGCCGTTTGCAGCGCCCGACCACTCAGGTCGGGCCTCGCCCGGCGCAGCCGCTCGCGCGCCGGGGCGGCGATCTCGGTCCAAGAGCGGATGTAGGCGCCGGGGATCTGGCCCTTGCCCGCGCGCAGGCAGGCGTCGATGCCGCCGCAGCCGGCGTGGCCCATGACGACGACGTGCGCGACTTCGAGGTCGACCACGGCGTACTCGATCCCGGCCGACGTGCCGTGGAACCGGCCGCCGTTCTCGGCCGGCGGGACGAGGTTGGCGACGTTGCGCACGACGAACAGTTCGCCCGGGGCCGAGGCGAAGATCGTCGCCGGATCGGCGCGGCTGTCGGCGCAGGCGATGATCATGATGTTCGGTGACTGCCCTGCCGCGAGGCTCTGGAAGCGTGCCGCCTGCTCGGGGTAGGTCGAGCCGCGAAAGACGCGGTAGCCGGCGTGCAGGTCGGCGATCGTTTGCATGGGCGTGCCCCGTCGGTCGAATGGCCCGGCAAGAAGCGGCCGCCGCGCCGCGTCGTCAAGCGGAATAGGCGCGCAGGAAAATCTCGACCCCGGCCTTGGCCCGGCGCTCGATCTCCGCCGCCGACGGACTGCCCCCCCCGAGCAGGGCCTTGAGGTGGACGTCGGCCCTGATGAGGCCGATGAAATGTCCGACCGCGAGGTCCGGATCGTCGAGCTTGAGCCGGCCCGATGCGGCGAGGCGCTCGATGTAGGCCCGCAGCCGGGCGCGAAAGTAGCCGGGGCCGGCCTCGTCGAAGCGGCGCCCGAGTTCGGGCGTGCGGCCGGCCTCGTGGACGACGAGGCGGTAGATGTTGAGCGTGTCCGGGGCGAGCAGCAGGCGCAGGAGACCGGTCGCGATCGCTTCGAGCGTCGCCCGCGCGTCGGTGCTTGGCACCAGCAGCCCCTGCAGCAAAAAACCGTGCTCGGCCCGCTTGGCGGCGACCATCGCCGTGAACAGCGCCTCCTTGGTGGCGAAGTAGCTGTAGAGCGTCGCCTTCGACACCTTGGCCCGCGCCGCGATCGCGTCGACGCTGGTCGCGGCGTAACCCCGCTCCAAGAACAGGTCGTGCGCCGCCCGCAGCACCGCCTGCGCCTTGGGCCGTGTCGGAAGGTCGGCCACGGCCTCGCCCGTCGTCATGTCCGTTCGTCTCGTTCGAGAAGGGAGCTTGACAAACTAGCGGTGCCGCTTCACCTGATGCAAGCACTAAACTGAACGGTTCAGTTTAGATGTTAGGTGGGTCGCTGGCATGGGCGCTGAGACAAAAGGGAAACGGCCGCGACGGCGCGTCGTCCCCTGGTTGATCCTCGTCGTTCTCCTGGTCGGCGGCGGCGTCGGCGGCTGGTGGTGGTTCAGCGAGGGCCGCTACGTCCGCTCGACCGACGACGCCTACGTCGAGGCCGACCTCGTGCCGATATCGGCCAAGGTGAGGGGTTACGTGAAGAACGTGCTCGTCGACGACAACGAGGCGGTGAGGGCGGGGCAGGCCCTCGTTCGCATCGACGACGCCGACTACCGAGCGCGGATCGTCGAGGCCGAGGCCAAGGTCGCGAGTGCCGCGGCGCAGGCCGAGACGATCGCCCGTCAGATCAAGGCGCAAGACCCGCAGATCCGCCGCGCCGAGGCGGGTTTGCGCGCCGCCGAGGCGGACGCGACGCAGGCGGCGGCGACGTTCGAGCGCGCGTCCCGGCTCGCGAGCGACAGTTGGGCGTCGAGGCAGAACCTCGACGACGCCCGCGCCGCGCGCGACCGGACGCTCGCCGCGAAGGCGATGGCCGAGGCCGACCTCGCCGGCGCCAAGGCGGCGCTCGACGTGCTGCGAGCCCAGGCCGCCGTCGGGGAGGCGAAGGCCGCGCGCAACGTCGCGGCGGTCGACCTCGACGCCACCGTCATCGAGGCGCCGGTCGACGGCGTCGTCGGTAACCGTTCCGTACGGCCCGGCGCCTACGCCCGTCCGGGCTCGCCGCTCCTCACCCTGGTGCCGCTGCCGCAGGTCCACGTCGTCGCCAACTTCAAGGAGACCGAGATCGGCGACATCCGGCCGGGGCAGCCGGTCACGATCAGCGTCGATGCGTGGCCCGACGCTTTGATCAAGGGTTGGGTCGAGAGCTTGGCCCCGGCGTCCGGCGCCCAATTCAGCCTCTTGCCGCCCGAGAACGCGACCGGCAACTTCACCAAGGTGACGCAGCGCCTCCCGGTGCGCATCCGCCTCGACCCCGACAACCCGCTCAAGGGCTATCTCCGCCCCGGCCTCTCGATCGTGGCCGAACTCGACACCCGCGAGGGGGGCGACGGCCGCCTGATGCCGGGCGGCGTCTTCGGCGCCTTCGAGCCGGACGCGAAGGCGTCGCCGGCGTCGGCCCCGACGGGGGGGCAGGACGGGGCTGTCGCCGCCGAATCGATGGCGGCGGAATAGGGGGCGGGCGATGGCCACCATTGCGGCCCCCACGGCCGAGGGGCTCGTCTTCGGTCTGCCGCCCCGCCAGTTCATCGGCTTCTTCGCGATGATCTTTGGCATGTTCATGGCGATCCTCGACATCCAGATCGTCGCCTCGTCGCTCTCCGAGATCCAAGCCGGTCTGGGCGCCACGCCCGAAGAGATCGGCTGGGTGCAGACCTCTTATCTCATCGCCGAGATCGTGATGATCCCGCTCTCGGGGATTCTCTCGCGCCTGCTCTCGACCCGCGTCCTGTTCGTCGCCTCGGCCACCAGCTTCACAGCCGCGAGCGCCTTGTGCGCGACGGCGGGGGAGCCTGGAGCAGATGATGCTCTATCGGGCACTGCAAGGCTTCCTGGGCGGCGCGATGATCCCGACCGTCTTCGCCGCCAGCTTCATGCTCTTTCCGGGCGCGCGCCGGGCGCAGGCCTCTGTCGTCATGGGCCTCGTCGCGACGATGGCGCCGACCTTGGGGCCGACGCTCGGCGGCTGGATCACCCAGACCCTCTCCTGGCACTGGCTCTTCTTGCTCAACATCGTGCCCGGCGTGCTCGTGGCGCTCACCGTCTGGCGCACGATCGACATCGACAAGCCCGACCGCTCGGTCCTCAAGGGCTTCGACGTGCCGGGCCTCCTCATGATGGCGGCCTTCTTGGGCTCGCTCGAATACGTTCTCGACGAGGGGCCGCGCAACGACTGGTTCGACGACCGCGCCGTGATGTGGCTCAGCGTCGTTTGCGTCGTCGGCGGGATCGGCTTCTTCTGGCGCATGCTCACCTACGACCGGCCGATCGTCGACATCACCGCCTTCAAGGACCGCAACTTCGCCGTCGGCTGCCTCTACAGCTTCATCATCGGCGTCGGCCTCTACGGGTCGGTCTACGTCATGCCGCTGTTCTTGGGCCGGGTGCGCGGCTACGACGCCCTTGAGATCGGCAAGATCATGTTCGTCACCGGCATCTTTCAGATGCTCTCGGCCCCGCTCGCCGGGCGGCTCGCCAACGTCGTGCCGGGGCGGGTGATGCTGGCGATGGGCCTCGTTTTGTTCGGCACCGGCGTCTATTTGAACTCGATCCTGACCTCGCAGACGGCTTTTTGGGATCTGTTCGTGCCGCAGGCGGTGCGCGGCATGGCGCTCATGTTCCTCTTCGTGCCGATCAACAGCATTGCCCTTGGCACCCTGCCGCCCGACCGGCTCAAGAACGCGTCGGGCCTTTACAACCTGATGCGCAACTTAGGCGGCGCCATCGGGCTCGCCGTCATCAACACCGTCCTTCTTCACCGCGAAGCGGTCCACGCCACGCGGCTGGCCGAGAACTTAAACCCGGCCCGGCCGGAGGTGGGCGCGATCTTGGACGGGCTCAGCGCTCACTTCGAGGGCCGCATCTTGGGCGATCCCGACGCCGCCGCCCTTCGCGCCGTCGCGGGCATCGTCGAGCGGCAGGTCCTGGTCTTGAGCTACAGCGACTGCCTCCTCTTGATGGCGTCGGTCTTCTTCCTCGCGCTTCTTCTCCTGCCGCTGCTGCGCCCGCCGCGCGCGCAGGTGGGCGGGGGGCATTGAACGCTGGCGCGTGCGCTCGCCGCGCGGGCTTTTTCTTTTTTGCAACTTTGTCCGAGGCCCGTCCTCGGCGTTGTGGCCAGCCTCCTACGTTAACACTGGCAAAAAGAAAGAAGAGAAAGCCCGGCGCAGCCGACGCGAAGCGTTCAAGCGTCGATCGGGTCGGCCCGGCGCGGCAAGGTGAGCAGGAGAACGAAGTAGCCCAGCAGCCCCGAGATCAAGGAGCCGCCGATCACACCCAAGCGAACCCCCACCGCGTGCGCCTCGTCGTCGAACGCGAGCGTGCCGATGAACAGGCTCATGGTGAAGCCGATGCCGGCCAAGCAGGCGATGCCGTAGATGTGGGCCCAGTTGACGTTCTCGGGCAGCCGCGCCTTCAAGGCACGCACGGCGATGATCGCCCCACCGACGACGCCGATCTGCTTGCCGACCACGAGGCCGAGGATGATGCCGAGCGGCAGGGGCGCGAGAAAGGCGTCGAAGCCGAGCCCGGCGAGCGACACGCCGGCGTTGGCGAACGCGAACAGCGGCATGACGAGGAAGCCGACGTAGGGGGCGAGGTCGTGCTCGATCTTCTCGACCATCGGGTTGCCGCCCTTGCCGTGCATCGGGATGAGAAGGGCGGTGGCGACGCCGGCGAGCGTGGCGTGGACGCCAGATTTCAGGACGCAGACCCACAAGATGACGCCGACGAAGATGTAGGGCGCCGTCCGGCCGACCCCGAGCCGATTCATCGCGAGCAGCACGACGAGCGCGAGCGCGCCCAGGAGCAGGGCGCTGATCGAGAGGTTGGCGGTATAGAACAAGGCGATGATGATGATGGCGCCCAGGTCGTCGATGATGGCGACTGTGAGCAGGAATACCTTCAAGGAGGTCGGCACGCGCGGCCCCAGCAAGGCCAGGATGCCGAGCGCGAAGGCGATGTCGGTCGCGGCCGGGATCGCCCAGCCCTGGAGGACGAGCGGATCGTTGAAGTTCACCGCGATATAGATCAGCGCCGGCACGATCATGCCGCCGGCGGCGGCCAAGCCGGGCAGGATGAGCTGGTCGCGGTCGGCCAAGTGGCCCTCCATCAGCTCGCGCTTGATCTCCAGCCCGACCTGAAAGAAGAACACCGCCATCAGCCCGTCGTTGATCCACAAGAGCAGCGGCTTGTCGATCTCAAGCGCCCCGATCGCCGCCGTGACCTTCGTCGCGAGCAGACCGCCGTAGGCGCCGGCCAGTGGCGAGTTGGCGAGGACGAGTGCCAGCAGGGCCGCGAGCAGCAGGACGACCCCGCCCGTCGCCGGGTGCTCCAGGAGCTTGATGACGACGACGCGCTTGGCCATGCGTTTTCCTCTAATTGAACGGCTTGCGCACGCGATTAAGGCAAATACAGCCCGGCCTCCAGCGAAATTTCCCCGCCAGATAAACCAGCAAGAAAACGTTGTTTTTACGTTCGTGCAATCACGGTTCGTACAACCCTTCACGCGGCGCCCGGATATGCCTACCTGAGCAAGGCGGCCGGCACGCGCCCGCCGCTTTGGGAGTTACGCCGATGCTCGCCTCGTCCGTCCGCACAGCCTTGCCGCCCGCACGCAACCCCGTTGTCGGTACCGCCGTCGTCCTCGCCGCCCTGTTGATCACGGCGGCGGCGATGACGGCCGGCGCGCGGCAGGGCTGGCTGGCGCTCGTCGGCCTCCTCTTCGGCGTCAGCCTCTACCACGCCTCGTTCGGCTTCACCGCCGCGTGGCGCCGCTTCATCCAGACCGGCGAGGGGAGGGGGCTGCGGGCGCAGATGGCGATGCTGGCACTCGCCTGCGCCCTGTTCTTCCCGGTCCTCGCCGCCGGCTCCCTGTTCGGGATGCCGGTCTACGGCTTCGTCGCCCCGGTCGGGGTCAGCGTGGCGTTCGGCGCCTTTCTCTTCGGCCTTGGGATGCAACTCGGCGGCGGCTGCGCCTCGGGCACGCTCTTCACCGTCGGCGGCGGCTCGACGCGGATGCTGGTCACGCTCGCCTTCTTCGTGCTCGGCTCGGTGATCGCCACCGCCCACCTGCCGTTCTGGCTCGCCTTGCCCAACATCGGCCCAGTCTCGCTCGTACAAAGCTTGGGCGCGTGGCAAGCACTCGGCCTCAACCTCGCCGTCTTCGGCGCCGTCGTCCTGGTCACGCTCGCCGTCGAGCGCAGGCGCGGCATCGCGGCCCCGGCACCCCGACCGCACGACTGGCTGCGCGGCCCCTGGCCGATCCTGGCCGGTGCCCTCACCCTGGCGTTGCTCAACTTCGCCACGCTCGCACTCGCCGGCCGCCCCTGGGGCATCACCTCGGGCTTCGCCCTCTGGGGCGCCAAGGCGTTCGACGCGATCGGCGTCGACGTCGCGGGCTGGCCCTACTGGCAAGGTCAAGTCGCAGCGATCCGGGGCAGCCTCCTCCTCGACACCACCTCGGTGATGAACTTCGCCATCATCTTGGGCGCCATGCTGGCGGCGGGCCTTGCCAACCGCTTCAAGCCCACCTTGCGCATGACCCGCGGCGAGGTCGTCAGCGCCGTCATCGGCGGCCTGCTCCTCGGCTACGGCGCACGCCTCGCCTTCGGCTGCAACATCGGCGCCTACTTCTCCGGCATCGCCTCCGGCAGCCTGCACGGCTGGCTCTGGCTCGTGACGGGGTTTGCGGGGAACGTCGTTGGGACAAGGTTGCGGCCGGTGTTCGGGATGAAATGAACGCTTCGCGTGCGCTAGGCGCGCGGCCTTTTTTCTCTTGTTTTTGCTACTTGTTCCCGGACTTGGCCGCAACGCTCAGGCTAGCCCCGGCCAAAGTTGCAAAAACAAAAAGAAAAAAGCCCGGCGCAGCGGACGCGGAGCGTTCACCCATGACACCTGGAGAGTCGATCCGCCAGCCGCGTCGGCTCCGGCAGCCGGTAGCGCCCGACGGCGTCGAGCGTCAGGCTCAGCGCGCGCGGCAGGCTGACGCCGTGGCCGGGCGAGACGTAGAGGGGCCGGGTGTTCGGCTTCGAGCGCAGGACGACGCCGATCGTCTCGCCCTTGTCGGTGAGGGGGGCGAACGCGCCGCGCTCAAGGCCGGGCTCGGCGTGGGTGCCGCACAGGCGCGACTTGGCAACACCGATCGTCGGGATGCCGGCGAGCAGGCCGATGTGGCAGGCGAGCCCGAAGCGGCGCGGGTGGGCGATGCCCTGGCCGTCGACGAAGATCAGGTCGGGGCGGCGGCGCAGCAGCGTGAGGGCTTTGAGCGCCACGGGCGCTTCCCGGAACGAGAGCAGGCCGGAAACGTAGGGAAAGCCGGTCGGTGCCGCCGCGAGCACGCTCTCCTCGATCGCGTCGCCGCCGGCCGGTATGAGGACGGCGGCGGCGAACGAGGTGCGGCCGTCCTTGCTGAAGTGGACATCGAGGCCGGCGACGTAGCGTACTTCGGCCGCGCGGTCTTCGAGGTCGACCCGCTGGCGAAGCTCGTGCTGGAGTGCCCGCGCCTCGGCGGGCGTTCGCGGCCACACCCGCGTCGAGGCCTCGGCCGCGCGGGCGAGCGGTGTCGCTAACGACAATTCGTTCGATCCTTCGTAGCGGGCGGGCCGATGGCCACTCAACGAGAGCAGCAAGGATTGTGCGTCGAACGCGGGCGGTCAATTCTTGTCCGACGCGTTGGCCGATGTTTGTGCCCGCGGCGCCACGGGTTCGGGGAACAGGGCGTCGGTCCGGCCCATCAGCCGGTATGCCACGAGCCCGACATACTCGCGCACCGCCTCGTCGAGCCGGGTCAGGCGCCCGGCGGCGTTGAAGTAGACCGCCCAGGCGGTGCCGGCGCCCGTGCGGTAGTCGACGGGGTAGGGGGTGACCTCAAAGTCGACGCGGCGAAAGATGCCGACCGAGCGCGGCATGTGGACGGCGGAGGTGACGAGGACCCAGACCTCGCCCGGTTGCGGCGCGACGAGGTCCTTCGTGTAGCGCGCGTTCTCCCAGGTGTTGCGCGAGTGATCCTCGTAGAGGACGCGGGCTTGATCGGTCTTGAGGATGCGAAGAAAGCGCTCGTTCACCCGCCGCTCGTTGGCCTCGCCTGGATTGATCGCCGCCGAGCCGCCGCTGAAGACGAGCCGTGCTTTGGGGTGGCGCAGCGCCAAACCCAACCCCTCGATCAGCCGCTCGGCGTGCTCGTCGACGGCGAGCCGGCCCCGCGCCGCCTCGATCGCCGAATCCTGCGCGCCGCCGAGCACGATCACCCCGTCGATCCAGGCTGGCAGGGTCGGGAGCGCGAAACGGTCCTCCAGGGGCCGCGCCAGCCAGTCGCCGACCGGCAGGACGACGATGAGGAGGGTCATGAGCCCTGCGAGGGCGGCGAGCTTGCGCAAGACCCCGAAATCGGTCCAAACGGCGGCGAGCGTCAGCGCCGCCGTGCCGAGCGTGACGAGGTTGCTCGGCGTCACCAGCACCCAGACGATCTTCGAGAGCGCGAAGCTCAAGGCCGAAGCGCGCCCCGCACGTTCAGCCGGACGGCGTAGAGCGAGGTCGTGGCGCAGATCATCAGGCGGTTGCGGTGCTTGCCCGCGAACGCGACGTTGGCGACGGTCTCGGGCACCTTGATCTTGCCGAGAAGCGTCCCGTTCGGGGCGTAGCAGTGCACCCCGTCGCCGGCACTGGTCCAGATCCGGCCCTCATCGTCGAGGCGAAACCCGTCGAACAGGCCGACGTCGCAGACGGCGAAGACCTCCCCGCCGCTTAAGTGCCCGTCGCCGCCGACGACGAAGCGGCGGATGTGGCGGGGGCCGTTCGGGTCGTGGCTCATGCCGGTGTCGGCGACGTAGAGGTGCTTCTCGTCGGGCGAGAAGGCGATGCCGTTGGGCTTGTCGAAGTCGATGGCGACCGCCTCGACCCGGCCGCTCGCGGGATCGGCGCGAAAGACGTGGGCGCCGCCGTATTCCATCGGCGCCCGCTCGCCCTCAAGGTCCGAGAGGATGCCGTAGGGCGGGTCGGTGAACCAGACCGTGCCGTCCGACTTGACCGCGACGTCGTTGGGCGAGTTCAGCCGCTTGCCATCGTAACGGTCCGCGATCACCGTCACTCGCCCGTCCGGCTCGGTGCGCGCCACCCGCCGCCGCCCGTGCTCGCAGGCGACGAGGCGTCCCTCGCGGTCGCGGGTGTGGCCGTTAGCAAAGCCGGCGGGCTGCCTGAATGCCTCGACCCGCCCCAAGAGGCCGCTCAAGGCCGGCGTGAAGCGCATCACCCGGTCGTTCGGGATGTCGCTGAAGTAGAGGCAGCAATGGTCCTCGAACCAGACCGGCCCCTCCGTCCAAGCCCCCTCGCCCCACAGGCGCACGAGGCGCATGTTGCCGTTGACGAGCGGCGCGAAGGCGGGCTCGAACGTCTCGTAGAGGGGGTCGAACAGGATCTCGGGCTGCTTCATTGCTTCTTCCGGGGTTGGAACGCTTCGCGTTGCGCTCGCCGCGCGGGCTTTTCTCGCTTCTTTCTTACTTTGTACCCGAACCGGCCTCAACGCCGAGGGCCAACCCCGAACAACGATAAAAAAGAGAAAAAAGAAAGCCCCGCGCAGCGGACGCGAAGCGTTCCATCAACACAAAACCTCCTCTAGGCTCCAGAACCGGCAGCAAGGGAGGCGGATCATGGTTGAAAAGCGGCAGTTAGGACCACAGGACCTGCGGTCGCGGCGCTGGTTCGGGGTCGAGGGCACGCGCGCCTTCGGCCATCGCTCGCGGATCAAGCAGATCGGCTATGGGCCGGAGGACTACGCCGACAAGCCGGTGATCGCGATCGTCAACACGTGGTCCGACATCCAGCACTGCCACGCGCACTTCAAGGAACGGGTGGAGGACGTAAAGCGCGGCGTCTACCAAGCCGGCGGCTTTCCGCTCGAACTGCCGGCGATGTCCTTGGCCGAGCCGATGGTCAAGCCGACCACCATGCTGTATCGCAACTTCCTCGCGATGGAGACCGAGGAACTCTTGCGCTCGCACCCGATCGACGGGGCGGTCTTGATGGGCGGCTGCGACAAGACTACGCCCGCCCTCATCATGGGGGCGCTGTCGATGAACCTGCCAGCGATCTTCGTTCCGGCGGGGCCTATGTTGCGCGGGCACTGGGGCGGCAAGGTGCTGGGCTCGGGCTCGGACGTCTGGAAGTACTGGGACGAACTCCGCGCCGGCACCATCACGCCCCAGGATTGGGACGCGATGGAGAACGGCATCGCCCGCAGCTTCGGCCACTGCATGACGATGGGCACGGCGTCGACGATGACGGCGATCGCCGAGACGATGGGCTGGTGCCTGCCGGGCGCCTCCTCGATCCCGGCACCGGATTCGTCGCACCCGCGCATGTGCGCCGCGTCCGGCCGGCGGATCGTCGAGATGGTCTGGGAGGATTTGCGCCCGCGCGAGATCGTTACCGCCGCCTCGATCGACAACGCGATCCGCTGCCACTTGGCGATGGGCGGCTCGACCAACGCCATGATCCACGTGATCGCGATGGCGAGGCGCGCCGGCGTGCCGCTCGGCCTGGAGCGCTTCGACGAACTCGCCCGCGAGGTGCCGGTCTTGGCCAACGTCCGCCCGTCGGGCGCCTACCTGATGGAGGATTTCTTCTACGCCGGCGGCATCCTGGCGCTGCTCAACAACCTTGCAGCCATGCTGGAGCGCGGCTGCCTTACCGTCAACGGCCGCACCTTGGGCGAGAACATTGAGGGTGCCGCCGTCTACCTGCCCGACGTCATCAAGGGCCTCAATGCGCCCGTCGCCAAGGAGGCGACCGCGATCCTGCGGGGCAACCTCGCCCCCGACGGCTGCGTCATGAAGCCGAGCGCCGCCCCTGCCCACCTGCATCGTCACAAAGGCCTCGCCGTCGTCTTCGAGAACTACGACGACATGGCGGCGCGCATCGACGGCGGCGACCTCGACGTGACGGCGGACAGCGTTCTCGTCCTCAAGAACGCGGGGCCGGTCGGCGCGCCGGGGATGCCGGAGTGGGGGATGCTGCCGATCCCGAAGAAGCTGCTCAAAGAGGGCGTGCGCGACATGCTGCGCCTCTCCGACGCGCGCATGTCTGGCACGGCCTACGGTGCCTGCGTCCTGCACATCGCGCCAGAGGCCGCGATCGGCGGGCCTTTGGCGCTGGTGCGGGACGGCGACACGATCGAGGTCGACGTGCCGACCCGGCGCATTCACCTCCACGTCGACGAGGCCGAACTGGAACGCCGCCGGGGCGCGTGGCGGCCGAAGCAGGCCCCGGCGCGCGGCTACGAGCGCATGTTCGCCGCCCACATCCGCCAAGCCAACGAGGGCTGCGACTTCGACTACCTCGAAGGCGACGCCCTCCTGCCCGAGCCCGAGATCCACTGAGGCTGGACGCGCGCGGCCCGGCTGTTAGAACAACGCCGCGCGAACGACGAGGAGGGGACGATGGATCTGGGCTTGAGCGGCAAGCGGGCATTGGTCACCGGCGCCAGCCGGGGCTTGGGCCGGGCAATCGCCGAGGCGCTCGCCGCCGAGGGGGCCGAAGTCGTCGCCGCGGCGCGGGGCGTCGAGCGGATCGAGGCTTACGCGAACGGGGCCGGGCCGGGCAAGATCACCGCCGCCGCCCTCGACTGGTCGGACATAAGTTCGGTCGAGGCGCTGGCGAAGGAAGCCGAGGACGTCGACATCCTGGTCGGCAACACCGGCGGACCGCCGCCGGGCGTCGCCGCCGAGTCCGGGCGCGAGGCGTGGCTGAGGAACTTCGAGACGATGGCGGCGAACCTCTTCCATCTCACGGGCGCGCTCGTGCCGGCGATGCGGGCGAAGAAGTGGGGCCGGGTCGTCCTGGTCGGCTCGTCGGGGGTCGAGCAGCCGATCCCGAACCTCGCCCTCTCCAACGGGGTGCGCGCCGCGATCTGGGGCTACGCCAAGACGCTGGCCTCCGAGGTCGCCGCCGACGGGGTGACGGTCAACATGGTCATGCCCGGCCGCATCCACACCGAGCGGGTCGACGAGCTCGACGCCGCCAACGCGAAACGCCAGGGCAAGGACGTGGGCGCCGTCCGCACCGCGTCGCTGGCGCAAATCCCGACCGGCCGCTACGGCGACCCGGCCGAGTTCGCCGCCGTCGTCGCCTTCTTGTGCGGTGCCCCCGCCTCATACATGACCGGCGGCAAGATCCGGGTCGACGGCGGGCTCATCAAGGGTGTCTGAGGCCAAGGCGGAGGCCGAACTCCTCTACGGCATCGACGGTGACGGTATCGGCCGGATCACCTTCAACCGCCCGGCCGCGCGCAACGCCTTCACGTTCGCCATGTATGACCGCTTGGCCGCGGTCTGCGCCGATCCGGGCGGGGCAAGGGTGCTCGTCCTCACCGGCGCCGGCGACAGGGCGTTCGGGGCCGGGACCGACATCGCCGCCTTTCGCGCCTTCAAGGGGCCCGACGACGCGCTGGCCTACGAGCGCATGGCCGATCGGGTAATGGGCGCGATCGAGACCTGCCCCGTGCCGACGATCGCCGCGATCGCCGGGGCCTGCACGGGCGGTGCCGCGATGATCGCCGCTTGCTGCGACCTGCGCTTGTGCGACGCCAAGCTGCGCTACGGCTTTCCGATCGCGCGCACGCTCGGCAACGCGCTCTCGACCGAAAACCTGCGCCGCCTCGCCGCCTTGTGGGGGGCTTCCCGCGTCACCCGGATGGTCTTCACCGCCGATTTGATCGACGCGAAGGCGGCAGAGGACGCCGGCTTCGTCGTCGGGGTTCTGCCCGACCACGCCGCCCTCATCGCCGGCGCCGACGACCTCGCCCGCCGCGTCGCCTCGATGGCGCCCTTGACCCTGCGCACCACCAAGACGCTCCTGCGCCACCTGCGCGACGGCACCGAACCCGACGACGACCCCGTCACCGCCTGCTACGTCAGCGAAGACTTCAAGGAGGGGCTGGAGGCGTTCCTCGCCAAACGGCCGCCGGTCTGGCGGGGGCGGTAGAACGCTGGCGCGTGCGCTGACGCGCGGTCTTTTTTTTCTTTTTTTCAAACTGTTTTTGAACTTGGCCCCGACGCCGAGGGGTGGTCTCGGACAAGGGCCCCATGCAACGGACGGTCCGGCGAGGGAACGCTGTCACGCTTTGGGCGTTGGATCATGTGAACGAACCATAAGAGGAGAGACGACATGGCGGGCGAGAAAGACAAGGCCAAGGGTTCGATAGAAGAAGCGGCCGGTAAGGTGACCGGCGATCGCGAGACCGAGGCCGAAGGCAAGACCGACCGGACCAAAGGCGAGGCGAAGGATACGGCTCAGGACGTGAAGGAAGGCGTCAAAGGGGTCAAGGATAGCTTGAAGAACAATTAACGAAAACTCTACGATCAGTTCGTAGCAATCTTTTGTTGTTCTTCAAAAGTTGAAGGTGGCGATATGGAAGGCATTCTAAAGTTTTTCGCCAGCGCGGTGGGAATCATTTTCCTCATCGGTCTCGTAGTCGTAATTGGACTCCTTGTTCTGATTTTTTGAATATCGTTACGTGGCAATGCACACGAGCGTCAAGGCAACGTTCGTGTGCAGGCCGATTATAAAAATATGAGAGTGCCGCAGTATGCCTAGCCGTCTTTCTTCTCAGGTAGCTTCTTGCGCTTGGTACTGGCGAAGTCTTCGAGTTGCTCCTCGCTCATGCTCTCGACCATTTCCTTCGAGGCCCCTTTGAGCTTCGACTTCGGCGCCTCGCCGCGCTTGGCCGCGAGCGCGGCGCCCGCCGCCATCTGCTGCTTCTTCGACTTGGCCGGCATCGATCCATCCTCCTGATAGCCTGGAGCGATAACCTCGAACGTCCCGAGGGGTTGCGCCGGTTACGCTTTGCGTGCGCTGCCGCGCGGCCTTTTCTCTTTTTGAGGGTTTGAGCTTGGCATAGACCGCCCATATCCGTCGGCCAGGGAACGGCGGACGGGGCGGGTTGGATGGGGCTACGGTGCAAGGGGTGCGGGGGCGAGGAGCACGTCAAGAACGGGTTCATGCGCGGCAAGCAACGCTACCGCTGCAAGGGCTGCGGGCTGAACTTCACCGACACCCCGCCGCGCGGGATGCCGCTGCGGCTCAAGGTGGAAGCGGTGCTGCTCTACCTCAGCGGCGTCTCGATGAACCGCACCGCCAAGCTGCTCGGGGTGTCGACCCCCACGGTGCAGGCCTGGATCGAGCGCTTTGCGGAAGTCTACGCGCAAAAGCCCGAGCCCGAAGGCCGTGCCGTCGTGGTCGAGCTGGACGAGATGTGGCACTACCTCAAAAAAAGCCGAACAAGCTGTGGGTCTGGAAGGCTCGGGATCGTGCTACGGGACGGCTCATCGACTGGGAGCTGGGGGGTCGTGACCGAGCCACCCTTGAACGCCTTCTCAAGCGCCTGAAGCGCTGGGGCGTGCGGCTCTACTGCACCGACGACTGGGCCGCCTACGAGAAGGCGATCCCCCAAGGCCGGCTCTACGTCGGCAAAAAGGAGACCCACGGCATCGAGCGCGACCACGCCCGCCAGCGGCACTGGCTCGCCCGCTTTCGGCGCCGGTCGATCGTGGTCTCCAAGGCCGTGCGCATGGTGGACGCCTCGATCGCGCTGTTCGCCCGCTTCGGCGGCAACGACAAGATCGGCGACCTCCGGTCTATGCTAGCCTGAGACCCTCCTCTTTTTAACTTTGTCCAAGGCCCGCTCTCGGCGCCCTGCCCAGCCTCCTGCGTTAACATTGACAAAAAGCAGAAATAAAGCCCTGCGCAGCGGACGCGCAAGCGTATCAAAGCTTCGCGTCCCAATCCCGATAATTCTCGCGTGCCGCGTTTACCTTGACAATGTAGCGGCGGGTTTCCTCAAAGGGCAGGTTGTCTTGCAGGTGCGCGAGCACCTCGTCCGGCGCCATCGCGTTGATGATGTTTGCCGCCTCGTTGACGCTGAACTTGCCGGTGAAGCTGCGCGCGACGTTGCCAGCACCGGTGTTGTAGGCGGCGACGACGCCGTGCAGCCGGCTTTGCGGGTTCTCGATCGGGCGCAGATAGCGCTCGAACAGGAGCTTGAGGTAGACTGTGCCGAGTTCGATGTTGGCGTCCGGCCGGTAGAGTTCCTCCGGCCGTAGCAGCCTCGGCTCGCCGGTGAGGTAGCCCGATGCGTCGAGCCCGGCCGAGGTCGGGACGATCTGCATCAGCCCGAACGCCGGGATCGGCGACATCGCGCGCGGGTTGAAGGCGCTCTCGGTTTCGATGACGGCGAGGATCAAGGAGGGGGCGATCTCGTGCGCGCGCGCCTGCGCCATCACGTCGTCGGCGTAGCGCGCGGCGAGTCGACCGTAGAACCCGGGGCTGAACGGGATCGTCTGCGCGATCATCCGCCGCTCGACGCCGTCGGCGCCCTGCACCGTCATCCGCCGCACTTCCTCCGCCGGTTCCGCGACCAGGGCCGCCAGGAGCGGCGCGTCCTCGACGGCCGGCTCCGTCGCCTCGAAGCGCTCGAAGTGGGCGCCGGACGTCTTCTCCTCCGCGACGTAGCGCATCAGCGTGTCCTTGCGCGCCAGTTCGGCGGTGTCGGCCCCGATCGCCTCCGCGGCGCTGGTTCGCATGGCGGCGATCGCCCCGGATTCGTTCTCGTTTGGTTCGAGGACGCGCTCGACGCGCAGTTCGCCCGCCGCGAAATCCATGATCGTCCGGGCCGCCATGCCGTCCTCGTAGTAGACGAAGGCCTTGTCGCTCGGCATCTCCATGTGCCGGTCGCCCCAGACCTCGCGCACGTCGTCCGCCATGCGCGCGTAGGCGCCGGCTATCGCTCGATCGGCATCGCTCACCGGTGCCGCCGCCGGCTCGACGCCCCCGACGAACGGGATCGAGACGGAGGCGCAGCCGCCGAGCGCCAGGATGGCGAGCAGGCTCAAGCCGCACAGCTTGCGAAGCATCGTTTCTTCCTTGTCATTGGCCCCCGTCGCGGGGGCGGTGTGGGCGGTCGGTGAATGAGGATCAGTCCGTGTGGCCAAGGCCAATTAGGTCGACTTGAAGCAGGGTCGTATCATAGGTGAAGAACACGCGATGCATACTGCCAATGTAAAAGTGCCACTCATTGTCGCTGCCTTTGAGCTTGGTTGCTTTGTAGCCGAGGTCACTGGCGGCGGTGACGGGATCAACGTTCTCCTGCGTGATATACGTCTGCCATTCGTCAAGCTTGTTATCTTCAGCATTTTGTAGGTTAGCCTTACTGTACATCTTGTCATAGGCGGTCGTCGTATTGATGGTCCAAGGCATCGTCTTCGTTTCCTTTGAAGTAGTGTATTGGGGTTTGAGGGTGATCAATTCGCGAGACGCGGCCTATAGCCCCAGTCTTGCCCCGCGCGCAGTTCGGCGAGTTCGGCTCGCAACCCCTCGACCGTGGTACGCAGTTCGTCGATCGGCGCCAGCGCTGGCTTGCCCCTAGTGGGCTTGGCGGAGCCGTCGAAGAGCAGGGTATGGTAGACGAAGAGAAGAAAGCCGAGTTCGCCGCCGCCGCGGTAGGCGGCCGCCGACGGGCCGGGGCGGTAGAGGACGAGGTAGACGGCGGCCGCAACGTAGCAGGCGAGCAGGACGGCGAGCGTGACGAAAATCACAGTAAGGGCGAAAGCGACGGCCCGGCCGGTGTCGCTCAGCGGGCCAACCTACCCGCCGGCCGTCGCCTTGATGTCGTCGAGGCGCCTTCAGCGCCGTCACGGCACCCAAGGTCCGGCCCAGTTCGCGGCCCGAGGCATTAACGCGCGCCCTACGGGTCCACTCGGCCCCAGGGGTGCGAAGGCTTAGCGCAGGGAACCGACCGGGCGCCACCGTGCTCGCCGGGATCGGCAAGGCTCTCGTCGAACAGCCGCCCGCCGCCGATCCGCACCTTGATCGGACCCGAGCCGAACGACAGGTCGCGGTCGGGCGTCCGCAGGCGCGTTCTGGACGAGACCGGCGTAGGTGGTCTGGATCGCCGGCCAAGAACAACAGTGAGCGGCATCAGCGCGAGGCCCGAGAGCCTCGCCCGCAATATGCTCATGGTCGTGTTCCTCGTTGCGTCGACGCGCGAAGGCGTCGTCGTTCACGAATGAGGACGATGACCGATCAATTATCCTCAAGCAGCATAGTATGCCAAACCGGTCGCGCGCCGGCATGACATCCGTGTGAGGACCAATCGCGAACGTGTGAGGTCGCCGCGCAACGGCGAGTTCAGTCGCCCCTCTTCTCAGGCAGCTTCTTGCGTTTGGTGCTGGCGAAATCTTCCAGCTGCTCCTCGCTCATGCTCTCGACCATCTCCTTCGGGGCATCTTTGAGCTTCGACTTTGGCT
The DNA here is from genome assembly GCA_965217265.1 of Geminicoccaceae bacterium. Classification (GTDB taxonomy): domain Bacteria; phylum Pseudomonadota; class Alphaproteobacteria; order Geminicoccales; family Geminicoccaceae; genus JAGRGG01. Next base: position 132,978 of record CBDCHP010000013.1, on the reverse strand, counting down.
GCTCGCCCCGCTTGGCAGCGAGCGCTGCACCCGCCGCCATCTGCTGCTTCTTCGACTTGGCCGGCATTGGCTCATCCTCCTGACAGTCCAATGCGACAACATCGAGCGGCCCGAGCGGTTGCGCCAGATACGCTTCGCGTGCGCTGGCCGCAGCCTTTTTTCCTTCTCTTTTGCAACTTTGGCCGGGGCTAGCTTCGGCATTGAAGCCAGTTCTGGGAACAAATAGCAAAAAAGAGAAAGAGAAGGCCGCGCGGCAGCGCACGCGAAGCGTTCACTCCGCCGGTTCCGGCTTCGCCTCCCCGTCGGTTTCTCTCGCCTCACCCTTGCCGCCGAACATCCGGTGCGTGCGCTCGCGCATCCAGCCGAAGACGACGTAGAGGGAGGGGATCAAGAAGATGCCGATCAGCGAGGCTGCGAGCATGCCGCCCATGACCGACGTGCCGACGCTGCGCCGGCTCGCGGTTCCGGCCCCGGTCGCGAGCACGAGCGGCACGAGGCCGGCGATGAAGGCGAACGACGTCATCATCACCGCCCTGAAACGCTGCCTAGCACCGATCTCGGCCGCCTCGCGCAAGGAGTGGCCTTCCTCGCGCCGTTCCTTGGCGAACTCGACGATCAGGATCGCGTTCTTGGCGGCGAGCGCGATGAGGACGACGATGCCGATCTGCACGTAGAGGTTGTTGTCCAGCCCCGTCAGCCAGACAGCGGTGAGCGAGCCGCCGATCGCCACCGTCGTTGAGAGGAGGACCGGGATCGGGATTGTCCAGCTCTCATAAAGCGCGACGAGGAAGAGAAAGGCGAACAGGACGGCGAGTGCGAGGATGATCGGCGTTTGTCCCGCTGATCGCTGTTCTTGGAGTGCCGTGCCGCTCCACTCGTACGTGTAGCCCCGCGGCAGGTTCTGCGCTGCAATCTCGGCCATGGCAGCGATCGCCTCGCCCGAACTGACCCCGGGTGCGGCCGAGCCCTGGATCGTGACCGCGCGGAAATTGTTGAATCGCTGGACCGTCTGCGGGCCCAAGGTCTCGCGCACCTCGGCGAACGCGCGCACCGGGATCATGGCACCGGCCTCGCTCCTGACCTGGACGTCGAGAATGTCCTGGACGCGGTTGCGGTCTTGCGCCTCGCCCTCGACCTTGACCTGCCAGGAGCGCCCGAACAGGTTGAAATCATTAACGTAGGTGCCGGCGAGCGTCGTTTGCAGGGTGCTGTAGACTTCGGCCAGTGTCAGCCCGAGCCGGATCGCCCTGTCGCGGTCGATGTCCAAGAAGAGCTGCGGCGTCTCGGCCGAGAAGCTGGTGAACACCTGGGTCAGGCGCGGGTCCTGGTTGGCGGCGATGACAATGCCGCGGGTCACGGCGGCGAGGTCCTCGACGTCGCCGCCCTGCGTGTCCTGGAGCTGGAACTCAAAGCCGCCCGCTTGGCCGAGCCCGATGATGGGGGGCAGGTTGAAGGGAAAGCCCGTCGCCTCCTGCACGCCCTGCAGGCGCCCGAAGGCTTGGCCGATGACGGCCTCGATTCCCTCTTCGGGGAAGGTCCGCTCCTCGAACGACTTGAGGAGACCAACGGCGAAACCGCTGTTCGACTTCGCGGTCGAGTCGAGGAAGCTGAAGCCCGAGACGGTGGTGACCGACTGCACGCCCGGGATCGCGGTGAGTTGGCCGCGCACCTCTTCCATGACGTTGAGCGTGCGGTTGAGCGAACTCGCCTCGGGCAACTGGACCTGGGTAAAGAACACGCCCTGGTCCTCGGACGGCAGGAAGCCGGTCGGCACGGCGCGAAACAGGTAGGCGTCGAGGGCGATGAACCCGCCGAGCACGACGACCGCCGCGACGGAGACCCCCGCGATCTTCCTCACCGCCCAGCCGTAGCCCCGGTTGGCCCGGTCGATCGTGCCGAGCACGTAGCGCATCGGGCCGCGGCCCTTGTTCTTGTCGTGCTTGAGGAACACGGCGCAAAGGGCGGGCGAGAGGGTGAGCGCGTTCAGGGCCGAGATCAGCATCGACACCGACACGACGACGGCAAACTGCTGGAAGAGAAGGCCCGTCGTGCCGGGGATGAAGGCCACCGGCACGAAGACCGAGAGGAGGACGAGGGTGATGGCGAGGATCGGCCCGGTGATCTCGGCCATCGCCTTGTGGACCGCCGCCGGCACCGGCATGTCGGGGTTCTCCTCCAGCACCCGCTCGACGTTCTCGACGACGACGATGGCGTCGTCGACGACGATGCCGATGGCGAGCACGAGGGCGAGCAGCGAGATCGTGTTGGCCGAGTAACCCAAAATCAGCATGATCGCGAAGGTGCCGATCAGCGAGACCGGCACGGCCATGATCGGGATGATCGTCGCGCGCACGTTGCCGAGGAAGAGGAAGACGACGACGATGACGAGCGCGAACGCCTCGAAGAGGGTGATCACCACCTCCTCGATCGACGAGCGCACGAAGGTTGTGGCGTCGAAGGCGACCTCGTAGGTCATCCCATCGGGAAACCGCCCGGACAGCTCATCGAGGAGCGCCTTCACCTCGCTGCCGGCGTTGACTGAGTTGGCGCCCGGCGACTGCGAGACGCCCATCAGCGCCGCCGGCTGGCCGTTGAAGCGGGCGACCGTGTCGGCCTGCTGCGCGCCGAGTTCGACCCTGGCCACATCCTTGATCCGCACGAACGAGCCGTCCGGGTTGGCGCGGACGACGATGTCGGCGAACTGGTCGGCGGATTCGAGCCGGCCTTGGCTTTGGATGTTGAGTTGGACCTGCTGGTCCTCGACGTAGGGTGCCCCGCCGATCCGGCCGACGGCGGCTTGGATGTTCTGTGCTTGGAGTGCCGCCACGACGTCGCTCGGCATCAAGCCGAAATTGCTCAAGCGTTGGCGATCGACCCAGACCCGCATTGCGTAGTCTGCCGCCCCGAAGAGGATCACGTCGCCGACGCCGGCCACGCTCTTGATCTGGTCGAGGATGTTGATGCGCGCGTAGTTGTTGAGAAACAGATTGTCGAAGCGCTCGTCGGGCGAGGTGAGAACGAGGAAGAGGAGAAAGCCCGAGGATTCCTTTCGGACCGTGACGCCCTGGCGGGTCACGTCCTCCGGCAGCAAAGGCTCGGCGAGCTGGAGACGGTTTTGCACGTTGACGGCGGCGATGTCGGGGTCGGTGCCGACCTCGAAGCTGACGTTGAGCGAGTAGGAGCCGTCGTTGCTGCTGGTCGAACTCATGTAGAGCATGCGATCGACGCCGACCATCTGGCTCTCGATGACTTGGCCGACTGTCGCCTCGACGACTTCGGCGCTGGCACCGGGATAGTTCGCCTGCAACGAGACCTGCGGCGGCACGATGTCGGGGAACTGCGCCACGGGGATGCGCAACAGCGAGATGGCGCCGGCGAGCGTGATGACGATCGAGATCACGGCGGCGAGGCGCGGCCGGCTGATGAAGACGTCGGAGATCATCGCTCGTCTACCCCTCGGCCCCGGACGCCTGCTGCGCCGTCTCGGGATTGTCCTGGCCCTCTTGCCCCTCGCCCTTGCGGGTCGCCGCCACCTTCGCCCCCGGCTGCGCCTTTTGCAGCCCCTCGGTGATGACAGGGGTGCCGGGTTCGAGACCCTTGGTGACGATGACGTCGGCCCCGGTCGTCTCGCCGACCTCGACCCGGGTCTGCGCCACCGTGTCGTCGTCGCCGACGGTCAGGACGTAGCGGCCGATCTGGTCGAGCTGGACCGCCTTTTGCGGCACGACCAGCACCTGCTGCGCGTTCTGCGTCTCGGCAACGACCTGGACTAGTTGGCCGTCGATCAATTCGCCGTCGGGGTTGGGCAGCTTGGCCCGGACGGTGAGCGAGTCGGTGTCCGGGTCGATCTGGTTGCCGATGAAGCCGATCGTGCCAGTCTTGTCGTAGATGCTGCCGTCGGCGAGGCGGAGCTTGATCGTGGACTGGCTGGGGTCGATCCCCCCGTCGCGCATCTGCTGGCGGGCTTCGAGTAGCTGGCGCTGGGTAATCGTGAAGGCGGCGTAGATCGGGTCCTGGCTGACGATCGTGGCGAGCGGATCGCTCGTCGGTCCGACCAGATCGCCGACCGAGTAGGCGGCTCTGCCGATCCGGCCGTTGATCGGTGCCTCGATGTCGGTGTAGGAGAGGTTGAGCTTGGCCGTGCGCAAGGATGCCTCGCGGCTCTTGATCGTGGCCTCGGCGCCGGCGAGCCGGGCATCCGCTTGGTCGAGCTGCGCCTGCGCAACGGCGCGGCGGCTCACCAGCTCCTCTTGCCGCTGCTGGTCCTGCTTTGCCAGCTCGAGGTCGGCCTGCGCGCTGGAGAGCGCCGCCTGGGCCTCGGCGAGCGCCGCTTCGTAAGGGCCCTTCTCGATCGTGAACAGCTTTTGCCCCTTCTCGACCTCGGCCCCCTCCTCGAACAGGCGCGCCTTCAAGAAGCCCTCGACGCGGGCGCGCAACTCGACGGTGTCGACCGCCTCGACCCGGCCGGTGAACTCGGTCTGCGGCCGCACCTCGATCTGCCGCGCCGGCTCGACCGTGACCGCCGGCGGGCCCCCGCCACCGGGCGGACCGCCCTGGGCCAGCGCGAGGGTCGGCAGGACAAGGACGAGCAGGACGAGCGCGCGGCGCATGGGATCTCCTTCAAGGGCGGTCTTCTGGCCCGTCGTTCCGCTTTTAACTAAGGCAACGAGTCCTATCTGCCCAGTGCAGACGTAGCGCGTTCGAACGCTACGATTGCGTCGTCGAGAATCACGGCGGCAGCATAGTGGTCGATCGGGGCCCTAGGCTTCAAGCGGCGCAGGCGCCCATCAAGGATCGCTTGGCGCACCGCCGCGGTCGTCAGCCGCTCGTCCTGGAGGAGAAGCGGCAGCGCGAGCGCCGCCTCCAGGTGCGCGGCCTCGGCACGCATCGCCTTCGCCATCGGCCCCTCGCTGCCGTCCATGTTGAGCGGCAGGCCGAGCACGATCCCGACGGCACCTCGCTCGCCCACGACGGCCGCAATCCGCTTCAGATCGGCCTCAAAGCCCTTGCGCTGAATGACGTGCAAGGGCGTCGCCAGCCGCCGTCCGGCATCGCTGCCGGCAAGGCCGACGCGCCGCTTCGACACGTCGAGCGCTAAGAGCGATCCCTTCGCCGGCAGGGCTTTCAGGAACGCGGCGTAGTTGTCATATAGCGGCAATCTCTGTAGCTTTCCTAAGCGGCCGACGCCACGCCGTCGGCGCCGTTCATAATCCAAGTCCCACCATGAGGTTGCTATCGCCCATGTCGCTCGACAAGGCCACCGTCGCCCGCATCGCCGATCTCGCCCGCATCGAGGTGCCCAAAGCCGAGCAGGCGGGCCTCGCCCAGGAATTGTCGCAGATCATCGGCTGGATCGAGCAGTTGAACGAGGTGGATACAGCCAACGTCGAGCCCCTGCGCGCGGTGCTGCCGATCGAGCGGCGCTGGCGCCGGGACGAGGTCACGGCGGGCGGTGACCCCGAGGCCGTGACGGGAAACGCGCCCGAGCGGCACGACGGCTACTTCGTCGTGCCGCGGGTGGTGGAGTAGGGCTTGTGATCGACCTCACCTCGCTCACCCTCAAGGATGCCCGCGACGGCCTCGACGCCAAGCGTTTCAGCGCCGTCGAACTGACGCGGGCCCACCTCGACGCGATGGCCCGCCACCGGGCCTTGAACGCCTTCATCACCGAGACGGCCGACAAGGCGCTGGCGATGGCGGCCGAATCCGACGCCCGCATTGATCGCGGCGAGGCCCGGCCCCTGGAGGGGCTGCCTTTGGCGATCAAGGACCTGTTCTGCACCGAGGGCACGCCCACCACCGCCGGCTCGCACATCTTGGACGGCTTCGTGCCGCCCTACGAGAGCACCGTATCGCAAAAGCTCTGGGACGCGGGCGCGGTCTGCCTCGGCAAGACCAACCTCGACGAGTTCGCCATGGGCTCGTCGAACGAGACCTCGTATTACAAGGGCGTGCGCAACCCCTGGACCAGGGCCGGCGACAATGCCGACCTCGTGCCGGGCGGCAGTTCCGGCGGCTCGGCCAGCGCCGTCGCGGCACGGCTGTGCCTCGGCGCCACCGGCACCGACACGGGCGGCTCGATTCGCCAGCCCGCCGCCTTCACCGGCATCTGCGGCATCAAGCCGACCTACGGCCGCTGCTCGCGCCTGGGCATCGTCGCCTTCGCCTCCTCGCTCGATCAGGCGGGGCCGATGGCGCGCACCGTTTTGGACTGCGCCATGCTGCTGGAGGCGATGGCCGGCTTCGATCCCAACGACAGCACGTCCGCCGACCTGCCCGTGCCGGCGTGGTCGAGGGACCTGACCGGCGACGTGAAGGGCCTGCGCGTCGGCGTGCCCAGGGAGTATCGGATGCCGGGGATGCCAGCCGAGATCGAGGAACTGTGGGCCAAGGGGGCCAAGTGGTTGCGCGCCAGGGGGGCCGAGATCGTCGAGATCGCGCTGCCGCACACCAAGTACGCGCTGCCGGCCTACTACATCATCGCGCCGGCCGAGGCCTCCTCCAACCTCGCCCGCTACGACGGCATGCGCTACGGCCTGCGCGTCGAGGGAAATGATCTACGCTCGACCTACGCCAAGACCCGCGCCGCGGGCTTTGGGCAGGAGGTCAAGCGCCGCGTCCTGATCGGCACCTACGTCCTCTCGGCCGGCTACTACGACGCCTACTACCTGAAAGCTCAGAAGGTGCGCCGGCTGATCGCGCAGGACTTCAATAGGGCGTTCGAGAAGGTCGACGCGATCCTCACCCCCGCCACCCCGTCCGCCGCCTTCAAGAGCGGCGAGAAGTCGAACGACCCCGTCGCCATGTACCTGAACGACGTCTTCACCGTGCCGGTCAACCTCGCGGGATTGCCCGGCCTCTCGGTCCCGGCCGGGCTCTCGGCCGAGGGGCTGCCGCTCGGCCTCCAGGTGATCGGCAAGGCCTGGGACGAGGCCACCGTTCTCAAGGTCGGCCGCGCAATCGAGGACGCGGCCGGCTTCGCGTCCCTTCCCTGCGGCCTAGAGGAGGCCGCCTGATGGGCTACACGATCGCGGGCGCCACGGGCACGTGGGAGATCGTCGTCGGCCTCGAAGTCCACGCGCAGGTGACTTCGAACGCCAAATTGTTCTCGGGCGCCCCTACCGCCTACGGCGGCGCCCCGAACACCCAGGTCGCCCCGGTCGACGCCGGGATGCCGGGCCAGTTGCCGGTCGTGAACGGCTACTGCGTCGAGCAGGCGGTGCGCACCGGCCTGGGCCTCAAGGCCCGAATCAACCGCGAGAGCGTCTTCGAGCGCAAGAACTACTTCTACCCGGACCTTCCGAGCGGCTACCAGATCAGCCAGTATCAGCACCCGATCGTGGGCGGGGGCGTCCTCACCCTCGACATGCCCGACGGCACGGCGCGCGAGATCGGCATCACGCGCCTCCACCTGGAGATGGACGCCGGCAAGTCCTTGCACGACCAGCAAGAATCCTCGACGCTGATCGACCTCAACCGCTCGGGCGTCGCCTTGATGGAGATCGTCTCCGAGCCCGACATCCGCACGCCCAAGGAGGCCGTGCTCTACATGAGGAAGCTGCGCACGATCCTGCGCTACTTGGGCACTTGCGACGGCAACATGGAGGAAGGCTCCTTGCGCTGCGACGCCAACGTCTCGGTGCGCCGCCGAGGCGATACGAACTTCGGCACGCGCTGCGAGATCAAGAACGTCAATTCGATGCGCTTCGTCGCCCGCGCGATCGAGTACGAGGCCAAGCGCCAAGTCGAGATCCTGGAGGGCGGCGGCGCCATCCTCCAGGAGACGCGCCTGTTCGACGCGCAAAAGGGCGAGACGCGCTCGATGCGATCGAAGGAGGAGGCGCACGACTACCGCTACTTCCCCGACCCCGACCTCCTGCCGGTCGTCCTGCCTGATGGCTACGTCGGGCGCATCGAAGCCTGCCTGCCCGAACTGCCGGACGCGAAGAAGGCGCGTTACGTCGAGTCTTACGGCCTCAGCCCCTACGACGCCGGCGTCCTCGTCGCCGACAAGGGCACCGGCGCCTACTTCGAGGCCGTGGCCGAGGGCCGCGACGGCAAGCAGGCGGCGAACTGGGTCATCAACGAGTTGTTCGGGGCGCTCGCCAAGCAGAACAAGACCCTGGCCGAGAGCCCGATCGAGCCTAAGGACCTAGGCCGGCTGATCGACCTCATCGCCGACCAGACGATCAACGGCCGCACCGCCAAGGACGTCTTCGCCCTCATGTTCGACACGGGCCAAGCGCCGGAGACGATCGTCGAGGAGCGCGGCCTGCGCCAAGTGACCGACGCCGGCGCCATCGAGGCCGAGGTCGAGCGGGTCATCGCCGCCAATCCCGGCCAAGTCGAGACCTACCAGAAGAACCCGAAGGTGATCGGCTGGTTCACCGGCCAAGTGATGAAGGCGACCGGCGGCAAGGCCAACCCGGCGTCGGTGCAGGCAGTCTTGCGGGCAAAACTGCCGCCGGTTGAGGGGTGAACGCTTACGCGTGCGCCCGCCGCGCGGGCTTTTTCTTCTCTTTTTTGCTCGTTGTTCCCAGACTGGCACGAACGCCGAGGCCAGCCCCAGTCAAAGTTGCAAAAAAGAAGAAAGGAAAGCCCCGCGCAGCGGACGCAAAGCGTGCTTACTGCTGATCGTTTGACGCCGTGACTTCTTTTTGCAGCGCCTGCGCGTCTTCGAGACCACCTTGCAGTTGGCGCAGCGCGTCGTCGGCGAAGCGTTTGAGCTCCTCGTCCTCGCCCTCGGCGAGGTAGCGTTCGGTCGTGGCAATCGCGTCTTCGTGCGTCTTGACCTGCAAGTCGGCGTAGACCTGGGCGACATTCTCGTTGTCGGCGTCGGCGATCTGGGCCAGCACGGCGGTGCGCCCGTCGTCGAGGGAGGTCGGCATATCCAGCCCCTTGGTCTCGGCGATGCTGCCCAGGATGATCGCGTTCGTCCGGTTGGCGGCGATCGTCTCGGTCGCGACCTCGGTAACGGCCTCGCGCGGAACGCGGTCCAAAACCTGCTGGCTCATCTCGGTCAACAGCAGGCCGTCCCCCGCCGTGGCGTCGACATAGGCCTGGGCACTGGCATCCTGCGCCCGCAAAGGCGCTGCAAAGGCCAGGAACAGGGCCAAGAAGACAGCGATGCGCATGGGCTCAAGACTCCTCTATCGTTTGATCCGACGCCGGATGAATGCCCGCATCGATACCATCCTTTCATACGGGATGAACCGAGCGCGGACAAGCGTGCGGATAAGGAGCAGGACGCCGGTCGGCAACGCGGGCCGGGAAAGGGTGCGCCGATCGCGGCGCGGGGCAGCCGCGAAATCTGCTGGGGCGAAAGGCCGTCACACGAAGGCCGGCGGGCGTCAGTGCGCGTCGACGGGCTCCATCCCGTGCTGGCGCACGGCGGCGAAGGCGAGCGATCGGGTCGGCGAGAGGCCGAGCGGCTCGCCGTCGGCGTCGCAGATGGCGTAAGCGCGCTCGCCGTCCTCGTCGACCGGGCGGATGTAGGCGACGAAGGCTTCGTCGTCGACGAGCGTCGGCTCGAACGTGTCGGGCATCTTCACACCTTCCTTGGTCCGTCGTGCCGCACCGTGCGGCGGACGGATCGAAGCTACATCGCCCTGATTGACAAACGGTTAACCGCGTCGAAGGGTGGCCGCGTCAAAACAACCCCGCGCGAGCCGAGCGATGCCCGATCAATCCCCCCGCCTGATCCTGGCCTCCGGCAGCGCCGCCCGCCTGCGCCTGCTGCGAGCGGCGGGGCTCGATCCTACGCCGGTCCGTCCGCTCTTCGACGAGGACGAGGCCAAGGCCGCGCTCAAGGCCGAGGCGTTCGAGCCCGAAACCGCCGCGATGATGCTCGCCGAGATGAAGGCGGCGGTGGCGCACCGGTGGAACCCGACCGACCTCGTCGTCGGGTCCGACCAATTGCTCGTCACCCTCGACGGCGACTGGCTCGACAAGCCCCCCGACCGGGCCGCGGCCGCCGCCCAGCTACGGCGGCTGCAAGGGACCTCGCACCGCCTCGTCACGGCGGCCACCGTCTATCGCGGCGGCAATCGCATCTGGGGCGAGGCCCAGAGTGCCACCTTGACGCTGCGCCCCTTGTCGGAGCGTCTGATCGGGGCCTACCTCGACGCCGCCGGCGACGCCGTGCTGGCCTCTGTCGGCGCCTACCAGATCGAGGGCTTGGGTGCCCAGTTGATGGCCCGCGTCGAGGGCGACGCCTTCGCCGTCCAGGGCCTGCCGCTCCTGCCGCTGCTCGGCTTCTTACGCGAACACGGGCAGGGGCTGGTCGAGCCTTGATCGTCTGCGGCCTCACCGGCTCGATCGCGATGGGCAAGAGCCGCACGGCGCGGCGTTTTTTACAGTACGGCGTGCCGGTGCTCGATTCCGACGCCGCTGTGCATCACCTGTTTCGTGCCAAGAGCCCCCTCGTGCCCCTGATCGAGGCGGCGTTCCCCGGCGTCGTGGGCAAGAGCGGCAACGTCGATCGCCGGGCACTCGGGGCCCGCGTCTTCAACGACGCCGCCGCCCTGCGCCGCTTGGAGGCGCTGGTCCACCCAATGGTCAAGGCGATGCAGCACCGATTCCTCGCCGCTCGTGCCCGCGAGGGTCGACATCTGGCCGTGCTCGACGTACCGCTTCTCCTTGAGACCGACGGCGAGCGGCGCTGCGATCTCGTCGTCGTCGTGGACGCGCACCCCTATTTGCAGCAGGATCGGGCCCTGCGCCGGTCTGGCATGACGCCCGTCCGCCTCGCTGCCGTCCGTGCCCAGCAGATGCCCGGGTCCGTCAAGCGGCGGCGGGCGGACATCGTCGTCCGCTCGGGCTTCGATCGCGGCGCCGTCGGCCTTGCCGTGGCCGCGACGATCCGGCAAGCCAAGGGGATGCGGCCCGCAGCGTGGCCCGAACGCTGGTTGAAGGAGTAGAACGATGCAGCGCGAAGTGGTGCTCGACACCGAGACGACCGGTCTCGACCCGCGCGAGGGGCACCGGATCGTCGAGATCGGTGCCGTCGAACTGGTCAACAAGGTCGCGACCGGCCGCACCTACCACCAGTTCATCAACCCTGAGCGGGCGATGCCCGAGGACGCGTTCAAGATCCACGGGATCGGCGACGATCAACTCGTCGACAAGCCGGTCTTCGCCGCGATCGCCGAGCCCTTCCTCGCCTTCATCGGCGACGACCCGCTCGTGATCCACAACGCCACCTTCGACCTGCGCTTTCTAAACCACGAACTCGCACGGCTGAAGAAACCCCTCCTGTCGCGCGAGCGGGCGGTGGACACGCTTCAGCGCGCGCAGCAGCGTTTTCCTGGCAGTCCCAACAACCTCGATGCCTTATGCCGCCGCTTCGAGGTCGACACCTCGGCCCGCGTCAAGCACGGCGCCCTCCTCGACTGCGAACTGCTGGCCGAGGTCTACCTGCACTTGTGCGGCGGGCGACAGGTCGGCCTCGATCTCGCCGTGCGCGCTGCGGCGGTGAAGCGGGTCGCGCGGGCGTACCGCGAGCCGCGCGAGTTCCCCGTGCCCGAGGCCGAGCAGGCCGCGCACGCCGCCTTCATCGCCAAGCTGAAGAACCCGATTTGGGGTGTGTAACGCTTCGCGTGCGCTCGGCGCACGGCCTCTTTTCTTCTTTTTTATCTTTATCCGAGGCTAGCTTCAGCGTTGAGGCCAGTCTCGTTGCAAGTTGCAAAAAAGAAGAGAAAAAGGCCGCGCGCCGAGCGCACGCGAAGCGTTCAATCAACTTTACCCACGAGAGGACAAACGCCATGAGCAAGATCAAGGTTAAGAACCCGATCGTCGAGATCGACGGCGACGAGATGACCCGGATCATCTGGGACATGATCAAGACAAAGCTGATCCTGCCCTACCTCGACATCGACCTGCTCTACTACGACCTGGGCGTCGAGAAGCGCGACGAGACCGACGACCAGATCACGGTCGACGCGGCGAACGCGATCAAGGAGCACAGCGTCGGGGTCAAGTGCGCGACGATCACCCCCGACGAGGGGCGGGTGAAGGAATTCGCCCTCAAGAAGATGTGGCGCTCGCCGAACGGCACGATCCGGAACATCCTCGGCGGCACGATCTTTCGCGAGCCGATCATCTGCGAGAACGTGCCCCGCCTCGTGCCGGGCTGGACGCAGCCGATCATCGTCGGCCGTCACGCCTACGGTGACCAGTACCGTGCCACCGACTTCTTGTTTCCGGGCAAGGGCAAGCTCACGATCCGTTTCGAGCCCGAGCAGGGCGACGTGATCGAGCACGAGATCTTTGAGGCCCCCGACGCCGGCGTGGCGATGGCAATGTACAACCTCGACGGCTCGATCCGCGACTTCGCCAGGGCCTCGATGAACTACGCCCTGGCGCGCGGCTACCCGCTCTACCTCTCGACCAAGAACACGATCCTGAAAGCCTATGACGGCCGCTTCAAGGACATCTTCGAGGAGATATACGAGGCCGAGTTCAAGGACCAGTTCGCCTCCAAGGGCATCTCTTATGAGCACCGCTTGATCGACGACATGGTGGCGGCGGCCTTGAAGTGGTCGGGCGGCTTCGTCTGGTCGTGCAAGAACTACGACGGCGACGTGCAGTCCGACACGGTGGCGCAGGGCTTCGGCTCGCTCGGTCTGATGACCTCGGTCCTGATGACCCCGGACGGCAACACGATCGAGGCCGAGGCCGCGCACGGCACGGTGACGCGCCATTTCCGCGAGCACCAGAAGGGCAAGCAGACCTCGACCAACCCGATCGCTTCGATCTTCGCCTGGACCCGTGCGCTCACCTACCGCGGCAAGATCGACGACACGCCCGAGGTGGAGGAGTTCGCTAAGGCGGTCGAGACGGTGTGCGTCGACACGGTCGAGGCCGGCCAGATGACCAAGGATCTGGCCCTCCTGATCGGCCCGGAACAGCCCTGGCTGACGACGCAGCAGTTCCTCGACGCGCTGGAGGCGAACCTGCAAAAGAAGCTGGCCTGATAGCCGGCTCAAGATAAAGTTCGGGCCGGACGGTCGCCGTCCGGCCCGAAGCTCGACGAGTGAAAACGTGAAGAACGCTCAGGTCGCGTAATTTTCGGCCTCGACGGTGTGCGACGGGCGGCCGAGACGGCCGCCGATGGCGCCGGCGATGAGGCCCAAGAGGAGGGCAACGAAGGTGGCGAACGCCGTGCCGGACAGGGCGTCAGCCGCCTGCTGCGTGCGCTGCTCGACCTCGGCGACGGCCTGATCGTAGGACTGCTGGAACTCAGTCAGGCGCTCTTCGGCCTGCTGCTCCGAGATGCCGGCCTGATCGGAGATGACCTGCAGGGCCGCCTGCCGCTCTTCTTGCGAGGCATCCTCCTGCACGCCAGCCAGAACCTCGCCCATGGCGGCGGTAATGTTCTGCTCGCCGGTTGCCTGACGCACGTCCTGCGCTGCCTGCTGCGCTTGCTGCTGCGCCTGCTGGCCCGTCTGCTGGGCTTGGTTCGTGCCCTGCTGCAGCAATTGCCGCGCCGGCTGCTCCAGGCCGGGCGGCAGGGCCGAGAGCGAGTTCGGCGCCACCGATTGGACGGCGCTGGTGATGCCCTGGATCGAGTTGCCGAGCGCGCCGAACGCGCCGCTGATGATGGCGCTGGCACCGCTGGTAAGCAGCCAGACGGCGACCAGGGTCGAGAGCGCCCAGGTCACGATGCCGTGCAGGAGGCCGTCGGTGTTGCTCGGGCTGCCGGCGAGGCGGGCGGCGACCCAGGCGCCGACGAAGGTGGCGATCAGCACCGTCACGATCGCCCAGATCCCGGCGGTCGAGGTGAGGGTGAAAGCGGACGGCGTGTCGTTCGCCGCCGGGTCGATCGAGGCAAGGCCGATGCCCAGACCGAGCAGGCCGAGCATGACCTGAATGGTCAAGACGAGGATCGTGCCGGCGAGGATGGCGCCCCAGGAGACGCGGCGGACGTTGCTCGTCAGCGTCGGACCGCGATCGACGTGGGTGGTGCGGACATCGGTGTAGTCGGTATCGGTATGTCCCGGACCGCGCTCGGTATAGGTCGTGACCATGTTTGAGATGCTTCCTTTTGGCGAGATTTGAGCGGCCGTAGCCACGTCCTCCGGCAGAACGGACTTGTCAGGTTGCTGTTCCAAGAAAAGTCACGGTTGATCGCCACTAAGTGGCTCGACAACCACACCGCTTCCACGCGCCGGCACGAAGCGACGGCGGGGCGAGGACCGGCGCGAGCCCGTCCAACCCCCGTCGATCCGTGCCCGATCCGTTCGCGCGGCGGCCGGTTAGTAGCGACGCATCAGCCCAACGAGGCGGCCTTGCACCTTGACCCGCTGCGGGCCGAAGATGCGGGTCTCGAAGGCGGGGTTGGCCGGCTCCAGCGCGATCGAGGCGTGCTTGCGCCGCAGGCGCTTGAGCGTTACCTCGCGGTCGTCGATGAGCGCCACGACGATCTCGCCGCTCTGCGCCTCGTCGGCGCGCTGGATGACGGCGAGGTCGCCGTCCTGGATGCCGGCCTCGATCATCGACTCGCCTAAGACCTGGACGACGTAGTGCTCGCCCTCGCCCATGAGCAGGCTCGGCACGTCGACCGAGGTGCTGCCGTCGGCGAGCGCCTCGATCGGCGTGCCGGCGGCGATTCGGCCGAGCAGCGGCAGCCGGTTGAGCGACGCCGCCTCGTCCTCGTGGCGTTGCGGCTTGAAGTTGGGGCGCACGACCTTGGCCCCCCCCTTAGCGCCGCCCTCGGTCACTTCGAGCGGCGGGCGGACCACCTCAATCGCCCGGGCGCGGTAGGCGAGGCGACGGATGTAGCCGCGCTCCTCCAGCCCCGAGATCAGTCGGTGGATACCTGACTTGGAGCGGAGCCTGAGGGATGCCCGCATCTCGTCGAAAGAGGGCGGCACGCCCTTCTCGGTCTGGTAGGCATGGATGAACTGCAAGAGCTGCAACTGGCGCTGGGTGAGCAAGGGTCGGCGTCCTCAAGGCGGGCGGCCTAGATCATGAAATGTTCTAGTTTGGTTCTTATCGCATGGCAAGGCGCCGCCGGGGCTCAGGCGAGGGGATTGAGGACCGCGCGCAGGTCGAGGACCGGGGCCTCCTCGCCGGCAAAACGCGCGCCATCGCCCGCGTCGCGGCGGACCAGCGCGTCGGCCCGCCCGAGCGTCGCCAGCATCGAGCTGTCCTGCTGCGCGGCCGGATCGACCGTCCGCCCGCCCTTGTGGTCGACGTAAGTCGCGCGCAGGTACTCTTCGCGCGTTCCGCCGGCATCGAGGGCTCTGGCGAGCGGCAGGCGGGTCCAGGGCAGGGAGGGGTCGAGCCCGAGCGAGCGGCGCAGCATCGCCCGGACGAAGACGATGGCGCAGACCGCGGCCGAGACGGGGTTGCCGGGCAGGCCCAAGAAGGCCCTGCCGCCGACCCGGCCGGCGATGAGCGGCTTGCCGGGCCGCATCGCGATCTTCCAGAAGTCGAGTTCGAGCCCCAGTCCCCCGGCCGTCCGCCGCACGAGGTCGTAGTCGCCGACCGAGGCGCCGCCCGAGGTGAGGATGAGATCGGCGTCGAGGGCGCCCCCCAAGGCGGCTTCGAGCGCGTCCGGTCGGTCGGCGGCAATGCCGAGGTCGCGCGGCTCGCCGCCCCAGGCGCGAACGAGGCCGCCGAGCGCGATCCCGTTCGTGCTCACCGTCTGGTGCGCCGCCGCCGGCTCGCCGGGCCGGACCAGTTCGTCGCCGGTACCGAGGATCGCGACCAACGGACGCTGCCGCACCGGCAGCCAGACGTGGCCGAGCGCGCCCGCGAGGCCGAGCGCCAGCGGGTCGAGGACGCGGCCCGGTTCGAGGCCCAAATCGCCCGCCTTGAAGTCGAGCCCGGCCGGGCGGACGAACCGGCCGGCCGTCACGGCTTCGAGCGGGTAGACGCGCGTCCCCTCGGCCCGCGCGTCCTCCTGGATCAGGATCGCGTTGGTCCCCTCGGGCAGGGGTGCCCCGGTGAAGATGCGCACCGTCTGGCCGGCTTCGAGCGCGCGCCCGTGCCGCCCGCCCGCCGGCACCTCGCCAACCAGCGTCAGGGGCCGCGACGGGTCGGACGTGTCGGCGGCGCGGCAGGCGTAGCCGTCCATCGCCGAGACCGCGAGCGCCGGCTTGTCGGCGCGGGCGTCGAGCGGCCGGGCGAGGACGCGACCGAAAGCCTCGCCCAAGCCCACCCACTCATGCCCGAGTTCGGGTGCCAGTGTTAGCGTGCGGACCCGCGCCTCGGCGACGTTGAGGAGCCCCACCACCTCACTCGGCCCGGTAGGTGCCGGAGCGGCCGCCGGCCTTGTGGACGAGGCGGATGTCGGTGATGCGCATGTCCTTGTCGACCGCCTTGCACACGTCGTAGACGGTGAGCGCCGCGACGCCGACGGCGGTCAGCGCCTCCATCTCGACGCCGGTCTTGCCGTCCACCTTGCAGGTCGCCTCGATCTCGACCGCCGCTTCTTCGGCCAGAGCCCGCAGCGTCACCTTGACCGAGGCGAGCGGCAGCGGGTGGCACAAGGGGATCAAGTCGGCGGTGCGCTTCGCCCCCATGATCCCGGCCAGTTGGGCGATGCTGAGCACGTCGCCCTTCTTGAAGCCGCGCGCCTCGATCCGTTCTAGGGTCGCCGGCGCCATGCGGACCAGACCCTTCGCGGTCGCGGTCCGCCCGGTCACGTCCTTGGCCGAGACGTCGACCATGACGGCGTTGCCCTCGGCGTCGATGTGGGTGAGGCCGCTCACGCCGCCCGGCCCAGGAGCGCCCTGGTCGCCGCCGCGACGTCGTCGGCGCGCATCAGCGACTCGCCGACCAGGAACGCCCGCGCGCCGACCAGGGCTAGGCGTTCCAAGTCGGCGTGGGCCTCAAGGCCGCTCTCGGCGACGAGGACGCGATCGGGGGGCACGATAGCCGCCAATCGCTCGGTCGTGCCCAAATCGACCTTGAGCGTCTTCAGGTCGCGGTTGTTGATCCCGATCAGGTCGGCGTCGAGCTTGAGGGCTCGATCAAGCTCGTTCGCGTCGTGCGCCTCGGCCAGCACGTCCATGCCAAGGTCGTGCGCCGCCCGGACGAGGTCGGAGCCCAGCGCGTCGTCCACGGCGGCCAGGATGACGAGGATGCAGTCCGCCCCGAGCGCCCTGGCCTCGACAACTTGGTAGGGGTCGAGCATGAAGTCCTTCCGCAGGCACGGCAGCGCCACCGCCGCCCGCGCCGCGCCGAGATAGGCGTCGTTGCCCTGGAAGTAGGGCGCGTCGGTCAGGACCGAGAGGCAGGCGGCCCCGCCGGCGGCGTAGGCGCGGGCCAGTGCTGCCGGGTCGAAGTCGGCGCGGATCACGCCCCGGCTCGGGCTCGCCTTCTTAATCTCGGCGATGAGGCCAAAGCCCCCCGCCTCCGTCGCCCGCCGCAGCGCCGCGGCGAAGCCGCGCGGTGCCTCGACGTCGCGGGCCGCGGCGAGCAGGTCGGCCTCGCTTGTCCGCGCCTTCTTCGCTCGAACGTGGTCGCGCTTGACGGCGCAGATCTCGGCCAGGACGTCGTTCATGCGCCACCCGTGATGCGGACTAGCCGCTCCAGCGCCGTTCGCGCCCGACCCTCGTCAATCGCCTCGGCCGCGAGGGCAACCCCCGACCTTAGATCATCGACCCGCCCGGCGACGACGAGGGCCGCCGCCGTGCCGAGCAGGACGACGTTGCGCAAGGGGCCGCGCTCGCCGCCGAGGAGGGCCCGGATCGCGGCGGCGTTGGTCTCGGGATCGCCCCCTTTAAGGTCGTCGAGCGTGCAGCGTTCGAGGCCGGCATCCTCGGGCGCGATCTCGAAGGTCCGCAGTTCGCCGCGACGCCACTCGGCGACGAAGGTGGGGCCGGTCAGGCTGACCTCGTCGAGCCCGTCGGCGCCGTGCACGACCCAGGCGCGCTCGGCGCCCAAGCGCCCGAGCGCCTCGGCCAGGGGCACGACCCAATCGCGCGCGAACACGCCGGTCAACTGCCGCTTCACCCCGGCCGGGTTGGCGAGCGGACCCAAGAGATTGAAGATCGTGCGCGTGCCGAGTTCGACCCGTGGCCCCGCGACGTGGCGCATGGCGCCGTGGTGGCGCGGCGCCATCATGAAGCCGATCCCGGCCTCCTCGATCGCCCGCTCGATGCGATCGAAGGGGCACTCCAGATCGACGCCGAGCGCCTTGAGCACGTCGGCCGTGCCCGAGCGCGAGGAGAGGCCGCGGTTGCCGTGCTTGGCGACGTGAAGGCCGCAGCCGGCCGCGACGATGGCACACGCGGTCGAGATGTTGTGCGTGCCCGAATCGTCGCCGCCGGTGCCGACGATGTCGATCGCGTCGTCGGGTGCCTCGATGCGGCGCATCCTGGCGCGCAAGCTGGCGGCCCCGGCGGCGATCTCGTCCACGGTCTCGCCGCGCACCCGCATCGCCATCAACAGGCCCCCCATCTGCGCAGGCGTCGCGTCGCCGGCCATCATCAGGCCGAACGCCTCCTCGGCCTCGGCGTAGGCAAGCGGTGCCCCGGTCGCCGCCTTGGCGATCAGCCGCTTGAAGCGCTCCAGCTCGGCCGTCATGTGGCGAGCGGTCGCTTATGGCAGAGATCGAGGAAGTTGCGCAGGATCTGGTGGCCGTGCTCGCTGGCGATGCTCTCGGGATGGAACTGCACGCCGTGGATCGGCAAGTCGCGGTGGCGCAGCGCCATGATGGCGCCGTCCTCGCTCTGCGCCGTCGCGACCAGCGTGTCGGGCAAGGTATCAGGCAGGCCGACGAGCGAGTGGTAGCGGGTGGCGTCGAACGGTGAGGGGAGACCCTTCAAGACGCCGCTGCCGTCGTGGCGGATGGCGCTCACCTTGCCGTGCATTGGCGAGGGGGCGAGGCCGATCGTGGCGCCGAACGTCTGGGCGATCGCCTGGTGGCCGAGGCAGACGCCGAATACCGGCACCCGGCCGGCGGCGGCCTTGATCAGCGGCAACGAGATACCGGCCCGGTCGGGGTCGCATGGGCCGGGCGAGACGACGATGCCATCAAAGCCCGCCGCCAGCGCCTCTTGCACCTCGATCGCGTCGTTGCGCTTGACCTCGACCGCGGCGCCGAGTTCGCCGAGATAGTGGTAGAGGTTCCAGGTGAAGCTGTCGTAATTGTCAAGCAGGAGCAGCATCGAGGGGCCTTAGTCTGCGCATCATCGGGGGGCTTGAAGCAAACCCCGGCCGCGTGTGGCCGTCAAGCCCGACGAAGTCGGTGGCTTGGGCTTGGCTAGAACGGTACAAACGGTTTATCAACCAACCGATGATAACGACGCCCGCTCTCCGCCCTTTTGGAAATCCTGACGCGTGATCGGTCTACCCGCATGGCTGCGCAGGGCGCTTGCCCGGTGCCTCGTCCGGCTGGCGGACGCGATCGAGGGGCTGCGGCCGCGCCACGCAGCACTGCTCGGCGTCGTCCTCGCCGCCGTCGTCGGCGGCGGCATTGTCGTATTCGTGCTGCAAGAGGGCGGTGCCACCGGCGCCGGCTCGATCGTCGAGGCGAAGAACCAAGCGAGGGAGCGCGCGCTGGAAGCGATGGTACGCGAGCGCGATCCCGCCCGTCACCCGGCCGCCGCGACGCGGGGCGGGGCGGCGACCCCACCGCCGGGGCGCGTGCCCGAAGCCGCGCCTTCGCCGGCCGCGGTCCCGGTGCCCGAACCGGCGGCGCCCGCTCCGGCGGAGGTTCGAGCACTCGAACCAGCGGCGCCCGCGCCCGCGCCCGCGACGGACGAGGTCGAGACCGAGCTCAGCGACGGCGGCGGACCGCCCGATACGGTCTGGTCAATGATGGTGGCCGAGCGGACCCTGGGCATCGACGTGCTGCCGCTGGACGGCGGCGTCGCATCCCCGCCCGAGCCAGCGGCCGTGATGCCCCCGGGTGCGCCGGCGATCGCGCTCGTCATCGACGACATGGGCAACGACTGGCGGGCCTATCGCCGCTTGATGCGGCTCGACGTCCCGCTCACCCTCTCGTTCCTACCCGAGCCCGAGGCGGCGCCGGTGATGTCGGCCGCGGCGCGGGGCGAGGGGGCCGAGGTGTTCCTCCACATGCCGATGCAGGCCGAGAAGGAGGACGCGGGCGAGGGGGCGCTCGACGTCAGCATGCCGGCCGACGCGATCGCCCGCCGCCTGGACGCGGCGCTGGCCCGCCTCGACGGCGTGAGCGGGGTCAACAACCACATGGGCAGCCGCTTCACCGCCGACCTCGCGGCGAGCAGGGCGCTGATGGCGGCCCT
Source organism: Geminicoccaceae bacterium (assembly GCA_965217265.1). Lineage (GTDB taxonomy): Bacteria > Pseudomonadota > Alphaproteobacteria > Geminicoccales > Geminicoccaceae > JAGRGG01. The sequence goes on along the minus strand of CBDCHP010000013.1, from coordinate 112,756 downwards.
GGCCCGCCACCGCCTCGCCTTCGTCGACAGCATGACGACGCCGCGCAGCGTCGCCGCCGCCGCCGCGCGGGCGGCCAGGCTCAAGACGGGCGTGCGCGACGTCTTCATCGACGACGCCGCCGATCCGGCCGTCATCGAGCGCCAACTCGAAACCTTGCGCGCCACGGCGCTGCGCCTCGGCTTTGCCATCGGCATCGCCCACCCGCGCCCGGCGACCCTAGACGCGCTCGACGAATGGGTCGAGGCGACGCGGCGACGCGGCGTGCGATTCGTCACGGCGAGCGCGTTGATCGCCCTGCAGGACTGCGCCCGCGCGGAGGGCTGCCCCGAGGACCAGACGGCCGGCATTCTCGGGTCGGAGACGCTGCACTGAAGCGCCCGCACGGCCTCCTAACCCGAAGCCCCCGGCCGGAGCGGTCCAGCCGGGGGGCGGTCCGTCGCGGCATAGGCTGCGGCGTCAGAGGATGAAATCGTTGTTTTGCAGGTTGAATTCACCCTGGATGGAGAACGACATCTCGGCGTACTGATCGGCATCGATGTTGAGGCTGACGTAGGTGTAGCCAGCAAAATTCGAGTAGACGATCTGCCCGGCCCCGGTAAAGGTGCCGGTCTCGCCGACGAGCGTGAAGGCTTGGTCGCCCGCAGCGCCGGTGTTAGCGTCGATGCCGCTGACGTCGATCCAGTCCTGATAGTGGTTATAGTCGGTGATTAGGCATTGAAGTGCGGACTGTCGTCGGTGCTGGTGAGCACGAAGCGGTCGAAGCCGTCACCGCCCGTGAGATGATCGTAGCCCGTGCCGGTGCCGCCCTTGAGGGTGTCGTTGCCGGTGCCACCGTCGAGTTTGTCGTCGCCGGCGGCGCCCTTAAGGGTGTCGTTGCCCGCGCCGCCTGAAATATAGTCACGACCGTTGCCGCCGAAAATGCCATCCTTGCCGTCGCCGCCGTACAGGTAGTTGTTGCCCCCCTAGACTGCTGATATAATCATTACCACCCCCACCTGAAACATAATCGTTACCGTTTCCTGTAACAACTGAGTCATTTCCGTAACCGGCTTAGATATTTGCATTGCCAACAAAGACATTAGCTTTATTGTCGTAGGTGAAGATGCCGTCGTCTCCATTACCCCCATACATCCTATCATACCCGCCGCGGCCCTCGATATCGTCATTGCCGCTCGTGCCGTAGAGCGTGTCGGCGCCGGAAGTTCCGTAGATCTTAAGCCATCTGTGTCTATCCATTGAATAGGGTTTGATGCGCCGGAAATAGTAAACCAAAAGTTTGTAAAATATGTGAGGAGTATCACATCCAGATTGATTACGGTGCGTGGCCGAGGCGGCCCTGCCCGTCGAGTTCGGACGGCTCCATGCCGGAGAAAAATGCAGCCGATCGTGAGACTTGCTCTCGCCGCCGAGAGCAACCCGCCCCTATCGTGCGCTCCAGCGTCGAGGCCGATCTCCAACGAAGAGTCGCAAAAAGAGAAGAGAAAGCCTGCGCGGCAGCGCACGCGAAGCGTTCAGCGGTTCGAGCGCGCGAACCTGACCGCCTCTTCCGCCGCCTTGAGCAGCGCCATCGCCTTGTTGCGGCTTTCCTGGTACTCGGCCTCGGGGTCGCTGTCGGCGACGACGCCGCCGCCGGCCTGGACGTACATCTTACCGTCCCGGACCAAGGCGGTGCGCAAGGCGATGCAGGTGTCGAGGTCGCCGTTGGCGCCGAGCCAGCCGACGGCACCGCCGTAGAAGCCACGCCGCTCGGGCTCCAGCTCGTCGATGATCTCCATTGCCCGCACCTTCGGCGCGCCTGAGACGGTGCCGGCGGGAAAGCCCGCCATCAGGGCGTCGAGCGCGTCGCGTCCCTGGCGCAGCCTACCTTCGACGTTGGAAACAATGTGCATGACGTGGCTGTAGCGCTCGATCAAGGACCGCTCGGTGACCCGCACCGTGCCGACCGCGGCGACGCGGCCGACGTCGTTGCGGCCGAGGTCGAGCAGCATCAGGTGCTCGGCGTTCTCCTTCGGGTCGGCGAGCAGTTCCGCCGCCAGCGCCGCGTCCTCGGCGGCGTCGGCGCCGCGCCGCCGCGTCCCGGCGATCGGGCGGATCGTGACGGTGCCGGCCTGGACCCTGACCAGGATCTCGGGGCTGGAGCCGACCAGGACGGCGTCCTTCAAATCCAAGTAGAACAGGAATGGCGAGGGATTGAGGCGGCGCAGCGCCCGGTAGAGGGCGAACGGCGGCAGGTCGAAGGGGGTCTCGAAGCGCTGCGAGGGGACGACCTGGAAGATGTCGCCCGCGATGATGTATGTCTTCGCCCGCTCGACCATCGCGTGATAGTCGGCCCGGCCCATGTTGGCGACCGGCTCAGGCAGGTTGCCGCCGCCGCGGGCCGGCTCGTGCGGCACGCCGCGCTCCAAATCGGCGACGGCGTCGGCGAGGCGCTCGCAGGCGCGATCGTAGGCGCGCCCGGCGCTCAGGCCCTCCTCGGGCCGAACGGGCGTGACGAGCGTCACCTCGTCCTTGATCGTGTCGAACACCGCGACCAACGTCGGGCGGACGAAGACAGCATCGGGCAGGTTCAAGCGGTCGGGGTTGGCGTCGGGCAGGCGCTCGACCTCGCGCACCATGTCGTAGCCCATGTGGCCGAACAGCCCGGCCGACATCGGCGGCAGGCCCGGCGGCAGGTCGATCCGGCTCGCCTCCATCAAGCGGCGCAGGCTTTGCAGCGGCGCCTCGTCCTCAAGCTCGAAGGCGTCGAGGTCGGCGCGGGCCGTGCGGTTGATCTCGACCCGGCCGCCCTTGGCGCGCCAGACGAGGTCGGGCTTCAGGCCGATGATCGAGTAGCGGCCGCGCACCTCGCCGCCGGTGACGCTCTCCAACAAGATGCTGTAGGGCCGGCCGACGGCGAGCTTGAGCATGGCGGCGACGGGGGTCTCAAGGTCGGCGACCAGCTTCGTCCAGACGACGCCGGGTCGGCCGTCGTTATAAGCGGCGCCGAAAGCGGCGAAGTCGGGGGCGAAGCTCACGACCCCGTCCCGCCGAGCAGGTCGGCGACGAGGCGCTCGTTGACCTCGACCGGGTAACGGTCGCGCAGGGCCGCTTCGTACTGGACCAGCAGGTCGGTGCGCAAAGCCGGCAGGAGTTCGGAGCGCAGGCCCTCGACCGGGGCGTCGGCGGGGGCGGGGATCACCTCGGCCGTGCGCAGGACGGCCGTGCCGCCCGGCACGGGCACGGGCTTGTCGGCGTATCGGCCCTCGGGCGTGGCGAACAGCGCTTCGAGCGCGGGGCGCGGCAGGGTAGCGGTGTCGTTGCGGCCCAGCGGACCAGCCGTATCGAGGCGGGCCGCGTCGCCCTCGTTCCCGGCGAGTGCCACGAGGGTAACGCCCTCGTTGGCCCGTTGCAGGAATTCGGCTGCCTTGGCCGCCGCCGCCTTCGCCTTGGCGTCCTTAGTCCAGGCGGTCAGCACGGTGTCCTGCGCCTCGGCGAGCGTGAGGTCGCGCTCGGGCGTCACGTCGGTGACCTTCAGCATGAAGTAGCCGTCGCCCGTCTCGCCCAGGAGCGACACCTCGTCCCTCGCCGCCGCGAACGCCTCAGTCAGGACCTCGGGCGGCAGGTTGGTGGGCTTGCCCTCGGCGTCGAGCCCGGCGCGGTCGACGCCCTTGATCCGGGTGAGGTCGAGGCCGAGGTTGGCCGCCGCCTCCTCCAGCGTCGAGCCGGCCGCGATCTCGTCGTTGAGCTGGTCGGCCACGTCGTGCACGGCGTCGATTGCCCGATCGCGCCGCAACGCGTCCTTGATCGTCGGCTCGACCTCGGCCAACGGCGGCGTCGAGGCGGGCTCGACGTCGAGCAGTTCGAAGACGTGCCAGCCGAACGGGCTCTGGACCGGCCGGCTCAGGTCACCCGGCGCCAGCGCGAACACGGCCTCGCCCAAAGCACCCGGCAGGGCGTCGCGGGCGAGCGGCCCCAGGCGATCAAAGGTGGCGTCGGCCGCCTCGGCCGCCTCTTCGAGCGGCGTGCCGGCGGCGGTCTCGTCGCGGATCGCCGCCGCCGCCGCCTCGCTATCGGCCCTGACCTGCGCCACCTCGCGCCGCTCGGGCGCGCCGAGCGAGCCCTTGCGCGCCGCGTAGGTCGCCTCGACGTCGGCTTGGCTCACCTCGATCGTATCTTCCAGCCGCTCGGGCGTCGCGAGGAGGAGTTCGAAGCCCCGCCGCTCGGGCGCCTTGAACGCCGCTTGGTGCGCCTTGAGGTAGTCCTCCAGCGCCGCGTCGTCCGGCGCCTCGACCGGCATCGAAGCGGCCAAGACGGTGAGCCGCTCGGCCGTGCGGCGCTCGTCGCGGTAGGCGCTCACGAGGCGGGCGAGGCGTTCGGGCGCCACGGCGGCCTCGGTGAGGGCGTCGATCAGCCGGGAGCGGCGGATCTCATCGCGCACGTCCTCGACGAACGCAGCCTCACTCTCGTTCTGCGAGCGCAAGAACAGATCGTAGCGCGCCCGATCGAAGCCGGTAGCGCCCTGGAACAGGGGGTTGTCGCGGATGGTCTGAGCGATCTCGGCGTCGGCGACGCCGAGGCCGAGATCGGCGCCGTGCCGGTCGACGAGGCGACGGGCGACGAGGCCGGTGAGGCTGTCGCTGAGCACGCCGAGCGCTATGGCCTGTCGCCGGTCGATCGGCTGGCCGAGGCGCTGGCGCAGCAGCTCGGTGTTGCGCTCGATCTCGCTTTCCAGTTGCTCGGCGCTGATCTCCAGCCCGTCGACCGTGGCGGCGTTCGAGGTCGAGCCGGCGCGGAAGACGTCGCCGATGCCCCAGACGGCGAAGCTGACGACGAGGACGCCGAGCAGGACCTTGACTACCCACGAGCGGGCGTAGCGGCGCATCGTGTTGAGCATGAACGTGCAAATCACCGAAGTATCAGGGGGTCGAAGCGATCAAGAACATAGCCGGGTAAAGGTCAAGCCCGCAACCCGCGACCGACCCGCGCAAGGGGGCGTGCCAGCCCAATCTTTCGTCGGGCGAACGCATGTGATAGAGGCGGGGCCGGTTCGAGGACGGAATAATGGACGAGACAGGCAAGGGGCCGGCGCGACCGGTCGTATTCGGCAATTGGAAGATGAACGGGCTGCGCGCCGACGGGCTGAAGCTGGCCGGCAGCCTCGCCGAGCGGGCGGCGAAGCTCTCCGGCACGCTGGGCGTGTTCCCGCCCGCGACGCTCATCCAGCAGGTGGCGGCCCGGCTGAACGGCACGGGCATCGTCGTCGGCGGGCAGGACGCGCACGAGCGCCAGAGCGGCGCCTTCACCGGCTCGATCAGCCCGGCGATGTTGAAGGACGCCGGCGCCACGGCGGTCATCCTCGGCCACAGCGAGCGCCGGCACGGCCTGGGCGAGGGCGACGCCCTGATCCAGGCGAAGGCGCGGGCCGCCCTCGACGCCGGCCTGCTCGTGACCTTGTGCATCGGCGAGACCGAGGCCGAGTACGAGGCCGGATCCACGCTTGACGTTCTGCGCCGACAGTTGGCGCACGGCCTGCCGATGGGCGCCAACCCGGCGAACCTCGTGATCGCTTACGAGCCGGTCTGGGCGATCGGCACCGGCAAGACGCCGAGCCTGGACAAGATTGCCTCGATCCACGCCGAGTTGCGCCGCATGGTGCAAGACCGGATCGAGGGCGGCGACGCGCTGGCGCTGCTCTACGGCGGTTCGGTCAAGCCGGACAACGCCGCCGAGATCATGGCGCAGGGCGACGTGGACGGTGCGCTCGTCGGCGGGGCTTGCCTTGAGTCCGGGAATTTCTGGCGCATCTATCAAGCGGGCGGCGGCGCCTAAACGCCCCATTCGTCAGCATCAATCGGAGTTTGAACTGCGATGACCCTGGTCGTCCTTGTCGTGCATTTGCTGATCGCGCTCGCGCTGGTCGGCGTCATCCTCATCCAGCGCAGCGAAGGAGGCGCACTCAGCGGCCTCGGCGGCGGCAACTTGGGCGGCATGATGACCAACCGGGGTACGGCGAACCTGCTCACCCGCACGACCGCAATCCTCGCCGCCGGCTTCATGACGACGAGCATCCTGCTCGCGATCTTGAGCGGCTACGCGCGCGGGCCGGCGATCGACCTCGACGCGCCGGTCCCGGCGAGCGAGGCGCCGGCCACCGCGCCCGCCGCCCCCACCGGTCCCGAAGCGCCGGTGGCGCAGTGAGGGCAGGGCGCGCCGCGGCCGGGTGCCGGCCGCATGGCTGAGCCGGCCCCGACGGCGCAGGTCCTGCCGCGCTTCGTCTTCATCACCGGTGGCGTCGCCTCCTCGCTCGGCAAGGGCCTGGCGGCGGCCGCCGTCGGCTCGTTGTTGCAGTTGCGCGGCTTCAAGGTGCGCCTGCGCAAGCTCGACCCCTACCTCAACGTCGATCCGGGCACGATGTCGCCCTACCAGCACGGCGAGGTGTTCGTCACCGAGGATGGAGCCGAGACCGACCTCGACCTCGGCCACTACGAGCGCTTCACCGGCGTGCCGGCGCGAAGGACCGACAGCGTCTCGGCCGGGCGCATCTACTGGGAGATCCTCAACCGCGAGCGCCACGGCGACTATTTGGGCGGCACGGTGCAGGTGATCCCGCACGTCACCAACGCGATCAAGGCCTTCATCCTCGCCGACGTCGAGGACGCCGACATCGTGCTCTGCGAGATCGGCGGCACGGTCGGCGACATCGAGGGCCTGCCGTTCTACGAGGCGATCCGCCAACTTTCCTACGAATTGCCGCGCCGGCACACAGCCTTCGTCCACGTCACGCTCTTGCCCTACATCGCGTCCGCCGGCGAACTGAAGACCAAGCCGACGCAGCACTCGGTCGCGACCCTGCGCGGCATCGGCATCCAGCCCGACATCCTCCTTTGCCGCTCGGATCGGTCGTTCTCGAACGACGCGCGGCGCAAGATCGCGCAGCAGTGCTCGGTCAGGGAGGAGTGCGTCATCCCGGCGATCGATTGCGCGAGCATCTACGAGGTGCCGAGCCGCTACCACGAAGCCGGGCTGGACGCGCAACTGGTGCAGCAATTGGGTTTGGCCGAGTTCCCCCGCCCGGACCTTCGCCCGTGGCGCCAGATCGTGGCACGGCTGGAGCGGCCGGAGGGGCGGGTCAAGATCGCCGTCGTCGGCAAGTACACCGAACTGGCCGATGCCTACAAATCCCTGGGCGAGGCACTGATACACGGCGGCATCGCCAACAACGTCGCGGTCGACCTGGAGTGGATCGACGCCGAGTATTTCGAGGAAGCCAACCCGTCCGACAGGCTGCAAGGCGTCAACGCGGTCCTGGTGCCGGGCGGCTTCGGCGAGCGCGGGGCGGAAGGCAAGATCGCCGCCGTCACCTACGCCCGTAAGACGGGGCTGCCCTTCTTGGGCATCTGCTTTGGCATGCAGCTCGCCTGCATCGAGGCCGCGCGGCACATGGCCGGGATCGGGGCCGCGTCCTCGACCGAGTTCGGCCCGACCGAGGAGCCTGTCGTCGGCCTGATGACCGAGTGGCTGCGCGGCGACGAGCGCGAGATGCGCGCCGAACAGGGCGACCTCGGCGGCACGATGCGGCTCGGCGCCTATCCCGCCGTCCTCGACGAGGGCAGCCTCGCCCGCGAAATCTACGGCGAGGGGGCGATCTTCGAGCGCCACCGCCACCGCTACGAGGTCAACGTTCGCTACAAGGACCGGCTGGAAGCGGCGGGCTTGCGCTTCTCGGCCATGTCGCCGGACGGCATCCTGCCCGAGATTGTCGAACTGCCGGGCCACCCCTGGTTCGTCGGCGTGCAGTTCCACCCCGAACTGAAGTCGCGCCCGTTCGACGTGCATCCGCTCTTCAAGAACTTCATCCGCGCGGCGCGGGAACAGTCGATGCTGGTGTGAGGGAAAAAGCCATGACCCGCGAACTCGACATCGACGGCGTGAAGGTCGGCGGCGGCCGGCCCTTCCTCCTCATCGCCGGCCCGTGCGCCATCGAGGGCCGCGACCACGCGCTGTTCATGGCCGACGCCCTGGTCCGGCTGACGGGCGATCTTGGCGTTCCCTTGGTCTACAAGAGCAGCTTTGACAAGGCGAATCGGACCAGTGCTGCGGGTCGGCGCGGCGTCGGCCTCGACGAGGGGCTGGCGGTCCTGGCCGAGGTGCGCGAACGGTTCGGCGTGCCGACGCTGACCGACGTGCACGAGAGCCGGCAGTGCGGGCCCGTGGCCGAGGCCGTGGACGTGTTGCAGATCCCGGCTTTTCTGTGCCGTCAGACCGATCTCCTGCGCGCCGCCGCCGAGACGGGGGCCGTCGTCAACGTCAAGAAGGGCCAGTTCCTCGCCCCTTGGGACATGAAGAACGTGACGGCGAAGCTCGAAGCCTTCGGGGCTAAGCGCATCCTCGTCACCGAGCGCGGCGTCAGCTTCGGCTACAACACGCTGGTCAGCGACATGCGGGCCTTGCCGGAGTTGGCGTCGAACGGCCACCCGGTCGTGTTCGACGCGACGCACTCGGTGCAGCAGCCGGGCGGGCGGGGCGGGTCGTCCGGCGGACAGCGGGCGATGGTGCCGGTCCTGGCGCGCGCCGCCTGCGCCGTCGGGATCGACGCGCTCTTCATCGAGACGCACGACCGGCCCGGCGAGGCGTTCTCGGACGGGCCGAACATGGTGCCCCTGGACCGGATGCGCGCCTTGCTGCAAGACCTGCAGGCGTTCGACACTCTGGCGAAGTCGCGCGACCTCGCCGCACTCGACTGAACAAGAGGGCCAAGGATGGACGACACCGAGATCACCGGCATCTTAGGGCGGCAGATCCTCGACAGCCGCGGCAATCCCACGGTCGAGGTCGACGTCGAACTGGGCTGCGGCGCCATCGGCCGCGCCGCCGTGCCGTCCGGCGCCTCGACCGGCGCCCGCGAGGCGCTGGAATTGCGCGACGGCGACAAGGGGCGCTGGGGCGGCAAGGGCGTCACCCGCGCAGTCGACGCCGTGAACGGCGAGATCACCGACGCCGTCTTGGGCATGGACGCGATCGACCAAGTCGCGATCGACCGGGCGCTGTTGCGCCTGGACGGCACCGAGACCAAGGAGCGCTTGGGCGCCAACGCGATCCTGGGCGTCAGCCTCGCGGTCGCCAAGGCGTCGGCCGAGGCCTTGGATCTTCCCCTCTACCGCTACGTCGGCGGCACCAATGCCCGCACGCTGCCGGTGCCGATGATGAACGTCATCAACGGCGGGGCGCACGCCGACAACCCGATCGACTTCCAGGAATTCATGGTCATGCCGGTGGGTGCTGCCTCGTTCGGCGAGGCTTTGCGCTGCGGGGCCGAGATCTTCCACGCCTTGAGGAAGGCGCTCAAAGACGCCGGGCACAACACCAACGTCGGCGACGAGGGCGGCTTCGCGCCCAACCTCGGCGGGGCCGAGGAGGCACTGGGCTTCTTGGAAAAGGCGGTCGCCGCCGCCGGCTATAAGGTCGGCGACGAGGTCGTCTTCGCGCTCGACTGCGCGGCTTCTGAGTTCTTCGAGGACGGCCGCTACGCGATGACCGGCGAGGGCAAGACCGTCGATGCCGGCGGGATGGTCGATCTCCTCGAGTCCTTGTGCGCCAAGTTCCCGATCCGCTCGGTCGAGGACGGCATGGCCGAGGGCGACTGGAACGGCTGGAAGGTGCTGACCGAGCGTCTGGGGGAGCGCGTGCAGATCGTCGGCGACGACCTCTTCGTCACCAACGCGAAGATCTTGGCCGAGGGCATCGACAAGGGCGTGGCGAACGCGATCCTGGTCAAGGTCAACCAGATCGGAACTTTAAGCGAGACGCTGGACGCGGTGAACCTCGCGACCGCCAACGCCTATCGCGCGGTCATGTCGCACCGCTCGGGCGAGACCGAGGACGCGACCATCGCCGACCTCGCGGTCGCGACCAACTGCGGCCAGATCAAGACCGGCTCGCTGTCGCGCTCGGACAGGAACGCCAAGTACAACCAGCTCCTGCGCATCGAGGAGCGCTTGGGCCCGTCCGCCCTCTACCCCGGGGCGGCGGCGCTGCGGGGCGCTTGAGCCTCGATGCATCTTCCCTACGCCCGGCGTCTGCGGCAGCACTGGATCGGCGCCGTTTTGCTGGCGCTCCTGATCTATTTCGGCTGGTGGATCGTTCACGGCGAGCGCGGCCTGATCGCGTGGGGCGACCTCGGCCGAACGCTGGAGGCCAAGCGCTACGACCTCAAGCGCCTCCAAGCGCGCCGGGCCGAACTCGAAGCCCAAGTCGAGGGCCTGCGCCCCGAGGCGATCGACCCCGACATCCTGGCCGGCGAGCTCTATAAGCAGGGTTACGTCGGCGAGAACGAGATGATCGTTCTCGATCCGGCCCCGGCGAAGGAAGAGTAGCCCGTAGTGCTGGCGCGCATGTAAGCCATGCGCGACTGTGGGTAGCGACCGGGCCGGCAGGGCGCTAAGAGGAACGAGACGGGCGGCAGGGTGTTCGTCGTTGGGCGGGGTGAAAACCTCTCTATCTTCGACAATGCGACGTCCGTGGATTTTGGGGGGAGGCAACAGGCATGGCTTCAAGCGAGAGCAAGACCAACGGCGCGGCGGCGGAGGTAGGGTCGTACGACGCCGAAACGTTGATGGACTTCTACAAGCGGATGCTTCTGGTCCGCCGCTTCGAGGAGAAGGCAGGGCAACTCTACGGCATGGGCCTGATCGGCGGCTTTTGCCACCTCTACATCGGCCAGGAAGCCGTCGCGGTCGGCGTGCAGACCGCGCTGGAGCCCGGCGACAGCGTCATCACCGGGTATCGCGACCACGGCCACATGCTGGTCTGCGACATGGACCCGCGCGGCGTGATGGCCGAACTCACCGGCCGCGCCACCGGCTACTCCAAGGGCAAGGGCGGCTCGATGCACATGTTCGCCCGCGACAAGGGGTTCTACGGCGGGCACGGCATCGTCGCGGCACAGGTGCCGCTCGGCACCGGGCTCGCCTTCGCGCACAAGTACCGCGAGGACGGCGGCATCTGCATCGTCTACCTGGGCGACGGCGCCACCAACCAGGGGCAGGTCTACGAGAGCTTCAACATGGCGGCCCTTTGGAAGCTGCCGGTCATCTACATCATTGAGAACAACCGCTACGGCATGGGCACGTCGGTGACGCGCGCCGCCGCCGGGGGGCAGCACCTCTGCGAGCGCGGCACGGCCTACGGCATCCCCGGCGAGCAGGTCGACGGCATGGACGTGCTCGCGATCCATGACAGGGCGAAGGAGATCGTCGCCAAGGTCCGCGGCGGCGACGGCCCGCACATCTTCGAGGCGATGACGTACCGCTACCGCGGCCACTCGATGTCCGATCCGGCCAAGTACCGTTCGCGCGACGAGGTTCAGCAGATGCGCGAGCAGCGCGACCCGATCGAGAACCTGCGCCGGCGCATGATCGAGGCCGGGTCGGCCGAGGACGAACTGAAGGCGATCGATAAGGAGATCCGCGAGGTTATCAACGACGCCGCCCGCTTCGCCCAGGACAGCCCGGAGCCGGACGCCTCGGAACTCTACACCGACATTCTCGTCGAGACCTGAACGCGGTCGATCGCGGCCCCCACGTCCAAGCGGGGCCGACGCAGGGAGGAGCAAGCAGTCGATGCCCACCGAGATTCTCATGCCGGCGCTCTCGCCGACGATGACCGAGGGCAACCTCGCGCGCTGGGTGAAGAAGAAGGGCGACAAGGTCTCGGCCGGCGAGGTGATCGCCGAGATCGAGACCGACAAGGCGACGATGGAGGTCGAGGCGGTCGACGAGGGCACGCTGGCCAAGATCCTGGTCGAGGAGGGTACCGAAGGGGTTGCCGTCAACGCCGTGATCGCGCTCCTCTTAGAGGAGGGCGAGGATGAGAGCGCCCTGGAAAAAGCGGAGAACGGCAAGGCCGAGAAGAAGCCGGCGGCGCAGGAGAGCGGGCACAAGTCCGACGCGCCGGCGGGCGAGAAGGCGCCGCCGACCGCCGCACCCTCCTTGCCGACCGAGGCGATTGAGGTCGCCGAGCCGGAAGTGCCCGAGGGCGCCGAGATGGTGAAGATGACTGTGCGCGAGGCGCTGCGTGACGCGATGGCCGAGGAGATGCGCCGCGACGACCGGGTGTTCCTAATGGGTGAGGAGGTCGCCGAGTACCAGGGTGCTTACAAGGTGAGCCAGGGACTCCTGGACGAGTTCGGCGCCAAGCGCGTCGTCGACACGCCGATCACCGAGCACGGCTTCACGGGGCTCGGCGTCGGGGCGGCGATGGCGGGCCTGCGCCCGATCGTCGAGTTCATGACCTTCAACTTCGCCATGCAGGCGATCGACCAGATCATCAACTCGGCCTCGAAGACGCTTTACATGGCCGGCGGCGAACTCGGCTCGCCGATCGTGTTTCGCGGCCCGAACGGCGCCGCCGCGCGCGTCGCCGCCCAGCACAGCCAGGAATACTCGTCCTGGTACGCGCACTGTCCGGGCCTGAAGGTGGTGGCGCCCTACAGCGCCGCCGACGCCAAGGGGCTGTTGAAGGCGGCGATTCGCGACCCGAACCCGGTCATCTTCCTTGAAAACGAGGTCCTGTACGGCCAGAGCTTCGAGGTGCCCAAGCTCGACGATTTCGTCCTGCCGATCGGCAAGGCGAAGGTGTTGCGCACCGGCGACCACGTCACGATCACGGCCTTCTCGCTCATGGTCGACCGCGCGGTGAAGGCGGCGCAGAAGCTGGCCGAGGAGGGCATCGAGGCCGAGGTGATCGACCTGCGCACCATCCGCCCGCTCGACGTCGAGACGATCATCCGATCGGTCAAGAAGACCAACCGCATCGTCTCGGTCGAGGAGGGCTGGCCGCAGTTCGGCGTCGGTGCTGAGATCGCAGCTAGGATGATGGAGGAGTGCTTCGATTATCTCGACGCGCCCGTCCATCGCGTCGCCGGCAAGGACGTGCCGATGCCGTACGCGGCGAACCTGGAGCGCATGGCGCTGCCGCAGATCGAGGACGTGGTCCAGGCGGCGAAGGCCGTGCTCTATCGCGATTGAAGCCGCCGGGACGGGGGGAAGAACGACGATGCCGATCGAGATCCTGATGCCGGCGCTCTCGCCGACGATGACCGAGGGCAACCTCGCCAAGTGGATGAAGAAGGAGGGCGACGCGGTCGCGGCGGGCGACGTGATCGCCGAGATCGAGACCGACAAGGCGACGATGGAGGTCGAAGCGATCGACGAAGGCACGCTCGGCAAGATCCTCATCGACGAGGGCACCGAAGGCGTCGCCGTCAACACGCCGATCGCGCTCCTCTTGGAGGAGGGCGAGGACGAGGGCGCACTCGACGAGGCCGCGGCCCCCAAGGCCGACGCGGGTGGAGCCGACAAGGGCGGTGGGGGCAAGAACGGCGGCAAGGGCGACGCAATGGCGACCGCCGGCGCGCCGGGCGAGGGGGCATCGCCGTCCGACACGCCCCAGGCCGACGACCAGGGCAAGGAGTACGGCCAGGGACCGGCGACCTTGCCGGCCAAGGGCAAAGGCAACGGTGCCGCGCCCCCGGCTTCGTCGGCCCCGAGCGGCGGCGGTGTGGGCGACCTGCCCAAGGGACCCCTGCCGGAGGCCAAGGGTCGCGACGGCAAGCGCATCCTGGCCAGTCCCTTAGCACGGCGCCTAGCGCAGATGGAGGGCCTCGACCTCGCCGCGATCGAGGGGTCCGGCCCGCACGGCCGCGTCGTCAAGGCAGACGTCTTGCAGGCGAAGGAGGCCGGCACGGGCAAGGCGGCGCCCGCCGAGGCGAAGGCTCCAGAGGGCAAGGCCCCGGAGGCCGAGGCGCAAAAGCCGCAGGCAGCCGCCGCCCCGGCCCCGGCACCCGCCGGTCCCATCCAGCCGCCGCCGCAGCCGCACGAGGTCGTCTCGCTCAACAACATGCGTAAGACGATCGCCAAGCGTCTGGCGCAATCAAAGCAGACGATCCCGCACTTCTACCTGACGATCGACGTGGCGCTGGACGCGCTGCTCGCGATGCGCAAGCAATTGAACGGGCGCGAGGGGGCCGACTACAAGCTCTCGGTCAACGACTTCATCATCAAGGCAAGCGCGGTGGCGATCCGAAGGAAGCCGGCCGTCAACGCCATGTGGGGGGGCGACAAGCTCTACCAGTTCAAGGAGATCGACGTCTCGGTCGCCGTCGCGATCGAGGACGGGCTCATCACCCCGATCGTCAAGGGGGCCGACCAGAAGGGCCTGTCGACGATCTCGGCCGAGGTGAAGGACTTGGCCGGGCGCGCCAAGGCCGGCAAGCTGAAGCCGGAAGAATATCAAGGCGGCGGCTTCTCGATCTCGAACTTGGGCATGTACGGCATCAAGGAGTTCTCGGCCGTCATCAACCCGCCGCAGGCCTGCATCCTCGCCGTCGGCACGGGCGAGCAGCGCCCGGTGGTGAAGGACGGGGCGGTGCAGATCCAAACGATGATGTCCTGCACGCTCTCGGTCGACCACCGCGTCGTCGACGGCGCCCTGGGTGCCGAGTGGCTGGCCGAGTTCAAGAAGCTGGTCGAGGACCCGCTGGCGTTGCTGTTGTAGGCGCGCAGCGTAGATACTTTTCCAACAAGGGAGTCCCGGCCACTCCAGACCCCGGCTCTCCGCTTCGCTGCGGCCGGGGTGACATCGAGGCGTTCAAGCTTCCTCAATCTGTCACCCCCGACTCGATCGGGGGTCCAGGGTGGCCGGGCTGTGCAGATCACGGGAGTGAACGCGATGGCCGAGCAGACTTTTGATCTCATCGTGGTGGGCGGCGGGCCCGGCGGGTACGTCGCCGCCATCCGGGCGGCACAGCTCGGCATGAAGGTTGCCTGCGTCGAGCGCGAGCACTACGGCGGCATCTGCCTCAACTGGGGCTGCATCCCGACCAAGGCGCTCTTACGCTCGGCCGAAATCATGGACTATTTCCATGAGGCGAAGGACTATGGCCTCGACGCCAACGGCGGCGTTACCTTCGACATGGGCGCCGTCGTCAAGCGCTCGCGCGGGGTGGCGAACCAGTTGTCGCGGGGCGTCTCACACCTGCTCAAGAAGAACAAGGTGAGCGCGATCGACGGCGAGGCGCGGCTGTCCAAGCCCGGCGAATTGAAGGTCAAGCTGAAGAAGGGCGGCGAGGATACGCTCAAGGCCAAGCACATCATCCTCGCTACGGGCGCGCGTGCCCGGCAATTGCCGGGCATGGAGGCCGACGGCAAACTGATCTGGACCTATAAAGAAGCGATGGTTCCCGAATCCATGCCGAAGTCGCTCCTGGTCGTGGGCTCGGGGGCGATCGGCATCGAGTTCGCCAGCTTCTACCGCTCGATGGGGGCCGAGGTCACCGTCGTTGAGGTGATGGACCGCATCCTGCCGGTCGAGGACGCGGAAGTCTCGGCCGTCGCCCGCAAGCAGTTCGAGAAGCGCGGCATCAAGCTGATCACCAAGGCGGGCGTCAAGGGCCTGAAGAAGGGCGAGAACAACGTCACGGTGACGATCGAAGCGAACGGCAAGACCGAGGACGTCACCGTCGACAGGGTCATCATGGCGGTCGGCATCGTCGGCAACGTCGAGAATCTCGGCCTTGAGGAGAACAAGATCCCGGTCGAGAAGAGCCACATCGTCGTCGACGAGTACCTGCGCACCCCCGTTGCGGGCGTCTACGCCATCGGCGACGTCGTCGGCGCGCCCTGGCTCGCGCACAAGGCGAGCCACGAGGGCGTGCTCTGCGTCGAGAAGATCGCCGGCGTCGACGGCCTGCACCCGATGGACGTGACCAAGATCCCCGGCTGCACCTACTCGCACCCGCAGATCGCCTCGGTCGGCTACACCGAAGCAAGGGCCAAGGAGATCGGCTACGAGGTCAAGGTCGGCAAGTTCCCCTTCATCGGCAACGGCAAGGCGATCGCCATGGGCGAGCCGGACGGGATGATCAAGACCGTGTTCGACGCCAAGACCGGCGAACTCCTGGGCGCGCACATGGTGGGTGCTGAAGTGACCGAGATGATCCAGGGCTACGTCGTGGCGCGGACGATGGAGGCGACCGAGCTCGATTTGATGCACAGCATCTTCCCGCACCCGACCATCTCCGAGGCGATGCACGAGTCCGTCCTTGACGCCTACGGGAGGGCTATCCATTTTTGATCGGGATAGATCTTGCCTTTTGGCAGGCCGTCTCGGAGATCGTGCGCAATATCGGCCTCGTCGCTGCTGGATTCATTGCCTTGGTCTTTGCAGGCTTTCGTGTGCAGGCAGCAAACCGGCAGGCCGAGGCGGCCTTAGAGCAGTCGCGGCTCGCTGGTCGAGAGCAGTTTTCGGAACTGTTCAATCGGGCAGTTGGACAGCTTGCCGACGAGAAGCTGCACGTCAGGTTGGGGGCAATCTATACGTTGCGACGCATTGCGCAGGATTTTCCCGCTCTTAACCCGGCGGTGTTTGAGTTGCTCAGTGCCTTTTTGAGAGAGAATCTAGTAGATTATGGCGATAAGGAACCACCGGCAGACGTAAACGAGATCACCAGGATCTTGGCAGCGCAGACGAAAGACGATCTATGAACAAGGAAGTGGCACCTGAACGGTTGATCTTGAATATCCAAGGTGCGTTTGTCCGACGTACTGATTTAAGTTATGCTAATCTTGAGGATGCTAACTTATCAAAAGCAGATGCTACAAATGCTATTTTCCGTGGCGCCAATTTTAAGAATGCTAATCTTAAAGGAACTATTTTGCGCGGTGCCGATTTAAGCGGGGCGCGCAACCTTACTATCGAGCAGTTGCGGGAAGCTATCACCGACGATTCGACGATCCTGCCAAGCAACCTCACGCTCGCCTCTAAAGAACGGCGTACGAAGGCACCATGACCACCATCACCCTTAACCCGACGACGCCCCGTCGGCCGAAGCCCGCTTGGATCCGCGTCAAGGCGCCGACATCCGAGGGTTACCACGCTACCCGCCGCCTGATGCGCGAGAAGAACCTGCGCACGGTCTGCGAGGAGGCGGCCTGCCCCAACATCGGCGAGTGCTGGACGCAAAAGCACGCGACCGTGATGATCTTGGGCGACACCTGCACCCGCGCCTGCGCCTTTTGCAACGTCAAGACCGGGCGTCCCAACAGCGTCGATCCGAACGAGCCGGCGCACTTGGCCGAGGTCGTGGCGACGATGGGCCTGGAGCACGTCGTCATCACTTCGGTCGATCGCGACGACTTGGCCGACGGGGGGGCCTCGCAATTCGTGCGCTGCATCGAGGCGATCCGCGCCGCGCGGCCGCGAACGACGATCGAGATCCTCACCCCCGATTTCCTGCGCAAGCCGGAGAGTGCCCTAGCGCGCGTGGTCGAGGCCGGGCCCGACGTCTTCAACCATAACCTTGAGACCGTGCCGCGCCTGTACCGCACCGTGCGGCCGGGCGCACGCTACTTCCACTCGCTGCGGCTCTTGCAGCGGGTCAAGGAGATCGACCCGTCGCTGTTCACCAAGTCCGGCATCATGGTGGGCTTAGGGGAGGAGAAGCGCGAGGTCTTGCAGGTCATGGACGACATGCGCTCGGCCGACATCGACTTCCTAACCGTTGGCCAGTACCTGCAGCCGACGCCACGCCACCACGCCGTCGAGCGCTTCGTCCACCCAGACGAGTTCGAGGTCTACGCCAAGGCCGCGCGAGCCAAGGGTTTTCTCATGGTCTCGGCCTCGCCCTTGACCCGCTCCTCCTACCACGCCGGCGCCGATTTCGAGCGGCTGCGGGGCAACCGCGCGGCAAAACTCCAAGCGGCCGAATAGAGAATATAGAGACTAATGCCGACCCACGCCGAAAGACGTTATCTTCCCTACAGGCCCGAGCAGATGTTCGATCTGGTCGCGGGTGTTGAGGACTATCCAAAGTTCCTGCCCTGGTGCAAGGCGGCACGGATCACCAAGCGCCAAGACAATATGTTCTTCGCCGACCTCGTCATCGCCTTCAAGATGTTCCGTGAGAGCTTTTCCTCCAAGGTGACGCTGGAGCCGAAGTCTGCCGTCCGGGTCGAGTACATCAACGGGCCGTTTCGCTACCTCAACAACAAGTGGCGCTTCGAGCCGGCCGAGGATCAAGGCTGCTACATCGACTTCTACGTCGATTTCGAGTTCCGCTCGCGCATCTTGCAAAACCTGATCGGCCTCCTGTTCAACGAGGCAGTGCGGCGCATGGTCGGCGCCTTCGAGGCGCGCGCCAAGGCGGTCTACGAGCCGGTGAGCGACCGCCCGGCCGAGCGGGTCAGCGCTAAATCTCAGGCGGCCTCGCCGGCGTAACGCTTCGCATGCGCTGACGCGCAATCTCTTTTCCTTTGTTTTTGCAAGTGTTAACGCAGGAGGTTGGCCGCTGCGCCGAGAGCCAGCCTCGGACAAAGCGAAAAAAGAGAAGAAAAAAGGCCGCGCGGCAGCGCACGCGAAGCGTATCAAGCCACCACCGGCGGCAACCCCCGCTCGACCAGCGCCAGCGCCGCCGCCACCGTTTTCAGCCGCACCGTCGTGCGATTGCCCTCGAACACCTGTCGCGCGTGCAGGGTTGGTCCGTTCTTTTGCGCCACGGCGAGATGGACGAGGCCCACCGGTTTCTCGGCCGTGCCGCCGCCCGGTCCGGCGATGCCGGTGACGGCGACGGCGAGGCCGCTGCCCGCCGCGTTCAGGGCACCCTCGGCCATCTCACGCGCCGTCGGTTCCGAGACCGCGCCGTGCGCTTGGAGCGTGCTCCGGCGCACGCCGAGTAGGGTTTCCTTGGCGCGGTCGGCGTAGGTGATGAACCCGGCTTCGATCACGGCCGAACTGCCCGACACCTCGGTGAGCAGGCCGGCGATCAACCCGCCCGTACAGGATTCGGCCGTGGCGAGCGTCAGCCCGCGGCCCTTCAAGGCGTCGAGCAGGTTCGCTGCCCGGATATACAGCGTTTCGTCGAACAGCGTCGTCATCGCTCCCTCCAGGGCAGGCGGACGGTGGCGGCGGCCTGGGCGGCGATGCCCTCGCCGCGGCCGGTAAAGCCTAGGCGCTCGGTCGTCGTCGCCTTGACGCTGACGGTGTCGGGCGGCAGGGCCAGGAGTGCCGCGATACGCTCTCGGATCGCGCCCCGGTGCGGGCCGAGCCTCGGCCGCTCGCAGATCACGGTCAGGTCGACGTGTTCGACGACGCCGCCCGCCGCCCCGACGAGGCGGGCGGCTTCTTCGAGGAACAGGGCCGAGTCGGCGTCGCGCCACCTCGGGTCGGAGGGCGGAAAGTGGTGGCCGATGTCGCCGGCGGCGATGGCACCCAAGATCGCGTCGGTGAGCGCGTGCAGGGCCACGTCCGCGTCCGAGTGGCCGGCCAAGCCCGTCTCGGCCGGGATCGTCACCCCGCCGATGATGCAGGGCCGGCCGGGCACCAGCCGGTGTACGTCGAAGCCGGTGCCGGTGCGCCAGCGCCACGCGGGCGTCGCGAGGCGCTGGGCCCGAATCATGTCGTCGGGGTGGGTCACCTTGAAATTGTCCTCGTCGCCGGTGACGGTGACGACGCCGATGCCGGCCGCGCGCGCCAGCGCCGCGTCGTCGGTGAAGCTCGTCTCGGCCAGAGCCCGGTGCGCCGCCAGGATCGGTCTGTAGGCAAAGCCCTGCGGCGTCTGCGCCCGGACCAGATTATCGCGCGCCGCCTCGCCGTCGAGGCGCCCCCTGCCGTCGACCAGGCGCAGGCTGTCGACGACGGCCACGGCCGGTAGGACGCCTGCGGCCGTCGCCAGTGCGTCCAATACCCGGTCGATCAGGGCAGCCGAGGGGAAGGGGCGGGCGGCGTCGTGGATCAAAACGCGCGCTGGCGCCCGCTCGGCCAGGGCTTCGAGCCCGGCCAGCACGCTCGCCTGCCGGGTCGCTCCGCCAAAGGCCGGCGGCGCCAGGCCAAGTCCGGCCGCCGCCTCGGCGTAGTGCCCGGCGTGGGCCGGGTCGATCACTGCCAGCACGGCATCGATGCCCGGGTGGGCGAGGAAGCGTTCCAGGGCGTGCGTGAGCAGCGGCCGCCCGGCGAGCGGGACGTACGCCTTGGACAGGCGCGCGCCGAGCCGCTCGCCCCGCCCCGCCGCCACGATCAGGGCCGCGACCGTCATGCCGTCTCCGATTAGTACGAACCCCGGCGTCTTAGGCGCCCGCGCCGCCGCTGTGAAGCGCGGACGCCGCTTGCCTGTTTGTTGGGCAGCGCTATGATAGTGCATACAAAAAAAGCAAGGAAACGCCGCCTAGCATGAGCGCCATACCACTACGCCGTCAGCCGCTACCGCTCGATGCCGCCCTCCTGCTCGGCAACCTGCCGGCCGCGATCGTCGTCGTCGACGGCGACGGCCTGACTGCCGCCGCCAACCCGGCGGCCGAGCAGATGTTCTCGGTGAGCGAGGCGGTTCTGATCGGGCGACCGTTCGCCGATCTGCTGTTGCCGCACGGTACGCTGCTCGACCTGCTGCGCCAAGTGCAGGCGACCGGCATCTCGCTCAGCAAGTACGGCCTCGACGTCGGCCTCGCCCGCAAAGGTTTGGTTACGGTCGACGCGCACCTGACGCCGCCGGCCGAGCGGCCGGAATGCGTCTTGCTGATGCTGCACCCCTGCTCGCGGGCGCAGCGCCTTGATCTCCGCACCGGCGGCGTCGGCCGCTCGGTCGCGGCCCTGGCGCGGACGCTGGCGCACGAGGTGAAGAACCCGCTCTCCGGCATCCGTGGTGCCGCCCAACTCCTGGAGCCCTACGTCACCGATGCGGAGGACAAGGGGCTGGTCGGGCTGATCTGCGACGAAGTCGATCGTATCTGCGCCTTGGTCGACCGCATGGACGTGTTCAGCGACTCGATCCGGCTGGAGCGCGCGTCCTTCAACGTCCACGCCGCGCTGGAGCACGTCCGCCGCATCGCCGAGAACGGCTTTGCCCGTCACCTGACGATCCATGAAGCCTACGACCCGTCCCTGCCCGAGGTCGACGGCGACCGCGACCGGCTGATCCAGGTCTTCTTGAACCTGGTCAAGAACGCGGGCGAGGCGGCCCCGCGCGAGGGCGGGACGATCACCATCCGCACCCACTACCAGCACGGGCTGCGCATGGCGCTCAGCCACGGCCGCGCCTCGCGCGACCTGCCGATCACGGTCGAGGTGCGCGACAACGGCCCCGGCGTGCCGGACGACATCCGCCCGCACCTCTTCGAGCCCTTCGTCACCTCCAAGCACGGCGGCGGCGGGCTCGGCTTGGCGCTCGTCGCCAAGATCGTCGACGACCACGGCGGCATCGTCTCGCACGACCGCGACGAGGGCGGGACGGTGTTTCGCGTCCGCCTGCCGGCCACCACGGAGGGCGGCGGCCGGTGAGCGGCGAGACGGTGCTCCTGGCCGAGGACGACAGCGCCATTCGCCTCGTCGTCGCCCGCGCGCTCTCCCGCCAGAACTACAAGGTCCAGGCGACGGGCGTCGCGTCCGCCTTGTGGGGCTGGATCGCGGGCGGCGAGGGCGACGTCGTCATCACCGACGTCGGCCTGCCCGACGAGAACACGCTCGACCTCCTGCCGCAGATCAAGGGGCTGCGGCCGGAATTGCCGGTCATCGTCATGAGCGCCCAGAACACGCTGCTGACGGCGGTGCGCGCGACCGAGCGAGGGGCGTTCGAGTACCTGCCCAAGCCCTTCGACATCGAAGGGCTGCTCGCCGTCGTCCGCCGCTCGCTCGACCAGCGCCGCAAGCCCAACCGCGCGGCGCCGGAGATCCCTGAGGAGAACCTGCCGATCATCGGCCGCTCGCCGGCGATGCAGGAGATCTACCGCGTCATCGCGCGGCTGACCCGCACCGACCTCACCGTCCTCATCTCGGGCGAATCGGGCACCGGTAAGGAGCTGGTCGCCAAGGCCCTGCACGATTTTGGCAAGCGCCGCGACGGCCCCTTCGTCGCCGTCAACATGGCGGCGATCCCGCGCGAGCTGATCGAGAGCGAATTGTTCGGCCACGAGCGCGGTGCCTTCACCGGCGCCCAGGCGCGCCGCGCGGGGCGCTTCGAGCAGGCCGAGGGGGGGACCTTGTTCCTCGACGAGATCGGCGACATGCCCTTGGACGCGCAGACCCGGCTGCTTCGCGTCCTGCAGCAGGGCGAGTTCCTGCCGGTGGGAGCGACGAACCCGGTCCGGGCCGACGTCCGGGTCGTCGCCGCCTCGCACCGCGATCTGCGCCTCCTCGTCGGCCAGGGCCTCTTTCGCGAGGACTTGTTCTACCGCCTCAACGTCGTGCCGCTGCGCCTGCCGGCCCTTCGAGAGCGGGTCGAGGACGTGCCGGCCCTGGTCCAGCACTTCCTCGCCCGCGCCCACGCCGAGGGACTGCCGCTCAAGTCGATCGGGCCTGCCGCACTCGCCCGGCTGAAGGGCCACGTCTGGCCCGGCAACGTGCGCGAGCTGGAGAACCTCGTCAGGCGCCTCGCCGTCTTATGGCCCGAGGAGATCATCGACGAGGCGGTGATCGCGGGCGAACTGGAAGAGGCGAGGGCGCGTCCGTCGCCAGGTGCCGGCGGCCTCGTCGACGACAGCTTGAGCGGTGCCGTCGAGCGGCACCTGGACCGGATGGTGAAGGCGGACGGCAACGGTCGGCTGCCGTTCGGCCTCTATGATCGGGTGCTGCACGAGGTCGAGCGGCCGCTGATCGCGAAGGTGCTGCAGCACACCCGCGGCAATCAGCTGCGCGCCGCCGATATCCTGGGCCTCAACCGCAACACGCTGCGTAAGAAGATGCGTGAGCTTGACATCCCCTCGACCAGGGGTGTTTGACCGGGCTGTAAGCCATCAGGGAAAGCCGCGCGCCTGTGCTCTCGTCGCTCCGCTTGATCGAGCCCGGTCTCATCGCCCGCTTTCGGCGCATCGACGTCGAGCGGCGCTTGGCGCTGTTCCTCGTCGTGCTCGCCGTGATCGCGGGCTTCATGACCTACCTCGTCATCTTCCAGACGCCTCCCTACGGCAGCTCGATCCACACGGTCTTGTTCTTGCTGAACCTGGACCTCGTGATCCTGCTCCTGCTCGGGCTCATCGTGGCGAGGCGGCTCGTGCGCTTGTGGCTGGAGCGCAAGAGCGGGCTCGCCGGCTCCAAGCTGCACGGCAAGCTCGTGGCGCTGTTCGCCGTCGTCGCCGTGGCGCCCGCTATCGTCGTCTCCTTGTTCTCGGTCTTCTTCTTGAGTTCCGGGCTTGAGACGTGGTTCTCGGACCGGATCCGAACCGCGCTCACCAACTCGCTCAACGTCGCCGAGGCCTATCTCAAAGAGCACAAAGAGAACATCCGTGCCGACGCTTTGGCGATGGCGAGCGACCTGAACCGCGACGGCGCCATGCTGTTCGGCGATCCCTACCGCCTGCAGGCGTTGGTCAACGCCCAGGCCGCCGTGCGCTCGCTGACCGAGGCCGTTGTCTTCGACAGCACCGGCAACGTGCTGGCCCGAACGGGTTTGAGCTTCACGATGGAGTGGGGCAACCTGGGTCCGGACGTCATTGATCGCGCCGGCGACGGGCAGGTGGTGGTGCTGACCTCGGACGCCGACGACCGGGTGCGGGCCCTGGTCCGCCTCGACGGCTTCGGCGACGCCTACCTCTACGTCGGCCGCTTCGTCGACGCCGAAGTCTTGGGCTACATGCAGCGCACGCAGGCGATGGTGACCGAGTACCGGCGCATGGAGGGCGAGCGGCGCGGCATCCAGATCACCTCGGCTGCCCTGTTCGGCATCGTGGCACTCTTGCTCCTGCTCGCCTCGGTCTGGGTCGGTTTGAACCTCGCCGATCGCTTGGCGGCACCGATCGCCCGGCTGGTCGAGGCCGCCAACCGCGTGCGGGCGGGCGACCTCATGGCGCGCGTGCCCGAGGGGCCGGGGCAGCAGGACGAGATCCAAGACCTGTCGCGCGCCTTCAACCGCATGACCTCGCAGCTCGGCAGCCAGCGGCGCGAACTGATCGAGGCCAACCGCCAGCTCGACGAGCGCCGCCGCTTCACCGAGGCGGTGCTCGCCGGGGTCTCGGCTGGGGTCTTGGGCATCGACGCCGACGGCTTCGTCGTCCTGCCGAACCGCGCGGCGATCGAGTTCCTGAGCGGCGAGGGGGGCGAACTCGCCGGCTCGCCGGTCGAGGCCGTCCTGCCCGAGGTCGTGCCCCTGCTCGCCAAGGCGAAGTCGAGTCCGCACGCCACCTTGGAGCAGCAGGTCGCCATCGGCCGCGACGGGGCCGAGCGCACGCTCCTCGTGCGCGTCGCGGCGCAGCTGCAGGGCGGCGAGGTCGGCGGCTACGTCCTCACCTTCGACGACATCACGGCGCTGCTCTCGGCCCAGCGTCAAGCGGCATGGTCGGAGGTGGCGCGGCGGATCGCGCACGAGATCAAGAACCCGCTGACCCCGATCCGCCTCTCGGCCGAGCGCCTCAACCGCCGCTACGCGGCGCAGGTCACCGAGGGTAAGGAGAGCTTCGTCGGTGCCATCACGACGATCGTCCGGCAGGTCGACCAGATCGGCCACTTGGTGAGCGAGTTCTCCAACTTCGCCCGAATGCCGGCGCCTAAGATGAAGGAGGAGAAGCTGGGCGAACTGGTGCGCCACGCCGTGTTCCTCCAGCAATCGGCGTGGTCCAAGGTGCCCTTCGTCCTCGACCTGCCTGATGGGCCCCTGCGCCTCGCCTGCGACGGCGGCAAAATCGAGCAGGCGCTGACCAACCTCTTGCAGAACGCCTTGCAGGCGATGAGCGAGAACCCGACCCGGGGCGAGGCCAAGGTTTGGGTCCGGGTCCGTCAAGACAACGATGGGCTGCGCGTCGAGATTGAGGACGTCGGCCCCGGCTTTCCCCCGGCCGAGCGCCACCGTCTCCTGGAGCCCTACGTCACCACCCGCGCCAAGGGGACCGGGCTCGGGCTTGCCATCGTCCACAAGATCATGGAGGAACATCAAGGCCGGGTCGAGCTTTCCTCAGGGCAGAACGGGGGGGCTCTGGCCAGCCTCGTGTTTCCGGCCTATCGTGTCGTGCCGGCTTAAGCGTTCGGACCGGATCATCAACTGCTGCGGCGACGGGCCTTTGAGATGAACAAGGACATTTTGATCGTCGACGACGAGCCCGCGATCCGTGAGGTTGTCGGCGCCGTCCTCGAAGACGAGGGCTACCAGCCGCGCGGGGCCGCGAACAGCGACGAGGCGCTGCGCGAGGTGGCCAAGCGCCCGCCGGCGCTCGTGCTGCTCGATATCTGGCTGGAGGGCAGCCGCCTGGACGGCGTGCAGATCCTCGACCAGATCAAGACGGCACTCCCCGACCTGCCGGTCATCATGTTCTCCGGTCACGGCACGATCGAGACCGCGGTCGCGGCGATCAAGAAGGGCGCCTACGACTTCATCGAGAAGCCGTTCAACGCCGATCGTCTCCTGCTCGCGATCGAGCGGGCGCTGGAGGCGGCAGGCCTGCGCCGCGAGGTCGCGAGCCTGAAAAAGCACGTCCGCCGCCCGGAACTGGTCGGCAGCTCACAGCCGATCGCGAGGCTGCGCCAAGCGATCGACAAGGCGGCCCCCACCAACAGCCGCGTCTTGATTGCCGGCCCGCCCGGATGCGGCAAGGAGGTAGTCGCCCGCCTCCTGCACGAGCGCTCGCGCCGGGTCGCCGGGCCGTTCGTCGTCTTGAACGCGAGCGGCATCGAGCCCGAGCGCCTCGACGTCGAGCTGTTCGGTGCCGAGGCGGGCTACTTGAGCCCGGAGCAAAAGGCGGTGCCAGGGCTGTTGGAGCGGGCCGACAACGGCACGCTTTTGCTCGACGAGATCGCCGATTTGCCGCCCGACGCCCAGGGCAGGGTCTTGAAAGCCTTGCAGGGCCGGAGCTTCAGCCGCATGGGCTCTCAGGATCGGCGCGAGTCGGACGTGCGCATCATCGCGATCACCAACCGCGATCTGAAAGCCGAGATGGCGGTTGGCCGGTTTCGCGAGGACCTCTACTACCGCTTGAACGTCGTGCCGCTGGAGGTGCCGGCGCTGGCCGAGCACCGCACCGACATCCCCGACCTCGTCGCCCACTTCATGCGGCTCGCCGCCACCTCGTCCGGCCTCAACCCGCGGCCGGTCAGCGACGAGGCGATGGCGGTCTTGCAGACGACCGACTGGCCGGGCGACGTGCGCCAGCTCAAGAACGCGGTCGAGTGGATGCTGATCATGGCGCCGGGCGACGCGCGTACGCCGATCGGCGCGGGCGGCCTACCGCCGGAACTGACCGACAGCGCCACGCGCCGCATGGACCCGAAGGCGAACGGCGAACTGGTCTCGATGCCGCTGCGCGAGGCGAGGGAGCATTTCGAGCGCTCGTACCTGCAAGCGCAGTTGCAACGCTTCGGCGGCAACATCTCGCGCACCGCCAATTTCGTCGGCATGGAGCGCTCCGCCTTGCACCGTAAGCTGAAGACGCTCGGCCTGCACAGCGGCGAGGACTGAGCGCAATTGAAGGTCATCATCGCCGGTGCCGGCCTCGTCGGCTACAATATCGGCCGCTACTTGGCGGCGGCCGGCAACGACGTCACGATCATCGACCAGCGCCCGGACTTGGTGCGCAAGATCGGCGACACGGTCGACCTCCAGGCGATCGTCGGCCACGCCTCGCATCCCGGCACGCTGGAGCAGGCCGGCGCCCCCGATGCCGACATGCTGATCGCCGTGACGCAGGGCGACGAGGTCAACATGATGGCCTGCCAAGTGGCGCACTCCTTGTTCAACGTGCCGACCAAGATCGCCCGGGTGCGCAGCCAGGACTACCTGCAGGGCCGCTGGCACAACCTGTTTCGCCGCGATCACATGCCGATCGACGTCATCATCTCGCCCG
This sequence comes from Geminicoccaceae bacterium, assembly GCA_965217265.1. Classification (GTDB taxonomy): domain Bacteria; phylum Pseudomonadota; class Alphaproteobacteria; order Geminicoccales; family Geminicoccaceae; genus JAGRGG01. The sequence goes on along the minus strand of CBDCHP010000013.1, from coordinate 85,969 downwards.
AGGTCGAGGTGGCGCAGGCGATCGCGCTTCGGCTCGAAGTGCCGGGCGCCTTGACCGTCGTCCCCTTCGCCGACGACAAGGTGCGGCTGATCGCACTTCGCTGCACGCCCGAGACGCCGATCATCAACACGCCCCTGCGCCAGTTGACCTACCTGTTCCCGAACCTGCACCTGATCTGCGTCGGCGTCGTGCGCGAGGAGAAGTTCTTCATCCCCGACGCCGACGACCAGCTCCTCGCCCACGACGAGGTCCACGTCGTCGTCGAGACCAAGCACCTGGAGCGGGCGCTGCCGGCGTTCGGCTACGGCCAGCGCATGTCGGAGCGGGTGATCATCGCCGGCGGCGGCAATATCGGCATGTTCCTGGCGCGCATCTTGGAAAAGCGGTTCACCAACCTCTCGATCAAGCTGATCGAGAACAATCCCGAGCGCGCCGCCTACGTCGCCGACCACCTCAAGCGCACGATCGTCCTGCAAGGCGACGCGCGCGATCGCGAGATCCTCGACGAGGCCAACGCCCGCACGGCGCAGGCGATCGTCGGCGTCACCAACAACGACGAGATCAACATCATGACGGCGCTGCTCGGCAAGCGCCTCGGCGACGGTCGGGCGCTGGCGCTGGTCAACAACTCGACCTACGACCTGATCACGCGGCGCATCGGCATCGACGTCACCATCAACCCGCGCGAGACGACGGTCTCCTCGGTCCTGCAGCACGTCCGCCGCGGCCGCTTGAAGTCGGTGCACAGCATCCGCGACGGCGAGGCCGAGATCTACGAGGCCGAGGCGCTTGAAACCTCGCCGCTCGTCGGCAAGCCCTTGAAGGAGCTGCGCCCGCACGGCGGGCTGATCGTCGGCGCCATCATCCGCGACGACGCCGTCGTCATGCCGCGCAGCAACACGGTCATCGAGCCCAAGGACCGGGTCATCCTGGTCGCGCGCAACGACGTCGTGAAGCGTGTCGAGCAGTTGTTCGCGGTGCGGTTGGACTACTTCTAGCCGCAAAGCCTACTAGATCCTCGCGGACAGGCCCCTCCGTCCAGCCTCAAGTAGGCCAAGGGCCGGTAGGCTGGACGGAACAAACTAGGAGAGAAACGCATGGCGCGCGTCGCCTACGTCAACGGGCGCTATCAGGCGGTCTCCCGCCCGGCCGTGCCGGTCGAGGACCGCGGCTACCAGTTCGCCGACGGGGTCTACGAGGTGATGAAGGTCGTGGGGGGCGAGCCGAAGGATGTGGCCCGGCACATGGACCGCCTCGAACGCTCGCTCGGCGAGCTGGGCATCGCCATGCCGATGACGCGCGGTGCCCTTCGCCAGGTCATCGACGAGACGCTGCGCCGCAACCGGCTGCGCGAGGCGACGGTCTACCTCCAGATCAGCCGCGGCACGGCGCCGCGCAACCACCTCTACGCCAAGGACCTCAAACCCAACCTCGTCGTCGTCGTCCGCCGCGCATCGTTGCCGAACCCGACCCAGTGGCGCGAAGGGGTGGGGGTCGTCACCCTGCCCGACGAGCGCTGGGCGCGTTGCGACATCAAGTCGGTGTCGCTCCTGCCCAACGCGCTCGCCAAGCAAGAGGCGAAGGACGCCGGCTGCTACGAGGCGTGGCTTTATTTGCCCGACGGCACGGTGACCGAGGCCAGCTCGTCCAACGCCTGGATCGTCGACGCCGACGGCACGCTTCGCACGCACCCCTTGGGCCACGATATCCTGGGCGGCATCACCCGCTCGCGCGTCCTCGAAGTCGCCCGCGCGGACGGGATCCCGGTCGAGGAGCGCGCCTTCACCCTGGACGAGGCGCGCGCGGCGCGTGAGGCGTTCGTCACGAGCACGTCGTCCTTCGTCCTGCCGGTCGTGCGCATCGACGACCGGACGGTCGGCAACGGCCATCCCGGTACGGTGACCGCGCGCCTCCAGGCTCTCTACGCCGAGGCGGCCGAACTGGACTCAAGGTTCCACTAGAAGTTGGTGAAAACTGGCCTCAGCCAGCAACTTTGCCGCCCACGGCGCTTGCAGGGCAGGCAAGGTGGGGTTATCTCAAGCTGTGACACTGCAAGACAGTTTGCGGCGCCTTCGTGCCTACCGTGACGCCGGTTCGGTACGGTAGCGGCAAGAGAAATAAGACCTGACGGGGAAACGAGCCATGGCGGCCGAAAAACAACAAAATTTGCAGGACGTGTTCTTGAACTACGTCCGCAAGAACAAGATACCCGTGACGATTTTTCTGATCAACGGCGTCAAATTGCAGGGCAATATCAGTTCGTTCGACAACTTCTGCCTGCTGCTTCGCCGCGACGGCCACGTCCAATTGGTCTACAAGCACGCGGTCTCGACGGTGATGCCGTCCGCGGCGGTGCGGCTCTACGATCCGGCGCAGGACGAGGCCCGGCAGCCCGAGGGCGAGCGCAACTGAACCCAGAGACGGCCGACGGCGCGAACGCGGCGCTCGACGAGCGTGCGTTCGTCGTCCATCCTTACCTCGCCGACGACGCGGCGGCGGCCGAGCGCGCCGAGGCCAGGCTCGACGAGGCGGTCGGGCTCGCCGCCGCGATCGGCCTCGACGTCGCCGCCACGGCGATGGCGCCTTTGCGCGGCCTACGGCCCGCGACGCTGCTCGGCAGCGGCAAGGTCGGCGAGATCGGCGTCACCCTCGAAGCCGAACCCGTCACCGTCGTCGTCGTCGATGGACAACTCAGCCCTGTGCAGCAGCGCAACCTGGAGCGGGCCTGGAAGACCAAGGTCATCGACCGTACCGGCCTCATCCTGGAGATCTTCGGCGAGCGCGCCCGCACGCGCGAGGGCGTGATGCAGGTCGATCTCGCGGCGCTCACCTACCAGCGCTCGCGCCTCGTTCGCTCCTGGACCCACCTGGAGCGGCAGCGCGGCGGCGGCGGCTTCATGGGTGGCCCTGGCGAACGGCAGATCGAGCTCGACCGCCGCCGGATCGACGACCGGATCGCCGGGCTCAAGCGCGACCTGGAGGACGTGAAGCGCACCCGCGGTCTGCACCGCGAGGCGCGGGGGCGCGTGCCCTACCCGGTCGTGGCGCTGGTCGGCTACACCAACGCCGGCAAGTCGACCCTGTTCAACCGCGTGACCGGGGCCGAGGTGTTCGCGGCCGACCAGTTGTTCGCCACCCTCGACCCGACCATGCGCGTGGTCAAGCTGCCCTCGGGCCGCAACGTCATCCTCTCCGACACGGTGGGCTTCATCACCGACCTCCCAACGACGCTTGTAGCGTCCTTTCGTGCGACGCTCGAAGAGGTCTTGTCCGCCGACTTGATCTTGCACGTGCGCGACATCAGCCACGCCGCCGCCGACGCGCAGGCGCGCGACGTGATCGGGGTCCTGCGCGACCTCGGCGTCGATCCGGGCGCGCCCGAGCATCGGCTGATCGAGGTGTGGAACAAGATCGACCGTCTGAAGCCCGACGAGTTGGCGCGCCTCGACGCCGACACCGCCGCCAGGCCCGACGTGGTGCCCGTGTCGGCCCTGAGCGGGGTCGGGATCGAAACCCTCTTGACCCGCGTCGACGCCGTGCTCGCCGAGGACGACGAGGTACTTGACCTCGCCCTCGGTCACGACCAAGGCGACGTCCTCTCCTGGCTGCACCAGCAAGGCCGGATGCTCACCCGTGAGGACGGCGAGGAGGGGACCAGGGTCCGGGTCGCCCTGCCCAAAGCGGCGCGGGGACGGCTGATGCAGCGCCTCAAGCCCCCGCCGAACGGCTGAGGCCCCGCGCGCCCTCGTCCGTCGGGGTCAGGCTTTCTCCACGCGCCCGTCGCCTTAGGTAATGGGTGAGGGATAGGCTCGGCGAAAAAGGGATGAGATGATGGTGCTGCGATTGACGCTCGGGCTCGCTTGCTGCTTTGGCGCGGCGACGGCCGCGATGGCCCAGGATTACCCGCCCAGCCGCTGCCTCGTCATGGCGAACGCGGCGCCGACGACGCTGCCGGTGCGCTACGTGCCGCTCCAGGCCGGGGGTGACGCGGTGCGCTTGCGCTTCATCGGCCACGCGACCTTCCTGATCGAGAGCCCGGGCGGGCTGACGATCGCCACCGACTACGACGGCAACGCCGGCCCCGGCGTCGTGCCCGACGTCGTGACGATGAACCGCGGTCACGCGACGCACTACACCACCAGCCCCGATCCGAAGATCGCGCACGTCCTGCCCGGCTGGAACCTCCAAGGCGGTCCCGCCAACCACCACGTCCAGATCGAGGACGTGCTGATCCGCAGCGTGCCGAGCGACATTCGCGGCTTCGGGCAGGGCCGGATCGTCGACGGCAACTCGATCTTCGTCTTCGAGGTGGCGGACTTGTGCATCGGCCACCTCGGCCACCTGCACCACGCGCTCTCTTACGCCGACCTCGGCTGGATCGGTCAACTCGACATCGTCATGGCGCCGGCGGACGGGGTCTACACGTCGAGCCACGCCGCGATGGCCGAGTCGGTTCGCGTCACGGGTGCCCGGATGGTCCTGCCGATGCACTACTTCTCGGCCGGGGTCCTCAAAGGCTTCCTCGCCCATCTCGACGGCTACGCCGTCGAGATGTCGCCCGAGCCCGAGATCACCGTCTCGGCCGCGACGCTGCCGGATCGGCCGACGGTCGTGGTGCTGCCGGGGGGTTAGAACGCTTCGCGTCCGCTGGCGCGGGGCCTCTTTTTTCTCTTTTCGTCTTTGTCCGAGATTGGCCCTCGGCGCCGCGGTGAGCCCCTGCGTTAACACTGGCAAAAAGAAAGAAGAAAAAGCCCCGCGCAGCGGACGCGAAGCGTTCTCCTACGCCGCCGCCCTAACCCCCGCCGCCTTGATCTCGGGCGCGACGCCGGCGAACTTCTCGAAGTTCTCCTTGAAGCGCCCCGCCACCTGCGCCGCCATCGCGTCGTAGGCGTCCTTGTCGTTCCAGGTCGAGCGTGGGTTCAGCAGCGCCGGATCGACGTCGGGGCAGGCCTGCGGCACGGCGAGGCCGAAGACGGGGTCGTGTCGCGTCGGCGCGTCGGCAAGCCGGCCCGTGAGGGCCGCGTCCAGAAGCGCGCGGGTGGCCTTGAGCGGCATGCGGTGGCCCGTGCCGAACGCGCCGCCGGTCCAGCCGGTGTTGACCAGCCAGCATGCCGCGTCGTGGCGCCGCATCAAGTCGCCCAGCATATCGGCGTAGACGGACGGCGGACGGGGAAGGAAGGGGGCGCCGAAGCAGGTCGAGAAGGCGGCCTGCGGCTCGTCGACGCCGCGCTCGGTGCCGGCCAGCTTGGCGGTGTAGCCGGAGAGGAAGTGGTACATCGCCTGCTCGGGCGTGAGGCGCGCGATCGGCGGCAGGACGCCGAAGGCGTCGGCGGTCAGCATGACGATGTTCGCCGGGTGGCCGGCCCGGCCGGTCGCGCTCGCGTTCGGGATGAAGTCGAGCGGGTAGGAGCTGCGCGTGTTCTCGGTCAGCGAGCCGTTGTCGAAGTCGGGCAGGCGGGTGGTCGGGTCGAGGACGACGTTCTCCAAAATCGCACCGAAGCGGTTGGAGGCGGCGTAGATCTCCGGCTCGGCCAAGGGATCGAGCCGGATCGCCTTGGCGTAGCAGCCGCCCTCGAAGTTGAAGATCCCGTTCGGCCCCCAGCCGTGCTCGTCGTCGCCGATCAGCGTGCGCCCCGGGTCGGCCGAGAGCGTCGTCTTGCCGGTGCCGGACAGGCCGAAGAAGACGGCGGCGTCGCCGTTCGGTCCAACGTTGGCCGAACAGTGCATCGGCAGGACGCCTTGCTCGGGCAGGAGGTAGTTCATCACCGAGAACATCGACTTCTTGATCTCGCCGGCGTAGAGCGTGCCGCCGACCAGGACGAGGCGCTCCTCGAAGTCGAGCGCGATGAAGGTCGAGGAGCGGGTGCCGTGCGCCTTGGGGTCGGCTTCGAGCGAGGGCAGTTGCAGGACGGTCCAGTCGGGCTCGAACCTGTCGAGGTCGGCGCGTGCCGGGCGGACGAACATGTTGCGCGCGAACATGGCGTGCCACGCCTGCTCGGTGACGACGCGGACCTTGATGGCGTAGGCCGGATCGCGGCCGACGATCAAGTCCTGCACGTACAGTTCGCGGTCCTCGACGTGGGCCAGGGCCGCCCGCTTCAGGGCGACGAAGGTTTCGGCGGACATCGCCTGGTTGGCGTTCCAGTCGATCGTGTCGCGCATGGCCTCCCGCTCGACGACGTACTTGTCCTTCGGCGAGCGGCCGGTGAAGGCGCCGGACCTGGCGACCAAGCCCCCCGTGGCCGACAGGTCGGCCTCGCCGCGGCGGATCGCCGCCTCGACGAGCCGGGCGGGCGCGAGGTTGGCGTGGACCGATCCCGGTGCCGCAGCGGTGAGGATGTCGTCGTGTCCGGTCCTGCCGGCGGGCGTCGTCATCGCGTCAATCCTTCCCTTGCCCCATTGTTGGGGGGCTTGACTGTCCATGGCCTGAGGCTCCGATCCTCGCCGCTAACATCACGCGGCGTCAACCGCGAGCGCCTTTGAACAGTCACGATGATACATCATCGGTTGTGAGTATCTTGCCGCGACTGCCCCCGACCCGAACCTTCGAGGAGTTACCCCTTGCCGCCAGCCTACACCGCCGAACCGCCGCGGCCGGGCGCCGTGGTGCCGCTCTTGGACGATCTCCACTGGCTGCGGCTGCCGCTGCCGTTCGCCCTCGACCACGTCAACGTCTGGCTGCTCGACGACGCCGACGGGTGGACGATCATCGACACCGGCGTGGCGAACGCCGCCTGCCGCCAGATCTGGGACGGCCTGCTCGGCGGCGGCGGGCTGCTCGACGGCAAGCCGGTGCGCCGCATCGTCGCCACCCACTTCCACCCCGACCACGCCGGCCTGTTCGGCGAGCTCTGCCGCCGCACGGGCGCCGAGCCCTGCATGAGCCGGACCGAGTGGCTGACGGCGCGGGCCCTCTCGCTCGACGCGAGCGAGGCGTTCGCCGAGGCCGGTATGGCCTACGACCGCGCGGCCGGACTCGATCCGGCCCTGATCGAGGAACGGGCGGCGCGCGGCAACCTCTACCGGCTGGGCGTCACCCCCTTGCCGATCAAGATCGAGCGGCTCGAAGCCGGTGACACGCTCACGATGGGCGGCAGGCGCTGGACGGTGCGCGTCGGCCGCGGCCACGCGCCCGAGATGACGGCGTTCGTCAGTGACGACGAGGGCGTGCTGATCGCGGCCGACCAGATCCTGCCGCGCATCTCGCCGGTCGTCGGCTTATGGCCGACAACGCCGGAGAAGGACCCGCTCGACGACTTCCTCGTCTCGCTGGAGGGCTTTCTCGACCTGCCCGAGGACATTTTGGTGCTGCCCTCGCACGACGCGCCGTTCAAGGGCCTGCACCGCCGCATCCACGCCCTGAAGCGCCACCACGAGGGGCGGCTGCGCGTCTGCCTCGAAGGTCTGGCGGAACCGACGACGGCGGCTGACCTGATGCCCCGCCTCTACGCCCGCGAATTGGACGTCAAGCAGGTCGGCTTCGCGCTCGCCGAGACGCTGGCCCACCTGCGCTACCTTGAACGGCGCGGCTCCGTGCGCGGCGAGTCGGGGCCCGAAGGAACGGCGCGTTGGCACCGATCTTGAGCGTCGAGCCTTGCCGCAGCTCTGGCACAGGGCTTTTGACAGGGGGGGAGTGACGTCCTAAGCTTTCCACCGATCCGGTGGTGGCCTTCTTCGGCCCTTGCCGCAACACGAGAGCGCGACGGTCCCCGCGTGGGGAACCGTTGTCGGCATAATCAAGGGAGTTGGAGAAGTGGCAACGCAACGCATCCACCCGCTCGTCGGCAAGATGGAAGACCAGCTACGCGAGGGCCGCTGCGGCCGGCGCGAGTTCTTACGCACGGCCTGCCTGCTCGGCGTCTCGGCCCCGATCGCCTATGGCATGGCCGGTCGCATCCTCGGCGAGGGCGCGATGATCCCGGCCGCCCGGGCCCAGGAGCCGCAGAAGGGCGGCATCCTCAAGGTGGCGATGCAGATCCAAAAGATGGAGGATCCGGCGACCTTCTCCTGGGTCGAGATGTCGAACCAAGCCCGGCACACCGTCGAGTACCTGACGATCACCGACCGCGAAAACATCACCCACCCGATGCTGGCCGAGGGCTGGGAGCCGAACGACGATCTGACCGAGTGGACTTTTCGGATCCGCCCGAATGTCATGTGGCACAACGGCGAGACGCTCAAGGCCGAGCACGTTGTATGGAACATCGAGCGCTGGCTCGACCCGGCCTTGGCCTCGTCCAACGTCGGCCTGTCCACCTTCGCCGCCATGCTGGAGGACGCGGGCGACGGCAACAAGCGAATGCGCGACGGTGCCGTCGAGGTCGTTGACGACATGACGATCAAGCTCAAGCTTACCAAGCCGGTCCTCTCGGTGCCCGAAGACCTGTACAACTATCCGACCGCGATCTTGCACCCGAGCTTCAAAGCGCCTCTGTCCGACAACCCGATCGGCACCGGCGCCTACACGCTGGCCGAGTTGCAGGTCGGTCAGCGCTGCATCTTGACGCGCATCACCGAGACGACTGACGGCCAGCCCTTCACCTACTGGGACGAGGCGCCCTACCTCGACGAGATCCACTACTACAATTTCGACGAAGACAACCAGTTGACCGCGTTCGCCTCGGGCGACGTCGATACGATCTACGAGTTCGGCATCGAGCAGTACCAGTTGGCCGAGGCCCTGCCGGGCAAGATCATCGAGACGCGCTCGGGCCAGTGCCTGTGCTGTCGGATGCAGATCGATCAAGCGCCCTTCGACGATCTCAAGGTACGCCAAGCGATCGTGAAGGCGGTCGACAACTCGGTCATCCCGAACCTCGTTTTCCAGGGCAAGGGCGACGTCGGCGAGAACCACCACGTCGCCCCGGTTCACCCCGAATACTTCCCGCTGCCGCCCCTGGAGCGCGACGTCGAGGCGGCCAAGGCGCTGCTCGAAGAGGCCGGCCACGGCGGCGGGCTGGAACTGACGATCAACGTTGGCAACACCGACGGGCCGTGGCACCAGACGGTGTGCGAGGTGCTGCGCGACCAGATGCAAGAGGCGGACATCAGGCTCAACATCAACGTCATGCCGCCGTCGAAGTACTGGGAGATCTGGGACAAGACGCCGTTCGGCGCCACCGCCTGGACGCACCGGCCCTTAGGCACGCAGGTGATGTCGCTCGGCTACCGTGCCGGCACGCCCTGGAACGAGACCCACTACGATAACCCCGAGTATGAAGCGGCCCTGGACGCGGCCGAGTCCGAGATCGACGTCGAGAAGCGCACGGCCTTGGTGGAGAAGGTCGAGAAGATCATGCAGGACGACGCGATCATGATCATGCCGATCTGGCGGCCGGTGTTCACCATTGCCGCCGAGCGGGTGCAGAACTACGAAGGCCACCCGACGCAGTACCACCAGTTCAACAAGGTCTGGGTCAGCGCCTGAGGCGACGCGAAACAGGGGCGGGGGCGTTTGATGCCTCGCCCATCGCCCGCGCGGCATTCAAGGCGGCTGTCCTCGCCTATACGCAAGACAAGGATCCTTGATGTTCCGCAGCGAACGAAGGCAGCACCCGCGCGTCGCGATCTTAGGAGAGCAGTTGGCCTCGGGCCGCTGCGGCCGCCGCGACTTTTTGCGCGGCGTGACGCTCTTGGGCGTCGCTGCACCCGCCGCCTACGCGATGGCGGGGCGGATCCTGGGCGAGGGCGTCGTGCCCGAGGCCCGAGCGCAGGACGCCGCACCGCAGAAGGGCGGGATCCTCAAGGTGGCGATGCAGGTCCAGAAGATGGACGATCCCGCGACCTATTCCTGGACGGAGATGTCGAACCAGACTCGGCACACTGCCGAGTATCTGACGATCATCGACCCGAACAACATCACCCACCCGATGCTGGCCGAGAGTTGGGAGCCGAACGACGACCTGACGGTGTGGACCTTGAAGATCCGCAAAGGGGTCATGTGGCACAACGGCGAGGAACTGACCGCCGAGCACGTTAAGTGGAATATCGACCGCTGGCTCGACCCCGCCTTGGGCTCGTCCAACCGCAGCCTGTCGACATTCGCGGCCATGGTCGAGGACGACGGCGACGCGAAGGCGGTGCGCGACGGGGCGGTCGAGGTGACGGACAGCCACACGATCGTCTTTCGCCTGAGCAAGCCCGTCCTCTCGGTGCCCGAGGACCTGTACGAGTATCCGACGGCGATCCTGCACCCGAGCTTCGTGCCGCCGTTCTCCGACAACCCGATCGGCACCGGCGCCTACACGCTGGCCGAGTTGGCCGTGGGCGACCGCTGCATTCTCAAGCGCATTACCGAGACCACGAACGGCGAGCCGTTCACCTACTGGGGCGACGCGCCCTACCTCGACGAGATCCACTACTATGACTTCGCGACCGACAACCAGTTGACCGCGTTCGCCACGGGCGACGTCGATGCGATCTACGAGTTCGGCCTCGAACAGATCGCGCTGGCCGAGGCCCTGCCGGGGCGGGTCATCGAGATCCGCACGGCACAGACCTTGTGCTTTCGCATGCAGGTCGATCAGGCCCCCTTCGACGACGTCAAGGTGCGCCGAGCGATCGTCAAGGCGAGCGACAACGACGTCTTCCCGACGCTCGTCTACCAGGGCAAGGGCGACGTCGGCGAGAACTACCACGTGTCGCCGATCCATCCCGAGTACTTCCGATTGCCCAAGCAGGCGCGCAACGTCGAGGCGGCGAAGGCGCTGCTCGAAGAGGCCGGGCACGGCGACGGGCTGGAACTGACCATCGACGTCGGCAACACGAACGGGACGTGGCAGCAGGCGGCCTGCGAACTCTTGCGCGACCAGTTGGGCGAGGCCGGCATTCGGCTCAACATCAACGTCATACCGGCGTCGAAGTACTGGGAGATCTGGACCCAGACGCCGTTCGGCGCCACGTCCTGGGCGCACCGCCCGCTGGGCACGCAGGCGCTGTCGCTCGCGTACCGGACAGGAGTGCCCTGGAACGACAGCCACTTTACCGACGCGGCGTTCGACCAAGCGCTGAACGAGGCGGAGGCGCTCCTCGACGTCGAGGAGCGGCGCCAAGCGATGGAGCGCGTCGAGACAATCCTGCAGGACGCGGCCGTGATGGTGCAGCCGCTGTGGCGGCCGGTCTTCACGATCGTCAACGAGCGTGTCCAGGATTGGCACGGCCATCCGGCGCAGGTTCACCAGTTCAACAAGGTCTGGCTCAGCGGCTAGTTTGATCGACGGGCGCCGACGCCCGGTGCAGCGGTATCGCGGACGGGTGGGTCCGCCAAGAACGACGAGAACGGGGGACGAAGCGGCATGGCGATCTTGATCCTGCGGCGCCTTGTGCAGATGGTGCTGATCATCCTGGTCGCGTCGTTCCTCCTGTTCATCATCTTCGACACCGACGAGTTCAAACGCAAGACCGCCGTCGCCGAACTCGGCGGCTTCGCCGTCTCGGCGCTCTCCGAGGCCGACTATCAGGCGTGGCTCGAGTCCAAGGGCCTGAACGTGCCGTTCTACGAGCGCTACGCGACGTGGCTCGGCGACGTCGCCACCGGCGATCTCGGGATGTCCTACGAGAAGAACACTGCCGTCAGTCAGTTGATCGTCGACCGGCTGATCAACACTGGAATCTTAGGCCTTTGCGTCTTCGCCTTGATGATCCCGCTCTCGCTGACACTCGGTGTCTTGGCCGGGATGCGCGAGGGCTCGGCGCTCGATCGAAGTTTGAGCTTCATTGCCGTCTTCACCACCTCGATCCCCGAGATCGCGACGGCGATCCTGCTCACCGTCGTCTTCGCCCTCGGGCTCGGCTGGCTGCCGGCCAAGTCGGCGATGATCGGCGGCTTCGACTGGCGGCAGGTGATCCTGCCGGTCCTGACGTTGGTGATCTACGATTTCGGCTACGTCGCGCGCATGACCCGCGCCTCGATGGCCGAGGTCATGACCTCGCAGTACATCCGCACCGCCGTCTTGAAGGGCCTGCCGTTTCAGCGCGTCATCATGCGCCACGCGCTACGTAACGCGCTGATCGCGCCCTTCACCATCATCGTCTTGCAGCTCAACTGGCTGCTCTCGGGCGTCGTCGTCGTCGAGGTGTTCTTCGAGTACGATGGTTTTGGCAAGCTCCTGCTCGAAGCGGCTCTGTTCGGCGACATCTACGTCGTTCAAGCCTGCACGCTAGTCGCCGTGATGATCGCGGTCCTCTCGCAGATCATCTCGGACATCGGCTATACCGTCCTCAACCCGCGCATCCGTTTTGCATGAGAAGGAGAGGCTAGATGGCCGTCGCCACCGTCGACACGGCACCAGCGCTCTCCTGGCGCCAGCGGCTCAGTACCCCGCGCAGCCTGATCGTCCTCTTGCTCCTCATGTGGGTGCCCTTGATGCTGCACGTCATGGCCGGGCGGGGGTTGGGCGTTCTACAAAACCTGATCCTGCTCCCGGCGATCCCGGCGACGCTGATCCTCTACGGGCTCGCCGTCCACGCTTGGCGCGAGTCCTGGATCGCGCTCATCGGCGTCACGCTCGTCTTCTTCTGGCTGTTGATGGCGGTCACGGCGCCGTTCTTGCCGCTCATGGACCCGAACAAGCCGATTGCCCCCTTCACCACCCCGTTCAGCTACGATCGCACCGGCGAGACCTTCTTTTGGCTCGGCACCGACTACAAGGGCCGCGACATGCTCTCGCGCACGATCTGGGGCTGCCAGCGGGTCATCGTCTGGGGCGTCTCCGCGACGGCCGTCGCCTACGTCGTCGGCACGGCGTTCGGCCTGATCGCGGGCTACCTGTCGGGCTGGTGGGACGAGGTCATCACCTTCTTGGGCAACGTGCTGCTCTCGTTTCCGGTGATGGTCTTGTTCATCGTCATCTTGAACTATCTCGGGCCCAGCGGCTTCAACATCGTCATCGCCGTCACCTTCGCCTCGGCGCCCGCCATCATGCGCATCGTGCGCGGCCTCACCCTCGACATCAAGACGCGCGACTACGTCTTTGCCGCCCAGACCAGGGGCGAGAGCCCGTGGTACATCATGCTGCTCGAACTCCTGCCCAACGTGCGCGGCCCGATCATCGTCGATGCTTGCCTGCGCCTAGGCTACACGACCGTCGCCATCACGACGCTCACCTTCTTGGGCCTCGGCCTGCAGCCGCCCGACGCCGACTGGGGACTGATGATCAAGGAGAGCGCCAAGACGGCGATGCTGTTTCAGTTCTCCTACATGCTGATCATCCCGGCCCTTGCCGTCTCGACGCTCATCTTGGGCTTCAACCTGCTCGCCGACGGACTGCGCGAGATCAGCCTGCGCGACTGACGAGGATCGAACCCATGGACACGTCGACCCCGGTCCTCGAATGCAAGGACCTCTCAATCTCCTACTTCACAAGGGCGGGCGAGATTCCGGCCGTGGCCGATTTCAACCTGACGGTCCACGCCGGCGAGGCGGTCGGCATCGTCGGCGAATCCGGCTGCGGCAAGTCGACGGTGGCGCTCGCCATCATGCAGTACTTAGGCAAGAACGGCCGCATCATGGGCGGCGAGTTGCGCTTCATGGGCCGCGACATGCGCGCGATGCGCGGGGCCGAACTGCGGCAGCTGCGCGGCTCCAAGATCGCCATGGTCTATCAGGAGCCGATGGCGTCCTTGAACCCCGCCATGCGGATCAAGGACCAGTTGATGGAGGTGCCGCTCCACCACGAGAACGTCGGCGAGAAGGAGGCCTTTGAGCGCGCCCTGGCGATGCTGGCCGACGTCAAGCTGCCTGACCCTAGGCGGATCATGGATGCCTACCCGCACCAGATCTCGGGCGGACAGCAGCAGCGCGTCGTGATCGCGATGGCGCTCCTCTCTGGTCCCTCGCTCCTCCTGCTCGACGAGCCGACGACGGCCTTGGACGTCACCGTCGAGGCCGGCATCGTCGAGCTGATCCGCGAGATCGCGTCCCGGTTCAACACCGGCATGATCTACATCTCGCACAATCTGGGCCTGATCCGCGAGACGTGCGATCGGATCACCGTCATGTACTCGGGCGAGGCGGTCGAGGACGGCACCGTCCCCGACGTCTTCAACGCCATGCGCCACCCCTACACGCGCGGCTTGTTCCGCTCGATCCCGCTGCCGAGTGCGGACAAGAATTCCCGGCCGCTAGTCCCGATCCGGGGCCAACTGCCCTTGCCGCACGAGCGGCCCGTGGGCTGCAATTTCGGCCCGCGCTGCGATTTCTTCGCGGCCGGGCGCTGCGACGCCGGGCCGATCCCGATGCTGAACGCCGGCACCCACGACCACCACAGCCGCTGCGTGCGCATCGAGGAGATCCCCTGGGGGGCGATCGAGGAGGACCTGGACGTCGCCGAGCCGGTGCAACTCGGCGACCGCGTCCTCGAAGTCGACCGATTGAAGAAATATTACGACATCACCAACCGCTCGCTCGGCGCCATGATCAAGGGCGAGACCGTCAAGACGGTGAAGGCCAACGAGCGGCTCGACTTCGATGCCGCCGAGGCGGAGACGGTGGCGCTGGTCGGCGAGTCCGGCTGCGGCAAGTCGACGTTCGCCAAGGTGATGATGGGCCTGGAGACTGCGACCGAGGGCCGTTTGGTGATCGGCAATCGCGACGTCGCCAACGTGCCGGTGCAGCGGCGCAGGCCGCAGATGGTGGGCCGTCTGCAGATGATCTTCCAAAACCCGTTCGACACGCTCAACCCGAGCCACACGGTCGGCTCGCAGATCGCCCGCGTCATCCGCAAGTTCGACGTCGAGCAGGACCCGGACAAGGTCAAGGCGCGGGTCATGGAACTCCTCGACCTCGTCAAGCTGCCGCGCGACTTTTATCTCCGTCGCCCGCGCCAGCTCTCGGGCGGGCAAAAGCAGCGCGTCGGCATCGCCCGCGCGTTCGCCGGCAACCCTAAGGTCGTCGTCGCCGACGAGCCGGTATCCGCCCTCGACGTCTCGGTGCAGGCGGCCGTGACGCAACTGTTGATGGAGATCCAGCGCGAGAACCGCACGACGCTCCTCTTCATCAGCCACGACCTCTCGCTGGTCCGTTACCTCGCCGATCGCGTCATTGTCATGTATCTGGGTCACATCGCCGAGCAGGGCACGACCGACGAGGTCTTCAACCCTCCCTACCACCCGTACACCGAAGCGCTGCTCTCGGCCGTGCCGGTCGCCGACACGAGCGTCGAGAAGCGGCGCATCGTCCTGGAGGGCGACATCCCGTCCGCCGTCAATCCGCCGCCCGGCTGTCCCTTCCAGACCCGCTGCCCGAGGAAGATCGGTAAGATCTGCGAGGATGAATTCCCGCCTTTACGCGAGTTCGCCGACGGCCACCGCATCTTGTGCCACATCGAGCCGGCCGACCTCGAAGCGATTCCGCCCGTCTTTCAGGAAAAGAAGCGGACCACGACGGTCGACGCCTGAATTAGGCCCGCCCCTGTCGCACGATTGCCCTACTCGGCCGGCATAAAACGCTCCAGATAATTCGCCATAACGGTGGGAGCGCTTGAGACTATGGCAACCGATCCGCGTGCCGAGACCGGCATCGTCGTCAACGAGATCGACGCCAAGATCCCCGGCGTCGACACCGCCGAATTCGTCGAACTGTTCGGGCCGGCGAACGCCGCGCTCGACGATCAGAGCCTCGTTCTCTTCAACGGCAACGGCGATCAAGCGTATCGCGTCATCGACCTCGACGGCCAGAATCTCGACGCAAACGGGTATTTCCTCGCCGGCAACCCTGGGGTCGCGGGCGTCGAGGTGACGTTTGCCAACGGCGTCTTGCAAAACGGCCCTGACGCCGTGGCGCTCTACGACGGCGATTTTCCCGCCGGCGGGACACCGACGACGCGAGGCCTCGTCGACGCCGTCGTCTGCGGCACCAACGACGCCGACGACGCGGACCTGCTCGCGGCCCTAGGGCAGACGACCCAGTACGACGAGGACTTAAACGGCGACGACGACAACGCGTCGTTGGGGCGCGTCCCCGACGGCACCGGCGATTTTCAGGCCGCGACCCCGACGCCGGGCGCCGCGAACGGCGTCGTTCCGCCCCCGCCGCCCCCGGCCGGTGCGGTCCTGATCAGCGAGGTCCAAGGCGACGGCGGCGTCAGCCCGCTCGCGGGACGGACCGTCACGATCGAGGCCGTCGTCACGGCCGACTTCCGCACCAGTCCCGACGATCCGGCCGACACGCTCGGCGGCGTCTTCGTCCAGGAGCAGACCGCCGACGAGGACGGCGACCCGGCGACGTCCGAAGGCCTGTTCGTTTTCTTGGGCGACTCGACCGCCGGCGTCGGGGTCGGCGACGTGGTGCGGGTCGATGGCACGGTCGAGGAGTTCTTCGACAAGACCGGCCTCTCCGACGTCACCTCGATCGAGGTCGTCGGGGGCGCCGACGCCGCGATCACCCCGGCCACGATCGTGCTGCCGCTCGATCAACCGTTCTTCAGGGCGGCCGACAACCCGCTCGAAGCCTTCGAGGGCATGGTTGCGACCTTGCCGCAGGAACTGACGGTAACGCAACTGTTCGGGCTTGAGCGCTTCGGTACCCTGCACTTGAGCGCCGCCAACCCCTACACCGACGACGGCCGCCTCGCCCAGCCGACGCAGGTGGCGCTGCCGGGCGACGCCGCCGACGCGGTGCAGGACGTCAACGACCTCAACCGCATCCTGATCGACGATGGCACCAACGACCAGAACGTCTGGATCCCCGACTACCTAGTGCCCGAGAACCCGCTCGTGCGCGGCGGCGGCGGCGTTGCCGGCCTCACCGGCATCCTCGATTTCGACTTCGGCAATTACCGGGTCCGCCTCGACGAGACCGTCGACTTCGAGAGCGACCCGCGTCCGACGAGCCCGCCCGACGTCGGCGGCGGCTTGAAGGTCGCGAGCTTCAACGTCCTCAACTACTTCACGACGATCGACGACGGCACGAACGACGCCCGCGGCGCTGACAGCGGGCCTGAGTTCGCGCTGCAAGAGGACAAGATCGTCGCGGCTTTAAGCGAACTCGACGCCGACGTGGTCGGGTTGATCGAGCTTGAGAACAATGGCTTCGGGGCCGACAGCGCGATCCGCTCGATCGTGAGCGCGCTCAACGCCGAGACCGGTGCCCCGACCTACAGCTTCGTCGACGCCGGGCCTGGCACGATCGGCACGGACGCGATCACGGTCGGCATGATCTACAAGCCCGACGTGGTGCGCTTGGCGCCCGGCACCGAGGCCGCCGTCCTCGACGACCCGTCCTTCACCGATCCCGTCGCTTCCGGCCGACAGCTCAACCGGCCGGCGCTCGCGGCGACGTTCGAGGAGATCGACACCGGTGCTGAGTTCACGCTCGCCGTCAACCACTTCAAGTCGAAGGGCTCGCTCTCCGGCGACGCGCGCGACGCCGATCAGGGCGACGGGCAGGGCAACAATAACTTCACCCGCGAAGGGGCCGCGATCAAGCTGGCCGAGTGGCTGGCGACGAACCCGACCGGGACGGAGGACGCCGACCGCCTCATCGTCGGCGACCTCAATTCGTACGCGCTGGAGGACCCGATCCGGGCGCTGGAAGGGCAGGGCTACACCGACCTCGCCAACGACGCCTTCGACGACGGCGACTTCACCTACGGCTATCGCTTCAGCGGCCAGTGGGGCTCGCTCGACTACGCGCTCGCCAACGCCGAACTGCTCGACCAAGTGACCGGGGCGGCGGACTGGCACATCAACGCCGACGAGCCGCAGGTTCTCGACTACAACGACGACGTAGTCGACGCCGGCGAACGATCGTTCGAGGCGAAATCGAACGAGGCGTTCGATCTCGTCCGGCCGGACGCCTTTCGCTCGTCCGACCACGACCCGGTCCTGGTCGGCCTCGACCTTGCGCCGGAGGGGCCGGCCGAACCCAGTTTCACCGTGCTCGGCCCCCGCGAGCGCGACGCCACGGGCACGCCCGGCAACGACCTCATCGTCGGCAACAACAAGCCGAACACCATCGACGGCCGCGGCGGCGACGACCTGATCCTCGGCAACGACGGCAGGGATGCCCTCTTCGGTGGTGCTGGCAAGGACGTTCTCCTCGGCGGCAACGGCGACGATAAACTCGACGGCGGCGGGGGCGACGACGTCCTCGCCGGCTTCAAGGGTGCGGACGTCCTGGGCGGCGGCGAAGGCAGCGACGTCTACGCCGGCGGCAAGGGCGTCGACGTCTTCGTCTTCGCCGACAACAGCCTCGATGGCGGTGCGGAGGTCGTCCGCGATTTCGAGAACGACCGCGATAAGATCGACGTGAGCGGTCTCGATTTCGATGCCTACGCCGTGTTCGGCAACGGTGACGCCAGCGTCATCGAGTTCTACGCGGCGGCGACGGGCGGACGGCCGGCAGGCGAGGTTGTCGAGCGCGTCGTACTCTTGGACGTGCGCCCGGGCCAGATCGACGACGGCGACTTCTTCGGCCTGCCCGCCGCGTGAGGCGGTCGGTTCTCGGCACAGGCCCCGTCTCCGTCAGGGGAGCACCTTGAGCGCGTCGAGTTGCCGTTGCTTGGCCCGCCACGTCTCCAGGCCCCCCAGCGCCGTCTGGACCCCGCCGGCGAGGTCGGGGGTGTCGGCGGCGAGGCTCAGGAGGGCCCGGTAGCGCGGCTCGTCGAGCGCCGGCGCGAAGCGGGCGGTGAGCTTACGTGCGGCCGCGGCATTGCCGACGCGCGCCTCGGCGATCGCGAGCTGCACAACGAGCAGGCCGTCGTCGGCGTCGAGCGTCTGCGTCGGGTCGAGGGCCGTGACGAGCGGGCGGGCGGCCTGGACCACTGCACGCCAATCCTCGGCCGCGAACGCGACCCGCGCCGCGTCGCGGAGTTCGCCTGCCGAAAGCCGCTCGATCTCCCGCGGTCCCGGTACGCGGGCAAAACCACTCGCTTCGTTCAAGGCTGAAGCTTCGGCCGTGTCGCCCGCGAGCAGCCTCCTGCCGGTCTCGGCGAAACCGGCGGCGATCAACCGTCGGCCCAAGGTCGCCACGAGGTCGGCGCCCGCCGCGTCGTCGGGGAGATAGGCCTGGTGGCGGCGCAGCAGCAAGAGCTGGTCGAGCGGGGCGAGAGGGGCCGTCGCGTCGAGGGTCGCTCGCAGTGTCGATGCCAGCTCGCGCCCGGCCGTCGGGGACAGGGCCGGGTCGTCGGCACGCTCGGCGGCGTCGCGCAGGTGGTCGAGGGCGTCGCCGTAGTGCTTGGCGTCGCGCTCCAGGCGTGCCAAACGCAGCAGGAGATCGGCTTCCTCGGCGAGCCCGCGCCACGAGGGGGCTTCAGGGTTCAAGACGGTGACGGCGTCGGCGGCGCTAATCTCGCCGGCGGCGTAGAGGCTCGCGGCCAAGGCGGCCCGCGCCGCGCTCCGCTCGGCCAAGGGTGCGTCATCGGCCGTCGTGCGCCACAATTCCTGCGCCCGCTTCGCGTCGCCGTCGGCGACGTGGGCGCGGGCTTCGAGCAGGGCGCGCTCGGCGCCCGCCTTGGGCGTCAGGTCCGACCCCTTCAGCGCTTGGAGGCGGGTGAACGCCCGACCGATCGCGCCGGTCTCAAGGGCGGCCTCGGCGCGCAGTAGGCCGATCTCGGCCTTCAGGGTCGCCGGGTAAGTGCCCAACAGCGCCTCGGCCGGGCCCAGCAGCCGCTCCGCCTCGCGCCAGCGGCCTTCTTTTGCCGCCAGCACACCGCGCCAGAGGTCGAGTTCGGAGTCGGCGACGGCGGCGAACGGCGCGAGCCTCGTCGCGGCGAGGCCGGTGTTGCCACCCACGATTGCCGCCACCCCGCGCAGCGCGTCCAGGCCGTCGTCGGCGCTCGGCCCCAGCAGCCCGCTCGCCTCGTCGGCGAGGCCGTGCGCGAGGTGCAGCCGGGCAAGGTCGCCCCAGCGGCCCTGCCGCTCGTTCGAAGCGTCGGCGCCGATCGTGCGCAGCAAGTCCTGCCGTCGGGCGATGAAGGCGCCGGGGTCGGGCGACGCGAACGCGGCGAGACCGATCAAGGGTGTCCCCGGCGGCGGGACCGCGCCGTGGCGGGCGTCCGGCGATTGGGTGTGGCCGGACGCGGCGTCGCCCGGTTCGCTCAAATGCAGGCCGCCGGGCCGGGAGAGGGTCACCCCGGCGTTGGTTCCGACGACGTCGAGCCGGTCGATCTTGCTGCGCAGGACGCCGCCCTGCAAGGCGGGCAGGGCCTCGAAATCGACGTAGGCGGCGGGCTCCAGGATGATCGGCCCGTCGTCGAACAAGAGGACGTCGAGCCGGTCGCCGACGACTGGGTCGACGAAGGGAATGGTCGCGTCGGCGCCGATCCTGAGCGTGCCCGAGGTCGAGGGCGCGAGCCGCGTCGCCTTGGCCGGCAGCGGCCGCTCGCTCAGGCGCAGCCGCCAGCCGCCCTCGATCGGCCGCATCACCGCCTCGATCGGGCGGACCAGGGTGAAGCGCAGGATCGTCGCGCGTGGGTGCGGCTCCTGCCGTACCGAACGGATGACGTCGGCGGCACCTTCAACGAAGGCCGCACGGTCGGCCGCGATGTCGGCGACCTCGCCCAAGAATAGAACGCGCAGTTCGCCGCCGCGTACAAACGCCGCCGCTGGCGGGGTGCCGCCTAGGCCGCGAAAGTCGAGGTCGACGTCCCCTCCGTCCGTGGCTTCTGCCGCGAGCGACAGGCGCTTCACAACCGTCGGGCGTTCAGGGCGCGGCGCCCTAACCGTGTCGGGGTGATCCTTCGCGGCGGCGGCATCGCTTGCGCCCCCCGCCGCGCCGTTGCCGGCCGCGCGACCGTCGTCGGTGCCCGTGACCTCGGGCACGAGCCGCCGCGGCGGGCCCTTCGCGTCGTCGTCAACGTCGCTTGAAGCCTTCTCGCCCCCGGCCGACAGCTCGATCAGGAGCCGTCGCTTATCGAGCAGGTTGACGCGGGCGGTGACGTGCGGCGCTGGCACGAGTTGCAGCGCCGTCGGGTTCAGGATCTGCAGCCGGCCGAGCGCGCCCGGCAGCCGGTCGAGCGTATCGGCCAGCGCCGGCAGCGGCCGGCTGAAGGTGAGCATGAACCCCTTGGCCGTCGCCCGACGCTGCACCTCGACCGGCTCGGACCACTCGATGACGAGCCGGGCGCGACCCTCCTTGATGTCGGCGCGCGCCACGACCCCGGCGTGGCCCAAGGCGGGCCAGAGGAGGAGGAAGAGCAGGCACAAACTGGCGAGGCGCAACGGCATTCGACGAACCGCTTCGATGCGACGGCAATAGCCGCCTTGGTCGGGACACGGCCGGAAAGGTCGCACGCGGATGGTTAAGATTCTCTTGCCAAAGCCCCGTTGCGCGTAGGTCGGCCCCTTCAAACCGGGGGCCTTGCCACGCCCGATGCCACGCCTAATCGAGGCGGTGGTCGGCGCCGGGCCAGACCTTGGTGGCGGACGGGTCGGCGCTGCCCTTGGCCTCGACGTAGTGTACCTTGTCGCCGCGCTTCAGCGCCTCGAACGCGCCTTCCATCAAGGCGTTGCGGTGGAAGTAGATCAGGGCGCCGGTGTTGCCGAGCAGGTAGCCGTAATCCTCTTCGGGATGAAGCTCGGCGACCTGCCCGTGGACGAGCGGGGGGCCGTGGTCCTTGCTCCCGCCGCGGAGTTGGTCCTTGAAGGCGAGCAACTGCCGCTCGGCGGCGTCGAACGCCTCCCTGATCGCGACGTAGACGTCCGGGTTGACGTAGCGCTCCTTCGCCTTGTGCGGCGCCTTGCTGACGACGAGTTCCTGGCCCGGCACCAGCATGTCGATGCGCACGTCGTAGACGTTGCCGGTCTGGTGCTGCTTGGCGACGCACTCGACCGCGACGCGGCAGGCGGTGAGCCGGTCGTAGAGACGGTCGAGCTTGGCGAAGCGCTCGCGGATGGCCGCCTCGGCGGTCTTCGAAGCTTCGAGGTTGTGGAACGTGATCTGCAGCGGTTCTTCCAACGTCGTCTCCTTGCCGCAAAGTGCTGCCCATGGGGCACGGCCCGCCCCGGCGGCGGGCGCTCCGTACAACTTATGGTGTTTAGGGCCGGCGTGGAAACACCTTAATAGCGTAAAACCGCGGCCAGCGGCCCCTCGGCCGGCATCTGCTCCGGCGGCAGGGCGTGGACCTCGCCGCCCTGGAGCAGGGTCTGCACGGCGGCGAGGTCGAGCAGGTCCTCGTTGTCGGCCGTGTCCTCGTCCTCGACCGTCGCCTTGCTGGCCGCTTGATCGAAGGTGCCCCAGACGTTGGTGCCGGTGGCGACGAACAGCTTATCGACCCGGCCGAAGACCGCCGCCGACACGACGTCGCCTAAATCGTTGCTGATCGCACCCTTGCCGCTGCCCTGGCGGGCGCGGAACTGGTCGAGTGCCGCCGCCTGCTCGGCCGCGAAACGCTCCTTGACCACGGCCCAGGTCTTGGCGTGCAGGTCGTCAGGCGACATGTGGGCGGGATCGGCCTGCACGCCCTCGTCGGTGTAGGCAACCTCGCGCGGCAGGTTGTGCAACTGGCCTACGATCTCGGCGAGGCCTACGGGGATGACGGGCGCTTGGACGCCGGCGAGGCGCTTGCCGACCGCCGCGTTGACCCGGCGCAGGTGCTCGACCAGCTCGACCTTGCGCTCTTCCTCGGCCGTGCGGCCGAAGCCCTGCGAGCCCGGCATACCGACGGAGGTGCTAACATGCGGCCGGGCTTGCGGGGCGGCGTGCGTGCCCCGATCGATCGTGCTGCCGTCACGGACCTCCTTCACGCCCTGCGGCAACTCCGTGTCGATCTCGTCGAGGCCGAAGCGCGAGCCCTCGTAGAGCCGCGTCGTCTCGGCGCTGAGTGCCAGGGCGTAGTAGACGCCGTCGCGGGCGAGGAGCGGCAAGAGCGGCTTTAAGTGCGGGCGACGCCCGACGGCGTCGATCGCGCGCACGTCCAGCGGCAGCTTATGCGCCTGGAACAGGTCATCGCCCAGGAACAAGGCGAGCCCCTTGCCCATGTAGCGCCAGTAGAGGTGATCGTCGACCAGTTCGGCGGCAGGCTGAAGCAGGACCTCGATCTCGCTGCGCTGCTTACCGGCCGCCTCCAGCTTCGCCGTGACCGAGGCGAGCGCGTTCTTGAGCCGGATCGGGTCCTGGCGGATGTCCCGCCCGCGCTCGTGCGTCGGCAGGTAGATCGAGACGATCGGTGCGCCCTGCGCCGACGCCAACGTCTGGAGTTGTTCCTTGTCGATCATGGCTTCTTCCGTTGGCTGCGGGGGAACGAGACTAACGCATAGTCGGTCAACAACGTTCCTTTTAGCCCGCGCGTCGTCCAAGAGGAAGCGTTGCCGACAGCGTTGCCGCTCGACGGTCGGGTCCGCGGTCTCGACGAGCCTTTCGCACATTCGAAGGGATAGGTTCGTTCAACGACGTGAAGCGCCTCCCCACCGGACGGCCCATCGTCGAAGGCTCGCCCGACGCGAGAGTGCGGCGTGATGAAGCCGTAGCGCTTTGTCCTTAAGCAAAGATTCAGTTCGAGTCGTCTTCACGGCGACGGCGCGATCAGACGATGAGGTCGACGCCCAGGCGGTTGAGGTCGAGCCCGCCCGCGCGTCGAGCCCGCCCGCGCGTCGGCCGCCCGGCGTCTCTTGCAGCGCAGCATTGTACGCCTTGAGCGCGGCCGTCTGCTTGTCATAGGCTTCGAGCGCCCGTTCGATCGTCTGCGACGCCGTCGTGGTCGTCTCGACGAGCGGCGCCGCCCGGCGCGCATCGCGGCCGGCCGCGATGAACGACTCCCCCCACGCCGCATCCTGCCGGCCATAGCCGCCCCGCAGGCTTGCTTTGAGGGATGCGGGCGCCGAAGACGGCGTCCGATCACCCGCCGCGCCCCGATCAGGATCGCGGCCGGTGCCGCCCGCCGACGGCGTCGGGGCGACGGGGGCGGGGGCGCGCACCGGTGTCACGGGCGCTGCCGCGCCGATCGGCGATGGCGTGCCCGTGGGCGGTCTTGGAGCCAGTGGTTGAAAAATTGGCACGATAGAACCGAACATAGGTGCATACTCTTTTCTAAAAGAGAGAGCCTGTGACCTCGATTCATCTTCTCAGGGAACCCATTGTAGCCAAAACGTGTAACTGGAAATTTAAGATGTAAGCTCAAAATCCGTTAGCTATACTTCTGCGATTGCGAGAATTTTCTTGATCGGGCGCGTCAAACCAATCGGCGCAACGCGGCGGGATCGTCAGTGATGACGGCGGCGGCGCCCGCGGCGAGCAGTGCTTCGGCCTCGATCGGATCGTTGACCGTCCAGACCAGGAGCGGCAGGCCGGCGGCGCGGACCTCCTCGATCTGGTCCAAGCGCAGCTTCTCCCGGCCCAGGTGCAGCGAGGCGAGGCCGAGGCGTTCGGCGAGCGTCCGCCAGCCGCGCGGGGGGCGATCGGCGATCAGCCCGCGCGGCCGTGCGGGGTCAAGGTCCGCCAGGGCTTCGAGGGCCAGGAGCGAGAAGCTGGAGAGGAGGGGGTGGGGCCGGTCCTTCGGCCAGAGCCGTCCGACTTCGCGGGCAACGACGCGCGCGGTCTCGGCCTCGCGGCCGCGGCAGGGCTTGATCTCCAGGTTCAAGCCGAGGTCGAGGTCGAGGGCGAGGCCGATCAGGGCTTCGAGCGTCGGCAAGAGCTCGCCTTTGAAAGCCGGTTCGAACCACGCCCCGGCGTCGAGCCTGCCCAGGTCGGCCATCGTCCGGTCGCGCGCCCGGCCCTTGCCGTTCGTCGTCCGCTTCAAGGTCGGGTCGTGCAGGAGGAAGGGCACGCCGTCCCGGCTCAGCTTGACGTCGACCTCGACCCAAGCGGCACTCGCCGCGTGTGCCGCCTTGACGCCGGCCAGCGTGTTCTCCGGCGCCACGGCGGCGGCACCGCGGTGGCCGATCACGCGCGGCAGGACGCGCCGCAAGCGGGTCCGCGCCGCCACAAGCCCTTTCAAGTCCGGCAAAATCCCTCTCTTTGGCTGGCAAGTCGTCCACGGCCAAGCTACGCTGCCCCGGTCTTGCGCGCCAGACCGGGCGTCGCGGCGGGCGAATGGAGACGCTTTGAGCGGGCTTGAAGTTCTCTCCGGCACCATCGAGGGGGTGCTGTTCAAGAAGCCCGACACCGGCTTCGTCATCCTGCGCGTGCGGCCCGACGACGCCCGCACCCCAATCACCGTCGTCGGCGCCCTGCCCGACGATCCGGCGCCCGGCAGCCTCGTGCGCGCCGAGGGGCGCTTTGAGGACGACCGCGCCTACGGCCGGCAGTTCCGCGCCGCCAGGCTCACCGCCGTGCCGCCGCCCGACCACGTTGCCATCGCCGGGTTCCTCGCCAGCGGCGTCGTCAAGGGGATGCGGGCCAAGACGGCGCAGAAGCTGACCGAGCACTTCGGCGAGACCATCGCCGACGTGATCGAGCGCGACCCGGCGCGCCTCGCCGAGGTGAGGGGCGTGGGCAAGGCGCTGGCCGAACGCATCCACCACGGCTGGACGGCCGAGAGGGGTACCCGCGAGGTGATGCTGTTCTTGCACGCGCACGGCATCAGTCCGGCCCACGCGCGGCGCATCCTGGACGCTTTCGGCGGTGCCGCGATCGGCAAGGTGCTCTCCGACCCCTACCTCCTGGCGCGTAGCATCCGCGGCATCGGCTTCGACACGGCCGACGCCTTGGCCGAGCGTCTGAACATTCCTAAAGATGCCGGTGTGCGGCGCACGGCCGCCCTCTTCGAGGCGCTGAAGCGGGCGGGCGAGGAGGGCCACAGCGCGCTCCCCTGCGCCCAGGTCGTCGCGGCGGCGGCGCGGCTGCTCGGCGTCGAGACGGCCCAGATCGAGGCCGCCGTCGACGCGGCCCTGACCGAGCGCCGCCTCGCTCGGATCGAGGTCGGGGGCGAGCGCTACCTCATGCTGCAGGAGCTGCGCAACGCCGAGCGCCGCATCGCCGAGCGGCTGCACACCCTCCTGTCGGCGCCGCCGGCTTGGTCGGACATGAGCCCGGAGGCGCTCATGCTGCCGGCGGAGGCGAAGCTCGACATCGCGCTCGCCCCGAGCCAGCGCGACGCGCTTGCCGTCGCCTTATCGTCCAAGGTCGCGATCGTGACCGGCGGCCCCGGAACCGGCAAGACGACGCTGGTCAAGGCGCTGGTCATCGCCTTGGAGGACAAGGTCGAGCATGTCCGCTTGGCGGCCCCGACCGGCCGGGCGGCCCGGCGCCTTGCCGAGAGCACGGGCAGGCCAACCTCGACCCTGCACCGTCTCCTGGAGGCCGACCCGGCGCGCGGCTTCAATCGCAACCACCTCAACCGCCTCGATGCCGGCATCCTCGTCATCGACGAGGTGTCGATGGTCGACCTGTCGCTGATGGCAGCCCTGCTCGGCGCGTTGCGCGACGACGCGGTCCTGGTCATGGTCGGCGACGCCGACCAATTACCGCCGGTCGGGCCGGGGCAGGCGCTGGCCGACATGATCGCGAGCGGCGTCGTGCCGACGGCGCGGCTGGAGGAGGTGTTTCGTCAGGCGGCGCAGAGCGACATCGTCAAGAACGCGCACAAGGTGATCCAAGGCGAGATGCCGGCCTTCAAGGGCTCGAAGACGCCGGACGCGTTCGGCATTCGGGCGCAGGGTTCGGATGACGCGATCGAGAAGGTGATCGACCTCGTGACGCGGCGCATTCCGGACCATTTTAGCATCGAGCCCGACCAGATCCAGGTGTTGACCCCCGTCAACAAGGGGCCGTCGGGCACGCGCGCCCTGAACGCCCGGCTGCAGGACGCCCTGAATCCAGAACCGTTCGCCGCGATCGAGCACCGCGGCCAGCGCCTCGGCCAGGGCGACAAGGTGATGCAGACCGAGAACGACTACCAGCGCGAGGTCTACAACGGCGACATCGGCCGCATCCTCGCCGTCGCCACGGCGGCGCGGCGGCTCGATGTGCAGTTCGAGGAGCGCAACGTCGTCGCCGAGAAGGAGGCGCTCGACAACCTGGTCCCGGCCTACGCGATCACGGTCCACAAGGCGCAGGGCTCGGAGTACCCGGCCGTTATCGTCGTCTTGATGCGCGAGCACGGCCGAATGCTGCGCCGCCGCCTGCTCTACACCGCGATGACGCGCGCCCAGCGGCTCCTCGTCCTCGTCGCCGAGAAGGAGGCGCTGGAGCGCGCAGTAGCCGTGCCGGAGCCCGTGCGCCGCTCGCTGCTCCGCCACGAGATCAAGCTCGCGTTCGACCTGGACGACGACGAAGAGGAGGAGGATCGGCATGGACACGCTCTCGCGTAGGGCGGACGCCGCCTGCCGCATCGCCCGCGAGGCCGGGCGCTTGGCGCGCGGCTACTTCGACGACCGGGGCAAGCTCACGATCGAGGCCAAGGGGCGGCAGGACTTGGTGAGCGAGGCCGACCGGGCGACCGAGGCCTTCATCCGACGCGAACTTAGGAGCCGTTTTGCCGAGGACGCGATCCTGGGCGAGGAGGAGGGCGGCGAGGAGGCGCCCTCGATGTGGATCGTCGATCCGATCGACGGCACCTCGAACTTCCTGCGCGGCGTGCCCTACTGGTGCGTCGTCATCGCCTACGCCGCTGGCGGCGCGACCGAGATCGGCGTCACCTACGACCCGTTGCGCGACGCGCTCTACCTCGGCCGCCGCGGCGAGGGGGCTTGGAAGGACGGCGCACCGATCGAGGTGGCCGGGCGCGGCGTCGAGAGCGCCTGCGCTGCCTTGAGCTTCAACTTCAAGAACGATCCCGGCCGCTACGCCGAACTGGTGGCAGACTTGAGCCGGGCCGGCATCGACCACCGCCGCACCGGCTCGACCGCGCTCAACCTCGCGCTTACCGCCGAGGGCGTGTTCGACGCGGCGCTGGCGATAGGCTGTAGTTCCTGGGACGCGGCGGCGGGCTTGTGCCTCGTCGAGGCGGCGGGCGGCGTCGCCACGCGCTGGCCCTTGGGCGAGTGGGGCCAGATGCGCGCGATGGCGGGCTGCACCCAGAATTTGCGGCAGGCGCTGGAAGAGGCGGCGGGGTTCGACGTCGTCGAGGGGGGTGCGGCGGCTTGAGGTTTCGAACGCTTCGCGTGCGCTAGGCGCGCGGCCTTTCCCTTCTCTTTTTTGTCTTTGTCCGAGGCTGGCCCTCGGCGCCGCGGCCAGCCACCTCCGTTAACACTGGCAAAAAAGAAGAAAAAGACCCCGCGTCAGCGGACGCGAAGCGTGCTCTCGTCAATGTTTCGTTTGGCAGGATTGCCCACGGCCTTTATGAAGCATCGTTAACGAACACAACAGGGAGGACGAGGCCGTGCGGCAGACTATTCCGATCGCGGGCACGCTGGTGGCGCTGGGTGCCGTGACCGTTCAGGCGGAGACGCTTCCCAAGGCGGTTCGAGCGCACCAGGAGATGATCGTCACGGCCAACCCGCTCGCCACGGCGGCGGGGGCGGACGCGCTCAAGCGCGGCGGCAGCGCCGTCGACGCGATGATCGCGGCCCAGGCCGTCCTCGGCCTCGTCGAGCCGCAGTCGTCGGGCATCGGCGGTGGCGCCTTCGTCGTCTACTACGACGCGCTGACGGGCAAGACGACGACGTTCGACGCCCGCGAGAAGGCCCCGGCCGCCGCGTCGCCCGAGTGGTTCCTGGACGAGGACGGCGAGCCCTTGAGCTTCACGCAGGCGTGGCAGAGCGGGCTCTCGGTCGGGGTTCCCGGCGTGCCGCGCCTGCTGGACGCGCTGCACGACCGCTACGGCCAACTGCCTATGCGCCGCCTGTTCAACCCGGCGATCTCGCTGGCGGAACATGGCTTTGAGCTGACCGAGCGCACCAGCGAGCAGGTGGCGGGCCTCCTGGACTCCAACGAGCCGGGTGAGCCGCCCTTGTTCTTTCGCAGCAAGACCGCGCGCAACTACTTCGTCCGTCCCGACGGCACGGCGAAGCCCGCCGGCACGGTGCTGCGCAACGAGCCTTACGCCAAGACCCTGCGGCGCCTCGCGCGTTTCGGGTCCGAGGTCTTCTACGACGGGCCGATCGCGCGCGGCATCGTCGAGGCGGTCAACGGCGACTTGAACATTCCGGCCCCGATGACGCGGGGGGATCTGGAAGCCTACGAGATCGTCGAGCGCGAGCCCGTCTGCGTCGACTATCGCGGCTATGAGGTCTGCGGCATGGGACCGCCCTCATCGGGCGGTATCGCCGTCGGCCAGATGCTCGGGATCTTGAGCGAATTCGACCTCGCCGCCTTGGAGCCGGTCAGCGTCGAGGCGGCGCACCTCTTCGCCCAAGCCGGGCGCCTCGCGTTCGCCGACCGCAACGAGTACGTCGCCGACAACGACTTCGTCGGCGTGCCGGTTGATGGGCTGCTCGACCCCGTCTACATCAAGGGTCGCGCCGCTCTCATCACCGACGAGGATCTGGGCGTCGTCGAGCCCGGCTTTCCGGCCGGTGCCATCGAAGAGGCGGGCGCCGACCCCACGACCAAGGACAGCGGCACCAGCCACATCTCGATCGTGGACCGCCGCGGCAACGCGCTCTCGATGACGACGACGATCGAGAGTTCGTTCGGCAACGGGGTCATGGTTCGGGGCTTCCTGCTCAACAACGAATTGACCGACTTCTCCTTTGAGCCGGTCGACGAGGAGGGCGATCCGATCGCCAACCGGGTCGAGGCGGAGAAGCGCCCGCGCAGCTCGATGTCGCCGACGATCATCTTGAAGAACGGCCGGCCGGCCTTCCTCACCGGCTCGCCCGGCGGCTCGCGGATCATCGGCTACACGGCGCAGTCGATCATCAACCTGATCGACTTCGACCTCGACCCGCAAGAGGCGGTCAACATCCCCCACTATATGAACCGCAACGGCACCACGACCGACCTGGAGCCGAAGATCCCGGGCGTCACCGGCCCGGGCGATGCCGCCGACCTCGCCGACGGGCTGGCGGCGCGTGGGCACGTGCCCGAGATCACCGAGCAGACCAGCGGCCTCTCGATCATCGAGGTGACCGGCACCGGCCTGATCGGCGGCGCCGACAAGCGCCGCGACGGCGCCGTCGGAGGGCGCTGACTCCGTGACTCGGACCGGCCGGAGGGGAGGGGCTTTCGGCCGGTTTATGCTCTCTCGGGTTCGTTTGGTAATTTTGCCTCTTGAACGCGCGCTACAGTCATTTTGGGCGCTTGGAGATGATTGGATTATCGGGGATGGTATGAACCTTGCGGATGATCTAAGCGTTGCGCAGGCGGCAAGACCTAGGTTAAGCTAGATGGTCAAGAATGGTCAAGAACAGATTCTGACGTGGACCAATTAGCCAATTTACCTTTGATTGACCATGATAGCGAATGAGGTTTAGTGCCATGATAATTAAGATTACAAAGGTTGGCGCAGCAAAATCTCAATTAACTGAAGCTATACGACTTTTCTTTGAGGAAAGGGATCCAGTTTCCATTCATACTTTATTAGGTGCCGCCATAGAAATCATACATAATCATATTAAAAATAAAAATGCTGTATGGGATAACAAGCTAATATTTCATTCCAAATCAATATTTATAAATGATGAGCATCGAAAAAGCTCTGTGCCAATGAAGCGTATATTTTTGAAGCTATCAACAGTTTAAAAGCTATAGAGGCAGAGAAAGATTTCTGGCCTATTGAATTTGAGGTTTTTATACAGTTTTTCTCCCAGCATCCTAATTTTGTCAATGAAGAAAACGAGCATTTAATAAAAATTATAAAAAATTTTTCTTCTATATCTAAATTGTCTTTTAAAAGAATGGTTGATGCGAATGAGATACATTATGGATTAGTTAAATAGTATAAAATACTGTTTGTCTTTCATGCAGAATCTTGCCCTAATTTGAGTAGTGTCAGTTAAGCGTCCACTGCCCCCCAAACCTTTAGCGTCACCCTCCGGCTTGACCGGAGGATCCATTGCCGCGCACCCGGCGCTATCGCCCGCCGCTGTGGGAAAGCGCCGACGCCACGCGTTTGCCTCGTCGGTTCGACACGGCTTAATCAGGGATCCTCTGGTCAAGCCGGAGGAGGCCAAAACTTGGCGGGGAGCGTCGGCCGCTCTGCTTTGTACACACGAATGGGATGGTGTTTTTGCGCCGCACGTCACCTAATTTTCTTCTAGTGCAACTTTCTTTCCTGCTATAAGGTAGCGCGGTCGTCATCGTTGACGAGGGTTGGGAGGCGTGGCGGTGTGCGGGATTGCGGGGTTGTACTTGAAGGACGGGGGTTTGCGGGGGCGGTTGGGCGAGCTGTTCGCGCCGATTTTGGTCGAACTGACCGACCGGGGGCCGGACAGTGCGGGGGTCGCGGTCTACCGCGACCCGGCCGGCGGGGGCGGGCTCAAGCTCACCGTGCACCACCCCGACCCGGGCTTTGGCTGGGACGGGCTGGTCGGGCACCTGCGCGAAGGGCTCGGCGTCGCGGTCGAGGGCCGGGCGCACGACACGCACCGCGTCCTGGTGCTCGAAGGCGGGGTCGACGCCGACGCGGCGGCGGGGCTGGTCGAGGCGTTTGACCCGGCCTTGCAGGTGATGAGTGCCGGGCGCGTCATCGAGATCTACAAGGCGACGGGGCTGCCGGCCGCGGTGGCGCGGCGCTTTGCGGTCGAGTCGATGGCGGGCAGCCACGCGGTCGGGCACACGCGCATGGCGACCGAGAGCGCGGTGACGACGGCGGGCTCGCACCCCTACTCGACCGGGCTCGACCTGTGCCTGGTCCACAACGGCTCGCTCTCGAACCACAGCTCGTTGCGCGAGAAGCTCAAGCGCAACGGCGCGGCACCCTTTCGCACCGACAACGACACCGAGGTGGCGGCGTCCTACCTCGCCTGGCGGATGCGCGCGGGGCGGACGCTGCACGGGGCCTTGGAGGACGGGCTGGCCGACCTCGACGGCTTTTACACCTTCGTCGCCGGCACGGCCGACGGCTTTGCCGTCTTGCGCGACCCGATCGCCTGCAAGCCGGCGGTCTTGGCCGAGACCGACGCCTACGTCGCCTTCGGCTCGGAGTACAGGGCCCTGGTCAGCCTGCCCGGCATCGAGGGCGCGCGCGTCTGGGAGCCCGAGCCCGGGGTCGTCTACAGCTGGGGGGGGCGGACATGACGCCGGCCGAGAACATCGTCAGCCTGGACCTGGCCGAGCAACCCTTGCGCGAGGTCAACGCGGCGCTGCAGGAGGCGCGGGCGGACTACTACCGGGTGCGCAACCCCAAGGGGGTGCACGCGCTCGCCTGCGGCCTGAACGGCCCGGTCGAGGTCGAGGTCGAGGGCAGCGCCGGGTACTACCTCGCCGGGATGAACAAGGAGGCGCGCGTCGTCGTGCAGGGCAGCGTCGGGGTCGGCGTCGCCGAGAACATGATGTCGGGCGAGGTCTGGGTCGAGGGCGACGCCAGCCAGTCGGCCGGCGCCACGGCGCACGGCGGGCTGCTCGTCGTCGCCGGCAACGCCTCGGCCCGCTGCGGCATCTCGCTCAAAGGGGCCGACATCGTCGTCAAGGGCGACGTCGGCCACATGAGCTGCTTCATGGCCCAGGCCGGGCGGCTCGTGGTCCTCGGCGACGCCGGCGACAGCTTGGGCGACTCGCTCTACGAGGCCCGGCTCTACGTCCGCGGCGAGGTCAAGAGCCTCGGCGCCGACTGCGTCGAGAAGCCGATGCGGCCCGAGCACCTCGAGGAGCTGGACGAACTCCTGGCGCGGGCGGGCTGCGAGGGGGTGGCGGCATCCGAGTTTCGCCGCTACGGCTCGGCCAGGACGCTTTACAACTTCAAGACCGACAATATCGGCTTCTACTAGGGAGCGCGGCATGAGCGACCGGGGCAACGACCGGATCAACGACGCGGGCTGGGGCCAGCGCCCCTCGCACAGCTTCGACCCCTACACGATCCACGAGATCCGGCGCGCGGCCGAGACCGGGCTCTACCGCATCCGCGGCTACGGCGCCAAGCGGGTCTTGCCGAGCTTCGACGACCTCGTCTTCTTGGGCGCGAGCATCTCGCGCTATCCCCTGGAGGGCTATAGGGAGGCGTGCGACACGGCCGTGACGCTCGGCACGCGCTTTGCCAAGCGGCCGATCGAGCTGGAGATCCCGATCACGATCGCCGGCATGAGCTTCGGCTCGCTCTCGGCCAACGCCAAGGAGGCGCTGGGCCGGGGTGCGACGGAGGTCGGCACCTCGACGACGACCGGCGACGGCGGCATGACCGAGGAGGAGCGCTCCCACTCGAAGTCGCTCGTCTACCAGTACCTGCCCTCGCGCTACGGCATGAACCCGGACGACCTGCGCCGGGCGGACGCGATCGAGGTGGTGGTCGGCCAAGGCGCCAAGCCCGGCGGCGGCGGGATGCTGCTCGGGCAGAAGATCACCGAGCGCGTCGCCCAGATGCGCACGCTGCCGCGAGGCATCGACCAGCGCTCGGCCTGCCGCCACCCGGACTGGACCGGCCCCGACGACCTCGCGATCAAGATCCTGGAGCTGCGCGAGATCACCGCCTGGCGGACGCCGATCTACGTCAAGATCGGGGCGGCCCGGCCCTACTACGACACGCTGCTCGCGGTGAAGGCGGGTGCGGACGTCGTCGTGGTCGATGGGATGCAAGGGGCGACGGCGGCGACGCAGGAGTGCTTCATCGAGCACGTCGGCATCCCGACGCTGGCGGCGGTCAGGGAGGCGGTCGGGGCCTTGAAGACGATCGACATGCACCGCGTCGTGCAGCTCGTCGTCTCGGGCGGCATCAAGTCCGGCGCCGACGTCGCCAAGGCCTTGGCGATGGGGGCGGACGCGGTCTCGATCGGCACGGCGGCCTTGATCGCGCTCGGCGACCAGGACCCGGGGCTGGAGGCCGAGTACGAGAAGCTCGGCACCCGCGCCGGCGCTTATGAGGACTGGCAGGCGGGCGACGACCCGGCCGGGATCACGACGCAGCGGCCGGAGCTGGCGGCGCGCCTCGACCCGATCAAGGCCGGGCGGCGGCTCGCCAACTACCTGCGCGTGCTGACGCTGGAGACGCAGACGCTGGCGCGGGCGAACGGCAAGTCGCACGTCCACAACCTGGAGCCCGAGGACTTAAGGGCGCTGACGATCGAGGCGGCGGCGATGGCCGGCGTGCCGCTCGCCGGGACGGGCTGGGTCCCGGGGCAGGGGCAAGGCGGCGTCTGAGGCGACGGGGCCGTCGGGGGAGCCCAAGGCGACGGGGCCGTCGGGGGAGCCCAAGGCGACGGGGCCGTCGGGGAGGCGGCCGCAGACCGAGATCAACGAGAACAACGAGGAGACGCGCGTGACGATCGACCTTGCCGCCGTGGCGCGAGAGCGGGGCATCAAGTACTTTCTCGTCTGCTTCTCCGACCTGTTCGGCGTGCAGCGCTCGAAGCTGGTGCCGGCGTCGGCGATCGCGGGCATGCAAGAGGACGGGGCGGGCTTTGCCGGCTTTGCCACCCACCTCGACATGACGCCGGCCCACCCCGACATGTTCGCCGTCCCCGACCCCGCCAGCCTGACCCAACTGCCCTGGAAGCCCGAGGTCGGCTGGCTCGCCGCCGACCCGCAGATGAACGGTGCCCCGGTCGCGCACGCGCCGCGCGTCGTCTTGAAGCGGGCCCTGGCCAAGGCGGGCGACATGGGCTTCGTCTTCAAGACCGGCGTCGAGCCCGAGTGCACCTTCGTCAACCCCGACGGCGCGACGATCGCCGACGTCGCCGACACGCGGGCCAAGCCCTGCTACGACCAGCAGGCCCTGATGCGCCACTTCGACCTCGTCGCCGCGATCTGCTCGGGCATGGAGGGGCTCGGCTGGGGGCCGTACCAGAACGACCACGAGGACGCCAACGGCCAGTTCGAGATGAACTGGGACTTCGCCGAGGCGCTCGTCACCGCCGACCGGCACACCTTCTTCAAGTTCATGGTGAAGAGCCTGGCCGAGCGGCACGGGGTGCGCGCCACCTTCATGCCAAAACCCTTCGCCGATCTCACCGGCAACGGCTGCCACGTCCACCTCTCGCTCTGGGACGAGGACGGCGCCAACCAGATGACCGGCGACGGCCCCTTGGGCCTGTCCGAGACGGCGCTGCACTTCATCGGCGGGCTCGTCGAGCACTCGGGGTCCCTCACGGCGCTGACCAACCCGACGGTCAACAGCTACAAGCGGATCAACGCGCCGCGCACCGCCTCGGGCGCCACCTGGGCGCCCAACAGCGTCACCTGGGCCGGCAACAACCGCACCCACATGGTGCGCGTGCCGGGGCCGGGGAGGATCGAGACCCGCCTGCCCGACGGCGCCGCCGACCCCTACTTGATGCAGGCGGCACCCCTGCTCGCCGGCCTGGATGGCATCGAGCGCCGCACCGATCCCGGCGAACCGCTCGACGTCGACATGTACGCCGAAGGGCACAAGGTGAAAAACGCGCCCAAGCTGCCGCTCAACCTGCTCGACGCGCTGCGCCTGCTCGACCAGAGCAAGCCCATGCGCCAGGCGCTCGGCGACGCGTTCGTCCAAGCCTACCTCAAGCTGAAAACCAACGAGTGGAACGCCTACAGCGCCCACCTCTCAAGCTGGGAACGTCGGCATACGCTGGACTGCTGAGGGGGGGGGGCGTGGTTTGGCTTATGGGCCGAAGCCGTAGAGACGGCACGCTTCGGGGCCGTACAGTTTGCGGTGAACCGAGATGCATGAAAAACCCTGGCCGGCGCGAGGCCGACCGGGTGAGAGCCGAAGCGACTGAGCCACCTTACAGCGGCGACGACGAGCATCGACGCCCGATTGCGCCGAATTCATCGTCAGGCGATGCCGAGATCGTCGAGGCTGAGGCCGCCGCCGCCCTGGCCCCAGAGGTTGGTGACGACGACGAAGTTGCCGTCGGCGTCGTCGAGGAAGAAAATGTCGGCGCCGCGGCCGCCGGTGAGCTTGTCCTGACTCCCTTCGCCGCTCATCAGGTCGTTGCCGTTGCCGCCGCGCAGGTGGTTGGCCGCGTCGTCGCCGACGAGTCGGTCGGCCTCGGCCGAGCCCCTGACGTTCTCGAAGCCGCCGGCCGAGAAGGTCTCCTTGTTGATCGCGGGCGAGATCACGACGCCGTCCTTAGCAAGAAGCGTCAATTGACCGCCCTCGGCGAGGCCGAGCGCGTCGATCGGGTCGCCCGTCACCGAGTGCGCCTGGACGTCGAAGGCAAGCAGGCTGCCGGGCGCTTCGTCGAAGACGTCGGAGACGTCGACGACGCCCGAGCTCTCTTAGTCCCCGACGTCGAGCGGGTCGGTGTCGGTCTGGTCGTGTTGGCCGCCTCGAACACGACCTCGCCGAACGTGGCGCTCGCCGGGTCGTCGTCGATCACGTCCCAAAGACCGCCAGCGGCCCGGTCCTCCTGGACGTAGAGGTAGCCGTCCTTGCCCCAGTCGAGGTTGTCCGGGCTGCGGATCTGCCGGCTCGGATCGTCGTCGCCGTCGTGGACGATCGTCATCGTCGAGCGGATGTCGGACAGATCGGTGAAGTTGATGTCGGCAACGATCGTGTCCCCGGCCGTGTCGGCGCCGCCGGCGAAGTTCTCGCGGCCGGTCGAGGCGAAGACGAACTCTTGGCCGTTGACGGCGTTGGTCGCGACGTCCTCCGGCCGGGAGAAGGCCATGGCGCCCTTGTCGAACGCTTCTTGCTTCAGCGTGTCCTGGAGCGCGAAGCCGTACTTGTCGTAGCCATCCGTGCCGGCCTTGCCCTCGTCGCGGGTCGTCAACTCGGTCCAACTGCCGCGCCGCGTCTCCATCATGCCCTCGAAGTCGCGCGGGTCGACGTTGCCGGTGACCCCGCTCTCCAGTTCAAAGTCCAACCTGTCGACGTTGCCGGCGTCGGGAACCCAGGCGTAGAGCTTGCCCTCGGCGAGGCCGTTGCGTTCGAGGAAGGAGGCACCGTCGAAAACGTCCTTCTCGCCGACCCACAGGTAGGCGGGGGCACCCTGCGAGTCGTCCATGCAGACGAGTGCCACGCGATCGTCGTGTCCGGTCTCGATCGGGGACGTGTTCTCCCACGACATGCGGCCGAGGTACGGGGCCGCCCAGAGGTTGCCGTCCTCGATGTCGAGCGCGAACTGGACGCCGTCGGAGGTTTCCTCGCCGGTGAGGTAGACGTCGTCGACGAACCCGTAGGTGCCCCCCTCGATGAACTGGCCGGAGCAGAAACGGTCGAGGCGCGTGCCCTCGTTGTCGCCGGAGTTCGGGAACCCGTCGGACGAGGTGACGATCTCGCCGTCGATGCCGTAGACCTGATCGTAGGCGATGCCGGCGTCCGTGACCGCCTTCGTCGTCTCGTCGACGTCGAAGTAGTGGATGCGCGCGCCGGTGGTCGCGAACGCGTCCGCCGTGCCGGGGTTGAGCGTGTAGGCGTTGCCTTCTCGGAGCTGAACTCGCCGTTGACGAAGAGACGAACGGTGCTTTCGTCGAGCTTGACCGCGCCGATGCCGTCGAAGGTGCCCGTCGGCGCGTAGTCGCCGGCGGTCGAGGCGTTGAACGCGCCCGTCGTCTCGGGGATGACGTCGCCGTTGGTGACGAGCGGCAGGATCTCGTAGCCGTTCTCCGCCGTCATCTGCGTCGGCGACTGCGTCAAGAAGCCGTCGAACGCGCCGAACGTGCGGACCTCGCCGGCGCCGACGTCGGCGCTCACCGCGTCGGTCGTGCCGGAATAGTTCAAGGTGGCCAAGATACTCTCCCTTCGATCCCTGAAGCCGAACCCTCCCTCGGGTCCGACGCGGGCTTAGTGCGGGATAGCGATAGTGGCGTGATCGTTTCGTGCGCCCTGCAATTTCAGATAGAATTTACCGCGGCGCGGCCGGAAGATTCGGGCGACGGTGGGCCGCGGCGTTTGGATCACATGAAGCGCAGGAGCGTGAGCGAAAGCCAGGGTGCCAGCGCGATCAGGAACCAGACCAGGACGAGGACGGCGAAGTAGGGGACGATGAAGCGAACGAGGCCTAAGTAGGGCAGGTTGGTGATGCTGGAGGCGACGTAGAGGTTGAGCCCGTAGGGCGGGGTGATGAAGCCGATCGAGGCGCCGACGAGGAAGATGACCGAGAAGTGGATCGGGTCGATGCCGATCTCGGCCGCGATCGGTGCCAGGATCGGTGCTAAGATCACCGTGACCGGCAGGCTCTCCAAGACGGTGCCGGCGAGCAGGATGATCGCCATGCAGGCGAAGAGGACCGGGTAGAAGCCGCCCATGCCGAGCACGAACTCGCGGATCACGGCCTCCGCCCCCATCAGCGAGAGGGTCTGCTGCATCACGATCGAGACCGCGATCAGGGGCGCGAGGACGCCGGTGATCTGGCCCGAGGTCATCAAGATCGAGGGTACCTGCCGCACCTTGATCTCGCGGGTGACGAACAGGCCCGAGAGCAGGCAGTAGCCCGCCGTCATCGCCGCCGCCTCGGTTGGCGAGAAGATGCCGGAATAGATGCCGAAGATGACGATGAAGATGGCAAGAAAGCCTAAGTAGGCTTTAAGGGCCGCCGTCAGGGTCGCGCGCCAGGAGAAGATCCCCCGCACGCCCCAACCCTTGAAGTAGGCCATTAAGGTTGCCACCGCCTGCATGGCGATGATCATGACGATGCCGGGGATCATGCCGGCCATGAACAGTTCGCCGATCGGCAGGTTCATCAAAAAGCCGTAGACGATGAAGATGACCGAGGGCGGGATGATGATGCCGACCACGCCGCCGGACGCGATGGTCGCGGCCGAGAAGCGGGGGTCGTAGCCCTCGTCCTTCATCTCGGGGTACATGATCCGGCCGATCGTGGCGGTGGTCGCGGCGTTCGAGCCCGAGATCGCGGCGAACAGGCCGCAGGCCCCCAGCGTCGAGACGGCGAGCCCGCCGCGCAACCAGATCAGGGCGGCGCGCGAGAAGTCGGTCAGGCGCCTGGCGATGCCGGCGGCGGCGATCATGTCGCCGGTCAGGATGAAGAGCGGCAGCGCCAGGAGCCCGAAGAAGTTGATCCCCTCGAACAAGGTGGTGGGTATGTTGGCCAGCGTGAAGCCGATGATCGAGGTCGCCATCGCGACCCAAAGGCCGATGACGAGGAAGATCGGCACGCCGATGAGAAAGAGGCCGGTCGCCGCGAGCGAGGCCAGGAGAACCAGAAACCCGTCCATCGTGCCTACCCTTCCCCGAGTGCCGCGTTGAGGACGAAGGGCTCGCGGCGGCGGTAGCGTCGCGTGTCCTCGGCGATGTTCTGCAAGCAGCGAAGGACGAGGAGCGACCAGCAGACTGGGAGCGCCATGTAGAACCACCACTGCATGACCTCGTCGGTGCCGGGCACCACGGCGAAGTTCATCTGCAAGATCCCGACTAGGTTGATCGAGTGCCAGATCACCATGAGGCCGAAGCCAATCCACAAGACGTGGTCGAGGACGACGCAGCCGTACTGCGCCTTGTAGGGCATCCGGCCGCGGAACTCGGTGAAGGCCAAGTGGCTGCGCAGGCGGACGTTATAGGAAGCGCCCAGCCACGTGATCCAGATGAAGAAGTAGATCGGGATCGTCGTCGACCAGGGCGCTTGCGTCTCGAAGGCGAAACGTTGGATGACCTCGACGAAGATGATCGAGGCCATCGCCCCGTAGGCGACAATGATCAGCACCCGTTCGAGGTTGCGGTCCAGCCAGCCGTAGACGGGCATGATCCAGGCCATGATGCCTCTCCCCTTGTTTCTTCGTTGCTTCAAGTCAGCGGCGGCCCTGTCGGCGGACCGTCGGCCTTAGGACTTACGCCTTCCACCAGCGTCGCGGCGGGACGTTGACCGGGTTGGTGTCGCGGGGGATCTCGCGGGCGACCTTGTGGATCTCCTGGTAGACGTCAACGCCGCCGGCCCAGCCCGAGAGCCGCTCGCGCCAGGATTCCCAAGGGCCGGGATTGAACTCCGGCGCGCACAATTGCTCGGCCTTCTCGATCTCCTCGTCGGGCAGCGTCGCGACCTTGACCCCGTTCTCGGCGAACAGCGTGCCCGGCAACTGCGGGTTGGTGGCGCCGATGATGTTGACCAGCGCCGCCTCGTGCGCGCCTTGGACGTGGACCTGGGCGGTGTAGGCCGACTCCATGATCGCGTCTTGGAAGGCGGGCTCCAATTCGTCGAAGACATCGCTGTTCATCGCCGTGTGCTCGTTGCCGCTGAAGAAGCGCAGATCGACGGCTTGGCCAAGCACGGGCGACATGTTGGCGTAGCCCGCCGCCCCCATCCAGGTCTCGGCCCCGTCGAGCAGCCCCTGGCGCAGCCCGTCCAGGGTCTCCTCCCAGGCGATCGGCACGGGGTTGAGCTGGAGTTGCTCCATCGCGATCCGGCCGAGTTGCGTGCCGGTGACGCGGTTCTTGGTGCCCTCGATCTCCTCCAGCTTGCTCACCGTCGGCCGCTCCTGCCACTTGCGCCCGAGCATCAGGCCGCGAAGCTCGCAGTGGGTGAACAGGAACTGGATCTTGTGCATCTCGCGCAACGGGTTGCGCAGGATGTCCATGCTCCTTGGGTGGTAGAAGAAATAATACTGCGAGGCGCGGCTCGGGAACATATAGGCGAAGTCGAGGATGTTGTAGTAGGGCGCGTTGCCGGACGAGTTCTGCGTCGAGGCCGAGAAGATCTGCACGATGCGCTGCTGCGTCTTCTGCACGCAGTCGAGTTGGCCGCAGATCTGGTTGGAACCGTAGAACTCGATCCGGATCTCGCCGTCGGTGCGGTCCTCGATGTCCTTGGCGAAGAACAACTGGCCCGACTTTTGGATGTCGAGGTTGGTCTCGTTGAAGCCGGAGGCGCCGAACTTGAAGGTGTGCTTGGCCGGCTTTAACTCGCGCTTGCGCGCCTCCTGCGCCGCCGCCTGACCCAGCATGTCGAGCG
Source organism: Geminicoccaceae bacterium (assembly GCA_965217265.1). Classification (GTDB taxonomy): domain Bacteria; phylum Pseudomonadota; class Alphaproteobacteria; order Geminicoccales; family Geminicoccaceae; genus JAGRGG01. The sequence goes on along the minus strand of CBDCHP010000013.1, from coordinate 45,235 downwards.
TGACCGTCCCGGTCATCGCGCCGAGCGCCACCAGGGTCGAGGTCCAGCCGAACCGGCCGGCGACGCGGCCGAGGTCGCGCCGCGACATGGCGAGCTTCGAGTCGTGCATGTTTTCCTCCCTGCTGCCCCGCCGGCCAGATCGCCGCCGGGGCGCTATTCCGTCTCTTTCAACGAAACGTTATATCTCATAAAACATGAGCAACCGTGTTTGACAACCCTTTCATCGGGGGGGCATTGAAATCGATTTTTCCTCGTAGAAGTTGATTTGCATGAGAAATAACCCAAAAGAGATTTGCGCTCTTGATAAAACTTGTCTATCTTGAGATAAGAAATCTCACAAAATGAAACGTAGGGGGTGCTGAACATGCCGGACCAAACGACGACAGCCGGGACCGATGAGACGTTCGACTACATCGTCGTCGGGGCGGGATCGGCCGGCTGCGTGCTCGCCAACCGCCTCTCGGCCGACCCGAAGAACCGCGTCTTGCTGCTGGAGGCGGGCGGGCGCGACCGCAATATCTGGGTCCACGTGCCGGTCGGCTACTTCAAGACGATGGGCAACGTTAAGACCGACTGGTGCCTGAAAACGGCGCCCGACCCCGGCTTGAACGGGCGCTCGATCACCTACCCGCGCGGGTTGGGCCTCGGCGGGTCCTCCTCGATCAACGGCCTCCTCTACATCCGTGGCCAAGCGCGAGACTACGACGTCTGGCGGCAGGCGGGCTGCACCGGCTGGTCGTTCGACGACGTGCTGCCGTATTTTCGCAAGTCCGAGAACCAAGAGCGCGGCGAGGACGCCTACCACGGCACGGGTGGCCCCTTGCACGTCTCGAACATGCGCGTGCGGCGCGACGTGTGCGACGCCTACATCGAGGCGGCCGAGACGATCGGCATCCCCAGAAACGATGACTTCAACGGCGCCAGCCAGGAGGGCGCGGGCTACTTCCAGCTCACCGCCAAGAACGGCTGGCGCTGTTCGAGCGCGGTCGCGTTCCTGCGCCCCGCCTTGAAGCGCCCGAACCTGGAGGTGCGGACGCAAGCGCCGAGCCTGCGCGTCCTGATCGAGGACGGGCGCGCCGCCGGCGTCGTCTACCGCCACGGCGATACGACCCGCACGGCGCGCGCGGCGAACGAGGTGATCTTGTCGGCGGGCGCCGTCCACACGCCGCAATTGCTCGAACTCTCCGGCGTCGGCCGGCCCGAGGTCATGGACGCTATCGGCGTGCCGACGCTCCACGCGCTCCCCGGCGTCGGCGAGAACCTGCAAGACCACCTCCAGGCCCGCGCGATCTACCGCTTGAACCGGCGCACGCTCAACGACGAGGTCAACCACCCCGTCCGCAAGATGATGATCGGGCTCGAATACATCCTGTTTCGTAAGGGACCGATGAGCATGGGCGCGAGCCAGCTTTGCATCTTCGCCAAGACCGACCCGGCGCTGGAGACGCCCGACGTCCAGTTCCACATCCAGCCGCTCAGCACCGACAGCCCCGGCGAGGGCCTGCACCGCTACTCGGGCATCACCGCCTCAGTCTGCCAGTTGCGGCCCGAGAGCCGCGGCCGCGTGACGCCGCGATCGGGCGATCCCAAGGCCGCCCCTGAGATCTTCATGAACTTTCTCGACACCGAGACCGACTGCCGCGTCATCGTCGCCGGGATGAGGCTCTCGCGCAAGCTGGCCGCGACCGCAGCGCTCAAGCGCTTCATCGTCGAGGAGGTCCGCCCCGGCCCCGCCACCGTCAGCGACGAAGCCCTACTCGACCACGCGCGCGCCACGGCGACGACGATCTACCACCCGGTCGGCACGGCGAAGATGGGCACCGACGACAAGGCCGTGGTCGATCCGCGGCTCAGGGTCCACGGCATCGCCGGCCTGCGCGTCGCCGACGCCTCGATCATGCCGACGCTCGTCTCGGGCAACACCAACGCGCCGACGATCATGATCGGCGAGAAGGCGGCCGACATGATCCTGGCCGACGCCAAGCGGGGCGTGCGGGCGGAACCGGGAACGGTCGCCGCTTGAGGGGTGAGGGCCGAGTCTCAGGCGGCTTGAGACAGGCCACGCCCCGGACCCCCGATCCAGTCGGGGGCAGGCTTTGATCCGGGGCCTAGCGGTTCAAGCCGCCGAGACGTTCATCGAGCGGCTTTCGGGCGAGGGCGTGTTGGCCCCGGATCAAGCCCGGGGTGTGAGGCGGAGAGCGATCGAAGACCGAGGGCTCACGACGGGGCGAGCAGGCGACCGATCTTGGCGGCGGCGTCGCGCAGGCGGGGCAGGTGGCCGGCGAGGTCGTCGATCGTGCGCCGCTGGGTCGGGGCGTGGATCGAGACGGCGGCGACCGGCGGGCCGTCGTCGATCCGCACCGGCACGGCAACGGCGACCATGCCGGGCAGGAACTCCTCGTTGTCGGTGCTGTAGCCGCGCCGCCGGATCGCCGCCAACTCCCCCGCCAGCGCCACCGGGTCGGCGATCGTCCGCTCGGTCAGCCGCTCCAGCTTCAAGGCACTCAACAGCTTGGCTTGCCTGTCCTCGGGCTGGAGCGCCAAGAGCAGCTTACCCGTCGATGTCGCGTGCATCGGCACGTGCTGGCCGATCCTGAAGGCGAGGCGCAGGGGCCACGCCGTCTCGACCCGGTCGGTGTAGCGGATTTTGTGGCCGTCCAGCGTGACGAGGTTGCAGGTCTCGCCGACCTCGCCGGCCAAGTCCTCCAAGACGGCGTGGACGGGCGCCCGCGAGGCCTGGAAGCGGACCACGCCGAGGCCGATCTCGGTCAGGCGCGGCCCCGGCACGAGCGAGCGCCCGTCCTCCGTGCGGGCGATGTAGCCCAGATCCTCCATGCCGCGCGCCAAGCGGTGCAGGGTGGGCTTGGGGATGGCGAGGCGGCGCCCGAGTTCCGGCAGCGAGAGCGGCCGCTCGGCCAAGGAGAGTTCGCGCAGCAGCGAGAGCGCCCGTTCGATCATTGATCAAGCCTGTCGAGGAGAGGGGGGCGAGAACGTCTCGCACGGCGGGACAGGCGTCCTCATGCTGGGAGGGTCGTGCCGCGTCAAGTCCGGCGGCGGTCGTCACGGCCTCACGCCATCGCGCGGGCGACGCGGGCCAGGGTCGCGATGCCCTTCTCGACGCGGTTGGTGGGGATCGAGGAGAAGCCCAAGCGAAAGTAGCGGCACGGTGGGCGATCGTTCATGAAGAACACATCGCCCGGCTCGATCAGGACGCCGTCGGCTTGGGCACGCTCGGCGAGTAATCGGGCGTCGAGCCCCTCGGGCGCCTTGATCCAGAGGCTCGATCCGCCCACGCCGTAGTCCGGCTCGAAGTCCGGCAGATGGTGCGCCAGCGCCCCGTGCACCGCGGCGGCACGCTCCTGAACCACCTCGATCTTCTTGCGCAGCAGGCGGTCGAAGTGGCCGAGCGCCAAGAACAGCGCGAGCGCCCGCTGGTTGTTGGCCGGCGCGTGGCGCAGCATCAAGCGGCGCAGCGCCCGCGCCTCGCGCACGACCTCGCGCGGGCCGACGATGTAGCCGAGCCGCAGCCCGGGGGCCAGCGTCTTCGACAGGCTGCCGACGTAGAGGACCCGGCCGCCCCGGTCGAGGCCGTAGAGGGCCGGCGACGCCTCGGGGGTCAGGCCAAAATTGCTCTCGTAGTCGTCCTCGATCAGCACGAGGTCGCGCGACGCGGCGAGGTCGAGCAGGCGCTGGCGTCGCTTCGGCGGCATACGCGCCCCGGTCGGGCACTGGCGGCTCGGCGTCACGAAGAGCAAGCGGCAGTCGTCGGGGATCGTGTCCGGCACGACGCCGCCGGCGTCGATCGCGAGCGGCCGCAGGTGCCTTGTCTTGAGGGCGAAGATGTTGCGCGCGTCCGGGTAGCCGGGCTCCTCGATGCCGACGACGGTGTCGGGCCGGATCAGGAGTTCGGCCAGCACGTAGAGCGCTTGCTGCGCGCCGAGCGTCACCATGATCTCGTCGCTACCGGCCCAGATGCCGCGTCGCGGCAGCACGCGCGTGCGGATCTGCTCGACGAGGTCGGGATCGTCGCCGTCGATCAGATCGCCCCCCCAGCCGCGGACCTCCAGCACGCTCAGCGCCTGACGCGCGCACGCTCGCCAGTCATTGATCGGGAACAAGGCGGGGTCGAACTGGCCGTAGAGGAACGGGTAGGGGCTGCTCAGCCAGTCCTGCGGCTTGGCGATGTTGCGCTGCTGCGTCGGCCGCACGGCGAGGCGATCCCCCCAGTCGGCGACGGTGTTCGCGGCCAAAGGCGTCGGCCCGCCGCCGAGGCCGGGCGCGAGGGCAACGTCGCGCACGAAGTAGCCGCTGCGCTCGCGCGCTTCGAGCACCTCCTCGTCGATCAGCCGCTGGTAGGCGAGGAGAACGGTGTTGCGGGCGACGCCGAGCCGCTGCGCCATCTCGCGGCTCGACGGCAAAGGCGTGTCGGGCGCGAGCCAGCCCTCGGCGACGGCGGCGACTACCATCTCGCGCAGCCGCGCCTGGAGCGGCCGGCCGCTGGCGACGGTGCGGGCGAACAGGCGGTCCCAAGCGGCGTGGTCGATGCGTCGGACCATTGCGTCTCTTTCGCTTCGCGGCGCTGCGCGCGGCTCTTTTCTTCTCTTTTTTCGTCGTTGTCCGAGGCTAGCTCTGGCGTTGAGGCTAGTCTCAGACGTTAACACTAGCAAAAAAGAAGAAAAGAAGCCCCGCGCAGCGGATGCAAAGCATTCTCTAATCGACCCGACGCTCGCTCTCGGCGTCGAAAACGTGAACGTGCTCGGGATCGACCGCGAGACGCACCGTCTCGCCGGGTGCTAGGCGCGTGCCCTTGGGCACGATCGCGATCAGGTCGCGCCCGCCGATGTCGGCGTGCAGGTGGAGGTCGGGACCGGTCGTCTCGGTGAGGACTACGCTCCCGACGATGCCGCCCTCAGGGTCGAGCCGCAGGTCGCCCGGCCGGACGCCGCAGACGACGCGCTGGCCCGCCCGCGCCGTCGAGGATGCCGGCAGGCGCAGCGCCAGATCGTTCGAGCGCACGGCCAAGGCGCTGTTCGCGGCCTCGATCGCGCCCTCGACGAAGTTCATCGTCGGCGAGCCGACGAAGTCGGCGACGTAGAGGCTGGCCGGGCGCTCGTAGACCTCGTCGGGCGTGCCGATCTGCTCGATGTTACCGGCCTTGAACAGGACGATCCTGTCGGCCATCGTCATCGCCTCGATCTGGTCGTGCGTGACGTAGATCGTCGTGGTGCCGAGACGGTTGTGCAGTTGGCGGATCTCGAAGCGCATGTGCGCGCGCAGCTTGGCGTCGAGGTTGGAGAGCGGCTCATCGAACAGGAAGACTTCCGCCTCGCGCACCATGGCGCGGCCCATCGCGACGCGCTGCCGCTGCCCGCCGGAGAGTTCCTTTGGGTAGCGGTCGAGGTGGGAGGTGAGGTTCAAGGTCTCGGCCGCCCACGTCACCTTGCGCTCGATCTCGGCCTTCGGGAGCTTCGCGACTTGAAGGCTGAACGCGATGTTCTCGTAGACCTTCATCGTCGGATAGAGGGCGTAGTTCTGAAACACCATCGCGACGTCGCGCCGACGCGGGTGCAGGTCGTTGACCCGCCGGCCGCCGATCATGAGATCGCCCCGCGTTACCCGCTCCAGGCCCGCCGTCATGCGCAAGAGCGTGGTCTTGCCGCAGCCCGAGGGGCCGAGCAGGACGACGAACTGCTGGTCCTCGATCAAGAACGAGACGTCGCGCATGACCTCGAAGCTGCCAAACGACTTGCCGATGCCGCGATACTCGACGCTCGCCATGCGTGCCCCGCTAAAAGAGCCCCGGCCGGCACGGCTGCCGACCGGGGCGACAAACCTTAGCCGCCGAGGACGTCGTCGACCTTGCCCGCGATATCGTCGAGCGCCGTCTTCGCGTCCTTGTACTCGCCGGCGAAGTAGCGACCGAGCCCTACCGGGATGGTGTCGCTCGACAGTTGCGCCCACTCTGGCAAGTCGGGCTCGGAGCCCATATGCTCTGCGATCGTCTCGCGCACGACGGGGAGGTGGCGGGTCGTCCCCGCACCCACCTTGGCGTTGGCCTTGACGCGTGGATCGTCGTAGACGCTGCTGCGGGTCGGGCCGGTCCCGCCGCCCAAGGTCGTGATCAACGCCTGCGTGTCGGCGCAGGTCGCCCACTGCATGAAGATCCAGGCGGCGTCGGGGTTCTTCGAGTATTGCGATACCGCGAGCGAGCTGCCGCCCTGGTGGCCGACGCCGGGGATCTCGCCGAAACCGGTCTCCTCGACCGTGCGCAGGCTCTGCGTCGGCTTCGGCGGCACGACGGCCTCGCACAAGCCGGAGACCTTGGAGGCGTTTGGATCGTCGAACGAGGGGAAGAACTCGCCCCAGGAGAGCATCGAGGCCGCGACGCCCTGCGCCACCGACTGCCCTTGCCCGTCCCAGGTCCAGCCGTCGACGCCGGGCGGCATCGTCTTCTTCAGTTCGTCCCAGTAGGCCATCGCTTCGAGCCCGCGCTCGTCGTTGCCGACGAACTTCCTGTCGGCGTTGAAGATCGAGCCGCCGTGCCCCCAGAGCCACGCCGTCCAGTCGCACTCAAGGCTGTAGTGGCCCGACTTCATCTGGCCCGTGGTGCCGTACATCTGCGGTCCCTTGGCGTCGGTAATCGCCTTGGAGTTGTCGAGCAACTGCTGCAGGGTCTCGGGCGCCTTGAGGCCCAACTCGTCATAGACATCCTTTCGATAGATCATGATGAAGATCGGGATGTCGTAGGGCACGCCGACCCAGCGGTCCTCGTACTTGGCGATGCCGTCGACCAGGGCCGGCAGGAAGTCGTCGATGTCGTAGTTCGGCATGGCGAGGTCGGGCTTGGCCTCGATCTGCTCTCTAGGATCGAACACGTCGCGGGAGAAGCTCGCGGCCCAGGACTGGTCGATGTAGTAGAGGTCGTAGGTGCCGAGGCCCGAGGCGACGTCGAGGGTCAGCTTCTGCAAGACCTGTTCGAGCGGCAGCACCTCGATCTCGATCTTGATGCCCGACGCCTCCTCGAAGTAGCCCTTCAACTGGTTGGCGATCGCGTTGGACGGCGGGGTCGATTCGGTCGCGAGCCGCAGCGTCGTGCCGGCGAACGGCTGGCCGACGTCTTTGAGCCACGCCATCACCTCTTGTGACGGCTCCAGCCCCTGCGCCAGCGCCCGCCCGTTGAAGCCGGCGAACGGCCGGTTCATGCCGAGCCCGAAGGCGCCGAGGCCGAGCCCGAGCTGGCCGGCGGCGCGCAGGAAACTGCGCCGGCCGATCTGGCCCTTGACGTAGCGGTCGGCGAGCGAAGCGAGGTGCGCTTTCTTGATACTGTCTCTCATCGTTTAGCCTCTTTGTTTCTTTTGCTTCGAAGGTTGAAGGATTGACCCGGCTTTGTCTACTGCTTCAGGCCGCCCATCGTCAGGCCGCGAACCAGGTGCTTTTGCACCAGCAGAATGAAGACGAAGGCCGGAACGATCGAGGCGGCGCCGAGGGCCGCCATGTTGCCCCAGGCGGTGCCGGTCGAGGTGACGAAGGTCGAGGAGACAACCGGGATGGTCTTCAGGCCCGTCTGGGTCAGGGTGAGGACGAAGAGGAACTCAGTCCAACTGAAGATGAAGCACAACACCGCCGTCGCGGCGATACCGCCCTTGGCCATCGGCAGGACGATGCGGCGAAAGATCAGCCAGCGTGAGGCGCCATCGACGACGGCGCTCTCGTCGATCTCGGTCGGGATGTCGTCGAAGAAGCTCTTCAAGAGGAGAACGGCCAGGGGCAGGTTCATCAGCGCGTGGATCAGGATGACGCCGGTGTAGGTGTCGAGCAGGCCCACGTTCTTGTAGATGAAGAACATCGGCACCGCGACCGCGACCGGCGGCAGCATCCTAGTCGAGAGCACCCAGCCGACGAAGGCGTGCTGGCCGCGGAATCGAATGCGCGACAAGGCGTAAGCCGCGAGCGTGGCGACGGCGACGGCGAGCAGCGTCGAGAGCGTCGCCACCACGATCGAGTCCCACAATCTAGGCGCCATGTAGAAATTGCCGCCGCCGGGGGCGACGGTGATGCCCTCTTGCAGGCCGAACGAGATCCCGAACACCTTCTCGAAATTGGCGAACGTCGGGGTGAAGTCGACGACGCGCGGCGGGATGTCGAAGATCTCGTTCGGGTTCTTGAAGGCGACCGTGGTCCAAAAGTAGATCGGGAAGAAGAAGAGTGCGACGACCCCCCAGGCGAGGACGATGCGGCCGTAGCGCCAGGGCGTGCCTTGCATCCTACCACCTCAACTTGGTGAGCTTGATGAACAGGTTGGCGATGACGAGGACGATGACGAGCGTGACGAGGCTGAGCGTGGCGCCGTAGCCCCACTTGACGAAGCTGAACGTCTGCTGCCAAGCGTAGAGGCTGAGCGTGTAGGTCGAGGTGCCGGGACCGCCCGAGGTCATCACGAAGACGTAGTCGAAGACGCGAAACAGGTCGATGCCGCGAATGAGCACGGCGATCGCGATCACCTTGCCCATCATCGGCAAGGTCAGCCGCCAAAAGGTCTGCCACGGCGAGGCGCCGTCGAGCATCGCCGCCTCGTAGGGCTCGCTCGGCAGCGCGCGCAAGCCGGCCAGGAAGATCAGCACCATGAAGGGCGTCCACTGCCAGATCTCGGCGAGCAGGACGCCGGCGAGCGCCAAGGACGGGGTCGAGAGGATCGGCGTCGAGGGGTCGAGCAGGCCCACCTGCTTGAGAGCATAGCTGATGACGCCGAACTGCGGGTCCTGCATCAGCAAGAACATCATGCCGACGATCGCGGGCGGGATGACGAGCGTCATGGTAAGCACGCCGCGCAGGAAACCGAAGCCGAACTCGTCGGCGTCGAGCAGGAGGGCGATCGCCATGCCGAGCACGAGTTCGATCGTCAGCGCCAAGGCAAAGTAGGTGAAGGTGATGCCCAGCGACTGCCAAAAGCGCGTGTCGGCCCAGAGCTGGCGCCAGTTGTCGAGGCCGACATACTCGATCGAGCGGCGCAGCGGCACGTACTCGTGAAAGCTGAGCCAGACATTGTAGAAGAAGGGGTAGATCGTGAAGACGACGAGGAACGCGAGCAGCGGCAGGAGCCAGGGCAGCGGGTGATCGGAGACGAAGACGCCGCCGAGGCGCTGGGGTTTGGCCTGTTCGTCCCCGCGCGCGGCCCGGACCGCCGTCACCCGGCCCCTCCCGCCCCGCGCGCGGCGAGCAGGCGCTCGGCGACCTCGACGAAGCCCCGCCCGCCGCGCGAGGGCGCGACGTAGGCCGGCAGCGCCTCGATCTCGCCCTCGAAGTCGAGGACGTTGGCGACGCCGCAGGCGTTGGGGAAGTGGCCGAACATCGGCGCGTCGTTCGGGCTGTCGCCGACGAAGACGATGCGGTCCCGCTCGGCGTCGAGGTCGAGGCCCAAGCCCTCGGCCGCGAACAGGCGCGTCGTCTTCAGCTTATCGTGCGCGCCGAACCAGCCGTTGACGTGGATCGAGGAGATTTTGACGACCGCACCGGCATCCTCGAACATCGCCGCGATCCGGCGCACCTCGCTACGGGGCAAGGGCGGCACGTCCTCGCAGAAGTCGATGGCGAGGTCGGCCTCGCGGTAACTTTGGTCAGCCGCGATCGCCGTCCCCGGCACGGCGGCCAGGATCTCTTGCGCCAGGGCGTCGAGCCTCGCCCGGTCGGCGGCGCGCGTCGCGGGATCGGCGGCGAAGCGGCGACGCATCGTGCGCGTCTCGGCGTCGTAGGCGAAGTAAAAGGCGCCGTTCTCGCCGACGACGCCGTGCACCGGCCAGAAGCGGGCGATCATGTCGCACCAGCCGGCCGGCCGGCCGGTGATCGGGGCGACGTAGAGCCCGGCGGCGTGCAGCCGTTCCAGGGCGGCGTAGGCCGCGGCCGGCAGCCGGCCCCCCGTCGTCAGCGTGTCGTCGATGTCGGTGAAGACCCCGATCACGCCGCCGGCGACTTCGGCCGGCATCTCGGCCAGCGGTCGCATCAGCGCCCCGCCTCGTCGGCGGCGAAGTCGGCGAGGAGGCCGGCGTCGGCGGCGACGTCGAGGACCGAGAAGCGGTCGCGCATCTCGCGGCAGTGCAGGACCGCCTCGGCGTAGAGGTCGGGCTTGAGCCTAAGTTCCCCCGCCGTGGTCGGCCCGCCGGCGGCTTCGAGCATCGCCGCCATCTCGGCCGCCGGCAGGGCGAACGCGGCGCACTCGCGCCTCAGATCCGGCCACAGTTCGGCCATGCGCGCGTTGAGGCGCTCGGCCGAGGCGGCGTCGAGCGCCTTCTTGCACCACTCGACCGCGCACTCGGCGGCGACCTCGAAACCCATGCGCCGCGCCATGTCGTCCGTGTCGATCCGGGTCGGGCCGACGACGGGCGGCGTCTCTTGATCCAGGATCAGGCTTTGCAGCCGTGCCATGCTGAGCGACGCGACGCCGACCTGGGCGCCGTGCAGCGTGCCCGGATGGCGGGATCCTGCAAAGCAGTCGACGTAGTGCGAGATCTGGTGCTCGCCCATCGAGCCGTGGTTCGACATGCCGGTGAACGAGACCCCGAGGCCGCACAGCGTCAGGACGCGGTAGAGGTAGCCGATCGCCGCGATATCACCCTTGGCAATACCGGCGGCGTTCGCGTTCATGCGGCGCTCGTCCTCGGCCTGGATCAGGTAAGGGGCCGCGCGGTAGGCCGTGCCGAGCAGCCGGTGCGAGAGCCACCAGTCGATCTGCGCCGTCGAGCGGCACAGGCAGTCGCCGAAGCCCGCCGCGGCGAGGTGTCTAGGCGCCGCCGCCGCAACACCGATGTCGGCGAAGAAGCCGCGCGGGGCGTGCGCCGGCAGCGAGATCTTGAGGCCGCTCGGCAGCGTCATCGAGGCGGTGGTCGAGGTGTAGCCGTTCATCGAGGCGGCCGTGCCGAAGACGCAGTAGCCGCGCCCGTCCCCCGCCGTCACGTACTTGCACAGATCGTTGAGCGTGCCCGAGCCGACGGCGACGACGCCGTCCGCGCCGCGCAGGCGTTCGGCGAGGCGGCCCGCGTCCTCGACGTCGGCATGCGGTCGGTCCAGGACAACGGTCTCGACTTCGGCGATCGCGCGCAAAGCCCGCGCCACCCGCTCGCCCAAAGCGGCGTAGGTCGCCTCGTCGGCGACGACGGCAAGTCGCTGCCCAAGATCGAGCGGCGCCACGAGGTCGGCCTCGCGCCCGTCCAGCGTCTCGGCGATGACGACCGAGCGGTAGGGAACACGGACCGGCTCGCCCGTCTCGGGATTGACCCAGCGCCCGGCGACGATGTCGTCGATCAGCGCGTTATAGCCGCCTGGCGGCCCGCCCACCGTCATTCAGTCCTCCCCGACGTTCGCGCGGCGATGGCCCGCCGCCCGCGCGGCGATGGTTGACATATGTTCAAGCCGCACCGCATCTGTCAACCACGGCACGGCGGAGGCTGGCATCGACATGACGGGCGCGCGAACGACCGGGGCGATCGCCGACGATTTGGGGGGTGTCACGCCCCCGGCCGAGTTCGGCGACGCCGTCGTCTGGGCCGCTTGGCTCTACTACGTCGATCAGTTGACGCAGAGCGACGTCGCACGGGCGCTCTCGGTCTCGCGCGCGACGGTGGCGAACCACCTGCAAGAGGCGCGCGTGCGCGGCGTCGTCACGGTTCGGCTCAACGACGCGGCCTACGCCCGAACGACGCTCGCCCGGAGGGTCGCTTCACGCTTCGGCCTCGCCGGCTGCCACGTCATCCCCGACCTCGTCGGCCCGGTGCCGCTGCACGAGCGGCTAGGGGAGGCGGGGGCCCGGCTGCTGGCGACGATGCTGGAGGGCGGCGGCGTGCTCGGCGTCGCCTGGGGCAAGACGGTCCTGGCGCTCGCGCGCTCGGTGCCGCTCGCGCACCGTCCGGGCCTCACCGTCGTCCAGGTCGCCGGCAGCTCGGCTGGGAGCGACGACTTCTCGCCCGAACTCTGCACCTCGCTGCTTGCCGCCCGGCTGAGTGCTCGCTGCGTCAACCTCTTGGCGCCGGCCTTCCTCTCGACGCCGGCCTTGCGCGACGCGCTCCTGGCCGAGCCGGCGTTGCAACGCCAGTTCGCCCTGATCCGCCGGGCCGCGACGATCGTCTTCGGCGTCGGCGACCTGCTGCCGAGCGGCACGCTCGCGGAAGCCGAGTTCCTGCCGGCCCCCGAACTCAGGGCCTACGTCGAGCACGGCGCCGTCGCGGTCATCATCGGCCGCTTCATCGACGCTAAGGGCCGTGCGGTTCGGGGCGGGGCCGACGGGCGTATGGTCGGCATCGCGCTCGACGAGCTGAAGCGCGCGCGCGTGCGCCTGTGCGTCGCCGGCGGGCCGCAAAAACACGCGGCGATCCAAGCGACGCTGCTCGGCGGCTACGCCACCCACCTCGTTACCGACACGACGACGGCGGCCCTCGTCGCGACAACGTAACGCCGCGCCGGGGAGGAAGAAAGATGGCCAAGGGCCAACGCCATGTCATCGGCATCGACAGCTCGACCCAATCGACCAAGGCGATCGTTTGGAATGCGAACGGCACGCCCGTCGCCGAGGGCAGAGCGCCGATCCCGCTGGCCCAGCCGCGGCCGGGGCACGTCGAGCAGGACCCAGAGGATTGGTGGCGCTCGGTCTGCGCCGCCCTGCGGGAAGCCCTGGCCGCCGTTGACCCTATGACGATCGTGGGCCTCGCCGTCTCGAACCAGCGCGAGACCGTGGCGCTCCTCGACGGACAAGGCCGGGCGCTGATGCCGGCCTTGACGTGGCTCGACGAGCGGGCGCTGCCCGAACTGGCCGTCATGTCCGACGCGATCGGTGCCGAGACGCTGCACCGCATCTCCGGCAAACCGGTCGACGTCACCCCGGCGATCTACCGCTTGAGCTGGCTGCGCCGGCACCGCCCCGACCTGCTTGACAAGGCGGATCGCATCGTCGACGTGCAAGCCTACCTCGTCGGCCGGCTCACCGGCGAGGTCGCGACCGGCTGGTCGTCGGCCGACCCTTTCGGGGTCTTCGACATCGAGGCCAAGGCGTGGTCGGCGCCGCTCCTGGCGCACTTGGACATCAGGCCCGAGCAGATGGCGACGGTGCACAAGCCGGGCGGTCTGATCGGCCGCGTGACCCGAGTGGCGGCGGACGCGACCGGTCTCGCCCCCGGCACCGCCGTCTTCGCCGGCGGCGGCGACGGCCAATGCGCCGGGCTCGGCGTCGACGCGATGCGGCCGGGCGTCGTCTACCTGAACCTCGGCACCGCGATCGTCGCCGGCGCGTGGTCGTCCGATCCTCTCCTCGGGCGCCACTGGCGGACGATGATCGCCGCCGACGGCGAGGGCTACTTCCTCGAAGCCGTGCAGCGGGCCGGCACCTTCCTTATCGACTGGTATATCGACACCTTCGCCGGCGGGCGCTCCGATCCGGCCGTGTTCGACCGGCTGGAGCAGGCGGCGGCGGCACTGCCAATCGGGGCCGAGGGGGTGATGGCCTCGACCCACTTCACCGGCTGCATGAACCCGCACTGGGACCCGCGCGCCCGCGCCGCCTTCGTGGGCTTAGGTCCCGGCCACGGCCCCGCCCACATCTACCGCGCCGTCCTCGAAGGGCTGAGCCTGGAGGTTGCCCGGGCACTCGACGCCATGCGCAACGCCGGGGTCGCGTCGGAGCGCATCCTCGCGATGGGCGGGGGGGCGCGAAACGCGCTTTGGGTCCGTATGATCGCCGACAGCACCGGCCTGCCCGTGCAGCGCAGCCTGTCGAACGAGGCGACGGCCCTGGGTGCCGGCATCCTCGCCGCTGTGGGGGCGGGCTTGCACCCCGACGTCAAGACGGCGGCGCGGGCGATGACCAACGAGGCCGAGACCACGGTGCCCGACCCAGCCGCGCGCGCCGCTTGGGATCGCCTCTCGGCCCGCCAAGCCAGGGTTTACGCCGCGGTGCAGCCGTTCGGCGGCGCCTTGCTTGATGACGCACCGCCCTGACGCCGCATCACCACGTAGCTTCGGTAGTTTCCCTTCGGCCGCCCCGCGGGCATAACCCGCCGGTGTCCGCACGGAGCACGCCAGCCGGAGGACATCCTTGTCGTCGCGCATTTCCTCGACCCAGACCACGCCCGCCCTGCGCGGGTTCGAGCGCCTGTTGGCTAACGTGCTGCGCCGCGCGGTGCGGGTGGGCACGCTCGCCGTGCGCTACCCCTCCGGCGGCAAGGAGACCTACGGCGACGGCGGCGCGCCGCGGGCGTCAGTCGAACTGAAAGATGCGGGCGCCGTTCGCGCGATCTACCTAGACCCAGCGCTCAGCTTCGCCGAGACCTACATGGACGGCCGCATGGTGGTCGAGGGGGGCGGGGAGGGGGACGGGCTCGACGCCTTCGTGGCACTGGCCAAGATGAACGGGACCAAGCGCTTCGCGACGGCGCCCGCGGTCGGGCTGACCTTCTGGCGCATCGCTGAGCGGACGTGGCGACGCCGCGTCGCGCGCGAGGCCGCGGGGCGCAACGTCGCCCACCACTACGACCTGGACGAGCGCCTGTTTCGCCTCTTCCTCGACGCGGACCTGCAATATTCCTGCGCCTACTTCGCCGATCCCGGCATGAGCCTTGAGGAGGCCCAGCGGGCCAAGAAGCGCCACATCGCGGCGAAGATGATGCTGGCTCCGGGTCAGCGCGTGCTCGACATCGGCTGCGGCTGGGGCGGCACGGCGCTCTACTTGGCCCAGCATTGCGGCGTGGACGTGACCGGCGTCACGCTCTCCGCCGAGCAGTTGCGGGTCGCCCGCCGCCGCGCCGAAGAACAGGGGCTGAGCGATCGGGTCCGCTTTGAATTGACCGACTATCGTGCGGTGGAGGGCACCTTCGATCGCCTCGTCTCGATCGGTATGTTCGAGCACGTTGGGCCGCAGAACTTCGGCGCCTACTTCGCCACCGCCGTCCGGCTGATGAGGGACGACGCCGTCTTCGTCCTGCACTCGATCGGCCGCGCCAAGCCGAACCTGTCCGACCCGCCCTTTCTTGAGAAGTATATCTTCCCGAACGGGCACATCCCCGCCCTGTCGGAGGCCCTGCGCGCGATCGAGCGCAGTGGCCTCATGGTCAAGGACGTCGAGATCCTGACCTACCACTACGCCGAGACGCTGAAACACTGGCGCGAACGCTTCCACGCCAACCGTAACAAGGTGCTGGCCCTCTACGACGAGCGCTTCTTTCGCATGTGGGACCTCTACCTCGCCACCTCCGAGGTCAGCTTTCGCCACGGCCGGCTGTTCAACTTCCAGATCCAGCTCGTCAAGCAACAGTCGACCTCGCGGCCGACGCGCGACTACATCGCCGCGGCCGAGGGCGCCCTTCGCGCCGTCGATCGGGCGTGAGGCCTAAGAAGCGAACGCTTCGCGTGCGCTGACGCGCGGTCCTTTTTTCTCTTTTTTGCTTTTGTCCGAGATTTGCCCTCGGCGTTGGGGCCAATCTCCTCCGTTAACACTAGCAAAAAAGAGAAAAAAATAAGCCCCGCGCCAGCGGACGCGAAGCGTGCTCTCCATCTCTTCTAGCCGGCGACGGCCTCCCCCGGCTGCGTCACCCACGCCACCGCGGCGGCGGCGAAGGCCAGGAGGCCCGTCGCGACCGCGACCGCCGCGAAGCCGTGCCGCGTGGCGAGGCTGGCGTCGGCGGCATCGCCAAGCGACAGGCCGTCCACCGGGGCACCGAAACCGACGCCGCTCGCACCGCCGCCGGCCGCTTGGTATGCGAACGCCGCGACGAGGCCGAGGCCGGCCACGGCGAACAGGGAGGCGATGCGGGCGACCGCGTTGTTGATGCCCGAGGCCGTGCCCGACTGCCTGTCGTCGGCGCTGGCGACGACGGCGGTCGAGAGCGGCGTCACGGCGAGCCCCATGCCGACGCCGAGGACCAGCATGGCCGGCATCACGGCAAACCAGAACGAGCCAGACTCGACCGCGAGCGCCAGCAAGAGAAAGGCGACGCCGGTGATCGCGGGGCCGAGCGTCAGCGGCAGCCGCAGCCCGCGCTTGTCGGCGAGCGTGCCGGCGTAGCGGGCGAGGACCGCCATCACGAGCGTGAACGGCAAGAAGACCGAGCCGGCGGTCGCCGCCGTGGTGCCGAGCCCGGCGATCAGCGTCATCGGCAGGTAGAACAGGACGCCGGAGAGCGCCGTGTAGAGAAGGAAGGTGAGGCCGTTGGCGCCGCTGAAGGCGCGATCCTTGAACATGGCGAGCGGCACCATCGGCCGCGCAGCATGGCCCTCCCAGACGACGAAGCCGACGAGCGCCGCGATTCCGACGACGACCGCCGAGACGATCAGGATCGGGCCAATGCCGCCCTCCGCGCCGGCGGTGAGGGCGAAGGCGAGGCTGCCCAGGCCCAGGATCGTCAACGCCGCGCCGGCCACGTCGAGGGCGCCCCCGCCCTCGGCCGCGTCGTGCGGCACCCGGTAGAGAAGCAAGAAGAGTGTGACGGCGCCGATCGGCAGGTTGATGGCGAAGATCCAGCGCCAGGCGGCGTCGCCGCCGATCCCGACGATCCAGCCGCCCAAGGGAGGACCGAGCGCCGTGGTCAGCCCGGCCGCGGCCGACCAGACGCCGATCGCCCGGCCACGCTCGGCCTTGGGGATGTTCTTGGCGATCAGCGCCAAGCTGCCCGGCACCATGAGGGCCGCCGCCGCGCCCTGGCACGCCCGCGCCGCGACCAGGAGCCCCGGCGTTGGCGTCAGGGCGCAGGCGAGCGAGGTGAGGGCGAAGGCGGCGACGCCGAGCGCGAAGACACGGCGCACGCCATAGCGGTCGCCGGCGGCACCGCCGACCAGGATCAAGGACGCCAGCGTCAGCATGTAGGCGTTGGCGACCCACTGCGCCGTGGCGAAGTCGGCACCCAGCGCCGCGCGGATCGACGGCAGCGCCACGGCGACGACCGAGCCGTCGATGAAGCCGAGGCTGGAGGCGAGGACGGCGGTGACCAGGACGTAGACGCGGCGCTCAGGCGGGCAGGGGGACGAGGCTAGCGGGCGCCGCTCTGCCACCACAGCGTCGCAGCGCGGTAGGGCGACCCCCGCTTGGCTCATCCTACTCGTCGGCCTCGGCGTCGGGGCGCTCGCGCTCGACGATCACCTGCCGGCCGCGATACATGCCGGTCTTGAGGTCGATGTGGTGCGGGCGGCGGAACTCGCCCGAATCCTTGTCCTCGATCACCTGGGTGACTTCGAGCCCGTCGTGCGCGCGGCGCAGGCCGCGCCGGGCCGGCGAGGTTTTCCGTTTGGGTACGGCCATGATCGTGATCCTCGATGAAAAAGCCGCCGCCACGGGCATTAGGCCCGATAGCGCCGGCGGCGTCGGTTTGCCGGGTCTTTAAGCGACGGCGCGGCCGAGGTCAATCGCCACTCGCGCCGCGGCCGTACGCTTCGCGGGGCTTTCTCTTCTTTGTTTTTACCAATGTTAACGTAGGTGGCTGGCCGCAGCGCCGAGGGCCAGCCCCGAACAAAAACAAAAAAGAAGAAAAGAAAGCCCGCGCGGCGAGCGCAACGCGGAGCGTTCAAGTCTCAAACCGTGACACGACGCGCGCCACGGCCGCCTCGCCGGCGAGCCAAGCGCCCGCCACCGTCGCCTGCCGACCTTGGGGCGCCGTCGCCTCGCCGGCGAGCCACAGGCGCTCGAAGATCGGTGCCCGTAAGGCGGAGCGCGCCCACAATCCCCCCGGCCGCGCCACGCTGTAGCTGCCAAGGGCCAGCGGGTCGTT
>CBDCHP010000013.1:0-22500 GCA_965217265.1 Geminicoccaceae bacterium | reverse complement strand
AAGTGACGGCACCAAAACGTCGTGCGAGCTTAACGGATTGCTCGTGCGGCCGACGGTGTCCAGGAAACAGCTCTGACGTATAGACCGTACCCGAAACCGACACAGGTGGACTGGTTGAGCATACCAAGGTGCTTGAGAGAACGATGCTGAAGGAACTCGGCAAATTGCCCCCGTAACTTCGGGAGAAGGGGGCCCCGTTCGTGGGCAACCACGGGCGGGGGGCACAAGCCAGGGGGTGGCGACTGTTTACTAAAAACACAGGGCTCTGCGAAGCCGCAAGGCGACGTATAGGGTCTGACGCCTGCCCGGTGCCGGAAGGTTAAGAGGAGGGGTGCGAGCTCTGAATCGAAGCCCCGGTAAACGGCGGCCGTAACTATAACGGTCCTAAGGTAGCGAAATTCCTTGTCGGGTAAGTTCCGACCTGCACGAATGGCGTAACGACTTCCCCACTGTCTCCAGCATCGACTCAGCGAAATTGAAGTCCCCGTGAAGATGCGGGGTACCCGCGGTCAGACGGAAAGACCCCGTGCACCTTTACTGCAGCTTTGCACTGGCACGCGACGACGCATGTGTAGGATAGGTGGGAGCCGACGAAGCCGAGGCGCTAGCTTTGGTGGAGGCACCCTTGAAATACCACCCTTGCGCCGTTGCGTGTCTAACCGCGACCCGTGAAGCCGGGTCCGGGACAATGCATGGCGGGCAGTTTGACTGGGGCGGTCGCCTCCCAAAGAGTAACGGAGGCGCGCGATGGTCGGCTCAGGCTGGTCGGAAACCAGCCGTCGCGTGCAAGCGCACAAGCCGGCCTGACTGCAAGACCGACAGGTCGAGCAGAGACGAAAGTCGGCGCTAGTGATCCGGTGGTCCCGCGTGGAAGGGCCATCGCTCAACGGATAAAAGGTACGCCGGGGATAACAGGCTGATACTCCCCAAGAGACCCCATCGACGGGAGTGTTTGGCACCTCGATGTCGGCTCATCACATCCTGGGGCTGAAGCAGGTCCCAAGGGTTCGGCTGTTCGCCGATTAAAGTGGTACGTGAGCTGGGTTTAGAACGTCGTGAGACAGTTCGGTCCCTATCTGCCGTGGGTGTAGGAGACTTGCGCGGATCTGCCCTTAGTACGAGAGGACCGGGGTGGACGAGCCTCTGGTGGACCGGTCGTGGCGCCAGCCGCGCAGCCGGGTAGCTATGCTCGGACGGGATAACCGCTGAAAGCATCTAAGCGGGAAACCCACCGCAAAACGAGGTCTCCCCATCAGGGCCGTGGAAGACCACCACGTCGATAGGCCGGGTGTGAAAGCGCAGCAATGCGTTGAGCTGACCGGTCCTAATCGCCCAAGCGCGCTCAAAGCCCCCCTCCCCATCGCCGGCCGGCCATCGGCCCCAAGGCGAGGGATGGGCAAGCTGCAAAGCCCTCAACCCATGCTTCTAGAGCGCCGCGTTGAACCGATCGCCCGCGATCGGCCGCATTGAGAACAAACCGCTTGCCCGGCTCGACGGCTTGGTGATCACAGCGAGGGTGCCCCACCCGACCCCATGCCGAACTCGGCCGTGAAACCCCTCAGCGCCCATGGTACTGCGTCAAAAGGCGCGGGAGAGTAGGTCGTCGCCAAGCCCTCCAGCCGGACAAGCCTTGCTTCCACGATTCCCTCACCCCCGCGGGGTGGAGCAGCCCGGTAGCTCGTCAGGCTCATAACCTGAAGGTCGTAGGTTCAAATCCTACCCCCGCAACCAGGATGAAAGCCCTCTAAGCCAACGGCTTAGGGGGCTTCTTGATTCTGTGCCGCCGTCGCGCGTGCGTCCAGCAGGAAGCTCATAGGAAGCGGTAGGTGTTGGCTCATTCCAGCTTTTGTCCCCGCTGTAGCGCCTCTTCGATCGGTGTCAGCAACTCCTCGTCAGGTTCAACGCCGAGCTTCTCGCAACGCTCAAGGTAGTGCTGGCACATCGGCAGCATCCATCGCTCTGCTGCTTGCGGCAGGCGCAGGAAGGTCGACCGCAGCGCTGTTATAGCTTCAGCGTTGGACGCTAAGGCCAGCTCCAACTGCTCGAGCGCTTCAAGGCAATTGGCTTGGACTATGAGCGAGCCGGCGAGGTTGGGGGTGAAGGCGTCGGGGCGGGCCAGGGCCAAGGTGTGGTAGAGGCGCACCGCCTCCTCGGCGGCCCCGAGCGCGTCCTCGTGCTGGCCGAGGTCGCTGAGGAAGGTAGTGAGGTTGTGGAGCGAGGTCGCAAGGTTGGGGGTGAAGGTGTCGGGTTGATCGTTAGCTAAGGTGCGGCGCAGGCGCACTGCCTCCTCGGCGGCCTCGAGCGCCGGCTCAGGCCGGCCGAGGTCGCCGAGGAAGGTAGCGAAGTTGTGGAGTGAAGTGGCGAGGTTAGGGGTGAAGGCGTCGGGGCGGGCTAGGGCCAAGGCGCGGTAGAGACGCACCGCCTCCTCGGCGGCCCCGAGCGCGTCCTCGTGCTGGCCGAGGTCGCTGAGATGGTTGGCGAGGTTGTTGAGCGAAGCAGCGAGGTCGGGGTTGAAGGCATCGGGGCGGTCCTCAGCCAGGGCGCGGCGCAGGCGCACCGCCACGTCGGCGGCTTCGAGCGCGTCCTCGTGCTGGCCGAAGTCGCTGAGACGGTTGGCGAGGTTGTGGAGCGAGCCGGCGAGGTTGGGGGTGAAGGCGTCGGGGCGGGCCAGGGCCAGGGCACGATAGAGACGCACCGCCTCCTCGGCGGCCTCGAGCGCGTCCTCGTGCCGGCCGAGGTCACTGAGACGGTTGGCAAGGTTGTTGAGCGACATAGCAAGGTCAGGGGTGAAGGCGTCGGGGCGGGCCAGGGCCAAGGCGCGGTAGAGGCGCACCGCCTCCTCGGCGGCTTCGAGCGCCGGCTCAGGCCGGCCGAGGCCGCTGAGACGGTTGGCGAGATTGTTGAGCGAGAAAGCGAGGTTGGGGTTGAAGGCGTCGGGGCGGGCTTCGGCCAGGGTGCGGTAGAGGCGCACCGCCTCCTCGGCGGCTTCGAGCGCGTCCTCGCGCCGGCCGAGGCCGCTGAGGGAGGTAGCGAGATTGTTGAGCGAGGTGGCGAGGTCGGGGTTGAAGGCGTCGGGGCGGTCCTCGGCCAAGGCGCGGTAGAGGCGCACCGCCTCCTCGGCGGCTTCGAGTGCGTCCTCGCGCCGGCCGAGGTCGCTGAGACGATTGGCGAGGTTGTTGAGCGAAGCGGCGAGGCCGGGGTTGAAGGCGTCGGGGCGGGCCAAGGCTAAGGTGCGATAGAGGCGCACCGCCTCGTCGGCGGCTTCGAGCGCCGGCTCGTGCCGGCCGAGGCGGCCAAGCCCAACAGCATAGTTGTTGAGCGAAGCGGCGAGGTCGGGGGTAAAGGCGTCGGGGCGGGCCAGGGCCAGGGCACGATAGAGACGCACCGCCTCCTCGGCGGCGGCGAAGGCCTCCTCACGCGCGCCGCATTCCGCGGCATAGAACGAATGATGGTTCAAGAAGGTTGCACGCGCTGCGTTCTGCTCGTCCCCTGCTGACGCCTCATGAAGTCGTCGCAGCGCCTCGCGACTCACCGCGTAGCGAAAGCCGCGCAGGTCCACTGTCTCCTTCGGCAGACGCGGCAGGAGGCAAAACGCCAAGCCTGTTTGATCCACGGGCAGCAGCGCCTCCAGCTTCGCGGCGAGGGTCGTCAGCCAAGCCTGCGCGGCGGGCCGCCGATCGGTTAAGCGGCGCAGGACCTCGAAGGCGGTCGCGGGGTCGGCAGGCGGGTCGAGCACGGCGTCGAGCAGCGCCGGCTCTTTGACCAAGTACCGCTCGACCGCGTGCTCGCCGATCAGGTCGGGGCGCACGGCGTCGAGGTGGCCCTCGCCAGGGTAGACAGGGTAGAGCTGGCGCAGCAGGTCGACGAGCCGCTTGCGCTGAACCGGCTTCAGGTCGGCTAGAGGTGCGCGTTCGACGAGGGCGAGGGCGTCGCCCAGGCTCGCCGTCCCGCCTGAGAGCGTGACCAAGGCGGCGACTTGACCCACCGTGTCTGTGTCCGCGTCGGCCGATAGGCCAAATGCTTGTAAACCGTCGCGTCAAGCCCGCTCTTCCCTGTCGACCAGATAGTCGAGCAGGGCGCTCGTGCCCTCAAGCCGTTTGCCGTCGAGGCTGGCGAGGGCGGCGGCATGGATGAGCAAAACGCGCACAAAGTCAGGTGCGGCAAGGTCTGGTGGTTCAGCAGCGCCTGCCAGTTTGCCGGCGGCATTCGGGCCGTGTATCTGTTCCGCGAACCTTTGCCGGGCGGTGAGGAAGGCCTCGCGCCGGACGGGCTCGTCATCCGAAAGCGGTCGCAACGCGAACGACGCGAGCGCCCCCGCCATCGCCTGGGCGGCGGCGCTGCGGCGCCTGAGTTCGGCGATCCAAGGTACGTCGCCGGCGGGACCCCTATCGGTTGCACCGGCATCCCCTGGTCCGTCGCGCGCGAGCAGCACGACGCGCACTGCCGAACAACCTTTGGGCCGTGCCGAGATGAGCTGGAGCAGCAGCGCTCCGTCGTCGACCCGGGTCTCGGCGTAGTCGAGTACCAGAAGCTTGGGCTGGTCGAGTTCGACCAATTCTCGCATTGCCTCACCCGGCCAAGCGCTCGATCGGTTCTCTAGAAATCCTGCCATCCACCCCTGCTTGCCGCGCAGCCGCTCGCACGCTTCGAGCAGGAAGCGCGTCTTGCCCATGCCGCCGGGGCCAAAGTAGAGCCGCAGCGGGTTGACCTCAGGGTTTTCGTCCAGACACCAGCCGATCAGGCCGTCGAGTTCGGCCGCGCGGCCGACAAAGGGGGCGACGCGGTAGCGGGAGTCGAGGATGCTGCTCGGCGCGACCTCTCCCTTGCGCCAGACCCATTCCCGCCTCGCGGCGGCCACGACGGTACCATCGTTGCCGTGGCGGATTACGAAGTCGCGGCCGACGTGGATGTTCTCGAAGCGATGGGCGGGACCACTGTCTTGCGGCCCCGCCCTCATCAGTTTCCCGCCTGATTTTCCGCCAAGCCAGGCGCCGTCGCCGTCGCGTCGTGCATCTCAAAGTTGCCCTTGCCCTTGATGCCACTGACGCGGATGCCGCCGCCTATGGCCTTGAGGTTTTTGAGGATGATCGAGTGCCCGGCCTCGATGTTCTTTAGGTCGATCAGGTAGTTCCCGGCGTCGTCGTAGGGCTGTGCCTCAAGCAGCGCTTCCTCAAGCCGTTTCGTGAGCCGCAGAACCTCTGCATCCTTGGCCGCGCCTGTTGCCTCAAGCTCCTCGGCAAGCGTTTGCTTGCGGCCTTCTCGTGCGGGATTGTTCTCAAGCAGATCGACGATGTTCGCGGGGGTGAACTTGCTCACGATGGCCGCCTTGAGGCCCGCGTAAGCGTCCTGCACAGCGGCATAGCCTACGCCGCTCGCAGCGACGACAGCCCCGGCGCTAAAAGCCTCAACGATCGCTTGGACGGCTTCCGCAGGCATAAATCTACTCCAACGTTTCCTGTCTACGTCAAAGTACGCTCAAAGGTCATTGTGCGCTAGGGTTGGGTTCGTTTGACGCCGCGACGAACCGCAGCCGCCCGCGCGCCCGCGCCACGTTCTTGAGCAGTCGCCCGGTTGGATCGTTGAGGGCGGCTTGCACCTCCCGCCGCAGCAGGTCCGGCAGGTCGGTTTCGAGAACCGTCTCGTCCATGCCCAAGGCCACGGCGAACGGCGCGAGGTTGCCGAGCACGAGCGAGCGGTAGCGCCGCACCGCCTCCTCGCGCTCGAGCTCGAGGACGTCGGCGGGCAGCAGTCCCGAGCGGTAGGCGGTGAGCGAGCGCTCGAGACAGCCTTGCACCGCCCGCCACAGTGGGTGCAGCCGCTGCCGGGTGGCGTTGTCGTCGCCCCGCCGTGGCGCGACGTAACGCACCCGCTCGGCCGCAGCACGGAACAGGTCGCCGATTGATGCCTCCAGATCGGCGAAAGTTCTCAGCCGCCAGCGCTCCTTGAGTTCCTGTCGGCCGGCACGCAACTCAACGCGCCATACCTCACGGCCACGGTCCTTCGGGTCGACCTGCCAGACCGCGAACCACAGCGGCTCGCGCTTCTCCAGCGCCTCCTTGCGCTTGTCGTAAACGATCACCTGCCGCCCCGGCAGCTTGCCGACCGTCACCGAGTCGTAGCGCCGGCCGCAGAGCACGGCGGCGGGGTGGTGCGGGTCGCTCGCTTGCGCCGGCCGGCTCCAGTGCGGCCGCACCTTGCTGCGGGCGGGGGCGACGAACTGTTCCGGCCGCGGCTCAAAGCAGGCCGTGGCGAAGTCCATGGCGAAATCGACGCGGTTGAGGCTATGGCCGCGCACTGTACAGCCCATCGCCTCGAGCCGGGTGAGCAAGTTGTCGCGCGCACCCGCATAGCCGTAGGTGGCGAGCGCCGCCGCCCGCAGCTTGACGAACAGGTTCCACTGCAGCGGGTCGAGCCCTTCACGGATGCCCCAAACCTCGCCGAGCGGGCCGGTATCGGCGCGGATCGGGTAGCCGCCGCTCAGGCCGCCCGGATGCACGAGCACCTCAACCCGGCCGGGGCCGATCGTCACCAACTGCACCGCTTGCGCCTCGAGCGCTTGCCGGTGTGCAATCTGCAGCAGCGCCACGTCCTCCGGCCGCAACGCGCCCTGGACGGCGAGGTCGAGCTTATCGAAGCCGGCATAGAGACGGTCGAAGTGCATGGCCTACGCCCACCCACGCCCGTGTAAATGCAGAGGGGGGTGTTACGGGAACCCCCCTCTGCAAATTCATCCCTGCTCGGCTTCGGCCGGCTGCCGGTCCTGCCGGCGGCGCCAAGTAATCTCCCACTCGCCCGGCCGCTCGGCCTTGAAGGCGGCGACGTTGAGCGGGGCGGCGAAGCCCGGATCGTCGAGGGTGAGGCTGAAGAACTCCTCGCCGGCGCGCGGGCCGCGGGTCAGTTGCTTGCGCCAGACGGAGCCGACCTGGACCGGCTTGCCGCCGCGGCCCTTGGCGAGCACATGGAAGTGCGGCGAGCCCGGCGTGGCGCGCGAGGCCAGGGGTTCGAGCCAGATCGGCAGGTCGAGGTCGAGGGTCTGGATCTGGCCGCGCAACTGTTTGTAACCCTTGGCGTCCTCGTGGGTGTAGAGGGTGCCGATGACGGTCATGGGTCGCTCCATGGTCGGACGGTCGGCGGCGCGCTTCGCGCCGAGGCCGCTTTGCGTTTTGGGGCCGAGCGCCCTCGAACTGTGGATGGAGCCGCCCGCTCGCCGGCCACGGCGGCGGGGGAGGGGGGTGCGGTCAACACCGCACCCCCCTTTCCGTTTTTCGGACCATGTTCGGCCCCAAAACACCTTGCGGTGCGGCCAGCCCCGCAAGGCCAAAACGGGTGGTGGGCGTGTCGCGGACGGGGGCCGGACGGAGGACCGGCCCCCGTCCGGCCGGTTCGGAACTGTACGTCGGCCGGTCGGGCGACCGGACCGAACCCGTGTGCGCCTGGTCCGCACCGGACGGCGCACCGGTCGGCACGCGCCGCGACCGGTACGCCGTCGTGAGGTGGACTGCAACGGACGGGGGCACACGGGCGCGACGTCAGGGGTGACGCACGTCGGAGGTGCTCGAGGCGAGGCGGTCCTCGCTCCAGGCGATCAGGTCCTTGCGCCGGTAGCGGACCGAGCGGGCGGACACTTTGACGAAGCGCGGCCCGCCGCCGCGCACGCGCCAGTTCTGCAGGGCGCGGATGCTGTAGCCGAGGAACATGGCCGCTTGCTGCTCGTCGATGAGCCGGTCGAGGTGGTCCTGTTCAGGATGCGATCCGGCGGTACGCTCGTGTTCCATGGCTTCATCCGTCTTGCGATCATCGAACTGGGGCGAAGCATGGAGCAGTTCGCGAGGACAAAAAACGACTTAAAATAGGCTCAGGAATTTTGAGTTTTGTCCCTTTCGACGAACCGCTCTCGGATGACCCTGGCAATCGTCTTGTCGTTCAGACCTTGATCGGTCTTATTCGTTGGGTGCTTGTCCCTCACGAGTTGCCGGATGGGCTCGAAGAGGTGAGCCATAGGTCGGGTTCGATCTACCTGCCCGCTGGCCTGTAGCGTGTCGAACGCTTCGAGGATCTGTGCTTCACGGCTGGGACGGCCGGGCGACCGGCCGCCGCGAAGGTGTTTGTCCGACTCAAGAAGCAGCAAACGGACGCCTTCCATCCTCAACCCGTTGGCCGCAAGGATAGATCTCCCCCAGCCGATCGTGCCGCTCCACAAATCCAACGGCACCGGCTGCGGCGCATCCTCCGGCCGCCGCGGCACGCCGAAGCCGTACGCCTTCAGCTTGCCATCTTGAACCCATCTCACGATGTCCCGCTGCATCTCGTTGGTGAGCTGCCGCAGCTCGTCTGCCTCCGGCACCGGGGCAACCGCTTCAGCTAGCGGCGTTTTGGCTTGCACCCGTTCCGCCCATCGCTGCAGCATCGGCAGGAAGCCACCGACCTCCTGCAACTGACGGTGCCGCTCCCGCTTCGCCTTGCTGGCGCAAATCACGGGTGCGCGGGAGAGCCAGATGCCGCGTTCCCAGAGCTTCCAGGTATTCATCATGCCGACCCTCCTAACGCGGCACGGGGCCGATGATGCGCGCCGCGGTGCGCGCCCCGGCGGCGTGCACTGGGTCGTCGGCGAGGTGCGCGTAGCGTACGGTAATCTGCACCTGCTTGTGTCCGAGCAGCTTGCCGATCATCGGCAGGCTCTCGCCGTTGGCGACCGCCGCCGAGGCGAACGAGTGCCGCAGGTCGTGCAGGCGCACGTCCTTGAGCCCGGCGCGCGCTCGGATGCGCCGCCGGGGCTTTTGCAGGTCGGTGAGACAACCGGCCTCAATCTTGCCGGTGATCACGTAAGGGTTGCTTGGCAGCCTTGGGATCGTTCGCAGCACGGCCGCCGCCTCGGGACTTAGGTAGCCCGCCGTGCGCCCGTCTTGCCGTCCGGTAGGGCCAGCGTCGTCTCGCGGACGTGCTCCCAGCGCAACTGCTGAACTTCGCCGAGCCGACACCCGGTCAACGCGAGAAGGCGGATCGCGGCGACCGCCGCCGCCAATCCCGGCTGCTCGGCTTGCACCTCCTCGAGCGTTGCCCAAAGCCGCTGATACTCTTCGGCCGATAAGAAGCGTTCGCGCTTGCTCTCCGGGTACTTCTTGACGTGCCGGCAGGGATTCGAGCCGTCCGGGCGCAGGCCTCAGCCTTCGGCGAGGTTGAACATCTTGGAAAGTACCCCGAGCGTGCGGTTGGCCTGATAGGAGATGCGGCGCAGGTCGTCGTGCAGCGCCTGCACGTGCGCGCGCCGCACGTCGGGCACCTTAAGCGTGCCCATGCGCGGGTTGATGAACATCTCGACGCTGCGGCGGTACTCGGCCTGCGTGCTCGGCTTGCAGCGGTGCGCGACGTGCTCCTTGAGGAAGCGCGCACCCAGCGCCGCCACGGTCGGCGCGCGCCGGTGCGTGTGCAGCGCCTCGGCCGGGTTGGCGCCGCCGGCGATGCTGCCCAGCATCTCGCGCGCCCGCTTCCTAGCTTCCTCAGCGGTGACATTGCCGTGCGTGCCGAGCCCGACGCGGCGCGTGGAACCGCCGGCGCGGTACTGGATGAGGTAGGCGCGCCGGCCGCTCGGCCAGACGCGCACGCCGAAGCCCTTCAACTCGTCATCCTAAAGGAAGAAGTCTAAAGCCTGCGGCAGGGCCGTCTCGACGGTGCGCTTGGTGAGCTTCGGCATGAGCGTTTCCCGTGCTTCCTGTCGGCTGCAGGAAGCATATAGGAAACATAATGTGGCGCAATCGGCGAGGATGGGGAAGGGCTAGGCGTTGATGCTATCACGCTAACCTGCTATAAAAAGGCTAAATAACGCTGTTCAGCGCGAACAGGCGTAGGCAAGCGTAATCTATGGTAGCTACCTCATCCTGAAGGTCGTAGGTTCAAACCCTACCCCCGCAACCAGCTTTACTCGCCGACCAAGCGCCTGCACTTGCAGTGTAGGTCCTCCCGTAAGCTCGGCCGCAGATCGTGTGCCGAGTTTTTACTGTCGTGGGTGTAGTCGCCACAGCCCTCTCGCGCCGCTGCCGGGTGCAGTACGGCGGCGATATCGCCCTGAACCTCAATTGCGAGCCTGTCCTTCCTCAGCTACTCAGCACGGTTGCCTCGACCAGCGCTTAGATCGCCTCGCAAACCTTCGGGCCGTCTTCGGCGGCGAGCGCGTCGTGCAGCGCCCTAACCTTGAGGCGGTACAGTTGCGTGAGGTTGCGGACAAGGCGCAGGGTCGGGTGCGGCCCTGCCAGCGCTCGTGTTCTTGCTGCCAAGTCGCGGCGAGACGGCGCACCGTTGTAGCCGAAAGTTTCGGCGCGTCGGGGTCGTGGCAGCGCCGTCAACGCCCATCGAACTAGGCTCCAAACCCGATCAGAGCCAGCAGGCGATGAGCAAAGCAAGCGCCACGGCTGAGGCGTCGTTGGCGGCGGGCTTGTCGCAGCGCGTCGCCACGCGGCGGAAGTCCTTGAGCCTGGCAAAGCTTGCCTCGATCCACCAACGGTCGCGATAGCGCTGGTTGTCGTAGCGGATGGGACGCTTGCGGTGCTTGCGGCCGGGGATGATCGGCACGGTATTTTGCTCGCGCAACGCTTTGCGCGGCCAATTGGCATCCCCCCGTTCCGGCTTCGCCGGCCGGAGGACAGGCTTCGCCCCGGTCGGCAATCAGGCGCCGGATCGGTCCGGGCGCTTTGGCCAGCACCGTCTTGGCCGCCCGCACATTGCTGCGGTTGCCGGACGTGAGGTGGATGACCGCGGGCCGGCCGATGACATCGGTGAGCATGTGGGTTTTGGCTGTCATGCCGCCACGTGAACGGCTGATCGCCTGCGCCTGCGCCCCCTTTTGCCGCTGTGCGCGCAGCGGTGCGCCTTGACGTAGCTGCTGTCCAGGCACGCGCTCTCCTTGACCCAGCCGGCTTGGGCGAGAGCGGCGAGCATCCGCCGCCAAAAGCCCTTGATCGGCCATCAGCGGCAGCAGCCGCTAATCCGACCCGAAGGGCGGCCGTCAGCAGACGGCCGAGGGCGGTGGAAGCGGTTGTAGATGGCGGTCGGCGGGCCGTAAGCCGGTGGACAGTCTTGCCAGCGGCAGCCCGACTTGAGGACGTGGACGATGCCCGAGATCACCCGGCGATCGTCCACGCGTCGAGCACCCGGCTGGTTCTTGGGCAGGAACGGTTATCGTGGCCCATCGGGCACCGCTCAGCCAAAACAGGCTGCTCATCTCTACCTCACGCGGCTGCCAACGTGCTCGAAAAGATAGGTTCTCTATGCTCCTCACCAACCTGATTGAGTTTGAAGCCTAGGTGTTTGATCCCAGGGTTTCATGGTGCGATCTTTTCGACGGCATGGAAGGAGGCGCTATGGGCCAAGTTCGACACGGGAGCGCCACGACCACGCACGCGGTCCGAGCTGCGATACAGCGATCGCAGGCTTCGGCCTCGGAGTTGAGCCGGATTTACGGGATCAATCCGAAGACGGTGGCGAAGTGGCGCAAGCGCGTGACCGTCGAGGACCTCAAGACCGGGCCGAAGGCGCCGCGTTCCACCGTTCTCGGCGAAGAGGAGGAAGCGATCATCGTCGCGTTCCGGCGGCACACGCTGCTGCCGCTGGACGATTGCCTCTACGCTCTTCAGCCGACGATCCCGCATCTGACCCGGTCTTCGCTGCACCGCTGTCTCCAGCGTCATGGGATCAGCCGCTTGCCCCAAATCGAGGGTGACAAGCCAGCCAGGAAGACGTTCAAAGCTTATGCGATCGGCTATTTCCACATCGACCTGGCCGAGGCGCAGACCGCCGAAGGCAAGCTGTACCTCTACGTTGCGATCGACAGGACCTCGAAGTTCGCCTTTCCAACTGGTCGAGCGGGCCACCACCCGGACGGCGTCAGACTTCCTAGAAGCGCTGGGTGCCGCCGTACCCTACAAGATTCACACGGTGTTGACCGATAACGGCGTCCAGTTCGCCGACATCCCCAAGAACCGCGACGGACCCACTGCGCGTCTTTGGGGCCACCCGTTCGACCGGACATGCTGGCGACAGGGCATCGAGCATCGGTTGACCAAGCCCAAGCACCCCTGGACGAACGGGCAGGTCGAGCGGATGAACCGGACCATCAAGGACGCGACGGTCAGGCGCTTTCACTACGACAGTCACCGCCAGCTTCGACGCCACCTCGAAGACTGCGTCTCCGCCTACAACTTCGCACGGCGCCTCAAGACGCTCAGAGGCCTCACGCCCTATGAATTCATCTGCAAGGTCTGGACTTCAGAGCCAGAGAGATTCACGCTCGATCCGATCCATCAGATGCCGGGACTGAACAGCTAGGCGATGGAAATGCTCTTGAGAGTAAAGCTAGGGCAAGCGGCGCCTCGACGTCTGAGAAACGGCGGCAACACCTTCGAGGTGAAGCGGATGCGCTCGCCACCCGGCGCTGCCGCCGCGGTCGCGAAGCTTGGGCCGGCGCACCGCGATCGGGCCAAATCGCCGTGCGCCCGCTCGCAGATACCAAGCAGCGGGTCGTCGATCAAGCTCGATCCTGGTCGAGACAGGCAATCAACGCTATCATCCTCCACGGCGCGGTGTCCTCTTGGGTGACGTCGAACCACCGAGGAGACGCCGCCTCCCGGCTCATCCACCAAATTCAATCATAGAATATTTGGTCCAGCAGCGCGGCGGGGCAGGACACGACAGCCGCACCCGCGGCCACATCGTCTCGGCCTCGGCGCAAGCGAGACCATGACCGTTTTGTAGCGCACTTCTGCGGCTCAGTGTGCAAAGAGGTGACGGCGCGATCCTCACGCTTCAGGCTCAACCCAGCCTATCACGCTCCAGAACCAAATCCACGACGCCGGACAAGCTTCCTTATTCATGAAAAAGCGATCGTTGCCGCGCGCAGCTCATCGGACCGAGGCACCCCTGGCGTTGCAGGCCTCGGCCATCGCAACGAACACCCAACGGCCTTGTACGGCTCACGTGAACGTCTCGTGCTCGGCGTCGGCTCGCGCCGGCAGCCCCCCGTCTCGCGCACGCGGTGGGGTCGCACGTACGCGGTCGACGAACGCCTCGACGAAGCGGATCACCCAGGCCGCATAGTCATCGGGCATGATCTTGTTGCCGCGATACTTCCAGCGCTTCAGGTACCAGTCCTGGAGCAACGGCTTGATGAGGGACGCGGTCATGTCCGGATCGAGCGGCCTGAAGACGCCCGAGGCCTGCCCTGCGGTGAGGCAGCTGGCGATCAGCCCCTGGGTGCGTAATTCACTCTCGATCGCCATCCGCTTGCCGCGGCGGTCGAAGCCTTTGGCCTCCATATAGGCGAAGAAGAACCAGGGCTGCATCACCTCGGTCAGGAAAATGTGGCGGCGCAAGAGCCAGCGCAGACGTTCCTTGGGTTCAAGGCGTTTGCCCTCGGACGCGTCCAGGACTTCATTTACCAGATGGAACACCAGTCCCAGGATCATCGCGAGGAGGCGCTCCTTGCTCTCGATATAAGAGTAGAGTGAGCCCATGCTGATGCCGGCATCCTGGCTTAATTCGCGTAAGCTCATTGTTCTGAAACTTGAGCGATTGCTAAGATCAAGCGTAGAATTTATAATCGTTCTAAGGTTCGGTAGGGCAATTTTTTCTTTTTTAACCTTGATAATGTCTTGGTTGCTTTCGAAGATGTGCCGCCAAATGATGGCGCGATCATCCTCAAACCAGTGCTCAAAATCTTTGAAATGGCTCATATCTCTACCTGTATACGCAGAAACCAACGGCTGTTGGCAGGGAGTCTTGCCAAGGTAGGCTATCCTATCCGCAGCGCGCAAGCCACATGAGCGACGCCAAATCCGCCTGCAAGTTAGCCTTGAAAGATGTTGACAGCCAGCGGCGGGGCAAGCATAAAACGAGCGTTCGATCGAAAAATAAATGGTGTTACGACAGAGGGGGGATTTTGCTTGGCGAACGGGTTTCAATTCGTTCTCAAGCTCAAGGTGGCCGATGCCCGCGTCGGGGCGACCGTACGCCCTTTGAGCGCCCCCCGCTGAACGGCCGACATACCTATGAACTTTGACCTGTCGTCCGAACTCGAAGATCTACGTCGGCGTACTCGCGACTTCGTGACCGAGGCCATCCTGCCCTTGGAGGAGGATCGTTCGGGCTGGGACGAGCACGAGAACATCCGCCTCGACCGTTTGGCGGGATTGCGGGCGCAAGCAAGGACCGTTAGGCTCTGGGCGCCGCAGACGCCGAAGGCGCTGGGCGGGATGGGCCTGTCGCGCGTCGGCATGGCCGTCATGTATCAGGAGGCCAACCGGTCGATCTTCGGCCCGGTGACGTTCAACGCCGCCGCACCCGACGACGGCAACATGATGCTGCTGGCGACGGCCGGCACGCCGACGCAGCAGGACCGCTGGCTGCGCCCCATCGTCGACGGTCGGGTGCGCTCCGCCTTCGCCATGACCGAGCCCGCCCCGGGCGGCGGCTCTGATCCGCGCATGATCCAGACCCGCGCGCGGCGGTGCCATGGGGGGTGGGTCGTCGAGGGGCGCAAGTGGTTCATCACCGGTGCCGGTGTCGCCCAGCACTTCATCCTCGTCGCGCGGACCTCGGACGATCCGCGGCGGGGGTTGAGCGCCTTTCTCTTCGACCGCGACCAGCCGGGCTGGGAGATCGTGCGGCGGATCCCGATCATGGGCCCCGAAGAGCACGGCGGTCACTGCGAACTCATCTTCAGGGGCCTTGAGATCGCGGACGAGAACGTGCTGCTCGACGTGGGCGACGGACTCAAGGTCACGCAGATCAGGCTCGGACCGGCGCGGCTCACGCACTGCATGCGCTGGCTCGGTCTCGCCCGGCGCTGCCTGGAGATCGCCCAGGCCTACGTCGACGATCGCGAGGCTTTCGGCACGCGGCTCGCCGAGCGCGAGAGCGTGCAGATCAAGCTCGGTCGCGTCGCCAGCGCGATCGAGGTCGGCCGGCTGCTCGTCTTGAAGGCTGCCTGGAAGCTCGACCAAGGCGACCGGGCGCGCAAGGAGATCTCGATGGCTAAGGTGCAGGTCGCCGATACGCTGCACCTTGCCGCCGATACCGCCGTTCAGCTCCAAGGGGCGCGCGGCTACGCCAAGGACACGCTCGCCGAATGGATCTACCGCTACGCGCGCCAGGCCCGGCTGGTCGACGGCGCGAGCGAGGTGCACGAGATGGTGATCGCGCGGATGCTGCGCGAGCAGGGCGAGGCGTTCTGGGCATGAGCCTCGCGCAGGATCCCGCCCGCCTGGAGGCCCTCGCCGGCTGGATCGCCGCCAAGCTCGGCGTGCCCTCGGCGCGGATCGACGAGGCGCGTCTGCTCACGGGAGGCGCCATCCAGGAAAACTGGCGGCTCGCCTGTCGGATCGGCGACGATCAAGAACGGCGCTTCGTCCTTCGCCGCAACGCGGCGGCGACGATCGGGTCGAGCCGTTCGCTCGCGCAGGAGTTCGCCGCGCTGAGCGCCGCCCACGCCGCCGGGGTGACGGTGCCGGCCCCGATCGGTTACTGCGACGACGCGGGCGTCATCGGCGCGGCGTTCGCGCTCGTGGCGGCGGTCGAGGGCGTGGGTTTGGGTCCCCGGATCGTCAAGGATCAAGGCCTCGGCGGCGATCGCGCCGCGCTTGCCGGGCAACTCGGTCGTGAACTCGCGAAGATCCACGCCATCCAACCGGCGCAGTCGGGCTTGAGCTTCTTGGATGTCCCCCCAACCGATCCGGCGAAGACGGCCATCACCGACTTGCGCACGGCTCTTGATCGGCTGGATGTCCGGCGGCCGGCATTGGAGTGGGGGCTTCGCTGGGCGGAGCTGCACCCGCCCCCCCGCCGGTCGCCCGTTCTGGTCCACGGCGACTTTCGCACCGGCAACTACATGGTCGACCAGAACGGCCTCACGGCGATCCTCGACTGGGAATTCGTCGGCTTGGGCGACCCGATGGCCGACCTCGGCTGGTTTTGCGCCGAGTGCTGGCGCTTTGGCCGTCCCGACTTGGAGGCCGGCGGCATCGCGCCGCGCGAGGCCTTCTACCGCGGCTACGAGGTGGGCGGCGGTCGCGTGGACGACGACGCCGTTCGCTACTGGGAGATCGTCGCCCACCTGCGCTGGGCCGTCATCGCGCTGGAGCAGGGCGAGCGTCACCTGTCGGGCCGCCAGCGGTCGCTCGAACTGGCGCTCACCGCCCGGATCGTGCCCGAGCTTGAGCTGGCGGTCGTTCGCAGCCTCGCACCCCCCGCATGGGGGATGGCCGGTGCGGGATAAACCCAGTGGCGCGGACCTTCTTCGGGCCGCCCGTGAAAAGCTCGCCGAGCAGGTTCTGCCCGGCTTAGAGGGCGAGCGGCGCTACGCGGCGCTGATGGTCGCCAACGCGCTCGGCATGGTCGAGCGCGAGTTGGTCGCGGATGAGCAAATGCGGGCGGCCGACCTCGCGCTGGCGGCAGTCGCCGGACCCGCCCGTCAGGAGGACGCCGACGCCGACGCGCGCGCCTTGTGCAGCGCCATCCGCAGCGGACGTCACGACGGCGACGAGCGTCTGCACACGGCACTCTACGTCCAAACGATCCGCGCCGTCGCCATCGCGCGTCCCGGCGCACTGACGGCGACGGAGCGACAGCAAACCGAAGCTTGATCAACGATACGGGAGGTGTTGCATGGGACAGAAGAGAAACGCTGAAACGAAGCCGGGGTGCTGCGGCTGCGTCGATCAAGGGCGGCGCCAGTCGGTCGGGCTTCTCCTGGCGGCCGGGCTCGCCATGGTCGTGCACGGTCGGGAGGCCGGCGCGACGGAAGGCCTTGATTCGAACAAGATGCCGCCGCAGCCGGGCGACGAACTCGTGTTCGTCTCGGGCGATCGCCGGTACGAGGCCATCACCGTGGCCGACCTTGCCGAGCCCGATACGCTCCTGGAAGCTTGGCCGAAGGACCCTGCGACTGACACCGTTCGCCGCCGCAGCCGGCTGAACCGCGTCCTGCTCTTGCGGCTCGACCCGGCGAGCCTCGACGAGGCGACGGCGGCGCAGGCGATCGACGGCGTCATGGCCTATTCCGCCTTTTGCACCCACGCCGGCTGCTTCATCGAGAACTACCAGACGGAAGGGCAGGTCATCTTCTGCCACTGCCACAACTCGATGTTCGACCCGCGGGCGAACGGCAAGGTCGTCGGCGGCCCGGCGCAGCTCCCCTTGGCGCGCCTGCCGATCAAGCTTGACGGCGAGCGGCTGCTCGTCGACGGCGCGTTCCAAGGTCACGTCGGCATGAAGCAGAGTTGAATGATCCCAAAAACCCAACCTTCAACGGATCAGGAAGGCACCATGCAACGATACAAGCTTCTTGGCGCATCGGCGATGATCGCCCTGCTGGCGATGGAGACGCTGCCGGCCGAGGCCGACGACGGCTTCGACTATAACCTTGTCACGCAAGAACGCCTTGATGAGCCCGAGCCCGGCAACTGGCTCATGGCGCGCCAGAACTACGAGGGCTGGGGCTACAGCCCGCTCGACCAGATCAACGCCTCGAACGTCAAGGACCTCGTGCCCGTCTGGTCCTTGTCCACCGGCATCGCCGAGTCGCACCAGTCGCCCGCGATCGTCAACGACGGCGTCATGTTCGTCAGCACGCCGCAGAACCGGGTGATCGCCATCAAGGCCGACACCGGCGACGTGCTCTGGCGCTACGAGCGCGAACTGCCCGCGGACATGCAGCAGCTCCACCCGACCAACCGCGGCGTCGCCCTCTACGGCGACAAGGTCTACATGGCGACCATGGACGCCTGCGTCGTGGCGCTCGACGCCGAGACCGGCGAGGTCGCCTGGGACGAGTGCGTCGCCGACTGGATGGACGGCTACTACATGACCATCGCCCCGATGGCGGCGAAGGGCAAGATCCTGGTCGGCGTCTCGGGCGGCGAACTCGGCATCCGCGGCTTCGTCGCCGCCCTCGACGCCGAGACGGGCGAGGAGGCCTGGAAGACCTACACCATCCCGGGACCCGGCGAGCCGGGGCACGAGACCTGGAAGGGCGACGCCTGGGAGACCGGCGGCGGCCCGGTCTGGATGCAGGGCAACTACGACCCGAAGACCAACCTCGCCTATTTCGGCACCGGCAACGGCGGCCCGTGGATGCCCGACGCCCGCCCCGGCGACAACCTCTACACCACCTCAGCGATCGCGCTCGACGTCGACACCGGCGCGATCAAGGGCCACCACCAGTACCAATGGAACGACGCCTGGGACTGGGACGAGGTCTCCGCCCCTGTGCTGTTCGACATCGAGCGGGACGGCAAGACCATCCCAGCAGCGGTCCACGCCGGCCGCAACGGCTACTTGTGGACGCTGGAGCGCACGCCCGAGGGCCCGATCGAGTTCGTCGACGCGAAGCCGTTCGTCCACCAGGACGTGTTCGCGTCGATCGACCCTGAGACCGGGCGGCCGACCTACAACGAGGACAAGATCCCGGCGACCAACGAGACGGCCACGTTCTGCCCCTCTTTGTGGGGCGGCAAGGACTGGCCGCAGGAGGCGTACAACCCGGACACCGGCCTGTTCTACATACCGGCCAACGACAATTTGTGCGCCGAGATCAGCGGCGTGCCGGTCGGCGACTACGAGCCGGGCGAACTCTACATCGGCGTGCCGATCGAGGACATTTTCTCAAGCATGCGCCCGCGCGAAGGCATCGACACCAGCAAGCCCTTTCCTATCGGCGAGTTGCAGGCGTGGGACCTGTCCAAGGGCGAGAAGGTCTGGAGCCACAAGTTCGACGACCAGGCGCTCTGGGGTCCGCTCCTCACCACCGCCGGCAACTTGGTCTTCGCCGGCGGCACCCGCGATCGCATGTTCCGCGCCTTCGACGCCAAGAACGGCGAGCTGCTCTGGCAGACCCGCTTGAACTCCGGCGTCCAGGGGGTGCCGACTTCGTTCGAGATCGACGGGACGCAGTACGTCGCCGTCATGTCGGGCTGGGGCGTCGACGCGGAGCGCCAAGCCAACGGCCTCGACGGGATGCTCGCCGACCGGATTGCGAGCCAAGCGTCCCCGGCCCAGGACGGCACCGTCTGGGTGTTCGCCCTGCAAGACAAGGTTTCGCAGCCCATGTTCGCCATGCAAGACCAGGGGCAAGACCAGGAACAAGACAAGGGCGCGCAGCAGTGACCGGGCGCCGGGCACGGAACGGGCGGTGCTGGAGCCAGGGCGTCGCCCTCGCCGCCCTCCTCGCGAGTGGGGCGGCGGCCGACGCGGCGCAACCGACGACTGGGGGCGAACTCGTCGGGGCCGTGCGAACGGCGCTGGAGACGCGCGACCTTGAGGCCCTCGACGAACTGGTCAACTGGGAGGGGGCCAGCAAGTACCGGCAGCGCGCCGTAACCTTCCAGTTGCGCTACGGGCTCGGCCGGCCGATCCGGTCGATCGCGCTGGAGCCCTTCCCGAAGGACGGCTTCGACGTGATCGAGAAGCGCGGCACGATGAAGCCGAACATGCCGGTCTCGCACCAGCTCCGGGTGGTCTTCGACGAGCCCGACAACGCCTACGGCAAGCCGCCGACAGCGCTGTTCCTGATCGGACGCGAGGACGAAGCCTACAAGATCGCCCTGGTCGTGCCGACCGAGAAGCCCAAAGACGACGACTGATAAAACATGCGCGGCGGGCTTTCCCCGCGGGGGAGGCCCGCCCTGGCTTGGGAGGGACCAGGCATGAAGGAACTGCTGACGTTTGGGCAGATGCTGTCCGTCCACGCCCGCCTGCTAGCCGATCATGCCGGCGCGCGCGACCTGGAGCGGGCGATGACGTTTCGGCAGTGGAACGTGCGGTCGTGCCGGCTCGCCAACGCGCTGCTCGGCCTGGGGCTGGGCAAGGGCGACCGGGTCGCCGTGCTCGCCTACAACCGCGTCGAGTGGGCCGAGATCTACGCCGCGACCGCCAAGGCCGGCTTGGTTGTGGTTCCGATCAACTTCCGCCTCGTCGGGCCCGAGATCCGCTACGTCGTGGAGCACGCCGAGGCCTCGGCCCTGATCGTCGAGGACGACTTCGCGGGCGTGGTCGAGGCGATCCGCGCCGACCTGCCGATCGATGAGGGCAACATCGTCCACTTCGGCGGCGCCTGCCCGGCCGGGTACCGCGCCTACGAGGACCTGATCGCCGCCGCCAGCGACCGCGAGCCGGGGCAGGCCGTCGGCTTGGACGACCCTTGGACGATGATGTACACCTCGGGCACGACCGGCAAGCCCAAGGGCGTGGTCCGCAGCCATAAGGCGGCCGTTTGGTTGTCCCTCTTCACCGAGATCGAGCTCGGGCTGCACCGCAAGGACAGTGCCCTGCTCGTGATGCCGATGTGCCACGCCAACTCGCTCAACTTCTTCGGCGCGTTCGGCTATTGCGGCGGTGCCACGGCGATCTACTCGCGCAAGAGCTTTGATCCCGAGCACTGCGCGCGCATCCTGGCCGAGGGCGGGTCGAGCTTCACCTCGCTCGTGCCGACTCACTACATCACGATGCTGGGTCTGCCGGACGCCGTCCGCGCCCGCCACGACTTTTCCGGCATGACCAAACTGATGATCTCCTCGGCCCCCGCGCGCCAGGACACCAAGCGCCGGGTGATGGCGATGTTTCCCAACTCCGGGCTGTTCGAACTCTACGGTTCGAGCGAGGCCGGCTGGGTCACGATGCTCCATCCGCACGAGCAGTTCACCAAGCTGGGCTCGGTCGGGCGCGAGTGCGTCGGCTCGGCCCCGGTCAAGATCCTGGACGAGGGCGGCAATGAGGTTCCCGACGGCCAGTCCGGCGAACTCTACTCCTGCAATCCCTACACCTTCTCGTCCTACTGGAAGATGCCCGACAAGACGCGGGAGGCCTTTCGCGGCGACTACTGCACGGTGGGCGACATGGCCCGCCGCGACGCGGACGGCTACATTCACCTCGTCGACCGCAAGAGCAACATGATCATCTCGGGCGGCGAGAACGTCTACCCGTCCGAGGTGGAGGCGGTCCTGGGCGCGCATCCCACGGTCAAGGACGTGGCCGTGGTCGGCCTGCCCGACGAGAAATGGGGCGACCGCGTGCACGCGGTCGTCGTCCCGCACGACGGCGCCGCCGCCTCCGAGGTTGACCTGCTCGCTTGGTGCAAGGATCGTTTGGCCGGCCATAAGCGGCCGCGCGCCTGCACGTTCTTGCGCGAGGAGGAGATGCCGCGCACCGCCACCGGCAAGATCCTGCACCGGGTTCTCAAGATGCAGCTGGCGAAGCAACAAGGAGGCTGAGGCGTTGAGTCAAGCACATAGCGGCACGATCGATCTAAATGCCGATCCCGAGGCCTGCGCCGCCTGGATCGCACGTTTCCTTCAAAAAAGGGGGATCGACCGCATCTTCGGCCTGCAAGGCGGCCACATCCAGCCGATCTGGGACCACGCGGCGCGGCTTGGGATCCGCATCGTCGACGTCCGGCACGAGGGCGCCGCCGTTCATATGGCGCACGCCCACGCCGAACTGACGGGCGGGCTCGGGGTTGCCATGGTGACCGCGGGGCCGGGCGTGACCAACACGGTCACAGCCGTCGCCAACGCCTCGCTCGCCCGCGCGCCGGTGCTGGTCATCGGCGGTTGCACGTCGCGTCCGCAAGCCAACATGGGGCCGCTGCAGGACATCCCGCACGTCGAGATCCTGCGCCCGGTGACGCGCGCCTCGCGCACCCTGCGCGTGGCGGAGCAGGTCCTGCGCGAACTCGACGAGGCGGTGGCGCGGGCGATGGGCGACCTCGGCGAGCCTGGTCCCGTCTACGTCGAGGTTCCGACCGACGTGCTGCGCGAGCGGGTGGCTCCGGCCCTGGTCCTGGACGAGTGGCTGACGCCGAAAGCCCCGCGCCAGATCGCGCCGCACCCGGACGACGTCGAAGCGGCGGTCGAGGCGCTGTGGTCGGCGCGGCGCCCGCTCGTCGTCACCGGCCGCGGGGCGAGGGGGGCGGGCGCGGAGTTGGTGCGCCTGCTCGACGCCTCGGGTGCCCTCTACCTCGACACCCAGGAGAGCCGGGGCCTCGTTCCCGCCGACCATCCCTCGTTCGTGGGTGCGGTGCGCGCCGCCGCCATGAGCGAGGCCGACCTCGTCCTCGTGATCGGGCGCAAGCTCGACTACCAGCTCGGCTACGGCTCGCCGGCGGTGTTCCCCAACGCGCGCTTCGTCCGCCTCGCCGACAACGCCGGTGAACTGGTCGACAACCGCCGCGGTGAGTCCGAGATCCTGGCGACGCCGCGCCTCGCGCTGCGGGCCATGGTCGAGGCCGCCGGCAACCGTGCGCCCAACGTCGATGCCGCCTGGGCCGAGGCGCTGCGGGCCAAGCAGCGCCAGCGTTCGGCGGCCCCCTCCAAGGACGAGGGGACGATGCCCGACGGCAAGGTCCATCCCGCGCGGATCTTCGACGCCGTCCGCGAGGTCGCCGACCCGGACTATGTCGCCGTCGCCGACGGCGGCGACCTGCTCAGCTTCGCCCGGATCGGGCTGGCGTCGCGTACCTAC
>CBDCHP010000012.1:0-523975 GCA_965217265.1 Geminicoccaceae bacterium | reverse complement strand
CGACGTGCGGCCCGTCGCCTTGCAGGCCCGAGAGCTTGCGCACCCCGTCCGCGGCACCGTCGGCGGCCGAGAGCAGGAGGCCCTTCGTTCCGGCCCGCAGTGCTGCCGCCACCTTGTCGAAGCCGTTCACCGCCTCGCCCGCCCGCCGGGCGAGGCCGATCAGGTCGAGGCAGCGCCGCGTCAACTGACGCTCGACCGCGTCGGCGAGCCCGTCCGGCACGCGCGCCGCCTGCTTTGCGGCGCGGGCGAACAGGTTCTTGGCCGACGCGGCCTCGATCGCCTCGCGGCGCGCCTCGACCCAGACGCCGCGGCCCGGCAGGCGCTCGGCCACGTCCGGGTAGACGACGCCGTCGGGGCCGACGACGAAGCGCACCAGCGCCCCCTTCGGCCGGCCCGCGCGCCGAACGACGTCGCGCCGCGCGGGCGGTGCCGCGCCCATGATCGCCTCGGCCGTGCTCAAGCGGGCTTGCCCTCCGCCGCGTCGGCCGCGTCAAAGGCGGCACCCTCGGCGCGCGCCTCGGCCTCGACGAGCGCGGGGTCGTCCTCGACGACCTCCTCGGGCTCGATCCAGCCGAGGCCGACGCGGGCGGCCATGATGATGTCGCCCGCCTCCTCGGGGCCGAGCCCGGCGCCGGGCAAGAGGTCGATCAGTTCGTCGCCGGCGAGGTCGGCCAAGTCTTCGAGCGACTTCACGCCGCCCTTGGCGAGTTCGACCACGGTTTGCACGTCCAAGGGCGCGAACGCCATCAGATCCTCCGAGACGCCCAGGCCCTGCGCCTCCTCGTGCAACAAACGGGCCTGCTCGTCGAGGTAGTCCTGCGCCCGCTCCTTCAAAGCGGCCGCGACCTCCTCGTCGAAGCCCTGGATCTCGGCCAGCTCCTCGGTGTCGGTCATGGCGATGTCCTCGACCGAGCCGAAGCCCTCGGTCGCGAGCAGTTGCGCGATCACCTCCTCGACGTTCAAGGTCTCCATGAACAGCTCGGTCGTCTCGTTGAACTCGCGCGAGCGGCGCTCGCTGTCCTCGGTCTCGGACATGATGTCGATGTCCCAGCCGGTCAGCTGCGAGGCGAGGCGCACGTTCTGGCCGCGGCGGCCGATCGCGATGTGCTGCATGTGGTCGGGCACGATGACCTCGATCCGGCCGCCGTCGGGGTCGAGCACGACCTTGCTCACCTCGGCCGGCGCCAGGCCGTTGACGACGAAGGTCGCCGGATCCGGCGACCAGGGGATGATGTCGACCTTCTCGCCGGCGAGTTCGCCCACCACCGCCTGCACCCTGCTGCCGCGCATGCCGACGCAGGCGCCCACTGGGTCGATCGAGCTGTCCTTCGAGATGACCGCGATCTTGGCGCGGCTGCCGGGGTCGCGCGCGACCGCCTTGATCTCGATGATGCCGTCGTAGATCTCGGGCACCTCCTGCTCGAACAGCTTGGCCATGAAGCCCGGGTGCGTGCGGGAGAGGAAGATCTGCGGGCCCCTGATCTCGTGGCGCACGTCGTAGATGTAGGCGCGGATGCGGTCCTTGGTCCTGAAGCTCTCGCGCGGGATCAAATCGTCGCGCCGCGCGACCGCCTCGGAGCGGCCGAGGTCGACGAGCACGTTGCCGTGTTCGAGGCGCTTGACCTCGCCGACCACGACCTCGCCGATGCGGTCCTTGAACTCCTCGAACTGGCGCTCGCGCTCGGCGTCGCGCACCCGCTGCACGATCACCTGCTTCGCACTCTGTGCTGCGATGCGGCCGAGGTCGATCGGCGGCAAGGGGTCCAAGATCACGTCGCCCACCTGTGCCGCCGGGTTGCGCTCCAAGGCGTCCCGCACCGCGATGTGCTTGGCCGTGTCGTCGACCTCGTCGACCACTTCGAGCTCGCGGTAGAGGCCGATCTCGCCGGACTTGCGGTCGATCTCGGCGACGATCTCGTGCTCTTGGCCGTACTTGCGGCGGGCGGCGGTCTGGATGGCCTGCTCCAGGGCCTCGATCACCTCGGTCGGCGAGATGCCCTTCTCCTGCGCCACGGTCTCGGCGACGCGCAGCAGTTCGGCGCGCCCGAGCGCCGTGCCGCCAGTTCCGATGCCAAACTCCATCGCCACCAACTCCAACTCCCTGCCTGTCTCAGGCCCGCCCCGCCTTGGCGCCGGCCTTGAGGAGATCGTCCGTCACCACGAGCTTTGCCTTGTGCACATCGGCGAACGGCAACCGCCGCTCGACCCCCGCCTCGTCGAGCAGGACGTCCCCGCCCTCGACGCCCAAGAGCCGCCCCTTGAAGCGCCGCTGCCCCTCGATCGGCGCGTCGAGTTCGACCCGCGCCTCGAAGCCCTCGAAGCGCTCGAAGTCCTTCAAGCGCGTCAAGGGCCGGTCGATGCCGGGCGAGCTCACCTCCAAGAGATAGTGACCGCTCACCGGATCGGCGACGTCGAGGACCGCCGAGATCGCCCGACTCATCTCGGCGCAATCGTCGACCGTCATGGTACGGGTTCGATCCAGGGGTTCGGCCATGACCTGCAACGTGCGCTTGTCGGCGCTGCCGAGGAAGCGCGCGCGCACGAGCTCGAAGCCAAGCTCGTTCAAGGTCGGCTCGATGAGGCGGTCGATCGAAGGGGTCGCGGTCGTGTCCAAAGTTGGGCGCAAAACAAAAAGAGCGGGCGAACAACCCACTCTAGCCGGCTAGGTTTCGGTTAAGATCGAGGACGTATATGACACCAAAGCCCGCGTCCCGCAAGGGGCCGGGTCGCTTTGGCCCCCACATCGGGCGCGCATTGGCGGGCCTCGACCCCGACGTGACGGACCATGATCTTCCGCGGCGGCCGGCCCTTCGGCCGCGAGGGCTCGCGGCCGGGGCGAATATTGTGCCTTGGGTCCGCCTTGAGAAGAAAAAAGCCGCGCGCCGTGCGAAGCGTTTCGGGGCCGCTCAGAAGCGTCAACCGTTTTTTAAACTTATAGTGGAAAAACCGTGCCCGCATCACCCCTTTCTCGCCCTTCTCGAAAGACGCGCGCATGGCCAAACCCCTGCTCCCCTTCGGCGCCCTCCTGTTCGGCGCCTTCTTGCTGCTCACCGCGGGCGGCGTGCAGGGGCTACTGATGCCGCTGCGCGCCGGGATCGAGGGGTTCCCGGCCTGGGGGGTGGGGGCGCGATGGGCGCGGCTTACGCGCTCGGCTTCGTCGCCGGCTGCCTCGTCGTGCCGGGCCTCCTCGCCCGGGTCGGGCACATCCGCACCTTCGCGGCATTGGCCGCGTTCGCCGCCGTCGCGGTCTTGACCGCCTCGCTCTGGATCGCCGCCGGCCCCTGGGTCGCCTTGCGGGCGATCGCCGGCTTTTGCGCCGCCGGCACCGGCTTGGTGATCGAATCCTGGCTCAACGAGCGCGCGGCGCAGGAGCACCGGGCCACGGTCATGGGAGCTTACATGATCGTCAACCTCGCCGCCGGCGTCGTCGGCCAGTCGGCGGTGGGCGCCATCGGTGCCATCACCACCGCGCCCTTCGTCGTCGCGGCGATGCTGCTCACCCTCTCGTTGGTGCCGACGGCGCTCAGCACGGGGCCGGTGCCGGTCCCGCCGCCGGCGATCCGGCTGCGTCCGGCCGAACTGTTCCGGCTCTCGCCCTTGGCGGCGCTGGGCTGCCTCGCGATCG
This sequence comes from Geminicoccaceae bacterium, assembly GCA_965217265.1. Classification (GTDB taxonomy): domain Bacteria; phylum Pseudomonadota; class Alphaproteobacteria; order Geminicoccales; family Geminicoccaceae; genus JAGRGG01. Next base: position 520,350 of record CBDCHP010000012.1, on the reverse strand, counting down.
GCCTCGTCAACGGCGCCTTCGGCACGCTCGGGCCGGTCTACTTCCAGGAAACCGGCTTTGGCACCGGCGAGACGGCGGCCTTGATGAGCGCCGTGCTCCTCGGCGGCGCCCTCCTGCAACTGCCGATCGGGCGGCTGTCCGACCGGGCCGACCGGCGCTACGTGCTGACGGCCTTGGCGGTGGGCGCCGCCGCCGCCGCCTGGGCGTTCGACGCCTTGAACGCGGGCGCCCTCGACGCCGCCCTGCCGCTCGCCTTCGTCATGGGCGGCTTCATCCACACGATGTACGCGGTGACGGTGGCGCACGCCAACGACCACGCCGCCCCCGGCACCTTCGTCGAGACCTCGGGCGGGCTCCTCCTCCTCTTCGGCCTCGGCGCGATCGCGGGACCGATCCTGGGCGGCGCCGCCATGGGGTTCTTCGGTCCCGGCGCCCTCATGCTGTTCATGGGCGTCGTCCACACGGGCCTCGCCGCCTTGGCCCTCCTGCGGATGCTGGCGCGCAAGGCCCCCGCCCGCGAGGCGTTCGAGCCGCTGGCGGGCGACGCGATGTCCGCCGCCGCCGCCGCCGCCCTCGACCCGCGCGCCGAAGGTGCGGACGGGGACGCGCCCGTCCCCGCCGCCGCCGTCCCGGCGCACTGAAGCAACGCCCTCAGCCCCGGCGCGTCGTCTCGACGCTCTCAGCCCCGGCGCAGCTGGCCCTTGATCTCGCCGAGGTCGGCGCCGCCCAAGAGGTGCGTCGCGGCGAAGAAGACGACGGCACCGGCGGCGATCAGGACGGGCAGGGCCAGGAGCGGCGGCCAAGCGGCGAGCGACGGCTGCAAGAGGAGCAGCGCGGCCCCCATCGCGGCGGCGGCGAGCGCCAGGCGCGGCAGCCGGCGGCGCAGGCGGGCGTCGAGCTTCAAGTCGCCGCGGCGGTGCAGGAGCAGGCCCAGCGCCAGCGCGTTGACCCAGTTGGCGAGCGCCGTGCCGAGCGCGATGCCGACGTGGGCGAGGGGGCCGATCAAGGCCGCGACCAGGAGGACGTTGACGATAAGGCAGACGGCCGCGATCAGGACCGGCGTGCGGGTGTCCTCGCGGGCGAAGAAGCCGGGTGCGAGGATCTTGATCAGCACGTAGGCCGGCAGGCCGATCGAGAAGGCGGCCAAGGCCCCGGCCGTCGCGGCGGCGTCGGCGGCGTCGAAGGCGCCGCGCTCGAACAGGGCCCGAACGATCGTCCCCGGCATGACGATGAAGGCGATCGCGGCCGGGAGCGTCAGCAACATGCCGAGTTCGATCGCCCGATTCTGCAGCGCGTGCGCCGCGTGCAGGGTGCCGGCGCGCAAGTGGCGCGACAAGGACGGCAAGAGGACCGTGCCGAGCGCGACGCCGACGGCGCCCAGCGGCAGTTGGTTCAGCCGATCGGCGTAGAACAGGTACGAGATCGCCCCGGTCGGCAGGTGCGAGGCGAACCAGGTGTCGACGACGAGGTTGATCTGGTAGACGCCGGCACCGACGACGCCGGGCAGCATCAAGGCGAACAGCCGCTTCAGCCGCGGCGTCAGGCGCAAGCGCAGCAAGCCTTTGAGCCGGATCGGGTAGCCCGCCCTGGCCGCCGCCCACATGACGGCGCCGAGCTGCAGCACCCCCGCCGCCGCGACGCCCCAGGCGAGCGCGTGCGCCGGCGTCGCCGGGTGCAGGTTCGAGAGCAGCAGGGCCGCGATCAGGACGAGGTTGAGGAGAATGGGCGCGAACGCGGCGGCGCCGAAGCGGCCGATCCCGTTCAAGACGCCCGAGACGAGGGCGGTGAGCGAGATCAGCATCAAGTAGGGAAAGGTGATCCGCGACAGTTCGACCGCGAGCTTGAAGCGCGCTTCTGCCGGATCGAAGCCGGCCGCGAGCCCGCGCACCAGCCAGGGCATGAACATCTCGGCGAGGAGAACGACGACGAGCAGCACCCAGGTCATCAAGACGAAGGCGTTCTGGGCGAAGGCCCCTGCCTCCTTCGCCCCCTCGCCCTCCAGCGTCCGGGCGAAGAGCGGCACGAAGGCGGCGTTGAACGCCCCCTCGGCGAACAGGCGCCGCAGCAGGTTGGCCAGCTTGAAGCTGACGAAGAAGGCGTCGGCCATGACCCCGGCGCCGATAAAGGCCGCGATCATCGCGTCGCGCGCGAAGCCCAAGACGCGCGAGACGAGGGTGAGGGAGCCGACGGTGAAGGCGGCGCGAACGATGCTCAACATCAGCCTCCGTTAACGCAGGTCGGGTGCTGTTAACGCTTCGCGTGCGCCGCCGCGCGGGCTTTTTTTCTCTTTTTTGCAACTTTTCGTTGGGCGTGGCGCGGGCGTTGCGGCCGGGGGCGGGCGTTCTCGCCCGGCGGGCGCGGCCGGCCCGGGTTCGTTCGTTCGGCGTCGGGGGCGCCCGTGGCGCGGGGGGCGTCGCCCGGCGCGTCGCCTGCCGCCGGCCCGACCGTGCCCGTCTCGGGTTCGTTCGTGCGCGGCGACGCGGCGGGCCCGGGCCGTGCCTCGGGCACGGGCGCCCCGGGTTCGTTCGTGCACTTTTCCTCTTCCGCCCGCGCCGCACGGCGCTCCGCCAGGGCTTTCAGCGTGCGGTGCAGGCTCCGCTCCAGCCCCGCCCGGTAGCGCAGGATCGTGTTCAGCCGTTCGGGGCTCCACGAGAACGGGCTGTAGGGGTTGTAGCCGCCGGCGTAGGCGGGGGCTCGGCCGCCGCTCGCGGGCACTCGTCAGCGCCTCGACCTCCAAGGCCTCGACCCGGCGCGTGCGCCACAAGGCGAGCGCGAGTTGTTCGACCAGCGCCTCTTCCACCGCGCCCCGCGGGTCGTGCTCCTCGACGAGACGGGTGCGCAGGCCCTCGAAGGCGCCCGCGTCCTCGTCGGGGAGGAGGGCGAAGCCCTGCGCCCGCAGGCCGTGCTTGGCGGCGTTCTGGCACGACGCCGCCTTGCCCGCGGGCGTGGCGGGACCCTTGCCCCTGGCGCCGTTCTTGCGGCTGGCCTCGGTCTGGGCGGGTGTGCGCCGGCGGGGCTGCTCGGTGCTGTCGGCGTCGGGCACGGGGGGCGGGCTCCTGGCGGGTGGGGCCGGGAGTGTAGCCGGGTGTAGGAATTTATTCAAAAACGGCGGCGCGTAAAGGACGCTTCAGGCCGTCACGGGTGTCCGATCTCTGCCACCCTGGACCCCTGATCGAGTCGGGGGTGACAAGGGGAGGCGATGTGGAAGGTATGGGCCTATCCTTGGTCAAGGAAGAGCAACACCATTCGTACCTCCGCCCGGCTTGTCATCCCCGACTTGATCGGGGATCCAGGGTGGCAGGGCGATGGCGGCGCGGGTAGGCTGACTTCGTGCGTGTCCCAACGCCACCGGCCGGAGGCGCCTTGCGAACCACCGTCCACCGCCCCGTCATCGACGGGCTCGCCTTCCACGTCCGGGTGACCGGCGAGGGGCCGCCGCTCGTGCTGCTGCACGGGTTTCCCGACACAAGCGAGGTCTGGCGGCATCAGGTGGCGGCGCTCGCGGGGCTGGGCCGGACGGTCATCGTGCCGGGTCTCCGCGGCTGCGGCGCCACCGACGCGCCGAAGGCGGTCAAGCGCTACCGGCTCGACCGCCTCGTTCGAGACGTCCTCGGCCTCGTCGAGGCGCTTAGCCCCGAGGCACCGACCTTCGACCTCGCCGGCCACGACTGGGGCGCCGCCCTCGGCTGGCACGTCTGCGCCGCGCACCCAAGGCGCGTGCGCCGGTTCGCGGCGCTCTCGGTCGGGCACCCCGAGGCCTACCGCCGCGCCGGCCTGGAGCAGAAGCGCAAGGGGTGGTACGTCCTCGTCTTCCTCGTGCCCCGCGTCGCCGAGGGTTTGCTGCGCGCGCGGCGCTTTCGCGCCCTCACCGTCAACGCCCCGACGGTCGAGGACGCCGAGCGCTGGCGCCGCGACCTCGGGCGCCCCGGCCGGCTCACGGCGGGGCTCAACTGGTATCGCGCCAACGTCACCAGCAAAGCCCTGCGCCACCGCCCCCCGCCCGTGCGCGTCCCGACCTTGGGCCTCTACAGCACCGGCGACGTCGCCCTGGCGGAGGACCAGATGACCGGTTCAGAAGCCTACGTCGAGGCCCCCTGGCGCTACGCCCGCCTCGACGGCGTCGGCCACTGGCTTCAGATCGAGGCCGCGGCCGAGGTCAACCGCGCGCTGACGGAGTGGTTCGGCGCGGTCGAGGTGTGACGGGGGGTGTTCGAGCGGCGTCGCTCGGCGGACGGGGCTTCAGGCCGGCATGGGTTTTCGAGCCCGGCCACCCTGGACCCCCGATCGAGTCGGGGATGACAAGGGGTACGTGTTGACACGGTTTACTTTTGCTTTGTTCGATGGTGCGCACGACCGCTCAAGCCGCCTCAACCTGTCACCCCCGACTTGATCGGGGGTCCAGGGTGGCCGGGAGAGATTGACGGAGTACGTGTTCCTGGTTTTTGCTACTGTTAAATTCCCAAAAAATTAGAAATAGCATTCAAAACTTCAAATGCGGGAGCTTTCAGATAACGTTCTTTGCAAGCACTAAACATGAATAGACAATCAACTAAATCGGTTAGCATGTGAAAAAGTAAACCTATCCCGATTATGCACAATGGTTTTGGTAGAAATAGTAATATAAAATAAATTGCCATTGCGTAGTAGGTGTGCAAATAGTGAAATTCAAAACTACATCTATTTTCTTGAAAAATTGGGGTGGCTAACAGATGATCCAGATCTACAAGCATTGTTGCAATCAAAATAAAATAAATCTTTTCCCATTCTTTTTTGAAAAATGCAAAAGCGATAAAAAATGGAAAACCAAAATGTAGAAAATAATGTATAGTCGTTTGCATTTCGATCTACATATTTCTATTGACATAAATTTCAGCTATCTTTGTCTCTTGTTGCTTTTGGTGTAGCCAAATCTTTCAGGAATATGCCGAGGCGCGTGGAGAATCTACTTATTCGGCCGCGCGTTCGACGGTACCGAGATTTTTGAAGACCTCGAACGTCAGGCTGTTGGGGTTCAAGCCTTTGCGGTGCGACACGCCTAGAACCTCCACACCGACGGGGTTGCCCGTTGCGTCGAGATCGAGGTTGACGTTCGGCGCCACCTCCTCGGTGCCCGCAGCGGCCTCCTGCGTGAGGCGGACGTAGAGGGCGTCGGCCGCGGGATCGAACGTGACGTGCATTCAGGGCTTCCTCGCCTTGCGATCGAAATGGGCACTCAAGCCTTCCTTTTACCCCTGTTCAAGATATGCCCTCGGCGCCCCAACCAAGTCCAAAATCAAGTAGCAAAAAAAGAAGAAAAAAGCCCGCGCGGCAGCGCACGCGAAGCGTTCACCCATCCTTCAGCGCGCCCAACAGCGCCAAATTCCCCCCCACCGCCGCCGTGTTGACCGACAGGACGCGCTCGCCGACGAAGCGTAGCAGGTAGTGCGGGCCGCCGGCTTTGGGGCCGGTGCCGGAGAGGCCCTCGCCGCCGAAGGGTTGCGAGCCGACGATGGCGCCGATGATGTTGCGGTTGACGTAGAGGTTGCCGGCGTGGATGCGCTCGGTGATCCGGGCGATGGTCGTGTCGATCCGGCTCTGGACGCCGAAGGTGAGGCCGAAGCCCTTGGCGTTGAGCGCGTCGATCGTCTCGGGCAGGCGCTCGCCCTTATAGGTCGCGACGTGGAGGACCGGGCCGAAGACCTCGCGGTTCAGGTCGGCGACGTCGTCGAGGCGGATCAGGGTCGGGGCGACGAAGGTGCCGCCCTCGGCGTCGGGCGCGAGTGCCACGCGGTGGAGGACGCGGCCGTTCATCGCCCCGACATGGTCTTCGAGGGTGGAGCGGGCCTCCGCGTCGATCACCGGGCCGACGTCGGTCGCGACCTGGCCCGGATCGCCGACGCGCAACTCGTCCATCGCGCCTTCGAGCATCTCGATCAGCTTCGGCGCCGCCTGCTCCTGCACGCACAAGAGGCGTAAGGCCGAGCAGCGCTGGCCCGCCGAGCGAAAGGCGCTCTCGACCACGTCGGCGACGACCTGTTCGGGCAGGGCCGAGTTGTCGACGATCATCGCGTTGATGCCGCCGGTCTCGGCGATCAAGGGGCGGATCGGCAGGTCGGTCGCCGCCATCGCCCGGTTGATCGCGAACGCGGCCGCGTTCGAGCCGGTGAAGGCGACCCCGGCGCACAAACGGTGCCCCACCAAGTCCTTGCCGACGACGTGGCCCTCGGCGGTGAGGAGGACGAGCGCGTCCTTCGGCACGCCGGCCTCGTGCAGGAGGGCGACGACGCGCGCCGCCATCAGCGAGGTCTGCTCGGCCGGCTTGGTGACGACGGCGTTACCGACGGCAAGGGCCGCCGCCGTTTGCCCGGTGAAGATCGCGATCGGGAAGTTCCAAGGGCTGATGACGACGAAGACGCCGCGCGGGTGCAGGCTCATCGCGTTGCTCTCGCCGGTGGGGCCGGGGAGGTCCAGCGGCGCGGCCATCAGCTTCACGGCCTGGGCGGCGTAGTAGCGCAGGAAGTCGATCGCCTCGCGCAGGTCGGCCACGGCGTCGCGCAGCGTCTTGCCGGCCTCGCGGACGCATAACGCCAAAAGCTCGGCGTGGTGCGCCTCCATCAGGTCGGCCGCCTTGTTCAGGACACGTGCCCGCTCCCCCACCGGGGTTCCGGCCCAGGCGGGTTGGCCCGACGCCGCCCGCTCCAGGGCGCGCACGGCGGTCGCGGCGTCGGCCATCAAGACGCGGCCGAGGGTTCGGGAGCGCCCGGCGGGGTCGGTGACCTCGTGCCACGTCCCCGCAGGCTTATCGACGCCGGGCGCGGCTTCCAGGCCGCTCAAGGACACCCCCTCCATCGCCTCGGCGAGGCGGGCGAGTTCGGTCGGGCTTTGCAGGTCGATGCCGAGCGCGTTGGCGCGCTCAGGGAAAAACAGGTCGGCCGGCTTCTTGATGCCGGGGTGGCGCTTGGGCTCGACGCGCTTCAGGCGCGCGACCGGGTCGGCGACGAGGTCGTCGAGCGAGGATGTCGGATCGACGATCTGGTGGACGAACGAGCTGTTGGCGCCGTTCTCCAGCAAACGCCGGACGAGGTAGGGGAGGAGGTCGGCGTGGGATCCGACGGGGGCGTAGACGCGGGTCGGCACGCCCGCCTCCTTGGCGAGCGCGAGTTCCTGGTAGAGCGTGTCGCCCATGCCGTGCAGCTTTTGGAACTCAAAGCCCCTGCGGTTGCCGGCCCGCTCCAAGACCCAGGCCAGCGTGTGCGCGTTGTGGGTGGCGAATTGCGGGTAGAACGCGTCGCCGCCGTCCAAGAGCGCGTCGGCGCAGGCGAGGTAGGCGACGTCGGTCGTCATCTTGCGGGTGAAGACGGGGAAGTCGTCCAGCCCCTCGGCCTGCGCCTTCTTGATCTCGGCGTCCCAGTAGGCGCCCTTGACGAGGCGGACGGGGATGCGGCGCTCGGAGCTTTCGGCGAGATCGCGCAACCACTCGACGACGGCGAGCGAGCGCTTCTGGTAGGCCTGGACGACGATGCCGAGCCCGTCCCAGCCCCGAAAGCGCTCGTGTCTTGCCAGGGCCTCGAACAGGTCGAGCGAGGGCTCCAGCCGCTCGCTCTCCTCGGCGTCGATCGTGATCGCCACGCCGAGGTCGCGCGCCTCGCCGATGAGGGCGACGAGGCGCGGCAGCAGCTCGTCCTGCAGGCGCCCCCACTTGGCGATCTCGTAGCGCGGGTGCAGGGCCGAGAGCTTGATCGACAGGCCGGGCCGGTCCATGAGCGGCTTGTCGGGTGCCGCCTTGGCGATGCCCTTGAGCGCGTTCTGGTAGCTCTTGAGGTAGCGGGCGGCGTCGCCCGCGGTGCGCGCCGCCTCGCCCAGCATGTCGTAGGAGTAGCGAAACCCGTCGCGCTCGGCCTTCCTCGCGCGGTCGATCGCGTCCTCGATCGTCTGGCCCAGGACGAACTGGCGCCCGAGCACGCGCATCGCCTGGCGCAGCGCCTCGCGCACCACGGGTTCCCCTAAGCGCCCGACGAGGCCGCGCAAGCGCTGCGGCATGTCGCGGCCGGCGTCGTCCCACTTCAAGACGCGGCCCGAGAGCATCAGCCCGTAGGCGGAAGCGTTCATGAGAAAGCCGTTCGAGGCGCTGACCCGCGACTGCCACGCGGCGTCGCCGAGCTTGTCCTTGATGAGTTCTTCCTGCGTCGCGGCGTCGGGGATGCGCAGCAAGGCCTCGGCGAGGCACATCAGCATGACGCCCTCGCGCGAGTTCAGGCTGTAGGCGTGCATGAACGCCTCGACGCCGATGCCGGTGTCGGCGTGGGCGCGCAGTTTCTCGGCGATGGTCCGGGCACGTGCCTGGACGCGCGGCGCGATGCCGGCGTGGGGCGTCATCAGGCGCAGCAAGCGGCGTGCGACCTCGCCCTCGTCGGCGACGTGGTGGGCGTAGATCGCCCGGCGGGCCGGGTCGTCGTAGAGCGGCGGTCGGTCGGCGAGCAAGGCCTGCATCGTCTCTTCTCCTTGTCGGCTTCAAGGTAGGGTTAAGACGCCCAGCCACCAGAGCCACAGCCCCTGCAGCGGTGCGAGGACGACGAGCGAGACCAGCGCGTTGAGGCCGAGAAAGCGCACGGCCGTGCCGTAGGGCAGGTCGGCGAGGCTGACGCCGATCGCCATCGGGGCGGTCTGGTAGGGCAGGACGACGAGCGAGAAGGCGGCGACTTGCACCATCGCGACGCCGATCAGGCTGAGGCCGCCCGCGTCCGCGATCTGGCCCGCGGCCGGGATCAAGATCGCCGGGATGTTCGGGTGGGTGACGAGGAGCGCGATGGCGCCCGCGACCAGGAGGAGCTTCATGTAGGCGACGAGCGGCGCGCCCCCGTCGAGGCCGGCGAAGCTCAAGAGCCTGTCGCCGAGCCACGCGCCGATGCCGCTCTCGGCAACGAGGCTGACGAGGCCGAGCACGCCCGCGATGTAGAACAGGGAGGCGAAGTTGAGGTCGGACGAGAACGACTTCGGCGCCAGGAAGCCGACCCCCGGCAGAGGCAGGCCGTGGCGGCGGCGAGCCCGACCCAGGCCGGCGCCACGCCGTGCAGCCCGTCGGTGGCCCAGAAGGCCAGGGTCAGGCCGAGCACGACGAGGAGGCGGCGCTGCGCCCCGTCGAGGCGTCCGGGCGCCGGGGCGCCCTCGACGGGCGTCGGCTCGTCGTCGAACCACCAGACGGCGAGCGCGATGATGCTCAACAGCTTGAGCAGGCCCAGGATCGGGAAGTTCCAGGCGAGGTAGTCAAGGTAGCCGATCTCGACGCCGTGCACGGTCTGCAAGGCGCCGAGGAGGACGAGGTTGGGCAAGTTGCCGGTGAGGATCGCGAACGACGGCACGACGGTCGCCAGGAGCGCGGTCATGACGATGCCGGTGTGGCCCCTGGTCCCGCGCGCGAAGCCCAAGGACGACGCCAGCGCGTCGGTCACGGGCAGGAGGATGACGACGCGCGGGATCGCGGCCGGGACGAGGAAGGCGAGCGCCGTCGCCCCGGTCGCCGTGACCGCGACGGCACGCGGGAAGGTCGTGCCGGCAACAAGTTTGAGGAGGTCGCCCAGGCGGGCGCCGAGGCCCGTATTGAGGACCGAGGCCGCCAAGACGATGCCGCTCAGGACGAGCCAGAAGGCGCCCTGCTCGAAGCCGTGGAAGACGGTGGCCGGGGCGGCGAGGTTCAAGACCGTGGCGGCGCTGAAGAAGAGGAGTGCTGTGACGTGCTGCGGCAGGGCGTCGGTCGCCCAGCCGATCACGGTGAGGAGGACGAGCAGCAGGGGGGCCGCGAGCCCGGGCGGGAGCGCGCTCCAGGCTGACCCCACCCCGAGCGTGACGAGGAGGGACAGGCCGAGCGCGACGCGCCGGCCGACGCTCAGCCGGGCCCGGATCACGCTCCCCCGCGCCACGCGGGCGGGCGCTTGTCGAGGAAGGCGCGGATGCCCTCTTGGCCCTCGTTCGAGGCGCGAAGCTCGGCGATCAGGCGGGCGGTGTGCTCGGCGACGTCGCCCTCAAGGTTGCGCAAATCGCGGCACAGGCGCTTGGCGGATGCGAGCGCCTTCGGGCCGTTCGCCAAGAGGCCGGCCACCACCTCCTCGGCGCGGGCGCGCAAGAAGGCGGCCGGCACCGTCTCGTGGACGAGGCCGAGTTCGAGCGCGCGCGCGGCCGAGAAGCGTTCGGCGGTGAGGAACAGGCGCCGCGCCTGCCGCTCGCCGATCGCGCGGAGCACGAAGGGCGCGATCACGGCCGGCACGATGCCGAGCCGCGTCTCGGAGAGCTGGAAGACGGCGTTCTCGGCCGATATCGCGACGTCGGCCGCGGCGACGAGGCCGACGCCGCCGCCGATCGCGGCCCCGTTCACGGCGGCGACGACGGGCTTGGGGCACTCGTCCAGGACGTGCATCAGGCGGGCGAGGGCGCGCGCGTCGTCGAAGTTGGCGTTGAGATCGTAGCCGGCCATGCGCCGCATCCAGCCGAGATCGGCCCCGGCCGAAAAGCTGCGGCCCTCGCCGGTGAGCAGCACGGCGCGGCAGCCCTCGTCGGCGCCGGCCGCGACCAGTGCCTGCGTCAGCGCGGCGATCAGCCGGTCGTCGAAGGCGTTGTGGACCTTGGGGCGGTCGAGTGCCAGGCGGGTGACGCCGCCTTTGTGCTCGATCTTCAGACCGGTCTCGGCCATGGCACCCCCTCACCAGCCGCCGGTGGCGAGCCAGCGCTCGACCTGATCGAGCCGGTCGGCGCCCCAGAACGGCTCGTCGCCGACGAGGACGAAGGGCGAGCCGAACACGCCGCGCTCGACCGCCGCGTCGTTCTCGGCCTTGAGGCGCGCCTTCACCGCCTCGGTGCGGATCCCGGCGTCGAGCGCGTCAGGGTCGATGCCGAGAGGGGCCGCGACCGCCTTGACCTGCGCCGCCGCCGACACGTCCCGGCCCTCGCCCCAGTGCTCCTGGTAGAGGGCGAGGGCGAGCCGCTTGGCAAGGTCGGAATCCTCGCCGTCGAGCCAGTAAAAGGCGCGGCAGGCGGCGAGGCCGTTGACCGGCATCTTCGCGGGCAGCGTCAAGTCGAGCCCCATCAGCCGGGCGCTGCGCGGCACGTCGCGCAGCAAATACGGCCCCTTCAAGGGGATGTCCATGTTGGGCTTCGCGCCCGTCGTCTTGAAGACGGCGCCCAGGAGGATCGGGCGCCACGTCGCGCTTACCCCGTGCTTCGCGGCGATGGCGTCGATGCGCGTCGCCGCCATGTAGCCGTAGGGGCTGGCGAACTCGAAGTAGAAGTCGATGGGTGGGGCGGTCATGCGGGAGGCCTTCGAGCAATGGGTTCAAGGCAAGGACAGGATACAATGCAGCGTTTCGCGCAGCGCCGCTATCGCTGGCGCAGAGAGGCAACCGCGGCGCTCGCAGCGATCGGTCTCGACCGTCGCAATTTTTGCGGAACGGATGACCGAAGCGTGCGGCAAACCGGCCAAAGTCAGGTCGTCGATCGGGATGTCATCGGGCCATACCGGGTTATCGGCGCTCGTGATCATCAACACCCGCACGAAACCTGTGCGGCCCTGAAACGACCTTTGTGAGGCTACGACCGTCGGACGTCGCTTCTGCGCCGGCCGTTCGACGTAGGGGAACGGGACGGCGACGACATCGAACGGCTCAAAAACCGGCATACGCCTTCTCGTCGGTGTCGCCCGACCATTCGTCAAAGGTTGCGAACGGGTCGTTACCCGCATCGCGCGCCGCCCGGACGATGATCGTTCCGCCGCGATCCTCGAACACGATCGCGTCGCCGGGGCCGACCCTGAGCCGTTCGCGCACGGCCTCGGGCAGGACGACCAGCGCCCCGGCCGTCAGTTTCGTTTCGATCGATCGCATCGCCGTTTCGCTCCTTACGCGGGCAATCATAGCAAAAAATAGACCGCCAATCCCAGAAAGGCGAAGAAGCCGACCACGTCGGTCACGGTGGTCAAGAAGACGCTCGAACTGACGGCGGGATCGAGGCCCAGGCGGTCGATGACGAAGGGGATCAACATGCCGGCGACGCCGGCGGCGAGCAGGTTGACGATCATCGCGACGCCGAAGACGAGCGCCAGCGCCGGGTCGTCGAACCAGAACAAGGCGATGCCGATGCCGACGACGAAGAAGACGCCGCCGTTGATGAAGCTCACCACCAGCTCCTTGCCCAGCATCCGCCAAGCGTTGCCCGGCGTCAATTCGCGCACGGCGAGCGCCCTCACCGTCACCGTCATCGTCTGCGAGCCGGCGTTGCCGCCCATCGAGGCGATGATCGGCATCAAGACGGCGAGTGCGGCGAGCTGGACGATCGCGTCCTCGAACTGGGCGATGACGAGCGACGCCAGGATCGCGGTCCCGAGGTTGACGAGCAGCCAGGGCAGGCGCTGACGGCCGGTGCGCAAGGGGGGCTGGAAGACGTCGCTCTCCTGCACGCCGCCCAGCTTCAAGAAGTCCTCCTCGGCCTCCTCTTGGATGACGTCGACGACATCGTCGATGGTGATGACGCCGAGCAGCCGCCCCTCCGCGTCGATCACCGGCGCCGAGACGAGGCCGTACTGGCGAAAGAGAAAGGCCACCTCCTCCTGGTCGGTCTCAGGGAAAATGCGGCGCATGGTCTTGAGGTCGAGTTCGGTGATCGGCACGCCGCGCTTGGCGCGCAGGATGTGCGAGACCGGGATCGAGCCGACCGCGTGGTAGCCCGGATCGACGATGTAGACGTCGTAGAAGTCGTCGGGCAGGTCGGGGCGGGTGCGCAGGTAGTCGATCGTCTGCCCGACGGTCCAGTAGTCCGGCACCGCCACGACCTCGCGCGCCATGAGGCGCCCGGCCGAGGATTCGGGGTAGGCGAGGCCGCGCTCGATCGCCGTTCGGTCGGGCAAGGGCAGGGAGGCCAGGATCGCGCGCTTCTCGGCCTCGTCCAAGTCGGCGATCAGGTCGATCGCGTCGTCGGTGTCGAGTTGGGCGAGTGCTGCACCGGTGCCGGCCGGCCCCATGTCGCGCATCAGGTCCTCGCGGACCGTCTCGTCGAGGTAGGCCAGGGCCTCGGCGTCGAAGCGGGGGCCGAGTGCCTTGATCAGGGCAAAGCGCCCCTCACGGTCCAGGTTCTCCAGAAGATCGGCGAAGTCGGCCGGGTGCAGGGGCTCGGCCAGCGCCGCGGCGAGGACGCGGTTGTCCTCGTCCAGCGCTTCGCGCACCTCGCGGATCAGGCCGTCGCTGAGCTCGATGCGGACGGGGGCGTCCTCGTCGTCCTCGGGTCCCAGCGTCTCGTCGAACTTGGCCATGCGCTCTAGGACGCCTCTCGCGCGGTGAGCGCGTGGACGCAGGCGAGCGCGCTCATGTTGAGGATGCCGCGCGTCGTGACCGACGAGGTGACGATGTGCGCCGGCAGGCAGGGACCGACCAGGATCGGCCCGACCGAGACCACCTCGGTCACGGCCTTGACGAGGTTGTAGGCGATGTTGGCGGCGTCCAGGGACGGCATCATCAACAGGTTCGCCTCGCCGATCAGCGTCGAACTCGGCAGGATGCGCTCGCGGACCGACTGGCTGAGCGCGGTGTCGGCGTGCATCTCGCCGTCGACTTCGAGGTCGGGCGCGAGGCGGTGCAGGATCTCGACCGCTTCCTGCATCTTGCGCGAGGACGGCGTGTCGCGGCTGCCGAAGTTGGCGTGGCTGAGCAAGGCCACCTTGGGCACGATGCCGAAACCGCGCACGACCTCGGCCGCGCGAATGGTCGTCATCGCGATCTCGTGCGCCGGCGGGTCGTAGCTGACCTCGGTGTCGCCGATGAAGAGCGTGCCCCGGTCGAGGACGAGCGCGTGCAGGGTCGAGGCCTCGGCCATGTCGGGGCGCATCCCGACCACGTCGAGAATGGGGCGCAGGTTCTTGTCGAAGTCGCCGACGGGGCCGGCCAAGAGCGCGTCCGCCTCGCCCTTGGCCAGCATGATGGCGCCGATCACGGTGCGGCGCGTGCGCACGATGTCGCGCGCGGCCTCGGGCGTGACGCCGTGGCGGCCCATGCGCTCCAGGTAGTAGGCGACGTAGTCGTTGTAGCGGGGATCGCTGTCCTGGTTGCAGACCTCGACGTTCTCGTCCGGACGCAAGCGCAGGCCCAGGCGCTCGATGCGCAGCCGCATGACATCGGGCCGGCCGACCAGGATCGGCACGGCCAAGCCCTCGTCGAGGACGATCTGGACCGCGCGCAGGACCTGCTCCTCCTCGCCGTCGGCGTAGACGAGGCGCTGCTTTGCCGCCCGCGCCCGCTCGAAGATCGGCTTCATCAAGAAGCCGGAGCGAAAGACCCGCTGGCTGAGCGTCGCGCGATAGGCCCCAAAATCCTCGATCGGCCGCTCGGCGACGCCCGTCTCCATCGCGGCCTTGGCCACCGCCGAGGCGACCTCGACGATGAGGCGCGGGTCGAAGGGCTTGGGGATCAGGTAGTTGGGGCCGAACGACAGTTCCGCCTTGTCGTAGGCGGACGCCACCGTGTCGGGCACGGTCATGCGGGCGAGGCCGGCGATCGCCTCGACGCAGGCCTTCTTCATCGCCTCGTTGATCGTCGTGGCGCGAACGTCGAGGGCGCCCCTGAAGATGAAGGGAAAGCACAAGACGTTGTTGACTTGGTTGGGGAAGTCCGAGCGGCCGGTCGCGATGATGGCGTCGGGCCGCACCTCGCGGGCGAGGTCGGGCATGATCTCCGGGATCGGGTTGGCGAGCGCCATGATGATCGGGTTCTGCGCCATCCGCGCCAAGTAGGCCGGCTTCAAGACGTTCGGCGCCGAGAGGCCCAAGAAGACGTCGGCGCCCTCGATCGCTCCTTCGAGGGTGCGCAAGCCCGTCGGGCGGGCGTAGATCGACTTCCACTCGTCCATCTGCTCGGTGCGGCCCTCGTGGACGACGCCCAAGATGTCGACCACGAGGATGTTCTCGTGCTTGAGGCCGAGGGCGACGAGCAGGTCGAGGCAGGCGAGCGCTGCGGCACCGGCGCCCGAGGCGACGAGGCGGACTTGGCCGATCGACTTGCCGACGAGGTGGAGCGCGTTGGTGATCGCGGCCGCGACGATGATCGCGGTGCCGTGCTGGTCATCGTGGAAGACGGGGATGCGCATGCGCTCTCTGAGCGCGCGCTCGATGCGAAAGCACTCGGGTGCTTTGATGTCTTCGAGGTTGATGGCGCCGAACGAGGGTTCGAGTGCTGCCACCACGGCGCAGAAATGGTCGGGATCGAGCGCCTCGACCTCGATGTCGAAGCTGTCGATGCCGGCGAACTTCTTGAACAGGACGGCCTTGCCCTCCATCACCGGCTTCGCCGCGAGCGGGCCGATGTTGCCGAGGCCGAGCACGGCCGTGCCGTTGGTCACGACGGCGACGAGGTTGCTGCGCGCGGTGACGTCGCCGGCGTTGATCGGGTCGTCGCAGATCAGCCGGCAGGCGGCGGCGACGCCGGGCGAGTAGGCGAGCGAGAGGTCGCGCTGGTTGGCGAGCGGCTTGGTCGCCACGACCGAGAGCTTGCCCGCCGGCGGGGCGCGATGATATTCGATGGCGTCCTGGTCGAGCCGGTCGTCGGTCACGGGTTTTGCCTCCGCTGGCCTTTGTTGTCGTTGCGCGTCAGGAGGTAGACCGAGTGCGGCCGGGGCCGCAAGCGGCACGGTTGTTCTGACCGCAAGGAAAAAAGGAAATGCGCGAGGAACGCTCGAAGGGTGTCGAGTGGCGGACGTGGCCGGGGCCGGTCGCCTACGAGGACGCGATCGAGGCGATGGAGGCGCGGGTCGAGGCGATTCGAAGCGGCGCGGCGAGCGAGGCGGTCTGGCTGCTCGAACACCCGCCCCTCATCACGGCCGGCACCAGCGCGTCTTACGGCGACGTCCGGCAGCCGGGCCGCTTTCCGGTCTTCGAGACCGGGCGCGGCGGCCAGTTGACCTACCACGGGCCGGGGCAGCGGGTCGTCTACCTCATGCTCGACTTGAAGCAGCGCGGGCCCGACCTCAGGCGCTACGTGCATGACCTCGAAGCCCTGGTGATCGAGGCGCTCGCCACCTTCGGCGTCACGGCCGAGCGCCGGGCCGGGCGGGTCGGTCTCTGGGTCGCGGGCGCGGAGGGCGAGGCCAAGATCGCCGCGATCGGCGTGCGCGTGCGGCGCTGGGTCACCTACCACGGCATCGCGATCAACGTGACACCGGACCTCGAACACTTCGAGGCCATCGTGCCCTGCGGCATCAGCGAATACGGCGTCACCTCGCTCGAACGTTTGGGCGTCGAGGCGACCCTGGAACAAGTGGACGCGGCGCTCAAGCGGGGCTTTGCCGAGGTGTTCGGCGACGCCCCCTCGCTTCGGGCACCCGCCGACCCCATCTAAGAGGCAACAGGTTTCGCGGAGGATGAGCTTCTGTTCTGGCCCCTACTCGTGCTCTTGCTCGTGGCACCCGCGACGGCCTACGCCGGCTGCGCCGACGTCGCCGGGCCCGACGTCAACTGGCGCCGCTGCCTGCTCGACGGCAGCAATCTCAGCGGCACCGACCTGACCGGCGCCGACCTGACCTCGGCCTCGTTCAAGCGCACCGACCTCACCGGCGCCGACCTGAGCGACGCGAAGGCGCGCGGGGCCAAGTTCGTCTCGGCCGTCTTGCACGGGACCCGGCTGGACGGGACCAACCTGTACGGCGCCGACTTCACCAGCGCCGACCTCGCCGAGGCCTCCTTGCGCGGCGCCAGCCTGCGCCAGACGCGGTTCTACGGCACGTCCTTGCGCGGTGCCGACCTCACCGCCGCCGTCACCGACGGCGCCGACTTCCTCAACGCCGATCTCTCGGGCGCCACCTGGATCGACGGCAAGACGGTGTGCGCCGAGGGCTCGCGCGGCCAGTGCCACCCCGACCGCAAGAAGGCGTCGGCCTCGCAGTAGGCATTCGAACGCTTCCAGGCCTAGCGTCGCCAGGCAGCGTGAACGAAGTGCGAGACCCAGGGGCGCACGGCGACGATCTGGACGAAGCCGAGGTAACTGGCAGCCGTCTTACCGTAGCGGGCAGCCGTGCGGCGGGCGTTGTTCATGCGCCCAAAGCACCGCTCGATGCGGTTGCGTCGCGCACGGGCGAAGCGGTCGATCGGGGTGGGGCGCTCTCGGCCTTGCCGGGACGAGGTCACGGCCGTTCCGCTGGCTTGTTCAACGGCTTGGCGGATGCGGTCGGCGTCACGGCCACGCCCTGCGATCAGCACCTTGGGCAAGGCGCGCTCGGCGTCGCTCGAAGCCGCGGTGGCCCGACGCCGCGCCGCCCGTCGGTTCGACGGCAAGCGGCAGGCCGAGCCCGTTGGCGATCGTGCGGGCCTTTGCCGTTCGGCCGCCGCGCGAGCCCCCGACACGCTCACGCGCAGCCCCCTTTTTGCGCCTGCCGATGGGCGCGAACGATGGTGCTATCGACCATGGCCACGCTGTCGGGTGCCGCCTTGGCCGGGTCCAACGCCGCCAGCAGGGCATCCCACACGCCCGCCAAGGTCCAGCGCCGGAACTGGCGACAGACAGAAAGACCACTTGTTGAAGCGCCCGTGCAGATCGCGCCAAAAAACGCCCGTGCGAGCGATCCAGAACATCCCGTCGGGCATACGTCGGTGGCCGGCAGGCGGACGACCTGAACGCCCACCAGACCCCACCGCGAACGGCGCAAAGAACGCCCACTCCTCGTCGCTCATCAGACCGCGCACCACGGCTGCCCTCCAAAAGCCAGCCTTGCATCACACGCCACCGCAAAACGGAAGTGACCTTGTCAACGCTGCCTAGCATCGCTAGGCAGGCTGACGCGCGGGCTTTCTTCTTCTTTTTTGTGATCTGTCGTTGGAGATTGGGCGGGGTGCCGAGGCTGGCGTCCAGTGCTTGAAGGCGTCCTTCACGGGCAACGCCCACGGCCACCCTGGATCCCGCATCAAGTGCGGGATGACAAGCTGTGGGTACGGGCGCTCAAACCTCTTTCTTGTCATCCCCGACTTGATCGGGGATCCAGGGTGGCCAGCCCCCTTTGCTCCCAGCAGGTTCTTGCAACTTTGTCCGAGACCCTTCCTCGGCGCCGCGGCCGGTCTCCTACTCTTCAACCCCCTCGCGCGCGGCGACGAGCTTGGCCAGCAGGTCGGCGACGGGGATCGGGCGGCCGAACAGCCAGCCCTGCAACTCGTCGCAGCCGTACGAGCGCAAGAGATCGAGTTGCTCTTTCGTCTCGACGCCCTCGGCCACCACCTTGAGGCCGAGCCGGCCGGCAAGCGCGACGATGGCGGACGCGATCGCGGCCGAGTTGGCGTCGCGGTCGATGTCGCCGACGAACGAGCGGTCGATCTTCAAGGAGCGGATGGGAAAGCGCTTGAGGTAGGCGAGGCTGGAGTAGCCGGTGCCGAAATCGTCGACCGCGAGGCTGATGCCGAGCCGGCTGAGTTCGCGCAGGCGCTCGGTCGCCTCGGCGACGTCGCGCATGATGACGCTCTCGGTCAGCTCCAGTTCGAGCCGCTCGGGCGGAAAGCCGGTCTCGGCCAAGATCGCCCGCACGGCGTCGACCAGGCCCTTGTCCTGGAACTGCCGGCCCGACAGATTGACGGCGAGGCGAAGGTCGAGGAAGCCCTCGCGCCGCCAGCGGGCCGCGTCCTCGCAGGCGTGCTGCAAGACCCTGGCGCCGATCGGCAC
Organism: Geminicoccaceae bacterium; assembly: GCA_965217265.1. Classification (GTDB taxonomy): domain Bacteria; phylum Pseudomonadota; class Alphaproteobacteria; order Geminicoccales; family Geminicoccaceae; genus JAGRGG01. The sequence continues at coordinate 501,703 of CBDCHP010000012.1, read as the reverse complement.
GATGAGGCCGGTCTCCTCGGCGAGCGGGATGAACTCGCCGGGCGGGATCATGCCGAGATCGGGGTGGCGCCAGCGCACCAGCGCCTCGACGCCGACGATCCGGGCCCCCTCGGCCGCCACCTGCGGTTGGTAGTGGACGACGAGCTCGTCCTCGACCAAGGCCCGGCGCAGCCGCGTTTCCAGCATCAGCCGCTCGAACGCGGCGGCGTTCATGTCGGTGGTGAAGAACTGGTAGTGGCCGCGGCCCTGCTCCTTGACCCGCGAGAGCGCCACGGCGGCGTTCTTGACCAGCGTGTCGGGGTCGTCGCCGTCGTGCGGGAACAAGGCGATCCCGATCGAGGCTTGGACGGCGAGTTCGTGCCCGCCGGTTCGCAGCGGCGGCTGCATCGCCTCGACCAGGTCCTGCGCCGTCTTCGCCGCCGCGTCCGGCCCGCCCAAGGCCGGCAGGAGCACCATGAACTCGTCGCCGCTCAAGCGCCCGAGCGTGTCGCTCGGCCGCAAGGCCGGCGCGAGGCGCCCGGCGACGTGCTTGATGACCTCGTCGCCTCGGCGCATGCCGAGCGAGTCGTTGATGACCTTGAAGCGGTCGAGGTCGATCAGCATGACGGCAACGTGGCCGTCCTGCCGCCGCGCCCGCTCCAGCGCCTGCTCCAGCCGGTCGTAGAACAACAGCCGGTTGGGCAGGTCGGTCAGCGTGTCGCGGTAGAGAAGGCCCGCCATCGCCTCCTCGGTCTGGCGCCGCACGGTGACGTCGCGCAGGGTGAGGACGCGAAGCGCCAGCCCGTCCAAGGACGCCGCCTTGACCGCCGTCTCCAACAGGGTCGTTCCCCCCCGGCGCCCCCGGACGAGAAGCCCGAGCCCGCTCGCCGCCGCGTCGGCCAAGCGCGAGACGAGATCGGCGCTCTCGTCGTCGGCGTCGGCGACGAGCGTGTCGAGCCTGAGGCCGACGAGACCCGCGGGGGCGAGGCCCAGGACCGCCCGCGTCGCACCGGCGGCAAAGCGCACGGCGCCGTCGGGGCCGACGGCGAGCATCACGTCCTGTACCGCGTCGAGGAGCGGCGGCGGCCAGACCGCGTCGCGCCCGCCCGACGCCGCGTCAGGCGGTGCGTTGATGGGCCTGACGCCGATCAGGCCGAGCGGCAGGCGCTCGACCAGGACCTTGAGCGGGCCTTCCCCAGTCGGCAGCACGGCCTCGTGCCCGGCCAGCGCGTCGTCGAGCAGGTCCTCGAACAGTTCGCGCAGCCGCGCCTTGCCGGGCTTGCCGAGCCGGGGCGCCAAGCCCGCGGCGCCCGCATCGACGAGCGCGGTGCCGTCCGGCAGACAGACGACGCCGCCGCCGCCGGCAAAGGCTAATAGCGGGCGCAGGACGACGGCGATCCGATCGAGCGCCACCCGCGTGCCGATGATGGCGTTGGTGCCGGGGATCGGCTCGGCGCGCTCGTAGACCCAGGCGATCGGGTCGTTCTGGCGCAGGACCGTTTCGGAGGTCTCGTTCGCGGCCAGCCGGCGCCGGTGCGCCCACCAGCGCACGCGATCGGACGGGAAGGGCTCGAAGTCGTCGCCCTCGCCCATCGCCGTGACGAAGGGGTGCTCGAAGGCGTCCGTATAGGTCTGGGTCTCGATCGTCGGCAGCCGGACGAGGCACAGGTGCCAGAGCCCCGCCTTATTGGTCGCGTCCAGGCGCAGCGCACCCTCCACCCCGAGCGACCAGAGCCGGGTGAACGACGCGTCGGCGTCGAGGTCGGGCAACAGCGGCGCCAAGGGCACGCTCGGGGCGAACAAGGGCCAGACGCGATCGAAGCGCCGGCCGACGAGGGCGGCCAGCGCCACGTTGTCGCCCTCGAAGACGCACTCGGCGGCGAGCACGCGCGGCGGGCCCGCACCGTCGCCCGGCCGGACGACGAGCCGCACGCCGTCGGGGCCGATCTCCCTCAACGACGCCCGCCCGCGCGGCGCGGGCGACGACGCGCCCCCGCGCGGCGCAGGAATCCCGCCTCTCGCTGCCGCATCGCGGATCGTTCTCCCTTGAGGCGGTAATGTCTCGGCCATGATCTGCCCGTGCGGTTGGGCCCGGCTTGCAGAGTGCGGGTCGGGCGGTCAAGGACGAAGTGTCGTCCGCCGCCCGCCGCCCTTCAAGCGCCGCGGGCGGGAGATAAGGTCTCGGTTCGAGGTCGGGTGACGAGGGTCGGTCTATAGCCAAGCACGCAACGAACCGGACCACGATACGCGAGACGGCCGCCTCTGGCCTGCGGCCGTTGAGCCTCAGACCGGGCTTGGCGGCTTCGCCCGCAAGTGCTTGGCAAGATGTGCAGGGTTTGGCTGTGACCGTTGCTGGCGATGCTGTGCCCCTGCCCTTTCAATGCTTTTGGCTTCATCAGGTGGAGTTTGGCGATAACCTTAGCGGCTGCCGCCTGGATCCTTCGGTGGGTCGAACTGCTCGACGATGCACTTGGCGCGCTCGTAAAGCTCGTCGAACGTGATGATCTCGGGCGTTCGGACGTTGCGACGGTAAAGCTCGAAGCACGCGATCCTGTCGTTGTTCCTACGAAGCTCGCTCTGGTGGCCGATTATAAGATAGGTCCGTGGCTCCACGGCATAGATTGGAGCACCGGCGTCGTTCCCATGTTTATCCTTGGGTGTAAACCGAGGTTGATGATCTTGTTTAAATTCGAAGGCGGTCTTCTGCGCCTGGGTCACGGCGTTCGACAGCTCGGGCGAGACACCCCAGGTTCCCGACCGGTAGGCTTGATCTTGGAGCAACTTGGTATCGCTCCGCTTGATCTCCACCAGAACGCACTGGCTAACGGCGGCCCGCGTCTGCAATAGGCCATCTACGCACTTGCCCGCGCGGTTGAAGGTCGCCCCCGTCGTCATGCTCTCCAGCTTCTCGCCCACGGGCGTCAAGAACTTGAATGTGAGGCCGTAGCCGAACACCCACAGGTTGGCTTGAAAGAATTTTTGCCACTCGGGTTCAGGGGTTTTTTCCCTATTCAGCAGTTCCTCGAATTGTCTTAAGGCTCGTTGCTTCGCCGCAATGGCGATGATGTCATGTTCTAGGCCGGGGGAATGGGATAAGCCGTCCACGAGGGCGCGGCCCTTGTCGGTCTTCAGCAGCGTCGAGAGCTGGCTGAGCGTCACCTCGCCAAGGTCGATCTTCGCCTTCTCAGGCTCTGTCAGATCAAGGGATGACAGCACTTTCAGGAAGGTGGCAAGTTTTGCTCCTGTGAACTCGTTTAAGATTACTTCACCATCGGGTTGCCAGACTTGCTTATTGAGCTTGAGTCTCTTGATCTCCAGCCGCTTCCAGTCGTTGCTTTCAGTGACGTGGTACATCTTGACGACGAGGCGTACGTGCGGCGATACTTCGATCTCGGTTTGCATTTCTCTGTTGCCATCGGCGCGACTGTCCGCCGCAATTAAAGCGTGGACACCGTTCTTGGTGGGATGCACGTAGAGATGGTCAGATATGTAGTTGACGATGTAGTTCAGCTTCTCATCCAACGTCTTCGCCACCCCATCGCACGAGAGAACCTGGGAAGATTTCCGTCGAGTATAACCCTAAAAGAACGTCTGCCACATCAATATGTCGCATTACGGCCCCCGTTCGCTACGCGACACCCACCCGATCTCAGCCCAAAGCACGCTTGAACGCCGCCGGCAGGCCGGACTCGAGGTCGGAGGCGACGAGGTGGGGGCCGCGTGCGCGGGCGGCGGCGGCGTGGAGCCAGACGGCGGCGGACGCCGCCTCGAAGGCGGGCAGGCCGCGCGCCAGGAGGGCCGTGACGATCCCGGCCAGGACGTCGCCGCTGCCGGCGGTGGCGAGCGACGGCGGCGCGTCGCCGTTGACGGCGACCCGGCCGTCCGGGGCCGCGACGCAGGTGTCCGGGCCCTTGAGGACGACGACGGTGTTCGCCGCCGCCGCCGCGAGGCGGGCGCGCTCCAGCCGCGAGCCCTCGTGCGCGAACAGGCGGGCATACTCGCCCTCGTGCGGGGTGAGGACGCAGTCCGGCCGCAGCTCGGCGGTGAGGTCGTCGGGTTTGGCCGCGAACGCGGTGAGCGCGCCGCCGTCGAGGACGAGCGGCACGCCGGCGCCGAGCAGGGCCAGCACGCGCGCCCGCGTGGCGGCGTCGGGGTCGGCGCCCGGCCCGATCAGGCAGGCGCGGACCTTGGCGCCCTGCAAAAGGTCGAGGAGGGCCGCGTCGTCGCCGATGGGTTTGGTCATCACCGCCGTCAGGCCGGCGGCGTAGGTCGCCAGCGCGTCCGGGTCGCAGGCGACGCTGACGAGGCCGGCCCCGGCGCGCAAGGCCGCCCCCGCCGCCATGCGGGCGGCCCCGGTCGTGGCCGCCGGCCCGCCGACGACGAGGGCGTGGCCGCGGCTGTACTTGTGCGCCGCCGCGTCGGGTTCGGCCAGGTGTTCGCGCCACAGGGGCGGGCGGTTGTGGCGCCAGTCGGCGTCGTGCGCGGCGACGGCGGCGTCGGGGATGCCGATGTCGGCCAAGACGGTCTCACCGCACAAGCCGCGGCCGGGCAGGAGGACGTGGCCCGGCTTCAAGCGGCAGAAGGTGACGGTGAGCGCCGCCGCCGCCGCGAAGCCGCGGACGGCCCCGTCGGCGCCGTCGACGCCCGAGGGCACGTCGACCGCGACGAAGCGCGCGCCGCGCCCGGCGAGGCGTTCGAGCACGGCCTTCGCCGTTCCCTCGATCGGGCGGGCGAGGCCGGCGCCGAACAGCGCGTCGACGACGAGGGCCTCGTCGGCCTTGAGGGCCGTGTCGAGCGGCAGGGTCGGGCCCTCGTAACGTTCCGCCGCCGCCCGGGCGTCGCCCTTGAGGCGCTCGACCGGGACGAGGCCCGCGAGGCGCACCGGCCAGCCGGCGGCGGCCAAGCGCCGGGCGACGACGTAGCCGTCGCCGCCGTTGTTGCCGGGGCCGGCGAGGACGAGGACGGGCTCGGGCGCGAAGCGGGCGGTGATCGCCCGGACGACGGCGCGGCCGCCCGCCTCCATCAGGACGTTCCCCGGCACCCCGGCCTCGATCGCGGCGGCGTCGATTTGCGCCATGCGCTTTGGCGGGATCAGGGCGAGGTCGAGGGCGGGGCGCACGGGATCCCTCAAGCGGTCTGGTGACGCGCGCGCGCACCCCGCTCGATCCCGGCCGCGATCAGCCGGTCGATCTCAAGCCCGTAGCGCAGCATCTCCAGCAAGCGCAGTTCCTGCTGGTCGGCGCGGCCGTCGGCGGCGACGATGTCGCAGGCGAGCGCGTAGGCGGTCTCGCACAAGCGCGGCGGCAGGGAGGCCCGGATCATCTCGATCGCGACGTCGAGGCCGTCCTCCTCGCGCAGGAGGTCGCCGCAGCTCTGGCCGAGGCCGACGATGCGGCCCTTGTCGAACTGGCGGAAGATCGGCAGGTAATGCACGATGCGGGACATGACCTCCAGTTCGGCGTTGCTGGAATGCCCCTCGGCGGCCGAGGCCAGGACCATGGTGTAGATCAGCGCCGCGTGGTGGTCGAGCGGGCCGTCGGCGCGCGGATCGAGGGGGGTGTTGGGCATGAAAATCGTTCCGTCATCGAGGGGTTGACGCTGGTGGTCGAGGCATGACGATCGTCGTCGCCGACGAGGTGCAACAAGAGCTTGCCGGCCGCGCCCGCGTCGTCGCGCTGGAAACCACCTTGATCTCGCACGGCTTGCCCTATCCCCGCAATGTGCGCTTGGGCGCAGAGGTCGAAGAAGCGATCCGGGCCGAGGGTGCCGTACCCGCCACGATCGGCGTGCTCGACGGGATCGCCCGCGTCGGCCTCACCACGGCCGATCTCCGCCGCTTCGGCGAGGGCGAGGGCATCGTCAAGGCCTCGACGCGCGAACTGGCGCTGGCGGCGGCCTTGAACCTCTCGGCCGCGACCACGGTCGCCGCCACGATCCGCCTCGCCGCCACGGTCGGCATCCGGGTCATGGCGACCGGCGGCATCGGCGGCGTCCATCCCGGCGGCGAGCGGAGCCTCGACGTCTCGGCCGACCTCGACGCGCTGGCGACCACGCCCTGCGCCGTCGTCTGCGCCGGGGCGAAGGCGATCCTCGACCTGCCGCGCACGATGGAGGCGCTGGAGACGCGCGGCGTGCTCGTCGTCGGCTTCAAGACCGACCGGTTGCCGGGGTTCTACGTCCGCGAGACGGCGCTCGGCGTGCCGTCGCTGCCCGACGTCGCCGCCGGCCGGCGGCTCTTGCAAGCGCAAGAGGAGCTGGGCTGGCCCGCCGGGATCGTCGTCGCCAACCCGCCGCCGGCGGACCTCGCGCTGCCGAACCCGGTCTTCCAGGACCTGCTGCAAGCCGCGTTCGCCGCCGCCGAGCGGGCGGGGGTCGTGGGAAGCGCGCTCACGCCCTTCCTGCTCAAGCACTTGGCCGAGCACAGCCGGGGGCGGACCGTGCTGCTCAACGAGCGGCTGGTCCTCGACAACGCCCGCCTGGCCGCCCGCCTCGCCGCCTACCGCGGCGGGGCTAACTAAACTTATAAGCGAAATTAGCGTTGCAGTTTTAGCGCACGAATGGCATTCACTATCACAAAACCGAGCATTTTTGGGCCGTAATGATCGACCAGCCGCCATCGTCCTGCGCACATCCCGGCTTGTGCGACGTCCTGATCGTCGGCGACGCCGCGCTTTGCGACGGGCTGATGCGCGCCGTCCTCACCCGTCTGGGCTACGGCGTCGTCTGCGTCGCCGACGCGATCGAGGCGTTCGCCGCGCTCGCGCACGAGCGGGCCGACGTCGTCCTCGTCGCCCTGCACCTCGCCGATCGCGGCGGGATCGACTTCGTCCAAGACCTGCGCCGCCGGCGCGGGGCCGCGCGCCACCTGCCGGTCATCGTGTTCGGCGACGCCCGCGACCGGGAGGCCGCGCGCCGCGACTGCCGGCGGGCGGGGGCGCAGGCCTACATCCAAAAGCCGATCTCGGTGTCGCGCCTGTTGAGCGCGATCTGGGGCCTGATCCGCCTCGCCCCGGCCGGCAATGCCCCCCCCAAGCCCGGAGACCCCATGTCGACACCCGTCGATCTCGCCTACCTGTCCGACGTCAGCGACGGCGACACCCAACTCGAACGCGAGTTGCTGGCCCTCTACCTCACCACGGCCGAGGGCTACCTGCGCGATCTGCGCCACAGCCTCGACGCGCCGGCCGCCTGGGGGCGCGCCGCGCACGCGCTCAAGGGCTCCAGCCGCGGGGTGGGGGCGGGCGCGGTGGCGGCCTTGGCCGAGCAGGCGGAGCACGCCGCACCCTCGAACGCGCTGCTGGAGGGCCTGGAGACGGCCTTGCAGCAGTCGTGCCGCTACCTCGGCGAACACCGCCCGGAGGCGCTGCCGCCCTTGGCCGAGACGGGGGCGTGAGGCGGATTTTCCACCTCGACGTCGTTGGAACCGGGCAACACAAGTTCGGGTGAAATCGCGGGCAGCGGGATTGCCGCTTGATCGGATCGACCGATTCGTCCTTTATCGGGGTCAATTCTTCATAAGAGCCCGACCCCCGACCGGGGCGCGGCCGCCCGGGGTCGAAGGGACGAGCATCATGATACGACGTGCCAACCTGCCCGCCGTCGCGGCGCTCGGGCTCCTGCTCACCGCCTGCGGCACCATCGACCCAGCACCGCTCGACGATTTCGACCTCTACAAGTGGGATCTGGACGCCGTACGCGAGATGGCGCCGCAGGGACCGGCCTTCGTCCGGGGCCTGCGCGCGGGCTACCTCGACCTCGTCGACCGGGCCGACGCAGGCGGCGACGGCTCGAAGGACCACTTCGTGCGCAAGGCGGTCGATTCGGCCCGCGGCCTCAACGTCCAGCCCGACATGCCGGGCCTCTACGCCTTCGAGGCCGAGGGCGAGGAGTTCGCCGCCGCGCGGGCGCGCCTGACCTCGGCCCTCGACGCCACGGCGCGGCGCAAGGCGCCGCTCGAAGCCTCGCAAGCACAAGTCGCCTACGATTGCTGGATGGAGGAGACCGACGACGGCGACCAGGAGGGTGCCGCCTCGTGCAAGGCCCTGTTCGAGCGCTCGATCGCGGCGGCGGAAGACGCGCTCACCACCAACCTCGACAACGTCTACATCGTCTTCTTCGCCTTCGACCAGTCGGTCATCACCCCCGTCGCCAACGCCGTGCTCGACGACGTGGCGCAAGACTTCCGCGACGGCGAGGCGAGCAAGATCGTGCTCGCCGGCCACGCCGACACTTCCGGCCCCGACGCCTACAACCTCGCGCTCTCCGAGCGCCGCGCCCGCACCGTCGCGGCCGCCCTGGAGGACAAGGGCGTCGGTCAGGACGCGCTCGACATCATGTGGTACGGCGAGACCCAGCCGCGAATTGCAACCGGCGACGGCGTGCGCGAACCGCAAAACCGCCGGGTCGAGATCGAGTTCGCCGAGTAGGAGAACGCTGCGCGTGCGCTAGGCGCGCGGCCTTTTTTCTTTTGTTTTTGCAACTTTGGCCGGGGCTAGCCTGAGCATTGGGGCCAAGTCCGGGGATAAGTAGCAAAAAAGAGAAAAAGGAAAGCCCGGCGCAGCCGACGCGAAGCGTTCAACCCCCCGTCACGCTCATGTGCCGCTTGACGGCCGGTTTCTTGCGGCGGCGGTCGATGATGAAGTCGTGGCCCTTGGGCTTCTTGGCGATGCCGTCCCGGATCGCGGTCTCCAGGGGCGCGTTGCCCTCGGAGGCGCGCAAGGGGCCGCGCAGGTCGATTGCGTCTTCCTGGCCCAGGCACATGTACATCGTGCCGGTGCAGGTGACGCGCACGCGGTTGCACGATTCGCAAAAGTTGTGCGTCATCGGCGTGATGAAGCCCAAGCGTCCGCCGGTCTCCTCGACCCGGACGTAGCGGGCGGGGCCGCCGGTGCTGTCGGGCAGGTCGGTGAGCGTCCAGTTCTTGGCGAGGCGTGCCCGCACGGTCGAGAGCGGCAGGTACTGGTCGGTGCGGTCGCCGTCGATGTCGCCGAGCGGCATGGTCTCGATCAAGGTCAGATCGAAGCCCTCGGCGCCGCACCAGGCCAGCATGGGCTCGATCTCGTCCTCGTTGACGCCCTTCAAGGCGACCGCGTTCAGCTTGACGTGCAAGCCCGCCTCCCGCGCGGCGGCGATGCCGTCCAGGACCGGGTCGAGCTTGCCCCAGCGGGTGATGGCGGCGAACTTGTCGCGGTCCAGCGTGTCGAGCGAGACGTTGATGCGCTTGACGCCGGCCTCGGCCAGGGGTTTGGCCAGGCGGGTGAGTTGGGTGCCGTTCGTCGTCACCGTCACCTCGTCGAGCCGGCCGGCGGCGACGTCGGCGCCCAACTGCTCGATCAGCCACATGATGTTGCGCCGCACCAGGGGCTCGCCGCCGGTGAGGCGGATCTTGCGCACGCCCATGGCCGTGAGCGTCGAGGACAGGCGGTGCAGTTCCTCCAGCGTCAGCAGGTCCTTCTTCGGCAAGAAGGTCATGTTCTCGGCCATGCAGTAGACGCAGCGCAGGTCGCAGCGGTCGGTCACGGAGATCCGCACGTAAGAGATTTCCCGCCCGAACGGATCGATCAACATGCCTTCCCTTCCTCCCACGACTTCGCCAAACTGCCACCGTCGCCTAGCCTAGCCGACCGACGGACGATCGCCAAGCCCAGCACCCGGAACTGGATCGACGCATGAAGCTCGCCTTTCTCGCCGCCGACACGGTCGAGGCGCACGAGGCGCGCGTGGCGCTGGCCCGCCGCTACGGCGCGGTGCCGCCCGAGGACGCCGACGCCATCGTGCCCTTGGGCGGCGACGGCTTCATGCTGGAGACGCTGCACGCCTATCTCAAGGGCGGGCGTCCCATCTACGGCATGAACTTGGGGACGATCGGCTTTCTTCTCAACGACTATCGCCCCGACGGCGTGATCGAGCGCATCGAGGCGGCGCAGACGGTCCACCTCCACCCGCTCAGAATGCGCGCCACGCGCGGCAACGGCGACGTCAGCCACGCGCTCGCGATCAACGAGGTCTCGATCTTCCGCCAGACGCGCCAAGCGGCCTCTTTGAGCATCGCGATCGACGGGGTCTGCCGGATGCCGGAATTGGCCTGCGACGGGGTGTTGATCGCGACGCCGGCCGGCTCGACCGCCTACAACCTCTCGGCGCACGGCCCGATCATCCCCTTGGGCGCGGGCATCCTGGCGCTCACGCCGATCAGCGCCTTTCGCCCGCGCCGCTGGCGGGGCGCCCTCCTGCCGCACGCCAGCCGCTTCACGATCGATGTGCGCCAGCCCAAGAAACGGCCGGTGAGTGCCGTCGCCGACCACACCGAGGTCCGCGACGTGGTCCGCGTCGAGGTGGAGGAGGACCGCTCGGTCAGCTTCACGCTCCTGTTCGACGCCGACCACAACCTCGAAGAGCGCATCTTGAAGGAGCAGTTCATCCCGTGAGCGACATTGCCCCGGCCACCGTCTCAGCCGCCCCCTCAGCCGCCGTAGCGCAGGACGCTCTCGCCCGGGATGCCGAGCCGCGCCATCCCGCCGAGTGCGGCGAGTTCGATCAGGACCACGGCCGCGACCGGATCGGCGCCGACCTTGCGCAACAAGGTGACCGAGGCCTCGGCCGTGCCGCCGGTCGCGATCAGGTCGTCGATCAGGACGACGCGCTCGCCGGGTGCGATCGCGTCCTCGCCGACCTGGAGCGTGTCCGAGCCGTATTCGAGGTCGTAGGCGTGGCCGACCACGGCGCCGGGCAGCTTGCCGACTTTGCGGATCATGGCAAAGCCGAGGCCCAGGCGCAGCGCCAGGGGGGCGGCGAAGAGAAAGCCGCGCGACTCGATCGCCGCCAGCCGGTCGGGCTTGAAGGCCGAGACGCGCTCGGCCATCTGCTCGACCGTCGCCCGCCAGAGGTCCGCGTCGGCCAGGAGCGGCGAGACGTCGTAGAACAGGATGCCGGGCTTGGGAAAATCGGCAACGCGCCGGATGTGCCGGTCGAGGTCGATCATGGGGGCGTCTCCCGGACCCTTCGGTGTGGGGCCTCTCCCTCACTAGCCGCTCGCGCCCGGCGCCACAACCTCGCCGCCATCGCGTTCGCCCTCGCGTGCGCGTTCATCGCCCCCGCCGCCGCACAGGAGGGGGACGTGCGCGAACCCTTGACGATATTGACCGACGCCGGCCCGCGCGTGTTCGAGGTCGAGGTGGCCGACACCGGCGCCGAGCGCGCGCGGGGCTTGATGTACCGCGAGACGCTCGCCGCCGACGCCGGCATGTTGTTCGACTTCGAGCGCCCGCGCCGCGTCTCGATGTGGATGAAGAACACGCTGATCCCGCTCGACATGCTGTTCATCGACGATGCGGGCAAGGTGGTCGAGATCGCCGCCAACACCGTGCCGCACGACCTGACCGCGATCGGCCCCGACGCGCCGGTCCGGGCGGTGCTGGAACTCAACGGCGGGGCGTCGGCGGTGCACGGGATCGAGGCGGGCGACCGGGTGTGCCACGCGATGTTCGGGGATGCTGGGGAGGGGTGTGGGTAGAGAAGGTTGCTCTAATTTGAAGGGACCAAAACTCATAATGCTGATTACACGGGTTTTAACGTTTCCTTGTCCTCGTTGCGAAACTACAGGTGAATATGGAAACGTTCATATCAGTAATGATGTTTTGCTGCGCGGGTGCAACGCGTGTGGTCATCGTATTCATTTTCAGCTTCCGAAATTGCAAAAAACTGTCATCTATTTAGATCAATTCTTTCTTTCGCACGCATTTCGTCGCAAAATACCCGAATTTGTTCGAGCCGCAGAACGAATTAATGATCTCGCTCGCCGCCAACTCTTAGTATGCCCTCGGTCGTCAACACACGAGCTGGAAACACATCTGTGGCGCCACCCCGATCAGAAAGCCCTATGGAAGTTTATAAGGAGAACTGCCCGTGGGCACCAGTTTCACGATGCAATCAGCATAAAGATAATGCAGCTTCAGCGTTCATTTTTGTCTTATCTGAATAGTACAAAAATATCTTGTATATATCGCTCAGATGCTTTCGAATCTGATGTGAATAAATGGGATGACTACTTGAGTGTCTATATAAATACAGCAATCGATGATTACGACAATATGCGTGACAGAAAGCTACAAGACGTAGCCCGACTTGTCAGTTTTTTTGACGAATGGCGCAAGGAGAAAAGTAATTTTTGCTCAGATTGCCTCCAAGAAGCAAATCATTATGCCGAATTATTGTTACATTTATTTTTTGTTGCAACTCAGCAAATGTTATCTGGAGATATACAAGGATGGAAAAATGGTCCTGCAGAAGGTGATTTCGTCCAGAGTTTGTTGTCTTGCATGGATCGCTCAACAGATGTTAATGAACGCTTTGAACAGGTTGAAAAATACTTTAGCTCGGAGTACTTCCGCCAAACACCATTTTTAGATATTAAGTGTCAGTTGTTTGCAATTCTGCGGAAAAAAGTTCGTGCGGGCAGCTACACAAATGAAGAGAAAGCAAAGAAAAAGCTATCCGGATTATACAATGATATTGATGCAATTTCAATCTTCGCGCCATACTGTGACGCAGTCTTTATCGATAGCGAAATGAGTTTATGGCTTAAAGAGCCAGAAATGACAATTAATGAGCGGTATCCATTTCAAGTGTTCTCGCCAAAAACATGGCCAGCGTTTCATGAATTTTTGGATAATGTTGAAGCACAACAAAACAATGAAATACGTAGAGGCATAAATGTTGTCGAGGGGCTAGAATGAAAAGTAGGGACAGTTAATTTATTAGGTATATATTGTTCTTCTCTCTGAATGCTGCAAAGAGGCTAGAATAGGAGGCTAAATACAAATCGAAGTGTAATTCGTGTCAGCGAAGGGCAAAATCTCGACTGAAAGTAGCTTTTATGATTATCCGTAAAACGCATCCAGCGTCGGATTCACAGCAGCCTAGCGGGAAGGCCAGAGTCCGGCCACCTTGTCATCCCCGACTCGATCGGGGATCCAGGGATGAAATGCGGAGCATTTCATGGGCGCCGTCGTCGCACGCCTTCGATGTTCGTCACCGGGCGAGCGCGGTCTCGATCACCCCACCCGCCCTCACGCCCCGACCGGGTCGCGCAACGGGCGCGGCGCCGTCGGGTGCTTGGGCTCGGCGAGGTAGCGGCGGTAGGTGAAGCCGGCGGCGCCGGCGGCGTCGGTCTCGGCCAGCGCCAGGAGGTCGGCGTGGAGCGGCGAGAGGGAGCAGGCGGGGTCGGTGGCACGGGCGTCGCCGGCGAGCGCCATCGCCTGACAGCGGCAGCCGCCGAAGTCGGTCTCCTTGCGCGGGCACGAGCGGCAGGGCTCTCGCATCCAATCGGTGCCGCGAAAGGCGTTGAAGGCGGGGCTCTCTTGCCAGATCCACGCGAGCGGGTGGTCTTGGACGTTGTCGAAGGCGAGCCCTTGGATGGTGTGCGCCGCGTGGCAGGGCATGACCTTGCCGTCGGGGCCGATCGTCAGCACGGCCTTGCCCCAGCCGCCCATGCAGGGCTTGGGGTACGTGGCGTAGTAGTCGGGTGCCACGTAGTCGATGACGAGCCGGCCTTTCAGCCGGGCGCGGGCGGCGTCGACGACGGCCTTGGCGTGCGCCACCTGGGATCGCCTCGGCATCAGGGCGGCGCGGTTGACGAGCGCCCAGCCGTAGTACTGGGTGTGCGCCACCTCCAGCCGGTGCGCGCCGAGTTCTTCGGCGAGCGCGATCGTCGCCTCGATCCGGTCCAGGTTCTGCCGGTGGACGACGGCGTTGATCGTGATCGGCAGGCCGGCGTCCCGAATCGCCCGCGCGGCGTCGAGCTTCTTGGCGTGGCCGCCCCGCATCCCGCCGATGCGCTCGGCCCCGGCGGCCTCGGCGTCCTGCAGGCTGAGCTGGACGTGGTCGAGGCCGGCGTCCTGCAAGCGCCGCACGCGGTCCGCGTCGAGCAGCACGCCGGCCGTGATCAGGTTGACGTAGAGCCCGGCACCCCGCGCCGCCCCGACGAGGTCTTCGAGGTCGGGGCGCAGCGTCGGCTCGCCGCCGGAGAGGTGGAGTTGCAGGACGCCCAACGCCGCCGCCTCGTGCAGGACGCGCTTCCAGGCGGCCGTGTCGAGTTCGCGCTCGGCCTTGGTCAACTCGATCGGGTTCGAGCAGTAGGGGCAGCGCAACGGGCAGCGATGCGTGATCTCGGCCAGGAGGCCGATGGGGGGCGGGGCGGTCATGGCGTTTCTCGCAAGAAGCCCTGGTCGGCGAGGCCCTTGAGGACGCCGAGCACGTCCTTGAGGATCACCTCCTTGGGCGCCGTGAACTCGGCGGCGAGGCCGTCCGCCACGGCGTCGAGCGACCGCCCGTCCAGGCGGTTGAGGACGGTGATCGAGGTCGGGCAGGGGTAGAGGACGCGCTCAGGGGCGAGGAGCACGGTGCGGCCGCGCACGCGGTCCTCGTGCAGGCGGCAGAACGGTTGCAGCGTGACGCGACTCGACGGGGCGAGGTCGTCCATCAGGCGGCCCCCTTCACGCCGTGCGCGTCGGCGGCATCATCGGGAACGAAGCGGCCGGGCGGGACGCCGGCGCCCGCGACGTAGGCGTTATGCAGGGCGTCCAACTGCGCCCAGAGCACGTCGCACTTGAACAGAAGCGCCTCGCAGACGAGGCGGCGGCGCTCGGGGTCGCTCGCGTGCTCGCGAACGTAGGCCAGCGCCCAGCCGGCGTCGCGCGGGGCCTGGTCCATGCGGTGGCGAAAGTAGCCCATCATCTCCTCGGAAACGAAGCCGTAGCCGGCCAACATGCCGGGGATGCGCTCCTGGTGGATGCCGGGCGCGAACAGTTCGGTCAGCGAGGAGCCGATCGCCTCCAACAGGCTCTTGTCGCGCACGAAGCGCACGTAGGCCTCGACCGCGAAGCGCGTCGCGGGGAGGGCGCCCCGCTCGCCCTTGACGTAATCGGGATCGAGGCCGAGACCCTGGCACAGCTTCAGCCAGCGGGCGATGCCGCCCTCGCCGGGCTTCGTACCGTCGTGGTCTTGGACGCGTACCAGCCACTGCCGGCGCAAGTCGGGATCGTCGAGGCGCGACATCAAGGCCGCGTCCTTCATTGGGATGCGGCTCTGGTAGATGTAGCGGTTGAGCGCCCAGGCCTGGACCTGACCCCGACTGAGGCGCCCGCCGTGCAGAAGGCGGTGGAAGGGGTGCAAATTGTGGTAGCGCTCGGCGCCGATCTGGCGCAGCGCGGCTTCCAGCGCGTCGGCGTCTCGCAGGTCGGTGATGTCGATCAAAGCGCGATTTCCTGGCCGTCCTCGGCCACCTCCCAGCCGTGCCTTTCGAGCGCGACACGCTCAAGGCTGTCGGCGAGGAGGGCCGGGTTGGTGTTGTTGACGTGGACGAAGACCCTGCGGCCGATCGCGACGTCGGCGAGGCGGGCGATGGCGCCGTCGTCGCCGTCCATGCTGACGTGGCCCATGCGCCGCCCGGTCTTGTGGCCGACGCCCGCCCGGATCATCTCGTCGTCCTGCCAAAGGGTGCCGTCCATGCAAAGGAGGTCGGCGCCTTCGACCCTGGTACGCACCTCGTCGTCGACGACGGCGCAGTTGGCGAGCCAGACGACGCGGCGCCCCCCGGCTTGAATGTCGAGGCCGAGCGTATCGCCCCCGCGCGCCGCCGTCTCGGGCGTCGCACCGCCCTCCAGGTAGAGCGGCACCTTGCCGGGGGCGAGGAAGGGCGTGACCTCAAGCCCGAGCGGATCGCCGCCGGCGTCGGCCGGGGCGAACGCCGCGTCGACGTCGAGCGCACGGCGCGGAACGACGCTGCGGTTGACGACCTCGAAGATCGGGTTGGCGTCCAAGGTCGCCAGCACCCGCCCGTGGGCGTAGAGCGCGAACGGCGTGCCCTCGCGCAGGTGCAGAAGGCCGGCGATGGCGTCGACGTCGGCGTTGGTCAGCACCACCGCACCGATCGGGCTGGAGCGCAGGCCGTCTCGCGGCCACAAAGCCGGCGTCGCCTCGATCTGGGCGCGAAGGTCCGGGGCGGCGTTGACGACGAGCCAGCGCTCCCCGTCGGCGCTGAACGCGGCCGACGCCTGGGTACGCGGCCTCGCGGCCGGGTCGCCGGCGCGGGCGCGGCGGCAGGCGTCGCTGTCGGCGTTCCACTGCGGAAACCCGCCGCCGGCGGCGGCACCGAGCACGATGACGCGCATGGATGCTCAGCCGCCGGCGCGAACGATGCTCAGTCCTCGGCCGAGAAGTACATGGTGACTTCCATGCTCACGCTCTCGGTCGTGATGACGGGGGCCTGCCAAGTAGCCATGTTCAGCGTTCCTTGCTTGATCGACCGCGACTTATGTTGCGGCTGGAACGAGACTTGGAAGACCGGAGAGGGTTGATCGAGTTTTGGCTGCCATAGGCGTGGGCTTATGGGCATCGTGGAACGCTTTGCGTGCGCTGACGCGCGGTCTTTTTTTCTTTTGTTTTTGCAACTTGTCCTCGGACTTGGCATCAACGCTGAAGCCAGCCCCGGCCAAAGTTATAAAAAGAAAGAAGAAAAGCCCGCGCGGCAGCGCACGCGAAGCGTTCTCATACCGCCAGCGCCGCCGTGATGAAGCCCGGCACGGGCGCCACCGGGAGCGGGCGCAGAGCCTTGCCGGCCGCTTCGAGGGCGTCGAGGACGGCGGCGATCGGGGGCAGGTGGCGGTTCTGGCTCGGGACGAGGGCGGTGATGGTGCGGGCCGGCAGCGGCGTCGCGTGCAGGCGGACGTCGAACAGGGGCCGGCCGTGCAGTTCGGCCGCCAGTTGCGGCACGATGGCGACGCCGCCGCCGCGCTCGACGAGCGCCAGCGCGGTCTCGTAGGCCCTGCAGGTGGCGACGACGCGGTGGCGCGGCAGGATCCGGCGAAAGAACGCCTCGATGCGGTTGTTGTGCTGGTTGCCGAAATTGAACTGGATCGTGCGATCGAGGGTCGCGCGCGCCTCGGCGTCGAGGTCGTTCAAGTCCTCGACCCCGTCGAGCGCGAGCGCGGGGGGCGTGGCGAGCACGTAGGCGTCGCGGCCGAGGGGCAGGGGGGTGAAGCCGGTGCGGTTGGCGGCGATCGAGGCGGCGGAGAGGAGGGCTACCTGGATCGTGCGGCCGTAGAGTTGGTCGATCGCGTCGCCCGGGCTCAGTTCGTGGACGTCGAGTTCGAGGTCGGGGTGGTCGTCTGCCAGCCGGGCCTGCGCCTCGGGCAGGAGACACCGGGCGAGCGAGCTGAGGGCACCGACGGCGACCCGCGCCCGGCGCCCCTCGCCAAACGCGGCGAAGGCGGTCTCGATCTCGTCCGTCTCGGCCAGGATGGCCTCGGCCTTGCGCAGGAGGTAGCGGCCGGCGTCGCTCAGCGTGAGGCCGTTGTTGACCCGGTCGAACAGCCGCCGGCCGAGCGACGCCTCCAGCTTCGCCAGGTGCTGCGAGAGCGAGGGCTGCGACATGCCGAGCTGCTTGGCCGCCTGGGTCAGCGACGGGCTGTGGACGACGGCCCAGAAGATCTTGAGCTGGTTGAGCGTCACCGGACGATCTTCGCGTCGGCGACGAGGCCCGTGTTGCGCAGCGCCGCTCTCGCACCGCGATACCAACTGTCGTCGGTGTTGCCGCGCAAGTCGACGCTGCCGCCGGTGATGGTGCGGCCGCTCGCGACGTCGCGCAGTTCGACGTTCAGGTTGAGGATGAGGTTGCTCACCTTTTGCACCCAGCCGACGAGCGCCAAATCGGCGCCGTGCGCCTTGGCGGCGGCCAGTTCGCAGCCGTTGCAGGCGTAAGCGTCGCGTTTCGTCGGCCCCGGATCGATCGCGTCGTAGGCGTCGGCCCCGCCGACCTCCTCGCGCACGTAGGCGGTGATCTTGGCCAGCCGTTCGAGGTCGGCCGGGTCGAGCCCGGCGAGTTCGGCCTGTAGGCCCGTGTCGATCAGGCTGAAGTCGAAGACCGCGACGGTTTCGGGCGTCTTTGCCGCCGCCGCACCGCTGGGCAGGACGGCGAGCGCCGGCAGCAATACCAGGATATAGCGCCTAGACATCGATGCTCCGGCCTCCTCCCCGTTTGTGCGCGCGGCGAGCCTAGAAAGGGGACGATTGCAACGCAAGGGCAGGCGACGCCCGCTTGTCAGGCGGGGGCGGCGGGGCCAGATTGCGGCCGAACGAGTTCTGGGTCGTCGAAGCCTTGAAGCGTGGGGGGAGGCCGAAGATTTTGCCCAGCCGCATCACGGGCGCGCTCGCCGCCGCGCTCCTCGTCGGCCTCGGCACCGGCGCGGCCGGGGCGCAGCCGGCGTCCGCCGACCCCGACTGGCCGTGCGTCCAGCGGCTGGTGCCGGAGCTATCGGCCGGGATGATGTGGGCGGGGCCGCCGGTCGGGGCGGCGGGCGGCGACGAGGACGCCGTCCGCCTCGGCGAGGCGATCGCGCAGCGGCGCGTGCCGCTGGACGAGGCGGAGGGGCGGATCGAGGCCTTCGCCGCCAAGCTGGCGCCCGGGGCGCGGGCGGAGACGCTCGCCGCCCTGTTCGGCAGCACGCTCGACGCCGTCAACGCCGAGCGGGACCAGATCATCGCCGGGATCAAGCGCTTCAGCCGGCGGCAGCGGGCGTTGGGCGACGAGATCGCGGCCGTCGGCGCGAAGCTGCGCCAGGACGACGCCAAGGCGGATGCCGATCTCGGCGAGCGACGGGCGTGGGGGCTTCGGCTCTACGACGAGCGCGAGGCGACCTTGAGTTATTTGTGCGAGCAGCCGGTCGTCCTGGAGCAACGGGCGTTCGCGCTGGCGCGGGCAATCGCGGGACAGATCGAATGATGCGACGATGGGTATACGCGGCGGCACTCGCGGTCGCGCTCAACGCCGGGGTGGCCGGCGCGGCCGCTGCCAACGAGGCGGCGACGAAGGCGGTCTTCGCCACACCGCACTTCGAGGCGGTCGAGGCGCCGTCCACCTTGCGCTACACCTTCGCGGTCGCGGGCAAGCTGGTGAAGGAGCCGGCCTCGGACAAGGTATCGATCGAGGTGAAGGACAAGCGCGCCGACGGCACGATGGACGTCTGGCTCGACCTGTTCAGCGGCGAGAACCGGCGCCGCTTTCCCGGCCCCGCCGTCGGCAGCAGCGGCAACCCGTTGATCGCCGTCCTCTTCAAGCGCGACGTCGACGCGCTCAGCTTCATCACCGGCGGCGGCACGACCTACTACCGCAACCGCGTCCGCGCGGCGTTTCGAGGCCCCGCCACGGCCGAGCCGGTCACGATCGAGGTCGACGGCCAAAGCATCAAAGCGACGCGGGTGACGCTGCAACCCTTCGCCGACGGCCCGCGGGCGGTCGAGATGGGGCCGTTCGCCGAGCGCCGCTACGAGATCGTCGTGGCACCCGAGGTGCCGGGCGGGCTCGTGCGCTTCGCTTCCCTGACGCCCGGCGAGAACGAGGATGACAAGCCCTTGCTCGAAGAGGTGCTGACCTACACGGGGAGCGGGTCGTGAGGGCTGTCTCCGCCGCCGTCCTCCTGCTCCTGGCATCGGCCGCGACGCCCAAGGCAGCACCTGGCGACGCCTACCCGACCGACGCGATCGCCGACTACGTCTTCGGCTGCATGGCGGTCAACGGCCAGACGCAGGACGCGCTGGAGCGCTGCTCGTGCAGCATCGACGTGGTGCGCTCGATCCTGCCCTACACCCGCTACCAGCAGGCGGGCACGATCTTGAGCATGCGCCAAGTCCGCGGCGGCGGCGAGAAGATGAGCCTGTTCCGCGACACGCCCTGGGCAAAGGAGACGGTGGCGGACTTGAGACGGGCGCAGATGGAGGCGGAGGTGCGGTGTTTCTAGTAATTGGAACTGACAAATGATATTAATAGTAATGAACTAATTGCGTGAAAATCGAAAACATAATAGCTGTTCTTACGGTAATTTCATCAATTTTTATTGTATATCCTGTGCTATTCGTACGCTTCGTAAGCATTGCACTATATGCAAACAATGAAATCGCATCCGATATTTATATTTCAAACCTATTCACTATAAATGATTATATTTCTAGAGGGCCATTCGTGTTCTTCTATTTAAACGTGAATTTGGTAATTATGCTAGTGGCTCCTGTTGCACTACTCATAGCTATCAGATGGATAACCAATGAAATATACGGAGATCAAAACCAAAAACGAAAATATTCTAAAAACAAAGTAAATGTATTATTTAGTTTGCTAGTTTATGTTGTATTTCTCATTTTCATAATTTGGCTTATAAAGCATGATACTATCAAATTTATAATTTTTGCTATTGTTGTGCCAATCCTGTTATTGTCCTGCGCCTATCTATTGAAATTAATAACAAATGCAGGAAAATTTACGCTTCATGAGCATAATGTAATTATACAATTCTGTGTTATCGTCATATTTAGTGTTATATGCAATGCGATCTTTGCTGAAGAATATGTTAAGAGTGTAACAAAAAAGGAAGCTTATAATACCAATATTGATTTAGGATCAAATAATAGTACGATTATAAGAAATGTTTCAATTATATTCATACTTGATAAAGGAATATTATACCTTGACAATGATAACTCGCTGAATTTTGTTTCATGGTCTAATGTGCAGGCAATAATTAATGAAAAACCATGATTATTCATAAGGAAAGGCCAACGCCCGGCCACCCTGGATCCCCGATCAAGTCGGGGATGACAAAGAAGAGGTTTAAGCGTCCATACCCACACCTTGTCATCCCGCACTTGATGCGGGATCCAGGGTGGCCGCGGGCGTTGTTCGTGCAGGCGCTTCCAAGCGTTGAACGTTGGCCGCAACGCCGAAGCCAGCCCCAAACCAAAGTAGCAATAAAGAAGGAAAAAAGACCGCGCGTCAGCGCACGCGCAGCGTTCTCACGCCCCCGCCCCCGGGTTCACCTCGATCGCGTCCTCGAACTTGCCGCCCTCGGTGTCCTCGACGGTGACGCTGAGGTCGCCGGGACCTTTGGGGGTGAAGTAGAAGCGGAAGTTGGGGTTCTCGCTGATCGAGATGTCGGTCTCGGCGGTGAGGACGGGTTCGCCCTCGTAGCGGACCTCGATCGTGTGGACGAAGTGGGCGGGAACCCAGTGGCGGGTGAGCTGGTCGATCTGCATGCCCGAGTAGTTCGGGTGGCTGACCATGACCTGGGCCTGCATCGGCCGCCCGGCGTGCGCCTCGCCGAGGGTGCGCAGCTTCATCTTGCCCAACTGCGCCATCGCCTTGTCGTGGTCCTTCAAGGCCGGGGCGGAGCAGCCGCCGGCGGCCTTGACGAAGGCGCTGGTCATGTAGAGGTCGCCGTTCGAGGTTTCGGCGATCGCGCGCACGTCGCTGTACTCGTTGACGCGCAGGCGGGTCTCGATCGAGGCGAGGCCGGACTCGGGCGTCAGGTGGATGGTGGCGGCGAGCGGGGCCGGGTTCTCGTCGATGACGAGGTAGAGGGTCTTGATGTAGCCGTCGGGCGTCTGGGGCGTCTTGGCCTCGACGGCGATCGGCACGATCGCGGCATCGTTGGCGCGGGTCGGCGCTTCGAGGCCGATCAGGGCGCTCCCGTCCTCGATCTCGCGCCCCTCGAACAGGTTCGCCTTGATGTCGTTCCAGGCCGCGTCGTCGGCGAGCGCCGGCGCCGTCAGCGCCGCGAGGACGAGGGTGGAGGCCAGCCAAGCGCGGCGGTGGTGCAACATCGTTTTGTCTCCCTGTGCATCCTTGACTATGTAGGACGCCGCGCCCCCGCCGCTACTCCCATTCGAGTTCGGCATAAGCCGCGGTGACGTTGCGGGGGTGGAAGGTGGCGTACAATTGCCAGCCGTCGGCGCCGTCCCGGCCGAGGCGGTCCACCGTCGCTTGCAGGCTCAGGCCGTCGGCGATCGCGGCGCGCACGCCGTCGCGCAGGCGTTCCAGGTAGCGCGTCTGCGGTGCCAGGGCGTCGGGCCAGGGGGCTTGCGCCGGGCCGTGGCCGGGGACGACGCGGGCGGCGGCCTCGCGGCGGAGACCCTCGATGACGTCGAGCCAGCCGAGCAGGCCCCCGTCGAGCACGGGCGTGTGTTGCATGAAGAGGAGGTCGCCCGCGAACAGCGTGCCGCTCGCAAGGTCGTGGACGCTGAGGTCGTTGTCGGTGTGGGCGGGCCTGTGCGCTTCGAGCCGCAGCGTGCGGTTGCCGAGGTCGATCAGGGCCGTGTCCTCGACCGTCATCGTCGGCGGCACGAGCGTCGTTCCCCCGGCCAGGGGCCCGAGCGTCGCTTGCAGCCGTTCGAGGTAGAAGGGGCCGCGCTCGGCCATCGCCCGCGGCAGCTTGGCGTGGCCGACGAAGACCGGGTCGTCATCCTGGAAGGCCGCGTTGCCGAAGACGTGGTCGGGGTGGACGTGGGTGTTGACGACGTAGCGCACCGGCAGGTCGGTCACCCGCCGGATCGCCGCGCGCAGGACCCGGCCGTTGTAGGCGCTCGCGCCCGTGTCGACGACGGCGACGGCCTCGCTGCCGACGACGAAGCCGAGATTGGCGATCAGGCCGCGGTTCGAGGGGGCGACCTCGGCGACGGCACCCTGATGGACATAAATTCGTGGGGCAATCTGCCGCACGGGTAGGGGCGCTTGAGCGGGGGCCGCCGCCGCGAGCGGCAGGCAGGCAACGCCGCCGATGATGCTGCGACGCGAGATAAGCACGGCCACGGTGAAGGCCCTTTCTCGAAGGTTGAACCCGTGTAATTTATTGCGTTGCAGTAATCATAGCCGTCTTCTGCTGCAACGCAGCACGGGCGCAGTCGCGTCGGCTGTCTTTCGAACAACATCGCACCGTCAGGAAAATACGCGACGGAATCGCTCTTGCCTAGATATGTGAACTTTCGTTTATACTTTGCTCGGAGGAAGAACGGCGGACCGATCGCAGGTGCCAGGGAGGCTTTAGGATCAAGGGTTGCCGCCTTTTCGACCAAATCCTCGGCCGAGTAGAAAGTCGCCCGATCACGCCGGGTGATCGGGGCTTTCTTCCGGCCGCGTTCTGGGAGGCTAAACTCAACATGAGAATGACGATGCTGGCGGGCGTTTCCGCCTTTGCCCTGTTCGCCGGGGGCGCGCTCGCGCAGGACCAGGGAACCCTGGGCGTGGACGAGAAAGGCGACGCCGCCGCCGGCGTGCCGGAGATCGAGGCGCCGGAAAGCCAGCAGCAGCAGGCCCAGCAGAAGAACGCCGAGGTCCAGTTGCCCGAGGGCAGCCTCGAAGAGTTGCAGTCCGACCCGGCCAACTGGGTCATGCAGCTCGGCGACTACGCCGGCACGCGCTACAGCGAACTGGACCAGATCACCGCCGATAACGTCGAGGACCTCCAGGTCGCCTGGACGTTCTCGACCGGCGTCTTGCGCGGCCACGAGGGCGGGCCGCTCGTCGTCGGCGACGTGATGTTCGTCCACACGCCGTTTCCCAACACCGTCTACGCGCTCGACTTGAACGACCAGGGCCGCGTCATCTGGAAGTACGAGCCGCGCCAGGACCCGAGCGTGATCGGCGTCATGTGCTGCGACACGGTCAACCGCGGCCCCGCCTACGCTGACGGCAAGCTGTTCTTGAACCAGGCCGACGCCACGCTCGTGGCGCTCGACGCCAAGACCGGCGAGGAGCTTTGGACCGCCAAGAACGGCGACCCGTCCAAGGGCGAGACGATGACGATGTCGCCGCTCGTCGTGAAGGACAAGGTGATCGTCGGCATCTCCGGCGGGGAGTACGGCGTGCGCGGCCGCATGACCGCCTACAACGTCGAGTCGGGCGAAGAGGTCTGGAACGCCTTCTCGACCGGGCCCGACGAGGAGATGCTGGTCGACCCCGAGCAGACGATGGCGATGGGCCAGCCGATCGGCGAGGACAGCAGCCTTGAGAGCTGGGAGGGCGACCAGTGGAAGATCGGCGGCGGCACCACCTGGGGCTGGACCACCTACGACCCTGAATTGAACCTCGTCTACTACGGCACCGGCAACCCCGGCACCTGGAACCCGGCGCAGCGCCCCGGCGACAACAAGTGGTCGATGACGATCATGGCCCGCGACGCCGACACCGGCATGGCCAAGTGGTTCTACCAAAAGACGCCGCACGACGAGTGGGACTACGACGGCGTCAACGAGAACATCCTGACCGAGCTCGAGATCGACGGCGAACAGCGCAAGGTCCTGGTCACCTTCGATCGCAACGGCTTCGGCTACACGCTGGACCGCGAGACCGGCGAACTGCTCGTCGCCGAGAAGTACGACCCGCAGGTCAACTGGGCGAGCCACGTCGACATGGAGACCGGCCGGCCGCAGGTCGTCGCCGAGATGTCGCCCTCGACCCAGGGCGAGGACGTCAACACCACCGGCATCTGCCCGGCGGCCTTGGGCTCGAAGGACCAGCAGCCGGCGGCCTTCTCGCCCAAGACCGGCCTGTTCTACGTGCCGACCAACCACGTCTGCATGGACTACGAGCCGTTCCAGGTCAGCTACACGGCGGGCCAGCCCTACGTCGGCGCCACCTTGAGCATGTTCCCGGCCCCCGACAGCCACGGCGGCATGGGCAACTTCATCGCCTGGGACGCCGCCAAGGGCGAGGTCGTCTGGTCGGTGCCCGAGCCGTTCTCGGTCTGGTCGGGCGCGCTTGCGACCGCCGGCGACGTCGTCTTCTACGGCACGCTGGAGGGCTTCTTGAAGGCGATCGACAAGGACGGCAACGAGCTGTTCAGCTTCAAGACCCCGTCCGGCATCATCGGCAACGTCAACACCTACGAGCACGACGGCAAGCAGTACGTCGCCGTGCTCTCGGGCATCGGCGGCTGGGCCGGCATCGGCTTGGCGGCCGGCCTCACCGGCGACACCGAGGGTCTGGGGGCCGTCGGCGCCTACAAGTCGCTCTCCAGCTACACCCAGCTCGGCGGTTCGATGACCGTGTTCGCGCTGCCCGACTGAGCCCCGGCCGAGCCGATCGAAGGGCGCGGCCCGGCCCCCGACGGGGCCGGGCCGTCCCGCTTCACGGGACCCCCCCGCGGCCGCCGGGACGGCCGCCCTCAACGTAACCGATCAAGGAACGCCATGCGCAAGTCTCTGCTCCTCCTGGCGGGTGCCCTCACGCTGGGCTGCGTCGCCGCCCAGGCCCAGGACAAGGCCCAAGACCAGGTCCAAGCCGCGGCCCAGGGCGGCGACGAGAAGGATTGGTACGAGCACCCCTACACCGTCAACGACCAGGGCCAGGTCGATTTCGGCACCTACAACGGCTACCGCCGCTACAGTTCGTCCTGCCACACCTGCCACGGGCCGGACGGGCTCGGCAGCTCGTACGCGCCGAACCTGACCGAATCGCTGAAGTCGCTCGACTACGACCAGTTCCTCGACATGGTCGTCAACGGCAAGCAGGAGGTCAATCAGGCGAGCCAGAAGGTGATGCCGGCGTTCGCCGACGACCCGAACGTCATGCTGTACGTTGACGACATCTACGCCTACCTCAAGGCGCGCTCGAACGACGCCGTCGGCCGCGGCCGGCCGGAGCGGATCGACAAGGACGAGGACCCCGTCTGGCAGGAGCGCAAGGGGTGAGGACGATCCTCCTCGCCGCCGCCATCGGCCTTGCAGCAATCGCCACCCAAGTCTGGGCGCAGGACGCGACCGGCGACCTCGTCGACCGCGACGCGCTTCGGGTCTGCGCCCCGCCGAGCGACCTGCCGTTCTCCGACGACAAGGGCGCGGGCTTCGAGAACAAGATCGCGGCGATCGTCGGCGACGAGCTCGGCCTGCCGGTGACCTACACCTACTACCCCGACACGACCGGCTTCTATCGCAACACGCTGGCAGCACGCCTGTGCGACGTCGTCATCGGCGTGACCAGCGCCAACGAGTTCTTGCAGAACACCAACCCCTACTACACCTCGACCTTCGCGATCCTGTACCGCGCCGATGCCGGGCTCGACGTCGAGGACCTCGCCGACCCGGATCTCAAAGATCTGAGCATCGGCGCCGTCGCCCAGACGCCGCCGGTGACGATCATGGCGCAGGAAGGCTTGCTCAAGAACCTGCGCAGCTACGCCCTCATGGCCGACACGCGCTACGACCACCCGGCGCGCGACCTCGTCGCCGACGTCGCCGGGGGTGCCGTCGATGTCGGGGTCCTGTGGGGGCCGATCGCCGGCTACTATGCCAAGCTGCAGGACGTGCCGATGACCGTGG
This sequence comes from Geminicoccaceae bacterium, assembly GCA_965217265.1. Lineage (GTDB taxonomy): Bacteria > Pseudomonadota > Alphaproteobacteria > Geminicoccales > Geminicoccaceae > JAGRGG01. The sequence goes on along the minus strand of CBDCHP010000012.1, from coordinate 475,585 downwards.
TGCCGCTCGTCGAGGAGCCGCCCGGCGTGCGCCTGCATTTCAGCATCTCGATGGGCGTGCGCCGCAACGAGGCCGACTGGAAGCACCGGCTGAACGAGGCGCTGCGGACCCGCGCCGACGACATCGAGGCGGTCCTGCACGCCTACGGCGTGCCGATGCTCGACCGGGGCGGGCGCCTCGTCGGCCCGGCGGGCGCGACGACGGCCGCGGCCGACGCCGGGGGCGTGGCGGAGCCCGAGGGCTACCGCACCGACGACTACCGCTCGCCCGTGCCGGCGACGCTCGAAGGGGCGACGGTGGTGGACACGGCCGACGCCGTCGAGGCGCTGATGCGCGAGAGGTCGCCGATCCTCCTCGACGTCCTGCCGGCCGCGCGCGAGCCCGAGGCCCCGGCCGAGGGCCGGATCTGGCAAACGCCCGAGCACGAGACGCTGCCCGGCGCCGTCTGGCTCGCCAACACCGGCTACGGCGTCCTGCCCGACGAGACGCAGAGCTTCTTTAAATCCAGCCTGGAGCGGCTGACCGGCGGCGACAAGGACCGCGCGCTTCTCTTCTTCTGCAAGGCCGACTGCTGGATGTCCTGGAACGCCGCCAAGCGCGCGCTGGCTTTGGGCTACGCCGACGTCTACTGGTATCCCGACGGCACCGACGACTGGGGCGCCTCCGGCCGCTTCATGACCATGACGCAGCCGGTGGCGGAGGGGGTGCCGGGGAACTAGGGCCGGGACACAAGGGCGCATCGACGGGCATCCGGCCCGACGTAAGTTCTACGCTCGATCGTTGCCAAGAGGGCGGCGACAACTTGGAAGCGAGACCACATGCTCGAACTGGTCATGACCGCCTGCCTCCTGACGCAGCCCGCCAAGTGCCAGACGGTCTACCCGTCCTTCGCCCCGCCCCCGACCAGCATGATCCAGTGCCTCTACGAGGGCCAGCTCCAGGCCGTGCGCTGGACGCAAGAGCACCCCAAGTGGCACGTCGTGCGCTGGTCGTGCGGCGAGCCCGAGGCGTGAGCGGGCCGCCGTCGATCGACCGCGCCGGCACCGCCCCGCTGATGGCGCGGGACCCGGCGGGCGGAACGCCGACGGCGGGCCGCTGGGGCGTCGATTCCGAGTACGGCCGCCTGCGCGACGTCCTGCTCGGCCCGGTCGAGACGTTCGGGCCGATGGAGAACGCGGCCTACAGTTCGGTCGTGCGCGAGAGCGAGCGTCGCGGCTTGAAGTGGGACAAGCAGGCGGCCGTGCGCCAGCACCGCGAGATGGTCGACGCCTACGCCGACGCCGGGGTCGCGGTGCACACGCTGCCGGCGGACGAGGGCCTGGAATACGCCGTCTACGCCCGCGATTCGAGCTTCATGACCCCTTTCGGCGCCGTCGTCTGCCAGTTGGCCAACCCGCGTCGGCGCGGCGAGTACGCCCACGCCCTGCGCTTTTACCTGTCGCGAGGCATCCCGGTCTACGACCTCGTGACGGCGGGCAACTTCGAGGGCGGCGACTTCAACATCGTCGAGCCAGGCTCCGTCCTGATCGGTTACACAGGGTTGCGCTGCGAGGAGGTCGCGGCGCGTCAGGTCGGCGGCTGGATGGAGACGGAGGGCTGGGAGGTCAAGTACGCCGCCATCGACGGCTTCTACGTCCACATCGACCTGATGGTCTGCATGCTGGCGAGCAAGTGCGCCGCCGTCTGTCTGGAGACGGTCCCCGACGACGTCCTCGACTGGCTACGGGCGAAGCGGGTCGAGATCGTCCCGGTCGGCTTCAAGGAGACGATGAACCTCGGCTGCAACGTGATGGCGCTCGGCGACGATCGGGTCCTGTCCAGCGCGTCCGCGATCGACCTGAACGCGCGGCTGCGGGCGACGGGGTTCAAGGTCTACGACCCGGACATGTCGATGTTCGCGCCCCGCGGCGGCGGCATCCACTGCCTCGCCCAGCCCCTCAAGCGTGACCCGGGCTGAGGCGGCGCCCGCCCCTACTCCGCCGTCCAGCCGCCGTCGATCGTCTGCGCGCCCCCCGTGATCGAGGCGGCGCCGTCCGAGCACAAGAAGAGGGCGAGTGCCGCCACCTCCTCGATGGTGACGAAGCGCTTGGTCGGCTGGCGGGCCAGGATCACCTCGCTCACCACCGCCGCCTCGCTGATGCCGCGCGCCCTCGCCGTGTCGGGGATCTGCTTCTCGACCAATGGCGTGAGCACGTAGCCGGGGCAGATCGCGTTCACCGTGACGCCGGCCTCGGCGGCCTCCAGCGCGATCGTCTTGGTGAAGCCCAAGATGCCGTGCTTCGCCGCGACGTAGGCCGACTTGTAGGGCGAGGCGACGAGGCCGTGCGCGGAGGCGATGTTGATGATCCGGCCCCAGCCGCGCGTCTTCATGCCGCCGACGACCGCCTTCGTCGTGTGGAAAGGCGGACGGTGAGGTTGATCGCGATGATCGCGTCCCACTTGGCCTCGGGGAATTCCTCGACCGGGGCGACGTGCTGGATGCCGGCGTTGTTGATGAGAATGTCGACCTCGCCCGCCGCCTCGACCATGGCGCGGATCGCGTCCGGCCGCGTCATGTCGGCCCGGTCGTAGCGCACCTCGACGCCCTGCGACGCCAACTCGGCCCGGATCGGCTCGACCTGCTCCTCCGGCTCGATGCCGTTGATGACGAGGTCGACGCCGGCCCCGGCCAGCCCGTGCGCGATGCCGAGCCCGATCCCGCTCGTCGAGCCGGTGACGATCGCGGTCTTTCCTTTGAGCATGAGAGTTTCCTTGATGGTGGGAGGAACGCTTCGCGTCCGCTGGCGCGGGGCCTTTCTCTTTTCTTTTTTATCACTTGTATTCGAACTGGCCACAACGCCGAGGGCAGGCCTCGGACAAAAGCAAAAAAGAGAAAAAGAAGCCCGCGCGGCAGCGCACGCGCAGCGTTCAACGTCACCCCCCGTGCCTGATCTGCCGCGAGAGCAGGATCACCGGCGCCAGACCGACCAGGACGAGGACGAGTGCCGGCAGCGCCGCCTCGGCGAGGCGCTCGTCGGCGGCGAGGTTGAAGGTGCGCACCGCGAGCGTGTCGAAGTTGAACGGCCTCAAGATCAGCGTCACCGGCAGTTCCTTCATCACGTCGACGAAGACGAGCAGCAGGCAGGTGCCGAGTGCCGGCCAGATGAGCGGCGCGTGGACGGTGAACAGGCGGCCGATGGCGCCGACGCCGAGCGTGGACGCCGCGTCCTCCAGGGACGGGCGCACCTTGGCAAAGCCGGCCTCGATGGCGCCGAGCGAGACGGTCATGAAGCGGGCGAGGTAGGCGAGTATCAGGATCAGGGCGCTGCCGGTGACGACGGGGCCGGCCGGCGCGCCGAGCACCGCCTGGGCCAGGGCGCCGAGGCCCCGGTCGAGGGCGGCGAGCGGGACCAGCACGCCGACGGCGATCACCGGCCCCGGCACCGCGTAGCCGAGGGCCGCGAGCCGGTTCAGGCCGACGACGAGCGGGCCCTTGTCGAGGCGGGCGCCGTAGACCATGAGGAGGCCGAGCCCGGCCGCGATGAGCGCCGTCGCGGCGGCGAGGCCGAGGCTGCGCAGCGCCACGGCGCCGAGCGCGGCGTCGATGCCGAGCCCGTCCAGCCTGAGCGCCATCGCGACCAGCGTCGCCGCCGGAATGATGGCGCCCAGGGCCACCGGCACGAGGCAGACGAGCAGCGCGATCAGGCCGCGCGGGCCGCCGAGCCTGCCGTCGGCGTCGTCGAAGCGGTGCGCGGCGCCGGCGTTGGTCACGCGCCCGCGGCGCAGCGCCCGCTCGGCCAGGACGAGGGCGAGGACGCCGACGAGGAGAAGGGCCGCCAGTTGCGCCGCCGCCGTCGGGTCGCCCATCGAGAACCACGCCTTGTAGATCCCGGTCGTGAAGGTCTGCACGCCCAGGAGCGCCACGGCGCCGTAGTCGGCGATCGTCTCCATCGCGACCAGCGACAGGCCGACGACGATCCCCGGCCGGGCGAGCGGCAGGGTCACGCGCCGAAACGTGCCGAGGCGGCCCTCGCCCAGCGTCCGGCTGACTTCGAGTGCTGTGCGCGACTGCTGCAAGAAGGCGGCGCGCGCGGCGAGGTAGACGTAGGGGTAGAGGGCGAAGGTGAGGACGAAGATCGCACCCGGCAGGCTGGCGAGGCGCGGGAACCAATAGTCGCGCGGCCCCCAGTCGAACAGCGCGCGCAGCCCCGACTGCACCGGCCCGCCGAACGCGAGCAGGTCGTAGTAGGCGTAGGTCAAGACGTAGGACGGGAAGGCGAGCGGCAGGATCAGCACCCAGGCGAGGGTGTCGCGGCCGAGAAAGCGGTGCGCCACGACGAGCCAGGCGACGCCGATCCCGATCGCCCCGGCGCTGAGCGTGGTGCCCGAGACGAGAAGGGCCGTGTTCCAGGTGTAGCGCTGGATGAGCGAGGGGGCCAAGTGGCCCCAGACTTCCGAGGTCGGCTGCGTCAGGTTGACGAAGACGCTCAAGATAGGAAATCCCACGACCAGCGCGCCGACGAGCGAGGCGAGCGTCAAGAGCCGCGCGCCCGGTGTCCGGCGGCGGCGGCGTCCTCGGATGCTGGGTTCGGCGCGCATGGCGCTTTCCATGTCGGCTGAGCGCCGGCTTGTCGATTCCACCGGCCGGCCGCGACGGGTAGTTTGAAACTTTTCTAAGCCCCGACGGCGTTGTGGGCGGTGGATTCGTCACGACGTCGTGGGATATGCAAACTTGACTTCCCAAGAGGGGTCGAGCAGGACCCGCACGCGCCACAGGTTGGCCGAGGACGCGGGCCGGGGCGGGAAAGCTTAGGTGAAGGTGCCGTGGACGGGATGAACGACGTCGGCTTGAACGTGGCGGGCTTGAACCACGCCTACGGATCGACCCCGGTCGTTCGAGACGTCGGCTTTGCCGTGCCGCCCGGCACCGTGCACTGCCTGATGGGGCCGAGCGGCTGCGGCAAGACGACGACCTTGCGCCTGATCGCCGGGCTGGAGGCGTTGCAGGCCGGGCGGATCGTCCTCGACGGCCGGGTCCTGGCCGGGGCGGTGCCGCCCGAGCGCCGTCGCATCGGTCTTCTCTTCCAGGACCTCGCGCTGTTCCCGCACCTGAGCGTGCTCGGCAACGTCGCCTTCGGGCTGCGCGGCGTGCCCAGGGCCGAGCGCGAGGCGCGGGCGCGGCGGCTGCTCGACATGGTCGGCATGACCCGTCACAGCGATAAGTACCCGCACGCGCTCTCCGGCGGCGAGCAGCAGCGCGTGGCCTTGGCCCGGGCGCTCGCGCCCGAGCCCAGGCTGATGCTGCTCGACGAGGCGTTCTCCGCCCTCGACGTCTCGCTGCGCGCGGTCGTGCGCGAGGAGACGCTGGATCTCCTGCGCGCGGCCGGCGTGCCGACGCTCCTCGTCACGCACGACCCCGAGGAGGCGGTGGCGGCGGGCGACGCCGTGCACGTTATGCAGGCCGGGCGGATCGTCCAGAGCGGCCATCCCGAGGGCCTCTACCGAGCGCCCGCCAACGAGTTCATCACCGGCTTCTTCGGCCCCACCCTGCGCTTCAAGGGCCGCGTGCAAGGCGGGCTCGCCCGCACGCCGCTCGGCATCGTCGCCGCCCCCGACCTCGCCGACGGCCCGGCCGCGATCGTCTTTCGCGCCGAGGCCGTGCATCTCCGCCCCGACTACCGCGGCGACGGGCAGGCCGGTCACGTCGTCGGCTGCCGCCGCCTCGGCCCCGCCTGCTCGATCTCGCTCAAGCTCGACAACGGCGCCGCGATCACGCTCAGGAAGCCGAGCGACACGCCGCACCACGTCGGGATGCGCATGGGCTTCGACCTCGACGAGCGCTTCGCCTTCGTCTTCAAGGACGACGACCCCGCCGACAGGGCGCTGGGCGAGCCTTGCACCGACCATCGTTAGAACGCTTCGCGTCGCCTGCGGCGGGCTTTTTCTTCTTTCTTTTTGCCAGTGTTAACGTAGGCGGCTGGCCGCAGCGCCGAGGGCCAATCTCCAACGACGAGCAGCAAAAAAGAGAAAAAGAAGACTGCGCGTCAGCGCACGCGCAAGCGTAACCCTCAAGCCACCAGCGCCGCGACGCCCGCGACGAGCGCCGCAAGGGCGGCCGTCAGGACGACGCGCGTGGCGGTGTTGCCGGTGCGGAAGCTGACGCCGCGGCCGCCGCGGCGATCGTGGCCGCACAAGAAGACGAGATAGCAGCGGCCGAAGGGGGTCGGCAGGACGAGGCGGAGGTCGAGCGGGTGATTGGACGCGCCGAGTTCCGCCGCGGCGACGCGCAGCGCCTCGACCTGCTCGGTGGTGAGGCCGGCGCGCACCCGGTGCGGCAGGCGCAGATAGAGGGCGCGAAACAGGCCTCCCGGCCGCGCCACCGGCAAGACCACCCCGGCCTCCTTCGCTTCGACGATCGCCATCGACTTAAAGCTCCCCGCACCCGCTCGTGTATTCCCAACAACCTATCGACCGGCACCCTAGCGAACGGGGGTTAAGAAACTGCCAACCCCGAACGTTTTTCCCCCGGTGCGCCCGGTTGAAAACATACTCCAGAGCGCCGTTGTCGGCGTGCGCGCGCCGCCCGTGAGCGCGCGCTCTCACACGACGGTTGGGCGGCGGCGTGCCGAAATTGTTGGCAGGCGGGGTCGCCGTGGCTATATGCAACCGATCGCGGCACGGGTTCGTGCCCGCGCGGCGGCGTTGCGGACGTGGTGGAATTGGTAGACACGCAGGATTTAGGTTCCTGTGGCGCGAGCCGTGAGAGTTCGAGTCTCTCCGTCCGCACCACCCGGGCGGACGTTTGATGGCGAAGAACAAGGGCGGGGCGGGCCGCTTCGCGCCGACGCGCCCCACCATACCAACAAGGCGAGCAAGACGATGCAGGTGACGGAGGTTTCGGCCGAGGGCCTCAAGCGCGCGTACAAGGTGACCGTGCCGGCGGCCGAGATCGAGGGCAAGATCGACGCCCGGATCAAGAAATTGGCCCAGACGGTGAAGATGCCGGGCTTTCGCCCCGGCAAGGTGCCGGTGACGCTCTTGAAGAAGCAGTACGGCCGGCAGGTGATGGGCGAGATCCTCGAACAGACGGTCAAGGACGGGCAGAGCGAGGCGATCAGCACGAACAAGCTGCGCCCGGCGCTGCCGCCCAAGGTCGAGGTGACCTCGCTGCCCGAGGGCGGCGACCTTGAATTCCAGCTCGACCTCGAAGTCCTGCCCGAGGTGCCGCCGATCGACTTCGAGGCGCTGCACCTGACCCGCCTCACCGCCCCGGTCGACGACGACGCGGTCGAGCGCTCGCTCGACGGCCTCGTGCAGATGCGCCGGCACTTCCACGCCATCAAGGAGCCGCGCCCGGCCGAGAACGGCGATCAGGTGACGATCGACTTCGAGGGCAAGGTCGACGGCGAGACCTTCGAGGGCGGCAAGGGGGAGGGCCTCACCCTCGTCCTGGGCGACGGGCGCATGGTGCCGGGCTTCGAGGCGGCGATCGAGGGCCACGAGATCGAGGCACCCTTTGGCTTCGAGGTGACCTTCCCCGAGGCCTATCCGGCCGAGAACTTGGCCGGCAAGGCGGCGACCTTCGCCGTCACGATCAAGTCGATCGCGGCGCCGCACAACGCGACCCTCGACGACGCGTTCGCCAAGGGCTTCGGCGCCGAGGGCGTGGACGACCTGCGCTCGAAGCTGCGCGAGCGCTTGGCCGAGGAGTACAAGAACGCCTCGCGCGAGCGGATGAAGCGCGCCTTGCTCGACCAGTTGGCCGACGCCTACCCCTTCGAGGTGCCGCACGGCATGATCGACCTCGAATTTCAGGGCATCTGGGGACAGTTGCGCGAGGAGATGACGCGCACGAACAAGGGCTTCGACGATCTCGGCCAGAGCGAGGCGGAGGCCGAGAAGGAGTACCGCTCCATCGCCGAGCGCCGGGTGCGCCTAGGCTTGGTCCTCTCCGACGTCGGCACTAAGAACGGTGTTCAGGTTGAGCCGCAGGAATTGCAGCAGGCGCTGATCGAGCAGGCGCGGCGCTTTCCCGGCCAGGAGCGCCAGGTGATCGAGCATTTCCGCTCGAACCAAGCGGCGCTCGACCAGTTGCGCGCGCCCATCTTCGAGGACAAGGTGGTCGATCTCATCGTCGACAAGGCCAAGGTCGAGGAGAAGGCGGTCTCGGCCGAGGATCTCATGCGCGACCCGGACGAGTCGGCGGACGACGCCGAAGCGCCTGACACTGCAAAGGCGGACGACGCCGAGACGCCCGCTACTGCGACGAAGACGGACGACGACGCGGCACCGGCCAGCAGGGCGGACGACGCCGCGGCTAAAGCTTGAAGGATGAAGGAAACGGTATGATGGACGCGATCAAGAGCCAGCTCGTGCCGATGGTCGTCGAGCAGACGAGCCGCGGCGAGCGCGCCTACGACATCTACTCGATGATGCTCAAGCAGCGCATCGTGTTCCTGACCGGCATGGTCGAGGACCACATGGCGAGCCTCGTCGTGGCGCAGCTCCTCTTCTTGGAGGCCGAGAACCCGGAAAAGGACATCTCGCTCTACATCAACAGCCCCGGCGGGGTCGTGACCTCGGGCCTCGGGATCTACGACACGATGCAGTACATCCGCTGCGACGTCGCCACTTTATGCATCGGCCAAGCCGCCAGCATGGGCTCGCTCCTCCTCGTCGCGGGCGCCCCCGGCAAGCGCTCGATCGTGCCCAACGCCCGCGTCATGGTGCATCAGCCCTCGGGCGGGTTTCAGGGCCAAGCGACCGACATCGAGATCCACGCCCGCGAGATCCTGGCGACCAAGCGGCGCTTGAACGACATCTACGTCAAGCACAGCGGCCAGTCGCTCGAAGAGATCGAGCGCAAGATGGACCGCGACAGCTTCCTCAGCCCCGACGAGGCCAAGCATTTCGGCCTCGTCGATCAGGTCGTGGCGGCGCGGGAGAACACGGCCTGAGCGGGCGGTTCGCCGGGGCCCGCGGCACGGTCTTGGCACCCCCTTCCCGGGTCCGTGATGGCCGCTTGCCTTGACAAATCCGGGGCACGCTCATCACATGTTAACCCGAACGGATTTACGGTTTCACGACGAGGGGCGGCGGTCCGTCTCGGGCCGGGCACCTTGCCGGTCGAAACGGGCGCCGTTACCATCCCCCAGCGGCGGCTTTCAAGCGACGGGTATCGATGAGCAAAAGTAGCGGCGACTCGAAGAACACTCTGTACTGCTCGTTCTGCGGCAAGAGCCAGCACGAGGTACGCAAGCTCATCGCCGGTCCGACGGTGTTCATCTGCGATGAATGCGTCGAGCTTTGCATGGACATCATCCGCGAAGAGAACAAGACCGCGGTGGCGAAGAGCCGGGCGGGGGTGCCGACCCCGGCCGAGATCAACGCGGTCCTCGACGACTACGTCATCGGCCAGGATCACGCCAAGCGCGTGCTCTCGGTCGCGGTCCACAACCACTACAAGCGCCTCGCGCACGGCTCGAAGGGCGGCGAGGTCGAACTCGCCAAGTCGAACATCCTCTTGATCGGCCCGACCGGCTGCGGCAAGACGCTCTTGGCGCAGACGCTCGCGCGCACCCTCGACGTGCCGTTCACGATGGCGGACGCGACGACCCTGACCGAGGCCGGCTACGTCGGCGAGGACGTCGAGAACATCATCCTCAAGCTGTTGCAGTCGGCCGACTACAACGTCGAGCGGGCGCAGCGCGGCATCGTCTACATCGACGAGGTCGACAAGATCAGCCGCAAGGCCGAGAACCCGTCGATCACCCGCGACGTCTCGGGCGAGGGCGTGCAGCAGGCGTTGCTCAAGATCATCGAGGGCACGGTCGCCTCGGTGCCGCCCCAGGGCGGCAGGAAGCACCCGCAGCAAGAGTTCCTCCAGGTCGACACGACCAACATCCTCTTCATCTGCGGCGGCGCGTTCGCCGGCCTCGACAAGATCATCAGCGCCCGCGGCAAGCCGCGCTCGGTCGGTTTCGGCGCCGAGGTCAGGAACCCGGACGAGCGCAACACCGGCAAGGTCCTGCGCGACGTCGAGCCCGACGACCTGTTGAAGTTCGGCCTGATCCCCGAGTTCGTCGGCCGGCTCCCGGTCGTCGCCACCTTGACCGACCTCGACGTCGATGCGCTGATCAAGATCCTCAAAGAGCCCAAGAACGCGCTGGTCAAGCAGTATCAAAAGCTGTTCGAGATGGAGGACGTGCAACTGTCCTTCACCGAGGACGCGCTCAAAGCCATCGCCGAGAAGGGCATCCAGCGCAAGACGGGTGCCCGCGGCCTGCGCTCGATCATGGAGGGCATCCTGCTCGAGACCATGTTCGACCTGCCGTCCTTGAACGGGGTCGAGGAGGTCGTGGTTAACAAGGAAGTGGTCGACAACGGCGCCAAGCCCTTGATGATTTACACCGAGCGCAAGGGCGACGCCAGCTCGGCGTCCTGATCGCCCGCGTCCCCTTTTCTCAATCTTAGCGCGAGGCCTTTTTCGGGCCTCGTTCGATACCTATCTATGCACCTTCGCCGCGGTCGTGATGGTTGATAACCGGACACCGCCGCGGCACCACCTTGAAAGCCCTTCGTAACGAGTCCAAGTTTACGCTCGGTTCGAAGGGGCGGCGCCGTCACGGCCCCGCCAGATCGGAGGTAGAATGGTCGACTCCCCCAACACCAACATCTTTCCGGTTCTACCCCTACGCGATATCGTCGTCTTCCCGCACATGATCGTGCCGCTGTTCGTCGGGCGCGAGAAATCGATTCGTGCCCTCGAAGAGGTGATGCGCGACGACAAGCAGATCCTGCTCGTGGCGCAGCGCAACGCCAGCCAGGACGACCCCGGGCCCGACGACATCTACGAGGTCGGCACCATCTCCAGCGTCCTGCAGCTCTTGAAGCTGCCCGATGGCACGGTCAAGGTCCTGGTCGAGGGCGTGGGCCGGGCCCGCATCGACCGGTTCGTCGACTCAAAGAAGTTCTTCCAGGTCCACGCCGAACCGCTCGACGACGAGAGCCTGGAGCCCTCGCAGGTCGAGGCGCTGGCGCGCACGGTCGTGAGCCAGTTCGAGCAGTACGTGAAGCTCAACAAGAAGGTCCCGCCCGAGGTCCTGGTCTCGTTGTCGCAGATCGAGGACCCGTCCAAGCTCGCCGACACGGTCGCGGCCCACCTCTCGCTCAAGATCCCCGACAAGCAGGGCCTGTTGGAGACCGCCTCGCTCACCGAGCGCCTGGAGCGGCTCTACGGCTTCATGGAGGGCGAGATCAGCGTCCTCCAGGTAGAGAAGCGCATCCGCTCGCGCGTCAAGCGCCAGATGGAGAAGACGCAGCGCGAGTACTACCTCAACGAGCAGATGAAGGCGATCCAAAAGGAGTTGGGCGAGCTCGACGACGGCCGCGACGAGATGTCCGAACTCGAAGAGCGGGTCAAGAAGACCAAGCTGTCGAAGGAGGCCAACGAGAAGGCGATGGCCGAGCTGAAGAAGCTCAAGACCATGAGCCCGATGTCGGCCGAGGCCACCGTCGTGCGCAACTACCTGGATTGGATGCTCTCGATCCCCTGGAAGAAGCGCACCAAGGTCAAGAAGGACATCAAGCTGGCGCAAGAGGTTCTCGACACCGACCATTACGGCCTGGAGAAGGTCAAGGAGCGGATCGTCGAGTACCTCGCCGTGCAGCAGCGCGTCGACAAGATGAAGGGGCCGATCTTGTGCCTCGTCGGCCCGCCCGGCGTCGGCAAGACGAGCCTGGGCAAGTCGCTCGCCAAGGCGACCGGGCGCAACTTCGTTCGCTTCAGCTTGGGCGGCGTGCGCGACGAGGCCGAGATCCGCGGCCACCGCCGGACCTACATCGGCTCGCTACCCGGTAAGATCATCCAGTCGATGCGCAAGGCGAAGTCGTCCAACCCGCTCTTCATGCTGGACGAGATCGACAAGATGGGCCAGGACTTCCGCGGCGACCCGTCCTCGGCGCTGCTTGAAGTCCTCGACCCCGAGCAGAACGTCGCCTTCAACGACCACTACCTCGAAGTCGACTACGACCTCTCCGACGTGATGTTCGTCTGCACGGCGAACACGCTGCGGATGCCGCAGCCGCTTCTAGACCGTATGGAGATCATCCGGCTCGCCGGCTACACCGAGGAGGAGAAGGTCGAGATCGCCAAGCGCCACTTGATCCCCAAGCAGCGCAAGGACCACGGTCTGAAAGACAAGGAGTGGAGCCTGAACGACGACGCGCTCCTCGGCCTCGTTCGCTACTACACCCGCGAGGCCGGCGTGCGCTCACTGGAGCGCGAGATCGCCAACCTCGCCCGCAAGGCGGTGAAGGAGATCGTCGCCGGCGAGCATAAAGCCGTCGAGGTGACGCTCGACAACCTCGACAAGTACGCGGGCGTGCGCAAGTACCGCTACGGCGAGGCCGAGCTGGAGGACCAAATCGGCGCCACGACGGGCCTGGCCTGGACCGAGGTCGGCGGCGAACTGCTCACCATCGAGGCGGTCACCGTGCCCGGCAAGGGCAAGATGACGATCACGGGCAAGCTCGGCGACGTGATGCAGGAGTCGATCCAGGCGGCGAAGTCGTTCGTGCGCTCGCGCGCGGTGATGATCGGTATCCAGCCCGAGATCTTCGACAAGGTCGACATCCACATCCACGTTCCCGAGGGTGCCACGCCCAAAGACGGCCCGTCCGCCGGCGTTGCCATGGTGACGTCGATCGTCTCGACGCTGACCAAGATCCCGGTCAAGGCCACCGTCGCGATGACGGGCGAGGTGACGCTGCGCGGCAAGGTTCTGCCGATCGGCGGCTTGAAGGAGAAGCTGCTCGCGGCGCGCCGCGGCGGCCTGAAGACGGTCTTGATCCCCAAGGAGAACGAGAAGGACTTGGTCGAGATCCCCGAGACGATCACCAAGTCGCTGGAGATCGTGCCGGTTGCGGCGGTGGACGAGGTCCTGCGCGTGGCGCTCGTCCGTCAGCCCGAACCGCTCTCGCCGGAGGAGGCCGACGTGCCGCCCGAGGCGCTGCCCAAGGTCGAGGACGCCGCGCGCGAGAGCCGGCTGCCGAACTGACCCTGCCCGCCGCACCCGTCTTGAGAGCGGGTGCGGCGGCGCTCAAGACACTGTGCCGTCGTTCGAGGCGGCACCGTTTTTTTGAATTTCAAGTAGCACTCGACGCGCGAACATCCGCGCGTGCGCCGCCTTGCGTCCGGCGTCGTCGAGATGAAACTAGCCTTTGAGGCGATAACAGGGGGCGATTGCGCCGCCGGTGGGACGTGATGGCGCGACGATAAACGATCTATCTTGACCTCGCATGCCGGGCTTTTACTGCCTTTATCGCCCCCGAACGCGCTTCCTGAAAGTTTCCACGCGCCGAATTTTGCTATAGAATACACTTATGGAAGGCGCTGCCCCGGCACACGGATTTCAACCGGAAATAGCTTTTCTCTCCGGCGGAGGCGAGATGGGCCGGCGCGCGCGCGCCTTTCGTTGGGCGGCGTCGCCGCTCGGGCCGGTTGAGGCTTGGCCGCAGAGCCTGCGCTCGGCGGTGAGCATCTGCCTCGGCTCGACGTTCCCGATCGCGATCTACTGGGGTTTCGAATCCGTCCTCCTCTACAACGACGCCTGGAGCCCGATCCCGGCCGACAAGCACCCCGACGTCCTCGGCCGGCCGGCGCGCGAGGTCTGGCCCGAGCTCTGGGACGAGCTCGGCCCGATGTTCGAGGGCGTGATGCGTACCGGCGAGGCGGCGCGGGCCGAGGATCAGCACTTCGCCATGCGCCGGCGCGGCTTCGTCGAGGAATGCTACTTCAACTACGCACTGAGCCCGATCCGGGGCGAGGACGGCGCCGTCGGCGGCCTGTTCAACACGGTGGTCGAGACGACGTTCAAGGTCGTCGGCGAGCGCCGCGCGCGGACCCTGCGCAAGCTGAGCGAGCAGACGGCCGCGGCGCTCTCGGCCGAGGAGGTCTGCCGCACCGCCGGCACGGTCTTGGGCGGGGCGGTCGAGGACGTGCCGTTCTGCCTCCTCTACCTGCTGAAAGAAGCCGACGGAGGGCGCGTCGCGCGCCTGGAGGCGACGGCCAACGTCGCGCCCGGAGCGCGGGGCGTGCCGGGGACGCTGGACCTCGACGGTGCCGGGGCCGTCCTCCCTCTCGCGGCCGCGATCGACGGCGCCGCCGTGACGATCGAGCGCCTCGACCCCGATCTTGCGGCGGCGCTGACCCCCGGCCCCTGGCCGGAGCCGACGACGAAGGTCGCCGTCGTGCCGATCGTTGGGCCGGCGCACCAGCCCTACGGCGTGCTGGTCTGCGGCCTCAGCCCGCGCCTGCCGTTCGACGACGCGTATGAGGCGTTCGTCGAGCGGGTGGCGGCCCAGCTCGCGGGCGCCGTCGTCCGGGCGCGGGCCTACGAGGGGGAGCACCGGCGGGCCGAGGCGCTGGCCGAGATCGACCGGGCGAAGACCGTCTTCTTCGCCAACGTCAGCCACGAGTTCCGCACGCCCTTGACCTTGATGCTCGGCCCGTTGGGAGAACTCGCCGCCTCGGCGGCGCTGCCCGCCGACGTGCGGGAGAGCGCCGACGTCGCCCAGCGCAACGGCCGGCGCCTCTTAAAGCTCGTCAACGCGCTGCTCGACTTCGCCCGCATCGAGGCGGGCCGTGCCGAGGCGACCTTTCGCCCGACCGATCTCGGCCTCGTCACCGCCGAACTGGCGAGCAACTTCCACTCCGCCTGCGTCAAGGCCGGGCTCGGGCTCAAGGTCGACTGCCCGAGGCTCCCCCGTCCGGTGTACCTCGACACCGACATGTGGGAGAAGATCGTCCTCAACCTCGTCTCCAACGCCTTCAAGTTCACGCTTCATGGCGCCATCGAGGTCGCCGCCTCGACCACCGCCGACGGCAAGGCGGCCCGGCTCACCGTGCGCGACACCGGCGTCGGCGTGCCGGCGGCGGAACTGCCGCTCTTGTTCGAGCGGTTTCGCCGGATCGAGGGGGGACAGGGCCGCAGCCAGGAGGGCAGCGGCATCGGCCTCTCCCTCGTGCGGGAGCTGGTCAAGCTGCACGGCGGCGCCATCGAGGCGGCGAGCGAGGTGGGACGCGGGAGCGTCTTCACCGTCACCGTGCCGTTCGGCAAGGACCATCTGCCCGCGGACCGCGTGATCGAAGCCGGGCTGCCTGCATTCGCCGCGCACGGGGGGGCCTACGTCGAGGAGGCGCTCGGCTGGTTGCCGGGGGCGGAGAAGTTCGACGCCGACCTTCCGGCCCCGGCCGCGCCGTCCGGCGGCGAGCCCGGCCGCGTCCTCGTCGCCGACGACAACGCCGACATGCGCGGCTACATAGCCCGGCTGCTGCGCCGGCAGGGCTACGCCGTCGAGGCCGTCGCCGACGGCGGGGCGGCGCTCGCCGGCGCCAGGACGAGGCGGCCGGACCTCGTCGTCGCGGACGTGATGATGCCGGGGATGGATGGGATGGCGCTGTTGAGCGCGATGCGCGGCGACGGGCGCCTGCGCGATATCCCCATCATCCTGCTCTCGGCCCGCGCCGGCGAGGAGGCCAAGGTCGAGGGGTTGGAGGCCGGGGCGGACGACTACTTGGTCAAGCCGTTCTCGGCGCGCGAGTTCTCGGCGCGCGTCAAGGCGACGATCGACTTGGCGCGGTTGCGGCACAAGGCGCAGGCGCGCCAGCAACTCTTGCTGCAAGAGCTCGACCACCGGGTCAAGAACACGCTGGCGATCGTCCAGTCGCTCGCCAACCAGACGCTGCACCTGACCCCGGCGGACCAGTTCGCCGGGGTCTTGGGCGCCCGGCTCGCGGCCCTGGCGCGGGCGCACGACCTGCTCACCCGGCAGAACTGGGAATACGCCGATCTCGGCGAGGTCGTCGGCACGACGCTCGACCCCTATGCCGACGGGGCCGACGGGGCGGGCAGCGAGGGCGCGCGCGTCGCCCGCGCCGGCCCCCCGGTGTCGCTGGCGCCCGGGCTCGCGATCTCGTTCCACCTCACCTTCCACGAATTGGCGACCAACGCCGCCAAGTACGGTGCGTTGTCGGTCGAGGGCGGGCGGGTCGACGTGCGCTGGCGGATCGACGACGGCGCGGCACCGAGCCTGCGCCTCGAATGGCGGGAGAGCGGCGGTCCCGCCGTGGTGCCGCCGTCGAGGAAGGGCTTTGGCACCAAGTTGATCGCCCGCGGCCTCGCCCACGAGACCGGCGGCGACATCGATCTGGCGTTCGAGCCCAAAGGCGTCCGCTGCACGATCGCTGTGCCCCTCTCCAACCGGGTGCGGGCGGCATGAACATGCCGCAAAGCCGGGCCTTGCGGGTCCTGCTCGTCGAGGACGAGCCGCTGATTGCGATGGATCTCGAGGACGCGCTGATCGAGATGGGGTTGATCGTCCTGGGCCCGGCCGGATCGGTCGCCGACGCGCTCGACCTCTTGCAGCGTGATCCCGACATCGACGGCGCCTTCCTCGACATGAACCTGCGCGGCGAGCGCGCCACGGCCGTGGCGGACGCCTTGGGTGCTTTGAACATCCCCTTCGTCGTCACCTCGGGCTACGGCAGGGGCGCCCTGCCCGAGGCGCACCGCGAGCGCCCCTTCCTCGTCAAGCCGGTCAAGGGGGCGGACGTCGAGAAGGCGGTCCGTGCGCACTTCAAGATCAAGGCCTAAGCGGGCGCGCGCCCGCGTCCTCAAGGTGTGGCCGAGACCTTCTCGATCGCCGTCCCCTCGAACTGCTCCTTGAGCCCCTCGCACGGGTCGTGGTCCGGCGCGTCGTGGCCCGGCGTCAGCCAGACGTAGTCGTAGGGCATGGCGGCGATCTCGTCCTCGATGCCGTCTTGGACCTCGACGAAGGCGAGGCTCAAGGCGGTGCGTCGGGGCGCCAGTTGGGCGAGGTAGAGCGGCACGCCGCGATCGACCCGGACGTGGCCGGTGCCGGCGATCAGGACGGCCAACCCCTTGCCGACGGTCTTGGCCAGCCGGTCGGCCATGCGCGCGTCGCGGGCGCGCTGGACGAGCGCCATGTTGCCCAAACTCGCCATCGGCGCGTAGCCGCAGTGCGAATCGAACAGTTCGTTCATCAAGTCGGCCTGCAGATCCGGGGCCAGGGGCGCGTCCAGCCCGCCGCGTCGAACGAGGGCGGCGGGAAGCCCGTCCAGGCCGCGGCCGATGGCACCGCCAACCTCGGCCCCCGGCAAGTTGCCGGCGACGATCTCGGCCCCCTCGTCCAAGGCCGCGTCGGCGATCGGGGCGTAGAGCGCCCAGTCGGGCCAGCCGCTCGTCTGCCAGTCGAGCGCCGCGCCGAGGCCGGCCGCGTCGTTCGGGTGGGCGCGGAGGTAATCGACGATGGCGCCCTGCTGGTCGGTCGACATCTGCTCGAAGACCACGGCCGAGAGTTCCGGCCCCAGTTCTCGCGTCACGCGCGCCTGGAGGGCGTGGTGGTCGGCGTTGTCGTGCTTCTCGCCCAAGAGGACGAAGTCGGCCGCGCGCAGACGGTCGAGAAGCGCCGCCTCGCCGAGCCTCGCGCCGGTCGCGACCTCGACGATGGCGCCGAGGTCGGGGTCGTCGCGCCCGTGCGTTTCGATCCACCGCTCGCGCTCGCCGCCGCAACCGAGCAGCAAGAGGGCGCTGAGAACAACGAGGTGGCGCATCGACAAGGCTCCAAAGTTCGCGTTCGAGTAGAAGAGGCCGCGCCGTCATCTTAATAGGCTTGCCAAGCGGCGCTGCAAGAGAGACGAATTGACCCCCCATCATCATCCGCCCCGACGCCCCCTGTCTCGCCGTGGTTTCTCGATCGCCCCGCCCGAATATGCTATGCTGTCGACGCAGCCGGCTTGCGACGCCGCCCGATGCGGTGTTTCATGGTGCGCGCGACGCGGGTCGCCAACTCCAAGGGCTTCAAGGGAGGGTTCGATCATGCTGTGGCTGCCGTCCGCCCCGCCGGGTCAGAGCCTCGTCGTCCGGCGCGCCGGACCGCGCGACGCGCGGGCGATGGCGACGGTCCACCTTGAGAGCTGGCGCGCCACCTACCGCGGCCAGATCGGCGACGACTACCTCGACAGTCTGAACGAGGCCGCGTTCGAGCGCCAGTGGCGGCACATCTTCGCCGCGCGCGGCTGGAGCTTCGTCGCGTTGTTCGGCGATCGCGTCGTCGGGATCGCGAGCGGCGGCCGCTCGCGCCGGCCGGGCGCCGCCGAGGGCGAGATCTACGTCCTCTACCTCCTGCCGGCCTACCAGGGCATCGGCCTCGGCCGTGCCCTGTTCGACGCCTGCCACTACGAACTGGCCAGGCGCGGCCGCTCGGACTGCGTCGTCTGGGTCCTGGCCTCGAACGCCAACGCCCGCCGCTTCTACGAGCGCCTCGGCGGCAAGCTCAGCGCCGAGGGCGACCTCACGCTCGGCGGCCAGCGCCTGCACGAGGTCGCCTACTACTGGCCGGCTTGAGCGCGCTCGGCGTCTCTCGGCCCACGCTCGGCCGCAAGGTCGCGGCCAATCTGGGAACAACCGGCAAGGCGTCCTCTTAACCCTGGCGTCGTGCTTCCTTGCCAGCAAAAGTGGGTCATCGTCTTGCCGCTACTCATCGTCGTTCTGCTCATCCTCATGGTCGCGACCTTCGGGTTCTGGGACACGCTGGAGGGGGTCCTGGGCGGGATCGGCATCGCCGTCCTCCTCGTCCTGCTGGCGGGGGGTGCCGCCGCCGCCGCGATCGCGACCGCCTACCGCCGCGTGCGCCGCTGATCTAGCGCGTCCCCGTGCCGGACATCGCCGTCCTCTCGCTGCCGGTGCTCATCGGCCTGTTCCTCGCCGCCGCCGCCGTGATCGGGCTCGCCGGCACCAAGCTCGCCGGCATCGCCGATAAGCTCGCCGACCGCACCGGCATGGGCGAGGTGATCGCGGGGGCCCTCTTCATCGGCGCCAGCACCTCGCTGCCCGGCGCGATCACCTCGATGACAACGGCGGCCGGGGGCCACGCGCAACTGGCGATCGGCAACGCGGTCGGCGGTCTCACGGCGCAGACCGCCTTCATCGCGGTCGCCGACCTCGTCTATCGCCGCGCCAACCTCGAACACGCCGCGGCCTCGGTGACGGGGCTGACGCAGGGCACCTTGCTCGTCTCGCTTCTGACCCTGCCGCTGCTCGCCGGCAGCGCGCATGAGTGGACCTACCTCGGCGTTCATCCGGTGACGCTGATCCTGCCGATCGGCTACGGCTTCGGCCTGCACCTGCTCAGTGCGGTCAAGGACGAGCCGATGTGGAAGCCGAAGCAGACCCCGGAAACGCGCAGCGAGGTGGACGAGGGCGCCGACCACCCGGAGACGACGCGCCGCTTGTGGACGTGGTTCGGCGGTCTTGCCGCCGCGACGGCGGTCTCGGGCTGGCTGATCGGCGAGACGAGCATGGCCCTGGTCGATGAACTCGCGATCTCCGAGACCGCGTTCGGCACGCTCTTCACCGCCATCGCCAACTCGCTGCCCGAACTCGTCACCGCGGTCGCGGCCGTTCGTATCGGGGCCGTCAGCCTCGCCGTCGGCGACATCATCGGCGGCAACGCGTTCGAGGTCCTCTTCCTCGCCGCCGCCGACGTGTTCTACCGTGAGGGCTCGATCTACCACGCCTTCACGCCGGACAACACGTTCACGGCACTGATCGCGGTTCTGATGACGGGCATCCTGCTCTTAGGCATGCTGCGCCGCCAGCGCGCCGGTCCCGCCCATATCGGCTTCGAGAGCGTGCTCGTGCTGGCCCTCTACGCCGTCTCGGCCGTCCTCTTGTTCGTCTAGACGTGATCGAGCACTTTGGAACGTGCGCGCCGCCGGTCCGTTGCGGTCGTCGAACGATAGGAGGAAGAGCCCATGCGCCTGAAGGGCAAGACCGCGATCGTCACCGGCTCCGACAGCGGCATCGGCCGGGCGATCGCCGTCGCGTTCGCGGGGGAGGGCGCCGCCGTCGCCGTCACCTGCCACAGCGACCGCGCCGGCGCCGACGAGACGCTGCGCACGGTCGAGGCGGCGGGGAGCAGGGGCTTCGCGACGCAAGTCGATGTCGGCGACCAGGCTTCGGTGGCGGACCTGTTCGAGCAAACGCGAACGCAACTGGGGGTGCCCGACATCCTCGTCAACAACGCCGGCATCGAGAACCATAAAGGGCCGCTCGCCGACCTCAACCTCGAAGGTTGGGAGCGCGTGATCCGCGTCAACCTGACCGGCGTCTACTTATGCGCCCGCGCCTTCATCAAGGCGCGCAGAGAGGCCGGCGGCGGGCGGCTGCTCAACGTCAGCTCGGTGCACGAGCAGATCCCGACCCCGAACGACGCCGCCTACGGTGCCGCCAAGGGCGGGGTGCGCACGCTGATGCGCACGCTCAGCCTCGAACTGGCGCCGATGGGCATCACGGTCAACAACATCGCCCCCGGCATGATCGCCACGCCCCTGACCCAAGCCCGCCTCGACGACCCCGAGACACGCGCGCGCGAACTGCCCAACATCCCGCTCAAGCGGCCGGGCCAGCCGGAAGAGGTGGCCGGTCTCGCCGTCTACCTCGCCTCGGACGACGCGGCCTACGTCACCGGCCAGACCTTCACCATCGACGGCGGGCTGACGATGAACTGGGGGCAGGGGGCTTGAGCGCTGCGCGTGCGCTGCCGCGCGGGCTTTTTCTCTTCTTTTTCGTAACTTTGGCCGGGGCTGGCTTGAGCATTGAGGCAGTTCGGGGACAGAGTTGTAAAAAAGCCTGTTTATCCGTGAAACACGTCCACCGATAAAGCGCCAACAACCTGTTGGAAGCAGAGGAGTCCGGCCACCCTGGACCCCCATCAGGTCGGGGGTGACAAGGAGGCGGTGTGGACGGCCGAGGTAGTCACCGACCAAGGAAAGAGGAACTTCGCCCCAACACGCTCAAATGTTGTCACCCCCGACTCGATCGGGGGTCCAGGGCGGCCGTGAGCGTTGCCCGTGAAGGGCGTCTTCAAGCGCCCGAAGCTGACCCTCGGCGCCGCGACCGGCCACCTGCGTTAACACTGGCAAAAAAGAAGAGAAAAAGCCCGCGTCAGCGGACGCGAAGCGTTCAGGGCGCACAATCCAGGAGCGGCCCCAACTGCCCGACGCGCTTTTGGATCGTACGAGCACGCTTGGCGGCGTAGTCGCCCTTCGGGCTCCACCCGAGCGGGTTGGGGAGGACGACGGCGAGGCGGGCCGCCTCGCTCTGGGTGAGGTCGGCGGCGGGCTTGGCGAAGTGGTGCCGGGCCGCGGCCTCGGCGCCGTAGACGCCCGGCGCCCACTCGACGACATTGAGGTAGAGTTCGAGCAGGCGCCGCTTGCCCAGGATCAGGTCGGCCTGCGGCGCCAGCCACGCCTCGATCGCCTTGCGCACGAGGTCGCGGCCGGGCCAGAGGAGGAGGTTCTTCACCGTCTGCTGCGTGATCGTGCTGGCCCCGCGCGGGCGGGCGCCGCCGATCGCCCGCTCGATCTCGTCCCGCAGCGCCTCGACGTCGATGCCCCAGTGGCGGCAGAACAAATTGTCCTCCGACGCGATCACCGAGCGCGCGAGGGCGGGCACGACCTCGCCCAAGGGCACGAAGCGGTAGTCCAGCCCCTCGCCCTGAACGGCGCGGATCAGCATCAAGGGCGTGCCCGGCGGCGGCACGACGCGGTAGAGGGCGAGGAGGGCCGGGGGAAAGAGGAGGAGGATCGCCGCCGCTCCGAACAGGAAGCGGCGCCACCTGAAGGGGCGGCGCTGGGTCAAGAGAACGCTTCGCGTCCGCTGCGCGGGGCTTTTCTCTTTTCTTTTTTGCTCTTGTCCGAGGCTGGCCCTCGGCATTGCGGCTAGCCCCCTACGTTAACACTAGCAAAAAGAAAAAGAGAGAAGCCCCGCGCAGCGGATGCGAAGCATTCACGCGAACTCCCGCACGTCGGTGAGCCGGCCGGTGATCGCGGCGGCGGCGGCCATTTCGGGGCTCATCAGGTGGGTGCGGCCGAGGCGGCCCTGACGGCCCTCGAAGTTGCGGTTCGAGGTGGAGGCGCAGCGCTCTTGCGGTTCGAGCTGGTCCGGGTTCATGCCGAGGCACATCGAGCAGCCGGCCTCGCGCCACTCGAAGCCGGCACCCTTGAACACCTCGTCCAGCCCCTCGGCCTCGGCCTGGTGCCGAACGAGGCCCGAGCCGGGCACGACCATCGCCCGCACGCCCTCGGCCACCTTGCGGCCGTCGACCAGCTTGGCGGCGGCGCGGAGATCCTCGATCCGGCCGTTGGTGCAGGAGCCCAAGAAGACGCGCTCGACCGTGACCTCGCGCAGCGGCGTGTTGGGGGTGAGGCCCATGTAGGCGAGCGAGCGCTCGACGGCGGCGCGGCGGCCGGGGTCGGCGATGCCGGAGGGATCGGGAACGCGGCCGTTGATCGCGGCCACGTCCTGCGGGCTCGTGCCCCAGGTCACCTGCGGCTCGATTCCGGCGCCGTCGAGACGCACCTCGCGGTCGAAGGCGGCGCCCTCGTCGGTCGGCAGCGTGCGCCAGTAGGCGAGCGCGTGCTCGTAGGCGGCGCCTTTGGGCGCCATCGGCCGGCCTTGGATGTAGGCGAAGGTCTTCTCGTCCGGGGCGATCAGGCCGGCCCTGGCACCCGCCTCGATCGACATGTTGCAGACCGTCATCCGGCCCTCGATCGAAAGATCCTTGATGACGTCGCCCGCGTACTCGATGACGTAGCCGGTGCCGCCGGCCGTGCCGATCTCGCCGATGATGGCGAGGATCACGTCCTTTGCCGTGACGCCGCGGCCGAGTCCGCCGTCGACCGTGACGCGCATGGTCTTGGGCTTCTTTTGCAAGAGCGTCTGCGTCGCCAGCACGTGCTCGACCTCGGAGGTGCCGATGCCGAAGGCGAGCGCGCCGAAGGCGCCGTGCGTCGAGGTGTGGCTGTCGCCGCAGACGATCGTCGTGCCCGGCAGGGTGAAGCCCTGCTCGGGGCCGACGACGTGGACGATGCCCTGGCGGACGTCGAAGTGGTCGTAGAGGACGACGCCGAACTCCTTGGCGTTCGCCTGCATCGCCTCGATCTGGACGCGCGAGGTCGCGTCGCGAATGATCTGCTGCCGGTCGGGGTCGGTCGGCACGTTGTGATCGACGACGGCGAGCGTCGCTTCGGGCCGGCGCACCTTGCGGCCGGTCTGGCGCAGGCCCTCGAACGCCTGCGGGCTCGTCACCTCATGGACGAGGTGGCGGTCGATGTAGATAAGCGACGTGCCGTCCGCGTCGGTCTCGACGAGGTGGTCGTTCCAGATCTTCTCGAACAGCGTGCGCGCCATCGTCGGCCTTCCCTTCGCCCGATAGTCCTCGATCAACAAAGATGCGGCCGAAGCGCCTACTCGGCGGCGGTCGCCTTCTTCTGCGGGCGGTCGTCGCGGCGCTCGACGATGCGCGCCGCCTTGCCGGTGCGGCCGCGCAGATAGTAGAGCTTCGCCCGCCGGACCTTGCCGCGCCGGACCACGTCGATGCTGTCGATGCGCGGGCTGTAGAGCGGGAAGACGCGCTCGACGCCCTCGCTGTACGAGATCTTGCGCACGGTGAACGAGGAGGAGATGCCGCGGTTGCGGCGCGCGATGCACACGCCCTCGAACGCTTGGACGCGCTCGCGCGTGCCCTCGATCACCTTGACGTTGACGCGCAGCGTGTCGCCGGCGCGAAACTCGGGCACGGCCCGCTCCTCGACGAGCCGGGCGATCTCTTCGTGCTCCAACTGCTGGATGACGTTCACGGGCTTGATCCTTCTCTCAAAGAGGCGGCGCGTCTGGCGCCGCCGGGGTCTGTGGTGGCGCCGATGCCGGCACCCCGGGGGCCGGCGCCCCGGCAAAGGAGGTCCGGGCGGCGCTCGGCGGTGACGCGGCGCGCCTCGGCTTGCCGCCACGCCTCGATGCGGGCGTGGTGGCCCGACAAGAGGACCGCCGGCACGTCGCGCCCTTCCCAGGATTGCGGCCTCGTGTAGTGCGGGTATTCGAGCAGGCCGTCGGCGAAGCTCTCCTCGGCCAAGGACGCCTCGTCGCCGACGACGCCGGGAAGCAGGCGCAGCGTCGCGTCCAGCATCAGCATCGCCGCGACCTCGCCGCCGGTGAGGACGAAGTCGCCGGCCGAGACCTCGCTAAAGCCGCGCGCCTCGATCACCCGCTGGTCGACGCCCTCGTAGCGGCCGCAGAGGAGCACGATTCCGGGGCCCGAAGCCCAAGCCTCGGCGGTGCGCTGGTCGAAACGCCGCCCGCGCGGGCTGAGATAGACCTTGGGGCGGGGGTCGGCCTCGGGCGCCGCGGCGTCGATCGCGGCCGCGACCACGTCGGGGCGCATCACCATGCCGGCCCCGCCGCCGAACGGCGCGTCGTCGACGCTGCGGTGCTTGTCCTCGGCGAAGTCGCGCAGGTCGGTCGCGTCGAGGCGCCAGAGGCCGCGTGCCAGCGCCTTGCCGAGCAGCGAAGCACCGAGCGGCCCCGGAAACATCTCGGGGAAGATGGTGAGCACGCCGACATCGAACGTCGTGGGGAACGTCACGGGATCGCCTCCACCGCGACGACGAGCCGCCCGGCGCTGAGATCGACCTCGGGCACGTGGGCGCGGGTGAAGGGGACCATGCCCTCGCGGCCGGCCTCGTCGCGCCAGGCGAGCACGTCGCCGGCGCCGTAGTCCTGCACCGCCGCCACCTTGCCGAGCGCGGTGCCGTCGGGGGCGACGACGGCGAGCCCGATCAGGTCGGTCGCGTACCACTCGTCGTCCTCGGCCGCCGGCAGCGCCGCGCGCGGGACGTAGAGCCTCAGCCCGCGCAGCGCCTCGGCGGCATTGCGATCGTCGATCCCGCCCAACTCGGCCACGACCCCGCCCTTGACGCCGCGCAGCACCCGCACCGGGTAGGCGTTCCCGGCCTCGTCGTAGAGCGGCCCGTAGGCGGCGACGTCGAGCGGATCTTCGGTGAACGCGCGCAGCTTGAGCACGCCCTTGACCCCGTGCGCGGCGGCGACGGCGGCGAGGCAGACCGGGTCTTTAAGGGGCGGGGCGGCGGGCATGGGGTTCGAGCCTGCAAGGGAAACGGACCGACCTTAGGCGGCGGCCGCTTCGGCTTCCTTCGCCTTCTTGGCGGCGATCACTTGAGCCTTCTTGCCGGTGCCGCGCTTAGGCGCCTTGTTCTCGGTGATGCCGGCCTTGTCGAGGAAGCGCGCGACGCGGTCGCTCACCGTGGCGCCGTTGGCAAGGTAGTGGCGGATGCGCTCCTCGTTCAAGACGACGCGGGTCTCGCTCGCCTCGTCGAGCAGCGGGTTGTAGCTGCCGAGCCGCTCGATGAAGCGGCCGTCGCGCGGGCTGCGCTTGTCGGCGGCGACGATGCGGTAGTAGGGGCGCTTCTTGGCGCCGCCGCGGGCGAGGCGGATACGAACGGCCATGGGTCGTGACTCCGTAGTATAGGATGGTCGAGGGGGTATGGGGGGCTAGAGGCGGGGCATCATGCCCTGCGGCATGGCGCGGGCGAGGAAGTTTTGCATGCCGCCGGCCTTCTTCACCTTCTTCATCATGTCCTGCATCTGCTTGTGCTGCTTCAAGAGCCGGTTGACGTCCTGCACCGCCATGCCGCTGCCGGCGGCGATGCGCTTCTTGCGCGAGGCGTGGATCAGGCCGGGGTCGCGGCGCTCTTTGGGCGTCATCGAGTCGATGATCGCGCACTGGCGCACGATCATCCGCTCGTCGACCTTGGCCTCGGCCATCTGCTGCTTGATCTTGCCGACGCCGGGCAACATGCCCAAGATCCCGCCCATGCCGCCCATCTTCGTCACCTGCCGCAACTGCTTTTGCATGTCGCTCAGGTCGAAGACGCCCTTGTTCATCCGCCGCGCCAGCCGCTCGGCCTCGTCCTGGTCGACGAGCTCCGCCGCCTTCTCGACCAAGGAGACAACGTCGCCCATGTCGAGGATGCGCGACGCCATCCGGCCCGGGTGGAAGACCTCCAGCGCGGACGCCTTCTCGCCGGTGCCGACGAACTTGATCGGCCGGCCAGTCACCTCGCGCATCGAGAGCGCCGCACCGCCGCGGGCGTCGCCGTCCATGCGGGTGAGCACGATGCCGGTGATGCCGATCCGCTCGGCGAACTGTCGGGCGACGTTGACGGCGTCCTGGCCCGTGAGCGCGTCGGCGACGAGGAGCGTCTCGTGCGGGCGGACGAGGTCGCGCACTTGCGCCAACTCGTCCATCAAGTCGTCGGCGACGTGGAGGCGTCCGGCCGTGTCGAGGATGAGGACGTCGAAACCTTCGCGCCGGGCAGTGTCCAAGGCGCGCTTGGTGATGTCGAGCGGGCGCTGGCCCATAACGATCGGCAGGCCCGCGACGCCGACCTGGGAGGCCAGGACTTCGAGCTGCTGCTGTGCCGCCGGGCGCTGGACGTCCAAGGACGCGACCAGGACCTTCTTCTTGTCCTGCTCCTTCAAGCGCCGGGCGAGCTTGCCCGTCGTCGTCGTCTTGCCCGAGCCCTGCAGCCCGGTCATCAAGACGATGCCGGGCGGGCCGCCCAGGTCGAGCGGCGACGCCGCCTCGCCGCCGAGCAGTTCGACCAACTGGTCGTGGACGATCTTGACGACCATCTGGCCCGGCGTCACCGAGCGCACGACCTCCTGGCCGACCGCGCGCTCCTTGACGCGGGCGACGAAGGTCTTCACCACCGGCAGCGCCACGTCGGCTTCGAGGAGTGCCACGCGGATCTCGCGCGTCGCCTCGGCGACGTCGGATTCGCTCAACGCACCCCGCTTCTTCAGCCGATCGAAGACGCCGCCTAATCTCTGGGTAAGGCTGTCGAACATGATCCTCGGCGCAACGGTATGGGCTCGGGCTCTGACGAGACCAAGCCGCGCATCGCCACAATACATCCGCACGGCACGCCGCCCGCCGCCGGTGGCAGTCGGGCGGTGCGAAGCGGGTACTTAGGCGCTCCGACCCTATTCCGTCAAGGCGGGAGAACGCTTCGCGTTGCGCTCGCCGCGCGGGCTTTCTCTTTTCTTTTTATCGTTGTCCGAGGCTGGCCCTCGGCGCCGCGGCCAGCCACCTGCGTTAACACTGGCAAAAAGAGAAGAAGAAAAGCCCCGCGCAGCGGACGCGAAGCGTTCAAGCAATACTTGCACCGCAAAAAGTGTCCCGGTCGCGTTGCGCATTGCACCAATCGCCGCGCGTGCTATAAGCCCGCGGCACTGAAAGGGGGCCGACGGCATCAGACCGTCCACGCAAGGCGCCGACGTCGCCGCCCCTTATGCTTGCCGCCAAGCCATCGCGCGCGCCGGCAGGTTCACACGAAGGTCCACGCCAGACATGGCCAAACTCGACATCGACACCGATTACATCGCCAAGCTCGCCGAATTGTTGCAGCGCACCGGCCTCACCGAGATCGAGATCAGCGAGGGCGACGCCCGCGTCAGGGTGGTCAAGAAGCACCCGCCGACGCGGGTCGAGGTGCCGGTCGCGGTGGCCAAGGCGCCGGCACCCTCGGCGCTGGCGCCGGAGCCGGTCGAGGGCGCGCCGGCGGACGCGGTGACCTCGCCGATGGTCGGCACCGTCTACCTCTCGCCCGAGCCGGGAGCGCCCCCCTTCGTCTCGACCGGCGAGACCGTCAAGGAGGGCCAGACCCTGCTCGTCATCGAGGCGATGAAGGTGATGAACCAGATCAGGGCACCCAAGGCCGGGCGGGTGGGCCAAGTCTTCTGCTCGAACGCGACCCCGGTCGAGTACGGCGAGCCCCTGCTCGTCATCGAGCCGGCGTGAGGCGGGCCTCGATGTCAGGCGCCGAGGGGCCGCCGTTCGACAAGGTCCTGATCGCCAACCGCGGCGAGATCGCGCTGCGGGTCCTGCGCGCCTGCCGCGAACTGGGCGTGCGCACGGTCGCGGTCCACTCGACCGCCGACGCCAACGCGATGCACGTCCGGCTCGCCGACGAGAGCGTGTGCATCGGCCCGCCGCCGGCAAAGGAGAGCTACCTCAACGCCGCCTCGATCATCGCCGCCGCCGAGATCACCGGTGCTGCCGCGATCCACCCGGGCTACGGCTTTCTGGCCGAGAACGCCGACTTCGCCGAGATGGTGATCGAGCACGGCTTCGCCTTCGTCGGCCCCCGACCCGAGCACATCCGGGTGATGGGCGACAAGATCGAGGCCAAGGCGGCGGCGGTGGCGGCGGGGTTGCCGGTCGTGCCCGGCACGAACGGGCCGGTCGCCGACTTGGACGAGGCGGCGGCCGCGGCGGAGGAGATAGGCTATCCCCTCCTCGTCAAGGCGGCGGCCGGCGGCGGCGGACGCGGCATGAGCGTGGTCCACGACCCCGCCGACTTGGCCGAGGGGGTGCGGCGGGCGCAGGGCGAGGCACGCGCCGGCTTCGGCGACGACCGCGTCTACATGGAGCGTTATTTGCAAAACCCGCGCCACATCGAGGTGCAGGTCTTCGGCGACGCGCACGGCAGCGTCGTCCACCTGTTCGAGCGCGACTGCTCGCTCCAGCGCCGGCACCAAAAGCTGCTCGAAGAGGCGCCGTCGCCGGCCCTGAACGCGGCCGAGCGGGCCGAGATCGGCGCCGTCGTGACGGCGGCGATGCGGCGGATCGGGTATTTGGGCGCCGGGACGGTCGAGTTCCTCTACGAGGGGGGCCGCTTTTACTTCATCGAGATGAACACCCGCATCCAGGTCGAGCACCCGGTAACCGAGCTCGTCACCGGGGTCGATCTGGTGCAAGAGCAGCTCAAAGTCGCGGCCGGTCGGCCTTTGTCGGTGCGGCAGGAGGAATTGGTGCTCATCGGCCACGCGATCGAGGTCCGCATCAACGCCGAGGACCCGGCGACCTTCGCCCCGGCACCCGGCCGGATCGACGCCTACCACCCGCCGGGCGGCCCCGGCGTGCGCGTCGACAGCGCGATCTTCACCGGCTACACCGTGCCGCCCTGGTACGACAGCCTCGTCGGCAAGCTGATCGTCCACGGCCCCGATCGCGCCGCCTGCCTCGCCCGGCTGGAGCGGGCGCTGGCCGAGTTCGTCGTGGATGGCATCCCGACGACGGTGCCCTTGTTCCGCGCGCTGTTGCGCGAGCCGGACATCCGGCACGGCGACTACGACACGGGCTGGCTCGCGCGCCACATCGAGCGCTTGTCGTCGAGGCCGTAAAACCTTCGTGGCACTCAGGCGTTGAGGGCGACGAGTGATTACCAACAACGAGGGCGGTTCGTCATGCCGGTCCTGACCCCGGACCTGCTGCTCGGGGCCTACGTCGCGGGCCTGTTTCCGATGGCCGAGGACCGCGACAGTCCCGAGATCCAGTGGATCGACCCAGCCCGGCGGGGCGTCTTGCCGCTGGAGGCGTTCCACGTGCCGCGCCGCCTCGGCCGCACCGCGCGGCGGCGGCCGTACCGCCTCGAAGTCAGCACGCACTTCCCCGACATCATCCGCGCCTGCGCCGAGCCGGGGGAGGGGCGCGAGCGGACGTGGCTGAACGACGAGTTGATCGGCCTCTACGTCCGGCTCTGGCAAGAGGGCTACGCGCACAGCGTCGAGAGTTGGGACGACGACCGCCTCGTCGGCGGGCTCTACGGGATCGCGATCGGCGGCGCCTTCTTCGGCGAGAGCATGTTCAGCCGGGCGACGGATGCCAGCAAGCTGGCGCTGATCGAACTGGTCGAACGGCTGAAGCAGGGCGGCTTTCGCCTGCTCGACACCCAGTTCGTCACCGAGCACCTGCGCCAGTTCGGCGCGATCGAGATCGACCGGGGCGACTACCACCGCCGCCTCGCCGAGGCGCTGCGCACGCCGGCCCGCTTCCCGCTGCGCTAGAGCATTTTCAAGCAAAACCGGATCGGTTTTGCGTCCAGAAAATGCGTTGATAGAGACAGATAGAGCATTTTGCGTGAACCGGTGTTCGTGCGAAATGCTCTAGCCCGTGCCGCCCCGCCTCTAACGGGCCAGGTCGTCGGGCTTGGGCGTCGGGACCGCGATGCCGTCCTCGCTCTGGATTTCGGCGGCGCCGGGCGCGTTTTGCAGCGCCTCGTCCGGGACGAGCGGCTCGCGGCAGCCGATCACCCAGACGTCGTAGACCGGGTGTTCGAGGGCCGAGACGGCGGGGGAGGAGGCGAACATCCAGCCGCTGAACGCTTCGATGGGCGCTTGCCCGTGGTCGGTCGCCGCGATCGAGAGGAAGGCAGCACTCTCCGGCGCCTCGATCGGCGGCGTCTCCAGGCACGACTGCGCCGTGATCCGCAAGGTGCCGAAATCGACGCTGGCGCCGACCGGCACCTCGATCTCGCGCACTCTGGCCGTGATCTTGTCGAGGCCCTGCAGGACGACGACCTGGTAGGGCACCGAAGGGGCGGCGAGCGCCGCCGCGGGCGCGGCGAGCGGCAGGAGGAGGGCGAACGCGGCGCGCATCGAAGGGCTCAGCCGCCGCCGAACGGGTCGCCGCCGGACTGTCCGGCGGCGCTCCCGCCGCCGCCATCGGTGCCGCCGAAGACGTACTTGCCGATCAGCTCTTCGAGGCTGATCGAGGACTGGGTGAAGGTGATCTCGTCGCCGTTCTTGAGCATCGCGTCGTCGGCGCCCGGCTGCAAGGACACGTACTTGCTGCCGAGCAGGCCGGAGCTGACGATCGAGGCCGAGGTGTCGGCCGGCACTTCGATGCCGTCGTTGACCGTGAAGCGGACGTCGGCGCGGTAGGTCTGGGGGTCGAGGCTCTGGCCCGTGACCCGGCCGACCGTGATGCCGGAGATGCGCACGTCGCTGCCGGGCGAGATGCCGTCGGCTTGGTCGAAGGTGGCGACGATCTCGATGCCGCCGCCCTCGCTCAGATTGCTCTGGCCGTAGGACCAGAACAAGAAGAACCCCGCGACGAGGAGGACAGCGGCCCCGAGCAGGGTTTCGACGATGTTGCGTGACATGCGATCAGGTCCCCAGAGCATCTTCAAGCAAACGCAGCAGGCTTTGCGTCAGGAAAATGCGTTGATACAGGATACGAGAGCATTTTGCATGAACCGAGGTTCGTGAAAAAGGCTCTCGCTCAAGCGGCATCCAGGCCGAGCAGGCCGCGGGCGAAGGCGCGCGCCTCGAAGGGGCGCAGATCGTCGATCGATTCGCCGACGCCGATCGCGTGTACAGGCAGACCGAAGGCTTGGGCAAGCGCGACGACGACGCCGCCCTTGGCCGTGCCGTCCAGCTTGGTGACGATCAGCCCCGAGACGTCGACGAGGTCCTTGAAGGTCTGGACTTGGTTGATCGTGTTCTGTCCCGTCGTCGCGTCGAGGACGAGGACGACGTCGTGCGGCACGTCTTCGTCCTGCTTGCGCAGGACGCGGACGATCTTCTTCAGTTCGTCCATCAACGCCTGCTTGTTGTGCAGCCGTCCGGCCGTGTCGATCAGGAGGAGGTCGTAGCCCTCGCGCTTGGCCCGGGCCAGCGCGTCGTAGGCGAGCCCGGCCGGGTCGGCGTTGCTCTTCGCCCGCATCACCGGGCAGCCGTTGCGCTCGCCCCAGATCTCCAACTGCTCGACGGCGGCGGCCCTGAACGTGTCGCACGCCGCCAGCATGACCCGGCGCCCCTGGCCCATCGACTGCTTGGCGAGCTTGCCGATCGTCGTCGTCTTGCCGACGCCGTTGACCCCGGCGACGAGCACCACCTGCGGCCGGGCCTCGCCGCGCACCGGCAGGGCCTGCGCCACGGGTTGCAGGACGGCCTGGATCTCGTCGGCGAGGGCGGTGCGGATCTCGGCCTCGCCGACCTCGCGGCCGAAGCGGTCCTTGGCGATCCGCCGCACCATCCGGCTTGACGTCTCGACGCCGAGGTCGGCCATGATGAGCGCCTCCTCCAGTTCCTCCAGCGCCTCGGCGTCGAGGCGGCGCTTGGTGAAGATGCCGGTGATGTTGCCGGTCAGCGCCTGCGACGAGCGGCTGAGGCCTTGGCGCAACCGCTGCAGCCAGCCGGTCTTCGCCGCCGGGGCCGCCGGGGCCGCCGGGGCAGGGGCCACCTCCATCTCGGCCTCGGGGTCGAGCATGACCAGCCGCTCCGGGGGCGTCGGGCCGGGTTCGGGCGCCGGGCCAGGGTCGGGCTCTGGGGGCTCGGGCGTCGGCACCGGGATCTCCGGCTCCGGCTCGCCCGGCGGCGGCATCTCGGGCTCGGGCGTGCCCGGCTCGACCTCGGGCGGCGGCGGGGGCGCGGGTTCGGCCCCGCCGCGCCACAGCCGCTTGAACCAGCCGTCCTCGCTCATGCGATCCTCCCCGACAAGACGCCGTCATCAACGCTTTGAATCTTGACCAGCACGATCTCTCCCCGCCCAAAGCCCCGGCCGTCGAGCCGCACCGGCGCGAACTGCTCGGTGTGGCCGCGCCCGTTCGCCTCGACCAAAACGGCGCGCGTTCGCCCGACCTCGGCCGTGGCGAAGCGCTCAAACGCCGCCGCCCCCGCCGCGCGCAACCGGGCCGCGCGCGCCTTCGCCGTCGCCCGGCCGACACTCGGCATCCGCGCCGCCGGCGTTCCCGGCCGCGGGCTGAAGGGAAAGACGTGCAAGAAGGTGAGGCCGGCCTCATCGACGACATCGAGCGTGTTGTCGAACATCGCCTCGGTCTCGGTCGGAAAGCCGGCGATGAGGTCGGCGCCGAAGGCGATCTCGGGCCGTCTAGCCCGCAGGCGGGCGCAGAGGTCGATCGCCCCGGCGCGGGAATGGCGACGCTTCATGCGCTTTAAGATCATGTCGTCGCCGGCCTGGAGGCTCAAGTGGACGTGCGGCATGAGGCGCGGGTGCGATGCCAGCAGGTCTTCCAGCTTCGCGTCGATCGCCGCCGGATCGAGCGAGGAGAGGCGCAATCGCGGCAGGCCCGGCACGGCGTCGAGGAGGGCCTCGACCAGATCGCCCAGGCGCGCCTCGTCGCCGTCGCGGCCCCAGGACGCGATGTCGACGCCGGTGAGCACGACCTCCTTGTAGCCGCGCTCGACCAGGAGCCGGGTCTGCGCCACGGCCTCGACCACCGGCACGCTCACGTTCGGCCCGCGGCCGTAGGGGATGACGCAGAACGTGCAGCGGTGGTCGCAGCCGCCTTGCACCTGAACGAAGGCGCGGGTGCGGCCGTCGAAGCCCTCGACGAGGTGGCCGGCGGTCGCCACCGCCACGACGTCGGCGACGACGCCCTCGCCCAGCGTGCCGGCGGCGAGGCGCGACCAGGGCTCGGGTTTCAGCTTGTCGTGGTTGCCGATCAGGTGGTCGACCTCGGCCATCGCCGCATAAGCCTTGGGATCGACCTGGACGCTGCAGCCGGTGACGACGAGCTTTCGTTTAGGGTGCTCGCGCCGCAACCGGCGGATCGCCTGCCGCGCCTGCCGCTCGGCCTCTAAGGTCACGGCGCAGGTGTGGACGATCACCGTGTCGACGACCCCGGCGGCGGCGGCGCGCCGCTTGATGACCTCGCTCTCGAAGGTGTTGAGCCGGCAGCCGAAGGTGACGATCTCGACGCTCATGCGCCCGCCAGCGCGTCGAGGTCGAGCACGCCCTCGAAGGCGTGGGCGACGGGCCCCGTCATCGCGACCGGCCCCTCGCCCGGCCACGCGACCTCCAACTCGCCGCCGTCGAGGACCAGGACGGCGCGCCCCTCGACGAGGCCGCGGCGGACGGCGGCGACGAGGGCGGCGCAAGCACCGCTGCCGCAGGCGAGCGTGAGGCCGGCGCCGCGCTCGAAGACGCGCAGGCGGATGCGCTCGGGGCCCAGGACCTGCGCGAAGCCGATATTGGCGCGCTCGGAAAACAGCGGGTGACGCTCCAGGAGGGCGCCCAGGCCCTCGACGTCGAGCGCGTCCAAATCCTCGACGAACACGACCGCGTGCGGGTTGCCCACGCTCAAAGCCACGGCCGGCGGCAGGCCGTGGCCGAGGTCGAGGGCGCCCGTGTCGGCATCAAACGCCAGCGGCACGTCCTGCCAGCCAAAGCGGGGGATAGCCATCAGCACCTCGATCCGGCCGTCGGGACGCTTGGAGGCGGGCAGGGTGCCGGCTTGCGTCGCCAAGCGGACCGTCTCGGCGCCGCGCTCGCGCAGGACGAGGTCGGCGACGCAGCGCGTGGCGTTGCCGCAGGCACCCGCCTCGCCGCCGTCGGGGTTGTAGAAGGCGAGCTTGACGTCGGCCGCGTCGGACGCCTCGATCAGGACCAACTGGTCGAAGCCGACGCCGCGGTGCCGGTCGCCCAGGCGCCGCACGTCGCCCGCGCCCAGTTCGACGGGTTCGCGGCGGCGGTCGACGACGACGAAGTCGTTGCCGAGGCCGTGCATCTTTGAAAAGCGGAGCGTGCGCATGGGGCTCCAAGAGGGGGGCGGAATCGTGCCCCTATATGACGGTTAAGGTGTCGCGTGAAAAGGCGGGGAACGCTGGCGCGTGCGCTGCGCGCGGCTTTTCTCTTTTTCTTTTTGCCGGTGTTAGCGTAGGAGGCTGGCCGCGTCGCCGAGGGCCAGCCTCGGACAAGGCAAAAAAGAGAAAAAGAAAGACCGCGCGTCAGCGCACGCGCAGCGTTCGCCTCAAGGAGATAACGATGCAGCGTCTGGCCGATGGGATCGACGCGGTGAACGAGTGGGTCGGCCGGACCGTCGCTTGGCTGACGCTTCTCATGGTCCTGACCACGTTCGCGGTCGCGAGCTTACGCTACGGCTTCGCCTACGGCAGCATCGCCTTGCAGGAATCCTACGTCTGGATGCACGGCATCCTGTTCATGGCCGCTTCCGGCTACGCCTTGAAGCACGACGCGCTGGTCCGGGTCGACGTGCTCTACGGCCGGGCGAGGCCGAAGACCAAGGCGCTGGTCGACCTGCTCGGCACGCTCTTTCTTCTCCTGCCGATGGTGGGCGCCGTGTTCTGGCTCTCGCTGCCCTACGTCTGGGCGTCGCTCAGGCGCTTCGAGACCTCGCGCGAGACGGGTGGGCTGCCGGCACTCTACGTGCTCAAAGCCTTCCTGCTCGTCTTTTGCCTGCTCACCGCCTTGCAGGGGTTGAGCCTCGCCGTGCGCTCAATCCTGCGGCTTCGGCGCGCATGATGGCGGCGCACGCGGGCGAGATCGCGGCGCTCTTGATGTTCGCCGTCACCTGCCTCGTCCTCCTCACCGGCTACCCGGTCGCCTTCGCGCTCGGCGGCACGGCGCTCCTGTTCGCCTTCGGCGCCGACCTCTTCGGCCTGTTCAATCTGCGGCTCTTAGGCGGGCTGCCGTCGCGCTACTTCGGCGTCATGGTCAACGAGGTGCTGGTCGCAGTACCCCTCTTCGTCTTCATGGGGGTGATGCTGGAGCGCACCCGGATCGCCGAGGCGCTGCTGGAGACGATGGGCCTCCTGCTGGGGCGCCTGAACGGCGGGCTCGCCGTCTCGGTGACGCTGGTCGGGGCCCTGCTCGCGGCGTCGACGGGCATCATCGGCGCCACGGTGGTGACGATGGGGCTCCTCAGCCTGCCGACCATGCTGCGCGCCGGCTACGACCCGCGCCTCGCGGCCGGCACCATCTGCGCCTCCGGCACGCTGGGACAGATCATCCCGCCCTCAATCGCGCTCGTCATCTTAGGCGACGTGCTCCAGGGCGCCAACCAGCAAGCCCAGTTGGCGCAAGGCAACTTCGCCCCCGACCCGGTCTCGGTCGTCGACCTGTTCGCCGGCGCCATGCTGCCGGGGCTCATGCTGGTCGCCCTCTACGTCGCCTGGATCGTCCTGATCGCGACGCTGAAGCCAAGCCTTGCCCCGCGGCTCGAAGACACCGCCCCGGCGGGGGCGGGGCTCGGCCGCCGCGTCCTCACCGCCTTCTTGCCGCCGGGCCTCCTGATCGTCGCCGTCCTCGGCTCGATCCTGTTCGGGGTCGCGACCCCGACCGAGTCGGCGGCGTTCGGCGCCGTCGGCGCGATCCTGCTCGCCCTGGTCCGCCGCCGGCTCGACCTCGCCACCTTGCAGGACGTGATGCGCCAGACGACGCGGATCGCCGTCATGGTGTTCACGATCCTCCTCGGCGCCTCGATCTTCTCGCTCGTCTTTCGCGGCCTCGGCGGCGACCGGATCGTGGAGGACGTGCTGGCCGCCGTGCCGGGCGGGACCGTGGGCGCGATGCTCGCCGTCATGGGGTTGATGTTCTTCTTGGGCTTCTTCCTCGACTTCGTCGAGATCGTCTTCGTCGTCGTGCCGATCGTCGGACCAGTGCTCCTTGGCATGGGCCTCGATCCCTTGTGGCTCGGCGTCATGATCGCGATGAACCTGCAGACCAGCTTCCTCACCCCGCCCTTCGGCTTCGCCCTCTTCTACCTCCGCGGCGTCGCCCCGCCCGAGGTGCCGACGACGGCGATCTATAGGGGCATCGTGCCGTTCGTGATGATCCAACTCGTCGGGCTGGGGCTGGTGGCGTTGTTCCCCGGCCTCGTCACATGGCTGCCGGGGGTGTTGTTTGGTTGAACGCTTCGCGTGCGCTGCCGCGTGGGCTTTCTTTTTCTCTTTTTTCACTTTGCACCGAGACTAGCCCCGGCGTTAAGGCCAATCCCCGACGACAAGTAGCAAAAAAGAAAAGAAAAAAGCCCCGCGCAGCGGACGCGAAGCGTTACGTCTGAAACAGCCCGTCGATGATCAGCCCCACGACCAGATCCAATGCGGTGATGCCGGCGGCGATGCCGGTGGTGGTGGCGAGGCTCGTGCGGACGACGAGCCACTGGTACAAGAGGACGAGCGCGGTGGCGCTCAGGATCATGATGGCACCCACGGGCGGCGACACAACTCGGCCCAGGGTGACGGTGCCGACGAACAGGACGGTCTGGAGCACCGAGGCCCAGTTGGCGGCGACGATCAGGGGCACGTAGCGGTGGCCGAGGTCGAGGTAGCGGCTGAGCGGGATCATGATGAGCGGGAAGGCGGCCCAGCCGATCGCGTAGCCCGTCGTCGCGTGCAGCCAGGCAAGCGGTCCGCCCTCGGGCTGCCCGAGGGCGAGAAAGCCCGGAAAGCAGATCAGCACGGCCCAGAACGAATTCCAGAAGCCGTCCTCGCTGAGATCGAAGCCTTGCATGGCGTCGGGCTCGCGCCGGGCGAGGCGCCACGCCGCCTCGATCTGCCGCGCCGTCCAACCGAGGTTCACGCCGCGGCTCCAAAGAACCGCCCGATGACGCCTTCGTAGACCTTGGCTAACGCCTCGATCCCCTCGACCGCGACGCTCTCGTCGGCTTGGTGCATCGTGTCGCCGACGAGGCCGAACTCGACGACGGGGCAGACGGGCGCGAAGAAGCGCGCGTCCGATGTGCCGCCGGTCGTGCTGAACGTCGGGGCCGCCCCCGCGACCGCCGCGACCGCCGCCGCGACGGCGGCGCTGAAGGGCCCCGGCTCGGTGAGAAAAGACGTCGCCGAGCAGTCGGTGTCGAGGTCGTAGCCGCCGATCCGGTCGAGCCGTGCCCGAAGCGCCGCCTCCAGCGATGCCGCATCCCAGCGGTCGTTGAAGCGGACGTTGAAGCGGGCCGTGGCCGTTCCCGGCACGACGTTGTGCGTCGGGTTGCCGACGTCGATCGTCGTCGCCTGCAAGGTCGAGGGGTCGAAGTGTCGGCTGCCCTCGTCGAGCGGCGCCTCGATCAGGGCGGCGAGCAGCCGGACGACTCGGTGCGCGGCGTTGTCGGCGCGGTTTGGGTAGCCGACGTGGCCCTGGCGCCCGATCGCGCGCAAGTGCCCGGAGAGCGAGCCGCGCCGGCCGATCTTGAGCGTGTCGCCGAAGCGTTCGAGCGAGGTTGGCTCGCCGACGAGGCAGGCGTCGGGCCTCATGCCGTTGTCGAGCGCCCAGGCCAGGAGCCGCCGGCTGCCGTTCACCGCCGGCCCCTCCTCGTCGCCGGTGATCATCAGGCTTAAAATACCGGACGGCGGGCCGAAGCGCTCGACGTGGCGCGCGGCGGCGGCGGCGAACGCGGCGACGCCGCTCTTCATGTCGCAGGCACCCCGGCCGAACAGGCGCCCGTCGCGCACGGTGCTTGAGAACGGGTCGTCCGTCCAGGCATCGGGCGGCCCCGGCGGCACGACGTCGGTGTGGCCGTTGAAGGCGAGGTGCGGGCCATCGCCCCCGCCGACGCTGGCGACGAGGTTCTGGACGGGCGCCGTGCCCTCGGCCGCGAAGGCGAGGCGGGTGACGGCAAAGCCGGCCGCCGCCAGCGCTTCGGCCAGCGCGTCCTGCGCGCCCTCGTCCTTGGGCGTCACGCTCGGGCAACGAACGAGGGCTCGCGTCAGTTCGACCGGATCGAGGCTCACGTCCTGAGCAGCTCGTTGATCGAGGTCTTGGCGCGCGTGCGCTCGTCGACCCGCTTGACGATGACGGCGCAGTAGAGCGAGGGGCCGGGCGTGCCATTGGGGAGGTCGGATCCCGGCATCGTGCCCGAGACGACGACCGAGTAGGCCGGCACCCGGCCGCGGAACACCTCGCCCGTGGTCCGATCGACGATCTTGGTCGACGCGCCGATATAGACCCCCATCGAGAGCACCGAGCCCTCCTCCACGATCACCCCTTCCGCGACCTCGGCCCTGGCACCGACGAAGACGTTGTCCTCGATGATAACGGGGGCGGCCTGCAAAGGCTCCAGGACGCCGCCGATCCCGGCCCCGCCGGAGATGTGGCAGTTCTTGCCGATCTGGGCGCAGGAGCCCACCGTCGCCCAGGTGTCGACCATCGTGCCCTCGTCGACGTGGGCGCCCAGGTTGACGAAGGAGGGCATCAGGACGACGTTCTTGGCGATGAAGGCCGAGCGGCGGACGATGGCGCCCGGCACGACGCGAAAGCCGGCGTTCTGGAAGTCGCGCTTCTTCCAGCCGTCGAACTTGGTCGGCACCTTGTCCCACCAGTGGCTGGAGCCGGGGCCGCCCTCGATCCGGCCCATGTCGTTGAGGCGAAACGACAATAAGACGGCCTTCTTCAGCCACTCGTTGACGTGCCAGCCGTTGTGGCCCTTCTCCGCCACGCGGACCCGGCCGCGGTCCAGGGCTTCGAGCACCGTCTCGACCGCCTCGCGCAGGTCGCCCTTGGTCTCCGGCCCGATCTCGCCGCGCCGCTCGAACGCGTCCTCGATCCCGCTCTTCAGCCCTTCCACGTCCACCGCCGGCGCTCCCTCATAACGTTGCGAGGCGGCGAACCTAGCCGAGCCCCGTCGCCTGTCAATCGAGGCCGAGGCTTGCCCTCGCCCGGGCGCCGGCGCACCTTGGGGCGAGGGGCGGCAGATCGGGGCACGACATGCGCGAGGGGTTCATCGAGGCGGCCAAGACGGCGATCGGCGACGGCGCCGTGCTGGAGGGCGGGGCGGCGGCGCCCTACCTCGGCGACTTCTGGGGCGAGCGCCGCGGCCGGGCGATGTGCGTGCTGCGCCCGGGTTCGACCGCGGCGACGGCGGCCGTCGTCCGGCTCGCGGGCGAGCACCGCGTCGGCCTCGTGCCGCAGGGCGGCAACACCGGGCTCGTCGGCGCCGGCATCCCGACCGACGAGGCATCGGCCGTCGTCAGCTTCGAGCGGATGACGGCGGTACGCGACCTCGATCCGCGCGGGCACAGCCTCGTCGCCGAGGCCGGCTGCGTCCTGGCCGACCTCCAGGCCGCCGCCGGGGTCGGGCGCCTCCTGCCGCTCTCGCTCGCGGCCGAGGGCTCGTGCCGCATCGGCGGCAACCTCGCCACCAACGCCGGGGGCCTCAACGTGCTGCGCTACGGCATGGCGCGCGCGATGGTGCTGGGGCTCGAAGTCGTCCTCGCCGACGGCCGCGTCTGGGAGGGCTTGCGCGACCTGCGCAAGGACAACACCGGCTACGACCTAAAGCAGCTCTTCGTCGGCTCGGAGGGCACGCTCGGCCTCATCACCGCCGCCCGGCTGCGCTTGTGGCCGAGGCCGGTCGAGACCGCGACCGCGTGGCTCGCGGTCGCGAGCCCGGGCGCCGCGCTCGACCTGCTCGGGCTGTTCGAGCGGCGCTTGGGCGACCTCGTCACCAGCTTCGAGTTGCTGCCGGGCGACTTGGTCGAGGCGGTGGCGACGCACCTCGACGGCGCGCGCCGCCCCGTCGAGGCGCCCTCGCCCTGGCACGTCCTGGCCGAGGCCGCCTGGAGCCTGGAGGACGGCCTGCTTGAGCGGGTCGAGGCGGTCCTGGCCGAGGCGTTCGAGGCCAATCTCGTGCAAGACGGCAGCGTCGCGATGAGCGAGGCGCAGCGGACATCCTTCTGGCGCATCCGCGAGGAGCAGGGCGAGGCGACGCGGCGCGTAGGGTCCGTCATCCGCAGCGACGTCGCCGTACCGCTCGGGGCCTTGCCCGACCTCGTCGATCGCGTCGTCGCCGCCGTGCGCGCCATCGACGAGCGCCTGATCCCGATCCCCTTCGGCCACGTCGGCGACGGCAACCTGCACGCCAACGTCATCGCCCCGCCCGGCACCGAAGGCCACCGGCCCCGCGTCCTCGCCGCGATCGAGGACGTCGTTCTGGCCTTGGGCGGCACGATCAGCGCCGAGCACGGCATCGGCCGGGCCAAACGCGCCGGCCTCTTGCGGCAGAAGGACCCGATCGAGATCGAGATGATGCGCCGGCTGAAGGCGATGCTCGACCCGCAAGGGCTGCTCAATCCGGGGGTTTTGTTCGAGTGAAACGCTGACGCGTTCCGCTGCGCGGGGCTTCTTTTTTCTCTTTTTTAACTTTGGCCGGGGCTAGCTTGGGCGTTCGTGCCGGTTCGGGGGCGACCGGCGAGGAAGCGGGTGGGGGGGGAGGCGCCTCGGCCTACTTGCCGCCGGGATAGAAGCCGGCTAGGCCAAGCTCCATTCAGAAGCGAACGGAGCCTGCCTCACATGACTGACAAACCTCCAATTGATACTCCGGCCAAGATCGACGAACTCGGCCGCTGGCGCGTCGCCGACCAGATCTACCACCGAATCACGCACCAGCCTTGGAATTGGCCCGTTCGTATCGCGCTCTTGGGTGGTTGGGGCGAGGGCAAGACGAGCGTCACCGATCAGGTCTGCCGTATTGCCGGAGGTGACGAAGACATCCCAGGTGACAAGGGCGACGGCCACGTCGTCGTCAAGCTCTCGGCCTCCTCGCCCGACGCCGTGGCCGATTTCTGGCTGCAACTCATGGCGAGCCTCATCGACGCGCTGGAGGCGCGCGATATCAAACTCAAGGATGCGGGTCTCGTGCGGGCAAAACGGCTGTTCGGCGACTTACGCGCCAAAGCCAACGACTCCGGATTGACAAATCTTATCGCTGGAGCCGGCGAAAGCCTCGCCTCGCTCGTCCCGTTCCTTACCGGCGCCCCCGCCGTCATGGGCCTCGTTGGCAATGTCGGCGCCTTCGCGGCGCAGGGGCTGCTCAAGCCGTCCAAGGATGACCTTGAGCGCCTGCGCGAGGCCCTGAAGCGGAACGGCGAGGACCGTCGCATCATCGTCGTCATCGACGACCTCGACCGCGCCGAGCCGAAGCTCGTGCCCGAGATCCTGCTGGCGCTGCGCGACGTGCTGGAACTCGCCAACTTCGCCTTCATCGTACCCTTCGACGACGGCGTGCTCGCCAGCGCGATCGAGCACCACAACCCGGCGTGGAAGGACACCGGACGGTTCTTGGAGAAGATCTTCGACTTCCAGATCCGCCTGCCCGAACCCGAACCTTGGCAGAGGCAGCGTTTCGTCGAGAAGATGGCAAAGGAGCGCGTGCCGTTCGCGTTGCCGGTTCCGAATGATCTTGTCCTTCCGGCCTCGCCTCGCAAGCTGAAGGCATTGATACGGCATGTCATGCTCTACCAGAACGAGGCTAGTCGATATATTCGCGAGGACAACGAAATTGACTGGTCGACAGTGTAGTATTTGGAGGTCGTGCGGCAGACACTACCT
This sequence comes from Geminicoccaceae bacterium, assembly GCA_965217265.1. Classification (GTDB taxonomy): domain Bacteria; phylum Pseudomonadota; class Alphaproteobacteria; order Geminicoccales; family Geminicoccaceae; genus JAGRGG01. The sequence goes on along the minus strand of CBDCHP010000012.1, from coordinate 433,792 downwards.
AAAATTGTGCCAGAATTTATAAAATGGGCGCTTGAGCCTGTTGGCAAAAATGGGACCGAACGTCTTAGCTATCAAATGTGGATGGGTTTAGCAGGAGAAGATACCAAAACAAATGAAATTGAAAAGTTTCTTGAGGATCAGACCGTCCCTTCAAATATAAAAAATGCACTGCAAAAGCAAATCGAACATATACGTTGCCCATCGAGTGAAGATTGGCCAGCCGTCAGGAACGCCCTTACATGCTCTAATCGACCCATGATTATTACACGAAAAGAAGCCGAAGAGGCACTTTCAAAGTTTGTCAGCGAAGAGTTGTCATGCGTCGAAGTTTTTTTGCAGGATCACGCCAAACAGTCTCACTGGCCGATTGACGCCGTCGCGGTAGCTCTGCTCGACGTGACACTCAACGTTTACGATAGCGTGATGTCGCGGCTGCGGAATATTGAAGAATTGGAGCCGCGCCAACAACTTATCGAGCGTCAACAAGCTAGATTGCGGTTAATGGATCGCCTCTTTCGTTGGCAGCCTGACGAAGAAAGCTATTCCGTTGGCACACTTGAATTTTGGAAAGAATTAGTTGCAGCGTTCACACGCTGGGGTGGACACAAGCAAGATGAACAAGAAGGTATATTGCGAGACGATGAATGGTCGCTTGCAATAGAACTGTTGAAACTTCAAGAAAATCCTTATCCTTTTGCCAAGGAAATTGACTGCTACTTTTCCCCTGCCCCAGCTAATATTGATGGGAAATTCGATAAAAAGCTAGCTCGTGAACTTCCATCAATCCTCACACCGCATACGCTCGCTCGTTTCTCTCGCCCCGACGGCTTTGCAAGCTTCGATTTCAAGCAATGCCTCAACAGCGAGCGCGCATTGCTGCTCGACCCTGAAGGGCCGATCTGGAACGAGGCTGCCGAGGACAACGCCTATAAGCGGTTAAGCGCCGCCGGTGCAGAAACCTGGGCCTTGAACAATGCGCGTCAACTAATTCTAGTCTTCGCCGCCCTTGATGAGCCGGAAAAGCTGCGGCCACTGACGGCCAAGGCAAAACCTCTCGCCGCCGTTTGGGAGGTTGCCACCGCCGAACATCCTACTCCTCAACGGCAAGGCGAGCTTCTGCGGGCACGCGAAAAGTTCATCGGGCTAGAACAGCCCGAAGACACCCTCCCGCTTCCGCCGTGGGCGCAGCAACCTGCTCCACAATCGAGGTAACAAGGGTCGAAAATCCACGGAGATAATCGGACCGTAGGTCACGATCCTCAATCTGGTCAGCAGGGCTAGGGAACGCTGACGCGTCCGCTGCGCGGGGCTTCTTTTTTCTCTTTTTTTGTCTTTGTCCGAGGCCGGCCCTCGGCATCGCGGCCAGTCTCCTGCGTTAACATTGGCAAGAAGAAAAAGAGAAAAGCCCCGCGCAGCGGACGCGCAAGCGTTCTCCTACCGCGCGTGGACCTTGCCGATCACGCTCACCTCAACGGGAACGCAGGCGTCGAGCGGCGGCAGGCTTTGCGCCGCCTGCTCGCTCTCGACGTAGACCACCACGGCGTAGTCGTCGCCCGCCGCCGTTTGGCCGATGCCGATGCTGACGTCGACGCGCCCCGAGAGCACCGTCTTGATCTGCTGCTTGGCCTCGCGCGCCTCGCGCATCGTGTGGCGTTTTTCCGCGTCCATCAGGCGATACCTTCGTTCTTGTCTTGCCCGGTGAAGATCGTGCTACGCAATAGGTCCAAGACCGCGTCGATCGGGTTGAGGAAGGTGAGGCCCTTGTAGCCGTCGCCCGCCGGCGCCTCGGAGCCGGCGAACAGGAGACCCATCGGGCAAAACGCCTCGTCCCAGACGATCGAGCCGCTGTCGCCGCCCTTCGAGAACTGCCGCCCGCGACTGGCGACGGCGGTCTGCCCGTCGAACACGGCCGTCTGCCCGTAGCCTTGCGAGCCCATCGCCACCCGCACATTGTCCACCTCGACCGCGATCACCTCGCCCGAGGTCAGGCCCGTCGTCCGCCCGACCTTGCCGACGCGCATCCCCGGCAGCACTTCCGTTTGCACGTCGCTTCGCAGGCCGCCGACGACGCGGCCGGTCGCCGGGTCGATCAGGGACTTCGCATCGTAGGGCAAATCGCCGACCAGCGCCACGGCGCAGTCGGCCGCGTTCGGCGTCGTCCCGTCGAGATTGATCGGCACGAAGTATTGGAGTGTGCCGCACTCGACCGACGCCGCGCGGCCGGCGTCGACGCGGCCGGGGTGGAGGATGGGGTCGAAGGGCTCGGCCGCGTTGACGTTGGCGAGGACGTGGTTGTTGGACAGGATGCAGATACCCTCCTCGCCCCGATCGACGAAGCAGCCGAGCGTGCCGGCGGTGACGTCGGGGTGCCCGATCGACGCGCCGACGTTCAAGGGGTCGCGCCGGGCCGGGCGCCAAGCGCTGCGCGCTTTGGCGCGGCGGCGGATCGGCCCGACGTAGACCTTGCGCGCCTCGCCGCGCGCGAGCCGCACGGCCTGTTCGGCGTAGTCGCTGTCATAGGCGCGCCTGGTCTGGCAGAGGAGCGCGACGGAGGCGCCGCCCCCGCGGCCGGCGCCGACGCCGACCGCGATCATCGCCCGCGGGTCGAAGTCTCGGCGGTGCGGGACGTGCGAAGGCAGCGGAAGCGGGAACCTGAAGCCCGGCCTGCCGCCCTCGGTTTGCGGGGCGTGGATTTCCTCGAAGTCGAACACCCGCTTGAGGATGTCGTGCTTGGCCTGAAGGGCGTGGTCGAATTCCATGCGGGCGTTTTCCCGGGTTACGCCCCGCGTCCGCCGCGCGGGGCTTTTCTCTTTTTCTTTTTGTCGGTGTTAACGTAGGAGTTTGGCCGCGGCGCCGAGGGCCAATCTCGAACAAAAAGCAAAAAAGAAAAGAGAAAGGCCGCGCGCCCAGCGCACGCACAGCGTTCATCTTCCACGCTGGAGTCCTCCCAATGCCACCAAGGCTACGCTTCGCCCCTAGCCCGACCGGCCGGCTGCACCTCGGCAACGCCCGCGTCGCGCTGATCAACAAGCTCTTCGCCGTCCGTCACGGGGGGCGGGCGTGTTTGCGCATCGACGACACCGACAAGGAGCGATCGAGCCCCGCCTTCGAGGCCGCGATCCGAGACGACCTGGCTTGGCTCGGGCTCGACTTCGACCCCGGCTTTCGCCAGAGCGAGCGGACGGGCCTCTACGACGACGCCTTCAAGCGGCTCGAAGCCGAGGGGCGCGTCTACCCCTGCACCGAGACGGCGGAGGAGTTGGCTGCCCTGCGGGCGCGGCTCGCGGCCGAGAAGCGGGCGCCCGCCTACCGCCGCCGCTTCGCCGATCCCGATCCCGCGCGACCGGCCTACTGGCGCTTCGAGTTGCCGAGCGAGCGCGTCGCGTTTGCCGACCTGATCCAGGGCGGGCGGACGTTTCGCCTGGAGACGTTGAGCGATCCGGTCGTGCGGCGCGCCGACGGCGGCTACACCTACACCTTGGCCTCGGTCGTCGACGACGCCCTGACGGGGATCACCCACCTGATCCGGGGCGAGGACCACCTGACCAACACGGCCGTGCAGTCGGCCCTGTTCGAAGCACTGGGCGCGCCTCTGCCGGCGACGGCGCACCTGCCCCTTCTCCTCGGACCCGACGGGGCCAAGCTCTCGAAGCGGCTCGCCAGCCTCGGCCTCGCTGACCTACGCGCCGAGGCGATCGAGCCGCAAGCGATCCTCGCCCACTTGGCGACGCTCGGCACGGGTAGCGCCCCCGAGGCGGCGGCGGATCTGGGCGCCCTGGCGGACGGGTTCGACCTCGCCGCCTACAACCGTGCCGCCGCCCGGCTGAACCCGGCCGAGATCGAGGTATTCTCGATCGCGCGCCAGCGCGCCATGCCGTTTCCCGCCGTCGAGGAACGACTCGCGGGCTTGGGCATCGAGGGCGTGGACGAGGCGCTTTGGCGTGTCGTGCGCGACAACATCAAGCGCCTCGCCGAGGTGGCCGACTGGCAAAAGATCGTCGCGGGGCCGATCGAGCCGGTCGTCGAGGACGCCGACCTCGCCAAGTCGGCGGCGGCGCTGCTGCCCGAGACGCTGGACGAGCCGTCGATCGAGGCGTGGCTGAACCGGGTCAAGGCGGCGACCGGCCGCAAGGGCAAGGCGCTGTTCCACCCCTTGCGCCTCGCCGTCACCGGCAGGGGCGATGGACCGGGCCTCAAACTTCTGCTACCGCAACTCGGCTTCGACAAGGTCCGCCGCCGCCTCATGGGCGAGCGGGCCTGACGCCGTTTCCCATCGCATCTCGCCCCGGAGCCATTCCGTTGCCGCTCGTGCTGCACGACACGCTGACCCGCAAGAAAGAGCCGTTCGTTCCCTTGGACTCGGACCGCGTCGGCCTCTACGTCTGCGGCCCGACCGTCTACCAGCGCATCCACGTCGGCAACGCCCGGCCGCTCGTCGTCTTCGACGTCCTGTTTCGCCTGCTAGACCACCTCTTCGCCGAGGTGACGTATGTTCGCAACATCACCGACATCGACGACAAGATCATCGACCAGGCGGCGAAGAACGGCGAGCCGATCGAGGCCCTCACCGCGCGCACGACCGGGGCGTTCCTGGCCGACACGGCGGCACTTCTCTGCCTGGAGCCGACCTTCCAGCCCAAGGCGACCGAGCACGTCCCCGAGATGCTGACGCTGATCGAGGACCTGATCGGGCGCGGCCACGCCTACGAGGCCCAAGGCCACGTCCTGTTCCACGTTCCCTCCATGCCGGCCTACGGCCGCCTCTCCGGCCGCGACCGCGACGAGCAGGTGGCGGGTGCCAGGGTCGAGGTGGCGGCCTACAAGAAGGACCCGGCCGACTTCGTCTTGTGGAAGCCCTCGACGCCGGACCAGCCCGGCTGGGATAGTCCCTATGGCCGCGGCCGGCCGGGCTGGCACCTGGAGTGCTCGGCGATGGCCGAGAAGTACCTGGACGTGCCGTTCGACATCCACGCCGGCGGGCTGGACCTCGTCTTCCCGCACCACGAGAACGAGATCGCCCAGACCTGCTGCGCGCACGGGATCGAGGCGATGGCGCGCTACTGGCTGCACAACGGCTTCGTCACGACCTCGGCCGAGAAGATGTCGAAGTCCTTGGGCAACGTCATGCGCGTCGACGAGGCCCTCGCCCAGGTGCCGGGCGAGGCGGTGCGCTACTGGCTGCTCCAGACCCACTACCGCGCCCCGATCGACTTGAGCGAAACGAGCCTGACGGGGGCCAAGGCGGCGCTGGACCGCTTCTACGGCGCCATCGCCCGCGCCGGAACGGTCGAGGCGCCGGCGACGCCCGACGAGGAACTGGTGGCGGCCTTGGAGGACGACCTCAACACGCCCTTGGCGCTGACCCGGCTGCACGCGCTGCTCTCGGAACTGAACCGGGCCAAGCACGCCGGGCAGCCCTACGCCGCCGGGCGGCTCAAGGCGGCGGCGGGGCTGCTCGGTCTGCTGCAAGACGACCCGAACGCTTGGCTGCGGCGGACGCCCGGCGACTTCGACCGGGCCGACGAGATCGACGGCCTGATCGCCGAACGGGCCGAGGCGCGCGCGGGGCGCAACTTCAAGCGCGCCGACGAGATCCGAGACGCCCTCCTGGAAGGCGGCATCCTGCTCGAAGACGGCCCCGGCGGGACGACGTGGCGGCGGGCCTGAGGACGGCGGGCATGGGCGAGCGGGTCTACCTCTACGACACCACCTTGCGCGACGGGGCGCAGACGCAGGGCGTCGGCTTCAGCCCGGCCGAGAAGCGCCGCGTCGCGATCGACCTCGACCGGCTCGGCATCGACTATATCGAGGGCGGCTGGCCCGGCGCCAACCCGACCGACGACGCCTTCTTCAAGGAGCCGCCCGACCTTGAGCGCGCGCGCCTGTGCGCCTTTGGCATGACCCGCCGCCCCGGCCGCAGCGCCGCCAACGACCCCGGCCTGCAACCGCTGTTCCAAGCACGGGTCGACGCGATCACGCTGGTCGGCAAGGCGTCGGCGCGGCAGGCGGAAGGGGCGCTCGGCGTCGATCGCGACGAGAACCTGCGCATGATCGAGGAGAGCTTGGCCGAGGCCCGGCGCCACGCCCTTGAAGCGATCTTCGACGCCGAGCACTTCTTCGACGGCTTCAAGGAGGACAGAGAATACGCGCTCGCCTGCCTGGAGGCGGCGCTGGCGGGCGGGGCGCGCTGGGTCACTTTATGCGACACCAACGGCGGCACCCTGCCGCACGAGGTCCGCCGCATCGTCAGGCGCGCCGCCGCCCTCGTGCCGCCGGAACGGCTTGGCGTCCACGCCCACAACGACGCCGAGACCGCGGTCGCCAACAGCCTGGAGGCGGTCTTGGAGGGTGCGCGCTCTGTCCAGGGTACCTTGAACGGCCTCGGCGAGCGCTGCGGCAACGCCAACCTCGTCACGCTGATCCCGACGCTCGTCTTGAAGCTCGGCTTCGACGTCGGCGTCGACGCCGCGGGCTTGGCCGGGCTCACCGCGCTGTCCCGCGCCTTCGACGAGACGCTGAACCGGGTTCCCAACCGCCACGCCGCCTACGTCGGCGCCTCGGCCTTCGCCCACAAGGGGGGGCTGCACGCGGCGGCGGTCTTGAAGGACCCCGCCTTCTACGAGCATATCGACCCAGGCTTGGTCGGCAACGCGCGCGACGTTTTGGTCTCGGACCAGGCCGGGCGCTCGAACCTGACCCGGCGCTTTGCCGAGATGGGCCTCGACGTCGCCCCAAACGAGGACGAGACGCGCGCCCTATTGCAAACGATCAAGGACCACGAGGCGCAGGGCTACGCCTACGACGGCGCCTCGGCCAGCTTCGAACTCCTCGTCCGCCGCACGCTGAGGCAGGTCAAGGACTGCTTCGAACTGCTCAGCTTTCGCGTCATCGACGAGCGCCGCTTCAACGCGATCGGCGACCGCGTCACCCTGTCGGAGGCGACGATCAAGCTCGTCGTCGCGGGCGAGAGCGCCTTCACCGTCGCCGAGGGCAACGGCCCGGTCAACGCGCTCGACCAGGCGCTGCGCCAAGCCCTCGTCAACCGCTACCCGTGCCTGAGCGACGTGGAGCTGATCGACTACAAGGTGCGGATCGTCTCGCCCGAGGCGGGCACGGCCGCCGTGACCCGCGTCGTGATCGAGTCGACCGACGGGGCGGGCCGCGTCTGGCAGACGATCGGCGTCTCGGGCAACATCATCGACGCGTCCTACAATGCGCTCAACGACGCGATCACCTACAAGCTGTTCCTCGACGGCGCCGCCCGCCGCTGATGCCGGTCTTCCCCCAGCCTAAGCGCCGCGGCGGCATCGACGACTTGGCCCCGGCCCCGGTCGTGATCCTGTGTCGGCCGCAACTGGGCGAGAACGTCGGCTCGGCCGCCCGCGCTATGCTCAATTTCGGCCTGTCCGAGCTGCGCCTCGTCCGGCCCGACTTCGGCTGGCCGAACGCCAAGGCGGTGGCGGCGGCGTCGGGCGCGCACGACGTCTTGAACCGGATGACCGTCTTCGACAATCTACCGGCCGCATTGCACGACGTCCACAGCCTGCTCGCCACCACCGCCCGCCCGCGCGGCTTCGACAAGCCGGTGATGGCCCCGCGCGAGGCCGCCGCGAATTTGCGCGCGTCGATGGCCGAGGGGCGGCGCGCGGCGCTTCTCTACGGCCCCGAGCGCACCGGCCTGACCAACGACGAGCTGGCGCTGGCCGACGGCATCGTCACCGTCCCGGTCAACCCGCTGTTTCCCTCCTTGAACCTGTCGCAGGCCGTCCTGCTCACCGCCTACGAGTGGGCCGTGAGCGCCGAAGTCCCCCCCGTGCCGCCGCCCGAGGCGGAGCCCGCGACCAAGGCCGAGGTCGAGGGGATGCTGCAACACCTGCTCGGCGAACTCGACGCGGTCGACTACTTTCGCAGCGACGACCGCCGCCTCTCCTTGAGCCGCACCATCCGCTTGATGTTCGAGCGCCGCCGCCTCGCCAAGAGCGAGGCCCACCTGCTGCGCGGCATCATCAAGGCGCTGCGGCGCGGGCGGGTCGGTTAGAGGGTTAGGTCTGCCCGTGTTAAGTTATACCTTTCAAGACGTGCTCACGCCCCGGACCCTCGATCCAGTTGGGGGCAGGCTTGATCCGGGGCCTAACCGTTCAAGCTGCCGAGACGTTCATCGAGCAGTTTTCGGGTGAGGGCATGTTGGCCCCGGATCAAGTTCGGGGCGTAAGGTGAGAGCGACGGAGCGCTACCACTAACCCCGCCGGGTCAGGTAGCGAAAGCGGTAGGTCAGGGTGAGCGCCATCGTGGCCAAGCCCAGCGCCATGCCGACCCAGATGCCGGCGCCGCCGAGGCCCAGGGGAAAGGCGAGCGTCAGCCCGCCGCCGAGGCCGATGAGCCAGTAGCCGCCGGCCGCGATCACGAGCGGCACGCGGGTGTCGGAGAGGCCGCGCAAGGCGCTGATCGCCGTCACCTGGACGCCGTCGAACAGTTGAAAGGCGGCGGCGATGGTGATGTAGGTCGTGGCGAACGCCATGACCGCCGCCGTGTCCGGCCCCTCGCCCAAGAAGGGCGACGCCAGCAGGCCCGGCGCGCTGACGAACAGGAGCGCCGTCAGCGCCATGAAGCCGCCGCCGAGTGCGATCCCGGCGAAGCCCGCCTGCCGGGCCAAGCCGACGTCGCCGCGGCCGAGCGCCAAACCGACCCGCGCCGTCGTCGCCTGCCCGATGCCCAAGGGCGCCATGAAGGTGATCGAGGCTAGTTGCAGCGCGATCTGGTGGGCGGCGAGTTCGAGCGTGCCGATCCAGCCCATGATCTGCGCCGAGCCGGAGAACAGGCTGACCTCGATCACGATCGCGAGCCCGATCGGCCAGCCGATGCGGTGGATCTGCCAAAACGTTGGCCAGTCCGGGCGCCAGAAGCGGCCGAAGATCGCTTGGCGCCGGAAGGGCGGGCGCAGGCCGATGTAGAGCGCCAAGGCGACGAAGATGAGGGCGTTGGTGATCGAGGAGCCCAGGCCGGCGCCGAAGACGCCCAGGGCCGGGATGCCGAGTGCCCCGAAGATGAGGACGTAGTTGAGGCCGGCGTTGACGAGGATCGCGACGAGGCTGGTGACGAGGATCATCCGCGGCCGGCCCAGCGTCGCGAGGTACGTGCGCAGGACGACGGCGCCCACGGTCGGCAGCATCCCCCACATGGCGCCGCGCATGTAGTTCTGCGCGCCTGCCGCCAGATCCGGCAGTTGCCCGAGCGCGACCAGCGGCCCTTCGAGCCAGTAGAGCAAGGGTGCTACCACGATCGTGAGCGGCAGGCAGGCCCACAGGCCCTGGCGGACGACGCGGCGCAGCGTACGGAGATCCCGCCGCCCCCAGGCGGTGGCGCTCAAAGGGGCCACCGCCGTGACGAGGCCGATGGCGAATAGCATGAGCGGGTGGTAGACGCTGAGCGCCAAGGCCGTCGCCGCCAGCGCCTTCGGCCCGAGCCGGCCCAGCATCAAGACGTCGGTCGTGTTGATCGCGAGGATGCCGACCTGCGCCAGCGCCAAGGGTCCTGCGAGCAGCGCCAGCGCGCGCAGTTCGCGCACGAAAGGGGCCGCCGGCGCGAGCGGCGGAACGGGCAGGGAGGCGGGCATGGACGTGCTTCTAGCCGAGGGCGCGGGCGAGGTGAACGCTTTCGCCGCCCGAAGACGCTTGGCCCAGGCCCAAATTCGCGCCAAAGGCCCCGCCGGCTTCTATCAAGGCGGCGGCGCGGCCGCGGCGGGTCCTAGCCCTCGACCTCCAGCCGCGCGTTCTTGCCCTCGACACTGTGCGGCAGGGGGTGCGGCCCCGCGTCGAACGTGACGTCGAGCCACGTCGGGGGGGTGCTTGGCATCGAGACCAGGGCGTCGTCGGGCTCGAAGCCGACGCGGCCGATGATCGCCGCTCGGACGTGCGGGCGGCGCTCGGCGTCCCGGCCGGCGTGGCGCAGGCGGACGTCGAAGCGCTTGCGGCCGTCGAAGACCGGGACGACGATCTCGGCGTCGGGCGCGGGCTCGGACGCCAACCACGCCTGGACTTGAACCAGGGCGGTGAGCGGGTCGACCGTGCCGGCTTGGTCGGCGGGCGGCACCTCGCTGTCGCGCTCGCGGCCCTGGCTTTTCAGCGATAAGGCGCGGATCTCGCCATCGGGCTCGTAGCGGAGCACGATCTCGCGGGTGCGATCGGGTTTGGCGTAGGTGGCGTCGAAGGCGCGGGGCAGGGGGGGGTCGAGCGCCACCTCGGCCGCCATCCTGGTCTCGGTCTCGCCGGCGAACAGGCGCGCCAGGCCCTTGTTCTTGAGGGTGAGCCCGAGGCGCGCGGTGTCGGCGTCCACGGCCTGCGTCAGGCGCACCCGCGCCACCTCGACGCCGGAGACGTTGAGGACGTAGGCGCGCTCGCCGGCGGCGGCCGCGAGCGGCGCTGCGAAGGCGAGGAGCAGGGCCAGAACGACGACGGCCGCGCCCCTCGAGGAGCGCGGCCGTGCGTGGCGGGGAATGGCCAGGGTCAGCGCGAGTAGTACTCGATGACGAGGTTGGGCTCCATCTGCACCGGGTAGGGCACGTCGCCCAGCTTCGGCACGCGAACGTAGGTGCCCTTGACCGCCTTGTAGTCGACGGCGAGGTATTCCGGCACGTCGCGCTCGGGGCGCTGGATCGATTCGAGCACGAGCAGCATCTGCTTCGAGCGCTCCTTGACCTCGACCGTGTCGCCCTCCTTCAACTGGTAGCTGGGGATGTTGACCCGCTTGCCGTTGACGAGGACGTGGCCGTGGTTGACGAGCTGGCGCGCGGCGAACACCGTCGGCACGAAGTTCATCCGATAGACGGTGATGTCGAGCCGGCGCTCCAACAGGCCGATCAGGTTCTCGGCCGTGTCGCCGCGGTGCTTGGACGCCGCCTCGTAGGCGCGGCGAAACTGCTTTTCGGTGATGTTGGCGTAGTAGCCGCGCAGTTTCTGCTTCGCCGCCAACTGGTTGCCGTAGTCGGACACCTTGCGCCGCTTCTGGCCGTGCTGGCCGGGGGGATAGTCGCGCCGGGCCAGCGGGCTCTTGGGACGGCCCCAGAGGTTGACGCCCAGCCGACGGGCGAGCTTGTTCTTCGACTCGATACGCTTGGTCATGCCTTCGCTGTCAGCCCGTGCAAAAAGGGGACGGCCGAGCGAGAGCCCGGCCGTGGCTGAACGTGTTATAGGGTGTGGGCGGGCGGGGTCAAGGGGCACTTCGCGGCGCTGCGCGCGGCTTTTCTTTTTTTGCCAGTGTTAACGCAGGAGATTGGCCGGGGCGCCGAGGGCCAATCTCGAACAAAGACAAGAAGAGAAGAAAAAAGCCCGCGCGGCAGCGCACGCGAAGCGTTAAACCGGCAGCCGCAAGGTGGCGCGCAACCCGCCGAGATCGGACTGGCCGAGGCGGATGTCGCCGCCGTGGCCGAGCACGATGTCGCGGGCGATGGTGAGGCCGAGGCCGGTGCCGCCCGTCGCGCGGCGGCGGGCGGGGTCGGCGCGAAAGAAGGGCTGGAACACCCGGTCGCGCAGCTCGATCGGAACGCCGGGGCCGTCGTCCTCGACGTGGATGCGCACGTCGTGCGGCCGGCGCTCGGCGGCCAGGCGCACCCGCTTGCCGTGGCGGCAGGCGTTGTCGATCAAGTTGGCGAGTGCCCGGCGAAAGGCGAGCGGCCGGGCGGGGACTTCGAGGCCGGCATCCTCGAAGGCGAACGGCTCGCGGCCGGCGCGCTCGACGCGCGCGCGCATGGCGGCGAAGACGGGCTTGAGGTCGACCGGCTCGACCGCCTCGCCCTCCTCGCCGCGCACGAAGGCGAGGTAGGTCTCGACCAACTCCATCATCTCGGCGACGTCGCACTTGAGCCCGTCGGCCGCCGCGTCCTCGGGCAGCATCGCCAGCTCCAGCTTCATGCGGGTCAAGGGGGTGCGCAGGTCGTGGCTGATCGCGGCCAGCATCTCGGTGCGCTGGGCGATGTGGCGCAGGATGCGCTCGCGCATGGTGTTGAAGGCGGCGGCGGCCTGACGGATCTCGGCCGCACCCTGCAAGCGAAAGTCGCCGACGTCGCGGCCCTTGCCGAAGCCCTCGACCGCGGCGGCGAGCTGGCGGATCGGCCGCACCTGCAAGCGCAAAAAGTAGACCGCGAACGCGATCAGGACGGCCGACGCGCCGACCATCCAAAACAGCAACAGCCGCGTCGTCGTCGAGGTCACCCGCCGCCGTTCGGCGAGCACCGTAAGCCTTCCCCCCAAGGCTTCGACCTCGATCTGGACCCGCCCGGCGCTGCCGGCCAAGTCGAGCCTGAACGGCCGCTCCAGCCCCTCCTCGAAGGCCTCGACGATCTTCAAGTCGATGTGCGAGAGCCGCCGCCCCGACGGCGGCGGCGCGTCGAGGCCGGCGCCGGGCGCGTAGGTGACGTCGAGCCCGGTGCGCGCGGCGAAGCGCTCGATCAGGGCCGCGCGCGCGCTCGGGTCCGGCGTCCTGTCGACGAGGTCGGCCAACAGCGCCACCTCGCCGGCGACGCCGGTCGCCAGCCACTTCGTCACCGTGTCCCAGTGCCGGTTGTAGAAGATGACGGTGAGGACGATCTGGAGGACGAGCAGCGGCACGACGACGATCAGGAACGAGCGCCAGAACAAGGAGCGCGGCACGACGGCGGCGTTCAAGGCGTTGCGGACAGGACCCATGCGCCGTCCCCTAGCCGTCGGTACGCAAGACATAGCCCTCGCCGCGCATGGTGAGGAGGTGGCGCGGCTGGCGCGGGTCGTCCTCCAGCTTGCGGCGCAGGCGGGTCATCTGCACGTCGACCGCCCGATCCGAGCCGACGACGCGGCCGCACTCGGCGAGTTCCTGGCGGGTCAGCGGCCGGTTCGGCTGGCGGGCGAGGCAGGCGAGCAGCGCTGCCTCGCCGGTGGTGAGGTGGACCGGCCGGCCGTCCTCGACCAGTTCGGCGCGCTCAAGGTCGAAGGCGAAGCGGCCGAACACGACCTGCGCCGGCGGTGCCGCGAGCCGCGCCCGGCGCAGGATGCCCTCGACGCGCAGCACGAGTTCGCGCGGCTCGAAGGGCTTGGTCAGGTAGTCGTCGGCGCCGGCCTCCAGCCCCTTGATCCGGTCCCCGGCCTCGCCAAGCGCCGTGAGCAGCAAGACCGGCACGTCGCTCGACCGGCGCAATTCGGCCGTGAGCGCCACGCCGTCGGTGTCGGGCAGCATCACGTCGAGGACGATGAGATCGAAGTGCATCCCCCGCAGCCGCGCCCGCGCGGCCAGGGCGTCGGACGCCGTGGTCACGGCGTAGCCCTGCCGCGTCAGGTAGCGCTCCAAGAGGGCGCATAGCCGCGGGTCGTCGTCGACGACGAGGACGTGCGCCCCGCTCACGGCTCGTCCTCGAAGTCGCGCGGCGGGCGAACGTCGGGCGCCACCACCTCGCGCAGCACCTGGGCGAAGCCCTCGACCGCGTGCGGCCCGGCCTTGCGAAACGCCCGCCGCAGCCGCCCCTGCTGCGGTGCTGTCAAGGCGCGCAAGAGGGCGTCGCCCTTGGCCGTCAGCCGCAAGGGGCGCCGGCGCCGATCGGCCGGATCGACGGCGCGGGCGAGGTGCCCCCCGGCTTCGAGCGCCGCCAGGCGACGAAACAGCGTCTGCTTCGGCGTGCCGGTGAGCGCTGCGAGCTTCGCCCCGGTGAGGCCGGCGCGGCGGCGGACGAGGAGGAGGAGGCGGTAGTCCTCCAAGACGAGCCCGGCGGCGGCCAAGGGGCCGAGCAGCGGCCGTTCCAGGACCGTCGCGGCGCAAAACAGCGCCTCCAGGCTGCGGTCGAGTTCCTCCTCGCGCAGGAAAAGCGGGTTGCTCGGCGTCTCGGGGCGCATGGGGTGGGGCTGGCCGCTCTCGCTCTTCGGCCGGGCCACGAGGTCCGGCGCGTTGACACGTCTTAGGCCCAATGATAGCGATCGTAATCCCCCAATGCAGCCCCGGCCCGGGACACGGGCCCCGACCGGGGCCCCCCGTCTCCCGCCCGCGCGAGTTCATGATCGGCATGGCCGACCTCATCCCCTTCGACGCCCGCGACGGCCACATCTGGCTCAACGGCGAGTTCGTCCCCTGGAAGGAGGCGAAGGTCCACGTCCTCACCCACGGGCTGCACTACGGCTCGTGCGTCTTCGAGGGCGAGCGCTGCTATAACGGGCGGATCTTCAAGAGCAACCAGCACAGCCAGCGCCTGATCGAGAGCGGCCGGATCCTGGGCTTCGAGGTGCCCTACGACGACGAGGCGTTGGATCGAGCCAAGGCGGCGACGATCGAGAAGAACGGCTTCACCGACTGCTACGTCCGCCCGCTCGCGTGGCGCGGCTCGGAGATGATGGGCGTCTCGGCGCAATCCTCCAAGATCAACACCGCGATCGCGGTCTGGCCCTGGGGCGACTACTACAGCGACTTGCGCCTGACGCGGGCACCCTACGACCGGCCCGCGCCCAACACCGCCCCGATCCACGCCAAGGCGGCGGGCCTCTACATGATCTGCACGATCTCGAAGCACGCGGCCGAGGCCAAGGGCTTCGGCGACGCGCTGATGCTCGACTATCGCGGCTACGTCGCCGAGACGACGGGGGCCAACATCTTCTTCGTCATCGACGGCAAGATCCACACGCCGCTGCCGGACTGTTTTCTAAACGGCATCACGCGGCGCACGGTGGTCGACCTCGCGCGCTTGATGGGCATCGAGGTGATCGAGCGCCACATCCGGCCGGAAGAGGTGGGCGACGCGCAGGAGGTGTTCGTCACCGGCACGGCCGCCGAAGTGACCCCGGTGCGCGCGATCGACGACCTCACCTTCCAGGCGGGCGAGGTGACCCGCTCGCTGGTCGACGCCTACCGCGACGAGACGCGCAAGACGACGTGACGACGAGCGTCTGCTTGTTCTGCGGCTCCAGGCACGGGGCATCGCCCGCGTTTGCCAACGCCGCCCGCGACCTCGGCCGCGGCTTGGGCGTGCGCGGCGTCACGCTCGTCTACGGCGGCGGCGACGTCGGCTTGATGGGGCTCGCCGCCAACGCCGCGACCGACGCCGGCGGGAAGGTGATCGGGGTCATTCCCCGGCAATTGATGGCGCGCGAGGCCGGCAAGCACGACATCGCCGAACTCGTCGTCACCGAGACGATGGCCGAGCGCAAGACGGTGATGATCGCGCGCAGCGACGCCTTCGTCGCCCTGCCGGGGGGGCTCGGCACCCTCGACGAGGTTCTGGAGGTCGTGACCTTGAAGCAGCTCGGCTACCACGCCAAGCCGATCCTGCTCGTCGACGTCGAGGGCTACTGGGCGCCGTTTCTCTCGATGTACGAGGACGTCGTCGCCAAGGGCTTCGCCGACCCGTCGATCGCGGGGCTGATCGAGACGGTGCCCGACGTGGCGGGGGCGTTGGCGCGGTTGGGGACGTCGGGCTAAAGCGACTTCCGGACAATTTGAAACAGGGTCACGCCCCGGACTTGATCCGGGGCCTAGATGGTCTCGCCCGAAAGACGTTCAGTGAACGTCTTAGCAGTTTGAACCGTTAGGCCCCGGATCGAGTCCGGGGCGTGAGGCGAGAGCAACCGTCTGCCCCGGCCTAGCGCCCCCGCGGGCGGGAGCAGTGACCTAGCCGTCTCGGTCTCAAACGATGTTGCTGGGGCTCGTCTCGCTCGCCGCCTGCGCTTGGCCCTGCGCCTCTTGCACCTTGCGGCGATAAAGGGTGACGAAGTCGATCGGGTCGATCATCAAGGGTGGGAAGCCGCCGTCGCGGGTCGTGTCGGCGACGATGCGGCGGGCGAACGGGAACAACAGGCGCGGGCACTCGATCAGCAAGAGCGGCTGCAGGCTGTCTTGCGGGATGTTGGCGAGCGTGAAGACGCCGCCGTAGGCCAGTTCGAGGAGGAAGATGGTGTCCTCTTCCGCCTTCGCCTGCACGTTGAGCTGCAAGGAGACCTCGTACTGGCCCTCGCCGACGCCCTTGGCGTTGACGTCGACCTTGATCTCGATCTGCGGCCGCTGGGCCGCCGCCTGCAGCCCCTGCGGCGCTTTCGGGTTCTCGAACGACAGGTCCTTGACGTACTGGGTCAGGATCGACAGGCGCGGCGGCTGCTGCGCTTCGCTGCCGGCGGCACCTTGGGGGGCGGCTTCCTCGGCCATCGTCTCGTTCTCCTCGTGGGGTGGTGGTCGCGTGCGTCTGTCTATGGCGCGTCGGCGCCGGTGGGACACTTGCGGGGCGGGGCCTATCGGGGCGCGAAGGCGACGCGGACGATCTCGGCGTTGCCGACGGACTTGCCGGTGAGGGCGCGAATGAAGCCCCAGTGCGTCACGACCGCGACCCGGTCGCGGTCCGGCCAAGCCTCGGCCCGCTCATAGAAGCTCCGCGCCCGGCGCTCAAGGCTCTGCTCGCTCTCGATGCGCCCGCCCCACCAGCGATCGTCGAGCCCGTCGAAGTCGAGGTCGGGCCAAACCTGCGCGAGTTCGGCGGGCTTGCTGCCGAGATCGCAGGAAAAGGCGCAGCGCTCGCGAACAATCGGCTCGATCCCGATCAACAGGCCAAGGCGGGCGGCGATTGGGCCTGCCGTCGCCAGCGTGCGCCGGTAGGGGCTGCTGAGCAGCCGCGCGACGTTATGCCCTAGCAGCGCCGCCGCCGCCGCCAGCGCCTGCTCGGCCCCGGTTTCGGTGAGGCCGGGATCGGGTAGGCCGACGTCGATGCGCGTGGCGCCGAAGTGCCGGTTCCATTCTGACTCGCCGTGCCGGACGAGCAGCATCAGCGCCGGCCCCAGCCGCCGCTCGGCGGGGGCAGGTCGGCGCCGGCTTTCGGCGGGTCGTCGTCGACCGTCTCGAACTCGCCCTCGATGACCCGGGGCCGCGCCTCGGCGGGCGACCCGGACTGCCGCGCGGTGCGCACCTCGATGTTGCGGGTCAGGCGGCGGCGGAGCGCGTTTTGCACCGGCGGCAGCAGCAGGATGAAGCCGAGCGTATCGGTGATGAAGCCCGGCGTCAGCAGCATCAGGCCGCCGACGACGAGGCACAGGCCCGAGAACGCCTCGCGCACCGGCGGACGGCCCTGATCGACCTCGCGGCGCGCCTTGGCGATCAATCCCAGCCCCTGGCGGCGAATGAGGGCGCTGCCCAAGAACGCGGTCGCCAGGATCAAGACCAGCGTCCAGCCGACGCCGATGACGCCGCCGACCTTGATCAGGACCGCGATCTCGCCCGCGGGCACCAGGATGAAGAGAAGAAGGAGGATGACTGCGAGCGGCACGGGAATTCGCCGGTTTGTTTTCTGGGGACCGACCTTATATGATGCTACGACGGGGTCTACGCCACCCGCCATCGTATTTCTGCCCGCCACGTTCCGCAACCGACGACCAGGAATCATGTCCGGAAACTTCGCCTACATCGACATCATTCTCTTCGCCATGGTCGCGGCGTTCATCGCGCTTCGGTTGCGCAGCGTCCTGGGCAAGAAGACCGGCCAGGAGCGGCGGCGCCCGTCCGGCGTCGAGGCCGCGCGGCCCGCCGGGCGCGAGGCGGGCGCCAAGCCGGTCACGGGGCCGATGCCGATCGAGACCGAGGGCCGCGTCGCCGACCCGCGCGACGAGGGGGTGAAGCAGGGCCTGGCCGCGATCCGGCTCGCCGACCCCGGCTTCGACCTCGACGGCTTCTTGGGCGGCGCCAAGTCGGCGTTCACGATGATCATCGAGGCGTTCGCCAGGGGCGACCGCGACGCGCTCAAGCCGCTGCTCGCCGACGACGTCTTTCGCGGCTTTGATGCCGTCATCGCCGAGCGCGAGGACAAGGGCGAGACGCACGAGTTGCAGATCGTCGCCGTGCCGACCGCCGAGGTCGCCGGGGCCGTCATGCGCGGCCGGGTGGCCAGGGTCGGCGTCCGCTTCGTGAGCCAGCAGGTCGGCGTCTTCAAGGACAAGGACGGCGCGGTCATCGACGGCGACCCGTCCGAGGTCGCCGAGGTCGAGGACGTCTGGACCTTCGAGCGCGACACGGCCAACGCCGACCCGAACTGGGAATTGGTCGAGACCCGCAGCCCGGCCTGACGTTCGGCACCCCATGGCAACCCCCCGACCCTGGCCGATCGCCCCCGTCCTGGCCGCGAGCGCCGCAGCGCTGGCGCTCGCCTTCCTCGCCGTCGTCCTCTTGAGCCTCGTGCGCCACGACGAGCCCGCGGCGACGGCGGTGCCGGGGTTCGACGTCGAGCCCGTCGCGTTCGCCGACTTGGGCGGCTGGGAGGAGGACGACCAGGCGGCGGCGCTGGTTGCGTTTCGCCGCTCCTGCGCGCGGATGGAGCGCTACGGCGGCGACGTGGCGATGGGGCGGCAGGCGGTCGTGGGCAAGATCGGCGACTGGCGCCCGGCCTGCGCCGCCGCCGCCGATGCGGCCGGCGACGCCCGAGCCTTCTTCGAGGCGTTCTTCACCCCCTACGCCGTCACCGGCGCCGAGGGCCCGACGGGGCTGTTCACCGGCTACTACGAGCCGCTGATCGAGGGCCGCGTCCTGCCGGTGCCGCCCTTCACCGACCCCTTGCGCCGCCCGCCGGCCGACCTGATCGAGGCCGACCTCGGCCTGTGGAGCGACGCGCTCAAGGGCAAGGGCGTCAAGGGCCGGGTCGAGGACGGGCGCCTCGTGCCCTACTTTGACCGGGCCGAGATCGAGGCCGGCGCGCTCAAGGGCCAGGGGCTCGACATCACTTATGTCCGTCCGGTCGACAAGTTCTTCTTGCAGATCCAGGGCTCCGGCGTCGTCGCGTTCGGCTCGGGGAAAAGGGTGCGGGTCGGCTACGCCGGGCAGAACGGCCGCGACTACCGGCCGATCGGGCGCGACCTGATCGAGATGGGCGCGCTCGAACCCGAGGCGGTCTCGATGCAGTCGATCCGGGCTTGGCTCGACGCGCACCCGGATCGGGCGCCGGACGTGATGAACCAAAACAAGTCCTACGTCTTCTTTCGCACCGTCGACGGGCTCGACCCCGACGCCGGGCCCCTGGGGGCGCAGAACGTGCAGTTGGAGGCCGGGCGCTCGCTCGCCGTCGATCGCGCCTACATCCCCTTGGGCGCACCGGTCTGGCTCGACACGACCTTGCCGACGGCGCTGGGGGAGGCGCGCTTTCGCCACCTGATGGTGGCGCAGGACACGGGCGGCGCGATCAAGGGTGCCGTGCGCGGCGACGTCTTCTTCGGCAGCGGCGACTTGGCGGCCGAGGCGGCGGGGCGTATGAAGGCCGAGGGGCGCTACTATATCTTGCTGCCCGAGTCCGTGGTCCCCACCGGCTGATGGGCGAGACGAAGCGATCGATGCCTCAAGACGATAGACCCGCAGCACCAACGACCGGCGGCACCCCGAAGGTGGCGCTCTTCGTCACCTGTCTCGTCGACCTGTTTCGGCCGAGCGTCGGCTTCGCCGCCGTCAAGCTGCTCGAAGAGGCCGGCTGCGAGGTCCACGTGCCGCGCGCGCAGACCTGCTGCGGCCAGCCCGCCTTCAACATGGGCGACCGCAAGACAGCGGCGGCGCTGGCCCGCCGCTACATCCCGGCCTTCGAGGCTTACGACTACGTCGTCGCACCCTCGGGCTCGTGCGGCGGCATGTTGAAGCGCCACCTGGCCGAACTGTTCGAGGACGACCCGGCCTGGGCCGAGCGGGCCGAGGATCTCGCGTCGCGCTCCTACGAACTGTTCGGTTTTCTCGTCGACGTGATGGGCGTGGAGGCGCTGCCCGACCGGGGGGGGCGAGCCAAAGTCACCTACCACGACAGTTGCGCGGGTTTGCGCGAGATGCGCATCAAGGCCCAGCCGCGCCGGCTGCTCGCCAGCCAGGGCGGGGTCGAGGTGATCGAGATGGCCGAGCCCGAGGTCTGCTGCGGCTTCGGCGGCACGTTCTGCGTCAAGTACCCCGAGATCTCGACCCGGATGGTCGATCAAAAGGCCGCCGACATCGAGGCGACGGGCGCCGACACCCTGCTCGCCGGCGACCTCGGCTGCCTGCTCAACATGGCCGGGCGCTTGCACCGCCGCGGCTCGAAGGTCGCGGTGCGCCACACGGCCGAGGTGCTGGCCGGATTCGACGACGCGGCGCCGATCGGCGTCGGAACCAAGGGGAAGTAGGCCCATGCAGCCGACCACGCTCGCGTTCAAGGCCAACGCCGACAAGGCACTCGCCAACGCGCCCCTGCAAGACGCGCTCGGCCGCATCCGCACCGGCTGGCAGGCGACCCGCCGCCGGGCGGCCGCCGCGCTCGACGAGTTCGAGGCCCTGCGCGACCGCGGCGTCGAGATCAAGAACCACAGCCTTGAGCACCTCGACGTCTACCTCGAAGCCTTCGAGGCCAAGGTGCAGGAGGCCGGCGGTCGGGTGCACTGGGCCCGCGACGCCGCCGAGGCGCGCGCCGTCATCGCCCGCATCTGCAAGGAGGCGGGGGCGAAGAAGGTCATCAAGTCGAAGAGCATGGTGACGGAGGAGATCGCGCTCAACGACTACCTGGAGGCCGAGGGCTTCGAGGCGGTCGAGACCGACCTCGGCGAGTGGATCCTCCAGGTCTCGGGTCAGGCGCCCAGCCACCTCGTCGGCCCCGCCGTCCACCTGACCAAGGCCGAGATCGCCGACATCATGCAAAAGGAGCTCGGTGGCCCGCGCCTGGAGACGGCCGAGGACATGGTGGGTGCGGCACGCCGCGTCCTGCGCCAGAAATACCTCGAAGCCGACGTCGGCGTCACCGGCGCCAACTTCCTCGTCGCCGAGACGGGCACGGCGATCACCGTCACCAACGAGGGCAACGCCGAACTGACCCACGGCCTGCCGCGCGTCCACGTCGTCCTCGCCACGATCGAGAAGGTCGTGCCGAGGATGCTGGACGCCTTCACCATGCTGCGCCTCCTCGCCCGCTCGGCGACGGGGCAGGAGTTCAGCAGCTACACGACGCTGATCTCCGGCCCCAAGCGCCGGGGCGACCTCGACGGGCCCGAGGAATTCCACGTCGTCCTCCTCGACAACGGCCGGACCAAGATGCTCGGCACCGCCTTTCAGGAGATGCTGCGCTGCATCAAGTGCGGGGCGTGCATGAACCACTGCCCGGTCTACCTCGCCGCCGGCGGGCACAGCTACGGCTGGGTCTACCCGGGGCCGATGGGCTCGGTCCTGACGCCGCAACTGATCGGCATCGAGAACGCGCACCCGATCCCGGCCGCGACCACGTCCTGCGGCCGCTGCCAGGAGGTGTGCCCGGTGCGCATCCCCCTGCCCAAGCTGATGCGCCTCTGGCGCGAGGAGGCGCACCGCCGTGGCCTGACGCCGCCGACCGCCCGCCGAGGCTTAAGCCTGTGGGCCTTTTTCGCCAAGCGGCCGGCACTCTACCGGATGGCGAGCCGGATCGGCATCCGCACGCTCGCGCGCCTCGGCCGGGAGTCGGGCCGCTTTCGCCGCCTGCCGCTGGCCGGCGGCTGGACGGCCGGCCGCGACATGCCCGCCCCCGAGGGCGGCACCTTCATGGCCGCCTGGCGCGGCCGGGGCGGGGCATGAGCAGGGGTGACGCGCGCGGGGCCGTGCTGAACCGGGTGCACAAGGCGCTCGGCCGGGACGGGGCGCCGCTGGAGGACGGCGTGCGGGCGCGGGCGCGGGCGTGGCTCGACGACGCGACGCCGAACCTGATCCCGGAGCGCGGCGGCGGGCCGAGCGACGAGCGCATCGACCTCTTCGTCGAGATGGCCGAGCGGGTCCAGAGCGACGTGCGGCGCGTGGCCGACAAGAAGGACGTGCCGGCCGCCATCGCCAAGTACCTGCGCGAGCGCAACCTGCCGCAGCGCGCCGCGATCGCGGGCGACCCCGACCTCGCCGCCTGCGACTTTTCTACCCAGCCGCTGTTGCGGCTGCGCGTCGGCACCGCCAACGACGGCGACGCGGTCGGGATCACGCGCGCACTCGCCGGCGTCGCCGAGACCGGCACGCTCCTCCTCGCCTCGTCGCCCGAGCGCCCGACCATGCTGGCCTACCTGCCCGAGACCTGCGTCGTCGTCATCGAGGCCGCGCGCGTCCACGGCAGCTACGAGGCGGCCTGGTCGGCGGTCGGCCACGAACTCGACGCCATGCCGCGCTCGCTCAACTTCGTCACCGGCCCCTCGCGCACCGCCGACATCGCGCAGGAGTTGCAGCTCGGCGCGCACGGGCCCAAACGCCTGTGCGTCGTCATCGTCGACGGCAGGGCGTGAGGCGGGCCGTCGCGCGTGAAGCGGGGACCGCGGCGGCTCGCCGCCGAGGAGTTGCGCCTGTGGCGCCACGCGATGCGCGGCACGGCGCCGTCCCACGCCCAGGACGGGCCGCCCCCGCCGCCTGAAGCGCCGCCCGCGCCCCTGCCGCCGGTGCAGGCGCCGGCAGCACCCGCACAGCCGGTCTCGAAGCACGTCTGGCTCGTGCCGGCGCCGCAGGCGGTCGTCGGCCGCCGCGCCTCGCCGCCCGGCCTCGATGCCAAGCAGTACCGCCGCCTCGCCGCCGGCAAGCTCGGCATCGACGGCCGCATCGACCTGCACGGGCTGACCCAGGTCGAGGCGCACCGCCGCCTGACCCTCTTCTTGGGCGTCGCCCAGGACGACCGACGGCGCTGCGTCCTCGTCATCACCGGCAAGGGCCCCGGCGACGCCGGCATCCTCAAGCAGAACGTGCCGCGCTGGCTGACCTCGCCGCCCAACGCCGTCCGCGTCCTCACCTTCACCCGCGCTCACCCCCGCCACGGCGGCGACGGCGCGCTCTACGTCCTGTTGCGCCGGGCGAGATGAAGAGAACGCTTCGCGTGCGCTCGCCGCGCGGGCTTTTCTCTCTTGTTTTTGCAACTTGTCGTCGGGAATTGGCCTCAACATCGAGACTAGCCTCGGACAAGAGCAAAAAAGAGAAAAAAGAAGGCTGCGCGGCAGCGCACGCGAAGCGTTCATCCGACAGAAAACGCTAGCGGGGCCGCTTTTTTTCGCCTATCAGTTGAATAACTTTCACGCATTCAGGGATTTGGCATGCGCGCTCTTGTCGCCGACAAGAACGAGACCGCCGCCGAGCGGCTCCAGGCGGTCCTCGAACCGTTCAACTACCGCGTCGAGATCGCCCCGTCGGGCGAGGACGCGCTCGACCTCGCCAAGCGCTACGATTTCGACATCGCGGTGCTGAACGACGCGCTCGGCGACATGGAGGGGATCGAGCTGGTGCGTCAGATGCGAACGGCGAACGTCACGACGCCGGCGCTCATCCTGGCAAGCAGCAACGACAAGCAGGCCAAGATCAAGGCGCTGTTCGCCGGCGCCGACGACTACCTGCTCAAGCCGATCGACCCGGAGGAGCTGACCGCGCGGATGCAGGCGATCGTCCGCCGCTCCAAGGGCCACGCGACGTCGGTGATCCGCACGGGACGCATGGCGATCGACCTCGGCGCGCGCACGGTCGAGATCGACGGCAAGACCCTGCAGGTCAGCCCAAAGGAGTACGGCATCCTCGAACTGCTCTCCTTGCGCCGCGGCCGGACGCTGACCAAGGAGATGTTCCTCGACCACCTCTACGGCGGCATGGACGAGCCCGAGCAGAAGATCATCGACGTCTTCATCTGCAAGCTGCGCAAGAAGATCGCCAAGGTCACCGAGGGCTACGACGGGATCGAGACGGTCTGGGGCTACGGCTACACGTTGAAGGACGGCACGCCGGCCGGGGCCAACGCCGGCCTCGCCGAGGACGACCTGCCCTTCGACTTCGAGGCCACGGGCAACGGCATGTCCG
The DNA here is from genome assembly GCA_965217265.1 of Geminicoccaceae bacterium. Classification (GTDB taxonomy): domain Bacteria; phylum Pseudomonadota; class Alphaproteobacteria; order Geminicoccales; family Geminicoccaceae; genus JAGRGG01. The sequence continues at coordinate 410,044 of CBDCHP010000012.1, read as the reverse complement.
AACTCGACCTGCTGCTCTTGGATCTGCTGCCGCGACACGACTAGAAGTGCTCGCGGCGCGGGGCCCTTTTACCAGTGGCAATGCAGGAGGCTGGCCTCGATGCCGAGGGCCAGCCTCAAACGAGAGCAGAGAAGAAGATACTCGCGGCGCGAGTCATCCGAGCGCCGAGCCCGCCTCGCTGCACGAGGCACTGGAGCGTTCACGCCACCGTCGTCTGCCAAACGGTCGCGTCGAGCCTCTGGTGATGCTTCATGGTATGGTTTACGATCCAGACCGCGCGGAACTCTGCGGCGGCCCGCCTGGGCAAGGCCGAGATGCGACGTTCGTCCGCGCCGATATTCCAATGGGAGGAACACAATCGTGGCACAGATCGTGAACAGCAACAGTTCGTCGAGCAGCAGCTCGTCGAGCGGCGGTTCGTCGAGCAGCAGTTCATCAAGCAGCACCACCGTGATCGGCGGCGGCGGGGGTGGTTCCGTCACGGTGGTCAACGGCAACGCCACGGCGCAGGGCGGTCCCGGCGACGACGTGATCGTGGGCGGCCGCGGCAACGACGTGTTGCGCGGCGGTGCCGGCGACGACACCATCTTCGGCAGGGCGGGCGTCGACGCGCTGTTCGGCCAAGCGGGCAACGACACGCTGGTCGGTGCCCCCAACGACAGGCTCTTCGACGGCGGTCCCGGCACGGACACGGTGCGGATCGAGGGCGGCGACGGCGCCGACAGGCTCTTCGTCGACACGGGCCTCGCCTTCGACGACCCGTCCGTCTTCGTCTTCAACGCCGGCGCCGGCCGCGCCGAACTCGTTAGCGTCGAGCGGCTGGAGATCGCCACCGGCGCCGGCGCCGACCGGGTTGAGGTGGGCGCCGTGTTCGGCGATCGCACGGTGCCCATCCTCGGCGGCGAGGGCCGCATCGACGGCATCGACTCGTTCGACTTCTCCGCCGGTGCCGGCAACGACACCCTGGACGGGACCCGCGCGAACGGGTCGCTGGTCGCGCGGGGCGAGGCCGGCAACGACGTGCTCAACGGCGGCGCCGGCGACGACGTGTTCCTGGGCGGGGCCGGCAATGACACGCTTCGGGGCGGCGGCGGCGACGACACCCTCAACGGCGGTGCCGGTGCCGACACGCTCCGGGGCGGTGCCGGGAGCGACACCTTCGCCTACGACGTCATCGCCCAGTCGCCCGCCGGACCCGCGAACCGCGACACCATCACCGACTTCACGCCCGGCAAGGACCAGATCGACCTCAGCGCCGTCGACGCCGTGCCCGGCGCCGGCAACCAAGCCTTCCGCTTCCTCGGCAACATCAGCCCCGACGTCAAGCTCTACCAGTCCGGCGACCTCTTCTACGATCCCAAGGCCGAACTCCTGAAAGGCTTCGTCGGCGACTTCGTCGGCTTCGACGCCAACTTCGAGGTCAAGCTCCCCGGCGTCGAGAGCCTGAGCGCGGACGATATTATACTTTAGAACGCTTACGCGTCCGCGGCGCGGGGCTTTTCTCCTCTTTCTCTTTGCCAGCGTTAACGTAGGAGGCCGGTCCCAACGCCGGGGGCCAGCCTCGAACAAGAAGCAAAAAAGAAGAGAAAAAAGGCCCCGCGCCAGCGGATGCGAAGCATTCACTCCACCGTCATCCGCTTCTCCTCCACCGCGACCCAGCGCGGCTTCGGCACGCCCTTCTTGCCCTTCGGCCAGCCCTCGCGCTGTGCGCCGCGCTCGCCGTCGGTCGTCTCGGACTGATCGTGGAACAGCATCACGCTGGTCTCGAAGGGCATGTCGATCCCGGCCGCATCCAGCGCCTCCTTCAAGGCCATGACAACGCCGCCTTGGGCGCGGACCACGTCGATGCGGCGGCTGTCGGTCCACCAGCGGGCGCGCAGCGTCACCCAGGATTCGTCCAGGCTCCAGGCGAAGACCTCGGGTGCCGGCTCGGCCGCGACCCCCTCGGCGCGGCTCAAGGCGTCGCGCGATACCGCTACCGCCTCGCGCAGGTCGTCGCCGTAGCCGACGCCGAAATCGTACTCGCTGCGGCGATGCGCGAAGGCCGTGTTCACCGTGACGGCCGAGGAGTAGATCGTGGCGTTGGGGATCACGACCCGCCTGCCGTCGTAGGTGCGGATCAGGGTGGCGCGGGTCTGCACCCCCTCGATCGTGCCCTCGTAGCCCTCCACCACGATCTGGTCGCCGGTGCGAAACGGCTGCTGGAAAAGAAGGAGGAGCCCGGCGAGCCAGTTCTGCAGGATGTCCTTGAAGGCGAAGCCGATCGCGACCGAGGTGACGCCGAGGCCCGCCACGAGGTCGCCCGGCTTCAGGGTCGGCAGGATCACGGTGAGGCCGATCAGGATGCCGACGAAGATGACGACCCACTGCAAGAAGCGGCCGAGTACCCGGCCGAGGTTGGCCCGGTCGCGCCGGGTCGCGACGTGCCGAACGCTTGCGCGAATGAGAAGGCCGAGGCCGATGAACAGCAAGATCAGCACCGCCGCGACGACGAGGTTGGGTAACAGCACGAAGAACCCGTCGATCCAGCCGGAGACCTTCTGCCACAACAGGCCCGTATCCTGCGCCGCCTCGGCCAGCGTCGGCTCGTCGTTCAATTACTGTCTCCCCGTCGGTCACGCACGCTTAGAAGCGCTACGTGCCCGACGGGGTTCCGGCGGTCAAACCTCCCTGACCAAATTGTAAAAAAGAAAAAAAGAAAGGCCGCGCCCAGCGCATGCGAAACATCAGGGCACCTTGACGGCCACCTCCTTCGCTTTCGCCCGCGGCGGCGTGCCGGCCTCCTGCACCGCGTCGCGGCCGGTGACGAGGCGATCGAGCGCCGGCAGGCCGAGCGCCAGCGCGATGCTGACCGCGAGCCCAAGCGTGGCCTTGCCGGCGTCCCTGGCGGCGATCCCGGCCGCCTCGCGCACCGGGCGGTTCTTGACCATGAAGGTGATCGCCAACTCGCGCCCGGCGAGCAGGCCCAGGAACACCCAGGTCGTCGACATCGGCAGGTTCGACCACTCCTTGAAGAAGACGAGGATCAGGCCGTAGATGAAGTCGACGATCGTCGCCGAGCGGATGTCGGTCGTGTTGGTCTTGGAGTTGACGATGGCCTGGATCTCGCCGCCGCGTCCGGCGAAGATGATCGCGTGGATGAACAGCATCAGGATGACGGCGAAGATCAGGAGTTCGATCCCGAGCGTGCGCGGCAGGTAGACGAAGATGTTGGCGAGGTCCTGGATCAGCCACTAGCTCCACAAGAAGCCGGTAGAGGCCCACTGCAGCACGACCCAGTACCAGCCGGGGTTCCTGCCGGGACTGTGGGTGCTGATGAACCGGCTCTCGATGAGGCGCGCGACGGCGAAGTAGACGGCGATGCCGACGACGAAGGCGACGCCGTAGCCCATGACCGACTTGATCAAGATCGCCTGCATATTGGTCGGCGCGGACACGGTCAGGATCAAGAACGTCGTCGAGACCGGGATGCCGTAGCGGGTCAGCAGTACGATGAAGATCGGCGGGATCGCGTGGATCCAGGTGATCCCGTCCGCGGGCTCGGGGAACTTCTCCAGCCGGCCGTAGGCGACGTCGCCGTAGTTCGCCCACCAGCCGTAGACCAGAACGGCGACCAGGATCGAGCAGGCGTAGAGCCACAAGATCCACCAGGGCCGGTGGCTGTTGGAGCTGAGGAAGGTGCCGAGCGTCTGGATCGCGTCGTTGGCGAAGACGGCGAGCGCGTCGAGGGCGATCGTGACCGGCGTCGGCGCGCGGCCCTTGGTCTCCTCGAACAGGGCCGCCTCGCCGTCGGTCATCGGCCGGCTCATCGCACCCAGCGTCGCGCGTCCCTCGACGAGAGCGGGCGGCGCCGTGGCCGAGCCCTCGTTCTCGCCAGCGACCTCGACGTCGGGGTGCAGTTGCTCGAATGCCCGACCCCAGGCGTCGAGCAATTCGCGCTCGGTGTCGGAGCCGGCCCAGGTCATGCCGCCCGACAGGTCGGGCGGCGGATCGTAGGCCGGCAGGTCCTGCGCCCGGGCGATCCCACCAAGGCCGAGCACCACCGCAACCGCCATTACGGTGCGACGCATTCCCCCTCTCCTTATGGTTTGGTTGAAGAGGAAGTTAGACCTAGCCCTGCGACAAGATGATGATAGGCGCCCGGCTTGACCGAACCGGGCCGCCGGGGCAGAGGAGGGCATCCCGCCCCCTTCGCAGGACGACCACGTGACGCTTTTCTCGCGCGCCCTCCTTCTCGCCCCCTTCCTGGCCTCGGGCTTGGCAACCCCGGCCGAGGCCCAGTCGCTCCGGCTCGAATTCGGCGGCGGCGGGGCCGGCGCCCTCGTCTTCGGCGACCTCGACAGCCAAGCCGAGGCGCTCACCGGCGTCGACGACTTCGTCGGCGGCGGCGTCGGCGGTGCCGCCAACCTGACCGCGTGGCTCGACTTTCCCTTGGGGATCTCGCTGGGCGTGCAGGGCTTTTATGACCATGCCGGGCTGGAGATCGAGATCGACGACAACGACATCAGCGGCGACCGCGACGCCTACGGCGCCATGTTCTTGGCCGCCCTTCGCGGCGGCTTCGGCCCCTACCATCCCTACGTCGGCGCCGGCATCGGCCAGACCTGGGTCGACGCCAATTACGAGCAGTTCGACAACGACCTCCTCGAAGTCGAGTTGGACGGCGACTACGACTCGCTCGCCGGCACGCTCTTCACCGGCTTCGACTTCGACGTCACGCCCTGGACCTACTTGGGCTTGCGCCTCGCCGCCCGCGCCGACCGGGGCGAGATCGAGGCGACCTTCGGCGGCAGCGCCGATTGGACGCAGGTGACGACCACGATTACCGCGCAGGTGGGCGTCAATTTCTGACACCCTGCGCCGCACGACGATGATCGCCGCGCGCGACGCACGCGAAGAAGGCGACGCATAAGGGAGAACCGCCCATGGGCCTGCTCGGCATCGTCTTGTCGCTGGGCTTGCTGATGTATCTCGCCTATCGCGGGATCAACGTGCTGATCCTGGCGCCGATCCTGGCGACGCTGGCGGTGTTGATGAGCGGCGGCCTGCCGGTGATGGCAACCTACACCCAGGTCTTCATGCAAGCGCTCGGCGGCTACGTGATCACCTACTTCCCGCTGTTCCTCTTAGGCGCGATCTTCGGCAAGGTGATGGCCGACAGCGGCTCGGCGCGGGTCATCGCCGAGAAGATCGTCGATTGGATCGGCACCAACCAGGCGATCGCGGCGGTGGTGCTGGCCTGCGGCGTGCTGACCTACGGCGGCGTGTCGCTGTTCGTCGTGGCGTTCGCGGTCTACCCGATCGCCAACGCGCTCTTCAAGCGGGCCGACGTGCCAAAGCGGCTCCTGCCGGCGGCGATCGCGCTCGGCTCCTTCACCTTCACCATGACGGCGCTGCCGGGCACGCCGGCGATCCAAAACGCGATCCCGATGCCGTTCTTCGGCACGACGCCGTTCGCCGCACCCTTCCTCGGCACGCTCGCCGGGCTCATCATGCTGGTGGGCGGCGTCTTGTGGCTCAACCGGCGCTCAAGAGCGGCCCACGGCCGGGGCGAGGGCTACGGCAAGCACGCCCCGACCGCGGCCGACGCCGCCGACGACCCCGAGCGGGGCCTGCCGGTCTTCGCCGTCGCGGTGGCGCCGGCCGTGGCGGTCATCGCCTTGAACGCCCTGTTCACCTACGTCGTCATCCCGATGATGGACACGTCGTACCTGGCCGAGCCGGAATACGGCGAGACGAGCGTCACCGCCGTTCGCGGCATCTGGGCGATCATCGGCGCCCTGGTGCTCTCGATCCTGCTGGCCTTGGCGATGAACTGGCGGCGCTTCGCCGACGCGAAGGAGACGGTGAACAAGGGCACGATGGGCTCGCTCCTGCCGATCTTCAACACGGCCTCCGAGGTCGGCTACGGCGCCGTCATCGCCTCGCTGCCGGCGTTCGGCATCATCCGCGACGCGGTCTTGGGGCTGTTCCCGACCAACCCGATCGCCTCGCTCGCGGTCGCGGTCAACGTGCTGGCCGGCATCACCGGCTCGGCCTCGGGCGGCATGTCGATCGCGCTCGACGCGCTCGGGGAGCAGTTCGCCCAGATGGCGCAGGACCAGAACGTCAGCCTGGCGTTGATGCACCGCGTCACCGCCTTGTCCTCGGGCGGCTTCGACGCCCTGCCGCACAACGGCGCGGTGATCACGCTGCTCGCCATCACCGGGCTGACGCACAAGCAGAGCTACGGCGACATCTTCGTCTGCGCGGTCGCGATCCCGGTCGTCGCCACGATCGTGGTGATCCTGCTCGGATCGCTCGGGCTCTGAGCATTTTCCAGCCGGGCTTTGCGATCGGAAAATACGCCGGTAAAAGACGCTCCAAGGGGAGGAGAGGCGGCCGTGACCAACAAGATCGTCCCCGCCGCCAGCGCCGCGGCACCCGTCCACGCGGGCGACACCGTCACCACCTCGGGCTTCGTCGGCGCCGGCGTGCCCGACGCGCTCCTCAAAGCACTCGCCGACCGCTTCGAGGCCGAGGGTGGGCCGCGGGACCTGACGCTGATCTTCGCCGCCGGGCAGGGCGACGGCGAGGACCGCGGGCTCAACCGGCTCGCGGCACCAGGGCTGGGCGTGGTGATCATCCAGGTCGATCAGGCCGTGGCGGGCGGCAGCCTGCCGGCGCGCGAAATGGTGATCTCCGGCGCCCTGGTCGACGCCGTGGTGCTGACGCCGCCCGACCTGCACGCGCAGACCTACGCCACGCGCTACTTCACCAACCGCTACAAGGCACCCGAGGGCGTCGCCGCCCTCAACGCCGAGGCGATCATCGCGCAAAACCAGCAGTTCGACTTCTACGACGGCGGCGGGCTCGACCTCGCCTGCCTCGGCATGGCCGAGGCAGGCGAGGGCAACGTCAACGTCTCGCGCTTCGGCCCGAAGCCCGCCGGGGCCGGCGACGGGTCGAGGCCGTGCTCGAACCGCTCGGGCACAAGGTGGACGTGGTCGTCAACTACGACCGGACGCGGATCGACGAGGAGGTCGTCCACGCCTGGAACCGCATGGTGGACGGCCTCGAAGCGCGCCTCTACGCCAAGGTGTCGCGCTACTCGACGTCGGCCTTACGGCGCCGCCCCACCATCTACGAGAGCGAGCGTGCCGCCGAGGCCGCTTTGAGCCGTGAGGTGAACGCTTCGCGTTGCGCTCGCCGCGCAGGCTTTTTTCTCTTCTTTTTAACTTTGTATCGAGGCTGGCCTTCGGCGCCCCGGCCAGCCTCCTACGTTGACACTGGCAAAAAAGAGAAAAAAGAAGCCGGGCGCAGCGCCGCGAAGCGTCAGATCTCCTTCTTCCCCATCATGTCCGCCTGCCGGATCGCCAGCGCCACGATGGTGAGGGTCGGGTTCTCGGCGGCACCCGTCGTGAACTGCGAGCCGTCCGAGACGAACAGGTTGGCGACGTCGTGCGTCTGGCCCCAGCCGTTGACGACGCCGTCGGCGGCTTTGGCGCTCATCCGGTTGGTGCCGAGATTGTGCGTCGAGGGGTAGGGCGGCACCTTGAACGATTCTCTCGCCCCGGCGGCCTCGTAGAGCGCGATGCCCTGCTTGTAGGCGTGCTCGCGCATAGCCTTGTCGTTGGGGTGGTCCTTGAACGTCACGACGGGTACCGGCATCCCGAACGGGTCCTTGTCGCTGTCGTGCAGGGTCACGCGGTTGTCGGCCTGCGGCATGTCCTCGCCAACGATCCACAAGCCCGCCATGTGGTCGTAGGTCTCCATCTTGCGCGCGAACTCGGACCCCCAGGCGGTGGGGTCGAGGAACGACGCCATGAACGGCAGGCCGAGCGAGATCGTCTCCAGTTCGTAGCCGCCGGCAAAGCCGCGCTTGGTGTCGTGCCGCGCCTCGTCCTGGACGATGCCGGCCATGACCGTGCCGCGCCACATGCGCACGGGCTCCGGCATGTGGCCGTAGACCGAGCCCGTCGTGTGGCGCATGTAGTTGTGCCCGACTTGGCCCGATGAGTTGGCGAGCCCGTCCGGGAACATCGAGGAGCTTGAGTTGAGGAGGAGGCGCGGGCTCTCGATCGAGTTGCCGGCGATCGCCACCACGCGCGCCTTTTGCACGTGCCGGTCGCCCTTGGCGTCGGCGTAGAGCACGCCCGTCACCTTGCCGCCCTCGTCGTGCTGGACCTGGAGAACTTGGCTCTCGGGGCGCAACTCCAGCCGTCCGGTCGCGAGGCCTTTGGGGATCTCGGAGTAGAGCGTCGACCACTTCGCCCCCATCTTGCAGCCCTGGAAGCAAAAGCCCAGCTGCTGGCAAGGGTTGCGGTCGTCGCGCGGCTCTGAGTTGATCGCCATCCGCCCGGTGTGGCACGCCTTGTAGCCGAGCTTGGTGGCGCCGTCGTAGAGCACCTTGAAGTTGTTGTTGCCTGGCAGGCCCGGAATGCCGTTGGTCCGGGTCACGCCCATCTTGCCCTCGGCCTTGGCGTAGTAGGGCTCCAGGTCGGCAAGGCCGATCGGCCAGTCGAGCAGGTTGGCCCCATCAACCCCGCCGTAGTTCGTCTTCGCCTTGAACTCGTGCTCTTGGATGCGCAGCGACGCCCCGGCCCAGTGCGTCGTGGTGCCGCCGACGGTCTTGCAGATCCAGGCCGGCAGGTTGGGAAAGTCGTGCACCACCCGCCAGTCGCCCGAGGCGTGGCGCAGATCCAGCCACGCCAGTTGCGCGAACGAGGCCCACTCGTCGTTGACGTAAGTCTCGGGGCTCTGCCGCGCGCCGGCCTCGAACAGGACCACGTTGATCCCGCGCTCGCACAACTCGTGCGCCAAGGTGCCGCCGCCGGCGCCGGATCCCACGATCGCCACCACCGCGTCGTCGTTCTTGTCGAACGTCTTCGTTGCCATCGTCTATGCCTCCCTCTCAACCTGCCTGGACCGGCGGACTGGCCTCGGCCGGCGGGTCGGGCAGCCAGCTCAAGTCGTCGAAGCCGCGGTACAGGTAGCCGCCCTCCTCGAAGGACGGCCCCTCGTAGCCGAACTGCTTCCAGACCTCGGGCTGGTTGTAGAGCCCGACCACGGTCTTCGAGCGCACCGCCTCGAAGAACGGCGTGCCCTCGATCTTCTTCAAGGCCGCCTCCTTCTGCTCGGCGTCGGCGCTCGTGAAGGTGCCGCCCGCCGCCTCGTCCAGGGCGGCCATGCCGCTTTTGAGCATCTCCAGCCGCTCCTTGTCGTCGAAGCCCGAGACCTCGCCGTCGAGGTCCTGCACCACCTGCGCGTAGTGCACGTCGCCCAAGAAGTCGTGCGGGTAGAGGGCGCGGGTCATCTTGAGTAGCGTGTCGGCCAATCCCGGCGCGAACGTGTCGACCCCCGCCGCCCAGGCCTTGTTCGGCCCGACGATCTAGGTGGCACCTTGATACGCCACGACGTAGGCGCCGAGCCCGCCCAAGCCGGTCGCGAGAAACCGCCGCCGGTCCAGTCGAACCCGCCGGCCGGGCCGGGGCGGCGCGTCGTTCGCGCGGTCGCGCGAATGCACCGTGATACTCATTCGTTCAGCCTCCTTTGACGATCCGAAGCCGGCCTAGGCGTAGCGCCCGCCGCGCTGGATCACCTCGATCTTGTACCCGTCCGGGTCGGTGACGAAGAAGAATTTCGCCAGCGTCCGCCCGCCGTGCTCCAGCGACTTGACGTCGCCGACGGCAACGCCGGCCCCCTGCATCCGCTTGTGCTCGGCTTCCAGATCGTCGACCGTGAAGGCGACGTGCCCGTACCCGTCGCCGAGGTCGTAGGCCTCTGCGCGGTCCTTGTTCGAGGTCAACTCGACCTCGAACGGCGTCGCCTCGTTCCTGAGATAGACCAGCTCGAACGAATCGAAGTCGAACCGGTTGGCGACGCCGAGCCCGAACGCCTGTTCGTAGAACGCGATCGAGCGATCCATGTCGAGCACCCGCACCATCATGTGAACGGCCTTGGCCATTGCGCCTTCCTTCTTGGCGTTAAGGTCGCGACGGGCTTAGCCGCAAATGGGCGGCGGCGAAAGGAGGCCGCGGCGTTCGCGTCGTCGCGTTGCCACGCACGTCCGGGCCGATTAGCATGAGCCCATGCCACCCCTTCACCCGCGCCGCACCGACCTGGAGCGGATCTTGTGCGAAGCGATCGGGGCGCGGCGCTTGGTCAGGCTGCGCTACGGCGACGACGCCGCGCACCGCCTGTTCGCCCCCTACGCCGTGTTCCATTCGACGACGGGCAAGGTGAACGTGGCGGGCGTGCAGGTCGAGAACCCGGCCGACGTCGATCCGCCAGATCGCCTCGAACGTCGCAGCTTCGAGGTCCGCCGCATCGCGTCCCTGACCCTCACCGACGACCCGTTCAAGCCGGACGCCCGCTTCGACCTGCGGGGTGCCCAATACCGCCTCGGCTTCGTCTGCCGCCTCTAACGCCGATGAGGCGCGTTCACGCCCCGAACTTGATCCGGGGCCTAAAGGTTCAAGCTGCAAAGACATTCATCGAGCGGCTTTCGGGCGGGATCGGTTAGGCCCCGGATCAGGTCCGGGGCGTGATGAAGGCCGCTCGCGACCCTCACTCCCCCTCGTTGGGGATGTCGATCACCGTGCCGCAGTGCTTGCAGTGGACGGCGTCGGGGTCGTGGCGCATGAGGCCGCAGCGGGGGCAGCGAAAGCGGACCTTGGCCGGGCGAAACAGGGTCTGGACGAGGCGGATGAAGAGCGAGATGCCGAAGATCATGATCAGCGCTGCGAGCATCCGCCCGGACGTGCCCTCCAGCGTGATGTCGCCGAAGCCGGTCGTGGTCAGCGTCGTCACGGTGAAATAAAAGGCGTCGGCGTAGTTGCCGATCGCCTCGTTGCGCCCCTGCTGGGTGACGTAGACGACGGCGGTGACGATGAAGAGGAAGACGACGAGGTTGATGACCGCGTGCAGCGACTCCTCGTTCGCCCGCACCCAAGGGTAGCGGCGGCGCAAGAGACCCAGCACGTGATAGGAACGCAAGAGTCGCATCGCACGCAACACGCGCAGGAAGGCGAACTGCGACATGAAGGCCGGCACGACGAGCGAGAAGATGACGATGGCGTCCGCTAGCGTCGTCGTGCGTACGAGGTGGCGCAGCGGGCGGGCGGCGATCCAGGCGCGGGCGGCGAAGTCGAGGATCAAGACGACCGCGATGACGGCGTCAAGGCCGACGATCCAGGGCGCCTCGTGGACGAAGCTGACGGCGAGAAAGAAGCCGACCGTCACCACGTCGAAGGCGAGCAGCGCGTACTGGAACAAGGCGGCGTCCCGCTGCACGCCGAAATAGAGGTGGCGAAGATAGGCCCGAAACCGCGCGAGCGTCGGCGGGTAGGGTCGCGCGGCCCCGCTCGCGTCGCTCACGTCAAGGGCAGCATCACGTGCGCGGCGAACCCCGGCCGCTCGGCCAGGCGGTCGTGGTAGGCCCGCAGCGCCGGGCGCTCCGGCCGCTCGATCGGCAGGTTGAGGTAGCGGTAGACGGCGGCCCCGACGGCGATGTCGCCGATGCTGAGGGCGTCGCCGGCGACGTAAGCCTTGCCGTCGAGCCAATCGTCCAAGACGCCCATGACGCGGTTGAGGGTCTCGGTCGCCTTGGCGGCCGCCTTCAAGTCGCGCTCCGGCTCCGGTAGACGGATCAGGTTGAAGAGCACGATCGAGAGCTGCGGCGAGACGATCGTCCCCTGCCAGTCCATCCAAGAGTCCGAGCCGGCGCGGCGGGCGGGATCCTCGTCCCACAAGCCGCCCTGATCGTAGCGGGCGGCGAGGTAGCGCACGATTGCGTTGCTCTCCCAGACGACCGCGTCGCCGTCCTCGATCGCCGGGACCAGGCCGTGCGGGTTCAACCGTAGATAAGCCGGGTCGTCGAGCCCGCCGAACGGCCCGCCGGCGTCGACGCGTTCGTGTTCCAGCTTAAGTTCGGCCACCGTCCACATTACCTTTTGCACGTTGATCGAGTTCGGCCGGCCCCAGACCTTGAGCATGATGAATCCTTTCCCTCGTACCTTGCCTCGAAGCGCAGCAAACCGTGAAACGGGGCCGCTTGGCAAGGGATTGCCGATCCGGGGCGAGGAACCTCGGCCCACCGCCGCCCGTTGCCGTCCATATAACAAATCTCAAGGGGACATACGTTGGCCGACCAGCACGACGCGATCGAGAAGGGGGCGAGGCTCGGCTACCTCGCCCGGGGGGTCGTCTACCTCATCGTCGGCGGCTTCGCCTTCCTGGCGGCGATCGGCCAGGGCGGCGGCACGACCGACACCAAGGGCGCGATCCGCTCGCTCCTGGACGAGCCGTTCGGCCAGTTCCTCGTCGGCTTCATGGCGCTCGGCCTTCTCGGCTACGGCGTCTGGCGCCTCATCATGGCGTGGCGCGACCCGGAGTTCAAAGGCAAGGATGCCAAGGGGGCGGGAACGCGCCTGGGCTACATCGCGAGCGGGCTCGCCAACATCGTGCTCGCCTACTTCGCGCTCAGCATCATCCTGCCCGGCATCGTTCCCGGCGGTGGGGGAGGCGGTGGCGGTGGCGGGACGCAGGACTGGACGGCGCGGGTCCTGTCCTGGCCGGCCGGTCAGTGGCTCGTCGGCCTCGTCGGCCTCGTCCTGATCGGCGTCGGCATCGGGTTCGTCTACCGCGGCTTCACCGCCGATTTCAAGAAGCACCTGACCGGCGAGGCGCACAAGCCCGGCATCATCAATATCTGCCGCTTCGGCGTCGCCGCGCGCGGCGTCGTCTTCGCGCTGATCGGGCTCTTCGTCGGCATCGCCGCGTGGCAGTCCGACCCGTCCGAGGCCAAGGGCCTCGCCGCCGCACTCGCCGCCCTGCAAGCCCAGCCGTACGGCTTCGCGCTTCTGGGAATCGTCGGCCTCGGGCTCGTCGCGTTCGCCTTCTACAACTTCGTCCAGGCCCGTTACCGGCACATTCCGACGGGGTAAGAGAACGCTTCGCGTGCGCTGCCGCGCAGGCTTTTTTCTTCTTTTTTGTCAGTGTTAACGTAGGAGATTGGTCCCGACGCCGAGGGCCAGCCTCGGCCAAAGTTGCAAAAAAGAAGAGAGAAAAGCCCGGCGCAGCCGACGCGAAGCGTTCACCCCTCGCTGGCGCGCGCCTCCTCGATCAGGCGGGCGAGGTCGGCCTTGGGCACGGCGCCCGGCACCACTTGGCCGCCGACGACGAAGGCGGGGGTGCCGCCGATGCCGAGATCGCGGGCGAGGTTCTGGTTGTCGGCCAGATGCTCGGCGATCTCGGGGCTCTCCATGTCCTCTTTGAGCTCGGCGTAATCGAGGCCGTGCTCGGCGGCGAGGCGCTCGATCAGGGCGTCGTCGATCGCGGACGCCTTCATCAGGCCATCGTGAAAGCCGGGGTAGGCCCCCTGCCGCTCGGCCGCGAGGGCGGCCTTGGACGCCAGGACCGATTCAGGCCCCAGGATCGGGAACTCCTTCATCACGTAGCTGACGCCGCTCGTTTCCTGGCGCAGCGCCGCCAGGTCGGGGACCATGCTGCGGCAGTAACCGCAACGGTAGTCGAAGAACTCGACGACGGTGACGTCGCCGTCCTTGGCGCCCAGGACCGGGTCGCGCGGGTCTTGCTGCAGGCGCTCGGCGGCGTTCTCGATCGCGTCCTGCTGCGCCTCGGCCGTGCGCGCCTCCTCGCGGCGCTGCAACTCGCTCAACGCCTCGAAGACGATCTCCGGCTCGCGCTGCAGGAGGTCGCGCACGACCCCCTCGATCGCGGCGCGCTCGGCGGCGGAGGGCGCTTGCTCTTGCGCTAGCGGCGCGGTCGCGGCGACGGCGAGCAGGCCGAGCCCGAGGGCGGCGGCGCGGGGGTAGATCATGGGCGTGGCCTTCTACGGATGTGATCGAAGCCCTCTTAGGGCGACGGGCGCGCCGAGGCTAGCCCCCCTCGCGCGGGTGTGAGGTCAGCCGCTTCCCCGGCGTTCGAGGTCTTCGGCGCTGCGGCGCAGGTCCTGCAAGCGCAGCCACGAGGGGTCGGCGGGGGGAATCAGCCGTTCGGCGCGGGCGAGGTAGAGGAAGGCGTCGTCGCGCCGGCCGGCGATCACGGCGGTCTCGGCCAGGGCGAGCGACGCCTTGCCCTCCTCGCCGAGCCGACCGAGCGCGATGCCTAAGAAACGCCAGTAGCCGGGGTTCTTGGGCTCGACCGCCGTCGCCTGCTGGAGCAGGTTCGCCGCCTCGCGCAAGGAGGCGTTGCCGCCGCCGCCCTCCATCAGCGCCCGGGCGAGGCCGAGCTTGAGCAGCGCCGCGTCGGGTGGTGCCGCCCCCAGCGCCGCGCGGTAGGGGGCCACCGCCCCTGCCACCCGGCCGCTCTCGAACAGGACCTGCCCCTTCAGTTCGAGCAGCCACGGATCGTCTGGGTGCTCGGCGATCAGCCCGTCGAGCAGCTTCAGGGCGTCGTCGGTCTCGCCGCGGCGAAAGCGGGCGACGCTTCGGGCGTAGCGGTCGTCGAAGCTCTCGGAGACGCGCTCGTGCAAGACCCGGTCGGGATCGTCGAGAAAGCCTGCCAGCTTGGCCTGTACCCGCCCGAACGTCGCGTGCAGTTCTTCGGGATAGATCTGGCCCTTGTGCCGCGAGGTTTTGGCCTGCTCTTGCACGAACAGGATACGGGTGCGGGTGAGGGGGTGGGTGCGCAGGAACTCGGTGCCGGGGCCCTCCAGGCGCAGCCCGTCCCGCTCCAGCACCTCGAACATGGCGAGCAGGCCGTCGGGCGGCAGGCCGACGCGGTCCAAAAAGGTGATCGCGGCCTGGTCCGCCGCCTGCTCCTGGCCGCGGGTGTAGCTCAAGAAACCGCGTTCGGCCACCGTCGCCCCCCCGGCGATGAGGGCCGTGCCGACCTGCGGCGCCCCGGCGAGTGCCGCCGCGGCACCCAGAAGTGCGCCCATCATCGCCTGCCGCGCGGCGTTGTCGCCGGCCTGGGCGGTGCGGCTCAAGTGCCCGCCGGCGATGTGCCCGGTCTCGTGCGCGATCACCCCGGCCAGCGCCTCGGGCGAGGGCGCCGCCTCGATCAAGCCGGTGTGGATGAACAGGTTCTGCCCGCCGGCGACGAAGGCGTTGAGCGCGTCGTCCTGGATCAAGAAGACGCGCACCGACGCGGGGTCGAGCCCGGCGGCGGTGAAGATCGGATCGGCGATGCCCGCCATCATCGCCTCGGTCTCGGCGTCGCGGATCAGGGTCTGCGCCGCCGCCGGCAGGGCCGCCAGGACGAGGAGGGCGAGCCCGGTGAGGGTGCGGCGGAAGGCGGTGCGGAGATCGAACAAGCGGCGCATCCAACGTTGGTCGGCGTTCGAGTGCGGCCAACCTAACACAGGTCAAGCTCGATGTGACAGTGAACGCTTCGCGTGCGCTCGGCGCGCGGCCTTTTTTCCTTTTGTTTTTGCAACTTGTCACCCGGACTGGCCGGGGCGCCGAGGGCCAGCTTCGGACAAAGAGCAAAGAAGAGAAGCCCGCGCGGCGGCCTGCCTAGCTAGGCTAGGCACTGAAGCGTTTAATTCTCAAACCGGGCCAGGACCGGATCCGCTCGTGACGCGGGGGCGGTTCTCGGCCGCGTCGGGCTTGGGCAGGTGCAGCCCGTCGAGGAAGTAGGCGGCGAGCCCCGCCCGGCCGCCGACGTCGGCCTTGGCGTGGATGGCGCCCGCCTGCTGGCGGATCGTCGCCTCGCCCGTTTCGCGCAGCCGGGCGATCTCCTTGTGGCTGAACCCCTTGAGCAGCAAGAGCGCCACGTCCTGCTTCGCCCGCGCCCGCCCTTGCAGCGCCAGCAGTGCTGCGGCGACGGTGCAGCCGATCAGGAGGCCGAGGTCGATCAGCTCGAAGAGGAGGGCGCGGGGCGTGAAGGGCTCGTCGCCGAAGGCCAGTTCGTCGACGAGCAGCAGCGTGAACAGGACTGCGGCGGCGAGCGCCAGCGGCCAACGGTAGCGCGCGAGGAACGGCGCGGGCAGGGGATCATGATACATGGCGAAGGTCCTCCCTCTCGTTGTCCACCTTATGCCACGACCGTGCGCTGTCCATATGACAACGGCTGTCAAGCTTGACCAAGGTGGATTTCCCACCTCGATCAACGCGCCCGGTCCCCCGATCCAGTCGGGGGTGATAAGAAAAGAGACATGGGCGCCCACACCCACACCTTGTCACCCCGCACTTGATGCGGAGTCCAGGATGGCCAGGCTTGATCCTTCACGATACATTTGTTCGAGGCTGGCCCTCGGCGTCGGGGTCAGTTCGAGAACCAAGTAGCAAAAAAGAAAGAAGACCGCGCGTCAGCGCACGCGAAGCGTTCTACTGCCGCATGACCAGTTGCGGGCCGCGCAGTTCGACCGATTCGAGGCGGCTCAAGAACGACATGCCGAGCAGCGAGCGGTCGAGGACGCCGGCCTGCATCACCCTGGCGGTGACGCCGTCGAGGCGGATCGGGCCGATCGCGACCTCGGCGAGGTCGGCGCCGGCGGTGTAGGCGCGGCCGTTGGCGGTGATGACCGGCTGGTCGAAGACGAGGTCGTCGCCCTCAAGGCCGACCCTGGCCGCATCCTCGGCGGTGAGGGCGATCGTCGACGCGCCGGTGTCGACGACGAACTGGACCCGCTCGCCCTCGATCTCGGCCCAGACGCGAAAGTGGCCGTCGGGGCCGACGCGGACCGTCACCTCGCGCTCGCCGCTGGTGACGGGCTCGCTCGGGACCAGGAGCGTCAAGGCGCGCTTGGCCGCCTCGCTTGCCTCCTCGCGCCACGCGTAGGCGCCGACGAGGGCGACGAGGATCAGGGCCCAGACGAGGGCGAAGCGCAGCGCCTGCCCGAGGCGGCCGCGAAACGACGCCAGGACGCTGCCGCCGATGAGGGCCAAGAAGAGGGTGAGGTAGACAAGGTCTTGGCGCGCGCCGGCGACCTCAAGCGCGCCCGGATAGGCCTCGCTCAAAGTCCAGAGCAGGAGGGCCAGCAGCCCCCAGAACGCGATCAGCCAAGCCATGCCTACCCTAACCCCAACCCAGAGCGGCGTCTATCGTCGGTCTATCCTGCCTCCAGCGTCTCGCTCAGGCGGCGGGTAATCCGTTTGAGCTTACTCGGGTGCTCGGCCTTGAGGCCGAAAACGTCCTTGACGTAGAAAACATCGACCACCCGCTCGCCGTAGGTGGTGATATGGGCGCTGTGGATGACGAGGCCAAGTTCCTTCAGGCCCTTGGCGAGTTCGAACAGCAGCCCCGGCCGGTCGCGCCCGCCGACCTCGACGACGCTGTGCGTGCGCGACGCGTTGTTGTTGACGATCACCCTGGGCTCGACCTCGAACACGTCGGCGCGCTTGGGCAGGTAGCGCTTGCCGGCCAATTCGCGCTCCAGCCGGGCCTCGCCGGTCAGCGCCCTCAGCACGTTCTCCTTGATGCGCGCGACGCGGGCGGGGTCGGTGACGGCGCCGCGGCCCTCGACCTCCTGGCAGGAAAGCATGTCGAGCGCCATGCCGTCCGCCGTCGTGAAGACGTGCGCGTCGACGATCGAGACGCCCGAGAGGGCGAGCGCGCCGGCGAGCTTCATGAACAGGCCCGGGTGGTCGGCCGTGTAGAAGGTGAAGCGGGTGCGCGCCTCGAACGGCTCGGCCGCGACGTCGATCGTCAGCGCCTCGCCGTCGGCCTCGGCCTCGGCGGCGAGCCTCGCGTGGCGCAGGTGCATGCCCTGGTCGACGACGAGCCAGTAGCGCGGGTCGTGCCGCTCCAAGAGGGCCGTGATCGCGTCCTCGGCCCAGCCCTCGGCCAGGAGGCCCTCTTCGAGCCGGGCCTTCGCCGCCTCGATCCGCGCCGTTCGGTGGACGAGCGGGTCGCCGCTCGCCATTGCCCCTTCGGCGGCGTGGTAGAGGTCGCGCAAGAGCTGGCCCTTCCAGCCGTTCCAGACGTTCGGGCCGACGGCGCGGATGTCGCAGACGGTGAGGATGAGCAGCAGCCGCAGGCGCTCGGGGCTCTGCACGATCTCGACGAAGTCCTGGATCGTCTTCGGGTCCTCAAGGTCGCGCTTGAAGGCGTAGCCGCTCATGACGAGGTGGTGGCGGACCAGCCACTCGACGGTCTCGGCCCCGCCGGGCGACAGGGCAAAGCGCCGCAAGAGCCCGTGCGCGATCCTGGCGCCGACCTCGCTGTGGTTGCCGCCCTGGCCCTTGCCGACGTCGTGCAGGAAGACGGCGAGGTAGAGTTCGGCGCGACCCGCCCCGATCTGCGGCATCAGTTCGCTCGCGAGCGGGTGCGCGTCCCGCAACAGGCCGTGCTCGATCGCGCTCAAGGCCCCGATCGCGCGGATCGTGTGCTCGTCGGTCGTGTAGACGTGGTAGAGGTCGTACTGCATCAAGGCGATGATCTTGGCGAACGCCGGGACGAAGCGGCCGAGCAGCCCGGCCTCGTTCAGCCGGGTCAGCGTCATCGCCGGGTCCCTCGGCGAGGTCAGCATCTGCAAGAACAGCCGGTTCGCGTCCGCGTCCAGGCGCAAGCCGTCGACGCGGCGCAAGTTGCGCGCCACCGCCTTCAAGGCGAGCGGGTGCAAGTCGAGCCCGCGCGCCTGCGCCAAGTGGAACAGTTCGAGCATCTTGATCGGCCGCCGCTCGAACAGGTCGGCCTCGGCCAGACCCACCCGGCCGTCCTGGACGAGAAAGCCGTCGATCTGGCGCCGGTTGAAGGCAAAGCGCGGCAGGCGCAGCCTGGGCTTGCGGCGGTGCTGCTCTTCGAGCGCGCTGCACACGACGCGGGTGAGGTCGCCCACCTCCTTGGCGACGAGGTAGTAGCGGCGCATGAAGCGCTCGACGCCGAGCAGGCCGTTCGGCCGGTCCTTGTAGCCCATCCGCCGCGCCACCTCGGGCTGCAGGTCGAAGGTCAAGCGCTCCTCGGCCCGCTCGGTCAGGAAGTGCAGGTGGCAACGCACGGCGGACAAGAAGCGGCGCGAGCGCTCGAACAGCCGCCGGTCGGCTTGGGTCAGGACGCCGCAGCGCACGAGATCGGCGGAATCGCGGGCGTTGCAGACGAAGCGCCCGAGCCACATCAAGGTGTGCAGGTCGCGCAGGCCCCCCTTGCCCTCCTTGACGTTGGGTTCGAGCAGGTAGCGGCTGTCGCCGGTGCGCTCGTGGCGGGCGTCGCGCTCGGCGAGCTTGCCCTCGATGAAGACGGCCTCGGACCCTTCGACCACCTCGGCCTGGAAGCGGCGCTCGAACTCGGCCGCGAGGCTCTCGCTGCCCCACAAGCGGCGCGCCTCCAACAGCGAGGTCTTGATCGTCAAGTCGCCCTTGGCGAGCTTGAGGCACTCGTCGATCTGCCGCACGGACTGGCCGACCTTGAGGCCGAGGTCCCACAGGCGGTAGAGCAGGAACTCGGCCATCTGCTCGGTGTGGCCGGTGCGCTTGTAGGGGTGGAGGAAGAGGAGGTCGACGTCCGAGTGGGGCGCCAGCACGCCCCGGCCGTAGCCGCCGACCGCGAAGACGGCGAGCGCTTCCCCCTTGGTCGGGTTCGGCAGGCGGTAGAAGTGATGCAGGGCGAAGTCGAGCGCGCCCTGGATGACGGCGTCGGTGAGCGCCGCCAAATTGGCCTTCACCTCGATCGGGTCGGCGCCGGCCTCGAAGTCCGCCCGCAGCCGCCGCCGCCCGGCCGCGAGCGAGGCCGCCATGCGCCGCTTGACCACCTCGCCGGCCTGATCGTCCGCGGCCACCGGCTTCGCCACCCCCTTGCGGGCCGAGCGCAGCAGGGCGTGGAGGTCGTTCGCCGCGTCGGACGTGCCCCGCGACGTCTTGTCCTTCGAGGGCTCAGCTTCCATAGTCCGCCACGTTTGCTAAATTGCCCGTTCAGCCACGCCGGCGACGACGGGACAGGTTCGAGGGAGGTTCTTTGCGCGAGTTCCTGGCGATGGGCGGCTACGCCGCCTATGTATGGTCGGCGTTCGGCCTCACCACGCTCTTCTTAGGCCTCCTCTTGTGGCAGAGTTGGCACGACGGCCGCAAGCGCGCGCGCGAGTTGGCCGCGCTCGAAGCGCGGGCCGGCGGTACGCGGCGGGCGCGGCCAAGGGCGCGGCTCTACCGGCCCGAGGCGGGCACCGCCCCCCCCGCCCGGCCCATCAGCGGACCTTGAAGCCCATGCGTCTTTACAAGCGCCAGCGCCTCGTCCTCGCCCTCGTCGCCCTCCTCCTGCTCGGCGGCGCGACGACGCTGGTCCTGACCGCGATGGGCGAGAGCATCGCCTACTTCGCCACCCCGACCGAGGTCAGCGAGCGCCAGGTCGAGCCCGGCCGGCGCCTGCGCATCGGCGGCCTCGTCGTCGACGGCAGCGTGGTGCGCGGCGCCGACGGCACGGTGCAGTTTCGCCTGACCGACACCAACGCCGAGGTGCCGGTCGCCTACAAGGGGCTCTTGCCCGACCTGTTTCGCGAGGGGCAGGGCATCGTGGCGCAGGGCGCCGTCGACGGCGGCGGCGTCTTCATGGCCGACGAGGTCTTGGCCAAGCACGACGAGCGCTACATGCCCAAGGAAGTCGCCGACAGCCTCAAGGCGCAGGGCGTCTGGAACGAGGGCCAGATCGAGGCTTCGAAAGGGAGCGGATCATGATCGCCGAACTCGGCCACTACGCCCTGGTCCTGGCGTTCGCGCTGGCGATCGTGCAGGGCACCTTGCCCTTGTGGGGGGCCGCCCGCCGCGACGCCGCCTTGATGGCGCTGGCCCCCTCGGCCGCCGTGGCGCAGTTCTTTTGCATCGCCGTCGCGTTCGGCGCCTTGATGCACGCCTACATCGTCTCCGACTTCTCGGTCGTCAACGTCGCCACCAACTCGCACGTCGCCAAGCCGCTGATCTACAAGATCTCCGGCGTCTGGGCCAACCACGAGGGCTCGCTCGTGCTCTGGGTCTTGGTCTTGAGCCTGTTCGGCGCGCTCATCGCGCTCATGGGCAAGAACCTGCCGGCGCCTTTCAAGGCGCGCACGCTCGCGGTGCAAGGGCTGATCGGCGTCGGCTTCCTCGCCTTCATGCTGTTCACCTCCAACCCCTTCCTGCGCCTCGATCCGGCCCCCTTCGAGGGCCAAGGCCTCAACCCGATCCTGCAAGACCCCGGCCTCGCCTTCCACCCGCCGATGCTCTACTTGGGCTATGTCGGCTTCTCGACCGCCTTCTCGTTCGCGATGGCGGCCCTGATCGAGGGCAAGATCGACCCGATCTGGGCCCGCTGGGTCAGGCCCTGGACGCTGAGCGCCTGGATGGCCTTAACGCTCGGCATCGGGCTCGGCTCTTGGTGGGCGTATTACGAACTCGGCTGGGGCGGCTTTTGGTTCTGGGACCCGGTCGAGAACGCCTCCTTCATGCCCTGGCTCGTCGGCACCGCGCTCGTCCACTCGACGATCGTGGTCGAGAAGCGCGACACGCTCAAGGCCTGGACGATCCTGCTCGCCATCCTCGCCTTCTCGCTCTCCTTGCTCGGCACCTTTCTCGTCCGCTCGGGCGTCCTCACCTCGGTGCACGCGTTCGCGACGGACCCGTCGCGCGGCGTCTTCATCCTAGCGTTCCTCGTCGTCGCGATCGGCGGCTCGCTCGCCTTGTTCGCGTGGCGGGCGCCGACGATGCAAGGCGGCGGTGCCTTCGCCCCGATCAGCCGCGAGGGTGGGCTCGTCCTCAACAACCTGCTCTTGGCGACCGCGACCGCGACCGTCCTGCTCGGCACGCTCTACCCCTTGTTCCTCGACGTCATGGACTTAGGCAAGATCTCCGTCGGCCCGCCGTTCTACAACGCCACCTTCATACCGTTGATGGTGCCGCTCTTCATCGCCATGCCGATCGGCACCATGCTGGCCTGGAAGCGGGGCGACTTGGGCGCCGTCGTCGGCCGGCTCGGCTACGCCATCGGCATCACGCTCGCGGTCTGGCTGGCGCTGGCGCTGTTCTATGACATGCGCTCGACCCTGGCGGCGTTGGGCTACTTGATGGCGACGTGGCTCGTCGTCGGCAGCCTCGGCGACCTCAGCCAGCGCGCCGGCCTGTTTCGCCTCGCACCCCGCCGCAGCCTCGGCCGGCTCAAGGGCCTGCCGCTGGGCGCGTTCGCTGTCGTCGTCGCGCACGCGGGGCTAGGCGTCACGATCGCCGGCATCACCGCGATGTCGACGGGCCAAGTCGAGCGCATCCTCGTCATGAACGCCGGCGAGACGACCGATCTCGCCGGCTACGACGTCACCTTCGACGGCGTCGAGATGGCCGAGGGGCCGAACTACGCCGCCCAGCGCGCCACCTTCGAGGTCGCGCGGGGGGGAGCACCGGTCGCGACGCTCACGTCGGAGAAGCGCTTCTTCCCGGTCGAGCAGCAGACCACGACCGAGGCCGGCATCGACACCGGGCTCATGCGCGACATCTACCTCGTCCTGGGCGACGAGGCCCAGGGCGGCGGCCACACGGTCCGCCTCTACTACAACCCGCTGGCCTTTTGGATCTGGCTCGGTACGGGGATCATGGCCTTCGGCGGGCTGCTCAGCCTCGTCGATCGCCGCTCGCGCGTCGGCGCGCCGAAGCCGGCGGCGTCCCGGCTGCCGCCGGCCGGGGCGACGGCATGAGCACCGCCACCGACACGCGAACGACGGCGCCGAAGCGGGGGCGGCCGCGGCTCGTCTACCTCTTGCCCGTCGTCCTCTTCGTCGGCCTCGCGGCGGCGCTGGGCGTCGGGCTCACCCGCGACCCCTCGCAACTGCCCTCGGCGCTGCTCGACCTGCCGGCCCCCGCCTTCGCCCTGCCGCCGGTGCCGGGGGTGGACAAGCCCGGCCTCGCGACGGGCGACTTGAGCGGCGGCAAGCCGGTCCTGGTCAATTTCTTCGCCTCCTGGTGCGCGCCGTGCAAGATCGAGCACCCGGTCATCAGCCGGCTGGCCGAGGACGGGTACAAAGTCGTCGGCATCAACTACAAGGACAAGGCCAAGGACGCGACGGCGTGGCTCGGCGACATGGGCAACCCCTACGCCCGCATCGGCCACGACCTGGAGGGACGGGCGGGCATCGAGTGGGGCATCACCGGCGTGCCGGAGACCTTCATCCTCGATCAAAAGGGCCGCATCGTCTGGCGCTTTCAAGGCCCCTTGCAGCCGCGCGAACTGGAGCGCGAGGTGCTGCCGATCCTGAAGCGGTTGGGCGGATGACGCGCGTCCTCGCCCTCCTCCTCCTGCTGCTGGCGGGACCCGCGTTTGCGGCCCCCTCGCCGGACGAGATGCTGCAAGATCCGGCCGAGGAGGCGCGGGCCAGGGATCTCGCCAAGGACTTGCGCTGCGTCGTCTGCCAAAACCAGTCGATCGACGACAGCGATGCGCCTTTGGCCAAGGATCTGCGCCGTATCGTCCGCGAGCAGATCGCCGCCGGCCGGAGCGACCCCGAGATCAAGAGCTTCCTCGTCGCCCGCTACGGCGACTTCGTCCTGCTCGACCCGCCGTTCAAGGCGACGACGCTCTTCTTGTGGCTCGGGCCGTTCGCCGTCCTGGCGCTGGGTGGGCTGTTCGTCGTCCGCACCGCCCGCCGCCGCACGTCCCCCGCCGACGCGGCCGAGGCCCTCACCCCCGAGGAGGAGCGCCGCCTCGCCGACCTGCTCGGCGATGAGAGAACTTGATGCTCTGGCTCGCCGCATTCTTGCTCAGCCTCGCCTGCGCGCTCGTCCTCCTGCTGCCGCTCGTGCGCGGCGGCGGCGGCATCGACGAGCGACGGGCCGCCCTCGGCGTCTACAGGGCGCAACTGGACGAACTGGAGCGCGACGGCGCGCGCGGGCTCATCGCACCGGGCGAGGCCAAGGCGGCGCGGCTGGAGATCGAGCGGCGCATCCTGCGCCTCGACGGGCCGAAGCCGGCCCGCCTCGGCGGCGGCGGCAGGATCGCGGCCGGGCTCGCCGTCCTCCTCGTTCCGGCCGCGGCACTCGGCCTCTACGCCTACCTTGGTACGCCGTCCCTGCCGGACCAGCCGCTGGCGCTGCGCGAGCGCCCGGCCGGCCCCGACCCGCGCGCGATGGTGGCCTCGCTGGAGACCCGCCTCGCCGACGACCCGAACGACGTCGACGGCTGGCTGATGCTGGCCCGCTCGAAGGACGCGCTGAACGACCCCGACGGCGCCGTCGCGGCGCTGCGCCGCGCCCGCGAGGTGGCCCCCGACGACGCGCGGCTGCCGGGCGCCTTGGGCGAGGCGCTGGTCGTGGCGAACGCGGGCACCGTGCCGCCCGAGGCGCTGGCCCTGTTCGGCGAGGCGGAGCAAAAGGCGCCGAACGACCCGCGCCCCGCCTTCTACCTCGCCCAGGCCGACCTCCAGTCGGGGCGCGAGGACGCGGCGCTGGGGCGGCTGAAGTCGCTGCTCGCCGTCACCCCGGCCGACGCCCCCTGGCGCGAACAGACCGAGGCGATGCTGCGCGAGGCCGCCTCCGCCACCGGCGCCGACGCCGACGCGCTGATCGCCGACGCGACGCCGCCGGCCGGTGACGCGGCGGCGGCCGTCGCCGCCCTGCCGCCCGAGGAGCGCCAAGCCCGGATCGAGACGATGGTCGCGGGCTTGGCCGACCGGCTGGCGAGCGAGGGCGGCAGCGCCGAGGAGTGGAGCCGCCTCGCCCGCTCGCAGGCGACCTTGGGCCGGCGCGACGCGGCGGCGGCGGCCTACGCCAAGGCGCGCGAGCTGGCGCCCGAGGACACCGCCATCCTCAAGGACGAGGCGATGTTCCTCCTGGGGCCGCCCGAGGGGCCGGTCGACCTGCCGACCGTGACCGCGGCCGCGGCCGAGCGCTTCGAGCGGGTGCGCGGCATCGACCCCGCCGACCCCGAGCCGTTCTGGTACTTGGGCATCCGCGCCCTGCAAACCGGCGACCGCCCCGAGGCGCTCAACTTGTGGCGCGACCTACTCGAACGTCTGCCCGAGGACCACCCCGACCGGGCCGCGGTCGAGGAGTTGATCGGGGTGCTGGAAGGCAAGGCGGCGGGGTGAGAACGCTTCGCGTGCGCTCGCCGCGCGGGCTTTTCTCTTTGTTTTTGCCAGTGTTAACGCAGGAGGTTGGCCGTGGCGCCGAGGGCCAGTCTCGGGCAAAAAGCAAAAAAGAGAAAAAAGAAGGCCGCGCGGCAGCGCACGCGAAGCGTTCTCTTGAGTACGCTAAGAACACTTAAGCGCATCCAATCCGGTTTCGCAGACGTATAGCTCCGCGTCGATCAACTCTTGGAACCCCAGGGAGTCAACAACATGCAGACCTATCGCAACCTTATCGTCGGGCTCGTTCTCGCCGGGAGCCTCGCCGGCTGCGGCACGGGCGGCGGCATGTCGGACGCCTCGACCGTGCAGCCGCCGGCGATGGTCGGGGGCGCGCCGATGCTGCCCAGCCGCAACATCGTCGAGAACGCGTCCCAGTCGGCCGATCACACGACCCTGGTCGCGGCGGTGAAGCAGGCGGGCCTCGTCGATACCTTAGAGGGCCCCGGCCCCTACACCGTGTTCGCGCCGACTGACGCGGCCTTCGACGCGCTGCCGGCGGGTACGGTCGACAGCCTGATGCAGGACGAGAACAAGCCGACGCTGACCAAGGTGCTGACCTACCACGTCGTGCCGGGCCGGCTGGATTCGGTCGAACTGACGCGGATGATCGAGGCCGGCGGCGGGCAGGCAACGCTCACCACCGTCGAGGGCGACCCGCTGGTCGCGATGATGGAGGGCGGCGGGATCGGCGTCGAGGACGCGTCGGGCAACGCCGTCATGGTGAGGCTCGCCGACGTCTACCAGTCGAACGGCGTCGTCCACGTCGTCGACGGTGTCCTGTTGCCGCCGATGTGATACGAGGCGCCGAGGGTCGGGGGGAAGGCGGGTCAGCCCGTCGCCCCGGCCGGCTGGTGCTGCACCCCGGCTTTCAGCGCGTCGCTCAGCGTCTCGTCCGCCTCTTCTTGGTCGTCGGCCTCGGGCTCGGGCGCCGCGTTGTCGGCGACGGCACTCGGCACGTAGTCGAGTTCGACCAGGATCGGGAAGTGGTCGGAGCCGATGTGCGGCAGCCGCTCGATGCGGCGCAGGCGAAAGTCGGGCGTGACGAAGACGTGGTCGAGCGGCCAGCGCATGTAGGGCCGGTTGGCGTCGAAGGTGCTGAAGAACCCCCGGCCGACGCGCAGGTCGACGAGGCCGCTGAGGCGCCGAAACAGGCGCGAGGTGTGCGACCACGCAACGTCGTTCAAGTCGCCTATGAGGACAGTGGGCGCGTCCGCTTCGGCGATCTCGCGCCCGGCGATGACCAGTTCGGCGTCGCGCGGCAAGGAGGTGTCGGACTCGCCCGGCGCCGGCGGCTCCGGGTGGATGCCGTAGAGCAGGATCGTGTCGCCCGAGGGCAGGCGCACGCGCGTGCGGATCGAGGGCACGTCCTGCTTCAACAAAAAGCGCACCTCCGGGTCGATCAGCTCCAGCTTCGAGCGCATGACGAGGCCGTAGGTGTTGGGGATCGGCCGGGCGAGGCAGTGCGGGTAGCGATCGGCGAGCCCGTCGAGCCGCTCGGCCCACCACGCATCGGTCTCGACCGCGAGGAACAAGTCGGGGTCCTCGGCCTCGATCAACCGGACCAGCTTGTCCGCCTCGCGGTTGTCCTGCAGCACGTTGGCGACGAGGAGGCGGACGGTGCGCGGCTTCTTCGGGCCCTCGGCGTCGATCAGGTCGTGCCGCCACAGGCGCGTGTAGGGCAGGATGACCGACAGTTGCGCGACGAGGGCCAGGGCGAGCGCCAGGGCCAGGGCGTAGCCGAGCGGGGTCTGGACCAGGAAGAGGAGCCCGGCGAGCGCCAGCGTCCCGAGAATGGTCAGCTGCTGGCGCGGGAAGTCGCTTAAGCGGACCCACCAGACGTAGGCGCGGGTGTAGGAGGCGAGCGTCGCCACGATCACCAGGGCGGCGACGACGAGGGCGGCGTAGCGGGCGAGGTCAAGCGCCATCGTTGAGCTTCGACCAGTCGGGTTGACGCTTGGCGACGAAGGCGTCCAGGCCCTCGGCGAAGGCCTCGCCCCGGGCGTTGTCGACGATGACCCCGGTCATCGCCGCGTAGGCGGCTTCGAGGTCGAGGGTGCTCTGGGCGTAGTAGGCGCGCTTGCCGAGCGCCAGCACGGAACGCGGCTTGTCGAGCAGGCGCCCGCACAATTCCTCGGTCGCGGCGCCGAGTTCGGCCCCCTCCACGACGCGGTTGACGAGGCCGATCCGGTGCGCCTCGGCGGCGTCGACGAAGTCGCCGGTGAGCAGCATCTCCAAGGCTGCCTTGCGCGGCACGACGCGGCTGAGCGGCACCATCGGCGTGGCGCAGAACAGGCCGTACTTGATGCCCGAGGTGGCGAAGCGGCTGGTCTTCGAGCAGACCGCGAGGTCGCAGGCGGCGACCAGTTGGCAGCCGGCCGCCGTCGCGATCCCGTCGACCTTGGCGATCACCGGCAAGGGCAGGGTGGTGAGGCGGGTCATCAGCGTCGAGCACAAGCCGAAGATCGCGCGCAGGGCGTCCTCGCCGCGATCGGCGCCGATCTCCTTCAAATCGTGCCCGGCCGAGAACGCCTTGCCCTCCCCCTCGACGACGACGACGCGGGCGTCGGAATCCTCCGCCGCCGCGTTCACCGCATCGAGCAGGGCCTGCAGCAACTCGCTCGACAGGCTGTTGAAGGCGTTCGGGCGGTTGAGGGTCAAGATGACGACACCATGTTCGGTCCGCCGCTCCAGCAACATCTTGTCCGCAGTCTGCACGCGCTTCGTCTCCCCCTGCCGCACCAGTTTAACAAAATGCCGGCAATAGGGTTTTCATAAAGCTTCGCGCCGCGGCCCGAAAGGGCGTACTCCAATCCGTCATCGGGCAATTTGCGCCGCGCCCGCCGGTCAGGCCGGGAACCAGCCCCGGGTGCGGTTGGCGAGTGCCACCAGCGAGAGCATGACCGGCACCTCGACCAGGACGCCGACCACCGTCGCCAGCGCCGCTCCCGAGTGTAGGCCGAACAGGCCGATGGCGACTGCGACCGCCAGCTCGAAGAAATTCGAGGTGCCGATCAAGGCGCAGGGTGCCGCGACGCTGAACGGCACGCGCCACGCCCAGGCGGCGGCGTAGGCGGCGACGAAGATGCCGTAGGACTGGAGCAGCAGCGGCACGGCGATCAAGAGGATGACGAGGGGCCGATCGAGGATGACCCCGCCTTGAAAGCCGAATAGCAGCACGACCGTGACCAGCAGCCCGACGATCGACCAGGGCTTGAGCCGGGCGATCAGGTCGCCCAGCGCCGCCTCGCCGCGCCCGCCGCCGGCTCTCGCCACGACCCGCCGCCGGGTCACGATGCCGGCCAGGAGCGGCAGGGCGACGTAGAGGCCGACCGAGAGGAGCAGCGTCGCCCAGGGTACGGCGATGTCGGTGACGCCGAGCAGGAAGGCGACGATCGGCGCGAAGGCAAAGACCATCACGACGTCGTTCAGCGACACCTGGACGAGCGTGTAGGCGGGGTCGCCCCGGGTGAGTTGCGACCAGACGAAGACCATCGCGGTGCAGGGCGCAGCACCCAGCAGGATCAGCCCGGCGAGGTAGGCTTGCGCGTCGGCGGGCGGGATGAGCCCGGCGAAGACGTGCTGGAAGAACAAGACGCCCAAGGCCGCCATCGTGAACGGCTTGATCAGCCAGTTGACGGTGAGCGTGATGACCAGCCCCTTGGGCCGCTCGCCGATCCGCCTCAAGCCCTCGAAGTCGACGCCGACCATCATCGGGTAGACCATCGCCCAGACGAGGACGGCGACGACGAGGTTGACCGAAGCGACCTCGAACGCCGCCAGCGCCGCGAACAGGCCGGGCAGGAGCTTGCCTAGAGCAACGCCCGCCACGATGCAGACCGCCACCCACAGCGACAGCCACTTCTCGAACGTGCCGATCCCTGCGGCGGGCGCGGCTTCTTGCGCGAGCGCGTCGGCGGCGCTCACGCCTTGGCCCCCTCGTCCACGGTCCGGCCGATCCGTTCGAGCCGCTCTTGCAGCGCCATGCGGTCGAGCGAGCCAATCGGCAGGGCCGCGAACAGCTTCACGCGGTTGTCGAGGTAGCCGTAGACCCGCTTAAAGAAGGCGTAGGTCTTCTCCTCCGATCCGACGAACGCGGCCGGATCTTCCACCCCCCAGTGCGCCGTCGTCGGTTGGCCGGGCCAGACGGGGCACGGCTCGCTCGCGGCGCTGTCGCAGACGGTGAAGACGAAATCGAGACGCGGCGCGTCGGCCGCGGCGAATTCGTCCCAGTTCTTCGAGCGCAGGCCCTCCGTTGCGTAGCCGAGCGCCTTGAGCAGCCGCAGCGTCATCGGATGCACCTCGCCCTTCGGTTGAGAACCGGCCGAGAAAGCCCTGAAGCGCCCTTGCCCCCAGCGGTTCAGGGCGCACTCGGCCATGATGCTGCGCGCCGAGTTGCCGGTGCACAAGAACAGGACGTTGTAGGGCCGGTCGCTCATGACGGAACCTCTTGGTGGTGATCGCAGCGCATGGCCTGCAAGGCTTCGATGACGGGCAGGCAGATCTCGGGCCGTCCGTTGCAGCAGTCCTGCATCAAGAAACCGACGAGCGCCCGCACGCCTTCGAAATCGGGTGCGTAGATCGTCGAGCGGCCCTCCCGCCGTGCGCGGATGAGGCCGGCGCGCGTCAAGGCGGCAAGGTGGCTGGAAAGCGTGTTGTGCGGCACGTTCAGCGTCTTGCCGATCGTACCGGCGGCCATGCCTTCCGGTCCGGCCCCGACGAGGAGGCGCACGACGTCGAGCCGCGTTTCCTGCGCGAGCGCGGCGAAGGCCGCAATGGCGTCTGTCTTGTCCATATGTCGAGACTTATCGACATTTATGATTGGCGTCAACGGCCCGTCGGCCGATCGAACCGCGCGGGCCGTCGATCCCGCTTCTCGATCCCCGCGCCGGGCGGGGCCAAGCCACTCAGTCCAACCCGTTGACCCGGGCGTAGCCTTCGAGCGGGTGCATGCTGTGCTTGAGCGCCCGGTCGACCACCTCTTGCTTCTCGGCGGCCCGGGACCTGCCCCAGCCGAGGTAGGGCCTCACCTTCGCCGGCAGCGGCCACGCGGTCGTGAACAGGGTGACGTGGACGTGCGGCTTCCACCGGCCTCGCGGATCGACCATCTTGCCGAGCACCTTGCCCTTGGCGACGTACTGGCCGCGGGCGACCTTGTGGGTGATGTGGCCGTAGACCCACCAGCGCTTGGCCCCGCTCTCCTTGACGACCATCGCGATGTTGTCCGGGTCGGACGGCTCGCCCATCAAGGCGACGACCTTGCCGTTGGTGAGCGCCTTGACCGACGCGCCGATCTTCTTGACGACGTCGAACCCAAGGTGCCTGATGTAGACGCGCGCGCCGTTCGACTTGATCGGCTGATCGTGGCCCATGTAGTTGCGCGACATGTAGGCTTGACCCTCCTTGAAGCCGCTGCCGACGAGATCGCGCGCCATCTTCTCGGCGACGGACTTGACGTAGGGCGTCGCCTCGCCGTTCGCGGGTTTTCTGTCCCGGTCCCAGTTGTCGCGGTAGGCATAATCCCAGTTCGAGGGTGCGGACGTCGGGGTTCCGGCCGAAGATGCCGTGACGTTCCTGCCTTTCAGCGCCTCCGCCTCGACGTAGGCGCGGGGGTGGAGCGAGAACCCGGCCGCCTTCGCCGCTTTGAGGTACATCTTCCAGTGCCTGTCGGCCTTGGTCGCGTCGCCCTTGCGAATGTTGTTGCCGAACCAAGCGAGATAGTCGTCGGCCAGGGCTGCCTGATCCGGCGCCTGCCCGGCGTCGGACGCGCGTAAACTCAGGCCCTCGTCCACTGCCGCCTCGATCTCGGCGCGCTCGAAGACGTTGAGCCCGGCCGCCCCGGCGTCGCGGGCGTAGAGGCCGCAGTGCTTATCGGCCTTGTCGGGCATGTCGCTTTTGAGGTTGTTTTGGCACCATTCTAGGTAGCGGTCGGCCGTGTCGACCGACCCGTGCGCCGGCGTCGCCAGACCGCAGAGCACCAGCAACGACGGCAGCATCACGCCCACGGCGCGGCCGGGGATGCGCTCGAAAAACAGCATGAGTTAACTCGTCCAGTTGTAACGTAGCGCGCGATCGTCGGCGCGTCTTATCAACCTGGACGGGTAAAACTCCGGCCTATTCCACCCTGAGGCAAACAATTAGCAGAATTACAATTTGAAATTGAAAAACACTCGCGTCAGGCGATTTTCAACGCGGGCGAGGGCCGCGATCGCGCACGTTGCGCCGTCTCTACAGCGCCGCCTTGACCCCGTTGCGCTCGCAAAGGTCGAGCAGCGGGCAGACCGGACATTTCGGACGCTGCGGCGTGCAGGTGTCGCGGCCGAAGCGAAACAGCCACAGGTGCGAGCCCGGCTTGAAGCGCTCGGGGATGCGCCGCTCCAGTTCGTCGGCGACCTTGTCCGGGGTCGCCCCCTCGGCGAGGCCGGTGCGCTTCGAGAGCCGAAAGACGTGCGTGTCGACGGCGCAGACCGGCGCCTCGAAGGCAAAACGCAGCACGATGTCGGCCGACTTGCGCCCGACGCCCGGCAGCGACATCAGCCCCGCGCGCGTCGTCGGCACGCGGTTGCCGTGCTCGGCGACGAGCGTCTGCGCCATCGCCTGCAAGCCCTTGGCCTTTTGGTTGTAGAGCCCGGCCGGCCTGATCGCTTGCGCCAGCGCGTCGAGCGGCAACGCCGCGAGGTCGGCCGGCGTTTCGATCAAGTCGAACAGTTGCCGCGTCGCCTTGGCCGTGTTGACCCCTTGCGTCCTGGCCGAGAGGACGACCGAGACCAGGGTGCGAAACGGGTCGCGCTTCTCCCCCTTGGGCGCCCAGTCGGGGGCCGGGTCCTCGGCCGCCAAGCGCTCGAACATCGTCTCGATCGCGGCATCGTCCAGCATCGTCTCTCCCTTTCGTCGGCGTCCGTCGGCGGCTAAAGCTGGCGCCGCCTACCGCCGCCGCCAAGGGAAGACGCATCCGATGCCCGACTCGCTGATCGACGCCGCCGCGTTCGAGGCCCTCGCCTATGGCGGCGTGCCCTACGTCGGCCAGCTCGGCTTCAAGGTCGAGCGCTTGAGTTTCGGCGCCATCGCCGTGCGCCTGCCCTACCAGGACCTGCTGGTGCGGCCGGGCGGCACCGTCTGCGGCCCGGCGATGATGGCCTTGGCCGACATCGCCGCCTACGGCGTCGTGCTCTCGATGATCGGCCCGGTCGAACTCGCCGTCACGACCGACTTGAACATCCATTTCCTCAAGAAGCCAAAACCCACCGGCCTGATCGCCGAGGGCATCGCCCTGAAGCGCGGCCGGCGCCTCGCCGTCGCCCAGGTCACGATTCACAGCGAGGCCGACACCGCCCCCGTCGCGTTCGCGACCGCGACGTATGCGATACCGGACTGAACGCTTACGCGTCCGTTGCCGCGTTTTTTGCCAGTGTTAACGCAGGAGGCTAGCATCAGCGCCGAGGGCCAATCTCGGACAACTGGCAAAAAAGAGAAGAAAAAGGCCGTGCGCCAGCGCACGCGCAAGCGTTGACATACGCCGACCCCCGCCTTAAGTACGCCCGACATCGGCGGGTGCCTTCGTGCCCGCCGCCTTTTTCGTCAATCGAGCGACAAGTCCATGAAAACCTACTCCGCCAAGCCCGGCGACATTCAGCGGGGCTGGTTCGTCATCGACGCCGAGGGCCTCGTTCTCGGCCGTTTGGCTTCGCTGGTCGCCAACCGCCTGCGCGGCAAGCACAAGGCGATGTTCACGCCGCACATGGATTGCGGCGACCACGTCGTCGTCGTCAACGCGAAGAAGGTCGTCCTGACCGGCAAGAAGCGGTGGCAGCAGACCTACTACCGCCACACGGGCTATCCGGGCGGCATCAAGCAGACGACGGCCGACAAGGTTCTCGACGGCCGCTTTCCCGAGCGGGTGATCGAGAAGGCGGTCGAGCGCATGATCCCGAGCGGGCCGCTCGGCCGGCAGGTGCTGCGCAAGCTGCACGTCTACGCCGGGTCGGAGCACCCGCACGCGGCGCAGTCGCCGAGCAGCATCGACGTCGCCGCGATGAACCGCAAGAACTCGACCCAGCAGCAGGAGGCCGCGCATGGCTGAGGCGCCCTCGACCCCGTTCGGCGAACTCGCCCGCATCAAGGGCCGCGTCGAGCCGGAGGCCGAAGTCCGGCCCGCCGCGCCCAAGATCGACGCGCAGGGGCGCTCGTACGCCACCGGCCGCCGCAAGGACGCCGTCGCCCGCGTCTGGATCAAGCCGGGCGCCGGCCGCTTTTCCGTCAACGGCCGCGAGATGGGCGCCTACTTCGCCCGCCCGACCCTGCAGATGATCATCAACCAGCCGTTCGGCGTCCTCAACCGCATCGGCCAGTACGACATCGTCTGCACCGTCAAGGGCGGCGGCCTGTCGGGGCAGGCGGGCGCCGTGCGCCACGGCATCTCGCGCGCGCTGGTCGCCTCCGACCCGGATCTCCGCCCCGCCATCAAGGCGGGCGGCTTTCTCACCCGCGACGACCGGCAGGTCGAGCGCAAGAAGTACGGCAAGGCCAAGGCCCGCCGCAGCTTCCAATTCTCCAAGCGCTGAACCCCTCGGCCAAATTCTACTGACGAGACGGGGGCGTCGGCCGGTGGGCCGGCGCCCTCTTTGTTTACGAACTGTTCTCAATCTAACGAATACGATCGGGTATAATTAAACCCTAAGTTTAAAACCTCAAGGCGATTATAACCTACTCAAGCTTGCGTATTGGTGTCCGTTGCGGCAAGCCCTGCCGCGGCGGTACTAATCAACTCAAGAATGAGTAGTCTCAACAATGCTACGACCGGAGGTTTGGCTTCTCGCCTGCCTGCTCGGCGGCGTGGTCACCGGGGCCGCGGCGGAGCCTTACTGGACCTACACCGTCCGGCCGGGCGACAACCTCTGGACGCTCGGCCGCGTCCTGCTCCTCGACCGCGATCGTTGGCAGTCCCTGCAACGGCTGAACGCGATCGACGCGCCGACGCGGCTGCGGCCCGGCAGCCAACTCAAGATCCCGCTCGACTGGCTGAAGATCCGCCCGGCCGCCGTCGTCGTCGAGGCGACGAGCGGCGAGGTCGGCTACCGCCCCCCCCGAGGAGGGGAGGACATACCGCTCGGGCGGGGCGACGCGCTCGTGGCCGGCGACACGATCACGACCGGGGCCAGCGCCAAGGCCGTCCTGCGCTTCGCCGACGGCTCGCGCCTCGAAGTGCTGCCCAAGAGCGAGGTCGTTCTCGACCGGGTGAGCCTGATCGGGGACCGGGCGATCGTCGGCGCGCGGGTCACGGTCGAGCGCGGGCGGGTCGGCGCTAAGGCCGTGCCGGTGCCCGGCGGCGCCGCCGCGTTCGAGTTGTGGAGCGGCCCGGCGACGACCACCGTGCGCGGCACCGACCTGCGGGTCAAGCTGCTCGACGGCGGCGCCGCGACGACGACCGAGCTGCTCGACGGCAGCGCCGAGGTCGCGACTTTGAGCGCCAGCGAGACCTTGTCCGCCGGCTTCGGCACGCGGAGCGACGAGGGGTCGCCGCCGTCGCCGCCGCGCCCGCTCCTGCCGGCCCCGGACTTGGGCGACGCGCCCGTTCGGCTGGAGCGCCTGCCGCCGCGCTTGAAGGTGCCGCCGGTCGAGGGTGCCGCCGCCTACCGGGTCCAGTTGGCGGGCGACCCGGAATTGATCGATCTCGTGCGCGACGTCGTCGGCGAAGGGCCGGAAATCGGCCTGGGCGACGTCCCGGACGGCGCCTACGCCGTCGCGGTCCGCGCGATCGACGCGGACGGGATCGAGGGCAGGACGGCGTTCGGGCGGGTCGAGATCGACGCCCGGCCGGCGCCGCCCGCCCCCGTCGCGCCGGGGCGGCGGGACAAGGTGCGCGATCAGACGCCCGAACTGCGCTGGGCCGCGATCGAGGGGGTCGAGGCCTACCGCGTGCAGCTTGCCCGCGACCGGGGCTTTACGGAGAGGGTGATCGAGCTCGGCCGTGTGTCGGGCGACCGGGCCGTCGCGCCCGATCCGCTTGATCCCGGCCCCTGGTGGTGGCGGATCGCCGCGATCCAAGGCGACGAGACCGGCCCGTTCTCGAACCCGCAGCCCTTCACCCGCGTCCGACCGCCCCCGATTGCCACGGTCGCGGTCGAGCGGGGCGGGGACGATCTCGTGCTTCGCCTCGCCGGGGCGGCACCGGGACGGACCTTTCGCTTCCAGTTGGCGTCCGACCCCGACTTCGCCGAGGTCGTCCTCGACCTGCCCTCGAAGGAGCCCTTCTTCGTCGTTCCCGACCTCTACCCGCAGAGCTACTGGTTTCGCGCGCGGATCGTCGATGCGGACGGCTACGCCGGCGCGTTCGGCCCGGCGCGGCGGATCGAGATCCCCACCACGGCCCGCTGGCCGGCCTTTCTCGCGCTGCTGCCGTGGCTGCTGTTGCTGCTATGAACCAACGCCCCGTCCTGCGGCGTTGGCTGCTGATCGCGGCGATCGTGGCGCTCGCGGTCGGGTTCGCCCAGACGAGGGCGGGGGCCGCCCTGGAGCGGCTCGTCTTCGACGCCGTCGTCGCCTGGAGTGCGCCGCCCGCGAGCGGCAAGGTCGTCCTGGTCTCGATCGACGATCGAGCCCTCGATCGCTACGGCCACTGGCCGTGGCCCCGGGCGCTGCAGGCCCGTCTCCTGCGCGCCGTTCAGGCGGCCGGCGCCCGGGCGGTGGCGCTCGACGTCGCCTATCCGGGTCCGGCCGAGGGCGACGCGGCGCTGGCGGCCGCGACCCTGGACGCCGGCAACGTCGTCCTGCCGGTCCTGATCGTGCGCGGCGGGGGCTACACCCCCCTGGTCGAGCGGCTGCCGCCTTCCTCGATCCTGGACGCGGCGGCGGCGATCGGCCACAGCGATGTAAGCACCGATCCCGACGGCGTCGTGCGCCGGGTCCATCTCTGGGCCGGGGTCGGCGAGGCGCACTGGCCGGCGTTGGCGCTGGCCGCCGCCAAGGCCGGCGGCATCACCGAACTGCCGCCGGCCCCGCCGGCCGTGGCGTCCGGCACCGATCCGCTCGCTTGGCAGCGCGCCGTGCCCCGGCTCTTGCGGCTGCCGGCCCAACCCGGCGTGCGCCAGGTCTCGGCGGCGGCGGTGATGGCCGGCGACGCTTCGGGCGCGTCGCTGGACGGCGCCTTCGTCGTCGTCGGCCTCACCGCCGGCGGCGAGGCGCCGTTCGTCACCCTCGTCGCCGACAACGAGGCCCGGATGGTGCCGGGGAGCCTCTACCAAGCCCTCCTCCTCGACCGCCTGCTGACGAACGGCCTGGCGCCGCCTTTGCCGCGGGGGTTGAGCGCCGCCGCCGTCGCCCTCCTCGGCCTCCTCCCCTTCGGGGTTCTGGGCCTCGGCTGGACCGCCCTGGTCGCGGCCCTCGTGCTGCCGCTCGCCGCCGGCCTCTCGGCGTTGAGCCTCGGCGGCGTCTGGCTCCCCTTCGCCTCGGGCCTCCTCGTCGCCAAGATCGCCATGCTCGTGATCGCCCTGCAGGCGCAGGCGCGGCTGCGCTACGAGGCCCACACCGAGCGGGCGCGGGCGCACACGGCGCTCGAAGCGATCGCGGATGCCGTCGTCACCGTCGACGATGCCGGGCGGATCGCGTACGCCAACCAAGCCGCACACCGCCTGAGCGGGCTCGACCAGATGCTCGGCCGATCGCTCGCCGACGCGCCGCCGATCTTGAAGGCGGCCGAGGCGGGCCACGGCGAAAACGGGTCCGCGCTCATCGAGGTCGCCACCGGGTGCGGCGACCGGCGGGCGTTGCGCACCCGCACCACCGCGCTCGAAGCGCCCAAGGGCAAGAGCGCCGTCATCACGCTGAGCGACGTCACCACCGAGCAGCGGCTGATGCGCGAGGTGGCGTGGCAGGCGACGCACGACGCGCTGACCGGGCTGCCCAACCGCGGCCTGTTGCAAGAGCGGCTGAGCGAGGCGCTGGTCGCGGCCGAGCGGCGCCGGCAACGGCTGGCGCTCGCCTTTCTCGACCTCGATCGCCTCAAACGCATCAACGACGAACTTGGCCACGCCGCCGGTGACGTCCTCATCGACGAGGCGGCGAAGCGGCTGGTCGCCACCGCGCGCGCGGGCGACACCCTCGCCCGGTTCGGCGGCGACGAGTTCGTCGTCCTCATGGAAGGCCCGATCAACCGTGCCGACGCGGTGACGGCCTTGGAGCGGATGGTCGAGGAGGTGCGAGCACCCATGCAGATCGCCGGCCAGATCCTGCACGCCGAGGCGAGCGTCGGCATCGCGTTCTACCCGGACCACGCCTCGGGCGCCGCCGACCTGCTGCGCCGGGCCGACGCCGCGATGTACGCCGCCAAGACGCGTCGGCGCGGGCCAATCGTCGTCTTCGAGCCCCACATGGAGAGCCGGTCCGACGCGGGCGGCGGGCTGCGGCTGATCGAGGAATTGCGCTGCGGGATCAACGGCGGCGAACTGCGCCTCCACTACCAGCCGCGCGTGCGCCTCGCCGACGGCGCCCTGTCGGGCCTGGAGGCGCTCGTGCGCTGGCAGCACCCGACGCGCGGCCTGTTGGGGCCGAACGCCTTCATCGGCCTTGCCGAGGAGACCGGCCTCATGGTCGACCTCGGCCGCTGGGTGATCGACGCGACGCTGGCCGAGTGCAGGGGCGCGCTGGCCGGACGACCGGATCTCCGCCTGTCGCTCAACCTCTCGGCCGTGCAGCTCGAGCAGGACGCGACCCTGGTCGACTTCGTCCGGCAGTCCTTGCACCGGCACGACCTGCCGCCGGAGCGCCTCGAACTCGAAGTGACCGAGGGGCTCTTCCTCGACCCGGCGCTCTCGGTCGTCGGCCGGCGCTTGTGCGAACTGGCCGAGATCGGCTGCCCGCTCGCGATCGACGATTTCGGCACCGGCTACTCGGCGCTGGGCTACCTGACCCGCTTTCCCTTCGAGCGGATCAAGATCGACCGCTCGTTCACCCAGGGCATCGAGAAGGGGGCGGCGGCACGGGCGATCGTCGAGGCGATCGTGGCGCTGAGCGCCAGCCTCGGCAAGTCGACCACCGCCGAGGGCGTCGAGCACGAGGCGCAGCAGGCCGTGCTCAAGAACCTCGGCTGCGACGAGGGCCAGGGCTACTACTTCGCCAAGCCTGGACCGCTCGGCCGGGTGCTGAACTGATACGCTTGCGCGTGCGCTCGTCGCGCGGGCTTTCTCTTCTCTTTTTTGCTTTTTGTCCGAGGCTGGCCCTCGGCGCCCCGGCCAACCTCCTACGTTAACACTGACAAAAAGAAAGGAAAAAGCCCGCGCGGCGAGCGCAACGCGCAAGCGTTCTCACGCCGTATGCTCGACCGGGATGTCGTGCGCGCGGATGTCGTGGGCGGCGTGCTGGCGCAGGGTGTCGATCGCGCGCGCCTCCTCGTCGGGCGAGGCGACGCGGACCCAAAGGAGGATGCCGCCCTTGTCGAGCTGCTCTTGCAGCCAGTCGGCGTGGCCCTTGTCCATCCAGCGGGTGAAGACGGTGGCGAGTGCGGCGCCCACGGCGGCGCTGCCGGCGATCGCGGCGGCGACGGCGCCGGTCGAGGCGACGACGGTGCTGGCGGCGAGGAGGGCCGGCAGCGTCGTCAGCGAGCCCGTCACCCAGTCCTCACGCTTGTTGACGCTCTCGATCGAGACGAAGTTCGTGCGCGGCGCCCGCGGCTCGTCCTCCATCTCCTCGACCCGCTCATAGCGGTGGCCGAGGCCCGCCTGCACCGCGTCCTGCGAGGCGAGCAGGCTGATCGCCTCCTGCTCGAACCCGACCATGCGCAGGTCGCGCACCGCCATCTCAAGCGCCGGCACGGTCTCCATCACCGCGACGACCTCGCGCACCCGCTGGTCCATGGCGTCAGACGCCCCCTCTCTGGCTGATTTCGGCTGATCCCGGCCCCCTTCTAGCAGCGGCGCCCGGCCTGCGCCAGACGGGCGGGGCACGGGCGGGCTTGCCCGCCGCCCAAGCTAAGGTTAAGGGACGCGGCCGTTCACGCGCTATTCGAGTCGGGACAATAAACGCATGGTTGAGGTACGCCGTAAAAAACTGATGCCGATGCTCCTGTTGGGCTCCGTCGGCCTGTCGCTCGCCGCCTGCGGCGGCTCGGGCGGGGGCGGCGACGGGCCGGTGCTGGCACCGCCGCCCCCGCCCGCGACGGATCCCGGCACGGCCGGGGGGGGCGACACCGATGGCGGCGACGTGTCGGGTGGCGGCAGTCCGCCGCCGCCGCCGCCCGTGCCGGCGCCGAGCGGCGGGCCGTTCGGCGCGGCCAACCCCTTCGCGCTGCCCGACGCCGCGAACGTCACCGAGGTGCGGGTCGACACGCTGCACGTTTTCGGCGATTCGAACTCGGTCGCGAGCCGCGACGGGATCGCCGGCTGGCCGGGCTACCTGAAGCGCGAAGGGACCGCCGGGAACGTCGTCAACAACGCCGTTTCGGGTGCTTTCGGCGGCAACGATCCGAGCGACGCGAACAACAGTTTTGCGCGTCAGCTCGACCGGGAGGGGGGCGGCGCGACGATCGACGATCGCGACCTCGTCGCCGTCGCCTTTGGCGCCAACGACGTCGAGGGGGTGCCGGCGGACCGGCTCGACGCCTCGATCGCGACCTTCGCGGCCAACCTCGACGCCCTGCGCGGGCGGGGCGCCGCGAACGACGGCCGGCGCCTGTTCGTCACGACGCTGCCCGACTTGGACCGAACGCCGGGCTTCGGGGGCCGGGGCCTCGCCGACGACGTGCGGCGCTGGAACGACGCCGTGCGCGGCTACGCCAACGCCAACGCCAACGCGAACACGGTCGCGGTCGACCTCTACACCGTCTTCGAGCGCGTCTTCGCCGATCCGGGCCGCTTCGGCTTCACCGACGTCACCGACCCCGCCCCCTCGCGGGCGGACAAGCTCGACGCCGCCTCGGGCTACCTCTGGGCCGACGAGCAGCACCTGACCCAGCACGGGCAGGACATTATCGGGCAGGTATTCCAGCACTACCTGACCCGCGGCTGGGACTGGGCCAACGCGCTCGACGCCGGGGCCGCGGCACAGGCGCGCCTAGAGGAAGATCTGGACGCCGGGGGCGTGGTCGCCGCGTCCCTGGCCGACGACTCCGGGCTCGGCCTCGTCGCCGTCCCGCTCGGCGATCCGGCGCCCGCGGAAGGTGCCGACCCGAGCCGGGCCGGCTTCGCCGCCGTGCAAGCGCCCGAGGAGGGCGGCGCCGCCTTCGAGCTGCGCCGCGAGGGTCAAACGCTCGGCTTCGCCTTCGGCCGCTACGGCGGGGCGACGGCGAGCGACAAGCGCCTCGCCCGCCAGACGACCGAACTCGACGCCGAGGCGTTCGCCCTCTACGCCCGACAAGAGGTGGCCGGCTTCGACGTCACGACCAGGGTCACGACGACGGCGCAAGCCTTCGAGCGGCGCGACCTGGACGAGGTCGTCGGCGGCTACGGCCGGACCGGCTACGGCGGGCGCGCGAGCGCGCTCGGCACGCGCCTGACGCTGCCGTTCTGGGCCGGCGGCGTCGCGCTGCGCCCGTGGGCCGAACTCGGCTGGCGGCGCCAAGCGGTCGAGGGCTACACCCTCGACGACGCCTACCTCGGGCCGGTGCGCTACGACGCCGCATCGGTGAGCGAGGTCCTGGGCGGCCTCGGCCTCGGCGTCGCCCTACGACCGATCGACCTCGGCCGCGGCCGGACGCTCACGTTTGGCGGCGATCTCGGCTTTGAGCGTACCTTCGGCCGCGACGACCTCAAGGTGCGGGTCAGCGACGCCGGCGGTGCGGGCGACGCCGTCGTGCCGCGCGACGAGGCGACGCGCGCCGTCCTCAACCTGAACGGGGCTTTGCACTTATCCGAGACGTTCGACCTCACCACCGGCCTCGGCCTCGTGGGCACCGACGCGGCCGGGACCGAAGCCGGCGTCAGCCTCGGCGGACGCCTGCGGTTTTGAGGGTAGAGCCGTCGCCCCGACGATACGCCGGCTGAGCAGACGCTGGTGGTGTGTTGCGTGGCGCCGCCGCCGAAGCACTGTCACGGCCGGAGTTCATGGCGTGCCGCACGCGGCGGTGCCCCGTAGGCACGGGCGGATGCGTTCGTCGTGCGTTTTATCATTGAGAGTCACTCAAGGCTTGGGAATTTGAGGGTTTGAGCTTGGCATAGACCGCCCATATCCGTCGGCCAGGGAACGGCGGACGGGGCGGGTTGGATGGGGCTACGGTGCAAGGGGTGCGGGGGCGAGGAGCACGTCAAGAACGGGTTCATGCGCGGCAAGCAACGCTACCGCTGCAAGGGCTGCGGGCTGAACTTCACCGACACCCCGCCGCGCGGGATGCCGCTGCGGCTCAAGGTGGAAGCGGTGCTGCTCTACCTCAGCGGCGTCTCGATGAACCGCACCGCCAAGCTGCTCGGGGTGTCGACCCCCACGGTGCAGGCCTGGATCGAGCGCTTTGCGGAAGTCTACGCGCAAAAGCCCGAGCCCGAAGGCCGTGCCGTCGTGGTCGAGCTGGACGAGATGTGGCACTACCTCAAAAAAAGCCGAACAAGCTGTGGGTCTGGAAGGCTCGGGATCGTGCTACGGGACGGCTCATCGACTGGGAGCTGGGGGGTCGTGACCGAGCCACCCTTGAACGCCTTCTCAAGCGCCTGAAGCGCTGGGGCGTGCGGCTCTACTGCACCGACGACTGGGCCGCCTACGAGAAGGCGATCCCCCAAGGCCGGCTCTACGTCGGCAAAAAGGAGACCCACGGCATCGAGCGCGACC
Organism: Geminicoccaceae bacterium; assembly: GCA_965217265.1. GTDB lineage: Bacteria > Pseudomonadota > Alphaproteobacteria > Geminicoccales > Geminicoccaceae > JAGRGG01. Next base: position 368,343 of record CBDCHP010000012.1, on the reverse strand, counting down.
ACGCCCGCCAGCGGCACTGGCTCGCCCGCTTTCGGCGCCGGTCGATCGTGGTCTCCAAGGCCGTGCGCATGGTGGACGCCTCGATCGCGCTGTTCGCCCGCTTCGGCGGCAACGACAAGATCGGCGACCTCCGGTCTATGCTAGCCTGAGACCCTCGGGAATTTTAGGGGCGAAATGCGCGTCGTCAAATTTCACAAATAAATTTGTCAAGACATCATGAGAAGTTCCAGTAACCAAATGGATCGCTGCCGTCGCTTTCAAAGCAAACCTTAGTTCAAGGTGCAGCGAACGGCAGTGTCGAGCCCTTCCATGACCTTAGGGTCATGTGACGGATCACCAACGATGGCGTGAAAGGCCCTCGTCCAGATCACCGCCATAGTAGAACCCGCTGGTCGGACCCAGGGGTCCGAGCGTGGCAAGCGCGACGGCGACGCGGGCGGCCTGCTCGGGCGTGCGGTCTCCCATGCCGCCGGTTAGGTCGGTGGCGGTCAGTCCGGGATCGGCGGCGTTCACCTTGATGCCCTCGGGAGCGAGATCCTTGGCGAATTTCGCCATGAACATGTTGAGCGCCGCCTTTGATGCGCAGTACCCGGCCATAGGCACGGTCCAGTTCTCGCTGGTCAGGTCCATGGTAGAGGACAGCGATCCCAGCCCACTGCTCATCATCACAATCCTGGCCGCCTCCGCCCGCCGCAGAAGCGGCAAAAATGCCCGCGTAACGCGAACGGCGCCGAGGGCGTTGACCTCGAACATCGTGGCCATCTGATCGAGCGGCTCTTCGGCGGTCGGCGGCGTGAAACCGTAGTGCATCCCGGCGTTGTTCACCAGAACGTCGAGTGCCTCGACCTTGTCCGATAGGGCCTCGGCCGCTGTCTGGACGCCAGCGTCATCGGTGACGTCGATCAGCATCGGCTCGGCCTCGATACCGTCTGCGCGCAAATTGACCGCGGCACGGTTGCCACGGCCTTCGTCGCGGCAGCCGAGCCAGATTTTGTAGCCCTTGGCGCCAAGCTGGCGGGCGATGGCAAAGCCGATCCCCTTGTTCGCGCCCGTGATCAGAGCGTTCCTCGTGTCTGCCATGTTGGTCTCCTTCTCTTTGCGCCTCCATATCGGTGCCGAGAAGACCACGTCAGCCGCGATCCTGCCCAGTACTTGTCTGATCCTGCCAGAGGCCCATCTCAAAGCTCATGCTCGACGACGGAACGATCGCTCCCTTGGCGCGGTTCGCCGGTCTCAGATGCGCCGGCGCGGAAACAGCTGTTCCGCGGCTAGGGCTCTGGTCCGCGATCAGGCCCACGGGCAGCGAGCCGGCCATGTTCGCGCCGAAGTTCTACGTCGTGCTGCAAGGGGCGAAGCGGATGACGATCGCCGGCGGAACCTATGATCTCGGCCCCGGCGACTGCGCCGTCTCGATCCTTGGCCTGCCGTTTCGCTACGAGGTTCGCAGAGCGTCTCCAAAGGAACCCTATCTCGGCGTTGGGTTGACATTAGATCCCGGCATCGTGACGAGCGTCCTGTTCGATATGCCCGACGTCGCGACGCAAGATATGCCCCCTTTTACGGTCGGCTCCGCCAGCGCCGACATCCGCGAGAGCATGGGCCGGCTTGTCCGCTTAGTTTTCGCTCCCTGTGATGTGCCGATTCTGGCACCCCTCGCGGAGCGAGAACTCCTGTACCGTCTCTTGAATGGCCCTCAGGGTAGCACGCTGCGCCGGATCGCCGAGGGGCAGGGTAATGTCGCGGCGATCCGGACGGCGGCCGAGTGGATTAAGGCGAACGCGGCGGGGCCGATGCGCGTGGACGCACTCGCCGCCGCGGTCGGTATGAGTCAGACCTCGTTCCATCGCCACTTCAAAGTCATCACGGGATTGAGCCCGCTTGCCTATCAGCGGCATGTCCGGCTCCTGGACGCACAGCGTCGGCTGGCGAACGGCAACCCCGTGACGTCGGTCGCGTTTGGGGTCGGCTATGCGAGCCCCTCGCAGTTCAGCCGGGAATACAAGCGGATGTTCAAAGTACCGCCGAAGGAGCACAAGGCAGTCTCGTCCCGTCTGGACGGACGACATTCCGCTTAATCTTGAGGGGCCATCAAAGATGCGACGAAAGCTCAATACCCGTATTGCCCCTTCGTCCGCATTCGAGCCGATCGGATCAGCCGGCGGCAACGTCCGCTTCGGGTTCGGCGCCGTGTCGGTCCCACCCTTGGGCGTCACCGAGGCGCGATGCGGCATCCGGCATAACACGCCTGGCATGAACCGATGTTCGGGCAACACGCGCTAGATCCAGCGCCGGACCGACGCCTTGTAGCGCTCGTAGGCGTCGCCGAACTTGGCCGCCATGTAGCGCTCCTCGCGGGCGATCACGCCGTGGCGCACGACGAGGAGCAAGGGGGCGAGGAGTACGAGCGCCACCGGCGCGTCCGCGGCGAGTGCCATTGCGGCGTAGAGCAGGGCGAGGCCGACATACATCGGGTTGCGGGTGTGGGCGTAGATCCCGTCCGTCACGAGCGCGGTTGCCGGCCGCGACGGCGGCACGCTGGTGCCGGCCCGGTGAAACCGGCCTATGGCGAGCACGGCGATCGTCAGGGCGGCGGCGAAGAGGGCGCCCGCGAGGGTCCAGCGCAGCGGTGTCGGCAGCCCGATCCCGCCCGTCCCGAGGAGCGCGTCGAGACCGAAGCCTAAGATCAGGGTACCGGCGTAGAGCAGCGGCGGCGGCGCGACGACGCCCGCGACGTCGCGTGCCGATGGGTCGTCTCGATGCGGGGCCACGGCATCGTTCCTCTCCTGTTCGTGGTCAGTCGCGGCCCTGCCCGTCCGGGGCGTCCTTGGGCAGCAGGAACACGGCGGTACCCATCGCGACGCTGCCGAACGTGACGGCGAAGCCCATGCCGCCCAGCGCCAAGGGGATCCAGGCATTCTCGGCCGTGGCGAGCAGATCGCCCAAGAGGCCCCAGCCGACGGCGACGCCGAGCAGGCAGTTCTTGAGCAGAAAGCCGATGAGCCGGTCGGGGCGGTGCATGGGCGTGCCTTCAAGATGAACGCTTCGCGTCCGCTGGCGCGTTTTTTGCCAGTGTTAACGCAGGAGACTGGCCGCAACGCCGAGGGCCAATCTCGGACAAGGACAAAAAAGAGAAAAGAAAAACCGCGCGTCAGCGCACGCGAAGCGTCACACCGGCGCCTCGCTGCGCTCCATGCGCGGGGTCTTGCCGTACATCTGCCGATAGCAGGTCGAGAAGTGCGACGCCGAGACGAAGCCGCAGGCGCAGGCGATGTTCATGATCGGCAGGTCGGTCTGGTAGAGGAGGTGGCGCGAGCGCTCCAGTCTCAGTTCGAGGTAGTACTGCGCCGGGGTGCGGCCGAGGTGGCGGCGAAACAGCCGCTCCAACTGCCGGCGTGAGAGGCCGACGTAGGATGCCAGCATCTCCTGGCTGAGCGGCTCCTCGATGTTGGCCTCCATCAGCTCGATCCCCAGGATCAGCTTGGGGTGGTGCACGCCGAGGCGCAGGCGGATCGGCATCCGCTGCCGGTCCTGCGGGCCGCGGATGCGATCGAGCAGGCACTGCTCGGAGACCTTGGTCGCCAACTCGTCGCCGTGCGTCTCGGATATCCGGGTGAGCATCAAGTCCAGGGGCGCCGTGCCCCCTGAGCAGGTGAAGCGGTTGCGATCGACCTCGAACAGGTCGCTCGCCACGTCGATGTCGGGGAAGGCCTCGACGAAGCCCGGCAGGTTCTCCCAGTGGATCGTGCAGCGGTGGTCGGTAATGAGCCCGGCCCGGGCCAGGATGTGGGCGCCGGTGCAAAGGGCGCCGATCACCGCACCGTGGCGATCGAAGCGCCTGAGCCAGGCGAACACGTCCTTGTCCTGGTAGCGCTCGCCGCCGACGCCCGAGACGAGGCAGACGAGCGGCAAGGGCTCGCCCGGCTTGAAGGCGACCTCGGCGATCGGCGCGTCGGCCTTGACCTCGACCCCGTTCGAGGCCCTGACCGGCCCCCCGTCCTTGGACAGGAGCTTCCAGGCGTAGAGCGGTTTGCTGGCGGCGCGGTTGGCGAGGCGCAAGGGCTCGATGGCGCTCGTGAACGAGAGCATCGAGAACTCGGGCACGAGCAGAAACAGGATCGTCTCGCCGCCCGCGACGTCCTTGCCGTTCGCCGCCGTTTCCATCCCTCACCCCTTTCAAGGGTCTTCGTTCGCACCCTCATCTAGGGAGCGTGTGGCAAAAGCACCATAGCCGGCGATTTAGCGCAAACGCGAAAGCCGGCGTCGCCCCCTCCAAAGCGGCTTCGACGCCGCTAAGTATGAGGACATCCACACCGTTTCGCGGGCCGTCGTCGGCAGGGGTTGGCATGCAGCGCTACTCGATCTTCTCGCTCGCGCGCAACGCGCTCACCAACCACGAGAAGTGGCAGAGCGCCTGGCGCAGCCCGGAGCCCAAGCCGGCCTACGACACGATCATCGTCGGCGCCGGCGGGCACGGGCTCGGCACGGCGCACTACCTCGCAAAAGAGCACGGCATCACCGACGTCGCGGTCCTGGAGAAGGGCTGGCTCGGCGGCGGCAACACCGGGCGCAACACGACGATCATCCGCTCGAACTACCTCTACGACGAGAGTGCCGCCTTGTACGATCACAGCGTCAAGCTGTGGGAGGGCCTGACGGCCGACTTGAACTACAACGTCATGTTCAGCCCGCGCGGCGTGATGATGCTGGCGCACAACACGCACGACGTCCAGGTCCTCAAGCGCCACGTCTACGCCAACCGCCTGAACGGCGTCGACAATCGATGGCTGACGCCCGAAGAGGCCAAGGAGATCTGCCCCGTCCTCTCGCTCGACGCGGGTATGCGCTACCCCGTCGTCGGCGCCGCCTTCCAGGCGCGCGGCGGCACGGCGCGCCACGACGCGGTCGCCTGGGGCTACGCCCGCGCCGCCGACGCGCGCGGCGTCGACGTCATCCAGAACTGCGAGGTGACCGGCATCGACGTCGAGAACGGCAAGGTGGCCGGCGTGCAGACGACCAAGGGGCCGATCCGGGCCAAGCGCGTCGGCATCGTCGCGGCGGGGCACACTTCGGTCCTGTGCAACATGGCGGGCTTCTCGATGCCCCTGGAGAGCGTGCCGTTGCAGGCCCTGGTCTCCGAGCCGATGAAGCCGGTCTTTCCTTGCGTCGTCATGTCGAACTCGGTCCACGCCTACATCAGCCAGTCGGACAAGGGCGAACTCGTCATCGGTGCCGGCACCGACCAATACGTCTCCTACAGCCAGCGCGGTGGGCTGCACGTCGTCGAGGACACGCTCCAGGCGATCCTCGAACTGTTCCCGATCTTCTCGCGCTGCCGGATGCTGCGCCAGTGGGGCGGCATCGTCGACGTCACCCCCGATCGGAGCCCGATCATCGGCAAGACGCCCGTTGAGAACCTGTTCGTCAATTGCGGCTGGGGCACGGGCGGCTTCAAGGCGACGCCGGGCTCGGCGCACGTCTTCGCCCACACGCTGGCGACCGGCGAGCCGCACGCGATCAACGCCCCCTTCACGCTGGAGCGCTTTCGAACCGGCCGCCTGATCGACGAGGCCGCGGCGGCGGCGGTGGCGCACTAGGAAGAGGCGAGGGACCCCATGCTCTTAATCGACTGCCCCAACTGCGGCCCGCGCGCCGAGACCGAGTTCCACTGCGGCGGCGAGGCGCACATCGTCCGGCCCGATCCGGCGACGCCCGACGACGCCGCCTGGGCCGTCTACCTGTTCCAGCGCAAGACGCCCAAGGGCGTCCATTACGAGCGCTGGGTGCACAACCACGGCTGCGGGCGCTGGTTCAACGCGGCGCGCGACACCGTGAGCGATGCTTTCCTCGCGGTCTACCCGATGGGCGAGCCCCCGCCGCCGATCGAGGCGATGCGGGCGCGCCTGCCGGACCTGGGCGACCCCCGCCACGCCGACGCCGAGAACCGGGTCGCGTCCGAGCGCGTCGAGGGAACGATATGAGCCAGCCTTACCGCACCCAGGACGGCGGGCGGATCGACCGCGCCGAGCCCGTCGCCTTCACCTTCGACGGCAAGACCTACCAAGGCTTCGCCGGCGACACGCTGGCCTCGGCGCTCCTCGCCAACGGCGTCCACATGGTCGGGCGCAGCTTCAAGTACCACCGGCCGCGCGGCGTGGTCGCGGCGGGGGCGGAGGAGCCGAACGCGCTGGTCCAGATCGAGATGGGCGACGGCCGCAGCGACCCCAACACCCGCGCCACCGTGGTCGAACTGTTCGAGGGGCTGAGCGCTCTCAGCCAGAACCGCTACCCGACGCTGGCGCGCGACGTCGGCGCCATCAACGACGCGCTCTCGCCGCTGTTTCCGGCCGGCTTTTACTATAAGACCTTCAAGTGGCCGGCAGCGGCTTGGCACAAGGTCTACGAGCCGCGCATCCGCGAGGCCGCCGGCCTCGGCCGGGCGCCGACCTCGCCCGACCCCGACCGCTACGCCCACCGCCACGTCCACTGCGACGTTCTGGTGGTGGGGGCGGGGCCGGCCGGGCTGATGGCGGCGCTGGCGGCCGGACGCTCGGGTGCCCGCGTGATCCTGGTCGACGAGAACCCGGACCTCGGGGGAAGCCTCACCGCCGAGAGCGGCACGCTCGGCCGCGTCGGCGACGGCAACCTCGCCTTCGTCCGCGAGGCCGAGGCGGAACTGCGGTCGCTGCCCGAGGTCCGCGTCCTCACCCGCACGACGCTCGGCGGCTACTACGACCACAACTACCTGACCGCCCTGGAGCGGGTGACGGACCACTTGGCCCCGGACGGGATCGACCCCGACCTGCCGCGCCAGCGTTTGTGGCGCGTCCGGGCCAAGCGCGTCGTCCTTTGCACCGGCGCCATCGAGCGGCCGCTGGTCTTCGTCGGCAACGACCGGCCGGGGGTGATGCTGGCGGGTGCGGGGCGGACCTACCTCAACCGCTACGGCGTCCTGCCCGGCCGCGAGGTCGTCGTCTTCACCAACAACGACGGCGCGTACGCCGCCGCGATCGACCTGAAGCGCGCCGGCGCCGACGTGACGCTGTGCGACGCCAGGGAAGCCGCGGGGCCGCTGGCCGAGACGGCGAAGGCCGCCGGCGTCGCCCTGCGTTATAACACGGTCGTCGTCGACACCGACGGGCGCGGGCGGATCGAGCGAACGCACTTGGGCGAGATCACCCCCAAGGGCCGTCTCAAGGGCCCGAACGGGACATCCGTCGCCTGCGATTGCCTCTTGATGTCGGGCGGCTGGAACCCGAACGTCTCGCTGCACAGCCAGGCCCGCGGCAAGCTGCGCTTCGATGAGGATCTCGCCGCCTTCGTGCCGGGCACGGCCCTTCAGCCCAACGCCTCGGCCGGCGCCTGCGACGGCGACTTCGGCCTCGCGGGGGCGCTCAAGGCCGGTGCCAAGGCCGGTTCGGCGGCGGCCGAGGCGGCGGGCTTTGAGCCCGAACAGGTCGCGGTACCCGAGGCGGTCGAGCCCGATGCGGCGCCGCTGGTTCCCTTGTGGCTCGTGCCCTCCGATCGCAACGGGATGCGCTCTAAGGCGTTCGTCGATTTCCAGAACGACGTGACGGCGAAGGATCTGGGCGTTGCCCTGAACGAGGGCCTGCGCTCGATCGAGCATGTCAAGCGCTTCACGACGACGGGGATGGGCACCGACCAGGGCAAGACCTCGAACGTCAACGCGCTCGCCATCGTCGCCTCCAAGCTGAACACGACGATCCCGGCCGTCGGCACGACGACCTTTCGCCAGCCCTACGTGCCGACCACCTTCGGCGCCATCGCCGGCCAGACCCGAAGAGGCCTCTTCGACGTCGTGCGCCGGACGCCGATGCACGGTTGGGCGGAGGAACACGGCGCTGTGTTCGAGGACGTCGGCACCTGGAAGCGGGCCTACTACTTCCCGCAGGGCGGCGAGGACATGCGCGCCGCCGTCAACCGCGAGGTGAAGGCGGTACGCGAGGGCGCCGGCCTGTTCGACGCCACCACGCTCGGCAAGATCGACCTGCAAGGCCCCGACGTGCGGACGTTGCTGAACCGGGTCTACACCAACGCCTGGTCGAAGCTCGCCCCCGGCGCCTGCCGCTACGGGTTGATGCTGCGCGACGACGGCATGGTGTTCGACGACGGCGTGACGGCGTGCCTGGACGACCGCCACTTCCACATGACGACGACGACCGGCGGGGCGCCGCGCGTGCTCGCGTGGCTGGAGGAGTGGCTGCAGACCGAGTGGCCGGATCTGGAGGTCTACTGCACATCCGTTACCGAACAGTGGGCGACGATGGCCGTCAACGGGCCGAACGCGCGCAAGGTCCTGGCCCCCCTGGTCGAGGGCATCGACCTCGACCCGTCCGCCTTCCCGCACATGTCGTGGCGCAAGGGCAAGGTGGCCGGCGTCGAGGCGCGCGTCTTTCGCATCAGCTTCACCGGCGAACTCGGCTTCGAGGTCAACGTGCCGGCCGGCTACGGTCGCCACGTCTGGGAGGCGATCTGGGAGTCGGGGCAAGCGCACGGCATCACCGCGTATGGCACCGAGGCGATGCACGTCCTTCGCGCCGAGAAGGGCTACATCATCGTCGGCCAGGAGACCGACGGCACGGCGACGCCCTTCGATCTCGGCTTGGGCGGCCTCGTCTCGAAGAAGAAGGGCGACTTCATCGGCAAGCGCGGCATGGCGCGGCCGGACATCGCCGCCCCCGGCCGCAAGCAGTTGGTCGGGCTCCTCCCCGTCGACCGGCAAACCGTCCTCGACGAGGGCGCGCAGATCGTCGACGACCCGAAACAGCCGATACCGATGCGGATGCTGGGCCACGTCACGTCGAGCTACACGAGCCCGAACCTCGGCCACCCCTTCGCCCTGGCGCTCCTCGCCGACGGCCGCGAGCGCGTCGGCCAGACCCTGCAGGTGCCGCAACTGGACGGCTCAAGCGTCGCGGTCGAGGTCGTGCCGCCCGTCTTCATCGACCCGGAAGGGAGCCGCCTCCATGGTTGAGACGCAAACCGCCCCGCCGCGCCACCGCTCGGGGCTCGAAGGCGCGCCGCGGCCGGAACGCGCCGACGCGGCCTTGCGCCTCGCCGACGCCTCGAACCGGCACAGCGTCTGGTCGCTGCGGGCGAAGGATCCGAGCGGCTTCGCGGCGGCGCTCGACGGCCCCTTGCCGACGGCGATGAACCGCTTCGAGGCCGGCGACGACCGCGCGATCGCCAAGCTCGGGCCGGACGAGTGGCTGCTGCTGGCGCCGCGGGCGGAGCACGACGCCCTGACGTCGAAGCTCGACACGGCGGCGGAGGAGGCCGGTGCCACGATCGACCTGTCCGAACGCTTCGCCGCGATCGAGTTGCGGGGACCGGCCACGCGCGACGCGCTCGCCGCCGCGTGCCCCTTGGACCTGCACCCGCGCGCCGCCGAGGCCGGCTTTGCCAGCCGCACGATCTACGGCAAGGCCGACGTCACGCTCTTTTTGGTCGAGGACGCGACGGCGCTGGTCTTGGTCAACCGCTCGTTCGCCCCTTACGTCTGGAAGCTCCTGCTCGACGCCGGACGCGAGTTCGGGGTCGAGGCTGTTTGAACGCTTCGCGTGCGCTAGGCGCGCGGCCTTTTCTCTTTTTCTTTTTACAACTTTGGCCGGGGCTGGCCCGGACGTTGAGGCCAATCTCCGACGACAAGCAGCAAAAAAGAGAAGAAGAAAGGCCCCGCGCAGCGAACGCGCAAGCGTTCCCCCACCGCAACGCCCGCCGCCTTTTCGTGCAAGGACCGTCGGCGGTACTTGCCGGGGGGTGTTCGGGCGGCTAGCAGGGTAGGGAATCCTACTACCACCGGATTGGACACACGCCGACGATGCCGCTCACGCCGCAGGACGACCCGCAGCGCGCCTTTCGGGCGGGGATCTTTGGGCTGCCGTTCACGGGCGGCGGGTCGCGGCGGACGGGGCTCGCCGAGGACGCGAGCCTCGGCCCCGGCGAGGCGGTCATCCTCGCCATGCCGCGCCTCGCGGGCCTGGGCGATCCGAGGGGGGCGTTCGAGACGGGCAGGGCGCTGCGGCTGATCGCCGGGCTGTTCGACAAGGTGGGGGCGCCCAAGCGCGTCGTCGAGCAGTTCCGCGACGACCTGGCAGGCGCCGTCATCACCCATCGCCTGCGCCGCGACGGCACGAGTTGGGGGCTGGACGAGACGGTCGACATGTTCTTGGAGATGTATCGCCACATCTTCAAGGGCGACGAGGCCGAACTCAACCTGATCGGCGGCTACGTCCGCGCTCGGGCCGCGTTCGACGCGGCGCCGAAGGCGGTGCCGGCCGACGCGGGGGGCGAGGCCCCCTTTCGTCACGCCGCCTGAGGATTAGACCGAAGCGCGCTTCGAGCCCCAGGGGTTGAGGGTGTAGGGGAACGCGACGCCGCCGAGGCCGATGTGGTCGCCGAGCGCGCGCAGGATGAAGCGAAGCGTGGTCATGGCCCTAGCCTTTGTTTACAGGTCCAGTGGGTTAGGATCGAGATATACGATGGGCGGGCCACCGAAGCCAATGCAATCGCGGCGGGCCTGGCCGCTTGAAAAAGCATGCCTCGATTAATTTTCCGCCAAGAATTTTACTTTAGCCATAGTTCTAACGGCTCAACTGTCTCGTTTGCGGCAAGAACTCGCGTGCCTGCGCCAGGGCGGCCTGAAAGTCGACGGCGAAGGGCGCTTTCTTGCCGTCGAGGCCCAGACGTTCGAGCACGGCGCACGGCGCACGGCCCCGGTCGCGTCGATCGCGAGGGATCAAGGTGTTGGGCAGATGTGACAGGTGCCGACAAAGCGTCCGGCGGCGGGTGGGATAGAACCCCCGCGCGTTGCGGTGTGGCGGGGCGAGCGGCGATAGCGTGGGACGAACCGCCCCGGCGAAACCGTGGGGAAGGGGATCGGGCAAGCATGACGACGACACGGCACGTGCGCATCGTCGGCCGCGTTCAGGGCGTGGGCTACCGCGCCTGGGTCGTGGCCGAGGCCAGGAAGCTCGGGCTCGCCGGCTGGGTCAGGAACGACCCCGACGGCAGCGTCGAGGCGGCGTTCGGCGGCGAGCCCGACGCGATCGCGGCCGTGCTCGCCCGCTGCCGAGAAGGCCCGGCCACGGCGAGGGTCGAGCGGGTCGAGGACCTGCCGCCGCCCGGCCCGCTCGGCCCCGGCTTTGCCCAGCGCTGAACAAGCTTTGAGGACCCGCTCGATGACCCCCTGCTCGCCACGCCTCAGCCGCCGCAACGCCTGCCTCGGCAGCGCCGCTGCCGCAGCACTCGCGGTCGCGCCGCGCGCGCCCCGCGCCGCAGCACTCGACCCGCTCGCCTTCGACATCCTGCGCGCCGGCGAACATATCGGCCGGCACGAGGTCGCCTTCGCGCCGTTGGCCGACGGCTTTACGGCGCGAACGCAGATCGACGTCGCGATCAAGCTCGGCCCGTTCACCGCCTACGCCTTTCGCCAGGAGGCGTTCGACCGTTGGCGGGACGGACGGCTGGTCGAGAGCCGGATCGCGACCGACGACAACGGCGAGGCTTCCACCATCCAAGCCGTCGCCGAGGCCGACCGGCTGCTGATCGTCGGCCCAGAAGGGGCTTTGAGCGCGCCGCTCGGCCTGATGACCGACCTGTGCTTTTGGAACGGCGCCATCGTCGATCAGGACCGGCTGCTCGGCACCCGCGTCGGCGACTTGCGGGCGATCCGCGCCGAACGCACCAGCGTCTCGAACCTGATCCTCGCCGGAAACGAGGTCGAGACCGCCTGCTGGCAAATCCTCGCCGACGATAAACCGCTCGGCCTCGTCTGGTACGACGCCCAAAGCCGCTGGGTACACGGGCGCCTGTACGTCAAGGGCGAGCGGCTGGATTACGTGCTGGTTCAGTGAACGCTTGCGCGTCCGCTGCGCGGGGCTTTGTTCTCTTCTTGTTTGCAACTTTGGCCGGGGCTAGCCTGAGCGTCTGAGCCAAATTCGAGAACAAGCTATAAAAAAAGAGAAAAAGCCCGCGCGGCGAGCGCAACGCGAAGCGTTCTACAGCGCGTATCCCCGCAACATCTCGTAACTGGGCCGCGCCGCGTCGGCGAGTTCCTGCAATTCGCTTGGCAGGTCGGGCGGGGGCGCGTCTTCCGGGGGGGCGAAGCCGGTCGAGCGCCATAAAGAGCCGTACCAGTGGGGTCCCCAGGCGCCGTCCTCCGGCCGCGGGCCGGGCTCCCAGTGCAGCATGGCCGGATCGAAGGCGAGGCCGAGACGATCGCACAAGCGCCGCAGCGTGCGGGCCGGGTCGGCGCGGACGTCGTGCGCGTCGATCACCGGCGGCGCCCCGCCGGCGCGCGCCGCGACCCGCTCGAACAGACGGCGCTGCTGCTTAAAGCCGAGGTCGTCGGAGGTCGGCCGCTCGCGCTTGGCGGCGTAGCTCGCCACCACCCGGGCCGGGTCGCGGATCAGGAAGACGCTGCGGACCTCGTCCAGCCAGCCGAGCGGGAAGTCCGGCAGCATGTGGTGCGTCATGTGCTTTTGGTAGAAGACCGGCGCGCCCCCCGGCGCCCCGCCCAGGCACCGCGCCGCCACCGCTTCGGGATCGACGATCCCGGCCGCGATCGTCGCCTCGCGCATCGGGTGGTCGAGGCCGCTGGCGGTCAGGTAGGCGGCGTAGAACGGTTCGTCCCAGACGCTCGTGTCGGCCCTGGCGCCGAAGCCCCGCATCATCGTCGTGGAGAGGTTGCGCGGCCCCGACCACATCGCGATCCGCAGCGTCATACCCGGTCTCCTGTATCACGCGCCACGAGGGCAGCGTAGAGGTCGCGGATGCGCGCCGTCACCGGGCCGACGCCGCCCGCGCCGATCGGGCGCCCGTCGATCTCGGCCACGGGCGTCTGCGCCCCGAACGTGCCGGTGAGGAACGCCTCATCGGCGCCGTAAGCCTCGACCAGCGAGAAGTTCTTCTCATGAACCGGGATGCCGGCGTCCCGGCAGACCTCGATCACCTTGGCCCGCGTGATCCCGTTCATGCAGTAGTCGCCGGTCGAGGTCCAAACCTCGCCCTTCCTGACGACGAAGAAGTTGCAGGCGTTGGTCGTGTTGACGAAGCCGTGCGGGTCGAGCATCAGCGCCTCGTCGGCGCCGGCCTTCTCGGCGTGGATGAGGGCAAGGATGCAGTTCAGCTTCGAGTGCGAGTTCAGCTTCGGGTCTTGGGTGAGCGGCAGGCCGCGGTGCTGCGGCACGGTGAACAGCTTGATCCCGCGCGGTGCCGCGGGCTCGCTGAACTCGGCGATGATGACGATCGTCGGCCCCGAGCGCGAGAGCTTGGGGTGCTGGAACGGCTTTGCCTTGACCCCGCGCGTCACCATCAGCCGCGCGTGCGCGCCGTCGGTCATCCGGTTGGCTGCAACGGTCGCGTCGAGCGCCGCCGCCACGCCCGCCCGGTCCAGGCCGACGTCGAGGTCGATCGCCTTCGCCGCCTCGAACAGCCGATCCAGGTGCAGATCGAGGAAGGCGAAGCGGCCGTCGTGGAGCCTGAGCCCCTCCCAGACCCCGTCGCCGAGCATGAAGCCGGAATCGTAGACCGACACCACGGCTTCTGCGCGCGGCACGATCCGGCCGTTGACGTAGATCAAGAGGTCGGCGTTGCGCGGGTCGTCGAGCGCGTCGTGCGTGGTGACGTCGGCGTGCATGGCGGCTCCCCAAAACCTGTCTCGTCGATCTTGGACGGCTTGTGCGGCATGTCGGGCCCGCGCGTCAACGCCGGCCGGCTACAAGCCCGATGTCAGGCGAACCCGGGCAGCCGGTAGCGTCTCAGTTTGAGACGGGGCGGCGGAGATTGGCCAAGAACGGTCATTGCTTCGATGCCGCGAGGTTGATCCCGAGGCCGATAAGAATGCCGCCCCCGATCCGGTGGGCCAACCGGTTGGCTGCCCGCGACGTCGTGAGCAGGTTCGTCATCTTCGCGGCGAGCAGGACGCACGCGACGTCGGTGAGCGAGAACGTGAGATTCACGATCGTGCCGAGGACGAGTATCTGCGCCCAGACGGGCAACGTGGCGGTCGTGTCGGTGAACTGGGGCAGGAACGCTAAGCAGAACAGCGCCGTCTTCGGGTTCAGCACCTCGACCGTGATGCTTTGCCAGAACGCGCGCCAGATCGGGCGATGGCACGACATCGTTTCGACCTGCACTGCCGAAGCCGCGCGGGGTTCTCGCGCCGCGAAGAGCTTCACGCCGAGCCAGATCAGGTAGGCGGCACCCGCGAACTTCACGACGGCGTAGAGGACCGGAACGGTCTCCAGCACGACCGCCAAACCGAAGGCCGCCGCCGCGATGTGCGCGTAGCCCGCGACGTGAAACCCGAACGCCGACAACCAGCCGGCACGCCGCCCCCGCGCAACGGTTTGCGCCGCCGCGTAGAGCATCCCAGGACCGGGGACGCAGGCAAAGACCGCGGTCGCGACGAAGAACGGCAGCAACAGTTCGTAGGGCGGCATCGGTGGGGCATTCTGCGGCGTTCCGGACACGAGATATGGACGCTGTTAGATCAGGTATCCTCGCCGGGTGACGAACGGTCGCCCCTGGCGGGTGTGGTCATCCAAATTCAAGTCGAGACACTATCCGACCAGCGCCAAGCCCAGGGCGGCGGCCCGACCAGCGCCAAGCCCAGGGCGGCGGCGAGGACGAGGAGGGCGGCCGGCAGGGGGAGGGTGCCCGCCCAGTCGCGGCGCGCAGGGCTAGGCAGGAGGCGGGCGGGGCCGTAGAGGCGCGGCGCCTCGCCCGAGATCCGGGCGAGCGCGAACAGCCCCAGCCGGCCGCCATAGCCTGCCAGCAGTACGAGCGGCGGGGTGGCGGCGCAACGGCCGGTCGTGGTGCCCGGGCCCGGCGATGGCACCTTGCAGCAGGGTGGTCTGGCCCTGGAGCAGGAGCCAGGGGATCAGCAGCGCCAGGAGGAGGGCGGCGGACTTGCGGCTGTTCCCCTCGACCAGCCCACCCAGTCGAGTTGCAGCGCGATCAAGCGCAGGCTGAGCCCGACGACGACGAGGGGGGCCTCGGATGCTACGGGCCCCGCGCGGGGGAGACGTGCAGGGTAGGCCCTCACCCGGCCTGGAGGCGGCGGTAGAGGCCGACGACGCGGCTCATGATCGCGTCCTCGTTGAGCATGTTCATGCGCGACGCCGGCTTGTAGCCGCCGGCGACGATCAGCCGGTGCGCCTCCAGGACGCCCTGGGCGAGGCTGGCCGGGTCGGGATCGCGCACGAAGCCGTTCTCGCCCTCGTCGAGCCAGTCGGGCACGTCGCCGACGTCGGTGCTGACGATCGGCCGCATGGCTTTCAGCGCCTCCTTGACGACGGTCGGCGACGCCTCGTAGCGGCTGGAGAGGAGGAGGATGCCGTGCTCGCGCAAGGCGTCGGGGATCTGGTCGTGCGGAATGCGGCCGACCCAGCTTATGCGGCCCGCGGCTGGGCTGTCGGCGATGCGGCGGATCAGGGCACGGCTGTCCTCGCCGTCGCCCGCGATCGTGAGGCTGAATTCGTGGCCGAGCGCCGTCAAGACCTCGATCGTCGCCACCGCGAGCGGGATGTTTTTTTGGTGGCTGATCCGGCCGACGACGATGAGGCGGGTGCCTAAGTCCGCCGTCGGCGGGGTCGGGGCGGTCTGGTCGAACAAGCGGCCGTCGAAGGCGGCGGGGATGACGAGCGCGCGCTCGAACGGTTCGTGCGAGACCGATCGGCGGAGTTCGCGCCTGTCGCGGCGGCTGACGCAGACGATCGCATCGGCGCGGGCGGTGGCGCCGCGCTCGGCCACGAGCATCAAGCGTCGGGCCGGCCGGGCGAGGCGGCCGAGCACGCCGTGCAGCACCTTACCAGTGACGTTGTGGTAGCTGATCAACACCCGGCCGCGGCCGGGAACGAGCAGGTATTTCGGCCAGGCTGCGTAGTTGCGGTGGAAGTGAAAGACGTCCTTGTCCTTGAAGCGGTGCCGGTTGCGCCAGAACCAGAGCCACAAGCCCAAGTAGAAGCGAAGGAAGTTCGAGCCCTCGCTGACGTAGACGACGTTCGGCGCCGCCCGCTTGCGCTGCAATCTCGCCCCGATCAGGCGAAAGTCGAGGCTCGACTTCAACAAGGCCCGGTGCAGGCCGCGAAAGTGCTCGGCCCCGCTGCCCTGGTCCTGCGCCAGGGGATCGTTGTTGTAGAAGATGTAGATCACGTCGGTCTCGCATCCTGATCGTTCGTCACGAGGCGGGCGAGGATCGCGTCCAGCGCCGTCCCGATGGCACCGTTATTGTCGATGACGGGCAAGTCGAGCCGCTCGGCCAAGCGGCGGTAGAGGCCCTGGCGGCGGCCGAAGTTGCGGTCGTGCAGGGCGCTTGGGCAATCGCGGCCGATGCGGGTCGGGTGGCGCTCGACGACGCACACGAGAGCCGGCGGCGGCAGGCGCTTGAACAGCCATGGCGCCAGATCGTCGATCAACAGGTCGTCGAGGCCGGTGTCGATCGCGAGGTCGACCACCGTGTCGAGCACGCAGCGATCGGCGAGGATCGGGACGTGGCCGCGGTAGCGCAGGCGCCGGTCGATCAGGTCGTCGACAAGTTGCAGGGCGAGGAACGGCCAAGCCAGCCAGGGCCGGCCGACGAAGTCGCGGTTGTGGCCGGTGAGGCGGGCCAAGCCCAGGAGCGGCTTCGAGAGGTTTTGGCTCCGGACGTGGCGGGTCGCGATGCCCTCGTCTTCGAGGTGGGCCTCGATGCGCCTGAGCAGCGTCGTCTTGCCGCTGCCGTCGGCGCCGCACAGGCCGATGAAGCGCCAGGGGCGGAGCACGCCCGCCGGCGGGTCGACGAGGTCGGCGGCGGCGCGGCGCCACGAGGTCCAGGCTTCTGGGTCCTCGGTCGCCGCCTCGGGGCGGTGCAGGACGTACATGAGCGCGTCGGGCAGTTCGGCCGGACGGCGGGCGACGACGCCGCCCAGTTCGGCCGCGTACTCGCCGACCCCGACCGCGTCGAGCGTCACGACCGGACGGTTCGAGAGTGCTGCCTCCAGGACGACGAGCGGCGCCTCGGCGACGGGGGCTCGAAACGGCAGCAGGAACGCCCGCACCGGCCGCAGGCGGGCGCTCAGGCCCTCGTGGTCGAGCAGCATCGTCTCGACCTCGATCCGCGCGCCCGCCGGGCTGGCCCCGATCCGGCCGAGCAGGCGCCGCATGTCGGCGGCCTTGCCGCCGGGGTGCAACAAGAGCAGCAGCCGCGCCTTCAACCCCCGCGCCACCGCGGCCTCGAAGGCCTTGAGCGCCAAGTAGACGCCGCAGGTCGCGAGCGGCGGACCGAGATAGGCGACGAGCGGCCCCCTGTCAGCCGTTTCGGGGGTGGACGCCTCGGCCTCGACCGGGGGCGCGAACGGGGTGACCTGCGGCCGAAGGCGGCGCCCCGGCGGCAGCCCGGCCGCGGTGAGGCGCCGGCGGGTCGCCTTGCTCAAGTAGACGAGGTCCTCGGCCCCGCTTCTGGCAAAACCCCGCCGCAGCCAGGCGTCGGGGATGAGGGCGTTCGAGAGCGGCGGGGCGAGGACGTCGCGCTCGCGCCAGAGGACGCCCGGCCCCAAGCTTAAGATCTCGCGCGGCCGCAGCCGCGGGCCCGCCATCACGAGCGAGGTGGGTGCCGGCCAGGGCAGGCGCTTCATGCGGGCGAGGCCGCGCGGGCCGGTGACGAGGAAGACGCGCGCCGGCGACAGCCCGTCCAGGAGGCCGGCGAGGTCGGCGCTCGGCCGGCCGCCGTCCATCAGCCCCGGCACCTGCACGACGGCGTAGGTCACGTCGTCGGGCGGGTGCAGCGCGTCGGTGACGAGGGTGACGGTTCGGCCGGGCCCGTAGAGGCCCTCGGCGATCCCGTGCGCCGTCTGCCAGGGCTGGCGCCGGACGCGATCGCCCTCGAAGCCGAAGCAGACGACGACGAAGCGCCTGACGGCCGACGCCTCCGGGGCCTGCCGCAGCGGTCTCACGCCGCTTGCCTCTCGACCCAGCCGTAGGCCTCGATCAGGTCGTCGACGATCCGCTCCCAATCAAAGCAGCGCTCGACGAGCCGGCGTCCGGCCAGCGCCCGCTCGCGCGCGGCGCCCTGATCGACGAGGACCGCCTCGATCGCGTCGGCGAGGCCGATCGCGCCCGCGTCGGCGACGACGAAGGGCGGCTGGCCCAACGTCATCGCCTCGACGTCGGCGGCAAGCCCCGTGCGGGTGGTCACGATCGGGGTCGCGGTCGCCAGACCTTCGAGCAGGGTGAGCGGCCCGGACCCGTAGGAGGCCGGGTTGATCAGGCAGGCGGCGGAGGCCAGCCGGCCGACGAGCGCGTCGCGGCGCAAGAAGCCCAAGAAGCGGACGCGATCGGCGATGCCGAGCAGCCGGGCGCGGGCGTGCAGGGCCTCGGCGAGCGGCCCCTCGCCCGCGAGTTCGAGGACGGGGGCGGCCGAGCCCAAGAGTGTTACGGCTTCGAGTAGCCGAAACAGGCCCTTTTCGTAGCCCAGGCGCCCGACGTAGAGGAGCGGCCCCCGCGGGCGCTCGACCGGCACCGGCTGAAGCTCGCGCGTGTCGACGCCGTTGGTGATGACGCGCGCGGGCGCGGCCAAGCGGTAACGCTCGTCCAGTTCGGCCAGCACGCCGCTCGACACCGCGACGACGCGCTCGGCGTTGTCGAGGTGGTGCTGCTCGAAGCGGCGGCTCACCAAGCGGGCGTTCCACTGCAACAGCCGCGGCTTGAGCCCCCGCCCGCCGGTCGCGGCGCCGTCGCTCAGCACGGGGCTGTGCACGGTCACGATCCGCCGCAGGCGCGAGTGCAGCGGCGGCAGGAGCGGCAGGTGGACGTGCAGCAAGTCGGCGCCGTCGGCGCCGTCGTCGAGCCACGCCTGCAAGGGGCCGCGGCTGAAGGCGTGGTGGAAGGGCTTGATCGGCAGATGCGGGTAGCGCAGCAGCGGCAAGCCCCCGACGCTCTCGCGCCGCCAGCCGAGCCCGCGGGTGCCGCGGGCGACGATGAGGGGCTCGAAGCCGCGCCGGTCCAAGCGCAGCGCGATTTCCAGGACGTGGCGGGCGATCCCCTCCGCCGGCGGGAACGGGTTATCGGTGAGCAGCGCGACGCGCCGGGGCTCAAGCCGCATCGGCGAGGCGCCCCCGCGCGGGCGGGCTCGGCGCGGCACCGGCCCAAAAAGCGTCCTGGTGCGTCGAGCACCAGAAGAAGCCCTGCCCGCTGCAGACGGCGGCGAGGCGGCGCGGCGGGCGTCGACCCTTCCCTCGGCCCCTGGCCCCCGCCATCCGGCCGAGGCGGTAGCCGGCGTAGCGGACGGCGGTGTCGACGAGCGCGTAGGGAAGCCTCGCCGCCGGTGCCTCGCGCACCAGCCGCTTGAGGTAGGTCCGGCCGCGGCGCTCGTCGGCCTCGTGCGCGAGCAGCACGTCCTCGAAGACGCTTCGGGTCAGCCCGACGTCGAACTGGCGGCGAAAGCCGTCGATCAGGCCCGTCGGGTGCGAGTGGACGACGACGGCGTCCGCGACGTAGGCGAGCGTGCGGCCGCGCTCGATCAGGCGGGCCGCGGCGATCGTCTCCTCGCTCACCAGCGTGGTCGGAAAGCCGCCGATCGCGTCCAAGGCGCTCTGACGCCACGCGCAGCAGGCGTTGGAGCAGAAATGGTCGTGGGCGCCGTGGCGGTGGCGCGTCACCAGGCCCCGCCGCTCGTCGGCCTCAGGGTAGCCGAAGGCGCGGCCGAAGGCCTCGACGAAGTCGGCGCCGGGGCGCGGCACCTGCCGGCCGTAGGCGACGCTGGCCTTGCCCTCGACGATCGGGGCGACGAGGCGGCCCAAGAAGCCCGCGTCGGTCGCGTGCGCGTCGGGGGTGAGCATGACGACGATGTCGGTGCCGAGCCGCCGCCGCGCCGCCTCGCGGGTGGCGCCGTGGTTGAAGGTGTTGCGCGGCACGACCCAGGTCTCGGCGCCGAGATCCCTGGCCTTCTCGACCGTGCCGTCGTTCGAGCCGGAATCGACGACCAGGATCCGCGGCCGCAGCGGCGAGACCAGGATCGGCCGCAAGCAGGCCTCGATCAGGCCGGCCGCCTCGTAGGTCACGATCACGACGCCGATGCTTGCCACCCTTTTACCCCCGTCACGGGTTTGTTCACAGGTTAACTGTTTATTAAAGAAAATCAACCTATAAGAGAATTTTCGCCGGCGCGCGCCGGCGATTCGTGCCAAGCCACCAGCCGATCGAACGCGGTCTGCAGCCTGATCGGGTCGTCGGCGGCGGCGATCCGGCTAAAGCCGGTGCGCACGACCGGCTCGTCGACCGGCTCGGGCGGATCGGCGAGGCGCACCTTGCAGGGCAAGCCCAAGCGCGGCGCCATCTCGCGCGCCAGCATCTGGGCGAACGCGCCGTTGCTCATCGCAAAGCAGCTCGGCGTCAGCCGCTTGATCGGCCCCTTGACGTTCCCCTCGGCCGCGATGAAGTCGGCGTGCGCCTCGGCCAAGCAGTCGGCCGGCAGCCAGTCGCGCACGAGGTGCGGGTGGCGCACGAGCGGCGTCTCGCCCGCCTGCCAGCTCTGCAGCAGGTGAGCGACGAACCCCGGCTTGGCGTAGGCGCCGAACGGGCTGGCGATGACGAACTTCACGAGCGGGATGCCCTCGCGCTCGCAGGCCTCTTGGATGATCTCGGAGGTCATCGTCTTGGCAAAGCCGTAGCCGCCGATCGCGGCGCGGGCGTCGCCCTGGCAAGCGCCCTTGCCCTCGCCGGCCTCGAACACGCTGCCGGTGAGGGCGACCCGGCGCAGCCCGCCCCGCTTCATGCGGACCAAGAGCCGCTCCAGGCCGGCCGTGTTGGCGATCACGGCGCGGCCGGCGTCGTAGGGGATGTCGCGAAACGAGCCGACCTGGGCGCCGTGCAGGATCAGGGTGTCGAACGGGCCGAGGCTCTCGGCCGCCTCGAACAGCGCCTTGCTGCCCATCGGCGCCTCGGGCAGGACGGCGGCGTGCGCCGCGACCTCGGCCATACGGGCTTGGCGCAAGGCGTCGTAGCGGCGCGGATCGCCGCGCAACGCCGCCACGGTCTCGACGCCGCGCTTGGCAAGGGCGAGGACCAGCCACATGCCGGTGAACGAACTGGCCCCGGTCATCAAGACGCGCATGCGTGCGTTTCCTCGCTAATGGGGGCGGTCGCGATGCCGCCGTTGGTCGGATCGAAAGGGGGGTGGCCGAGGTCGCGGGCCGAGACCCGGCGCGCCGGCAGCGGCCAAGCAACGCCGGTGAACGGGTCGTCGAAGCGCAGGCCGTCCTCGGCTTCGGGGGCAAAGGCGCGGGTCACGGCGTAGACGACGAGGCTGTCGTCTTCGAGGGCCTGGAAACCGTGCGCGCAACCCTCGGGCACGACGACGGCGCGGCCGTTCGCGGCCGAGAGGGTCATGGTGAAGTGCCGCCCGAACGCGGCCGACCCCCGGCGCAGGTCGAGGACCGCGTCGAAGACGGCGCCCTTGACGCACTGCACCACCTTGATCTCGGCGTGCGGCGGGCGCTGGAAGTGCAGGCCCCGGATCGTCCCGGCCGCCGCCGTCGTCGAGAGGTTAATCTGTGCGACCCTCGCCTCGATGCCGAGACCGCGCAGCGTCTCGGCGCAGTAGAGCCTGGCAAAGCCGCCGCGCGCGTCCGTCCTCGGCCGTCGTTCCAGGACGAAGGCGCCGGGCAAGGGGGCCATGATCGGGCGCATCAGCCCCCGCCCCCGCCGATCCAAGGTGCTGCCCTGTCCTCCCACGAGGCGCGCATCCCGTCCCGGTCGCGCGGCGTGTCCATGCACGACCAAAAGCCCTGGTGCCGATACGCCATCATCTGACCCTCGGCCGCGAGCCGCCGCAGGGGGCCCTGCTCCAGGACGCAGCCGGGATCGCCCGTGAGGTAGTCGAGAAAGCCGGCGCGAAAGAGAAAGAAGCCGCCGTTGACCCAGGACGTCGCGGCACTCGGCTTCTCGCTGAAGGTTTGCACCCGGTCGTCGTCGAGGCCGCCGTCGCCCAGGCGTATCAGACCGAAGCGCGAGACCGGGTTGACGGCGAGCGAGGTACCGATGCGGCCGTGGTCGAGGTGAAAGGCGAGTTCGGCGCCCAAGTCGGCGTCGGTCAGCCCGTCGCCGTAGGTGACGGCGAAGTGCGGGGCGGATCCTAGGTGCCGCGCCGCCGCGAGCGCCACCCTCGCCCCGGTCTGGGTGTGCAACCCTGTGCGCGCGATCGTCGCTTCCCAGTCCAAGGCGGTTCCGGACTGGTGGTAGGCGACCTCGCGCGAGGCCATGTCGATGGTGAAGTCGTTGGCGATGCCGGCGTAGTTGAGGAAGTAGGCGCTCAACACCTCGGCGCGGTAGCCGGCGCAGAGGACGAAGCGGCGAAAGCCGTACCTGGCGTAGGCGTGCATGATGTGGGCGACGATCGGCCGGTCGCCGATCGCGACCATCGGCTTCGGCACGCCCTCGGCGGCGTCGCCGAGGCGCCTGCCGAGCCCGCCGCACAGGATGAAGACGGGCACGCCCGCCGGCTCAACCGAGGGCACGGCCGAGGCCCCCGTCACCGAGGGCGTGACTGAAACCCCCGTCACCGAGGGTGGGGCCGAACCCCTCGTCCGCCGTTCGTCGCCGCTTCGACGTGCCCCCGCCGGCGAAGGCGTCGAGGCGGCGAAACAGCCAGTCGGCCCGCCCGTCTCGCATCAGTTCGCGGTAGTCCTCGATCGTCCATTCGAGCGCCCGCGCGGTGTCGAGCGCCGGGCGCCAGCCGAGTTCGCGCACCGCTCGCGCCGGCGAGATCCGCAAGATCGGCGCCTCGGCGTCCACGGGCTTTGGGGCCTCGGCCCAGCGCCCGCCCAGCCAGCGCATCACCGTGTCGGCGACCTCGGCGACGCTCCAGCCGTCCTCGATCGGGCCGAAGTTCCAAGCCCCGCTAAAGCGCACCGGATCGTCGGCCAAGCCCTGCGCCAGCAAGAGATAGCCGCCGAGCGCGTCGAGCACGTGCTGCCAGGGCCGGACCGCGCCCGGGTGGCGTACCCGGGCGACCCGCCCCTCGAAGCCGGCGCGCACGAGGTCGGGCAACAGCCGCCGCGGGCCGAAATCGCCGCCGCCGATCGCGTTGCCGGCGCGCGCGGTCGCCACCCCGATCCCGTCCCGCGCGCGCAAGTAGTGCCGGGCGTAGGTCTGGACGACGAGTTCCGCCGCCGCCTTGCTCGCGGCGTAGGGGTCGTGTCCGCCCAAGGGGTCGTCCTCGACGCGCACCGCGTCGCCCGGCCCGTAGACCTTGTCGCTGGTGACGACGACGAGCGCGTCGAGCCTGCGGGCGTGGCGCGCCGCCTCCATGAGGTTGAGCGTGCCCATCACGTTGGTCTCGAAGGTCAAGGCCGGGTCCTTCAGGCCCGGCAGCACGAGGGACTGGGCGGCGAGGTGGAAGATGATCTCGGGCTGGTGGCGGCGCACGACCTCGACCAGCAGGTCGCGGTCGCGCACGTCGCCGGTGATGCCATCGACGTGCGCGTCGATCCGGGCAAGGCGGTAGAGCGTGGCGGCGTGGCTCGGCGGCAGGGCGAAACCGACGACGTCGGCGCCGAGCCCGCTCAGCCAGGCGCCGAGCCAGACGCCCTTGAAGCCGGTGTGCCCGGTGAGCAGAACACGGCGGTTGAGCCAGAAAGACGGGTCGATCTGCATCGAGTCGCGTGATCCGTTCGTGGCGGCGGGGCAACGGTGCCGGTAAAATTCAACTTATAGTTTAGATATCTGGCGTGCAAGCCCAAAGGGTGCCGCGGCCGGCGGTGCGCCCCGTTGACCGGGCGGGCGGCGGCGGGCCAGTCTGGGCGCCGCCGCGAGGAGGGAGAACCGGATGGCGCGCGTGACCGAACTTTGGATCTATCCCGTCAAGTCGCTCGGCGGCATCCGCCTGGACGCCGCGCGCCTGGAACGGCGCGGCCTGCGCCACGACCGCCGCTGGATGGTCGTCGACGATCGACGCCGCGGCCTCACCCAGCGCGAGCAGCCGCGGCTGGCGGCGATCAGGACCGCGATCGGGTCCGAGCGACTGATCCTCGACGTCCCCGGACACGGCCGCCACGGCGTCCCGCTGCAAGAGGGGGCGGGGGAGGGCGGGCGCCTCACGGTCCGGGTCTGGGGCGACACGGTCCCGGCCCTGGGCGGTGCCCCCGCGATCGACGCGACTTTGAGCGCCTACCTCGACCACTCGGTCCGCCTCGTGCGCCTCGCCGACGACGCGCGACGCCCCTGCGATCCAACGTACGCGCCGGCGGGCAGCGAGACGGGCTTCGCCGACGGTTTTCCCCTCCTCGTCACGGGCGAGGGCTCGCTCGAAGCCCTCAACCACGCGATCGTCGAACGCGGCGCCGAGCCCGTGCCGATGACCCGCTTTCGCCCCAACGTCGTGCTCGGCGGCCTCGATCCCGGCGCCGAGGACCGGGCGGCGTCGGTTGGAATCGGCGCCGCGCGGCTCTTGTTCGTCAAGCCGTGCGATCGCTGCGTCATCACGACGATCGACCAGGCGACGGGCGAGAAAATCGGCAAAGAGCCGATCGGGGCGCTGGGCGTCACCCGGCGCAACCCGCGCACGCGCGGCGTCATGTTCGGCCAGAACGCGGTGCCGGCGGCCGAGACGGCGCTGCCGACACGCCTGGGAGTCGGACAAGAAGCATACCTGGAAGTGCCTGCCGCGGCCGTTAGGGATGATTCTTAACGGATTGTTAATGTTCAGAGCTTAGCGTCCGGCTCGACCACGGGGCGTGTGCCCCAATTTTGCAACGGCGGGAGCGGACGGCATGGAGATCCAATCAACGGCGATCGCGGACGTGAAGCTCGTCCGGCCCAAGCGCCACGGCGACCATCGCGGCTTCTTCTCCGAGGTCTTCAACCGCGACGCGCTGGTCGGCGCCGGCCTCGACCTCGGCTTCATCCAAGACAACCACTCCCGCTCGGCCAAGCGCGGCACGCTGCGCGGCCTGCACTTCCAGACCCCGCCGTTCGCGCAGACCAAGCTCGTGCGCGTCCTGCGCGGCGCCATCCTCGACGTCGCCGTCGACCTGCGCCACGGCTCGGCCACCTTCGGCCGCCACGTCGCGGTCGAACTGAGCGAGGACAACTGGGACCAGCTCCTGGTGCCGCGCGGCTTCGCGCACGGCTTCGTCACCCTCACCGACGACGTCGAGGTCTTCTACAAGGTCGACGCGCCCTACGCCCCGGCGCACGACAAGGGTGTCTGCTGGGACGACCCCGACCTCGGCATCGATTGGCCGGTGGCGCCGGAAGACGTCGTCCTCTCGGCCAAGGACGCGGCGCAGCCGCGATTTCGCGACCTGCCAGTCATGTTCACGCTCGATTCCGCCGCGCCGTCGCAACGCGCGGTCGCTTGAAGTAAGATAAGGATTGATACGATGGAACGCGTACTCGTCACCGGTGCCGGCGGCTATATCGGCACCACCCTCGTCCCGATGCTGCTCGAAGCCGGCTATCAGGTCCGGGCGCTCGATCGCTTCTTCTTCGGCGAGGAACTGCTGGTCGAGCACCCCCGGCTTGAGAAGGTCACGGCCGACAGCCGCCGGCTGACGCTGGAGCACTTCAAGGGCGTCGACCACGTCATCGACCTGGTCGCGATCTCGAACGACCCGAGCGGCGAACTGTTCCAGGACGCGACCTACGCGATCAACCACCAGTCGCGCGTCGCCTGTGCCAGGCTCGCCAAGATGGCCGGCGTCAAGCGCTACGTCCTGCCCAGCTCGTGCAGCATCTACGGCTTTCAGGATCCTTCGGTGATCTGCGCCGAGACGACGCCGACCAACCCGCTCACGACCTACGCCAAGGCGAACGAGATGGCCGAGAACGGCGTCCTGCCGCTCGCCGACGAGCGCTTTTGCGTCGTCGTCCTGCGCCAGTCCACCGTCTACGGCTACAGCCCGCGCATGCGCTTCGACCTCGCGATCAACGGCATGGCCTACGGTGCCTGGAAGACGGGCGTCCTGCCCTTGATGCGCGACGGCTCGCAGTGGCGCCCGATGGTGCACGTCCGCGACACGGCGCGAGCGCAGATGTTCATGCTGACGGCCCTGCAAGGGCGCGTGAACGGCCAACTGTTCAACGTCGGCTCGGACGCGAACAACTACCAGCTCGGCCCGCTCGCCGAGCGCGTCGCCGCCGCCGTGCCGCGCGACGTCGAGATCGAGTGGTACGGCGACGCCGACCACCGCTCGTACCGGGTCGCCTTCGACAAGATCGAGGCTCTGGGCTGGAAGGCGCAGTGCGTCGCCGAGGACGGCGTCGTCGAGACCGTCGAGCGCCTGGAGAACGGCACGCTCGACAAGACGACGAAGACGATCACGCTCGCGTGGTATCAAGAGCTGATCGAGTGGAACAGGCGGCTGCGCGCGCTCGCGCTCGAAGGCGGCATCATCGACCTGCCCCCCGCCCGCGACAGCAAGGTCGGCTAAGATGGCACGCAAAGGGATTATCCTCGCCGGCGGGTCGGGCACGCGCCTCTACCCGATCACGCGCTCGGTCTGCAAGCAGCTCTTGCCGATCTTCGACAAGCCCTTGATCTACTTCCCGCTGACGACGCTGATGTTGGCCGGGATCCGCGAGATCCTGATCATCACGACCGCCGAGGACCAGTGGCAGTTCAAGCGCCTGCTCGGCGACGGGAGCCAGTGGGGCCTGCAGCTCAGCTACGAGGTCCAGCCCCGGCCGGAGGGCCTGGCGCAGGCCTTCCTCATCGGCCGCGACTTCCTCGGCGACGACCCGTGCGCCCTGGTCTTGGGCGACAACATCTTCTTCGGCCACTACCTGCGCGCCGATCTGCGCCGGGCCGCAGCACACGCCGAGGGCGCCACGGTCTTCGGCTATCGCGTCAGCGATCCCGAGCGCTACGGCGTCGTCGAGTTCGACGATTCCGGTCGCGCGGTCTCGATCGAGGAGAAGCCGGAGCGTCCCCGCTCGAACTACGCGCTCACCGGGCTCTACTTCTACGACAACCGGGTGATCGACGTCGCGGCCTCGGTCCGCCCCTCGTCCAGGGGCGAACTGGAGATCACCGACGTCAATCAGGCCTACCTCGCCGAGGGGGCGTTGCGGGTCGAGCGCATGGGCCGCGGCTACGCGTGGTTCGACGCCGGCACGCACGAGAGCCTGCTCCAGGCGGGCGAGTTCGTCCGCACGATCCAGATGCGCCAGGGCTTCCAGGTCGCCTGCCCCGAGGAGATCGCGCACGTCCTGGGCTACATCGACGACGACCGCCTGCGCGACCTGGCCGAGCCGCTGCGCAAGACCCACTACGGCCGCTACCTGCTCGACGTCGTCTTGAGCAAGGAGCCGTGGCGGTCGGGCGACGCGACCGACTTGCGCGGGGAGGAGGCCGCCCCCCGCCGCGCCGCCGTCACCAAGGTGGCCTGAGGGACGTCCGCCCGCGGTAGTTTTCCTTCGCGTCGGACGTGCCGTGCGCCGTCCGACGCGCCTTTGCGCCGCGTCGAAGAGGCTGTGCCGCCGCAGGCCGCCGCTCAAATCGAACCTCGCCCGCCGCACCGCGGCCCGAGCGGGCCCTTTCGTCCGCGTCTAGCATTGCTCAAGGGCACCCCCCCACCAAGGCCGGTCTAGCCTTGCGGCTTGAAAATGCGCCATACCGGGGCTAGGGCGTCTCGCGCACCCGGTCCTAGGCGAGCTTTGAGGCGGCTTTTTGCCGCGCTTGGCGCCGCGCCCGCGCGCATGACATGGCGGTTCGAACCGTTGGGGGATCGAGATCGATGAGAGGCGGGACGGCGAACGGGGACAACCGCGACAAGGCGCGCGACATCGGCCAGTTGCGCCGGCTCGGCCGCTACCTCGGCCCCTACCGCTGGCGGGTCGCGGGCGCGCTCCTCGCCCTCACGCTCGCCGCCGCCGCCGTGCTCTCGCTCGGCGTGGGGCTGCGTTACCTGATCGACGGCGGTTTCGGCGAGGGCGACCCGAACGCGCTCGACCACGCGCTGTTCGCCGTGCTCATCGTCATCGTCGTCCTCGCCGTCGCCACCTACCTGCGCTCCTACCTCGTGACGTGGCTCGGCGAGCGCGTCGTCGCCGATCTGCGCCAAGCCGTCTACGCGCATCTCGTCCTCCTCTCGCCCGGCTTCTACGAGACGACGCGCACGGGCGAGATCCTCTCCCGCCTGACGACCGACACCAGCGTCATTCAAACGGTGATCGGGACGAGCGTCACCCAGGCGCTGCGCAACGTGCTCCTGGTCCTCGGCGGCACGACGCTGCTCTTGGTCACCAACCCGAAGCTGACCGGCCTCGTGCTGCTCGTCGTGCCGCTCGTCATCGTGCCGATCGTCGTCTTCGGCCGCCGCGTGCGCCGCTTGTCGCGCGGCGCGCAGGACGGGATCGCCGAGGTCGCGACCCGCGGCGAGGAGACGGTGAACGCGATCCGCACCGTGCAGGCGTTCGGCCAGGAGGCGCGCGAGACACAAGCCTTCAAGGCGGCGAGCGAGGTCGCGTTCGACGCCGCGGTCTCGCGGGCGCGGGCGCGGGCGGCGCTCGCCGCGATCGTGATCGCGCTCGTCTTCGGCGCCATCGTCGACGTCCTTTGGGTCGGCGGCCGCGACGTGCTGGCGGGGCGGCTCACGCCGGGCGAACTGTCGTCGTTCGTCTTCTTCGCCACCATCGTCGCGACCGCCGTCGGCGGGCTCTCCGACATCGTCGGCGACCTTCAGCGCGCGGCCGGCGCCACCGAGCGCCTGTTCGAGCTGCTCGACCAGGAGCCGTCGATCAGGGCGCCGCTCGAACCCGCGCCGCTGCCGACGCCGGTCAGGGGCCGCGTCCGGGTCGAGGACGTCGCCTTCACCTACCCCTCGAACCCGGAGCGCTCGGTCCTGCGCGAGGTCGACCTCGAAGTCCGGCCCGGCGAGACCGTAGCGCTGGTCGGCCCCTCGGGCTCGGGCAAGACGACGGTCTTCCAGCTCCTGATGCGCTTTTACGATCCGGAGCGGGGCCGCATCCTGATCGACGGCGTGCCGATCGACGCGCACGACCCGAGGGAGCATCGCGGCCGGATCGGCCTCGTGCCGCAAGAGCCGGTCATCTTCTCGGCCAACGCGCTCGACAACATCCGCTACGCCAAGCCCGAGGCCGGCGAGGCGGAGGTGCGCGCGGCCGCCGAGGCGGCGGCGGCGCTCGACTTCATCGAGGCCCTACCGCAGGGCTTCATGACCTACTTAGGGGAAAAGGGGGTGCGCCTTTCCGGCGGCCAGCGCCAGCGCATCGCGATCGCCCGCGCGATCCTGGCCGATCCGGCCATCCTCCTCCTCGACGAGGCGACGAGTGCTTTGGACGCCGAGAACGAGCGCCTCGTCCAGGTCGCCCTCGAACGGCTGATGCGCGGCCGCACCTCGCTCGTCATCGCGCACCGCTTGGCGACCGTGCAGAAGGCTGACCGCATCGTCGTCCTGGAAGGGGGGCAAGTGGTCGACCAGGGCGACCACACCGACCTGATGCGCCGCGGCGGCCTCTACCGCCGGCTCGCCGACCTCCAGTTCCGCCACGGCGAGGCGGCCTGAGGCCGCGCCGAACGGCCGGGGATTCGTGCCCGTGTCGTGCGCGAAGGCGGACCCAGCGCCTCAGGGTGCATGAAACGTCGAGGGCCGGCGTACCCCGCCTGATCGACGATGAATTTCGTGCGCAAAAGTTAGGAACATTACCGTCTGGCCGCCGTTGATCCGCCGATACCGGCATACTTTGACCGACTCGTTTGATCGACCACACCAAGCATGAGCGCCGCACCTGGGAGGTTTGCCTCCGATCGCGTGGCGAGGGAGGCACTATGGGCCAGCAACCTCACGATCCGCACGCCAAAGTCTACGACGACCAGGCCACCGGCACGGCCAACGCGTCCGGCCCGGCGGTCGCCTCGCGCGACAGGACCACGACGTCCGCGACGACGTCGAAGTCCAACACCTCGATGATCGTCGGGATCGCGATCGCGGTCCTGGTCGTACTGCTGCTGATCTGGTTCTTCGCGTCGTGACCAGGCCCCTTCGTTCTCGGGCGGGGCGCCCTCTGTCCGTCCGGTCGTTATGAACGACGCTTCGATCCCGGTCACGGCCGGCGGCGCGGCGGTCGGCTTCGTCGGCCGCGCCGATTGGCAGCGAACCGACGACGACACGATAGCGCTGACCTTGGTGCACGGCCAGCAATTGCGCCTGCCCCGCAGTCTGCTCGACGTCGAGGGCGACGCCCTTCGTCTCGACCTCGCGGGGTCGGCGCCGAACGCTTCCGGCCCCGCGCGCCCGACGCCGTCGGGCGGCGGTGACGCCGCGGCGTTGGGGGTCGACGGCGGCTCTCACGTCATACCCGTCGTCGAGGAACGGCTGGAGGTGGGTCGCCGCTCGGTCGAGAAGGGCGTGGTGCGGCTGCGCAAGCGGGTCGAGACGACCGACGAGCCGGTCGAGCTGACGCATCTGCGCCGCGAGGCCAGGGTCGAGCGCCGCCCGGTAGGGCAAATCGTCGATGAGGCCCCGTCGCCGCGTCAGGAAGGGAACTTCTTGATTGTACCCGTCTTGGAAGAGGTACAGATCGTCGAGACGCGGTTGATGTTGAGAGAGGAACTCGTCGTCTGGCTCGAAGAACGGACGGACGTCGAGACGGTTCAGGTACGGCTGCGCCGTGAAACCGTGGACATCGAACGATCAGGTTCGAGCGAAGCAGCCACCGACGCGGCAGAAGTGCCGTAACGTACACCGAAGCAAAACAGCGGAGATTCACCATGAAGTTGATCGTAGGGCTCTTTGAGAGCTTGAGCGAGGCCGAAGCCACGCGCAGCGAGCTGGCCAGCGCCGGTTTCGACCAGGACAACATCTCGCTCGTCGGGTCCGAGAAGGGTTCGGACACGGGCTCGGGCTCCGGCCTCGCCGAGCCGAGCGCCGCCTACGCCGGCGAGGGCGGTGGCGCCACGGGCCAGCTCAAGCAGCTCGGCGTGCCGGCGCACGACGCCCAGCTCTACGCCGAGGGCGTGAGGCGCGACGGCGTCGTCGTGGCGCTGCGCTCCCCCGCCGACAAGGTCGAGCGCGCGCTGGAGATCATGGACGATCACGGCTCGATCGACATCGACGACCGTCTCAGCACGTGGCGCTCGGAGGGTTTCGTCCACGAGGACCGGGACATGACGGCGACGTCGGCCCAAGGCAGCGCCGACCGGACGACGACCACCGGCGAGAACGGCAAGATCGAGGTCGCCGAGGAGCAGATAAGCGTCGGCAAGCGCCAGGTCGAGCGCGGCGGCGTGCGCGTGCGCACCCGCGTCATCGAGACGCCGGTGGAAGAGCAGGTCGAGTTGCGCGACGAGACGGTCCGCGTCGAGCGCCACGCCGTCGATCGCCCGGCCGACGCCGCCGCCTTCAAGGAGGGCACGATCGAGGTCAAGGAGACCGACGAAGAGGCGGTCGTGCAAAAGCAGGCGCGGGTGGTCGAGGAGATCGAGGTCGGCAAGGACGTCGACGTCCACACCGAGACGGTCAAGGATACGGTGCGCCGCACCGAGGTCGACGTCGACAAGCTCGGCCCCGACGAGACCAAGAAGCCCAGCTGAGGCGTGCTAGCTGAACGGTATGGTCTTCATGCCGGCAGCAGGCTTTAAGAGCGACCCCCGTACGCGAACGCGACGGGGGTCGTTTCGTGTCGCCCTCAGCGACAACCGCCGCCGACCCGCCTCGTTTGGGGCCGGCGTCTGCGACGCTTGACCCAAAAGCCGCCGCGCCGATAGAAGCCACCGCACCAGCCTCTTCAAGGATCGCGCATGGACGAGGGCTACGGCGAGCGCACCCGCGCCATCCACGCGGGTCAGCGGCGCTCGCCTCACGGCGAGACGGCAGAAGCCCTCTACTTGACCTCGGGCTTCGTCTACGAGCGGGCCGAGTACGCCGAAGAACGTTTCAAGGACCGGCGGCCGGGCTACCTGTATAGCCGCTACGGCAACCCGACCGTGCGCGTCTTCGAGGAGCGGATGATGGCGCTCGAAGGGGCCGAGGAGGCCTGCGCCGTGGCGTCGGGCATGGCGGCGGTCCACGCCGCCCTCGTCTGCCAGCTCAAGGCGGGAATGCGCGTCGTCGGTGCCAAGCTCCTGTTCGGCTCCTGCCGCTATATCCTGACCGACATCCTGCCGCGCTACGGCATCGAGACCGAGCTGGTCGACGGGGCCGACCCGACGCCTGGGCGCGGGCGTTGACGCGCCCGGCCGACCTCGTCTTCTTCGAAACCCCCGGCAACCCGACGCTCGAACTGATCGACATTGCTGCGGTGAGCGGACTCGCGCACGCGGCCGGCGCCAGGGTCGTCGTCGACAACGTCTTCGCGACGCCGCTGTTGCAAAAGCCGCTGGCGCTCGGCGCCGACGTCAGCGTCTACTCCGCCACCAAGCACATCGACGGCCAGGGCCGCTGCCTCGGCGGCATCGTCTTGGGCTCCAAGGCGTTTCGCGAGGATCACCTTCATCCCTACCTGAAGCACACCGGCCCCTCGCTCAGCCCGTTCAACGCCTGGGTGCTGGCCAAGGGCCTAGAGACGCTCGACTTGCGCCTCGAACGGCACTGCGCCAACGCGATCGAGGTCGCACGGCACCTGGAGGACCACCCAGGCGTCGAGCGCGTCCTCTACCCAGGGCTGACGAGCCACCCGCAGCACGAATTGGCGCGGCGGCAGATGAAGGCCGGCGGCTCGCTGCTCGCCTTTCGCGTCGGCGGCGGCAAGGGGCGCGCGTTCGCCGTCCTCGACCGGCTGCGGCTGATCTTGATCTCCAACAATCTGGGCGACGCCAAGTCGCTCGTCACCCACCCGGCGACGACGACCCACTCGAAGCTGCCGCCCGAAGAGCGTCTGGCGCTCGGCATCACCGACGACCTGATCCGTCTGTCGGTCGGGCTCGAAGACGTCGAGGACATCGTCGCCGACCTCGACCAAGCGCTTCGCGCCTAAATACCCGCACGGCTAGAAGCCGGGGTTAGCCTTCTGCACCTCGCCGGCGCGCGATCACAACCCCGACATGATTTTTGCACGGTGAAGCACAACGGGGGGATTGCCTAATGCAACGAGAGATGGTCTTAATCATCCCGACTTAAGCTCTTAAGTGGTCAGCAACGGGAGATCACTCTTGCGGCCGAGCGGGTTTGGTACATTCGGCAGTCGCCTCAAAGCCCTGCGGCAGGGCAAGGGCATCACCCAGACCGACCTCGCCCGGCTGATCGCCCGGCACCAGACGGCGATCGGCCCCTACGAGCGCGACGAGTACATGCCGGGGCGCGATGTCGTCGAGCGCCTCGCCGCCATTCTCGACACGACGCCGGAGTATCTGTGCTTCGGCCGCTCGCGCGACCGCCGCACCATCCCGTTCGCCGGCGCGGTCGGGGCGATGTGCAGCCTGAACGGCGGCCGGCATAACAGCCACAAGCACTTCGTCAGCCTGCCCGACGAGCGCTTGCAGGCGTTCGAGGTCGCCGACGACGGGATGAGCCCGGTCTTCCGTCAAGGCCAGCAGGTCCTGGTCGCGCGCCTGCCCGAGCCCGAGCCCGCCCGGCTGCTCGCGCGCCACGCGCTGGTCGAGGTCGCCGACGGGCGGGTGCTCTTGCGGCGGCTGACGCCGAGCGCCGACCCGGACCGCTTCGACCTCGCCGCCTACGCCGCCCCGACCTTGCGCGCCGTGAGCGTGGTGAGTGCGAGGGCAGTCGTCGCGGTGGTTGAGCCGGACCTGCTCGGCGGCGAAACCGGCGATCAAAGGGCCGGGCCTTACATGGTTGATGAGAAATTCTCATAACGCTGGAAGTTTAAAATCTCTGGGGTATTTTAGCCAAAATCATTCTAGTACCCCCTCAGCGGAACCGGGGAAACAGGATGCGGAGCCCGCTCATGACCCAAGTTGCCACTGCCACCAAAGTCGCCGGCCGCAACGCCGGCGGACGCGGCCGTGCGCTCGACGTCGATCACTACGTCAGCCTGCGCATCCGCCAGCGGCGCATCATGCTGGGCCTGACCCAGCAGCAGATGGCCGAGCTGATCGGCGTGACCTATCAGCAGGCGCACAAGTACGAGACCGGCATCAACCGCATCTCGGCCGGGCGGCTCTATCAGATCTCGCACGCGCTCGGCGTCGACATCGGCTACTTCTTCGAGGACGTCGAGCCCAACCAGCAGGCAAAGCCGAAGCAGGCCGAGATGATGCCGCAGCAGCGCATGTTGCTCGAACTCGCGCGCAACTTCGCCGCCATCCAAAACCGTAAGCACCAGGACGCGATCTGCAATCTCGCCCGCGTCTTAGGGCAGAACGACAACAAAGAGTAGGCGGACCGGTAAGGTTCCGCGTCGCTCCCCCTTTTCATCGCCGCCGCCCGCGGTCATGATCCGGCGCCGTTAGCCTGGGAACCTCGCGTGTGCGGCGATGCCCGTGAGAGGCTCCCGATCCCGACGTTGAATAACGGAGCCTAAAGTCATGCCCACCGCCCGCCGCCCCTTGCTCGCCGGGTTGGCGGCGAGCGTCTGCCTCGCCGCGTCGTCGCTCGCCGCCGAGCCGGTCAAGGTCGCCGGCGTCTACACCGTGCCGGTCGAGCAGCAGTGGGTGAGCCGCATCCATCGAGCGTTGCAGGCGGCCGAGGCGCGCGGCGACGTCGCCTACACCTGGTCCGAGAACGTGCAGAACACCGACTACGAGCGGGTGATGCGCGAGTACGCCGAGGCGGGGCAAAGCCTCATCGTCGGCGAGGCGTTCGGCGTCGAGCGCGCGGCGCGCGGCGTGGCGGGCGACTACCCGGACAGCGCCTTCTTGATGGGCTCCAGCTTCGGCCCCGAAGCACCCAACTTCGCCGTCTTCGACAACTACATCCAGGAATGCTCCTACCTGACCGGCCTCGTCGCCGGGAGCTTGAGCGAGAGCGGCCAGATCGGCATGGTCGGCGGCTACCCGATCCCGGAAGTCAACCGCCTGATGCACGCCTTCATGGCCGGTGCCGAGGAGGCCAACCCCGAGGCCCAGTTCCTCGTCACCTTCATCGGCTCCTGGTATGACCCGCCGAAGGCGAAGGAGGCCGCGTTCGCGATGATCGACGCCGGGGCCGACGTCATGTACGCCGAGCGCTACGGCGTCTCGGACGCGGCCAAGGAGCGCGGCGTCCACGCCATCGGCAACGTCGTCGACACCGCCGACGAGTATCCGGGTACGGTGGTGGCGAGTGCCCTGTGGCACATGGAGCCCACGATCGACCGCGCCGTCGCGGCGGTTCGAGACGATAGGTTCACGGCCGAAGACTACGGCCCCTACAGCAATCTCGGGCAGGGCGGCTGCACGCTGGCCCCGCTCGAAGACGATCTCGTCCCGGCCGAGGTGCAGAGCTTGGTCGAGGAGCGCGAGGCGGCGATCCGAAACGGGGGCCTTAAGATCGAGATCGACGACACGGAGCCCAAGGGCCGCTCGTGAGCACGATCGTCGGCAAGGCTCCGCCCTTGCTGCGCATGGCCGGGATCACCAAGCGCTTTGGCGGCACGATCGCCAACGAGGCGATCGACCTCGACCTGGGCAAGGGCGAGATCGTCGGCCTGCTCGGCGAGAACGGCGCCGGCAAGACGACGCTGATGAACGTCCTGTTCGGGCATCTGGTGCCGGACGCGGGCGCCGTCGTGGTGGCGGACGCCGAGGGGCGGGCGGTGCCGCTGCCGCCCGGCTCGCCGCGGGCGGCACTGCGGGCCGGCGTCGGCATGGTGCACCAGCACTTCACCCTCGCCGACAATCTGGACGCGATCGAGAACGTCGGCCTCGGCACGCAAGGCTTGTGGTCGCCCTGGCTCGACCGGGCCCGCGTGCGCCGCCGCCTCATGGGCCTGATCGACGCGACCGGCCTCGACGTAGGGCTAAACGTCAAGATCGGCGACCTCTCGATCGGCGAGCGCCAGCGGGTCGAACTCCTGAAGGCGCTCTATCGGGGTGCCCGCGTCCTGATCCTCGACGAGCCGACCGCCGTCTTGACGCCCTTGCAGGCGGCGGGCTTGGGCACGGCGCTAAAGGCGCTGGCGGCGCGGGGGATCGGCGTCCTCTTCATCGGCCACAAGCTCGACGAGATCGTGGGCTTGTGCGACCGCGCCGTCGTCCTGCGCCGCGGCAAAAAGGTGCTCGACGCACCGATCGGGGCGACGAACAAGGCCGAACTGGCGCGGGCGATGGTCGAGCGCGAGGTGACGCCGGTGCCAACGAACCGCGGCCGTCCGGGCGCCGTGATGGTCGAGGCGATCGGCGTCGGGGTCGGGCCGAGGCCGGGCCGCGAGCCCTTGTACGACCTTCGCCTCGCCGTGCGCGAGGGCGAGATCCTCGGCGTCGCCGGGGTCGCGGGCAACGGCCAGAAGAGCCTCGCCGCCCTCTTCGCCGGCACGCTTTGCCCCGACGCCGGCGAACTGCGCCTCAAGGGCGCCCCCTGGCCGGGCGGGCCGCGGGCGCTGGTCCGGGCCGGGATCGGCCGCATCCCCGAGGACCGCAACGCCGAGGGTGCCATCGGCGCGATGCGCGTCTGGGAGAACGCGGCACTCGAAGCGATCGGCACGAACGCTAAAAGCCGCTTCGGCTTGTTCGACCGCGGCGCACTCGTCGGCGGGGCGGAGGCGCTGGTCCGCGCCCACGACGTCCGCCCCGCCGACGTCCACGTCCCCGCCGCCGGCCTCTCGGGCGGCAATTTGCAAAAGCTGATCCTCGGCCGGGTCTTGGACGCGAGCCCGCGCTTCGTCCTCGCCTGCCGGCCGACGCGCGGCCTCGACCTCGGCGCCGTCGCCGCCGTGCACCGCCGGCTGCTCGACGCGCGGACCGGGGGGGCCGGCATCCTGCTCATCAGCGAGGATCTGGACGAACTCTTCGCCCTTGCCGACCGCATCGCCGTGATCCACGCCGGGCGCCTGCACCCGGCGGTGCCGCGCGAGTCGGCCGACCTCCAGACCATCGCCGCCTTGATGACCGGCGGCGGGCGCGATGCGGCCTGAGCCGCGTGAAACGGTGCGGCCTGAGCCGCGCGGGTCCGATGCGGCTTGAACCGCGGGTCTCGGTGCGGTCCTGGCAGGCGGCGCTGGCGCCTTTGCTGGCGCTCGTGCTCGCGGCCCTCTTGGCTTCCGTGCCGCTGGCGCTCGCCGGTGCGCCGTTGCTGCCCGCCCTCGGGCGCGTCGTCACCGGCGCCCTCGGCGGCCCCTTCGCCCTCGGCGAGACGGCGGCGCGGGCGACGCCCTTGATCTTCACCGGGCTCGCCGTCGCGATCGCCTTCAGGGCACGCTTGTGGAACATCGGCGCCGAGGGCCAGCTCTACTTGGGGGCGCTCGTCGCCGCAGCACTCGGCGGCGGCGCGATCGACCTCGGCCCCGTCCTCACCCCGGCCGTCGTCATGGCGGCCGCCGCCGTCGCGGGCGGGCTCTGGCTGCTCGGCCCGACGTGGCTGCGCCTGCGCTTCGGCGTCGACGAGGTGGTGACGACGCTGCTCCTCAACTTCGTCGCCCTGCTCCTCGTCTCGATGCTGCTCGAAGGGCGGTTGCAGGACCCGATGAGCCTCGGCTGGCCGCAATCGCCGCCCGTGATCGAGGCGGCGGCCCTGCCGCCCCTGTTCGACCGGCTGCGCGTCCACGCCGGCCTCCTCATCGCACTCGCCGCCGCCATGACGCTGGCACTCGTCGTGCGGCGGACGGTGTTCGGCTTCGGCCTGCGCGCGACCGGGCACAACCTCAAAGCCGCCCGCCACGCCGGCATCCCGACCGGGCGCGTCCTCCTGATGACGGCGCTGCTCTCAGGCGGGCTCGCCGGGCTCGCCGGCGCCTCGGAGGTCATCGGCCTCAAGGGCTACCTCACCTTGGACCTCTCGCCCGGCTACGGCTACACCGGCATCGTCGTCGCGACGCTGGCGGGTCTGAGCCCGCTCGGCGTCGTCCCGGCCGCCTTCTTCACCGCCGCGGTCTTCGTCGGCGCCGACAGCATGAGCCGGGCCTTCGACGTACCAAGCTACGTCGCCAACCTCTACGTCGCCTTGGCCCTGCTCGCCGTCCTGGTCGCCAACCTGTTCGTGCGCTACCGGGTCGTGCGGTGAGCGGCGCCCTCGGCGACAACGCCCGGGCGGCCGGGCTCCTCCTCCTCACCGTGCTGCTCTACGGCTTGAACGACATGCTGGTGAAGCTGGCCCTGGTCGAGATCGGCGTCGGGCAGGTCTTAGCACTGCGCGGCGCGATGATCTGCCCCTTGCTGCTGGTCTGGCTGGCGTGGCGCCGCCGCTTGTGGACCTTGCGCCCGGCGCTCGGCGGCGTCAGCCTGTTGCGGGGCTTATGCGAGGTGGTCGTCTCGCTCAGCTTCTTCGCCGGCCTGAGCCGGCTGCCGCTCGCCGACGCGACCGTGCTCCTCTTCACCGCGCCCTTGATGATCACGCTCATCGCGGCGTTCTTCCTGCGCGAGCCGGTCGACGCCCGGCGCTGGCTCGCCGTCGTCGTCGGCTTCATCGGCGTCGTCGTCGCCGCCGGCCCCGGCGGCGGGATCGACTCAGCACTCATGTTCCCGCTGCTCGCCGCCGTGTTCGTGGCACTGCGCGACGTCATCACCCGCTACGTCGACCCGGGCCTGGACAACGTCGCCGTCGCGTTCG
Source organism: Geminicoccaceae bacterium (assembly GCA_965217265.1). Lineage (GTDB taxonomy): Bacteria > Pseudomonadota > Alphaproteobacteria > Geminicoccales > Geminicoccaceae > JAGRGG01. The sequence goes on along the minus strand of CBDCHP010000012.1, from coordinate 329,746 downwards.
TGACCGCCCTCGTCGTCACGATCGGCGGGGCCGGCACGGCCGTCCTCGGCTGGCGCCCGCTCGACCCGGCCCTGCTCCCTTTCCTGGGCGCCAGCGCCTTGTGCATCGCGCTCGCCTACGTCACCCTCGTCGCCGCCTACCGCCTGGGCGAGGCCTCCTACCTCGCCCCCATCCGCTACGTCTCGATCCCGTTCGCAGCATTCCTGGGCTTCCTCGCCTTCGGCGACCAGCCGGGCCTGAACGTCCTGATCGGTGCGCTCGTCATCGTCGCCGCCGGCCTGATGATGCTGCGCCGCAATCCCCCGGCCGACCGGGCGCCCCGCCTCGGGCGGACGCCGCGGTGAGCGCGACGGCGGACGCCAACCTGCGCGCGGCCGGGCTCGTCACCGCGACGATGGCGCTCGGCGCCTTGAGCGACGCGCTGGTCAAGCTCGTGCTCGCCGACCTGCCGATCGGGCAGGTCATGGCCCTGCGCGGCGGCATGATCTGCGCCCTGCTCTTCGCCCTCCTCCTCTGGCGCGGCCGTCTGGCGGCGCTGTACGGTGCGCTCGATCGCGCCAACCTCGCCCGCGCCGCCTGCGAGGTCGCGGGCGCCGTCTGCTTCTTCGCCGCGCTGCGCCACCTGCCCTTGGGCGTCGCGGTCGTGCTCCTCTTCACCGCCCCCTTCTTCATGACCGGGGTCGTGGCGCTCGCGGGCGAGCGCGTCGGTGCCTGGCGCTGGGGCGCCGTCCTCGCCGGCTTCGTCGGCGTCGTCCTGGTGGTCCCGTTCGAGGGCGGGGGCGGCGGTGCCGCTTACCTCCTGCCGCTGGCGGCGGCGGCGCTCGCGGCCCTGCGCGACCTGCTCGTCCGCCGCGTCGGCCGGGACGCCGACGCCGTGGCGCTCGGCCTCGCCATGGCGCTCGCCGTCACGCTGGCCGGTGCGCTGAGCCTGCCGCTCGGCTGGCGGGTGCTCGACGGTGCGGCGCTGCCGCTGCTCGCCGGCAGCGCCCTTTGCGTCGCCTTCGCCTACGTCGCGATCGTCGCCGCCTATCGGATGGGCGAGGTCTCGTTCCTCGCCCCCTTTCGCTACGGCACCATCCCGTTCGCGATCCTGCTGGGCTTCGTCGTCTTCGACGAGCGCCTTGAAGCGCGAACGCTGCTCGGCGCGCTGGTCATCGTCGTCGCCGGTGCCGTGATCTTCCACCGTGAGCGGAGGGCGGCACGGGCGTGAGCGAGACCCTCGACATCCTGGTCCAGACCGGCTTTTGGGTCGCGGCCCTGCGCATCGCGACGCCGCTCATCTTCGGCACGCTCGGCGAACTCATCTGCGAGCGGGCCGGCGTCCTCAACCTCGGCATCGAGGGCATCATGACGGCGGGCGCGATGACCGGCTGGCTCGCCGTCCACTTCGGCGCCGACTTGTGGACCGGCGTCGCGGTCGCGGCCCTCACCGGCCTCGTTCTGGGCCTCCTGCACGCCAGCCTCACCGTGCCCTTGGGCCTCTCGCAGCACGTCGTCGGCATCGGCGTCACGCTCTTGGCCTCCAGCGGCGCCTACTTTGCCTACCGCGTCGTCCTGCCCGACGTCGCGAGCCCGCCCAAGATCGCCCCGGTCGCTTGGCCGTGGCTCGACGGCATACCCTGGCTCGGCCCGATCCTCGCAGCACAGACGCCGTTGACCTTCGCCGCCCTCCTCGCCATCCCCGTCGTCGGCTGGCTCCTCTACCGCACGCCCTTGGGCCTCGCCGTGCGCGCCGTCGGCGAGGAGCCGGCCGCCGTCGAGGCGCAGGGGTTGAGCGTCACGGCGCTGCGCATCGGCGCCGTCATGGCCGGCAGCGCCCTCATGGGCGTCGGCGGGGCCTTCCTCACGCTGTCCGCCTTCAACGCCTTCTTCTTCGAGATGGTCAACGGCCGCGGCTGGATCTGCGTCGCACTCGTCATCTTCGGCGCGTGGCGGCCGGGCAAGGCGCTGATGGGCGCCCTCCTGTTTGGCGCCTTCGACGCCTTTCAGGTACGCCTGCAGCAAGTCTACGGCGCCCTCATACCCTACCAAGTCTTCTTGATGCTGCCCTACCTGCTCAGCATCGTGGCATTGGTCGTCATGTCGCGCAGCAGCGCCGCGCCGCGGGCGTTGATGCGGCCGTATCGGCGCTGAGGCGCGCGCGCTATGCTGGCGTCGAAGGGAGACGGGGCATGAACCTTCCCAAGCCGAAGAAGATGACCGCCGACGAATTCCTCGTCTGGGCGATGGCGCAGCCCGAAGGGCGCTACGAGCTGGACGGCGGCGAGGTCGTCCGCATGGCGCCCGAGCGGGCCGGCCACGCGATCGTCAAGAGCGCGGTCGTGCGTTGCTTCGAGGATTCGATCACGAGAAGGGGTTTGGCCTGCGAAGCCTTTCCCGACGGCATGGCCGTGCGGATCGACGCGAGCACCGTATACGAACCGGACGCGCTCGTTCGCTGCGGCGACCCCCTCGACGGCGACGCGGTCGAGCTATCCGATCCCATCATCGTGGTCGAGGTTCTCTCGCCCTCCACCCGGGCGATCGACAGCGGCGCCAAGCTCGAAGCTTATTTCCGGCTGCCCTCGGTCCGACACTACCTCGTCGTCAAGATCAAGGGACGCAGCGTGATCCACTACGCGCGCGACGGCGACGGCATCCGCACGACGATCCTGTCGGGCGGACCCCTCCGCCTCGACCCGCCCGGCCTAGAGGTCAACCTCGATGCCTTCTTCGCCCGCCTCTAGCCGCGCCATGGTGGCCGTCCGCCAACGACAAGACTCGCAAAAAAGAAGAAAAGGCTCCGCGCCAGCGGATGCGAAGCATACGAGCCCCGGCGTCGGGCGTCGAAACGCACGCCCCCTGGGCTTGGCGCGGGCGGCCGGAGCGGGGTGCCTCGCGCTGGCGCTGCTGGCCGGTGCCGGCTGCACCGGCGTGAGCAAGGACTTCGACGCGGCGATCCAAGAGCGCATCCGCAACGCCACCCACTTCACTCAACCGATCACCGACTTGGTCGAGGCGGAGATCGGGATGGGCGAGGGCTACCACGAGAGGCTTCTCGCCTTTGGGTTCGAGGGAGGGAAGTTGATTAGGCCGGTCGAAGATCTGCTGGAACGTCATGACGCGGACTCGGTCAGCGTGTACAACAAGTACTACCGAAGAAGGATCGTCACTTATTGGAACGTTAGGGTATTTGTATTCGAGACAGACGGCAAATACTCTCACACTTATGCACAACTTAACTACTCATCCCTTTGATACTGCAATCATATAGGAGCGTCGAACCATGTTGGAGAAGATCGAGGTCCGGTACCGCAGGCTGGGCGGGGTTGGGGAACTGGACTTTTATCATGAGTACATCTCGTACACGAACAGCGAGGGCAAGAAATTCGCGATCGCCGGCTACCCCTCCGTGCGGGGCGTCAAGGGCGGCTTCCAGTCCCTCGCCGGCGTCACCGGTCCTCGAAATCACGGACAGCCATGCAACCCGACCTGATCCTGCGCGACGCTACGCTCCCCGACGGCCGGCGGGGCGTCGACATCCTGATCGCCGACGGGCTGATCCAAGTCGTCGGTCCTGGCATCGAGGCCGAGGCCAGGGCCGAGATCGACGCCGCGGGCAGGCTGGTCAGCCCCCCCTTCGTCGACTGCCACTTCCACATGGACGCGACGCTCTCGCTCGGATTGCCGCGGCGCAACGTCTCCGGCACGCTGTTGGAGGGCATCGCGCTGTGGGCCGAACTGAAGCCGCTCCTCACCGTCGAATCCGTCGTCGAGCGGGCGCTCAGCTACTGCGACATGGCGGTGGCGCAGGGCATCCTCGCGATTCGCAGCCACGTCGACGTCTGCGACGACAGGCTCACCGGCGTCGAGGCGCTCTTGGAGGTCAAGCGGCGCGTGGCGCCCTACCTCGACCTGCAACTGGTCGCCTTCCCGCAGGACGGGCTCTACCGCTGGGAGGGGGCGAGGCAGAACCTCTTGCGCGCCCTCGACATGGGCGTCGACGTCGTCGGCGGCATCCCGCACTTCGAGCGGACGATGGAGGACGGGCGCCGCTCGGTCGAGGATCTGTGCGAGATCGCGGCCGAGCGGGGCCTGCGGGTCGACCTGCACTGCGACGAGACCGACGACCCGGCGTCCCGCCACATCGAGACGCTGGCGCGCGAGACGGTGCGCTTGGGGCTCGCCGGCCGGGTCGCCGGCTCGCACCTGACCTCGATGCACAGCGTCGACAACTACTACGCCTCGAAGCTGATCCCCTTGATCGCCGAGGCCGGCGTCGCCGCGATCGCCAACCCGCTCATCAATTTGATGATCCAAGGGCGGCACGACACCTACCCCAAGCGCCGCGGCCTGACCCGCATCCCCGAACTCCAGGCCGCCGGCGTTCCGGTCGCCTTCGGCCATGACTGCGTCATGGACCCTTGGTACAGCCTCGGTTCGGGCGACATGCTCGACGTCGCCCACGCCGCGATCCACGGCGCCCAACTCACCGGCGACGCCGCGATCGGGCGCGCGTTCGCCGCCGTGACCGAGGTGCCGGCCGCGATCCTCGGCCTGGAGGGCTACGGCATCGAGCCCGGCCGCTTCGCCGACCTCGTCGTTCTCGACGCCGCCGACCCGATCGAGGCGATCCGCCTCAAGGCCGCCCGCCTCCACGTCGTCCGCCGCGGCAACGTCGTCGCCACCAGCCCAGCGCGCACGGCGACGCTGAATTTGCCGGGAAGGCCGGGGACGGTGGGGTGAACGCTTCGCGTGCGCTGCCGCGCGGGCTTTTCTCTTCTCCTTTTTAACTTTGCATCAAGACTGGCTTCAACGCTGGTGCCAGCCCCGGCGACAAGTAGCAAAAAACAAAAGAAAAAAGCCCCGCGCAGCGGACGCGAAGCGTTCTACGCCCCCACGGTCCGATTGCGCTGCTCGCCCAGGCCCTCGATGCCCAAGCGCACCTCCTGCCCGGCCTTCAAGAAGACCTTCGGGTTCAGCCCCATGCCGACGCCGGGGGGGGTGCCGGTGGCGATCACGTCGCCGGGGTTGAGCGACATGAAGTTGGACAGGTAGCTGACGAGGAAGGGGGCCTTGTAGACCATGGTGGCGGTCGAGCCGTCCTGGCGGCGCACGCCGTCGACGTCGAGCCACATCTTCAGGTTCTGCGCGTCGGGCACCTCGTCCTTGGTGACGAGCCAGGGGCCCATCGGCGCGAAGGTGTCGTGGCTCTTGCCCTTGGTCCACTGGCCGTGCCGGCGGGCCTGGAATTCGCGCTCGGAGACGTCGTTGACGATGCAGTAGCCGGCGACGTAATCCAGCGCCTCGGCCTCGGCGACGTACTTGGCGCGTTTGCCGATGACGACGCCGAGTTCGACCTCCCAGTCGGTCTCCTTGGAGTCGCGCGGGATCTCGATGTCGTCGTTCGGGCCGGTGATGGCGCTGGTCGCCTTCATGAAGATGATCGGCTCGGGCGGCACGGCCATCTTGGATTCGGCCGCGTGGTCGGCGTAGTTGAGGCCGATGCAGATCAGCTTGGCGACGCCGCCGACGCAAGCGCCCAGGCGCGGTTGCCCATCGACGAGGGGCAGCGAGGCGAGGTCGAAGCCGGCGAGGCGGGCGAGGCCGTCGCCGCCCAAGAAGCTCGCGTCGATGTCATCGACGGTGGCGGACAAGTCGCGGATGCGCCCGTCGCCGTCCAGCACACCGGGCTTCTCGGCGCCCGCCTCGCCGTAGCGCAACAGCTTCATCCTCGTTCCTCCCTCAAGGTTCGTGCGTGCGGCCGACAGGGACCACGCCCGGGGCGCCTTGACAAGCCCTTGCCGCCGCCCCCCCGGCCGTGGCTAAAGAAGCCCTGGAACAAGCCACGAGGACACAGGCGCCATGACGGCCGACGACGACTTCCTGCCCCGCTCCGGCATGAACCTGCCCCGCTACGCCGGGCCGGTCTCATTCATGAAGTTGCCGCTGGTCGAGCCCGGCGACCCGCGCCTCAATGCCGTCGAGATCGGCATCGTCGGCGTGCCGTTCGACGGCGGCACCAGCAACCGGCCGGGCCCCCGCCACGGGCCGCGCGCCTTGCGCGACGCGTCGGGCATGATCCGGATGCTGAACCAAGCGACGGGCGTGCGCCCCTTTCATACCAAGCGCTGCGCCGACCTCGGCGACTGCCCGGTGAACCCGGTCTCGCTCGACGACAGCCTCGCCAAGATCGAGGGCTTCTTCGCAGAGGTGCGGGGGCAAAACATCACGCCGCTCGCCGCCGGCGGCGACCACACCATCTCGCTGCCGATCCTGCGCGGCATCGTCGGCGACAAGGCACCCGTCGGCATGGTCCACTTCGACGCCCACACCGACCTCTACGACAGCTATTTCGGCGGCTACCGCTACACGCACGGGACGCCGTTTCGCCGCGCGATCGAGGAGGGATTGCTGGACTCCAAGCGCGTCGTCCAGATCGGCATCCGCGGCACCGCCTACGACGGTGCCGACGTCGAGTGGGGCAGGGCGCAGGGCGTTCGCATCGTCATGATCGAGGAGCTGATGGACCGCGGCGTCGATTCCGTGATGGACGAAGCGCGCGCGATCGTGGGCGACGGGCCGACCTACGTCAGCTTCGACATCGACGGCATCGATCCCGCCTATGCCCCCGGCACCGGCACGCCCGAGATCGGCGGCTTCACGACGCACACGGCCCAGCGCATGGTGCGGCGCTTAGGGGGCCTCGATCTGATCGGCGCCGACCTCGTCGAGGTCAGCCCGCCCTTCGACCAGGGCGGCATGACCGCCTGGGTCGGCGCCAACATCATGTTCGAGCTGCTGTGCGCGCTCGCCTCTGTGACCAAAGCGTCACGATAGGGCGCATTCGAACCGAGACTATCAACCAAAATGTGCGATAGTGCACATAAATGTCGTAATCCGGCCGCTAACATCCTCAAAGCTACACTGAAGCGTTCAAAAGCGGAATATCGGGCCGTGTTGCAGCATCACATCAGCGCGTTGGTTTACTGGCTTGCCTGGATGGTCATCTGGTCGGCGCCGGGCGAACTGGCTTGGCCGGGCGAGCGGCCGGACCGGCCCGCCGCCTGACCTCACAGCCAGCCGCGCCGCTTGAAGAACAGCCAGGGCAGGACCGCCGAGAGGACCATCAGCCCGAGCGCCATCGGGTAGCCCCACGGCCAGGTCAGTTCCGGCATGTGGGTGAAGTTCATGCCGTAGATGCTGGCGACCAGGGTCGGCGGCAGGAAGATGAAGGCGACGAGCGAGAAGATCTTGATGATCGCGTTCTGCTCGATGCCGATGAAGCCCAAGGTGGCGTCCAGGACGAAGGTGATGTTGCCCGAGATGTAGGTCGCGTGGTCGGTCAAGCTCGCGATGTCGCGCGACACGGTCTTCAACAGCGCCGGCGTCGTCTTGTGGTCCTTGCCGCCGCCGAGGTTGAAGCTGGCGAACGCGACGAGGCGCGACAGGCTGAGCAGGCTCTCCCGCGCCTTGGCGACGAGGTCGCCGCTGCGCCCGATGCGGCTCAGGATGTCGCCGTAGTCGCGCTGGCGCTTCAGGTTGCGGCCGCGCGCGAACACCTCGCTTGAGATCGTGTCGACGTCGGCGAGCACGAATTCTAGCAGATCGGCCAGGCGACCGACGATCGCGTCGAGCAGGCCGGCGAACGCCCGCTCGGCGGTGAGGCCTTGGGCGTGGTGGCGGACGAGGTGGGTGCAGTAGGTCGAAAACGGCTTCGGCTCGCTGTGGCGCAGCGTGACGAGGCGGCTTCGGCCGAGGGCGAAGGTGACTGCGTTGCTGCGCGGCGCCGCGTCGCTGCTGGAGAGGACCGAGGCGGTCATGACGAGGACGTCGTCCTCGCTGTAGAGGCGGCTCGACGTCTCGATCTCGCCCATCTCCTCGCGCGTCGGCAGTTCGACGCCGAGAAGCTTGTCGACCCGCGCGCGCTCGGCCGGGGTCGGGTCGAGCAGGTCGAGCCAGACGCATTTGGGGTCGATCGGGTCGGGCAGATCCTTCGAGCGACGGCCCTCGCCGTCGTAGCCGTGCAGCATGGCGGGCGTTCACATTCCGTAGTGGGCGCGCTCCAGGAGGCGCGTTCGGCCGCCACATGCCCGCTCTCGCCGCGCCCGGCAACCCGTCCGCGCGGCGCCGTTGCGTTCGGTCGACGCCCGTCGGCCGCGCGGGCACAGTGCGTCGATGCACGACGACCCCGCTTCGAGCGATCTCGATCCCGTCGATTGGAGCGACTTTCGCGCCCAGGCGCACGCGCTGCTCGACACCTGCCTCGACCACGTGGCGGGGGTCCGGGACCGCGAGGTCTGGCGGCCCGTGCCCGACGCGGCGCGGGCCGCGATCGCGACGCCGCCGAGCCTTTAGGGCCGCGACCTCGACGCGGTCCTCAGCACCTTCACGCGGGCGATCCTGCCCTATCCCCCCACCGGCAACACCCACCCGCGCTTCTTCGGCTGGGTGCACGGCGGCGGCACGCCGGTCGGCATCCTGGCGGAGATGGCGGCGGCGACGATGAACGCCAACTGCGGCGGCCGCGGCCACGCCGCGATCTACGTCGAGCGCGCCGTCATCGACTGGTGCAAGGGCGTGTTGGCTTTCCCGAGACGGCGAGCGGCATCCTCATCGCCGGCACCTCGATGGCGAGCCTGATCGCGCTCAACGCCGCGCGCACCGCCCGCCTCAAAGGCGTGCGCAAGGCCGGCCTGCGCGGCGCCCCGCCGCTCGTCGGCTACGCCTCGGCGCAGGCGCACACCTGCCTCGCCAAAGCGTTCGAGGTCACGGGGTCGGGCTCCGACGCCCTGCGCCGCGTCCCGATCGACGCCGCGCACGCGCTCGACCTCGATGCCTTGCGCGCCCGGATCGCGGCCGACAAGGAGGCCGGGCTGACATCCTTCTTCGTCGGCGGGACGCTCGGCACGGTCAACACCGGCGCTTGCGACGACGTCGGGGCGCTGGCCGACATCGCCGCCGAGGCGGGGCTGTGGCTGCACGTCGACGGCGCGTTCGGCGTTTGGGCCCGGATCGCGGGCGAGCCGTGGGCCGCCCGCACGCGGGGCATCGAGCGGGCGGACAGCCTCGTCTTCGATTTTCACAAGTGGATGTCGGTACCCTACGACGCCGGCTGCGTCCTGATCCGCAACGCGGCGGCGCACCGGGCCGCGTTCGCCGAGCGGCCGGACTACCTCGCCGCGGGCGGCAGGACGCTCGCCGGCGGCGAGCCCTGGCTCACCGACTACGGCATCGACCTCTCGCGCGGCTTCAAGGCCCTCAAGGTCTGGTTCGCCCTGCAGCACTTCGGCGTCGAGCGCCTGGGCGCCGCGATCGCCGGCAACTGCCGCACGGCGGCATACTTGGGCGAGCGCGTCGAGGCGGTGCCCGAGCTTGAACTGATGGTGCCGGTGCGGCTCAACGTCTGCTGTTTTCGCCACCGTCCCCCCGGCGTGGCCGAGGCCGACCTCGACGCGCACAACGCCGAGACCGTGGAGAGGCTGCAAGAGCGGGGCATCGCCGCACCCCCGACGGCGCGCATCGACGGGCGCCTCGTCATCCGGGTCGCCGTCGTCTACCACCGCACCAAGCGCGAGGACATCGACGCGCTGCTGGACGCCTTGGCCTGACTTTCTGCTCTGGCGCTGGGCGGGCGTATCGTTGTCGGCGCATCGAGAGCGGGCGAGCATCCTTCCGCCCGGCGCGTGGAAGGCGCCGGGCGGGGATGACTAGGGTTAGGCGCTTTAGCTAAAGTTGCGGCTAAACAAGCCTCGCTAAAATAGTGTTTCTAGGCACTTTTCGGCCGCGCGCCTGACCCGCGCCAAATCCTTAGTTCTGCGCCTCGGTGAGAGAAGCGGGATCGATACCGACCGCCTGCGCCACCTCGCCCATCGATCGACCGGCCTCGACGATGCGCGCGCGCAAATCGTCGATCGGTGCCATGTTCGCCTGCTCGACCGGCAGGGACTGCCTGAGCTGCACCAACTGATCGTCGACCTGCTTCAAGGCGCCGACCGCCGACTGCATCGGCCCGCGCAACGCCTCGGCGTCCGGGGCCGGATTGGCCTCCGCCTCGCTCGCGGCGGTCTCCAGATCGGTGATCCTCGTGTTGGACTCGTCGAGTTGCTGGCGCAGACCCTCGGACTCGGTCTGCGCGTCGCTCAACTGGCCTTCCAGCTCCGTCACCCGCTCGTCGTCGCCGCAGGCGGAGAGGCCGAGCATCAAGACCATGCAACCGGTCAGGGCAAGTGATTTTCTCATCAGGGGTTCTTCCGTCCGCACAGGTTTCGTCAAAGGTTCGGCCGAGATGCACGGCCTCGTCATCCAAATCGGCGATTCAAAGATGAATGCCGACGAGCGCTGATTAAAACAACTGCGGCGCGGGATGTTCCCCCGCGATCCACATTGCCGGCAAATTAAGCTCGGGTTGCCTCGGCTTCACCCCGCCGCCTCGACGGTCGTCTCAGCCATGTTCGGATCGAAGCACCAGTGCCCCGCAAGGCCCGGCACGGCCGCGATCGGCTCGGGGTAGCTCCAGGCCGCGCGCTCGATCGGCAGGCCGTTGACGGCGACGTTGGCGTAGACCGCGTCGCCCTTGTAGGGGCAGTGCGTGCGGTGCGGGTTCGGCTCCAAGGCGACCTTGACGTCGGCCTCGGGCAGGTAGAAGCGACGGGGATAGCCGGTCTCGTTCAAGGCGAGTGCCCGCGACGTCTTGGCCAAAACGACCCCGTTCGCCCTGACCTCGACCTCCCCCTTAAAGGGGCCGACCTCGACCTCGTGTTCGCGTCGCTCGCCCATCGCTTCCGCCCTTTCTCGATCGTGCCTCAGACCTGCCGGCCCTTGAGCGCGTCCTCCATCCTGATCGGTATCTTGCGCGCCCGGTAGCCGGTCGCGTGGTAGACGGCGTTGGCGACGGCGGCGTTGATGCCGATGTTGCCGAGTTCCCCTAAGCCCTTGACCCCGGCGAGGTTCACCCGGTCGTCGTCCTCCTCCAGGATCTCGACCGTCTGTTGCACGATGTCAGCGTTCACCGGCACGAGGTACTCGGCGATGTTGTCGTTGACGTAGCGGGCGTAGCGCGCGTCGACCTCGCTCGCCTCGTGCAGCGCCGAGCCGACGCCCCAGACCATGCCGCCGAGCAGTTGGCTCTTCGCCGTCATCGCGTTCATGATCCGGCCCGAGGCGAAGACGCCGACCGTGCGCGGAACCCGGATCGACATGGTGCGCGGGTTGACCCGGACCTCGACCAGCCCGGCGCCGAACGAGAATTGGGTTCGGTCCTGCATCGGCCCGCCGACGATCTTGACGCTGCCGCGATAAAGGCCGCGCAGCGCCTTCTCCTCGACCCCGTCGGGGAGCCACTCGGCGTATTCCTCGACCGTGCCGACGCCCAGGCGCTTGAAGGCGTCGACGAGATCCTCCGCCGCGCCGTCGTCGGCCACCAGCCTGCCGTCGCGCAGACGCACGCCGCCGACGTCCTTGCCGGCGAGCGGGCCGTCGTTCGCCGTCGCCGCCGCGGTCGCGAGCCTGGAGCGGATCGCGTCGGCCGCCTTGATGATCGCCGAGACCGAACTCGCCGTCGCGACCGAGCCGCCCGAGATCGGCCCCGCCGGCAGGTCGGTGTCGCCCAACTCGACCTCGACCTTCGCCAAGGACACGCCCAGGAGTTCCGCCGCCGCCTGAGCGAGCACGGTGTAGGTGCCCGTGCCGACGTCGTGCGCCGCGATCTGCACCTTGGCCCCGCCCTTGCTGGTGAGCGTCAGGCGCACCGCCGCGGGCGTGATCTGCGTCGGGTAGCAGGCGAGTGCGGCGCCGTAGCCGACGAGGTCGCCGTTCTCGCGCATCGCGCCCACCTCGGGCACCCGCTTATCCCAGCCGAACAGTTCGGCCGCGCGCTCGAAGCAGGCCCGCACCTGCCGCGTCGTGTAGGGGTTGCCGCTGATCGGGTCCGTCGTCGTATCGTTCCTCAAGCGCAGCTCGATCGGGTCGATCCCCATCTTCCACGCCAGTTCGTCGACCGCACTCTCCAGCGCGAACATGTAGGGCACCTCCGCCGGCGAGCGCATGAAGCCCGGCGTGTTGCGATCCGCCCGCGCGGCGAAGACCTTGGTGCGGACGTTCTCGTAGCCGTACATCCGGGCCGTCGCGTCGGTGCCCGAGACGAGGAACACGTCGTGGCGCGAGGTGAGCTCGTGCCCTTCGTGGACGAAGGCGACGAACCTGCCGTCCTTGTCGGCGCCGAGCTTGACGTCGTGCCGCGTTTCGGCCCTGAACGACGCCGTCGTGTAGCCCTGCGCCCGGGTGACGATGAGCTTCACCGGCCGGTTCAGCGCCTTCGCCGCCCGCGCCACCAGCGCCGTGCGCCCGGTGACGGTCGCCTTCGAGCCGAAGGCGCCGCCGACGAAGGGGGCGAGCACCCGCACTTGGGTCTGGTCGATGCCGAGTTCGCCCGCGACCCCGGCCCTCAGCCCGTAGACCCACTGGCTCGGCTCGTAGACGGTGAGGTGGTCGCCGGTCCAGTGCGCCGTCGTGCTGTAGAGCTCCATCGTGTTGTGGTGGTTCGGCGCCGTCTCGTAGGTCGCCTCGACGACGTGCGCCGCCCCCGCCAGCGCCGCGTCGGCGTCGCCCTTCATCGGGTCCTCGTGCTGCGGCGACAGCTCCGTCGCCGCTTGGACCTCGACCCCCTCGGCGCCGAGCGTCGCCGCCGGCGTCTTGGCGTCGTAACTGGCCCGCACCTTGGATGCCGCCTCGCGCGCCGCCTCCAGCGTCTCGGCGACGACGAAGGCGACGATCTGGCCCTCGTGCCGGATCTCCGGCCCGGTCAGCGGGCGAAAGCCCTGGTAGGCCTGCCCGCCCTTGCCGAAGTAGGGCACCTCCTCGACCTCGGGCGGCGGGTTGGCGTGGCTGTAGATCAAGAGCACGCCCGGCACCCGCTCGGCCTCGGCCGTGTCGAGCGCCGTGATCTTGCCGACCGCGATCGTGCTCGTGACCAGTTGGGCGTAGGCCGGGTTCGGCACGGCGATGTCGGCGGCGTAGCGCGCGTCGCCGGTCACCTTGAGGCGGCCGTCGACGCGAGGCGCGGGCGCCCCCATCAGGGGTAGGTCGGCCATCGTCAAACCCTCTCTTTGGCGCTCAGCAAGGCGGCGGTCACGGTCTCGATCCCGAGCGGCACCTTGAAGGCGTTGTGTTCGTACGTCTTGACGTCCTTGAAGGCGGTCTCGCCCGCCTTGCGCGCGGTGTCCTCGTTCAGCGGCCCGCCCTTGAGGCCCTCTTCGGCCTCGACCGCCCGCCAGGGCACCGAGGCGACGCCGCCGAGGCCCAAGCGCACGTCCTTCACCGTGTCGCCGTCCATGACGAGCGCCGCCGCCGCCGAGGCGTTGGCGAAGGCGTACGATTCGCGGTCGCGCACCTTGTAGTAGGTCGACGCCCGGCCGAGCGGGGTCTTCTTGACCGTGATCGCCGTGACGATCTCGCCGGGCTTGAGGTTGTGCACGTCCTGCGGCCGGTCGCCCGGCTCGCGGTGCAGGTCCTTGAACGGAAACGTGCGCTTGCCCTCCTTGGACAGCGTCTCGACCTCCGCGTCGAAGGCGATCAGCGCCACGGCCCAGTCGCCGGGATACGACGCGATGCAGGCGTCGCTGGTTCCTAGGACCGCGTGCAGTCGGTTGATGCCGCCGATCGCGTCGCAGCCCGAGCCCGGCTCGCGGCGGTTGCACTTGTAGCTCGTGTCGCGAAAGTAGGGGCAGCGGGTGCGCTGCAGGACGTTGCCGCCGAGGCTCGCCATGTTGCGGATCTGCGGGCTCGCCGCCAGCCAGAGAGCCTCGGAGAGCGCCGGGTAGTCGCGCTTGAGCGTCGTCTGCTCGGCCGCTTGGCCCATGCGAACCAGCGCGCCGAAGCGGATCGCGTCGTTCGTCTCCTCGATCGCGTCGAGGCCGGGCAGGCCGTTGATGTCGACGAGCCTGGGCGGGTGCAGGACGTAGAGCTTCATCAAGTCGACCATCGTCGTGCCGCCGGCGAGCGGCAAGGCGCCGTCGCCGAGCATCTCGACGGCGTCGTCGAGCGATTTCGGTCGTTCGTAGGTGAAGGGCAGCATGACGTTCAGGCCCCCATGTCGGTCTTGGCCGCCTTGATCGCGGCGACGATGTTCACGTAGGCGGCGCAGCGGCACAGGTTGCCGCTCATGTATTCGCGGATCTCGCCGTCCGAGCCCGCGTGCCCCTCTTGGATGCAGGCGACGGCCGACATGATCTGCCCGGGCGTGCAGTAGCCGCACTGATACGCGTCGTGCTCGACGAAGGCGGCCTGCATCGGGTGCAGCGTCTCGCCGCTCGCCAAGCCCTCGATCGTCGTGATCTCGCTCCCGTCGGCCTGGACCGCGAGCGTGAGGCAGGCGAGCACGCGCTCGCCATTTTTATGCACCGTGCAGGCGCCGCACTGGCCGTGGTTGCAGCCGACCTTGGTGCCAGTGAGGCCGATGTGTTCGCGCAGCGCGTCGACCAGGGTCAGCCTCGGATCGACGACCATGTCGTGCGTCTGGCCGTTGACCTTGAGGCTCACGGGCACGCGGCCCTTGAGGTCGTAGCCTTGCGCCGACGTCTGCGCCCCGGCGGTGCCGTTGAAACCGGCGGCGAGCGCGCCCGCGGTCAATGGCGCGCTCGCCGCCGTCGACAAGAACGCCCGCCGGCTCGGGCCGGTGCCTTCGTCTTGCTGTTGGCTCATCTGGTGGGGCTCCAAAAATGCGGTCACGTTTTGAGCTATGCGCCAACGCCGGTCCTGCAAGAGTGTTCCGCGAACGCTTCGCGTGCGCTGCCGCGCGGGCTTTTTTCTTCTTCTTTTTGTCTTTCGTTCGAGACTGGCCCTCGGCGCCGCGGCCAACCTCCTACGTCAACACTGGCAAAAGAGAGAAGAGAGAAGCCCCGCGCAGCGGACGCGCAAGCGTTCTCTTGCCCTTTTTCCCGCCCTCGCCCACGATGCGGCCCAATTCAAGAACGCCAGCGGAGGCTAACTCATGTCCACCACCCGCCGTCGCACCATCAAAGCGGCGCTGCTCGGCGCCGCGGCCTGCGTCGTCGCCCCGGCCGCGCACGCCGAGACCTTCGTCAACGTCCTCACCGGCGGCACGTCGGGGGTCTACTACCCGATGGGCGTCGCCGTCTCGACCGTGATCGAGGAGAACGTGCCCGACGTGCGCACCTCGGTGCAGAGCACCAAGGCCTCGGTCGAGAACCTCAACCTCATCGACCAGGGCAAGGGCGAGGTCGCCTTCGCGCTCGGCGACTCGGTCAAGTACGCCGCCGAGGGCAACGAGGAGGCCGGCTTCAGGCGACCGCTCGACAATCTGCGCGCGATCGGGATCATCTACTCCAACGTCGTCCAGATCGTCGCCAGCGCCGAGAGCGGCATCGAGAGCCTCGAAGACCTCAAGGGCAAGGGCCTCTCGGTCGGCGCGCCCAAGTCCGGCACCGAACTGAACGCGCGCGCCATCCTGGGTGCTGCCGACATGAGCTACGACGACCTCGGCAAGGTCGAGTACCTGCCGTTCTCCGAGTCGGTCGAGCTGATGAAGAACCGTCAGATCGACGCCACCTTGCAGTCGGCGGGGCTGGGGGTCGCCTCGATCCGCGACCTCTCGACCTCGATCGACATCACCGTGGTCCCGGTCGAGGCGTCCCTGGTCGAGGGCCTGGGCGCGCCTTACGTCGCGACCACGATCCCGGCCGGCACCTACGACGGCCAGGACGAGGACGTGCCGGCGGCGGCGGTACCGAACTACCTCGTCACGTCGAGCGAGGTCGACGAGGAACTCGTCTACCAGATGACCAAGGCGATCTTCGAGAACCTCGACGAACTGGTCGCGGCGCACCAAGCGGCGAAGGAGATCGACCCGGCCAAGGCGGCGAAGGACACGACCGTGCCGCTCCACCCCGGCGCCGAGCGCTACTTCAAGGAAGCCGGCCTGATCTGATCGGGTCGTTGCAACACGAGGAACGACGCCGATGAGCGGGCCCGAGGTCCTGGAAGAGCACCAGATGCGCTGGGGCGACGGCCGCTTGTGGTGGGCCGCGTTCGCGATCGCGGTCGCGTTCTCGGCCTTCCAGGTCTGGACGGCGGCCGTCAGCCCCTTGGCGAGCCAGATCGTCCGCGCCGTCCACGTCGGCTTCCTCTTGGCGCTCCTCTTCCTCCTCAACGCCGCCGAGGGGCGGGGGAGGGTGGGCGTCAACCTCGCCCTCGTGGCACTCGGCGTCGTGCCGGCCGTCTACCACTGGGTGTTCTACGAGGACCTGCTCTGGCGGGCGGGCGACCCCAACGCCTACGACATCGCGATCGGCGTGCTGGCGATCGTCCTCGTCTTCGAGGCGGCGCGGCGGATGATGGGCGTCGCCTTGCCGATCATCTGCGCGATGTTCCTCGGCTACGCCCTCTTCGGCCAGTACCTGCCCTCGCCCTTGAACCACCGCGGCTACGACTTCGCCCAGGTGATCGACCAGATGTTTCTCGGCACCGAGGGCATCTACGGCATCCCGACCTACGTCTCCTCGACCTACATCTTCCTCTTCATCCTGTTCGGCGCGTTTTTGGAGCGGGCCGGCATGGTCGGGTTGTTCAACGACATCGCGATGGGCACGGTCGGGCACACCAAGGGCGGCCCCGGCAAGGTCTCGGTCGTCAGTTCCGGCCTGATGGGCACGATCAACGGCTCCGGCGTCGCCAACGTCGTCACCACCGGCCAGTTCACCATCCCGATCATGAAGCGCTTCGGCTACAAGCCCGCGTTCGCCGGCGCCGTCGAGGCGACCGCCTCGATGGGCGGGCAGATCATGCCGCCGGTCATGGGCGCCGTCGCCTTCATCATGGCCGAGACGCTCGACGTGCCCTACACCGCCGTTGTCCAGGCGGCGATCATCCCGGCGATCCTCTACTTCACCACCGCCTTTTGGATGGTCCACCTCGAAGCCGACCGGCTCGGCCTCAAGGGCCTGCCCAAGGCCGAGTGCCCGAGCGCGATCGGCGCCTTGAGGGCGAAGTGGCACCTGATCCTGCCGCTGATCGCGCTGGTCTGGCTCCTGTTCTCCGGCTACACGCCCTTGTTCGCCGGCACCGTCGGCCTCGCCCTCACCGGCCTGTTGATCCTGGCCGCCCCGATCGCCGTCCGCCTCGGCCCGCCCTGGCTCCGGCTCGTCTTCTGGCTGGCGCTGGGCCTCGCGGCCGCCGCCCTGTTCGAGTTCGGTATCACTGCTCTCGGCCTCCTTCTGCTCGCCCTCGTCGTCGTCGTTTGGCTGACCGAGGGGCCCCGGGCGACGCTGCGTCTGTGCCTGAACAGCCTCGCCGACGGCGCCCGGCACGCCCTTCCGGTCGGCATCGCCTGCGCCCTCGTCGGCGTCATCATCGGCACGCTGACCTTGACCGGCGTCGCCACCTCGTTCGTGCGCGTCATCGTCGAGGTCGGCGAGAGTAGCCTGTTCCTCTCGCTCGTCCTCACCATGCTGACCTGCCTCGTGCTGGGCATGGGCATTCCGACGATCCCCAACTACATCATCACCTCCTCGATCGTCGGCCCGGCCCTCCTCGAACTCGGCGTGCCGCTTCTCGTCAGCCACATGTTCGTCTTCTACTTCGGCATCATGGCCGATTTGACCCCGCCCGTGGCGCTGGCCGCGTTCGCCGCCTCGCCGATCGCGCGCGCGCCCGGCCTCACCATCAGCCTGAATTGCATGCGCATCGCGATCGCCGGCTTCGTCGTCCCGTTCATGGCGGTCTACGCCCCGGCGCTGATGCTGCAGGACGGCGGCCCGCTCGCCGCCGAGATCGGCTACCTGCCCGCCGTCCTCTACGTCGTCTTCAAGGCCGTGCTCGCCATCGGCCTCTGGGGTGCCGCCGCCATCGGCCACCTGGGCCGGCCGCTCAGCTGGTACGAGCGCCTGCTCGCGACCGCGGCGGCGTTCACCCTCGTCGTCGCCGTGCCGGTCTCGGACGCGATCGGCCTCGCACTCGCGGCCCTGTTCGCCGGCTGGCTCTGGTACGGCCGGCGGCGCCCGGCCCCGGCGTGAGCCTCTGCCTGACCTTGGGCGCCCTCACCGTCGCGCTGCCCGTGAGCGCCTTCACGCTCGCCTGGAGCCACTCGGTCGAGAAGACGCGCTGGGAGGAGGACTGGCGCATCGAGGGCGACCGCCTCGTCCTGATCCAAGCGCGGGTGCAGGGCAGCGGCGCCGGCATGGAGGTGCCGGACGGGGCCGTGCTCGACGGTGCCTACTGGCGCTGGACGCCGGACCTGCCGCCGCATGGCGGTCTGACCCTCGGCCGAGCGCCCGGCGTGCCGTCGCACGAGATCTGCACGGGCAGAGGCTGCCTGCCCCTGGAGCGCCTCGTCGGCCGGGGCAGGCCGGGCGAGCCGGCGGGGCTCGCCCCTTGTCCCGGCGCGTTAGGCGTTCCTTAAACTTTTCTGGCTAGGCTCGCCCTCGATCCCGCTTCAGCGTCGAGAGCCGAGCCCATGCCCGATACCGCCCAGCGCAGCCCCTTCATCGTCCCATCCCGCGAGTACGCGCTCGACGAGCCGCAAATCGAGCGCTGGCCGCTGCCGCAGGCGGCGATGTTCATCTTCCTGTCCGGCAGCGCCTGCTGGGGCGTCATCATCGGCGTTATCACTTGGATCTTGAATTAGCGCCTGCTAATAACGTTAAGGTTGAATTAACCTCGGCGTTTCAGGCCCGTTGCCGACGCTGGACGCCGGCAACGGAGGGGCGAATGACGATCCTGCACCAACCGCGGTACATGGCCGAGTTCGCCTGCGCCGGCGAGGCGTGCATCGACAATTGCTGCCACGGCTGGCGGGTCACGATCGACCCGGCGAGCGAGCGCCGCTACCGCGGCCTGGCCGACAGGAAGTTGCGCGACGCGATCAGCGCCAACCTCGTGCGCGAGGCCGTTCGGTCGAAGGGTCGTACCAAGGGCGGGGGCAGGGACAAGATAACCTATATGCGCCTCGCCCCCGACGGCCGCTGCCCGATGCAGCGGGGCGACGGCCTGTGCCGCATCCAGAGCGAGATCGGCGAGGACGCGCTCTCCCACACCTGCAAGACCTATCCGCGCATCGACGAGACCCGCGACGGGGTCTGGTCCCGCAGCGCCACGATGAGCTGTCCCGAGATCGCGCTCCGGTTGATCGAGGACGGGGGCGCGCTGGCGCCGGTCGAGACCGAGGTGGTCGCGAACGTCCCCGCGGCCCGAAAGCCCGTCCCCGGCACGCTTAGCGGCGAGGCGGCGCACCTCGTCCGCCGGACGATGCTGGGCATCCTCACCGCGGCCCGCCAGCCCTGGGCCGGCCGCGTCCTCCTCGCTGCCTTGTTCGCCCAGGACCTGAGTGCGCTCGACCTCAAGCGCGACCCGGACGGGATCTTCGCGCTCGCGGTCCGCTACGACCACGTCTGGCGCTCGGTCGACCTCGAAGGCGAGGCCGCGGCGCCCGACGCGCTGTTCGCCGTGTTCGCCACGATCGTGCGCGAGGTCTACGGCATCAAGGCCGGCAACACGATCAGGCCCGGCCGCGGCTTTGCCATGATGACCGAGGCGATCGGGGGGCTGGGCGGCGACCTGGGCCAAGCCTTCGCGACGTTCGAGCGCGTGCGCGACGGGATCGTCGCCGAAGAGCGCGTCCGCCGGCCGAACCTCTACGCCAACGTCCTCGGCAACGCGCTGTTGCAGAACCGTTTCCCGCCCAAGCGCCCGGCCGACTGCTTCGACGCCTTCGCCTTCGCCGCCATCTACCTCGGGACGTGGCGCGTCCTGACCGCCGGGCTGCTGGCCCGGCCCGAGGCCGGTCCGTTCGTCGACGAGGCGCGGCGCGCGGCCTACCTCCTCGCCCGCTCGATGATGCACAACGCCACGCTGATCGACAACGTCGCCAAACGGCTCAAGGCCGTCGGCAAGCACGACCCGGCGACGATCGTTCAGCTCTGCTGCTGAGCGGGGGCGAGGCGGTAGTGCCGCGTGCCGCCCGCGTTGAGCGAGAATTCGTCGAGGACGGCAAAGCCCCGCCGCTCGAAGGCGCGAACGGGGTCGGCCTCGCCCTGATCGGTGAAGATCGGCAGGCCGGTCTCGAAATCCAGCGGTTCAACGCTGAGTTCGACGGCATCGATGCGTCCTCGGGCCAAGAACCAGTCGTGCACCCGCGCCCCGCCGAGGATGCCGCAGCGACGGGCCGGGTGGGCGGCCGCGAGGCGGCGCAGCACTTCGGCGAACGGTACGACTGCCGGATCGACCCAGAGGTGGGTGCCGCGCCAGAAAGGCTCTGCGGCGGTGCTTGAGAAGACGCAGCGCCGCCGCTTCGCGTTGTAGGCCAGTTCGTGTGTCGTTCGACCCATGAAGGCCCAGTCGAGGCCGGCCACGCCGTCGATAAACCGCGCCTGCTCCTCGGCGCTGGCCCAGACGGCGGGGGTGGCCGTCGCGTCGCGGCCGATGAACCCGTCCCGCGACGCGACGATGAAGAGGGTGAAGTGGGTCAAGCCGCGGGCCCCGCTCGGGTTGTCACCCTGGTGTGCCCGACTAGCGTACCCGAAAGCCGATCCCGGGGCCGTCGTGGGACGCGCACGGGGCTAGAAGATCAGCTTGGCGACGCCGATGATGATCGCCCACAACCCGACGCTGGCAAACGCGATGTAGACCCGCGGGAAATTGAGGTGTTCGTCGGCCGCAGCGCGCTCCGGGGCCCGCCGCCACGGACCCGCCGTCTCAACATACCGCTCACGCATGTTGTCCCCTTCCGATGCCCTGATCCCGGCGTACCCACCTGCCGACTGTTATTCTTTGGGCACATGAAGTGTTTTCCTCGATGGAACGATTCAAGGGTGTTCGCCGCGCAAACGACGAAATTTTTATCGTTCGATGCGCGAAGACCGATCATCCCGTGACAACCGCGTGAATGTTTTATCGAAGCAGGCAACTAGGGAGGCAATCGGCGCGTCAACCCGCCGTCGTCAGGGTTCGCAGCGCATCGAAGCCGTCCCGCACCGCGTCGGCCGAGGGCATGGCGCTTCGATCCATCAAGAGCTGGATCGCGGCCATCTCGGGGTCGCGCTTGACACCCAAGGCGGCGGTCACGCTTCGTATAGAAGGCGATGAAGGGACCGTTCGGGTCGCCGTCCAGGATGACCTCGTCGAAGCCCTCGGCGTGGCCGACGTAGCGCAGTTGCTGGTGCTGCGCCGACCAGAAGTAGGGCGCCGCCCCGTAGCGGGCGTCCTGCCCCAGCATCGAGCGGGCGGCGACGCGGCCGTGCTCGGCCGCCAGCCGCCAGTGCTCGATGCGCGCCCGCCTGCCGTCGGGCAAGGGGAAGCGGGCGACGTCGCCGGCGGCGAACAGCCCGTCCACCGCCGTCTTGAGCCCGGCGTCGACCGGCACGCCGCCGTCGTCGTCGAGGTCGAGCCCGCGCAGGAGGTCGGTCGCCGGCCGCACGCCGACGCCCATGAGCGCCAAGTCGGCCGAGAGCGTGTCGCCGTCGTCGAGGACGACGCGCTCGACGCGGCCGTCGCCCTCGAAGCGCTCGACGCTCCGGCCGAGCCTGAACGTCACCCCCTTCGACTCGTGCAGCCGCTGCATGGCGCGGCCGACCTCGTTGCCGAACAGCTTGGCGAGCGGCACCTCGTCCGGCGCCACGACGGTGACGGCGAGCCCGCGATCGCCGAGCGCCGCCGCGGCTTCGAGCGCGATGAAGCTGGACCCGACGAGGACGACCCGCCTGGCCCCCTCGGCCGCGCGCACGATGGCGTCGGCGTCCTCGGGCGTGCGCAAGGTGAAGACGTTGTCGAGGTCGGCGCCCCCGATCGGCAGGCGCCGCGGCAGCCCGCCGGTGGCGAGCAGGCAGGCGTCGTAGCCGAACCGTTCGCCGTCGGCGAAGACGATCGCCTTGGCCTTGGCGTCGACTTCCTTGACTTCGCGCCCGAGCATCAACTCGATGTCGCGTTCCGCGTAGAACGCCCGGTCGCGCAACGGGCTGCCGCCCTGCGGCGTCTCGGCCTTGAGCGCCGCCTTGCTGAGCGCGGTGCGGTCGTAGGGCAGGGCGTCCTCGCGGCCGATCAGGACGATCCGGCCGGTGAAGCCCTCGTGGCGCAACGTCGCGGCCGCCTCGTCCCCGGCGGTCCCGGCGCCGACGATGGCGAAGACGCGGGCGTCGTTTGGCCGGTGCCCCGCCTGCGCCCCCGCCGCGGCGGCAAGCTCGCCCGCCGGATCGACCAGGATGGCGCCGTCCTCGACCTTGACGGGGTAGCGCCGCAGCCCGCCGCAGCCGGGGGGTGCGTCGTGGTTGCCGTCGGTGACGTCGAACACGGCGTGGTGGAAGGCGCAGATCACCCGCCGCCCGTGCAGGACGCCCTTGGCGAGCGGCAGCTTGTAGTGCGGGCAGAGCGCCTGCGTGGCGAAGACTTCGTCGCCCACGCGCGCGAGCAGGATCTTCTCGCCCCCGGCCTCGACGGCGTGCAGCGTGCCGGACGGCACCTCGTCGAGTCTCGCAACCTCGGTGTAGCCCGCCATCGACCGTCTCCTTCGCGTGCTTGGGCCCTGGCAACGATGGGGCCGCGACCCCGGTGACACCCCGGTGCCAAGGGCCGCGACCGACCGACGCGCGGTTTGATCGCGCCCGGCCGCGGCCTATCTTCGAGGTGAATTAGCTCTCGCATCGAAGTGTGCCACATGACCGACGCCGTTCTTGAGCGCCCCTTCTTGACCCCGCCCCGCCCCAAGCCGGCGGTGGCGCTGCTGCCGGCCCCCCTCCTCTTGCCGTTCTTGCGCCAGAACGCCTTGCAGACCTGGGGGGCGCCCGCCTACCGCGCGCGGGTGGTGCAGCGGCCGTTCCTCGGCCGGCAGAGCGTCTTGATGAACGAGCCGGCCGGCATCAAGCGGATCCTGGTCGACAACCACGCCAATTACGGCCGCACCGCGACGACGGTTCGTCTCTTGAAGCCGATGATCGGCGAGGGGCTGTTCCTCGCCGAGGGCGAGGCGTGGCGGCGCCAGCGCCGGCTCTCGGCGCCGAGCTTCGCGCCGCGGGCGATGGACATCGTCGCGCGCGAGACGCTGGCCCGGATGACGGGCGTCTTGAGCGACCTCGGCCGCGGGCGCACGGGCGCCGTGAACCTCTTGACCCTCGTGCAGCGCTTCACCCTCGACATCGCCGGCCAAGTCCTGTTCAGCCAAGCGATGCAGGGTTACACGGCAGGATTGCGCCGCCTGATCGAGACCTACGGCCGCGCGCACGCGAGGCCGACCCCGTTCGACTTCTTCCTGCCGCACGGCTGGACCAGCTTGAAGGACCGGCAGCGCGAGCGGTTCGCCAAGGCGTGGCGCGCCTACATCGACAAGATCATCGTCGAGCGCGCGCTCGACGATACGGGCGAGGGGCCGCCCAAGGACCTGTTCGACACGCTCAACCGCGCGAAGGAGGGGGGCGGCGACGGCGGCTTCGACCACGCCGAGATGCGCGACCAGATCGCGACCTTCATCATCGCCGGCCACGAGACGACCGCCTTGACCCTGTTCTGGTCCTTCTACCTCCTGGCCATGGACCAGGACGCGCAGGCCAAAGTCGCGGCGGAAGCGGAGGCCCTGGAGGGCGCCGAGCCGAAGGCGTCGCTCGTCGAGGCGCTGCCGTTCACCAAGGCGGTGGTGCAAGAGGCGCTGCGGCTCTACCCGGTCGCCTTCACGATCGTGCGCGAGGCGCTGGAGGCCGACGAGGCGGCGGACACGGCGATCGACAAGGGGGCACTCGTCGTCATAGCACCCTGGATCCTGCACCGGCACGAGGCCTACTGGCAGCGCCCGAACGCCTTTTGGCCCGAGCGCTTCTTGGCCGACGCCACGCCGCCGGCGCGCTTCACCTACCTGCCGTTCGGCGCCGGCCCCAGGGTCTGCATCGGCGCCCAGTTCGCGCTCACCGAGGCGACCTTGGTGCTTGCCGCCATGTGCAGGGCGTACAAGGTCGAGCTGGTCGGCAAGCGCGTCGTCATGCCCGTCGGCGTCGTCACCGTCTACCCCGACAAGGCACCGCCTTTCAGGCTCGTGCCGCGGGATTAGAGCACGCTTCGCGTCGCCTGCGGCGGGCTCTCTCTTCGCTGTTTTTGCTAGTATTAACGCAGGAGATTAGCCGCGCCGCCGAGGGCAAGCCTCGGACAAAAGCAAAAAAGAAGAAGAAAGCCCACGCGGCAGCGCACGCGAAGCGTTCCTCAGTCGAACGAGGCCAGCAGCTTGTCGATGTCATCCTGGCTGACGGCATTGCCCGGCAGTTGCGGCCCGTTCAGGAGGTCATCGTCGCCCTTGGGTTCGGGTGCCGCCGCCGGCGCCGCGGCGGCCTTGCCGCCCGGATGGCCGAACGCCAGCAGCAAACGATCGACGCGACCCTCGATCTCCTGCAGCGTCGTGACGATCTTCGTCATCCGCTGGCCCGCCAAATCCTGGAAATTGCAGGCTTCGTAGATGCGGGTCACGGCATCGTCCAGCTTCGTCGCGGCGTCGCCGTCGAGATCCTTGCCGACCTCTTCGAGCGTGTCGCACGCGTCGAGGATGCCGTTGGTCGCTTCCTCCAAGTGCGTGCCGATCGCGCCCAACTCGTCGCTCGCGAGCGGGATGTGCTCGTTGGCGATGTCCTCGGGCCTGATCGCCGCGATCTCGTCCTTGGCACGGTGGATGTAGCCCGCCAGCGCCTCCAGCTCGTTGTGGACGCGCAGGTCCAAGGAGGACACGTCGCCCGCGAGCGAGTCGAGGAGGCTCTCGACGATCTTGCCGACCTCTTCCACGTCGATCATGCGGCCGTGTTCCTCTCGCAGTTCACTCAAGCGCCGGCGCAGCGCCGGCCGGGTCCGGCCCTCCGCCGGCGGTGACGCCGCATGCATCAAAAATTGCCCAGGACGCTCGCGATCTTGGTCTTCAGCGTCTCGGCGTTGAAGGGCTTGACGATGTAGTTGTTCACGCCCGCCTGCTTGGCGGCGATCACGTTCTCGGTCTTGCTCTCGGCCGTCACCATGATGAAGGGGGTGGCCTTGAGCGTGGCGTCGGCGCGCACCTCGCGCAGGAGGTCGAGGCCGGTCATCGGCGCCATGTTCCAGTCCGAGATGACGAGGCCGTAGGTCTTCTCGCGCATCTTCGCGAGCGCGGCGCTGCCGTCGAGCGCGTCGTCGATCTCGCAGAAATCGAGTTGCTTCAACAGGTTGCGGATGATGCGCAGCATCGTCTTGTAGTCATCGACGATGAGGATGGGCAGGTTCTTATCGACGGACATGGCTCGAAGGCTCCTAAGGTCAGGCCGTGGCACCGTTCCCCATACCGTTCGGGGAGGGCATGGGCCGAACTTAGCCCCAACCCCTTAATTCAAGGTTAATGCGCCCCCCTCAATCGCTTCGCGCCTTGCGCTGCCGCCGCCGCCAACTACTATGGCGCGGAAGGACAATGCATGACGGAACGATTCGACAGCCCAAGCGATCGCGACGATCGGCACGCAGCACCGCTGCCCAAGCGCGGCCCTTGCGTCGCAGCACTCGACCTCGGGACCAACAATTGCCGCCTCTTGATCGCCGAGCCGCGCCCGGACGGGTTCGAAGTGATCGACAGCTTCTCGCGCATCACCCGCCTGGGCGAGGGCTTGGCGCAGACGGGCGGGCTCGGCCAAGCGGCGATGGCGCGCACGCTCGGCGCCCTTCGCGTCTGCCGTCACGTCATGGCGCGCAACCACGTCGTGCTCGCCCGCTGCGTCGCGACCGAAGCCTGCCGCAGCGCCCTGAACGGCCCCGCCTTCATCGAGCGCGTCGCCCAGACGACCGGCATCCGCCTCGAAGTCTTGAGCCACGAGGAGGAGGCGGGGCTGGCCATGCTCGGCTGCCTGCCCCTGATCGACGCGGCCGCCCGCCACCTGTTCATGATCGACATCGGCGGCGGCAGCACCGAACTGCTCTGGATCGACCGCGACCGGCCGGGCGGAGCCATGGTCGTGCAGTCGATCTCGCTGCCGCTCGGCGTCGTCACCTTGTCCGAGAGCTTCGGGCGCCGGCTGGCCGACGGCGCCTACGACGACGCGGTGCGCTTCGCCGGCGATAAGCTGCGCCGCACGATGCGCCGCCACGCCCCCCCTTTCGACCCGGACGACGACGTGCAGATGCTGGGCACGTCCGGCACGGTGACGACGCTCGCCGCCGTGCATCTGGGCCTCAAACGCTACGACCGGCGCAAGGTCGACGGCCTCAGCCTGCCCTTCTCGGCGATCAGCGCCGCCGCCTGGGAACTGCGCCGCCTCGATCCGGCCGAGCGCGCGGCGCACCCCTGCATCGGCAGCGCCCGCGCCGACCTCGTCATCGCAGGATCCGTGATCCTGGACGCGATCCACGACAACTGGCCGATCGCCGCCTTGAAGATCGCCGATCGCGGCGTGCGCGAGGGCATCTTGAACGCGCTCATGGGCCGCAGCCTGAGGGGCACGCTCGGCGGCGCGGATCTCGCCACCCCCGATGCCGCCTAAGCCAAAGCGCAGCGACAGTTCGACCCGCTGGCTGAGGCGGCAGTCGAGCGACCCCTACGTCCGGCGCGCCCGCGATGAGGGCTATCGCGCCCGCTCGGTCTATAAGCTCAAAGAGATCGACGAGCGCTTCAAGCTGCTCCGGCCGGGGGGGCGCGTCCTCGACCTCGGTGCGGCGCCGGGCAGTTGGAGCCAGTACGCGGCCCAGAAGCGGGCGAAGACCGTCGCCTGCGACCTGCTGCCGATCGAGCCGCTGGCCGGAGTCGAGACCGTGCAGGGCGACTTCCTCGACGCCGCCGTGCAGGACGAACTGCGCCGCCTCCTGGGCGGTCCGGCCGACTTGGTCTTGAGCGACATAGCCCCCGACGCGACCGGCCGGCGGGTCGTCGACCGGCTGCGCATGGAGGGGATCGGCGAGGCGGTCGTCGCCTTCGCGCCCGAGGCGCTGCGGGCGGACGGCCGGGTCCTGCTCAAGCTGATCCGCGGCGCCGAGGTGCCCGTCCTCGACCTCGCCCGCGGCCTGTTCAAGACGACGCGGCTGCTGCGGCCGAAGGCGACGCGGAGCGAATCGTCCGAGATCTACCTCCTGGCCGAGCGATTGCGCCCGCGCGAGGAGGGGGCCGACTGAACGGCGAAGGGGTCGGGCGGCACGTGCCGCCCGACCCCCCGCGCGCTCGAAGTACGGCTTAGAACAGGTCGGCGTCGAGGCCGAGCTTGAAGACGCCGTTGTAGTTGATCGTCGGCGTCGCGTCGTCGGTGGTCACGATCGGCCCGCGGCCGTCGAACACCGTGCCGCCCGCGAGGTCGAGATCCACCCCGTCGACCTCGACCCCGACGACGTCGAGCGCCCGGTTGGCCGTGTCATAGAAGTGCTCGACCTCGATCGCGTGCGCCGCGCCGTCGTCCTCGATCTCGAAGACGAACGTGTCCTCGCTCTCGGCTTTCAGGAGACCCCGGTCGAGGACGGTCTCGCCGTCGATCAGGACGTTGAAGCGCGACAGGTCCGCTCCCGCCCCGAGCGTGACCTTGACCATGCTGGTCGTGGGCATCGGAACGAGTATGTCGCCCTCGTTTACACCCTCGATCGTGACCGTGACCTCGCCCGTGTCGGTGAGGTCGCCGTCCGTGACCTTGTAGCCGAAGGTCTCGGTCGTGCTCTCGCCGGCCGCGAGGCCGTCGAAGTCGCCTTGCGCGTCGAAGACGAGCTTGCCGTCCTCGATCCTGACGGCGCCGCGCGTCGGTTGCGCGACCTCGGCGATGCTGAGCGCGTCGTTCTCAGCGTCGGTGTCGTTGCCGAGCACGTCGATCGTGACCGACCTGTCGGCTTCAGTCGCACCCACATCGTCCACCGCCACGGGTGCTGTGTTGACCGTTCCGCCGCCGGTGTCGCCGCCGCCCGCATCGCCGCCGAACAGGTCGGCGTCGAGGTCGAGTTCGAAGACGCCGTTGTAGTTGATCGTCGGCGTCGCGTCGTCCGTCGTCACGATCGGCTTTCGGCCGTCGAACACGGTGCCGGCGCCTAAGTCAACCTTCACCCCGTCGACGCTGACCTCGACGACGTCGAGTGCCCGCTTCGCCGTGTCGTAGAAGTGCTCGACTGCGAGGCCCTTCGCTGCCCCGTCGCCCGTGACCTCGAAGGTGTAGGTCTTCTCGGTCCCGGCATCCAGCTTGCCCTTGTCGAGCACTGTCTCGCCGTCCAGCACGATGTTGAAGCGCGACAGGTCGGCGTCGGCCTTGAGCGTCACGGCGAGCGTGCTCACCGTCTCGCCGCCCGCGTCGCCGCCGACCGGCGTGCCGTTCGAGACGGCGTAGACCGGCCGCGTCACCGGCCCGAGCGGCAGGCCGCTGTCCTCGTCGACGACCGCCGCGACGAAGCCGATCGGCAGCGTGTCGTTGCCGGCGAAGACGTAGCCGTTCGGGTCGTTGGCGTAGTCGAAGAGGTCCGAGACGTCGACCGTGCCGCCCGTCGGGATGACGACGTCGAGGGTCTGGAACTCGACCGCGTTGTTGGCCGGGAAGGCCTTGCCTTCGAGCGCCGCCTCGACCTGATCCGCGACGTCGGGGTTCGCCACGGGCTGGATGCCCTTGGTCATCACCACCCGCACCGTCGCCCCCTCGGGTCCGCCGACGACGACCGTGGGCGGGGTGCCGCCGTAGCGGCCGTCCGCGTCCAGGCCGCCGACGTCGAGCGATGCCGCCGGGCCGGCCTCGCCCTCCTGGACGAGCGCCTGCGAGCCGGCTTGGCTCTCGTCGCCGTGCAACTGCGCCGTGGCGGTGCTGCCGTCGGTGAACAGGATGCGCACCTCGGCCCCGATCAATTCGGCGCCGGAGACGCCGCCGACGTCCCAGCCGGCGGGCAGGGTGCCCTGGTCCACGGTCGACTTGGCCATGCCGGCGATCGAGTTCGGGTCCATGTCGACGCTGAAGCCGACCTTCTCGCCGTTCTCGAACCCGTCGCCCTCGGAAAAGGCGACGAGCAGGCCCTCGAAGCCCTTCGCCCCGCCCTCGCCGATATAGGCCCCATCCGGCACGACGGCGCCGGTGGCGTTCTTGCCGCTGTTGATCTGCAGCGCCTTGGCGACGCTGTCGCCGGCGACGCCGTAGGGATCGAACACGGTGTCGGGGTAGAGCGCGTCGCTCACGTCGATGTAGACGGCCGCGATCTTCTTATCGCCGAGGTTCTCGACCGTGAACGAATTGTTGCCGTAGTTCGACGCCTGGACGTCGTCCTTGCCCGGCGTCACCTTGACCACGGCCCGGCCGACCTCGCTGTCGGCGTAGGCGTCGGGGGTGGCGATGCCCTTGAACGGGCCCTCCTCCACCGTTGGGATCTCGGCCTCGATCTCGACCTCGAAGTTCCCGATCGGCGTCTCCTCGGCGGCCGCGTTGCCGGCGCCGTCGGCGACCTCGCCCGCCGCGAGTTTGAGTTCGTAGGTGCCGTTGTCGCCCGTGTCCCAGCCGTCGCCGTTCGGGTCGTCGATCGCGTAGGTCGCGGTGAGCGAGCCGTCGGCGTTGACCGTCGTGCCGACCAGCGCCACCCCGGCGACGGTCCCGCCCGGACCCGTGGCGATCAGGTCGGCGGCGTCGATCGTGTCGGCGTCGATGCCGCTGGCATCGGCGTAGGTCACCTGCACCTCGAACGCGCCGGCCTCGGTCACGATCATAGGCGGCGTCACGCTCAAGCCCGCCGTCGGCGCGTCCGTGTCGGGGGTCGCGGTCTCGACCGCGCGGACGACGATGGCACCGATCTTGGCGTTGTCGACGTCCTCGCCGATATCGGTCGCCTTGAAGTCGATGTCGAGGTTGCCGTCCTCGACCTCGACTCGCTTGGTCACGACGTAGGCGCCGTCGTGGCCGGCGAGCTTGTGCAGGTCGAGGTTGCTGACGACCTCCTCGCCCTCGATCTCGACGTCGAAGACCCGCTTGCCGTCGGCGTTCTGGTAGAGTTCGGCGAAGTGCAGCTCGACCTCGTAGGTGCCGGGCGTCGCCAGTTCGATGTCGTAGCCGAAGTCGGCGCCGTAGCGCTCGGTCTGGTAGAGCGCGTCGTCCTCCGTCCCGGCGATGTCGCCCTTCGTGTCATAGGTTTTGCTGGCGCCCTCGGCGAGGGCGGCGCTGGGCGCGGCCTTGGTGTCGGCGGCGAAGACGACGCCGTTGGCGTCGGTGTAGGCCGCGCCGCCGGCGTTGATCGCCGCGACCACGTCGTCGTCCTCGGCCGGCGCCTCGTAACCCTCCTTCACCGTCGTCGCGATCGTGATGCCGTCGAAGTCGGCGGTGAAGGGGGTGCCCGCGTTCGAGGTCGCGACCAAGCCGACGCTCAAGGCGCTCTTGACGCCGTCGATCGCGTAGGCGTCCCGCACGGCCTTGAGCAGGTCGCTGTCGGCGGGCAGGGTGATCGTCTCACCCTCGACGAAGCCGGCCTCGGCGTCGCCCGGCAACTCGCCCGTGCCGTAGCGCCAGGACGGCAGCACCGTGCCAGCCTCCGGATCGACGCTGAGCCGCAGCTGCACCCAGTCGGCTTGGCCTGGGTCAAGAAGGGCGTTATCAGTAAAGTCCTTGTTCGACGCCTTGCCGTCGTTCTCGACGCCCTGCTCGAACATCGCCTGGGTGAAGCCGTCGGCGTCGCCGCGGGCGCCCAAGACCAGCTTGAGGTAGTTGTCCTGGTCGCCGGTGCCGATCACGAGGCCGGCCGAGGGGTAGCCGCCGCCGGGGGTCGCGGCCGGGATCCAGTTCTTCATCGTCAGCGTGATGTCGGCCTCGCCGACGCTCTCGTCCAGCGTGACGCCGAACTGGAGCGCGTCCTTCTGGTCGTTCTTGCCCTGGTAGGCGTCGCCGCCGCCGACGCTCTTGATCTGGACCGTGCCGCCGGCACCGCCGGCGATGATGTTGTCGACGTCGATGAGCCCGCCGTCCTCGAAGGCGTCGCCGCCGTTGGTCATGGCGCCGGTGAAGCCGGCGCCGCCGAAGGTGCCGGGATTCGAGCCGCTCTCGAAGTCGAAGGCGAGCGTCTTGCCGCCCGCAATCACCGTGCCGGCGCCGTTGTCGGCGTCGAGCGCGAACGGGTCGACCTTGTCGTTCAGCCCGTCGTCGTCGGCGTCGCCGTCGTCGCCGATCCCGCCGCCGCCGGCGGTGCCGTCGCCCGGCGCCAGGATGCGGATCTTGCCGTCGGCGAGTTGGCCGACCCAGACCGTGCCGGCGAACGGGTGGTCGTCGCCGACCGCGTCGATGCCCAAGGAGCCGCCGCCGCCGAGCTTGACGACCTGCTTGCCCTCGGCGACCGTCTGGCCCTTGTTCCCGGTCGTCGTCTCGACCGTGCCGGCGGCGTCGCGCGGGATCAGGTAGACGTCGCCGTTGTAGTCGGTGGCGAGGATGGCGCCCTTCAGAGCACCGCCGAAGGCGTTGCCCGAGGTGTACTCGGCGAGCCCGTTGACGGAGCCCTTGCCGGTGTCGATCGCCCCGTCGGCGAAGCCGCCCTCCTTGTAGACGCCCTGGCGCGGGTCAGCGCTGCCCTCGGGGATGACGGTGTCGAAGTCGGCCGGCAGGTCGTCGCCGTCCAGGGGTGCTGCGCCGTTGGTGCCGTTGTTCGGGCTGCTCCACAAGCCCGCGTCCGCCCCTTCGGCGCGCGTCGGGTTCGGGTGGCCGCCGTAGGTGCCCGCCTCGATCTGGTGCAGGTTGTCGTAGTTCTTGACGCCGCCGTTCTCGCTCGGCGCGTTCTGGGCGTCTTGGCCCGCGCCCGTGACGAGGTTGCCGTTCGCGTCGACCGGGTGGCCGCCCCAGCCGGCGTTGGCGCCGTTGTCGTAGGTGTAGAGCTTGCCGTCCTCGGTGAGCAGCACGTCGTAGGGGTTGCGGTAGCCGGGCGAGTAGACCTGGACCGGGCTGTCGGCGGTGATCTTGGCCTGGTTCAGCCCGTCATTGCCGCCGAAGACGTCGTTGACGTCGATCCCGTCGTAGCCCGGATCGTTCGGGTCGGTGATCCCGTTGACGTTCTCGCGGGTCGGGTCGTCCAGCGTCGGCAGGTCGTAGACGTAGGCCTGTCCCGAGACCGGATCGCTCTGGACCGGCATCGCCTCGATCGCGCCCAAGTCCACCTTGAGGATCGCCGCCGAGTAGGCGTACTCGCTCTGGCCGGCGAAGTTGTTCGACGGCGCGCCGGCGTTGGTGTGGCCGCCCTGCGCGACGTAGAGCGTGCCCGTCTCCTCGTCCAGCGCGAGCCCGTTGGTCGAGTGGTTCTCCTCCGAGCGCGGCAGGCCGCGGACGAGGTCGACCTTCTCCCAAGCACCCGCCTCGTTCACGCTCAGGCGCGAGACGACGCCCGAGTTGGTGTCGAGGTTCTTGTCCTGGCCGCCGCCGCCGGCGCCGATGCGGGGGTCGCTCGAACTGACGTAGATCTCGACCGCGTCCGCCGTGCCGCCGACGGCGATGCCGGTCATCTGCCGGGCGTCGACCTGCGGCGCCGCCGTGCCGTCGTCGTCGTGGTTCGGGATCGATTTGATAAGCTCGATCGTCTCGCTCGCCGTCACCTTGTAGGCGCCGCCGTCCTCGGCCACGGTGAGCACCTTGATCGAGCCGAAGCGCTCGGCGACGTAGAGGCGCCCGTCCGGCCCCCACTGCAACGCCGCCACCGGACCGTTGTAGCCGTCCAGGTCGAACTGATCGAATTTTACGTCGAGTGCCATGCCCGTACTTCCTGAATGTTGGGGCGATGGCGAGGAACCGCGACGTCGTGCCAACGCGGGCGGTCTCGCCAACTCTGCGGCGAGGGATAACAAACATCGTCCGGAAGAAATGCTTGAAGCGGAGCCGGGGCGTATTCTCGTGTTAAGTCTTGATTAAGGTTACTTGTTGTTCTTACTAACGCTTCGCGTGCGCTGACGCGCGGTCTTTTTTGTTTTGTTTTTGCTGGTTGTTCTCGAATTAGCCCCAACGCCGAGGGACAGCCCCGGCCAAAGTTGCAAAAAAGAAGAAAAAAAGCCCGCGCGGCGAGCGCACGCGAAGCGTATCACAGCCACAACGGATTGCTCCAAGCCCGCCGCCCTCGCGCGTCCCTGACGACGAGCCGGCACCAGTCGTTCTTGAACGCCCTGAGCGGCAGGTCGGCCGTCGTGAGGTCCTCGCCCGCGACGTGGGCGGCGCGGGTGCCGCGGCCGAGGAGGGCGGCGTTGGCGGCGGGCGAGCAGGCGACGCGCAGGCGCCCGTCCTCGATCGTCACGTCCTCGATCACTGGCCCCTGGCTCGAATAGAACCGGCCGGCGCACATGGCCTCGACGAGGGCCTCGGGGGCGTTGGCGTTGGCCTCGGCCTTGACCATCATCCAGCCGCCGCCGACGTCGGGGCGCTTGAAGTGCGCGTCGTCGGCGGCGTAGCCTGCCAGGCGCCGGCCTTCGTTCAGGAGTTGATCGAGCAGGTAGGCGCCTCCGGGGCGGGCGGTGTCGAGTTCGCAGGTGTGGTTGTAGATTTCCACCGCGTGCGCGGCGTCGAGGGCGAGCCCGTCCTCCAGGCTCAGGCCCGACCATTCGGGGTGGGCGATGCCGACGAAGGCCCCGGCACGGGCGGCGCGGCGGGCGAGGGCCGGGCCGTCCTCGCCGGTGGCGGGCGGGGCGAAGTCGGCCGGCAGGCCGGCGCCGACGATGTGCCAGAGTTGGCCTTGGGAGTTGGCGGGCGCGTGCAGTTCGGCGCCAAGCAGGGTGGTGAAGCCGTCGGTGCGGTACGGCGTCGTGTCGGTGATCGGGTGGCCGTAGCGTTCAAGGAAGTGATCGCTCAAGCACAAGAAGTCGTAGCCCGCCTCGCGGTAGCGGCGGCAAACCATCTCGGGCGGCAGCTTGCCGTCCGAGTTGGTCGAGTGGGTGTGGATGTTGCCGCGGTAGAAGCGCCCGGGCGCTCTGAACGTCTCGATCACGCCGTTTGTACCCTGCTCAAAGCGCCTGACCGAAGCCGGCCCTCGGCGTCGTCGCCAACCTCCTACGTTAACACCGGCAAAAAAATGCCCCGCGCCGGCGGACGCGGAGCGTTCTCCGTACGGCGGCAGGTCAGGCCCCGCCGACGCCTTCGACGATCTTGCCGGTGCCCTGGCATTCCGGGCAGACCTTGCCGTCCACTTGGCCGGTGCCGCCGCAGCGGGGGCAGACGTCCTCGCCGGTGCCGGGGGTGCCGGGCTCGGCCTCGTCGCCGGGTTTCGTGCCGGCCGTCGAAATCTCGCGGTCTTCCATCATGCGGTTCATTCCCTCTCGTCGCATTGCTGCCGTATCAACGGCCGAGGGCGGCGGGGGTTCGCCGGTAGAACTGCGCCGCGTCCGCTCAACCCCCCGCCGATGCCTCACGGTATAAGCTCTCGGTCGTGACAATGGTTGTTCAAAACGTCGTTCCCTATGTACGGGAACATATTTTCGCCGTGTGACAGTCCGATAACAAGCTGGAACATTACGTGTACGTTAGACACGCAATCTTTTTGTTTAACCAAAGTTAACGTCTACGATGACCTCGCTTATCAGTAAAAATAGGCAGAATACAGGGCCTTTAATTCTTTAGATGATTTAAAAAATGTCCTGATGACTGGCAGCTACTTAAATTATTGCATTTCGATGTAAAACTTATAGTGGAGGAGCGCCAATGTTGGAAGAATCAGCAAGAACTATAAAAAGAAAATTCAAAGTCAAAGTGACAATAAATATTGCAATTAATGTTACAATTAGCATGTTTCCTTCGGCAAATAAAGAAGGTCTATCAAAATAGTTATCCAATTTTTTTCTAGTTTTTTTGCAAGATAAGTCATCAGTAAAAACGTCAGAAGCAGTACAACGCTTGATATTAGTTTAATCCTATTTCCAAATCTATCATCTCGGCTGTTTTTATGTGTTGAAAAAGTAAAATTATTTATTCCAAATATTGTTCCTAGCAATTTAACCTCTGGAAATTCATTGCTTGCTATGACAATAATAATTTTGATCCCATAACCAGGGTCGAAATATTTCCAATTGATTTGTTTTAGATTTGAAAATCTTCGTCATCAGACAAAACAAAATTCGATAAATTTGGATGGTTTTCTTCAACAACACGTGCATCAATTATCTCTGAGCCTGTCAATACTGATAATGCTATTGGTTGGCGTACAATGGAGTCAGATATAGGCAGAGTCCCCGAGTTCCACATGACCAACTCAGTTACAAAAACATCATTCTTAACTGATTCACCGTTTTGTCGAATAATCTGAAGAGAAGGTACAATGTCATCACTCTCCACAATTTTGACTGTTGATTTAGTGTATGAAATCTCAGTAAATTCGCGTTGTTGAAAATAAAAGTAAATAGATAAGACACCAAAAAATATTGTTCCAAGCAATTCTAATGTACCGTTATGGCACTTTAGAAAATTAAACATAAAATTCTCAGATAACTAAAGAAAAGAAAAAAGCCGCGCGGCAGCGCACGCGCAGCGTTCTCTTACCCCCCCGCCGCCGCCTCGCGGCACAAGGCCTCGGCCGTGTCGAGGGCGGCGTAGGTCAGGATCGCGTCGGCGCCGGCGCGCTTGAAGGCGAGCAGGCACTCGCGCATGCAGGCCCCGCCGTCGAGCCAGCCGGCCCGCTCGGCGGCCTTGAGCATCGCGTACTCGCCGCTGACTTGGTAGACGAGGGTGGGCAGGCCGAAGGCGTCCTTCACCCCGCGCACGACGTCGAGGTAGGGCAGGCCCGGCTTGACCATCACCATGTCGGCCCCCTCGGCGACGTCGAGGCCGACCTCGCGCAGCGCCTCGGCGCCGTTGGCAGGATCCATCTGATAGGTGCGCTTGTCGGCCTTGCCGAGCGCCGCCGCCGAGCCGACCGCGTCGCGAAAGGGACCGTAGAAGGCCGAGGCGTACTTAGCGGCGTAGGCGAGGATCACCGTCTCGGGGCGCCCGGCCTCGTCGAGCGAGGCGCGGATCGCCCCGACGCGGCCGTCCATCATGTCGGAGGGCGCCACGACGTCGCAGCCGGCCCCGGCCATGCAGACCGCCTGCCGGGCGAGCGCCGCCACGGTCGCGTCGTTGACGATGACGCCGTCGCGCATCAGGCCGTCCTGGCCGTGCGAGGTGTAGGGGTCGAGCGCCACGTCGCCGATCAGGCCGAGTTCGGGCACGGCGCCCTTCAAGGCCCGGATCGCGCGGCAGACGAGGTTGGACTCGTTCCAAGCCTCGCACCCGTCCTCGCTCTTGACGGCGGGCGGCGTCACCGGGAACAAGGCCAAGGCCGGCAGCCCTGCCATCAGGCAGCGCTCGGCCAAGGGCACGAGAAGATCGACGGTGAGACGCGTTACGCCCGGCATCGAATCGACCGCCTCGGCACGGTTCTCGCCCTCCAGGACGAAGACCGGCAGGATCAGGTCGGCGGGTTTCAGCGCGTGCTCGGCGACGATGCGCCGCAGCCAGGGCGTGCGGCGCAGCCGGCGCGGCCGCTGGGTCGGAAAGCCGCGCTGCGGCGGTGGGAAGGCGTTGAGCGGCAAGGCTTGTGTCGCCGCGTCGCGCGGCGCCCCTGTTCAGGTGGGCTCTGCACCATCTATAACCGTCGCTAGGCAACGGCAATCCCGCAAACGCGGGGGAGGGCAGGGGCGGTGAACTTCGACCTCGACGAGGCGCAAGGGGCGATCAAGGCGCTGGCGCACGACTTCGCGAAGAACGAGCTGGCGCCGCACGTCGTGCGCTGGGACACGGAAGGGATCTTCCCGAAAGACGCCCTTCGGCACGCGGCGGAACTGGGCTTGGCCGGGATCTACGTGCGTGAGGCCTCGGGCGGCAGCGGCCTCGGCCGGCTGGAGGCGGCGCTGGTCTTCGAGCAGCTATCGGCCGCCGACACCTCGACCGCGGCCTACCTCTCGATCCACAACATGGTCGCCTGGATGATCGACGCCTTCGGCGACGATGACCAGCGCCGCCGCTTTCTCCCCTCCTTGCTGACGATGGGGCGCTTTGCCAGCTACTGCCTGACGGAGCCCGCGTCGGGCTCGGACGCCGCCTCCTTGCGCACGACGGCGAGGCTGGAGGGCGACGCTTACGTCCTCGACGGCGCCAAGGCGTTCATCTCGGGCGGCGGGGCGAGCGACCTCTACCTCGTCATGTGCCGCACCGGCGAGGCCGGCCCCAAGGGGATCAGTGCTGTCCTGGTCGAGGCCGGCACGCCCGGCCTCAGCTTCGGCCAACCGGAGAAGAAGCTCGGCTGGCACACGCAGCCGACCGCGACCGTCCACTTCGACGATTGCCGCGTGCCGGCGGGGAATCGCCTGGGCCAGGAGGGCCAGGGCTTCGCGTTCGCCATGCGCGGCCTGGACGGGGGCCGGGTCAACATCGCCGCCTGCTCGCTCGGTGCTGCCCAGTCCTGCCTGGAGCGCTCGCTCGCTTACGTGCAAGAGCGGCGCCAGTTCGGCCAACGCGTCGCCGACTTCCAGCACACCCAGTTCAAGCTCGCCGACATGGCGACCGAGGTCGAGGCGGCGCGGCTGATGGTCTACCGCGCCGCCGCCAAGCTCGACGCCGCCGCCCCCGACGGAGCCCAAGCGGCGGCGATGGCCAAGCGCTTCGCCACCGACCGCTGCTATCAGGTGATCGACGACGCGCTGCAACTGTTCGGCGGCTACGGCTACATCAAGGACTACGAGGTCGAGCGCTACCTGCGCGACGCGCGCGTGCACCGCATCCTTGAGGGCACCAACGAGGTCATGCGCCTCATCATCGCCCGGCGCCTCCTGGCGCGGGGCTTCGAGTGATCGCGGGAGAAAAGCTTGGACGTTGAGGGCATTCGTTTCGAGGCGGTGAACGGCTGGGGCATCGCCACGCTCGACCGGCAAAAGGCGCTGAACGCGCTCAGCCGGGGCATGGTCGCCGGCATGAGGGCGATGCTGAGGCGCTGGCGCGACGACGAGCGGATCGGCGGCGTCCTAGTCAAGGCGGTGCCGGGCCGGGCCTTTTGCGCCGGCGGCGACGTCGTCCACGTCGCCGAGGCGGCGAGGAACGGCGATTTTGAGGCCGCGATGGCGTTCTTCGCCGACGAGTACGACATGAACGCGCGCGTCGGCGCCATGCCCAAGGCCTACGTCGCCCTGATCGACGGCATCTGCATGGGCGGCGGGGTCGGGATCTCGGTGCACGGCTCGCACCGGGTGATGAGCGAGAACGCGCTGTTCGCCGTGCCCGAGACCGGCATCGGCCTCTACCCCGACGTCGGCGCGACGCACGTCCTGCCGCGGCTCGAAGGCCGCCTCGGCCGCTACCTCGGCCTCACCGGGGCGCGGCTCGATGGTGCCAAGGCCGTCGCCGTCGGGATCGGCACCCACTTCGTGCCGTCCGACCGGCTGGGCGACCTGGAGGCTGACCTCCTGCGCGGGGGTCCGCAAGCGCTCGACGACGCCCTCGACCGCCACGCCGAGAGCCCGCCCGAGGAGGGCGAGTTGCCGCGCCCGACGATCGACGACCTGTTCGACGCGCCGGACGCCGCCGGGATCGTCGCCAACCTCGACGCCGACGACAGCACCTTCGCTGCCGAGACGCTGGCGACGCTGCGGCAGAAGTCGCCGCTCTCGGTCGCGGTCACCTTCGCGGCATTCGCGCGCGGTGCGAAGCACGACCTGAACGCCTGCCTCGCCGACGAGTATTCGCTCACCGCGCGGATGCTGATGAGCGGCGAGTTCACCGAGGGGGTGCGCGCCCTTCTGATCGACAAGGACAAGCGGCCGCGCTGGCGGCACGGGCGGATCGAGGACGTGCCGCTCGAAGAGGTCGCGGCCGTGCTCGAACCCTGGCCGGGCGCTGCGGGCTTCGCGCCGGGCCGGGATTGAACATCAAGGTTGGGGAGGGCGTCATGACGCGGGTCGGATTCATCGGGCTCGGCAACATGGGATTGCCGATGGCGGTCAATTTGCAGGGCGCCGGTCACGCGGTGACGGGTTTTGATCTGAGCGAGGACGCCCTGAGCGCGGCGAAGGCGAAGGGTCTTCCCGTCGCGGCCGACCTCGCCGCCGCCGTCGAAGCGGCCGAGATCGTCGTCACCATGCTGCCGGCGGGGGCGCACGTCCGCGCCGCCTACACCGGCGACGATGGGATCTTGAGCCGCGCGGCGCCCGAGGCGCTCTTGATCGACGCCTCGACGATCGACGTCGAGACGGCGCGAAGCGTCGCGGCGCTGGCGGGCGAGGGGGGCCGCGCCATGCTCGACGCCCCGGTCTCGGGGGGAGTCGGCGGGGCCGAGAACGCGACGCTCACCTTCATGGTCGGGGGCGAGGACGGGGCCTTCGCCCGCGCCGAGCCGATCTTGCGCGCGATGGGCAAGACGATCGTCCACTGCGGCCCGAGCGGCAACGGCCAGGCCGCCAAGATCTGCA
The DNA here is from genome assembly GCA_965217265.1 of Geminicoccaceae bacterium. Lineage (GTDB taxonomy): Bacteria > Pseudomonadota > Alphaproteobacteria > Geminicoccales > Geminicoccaceae > JAGRGG01. Next base: position 290,463 of record CBDCHP010000012.1, on the reverse strand, counting down.
ACAACATGATGCTCGGCATCCAGATGCTCTCGGTCTGCGAGGCGATGAACCTCGCCGAACGGCTCGGTTTGGCGCCCGAGAAGCTCTACGAGGTCGCCTCGCGCTCTTCCGGGCAGTGCTGGTCGCTCACGACGTACTGCCCCGTGCCGGGGCCGGTGCCGGGCGCGCCCTCGAACCGGGGCTATGAGCCCGGCTTCGCCGCCGCCTTGATGCACAAGGACCTCGGTCTGGCCCAGGCCGCGGCGCAGAGCAGCAACGCGGCAACGCCCCTTGGCGCCCAAGCTTATCAGCTTTATAGCTTGTTCGCCCGAAACGGGAGCGATAGGCTGGACTTTTCCGCCATCATTCAGATGTTACGCGGACAAACCGGGACATGAACCCGGCCGGGACGGTACGGCACACAGGATCGACGACGTGAAAGATCAATATCTTCTGACTATTCGGCTGATCGAAAGGTTGCACCGGCGCTTTCTCGACGTCGTCAAGGCCGAGTTGGACCGTTTGGGCATGCTCGACATCAACAACGTCCAGGCGTTGATCCTCTCCAACATCAGCAACGAGCAGGTGACCGTCGGCGAACTGACGGCGCGCGGCTACTATCAGGGCTCGAACGTCTCCTACAACGTCAAGAAGCTGGTCGAGAACGGCTACCTCGTCCAGGAGCGCTCGGCGCACGACAAGCGGATGATGCGGGTCTGGCTGTCCGACAAGGGGCTCGACCTCGTCAACCGCATCGACGCCCTCTATCAGCGCGACGCCGACAAGATCATGCAGAGCATTGCCCAGGAGCCGCAGTTCAAGGAACTGAACCGCGTCCTGACCGGCATCGAGCGGCACTGGAGCCACGTCATCAATTTCGGGATATAAGAGAACGCTGTCGCGTGCGCTGCCGCGTTTTTTGCCAGTGTTAACGCAGGAGGTTGGCCGGGGCGCCGAGGGCCAGCCTCCAAAGACAAGTAGCAAAAACAAAGAGAAAAAAGCCGCGCGCCTAGCGCACGCGATAGCGTCCTCAAACCGCAAAACCCGCCCGCAGCGTCACCTCGAAGCGCACGCCCCCAGCGTCGCTGCCGCCGCCGATGCGCTCGACCTCGAACCAGGCCGGCGGCCCGGGTGCTAAGGCGAGGGCGGCGCGGATCGCCGCCTCCAGGCCCTCGTTTGATGCGCCCTTCAACTCACGCACCTTGAAGGCGCCGCTCACGACCTCAGGAACTCCGAGGCGACGCGCGCGAGGCCCGTGCCGTCCTCCATCGCGGTCATGTGCGCGAGCGGCAGGGTGACGAGCTTAGCGCCCTCGATGCCGGCGACGATCTCTTCTGCCATCGCGACCGTCGTCACCGGGTCCTCCTCGCCGGCGACGACGAGGGTGGGGGCTCGAATGCGCCCTAAGTCGGACCGCAGATCCATGTCGCGGATGGCAGCACAGCAGCCGACGTAGCCGCCGGGATCGACCCGGCGCACCATCTCCCGCGTCCGCTCAAGGACCAGCGGGTCCGCCGCGCGGAACTTTGCCGTGAACCAACGCTCCATCAAGGGTTCGAGCAGGGGCTCGACGCCCTCGTTCCTCATCGTCTCGATGCGCGCGTTCCAGCCGTCCTTGTCGGGCATGAAGGCGGAGGTGTTGCACAAGACCAGCCGCTCGACCCGCTCGGGTTCGTGGGCGCCTAAGCGCATCGCCACCATGCCGCCCAGCGACAGCCCCATGACGTGCGCGCGCGATGCGCCGCAGGCGTCGAGCACGGCCGAAGCCACCCGGGCGAGGTCGTCGAGCGTGAGCGTCCGATCGACGCCCCCCGAATCGCCGTGGCCGGGGTTGTCGTAGCGGATCAGGCGAAAGCCCGCCTCCAGCATGCCGCAGGGCTGCTCCCACATGGCGAGGCTGCTGCCGAGCGCGTTCGACAGCAGCAAGGGGGGGGCACCCTCCGGGCCGTCGAAGCAATACGCGATCCGGCAACCATCGACGTCGATACTGGCCATTGCTCTCCTCCTCTTCCGGCCCGTGACGAACGCTCAAGCAGCACGCGTCCGGGCAATGAAGCAACCGGGACACGAAGCCCACGTTCCCCGGTTTGCAGAGTGCGGCCGCGTGCCTATACTCCGGCCCCGCTTCCATTCATGACGGTTTTGGCCCAGATGCAGGCGACGGGCGACCCCCGCGGCTATTATCAGATCCTCGGCGTGTCCCAAGGCGCCTCGCCCGACGACGTGCGTCAAGCCTTTCGCCGTCGGGCGATGGACCTGCACCCCGACCGCCACGACGCCGGCCCGAACGGGCAGGAAGACTTCCGGCGCTTGTGCGAGGCCTACGAGGTCTTGCGCGACCCGAAGCGGCGCATGGCCTACGACGCGAACGGGCCGGGCGGCGAACACGTCGACGATGATCCGCCCGAGCCGCTGGATATTCCGATCGAGCGGGGCCTGTTCTGGCCGCTCGCGGCAGCACTCCTCGGTTTTTGCGTCCTGGCGCTGACGGCGATGCTGTGGTCGGCGAACGGGCGTGCGGGCGCGCGCGAGGCGGCGCTCATCGAGATGCAAATACAACTCGAAGTTGCACGACGCGACCAGGCCAACCTGCGCGCGCGCTACCGCGGCACCGACTCGTCCGGCCCCGACGATGCGCTCGGTGGCCTAGAGGCGCAGGCCGCCCGGCCGAACAACCGCTACGTCTTCAAGGTCGACCTCGCCTTCCCGCGCGGCACGGTCGGCCTCGACGACGACCTGCGCCAACGCCTGAACCGCGCCGTCGTCGATCTGGCGCGGGTGATCGGCACCATCCCGGCCGGGCGCGACTGGGTGATCCTGGTCGAGGGGGAGGCACTCGAGGCGGCGCTCACCGACGGCGTCGCGGTCTCGACCTGGGACACGACGCTGCTGCGCCTCGGCAGCGTCGTCGACCACCTCATTCGCCACGACGTGCCGGCCGAGCGTCTGGCGGTCCGCTTCCAGGCCGGCTACGGCGCCGACGCCGGGCGCGAGACCGGCACCGTCGAGATGAAGCTGCTCTGCTGCTTTTACTGAAATCCGCCGGCACGAAGGGCCGGGAGAGGGATGGTGCGGTTGAGAGGACTTGAACCTCCACGGGCAAAGCCCACAACGCCCTCAACGTTGCGCGTCTACCGATTCCGCCACAACCGCGTGGCCCCGTATCTAGCGGTTTTCGCCGCCGACGCAAGGCATTTCGGGTTACGCTTCGCGTCGCCTGCGACGGGCTTTCTCTTCTTTCTTTTTGCCAGTGTTAACCGAAGTAGCCGGCCGTAGCGCCGAGGGCCAGCCTCGGACAAAGACAAAAAAGAAGAAAAAAGGCCCCGCGCCAGCGGACGCGCAAGCGTTCTCACCCCCGCGTCTCGACCTCGACCGGGATACCGAGCCGATCCTTCGCCGGGCGCGGGCCGACCTCGCCGCCCCGCGCGGCCCGCCGCTTGCGCGCGGCCTCCAGGCCCAGGGGTTCCGGCCCCCCCGTGGCGTAGTCGAGCAGTTGCGCCGTGTGCGTCACCGGGATTGCCGTCCCGTCGCCGATCTGGGTGATGCAGCCGATGTTGCCGGCCGCCACCAGGTCGGGCGCGGTGCGCTCGATGTTCTCGACCTTGCGCGCCTGCAATTGCCCAGCGATCTCGGGCTGAAGCAGGTTATAGGTGCCGGCCGAGCCGCAGCACAAATGCCCCTCGGGCACGTCCTTCACGGTGAAGCCGGCCTTGGTCAGCAGGTGCTTTGGCGTCTTGGTCACCTTCTGCCCGTGCTGGAGCGAGCAGGCCGAGTGGTAGGCGACGACGAAGTCGGTGTCGGCGACGCTGGGCTTCAGGCCGTGCTCGGCCATGAACTCGGTGACGTCCACGGTGAGCGCGCTGATCTCTGCCGCCTTCTCGGCGTAGGCCCCGTCCTCGCGCAGCATGTGGCCGTAGTCCTTGACCGTCGTGCCGCAGCCCGAGGTGTTGATGACGATCGCGTCGAGACCGCCCGTCTCCCTCAAGCGCCACCAGGCGTCGATGTTGGCCTTGGCGAAGCGGTGCGCCGCCGGCTCCTGGCCCATGTGGTGGACGAGGGCGCCGCAGCAGCCTTCGCCTCGACCGATCGCGACCTCGAAGCCGTGCCGGGTGAGCAGGCGCACGGTCGCCTCGTTGATCTCGGGCGAGAGCACCTTCTGGGCGCAGCCGAGCAGGACTGTGGCCCGGCCCTTCCTCGCGCCCTCGGCCGGGACCGTCTGCGGCCGGTCGAGCGCCGAGGGCCGCTTCGGCCCGCCCTTGGGCGCCAGCTTCATCATCGCGCCCAGACGCCCCGGCATCAGGCGGCCGAGCGGTTTGGCCAACGTGGCGCCGGTCAGCGCCGTCCTGAAGCGGCCGGGATGGGGGAGGACGAAGGCGAGCAACTGCCGCAGCAGCCGGTCGGGCAGGGGGCGTTTATAGGTCTCGTAGATGTGTTTTCGCGCGTGGTCGACGAGGTGCATGTAATCGACGCCGGAGGGGCACGTCGTCACGCAGGCGAGGCAGGACAGGCAGCGGTCGATGTGCTTGACCACCTCCTCCGTCGCCGGCCGGTCCTCTTCGAGCATCTGCTTGATCAGGTAGATGCGCCCCCTCGGGCTGTCCAACTCGTCGCCGAGCAGGACGTAGGTCGGGCAGGTCGCGGTGCAAAAGCCGCAGTGGACGCACTTGCGCAGGATCGTCTCGGAGTGCGCGACGTCCGGGTCTTGCAGTTGCTTGAGGGTGAAGTTGGTCTGCATGGAGGCGGTCCGTTCAGGCGATGGCGAGGCGGCCGGGGTTCAAGAGCCCCTTGGGATCGAAGCTGTGCTTCACCCGCCGCGTGAGGGCGGCGACGGCCTCGGGCACGGGTTGAAACGCGCCGGCGCGCGCGCGGGCCGCGACGGACCCCCGGACGAGACCGACGTGCCCGTCGTGGCCGATCGCGTCGCGCAGCCCCGAAGCGGCGGCGAAACCCGCCTCGGGCGCCGCGAGCCAGACGAGCCCGCCGGCCAAGTCGAACAGCGTCTCGCCGATGCCGTCCAGGCGGTCGAGCAGCCCCGCCGCCGCCGTCGGCGGCAGCGACAGGCGCCAGAGGTCGGCGTCCCGGTCGAGGAGGCGCACGTCGCGCACCTCGCGCCAGAGCCCCACCGACGCCTCGCCGTCGAGCGCGTCGGCGCTGACCCCGTCCACGGCCAGGACCTGCCGCAGCCGATCGACGCGATAGGCGACGCTGGGCGGCGCCCCCTGGACGCGGACCAGGGCGAGGCCGTGTCCGGCCCCCTTGACGGCCGCGACGTTCGAGCGCGCCGCCGCCGCCGCCGGCAGGTAGGCGGCGCCGGCGACGTCGTAGGCGGTGCCGGTGGCGCGCCGCAGCAGCCCCAGGAGCGTCGCGGCGTCGGCGCCTGAGAGGCATAAAGTGGCCTCGGCCTCGGGCCTGGGCAGCACCTTGAAGGTGACGTGGCTGATGACCGCGAGCGTGCCGAAGCTGCCGGCCATCAGCTTCGACACGTCGTAGCCGGTGACGTTCTTGATCACCCGCCCGCCGGCCTTGACGATCTGGCCGTGCCCGGTGACGATTTGACAGCCGAGGATGTGGTCGCGCGCCGCCCCGGAGCGCAGCCGCTTCGGCCCCGCGAGGTTGGCGGCGAAGACGCCGCCGATCGTCTGCCGGCCGGGACCGTCGCCCAGGATCAACCCCATGTCGGGCGGCTCGAAGGCGAGTTCCTGCCCGCGCTCGGCGAGGTCGCGCTCGATCAGGGCGAGCGGCGTGCCGGCCCCGGCCGACATGACCAGTTCCTGCGGCTCGTAACTGTCGACGCCGCTCAACGCCTGCGTCTCCAAGGTATACTCGGCCCTGACCGGGCGGCCGAGGCCGCGCTTGGTGCCGTTGCCGACGACTTCGAGGGACGACTCCTCGGCGACGGCCCAGGCGACGATCTTCTCCAACTCCTCGATCGAGCCCGGCACGAACGCGACCGGCATCAAAAACGCTCAAGCTCGGGAAAGGGGAGCCGGCCCTTGTGGACGTGCATCCGCCCGAGTTCGGCGCAGCGGTGCAGTTGCGGGAAGACCTTGCCGGGGTTGAGGATCTGCTTGGGATCGAAGGCGCACTTCAGCCGCTGCTGCTGCTTGAGGTCGTCCTCGTTGAACATCTCGGGCATGAGGTCGCGCTTCTCGACGCCGACCCCGTGCTCGCCGGTGAGTACGCCGCCGACCTCGACGCAGAGCTTGAGAATGTCGGCGCCGAACGCCTCGGCGCGCTCCAGTTGGCCGGGCTCATTGGCGTCGAACAGGATCAAGGGGTGCAAATTGCCGTCGCCGGCGTGGAAAACGTTGGCGACCTTGAGGTCGTGCTCGGCCGCGAGTTCTTGCATCCGCCCCAAAACGTGCGCGATCTGGTGGCGCGGGATCGTGCCGTCCATGCAGATGTAGTCGGGGCTGATCCGACCGACGGCGGGAAAGGCGTTCTTGCGCCCGGCCCAGAAGCGTAAGCGCTCTTCGTCGTCCTCGCTCTCCTTGACGAAGGTGGCACCGTGCTGGCGCGCCATCGCGACGACGACGCCGATCAGGTGGTCGACCTCGGCCTCGGGGCCGTCGAGCTCGCAGATCAACAGCGCCTCGGCGTCGCGGGGGTAGCCGGCGTCGCAGAAGTCCTCGGCGGCGTTGATGGCGGGGTTGTCCATCATCTCCAGCCCGCCGGGGATGATCCCGGCCGCCATGATCGCGGCGACGCAGCCGCCGCCCGCCTCGATCGAGGCAAAGCCGATCAGGACGGCCTTGGCGATCTCGGGCTTTTGCAGGATCCGCACCGTCACCTCGGTGACGACGCCCAAGAGCCCCTCCGAGCCGGTCATGACGCCCAAGAGATCGTAGCCGACCGGGTCGAGGTGCTTGCCGCCGAGGCGCAGGATCTCGCCGTCGGGCAGCACCATCTCCAGGCCCAGGACGTTGTTGGTGGTGAGGCCGTACTTCAGGCAGTGCACGCCGCCCGAGTTCTCGGCGATGTTGCCGCCGATCGAGCAGGCGATCTGCGAGGAGGGGTCGGGGGCGTAATAGAAGCCCTCGTGCTCGACGGCGCGGGTGATGCCGAGGTTGGTCACGCCCGGCTGGACGACGACGGCGCGGTTCTCGACATCGACGTCGAGAATGCGGTTGAACTTGGAGAGCCCGAGCACGATGCCGTCTTCGAGCGGCAGCGCCCCGCCCGAGAGGCCCGTGCCGGCCCCGCGCGCCACGACCTTGACGCCGTGCTCGTTGCAGTAGCGCAGGATCCTCGACACCTGCCCGGTCGTCTCGGGCAGCACGACGGCCATCGGCACGGTGCGATACGCGGTGAGCCCGTCGGTCTCGTAGGCGCGCAGCTCGTGGTGCTCGACGATCACCCCCTCGCCCGGCACGACCTCCCTCAGCGCCGCCACGATCGCGTCGCGCCGCCCGATCACCTCGGCGTCGGGCTTGGGCATCGTCAGCCCGCTCATGCACGAACCTCCCTATTGGTTGTCACGAGCTAAGATCGCGGGTGCAGGCGATAAGTCAACGGCGTGAACGCTTCGCGTCCGCTGCCGCGCGGGCTTTCTTTTTCTCTTTTTTGGCTTTGTTCGAGTCTGGCCCTCGGCGTTGAGGCCAACCTCCTGCGTTAACACTGGCAAAAAAGCGCGCAGCGGACGTGAAGCGTGTTCGCTTGCGGCGTGGCACTGCGGCCGGCTATGGGTCTGCCCGCCCCGATCCGTGTGAGGTAGCAACCCTGCGTTTGCCCCGCTTTTGCGTCCTGGTCGTCTCCCTAATCCTGGGCTGCGGCCAAGCCCGCGCCGACGGGGTGGCGCTCGTCGTCGAGAACGACTCGCTGCTCTTGCGCGACCGGCACTACACGAGCGGGCTGATGCTGGCGTACGAGGACGACGTCGCCGGCCGTCGCCTCGCGTTCGCGTTCGGCCAAGCCCTCTACACCCCGGCCGCCGTCGAGACCGAGACGCCCGATCCCGAGCGCCGGCCCTACGCCGGCCACCTGTTCGGCGCCCTCGGCTGGCGGCACGACGGCGGCGGCTACGACGATCGAACGACTTTGACGCTCGGCGTCGTCGGGCCGGCGGCCGTGGGCGAGGCCTCGCAAAAGCTGATCCACCGCGTGAGCGGCTACCCTGAGCCGCAAGGCTGGGGGTCGCAACTGGCGAACGAGCCCGCCTTCAACCTCTACTGGCGCCGGACCTGGGCGGGGGCGGGGGTAGGGGGTCATCCGGGTGGCCTCGACCTTCGGCTCCGGCCGCACGCGGGCTTGGGCCTCGGCAGCGTCATGACGAACGCGGCGATCGGGGCCACGCTCCGCCTCGGCACGGCGCCCCCGACCGACGACGACCCGCCGGGCCTGCCGCCGGAACCGATCGGCGCCGCGTTCGTGCCCGCCGCCGGCTTTGCCTGGGAGACCTTCGTCGGCGTCGAGGGCCGCGCCGTCGCGCACGACGTCTTCTTGAACGGCGGCACGTTCCGAGACGGGCCCTCGGTCGACGAGGAACCCCTCGTCGGCGATCTCGTCGCCGGGGCGACGTTCAGGTGGCGCCGCTACCGCCTCGCCTTCAAGGCGACGCTGCGCTCGAAGCAGTACCACGAGCAGGAGGGGCCGGACCGCTTCGGCAACGTCAGCCTCGGGCTCGCCTTTTGATCGCTTGAGCCGCGCCGCCCGCTCGGGCAAGACGACGGCCGCCCCAAGCCCCCGCCCCTAAGTCGGAGAAAACCCGTTGCGCGCGATCGCGTTCTGCCTCCTCATGCTCTTCGTCCTGCCCGTTCAAGCCCAAGAGGGAGAGGGAGAGAGCGAGGCCAACGACCGCGCCTTCAGCTTCACGCTGGAGAACGACCTGTTCACCAATCTGGACCGGCACTACACCAACGGGATCGGCCTCGCCTGGGCGGACGGGGGCGACGCGGCCCCGGCCTGGGCGACGCGGGCGGCGAACCTCGTGCCGTTCTTCCAGGACGAGGGCATCACCCGCGCCGTCTACGGGCTCGGCCAGAACCTCTACACCCCGGACAACATCAGACGGGGCGTTCCCGACGCCGACGACCGCCCCTACGCCGGCTGGCTCTACGGTTCGATCGGCCTCCTGCGCCAGACGCCGGAGCGCCTCGACCAGTTGCAGCTCTCGCTCGGCGTCGTCGGCCCCGCGGCCATGGGCGAACCGACGCAGAAATTCGTCCACAAGCTGATCGGCTCGCCCGACCCGCGCGGCTGGTCGACCGGGCTCGACAACGAGCCGGCCGTGCTCCTCGTCTACCAGCGCTCGTGGCGGCCTGAGCGGCCGAAGCCGATCGGCACGTTCGAGATTGACCTGACCCCGAACCTCGGCGGGGCGCTCGGCAACGTCTTCACCTACGCCGAGGCCGGCGCCACGCTGCGCTTCGGCCCCGACCTGCCCGACGACTACGGCCCGCCCCGCTTGCAGCCGGGCCTGCCGGGCTCGGCCTTCTTCGGCGCACCGACCAGGGGGTTTAGCTGGTACGCCTTCGCCGGCGTCGAGGGCCGCGCGGTCTTGCGAAACCTGTTCTTGGACGGCAACACCTTCAGCGACAGCCGCCGCGTCGACAAGAACCTTTTCGTCGGCGACCTGCAGATCGGCCTGGCGCTCACCTTCGGCAGCTTTCGCCTCGCCGCCGTCAACGTGCTTCGCACCGACGAATTCGACGGGCAGAAGGACGCCGACGCGTTCGGCGGGCTGAGCTTGAGCCTGCTCTACTGATCCTTGGCAAAGAGGGGGCGAGGGTGTGGCCGTCTCGCACCACGAGCGGGGTGTGGCGTTTGCGCCTCTGTGAAAGCAATTGCGCGTTGCGGGCACGGTTATAAGATTGCTTCGGATTGTTAACGCCCCTTCGTCGTCCATGACCATAGCAGCACCCGACTTTCCCGCGTGTGCGCCGATAAAAACAACAAGGAAGCGATAGGGTTATGATCGTCGGGGTTCAGTTCCTCAGATTCTACGCCGCCTTGTGCGTTGTCCTCACCCACACGCTCGCCGAGCAGAACTACGCGATCAAAGTGGGCAATTTCGGCGTTGACCTGTTCTTCGTCATCTCCGGCTTCATCATCGTCTACGTCACCGAGACCCAGACCCGCGCCTTCCTGCTGCGGCGGCTCATCCGCATCGTGCCGCTCTACTGGCTGTTCACCGCCCTGCTCGTCGTCGTCGCGCTCGTCATGCCGAAGTTCGTCAACGGCTTTCAAACCGACCTGTCCTACATCCTGAGCTCATTCTTCTTCGTGCCCCATTACATCGAGGAGCAGGGCTTCTCCCCGGTCTTGAACCTGGGCTGGACGCTCAACTTCGAGATGTTCTTCTACGTGATGTTCTTCATCGCGATGCGGCTTTCACATCGATATCGGGCGCTGATCTGCACCGCCTTGATCCTGGCCTTCATGATCGCCGGCCAGCTTTACTGGCGCACGCTGCAACAGGCCCCGTTCTTCGTGTTCTATAAAAAGGAAATCGTGCTCTGCTTCGTCTGGGGCATGTCGTCCTACTATATCCTGCGCTGGAACGGCCTCGAGCGGGTCTTCGCCAAGCTGCCGCTCATGGCCCTCGTCGTGCCGCTGCTGGCGTTGCCGGTGATGCAATACTTCGCCTTCAAGCACGACTTCAACAGCACCGTGCCGCGCTTCGTCCTCTACGGCGTGCCGTCCTTGATCCTGATGACCTGGGTGCTGCACAACGAGGCCCGCCTGAAGCCGGCGGGCGCTACGCTGAACCGGCTCGGCGACTACTCGTACAGCATGTACCTGATCCACCTCTACGTCATCGGTGTCCTGGCCCGGATCATCGGCGTCGAGACCGGCGGGTTGGCCGGGTTTCTCGTCTACTTCACCTTCATCCTCGCCGTCGTCCTCGTCGCCTCGCACCTGTGCCTCGTCTTGATCGAGCGGCCGAGCAAGGCGTGGCTGACCCGCCGGCTCATCGCCGAGGACGCGACGAAGATGCCGCGGCCAGTGTCGCCCCCGGCGGACCCGTCGCCGGCCTTGGGCCCGCCCGTCGCCGGACGGCGCCTCGCGCTCGGCAGGCAGAAGTAGAGCGCCCCCGCGGCCCGGCGGCGGTTTGAACTTTAAAGGATGCTCTGGCCGGTCGAGGCCCAGTCCTTGACGAAGGTGTCGAGGCCCTTGTCGGTGAGCGGGTGGAGGACGAGGCTGTGCAGGAGTGCCGGTGGCAGCGTCGCGACGTGCGCGCCGAGCTTGGCCGCCTGGGTGACGTGGTTGGGCGTGCGCACCGAGGCGGTCAGGACCTCGGTCTCGATCGTGTCGGGGTATGCGGCGAAGATCTCGACCACGTCGGCGATCAGGTCCAGGCCCTCCAGGCCGATGTCGTCGAGCCGGCCGACGAAGGGCGAGACGAAGGTGGCGCCGGCCTTGGCCGCGAGTAGCGCCTGCGCCGCCGAGAAGCACAAGGTGACGTTGACCGGCGTGCCCTCGTCGCTGAGCGCCCGCGTCGCCTTGAGCCCGTCCCAGGTGAGCGGCACCTTGACGCAGACGTTGGACGCCACGCGGGCGAGCTTGCGGCCCTCGGCCAGCATGGTCTCGAAGTCGGTCGCCGCGACCTCGGCGCTGACCGGCCCCTCGACGAGGTCGCAGATCTCGGCGATCGCCTCGATGAACGGCCGGTTGACCTTCTTGATCAGCGTCGGGTTGGTCGTGACGCCATCCACGAGACCGCTCGCCGCCAACTCGCGGATCTCGGCGACGTCGGCCGTATCGATGAAGAACTTCATGCGCGTGTCCTCGATGGGCGTTAGGGAATTTTAAACATACCCTAGTGCTCTGGGACTCCGCCGTCAAAGCCGGGGCCGAGGGGCGTGCGCCGACGCCGCGCCCCGGCGGCGCCGGCAGCGGCGGGACTCAGTGCGCCCGAAGATATTTCGGCTTCAGCCGGCCTTCCTCGGCGTCGAACAGTTCCGACACCTGCGGGTGGCCGACCGGCCCCGCTTCCGCGTCGGCGAGCAGGTTCTGCTCGCTGACGTAGGCGATGTAGTAGCTCTCCTCGTTCTCGGCGAGGAGGTGGTAGAACGGCTGGTCCTTCGACGGCCGGACGTCCTCGGGGATCGACTCGTACCACTCCTCGGAGTTGGCGAACTTGGGGTCGACGTCGAAGACGACGCCGCGAAAGGGGTAGTGCCGGTGGCGCACCACCTGGCCCAGATCGTATTTCGCGTCGCGGGTGTGCATCGCTTTTACCTCTTAACCTTCGAGGACAACCCATGATCGGGCTTGCCCGCGGCCGAAGGCCCGTACCGGCACCTTCAACCGATTGCCCATTGATATGGTTGCCGTCGGCGGGGATGGAAGTGAGGCGGTGTCGCACCATGAGATGCGGTTTAGCCGCCTTCGAGCCCGCGGCTTTCAGCCGCCTTCGAGCCCGCGGCTTTCAGCCGCCTTCGAGCCCGCGGCTTTCAGCCGCCTTCGAGCCCGCGGCTTTCAGCCGCCTTCGAGGTTGACGAGCAGGCTCGACGTGTCGTAGCGCCCGCCGCCCTTTTGCTGCACGAGGCGGTAGAACTGATCGACCAGCGCCGTCACCGGCAAGGCGGCACCGTTCCGCTTCGCCTCGTTGAGGCAGATGCCCAAGTCCTTGCGCATCCAATCGACCGCGAAGCCGAAGTCGAACTCCCCCGCCGCCATCGTTGCCCAGCGATTGTCCATCTGCCAGGACTGCGCCGCGCCCTTGCCGATCACCCCGGCCACGCGGTCGGTGTCGAGCCCGGCCGCCTTGGCGAACGCGATCCCCTCGGCCAAGCCCTGCACGAGCCCGGCGATGCAGATCTGGTTGACCATCTTGGTCAGTTGCCCGGCCCCCGCCGGCCCCATCAGCGTCACCGCCTTGCCGTAGGCTTGCATCACCGCCTCGGCCTTGGCGAAATCGCTCTCGCCGCCGCCGCACATGACCGTGAGCGCACCCTTCTCGGCCCCCGCCTGACCGCCCGAGACCGGCGCGTCGATAAAGCCCGCCCCGACGTCGCGGCAGGCGTCGTCGAGTTCGCGCGCGAGTTCGGCCGAGGCCGTCGTGTGGTCGACGAGGACGGCCCCCCGGCGCAGGCCCTCGATCGCGCCGCCGTCGCCCGTGACGACGGCGCGCACGTCGTCGTCGTTGCCGACGCAGACGAAGACGATCTCGGCCGCCTCGGCCGCCGCCGCCGGGCTGTCGGCCTTGCCCCCGCCGTGCGCTTCGACCCAGGCCCCGGCCTTGGCCGGCGTGCGGTTCCAGACCGTGACTCCGTGCCCCTTGGCGCGCAAGTGCCCCGCCATCGGATAGCCCATGACGCCGAGGCCGATGAAGGCGCAGTCGGTCATTTTCGTCTCCCGTGGTTGTTGGGTCATTTTTAACGCTTCGCGCGCGCTGGCGCGCGGTCTCTTTTTTCTTTCTTTTTGCCGGTGTTAACGTAGGAGGCTGGCCGCAATGCCGAGGGCCAATCTCAAACAAAAGACAAAAAAGAAGAAAAAAAGCCCGCGCGGCAGCGCACGCGAAGCGTTCCGCTTGCAACCCACCGTTTCCCCCTGGCATGAGACCCGCCATGACCGGCCTCACCACCGCCTTTCGCGCCGCCCTCGACGGCGACGACCCTGACTCCCTGCGCCGGGCGCTGGCCGCCGCCCGGCGGGAGTGGGAGCGGGGCGACCACGCGCCCTTTCCCCACGCGCTGGGACTGCGCCTCGTCGACCTGACCGAGGCCGGGATCGGCAAGCCCGCCCCGGCGGCGCCCGCCCCGCGCGGGGCGGCCCCCAGCCCCGCCTTCGGCGCGCTCGCCCTTTTGCTCCTCGTCGTCGTGATCCTGGCCTTGCTGGGGCAGGCGCTGGCGGGCGCCGTCGTCGCGGGCCTTGGCCTCGTCGTCGCCGGGCTGGGTGCCCTCGGCCGGCTGCCGGCGGCGCTGGCCACCGGCCGGGCGCCGCCGCCGCTTTTGGCCCTCGTCGACGGGCGCCGGCGCGCGGTCGAGGACCAGTTGGCGCAGGCCGACCGGCTGCTCGGCTTTGCCGCGAGCGAGGCCGAGGCGCTGACGGCTGGGCGTCGGGCCCCGGCGGGCGAGCCGGTGCCCGACGCCCTGGCGGAAGCCTTGCAGGACTTAGGCGAAGCGGCGGGGGCCGGGAACGCGGCCTACGCGCTCGCACTGGCCGAGACGGTGCCCGAGCGGCTGGCCGAGGCGTTCGGCCTCGAACTCGTCACGTACGACCCAGACAGCGCGGCGATGTTCCGCGTCGAGGGCGATCCCGAGCGGGCTTTGAGCAAGCGCCCGGCCGTCGTGCGGGGCGGGCGCCTCGTCGCCCGCGGCTACGCGAGGGCCGATCGGTGACGCGCGATCCCGAGATCGTCGGCTTCGACCTCGGCCACGGCGAGAGTGCGCTCGCGGCGACTAGGCTGCACGCCTCGACCGAGCCGCAGCCGATCGAGGTCGGCGGGCGCACGATCCTGACCGCCGTCGGCGTCGCGGCCGACGGGGCCGTCGTCATCGGCGAGGGCGCCTTCGAGGGTGCCGAGGGCATGAGCGAGGCTTACGTCCGTTTCAAGGCCCCCGCCCTCGACGACCGCGCCGTGCGCCGGCCGCTCCTCCTCTTCGTCCGGCGCCTGGGCGAGCTCGTCCGCGAGGGGCGCCAGTTGGCGGCGTTCGATCAAGCCCTCTTCTGGGTCGGCTGCCCCTCCGGCTGGGGGCCGACGCTCCAGGCCCGCTACGCCGACTTGATGCGCGAAGCCGGCCTTCGCAACGTCGAGGTCGTCCCTGAGTCGCGCGCCGCCTTCATGCACGCCCGCGAGAGCCGCGACCTCGCCGTCGACGAGCGGGGCCTCAGCGGGCGCGTGCTCCTGGTCGACATCGGCTCCAGCACGACCGACTTTACCCTCGCCGATAACCTGAACGAGCGCCCGCTCGACTTCGGCCTGAACAGGCTCGGCGCCGGGTTGATCGACCGCGCCCTCCTGGCCCGAACGCTGGAGGGGGGCGCACCGTCCTTGAAGGGCTGGCTCGACCTTCATCCGGCCAAGCGCGTCGAGGCCGACTTGAAGCTGCGCCGGCTGAAGGAGCGCTGGTTCGACGATCAGGCGATGAAGGGGCCGGAGCGGGCGCGCAAGGGCGTGATGCTGCTCGACGACCAGGACGTCCTGAAATTGGAGGTCGATCGGGCGGCGATCGAGGCCGCCCTCTCGACGCCGATGCCCGAATTGGAGGGCATGACGTGGCAGGGCGCCCTGAGCGAGGGGCTGCGCCGGGCGCTGAAGGAGGCGGGCGGTGCGATTGACCTCGTGCTGCTCACCGGCGGGGGTGCCCGCATGGGCTTCGTCGAGGCGACGGCGCGCGAGGTCCTGCCCGAGAGCCGGGTCTTGCGCGGCAAGGAGCCGGAGCTGGCGATCGCCAAGGGCCTCGCGTGGTTTGGCCGCGCCTCGCTGCGGGCGCGCGGCTTTCGCGCCGCCGTCGAGGAGCTGGCCGGGGGCGAGGATCTGCGCGAGGTGATCGGCGGCGCCGTGCCGGATCTCCTGCGCCGCGTCGCCGCCTCGATCGCCGCCGGGTTGATCGAGGAGGTCGTGGGGGCGGAGGTGCGCCGCTGGCGCGACGGCGCGATCCCGACCTTGAACGACCTCGAAGCCGAGATCGAGGCGCGGGCGGCCGAGTGGCTGCGCTCCGGCAGCGGCAAGGCGCGCGTCGCCACGGCGGCCTTGGGCTGGTTCGAGACCGTCCGCCCGCAGGTCCACACCCTCACCGACCCGCTCTGCGAGCGCTTCAACATCGCCACGACCGCGCTCGACCTGGAGCCCGACACGCGCCTCTCGACCCGCCTGCCGGCGCTCGAAGGGCTGGACGAGGTGGCCTTGGGCGACCTCGACAACCTCGCGACGATCGTCAACCTCGTCGTCGCCGCCGTCGTCGGCTCGATCATGGGCGGCGCCAACGTCGCCTTGTTGATGCACGGCCCGATCGGCTTCGTCGTCGGCGCCGTCGGCAGCTTCCTCGTCTTCGCCTTCGGCCAGCAGGTGGCTTTGAGCCGGGCGCGCTCGATGGTGCTGCCCAAGCCGCTGCGCTGGCTCGTCACCGACGCCCGGATCAAGTCGCGCCTGCACGAGGCCGAGGGCGCCTTCGCCAAGCGCCTCGAAGAAGCCCTCAAAACCGCCGACGCCGCCGAGGACGGCACCCTGCGCGACCGCCTCGCCGCCCAGATCGGCGCGGGCTTGAGCCAGCGCGCCGACGACGCGATCTTGCGCTTTTGAACGCTTCGCGTCGCCTGCGGCGGGCTTTTTTCTCTCTTTTCAAGTGTTAACGGAGGTGATGGGTCGCGGTGCCGAGGGCTGATTCCCGCTCAAAGCGGGGGTGACAAAACGAAGGGGCCAGGGCGTCCCGGACTGTCATGCCCGCCTTGAGCGGGCATCCAGGGTGGCGGGACTCATTGCTTCACGGGCGTTTGGGAAAACAGGGACGCACCCCATCAACCGAGCCGGACACGGCCGCCCATGTGCCGATCGAGTCGGGCGCACCCG
This sequence comes from Geminicoccaceae bacterium, assembly GCA_965217265.1. Taxonomy (GTDB): domain Bacteria; phylum Pseudomonadota; class Alphaproteobacteria; order Geminicoccales; family Geminicoccaceae; genus JAGRGG01. Next base: position 274,028 of record CBDCHP010000012.1, on the reverse strand, counting down.
AGCGGGCTCGATCGTCACGCGCGGGTGCAGTGGCCTATACCTGCACGCCGCTTCCGCCCGCCGCTCCGGCGAACGGATGGACCTGACTGTAAGCCACCGCAGGATCAAATAGATGGGCAAAATTTTCATGCGAAAAATATAAGCAATATAGTAGCCATTGTAAAAAAAATATAATCCTTGCCTGTAGATCAATCTGCGATACATTTTGTAAATTCTTTTGTCTTTAACATCTTTCTTTATCATTGCAAGGTTTTTCCATGCAACGTCAAAATCAGCTGGATCTGCATTCGGGTATTTTTCTCTTGCTCTTTTTCTTGTCAGCACAAAATCGGTACGATTTACAATAAAAAGGAGCACAAAAGCAATGATAACAATCACGTTTTTATTCCTTATGAAGCTTTATTAACGGTTCATTACGAACTGGCCTTCTTCGCAGAACAAGGACATCTACCCTATCAACCCTCCCGCCGGACCGTCAATTCAAGCCGCGATCTCACCCCGCGCCCTTTAGATTATATTCCTAATCGTGTATGCTGCTGGTCCCTCTTTCCCTAGCCTTGTGAGGAGCCAGTATGTCCGACATTGAACCCGACACCACCCCCCGCGAGCGCAGCCAAGCCCAGACCGAAGCCAGCCGCAACAACGGCGCCAGGGGCAAGGGCCCCGTCACCGACGCGGGCAAGGCCGCGTCCTGCCAGAACGCCACCAAGCACGGCCTGCGCGCGACCTTCTTCGCGCTGCTGCCGGACGAGGACGCCGACGCCTTCGAGGCCCTGCGCGCGCGCCTCGTCGAGGAGCACGACCCGCGGGGCGCGGTCGAGGAGGCGCTGGTCGAGGGGCTGGCGCTCGCCTTGTGGCGCACGCGCCGGGTCGAGGCCTTGGAGGTCGAGGCGCTGACGAGTGCCCGCGAGCGGCGGCCGAGCCCCGTCTACGCCGGCGGCTACAACCCCTACAGCCCGTTCTCGTGGAGCCCTGAGCGGCTGAACACCATCCTGCGCTACAGAGCACAGTTGGAGCGCGCCCTGCACCGCGCGCTCAAGGCGCTGGCGGAACGGCGGGCGGCGCGGGCGACGGAGGCAAACGACACGAACCAACCCGGGGCGCCCGTGCGGGACGCCGCGCCGAACGACGCCGCAGCACAGACGCCCCCGATAACAAACAAGCCGCACGAACGAACCCGAGCGGGCGCGTTCCTCGCCCGGCTCGGCCGAGTGGCCGCCCTGCTCAAGCCGGCCGCGGGCAAAAAGCAAAACAGAGAAGAAATGGCTCGCGGAGCGAGTCATCCGAGCGCCAGCGCACGCGAAGCGTTCTCCCCACCGCCCTGGCGCTCGCTCGCCCGTCCGCCTAGATTGTGACCCCAGATCGCCGACGAGAGGACCCATGCCGACAGCGCGCGAGGCGATCCGCCTCGAAGACTACGCCCCGCCCGCCTTCACCACCGAGCGGGTGGATCTTGCCTTCGTCCTCGACCCGCGCGCGACGCGGGTGACGGCGCGCCAGACGATGCGGCGGACGGGCGGCGACGCCTCGGCCCCGCTGGTCCTCTACGGCGACGGCCTGACGACGCTGAAAGTGGCGATCGACGGCGCGCCCGTGGACGAGGAGGATCTGCGCTACAGCGACGGGGATCTGCGCATCGACGGCTGCCCCGACGCCTTCACCTTGGAGGTCGTGACCGAGATCGACCCGGCCGGCAACACGGCGCTGATGGGCCTCTACGTCTCGAACGGGGTCTTTTGCACCCAGTGCGAGGCGGAGGGCTTTCGCCGCATCACCTGGTTCCAGGACCGCCCCGACGTCATGGCGCGCTACACCGTGCGGATCGAGGCCGACAAGGCGTCGTGCCCCGTCCTGCTCTCGAACGGCAATCCGATCGAGGCGGGCGACCTCGACGGCGGGCGCCACTACGCTCTCTGGGAGGACCCGTTCCCCAAGCCCGCCTACCTCTTCGCCCTCGTCGCCGGCGATCTGGCGCTGTTGCGGGACCGCTTCGTCACCCGATCCAACCGCGAGGTCGACCTGCGGCTTTATTCCGAGCACGGCTCGATCGAGCAGTGCCACCACGCGATGGCGAGCCTGAAGAAGGCGATGGCCTGGGACGAGGACGTCTACGGCCTCGAATACGACCTCGACCTGTTCATGATCGTCGCGGTCTCCGACTTCAACATGGGGGCGATGGAGAACAAGGGCCTCAACATCTTCAACACCTCGGCGACGCTGGCGGCGCCGGAGACCGCGACCGACGCCGATTTCCTCCAGGTCGAGCGCATCGTCGCGCACGAGTACTTCCACAACTGGACCGGCAACCGCGTCACCTGCCGCGACTGGTTTCAGTTGACGCTGAAGGAAGGGCTCACCGTCTTTCGCGACCAGCAGTTCTCGGCCGACATGCACTCCCCGGCCGTCCGCCGCATCGCCGACGTGACGCTGTTGCGCGAGGGCCAGTTCGTCGAGGACGCGGGGCCCTTGGCGCACCCGATCCGGCCCGACAGCTACATCGAGATCAACAATTTCTACACCCGCACCGTCTACGAGAAGGGGGCGGAAGTCATCCGCATGATCCACACCCTGATCGGTGCCGAGGCGTTTCGGGCGGGGATGGACCTCTACTTCGAGCGCTTTGATGGGGGGGCCGTCACCTGCGAGGACTTCGTCCGGGCGATGGCCGACGCCTCGGGCCGCGACTTCACCGACTTCATGCGCTGGTACGGGCAGGCCGGCACCCCGAGCGTCGAGGTGAGCGCCGTCCACGACGCCGCCAACCAAACCTTTACCCTGGAATTCGTGCAAACGACGCCGCCGACGCCGGGGCAGCCGACCAAGGAGTCGATGCCGATCCCGATCCGGCTCGCGCTCCTCGACGCCGAGACGGGCTCGCCCCTGCCGCTTCGGCTGCAAGGCGAGAACGCGGCGCCGGCGAATGAGCGCGTCCTCGTCCTCGACGAGGCGCGAGGCCGCTTCACCTTCGAGGGCGCCGAGCGACCGCCCGTCCCCTCGATCCTGCGCGGCTTCTCGGCCCCGGTGCGCCTGGAGACGGGCTTCGGGCGCGACGAGCTGGCCTTTCTCTTCGCCCACGACGACGACGCCTTCAACCGCTGGGACGCTGGCCAGCGCCTCGCTCTCGGCGTCATGGGCGACCTGCTGCGGCAGCACCAAGCGGGGGAGTCGCTCGACGTCGACCCGCGCCTGACGTCGGCTTTCGAGCGGGTGTTGAGCGACGCGGCCGACCCCGCCTTCACCGCGCGCGCCGCGTCGCTCCCCTCGCGCGGCCTGTTCGCGCAAGGGCTGGAGCGGATCGACGTCGAGGGCGTCTGCGCCGTGGCCGCCCACCTGCGCCGGCATCTGGGCGGGGCGCTCTACGCCAACTGGGAGGCGGCGTTCAAAGCGCAGCGGGACGACGGCCCGTTCGCGCTCGACAAGGACGCGATCGCGCGGCGCTCCTTGAAGAACGTGGCGCTCGGTTACCTGATGCAGGGCGACCCGGCGCGGGCGGCGCCGCTCGCTAAGGACCAGTACGCCGGCGCCACCAACATGACCGACCGCCTGGGCGCCTTGCGCGCCTTTTGCGACGCCGACGCACCGGGGCGCGACGACCTGTTGGAGGACTTCTACCAGACCTGGAAGGACGAGCCGCTGGTGGTCAACAAGTGGCTGGCGCTCCAGGCCGGGATCGAGGACGGCGACGCGCTCAAGCGCGTCGAGCGGCTGACCCGCCACCCGGCGTTCAAGACCTCGAACCCGAACCGGGTCCGAGCCCTCATCGGCGCCTTCGCGATGACCAACATGGCCGGCTTTCATCGCGCCGACGGCGCCGGTTATCGCTTCCTCGCCGACCTCGTCATCGACCTCGACGGCCGCAACCCCCAGATCGCCAGCCGCCTGCTCACCCCGTTCGGCCGCTGGCGCCGCTACGACGAGGGGCGCGCCGTGAAGATGCAAGCCGAGTTGGAGCGGGTCCTGCAACGGCCCAACCTCTCGGCCGACAGCTACGAGGTGGCGAGCAAGAGTTTGGCATGACGGCGCCGCGACGGCGACCGACCAGAACCTCGCGCACCCGCCCCGCTCAGGGCGCCCCGACACGACACGAGGGAACCAAAGCACGATGGGCAAGGATTGGACGCGCAAGGCGTCAAAGAAGGACGAGAAGGGCGGCGAGCCGCGACGGCCCGGCTCGCGGACGACGGCGTTCACCGCGCTCGCCGAGGCGGTGTCCCGGGGCGAGCCGGTCATGCTGCCGCGCCGGCTCAAGGGCCACGACCGGCGGGTCCACGTGCGTCAGACCCTGCGCGAGGACCACCAGGTGCGCATCGCCGAGCACGCGGAAGGAGCGATCGAGAAGTTCGACAAGCTCGCGGGCTCCTTGTTCTCGTTCTTTCGCGGCACCGCGCTCTTGTTCTACCGCGACATGGCGGGCGAGGACGCCTGGATGCCGACCGTGCTGGCGCTCGGCGACGTTCACCCGGAGAATTTCGGCGTCATGCCCAACGCCAACAACGTCCCCATCTTCAGCGTCAACGATTTCGACGAGGCCTGCTACGCCCCCTTCACCTGGGACCTCAAGCGGGGTGCGGTCGGCTTCATGATCGCCGCCGACGAGATCGGCGGCCACGGCCGCAAGAGGCAGCGCAAGATCGCGCAATGCTTCGTGCGCGGCTACGTCGAGGCCATCGCCCGCTTCGCCGAGGACGCGACGGAAGAAAGCCACGAGCTTCGCATCGACAACAGCCCCAAGCTCATCCGCGACCTGATCAAGAACGCGCAGCAGGATCGGGCGGCGTGGCTGGCCGACGACTATCTCGACGAGTACAAGCGCGGGTTTCGCGCCAGCAAGAAACTGGTGCCGCTGACCGAGCGCCGCGACGAGTTCCAGGGCCTGCTCGACCGGCTGGTCAAGGAGAACGGCATCGAGCCGCCGGCCCGTGCCGGCAAGATGCGCGTCAAGGACGTCGCCAGCCGCCGCGGGCAGGGCACCGCTTCCTTGGGCCTGAAGCGCTACTACGTCCTGATCGAAGGCCCGCGCGCCGACGGCACCGACGATCTGATCATCGAGTTCAAGCGGGCCCGTGCCACGGCGCTCGCCGGCCTCGTGCCGCCCTCGGAATTCTTCTCAGGCCACCAGGGCGAGCGGATCGTTCACGCCCAGGCGACGCAGCTCGTCCGCGGCGACCTGTTCTACGGCTGCGTCGAGTTCGAGGGCAAGAGCTTCATGTCGCGCGAGCGGGCGCCGTTTCGCGACGACATCGACCTCGACGACCTGTCCAAGCGCGAGTGGAAGACCTACGCGAAGATCTGTGGCCGCACGCTCGGCCACGTCCACGCGCTGGGCGACGAGGCCGGCGGGCTGGATCACGACGTCGAGCCCAAGATCGTCGAGGCGATCAAACCTGCCGATCTGTTCGTCGAGGACATCGTCCGCTTCGCCGACGAGGCGGCCGAGCGGGTGCGCCGCGATCACGCGGCGTTTCAAGAAGATCACGCGGCCGATGCCTTTCGCAACGTCGACATCGTCTACCGCTGAAATCGCGTTCGCCCGCGGCGCACGCCCGCCTTAAACGTCGCCGCCGGGCCCCTTCTTTGCACCGCGCAACGAGAAAGCCGCGAGGATCCTCTTGCGGCCTCGTTGCCGAAAACCACCTCGATACGTAGCGTGCGCGACGGCTTGGCGGGCGTTTCGTCGCTCAATGCGGTCGAGAGCCGGTTGTGCGACGGTTCCACCCACCGCTTGCGAACCGTGGCGGCTTGAGGCAAGTGCGTTCGAACGCGAGCAACGAGCAATCGTCCGGGTGCGTACCCGGACCCGTGGGAGGGCATTCCATGCAGAACATCGGCCACCTGATCGACGGCGAGCGGGTCTGGGTCGACGGGCCGACGGCGCCCGCGTTCGACCCGGCGACCGGCGAGGAGAGCGGGCGCGTGATGATGGGCGGGGCGGACGAGATCGACCGCGCCGTGGACGCCGCCAAGGATGCGCTCGACGCCTGGGCGTCGATGGCGATCGTCCGCCGGGCCCGCGTCATGTTCCGCTTGAAGGAACTCTTGGAGGAGCACCGCGACGAATTGGCGGCGCTCATCACGGCCGAGCACGGCAAGACGCTCGACGACGCCAAGGGCGAGGTGACGCGCGGCATCGAGGTGGTCGAGTTCGCCTGCGGCATCCCGCAATTGTTGAAGGGCGAGTTCAACCAGAACGTCGGCACGGGCGTCGACCTGCTCTCGTTTCGTCAGCCGGTCGGGGTCTGTGCTGGCATCACGCCGTTCAACTTCCCGGTCATGGTGCCGTTGTGGATGGCGCCGGTGGCGCTCGCCTGCGGCAACGCCTTCATCCTCAAGCCCTCGGAGAAGGACCCCTCGGCGGCGATCCGCGTCGTCGAATTGATGCACGAGGCGGGCGTGCCCGAGGGGATCGTGCACTGCGTGCTCGGCGGCAAGCCGGCCGTGGACGCGATCCTGGCGCACCCCGACATCGCGGCGGTGAGCTTCGTCGGCTCGACGCCGATCGCGGAGTACATCTACCAGACCGGCACGGCGCACGGCAAACGCGTGCAGGCCCTGGGCGGGGCCAAGAACCACATGGTCGTCATGCCCGACGCCGACCTCGACATGGCGGCGGACGCGCTCATGGGTGCGGCCTACGGCTCGGCCGGCGAGCGCTGCATGGCGATCTCGGTCGCGGTGCCCGTCGGCGACAAGACGGCGGACGCCTTGATCGAGCGCCTCGCACCCCGCGTGCGCGGCCTCAAGATCGGCCCCGGCAGCGAGAACGGCGTCGAGATGGGGCCGCTCGTGACGAGAGAGCACCTGGAGAAGGTCAAGGGCTACGTGAACTTGGGCATCGAGGAGGGGGCGTCACTCGTCGTCGACGGCCGCGACTTCAAGATGCAGGGCTACGAGAACGGCCACTTCATCGGCGGCTGCCTGTTCGACGAGGTGACGCCGGAAATGCGCATCTACAAGGAAGAGATCTTCGGCCCCGTGCTGTCCGTCGTGCGCCGGCCCGACTACAAGGCGGCGCTCGACATCGTCAACCGGCACGAGTACGGCAACGGCGTCGCGATCTTCACCCGCGACGGCGACGCCGCGCGCAGCTTCACCAACGCCGTCAACGTCGGCATGGTCGGCGTCAACGTGCCGATCCCGGTGCCGATGGCCTTCCACAGCTTCGGCGGCTGGAAGCGCTCGCTGTTCGGCGACCAACACATGCACGGCCCCGAGGGCGTGCGCTTCTACACCAAGCAAAAGGCCGTGACGTCGCGCTGGCCGACGGGGATCAAGGCAGGCGCAGAGTTCATCATGCCGACGATGGGGTAGAACGCTTCGCGTCGGCTGCGCCGGACTTTTCTTCTTTCTTTTTGCCAGTGTTAACATAGGAGACTGGCCCCAAGGCCGAGGGCCAGCCTCGAACAACTAGCAAAAAGAAAAGAGAAAGCCCGCGCGGCGAGCGCACGCGAAGCGTTCACTCCCCCGGCACGTTCGCCCGCAGTTCCTCCTGCCACACCCTCGCGTTCCCGTCCGAGGGCGCGCGCCAGTCGCCGCGCGGGGAGAGGGAGCCGCCGGCGCTGACCTTGGGGCCGTTGGGCATCGCCGAGCGCTTGAACTGGGCGAAGCCGAAGAAGCGCTTGAGGAACAGGTCGAGCCAGCGTACGATGGCGGGAAGGTCGTAGGCGCGGCGCTCGTCGTCGGGGTGGCCGGGGGGCCACGTCGCCGCGCCCGAGGTCGCCCCAGGCGTTGAGGGCGAGGTAGGCGATCTTGGACGGGCGAAAGCCGTGGCGCAGCGTGTAGAACAGGTTGAAGTCCTGCAGCTCGTAGGGACCGATCTTGGCCTGCGTGCTCTGCGGCGTCTCGCCCTCGCCGACCGGCACCAGTTCGGGGGTGATCTCGGTCTTGAGGATGGCGCCCAGCGTCCGGTTGACGGCGGCGTCGAACTGGCCGGACGCGATCACCCAGCGGATCAGGTGTTGGATCAGCGTCTTGGGCACACCCGAATTGACGTTGTAGTGCGACATCTGATCGCCGACGCCGTAGGTGCACCAGCCCAAGGCAAGCTCGGAGAGGTCGCCGGTGCCGAGCACGATGCCGCCGTGTTGGTTGGCGAGGCGAAAGAGGTAGTCGGTGCGCAGGCCCGCCTGGACGTTCTCGAAGGTGACGTCGTGCAGCGGCTCGCCCTTGGCGAACGGGTGGCCCATGTCGGTCAGCATCTGCCGCGCCGCCGGGCGGATGTCGATCTCCTCAGGCTTGACGCCGAGGGCTCGCATCAAGGCCCAGGCGTTGGCCTTGGTCGCGTCCGAGGTGGCGAAGCCCGGCAGGGTGTAGGCGCGGATGCCGGCGCGCTCCAGGCCGAGCCGGTCGAACGCCTTGGCGGCGACGATGAGCGCGTGCGTCGAGTCGAGCCCGCCCGAGACGCCGATGACGAGCGATTTCGACCCGATCGCCCTGAGCCGCTGCTCCAGGCCGGAGACCTGGATGCTGTAGGCCTCGAAGCAGTCCTGTGCCAGGCGCTCCGGGTCGTCGGGCACGAAGGGGAAGCGGCGCAAGGGGCGGATCAGGTCGAGGTCCTGCGCTGGCGGATCGAGGACGAAGCCGACGCGGCGGAAGGCGAGGGGGGCGACGGCACGGGCGTTGTCGTCGAAGGTGCCCATCCGTGCGCGTTCCTGGCGGATGAGGTCGAGGTCGACGTCGGCGAGCGCGGTTTGCGGCCCGTCGGAAAAGCGCCCGCTCTCGGCCAAGAGGTCGCCGTTCTCGTAGATCGCGGCCTGCCCGTCCCAGGCGAGGTCGGTGGTCGACTCGCCGGCACCCGCCGCGGCGTAGAGGTAGGCGCTCAAGCAGCGCATCGACTGCGAGCGGCACAAGGCGTGGCGGGTGTCGGCCTTGCCGATGGTGATGTTGCTGGCCGAGAGGTTGGCGAGCACGGTGGCCCCCGCCAGCGCCGCCTTCGACGAGGGCGGCACGGGAATCCAGACGTCCTCGCAGATTTCGGCGTGGACGATGAAGCCCGTCAGGTCACCGGCCTCGAAGAGGAGGTCGGGGCCGAAGGGGACATCATGGCCGCCGAGGCGGACCGCGCCGCCGTCGGTGCCCGCACCCGAGGCGAAGTGGCGCCGCTCGTAGAACTCGCGGTAGTTGGGCAGATGCACCTTCGGCACGACGCCCAGGAGACGCCCGCCCCGAATCGCCAGCGCCGCGTTGTAGACCCGGTTGCCGCAGCGGACCGGGGCGCCGACGAGGAGGAGCGGCTTCAGCCCGGCCGAGCGCCGGACGAGGTCGGCGGCGGCGGCCTCGACAGCGTCGAGCAGCGGGTCCTGCAACAGCAGGTCGTCGATCGCGTAGCCCGACAGGCAGAGTTCGGGAAAGACGAGCAGCGCGGCACCGGCGGCGTCGCCCGCCTTCGCCCGCTCCAGCACGGCTTCGGCGTTCGTGGCAGGATCGGCGATGGTGCAGGCGATGGTGCAGGCCCCGACGCGGGCGAAGCCGTGGCGGTAAGGGTTGTGGAAGGAGAGGGCGGTCTGTGACACGTCGATCCCCTAGCTTGCCGACGCCGCCGAAACGATGTCCGTTCGAGCGAAGTCGTCGCCCTTGTAGAGCAGCGGCAGGCCACGAACCCTGGCAAGGGCGGAAGAGCAGCAATCGCCGAAATTCAAGCCGGCCGGGTGGTGGCCCTTGCCCAAGCGGACGAAGGCTTCGCGTGCCGCGACGAGTTGCGGTCTATCGAAGGGAATGATGTCTAGCGACGTCTCATCGAGAAAACGATCAAGTTCCTGACTGCCTTGTTGCTTTCGCTCAGCGAAAGACACCAGATGGCACTCAAGAACGGAAATTGCTGAAAACAGCTTGATGTCGGCCTGTGCTATGAGGCGAATGAACGCCTCCATTTCAGGCTCGTAGCGCAGAATGGCGATGACGGCCGAGGAATCGATCACCATCAGCGAAATGCACCGTTCTCGTCGTAGCCCAGGATCTCGTCGTCGGTGTGATCGTCGTAGATCAGCGCTGCGTAACGCCGTGCAATCTCGCGAACGGCATCGAGGTCGACCGGCTTGGGCTTGCCCTCGGCACTCGATCCCAACCGCGCTGCGAGCGCCGCCCTCACGGCGTCGGCCACGCTCACGCCCTCGCGTTGCGCCAGTTCTTCCGCCATCCGGTCGATTTTGGGATCGTCGATCGTGAGTGCCATGCCTATGCCCTTCAAGAGAACGCTTCGCGTCCGCTGGCGCGGGGCCTTCTCTCTTTTCTTTTTATCGCTTTGTACCCGAACTGGCCCCAGCGCCGAAGCCAGCCCCGGCCAAACTAGCAAAAAAGAAAAAAGCCCCGCGCAGCGGACGCGAAGCGTGCTCAAAAATCCGTCGGCGCGCCGCCCTCTTCCTTGCGCTTGGCGACGTAGGCGTCGAGTTCCTCGCGCACGGCCGGGTCGAGCGGCGGCTCCTCATACGTCGCGAGCAGCGTGTCCTTGACCTTCTCGGCGGCGACGTAGGCATCGGGCGATCCCGCCGCGGCCCAGGCTTGGTAGTTGCGCCAGTCCGAGATCATCGGGGCGTAAAAGGCGTGCTCGTAGCGCTCTTGCGTGTGCAAGGCGCCGAAGAAGTGCCCGCCGGGGCCGACCTCGCGGATCGCGTCCAGGCCGAGTTCGGCCTCGCCGACGTCGATCGGGTCGAGAAAGGCGCTCACCATCTGCAAGAGATCGGCGTCCAGAACCATCTTCTCGAAGCTGGCCTGAAGGCCGCCTTCCATCCAGCCGGCCGCGTGCTTGACGAGGTTGCCGCCGCCCATGACGACGCCCCACAAGGAGAAGACGCTCTCGTAGGCCGCCTGCGCGTCCACCGTATTGGCGGCGTTGACGCCCGAGGTGCGGTAGGGAAGGTCGTAGCGCCGGGCCAACTGTCCGCCGATCAGCGCCGTCTTCATGTATTCGGGCGTGCCGAATGCGGGCGCGCCGGAGCGCATGTCGACGTTCGAGGTGAAGGCGCCGTAGACGAAGGGTGCCCCCGGCCGCGCCGACTGGCAGACGGCGAGGCCCATCAGCGCCTCGGCGTTCTGCTGGGCGACCGCGCCGGCGAGCGAGATCGGCGCCATGGCCCCGGCGAGCGTGAAGGGGGTGACGACGGTGATCTGGTTCTTCCGCGCCATCTCCAGGATGCCCTGCGTCATCGGCGTATCGAGCTTCAAGGGCGAGTTGGTGTTGATGATCGTGAAGCAGGACGGCTCGCGTTCCAGCATCGCGTCGTCGACGCCGCGGGCGATGCGCGCCATCTCGATGCCGTCGCGGTTGCGCTCCTGGCCGAGGCTGTAGACGCTGATCGCCTTGTCGGTCAGGGTGAGGAGGGCGTGGACCGCGTCCAGGTGGCGGATCGAGGCGTGCAGGTCGATCGGCTCGACAGGATAGCCGCCGACCGTGTGGATCGCGTTCAGGCTCTGCCCGAGGCGCAGCAGGCTGCAAAAATCCTCGAAATTGCCTGACCGGCGGCCGCGGGCGCGGTCGGCGACGTTGGGCGCCGAGGCCACTGCGCTGAAGGTGAAGTAGCCGTCGCCGATGATAAGGTCGTGGGCGGGGTTGCGGCTGTGCAGCGTGAACGAGGCCGGCGCCTTGCCGACGAAGCTCTCGACCAGGGCCGGGTCGAGGCGGACGCGCTCGTTCGTGACCTCGGCCCCGGCGGCGCGCAGCATCTCGCGCGCCTCCTCATGCATCACGTCCATGCCGATCTCGGCGAGGATCCTCAGGCTCGCCCGGTGGATCGTCTCCAATTGGTCGGCCGAGACGGCCTCGACGGGGGCAAAGCGCAGCCGCGGCTGCTTGAACGGCCGCTGCGCGATCGCGCCGACCGTCCGCCGCTCGCGCCGGTTGCGCCTGCCGCCGCCCTCGCTCACGCGGCCTCGTCCTCTAAATCCTGATCCTCGAAGACGGCTTCTTCGACTTCGTCGGTCGGGGTCTTGCCCATCGCCTCGGTGATGCACCCTAGCAAGGCCGTACGCCGGGCCGCATAAAAGGGTTCGAAAGCGTCGGCGCGAAGTTGGGCTGGCTCAATTCGATGGCTTTGCAAAATTACGTCCATACGGTCGAGTGAAATGCCGGCACTCGACTGTAACCTTTCCAGATATTCCGATGGTGGTCTGCCGCCGATGATCTGGTTGGTTTTACGTGCTATGGCAGTCTTGTTCAAAATCGCATTGTAGATTGAAGGAGGAATGTTCATCGCTTCGCACCAGCGGCGTGGGAAGATGTGATGGATGTCGATTTGCTCTTGAAAATCGGTTGCTTCCTCAATGCGCTCGCCGGTGCGAAAGTCGAGGCAGCCATCGCGGATGAGCAGCGCATGTACGCCCTTGTACGCCGCGCTGTTGCGCGTGCGCAGGGTTTGCAAGCGACTCGGCGCAAAGTTTGCCTCTTGCACCGTACTAGGCTCGGCGGCTCCTTGAGTAACCCATGCGAGTGTTTCCGGCAGGTCGCGGGCAAAACGAGTCTCGACTGCGCTACCGTAGAGTTCGCCCAGCACCCCGCACCAATACCACCGCGCCACCCGCCGTCGGATGCCGTCCTCGTCCCAGCGTTCGCCCAGACGCGCGAAAATCGCGGCAAGTGGAACCAGTTGCGTCCGGTAAGGAAGGTCGCGGGCGACGAAGAACTTTTGCTGATGCAAGAAGCGTGCGGCGCGGGTAAAGCCTTTTTCAGCCTCGTCGGCGACCCGCTTGTAGGCATTCAAGGGCAGGTCCAAGATGGTGGCGCGCTTGCAACTGACGCCCGTTGCATCCTCCGGCCGGCGGCCGACCTCGATATCCCGCCGGCGCTGGTCAAAGGTGTGCAATAGGCAGATCGTCTGTAAAAAGTCGGTTGTTTCCAACCCTTGCAACACGCCATGCCGGGCTAGACGTTGCCGACGTCCTGCCTTCGCGTTCGCAGGATCGCCGTACCAATCGTCGCGCAGGTTGAAGCCGTCAGCGGCGAACGTCGCCGTGAGCAACTCGAAGGCGTTCAAGGAGACGCCGCCCGTGTTGACCTTCTCGAAGACTTGACAGACGGCTTCCTTCGGCGTCTCGCGCCGCAAGGTGATCGTCGGCACTTGGTAACGCTTGAAGGTGCTCAAAATGTCTCGTTCGAAGCGATCGAAGAGCTGGATCATGTTCGTGTCATGGCCCCAAACTTGATTGAACGCATGGCGCCAAGCCGTCGAATCGAACACGGCGTGAAGCGGGAAGAGACAGCCTTTGCACTCAAGCCCCGTACTTCCGTAGTCCTCGACTACTTCGCCGCGAAAATTCTTAATTCGTCGGTCATCGGGCAGGCTGCGAACTGCCTCTTCTAGGTCTTGCGGGCGGGATACGGCAGCCTGCATGTCGATATAGTACCAACGCTTGAGCCGCCGGCGGCGTGCATCAACCGTTTCAACCACCTTATCGAGCAAGGTTGCTTGGTAGAGCGAGGTGAGTCGCTGCTGCCCGTCCAGGATCAGCAGGCGCGGTTCAACACTTTTGTTCAGCGTGATGCCCTCGACCAGTCGGGGCTGAAAGCGGATTTCGCCCCCTGTTTCCAGCAGCATCACGGCCCCAATCGGGAAGGCACGCGCGACGCTGGCGATCACGCTCTTGATATGGTCGTCGTCCCAGACCCAGCCGCGCTGAAAGTCGGGTAGTTGAATCTCGCCCTTGCCCATCCGGCGCAGCAGATCTTCGAGAAACTCGCGGCCGCTCTCGAACGTGCTCACGCCGCCACCTCCAGCACCACCTTGCACGCCTCGCCCGCCCCCATCGCCTCGAAGCCGGCCTGGAAATCCTCGAAGGGGAGGCGGTGGGTGATGACGGGGGTGACGTCGAGCCCGCCTTGCAGCATGGCGAGCGTCTTGTACCACGTCTCGAACATCTCGCGGCCGTAGACCCCCTTGATGACGAGACCCTTGAAGATGACGTGGTTCCAGTCGATCGCGACCGGCTTGGAGGGGATGCCGAGGAGGGCCAGCTTGCCGCCGTGGTTCATGGCGCCCACGACGTCGGCGAGCGCCTGGGGTGCCCCCGACATCTCCAGGCCGACGTCGAAGCCCTCGTGCATGTCGAGGTCGGCCATGACCTCGGCCAAGGGTTCCTTGTCCGCCCGCACCGTGCGCGTCGCCCCCATCCGCTCGGCCAATGCCAAGCGGCCGGGGTTGACGTCGGTGACGACGACGTGCCGGGCACCGACGTGGCGGGCGACGGCGGCCGCCATCAGGCCGATCGGCCCGGCGCCGGTGATCAAGACGTCCTCGCCGACCAGGTCGAACGAGAGCGCCGTGTGGACCGCGTTGCCCAGGGGGTCGAGGATCGCCGCGACCTCGTTCGGGATGCCCTCGGGGATCGGGTAGACGTTGTGCGCCGGGATGGCGAGGTAGTCGGCGAACGCGCCGGGGCGGTGGATGCCGACGCCCTTGGTGTTGCGGCACAGGTGCTCGCGGCCGGCGCGACAGTTGCGGCAGCGGCCGCAGACGAGGTGACCCTCGCCCGAGACGCGCTCGCCGACCTCGACGTTCTCGACGTCACGGCCGACCGCCTCGACGACGCCGACATATTCGTGGCCCAAGACCAGCGGCACCGGCACGGTCGCCGCCGCCCAGTCGTCCCACTTGTAGATGTGCATGTCGGTGCCGCAGATCGCGGCGTGGGTGACGCGGATCAGGACGTCGTCGTCGCCGATCGTCGGCACGGGCCGCTCTTCCTGCCAGATGCCGGGTTCGGGCTTGGCCTTGACGAGGGTTTTCATGCGGTGTCCCGTCGTGGGCAGTGTCGCTCTGCCACCCTGGAGCCCCGATCGAGTCGGGGATGACAGGAGGAAAGCTCGAACTTCACGTTGTCGCCCCGCACTTGCTGCGGGGTCCAGGGTGGCAAGACACCGTCGTCGCGAACCCGCATCATCCGATCAGCCCCGTCGCGCGCCCGGCCTCGACGAAGGCCTCGATCGCCCGCCCGACGTCGTCCTCGTCCAGTGCCGCCGACATCTGCGTGCGGATGCGCGCCTTGCCCTTGGGCACGACCGGGTAGGAGAACGCGGTGACGTAGACGCCTTTTTCCGTCAGTGCCGCGGCCAGCGCGCCGGCCTTCTTCGCGTCGCCGACCATGACCGGGATGATCGGGTGCGCGCCTGGGACGAGGTCGAAGCCCGCCTCCGACAGACCCTTGCGGAACCGCTCGGTGTTGCCCCACAAGCGCCGCCGCAGCCTCTCGCCCTCGTCGCCCGCGACGATGTCGAGGGCGGTCAAGGACGCCGCCACCACCGGCGGCGGGATCGCGTTCGAGAACAAATAGGGCCGGGCGCGCTGGCGCAGGAGTTCGACGATCGGTGCCGGCCCGGCGACGTAGCCGCCGGACGCGCCGCCGAGCGCCTTGCCGAACGTGCCAGTGAGCACGTGCACGCGGCCCTTGAGGTCGAAGTGCGCCGGGGTGCCCGAGCCGTCCGACCCCATGAAGCCGGTGGCGTGGCAGTCGTCGACGACGAGGAGTGCCCCGTGGCGCTCGGCGGCGTCGACCAGCGCCGGCAGGTCGGCGACGATGCCGTCCATCGAGAACACGCCGTCGGTGACGATCAGCCGGTGGCGCGCGTCCTTCGCCTCGATCAGGCGGCGCTCCAAATCGGCCGGATCGTTGTTGGCGTAGCGGTAGCGGCGCGCCTTGGACAGACGAATGCCGTCGATGATCGAGGCGTGGTTCAAGGCGTCCGAGACGACCGCGTCGGCCTCGGTCGTCAAGACTTCGAACAGGCCGCCGTTGGCGTCGAAGCAGGACGGGAACAAGATCGCGTCGGCGGTGCCGAGGTAGGATGCCAGCTTGGTTTCGAGATCGCGGTGCAGGTCCGAGGTGCCGCAGATGAAGCGCACCGAGGCCATGCCGAGCCCGTGGCTGTCGAGGGCGTGCCGCGCCGCCTCGATCAGGGCCGGGTGGTCGGCGAGGCCGAGATAGTTGTTGGCGCACAGGTTCAACGCCTCGCCGCCGTCGGCCAAGCGGATGCGCGCCCCTTGCGGCGAGGCGATGGCGCGCTCGACCTTCTCCAGCCCCTCGGCGCGAAGCGCATCGAGGGCGGCGGTGCATTCGGCGATCAGGGCGGTGGCCAAGACGGGCTCCTTCCACGCGGCGGCTCGATCAAAGCAATGCTGACAGAGCCGTTGTTGCTGTCAACCGCACCGACCGACGCGGCGAGGACCGATCTGCCGTTTTTGTTAAAGTGGACGCCCAAAGCGCCTTAATCGTGCGCCGTCGCCTTGCCGACCATCCAGAAGATGCCGCCGACGCCGATGACGGCGAGCAGGGCGCCGAAACCGATCTCGGGGCCGTTGTGCGAGCGGCTGGTGATGAACAGGCCGACGAGCGCCAAGAGGGCCAACGCCCCGCCGGCGATCCAGGGGCGGGCACCGGCCAGGATGTTCGTCGGCGGGGCCTCCTGCCCCGGCCGTTCGCCGCGCGCATCGTCCGTCGCCGGCCCGTCCTTCGCCCCGGTCGTCGAACGGTCGTCCTTCACGTCGGGCTTGCCGTTCACGTCGTAGACACTCATGCCAACTCTCCTCGACTTGGGGCCGCTGTTTCCTGGCGCCGTGGCTTTGACCCCCTAGTGCGGTGCCGGGTGTAACCGATCAAGCCCTTTCGCGTCTCATCGGATCACGTCGTGGCCGGGGTGAGGCCGGCAGGCTTTGGAGAACATTCCTAATCAAGCCGTCATTCTCGCGCGCCGAGCGAAGCGGGGGATGTAAACAGTCGGTTCGATCGCTGCCGCCGGCCGCCGCACGACCGCTTGGATCGAGAGGCGCCTGCTGCGCCCCATCGACGCGCTCGAAGCCTAGAAGGGTATCCGCGCGGCCGGCGTCGTACCAGTTCAAGGCTCCAAGCCCCGCGCGGCGAACGGCCGTCACGCCCGCCCGCAGCACCCCGGATCGCGCCGCCGGCGGCGGGGTTGGCGTTCGTTTCTAGCGAAGGTCCGAAGTTCGTGACGAAGTTCGTCTACTACCGCGTCAACGAGCGCGAGGCGAAGATCCGCCCAGCACCCCTGGAGCGCGACTGGATGCAAGCGACGCCGCAGGGCTTCGCCTACCGCTGCCTGCCGCTCAACATCGCCAACGCCTGCGGCTGGGAGGTCTTGTGCGAGACCGCGTTCGAGGCGTGGTGGACGGGCGAGACCGGCGTCGACGCGATCCGGATCGCGGCACCCCGCCGCCAAGGGCTGCCGATCAGCCACTTCGGCAGCGGCGTCCTCACCTTTCACCTGCACGGCCTGTTCAAGACCGCGCCCGGCGTCAACCTGTTCGCGACCGGCCCGGTCAACCGGCCGAAAGACGGCATCGCGCCGCTCTCGGGCGTCGTCGAGACCGACTGGGCGCCCTACACCTTCACGATGAACTGGCGCTTCACCCGGCCCAACGCCGTCGTCCGCTTCGAGGAGGACGAGCCATTCTGCTTGCTCATGCCGATCGACCTCAAGGCGCTGGAGGCGGTCGAGCCCGAGGTCCGGCCGATCACGGACGACCCCGACCTGGAGCGGCGCTTTCGCGCCTGGTCCAAGGACCGCAACACGTTCAACGCCGACTTGAAGCGGCCCGCGAGCGAGGCGGCGAAGAAGGGCTGGCAAAAAGACTATTTTCACGGCCGCGACGCCGACGGCCGGGCCGCTCAGGACCACCGTACCCGGCTGAGGCTCAAGCCCTTCGTCGCCAAACCCGGAACCAAGCCTTGAGGTCGAGGCGATAGACGGCTATCCGAAGCCTCTTGGAATGCACGGGAGCGCGAGGAGGAGAGCGATGCGCGAAGTGACGGTCGCCGCGACCCAGATGACCTGCGACCCCTCGCTCGACGCGAACATGGCGACGGCCGAACGCCTCGTGCGCCGGGCGCACGGCCAGGGCGCCAACATCGTCTTGCTGCAAGAGCTGTTCGCCGGCCCCTACTTTTGCAAGGACCAGTCGGCGGCGCACTTCGCCCTGGCCGCGCCCGTGCGCGGCAACCCGATCATCGCCCGCATGAGCCGGCTCGCGAGCGAACTGAACGTCGTCATCCCGGTCAGCTTCTTCGAGCGCGCCAACAACGCCTACTTCAACTCGCTCGTCGTCGTCGACGCGACCGGCGAGGTCTTGGGCCTCTACCGCAAGAGCCACATCCCCGACGGCCCCGGCTACCAGGAGAAGTTCTACTTCACGCCGGGCGATTCCGGCTTTCGCGCCTGGACGACGCGCTTTGGCACGATCGGGGTCGGCGTCTGCTGGGACCAGTGGTTCCCCGAGGCCGCGCGGGCGATGGTGATCATGGGCGCGGAGATCCTGTTCTACCCGACCGCGATCGGCTCCGAGCCGCACGACCCCTCGCTCGACAGTTGCGGCCACTGGCAGCGCACGATGCAAGGCCACGCCGCCGCCAACATGGTGCCCTTGGTCGCGAGCAACCGCATCGGCACCGAAGACGGCGAAAGTTGCAGCCTCACCTTCTACGGCAGCTCGTTCATCGCCGACGAGACCGGGGCGAAGCTGGTTGAGGCCGACCGCGAGGGCGAGGCCGTCGTGACGCAACGCTTCGACCTCGACGCGCTGGCCGCCCGCCGCGCCGCCTGGGGCCTGTTCCGCGACCGCCGCCCGGACCTCTATCTGCCGCTCTTGACGTTGGACGGCCAGGAGGCGGTGCCTTGAACGCTTCGCGTCCGCTGCGCGGGGCTTTTCCCTTTTCTTTTTTATCTTTTGTTCGAGGCTGGCCCTCGGCGCTGGGGCCAGTCCGGGAACAAGTTGTAAAAAAAGAAGAAGAAAGGCCGCGCGCCTAGCGCCGCGAAGCGCCATGCGCCCAGCCATCGTCTTCCACCCCGCCTACGTTGCGCCTTTGCCGCCTGGGCACCGCTTTCCGATGCCGAAGTTCGGCGCCTTGTTCTTGCACCTTAAGGCGCATAGCCTCGCGCCGGAGGAGCGGGTGTTCACCGCCGAGCCGGCGCCGCGCGGCTGGCTCGAACTGGCGCACGACACGGGCTACGTCAGCGCCGTCCTGGACCGGCGCCTGACGCCGGCCGAGGAGCGGCGCTTGGGCCTGCCGCTCACCGACGGGCTGATCTTACGCGGCCGCTGCGCCGTCGCCGGCACAGTGCTCGCCGCCCGGCTTGCGATCGAGGAGGGGATGGCGTGCAACATGGCTGGCGGCAGCCACCACGCGCACGCCGGCTTCGGCGCCGGCTTTTGCCTGTTCAACGACGTCGCGGTCGCGGCCCGCCTCCTTCTGCGCGAGGGGACGGTCCGCCGGGTGCTGGTCTTCGACCTCGACGTGCATCAGGGCGACGGCACGGCGGCGATCACGGCCGACGATCCCGACATCGTCACCGTCTCACTGCACTGCCGGACCAACTTCCCGGTGCGCAAGGCGCAAAGCTCGCTCGACATCGCGCTCGACCCGGGCGCCGGCGACGCGACCTACCTTGCCGCCGCGAGCATCCTGCCCGACCTCTTGGTCCAGCACCGGCCCGACCTCGTCTTCTACAACGCCGGCGTCGATCCGCACGTCCGCGACCGGCTCGGGCGGCTCGACCTCTCGGATGCGGGCCTCGCCGCGCGCGAGGCGCTGGTGATCGAGACCTGCCGCGACGCCGGCGTGCCGCTCGCCTGCGTCCTCGGCGGCGGCTACTCTTTCAACCTCGATGAGCTTGTGCGTCGCCACGCCGTGCTGCACGAGGTAGCGGCCGATTGTTGAACGCTTGCGCGTGCGCTCGCCGCGCGGGCTTCTATTTCTCTTTTTTACTACTTGTCGCTGGAGATTGGCCCTCGGCGTCGGGGCCAACCTCCTGCGTTAACACTGGCAAAAAACGCGGCAGCGCACGCGCAAGCGTTCAAGGCTCCGTCATCCAGCTCGGCCGCGTCTTTTCGCCGATCAGGCAGTCGGTCACGCCTGCCGCTGCGTAGTGCAGCCGCGCGGCGGGGGCGCCGTCGGCGATTTCGAGGATTAGCTTGCGCCGGATCGCGTCCTTGAGCCCGGCCATGTCCTCGACCGGGACGAGGAAGCTGCCGGGGCCGCCGATGACGCAGTCCTCGTAGTAGGCTTCGAGGTCGAGCAGGACGTTGTTCACCCCCGATGAGTAGGGGCGGAGCATCAAGGGCAGACCGTTGATGACGATCCCGTCGGCGACCAGTGTGTCGCGCAGCAGTGTCACGGGCGGGCCGGTGTTGTTCGGCCCGTCGCCCGAGACGTCGACTACACGCCGCGTACCCTCGAAGCCGTTAGCCTCGAACAGCCCGGCGGCGTAGGCGAGGCCCCCCGAGATCGAGGTGTAGCGCCGCCGTTCGGCGCGCGAGCCTTCGAGCGTCGCCGCGAACGCCTCGATCTCGGCGGCACCCTCGATTGACCGCCACGGCACGACGACGCGCTGCTCGTGGCGGCCGCCCCACTCGACGTAGGTGAGTGCGATCCGGCCGACGAAGCCCGAGCGGATCGCGTTCAGCACCTCCGGGTCGCGCAAAGCCGCGACGTAACCGTCGCGTTGCAGCACCTGCTCGTCGCGGTCCATCGAACGCGACACGTCGACCGCGAGCACCAGCTCGACGTCGACCGGTGCCTCGGCCGCGCCCGCGCCGTGGGGCAGCCAAGCGAGCAGCGACGACAGCACAACGAGGACGGGACGGCGCGGCATGGAACGCTCCTCTGGTCGATCGCGGCGGGATGTCCGTTCCGGCAACCATAGGGCGGCGGCGAGGCAAATCGAGGGACGACTTCGATCCTACCCCATCCCTAAAACGCGACGCCTGGCACCGGGGCGGGATCGACCAGGTCGCCCGGTTGCTCGGTGCTCGAATCGACCTCGGGCGCGACGACGGGGCCTGGAACGTTGCCCGGGGCATCGCCGGGATTGATCGGCGCCGGCCCCATCGTCGCCTCGCCGGGTTCGGGGATAGGGTCGTCGGCGCAGGCGGCGAGGAGCAGGAGGGCGGCGAGGGCGAGGGGGATACGGCGCATGAAACGTCTCCGGATCGCGGGTTCGTAATCCCAACAACGGCCAACGACGGTGAACGTCTCTCACCAAATCGGCACGACCGGCCGAACGGTGCCAGATCAGGCCGCCTTCGCCGCCCCCGCCGTCACCACCTCGACGATGTCGGCCATGATGCTGGATATCGCGTAGTCCTTGGGCGTGTAGACGCGGGCGACGCCCGACGCCAGCAGCGCGCGCTCGTCCTCGATCGGGATGATGCCGCCGACGACCAGCGGCACGTCGCCGATGCCGGCGGTTCGCATCCGCTCCAGGACGTCCTTGACGAGCGGCAGGTGCGAGCCGGAGAGGATCGACAGGCCGACGACGTGGACGCCCTCTTCGAGGGCCGCGTTGACGATCTTCGCCGGGGTCAGGCGGATGCCCTCGTAGACGACCTCCATGCCGCTGTCGCGCGCCGCGACCGCGATCTGCTCGGCCCCGTTCGAGTGCCCGTCGAGCCCAGGCTTGCCGACCAGGATCTTGACCCGCCGGCCGAGCTTGGCGCTGACGGCCTCGACCCGCTCGCGCACCGGCGCCAGAACGTCGGTGCCGCCGGTAGCAGCACCGCTCACCCCGGTGGGTGCCCGATACTCGCCGAAGACCTCGCGCAGCGTGCCGGCCCACTCGCCGGTCGTGACCCCGGCGTGCGCGCACGCGATCGAGGCCGGCATGACGTTGCGGCCCTCCTGCGCCGCCGCGCGCAGTTCGTCGATCGCCGCCCGCACCGCCGCCCCGTCGCGCGCGTCCCGGTGCGCCCTCAGCCGCCCGACCTGCTCGGCCTCGGCCTTCGGATCGACCCGCATGAAGCCGGCGTCGGCCCCGGTCGTCAGCGGCGAGGGCGCCGTCTCGGTGTAGCAGTTGACCCCGACCACCTTCTGCGCCCCGGACGCGATCGCGGCGATGCGGGCCGAAGCGCTCTCGACGAGGCGGCTCTTCATGTAGCCGGCCTCAACCGCCTCGACGGCGCCGCCCATCGCGTCGATCCGCTCCAGTTCGGCCCGCGCCTCGGCCTTGAGGCCCTCGACCTTGGCCTCGATCACCTTCGAGCCGTCGAAGATGTCGGGATAGGCCAAGAGGTCGGTCTCGAAGGCGAGGATCTGCTGCATGCGCAAGGACCATTGCTGGTCCCAGGGGCGCGGCAGGCCCAGCGCCTCGTTCCAGGCCGGCAGTTGCACGGCGCGCGCGCGGGCGTTCTTCGAGAGCGTCACGGCGAGCGTTTCGAGCAGGATACGATAGACGTTGTTCTCCGGCTGCTGCTCGGTCAGGCCCAGGGAGTTGACCTGGACGCCGTAGCGAAAGCGCCGCAGCTTCGCGTCCTCGACCCCGTAGCGTTCAAGGCAGATCGCGTCCCACAGTTCGCAAAAGGCGCGCATCTTGCAAAGCTCGGTGACGAAGCGCAGGCCGGCGTTGACGAAGAAGCTGATCCGCCCGACGACCTGCGGGAACTCGTCGTCCGGCACCTGCCCGCCGTCCTTGATCGCGTCCAAGACGGCCGTCGCCGTCGCGAGCGCGTAGGCCAGTTCCTGCACCGGCGTCGCGCCCGCCTCCTGCAAGTGGTAGGAGCAGACGTTGGTCGGGTTCCACTTCGGGATCGTCCGGTAGGTGTAGGCGACGACGTCGCCGATCAGGCGCATCGAGGGCGTGGGCGGGAAGATGTAGGTGCCGCGCGAGAGGTATTCCTTGATCAGGTCGTTTTGCACCGTGCCCTGGAGCTTGGCGGGATCGGCGCCCTGCGCCTCGGCCACGGCGACGTAGAGCGCCAGGAGCCAGGGTGCCGTCGCGTTGATCGTCATCGAGGTGTTCATCCGCTCCAGCGGGATGTCCTCGAACAGGGCCGTCATGTCGGTGATCGAGGCGATCGGGACGCCGACCTTGCCGACCTCGCCCAGGGCGAGCGGGTGATCGCTGTCGTAGCCGGTTTGGGTCGGCAGGTCGAACGCGACCGAGAGGCCCGTCTGGCCGCGAGCGAGGTTGGTGCGGTAAAGCGCGTTCGAGGCCGCGGCCGAGCTGTGCCCGGCATAGGTGCGAAACAGCCAGGGCTTGTCCCTCACCGCGTCATCGTTCGTCATCGTCAACACCCTACCCGGTCGTTTTGCTGCATCACAGCCAACACTCAAGTCGGCAGCATAACGTATTTGACCGCTACAGCAAGATTTATAACACGTAAACCACGCCCGTTAACACTGTTATCGGCTTACCCGGTGATGACTTCACCGAATTTGGTGTTGACATTAACACTTTTGTGCGCGAGCGTTCCGGCAACGCAGCAAACGCTTCACGGACGGCCAAGCCATGCCTCGACATCAGGTGGAACACGTCATCCGCCGCTTCGGCTCGCAGCAGCGCGTCGCGGAGCTGCTGGGCATCTGGCAGACCGCGGTCAGCGGCTGGGTGCGGCGCGGGGCGATCCCGCCGAGACGGCAAGAAGAACTGCTCGAAGCGGCGCGGCGCGAGGGGATCCCCTTGAAGCCGGCTGACTTCGTCGCGGAGGCGGGCTATCGAAACGGCAACCCCTACGCCGCTCCTCTCTCTTCGAGGTTCGGCGCAATAATCAAGGATGCGGCCAACATGTCAGCAGCGACGGGCGCCGAGGCGGCGACGGCGGAGATCATCGACCTGAAGGGGCGTGTGCCCACGAAGGAGCTCTACGAAGTCGGCGAGATACCGCCCCTGGGTCACGTACCGAAGAACATGTACGCCTGGGTGATCAGGAAAGAGCGCCACGGCGAGCCCGACACGGCGATGCAAGTCGAGGTCGTGCCAACCCCCGCCGTCGCCGACGACGAGGTGCTGGTCATGGTGATGGCGGCCGGCGTCAACTACAACGGCGTCTGGGCGGCGCTCGGCAAGCCGATCTCGGTGCTCGACGTGCACAAAGGCCCCTACCACATCGCCGGCTCCGACGCGTCGGGGGTCGTCTGGGCCGTGGGCGCCAAGGTCAAGCGCTGGAAGGTCGGCGACGAGGTCGTCATCCACTGCAACCAGGACGACGGCGACGACGAGGAGTGCAACGGCGGCGACCCGATGAACTCGCCCTCGCAGCGCATCTGGGGCTACGAGACCTCGGACGGCTCGTTCGCCCAGTTCTGCAAGGTGCAATCGCGCCAATTGATGCCGCGGCCCAAGCACCTGACCTGGGAAGAGTCCGGCTGCTACGTCCTGGTGCTGGCGACCGCGTACCGGATGCTGTTCGGCCACAGCCCGCACACGCTGACGCCGGGCGACAACGTTCTGGTCTGGGGCGGGGCCGGGGGCCTGGGCTCGATGGCGATCCAGGTCATCGCAGCAAGCGGCGGCAACGCGATCGCGGTCATCTCCGAGGAGGACAAGCGCGACTTCGTCCTCTCCTTGGGCGCCAAGGGGGCGATCAACCGCAAGGACTTCGCCTGCTGGGGGGAGATGCCGGACCCGATGGACGCCGATGCCTACACCGCCTGGACCAAGGAGGTGCGCACGTTCGGCAAGGCGATCTGGGAGATCACCGGCAAGGGCAACGACGTCGACACCGTCTTCGAGCATCCCGGCGCCTCGACCTTCCCGGTCTCGGCCTTTGTGTGCAAGCGCGGCGGCATGGTCGTCATCTGCGCCGGCACGACGGGCTATAAGCTCACCGTCGACGCGCGCTACTTATGGATGCGGCAAAAGAGATTGCAGGGCAGCCACTTCGCCAACTTGAAACAGGCGTCGGCGGCGAACAACTTCGTCCTCAACCGCCAGGTCGATCCCTGCATGAGCGAGGTGTTCGCCTGGGACGATATCCCGCGCGCGCACACCAAGATGATGAAGAACGAGCACAAGCCCGGCAACATGGCCGTCTTGGTCAACGCCAAGCGGCCGGGTATGCGGACGCTCGAAGAGGCGGTGGAGGATTAGGTTTTTGGTCAGTAGAACCCCACCTGCGGAAGTTATTCAACAACTTCGTAAGGAGGTGGGGTTCGGCTGCCCAGTTCAGGGATGCAGTAATCCATATCTAACATGGCACCACTTCGACCCGCCTTGGTCAGCAGGCCACACACATAGCCCTAAAGGAATGATTGCGCTTTGCCTTGAGCATCACAAAAAAGCCGATAAAGGAGCTTTTACAAACGAACAGCTCTACAATATGAAGAAATACACAAGCAGTTTTAAAAAAACGCTGCAAGGCAGTTTTGATTGGCTGCGAAATGACTTGCTAGTTTTTGCTGGAGCAACTGGAGTTAATCCAGGAGCAATTGTTAGTTTCTGGGGAAAGCCGACTATATGGTTCAATCGAGATAAAAACAACAATATGCTATTAAATTTAGATTTTTCTAATGTATGGAGTAAAGACTGCCTTATAATGAAAGACAATCTATGGACGCTAACAAAAAACTCGATTGATGTTATTTGTCCGCCTTCTGGGCATTATATTCACGTTCAATATGAGGGTAATGATTTCATCGAAATAAAATTTGACACCTGTAGAAACGATGAACAAGCAAAAAAACTAATGAGCCATAGAGAGTACTATTCTATCAGTAAATATATAAATTTTCCTATTACTACAGTCAATTTAAGGCTTAGCGCTTGCAATGGAGATTTTAAAGTGGAGCATGGATACATTGAATTTCCTGGCCGTAACAAAATTTTTGGAGGTGTTTGTATGTTTGGCGGAAATCTCGCTGGCTTCGGTTCGGCGTAACACAGGGGTCTACTGCAATGGCGACGTCGTTAGCTCACATTACTGAAAATAGTTCAGATCTTGTGCTAGCATCTGAAGCAATCACTGCGGCCGAGCGGCTGTTCGCCGCCGCGCGGGACGCCGTGCGCGGTGCGGTGGTCGTCGAGGGGCGGATCGACCCGGCACGCTTGGAGGTGGAGCAGCACGCGGCGCACGGCCTCGCGTGGCTGAAGGTCTACCTCGAGGCGGTGCGCGAGATGCACGGCTGGGCCGAACGGCTGCGCGGAGAAGGGGCGTTCGGCGACCTTGAAGAGCATGTGCTGCTCTCTGGCGTCGGCGAGTACCTGACCCGGATGGCATCGGGCATACCCATGAGCCAAGTCGAGTACGTCCGGCCGGCCGACATGTACGTGGGCGAGGCGGAGGTCGCCGCCTTTCGCCGCGACCCCGCCGTGGCGCGGCTGATCGCCGAGGGCAACACGGCCAAGCGCCGCGCCGCGATCGCCGGCTTGATCCAAGACGGCAATTACGGCGACTGGGCGCTCGGCGACGAGACGCTCGACATGATGCGCGAGCAGTTCCGCCGCTTTGCCGACGAGAAGGTGGTGCCCTACGCCCAAGGGTGGCACGGGCGCGACGAGTTGATCCCGCTCGCCTTGATCGGGGAATTGGCCGAGATGGGCGTCTTCGGCCTCACGCTGCCCGAGGAGCACGGGGGGCTGGGCCTCGGCAAGCAGGCGATGTGCGTCGTCACCGAGGAACTGAGCCGCGGCTATATCGGCGTCGGCTCGCTCTCGACCCGCTCGGAGATCGCGGGCGAACTGATCCGCACGGGCGGCACCGAGGAGCAGAAGGCGATCTTCCTGCCCAAGATCGCCTCGGCCGAGATCTTGCCGACGGCGGTCTTCACCGAGCCCAACACCGGCTCCGACCTCGCCTCGCTCGCGACTCGCGCCGTCTTGCGAGACGGGGCGTGGCGGGTAACGGGGGCCAAGACCTGGATCACCCACGCGGCGCGGGCCGACCTGATGACGGTCTTGTGCCGCACCGACCCCGACGCCGAGGGTTACAAGGGTCTCTCGATGCTGCTGGCCGAGAAGCCGCGCGGCACGGAAGAGGACGATTTCCCGATCGACGGCCTCACCGGCGGCGAGATCGAGGTCCTGGGCTATCGCGGCATGAAGGAGTACACGCTCGCCTTCGACGGCCTCGCGGTGCCGGAAGGCAACCTGCTTGGCGGCGCACAGGGGCAGGGCTTCAAGCAGTTGATGGCGACCTTCGAGGGGGCCCGCATTCAAACGGCCGCCCGTGCGGTCGGCGTGGCGCAGAATGCGCTCGAACTCGGCCTCGCCTACGCCCATGACCGAATCCAGTTCGGCAAGCCGCTCTACGCCTTCCCGCGCGTGGCGCAAAAGCTCGCCTGGATGGCGGTCGAGACCATGATCGCCCGCCAATTGACCCTCTACGCCGCGCGCGAGAAGGACGCCGGGCGGCGCTGCGATCTGGAAGCCGGCCTCGCCAAGCTCTTGAGCGCCCAAGTCGCTTTCGCCGCCGCCGACAACGCGCTACAGGTCCACGGCGGCAACGGCTACGCGCTCGAATACCCGATCAGCCGGGTCTTGTGCGACGCGCGCATCCTCAACATCTTCGAGGGTGCGGCCGAGATCCAAGCCCAGGTGATCGCGCGGCGCCTGCTCGACGGCTGACGCCCAGACAAGTGTGTGGGGGCAGGGGGGCCGTCGCGTGCGGCCCTTCTTTGCTTTGTGGCATCGAGGCCCTTGGCGGGCAGGGCGGGCTTGGGTAGAGAGACCGCCCTGCACGGCATTGATCGAAGTGAGGATAGGCATGGCTGACGCTGGCGGCATCACCGGCGACCGCTTGCGCTCGTTCATCGAGCGCATCGAGAACTTGGAGGACGAGAAGCGCGAGGTGCAAGAGCAGGTCAAGGAGGTCTTCGCCGAGGCCCGCGGCGAGGGCTTCGACGTCAAGGTGATGCGCCAAGTGCTCCGCTTGCGCCGAATGAAGCCGCACGACCGCAGCGAGCAGGAGGAGTTGCTCGACCTCTACAAGTCGGCGATCGGCATGGCGTGATGAACGCTTCGCGTGCGCTGGGCGCACGGCCTTCTTTTTTCTCTTTTTTGCTTTTTGCCCGGGGCTGGCCATCGGCATCGCGGCCACCCCTGCGTTAACACTGGCAACAAAGACCGCGCGTCAGCGCACGCGAAGCGCTCTCCTCACCGCCAGCCCGCTTGATCGAAGAGGACCTGCGCCTCGGTCTGATTCTCGCCCAGCACGCTGACGTTGATCGCGTCGGCCTTGAAGTCGCCCATCTGCTTCAAGGCGGTGTCGTGGTTCTCGATCCCCTCGACGACCGGGTACTCGTGGTTGCCGGCGGCGAAGTAGGTTTGGGCCTGATCGGAGGCGAGGTATTCTAAGAACGCCTTCGCCGCCTCGGGGTGCGGGGCGCCCTTGACCATGCCGGCGCCGGAGATGTTGACGTGCGTGCCGCGGCCGTCCTGGTTCGGGAAGACGAGGCCGACCTTCTCGACCACCTCCTTCGCCTCCGCGTCGTTCGCGGCGATGATGCGGGCGAAGTAGTAGGTGTTGGCGATCGTCACGCCGCACTCGCCCGAGGCGACGGCCTCGATCTGCGCCGTGTCGTTGCCCTCGGGCGGCCGGGCGAAGTTATCGACCACGCCCTCGGCCCAGGCGAGCGCCTCCTCCGTGCCGTCGTGCTCGATCAGGCTCGCCATCAGCGAGAGGTTGTAGATGTTGGTGCTCGATCGCACGCAGACCTCGCCTTGCACCGCGTCGTCGGCGAGCGACTCGTAGGTCTGCACGTCGGCCGGGTCGATGTTCTCCTTGTTGTAGAAGACCACCCTGGCCCGCTCCGAGAAGCCGAACCACAAGCCGTCCGGGTGGCGCAGGTTCTCAGGGATGCGCTCGCGCAGCACCTCGGAATCGACTGGGGCCAGGACGCCCTCCTGCTCCGCCCGCCACAGGCGACCGGCGTCGACCGTGATCAGCACGTCGGCCGGGCTGTTCTCGCCCTCGATCTTGATCCGCTCGATCAGTTCGTCGGCTTCCGCCTCGATGCGGTTGACCTCGATCCCGGTCTCTGCGGTGAACTCGCTGTAGAGCCGCTCGTCGGTGTCGTAGTGGCGCGAGCTGTAGAGGTTGACGACGTCGTCCTGGGCTTGGGCGGCACCCGCCGCAAGGGCAAGCGCAAGTGTTGTGCCGATGGCTGTTGGCCGCATCCGTTTTCTCCCGGTCGTGAAGCGTGGCCGTCGTCAAACCACGCCCCACCCGGCGGCGGCAAGCCGAACCGACGCAGACCCAACTTGTTCTAATTCCAAGTTAGAGGCTGTTCGGGCCAATCCTCCCGCGCGCCAACACTTCCCTTCGATGGCACAGGGTGCCGGCCTTCAACGGCACGGGGCGCCAGTCAGCCCGACGGGGTGCTGCCGGCCGGGCGGCGCAGGAGGAACTGGCCAGCGAAAGCGAGGGCCAACAGGGCGAGGCCGAGCGCGTCGGTGACGAGGCCCGCCTTGATGAGCACGATCGCGGCCGTGAACAGGAGGGCGCGCTGCCACCATGCCAAAGGGGCCGTCAGGTAGCCGGCGAGGCTGGAGGCGAGGCAGACGATGCCGATCGTCGCGGTGCAGACGGTGAGCAGGATCTGCGGCCACGGGCCGATCAGGAGGAGGCTCGGGCCGAAGACGAACATGAACGGCACGATGTAGCCGGCCGCCCCCAGCTTGACCGCGGCGATGCTGGAGGCGCCCAGGCCCGCCTTGGAGATGCCGTTCGCGGCGTAGACCGCCATCGCGACCGGGGGCGTGATCGCCGAGAGGATGGCGAAGTAGAAGACGAACATGTGCGCCGCCTCGACCGCGACGCCGAGCTTGACGAGGGCCGGTACCAAGAGCGCCACCTGGACAATATAGGCGGGCGTCGTCGGCATCCCCATGCCGAGCACGATGCCGGCCGCCATGGTGAGGAGGAGGGCCGGCACGAGGCTGTTTTGCGCCGCCGCGATCACGACGCCGGTGAAGGTGAGGCCGAGGCCGGAGAGCGTGATGACGCCGATGACGATGCCGGCGCAGGCGCAGGCGAGCGCCACGGGCACGGTGTTCTTGGCCCCGTCGACCAAGGCGCCGAAGACCGCCTCGACCGTCACGTCCTTGCGGGTGGAGGCGCGCAGCAGGGCGGTGGGCACGACCGAGACGATGCCGCACAGGGCGGCGAACGGGGCGCTGTAGCCCATGAGCAGGACGGCGACGATGAGGACGAGCGGCAAGAACAGGTGGCCGCGCTCCCTCAAGACCTCGCCCATGCGCGGCAGGTCGGCGCGCGGCACGCCCTTCATGCCGGTGCGCTTGGCCTCGAAGTGGACGGCGAGGAAGACGGCGACGTAGTAGAGGAAGGCCGGCAGGAGGGCGAAGCCGGCGACGGCGAGGTAGCTGACGCCGAGGAACTCGGCCATGACGAAGGCGGCGGCCCCCATGATCGGCGGCATGATCTGCCCGCCCGTGGAGGCCACGGCCTCGACGGCGCCGGCGAACGCCGGACGGTAGCCGATGCGCTGCATCAAGGGGATCGTGAAAACGCCCGTCGTCATGACGTTGGCGACGGCCGAACCCGACACCGAGCCGAACAGGCCGGACGTGATGCAGGCGACCTTGGCGGGTCCGCCGGCCGTGTGGCCGGCGAGGCTCATGGCAAAGTCCATGAACAGCTTGCCCGTCCCCATCCGCTCGACCAGGGCGCCGAACAGGATGAACAAGAAGACGTAAGTCGCCGAGACGCTCAAGGGGATGCCGAAGATGCCCTCGGTCGTCAGGTAGAGCTGGTCCAGGAGCATGGCGGGGTTGGTGCCCGCCACGAACAGGGCGTAGAGGATGAAGGCGAGCGCGGTGAGCGGCAGCGCCAATCCCAGCGCCCGCCGGGTCGCCTCCAACAAGACGACGACCAACACCGGACCGAACAGCCAGTCGAGCCGCGTCGGGTCGTCGATGTAGTACATGCGGCTGCTGAGGTAGTCGTTGAACAAGACGGGGTAGGCGGTGGCGGCGAAACCGAGCGCCAGGAGCACCGCCCGGTCCCAGCCAAAGCCCGTCGTCGCCTTGCCCCCGGCCGACAAGGTGAGAAAGGCCAGGACCAAGGCGAAGCCCAGATGCGTGCTGCGAAAGATGAACGCCTCGGGGGCGCCGAAGAAGGCGCACCAGAGGTGGAAGACCGACATGACGAGCCCGACGATCGCGGCGACGCGCGCCGTCAACGGCAGCCGGGTGAAGGCGTCGAGCAACCCCGTCGAAGCGGTGGCGGGCACGCGCCGCGCGCCGGTCCTAGAGCGCGCCCTCTTCCTCGTAGAACTTCTTGGCACCCGGGTGCATCGGCACGCCGATGTCGGAGGCCATCGTCGCAAGGTCGGTCGACTTCATCGCGGCGGCGATGGACTCGAGGTTCGCCTTATTGGCGACGAGATTCTTGAGCAGGTCGTGCACCACGGTTTCGTCCAGCGAGCACTGGGCGATCAGGTGGGTGGCGTAGACGATAACCGGCACGTCCGCGTCCTGGCCGGGATAGCTGCCGGCCGGGATCGTGCCCGACTTGTAGCCGGAATTGAGTTCTTGCATCTTGGCCAAACCCTCGCCCTCGATCGGTACGAGCATGATGTCGCGCGCCGAGGCGAGGTCCATCACCGAACCGGCCGGGATCGTCGTGCCGAGCGTGAAGAACGCAGCGTTGCCGTCCTTCATCAAGGAGACGGCGTCGGTGTAGGAGCCGTGGCTGACCGAGGCGAGGTCGCCCTCAGACAGGCCATAGGCTTCGAGCATGTGCAGGGTGATGGCTTCAGCGGTGTTGCCCTTGGGCTGGATCGCCGCCGCCTTGCCCTTGAAGTCGGCCGGCGTCTCGATGCCCTCGCCGGCCAGCGCCACCACCTGGAAATATTGCGGGTAGAGGGTGGCGACGTTGCAGACGTCGTCGGCAGGGCCCTCGAAGGGCGGCTTGCCCTCGATCGCGTCCACGGTCGAGACCGAGTTGGCGAAGCCGAGCTGCACCTTGCCCTCCTGCACGCCCTTGACGTTGGCGATGCCCGCGCCCGGCAGGACCTGGACTTGGGTGCCCTCCATGTTGTTCTGGACGATGCTCTGGATGGCGCCGCCCAAGGGATACCAGGAGCCGCCCTGCGGCCCAGTCATGAAGCGCAGCGTCTCGGCCGAGGCGGGCGTTGCCGCCAGCGCCACCAGGCCGGCGAGGACGATAGGTGTCATCGTTCGCATCGTTTTGCCTTCCCTGTTCATCTTATCGAGTCGGGCCTTTGCGACCCTTGAGGTCGATTAAAGCCGGATCGGGCGTCGATGGCAACGCCGACGGCGGCGGCTCAGGCGTACGCGATGAAGCGCTCCAGGTGGAAGTCGGTGTCACCCAGCTGGTGGTCGATCATCACGAGGCGCTTGGCGAAGTGCGGCAGGGCGTACTCCCAGGTCATGCCGATCCCGCCGTGCAACTGGATCGACTCCTCGGCGACGAGGCGCCCGGCGCGGCCAATCAGGTTCTTCGCCGCCGACAGCGCCCGCTCCCGCTCCTTGCCCTGCCCCTCCAGCCGGGCGGCGGCCAGCATCACGGCCGAGCGCGCCTGCTCGATCTCCAGGCAGAGATTGACCATGCGGTGCTGCAGGGCCTGGAACGCGCCGAGTTCCCGGCCGAACTGTTTGCGCGTCTTAAGGTAGTCGAGCGTGATGTCGCGGCAGACCTCCATCAGGCCCAACGCCTCGGCGCACAGGGCGAGCACGCCGCGCCCGATCGTCCGCTCGATCACGGGGTAGGCGTCGCCGGGGGTGCCCAAGGCCGCGTCGTCGCCGACCTCGACGCCGTCGAGACCGATCTCGGCGGCGCGCCCGCCGTCCACCGTGGCGTAACCGCGCCGGGTCACGCCGTCGGCGGCGGCGTCGATCAGGAAGAGGGCGAGGCCGGCCGCGTCGCCGGGGGCGCCCTCGACGCGCGCCGAGACAATCAGTTGATCGGCCGTATCGCCGTTAAGCACCACGGCTTTGTGGCCGCGCAAGGTCCAGTTCGGGCCCGACCGCTCGGCGGTGGTCCTGATCTCGGCGAGCGCGTATCGGCTCTCGGGCTCGCTGTGGGCGAACGCCAGCAGCGTCCCCCCGGCGGCGACATCCTCCAGGACCGCGCGCTGTACTTGCGTGCCGGCAAGCACGATCGGCGTGGCGCCGAGCACGGCGGTGGCCAGGAACGGCTCGACGACGAGGCCGCGGCCCAGCGCCTCCATGACGACGAGGATGTCCTCGCCCGCCCCGCCGAAGCCGCCGGCGTCCTCGGGCAACAGCGCCCCGATCAGGCCGAGTTCGGCGAATTCGGCCCACGTCGCCCGATCGAAACCCTCGTCGCGCGCCGCATGATCGTGCCGGGTCTCGATCGGGTAGCGCTCGCGCACGAAGCGCTCGACCGTGTCCCTCACCATGCGCCGGTCGTCGGAGAGGCCGAAATCCATCTGCTTCCCGCTCCTCTAAAGGCCGAGCATGACCTTGGCGACGATGTTCTTTTGCACCTCGTTCGACCCGCCGTAGATTGAGAGCTTGCGCATGTTGAAGTACTGCCGGGCCAAGGGCGCGGCGTGGTCCGGTCCGATCGGGGGCTCGTTGTAGCCCTCCTCGAACGAGTCCGGCGTGAAGGGCAGCGCGTAGGGGCCGAGGGCGCGGCGGAGCAGGTCGGTGACCTCCTGGCGGATCACGGTGCCCTTGATCTTGAGCATCGAGCTCTCGGCGCCGGGCGCCTCGCCGGCCTGCGCCGCCGAGACGGTGCGCAGGTTGAAGATCTCCATCGCCATCAAGTCGATCTCGACCTGCGCCATCCGGGCGGCGAACAAGGGGTCTTCCGCCAGCGGCCGGCCGTCCTTCACCTCTTTTGCCGCCACCTCCTTCAGGTGCGCCACCCCCTGCTTGACGAAGGCGACGCCGGCGATGCCGGTGCGCTCGTAGCCGAGCAGGTACTTGGCGTAGGTCCAGCCCTGATTCGCCTCGCCGACGATGTTCTCGGCCGGCACGCGCACGTCGTCGAAGAACACCTCGTTGACCTCGTGCTCGCCGTCGAGCGTCACGATCGGGCGCACGGTGATGCCAGGCGTATCCATGTCGATCAGGAGAAACGAGATGCCCGCCTGCGGCTTCACCGTCGCGTCGGTCCGAACGAGGCAGAAGATCTTGTTGGCGTAGTGGCCGAGCGTGGTCCAGGTCTTCTGGCCGTTGACGACGTAGGCGTCGCCGTCGCGCACGGCCCTCGTCTTCAAGGACGCGAGGTCCGAGCCCGCCCCCGGCTCGGAGTAGCCCTGGCACCACCAGTCCTCGCCCGACAGGATGCGCGGCAGGTAATGGTCTTTATGCGCGTTCGAGCCGAACTTGATCAGCACCGGCCCCAGCATGTTGAGCCCGAACGGCACGACGCGCGGCGCGCCGGCCTTGATGCATTCCTCCTCGAAGATGTGCTTCTCGACCGGGCTCCAGCCGGTGCCGCCGTATTCTTTCGGCCAGTGCCACGCGAGCCAGCCGCGCCCCCGCAGCGCCCGGTGCCACGTCTCGTAATCCTCCTTCTTGAGCCGCTTCTGACCCTTCACCTTGGCGACGAAGGCGGGCGGCAATTCGGCGTCGAGGAAGGCGCGGACCTCGTCCTGAAAGGCGATCTGTGCGTCGGTGTAGTTCAGGTTCATGGCTATCCTCTCAAACCGTGTCCGGCCCGCCCCAGATCGTCGTGACCTGGGCCGACAGGACGCCGCCGTTGCCGTGCGCGAGGGCAAGTTCTGCCCCCTTCACCTGCCGCTCGCCGGCCCGTCCGCGCAACTGCGTCACCGCCTCGACCATGGTGAACAGGCCGTACATGCCGGGGTGGACGCAAGACAGCCCGCCGCCCGAGGTGTTGACCGGCAAGTCGCCGCCGGGCGCGATCCGCCCGCCGGCGACGAACGGCCCGCCCTCGCCCTTGGCACAGTAGCCCAAGTCTTCGAGGAACAGGATCGGGTTGATGGTGAAGGCGTCGTAGAGCATCAGGAGGTCCATGTCGTCCGGCTTGAGCCCGGCCATCTTGAAGGCGCGCGGGCCGCTCTCGGCCGCGGCCGTGACGGTGAGATCGGGCATGGCCGAGATCATCCGGTGCCCGTGCGCCACGCCGGCCCCCAGGAGGTAGGCCGGGGGGTAGCGCCCGTCCTGCGCCCGATCAGACCGGACCATCACCATCGCGGCGGCGCCGTCGGTGACGAGGCAGCAGTCGAGCTTGCCCAACGGGTCAGAGATCATCCGGGCGTTCAGCACGTCCTCGGCCGCGAGCGGCCCGCGGGCGAAGGCGTCCGGGTTGAGGTTGGCCCAGCCGCGCGCCGCGAGCGCGACCTCGGCCAGGTGCTCGCGCGTCGTGCCGTAGTCGTGCATGTGGCGCGAGGTCGCGAGCGCGTAGGCGGAGATGGGATAGCGCGGCTTGAACGGTGCCTCGTAGGGCATCGGCTCCGACATGGTGGTGAAGCCGCCGCTTGAGCGTTGGTTGGAGCCGTAGGCGATCACCGCGACGTCGCACAGGCCGGCGTCGAGCGCCATCGCCGCGTGCAGGGCGTGCGCGTTGAAGGAGGCGCCGCCGATGTTCGAGCCGTTGGCGTAGCTCGGGCGGATGCCCAGATACTCGGCGGCCGAGAGCGCGGCCATCGAGTGGACGGCGGTGGTGGCGAACAGGCCGTCGACCTCGGCGAGCGGGATCTCGGCGTCGGCGAGTGCCGCGTGGACGGCCTCGGCCAGGAGTTCGATGGCACTCCGGCCGGGGGCCTCGCCGCAGCCCGCCGTCGCGATGCCGACGCAGGCAGCCTTGGCGCGCAAGGCGTGGGTCACGGTCCTTCCTTTCCAGGGGCCGGCTCGAACAGGACGACCCGCTCGCCGCTCAGTTCGTCGATATAGGCCCGCACCCTCATGCCGATCACGACGTCGTCCGGCGCCACGCCGACGACCCGGCTCATCATCCGCAGTCCCTCGGCCAAGTCGATCAGCGCCACGTTGTAGTCGCCGCCCTTGGCGGGCGGCGCCCGCACGACCGTGGTGGCGTAAACGACGCCCTCGCCACCGGCCTCGACCCATTCGAGGTCGGTGTCGCCGGTGCCGGGCGCCATCACGCGCGGGTAGAAGACGTGCTCGCCCGTGGCCCTGACCCGCTGGAGCATGAAGCGCCCCTCTTCCAGGTACGCCTTGAACCGGGCCGCCGGCCCGTCGCCCTCGAAGGCCGCGTCGCTCATGCGCTCTCCCCTTGTACCGCGAGGCCCAGGCGTCGCCGCGCCGCGTCGTATTCCTGTTTCAGCCGCGCCACCCGCTCGGCGGCGCCGACGATCCCGTCCACGGCGCCGATCCCCTGGCCGGCGCCCCAGATGTCCTTCCAGGTCCTGGGCTTGCCGAAATCCATCGCCGAGGCCGATACCTCGGGCAGGTCGTCCGGGTCGAGCCCGGCGGCCCGGATCGAGGGCTTGAGGTAGTTGCCCAAGACCCCCGAGAAGTAGCGGGTGTAGAGGACGTCGTCGGCCGTGCCCGCGACGATCATCCGCTTATAGGCGTCGTCGGCCCCGGCTTCGTGCGTGGCGATGAAGGCCGAGCCGACATAGGCGAGGTCGGCGCCGATCGCCTCCGCCGCCAGCACGGCGCCGCCGGTGGCGATGGCGCCGGAGAGCAGCAGGGGCCCATCGAACCAGGCGCGGATCTCCTGCACCAGCGCGAAGGGCGAGCCGGTGCCGGCGTGGCCGCCCGCACCGGCCGCGACCGCGATCAACCCGTCGGCGCCCTTGTCGATCGCCTTCTTCGCGAAGCGGTCGTCGATGACGTCGTGCAGCGTGATCCCGCCGTAGCTATGCGCCGCCGCGTTGACCTCGGCCCTAGCGCCGAGCGAGGTGATCAGGATCGGCACCTCGTACTTGACGCAGAGGTCGAGGTCGTGCCCCAGCCGCTCGTTCGAGCGGTGGACGATCTGGTTGACGGCGAAGGGGGCGGCCGGACGCTCCGGGTTCGCTTGGTCGTGCGCGTCCAGCGCCTCGATGATCCGCTTCAGCCAGACTTCCAGTTCGGCCGCCGGCCGCGCGTTCAGCGCCGGAAAGGCGCCGACGATCCCGGCTTGGCACTGGGCGATGACGAGGTCGGGGTTGGAGACGGTGAACATCGGCGCGCCCACGACGGGGAGCCTCAGCTTGCGCAGCACGGGCGGCAGGGCCATCGCCGTCACGCCTTCACGATCAGCGCGTCGAGGGCGAGCGCACCCTCGGGCATCGCCATGAGCGGGTTCAGCTCGACGCTCTCAAGGCGGCCCTCGTGAAAGGCGGCGAACAGCGAGAGTCGGGAGACCGCCGACGCCAGCGCCGCGAGGTCGGCCGGCGGCGTGCCCCTGGCGCCCTGCAAGAGGGGAAACCCCCTGATCTCGCGGATCATGGCATGCGCCTCCGCCAGACCGACGGGCGCTTGGCGAAAGGCGACGTCCTTCAGCACCTCGACGAACACGCCGCCGAGGCCGAACATCACCACTGGGCCGAAGACCGGGTCGTGCTTGGCGCCCAGGATGCAGGCGACGCCGCCCTCGATCATCGGCGAGACCAAGACGCCCTCGATCCGCGCGCCCGGCACCGCCGCGCGCACCCGCGCCGTCAGCGCCTCGAACGCCGCGCCCGCGTCTCCGGGCGGCACCCCGAGCATCACGCCGCCGGCCTCGGTCTTGTGCGCGATGTCGGGCGAGGCGATCTTGAGCGCCACGGGGCCGTCGAACGCGGCCGCCGCCGCCACGGCCCCGGCGGGGCTCGTTACCAAGCGGTCCTCGATCACGGGTAGGCCGGCCCCGGCGAGCGCCGCCTTGGCCGCGCGCTCGCCCATCGCCCCCTCCGGCAGCGGCGGGAGGTCGGGCAGGGGAGGTCGTTCGGCCGGTCCTTCCGCGAACGCCTCACCAAAGCGCATCAGGGCCGCGATCGCGGCGACGGCGCGGGTCGGGTCCTCGAAGACCGGGAAGCCCTGGTCCTCGTAGCGCCGGCAGATCTCGGGCGACGCCACGAGGGACTGGACCATGAGCCGGTCGGTGAACCCGGCGGCCCCGCGGCGCACGGCCTCGATCAGGGGCTCGGCGATGGTCTTCGATCCCGCCACCGAGGTCCAGAACGCCAGGATGGCGTCGTAGCCGCCGCGCGCCAGCATCAGCCGCAGATTGGCCTCGACAAGGTTCATGTCGTTGAAGCTCTGCGCGGTGACGTCGACGGGGTTGCGCGGCGAGGCGAAGGGAAGGAGGGTCTTCAATTCGGCCTGCGCGTCCTCGGGCATCGGCGCCACGTCGAGCCCGTGCTCCTCGGCGGCGTCGGCCATGAGGACGCCGGCGCCGCCGGAGATGGTGACGAGGCCGAGCCGCCGGCCGGTCGGGTAGACCCGCGGCCGGGCAGCGTAGGCAATGTCGAGCATCGCCTCGGTCGAGCGGGCGCGGTGCGCGCCGTGCTGGCGCAGCACCGCGTCGTAGACCCTGTCCTCGCCGGCAAGGGCCGCGGTGTGCGAGCGCGCGGCCTCGGTGCCCACGGCCGAGCGGCCAACCTTCATGAAGATGACCGGCTTGCGGGCCGCGCGCGCCGCCTCCAGGGCTTGGATCAGAGTAGCACCGT
Organism: Geminicoccaceae bacterium; assembly: GCA_965217265.1. Lineage (GTDB taxonomy): Bacteria > Pseudomonadota > Alphaproteobacteria > Geminicoccales > Geminicoccaceae > JAGRGG01. The sequence continues at coordinate 235,805 of CBDCHP010000012.1, read as the reverse complement.
TCTTCACCCCCTCGGCGTAGGCGGCGATGCAGTGGACATCCTCGTCTTCGGCGAACAGGCCGATCGTCTCGGCAACGTCGAGGTCGACCTCGTTGCCGGTGGTGACGAGCTTGCCGACGTTGACGCCGCGATTGCGGGCGACGATGTAGATGTGGCTGCCGTACGCCCCCGATTGGCTGGCGACGGCGAGCCCGCCCGGCAGCGGTGCGCCCCGGTCCAGCGTCGCCGAGAAGCTGGCGAGAAAGCCGTTCGCGGCGTTGAAGATCCCGAGCGAGTTCGGGCCGACGATGCGTATCCCGGTCGACCTCGCAACGCCGCCGAGTTCGTCCTGCAGGATCGCCCCCGCGGGGCCGGTCTCGGCGAAGCCCGAGGACAGGACGAGGCATGCCTTGGCCCCCTTGGCCGCCGCCTTGCGCGCCTCTTCGGCGACGCCGGACGCGGGCACGGCGATGATAGCGAAGTCGATGGATTGCCCGATCGCGTCCAGCGAGGGAAAAGCCCGCAGCCCCTGGACCCGCTCGCGGTGCGGGTTGACCGGCAGGATGGTGCCCTCGAAACCGGCCACCAGCATGTAGGCGATCGAGCGCCCGCCGATCCGGGTCGGGTCGTTCGAGGCGCCGACGACGGCAACGGATTTCGGTTCGAGCAGGTCGGCGAGATTCGTCATGCGGGCGCGGCGATGCTGAGGCCGCCGCAGACGTAGAGCGTCTGCCCGGTCGTGAACCCGGCCGCGTCGGAGAGGAAGTAGGCGACGGCGGCGGCGACCTCCTCGGGCGTTCCCATCCGCCGCACCGGCACGGCCTCGACGAAGGCCGCCCGCGCCGGCGAGCCCGGCGGGGTGTTGGCGGCGAACATCTCGGTCTCGATCGGCCCAGGCGCCACGACGTTGACGGTGATGCCGTGCGCCGCCAGTTCCAGCGCCGCCGTGCGGGTGAGACCGTTGATTGCCGCCTTCGAGGCGCTGTAGGCGAGGCGCCCCGGCTTGCCCAGCGCCGCACGGCTGCCGATCGTGACGATCCGGCCGAAGCCGGCGGCCTTCATCGCCGGCAGCGCCGCCTGCAGCGCCCACAACCCCGCCTCGACGTTGAGCCGCATCGCGCGCGCCAGTTGCGCCTCGTCCACGTCCTCGATGGCGGCGACGTCGATCAGGCCGGCGTTGTTGACGAGGTGCAGGACACTGTGCCCGGCGGCGATCTCGGCCAGCGCGGCCTTCGCCGCCGGGTCGAGCAGATCGACCTCGTGGAACGTGCCGGGAAAGCCCTTCGGTTCGCTTCGCGCCACGCCGACGACGGATCGGCCGTCGGCGGCGAGACGCTCGGCGATCGCGAGCCCGATGCCGCGGCTGGCGCCCGTGACGAGGACGGTCCCTTCCACTCTGCTTCGCCTCAGTTCGGCGCGTGGATCGAAAGGCCCAGCCCGGCCCGGCGCCGGAGCCACCCGGTCGGCCGGTAACGGTCCTCGCCGGTGAGCGCCTGCAAGCGTTGCATGATCGTGAGCAGGATCTCGGCGCCTGTGTCCTCGGCCAACTCTAAAGGGCCGCGCGGGTAGTTGAGGCCGAGCTTCATCGCGGTGTCGATGTCCTTAGGGGAGGCGAGGCCGATCTCGGCCATGTAGCAGCCGAGGTTGACGATCATCGCCTGCATCCGCTGGGCGACGAAGCCCGGCGAATCCTTGATCGCCGTGACCTTGCGCCCCGCGGCAATGAGCGTCGCGGCGACGGCGTCGAGGGCGTTCGGATCGACGCCCGGGGCGGTCATCAGCGTCACCCGGGTCCGCGTGTCGCAGAGGAGGTCGAGGGCGACCAAGCGCCGGAAATCGACGCCCGTGCGCAGGGCGAACGCGGTCGCGTCCTCGCCGACGGGGGCGCCCAGGATCGGCGAGGCGCCGTCGTCGTCGATGCTGACGCCGATCTCGCGACAGAAGGCTTCCAGCCTCGGGTCGGGCTCGGCCAGCGCGACGCGGTTGGCCGGGCGGGCCCCGGTCGCGCGGTCGGCGCCGGGGGCGGCCCCCTCGCCGTGGTCGAACCAGCCGGCGCCCGATTTGCGTCCGAGGCGGCCGGCGTCGAGCAGGGCCACGTGGTTGGGCGAGGTCTTGAGGCGGGGGTCGTGCAGGTAGCCCTCGTAGACGATCCGGCTGACGGGCACGTTCACGTCCATGCCGGTGAGGTCCATCAACTCGAACGGCCCCATGCGGTAGCCGCAGCATTCGCGCATGATCGCGTCGATCTGGGCCGGCGTCGCCACGCCCTCGTGCGTGAGGCGGGCACCCTCGGTGCTGAACGCGCGCCCGCCCATGTTGACGAGAAAGCCCGGCGCGTCCCGGACCACGACCGGCACCCGGCCCATGCCCTCGCCGAGCCCGCGCAAGGCTTCGACCGTCGCGGCCGAGGTCTCGGGTCCCTGGACCACCTCGACCAGCCGCATCAGCGGCACGGGGTTGAAGAAGTGCAGCCCCGCCACCCGCTCGGGCTTGTCGCAGGCGCGCGCCAGCGACGCGATCGGCAGCGAGGACGTGTTGGAGGCGATCAGGCAATCCGGCCCGACGGCGGCCTCGATCGCCTTGAAGACGTCGCGCTTGATGCTCAAATCCTCGACCACGGCCTCGACGACGAGGTCGCAATCGGCAAGGTCGGCGATGTCGTCTGCCGCCCGAAGCCTATCCTTCGCCGCCTCGGCGGCGTCGCTGTCGAGGCGGCCCTTCTCCTTCAGCCGCTCGATGCGGCCCAAGATGGTCTCGATCGCGTTAGCGGCGGCACCGGGCTTGGCATCGACGATGAGGGTGGTCATTCCGCCCGTGGCCGCGACCTGAGCGATCCCCTGGCCCATGGCACCAGCACCCACTACGCCGACGCTCGTCATGCGGCGCCTCCCCCCTTCGTCTCCTTGCTTGCTATACCCTATCGTGTCATAGCAGGTCGGGCGAAGACAACACCATAAATAGAGATACGTTGCTCGCAAGGGAGGATGCCGCGGCATGGCGGAGCAGAAGACGGTCGCGCTCGACAAGCGTGGCGACGGGGTGGCGGTCGTGCGGATCGTTCGGCCCGAAGCGTTGAACGCCCTGAATTTGGCGACCCGTCAGGCGCTGGCCGAGACCTTTGTCGGGCTGCACGACGATCCCGAAATCCGCTCCATCGTGCTCACCGGCGACGACAAGGCGTTCGTCGCCGGCGCCGACATCAAGGAGTTCGCCGACCTCGACGCCACCGACCTCGTCAAGCGCCGGACCGAGCGCTACTGGAACGCCGTGGCCGCGACGCCGCAGCCGGTGATCGCGGCGATCCAGGGCTACGCGCTCGGGGGCGGGCTCGAACTCGCCATGGCCTGCGACATCCTCGTCGTCGGCGAGAACGCGCAGTTGGGCCAGCCGGAGGTGCGCGTCGGCATCATGCCGGGGGCCGGCGGCACGCAGCGCCTGACCCGCGCGGTCGGCAAGTTCCAGGCGATGCGCCTGTGCCTGACCGGCAAGCCGATCTCGGGCCGCGAGGCCTACGCGATCGGCCTCGCCAGCGAGGTCGTGCCGGACGCGGAGGTGATGGACAGGGCACTTGCGATCGCAAGCGGCATCGCCAAGCTGCCGCCGCTCTCGATGCTGTGCGCGAAGGAGGCCGTGCTGCACGCCGCCAACACCTCGCTCGAAGCCGGCATGGCGCTGGAGCGCCGGGCGTTCCAACTCCTGTTCGCGTCCGAGGACCGCACCGAGGGCATGAGCGCCTTCATCGACAAGCGCAAACCCGACTTCAAGGGCAGGTAGCCGCCAAGCGGCAAGACATCGGATAACGACAAGCGGGCGCCAGACCCTTCATCGAATCAAGGAGGCTAAATATGTTCTCGAACGTTGTGCGCCCGGCGGCGCTCGTCTTCGGCATCCTGCTAGGATCCTCGGCGGTCGCCGCCGAACTCGACTTGCCGAGCCAGCTCTCCTGGACGGCCTACGACACGGGCTCGGCCGGCTACAACCAAGCCGTCGCGATCGGCTCGGCGCTCAAGAACGGCGCCGGCGTCAGCCTGCGCGTGCTGCCGGGCAAGAACGACGTCGCCCGCACGGAGCCCTTGCGCCAGGGCAAGGTCGACTTCTCCGCGACGGGCGTCGGCGGCTCGTTCATGGCCCAGGAGGGCGCCTTCGAGTTCGGCAACCCGAACTGGGGGCCGCAGCCGATCCGGGTCGTGCTCGCCAACAACGGCGGGGCGATCAACCTCGCCGTCGGCGTCGCGGACGACATCGGCGTGAAGGAGTACGCGGACCTCAAGGGCAAGCGCGTCGCCTGGATCAAGGGCGCCCCGGCGCTCAACGTCAACACCACGGCCTACCTCGCCTACGGCGGCCTGACCTGGGACGACGTCGAGAAGGTGGAGTTCGGCGGCTTCGGCGACAGTTGGACCGCGATGGTCAACGGCCAAGTCGACGCCGCCTTCGCCGCGACCAACTCCGGCAACGCGTATGAGATGGCGGCCTCGCCGCGCGGCCTGATCTGGCCGCCGGTGCATCGCGACGACGCGGACGGCATCGCCCGGATGAAGGCGATCGCCCCCTTCTTCGTCCCCAACACGGCGACGGTCGGCGCCAACATCGACGACGGCCCCGGGTACGAGGGCGCCGGCTACGCCTACCCCGTCCTGATCGCCATGGCCGACCAGGACGCGGATCTGGTCTACAACATGACTAAGGCGATGGTCGACCTGTTCGACGAGTACGACGGCGCCGCCCCCGGCATCGGCGGCTGGGCCTTGGACAAGCAGGACTTCGCGTGGGTCGTCCCCTACCACGAGGGTGCTGTCCGCTACTTCGAGGAGGCCGGCGTCTGGAGCGACGCGGCGCAAACGCATAACGGGCGTCTGATCGCGCGGCAAAAGGCGCTGGCCGACGCCTGGACCGCGTTCGAGGCCGAGGGCGTGCCGGCGGACGAATGGAACGCCGCCTGGGAAGAGGCGCGGCGCAGCGCCCTCAAGGAGGGCGGTTTCGAGGCGGCTTTCTGAGCCGCGACTCCCTTCCCCGCGCTCTCAACGCAACGCCCCTGGCGGTGACGAGGTCGAATGGTGCAGACGTCCCAGTTGCCCGAGATCGACAAGTTCAGAACCCTCGACGGTCCCGTCCGGTGGGTCTTCGTCGCCGCGACGCTCCTGGGTTTGGCGCTCGCGGTCAACCAGCTCTTCAACCTGCGCCTCGTCGGGGCCGTGCTGATCGAGGGGCAGTACCTCTACATCCTGGGCGGGATCTTTCTGGGCCTCGCGTTCTTATGCTTTCCGGCCCGGTCCGGCGACGCGGGCGACGTGCCGGTCTACGACGTCGCCCTCGCGGTCCTGGCCTGCCTCGCCGCCGGCTACTTCGCCTGGACGGCCGACACGTCGCTTGAGATGGGCTGGGAGTACGCCGCACCCGACACCGCCCGCTACGTCGCCGTCGTCTTGTGGCTGTTGATCCTGGAGGCGACGCGGCGGGCGGGCGGCACGGTCATCTTCGTCATCGTCCTGTTCTTCTCGCTCTACCCGATCTTCGCCGATCGGATGCCGGGGCCGATCTCCGGCTTCGCCCAGCCGTTCTGGGACGCGATCCCCTACCACATGATCTCGGCCGAGAGTTCATTCGGCATCCCCATGCGGGCGTTCGGCGGCCTCGTCATCGGCTTCATCCTGTTCGGCGCCGTCTTGCAGCACACCGGCGGCGGCGCCTTCTTCAACGATTTAGCACTCGGCCTCGTCGGCGGGCTTCGGGGCGGCGCCGCCAAGGTCGCCATCTTCGCTTCCGGCTTCATGGGCTCGATGTCGGGCTCGGTGATCTCGAACGTGCTCACCACGGGTGCCGTCTCGATCCCCGCCATGAAGCGCACCGGCTTCTCGGCCCGCTACGCCGCCGCGACCGAGGCCTGCGCCTCGACCGGCGGCGTCCTGATGCCGCCGATCATGGGCGCCACCGCCTTCATCATGGCCTCATTCCTCGCCCGCCCCTACGCCGAGATCGCGCTCGCCGCCGCCATCCCTTCGCTGCTCTACTATTTCGGCCTGTTCATCCAGATCGACGCCTATGCCGCCCGCCGGGGCCTCTCCGGCATGGCCCGCAGCGAACTGCCCAGTCTCAAGGAAACGGTGCGCGAGGGCTGGCCCTATCTCTTCGTCTTCGCGCTCCTGATCTTCCTCATGGTCGCCCTGCGCATGGACACGCTGGCGCCGTTCTACGCCGTGGCCCTGCTGCTTGCGATCAACCAGATCCGGCCCGGCCACCGCTTCACGGTTTCGGGCTTCCTCGCCATGATCGTCGGCGTCGGCCGGGCCTTGGCCGAACTCGTCGCCGTGCTGTTGGGCGTCGGGCTCATCGTCGGCGCCTTCTCCGCCACCGGCCTCGCCGGCACGCTCGTCAACGACCTCGTCTTCCTCGCCGGCGGCTCGACCCTCATGCTGCTCGTCATGGGGGCGATCACCGCCTTCGTCTTCGGCATGGGGATGACGGTGACGGCCTGCTACATCTTCCTCGCCGTGGTGCTGGCCCCGGCCCTGGTCCAGGCGGGCCTGAACACGCTCGCCGTCCACCTCTTCATCCTCTACTACGGCATGGTCAGCTACATCACGCCCCCGGTGGCGCTCGGTGCCTTCGCCGCCGCGACAATGGCCAAGACCTCGCCGATGGCGACCGGCTTCGAGGCGATGCGGCTCGGCGGCGCCATCTACCTGATCCCCTTCTTCTTCGTGCTCAACCCGGCCCTGATCGGGCAGGCGCCGCCCCTGGAGATCGCCTACGAACTGACGCTCGCGATCGTCGGCATCTGGTTCCTCGGCTCGGCGCTGCAGGGCTACCTGACGCCGCTCGGCGGGTTCGGCGACGGCGTCAGGGGCGTCGTCCCGCGGGTCCTCCTGTTCGTCGGCGGCCTGTTGTGCGCCGCCCCGAGCCTGCCCTGGGCCTCGCTCGGCCCTGCACCCTTGTCCTGGATCGGCGTCCTGATCGCCCTCCCGGCGGTGGCGGTCGCCTACTACGCCGGCCGCTCCGCCGTAGTGGCGCCTCAGGGCTAGAGAAGATCGCGCAGCTTGTGCTTGAGGAGCTTGCCGGTGGCGGCCGTCGGCATCTCTCTCAGCGCGACGTAGCGCGAGGGACGCTTGTAGGGCGCCAGCCGCTCGGCCGCGAACGCCGCGAGGGCTTCCTCGTCGAAGGCCCGGCCGGGCTTGGTCTGGACGAAGGCCACTACCGCCTCGTTGCCGTCCTCGGCCTTGTCGCCGATCACCGCCGCCGCCGCGACGTCGGGGTGGGCGCTTAAAATCCCCTCGACCTCGGGTGGGTAGACGTTGAACCCGGAGCGGATGATGACCTCCTTGAGGCGCCCGACGACGTGGAGCCGACCCATGTCGTCGATCCGGCCGAGGTCGCCGGTCTTGAACCAGCCCCCCGGCGCCATCACCGCGGCGGTGGCGTCAGGATCGCAGTAGTAGCCCTTCATCACCGCCCGGCCGCGCGCCCAAATCTCTCCGACGGCACTCGCCGCCGCGTCGTCCCCTTCGGGTGCCACGATGCGCAACGCGATGTCCGGGATCGCCGGCCCGACGTTGGCGTCGTCCTCGAAGACGCCGATCGGCGTCGTGGTCAGCGTCGGCGAGGTCTCGGTAAGGCCGTAGCCGTTAGCGAGCGGCAGGCTCAAGCGCGCCTCGACCCGGCGCTTGAGGTCGGGGTCGAGCGGGGCGCCGCCCGCCGAGGCGTAGCGCAGCGCCGGGGCCCGAAGCCCGTCCTCCAGGGCAAGCATGGCCGCGTACATCTGCGGCACGCCCTGAAACACGGTGATGCCGTCCTCCGTTAACGCCAGCATTGCGGCCTTGGGCTCGAACCGGGCGACGAGGCGAAGCCCGGCGCCCTGGTAGAGCGAGCCCAGCACGACCGAGGCGAGGCCGAAGACGTGGCTCGTCGGCAGGACGGCGTAGACCCGATCGACGGGCGTCAGGCGGCGCATCGCCGAGCTGCGGCCGGCGATGAACATCAGATTGTCGTGGGTCAGCATGACGCCCTTGGGCGCCCCCGTCGTGCCCGAGGTGTAGATCAAGGCCGCCACTTGGCGGGCGGGGTCGTCGCTCGCCGGCTCGATTGAGCCGGCGTCCAGGCGCACGGCGAGACGGGCGCCCAGGCGGTCGAGCCCGGCCGCGTCCGTCGCCCCCAGCCGGCGTCCGTGCGCCGTGGCGTTGTCGGAGCAGCCGTCGGTGGTGACGACGAGCCGGGGGCGGCAGTGGGCGAGCACGTTCGCGACTTCCGGTTCTGAGAGCCGTGCGTTCAAGGGCACGGCCCAGGCCCGCAGCCGCGCCGCCGCGAGCAGGGCGACGACCGCGGCGACCGAATTCTCGCCCAGGACGCAGACCCGATCGCCCGCCCGCACCCCGAGCCCGGCGAACGTGGCTCTGAGCCCGTCGATGGCGTCATCGAGCGCGGCGTAGTCCAGGGCGATGCCGGCGTCGCGCACGGCCGGCGCCCCGGGCGCCTCGACGGCCCAGTAGCGGACGGGATCGTCGCACCACGCGAACCTGTCCCACGGCAAACCCGAAGCGGCCATGTCCTTCCTAAACCCTTGTAATCGGCGTTCGCCGTCATTACTGCGAGGCGCCGCTCTCGGCGTCAACGATCGTGAGAAGAAGCTGAACTCATATGCCCGAAAGCGATGCCTCGTGGCGGTAAGGGCACCGAATGTATGCCACGACACCAACAGTGGCGGCGTCGCTAGTCGAGCCACGAAACTTGCAACTGCTCTCGGCCGCTACATAACTTTCTTTCCAACCTCGCACAGGGAATTGAATTCTATCCAGCTCGGGGTAGATAGTTCAAAATTACAATAAATATATGTTGAAGGGAAAACTTGACCAATTGATTAGATCCATGCATAAGTTAAGTTCTTCGACCATAGTACAGCATCGATGTACTCACGGACGGCGTAGGCCCCACTCAGCGCCAATGCATGTTCGTGAAAAATACGTGCGTTTTTGACCAAAGGACGAATAAGTGGTTCTGCGTTTGGACGCTCTTGAACAAGGGCGATATGCGAGATGTCATTAGCACAATCTTGGCCGATGATCTCAGTCTCGACCAAGACGTAACGCGACGGCAAGATCATGCTCGCGCGACACTCCCGCGCGTTATCGATTCGGCTGCGAACCTCATCGACGAAACGCTGATTGGCATAATCAAAGACTGAATGAACACGCTGCGGCACGCCCTCATCTTCACACCACGCAGCCCAATCAGCGATGATTACGGGCATCGTAACAAAAGGCTTTAAAAATTCGCCCGAATTCTTTGCGACAGTCTCATTCTCGCGCCATGCTTCATAGCTTCCGAGCAATCCCAATGGCCCACCAAGGCGTTCGTTCAGCAGAGACCACTGCTCTCGTGTAAGATGCGGAAACGTTCTGCCGACGGCAGGAATACGGGTCAAACCGGAACTGTCGTGCCGCGGCCGTCCATGAACATAAAACTCGGGAACACCTCCGATCGCCGGTGCAGGCCGGACATATGTTACTCCATCAAGATCGAACTGCGTGTCGATCATCGGGCCCTTGTTCAAACTGGCCCTTAGATTGTCAAGGACCATATCTGTCATGAAGCGTTCAGCTAGATCGTGCCAAGCCTGCTTTAATTTGGCAAAATCCAAAGAAGATCGATTTAAGTTAATCTGAATATAATCAATCGGCCAATCAATTCTACCATCAAAACCATCACTGTGATAATAGACGCCCGCGACTAACACGGAGTCTATCTCGCTTGTGTCGTTGCGCACGCGGCGAACGACGAGGGACTTCAGTTCGTCGTGGCTGAGAGCTGTATAGCCATTATTGACAATTAGCAAAGCTGAGCAAGTAGCGTCAGGATGTTCAATACGCGACTGCCTTAGCTGTTTCCTGGCCTTGGCTACACCTGCTTTGATTGGCCCTTCGACAATATTGTCGAACAAAATTTGATCGGAGGCTGGAAGTATTTCACGATCCAATACGATGACAGGCCGGTGTGGGAAATGCTTGCGAAAAAGGCTTGCTAATTTGCCTTGCCTTTCTGGTTTGGCAAAACCTTCATCATTGAGCGCCTTAAGTTCTATTACCGCAGAACCTAGCCGATAGTCCGCACCTTGCTTGTCTCTTTTATTCAGTGTTTAGATTGGCACGGCTACCGTCTGCCGTTTCAATCACGAAATCTAGGTCGGCCTCGGCCAGTGGACGGATATGAAAAGTTACGCCAAAACTACTTGTTCGAGGCAATCCTAAAAATCCAGTTAATGATGTGTTACTTAACAGCACTTCATTATTTGCTGCTAAAAAATGGGGCTCAAAACGCTGCTTTTAATGCTAGTTATTCTAAAACATTATGATGTCATTTCTGTCTAGCAGCATATTATTTACATAAATTTTGTGGATTTACAAACAAAGAAGAAGCTTCATTAGAGTGATGTATGATTTTTTGAAGAAAGTGGCATCCCCTACCGGACTCGAACCGGTGTTTTCGCCGTGAGAGGGCGATGTCCTGGACCGCTAGACGAAGGGGACACAGTCGGCCTGGGCGTCTACTTAAGGGTTGGGCGGTGCCCGATCAAGCCCCTTTCGGCGGCGTCTCGGTAGGCAAGGGTTACGCTGGCGCGTCCGCTGCGCGGGGCTCGTCCTTTCTTGCAACTTTGGCCGCGGCTGGCCCTCGGCGTCGTGGCCGATCTCCGACGTTAACACTGGCAAAAAGAAAGAAGAAAGCCCCGCGCCAGCGGACGCAAAGCGTTCATTGAACGAGGCCGAACGCGGCGATCAGTTCGATCTCGGCGGCGTAGAGGAACTGGTCGACCGGCAGGAGCGCTTCCAGGCGGTAGCCGCCCTCGACGAGCAGGGCCGCGTCTCGCGCAAAGCTCGCCGGCTCGCACGAGGCGTAGACCACCCGCGCAACCTTCGAGGCCGCCAGCGCCGCGCACTGTTCCGCCGCACCGCTGCGGGGCGGGTCGAGGACGACCGTGGCGAACGGGTCCAACTCGTCTGCCCGCATCGGCCGGCGGTGCAGGTTGCGCGCCACCGCCTCGACGTTGGCCCCAGAGCGCCCGGCGGCGCGCTTGACGGCGGCGACCATCGCCGCGTCGCGCTCGACCGCGACGACCGGACGGTTGGGCCCGCCAAGCGCGAAGGCGAAGCTGCCGAGCCCGGCGAACAGGTCGAGGACCGGCCCCGCAGGGCAGTGGTTGAGCGCGAACGCGCGCAAGCCTGCCTCGCCGGCCTCGGTCGCCTGTAAGAAGGCGCCGGGCGGCGGCTCGACGGCGGTGTCGTTGATGCGATGAACGACTGGGGCGCGGGCGACGATCGTCTCGGCCGGGTCGCCGCCGAGCGTCACCCGCGCGAGGTCGAGCCGTTCGGCAAAGTCGGCGATCAGCTCGCGGTCGGCGCCGTTTAACCGCCGGTGCTGGCGAAGGACGAGGTCGATTGCGCCGCCGATCAGGGCGAGCTCGACCTCGTCGCCCGGCGCGGTCGTGTCCAGATCCCATAGCGCCGCGCTCAACGGTTCGAACAGCCGGGTCAGGCGCGGCAGGGCGATCGGGCAGACCTCGATCGGGACAGGTGCGCGCGAACGCAGGCGGCGAAAGCCGAGCCGACCGTCGGCGCCGATGACCATGCGCAGGCGTCGCCGCGAGCCCTGCGGGCTCGCCGCCGTCGGCAGGAACGGCGGGGCATCGGCGCCCCGGGCGCGCAGGGCGCCGGCGATGCGGCGGCGCTTCAGGTCGTGGTAGGCTTCGGGCGGCAGGTGCTGCAGCCTGCAGCCGCCGCAGGCACCGAAGTGCGGGCAGACCGGCGCTTGCCGGGTCGGCGCGGCTTCAAGGCAGTCGAGTGGCTCGGCCCGCCACAGCCCTTGAAGCTTGCGCTCGAAGCACACCCGCCAGCGCTCGCCCGGCAGCGCCGTCGGCACGGCGACGCGAACGCCGTTGAAGCGACCTAGGCCGTCGCCGAGAAAGCCCAAAGACTCGACCGCGACCTCGCCCACCGCCCCCGGCCGGGGAGAGGTGCTCACGGCGCCTCGGCGACCAGCGGGGCGACGTCGCCTTGGGCGTCGAGGTAGCGCACCTCGCGCCCGCCGTCGGCGCGGGCGACGAGCAGCGCCAAGCCGTCGGCGTAGGCGGCGACGCCGAGCAGCCGCTCGCCCTGCGCCAAGGTCGTCGGCCGGAGCGCCGGGGGGTCGCCCCCGCCCGACGGCCCGCGCGTCGCCATCAGCCAGACCAGCGTCACGGTGCCGAAGACGAGCAGGAGGCCGGCCACGACGTTGAACAGCTTGACGAGCCCGAGCATCCGCTCCAACGCCTCACCCCCATGACCAAGCCCATGACCGAGACCCGCACCATCACGCTCAACCCCGCCGCGGCCGGGCACCGCTTGGACGCGGCACTCGCCGACGCCCTGCCCGACCTCTCGCGGGCGCGGCTGCAAACGCTTTTGCGCGACGGCTGCGTGCGCCGGGACGGGGCGGTGGTATCGGAGGGCAAGCGCCGCGTCAAAGGCGACGAGACCTTCGAGGTGCGTCTGCCGCCGCCGGAAGCGCTCCGCTTGGAGCCCGAGGACCGGCCGCTCGACATCGTCTACGAGGACGACGCCCTCCTGGTCCTGGAAAAGCCCGCCGGCCTCGTCGTCCACCCGGCCCCCGGCCACGAGCGCGGCACGCTCGTCCACGCCCTCCTGACGCACTGCGGCGAAAGCTTGTCCGGCATCGGCGGCGTCAAGCGGCCCGGCATCGTGCACCGGATCGACAAGGACGTGAGCGGGCTCCTCGTCGTCGCCAAGCACGATCGGGCACACCTCGGGCTCGCCGGGCAATTCAGCGTCCACAGCGTCGATCGCGCCTATACGGCGATCGCCTACGGCACCGCCCCGCGCCGGGCCAGGGTCGAGAAGCCGATCGGGCGCCACCCGGTCGACCGCAAGCGCATGGCGGTGCGCGCCGACGGCAAGCGGGCCGTGACCGAGATCGAGCGCCTGGAGACGGCCGGTGCGCTGCTCTCCGAGGTGCGCTGCACCCTCCACACCGGCCGCACGCACCAGATCCGGGTTCACCTCCTGAGCGAGGGCTGCCCGATCGTCGGCGACACGCTCTACCGGCCGCGCCGGGCGCCGAAGCTGCCGCCGGCGCTCAAAGCACACGTGGACGACCTTGACCGGATCCTCCTCCATGCCCACATACTCGGCTTCAAGCACCCCGTGAGCGGTGCGGCGCTGCGCTTCACGAGCCCGCCGCCGCCGATTTTCGCCGCGACCCTTGAACTTGCTCGTGCATGAAGGGCGACGCCGTGCTATAGGCGCCGTCTCGATGCGTGTGGGGTTTTATGATGGAGCCGACGGCGCGTTCGGCCGTTGTTATCCCAATAGCAGACATCGCCCGCGCGGTGCGCCCGCGACGTTGTTGTCGCCGGACCTGACGGAGACTGCCCGATGGCGTCCTTACCCGTTGTGCCTCTCGAAGGCAGCGGCCTCTCCCGCTACCTCGACGAGATCCGCCGGTTTCCCATGCTGGAGCCGGAACAGGAGTACATGCTGGCCAAGCGCTGGCGCGAGGACGAGGACGTCGACTCAGCGCACAAGCTCGTCACCTCGCACCTGCGCCTCGTCGCCAAGATCGCCATGGGCTATCGCGGCTACGGCCTGCCGATGAACGAGATCATCTCCGAGGGCAACGTCGGCCTGATGCAGGCGGTCAAGCGCTTCGACCCCGAGCGCGGCTTTCGCCTCGCCACCTACGCCATGTGGTGGATCCGGGCCGCGATCCAGGAATACATCCTGCACTCCTGGTCGCTGGTGAAGCTCGGCACGACGGCGGCGCAAAAGAAGCTCTTCTTCAACCTGCGCCGCATCAAGAGCCAGATGCAGGCGATCGAGGAGGGCGACCTCAAGCCCGAGCAGGTAAAGGCGATCGCCGACACGCTCGCCGTCACCGAGCAGGACGTGATCGACATGAACCGGCGCTTGGGGGGCGATCACTCCTTGAACGCCACGCTGCGCGCCGACGGCGACAGCGAGTGGCAGGACTGGCTCGTCGATCAGTCGCAGAGCCAGGAGACGACGGTCGCCGAGGAGGACGAGCTCGGCTACCGCCGCGACCTCCTGCAAGGCGCGATGTCGGTCCTGAACGACCGCGAGCGCCACATCCTGACCGAGCGTCGCCTGAAGGAGGAGCCGACCACGCTCGAAGACCTCAGCGGCTCCTACGGCATCAGCCGCGAGCGCGTGCGCCAGATCGAGGTCCGTGCGTTCGAGAAGCTGCAAAAGGCGATCCGCGGCCGCGAGGCCGAGCGCCTCGCTGAGGCGGCGTCGCGGCAGGTTCCCGATCTGAGGACGTAGAACGCTGGCGCGTGCGCTGCCGCGCGGGCTTCTTTTTTCTCTTTTCGCTACTTGTATCCGGATTTGGCCCCAACGCCGAGAGCTAGCCTCCGACAAAGCGAAAAAAGAAGAGAAAAAGCCTGCGCGGCAGCGCACGCGAAGCGTTCAGGGCACGAACAACACCGCCCGTCGAACCAGCGCCGTCCGCGGCTGCCGGCCCAGCGCCGCGGCAAGATCGACTAAGTAGGCTGCGAGCGGGCGTGTGGTGGTGTCTCCCGCGAGCGGTTCTCGCGTCAGGTTCACCATCAGCACGTCCGAGCCCAACGCCCGCCCGAGCGTAAGGTTGATCTCGTCCCCGTTCGCTGCAACCTCGCGTTGCGCTATGGTCCGCACGCGGCGGTCGGCGCCGATGCGATCGACGCGTAGGTGGCCGCCCACCTTCGGCGGCAGGCGAAGGCGCAGCGTACCACCCCCGGCGCTGCTGAGCGTGATCGTCTGCAAGGGAACGAGTGCCACCGCCTCAGGCGCCCAGGCGGCGAGGCAGTCTGGCCATTCGGTTTGCCCCGGCCCGCAGGCGGATGCGTCGGCGACGGCGTCGGTCCCCGAACGGTAGGCGCTCGTCGTGACCGGAATCGAGGCGGCGCCCACGGCCGACGAGACCGGTGACGTCGCCAACCCCACCGCCGCCGCCGTCGCCCGCGCCGCGAGGGCGGGCCGATTCGTGCCGGGGGGCGTCGCGGCGACGAGGGTGTTGGTGATCGTGGGGCGGGAACCGGTGTTGCCCCGCCCGTTCCCGCTCGGCGTCGCGGCCACGAGCGGAGAGTTGGACGTCGCCGCCACCGCCGGCGCACCTTGGGCAATGATGGCACTCGAAGCCGGTGCGGCCGAGGCCGCACCGTCGCGGATCGGAACGGGGGTGGTGGCACCGCCGGAGCGTGCGGCGGTGACGGTTCGCGCCACCGGTGGCGACGGTGCGACGGCATCGGCCGCCGCCGTCGCGACCGCACCGGCTGCTTCTCCGCTTTGAAGCGCCGGCGCAGTGCCTCGATCGGCCGGGTTCGCGAGCGCGAGCGCACCGATCCCGACGTCGTTCGTCGTCGGCACCGCCGCCGGCGCTGCGGCACGGGCGGCCGGAAGGGCAGGGGCGGCATCCCGACGGGCGCCCTCCGCCGGCTGGGCACCCCCCGCAGTGCGTGGAACGATCGCCGCACCGCCCCCGTCGGCCGTGGGCACGGCCGCCCGCGTTGTTGGTGCCGCGGCGATCGCGGGCGCTGCCGCGACGGGAGCGTCAATCGGGTCTGGTCGGGCTGCCGCACCGGTCCTGGCCACATCCGACGGCGGCGCAGTGCCGATCGCAGGAACGGCCGCCTGCGACGCCGGTGCGGCGGCGACGTTCGCGGTCGGGGCCGACGATCGGCTGGGAAGCTCGGCTTCAGTCGGCAACGCCGCGACGCCGACGTCCTCCGTCGGCCGTGCCGTCGCATCGGTTCTGGCCGCGGCCGGCGGCAGTTCATCGCCGGTTTCGGTCGCGGCGGCGGTGCGCGGCGTCGGCGCGGCGGTCGCATCCACGCTTGGAGCGGAGGGATCGCGCGGCTCGGCTTCGGCCGATGCCGCCACGTCGGTTCCGGTCGCGACCGAGGATAGCACGTCGCTGGTCGCGGGTGCGGCCGCGCGCGGCGCCGGCGCGGCAACGTTCGCGTCCGGGATCGATCGCGCAGGAACCTCGGATTCGGCCGGCGGCAACACCGCGACGCGGACGTCCTCCGGCGGTCGACCCGCCGCTTCGGTAGCGGAAGCGGTCGACGGCGGCGCGTTGCCGATCGCGGCCGGATCGCGGGCATCGGGCTCGGCTGGAGCCGCCGCGGCTTGGGTGCCGCGCGCCGACGCCTCGACGTCCGGCACGGCCGCGACGCCGGTGGGCGCCATCGGTGGGCTAGACGCCGGGGCCGGGGGAGCGGCGGCGGCATCGGCCGGTGGCCCGGCGCCTCCGACGGCGTTCGGTGGTGCGCTCGCCGGCGCCTCGACGGCCCCGCCCGCAGCCCTCCCGCTCGCCGACGCCGCTTCGCTCGCATCGTCGGGGTTCGCCGCCGGGCGCGACGTCGCTTCCGGGACGTCCTCCGCCCGCCGCGCCGCGACGGTGTCCGGCGCCCCGGCCGGATCGGCGATCCTGGCATTCGCCGCCGCCTGCCCGGCGGGCGCCGACCCGGCCGGGGCCTCTTCGGGTGTCGTGGCACCTTGGTCCTGGCCTACCCGTGGCACGCTCGGGCGCGGCGCCAGCTCGTCGGCGACTTCGAGCCGCAAGGGACGCACCGTAGCCGGGGCGGGCTCTGGTTCGGCGTGCTCGCGGGCGAACAGGAGCGTCAACAGGGCGAGGTGGAGCAGGAGCGCCAAGCTCAAGCCCAGCACCCAATCGCGACGCCTCGGCTCGGCGAGGTCCAGGGCGAGAACGCTCATCGTCGGCACCGGCAGGGGTACGGGTTCGACCGCTCGCATTACCTCGCCGTCGGGGACGCAAAAGTCAACCGCCCGGACGACGCGGTTGCCGCGTGGTACGAGTCGATCTAGACCGCCCGTTAGGACCTTGCTCGAAAGCCTCACCCATGACCCTTGCCTCGGCGCCGCCTAAGCGCCGCTCCTGGCTTCGCGTGCCGAGCGCCCTGGGCTGCGCCTACCTGTTCTTCGCCAACGGCTTCATGTTCGCCAACTGGGCGGTGCGCATCCCGGCCGTGAAGGCGGCTCTCGGCATCGGCGAGGCGGCGCTGGGGTTCGCCCTGCTGTTCTACGCGCTGGGCGCCATCGTCGCCATGCCGCTCAACGGCGCGCTCATCACGCGCTTCGGCAGCGGCCGGGTGGCCATGTGCGCCGGCCTTGCCTACTGCCTCGGCTTCTTCGTGCCGACCGCGGCCCCGAGCCTGCCGCTCTTGTGCCTCGGGCTCGCCGCCGTCGGCTTCACCAACGGGGCGATGGACGTCGCCATGAACGCGCAGGCCGACGCGGTCGAGAAGCGCCTGGATCTTCGCTGCATGAGCGGCTGCCACGGCATGTTCAGCCTGGGCCTGGCCCTCGGCGCGCTCCCGGCCGGCCTGTTCGCCGCCGCCGGGGTCGCGCCCGCTTCGCACCTGCTCGTCGTCGGCGTGGTCCTGGCGCTGCCGTTCGCCTTCCTGCCCCGTCGCTTCGTCGCCGACGCAAGCTCCGATCCCGACGCCCCCGTCTTCGCGTGGCCGCGCGGCCCCTTGCTGCTCTTGGGCCTGCTCGCCTTTTGCGGTGCGGTCACCGAGGGCGCCATGAACGACTGGATCGCCGTCTACGTCCGCGAGACGCTCGCCGCCGGTCCCGCCGCCGCCGCGTGGTGCTTTGGCGCGTTCGCGACCGCGATGTGCGTCGCCCGGTTCTTCGGCGACGCCCTGATCACCCGCTTCGGCGCCGTCGTCCTCGCCCGCGTCAGCCTGCTCACGGCCGCGGCCGGTATCACGCTTGCCCTAGCCGTCTCCGACCCCCTCGTCGCCGCCCTCGGCTTCGCGCTCGCCGGGCTCGGCTGCGCCCCGATCTTCCCGATCGTGTTCAGCGCCGCCGGACGGATGCCGGGCCACGCGCCGGGGCCGAGCATGGCGGCGGCGATCACGCTGGGATACGCCGGCTTCGTCGGCGCCCCGCCCGTGATCGGCTTTCTCGCCCAGGCGACCTCGCTGCCGCTCGCCTTGGGCGTCACCGTCCTCCTCGCCCTCGTCGGCGCCATGCTCGCCGGCGTGACGCGCGTCGCCGACCGTGCTACCCCGTCCGACGCCGCGATCTCTCCCACCGTCGCCGCGGGCTTCGAGCGATGAGCCACCTGCCGATCCTCCTCGCCTTCTGGGGCGCCTTCGGCCTCGCACTTTTGAGCCCCGGCCCGAACTTCGCCGTGCTGCTCAACACCGGCCTGCGCGAGGGCCGTTTGATCGCCTTGCAAGTCGCGGCCGGGTTCGCGATCGGCGAGGCGTTCTGGGGTGCCGCCGCCGTGTTCGGCGTCGCCGCCCTGGTCGCCACGCACCCGGCGCTCGCCACGCTGCTGCGCGTCGGCGGCGGCCTCTACCTCCTCTACCTCGGCCTCGCCGCCCTGCGATCCGCCCTCACGCGCCATCAAGTACCCGCCGTTGCCGCCAAGCCCGCCCCGGCGGCGCCCGGGCGCGGCGTCCGCCGGGGGCTCGGCCTCATGCTGCTCAACGCCAAGGCGGGCATCTTCTGGCTGTCCTTGACCTCGCTCATCATCGGCGCCAACGCCCCACTCGGCGTCGGCCTCGCCGCCATCCTGGGTGCCGTCCTCATGTCGCTCGGCTGGCACACCGCCCTCGCCCTCGCCTTCTCCGGCGCCGCGATCAACCGCGTCTACGCCCGCGTCCGCCGCGGCCTGGAGGCGACGTTGGGCGTCGTGCTGGCGGGCTTGGGCCTGCGGATGCTGACGACGAACTGAACGGCCCCGACGCGCGGGCCGTTCAAACCGTCAGGTGCCCCCGCACCTCCGCCTCGTCCATCTCGGCCCTCGTTCCGGCGACGATGATCTCGCCACGGTCCATGACGGCGAAGTCGTCGGCGAGCGCCTTGGCGAAGGCGAAGTACTGCTCGACCAGGAGGATCGCCATCCCGCCGCCGTCGCGCAGGCGGGCAATGACGCGCTCGATGTCCTTGATGATCGAGGGCTGGATGCCCTCGGTCGGCTCGTCGAGGAGGAGGAGGCGGGGCTTGGTAACCAGTGCGCGGGCGATGACGAGTTGCTGCTGCTGCCCACCGGAGAGGTCGCCGCCGCGATGCTTGAGCATCGAGCCGAGCATAGGGAACAGGTCGAAGATCGCGGGATCAACGGTGCGCTGCGCGCGGGGCAGCGCCGCGAAGCCGACCTTGAGGTTCTCCTCAACGCTCAACAGCGGGAAGATCTCGCGCCCCTGCGGCACGTAGGCGATCCCGGCCCTGGCGCGGTCAAACGAACGCAGCTCGGTGACGTCGCGCCCCTCCCAGCCGATGCGGCCGCGGTTGATCGGGTGCTGCCCCGCGATCGCCTTCAAGGCGCTGGTCTTGCCGACCCCGTTGCGGCCGAGCAGGCAGGTGATCCACCCCGGCGACGCTTCGAGCGAGACGCCGTGCAGCGCTGGGGCGGCGCCGTAGTGCAGGTCGATGGTCTCGACGTTGAGCATGGGATCAGCGGCCCAGGTACACGTCGATGACGCGCTCGTTCAGGCTCACCTGATCGAGGCTGCCCTCGGCCAGCGCGGCGCCCTCGTGCAGGACGGTGACGCGGCCGCGCACGAAGGCCATGTCGTGCTCGACGACGACGACGGTACGCTCCCGCGCGATTTGGCGCAGGAGCCTGGCAGTCGCCTCGGTCTCGGCGTCGGTCATGCCGGCGACCGGCTCGTCGACCAGGAGGAGCTTCGGGTCTTGTGCCAACAGCATCCGGATCTCCAGCCACTGCTTTTGCCCGTGGCTGAGATCGCCGCCCGAACGCCCAGCTTACGCTTCCAGCCCGACGGTGCGGACGATCTCGGCGAGCCGCCCCTCGTCGTCGGCGCCCGATCGGTAGGTCAGCGCGGCCCATGGGCGCCGGTCGGATCGGAGCGCCATGAGCAGGTTCTGCCCGACCGTACGGTTCTCGAACACGATCGGCTTTTGAAACTTGCGGCCGACGCCGAGCGACGCGATCACCGCCTCGTCGTGGCGGGTGAGATCGACCGCGCCGTCGAACCAGACCTCACCCTTGTCGGGCCTCGTCTTGCCAGTAATAACAGCCATCATCGTCGTCTTACCGGCCCCGTTCGGGCCGATGATGGCGGGTGAGCAGCATCAGCCCTCCACCGCCCGACCCTTGAGCGCGAACAGGCCGCGCGGGCGCTTTTGGATGAAGAGGATGATGAGGACCAGGACCAGGATCTTGCCCAACACCGCGCCGGCAAAGGGTTCGAGGAGCTTGTTGACGATCCTGAGCGACATCGCGCCGATCAAGGTGCCCCACAGATTGCCGACGCCGCCGAAGACGACGACCATGAAGCTGTCGATGATGTAGCCCTGGCCCAGGTTCGGGCTGTCACGTAGAGGTCGCCCGCGGCCATCGCTTCGAGCGCCGGCGCGGCGCGGGAGTCGCCCATGTCGTCGAGCGCTTTGATCGCGGCCCCTTTGTCGTCGTAGGAGCCGACGCTGAGCGCCTGCAGCACGCCCTCGATCGTCTCCGCGCGCGCAACGCCCGACCACGCGAGGAGGCAGAAGACGATCAGGACGGTGCGGCGCACGTCGGCCCTCTCAACAAAGAAGGTGAAGGGGATGCCGCCAGGGAGGAGCGGCATCCCCTTCGTGCGGGGGGGTTGAGGCAGGACCGGTGTCTAGCCCTGCTCGCCCTTGCCGCCGCACTTGCCGGTCGCGGTGTTGAAGTTGCCGCACGACATCGGCTTCCTCCAATCCGCGATCAAATCCTTCGAGCCTTCGAGGTAGTCCGACCACTCGTCGCCGACGACGAGGCCCGGCGTCTCGTAGACGGTCTCGAATTGGCCGTCGTCTTGGATCTCGCCGATCAGAACGGGCTTGGTGATGTGGTGGTTGGGCATCATCGCGGCGTAACCGCCCGACAGGTTCGGCACCGCGACGCCGATCATCGCGTCGGGTTCGATCGTGCCAGCCTTCTCGACCGCCTCAATCCACATGTTGAAGCCGATATAGTGCGCCTCCATCGGGTCGTCGGTGACGCGGTCCTCGTTGCCGATGAAGGCGTGCCGGCCCTCGATGAAGTCGTCGTTGGCCTCGGTATCGACGCTCATGAAGTAGTTCCAGGCGGCGAGGTGCCCGACCAGCGGTGCGGTATCGAGCCCGGCCAACTCTTCCTCGCCGACCGAGAAGGCGACGACCAGCTGTCGGCGGCGTCGACGCCCTGGTTCGCCAGTTCCTTGTAGAACGGCACGTTGGCGTCGCCGTTGATGGTCGAGACGACGGTGGTCTTCTTGCCGGCCGAGCCGAAGTTCTTGATGTCGGCGACGATCGTCTGCCAGTCCGCGTGCCCGAACGGCGTGTAGTTGATCATGATGTCCGCGTCGGCGACGCCGTTCACCTTCAGGTAGGCTTCGAGGATCTTGTTCGTCGTGCGCGGGTAGACGTAGTCGGTGCCGGCCAGGACCCAGCGCTCGACGCCCTCCTCCTCCATCAGGTAATCGACCGCCGGGATCGCCTGCTGATTCGGCGCGGCTCCGGTGTAGAACACGTTCTTCGAGCTTTCCTCGCCCTCGTACTGCACGGGGTAGAACAGGATCGAGTCCAACTCCTCGAACACCGGCAGGACCGACTTACGACTGACCGAGGTCCAGCAGCCGAAGGTGGCCGCGACCTTCTCGACCTCGATCAATTCGCGCGCCTTCTCGGCGAACAGGGGCCAGTCCGAGGCCGGATCGACGACGACCGGCTCCAACTGCTTGCCCAAGACGCTGCCCGCCGCGTTCTGCCGCTCGATCAGCATCAGCATGACGTCTTTCAGCGTCGTCTCGCTGATCGCCATCGTCCCCGACAGCGAGTGCAGGACGCCGACCTTGATCGTGTCCTCCTGGGCCTGTGCCGGGAGGGTGCCCGTCGCCGCGAGGGCGCCGAGGCAGGAAAGCGCGAACCGACGCATGAGGCTTCGTCCTTCTTGATCGAAGTGCTTCTCTCTGCCGCCCCTCATGCAACACCCGTGCCGTTCGCCGAACGGGCCGACGAGGCGTCGTGGCGGGACGAAACAGATGCCGATTTTTTCGGCAGATGACAGGATATTGAGCGGACGCTTCGCGCCGCTGCGCACGCGAAGCGTTCACCGGCAAAACCCCTCGAACGAGCGCCGCACCGCTTTTGGGTCGAGGTCGCGGCCGATCACGACCAGCCGTGTTACGGGTCCGCCGTCCGGCCAAGCGTCGAGGTGCTCGGGCTTGTGGACGAGGTGCTGCACGCCCTGCACCACGACGGGCCGATCAACGCCCTTGAGGTAGAGGAGCCCCTTGAGGCGCAGGATGCGAGACCCGTGCCGGTTGAGCAGCATCGAGAGCCAGAGGCCGAACGGCGCCCAGTCGAGCGGGGCCTCGGCCGTGAGGGTGAAGGTCGTGAAGCCCTCTGCGTGCCCGCCGTGGCCGTTGTCCGCCGCCGGCCGCGGATGATCGGACGCCCCGTCGAGGAGGACGGATGCCGGCACCGGCGCGTCCTCGCTCGATCGGTGCGTAAGCGCGCCCGGATTGAGGGCATCCAGGCGGGCCTCCAGGCGTTCGACCGCCCCGTCCGCCGCGAGGTCGCACTTCGTCACCACCAGCCGGTCGGCGACCGCGACCTGCCGCGCCGCCTCGTCGAAGGCGGCGAGGTTGCCCAAGCCCCCCACGGCGTCGACGACGGTGACGACGCCCCCCAAGCGAAAGTGGTAGCGCAGGCTCGGGTCGGCGGTGAAGCTGGCGATCACCGGCACCGGGTCGGCGAGCCCGGTCGTTTCGATGACGACGCGGCGAAAGCGCGGGATCATTCCCGATCGCGCCCGCTCCATCAGCCGGATCAGCCCGTCGCGCAGGTCGCCCCGCACCGAGCAGCAGACGCAGCCCGATTTCAGCAGCACGACCTCGCCTTCCACCGCCTCGACGAGGAGGTGGTCGAGCCCCACCTCGCCGAACTCGTTGATGATGACGGCGGTGCCCTCCAGGTCGGGCAGCGCCAGGAGCCGCTTCAACAGCGAGGTCTTGCCGCTGCCCAAGAAGCCCGTCAGCAGGTTGACCGCGATCGGCGCGCGGGCGGGGGCGCTCACCCGGCCCCGATCCGCTCCAGGACGCGCGGGTCGAGCGGGTCGAGCGGGTCCAAGGGCTTCCCCGCCAGCGCCTCGGCCGCGACCCACATGGCCCCCAGATCCTCCACGACCTGCTGCCGCCCGGTCGGGCCGCTGACGACGAGGCGCCCGTGCCACTCGGCGGCGCGCAGGCCGTAGAGCCCGAGCATCCAGTTCAGGACGCGCGTGCGGTGCTGCCGCTCGGCCGGGCGCATTCCCCCTTGGGCGGGGCCGTCGGTCCAGTGCCCGCCGACGCCGAACATGCCGCACAGACCGCACATGCGCGTGTCCTTTAAGAGACCGGCCGCGCCTCGCCCGAGCGCGGGAAGCGCCGGGCGAAATCGTCGGCGATGTCCTCCATCTTCACGAACTTAACGCCCGGGTGCTTGGCCATGTGGGCGTGGATCCGCTCCAGCATCATCAAGACCTGCGGCTTGCCCGAGACGTCCGGGTGGATGGTGAAGGGGAGCACGGCGTAGTCGTACTCGCGGTAGACCCAGTCGAACTGGTCGCGCCAGATGTCCTCGATGTCGCGCGGGTTGACGAAGCCGTGGCTGTTGGGTGCGGCCTTGATGAACATCATCGGCGGCAGGTCGTCGAGGTACCACGACGCCGGGATCTCGATCAGGTCGGTTTCCTCGCCCCGCACCAGGGGCTTCATCCAAGCGCTCGGGTGCTGGCTGTAGTCGATCTTGGTCCAGGCGTCGCCGACGCGGGCGTAGTAGGGGTGGTAGTCGTTGTGCATCAGGCTGTGGTCGTACTTGATGCCCTTGCTTACCAGCAACTCGTTGGTCTTGGCACCGAACTCCCACCAGGGGGCGACGTAGCCGACCGGCTTCTTGCCGCTGATCTCTTCGATCACGCCGATGCACTTGTCGAAGATCGCTTCCTCCTGCTCGGGCGTCATCGCGATCGGGTTCTCGTGGCTGTAGCCGTGCATGCCGATCTCGTGCCCGGCCTCGGCGACGGTTCGCGTCTGCTCGGGGAAGGTCTCGATCGAGTGGCCCGGCACGAACCACGTCGTCGTGACGCCGAGGCGCTCGAACAGGCGCAGGAGGCGCATCGCCCCGACCTCGCCGGCGAAGACGCCGCGGCTGATGTCGCAGGGGCTGTCCTCGCCGCCGTAGGAGCCGAGCCAGCCGGCGACCGCGTCGCATGATCCGCAATGACTTCGCCAAGTGCATCAAGACCAATGCTTTTCACGGCCCCGACCCGCCAAAGACGACGGTAAAAGAGGTCATATTCTTCTTTGTCGAGACCAAGATGTTTTCTTAAAGCAGGCAGTGCCCAGGCTATCGGATTGATCAGGGTGTCAAGAAGTGGCCCTTCAACCATCCTTGCAAGTAAAGCCAAAATGGCTGTCTTAGCTCTGGTAGTCGCTGTATGAGAGCTTCCAACATAGCCTTGTGATTACGGCCGCTGCACAAGGCTTCGAGCAGGAGCCCGGTGCGCGCCTGCTGCGCGAGCGGCGGCCATCCTCCGGCCCATACGCGCCGCACGAAGCCGGCGACCACGCCCGCCGCCGAGGCGGGATCGACCTTTGGCCCCCGAAGGGTGTCCGCCAGCAGGCGGAAAGGCCCTTCGCGGGGTTTCTCCCCCGGCCACGACGACGCCTCGAACAGCGAGACTCCTTCAATAGCGGTATGCTCGAAGCCCGCCTCGACCATGTGAACGACGGCCTTCGTGTAGGCTCGCGGGCTCAACCGTCCTTGTTTCCATGCCGCCATCAGGACGGGTTGCAGCCACGCGGCGCGAAGCCCCGCTTCCGTCTGCGCCAGTCGCCGCATCGGCATGTCGTCCGTCAGGAACAGGAGGCTCTGCCCCTGCGCGGCGAGAAGGTCATCGACGATCGATGCGTCGATGCTGCACAGCACCCGCCGTGAGGTTCCCGGCAGATCCTTCTCCCCAATCGCCGGCACGACCGCCGCGTTCGCCCGCACCCAATCCCACGCGGCCTCCGCCCGCCGCAGCCGCTCGGTTTGTTGCTCGGGCGTATCTTCGTGAGAGACTATCTCGCCATCCCGCCAAGCCGCAGTGCCCCTTCTGCGGCCCTGCTCAGCCCGCGCCCGCTCCACGCGCGCCAGGAAAAGATCCTGTGTTGGCTGGCTGACGCAGAGTGGGCCGCAGACCGACGCGACCGCTTCGACGACGCCGAGCCAGTGGATGGTGTAGAGGGTCATGATATCGACGAGGCATCCCCCGCGGCCGTTGTCGTCGATCGCCGCGAACGCCGCCGCGCGTTCCGCCGCAGCGCCGCCGCAGGTGCGGATAGGACGGTCATCTTCGATCATGCCGGCCAGCATCTCGATCGGATCGGTGCCGAGGAGGCGCCCGACGAGCCGCAGCGGCAGGTTTCTCTTTTCATAAAGCTCAAGTCTTTCTTCGGCGGCCTCCGCTCTCTCCCGCAGCGTCTCCTCAATTTCCTCGAACGGCTTCTCGTCCTCGTCCTTGATCGTCATCCGCCGTAGGCCTTCCGCCTCCGGAAAGCGGACGTGGAAACTTTCCATCAAGTCGTGCAGCATGTGGAGGTGCTTGTGCTTGACCGCCACGATCGTCCAGTCATCCTGCGCCCGCGGCCGCTCCTTGGCCGCGAAGGAGGCGTTTGCCTCTTTGCCTAGCGCCACCCGCACCAGGGCGTGATCGGGGGCAACGATGTCGGAATGCGGACGCAGGTCTGGATCGGGCTCGACGACGAGCGTTCGCGTCTCGCCGAGGCGGTTGCGGATGATGAAAGCCGTGTCGGGTCCGACCGTCGCCACGCCGAGTCTGGGATCTTCGGGATTTTCCCGGCCGAGCACGAGGTCGACGAAGGCCAAGCAGAGGCGATGGTCGCGTTCGTGCGCGAGCACCACCCGATAGCCCAGATCGTGCGCCCGCCCGACGAAACCCTCGTCCCGCAGCCGGTGCGCCAGCACCATCCGCTGCCAGGGCGCGCCTTCCAGCCGCTCGACCGGCCCTTCCAGAAAGGCGCGGGCCGCTTCGTCCGTGCAGACGTCGAGCCAGTGCAGCCGGATTTCAAGATCGTCCGGCCAAGCCTTCAGGTAGATTTCGGCGGCTTGCAGGGCGGTATCCCGATCCTTGCTCGCCAGGGCGACGCGCAAAGCCATCGCGCCGTAAAACCGCTCGGCCTTGAGCTTCTCCGGCAGGGACGCCAGCAGGTCGTTCGCCGCCCGTCGCCGGTCGCTCTTCAGGAGCGCCTTGAACAGGAGGCGCAGGGCCGGCGAGTCGTGCCCTACATCGACGCGGCCGTGCAGGAGGTCCGCCGCCGCGTCGTCCAGGTCCAGGCGATAACAGGTCTTGGCGAGAATGAAGCGCTCGCGGAAAGGTGTGTCGGCCTCGGCGAGGCCGAACGCTTGCTTCGCCGCGTCGACCGCCGCTTGCCGATCAACCATTTGCGAGGCGAGTGCCAGCGCGCAACGCGGCAGGATCTCGTCCGGCCAAGCCGCGACGGCGGCGCGCGCGACGCGCCCGGCGCCGGCCGGATCGTCGTCGGCGAGGAGCGCCTGCGCGTGCAGCAGCCGCACGTAGGAACCTTCCCCGCCGAACCACGCGTCGTCTCGCGCGGCGAGGAGGGCGGCGGCCGGCCCCGGCGCCCGGTCCAGCAGAACTTCGGCGCGCATGATGACCATCGTCGGATCGTCCCCGTGACCGGCCAGCAACGCCTCGGCTTGCCCGTCCTCCCCGGCATCGACGTGGAGCGAGGCGCGCAGCCGGGCCAGCATGGCGTCGTCCGGATGGCCTCGCCGCGCCTCGTCCAAAATGGTGGCGGCCTCGTCGGAGCGGCCGATCAGCCGCAACACCTGTGCTAGGTTGAAGGGCAGGGAAATATCGTCCGGCGGCGCCTCCCGCGCCCGCGCCCTTTGCCAGACGCCGCGCAGACGCTTTGCGATGCCTTCAAGCTCATCCCAGGAACCTACGGACGGCAGCGCCTCGCCGGCGCCGGCGCCCGGCGGCATCAGGACCTCGAACCTTGCCATCGCCGCCGCGTAGACGAGGTCGTCGTCCTCGGGGTACCGTGCCCCGCCCTCGGCGGCGAGCGCCCGCCAAGCGTCCCG
This sequence comes from Geminicoccaceae bacterium, assembly GCA_965217265.1. GTDB lineage: Bacteria > Pseudomonadota > Alphaproteobacteria > Geminicoccales > Geminicoccaceae > JAGRGG01. The sequence continues at coordinate 208,692 of CBDCHP010000012.1, read as the reverse complement.
CCCGCGCCGCTGATAAAACCACACCGCCGCGCGCAGGACGGGCGCCGCCGCGCGCAAGCCTTCCGGCACGGCGGCGAGCGGATCGTCGAGCCCTTCGTCCTCGATCCTGGCCTGGATCAGGCAGCAGGCGGCCCCGGCGTTGGCAGGGTCCTTCTCCAGCGCTTCCTCGGCCGCTTGTCGCGCCCGCTTCCGGTCGCCCCGCAGCAGCCACGCCAGCGCCCGGTTCGCTCGACCGACGGGATCGGCGAGATCGAACCTGCCGGCGGCGATGAAGTCGTCCGCCGCCTCGACCGCTTCGTCGAGTTCGAGGCGCGCGGCACCGATGTTGGTGAGGACGCGAAAGCGCAGGCGATCGGAAATGCCGTTGCCCCATCGACCATCGAACGCCAGCAGCCTGTCAAGCGCCGTCCTCGGCTTGCCCGCCCGAAGCAGGTCGCGATACTCGTCAATCTCTTGGTGTAGATTCTTTTCGACGGTTTCGTTTCGTGCGCCGCCCTCATCCAGCACTGCCTTGAAACCGGCCTGCGTCTCGGCTCTGAGCGCTATGACTTCTCCGTATGTTTTGTCCTGCCCCGCTCTCAGTTCGTCCGTGAAGGGCGTGGCGTCGGGGTGAAATGCTTCCAAAGCTTCTGGATGGCGAACGATGCGTCCCTGTAGTTCGCCCCAACCCCAGACGTGCACCTCCATGTCCAGCCCGGCGGATCGGTTCTCCGCCGTCAACCGCCGCGCCACGGCCTGGATGGCGGCGTCGTCCGGCGCCGTGGTGACGAGGATGAACTCGGCGAGCGGCGGCTCGAACGCTTTCGCCTGCTCGACTTCACGGTGCAGTTCGGCCTCGGAGACTTTGCCGCCATAGGTCTGGTCCTTGCCCTTGCACTGGACGCCGACCGTACGGCCGTGGCCGTTCTTGCGCAGGCCGTAGATGTCGACGCCTTGCTGGACCTGACCGCTGCGGCCGTGCATCTGCGTGTTCGGGTCGCCCAACTCGCACGCGAACAACACGCGCGAGCGGCGCTCGAAAGCCTGCCAGTCGCGGGGTGGAAGCAGGGAGACGGAGGAATAGTCAATCACGCTGGCCCCGTCTGAGAAAAAGCACTCGGATTAGTATATCATGTTACAATATGTTAGAAGCAAGTGCTCTATGATTTGTATCGAATGGCTATACCGGTTTTATCATTGCAGTATTATGAATTCTTTCCTCTTTGTCCTGAGTCCGCACATGATAAACGCTAGGAGCGAAATCACCGAACAAACCCGAGTTGCACAATTATCTTTTAAAATCAATGCTATAGTGGCTTTGCCGGGCGGTGTAGCCGTGCAGACGGACGCCAAATTTTACGGCCCACTTGCGCGTATGAAGCCCCTTGAAGGCTGGCAGGAGCGCGGGGTGGACGTTGAGGAGGCGGCCGTGCCACGTTTCGACGAAACCGGGGCTCAGGATCCGCATGAAGCCGACAAGGCAGATCATCTTGACGCCCTGTTCGAGCTGTTCGGCCTGCCGCATTCTTGGTTCTTCTTCGGTTCGGCGCGCACCTGACCTGGACGCTGCCGCTCGGCCTGCTCATCATGTTCGCCGTCTTCAACCGCTTCAACCCGGCCTACGAGGAGGCCGCGCGCGACGCCGGCGCCACCGGCACCCAGACCGTCTGGCACGTCGTCCTGCCGATCGTCGCGCCCTCGCTCGTCGGCGTCGCGCTCTTCGGCTTCACCCTGTCCTACGGCGAACTCGCCCGCTCGTCGCAGGCTTTGGGCGCCCTCAACACCCTGCCGCTCGAACTCCAGGCGATGCAGACCAACGCGACCACGCCCGTCATCTACGCGCTCGGTACCCTCACGACGGGCATGTCGCTCCTCGTCATTGCGCTAGCGTTCGTGGCGGCGTTCGTGCTGCGGCGTAGGAGAACGCTGCGCGTGCGCTGACGCGCGGTCTTTTTTCTTCTTTTTTGTCTTTTGTCCGAGATTGGCCCTCGGCGTTGGGGCCAAGCTCTTGCGTCAACACTAGCAAAAAGAAAAAAGAAGCTCCGCGCAGCGGACGCGCCAGCGTTCATCAACGGCTAACTCCACCACTCAAGCCGCCTCGTGCCCCGCCCAGGCAAAGCATTGCCGCTGCTGCTCGCGCAGGAACGCTTCCGGATCGCCGGAGACGTCCAGGTCGAGCTTCTCCGCCGCCTTGATGAAGCCTTGCAGGGTTTCCGGCTCCATCTTGCCCGTCTGCACGTGCTGCTGGTTGACGATCACGGCGCTCAGCATCGGCAGGCTCTTGCTGCACGCCTCTTGCACGACGTCCCACAGGTGCGCCGGCATCCGGCGACGGGCCTTTTGCCAGTCCTTGCCGTACAGCCCCGCGACCTCGGCGTAGCTGACGAACCGCCCCTCCTTGGCGCGTTCGCGAATGAACTCGATCGTCTTGTCGATGTCCATGTCGCCGCCGTGCCGCCGGTTGTGTTCCCACAGCAGCTTTCTGAAAGCAGCGGAGCCCGTCGCCCGCAGCCGCTGGAAGTTGGCGATCAGGATATTGAGACGGTCGTCGTCAAAACCCGACAGATCGTCCGGCAGGTGCGGTTCGCCCGGCATGTGCGTGTCCTTCGCGTTCGTTGAAGCGTCATGTTTGTTCATCGAACATGGTATAGCATTTACGTCACGGTTGTTGGAATAAACGCCTGGCAACATTATCGCTGGAGCGTTGAGCCCGCTGCACGACGGCGACGGCCGCCTCGTTCATCCGTATCCGCCCTCGCCGCGCCGGCGCTGCTCGATGCTTGACGCGCCGCCAAACACCGGACAACGATGGCGCCATGAACGTTCGAGCATTGCACCCGCCGGTCGATCGCGGCGAGGGCCTGTCCGCCCTGGAGCGCCGGCTGCGGCAGGATTTGGCGCGCCTCAACCACCCCCCGGCCGACTGGGTGCCGCCGACCTATCGGGACGGGGAGCGCGTCCTCGACGTCGCGGTCATCGGCGGCGGCATGTGCGGCCTCGTCGCCGGGTTCGCGCTGGTCCACGGCGGGATGCGCCACGTCCGCCTGTTCGATCGCAGCCCCGCCGGCTTCGAGGGGCCGTGGGTCACCTACGCCCGCATGGAGACGCTGCGCTCGCCCAAGCACCTGACCGGCCCGGCCTACGGGGTGGCGTCGCTGACCTTTCGCGCCTGGTACGAGGCGCAGTACGGGTCCGATGCCTGGGAGGATCTCGACAAGATCCCCCGGCCGACGTGGATGGACTACCTGCGCTGGTACCGCGACGTCCTCGGCCTGCCGGTGACGAACGGCGTCAGGGTCGCGCGCGTCGTCCCGGACGACGGCCTGCTCCGGCTCGACCTCGACGGCCCCGGCGCCGAGCGGCCGCACGTCTTTGCCCGCAAGGTGGTGATGGCGACCGGGCGCGAGGGTCTCGGGCGGGCGAACATCCCCGGCTTCGTCGCACCCTTGCCACAGGACCGCTGGGCGCACAGTTCGGACGCGATCGACTTCGCCGCCCTTCGCAACAAGCGGGTGCTGGTGGTCGGCATCGGCGCCTCGGCGGTCGACAACGCGGCCGAGGCGCTGGAGGCGGGTGCGGCCGAGGTGCGCCTGCTGGCGCGGCGCCCCGCCATGCCGCGGATCAACAAGCTGATGGGCATCGGCAGCTTCGGCTTCACCGCCGGGTTCGCGGCCTTGCCCGACGAATGGCGCTGGCGCTACATGCGCTATTCGTTCACGACCCAGACGCCGCCCCCGCGCGGCTCGACCCTGCGCGTCGGCCGCAACCCCAACGCCCACTTTCACTTCGGCGTCGGCATCAAGGCGGCGGCGATGGCGGGCGACGGGGTCGTCGTCAGGACCGCGAACGGTGGGATGCTACGCGCCGACTTCCTGATCCTCGGCACCGGCTTCACCGTCGAGCCGGCCGCGCGAGCCGAATTCGGCGACGCCGCTAACGACGTCCTCCTCTGGCGCGACCGCTATACGCCGTCGCCGGACGAGGCGAGCGAGGATCTCGGCAACTTCCCCTACCTCGATCCCGACTTCGCCTTCATGGAGCGCGAACCGGGCAGAGCACCCTGGCTCAAGCGCGTCTACTGCTTCAACTACGGTGCCGCTTTGAGCCTCGGCAAGGTGAGCGGCGACATCCCCGGCATCAGCGACGGGGCGGCGTGGCTGGCGCGCGCCATCGCGGCCTCGCTCTACGAGGAGGACGTCGCGACTCACTGGCGGATGCTGAACGACTACGCCAAGCCCGAACTTTTGGGCGACGAGTGGACCGAGGAGCCGCTGACGACGCAAGACCTGCCGCCGTGAGGGTCGGCATCCTGGGTGCCGGTGCCGTCGCCTACGGCACCGCCGCCTACCTGCACCAGAGCGCCCACATCCCTGTCCTGTGGTCGCCCTCCGGCGCGCGCACGCGGGCACTGGCCGAGGGTGCTGCGCTCACCGCCACGGGTGCGATCGAGGCCCAGTTCGTCCCGCAGATCGCCGCCACGGCCGAGGCCGCCATCGCGGCCGCCGACGCGCTCATGCTGGCGTTGCCGGCGAACGGGCACAAAGCCGTGATGGACGCGGTGGCGCCGCACGTCGCACCGGGCCAGCCGATCATCGTTTCGTCGCACGCCTCGTTCGGGGCGCTCTACCTCGCCCGGCTGCTGGCGGCGCGCGGGGTCGGGGCGCCGATCGTCGCCTGAGGCACGACGCTGACCGCCGGCCGGCAGCCGACGGGCGCAGCACCGGCCGAAGTCGCCGTCTCGACCGTGCGCGGCAGGATCGACCTCGCTACCCTGCCGCTGGCCGATCAGGATAGAGGCCTCGCCGTCTGTAGCGCCCTGTTCGGCGAGCGTTTCGTGCCGCGCGACGGCCTGCTCGCGATCGGCTTGAGCAACCTGAACCCACAAAACCACATGGGCATCGCGCTCTGCAACCTGACCCGCATGGAGCGGGGCGAGGCGTGGGCGCAAGGGGAGAACGTCACGCCCGCCGTCGGTCGTCTCCTGGAGGCGCTGGACGCGGAGCGCCTCGCCGTCGCCGACGCCCTCGGCCTCAAGGTCCGGACGATCTTCGAGCACTTTTCCTTGTCGTTCCATGTGCCCGAAGACGGCGTCCACGCGATGAACCAGCGGATGCACGCCGAAGGCCGCGGCGGCACGGGACCCGCCAGCGCCGACAGCCGCTACGTCCTCGAAGACGTGCCCTACGGCCTCGTGCCGACGGCGAGGCTCGGCCGCCTCGTCGATCGCCCGGCCGTGCTGCACGAGGCGGGGGTGCGGCTGTTCTCGGCCCTCTACGGTCGCGACTTCGCGGCCGAGAACGACCTCCTGGCAGCGCTCGACCTCGACGGGCTCTCGATCGGGGATCTGCAAGCCCTCGCGCGCGATGGATTTACGCCTGAATAGCGTTTAAGAGATCTGGCAACGGTAAGGAGGAGCACGATGACGAAGATCATCACCGGCCGGCGGCGGCTGTTGCGGACGGCGGGCCTGGGTGCCGCGGCACTCGCCGCCCCCTCGATCTGGCGCAAGGCGCGGGCGCAGGGCGGCACGGTCAACGTCTGGACCTACGCCAACTTCCTGCCCGACGACTTCGTCGAGCAGTTCCAGGACGAGACCGGCATCGAGGTGCGCGTCCGCCTCGTCGACGACCAGGGCAAGCAGTTCAACCTGATGGCGGCCGAGGCGCCGAACCCGAGCGCCGACATCGTCACCATCGCCGGGCACCGCTACCGCCAGTTCATCGACTCCAACCTCGTCGCCCCCCTCGACACCGACCGCCTGTCGAACTGGAAGACGGTCAAGCCGGTCTACCGCGACGCCGACTGGACCGTCGTCAACGGCGAGCAGTGGGGCGTGCCGATCCTCTCCGGCGCCGAGGTGCTGGCCTACAACACCGAGGTCGTGCCGGAGGTGGAGGCCGAGAGCTGGGACGTGATGTTCGACCCCCAGTACGAGGGTCAGACCGCCTACATCATCCAGGACATGATGTCGGTCGCGATGCTCTACCTCGGCTATGACGGCAACATGATCGAATACATCGACGACCCCGAGAAGGCGGCAGAGGTCGCCAGGCAAGCGCGCGACTTCCTGATCGAGCACAAGCCCATGGTGCGCAAGTTCTACGACGCCAGCGCCGAGGTGCAGCAGATGTTCATCAACCAGGACATCGTCATCGCCCACGCGTGGTCCGGCCCGATCTCGAAGCTGATCATGGACGGCTTCCCGGTCGACATGACGATCCCCAAAGAGGGCACCTACGGCTTCGTCTACAATTTCAACATCGCCGAGAACGGCCCCAACGCCGACAACGCCTATAGGCTGCTCGACGCCATCCTGGCCCGCCCCGAGATCGGCGCCGAGATGACCAAGGCGTCCGGTTTCATCTCGACCTTCGAGGGCGTCGATCAACATTTGAGCGAGCTGGAGCAGAAGGCGTCCTCGTTCAGCGATGAGGAGTTGAACCGCCTGCAGTTCTTCCGCGCTGAGGCCAACGACATGAAGTACGACCTCGTCGATCCCGCCGTCGAGGAGATCAAGGCGGCTTGAGACAAATCGCCCGCGACACGACCGCGGCGGCGCCTAGAAGGGGCGGCTACACCTTCTGGGCGCGTCTCGTGCGCAACCCCGCCTACCGCTCGGCCGCGCACGCGCTGTTCGCCACCGAGCGGCGCCGCTTCTGGCTGCTCGCCTCTTTTCCGCTTCTCTGGGTGGTCTTTGCCCATCTAGGCCCGATCGTGCAGATGGTCGGGATCGGTTTTCTCGACGCCTATCCGCCGACGGGAGACGAGGTGCCGAACTGGACGCTCGCCAACTGGGGCGCGTTCTTCCAGGAACGCCTCTACGTCCTCCCCTTCGTGCGCACGCTGGTTTTCGCCGCCGTCTTCACGCTCATCACGCTGCTGATCACCTACCCGGTCGCCTACTTCATCGCCAAGCACGCCGCCAAGAAGCGCCAGCTCTTGCTGCTGCTCTTGCTCTTGATCCCGTTCTGGGTCGGCGAGATCGTGCGCACCTACGCGATCATGATCCTGCTCGGCAACCGCGGCTTTCTCAACTTGGCCCTCCAGTGGCTCGGCTTGATCGAGCGGCCGATCCCGTTCATGTACACGAGCCTCTCGCTCGGCGTCGGCATGATCTACCTGACGGCACTCTACATGCTCTTGCCGCTCTACTCGGCCTTGGAGAAGATCCCGCGCTCCTACCACGAGGCGGCGGCCGACCTGGGTGCTGGCGCGTGGCGGCGCTTTATCAAGGTCACGCTGCCGCTCTCCAAGGACGGCATCGCCTCGGGCTGCGTTCTCGTCTTTCTCATCACGACGGGCTACTATGCCACGCCCGTCCTGCTCGGGGGGCCGAGCACCACCGTCTTCGGCGAGACGATCGCCGGCTTCTTCCACGTCGCGGGCGACGCGTGGCCGACCGGGGCCGCGTTCGCCAGCATCATGCTGCTCGCGACGCTCGTCCTCGCCGCCCTCTTCCTCAAGCTGATGGGCCGCGGCGGGAAGGGGATCTTATAAGATGCCCCGCATTTCGCGCGTCCTGCTCTCGCTCGGCTACTGGGCCTTCGTCGTCTACCTCTTCCTGCCGCTCGTCCTCACCGTCGTCATGGGCTTCAAGGACTCGCGCTTCATCGGCTTTCCGATCACCGCCTGGACGGTTCAGTGGTACGTCGAGGTCTTCCAAGACGCCGAGGTAATCAGGGTCTTCTTGTTCTCGCTCACGATCGCGCTCGTCAGCACCGCGCTATCGCTCCTGATCGGCACCTGGATCGCCGCCTTCCTTGAAGGCCGCGACTTCAAGGGCAGGCTGATCGTCTTCGCGCTCGCCTGCCTGCCGGCCGTGGTGCCGGGCATCATCTCGGCGATCGCGCTGCGCGTCTTCGCCCGCGCGATCGCGATCGAGCCCGGCATGACGGCGATCGTCCTCGGCCACACCGTCCACAACGTGCCCTTCGTCGTGCTCGTCGTCATGGCGCGGCTGGGCAGCATGCCCAAGAGCCACGTCGAGGCGGCGCGCGACCTCGGCGCCGACGCACTCACCGCGTTCGTGCGCGTCACGCTGCCCTACCTCCGCCCCGCCCTGATCGGTGCTGCGATCTTCTGTCTCCTGCTCAGCTTCGACGACTTCGTCCGCGCCTTCTTCTTGGGCGGCTACGAACCGACCCTGCCGGTCCTGATCTTCGCCAAGCTGCGCTCGGGCATGTCGCCCGAGATCAACGCCATCGCCACCGTCGTCCTCGTCATGACGGCCGTCTTGGGCCTCTGGGCCGAGCGCTCGATGCGGCGCATGGAGGGTGGGCGATGACGGCGGACCCGATCCTTCGCCTCGACGACGTCACCAAGTCCTTCGGCGGCTTAGTCGCGGTGGACGCGCTCGACCTCGCCGTCGATGCGGGCCAGTTCGTCACCCTGCTCGGCCCCTCGGGCTGCGGCAAGTCGACGACGCTGCGGCTGCTCGGCGGCTTCGAGGCCCCCGACAGGGGCCGGATCGTTCTGGATGGCCAAGACGTGACCCGCGTCCCGCCCGAGCGCCGCGACGTCAACATGGTCTTTCAGGACTACGCCTTGTTCCCGCACATGACGGTCGGCCAGAACGTCGCGTTCGGCCTCGAATTGAAGGGCCTCAGCCGCGGCGAGACCGCCGCGCGCGTCGCGTCCCTCCTCCAGTTCCTCCAGCTCGACGCCTTCGCCGACCGCCGTCCGGAGCAGCTCTCCGGCGGCCAGCGCCAGCGCGTCGCCTTGGCGCGGGCGCTCGCCCCCGATCCCAAGCTCCTCCTCCTCGACGAGCCGCTGGCAGCACTGGACGCCAAGCTGCGCGGCCAAGTCCAGGTCGAGTTGAAGAACATCCAACGCCGCACGGGCAAGACCTTCGTCTTCGTCACCCACGACCAGGACGAGGCGCTGACCATGTCGGATCGCATCGTCGTGATGAACAAGGGGGCCATCGAACAGGACGGCACGCCCGAGGACCTCTACCACCGGCCGGTGAGCCGCTTCGTCGCCGACTTCATCGGCGAAACCAACTTCTTTGCCTGCGAGGTCTTGGGCTTCGAGGGCGATCACGTCGTCCTCGACTGGCACGGGCTTCATCTGCGCGCCGCGGCCGGCGAGCACCACCCCCCGCCGGGAACGAGGGTCGAGGCGGCGCTGCGCCCCGAGAGCGTTGTTTGTTCGCCCGAGCGGCCCGACCTCGCCAACGCCTATCATGCCCGCGTCCTCGCCCGGCTGTTCAAGGGCAGCCGCACCGTCGTCGATTTCGCGCTCGACGCCGCGGGGGGCCAGACGATCCGCGCCGCCCTCGACCAGGGCGCCGTCGAGCACCTCGACGGCGATCACGCCTGGATCGGCTGGGCGCCCGAGCGGATGGCGGTGCTGGCGGGGTAGAAGAGAACGCTTCGCGTGCGCTGGGCGCGCGGCCTTTCTCTTTTCTTTTTTGCAACTTGTTCTCGAACCTGGCCATAACGCCGAGGGCTAGCCTCGGACAAAGCGAAAAAAGAAGAGAAAAAGCCCGCGCGGCGAGCGCACGCGAAGCGTAACAGCCTGTAGGCTTTTCATCCCCTTTTAGGTTGACCTTCTAACCTAATTCGCGAAATTGGGCCGACATAAGTCGGGGGAAGGAAGCGATGGATTCGGTTGATCGCGCCTTGTTGGCGGGTCTGCGCGAGGCGGCGCGAAAAGCAAGTGGCACGGTGGCGGTCAAAGATGTCGAGCGGATCGGCGAGGTCTTGGACATTCCCTGCGTGACGATGTTCGACCGGGTCGAACTCCTCCACGAGAAGGGTCACGTCGGCCTGCCGGACGGCCTCGGCGGCCCGATCCGCCCGCGCGAGGCGGGGCAGAATCGGGCGGCGGCGGGCATCGACGGTGACCTCCGGGGCGTCGTGCCGGGCGGCCTCGACGAGGCGGCGCTGGCGCGATTGATCCGCCTCGTCATCGACCTCGAAGACGCCAGCAGCGCGGCCGACGGCACCTGCACCACCGCTGCCGAGCGGGCGGTGGACGCGGCGCGCGACTTGGTTCGAGCCGCGCCGATGGCGCCGCCCGAGTCTTTGAAACGAAGGGCCGTGCAGACTTCCCTGACCATCGACGCCGCGACCCCGACCATCGACGCCGCGACCGAGCTCGGCGCCGCGCTCCGCCGCGCCGACAGGACGATCGCCGGCCTGTTCAATCCGAACGCTTACGGCCGTTAAGGAAGGGATTTTAAGGGTGCGAACCTAAATCCCATGAAAAACAGATTGAAGGATACGCCGATACTTCGCTGGCGGTTCGATCGACGGTCTCGCCCGGCTACCATTTCCAAAGCGATCGTGCCATACACGGCGCATAAGAATTGGGTTCAAGGGAGAGCTGAACCGATGCGAACCTCGCTGCTCGGCCTCGTTGCCGGCCTGTCGCTTGGCGTCAACGCCCACGCCGCCGATCCGATCAAGATCGGGGTGCTCGCCACGCTGGAGGGCACCTACACCGTCTTGGGCGAGGACGGCGTGCGCGGCTTCGAACTGGCCTTGAAGGAGGCGGGCGGCGAGGTCGCCGGCCGGCCGATCGAGTACGTCGTGGCCAGTACCGACACCACCCCCGACAGCGCCGTGCGTCAGGCGCGCAAGCTGGTCGAGCAGGACGGGGTCGACATCATCGTCGGCCCGCTCTCGGGCTCCGAGGGCATCGCGATCAAGGACTACGCCAAGTCCGTGCCGGCGGTCACGATCGTGAATGGCATCTCCGGCGCGCAGGAGACGACGATGGTCGATCCGGCCGACAACTTCTTTCGCTTCAACATGGACGGCGCCCAGTGGGGTGCTGGCCTCGGCGAGTACGTCGTCGAGGAGAAGGGCTGGGAGTACGTCGCCACCGTCGCCGAGGACTACTCGTTCGGCTACACCAACTTTCTCGGCTTCGCGCTCGGCTTTTGCAACGCCGGCGGCGAGATCACCGAGCGCTTCTGGGTGCCCTTGGGCACCAAGGACTTCGCCTCGATCATCGCCGCGCTGCCCGACGACGTCGACGCCATCTACCTGGGCTTGGGCGGCGGCGACGCGGTCAACTTCCTCAACCAGTACCAGCAGGCGGGCGGCGCCGCGCACCTGATCGGCGGCACGATCATGGCCGACCAGACCGTCTTGACCTCGAAGGGCCAAGCGAAGGACGCCCTGGTCGGCACGCCGTCGTCGGGCCCGCAGGCCGACACCTGGGACGACCCGAACTGGCGGGGCTTCGTCAAGGCCTACCAAGACGCCTTCCCGCCGGAGCAGCGCTTCCCGACGCCGTCGCTCTTCGCCACCGGTTACTTCAACGCCACCACCGCCGTCTTCAAGGCGATCGAGGCGGTGAAGGGCGACCTCGGGGAGGACGGCAAGATGCTGCAAGAGGCGCTGGCCAAAGTCGAGATCGACGCCCCGAACGGCCACATCGCGCTCGACGACAACCGCCAAGCGATCGGCACCAACTTCGTCACCGAGGTGGTCGAGGGCCAGGACGGCGAACTCGTCAACCGGCTCGTCAAGGTCGTCCCCGACGTCAACCAGACGCTCGGCCTCGACGAGGCGACCTTCGCCGAGATCGGCCTGCCGAGCCGCGACACGCCCGAGTGCAAGGTCTACAACTGACGCGGCCGTCGGGCGGGCGCCGCCGGACCGTCCGATGAGCGGCTTCGTCCGGCGGCGCCCGACGACCGCGTTCGTCCTCCTCGTCCTGGCGGCGCTCCTCGTCTGGGCGATCGTAGCGCCCTGGCCGGACGGGCTGGAGGACGTCGTCGGCCGTAAGAAGATCTTCTTGAACGCGCTCTTCAACGGCATCACGCTCGGCGCCCTCTACTTCCTCGTCGCCTCGGGCTTCACGCTGATCTTCGGCCTGATGAAGAACGTCAACCTCGCGCACGGCTCGCTCTATTTGTTCGGCGGCTACGTCGGCTACGAGGCCGCGACCGCGACCGGCTCGTGGCTGTTCAGCTTCCTCGCGGCCTTCGTCGTCGTCGCCGTCTTGGGCGTCCTTCTCCAGGTGCTCATCTTTCGCCGCATGGAGGGGCAGGATCTGCGCCAGACGCTCGTCACGATCGGCGTCTCGATCGTGCTCGCCGACCTGATGCTCTGGGTCTGGGGCGGCAACTTCTACCAGATCCTGCCGCCAGAGTGGCTGAACGGTCCGATCACCCTGCCGCTCGTCACCGGCTTCAAGCGCAGCGGCGACACGGTCTACCTGACCTACCCGGTCGTCCGCCTCGTCATCCTCCTGGCGGCGATCGTCTTGGGTCTCCTCATGTGGTACGCGCTCAACCGGACTAAGATCGGGATGCTGGTCCGGGCCGGCGTCGACGACCGCGACATGCTGGCCGCGACCGGCGTGCGCATCCAGCGCGTCTTCGTCCTCGTCTTCGCCTTCGGCGCCGGGCTCGCCGGTTTGGCCGGCGTCGTCGGCGGCACCTTTCAGTCGCTCGCCCCCGGCGAGGACACCCGCTTTCTCCTCGCGTCGCTCGTCGTCGTCATCGTCGGCGGCATGGGCTCGATTCCCGGCGCCGCCTTGGGTGCCCTCCTCATCGGCCTCGCCGAGCAGTTGGGCTCGGTCTACGCGCCGACCTACGCCGTCGTCCTCACCTTCCTCATCATGGTCCTCGTGCTGGCCTTCAGGCCGCAGGGGATCTTGAGCACCGGGCGCTGACGCGGTGGCGGCGCGGCTCGACGCTTCCCCCGCCACCGGCGGCGTCGCCTCGGGCTTCGGCGGGGTCGGCCCGGGCTACCTCTTCCTCGCCGTCGTCCTCCTCTTCCTGCCGGCGTTCGCGGGCGGCTTCATCACCTTTCAGATCTTCGGCTGGGCCTTCGTCCTGGGCACGATCGCGCTCAGCCTCATGTTCCTCGCGGGCTTGGGCGGGATGGTCAGCCTCGTCCAGATGACCGTCGCGGCCTTGGCCGGCTACATGGTCGCGATCTTCGGCGACAGCGCCGTCGCCGCCATCAGCCTCGGCTGGCCCTGGTGGGTGTGCGTTCCGCTGGCGATCCTGATCGCGGTCGCCTTCGGCACGGTCTCGGGTGCCTTGGCGGTGCGTACCGAGGGCATCTACACGATCATGATCACGCTCGCGATCGCGTCCGCCTTCTTCTACTTCGTCAGGCAGAACTACGTCGTCTTCAACGGCTTCAGCGGCTTCAACAACGTCCGCCCGCCGGACCTGTTCGGGGTCGACTGGCGCGCTTCCACGCCCTTTTACTACCTCTCGCTCGCCTGGGCCGCGTCGGCCTACGCCGCCGTCGTCTACGTCGCCCGCTCGCCCTTCGGTCTGGCGCTCCAGGGCGTGCGCGACAACCCGCGCCGCATGGCGGCACTCGGCTACAATGTCACCGCGCACCGGATCGCGGCCTACGCGTTTGCTGCCTTCCTGGCCTCGGTGAGCGGCATCCTCTTGGTGTGGATGAACGGGCAGGTTTCGCCCGGCACGGCCGGCATCGGCCCGGTGATCGACATCCTGGTGATCGCGGTCGTCGGCGGCATCGGCCGGCCGATCGGCCCTTACGTCGGCGCCTTTCTCTACGTCATCCTGCGCACCTTCGCCCTCGACGCCCTGGTCGGCATAGGGTTGCCGGGCGAGCGCTTCCAGCTCCTGATCGGCCTCGGCTTCCTCGCCGTCGTCCTGTTCTCGCCGGACGGGCTGTTGGGCCTCTGGGACCGGGTGCGGGCGCGGACCGACCGGGGCCGCGATCTGGCCGGGGGGGGCGGATCGTGATCGGCTCGGTCGCCGAGCGCCTCGCCGTTCGCGGCGGCGACAACGCGCTCGAACTGCGCGGGGTCACCCGGCTGTTCGGTGCCTTGGCCGCGTTGCAGGACGTCACGCTCACCGTCCGCCCCGGCGAGCGCCGCGCCGTCTTGGGCTCGAACGGTGCGGGCAAGACGACGCTGTTCAACTGCATCACCGGCGATTTCCTGCCGACCTCGGGCACGATCCGCCTGTTCGGCGAGGACGTGACCACGTTCCCGGCGCACGAGCGCATCCGCCGGGGATTGCGCCGCACCTACCAGATCTCGCTCCTGTTCGGGGGCCTCAGCGTCCTCGACAACGTCTACCTCGCCTGCCGCGGCGTCTCGCGCGGGCGCTTCTCGATGATCCGTCCGCGCCGGGGCGAGAGCTTGCGCGCGGCGGCGCTCGATCTCGTCGAGGCGGTCCACTTGGGCGACGTGCGCGACGTCAAGGTGGCCGAACTCGCCTACGGCCAGCAGCGGCAGTTGGAGATCGCCCTGGCGCTCGCGGGTGCCCCGCGCTTCATCCTGTTCGACGAGCCGGCGGCGGGCCTGTCGCCGACCGAGCGGCGCGAACTGATCGCGATCTTGACCAACCTGCCGGCCCACATCGGCTACATCATCATCGAGCACGACATGGACGTGGCGCTGCGCGTCGCCGAGAGCGTGACGATGATGCACAACGGCCGGATCTTCAGGCAGGGCCGTCCGGAGGAGATCGAGGCCGACCCGGAAGTGCAGGAACTCTACCTAGGGGGCGGCCATGCCTGAGCGCCTCGTCACCGCCCCCGCCCTCGAAGTCCGCGGCCTCAACGTCTACTACGGCCGCTCGCACGCGCTGCAGGGCGTCGATTTGAGCCTGCACGGCGGGGCACTCTCGGTCGTCGGCCGCAACGGCATGGGCAAGACCACCTTGTGCAAGGCGATCATGGGCCTCGTGCCGGCGGCGTCGGGCTCGATCACCTTCGCAGGCCAGAGCCTCGTCGGCCGCGGCCCCGCCGAGATCGCGCGCTCAGGGATAGGCTATGTGCCGCAGGGGCGGCGCCTGTGGCGCTCGCTCAGCGTCGACGAACACCTGCGCCTCGTCGAGACCAGAGACGGCGATTGGACGGTCGAGCGGGTCTACGCGACGTTCCCGCGCCTCGCCGAGCGGCGCCAGAACGGCGGCGGCCAGCTCTCGGGCGGCGAGCAGCAGATGCTGGCGATCGCCCGGGCACTCCTCTTGAACCCGCGCCTCCTCGTCATGGACGAGCCGACCGAGGGGTTGGCCCCCGTCGTCGTCGCCCAGGTCGAGGCGATGCTGAAGACCTTGGGCGACGAGGGGGCGATCGACGTCCTCGTCATCGAGCAGAACATCGGCGTTGCCACCGCGGTGGCAGGCCGCGTCGCCATCATGGTCAACGGGCGGATCAACCGCACGGTCGACGCGGCCGCGCTCGCCGCCGACCGCGCCCTCCAGCAGCGCCTGCTCGGCGTCGGCCGGCACGGGCATGAGGAGGAGCCGGCCGGGGTCGCCGGGGAAGAGGCCGAAGCGGGGGAGGCCCGCCGGGCGCCGCGCCGGGTCTACGTCTCGAACCCGGTGGTGCCGACGCGCTGGAGCCCGCTTGTGCCGGCGGCGCGGATCGAGGCCGCGGCGCGCACGGTCTCGAACGACGCGCCGGACCTTCCCGCCGCGCCGGCAGCACTACGCCCGTCCACGTCCGTCGGCGGGGGCGTCGTCCTCGTCGCCGGCACGCTCGACACCAAGGGCGACGAACTGCGCTTCGTCCGCGACATCCTGAGAGCCGAGGGCGTTCGCGTCCGCCTCGTCGATTTATCGACCTCCGGCAAGCCCTCCGGGGCCGACGTGCCGCCGCAGCAGGTGGCGGGCTTCCACCCGCGCGGATCGAGCGCCGTCTTCACCGGCGACCGGGGCGCCTCGGTCGCGGCGATGACGTTGGCGTTCGAGCGCTGGACGGCGCGGATGCAGGGCATCGCCGGGATCATCGGTGCCGGCGGCTCCGGCGGCACGGCGCTGGTGGCGCCCGCCATGCGCGCCTTGCCGGTGGGCGTGCCGAAGGTGCTGGTCTCGACCGTCGCCTCGGGCGACGTGCGCCCTTACGTCGGTCCGACCGACATCATGATGCTGCACGCGGTCGCCGACGTGCAGGGCCTGAACGCGATCACCCGGGCCGTCCTCTCGAACGCGGCGCATGCGCTGGCCGGCATGGTCAAGGCGCGCGCCGCCGCGGCCCGCCGGCCCCGCCGCGAGGGGACCGGGCGCCCGGCCGTCGGGCTCACCATGTTCGGCGTCACCACGCCCTGCGTGCAGCAGATGGTCAAGGCACTCGAAGCCGACCACGACTGCCTCGTCTTTCACGCGACCGGCATCGGCGGGCAGTCGATGGAGAAGCTGATCGAGGGCGGCCTGATCGCGGGCGTGATCGACGCTACCACGACCGAGGTCTGCGATCTCCTCATGGGCGGGGTCTTCGCCGCCGCCGAGGACCGCTTCGGCGCCGTGATCCGCCGTCGGATGCCCTATATCGGCGCCTGCGGCGCCCTCGACATGGTCAATTTCGCGGCACCCGAGACGATCCCCGAGCGCTACCGCGGCCGGCTGTTCTACCGCCACAACCCGAACGTGACCTTGATGCGCACGACGCCCGAGGAGAACGCCCGCATCGGCGCCTGGATCGGCGAGCGGCTCAACCGGATGGAGGCGCCGGTGCGCTTCTTCCTGCCCGAGGGCGGCGTCTCGCTGCTCGACCGGCCGGGCGAAGCGTTCCACGACCCGGCCGCCGACGCCGCCCTGTTCGGGGCGCTGGAGGCAGCCGTGCGCCAGACGACGGCGCGGCGGCTGATCCGGCTGCCGCATGACGTCAACCACCCCGAATTCGCGGCCGCCCTGGTCCGCGCGTACCACGACCTCCACGGCGAGACGGCGCCGCGGCGGCGGGCGATGAGGTAGAGCGATGCCACGTTTTGAGCGCGCCGACATCTTAGAGAAGTTCCGCGCCATGATCGCGCGCGGCGAGCCGATCGTCGGTGGCGGCGCCGGCACCGGCCTCTCGGCCAAGTGCGAGGAGGCGGGCGGGATCGATTTGATCGTCATCTACAATTCCGGCCGCTACCGCATGGCCGGCCGCGGCTCGCTCGCCGGCCTCATGGCCTACGGCGACGCCAACGCGATCGTGGTCGAGATGGCGGCCGAGGTCCTGCCGGTCGTCAAGAAGACGCCGGTCCTGGCCGGCGTCAACGGCACCGACCCGTTTCGCGACATGGGCGTGTTCTTAGGCGCGTTGACGCGGCTCGGCTTCTCGGGCGTGCAGAACTTCCCGACCGTCGGGCTGATCGACGGCACCTTTAGGGCGAACCTGGAAGAGACCGGCATGTCCTACGGGCTCGAAGTCGACATGATCGCCCGCGCGGCCGAAATGGGCATGTTGACGACGCCCTACGTCTTCAACGAGGCCGACGCCGCGGCGATGGCGGGCGCCGGAGCCGACGTCGTCGTCTGCCATTTGGGCCTCACCACCGGCGGGTCGATCGGCGCGGAGACGGCGCTCAAGCTGGATGCGTGCCCGGCCCTCGTCGACGCCTGGGCGGCGGCGGCGTTGCAGGTGAAGCCGGACGCGATCGTTCTCGTCCACGGCGGGCCGGTGGCGACCCCCGACGATGCGCGCTTCGTCATGGCCAACACCGAGCGCTGCCACGGCTTCTACGGCGCCTCCTCGATGGAGCGCCTGCCGGTCGAGGCGGCGCTCACCGAGCAAACGCGGGCCTTCAAGCGGATTGGCAAGGCTTGAGCAATGATGCGGTGAAACGGGCTTGGAAAGGCTTGATGCATGTCGGGTGAAGTGATCGGTCAGGTGATCTTGTGGCTCATCGTCGCCGTCATCGCGATCGCGGTGATCTATTGGGTGATGAGTTGGCTCTACCGCCGCTCGACCAAGGAAGTCTCGTTCGTCCGCACGGGCTTTTTAGGCGAGAAGGTGGTCATCAACGGCGGCGCCTTCGTCTGGCCGATCATCCACGACATCACGCCCGTCAACATGAACGTCCTGCAGATGGCGGTGACGCGCGCGCAGGACGAGGCGCTGATCACCAAGGACCGGATGCGGGTCGACGTCGAGGCCGAATTCTACGTCCGCGTCGCACCGACGAAGGCCGCGGTGGCGATCGCGGCGGCGACGCTCGGGCGGCGCACGGTCGAGCAGGAGCGGCTGCAAGCCCTTCTCTCGGGCAAGTTCGTCTCGGCGCTGCGCACGGTCGCGGCCGCGATGACGATGGAGGCGATGCACGAGCACCGCGGCCTCTACGTCGATCGGGTCAAGGAAGCGGCGATCGACATGCTGGCGCAAAACGGCCTGGAACTGGAATCGGTCGCGATCCTCGACATCGACCAGACCGACCTCGACCACTTCAACCCCTCGAACCGCTTCGACGCCGAGGGCTTAACCCGGCTGATCGAGGAGATCGAGGGCCGGCGCAAGCTCAGGAACGACATCGAGCAGGACGCGCTGATCCGCATCCGCGCGCGCAACCTGGAGGCCGAGAAGCAGACTTTGCTGATCGAGCGGTCGAGCGAGGAGGCGCGGCTCGAACAGGAGCGCGAGGTCGAGTTTCGTAGAGCACAGCAGCGCGCCGAACTCGCCCGCGAGCGGGCCGAGCGCGAGACCGAGGCCGAGCAGGCCCAGATCACGGCGCGGGAGGCGATCGAGACGGCGCGGATCGAGAACGAGCGCGCGATCAGCGCCGCGCGCATCGCCTCCGAGCGCGAGGTGCGGCAGCAGGAGGTCGAGCGCGAGGGCACGGTGGAGGCGGCGACGATCGCGTCCCGCGAGCGGATCGAGACGGCGCAGATCGCCCAGGCCCGCGCCGTCGCCGAGGCCCGTATCCAGAACGAGCAGGCGACGCAGGCGCAGGAGATCGCCCGGCGCCGCGCGCTGGAGGAGGCCGACCTCGCCGCGCGGGAGGCGACCGAGCGGGCCAGGATCGCCCAGGAGGGTGCCGTGAGCGAGGCGCGCATCCGCCGCGACGAGGCGACCGAGCGGCGCGAGATCGAGCGCCGGCAGGGCGTGGACGAGGCCGACATCGCCGCCCGTGAGGCGATCGAGCGGGCGCGCATCGCCCAAGAGCGCGGCATCACCGACGCCCGCATCGAGAACGAGGAGACGACGCGGCGGCGCGAGATCGAGCGCGAACGGGCGGTGGAGGCGGCGCAGATCGCGGCGCGCGAGGCGACCGAGCGCCTGCGGATCGCGCAGGAGGTGACGGTGAGCCAGGAGCGCATCGAGAGCGATCGGGCGATCAGGAACCTGGAGATCGAGCGTCGGCAAGCACTGGAGGAGGCCGACATCGCCGCCGTCGAGGCGATCGAGGCAGCGCGCATCGCGCAGCGCCGGGGTCTCGACGTCGGGCGCATCGCGGCCGAGGCGGCGACACGCGCGCGCGAGATCGAGCGCAACGAGACGATCGAGGCGGCCGAGATTGAGTCCCGCCGCGGCGTCGATCGCCTGCGGATCGAGAAGGAGGCCGAGACCTCGCAAGAGCGCATCGCCCGCGACCGGACGATCCGCGACCTCGAAATCGCCCGCGATAAGACCCTGGACGAGGCCCGCATCGCCGCCGACGAGGCGGTGGAGGCGGCCCGCATCGCGCAGCGCCGCACCTTGGACGCTGAGCGCATCGCGGCCGAGCAGGCGGTCCGCGAGCGCGAGATCGTGCGCGAGCGGGCAACCGAGGCGGCTGACCTGGAGCGGCGCGGGGACGTCGAGCGGCGCCGCATCCTGACCGAACTCGGCCTCGAACAGGAGCGCATCGAGAGCCAGGAGACGCGTGAGGTACGCGACATCGACCGCAAGCGCGTCGTTGAGGCGGCCGAGGAGGGCCGGGTGATCGAACTCGCGGCGAAGAGGGCCGAGCGCGCCTCGGCCGACGCGAAGCTGCGGCAAGCCGAGATCGAGGCGGCGCGCGGCGTCGATCGCGCCGAAGTGGTGCGCGAGCAGGCGCTCGATTCGGTCCGGATCGAGCGTCAGCGGGCGCGCGAGCAGTTGGAGATCGCCCGTGTGCAGGCGCTGCGCGAGGCCGAGATCGCGTCGCGCGAGGAGGTCGAGCGGGCGCAGATTGCCTCCGATCGCGGCCTCGACGAGGCGCGGATCACCCGCGAGAAGGACCGACGCAAGCTCGAAGTCGCCCGCGAGCGCGAGGTCGACCTCGCCCAGATGGACAAGGCGATCGCCCTTTATCAGAAGTCGATGGAGGAGGCCGCGGCCCAGGCCGAGGCCGAGAACGCCCGCGCCCGCGCGGCGGAGGCCGAGGAGCGGGTCACGACCGTGCGCGAGGGCGAGGCCGCCAAGCGCCGCCGGATGGTCGACGTCGAACTGGCCGAGAAGGCGGCTGAGGAGCGGCGCATCGCCGCCGAGGCCGAGAAGGTGCGCGCCGCCGTCGAGGCCGAGGCGCAGCGCCTGTTGAACGAGGCCGAGAACGTCCTCACCGACAGTGCCCGCTACTCGCTCTTCCGCCGCAAGCTCCTGGACCGGATCGAGGGCATCGTCAGCGCCTCGGTCAAGCCGATGGAGAAGATCCAAGACATCCGTATCATGCAGCTCGACGGCTTAAGCAACGGCCACGCGGGCGGGGGATCGCGCAACGCCACCGACGAGGTGATCGACTCTGCGCTTCGCTACCGCGTTCAGGCGCCGATGATCGACAACCTGCTCGCTGACCTCGGCATCGAGGGCGGCAGCCTGAGCAAGATGGGCGGTCTGATCCGCGAGGCGCGCGACATGAACGCGATCGCCAAGGAGACCGGCGGCGCGAAGCGGGAGGAGGCCAAGGGGGGCGTCAAGGAGGGCGAAGGCGGCGGGACGTCGGGCGGCGCCGGCGGCGGCGCGGCGCGCACGTGAGGGGCTGAGCAATGGCCCGCGTCTACGTGTCGAGCGTGATCGACGCCCCGGCCGCCAAGGTCTGGGAGCGGGTGCGCGACTTCAACGGCCTGCCCCGGTGGCACCCGCGCATCCGCGACAGCCGGATCGAGGACGGGCTGCCCGCCGACAAGATCGGCTGCGTGCGCAACTTCCACCTGCAAAACGGCGATGGGCTGCGTGAGAAGCTGCTGGGCCTCAGCGACTACGAATTGTTCTACACCTACGCGATCCTGGAGAGCCCGATGCCCTTGGAGAACTACGTCGCCACCTTGCGCCTCACCCCGATCACCGACGGGGATCGGACCTTCATCGAGTGGTCGACCGAGTTCGACTGCGCGCCCGAGGCCGAGGCCGACCTGACGTCCGGCATCGGCGGCAACGTCTTCCAGGGCGGCTTCGACGCGCTCAAGCGGCACTTCGGCGGCTGACCCGGTGCCGAAGGTGGTCAAGAGCACGATCCTCGACGTCCCGATCGAGCGCGCCTGGGCGGCCTTGCGCGACTTCAACGCGCACGAGGACTGGCACCCGGCGGTGACGTCGAGCGTGATCGAGCGCGGGTATCCCGTCGACACGGTCGGCTGCGTGCGCCGGTTTCGCCTGGAGGATGGCTCGGAGTTGCGCGAGCAGTTGCTCACCCTCTCGGACATGGAGATGACCTACAGCTACTGCCTGCTCGACACGCCGATCCCTCTGTTCAACTATGTGGCGCACGTCCGCCTCCTGCCCGTGACCGACGGCGACCGGACGTTCTGGGGCTGGGAATGCGGCTTCACGACGGTGAAGGGGCAAGAGGCAACGATGGCGCGGCTGGTGGGCGAGGGCATCTACGAGGCCGGCTTCGCCGCGATCCGCGGGCGGCTGGAGGGGGAGGGGGAGGGCGGATGACGCTCAAGGTCCTAACCTGTACCGGCCTCGCCGAGGCGGCGCGGGTGGTAGCCGGCGAGCCCGGCGCCCACATCTTAGGCGGCGGCACGCTGTTGATGCGCGCGGTCAACGCGGGCGAGGCGGGGGTGAGGACGCTGGTGCGCATCAATGATCCGGCCCTATGCGCCGTCCGCCGCGAAGGCGAGGCGGTCGTGATCGGCGCCGGCCTCACCATGGGGGCGATTATCTCGAACCGCGACACTGACTTCTTAGCACCCGCCGCCCGCACCGTCGGCGGTCCGGCCGTGCGCAACATGGCGACCGTCGGCGGCAACCTGTTCGCGGCTGCGCCCTACGGCGACTTTGCGGCGGCGCTGCTGGCGCTCGACGCCGTCGTCGTCGGGACGGACGGGGGCGAGACGCCGCTTGGCACCCTCCTCGCCGGGCGCGGGCGCGGCCCCCGGCCGGTCGTCGCCGCGGTCAGGGTCAAGCGACCCGACGATCGCGGCGCGTTTCGCTTTATCAAGGCGCAGCGGGTGCATCCCAAAGGCGTCTCGATCCTCTCGATCGCGGCCCACCTGCCGCGCGCCGGCGGGCGGGTGACGGGAGCCCGCGTCGTCTACGGGGCGATGGGGTCGACGCCCGTACGCGTTACCGCCGTCGAGCGGGCGCTGGAGGGCCAGACGCTCGACGCGGCCGGGATCAATGCCGCGGTCGAGGCGGCGGTCGAGGGCTTGGCGCCGCCGGACGACGCGATCGCCTCGGCGTGGTATCGCCGCCAAGTGGCGCCGGTCTACCTCAAGCGTCTCCTGCTCGACGACGGCCGGGGAGGCCGGGCGGCGTGAGCGATAAGCCGCTGCGCTTTCGCCTGAACGGCGATACCAAGGCCGTCTTCGTCGAGGACGGGCAGAACCTGCTCGACGCGCTGCGTCGGGGCGTCGGCGACACCTCGCCCAAATACGGCTGCGGCCAGGGGACGTGCGGCACCTGCACCGTCCTGATCGACGGCGCGCCGGCCCTGAGCTGCCTGACGCTCGCCGAGACGGTCGAGGGCCGCTCGGTCGAGACGGCGGCCGGCTTGGCGGCGGGGCCCGCGTTGCACCCCTTGCAGCGGGCCTTCATGGACAATTTCGCCGCCCAGTGCGGCTACTGCACGCCGGGGATGCTGATGGCGGCGAAGGCGCTGCTCGACCGGAACCCGCGCCCGACGCGCGAGGAGGTGGTGGAGGCGATCGGCGGCAACATCTGCCGCTGCACCGGCTACGCGCCGATCATCGAGGCGATCCTCGCCGCCGCCGACCGGCGCTAGGGAGGGGGAGAACGACGTGGCGATCGAGTTTCGCAAGGATCTGTTCAAGGACGAGCGCGACGACGATTTGAACGAGATCGGCAAGCCGACCCAGCGCCAGGACATGCTCGGCCACGTCACCGGCCGCTCGCCCTTCTACGACGACCACCGCTTCGAGGGTCTCCTGCACCTCAAGTGCTTGCGCAGCCCGCACCACCACGCCCGCATCCGCCGGATCGACGCAAGCGAGGCGGAGCGTAGCGAGGGGGTGAAGCGGGTCATCGTCGCGGCCGACGTCGCGGTCAACCTCAACACGCTCCTCAGCCTGCTCAACTTCGGCAAGGACGATGAGCCGGCGCTGGCGCACGACAAGGTGCGCTACAAGGGCGAGCCGATCGTCGCCGTCGTCGCCGAGACCGAGCGCCAAGCCTTTGCCGCGATCGAGAAAA
This sequence comes from Geminicoccaceae bacterium, assembly GCA_965217265.1. Classification (GTDB taxonomy): domain Bacteria; phylum Pseudomonadota; class Alphaproteobacteria; order Geminicoccales; family Geminicoccaceae; genus JAGRGG01. Next base: position 185,497 of record CBDCHP010000012.1, on the reverse strand, counting down.
TCCGCGTCGACTACGAGGTCCTGCCGCACGTCCTCGACGTCGAGGACGCGATCCGGCCCGAGGCACCCGTCGTCAACGAGGTCTATCCCGGCAATCTGTTCGAGTACCACGACCTCTACGACCACCAGAAACTGCGCTTCGGCGACGTCGAGGCGGCGTTCGCGCGCGCCGAGCACGTCATTGAAGGCCGCTACCAGATGTCGCCGATCGAGCAGGCGCCGACAGAGCCGTGCGGCGCCATCGCCGTGCCCGAGACCAACGACCGCTACGCCTGCTACACCTCGACCCAGGCGCTGTTCTTCTCGCTCGGCACGGCGGCGAAGCTCCTGAACGTTGCCTCGAACCGCCTGCACTTCATCGGCGGCACCGTCGGCGGCGGCTTCGGCGGCAAGGTCGACTCGCTGCACGAGCCCTTGGCGATCCTGGGCTGCATGTTGACCGGACGCCCCGTGCGCTACGGCTTTGACCGTGCCGAGGAGATGCAGGTCGGCGCCCCGCGCGGCGCGGAACGGTGGTATTTAAAGGACGGCGTCGCCGCCGATGGGCGTATCGTCGCGCGCAAGTTCACCGGCTACTTCGACAGTGGCGCCTACACCCGTCTCTCCAGCTACGCCGTCGTCAAGAGCGTCGGCCACCTGCCGGGACCCTACACGATCCCGAACGTCGCGGCCGACGTCTACTGCGTCTTCACCAACCGCACGCCGGCGACCGCGATGCGGGGGTTTGGCATCACCGGGGTCGACTTCGCCATCGAGTGCCACATGGACAAGGTGGCCCGGACGATCGGGATGCACCCGGTCGAACTGCGCATCTTGAACGCGTATCGCGACGGCGACATGAAGGCGCACCGACGCGAGGCCAAGAACTGTGCGCTCATCGAGTGCTGCCAAGTCGCGGCCGAGAAGGCGAACTGGCCGATCCGGGAGGAATTCCGCCGCATGTCGTCGTTGCGGGACGGCGGCGGCGAGCGGGCGCGCGTCCCCGAGACCGTGACCGATCAAGAGGGCCGGATCGGCGAGCGGCGTCGCGGGCGGGCGGCACCGCGCCCCGGCCCGGCGCTCGCACCCCCGACCCTGCCGCCGCGCGCGGTGCTGCCGGCGTCGCCGCCCGCACCGCCACCGCCGCCGGCACCGACGCCCGCGGCACCCGCCCGCCCCCCGGCGCACGCCGGCGCGCACCGGTTCTCCAGCATCTTCGGCACGCGGAGGCGCTAGGCGATGACGAAGCACAAGGGGCGGGGTTTCGCCGCGATCAACTACCCGATCGGCATGAATTTGGGCGGCGATCCAAGCCAAGCCTTGGTCCACTCGAACCCGGACGGCAAGTTCGCCGTGGCGCTGTCCTCGATCGACCTCGGCCAGGGGATGAAGTCGGTGACGAGGCAGATCGCGGCCGAGACCTTGGGTGTGCCGGTCGAGGACGTCTTCGTCGACACGGCCGACAGCGACACCGGCCCGCACTGCATGGGCTCGTTCGCCTCGCGCGGCACGCACAGGGTCGGCAACGCCGTGATCGCGGCGGCGAAGGAGGCGCGCGCCGTGATGCTCGAAGCGGCCGCCGAGGAACTGGAGGTCAACGCCGCCGACCTGGAGACCGACGGCAAGGGCAACATCCGCGTCAAGGGCGCCCCGTCGCGCGCGATTACCACCGGGGCCGCCTGCGCCTCGGCCCAGTTCAAGCAGGGCAAGACCGTCTCGGGCCGGGGCATCTTCTTGATCCCGCTCTCCGGCGTCGACCCCGAGACCGGCGAGATGACGCCCGTGTCGTGCTTCGCCCACGCGGCGATGGTCGTCGACGTCGAGGTCGACGACGAGACCGGCGAGGTCGCGGTGACGAAGATGACCAGCGCCTACGAGGTCGGCCGCGCCTTGAACCCGAGGTTGGTCGAGCAGCAACTGATCGGCGGCGCCTGGATGGGGATGAGCCATGCTGCCTGGGAGACGACCGAGCCCTACTACCCCGATCGCGCGCACGGTCCCACCGACTTCAACGCCTACCTGATGCCGGGGCCCGGCGACGTCGCGCCGCACGACATCGCCGTCCTGGAGCGACCGGCGCCCGACGGGCCGTTCGGCGGCAAGGGTCCGGGCGAGATGTGCGCCAACCCGGTCCTGCCGGCCGTCGCCAACGCCGTCTTCGACGCGATCGGCGTACGGATCGACGAACTGCCGATCACGCCGGAGAAGGTGCTGCGCGGTCTTCAGGCTCTCGGCGGCGTTCGTCCGCCCGGAAGGGTCTAGGCCGTGCCGGTGAGGCCCAGGATCGCCGGCATCGACGGGCCGGAGACGCTCGAAGACGCGCTTCGCGCGGCGCAGTACCTCGCCGACGAAGGGCTCGCCACCTCGGCCTACTTGGGCTTGGCACTCGGCAAGCCGCTCTTGTTGGAGGGCCAGCCCGGCGTCGGCAAGACCGAGGCGGCGAAGGCGCTGGCGTCGGTCCTTGGTCGGCGGGTCATCCGCCTCCAGTGCTACGAGGGCATCGACGCGGCGGCGGCGCTTTATGAGTGGAACTACCCGCGCCAGATGCTGGCGATCCGCCGAGCCGGCGAAACTTACGTCAACATCTACGCCGACGAGTACCTGATCGAGCGGCCGCTGCTCGAAACCCTGCGCTACCCCAAGGACGCCGTGCTCTTGATCGACGAGATCGACCGCGCCGACCACGAGTTCGAGGCGTTCCTGCTCGAATTCCTCTCCGACTTTCAGATCTCGATCCCCGAGCGCGGCACGGTTCGGGCCGAAGAGCGCCCGGTCGTCGTTCTGACCTCGAACCGGACGCGCGAACTGCACGAGGCGCTGCGGCGGCGCTGCGTCTATCACTGGATCGCCTACCCGACGCACGAGCGCGAGGCGGCGATCGTCATGCTGCGCGCGAGTTCGGTCGCGCGCGCCACCGCCAATGCCGTCGTCGCCGCCGTCGGTCGGCTGCGCGACGAGCCGCTCACCAAGCCGCCGGGCGTCGCCGAGACCGTCGAGTGGGCCGAGGCTGCGACACTCCTGCACAACCAGGGCAGCCCCTGGCCCGCGGCTTTTCGGCGCGCGATCGGCGTCGCCTTGAAGGACGGCGACGACCTCGCCCACGTCGAGGGCCGGCTCGACGATCTCATCGGGGGGCAGGCGGCGTGAGTCCGATCGCGGACGGCGTCGATCCGCTCCCGCGCGGCGCGCGGCCCTTCGTCGACTTCGCCGGCCTCCTGCGCCGGCACGGCTTCTTCGTGGCGCCGGAGCAGACAGAGGGTTTCGTTGCCGGGGTCGGCCTGCTCGGGCCGCGCTCGATGGCGGACGTCTACCAGGCCGCCCGCGCCACGCTGGCGCCGGGACCCGACCGGCTCGACGCCTTCGACGCCCTCTACCGCCACCACTTCCTCGGCCAGGGCCTCGAAGGGCCGGCCGCGGGCGACGCGGACGACGAGACCCGGATCACCGAGGCGCGCGACGGCACGGCACCGCCGCCCGAGATCGGGGACGAGGACGAGGTCGGGGCGACGGCGAGCCCGGCCGAGCGTTTGGGCGGGCGCCGCTTCGCGCCCGACGCGCCGCTCGGCCGGTTTCGCCGCGAGGCGCCGGGACACTTGGCCCGCCGGGTCGGCTACCGCCGCCGCCGTGCGCGGGCCGGCGACGGGCGCGACCTGCGCGCGGCCCTGCGCGCGGCGGTACGGTACGATGGCGAGGTGCTGACCCTGCCGCGCACCCGCCGGAGGCGACGGCAGCGCCGGGTGCTGCTCCTGATCGACGTCTCCGGCTCGATGAAGGCGCAGACCGGGGCGGCCCTTCGCTTCGCGCACGCCTTGTGCCGTGCCGCCGAGCGGATCGAGGTCTTCACGCTCGGCACGCGCCTCACCCGCGTCACCCGGCCGCTGATCCTCGCCCACCCGGGGCAGGCGCTCGATCGGGCCGCTTCCCTCGTCGCCGACTGGGACGGCGGCACGCGGCTGGGCGACGCGCTCAGCGCCTACCTTAACCTGCCGCGCTACGCCGGTTTCGCCCGCGGCGCCCACGTCCTCGTCCTCTCCGACGGGCTGGAGCGCGGCGATCCCCTCGTTCTGGTCGAGGCGGTTCGGCGCCTCTCCCGGCTCGCGTGGCGCCTCGACTGGCTGACGCCCTTGGCGGGCGACCCCGGCTTCGCGCCCAGGACCGAGGCGGTGCGGCTGATCCTGCCCCACCTCGACCGCCTCGCCCCCGGCGGCGGGCTCGATGCCTTGTGCGCCCATATTCTCGAACCTTGGCTCAAGCCCTCCCTCAAGCCCTGGAGGAACCGATGATCGGCCTCGCGAACGGCGTCGTCGACACGCACCACCACGTCTGGCGCCGGGTCGACCTGCCCTGGCTCGAAGGCCCGATGCAGCCGCGCATCTTCGGCCCCTACGGGGCCATCCGGCGCGACTACCCGATGGCGGAATACCTCGACGACATCGAGGGTACGGGCGTCGTCAAGTCGGTCTACGTTCAGGCGAACTGGCCGGTCGAGCGCTTCGAGGACGAGGTCGCTTGGGTGTCGGGGGTCGCGGCCGAGACCGGCTGGCCGGACGCCATCGTCGGTTACGCCGACGTCACCGCCGCCGACGTCCGACCGCACCTCGACCGGCTGGCAAAATACCCGCTGATGCGCGGCGTCCGTCAGCAACTGCACTGGCACGACAACGCCGCCTACCGCTTCGCGCCCCAGCCCGACTTGGCGCGCGACTCGAACGTGCAGCGGAACGTGGTCCGGCTGGCCGACTACGGCTGGGTATTCGATCTCCAGGTGTTTGCGCCGCAGATGGCGGGTGCGGCCGAACTCGCGGCGGCTTGCCCGGACGTAACCTTCATCCTCCAGCACGCCGGAATGCTCGAAGACCTCTCGAAGGCGGGCAGGGCCTCGTGGCACGACGGCATGGAGCGCCTCGCCGCCCGCCCCAACGTCGCGGTCAAGCTCTCGGGCCTCGGCACCTTCTTGCACCGCAACGACATGGGCCACATCGAGGACGTGGTGACGACGACGCTGGCCCTGTTCGGACCGAAGCGCTGCCTGTTCGGCTCGAACTTCCCGATCGAGAAGCTCTGGACGGGCTACACCGACCTGATCGCCGCCTACCGCGTCGCCACCAAGGGGCTCGACGCCGACGCCGAGATGGCGGTCTTCCACGACACCGCCACCCGCGTCTACCGACTCTAACCAAGGGAGAAAGCTGTGCCGCTGGAGATCAAGATCCTCGACTACGGCGACATCGAGCTGGAGGCGAGCTTTCTCGTGCTCGGCCGCGACTGCGGCCGCACGCGGCGCGTGCCGGTCTACGGTTTTCTCATCCTCGGCGGCCAGTACCCGATCGTCGTCGACACCGGCTACCGCGACAACGCGATCATGGAGAGCTTAGGGATGCGCGGCCTTCAGTTCCACGAGAACATGGTCGAGAACCAGTTGAACCGCTTCGGCCTCAAGGTCGGCGACGTGCGCTGGGTCATGCACACCCACCTGCACATCGACCACGCCGGCAAGGACGACCACTTTTCGATGAACACGACCGTCCTCTTGAACCGGCGCGAGCTTGAATACTCGGTCTCGGGCCTGATGCACCCGCAATACCCGGCCCCCGACGTCAAGCACCTGATCGACCGGCTGCACAGCAAGAACGCGCTGCGCCTGATGGACCTGGAGGTCACGGGCGAGGTCGAGGTCATGCCGGGCGTCAGCGTCGAGGCGGCGGGCGCCCACACCGAGGGCTCGATGAACGTCCACGTCGAGACGGCGGAGGGCACGGCGACGATCTGCGGCGACGTGATCTACGACTTCAACGACCAGATCGTCGAACCCTTCCGCCAGACCCAGTCGATGGAGCCCTGCGTCACCGGCAACCACGGCACGACCAAGCGCCAGGAGAAGGCGGCGATCAAGAAACTGCTCAACCGCTCGCGCTTTCTCTTACCGATCCACGACAAGCCGGCCCGGATCGAGGCCGGCCAAGTCGTCGGCCGCATGGACATGGCCGTGCCGGGTCCTGTGACGCAGACCGTCCCGCGACGCGATTGGTTTCCGGCCTGAACGATCCGCTTTTGCGGCCCGTTTGAGTTTTCTTCTGGCCTACTGGTCTTCGACCTGCTTGAGGCCGAGTAGTGTCCGAAACTCTGGCCGTCACAAGGGAGGGCACATGGCGCACGAGGCGCTGGAGCCGGCGTTCCACGACCTGATCGACGCAAACGCGCCGGTCTTGCAGCTCGGCTCGGGCTTCGACTTCACCGAGGGGCCGATCTGGCACCCGGTCGAGCATTACCTCTTGTTCTCCGACATGCCGGGCGACGTGCGGCGGCGCTGGGACCGGCACGGCGTGCGGGAAGTCGTGCGGCCCTCGAACAAGGGCAACGGCATGACCTACGATGCCGACCTCAACCTCCTGGTCTGTGAGCACAGCACCTCCTCGGTCGTCCGCCTGCGCCGGGATGGCGGGCACGAGGTGCTGGCGAGCCACTTCGAGGGCCGCGAACTCAACAGCCCGAACGATCTTTGCGTCCACGCCGACGAGTCGATCTACTTCACCGATCCCTGGTACGGTCGGATGCCGGTCTTCGGCGTCGAGCGCCCCAGAGAGTTGGGCTTTCAGGGCGTCTACCGCGTCCGCCCCGGCGGCGGGCCGGAACTGCTGGTCGACCGCTACCAGTTCGGCATGCCAAACGGCCTGTGCTTCGCGCCCGACGGGCGCCGCCTCTACGTCAACGACACCGAGCAGGCCAACATCCGCGTCTTCGACGTCGAAGGCGACGGACGGCTCAACAACGGCCGCGTCCTGGCGTCGGGCATCCGCGACCCCCTGCGACCCGGCGTGCCGGACGGGATGAAGTGCGACGCGCGGGGCAACGTCTGGGTGACGGCGCCGGGCGGGGTCTGGGTGTACGCCCCGGACGGCCGCCGCCTCGGCAGCGTCGCCGTGCCGGAACTGGTCGCCAACCTGCACTGGGGCGGCGAGGACTGGCGCACGCTCTTCATGTGCGCGACGCACGGCCTCTACAGCGTCCGGACCGTGGTGGGGCCGCGCAACGAGCCCTTCATGCGGCACAAGCCCGGCGGCGGCGCGACGGCCCGTCCGATTGAGGCGCCCGCCGGCACCGGCGACGGCTTCAGCCTCGATCCTGGCCGCTGCGCTCTCATCATCCAGGACATGCAAAACGACGTGGTGATGGACGGCGGTGCGTTCGCGGCCAGCGGCGCGCCGGAGCATTGCCGGGAGCAGAACGCGATCGCCAACGTGGCCCGTCTCGCCGCGCACTGCCGGAGCTTGGGCGTCCCCGTCATCCACGTCTGGTTTCAAGTCGAGCCGGGTGCCCCCGGTCTCACCCTCAACGCGCCCCTGTTCGAGGGCATCGTCGAGAACGACGCGCTGGTGCGCGGCACTTGGGGGGCCGAACCCGTGGCGGGGCTGGAGCCGAAGCCGGGCGACCACGTCGTCACCAAGATGCGCATGAGCGCCTTCGAGGGCTCCAACCTGGAGACGGTCCTCAAGGCGCTCGACCGCGACGTGTTGATCGAGACCGGCGCTTGGACCAACATGTCGATCGAGCACACCGCCCGCACCGGCGCCGACAAGGGTTACGTGGTGGTGATCCCCGAGGACGGCTGCTCGACCATGAACGCCGCGTGGCACCGCGCCTCGATCGACTACGCCTTGCAGAACGTCGCCGCCGTGACGACGGTGGACGCCGTGATCCGAGCGCTCGGTTAAAATGAGGGACCAACCGATGGCCGACCCCGCCTACGTCATCGACCCCGCCCCGCGCCCGACCCTGCCGGTTGCGGGCGAGGCGGGTCTCTACCCCGTGCGCCGCGTCTACTGCGTCGGGCGCAATTACGCCGAGCACGCGCGCGAGATGGGCCACGACCCCGAGCGCGAGCCGCCGTTCTTCTTCCAAAAGAACCCCGACAACCTCACCGTTGATGGCATCTTTCCCTACCCGCCCTTGAGCCAGGACGTGCAACACGAGATCGAGCTGGTCGTCGCCTTGAAGGAAGGCGGGAGCGACATTCCGGTCGAGCGCGCGCTGGCGTGCGTCTACGGCTACGCGGTCGGCATCGACATGACGAGGCGCGACCTGCAGGCCGAGGCCAAGAAGATGGGCCGGCCCTGGGACACAGGCAAAGCCTTCGAGCGTTCGGCGCCCTGCTCGCCGATCAGACCGGCGGGCCGCGTCGGCCACCCTGAGCGGGGCCGGGTCTGGCTCGACGTCAACGGCGCGACCCGCCAGGAGGGCGACCTCGACCAGCAGATCTGGAAGGTGCCCGAGGTGATCGCCTACCTCTCGACGCTCTTCACCCTGGCGCCGGGCGACCTGATCATGACCGGCACGCCGGCGGGCGTCGGCCCCGTCGCACGCGGCGACGTGCTCAAGGGCGGCGTCGAGGGCGTCGGCGCGGTCGAGGTGCGGGTGGTTTAACGCTTCGCGTGCGCTGCCGCGCGGGCTTCTTTTTTCTCTTTTTTGCTTTCGTCCGAGGCCGGCCCTCGGCGCCGCGGCCAGCCTCCTGCGTTAACACTGGCAAAAAAACGTGGCAGTGCACGCGCAAGCGTTCATCTTTGCATCGCCGGCTTGGCGGCGAACGCGCCCGCCAGATAGTCGAGCATCGCCCGCGTGCGCCCCGGCACGAAGCGGCGCGAGGGGTAGACGGCCTGGATCGGCAAGGGTGTGGAGGCGTAGTCGTCGAGCAGCACGGCGAGGTCGCCGCGCTCAACGTCGCCTTTGAGTAGCCACATCGGCACGAGGCCGATGCCGAGCCCTTGCAGGACGCCGGCCCGGACCCCCTCGGAACTGTTGACGCGCAGGCGGCCCCCGACCTCGACGGCGACGTCCTCGCCGTTCGGGCCGCGGTAGGTCCAACGGTTGCCGATGGCGAGCCGTGTGTAGACGATGCAGGCGTGCGCCTTCAGGTCGAACGGGTGCTTGAGCGTCCCGTGCGCCTTGAGGTAGGCGGGCGTGGCCACGGTCAGGCGCCGGGTCGTGCCGATGCGCTTGGCAAGGTGGAGCACGGACCAAAGCAATAATCGGTAACTGGCTGAAGAATGAGCATAAATTTCTACAATATATTACTCGCTAGCACAATATCCGAAGATTAATGTACGGCACATTGATTTTCTCTTTTGCTTTAATATTTATAAGATACTGTAATAAACTGTCGATACAATTGCAAAATTACGTGAGACAATAGCTACAAAAACCACTAAACATTAAATTTTTTGTTTAATGCGTACTTGCTGTTAGCTCGAAAGTAAATTTTCAAAAAGCATCTTGTGCGGATAAAATTTTCGCGAATTTCTCTAGTAGAATAAATGTTGCCAACATCAATAAACGAAGTTTTTCCATGAGCAAGTTCATTCCTATGGCGACATATAGTGTTGAGAAAATCACCTCCCCTACTTATCTTGGGTGAAACAAAATCCATGTTGATTTCTTTACACCATCTGTGTAGTTTTATTTGATTGATATTGCCTGAAAAAGAATTTTCCGATTTAGTAGTCCAGTCAAATGTAGCAGTTTTAGAATAAGTTATCAAGTTGTCTATAATGGTGTATATATTAGCATGGTTTGTTCCTTGACGAAGTTAGTCGCCAACAGCATTGATTATTACTTGCTTACGCCAAGCAGGCAGCATTTTGGAAAAAGAACGTCGAGATTTTTTTACAGAATTTTTAATCTCGATTTGCTGTTTTTCAAAACAATTCTCTGTTATACTGTAAAATATTATAAATAATGTAGCTCTAGAAGTTGTCAGGGTTTTACCACTGATATTAATAGGGACAGCACTCTCAGTTATAGCCTTCTCTAATTCTCCGATTTCGTTGAGAAAATTAAACAAATCCACGCATTGATATTTGAATACATCTTCAATTTTCATTTATTAAATTATCCCTAACAAACTCGATTTGGGACTTTAGCTTAGAAGCGCTATTTATAGCAAAGCCAGTGATTAATGCTTTGAACTCAGTAGAGTTAATTCAGCTACTAATACTTTTCATAGAAATGTTTATTTTTGTCTGTTGTGCGCGAGCAATGCCAACACTTAGAGCTTCAAATCGAACGCGAAGTGTTTGTTTTGAAGATGCAGAACGCTTAAAACCATGAGGTAGATATTTGATAGAAAGCTCAACTATACTAGTAAATACGCTATATAGATTGCCAATATGGTCATTATTAAATTTCTTATTTGCTTTATCTAAGTAATCATCTAAAAATTTACTCACATCCTGATCGAATTCTTCGTACTTTTCATAGTAAGCAAAAAATCTAAGAACAAGTTCTTGTTTTTCGCTTTCTGCACTCCTTTGTCCTCGTTTTGCAGGGCAAATTTGTCCAAATTGTTGATTATGTGCACATTGTTTGATGAAATCCATCATAGGCCCTGGAAAAGCACCAACCCTAACTTCCGCATCTTCAAGTTTTTTTCACTAGTATTCAAACGCCTAAACAAATCTGCTCTAGTAGATTGATCGGCACTTTCAGACGGGATAAATGTTCTCACGGGTGTATTTCTAGGTCTTAGAGATGTTGGTTTAGGAAGATCTGAGAATCTCATGTCGTTCAAAAAATTTAGTTTTTCTAAACCTGTTAATCTTATTTTATTTGTTATAAACTGAGAAATACCCCGAACTCTTTGTGAGCCATCAATGATTTCAAGCCTGCCTCCAACGTCGTACAAAAAAATTGGTGGAACAGGGACCCTTAATATAAGACTTTCTATAAAATATGAAATTTGACGAATGTCCCAAACAAGGTTGCGTTAATACTCGGGCACAAATATTTCTGACTGTTCATTATCGTCATGTAAATGAAATTTACTTGCTATAGTTTCGGCAGGATAATCAGTAATGACATACTTAATATCCTTTCTTATATCGTCAATGTTTTTTGAATAACTTCATGAATTTTAATGTTTTCTTCTAACAGTGTGCTCATGTTATTAAAACCTTTTGAGATGTTCGTATCATGTAAGAAGCATTACCCCAGCCGCGCGAACGCCGCCGGATAAGTCAGCTTCAGCCGCTCGGGCGGCGACGGCGGGTGGCGGGAGTCGCGGGCCATGAGGTTGGGGCCGGCGTACTTGCAGGCGAACTGGGAGGCGGCGAGGTGGGTGAAACCCAGACGTTTGTACCAACCGACGTCGCCCAAGACGACGACGAGGTGGTGGCCGTCCGCCTCGGCGGCGGTACAGGCCTCGACGACGAGGGCGGAGCCGATATGCTCGCCCTGGTTGGAAGGATCGACGGTAAGCGGGGCCAGCGCCAGTACCTCTACTCCTGGTCGGTCAACGTCCAGGCGGCTCAAGAGGACGTGGCCGACCGGCTTGCCCTCGACCTCGGCGACGTGCTCGATGGCAACGTCGCCATTAACGCGCAGGTCGCGCACCAGCCGCGCCTCGGCGTCCTCGGGAAAAGCGCGGCGGAGGAGGTCGTCCACCAGTGCCGCGTCGAAGGGCTGGTAGGGACGGATGACGAAGGCGTCGCTCAGATGTAGCCCTCTTCGATCAGCGCCTGCGCGATCTGGACCGTGTTGAGCGCGGCGCCTTTCCTGAGGTTGTCCGCCACGCACCAGAAGGCGAGGCCGTTCTCGACCGTCGGGTCGCGGCGCAGGCGTGAGACGAAGACGGCGTGGTCGCCGACGCACTCGACCTGGGTCGCGTACTCGTCCTCCTCGGGACGGTCCATGACGACGAGGCCGTCGAAGTCCTGCATCGCCTCGCGCGCCTGCCCGATGTCGATCGGCTCCTCGAACTCGACGTGGACGGCGAGGCCGTGGCCGACGAAGACCGGCACGCGCACGCAGGTGGCGACGACCTCGATCATCGGGTCGAGGATCTTCTTGGTCTCGACCCGCATCTTCCACTCCTCCTTCGAGGCGCCGTCCGCCAGCATCGAATCGATGCGCGGGATGCAGTTGAAGGCGATGCGCTTGGGGAAGATCACCGGCTCCTTCGGATCGTTCATGAAGATCGACTTGGTCTGGTCGAAGAGTTCGTCCATCGCCTCCTGGCCGGCGCCGGAGACCGACTGGTAGGACGCGACCACCACCCGCCGGACGCGCGCCAGATCGTGCAGCGGCTTCAAGGCCATCACCATCTGGATGGTCGAGCAGTTGGGGTTGGCGATGATGTTGCGGTTGCGAAAATCGGCCAAGGCTTCCGGGTTCACCTCGGGCACCACGAGCGGCACGTCCTCGTCCATGCGAAACTGCGAGGTGTTGTCGATGACGATGCAGCCGGCCTCGGCGGCGCGCGGTGCGTGAATTGCCGAGACGGAGGCCCCCGGCGAGAACAGGCCGAGGTCGACGCCCTCGAAGTCGAAGGTGCCGAGATCCTTGACCCTCAAGAATGTATCGTCGCCGTAGGCGACCTCCTTGCCGAGCGAGCGCTCGGAGGCGAGCGGGATCACCTCGTCGGCGGGAAAGCGCAACTCGTGCAGGATGTTGAGGATTTCCTGGCCGACGGCCCCGGTGGCGCCGGCGACGGCGACGCGATAGCCCATGATCGTGGCTCCTTGGAAGAACTAGTCGAGGGCGGCGCGGACCGCGTCGCCCATCTCGGAAGTCGAGACCGGGCGCCCGTCCGGCCCGGCGATGTCGGCGGTGCGGTGGCCTTGATCGAGAACCCGGCCGATCGCGGCCTCCAGCCGGTCGGCCTCTTCGCCCAAGTCGAACGAGTAGCGCAGCATCATCGCCGTCGAGAGCAGCATGGCGAGCGGGTTGGCGACCCCTTGCCCGGCGATGTCGGGGGCCGAGCCGTGCACCGGCTCGTAAAGGGCGTGGCGGCGGCCGTCCGCGTCGGGAGCCCCGAGCGACGCCGAAGGCAGCATCCCCAATGACCCGGTCGCCATCGCGGCGGCGTCCGAGAGCAGGTCGCCGAACAGATTGTCGGTGACGATGACGTCGAACTGCTTGGGCCGGCGGATCAACTGCATGGCGCAGTTGTCGGCGTACATGTGGTTCAAGGCGACGTCCGGGTGGTCGCGGCCGACGCCGGTCGCCACCTCGCGCCACAAGACGCCGGTGTGCATCACGTTCGCCTTCTCGACCGACGTGACCCGGCTCTGCCGCTTTGCCGCCAGCTCGAAGGCGAGCCGGACGATGCGCTCGATCTCGGCCGTGGTGTAGACCTGGGTATCGACGGCGCGCTTGCCGCCGTCGTCGAGCGTCTCGATGCCGCGCGGCTCGCCGAAATAGACCCCGCCGGTCAGTTCGCGCAGGATCAGGATGTCGAGGCCCTCGACGAGTTCGGGCTTGAGCGTGCTGGCCCCGGCCAGGGCCGGGAAGACGAGGGCCGGGCGCAGGTTGGCGAACAGGCCCAACTCCTTGCGCAGGCGAAGGAGGCCCTGCTCGGGCTTGAGGTGGAAGGGGTTGGCGTCGTGCTTCGGCACGCCGACGGCGCCGAACAGGACGGCGTCGGCGCTTTTGGCACTTGCCATCGTCGTCTCGGCGATCGGCACCCCGTGCGCGTCGAGGGCGGCACCGCCGACGAGGTCCTCCTCGACCTCGAAGGCGAGGCCGCGGGTCGCCTCCAAGTGCGCCAGCGTCGCCTTGACTTCGGCCACCACCTCGGGGCCGATGCCGTCGCCGGGCAGGAGGAGCAGCTTGCCGACCGTTCGCATGAGAAGATCCGTTGCCTTGAGACGCCGTGCGGCCGGTTTAGACCGGACGGCGGCGCTTGGCAAACGTCGGCGGGCGAGTGGCCGCGTACTGCCTTGATTACTCGGCCGACGCGCTCTGCTGCGGCTCGAACAGGTCGACGACGGTCGTGGGCAGCAGGATGCGGTCGACGCCCTGAATCACGCCGTCGTCGGCCCGAATGTCGGGACGTACGACCCGTGCCACCTGGGCGACGCGGACCTTCTTGTCCTGCAAGGGGTCTTCGCCGGGGCCGAGGTAGGTCTTCTGCTCCTCGGGCGCCTGACCCTTCTGCTCGGGATCGTTCTGCGCCCGGACCATCGGATCGGGCGTGGCGGCGCTTCCGTTGTCGCCGAGCCCCTTTTGCTGCTGCGTGCCCTGGCCCTGCTCGGACTGGACGTTGTCGGACCCGTCATTCTCGGACGCGGGGCCGGCCTCCTTGTCGTCGGCCTCGACCGACTCGCCCAACGCGTAGGACGCGGCGGTCTGCTCCTTCTTCGCCTCGTCGCTCGTCGGCTCGGCCTCGCTCGACGCCCCCGGCACGGGCGGGCGCGGCGCCTCGGTCGTCGGCCGATAGGGGGCCAGATGACGGACGATGAGGTTGTCGCCGAGCCGGGTCACTTCGCTGCCGTCCTGGTAGACGCGCAGCGTGCCGGTCTCGTTGGTCTCGAACTGGAGCCGGTCGCCGACGGTCGCGACCGCGAGGCCCTTGATCGTGTCGCTGGTGTAGGCCTCGCCCTTGATCAGGTGGTGCTTCAAGACGTCGGCCAGCAGCCCGTCGTCCGCGATCTTCTGCAAGGCGCTGTCGGGCAGCATGACGAAGGCGGCGTTGGTCGGGGCGAGAAAGGTCATCGGCCCCTGTTCCTCGAACGTCTCGGCCATGCCGGCCGCCTCGATCAGGCCGACGAGGCGGGTGAAGTCGGCGTCGCCGCGCAGCGTCGCCATGATCGTCTCGGCACGCGGCGCGCCGGAGAACAGCGCCACCGGTGCCGCCACGGCGAGCACGCCGACGGCGCGAAGCAAGCCCTGCATCATGTCAAAGAACCTCCCAGGCACGACCGCGAAGCGACGCGTTGTGATGACCAACTTAGCGCACGTTGGGTCCAGGCTCAAGCCACGCCGCGCTCCAGCCAGGGCTGGTCGCGCCGTCGGCTCGCCTCGAAGGCGTCGATCTGCCCGCCGCGCTGCATAGTGAGGCCGATCTCGTCGAGGCCGTTCAAGAGCGCGTGCTTCGAGCCTTGGTCGATCACGAAGGGCAGAACCTCGTTGCCGGTCGGCCGGTGAATCGCCTGCTCGCCGAGGTCGACCGTGAAGGGACGGCCCCCCGCCCGCTCGGCCTCGCGCATGAGCATCTCGACCTGCTCCTTGGGCAGCGTCACCGGCAAGATGCCGTTCTTGAAGCAGTTGTTGTGGAAGATGTCGGCGAAGGAGGGGGCGATGACGCAGCGGATGCCGAAGTCGAGCAGCGCCCAGGGCGCGTGCTCGCGCGACGAGCCGCAGCCGAAATTCTCGCCCGCGATCAGGATCTGCGCCTCGCGGTAGGGCTCCTGGTTCAAGACGAAGTCCGGCTTCTCCTTGCCGTCCTGGTCGTAGCGCATCTCGTCGAACAGGTTGACGCCGAGCCCGGTGCGCTTGATCGTCTTCAAGAACTGCTTGGGGATGATCATGTCGGTGTCGACGTTGATGATCGGCATCGGCGCCGCGATGCCGGTGAGCGTCGTGAAGGGTTGCATGCGTTGGGGCCATTGTTCGAGGTTGCGCGTTGAGGCCATGTGATGCGCCACCGGTGCGAACCCGGTCAAGGGCGCTCGTGGAGCCGGGCCGGCCTTGGACGGTTGTGCCCGATGCCTAATCATCTACACGCAACAGGAGACAAGGCCATGTGGGGCAAGAAGACGACGGTTCTGGTGACGACGACGAACCAGGTCGAGGGCAGGCGCATCGTCGAGTACAAGGGCCTCGTCGCCGGCGAGGCGATCTTGGGCGCCAACTTCTTTCGCGACTTCTTCGCCGGTATCCGCGACATCGTCGGCGGGCGCTCGGGCGGCTACGAGAAGGGCCTGCGCGAGGCGCGCGACATCGCCGTCGAGGAGATGTGCGAGGAGGCAAAGAACCTCGGCGCCAACGCCGTCATCGGCTGCGACCTCGACTACGAAACGGTCGGCAAGGAAAGTTCGATGCTGATGGTGACGGCGGCGGGGACGGCCGTGGTGATCGAGTAGGAGAACGCTTGCGCGTGCGCTGACGCGCGGTCTTTCTTCTTTCTTTTTTGCTAGTTGTTCGAGGCTTGCCCTCGGCGTTGAGGCTATCCTCCGACGTTAACACTGACAAAAAAGAAGAGAAAGGCCCCGCGCAGCGGACGCGAAGCGTTCATGGCTCAAACGGCACCCAGGCCAGCCCCTCCAGCCGCTCCATCGGCGTGAAGCGGGCCTTGTAGGCCATCTTGCGGCAGTCCTCGACCCAGTAGCCGAGGTAGACGTAGGGAAGGCCGAGCTCGGCGGTGCGGGCGACGTACCACAGGATCATGAAGGTGCCGGGGCTGTCGGCGGCGAGGTCGGGGTCGAAGAACTTGTAGACGCC
Source organism: Geminicoccaceae bacterium (assembly GCA_965217265.1). Taxonomy (GTDB): domain Bacteria; phylum Pseudomonadota; class Alphaproteobacteria; order Geminicoccales; family Geminicoccaceae; genus JAGRGG01. The sequence continues at coordinate 169,307 of CBDCHP010000012.1, read as the reverse complement.
CGACAGGCCGCTGCCCGGCCGATCGACGAGGGTGACGGCGCGTAAGGTGCCGTCCGCGCCGCGGAACTCGACGATGCACGAGGATTTCGGTGCTTTTGCCACCATGAGGGCGTAGTCGGCCTCGTCCATCGCCGTCATGCCGCCGTCGCCGTGCCGGGCCTTGAGGTAGCGCTTGAACAAGGCGTACTGCTCGGCCGTCGGCCGCATCGGCCGCTCCGTGGCGGTGAGCCCGGCGTTGCGCTTCATCACCCGCCGCCAAGCGCGGGTCCAGACGAAGTCGGCCACGACGATGCGCACCGAGACGCAGGCTTGGCAGCCCTGGCAGGAGGGGCGGTAGAGCCAGCCCTGGCTGCGGCGAAAGCCGGCCAGCGTCAGCCGGTCGAGCACGTCCTGCTCGTTCGGCCGGACCTCGGTCACCACCCGCTGCTCGGTGCGGCCCGGCAGGTAGGGGCAGGGCGCCGGCACGGTGGCGTAGAACAATCGCTCAAGATCCAAGTCGCTCAACGCTCAAGCCCATCCGTTCGCGGTCGTCGGCCGGTTCCATATAGGAAACGGGAACGATGGTGGCAAAGCGGCGCGTCGCGCGCAACAATTCGGCAATAGCGGCGCGTCTGCTCAAGCCAAGCGGCGGCCGAGCGCCCCGAGCCCCCGACGCAGGCCCGAGGCGGCGGCATCGAGGATCAGGTAGGGGGCAAGGAACAGGACCAGCCAACTGTGCAGCGCCTCCAGGACGAGGTTGTTCGGCAGGTCGCCCGCGTGGCGAATGATCGGGACGTAGACCGCGACCACCAAGAGCGCCGTGACGACGAGGTAGGCGGCGGCGAAAACGGAGAACTGGCGCATCGGTTCGTTTTCTTCGGCGTCGTAACGATTCGTTAAACTTTAGCCGCGAGGAAGGGGGTGTACCAGCCACTCAGCCTTGCAGGCGTACGGTGGGTGTGCTAGGGAAATAAACCTAATTTAGGACCTGAGGTGAAGACCATGCTGAACCTGACCCCGAGCAACGACAACAATCGCGCCCGCTTCGTCAACAAGAAGACCGGCCAACCGCTTGAGATCGTTCACATCGAGGAGCGGCAGGGTTTGGAGCGCATCCTGGTCGCGTACGACAACGGCGATCAGGATTACCTCGATCGGCGCGATCTCGCGGTCTGCTTCGGCTTAACCGTAAGCCCCGAGCGCGTCCGCGACCTGGGCCCGGCCTGAAGTTTTACCCCCGCGTAAGGTCGTTGCACGATGCGTGCCCTCGATCTCGAAGCCGAGGCCCGTGTAGAGACGGATGGCGCGCTCGTTGTCGACGTTCACGCTGAGCCGAACGCGGGTGAGGCCCAGCCAGTTATCGGCGAGAGCGAGCAGCGCCTCCATCATCCGCCGGCCGATGCCGCGGCCCCAGCAATCGTTGTGGACCATGAGCCCAATGTCGCCGCAGTGGGCCTGCCGTCCGGTCATGCGCACGAGCGAAACGTTGGCCACGAGCCGATCGTCGAGCAGCCCGACGAGGGCGTGAACGTTCGCGTCTGCTTCGATCGTGCGGCGTCGGACAAAGTCTTCGCGGGTGTAGGGCAGGCGCACCATACCCCAGCGTACGCCCGGCAGGTTCATGAGCGCGGTCAGCGCCGGCACGTCGTCGGGGTGCGCGGCGCGAATGGTGAGGTCGGTCATGCACGGTCTCACGCGGCCTTCGGTCAGGTAATCCTAACGCGTCGTCGATCGGCCGACAAACGCTACGCGGTTCGCCGGCGTTGATCTCACACCAAGCGATCGCGCATTGCCAGCGCGCCCGCTTTGGCCGAAGAAGTGGGGGCATGATCGGACGTGCCGCCTGTCTCGTCGCAGCACTGCTCGGCGCCGCCGCGGCCGGGGCCGAGACGCCGGTCGACGTCGAGCTCGTCGTCGCGGTCGACGTGTCGAGTTCGATGGACCCGGACGAGCAGCGGCTGCAGCGCGACGGCTACGTCGCCGCACTGCGCGACCCGGACATCGCCGCCCTGATCGGGGCGGGGCCTCACGGCAAGATCGTGCTCGCCTACGTCGAGTGGGCCGATCCGGGCCATCACGCGCTTCGCGTGCCCTGGCGGCTGATCGAGGACGAGGCCTCGGCGCGGGCGTTCGCCGACGAACTCGACCGCACGCCGATCAGCCGGTTCGACGCCACCTCGATCTCGGCCGCACTCGCGTTCGCCGCGTCCCTGTTCGAGGCGAACGGCTACCGAGGCCAACGGCGGGTCATCGACGTCTCGGGCGACGGGCCAAACAACACCGGCGCCCCGGTCGAGCCGGCGCGCGACGCGCTGGTCGCACAGGGCATCGTCATCAACGGGCTGCCCTTGATGCTCAAACCCTGGGGCCCCGCCTGGGCCGGCGTGCCCGGCATGGACGCCTACTACCGCGCCTGCGTCATCGGCGGGCCGGGCTCGTTCGTCGTCCCGGTGCGCGAGCCGGGCGAGATGGCGGCCGCGATCCGGCAAAAGCTGGCGCTGGACATCGCCGGCGCGGTGCCGGGGGTGGTGCCGGTGGCGGTACGAAGTCCTCTGCGGTTCGACTGCCGCATTGGCGAGCGACTGCGGGATTGACGCTTCGCGCCGCTGCGCGGGGCTTTTTTCTCTTCTTTTTTGCTATTGTTCTGAGACTGGCCCTCGGCGTTGGGGCCAGTCACCACCGTTAACACTCGCAAAAACAAAGAAAAAAGAAGCCCCGCGCAGCGGACGCGCTAGCGTTTCGGCTCGGGCATCCACGCCGGCATGGCGACGTCGGCATGGGCAAACTGCGGCAGCTTCTGGCCCAGGGTCTCCATGTTGGTGATCTCGCGCTCGTTCAGCATGTCCTGCGTGATCAGCGTCGGCGGGATAATGACTTGCGCGTCCGGGTCCTCGCCGGCGAGCAGCATGGCCAGCGCCCGGACGGAGACCTCGCCGACGACGGCGGGGTTGGTGGCGGCGGTCGCGGCCCAGGCCGAGCCTGGCTCGCGCATCGCCTGGATGTCGGCGGTCGAGATGTCGGCCGAATAGATGTCGATGTCGCCGCTCAAACCGGCCTCGTCGACGGCGATCTTCACGCCCTTGGCGAACTCGTCGTAGGGCGCGAAGATCACCTCGATCTCGGGGTTGGCGCGGAGCACGGCGCCGGCTTGGTTGGCGACCGAGTTGGCGATCGGGTTGTCGAGCGTGCCGAACTGGGCCACCTGCTCGATGCCGGGGTAACGCTCCTTGAATTCGCGCCACGTCTCGTCGCGCCGGTCCAGGGGTGCTATGCCGGCGACGTAGACGTAGCCGGCGGTGAAGTCCTCGCCGTGGTCCTCGATCGCCTGTTCGAGCGCCAAGCGGGCGAGGTCGCGGTCGGACTGCTCGACCTGCGGCACCGCCTCGTTGTCGACGTCGACGTCGAAGGCGACGACCTTGATGCCGGCATCCACCGCCTGCTGCACGGCGGGCTTCATGTTCTCGGTGAGGCCGTGCTGGACGATGATGCCGTCGACGCCGAGGCCGATCGCCTGATCCATCATGTCGACTTGAAGGGCGGCGTCCTGGCGCGAGTCGAAGACGCGCAACTCCATGTCGAGCGCCTCGGCCTGGCGCTGCACGCCCGAGAGATAGGCCTGGAAGAAGTCGCCGGTCGAGAGGTAGCGCACCAAGGCGATCGTGGGCTTGGCCGAGCCGTCGAAGGGTGCCGGGGCGTCCTCCAGGCCCTGCGCCGACGCCGTGCCGCCGAGTGCTGTGAGGGCGGTCACCGCGAGCAGCGCGCGGCGCGTCGTGTGTCGAAACATTGCTTTGATTCCCTGATGTTTTCGTTGCTGACGGAAAGGTTCAACCGCGCTTGCGCGCGCTGAGGCCGAAGGTGAACATGAGGGCGAGGACCAGGACGGCGCCCTTGACGAAATCCTGGGTGTAGTAGGGGGCATTGAGCATGGTGAGGCCGTTCAAGAGCAGGCCGACGAAGAGGGCACCGATCAGGGTGCCGATCGCGTTTGGCTTGCCGCTGCCGAAGACGGCAAAGCCGATGAGGGCGGCGGCGACGGCGTCCAAGAGCAGGTTGTTGCCCGAACTGACGTCGCCGCGGCCGACGCGGGCCGCCAGCAGGACGCCGCCGATCGCGGCGCAGACGCCTGAGAGCATGTAGGCGGCGATCTTGTAGGCCTCGACGTTGGCGCCGGCGAGGCGGGCGGCGCGCTCGTTGCCGCCGATCGCGTACATGACGCGGCCGAAGCGGGTGAGGTTTAAAAAGACCGTGACGAGGACGGCCAAGACCAGCATGACGACGACGCTGAGTGGCACGAGGTCGAACAGGCGATAGCGGCCGAGCATCAAGAAGGCGGCCTCGAAGGCGCCGCTCGCGGTCGAGCCGTCGGGCAGCATCATGCCGGTCGCGATCGAGCGGCCCGCCGTCGGGATCAGTTGCAGGCCCAAGAGGAGGAACATCATACCGAGCGTGGCGAGGAGGTCGGGGATCTTGAGGTAGACGATCAAGACCCCGTTCAGGCAGCCGATGGCGAGGCCGAAGACGAGGCAGGCGAGCACGGCGGACGCGGTGCCGAGGCCGGCGACGACCATGGTGTAGGAGGCGAGCATCATGGCACTGGCGGCAACCGCGCCGATCGAGAGGTCGAAGCCGCCGACGACGAGGGTGGCGGTGACGCCCAGGGCCAGGATGGCGACGATCGAGACCGATTGCAGGACGATGAAGACGTTGCGCAGGCGCAAGAAGGCGGGCTCTTGCGCGGCGAAGAACGCGACCATCAAGACGAGAAGGGCGATCAGCCCGTAGCGGATCGCGAACGCCCGCAAGCGCGCCCCCGGCGGGTCGCGGCGGACGGCCTCAGACGCCACACGACGCCTCCCCGCTTGCCGTCTGGCCCGCCATCTGCCGGACGACGGCGTCGCGGTCGAGGCGGCCGACGCGGTGCTCGCCCTTGATCTTGCCCCCGCCGATGACGAGGACGCGATCGGCCACCTCCAGCGCCTCGTCGAGGTCGGCGAGGAGCAGCAGCGTCGCCCGGCCATCAGCGGTGTCGCGCAAGGTGCGGCCGATGTCGCGCCGCGCCTTGATGTCGACGCCCTGGAACGGCTCGTCGAGGATCAGGAGACGGCACGGCCGGCTCAGCCAGCGGCCGAGGACGATTTTTTGCTGGTTGCCGCCGGAGAGTGCTTCGATCGGGTCGGTCTCGGCCGTGCAGACGACGCCTAAGTCCTCGACGCGGGCGCGCGCGTTGGCCCGCTCGCCGGCGGTGCTCAAGAAGCCGAGGCGGCTGAAGCGGCGCACGAACGGCAGCGAGACGTTCTGGGCGAGGTCGAAGGTGGGCACGAGCGAGTCGTTGGCCCGGTCCTCGGCGGCCATGAAGACGCCGTGCTCGATCGCGTCGCCGGGCGAGCGCGGGGTATAAGGGACGCCGTCCAGGGTCATCGTCCCGGCCTCTGGTCGGCGCCGGCCGAACAGGCACGCGGCGATCTCGCTCTTGCCGGCCCCGATCAGCCCGACCAGCGCCGTCACCTCGCCCGCGTGCAAGGCGAGGTCGAGCGGCGGGGCGTCGGGCGTCGCCTGCAGCCCTTTCAAGGTCACGATAGGCACCCCCGGCCCCCGCTCGGCGTGGGTGCGCGCGTCGAAGGCTTGGCCGAGCATGGCGTGCAGGGCGCCCTCGAAGTCGAGCGGCGGGCGAAAGTCGCCGGTGACGGCGCCGTCGCGCAAGGCGACGATTCGATCGGCGACGCGGCGGATGTCGCCCAAGCGGTGCGAGATGTAGAGGACGGCGACGCCCCGCGCGCGCAAGCCCAAGACCGTCTCGAACAGGCGCTCGGCCTCGGCGGCGGAGAGGGCCGAGGTCGGCTCGTCCAGGATGAGCACGCCCGGGTCGTGCGCCAGCGCCCGGGCGATGGCGACGGTTTGGCGGTCGGCGAGCGACAAATCGGCCACCGTCTTGTCGAGGGGCAGGTCGAGGCCGAGCCCGTCCGCGACCTCGCGCGCGCGCCGCTTGATGCGGCCGAACGGCGCCATCAGGCCGTCCTTGCCCGCGCACAGGCGGTCGATGACGAGGTTCTCGGCGACGCTCATCGGTAGGATGACGCCGTCGTTGATCGACTGGTGCACGGTGACGACGCCGGCCCCGATCGCGGCCGAGGGACCGGCCGGGCGGTAGGGCGCGCCGTTCAGGCGCATTTGCCCTGCGTCGGGCGCGTGGACGCCGCCGACGATCTTGACCAGCGTCGACTTACCGGCCCCGTTGGCGCCCATCAGCGCCAGGACCTCGCCAGGCTTCAAGTCAAGGTCGATGCCGCGCAGGACGCGGTTGGCGCCGAAGCCCTTGACGATGCCGGCGAGCGAGAGCCGGGCATCGGATCGACTGGCCGCGTCCGCCGCCATGCAGTGCCCCCTTGATCGTTGCGGCCGGACGCTGCCACGCGCTTCACCCCCTGTCAAACGCGATTGACATAGGCGCGAGCCGGACGATAGGGGGTGCGGGACCGGACATAGCGGGAGGCGGACGGGGGCGCATGGCCGAGATCATACCGGGCGGGCCGACGATCGGCGGCGGGGGCTACCGGCCGCTCGATCCGACGGGTGTGACGGGTTACTTGAGCCGGCTGCCGGCCGCGGCCGGACGGCTGGGCGGAACGGCGGACGATTGGTCGGCGGTCGAGGTCGGCGACGGCAATTTGAACCTCGTCTTCATCGTGAGCGGCCCGGACGGGCGCTTGTGCCTCAAGCAGGCGCTGCCCTACGTCCGCTTGGTCGGCGAATCCTGGCCCCTGCCCTTGACCCGCGCCTATTTCGAGCACGAGGCGCTCAGTATCCAGGCGGCGCACGCCCCCGGCCTCGTGCCCGAGGTGCTGCGTTTCGATCCCGACATGGCGCTCACCGTGATGGAGGCGCTGCACCCGCACATCATCTTGCGCAAGGGCCTGATCGCCGGCACCGAATACCCGAGGCTCGCGGCGGACATCGGCCGCTTTTGCGCCCTGACCCTGTTCAAGACCTCCGACCTTTATCTGCCGGCCGGCGACAAGAAGCGGGCGCTGGCGCGCTTTGCCCACAACATCGAACTGTGCAAGATCACCGAGGACCTCGTCTTCACCGACCCCTACCGCGAGCACGAGCTCAACCGCTGGACCTCGCCCGGCCTCGACGACGCCGTGCGCGCGATCCGCGCCGACGGGGCCTGGAAGGTCGCGGTGCAGGAACTGAAGCACGCCTTCCTGACCCGCGGCGAGGCGCTGATCCACGGCGACCTGCACACCGGCTCGATCATGGTGACGGCAAACGACACGCGGGCGATCGACCCCGAGTTCGCCTTTTACGGCCCGATAGGCTTCGACCTCGGCGCCTATATCGGCAATTTGTTTCTCGCCTACTTCGCGCAAAGGGGCTACGAGGAACGGCCGGGCGGGCGCGACGCCTACCGGGCGTGGCTGCTGGGGCAGGCGGTCGCCACCTGGGCCGCGTTCGCCGACGGGTTCGGCGACTTGTGGCGCACCGAGCGCCGCGGCAGCCTCCACCCGACGAGCCTCTACGAGGAGCAGGACCAGAACGACGCCGCCGAGGCGGCGCTGCGGCGCTACCTCGATCGCCTGCAGCAGGACGCGCTCGGCTTTGCCGGGGCCAAGATGGCGCGGCGGATCCTGGGCCTCGCGCACGTCATCGACCTGGAGACGATCACCGATCCGAAGGCGCGCGCCGCCTGCGAGATGCGGGCCCTGACGTTGGCCCGCAACTTGGTCGTCGGGGCGGCCGAAATCGGCACGGTCGAGGCCGCCGCCAAGCGGGCCGAGGCGATCGAGGAGAAGGGCGCGTGAGGGTCGACGGCGAGCCGATGCGCACGATCTGGCCGCTTCGCGTCGGCGCCGACGGCGTGGGGCGGGCGGTCGGGATCATCGACCAGACCCGGCTGCCGCACGAGTTCGTCACGGTCGAGTTGCATACCCTGGACGACGCGGGCCAAGCGATCCGCGACATGCTGGTGCGGGGCGCGCCCCTGATCGGCGCCACCGCCGCCTACGGCATGGCGCTGGCCGCCAACGCCGACGCCTCGGACGCGAGCCTGGATCGGGCGCACGACGCCCTGTTCGCCACCCGCCCGACGGCCGTCAACCTGCGCTGGGCGCTGGACGAGATGCGCGCGTCGTTGCGCAACCAACGGCCCGAGGACCGCCCGGCGATCGCGTGGCGGCGCGCGGCCGAGATCGCCGAGGAGGACGTGGCGATCAACGCGGCGATCGGCCGGCACGGGCTCGAAATCTTCAAGGCGGCGGCGGCAAAGAAGCCCGCCGGCGAGCCGTTGAACGTCCTGACCCACTGCAACGCCGGCTGGCTCGCCACGGTCGATTGGGGCACGGCGACGGCGCCGATCTACATGGCGCACGACGAAGGGCTCGACCTCCACGTCTGGGTCGACGAGACCCGGCCGCGCAACCAGGGGGCGGGCCTCACCGCCTGGGAGCTGAACCGCCACGGCGTGCCGCACACGGTGATCCCCGACAATTCGGGCGGCCTCTTGATGCGCCGCGGCATGGTCGACCTCGTCATCGTCGGTACCGATCGGACGACCCGCACCGGCGACGTCTGCAACAAGATCGGGACCTACCTGAAGGCGCTGGCGGCGAAGGACAACGGCGTGCCGTTCTACGTCGCCTTGCCCTCGCCGACGATCGACTTCGCGCTGGAGGACGGCGGCGTGATCCCGATCGAGGAGCGCTCGCCCAAGGAAGTCACCCACTTGAGCGGCAAGGACGATCAGGGTCGCGTCGTCACGGTGCAGGTGACCCCCGACGGCAGCCCGGCCGCCAACCACGCCTTCGACGTCACCCCGGCCCGGCTGGTGACGGGCCTGATCACCGAGCGCGGCGTCGCCGAGGCGAGCGGGGAGGGGATCGCGGCGCTGTTCCCGGAGCAGGCGAAGGGCCAGTGAGCGCACGCGAGGTGTGGGCGGCCAGAGCCAGCTATCGATCAAGGAAAGCAAACACTGCCCTAATAAGCTCTCGCGTTGTCACCCCCGACTTGATCGGGGGTCTAGGGTGGGCCGGGCGCGTTGCCCCCGCTGCTTACCCTCGATGATGTTTGCCTGCGACCTTACTCCCACTCGATCGTCCCCGGCGGCTTGGAGGTGCAGTCGTAGGTGACGCGATTGATGCCCTTGACTTCGTTGACGATGCGGGTCGCTACCCTGGAGAGGAACGGGAACTCGAACGGGTAAGCGTCGGCCGTCATGCCGTCGACCGATTGGACGGCGCGCAAGGCGGCGACCCATTCGTAGGTGCGGCCGTCGCCCATGACGCCGACGGTGCGCACCGGGAGAAGGACGGCGAACGCCTGCCAGATCGCGTCGTAGAGGCCCTCGGCGCGGATCTCTTCGAGGTAGATCGCGTCGGCCTCCTGCAGGACCTTGATCCGGTCCTGCGTCACCTCGCCCAAGATGCGCACGGCAAGGCCGGGGCCGGGGAAGGGGTGGCGGCCGACGAAGGCGGGGGGCAGGCCGAGTTCGCGGCCGAGTTCGCGCACCTCGTCCTTGAACAGTTCGCGCAACGGCTCGACCAGCTTCATGCGCATCCGCTCGGGCAGGCCGCCGACATTGTGGTGCGACTTGATCGTGACCGAGGGACCCCTGAACGACACGCTCTCGATCACGTCGGGATAGAGGGTGCCCTGCGCGAGGTAGTCGGCGCCGCCGAGCAGCTTCGCTTCGCGCTCGAACACGTCGATGAAGGTGCGGCCGATCGCCTTGCGCTTGGCCTCCGGGTCGTCGACGCCCTTGAGGGCTCCTAAGAAGACGGCGCCCGCGTCGGCGTGGACCAGCGGGATGTTGTGGTGGTCGCGAAACAGCCGCACCACCTCGTCGGCCTCGTTCTTGCGCAACAAGCCGGTGTCGACGAAGACGCAGGTGAGCCGCTCGCCGATCGCCTCGTGGACGAGGGCGGCGGTGACGGCGCTGTCGACGCCGCCGGAGAGGCCGCAGATCACCCGGCCGTCGCCGACGGTGTCGCGAACGCGCGCCACCGCCTCGGCGCGGTAGGCGGCCATCGACCAGTCGCCCCTCAATCCGGCGACGCGAAAGCAGAAATTGGCCAGGAGGTCCTTGCCGAGCGCCGTGTGGTAGACCTCGGGGTGGAACTGGACGCCGTAGAAGCGCCGATCCTCGTCGGCGACGACGGCGGACGGGCTGGCCGGGCTGGTGGCGACGACGGCGAAGCCCTTGGGCAGGGCCGCCACCTTGTCGCCGTGGCTCATCCAGACCTCCGCCCGCCCGCCGACGCGAAGGGCACCATCCAGAAGCGGCGTCTCCTGCACCAGTTCGATCGTCGCCCGGCCGAACTCGCGCACCGCCCCCGCCTCGACCGCGCCGCCCAGTTGCAGCGCCATCGCGTGCAGCCCGTAGCAGACCCCGAGCACCGGCACGCCGAGATCGAACACGGGCGCCGGTGCTCGCGGGCTGCCCGCGTCCAGGACCGAGGCCGGGCCGCCGGAGAGGATCACGGCCCCGGCGCCGAACCCCTCGACGAAGGCGTCGCCCGCCGTGCAGGGGTGGATCTCGCAGTAGACGCGCAACTCGCGCAGGCGCCGCGCGATCAGCTGCGTGTACTGCGAGCCGAAATCGAGGATCAGCACCTTCTCGGTCATCGCCCGCTCCCAACCGTCGCCCGTGCTAGGGGTTTAAGGCTTGGCCCGCCGCAAAGGAAGGGGCGGCGGGATGTACGGCCTCACGTCATCGACAACCAGAAGCGGCATTTCTCGCGCTCGCCCCGCCGGTAGGCGTCAGCGTGGACGGGCAGCGGGACGGTTTCGTGGTACGTAGCGCCTAGGATCTCGATCGTTCGTTTCGAGGCCCGATTGTTCGGCTCGCAGGTGAGCCAGACCGGGTCGATCCCGTGCTCGCGGGCGAGCGGCAGGATCAGGCGCACCGACCCCGCGGCGAGGCGTCTCCCCCGAAACCCCGGCTCGACGACGAAACCGACGTGCCCGGCGAAGAAGAGGACGCCTGTTTGATCGTCTATTCTCAGGCTGATGGTACCCGCGCGGTCTTCGCCGACCAGCATGTCGAAGCGGTAGGCCGGAACCGACCACGGCGAATCGCTCGCCACGTACAGGTTGCTGAGCGAGAGGATGAGGTCGCCGTCCAACATCTGCCCCAATGCTTCGTGCTTGAACATGAAGGCGTCCGATCCACGGGTCTTGCCCGCCGCCATGCCCAACTTTGGCTCCCCCGTCACCCCCTCGACGCCGCTCGCCTGTCCCGTCGCCACGCCGCGTAGACCGGCGCCGCCTCGGCCGCCTTCCAGGCGTCCTTGAAGACCGCAGCGCTCCTCGCCTTCTCCGGGTCGCCCGTGCCCTCGGGCAGGAGCGCGCCGTCGGCGGCGTACTTGCGCCCGCCCTTGCGCCGCGCGTAGCGGGTGGCGCGGGTGTAGCCCATCTGCAGGAACTTGCGCGCCATGTCGGCGCCGACATAGTCCTCGGCGTCGAGGTAGGCGTCGAACATCGCGCGGATCTTGGCCGCACTCGCCGCCGCCTCGGCCGCGGTCTTGAAGCGCCAGTGCGGCAGCAACTCGCCCTTGTAGGGCTCGCAGGTCAAGACGCCCTGTTCGCCGCGGCCGACGCGGTAGCGTTCGGGGTGGGCGCGGTAGTCGATGTCGGGATCGTGAAGTTTCATGTTTCGCATCCGCTGCGCGGGGCTTTTTCTTTTCCTCTTTTCACTATGCCCGAGGCTGGCTTTGATGTTGAGGCTTGGTTTGAGGACGGGTTGCGAAAAGTCAATCACCGAGTCCGAAGTCAAAGCGGCACCAATTGTGAGTGGCCGCGTTCTTGTGTCGGCCGAGAAGGTCCGCCGCGGCCTTGCCACCTCTGGACAGACTATCTAGCTTCGGCGCGCAAAAACACAGCGGCAAGAGTAGGCTTCGATGACACGTCGGGCGATCTGGTCGAGTCTGATGCTGGGCGGGGCGCCCGCCGTGCTCGGCCTGATCCTCGTGAGCTACGGCGGCGCGTTGGTCTTCGGCGCGGGCAACTCGACGTCGCTCACCACCGACACCGACCTCGGCGGGCTTCGGGTGTTCCGGCCGGACGGTGCGCCGAAGGAACTGGTGCTCTTGTTCTCCGACCTCGGTGGTTGGGACCGCCGGATGGACCGGGCGGCGGCCGGGATGGTGGGTGAAGGGGCCGCCGTGCTCGGCGTTGACCTGCCGTCCTACGTCAAGGCGCTCGCCGCCAACAACGACACGGGCTGCCACTACCTCGACTCGGCGATCGAGGGCGTGGGCAAGGGGGCCGAGCAGGAATTCGGCATCGAGGACTATCGCTGGCCGATCATGGCCGGCATCGGCGCCGGCGGCACGATCGCCTACGGTGCCGCGGCGCAGTCCCCGCCAGCGACCATCGCCGGCGCCGTCGTGGTCGACCCGGCCCCCGTCCTGAAGACCCGCCTGCCGCTCTGCGTCGGGGCCCGGGCAGAGCCCGCCGCGGGCGGCTACGCCTACGGCCCCTTCCCCAAGATGCCGGGCTGGCTCATGGTCGCCGACACCAAGACGCCCAGGGCGATGCCCTGGGTCGAGCAGATCAACGGCGGCGAGCGGGTCGCGGCCCCTCCCGACGGCGGCTGGCGCGGCATCGACATGCAGGTCGGCCAAGCGCTGTCTAAGATGAACATCAGCGTCGTCGGCATCGACACGCTGCGCTATTTCTGGAGCCCGAAATCCCCCGATCAGATCGCGGCGGATCTCGACACGATCGTCCGCCACTACCGAGCCGCCTGGGGGCTGAAGCGCGTGCTGCTGGTCGGCTACTCGTTCGGCGCCGACGTGCTCCCGGCCGCGATCAACCGCATGGACGAGGCGGTCTTGGCGGACGTCGACCAGATCTCGCTGCTCGGCCTTGCCAAGGACGTCGCCTTTGAATTTCATGTGGGGCAATGGCTGGGCCTCGACAATGACGATGCGGCACCGATCGCGCCCGAGGTGCAAAAGCTCGACCTCGCCAAGGTGCAGTGCATCTACGGCGAGGACGAGGACGGCACCCTTTGCCGCGACCCGTTGTTCCAGAAGGCCGAGGTGATCGAGACCAAGGGGGGGCACCACTTCGACGGCGACTACGAGGCGCTGGCCCACCGCATCATCGACGGTTTCGAGCGGCGGCGGCCGGCGTGAGCGACTTGGCCGAGCGACAGACACCGCCGGCGGTGGGGCCGGGGTCGGCCGTCGATCGCCTGGGCGGTGCCTACGCCTGGGTCAAGGACTACGTCCCGCCGGCGGTCGGGTTCTGCTTGTTCTTGGTAGCGCTCTGGGTGCTGCACCACGCCCTGCAGCGGACCACCTACGCCGACCTCAAGCACGAGATCGAGGGCTTGGCCGGCTGGCGGGTCCTGGTGGCGCTCGCCTTCACGGCGGTGAGCTTCATCGCCCTTGCCGGCTACGAAGACTTGGCGCTGCGCTCGATCGGCAAGCGGCTGGCCTGGGCGCGGGCGGCGCTCGTTGCCTTCATCGCCCAGTCGATCGGCCATTCGACCGGCTTTTCCGCCTTCATCGGCGTCGGCCTGCGCTATCGGATCTACGCCGCCAACGGCCTCGACCTCGCCGACGTCGCCAAGGTGCAACTGTTCTTCTCCTGGACGTTCGCGCTCGGCGTGATGCTCCTTTCGGGTCTCGCCCTCGTGTTCGAGCCTCACGTCGCGGCCGCGGTCATCGCCCTGCCCTTGGGCGTCTGGCAGACGCTCGGCGCCCTCTTGCTGCTCGGCGTCGTCGTCTACTTGGCGCTCAGCGCCTCGGGCCGCTTCGCCGTGCTGCGCGTGCGCGGCCATCGCCTCGACTTGCCGCCGTTTGGCCTGACCGTGGCGCAAATTTCCCTCGCCGTCGCCGACATGGCAGCGGCCGCCGCCGCCTTGTACGTTCTGCTGCCGGACATGGGCGTCTCGTTTGCGGCCTTTCTCGGCATGTTCACGGCCGCGATCATCGTCGGCTTGTTGAGCAACGTGCCGGGTGCGTTGGGCGTGCTCGAATCCGTCCTCCTCTTGATGCTCGCCCCGACGGCCGAGCAACTGCCCGCGGTGATGGGCGGCATGGTCGTCTTCCGCGCCGTCTACTACATCCTGCCGCTCCTGCTCGGCGCCGTCACGCTGGCAGGCCTGGAGTGGCGGCGCTCGGCCGAGCCGGTTCGACGCGCGTTCGGCGTCGGCTTGCAGGCAGTCTCGCCGATGGCGCCCAGGTTGTTCGCCGTCCTGATCTTCTTCGGCGGCGTCGTCTTGCTCGCCTCAGGCGCGCTCCCGGCCGCGCGGGTGCGGCTCGAACTTATCGGCGACTTTCTGCCCCACGCCCTGATCGAACTCTCCCACTTCACCGGCAGCCTGATCGGCATGGCCCTCGTCCTCCTGGCGCACAGCCTCGATCGCCGCGTCGGTGCCGCGTGGGTGGCGACGGTCTGGCTGCTGGCATTCGGTATCCTCGTCTCGCTGCTCAAGGGCTTCGACTATGAAGAGGCGATCTTCCTCCTCGTCCTGCTCGTCTCGCTCGTCGTCAGCCGAAGGGAGTTCTACCGGACCGCCTCCTTGTTGCGGGAGCCGCTGTCGCTTCGCTGGCTGTTGACCGTCGTCCTGACCCTTGCCGCCACCGTCTGGCTCGTCCTGTTCGCCTACCGTCACGTCGATTACACGGGCGAATTGTGGTGGCAGTTCGAGCTTCACGGCAACGCACCCCGCTCGCTGCGCGCGACCTTGGGTGCCGCCGTCCTGCTCGGCGCCGTCGGGCTGACCCGCCTCTTGCGCCCGGCCGCCGTGCGGCCCGTCCTGCCGATCGACGGCGACCTCGTCGCCGCGCAGACGATCGCGGCGCGCGGGGGCGCCACCACCGACTGGCTGGCGCTGACCGGCGACAAGGCCCTGTTGTTCAACAAGCGCGGCGACGCCTTCATCATGTACGGCACCGTCGGCCGCACCTGGGTCGCGATGGGCGGGCCGGTCGGGCCGCAAGGGGCGTGGCCGGACCTGATCTGGCGCTTTCATGAGGAGGCGCACAAGAACGGTGCTAGGACCGTCTTCTACGAGGTGCCGGGCGGGGTCTTGTGGCACTTTCTCGACCTCGGGCTCAGCACGATCAAGATCGGCGAGAACGCCAAGGTCGATCTCGCGACCTTCGGCCTCGAGGGCAAGCGCCGCGCCGGCCTCCGCCACGGCCACAACCGGGCGAAGCGCGAAGGGGCGACGTTCGAGATCCTCCCGCCCGAGGCGGTGCCGGCCCACATGGACCGGCTCGAAGCGGTCTCGAACGCTTGGCTTGAAAGCCACGACACGCGCGAGAAGCGCTTCTCGCTCGGCTTCTTCGAGCCAGGTTACGTCGCCCGCACGCCCGTCGCCGTGGTCAAGGTGGGGGGCGAGATCAAGGCGTTCACCAACCTTTGGCTCGCCGGCGACAAGAGCGCCTGCTCGCCCGATTTGATGCGCTTTGGCGACGACGCGCCCAAGAGCGTGATGGATTTTCTCATGATCGAGACGATGCTCTGGGGCAAGGCGGAAGGCTATCGCTGGTACGAGCTCGGCATGGCGCCGCTCTCCGGCCTGCCGGCGCACCGCCTCGCGCCCTTGTGGAGCAAGCTTGGCCGCGCCCTCTACCGGCACGGCGGCAATTTCTACAATTTCGAGGGCCTGCGCGCCTTCAAGGAGAAGTTCGACCCGGTCTGGGAGCCGTTCTACCTCCTCTACCCCCAGGGCAGCCTCGCCCGCGTCCTCGCCGACACGGCGGCCCTCATCGCCGGCGGCTGGACCGGCGTCGTGCGGAAGTAGCGAGAACGCTTGCGCGTCCGCTGCGCGGGGCTTTCCCTTCTCTTTTTTGTCTTTTGTCCGAGGCTGGCTTCAATGTCGAGGCCATGTCCTGAAACAAATAACAAAAATAAAAAGAGAAAGGCCACGCGCCCAGCGCACGCGAAGCGTTCATTGTTAACTTGCCAAGCCGCATATCATGTCGGTAACTCGTTTTACCGCAAGGCAAAACACGGGAAGGAAACGCATGACAAGGCTCGGCTCGTGGGCGCGCCGCCTCGGCTTGGCGCTGGCCCTCACGATCCTCGGCGGTGCCTGGGCTGAGGCGCAGGAGGCGGGGCGAAAGCCGAACATCGTCTTCGTCCTCTCCGACGACGAGAACGTCGGCATCCACCCCTTCATGCCCAAGGTGAAGGCGCTGATCGAGGACGAGGGCACCGTGTTCGACAACGCCTTCGTCAGCTATCCTTTGTGCTGCCCGTCGCGCTCGTCCATCCTGCGCGGCCAATACCCGCACAACACCGAGGTGTTGGGCAACCTGCCGCCCGAGGGCGGCTTCAAGGCGTTTCGCCGCTTGAAGCGCGAGACGAGCACGATCGCGACGTGGCTGCAAGAGGGCGGCTACCGCACCGCCTTTTATGGCAAGTACCTGAACGGCTACGCCGAGACCGATCCGCCGCCGCCCGGCTGGGACGAGTGGCACGCCGCCAACAACGACGGCTACTTCAACGTCAACTACAAGCTCAACGAGAACGGCGAGATCGTCGCCTACGGCGATGCGCCCGAGGACTACCTCACCGACGTGATCGCGGGCAAGGCCGCCGACCACATCCGCCGCTGGTCGAGCGAAGGCGAGCCGTTCTTCCTCTACGTCGCCCCCTTCAACCCGCACAGCCCCTACAACCCGGCCCCGCGCCACAAGGGCCTGTTCAAGGACGCGAAGCTGCCGCGGCCGCCCGCGTTCAACGAGGCCGACGTCAGCGACAAGCCGGGCTATATCCAAGACCTGCCTTTATTGAACGACCAGCAGATCGCCAAGATCACCGACACTTACCGCGCCCGGTTGGAGTGTCTGCAGGCGATCGACGAGATGGTCGAGACCCTGGTCGACACGCTCAAGGAGACGGGCCAGCTGACAACACCTACATCGTCTACGCCTCCGACAACGGCTTTCACTTAGGTCTGCACCGCATGTTGGCGGGCAAGGACACGGCCTATGAGGAGGACTCCGCGTGCCGCTCGCGGTGCGGGGGCCGGGGGTGCCCAAGGGCCTCACGGTGTCGAGCATGGTTCTCAACATCGACTTCTCGCCGGCCTTCGCCGACATCGCAGGCGTCGCGCCGCCGGCCTTCATCGACGGCCGCTCGTTCATGCCGCTGTTCGACGACCCCGCGTCGCCCTGGCGGCGCAGCTTCATGATCCAGCGCCTGGGCTTGGAGACCGACGAGCGGATGAAGCCCGCGAACGCGATCGCGGTCCGCACCGAGCGCTACGTCTACGTCGCCTACAACGACGGCGAGCACGAGATGTACGACCTGGAAGCGGACCCGCACCAACTCGACAACATCGAGCGCACGGCCCCGGAGGATCTCAAGGAGGCGCTCTCGACGCGGCTCACCGAACTCAAGACCTGCACCGGCGAGGACTGCCGCACGGCCGAGGACGCGCCGATCGAGGAACTGCAACCGTGAAGGGCGCGCAAGGGCGCACCCGCCGGACGCTCCTCAAGGCGGGGCTGGCGGCGGGCGCCATGGCCCCCTTCTTGCCGCACGAAGCGCGGGCCTGGGTGGGATCCCGCTCGGGCCTCGCCTGGGCCAGCGGTGCGACCAGTTGGGACCCCGGCCCGTTCGCCGAATGGCGCGGCCGGCCGCTCGACGTCCTTACCGTCTTCAGCCGCTTCGACAAGCGGAAGCAGATGGAGAACCTCGGCCGCGCCAACACGCTGTTGGGCAAGATGGCCGGGCGGCCGGAGCGCTTGTGCATCAGCCTCGCCATGTTCCCGCGCGAGGACGGGCCCGTGCCGCGCGACGATCCCTCCCTTTGGGCCGAGGCGGCAAACGGCGCCTACGACCACCACTGGCAAAAGGGCCTGGAGGTGCTCGCCACGCGTCTGGCACGGCCCGATCCGATCATGCGGGTCGGCTGGGAGTGGAACGGCAGCAGCTACCCCTGGCGGATCGTCGACCCGGGCTACGCTCAAGCCTACCAGGACACGTTCCGGCGCCTCGTCGGCATCATCAAGACGATTTTCCCCGGGGCCCAGATCGACTGGTGCTCGCTCAAGCACGGTGAGACGCTAGCGACGATCGACCTCTTCTACCCGGGCGACGACGTCGTCGATTACATCGGCCACGACCGCTACGACCGCAACCCGGCGCCGACCTCCATTCCAGAGTGGCGGCAGGCGGCGGAGGCGGTCGAGCCGACCGGCGCCCCGCGCGGGATCAACGCGTGGCTGCGCTACGCCAAGTCCAAGGGCAAGCCGCTCTCGATCCCCGAGTGGGGCTTGTGGGCCAGGGCCGAGCGCGGCGGCGGGGCCGGCGACCCCCGCCTTCATCGAGGAGATGTTCGCCTTCTTTGAGGCCAACGCCGCCGACATCGGCTACGAGTGCTACTTCAACCACCAATCGGGTGCCGCCGAACACACGATTGGACCCGAGGGTTTCAACCCGAACGCCAGCGAAGCCTACCGGCGTCTCTACGCCCCGGGCTGAGGGCCGGCGGCCTGAAGGCTGTGGGTGCTACGGTCTCAGAGCGGTCGATGGGCGAATGAGCGTTCGCGCGGCAATCTGCATCTTCGAGTGGCGGATGGGGTGGGATTCGAACCCACGGGGCGGTTGCCCGCCCGCCGGTTTTCAAGACCGGTGCTTTCGACCGCTCAGCCACCCATCCGAGCCCAGCGCCGTCTATAGGCGCAAGCGGCCGGCCGGCGCAACCGGGCGGCGCCCTGCGCCCGCAACGGCGGCGTATTCAACATTTATTAAAGGTTGTTGGGCTATCTAAACCGACGGCCGCTCCTCGACACCGATGACGGGCCAACCAGAGCAAGAGGCGATAGCACCCGTGCCAGTTCTTCCACTTCGCGCCTCGAAGCTCGACGGCGTCTTCGTCCTGCTGGCCCTCGCGGCGACCGGCTTGATGCTGACCGCGCTGCTGCACGGCCCCGGCTGGGGGTGGGAAAAATGGTACCTGGCGCACGAGGAGACCAACTACCTCGCGATCGTCGCCGTCACCGAGAACCGCGTCATCACCAAGGTGGACAGTTTTCGCGACCACATGGCCGTGCTCGGCGGCCAGCTCCTGCCGCTTTTGGCGCTGGTCTGGTGGTACGTGCGCGTCTGGCTGCCGCGGCAGGCGGATCCCCGCCCCGCCGGCGGGCGGCCGTGGGTCGCGCTCGGCCTCGCCGTCGGCTGTGCCGCCGCCGTGGGTGGCTACCTGACCGGCTGCTTCTTGAGCCTGCCCGGAACGGCTGCATTGTGCTTCGCCTACGCCAAGGAAGGCACCCTCGATACGCTGCACTGCGTCGGCTTCCTCCTCGCCGCCTGCCTCCTGTTCGGGGCCGGCGCGCGCTACTACGCCGGCGCCGGTTTCGCTGGCGGCGTGCTGCGCTCGCCGGCCGCCTACCTCTGGGCCGCGGGCCTCGTCTTGTTCGTCTTCGGCATGGAGGAGATCAGCTGGGGGCAGACGTGGCTCGGCTGGGAGACGCCGCCGGCGCTGGCCGAGATCAACGATCAAGAAGAGACGAACCTGCACAACATCTTCAACGAGTGGTTGCAGATCGTCTATTACGGCATCGGCTTTGCCGCCCTCGCCGGCACGGTCGGCCTCCTGGTCCTGCGCGACCTCGCCCGCGGCCACCCGCTCGCCGAGGCGGTGCTGCCGCCCCGCGCGCTCCTGTTCGCGGCTCTATGGTTCCCGCCCGCGAGCGAGGTCTACATGTATTCGTCGAGCGAGACGTTCGAGACGCTGATGACCCTCTACGCCCTGGGTTACGCCTTAAGCGTCACCGGCAGGGCGAGGGCGATGACGGGTGACGGGGCACCGGCGCCGGCCCGCGCCGCGTAGGACGTCGGGCACGGCCGATGTCAAAACATCTTTTGAGGGCTTGTCGTACGGACCAGCTTTGCGCCGAGAGAATGCACCGGTACAAGATGCTAGAATGTTTTGCATGTACGTGTGTTCATATAAGACGATTTAGGGCTCCCTCTTCGATTGACCGTTCTTCAACTATGCTTTAGGCCCCACTTGGGTTTCCCTCCACGGCGTCAGCGTGGGCTACTCGCAGCGCACCGGCACGGCCATCGTCTGCGACGGCACTGAGGCACCGGCGGAGCAGATTGAGCGCGTCTTGTGGAACGACCCGGCGACGGCGGTGAAATGCGCGCGGGAGTTTGGGTTACGGTTGGTGTCGTTACAGGATTGAATAGTTTAAAAACGACGCATTTTTTGTTAGACTCCAGTAACGCCAACTAGTCAGGAAGTTTCAATGCCGTTTTCAGACCAATTTCTTAAGGATATGGAATCGTACAAACGTGGTGATTCAAGGATAATTAGGAAATTTAAAGAAATAGAAGCCATTAACTGGTTCCAAGACAGCGAAGTTATGAGTCATTTACCTTGGAAAAATTATACGAGAGGAAATCCTGATAGAAAAGAACCTGATTACATAATCAAAAATGGCAAAAACGTTATTGCAGGTTTTGAACTAACACAGATGGCTGATCAGGGTGCGCGATCAAGAAACATTGAATTAGATAAATTGAGGAAGAAAAAACCAATGAAATCTATAAGTATTGATCAACAAAGCATCGAACAAAGAGATGCTTTACAGGCGTATGACATAGCTAATGAGTTTGGCTCTGAAACATTAGAAATGCAAGGTTTTTGTGCTATATATTCTAAAGAAAAATTTTTACAAAGTATAAAAGATCGAATAAAAGCCAAAACAGATAAAGATTATGTCGTATATAAAATCTATCCAATCCATTTAATTGTATATGAAGCAAGTTTTGTTGGTTGTGAGACTAATAAAGAAATTGCAATCACGTCGGTCGATAGTTGGGATGAAGGAAATTTCGACTCTATTTGGTATATAGATAGATTTGGCGGCAAAGAAGGTAAAGTTATCAAAATAGTATAGCTATAATTTTGACTTTTGAGGGTATGATAAGAAATGAGTCTTTTCCAGTCCGCCCGCTAACGTTGTTCTTATACATCCTTACAATCATACTATAAGCACCGCAAAAAAGCAGAGCCACACCATCGCAGCCTATGAAATGCTTCGCATTTCATCCCTGGATGCCGGATCAAGTCCGGCATGACAAGGAGGGGGCTTGAGCGCCACGGTATTGTTGTGGCCGAGCGAAAGGACAACGTGCGTGCCGGGAAGAAGCAAGGCTCGATCTTGCCGCTAAGGCCCCGCACGGATGTCCTCCGGCAGCGGATCGTCGAAACCGGGTAGGATCTTGATCAGTCCGCGCGCGCTCCCGGGCCGGCGTGGCGCGGGTGCGGGCGCCGCACGCTCGGGCACGAGGCGCGCGACCGGTACGCCGTCGTCGGCGATCGCGATCTCCTCGCCCGTCCGCACCCGTGCCAGCAAGCCGGCGAGGTCGGCTTCGTCGAGGTTCACGGTCGTCATGCGAAACGTTCCTTCCACCGACGGTGTTTTCACGCGCATCCTACGATCATACTGTGGGCACCGCGAAGAAGCAGGTTCGCACCATCACGGCCCATGAAATGCTCCGCATTTCATCCCTGGACCCCCGATCGAGTCGGGGGTGACAAGAAGAGGGCTCGACCGCCGAGGTGCCGTTTCGGCCGCTTGAACCTAGAGGGGTTGAACCTGTACGTCATGGTTTGTCATTCTACCATCAGTTGAGCCAGAAATCCATATCCAGCGCCTCGGCCGCCGTGAACGGCGGTGCGGCCGGGAACGTGCCGATCGGGAGGCCCGTCTCGTCCGCCGCGATGTGGCGCGCTTGGGCGTAGACCCGGGCGAACGTCTCCGTCCGCTTCGCCTTCAGGCTCGGGCTCGACTCCTCGATGTCTCCGACGCGGACCCGTCCGGTCGTGATCGTCACGCGCCAGGAATTCGAGCGCCGCTCGGGCTGGTGGATCCACACGAGCAGGCGGTGGCAGATCAGGCGCAAGGTCGATTTGTACGCCCCCGCCTCCGATCTGCCCATGTCCTCGATCTCCTCGGCGAGCGCGTCCCAGTCGATCGCTGCGTCGTGCGCGCGCAGGCGGCGGGCCTGCTCCTCGGTCCAGGTGATGAAGTCCTGCATGATCGTCTCCATGATGGCGTGAGCTTACCGGACGGTACGCCCCGAAGCCAAGCCGTCGCCTTCGGCCGACCCGAACCGGCTTGCCAAGCGGTCCGGCCGCCCCTTACGGTTCGTCCAACCATAAGTAACAGGGGGAGGGACCATACCATGACCGCATCGCGCAGGGGCGTGCTGTTCGGCGCGGCGTCCGCCGCGACGCTGGCGGGGGCCGGGGTCGGGCGGGCGCAGGGCGACGGCGAGGCCGTGCCGGAATTCGATCTCGTCATCAAGGGCGGCGAGGCCGTCGATCCGGGGCAGGGGCTGCGCGGGCGGCGCGACGTCGGCGTGCGCGCCGGGCTTATCGCCGCGATCGAAGAGGACATCGCGGCCGATCGGGCCGAGCAGGTGCTCGACGCCTCGAACATGATCGTGACGCCGGGCCTCGTCGACTTCCACGCCCACGTCTTTCCCTACGGCTCGGCGATCGGCATCCCGGCCGACGAGCTGGCGCCGCTCACCTGCACGACGACGGCCGTCTCGGCCGGCGACGCCGGCGCCAACAACGTCGCCGCCCTCGAACGTCTCGTCGCGGCGGCGGCGCGCACGCGCATCCACGCCTTCGTCCACATCGCCAATTTCGGCCTCGCCGGCTTTCCCGTCGGCGAGATGCTCAACATCGAGCACGCCGACGTCGAGAACTGCGCGAGGGCGGTGGCGACGAACCCCGACTTCTGCCTCGGGGTCAAGGTGCGCGAGGGCGTCGACATCGTCGGCGAGAACGGGCTGGAGCCGCTGCGCCGCGCGATCCAGGCGGCCGAGATGGCGGGGCCCTGGGCACGGGTCATGTGCCACATCGGCGACGCACCGGGCGACCTCGCCGAACTGATGGGCCTGATGCGCGAGGGCGACGTCATCACCCACGTCTACAGCGGTGCCGGCAACAACGTCGTCAAGGACGGCAAGCTCGTGCCCGCCGTGCTGGACGCGAGGGAGCGCGGCGTCCTGTTCGGCGTCGGCCACGGCGGCGGCAGCTTCGACTACACCGTGGCCGAGCCCGCGATCGAGGGCGGGCTGGAGCCCGACTTCATCTCCAGCGACATCCACGTCTTCTCCGGCAACTCGCCGGGCAAGCCCTACCTGCCCTGGGTGATGAGCAAGTTCCTCAACCTCGGCTTCTCGCTCGACGACGTGATTGCCAAGGCGAGCGCCGCGCCGGGGCGGGCGATCGACCGCGACCCGGCGCTCGGCACGCTCAAGGTGGGCGGCACCGCCGACGTCGCGGTGATGGAACTGGTCGAGGAAGACGTCGCGTTCGAGGACACCAAGGAGAACCAAAGGCAGGGCGACCAATGGCTGCGCCCCGTGGCGACGGTGCGCGCCGGCGTGCCCTTCGGCCGGCCGTACATGGCGCCGTTCTCGCGCGGCTGACGGCCCGAAGAAGGCTCAGCCGCGAAAGCGGGTCAGCCACAAGGCGAGCGCCGCCGCCGTCAGCGAGAGGAGGATGACGAGCGTGCCGATCGCGTTGGCGACGGGGGTGAGGGCGGTGCGGATCATGCCCCAGACGAAGGTCGGCAGGGTGTTGCCGGTGCCGATCGTGAAGAAGGTGATGATGAAGTCGTCGATCGAGAGGGCGAGCGACAGGAGTGCAGCACCGATGATCGAGGGTCGGATGATCGGGAAGGTCACGGTCCAGAAAGCCTTGAGCGGCGAGGCGCCGAGGTCGCGGGCGCTCTCGACGACGCGAAGGTCGAAGGCTTCGAGCCGGGCGTAGACGACGAGCACGACGAAGGGCAGGGTGAAGAGGAGGTGGCTGAGCACCACCGTGACCCGGCCGAGCGGCAGGCCAAGGGCGACGTAGAAGCTGAGCAGCGCCACGCCGAGCACGAGCGGCGGCAGCATGAGCGGCAGGGCGAGGCCGGTCATGAGCAGCCGCGCCCGCCGGGCGGGCAGCCGCGCCAGCCCCAAGGCCGCCAGCGTGCCGACCACGGCCGAGGCGGCGGCGGCGGCGACGCCGATGACGAGGCTGTTGGCGAAGGCGGCGCGAAAGGCGGGGTCGGCGAACATCTGACCCCACCAGCGCAGGGTGAGGCCTCGGATCGGAAACGCCGCCATGCCGCCGTCGGTAAACGAGAACAGGACCAGGAGTGCGAGCGGGCTGACCAGGAACAGGACGAGGAGCGCGCCGACGAGCCGCCAGAGCCACGCCGTCATGGGGCGGCACCCCGCCGGCCGACGCGGCCGAGCAGCCACGCCGCCGCGGCCACGATCGTGACGGCGACGCCCAGCGTGGTGAAGGACATGGCGGCACCCAAGGGCCAGTTGAAGAAGCTGCCGAACTGGGGCGCGATCAGGTTACCCATCATCGTCATCGTGCCGCCGACCAGCGTCGGCGTCACGTAGTCGCCGCTGGCGACGAGAAAGCACAAGGCGAAGGCGCCCAAGATGCCCGAGGCGGCGCGCGGCACGACGACGTCGCGCAAGGTTGCGAAGGGGGAGGCGCCGAGGTCGCGGGCGGCCTCGATCTCGACGTCGGTGATGCCGCGCAGCGACGAGTAGATCGGCAGGATCGCGAACGGCAGCAGGAAGTGGACCAGCGTCACCACCACCGCGAACGGCGTGTAGAACAAGGCGGTGATCGGGGCTTCCACGAGTCCGGCGCCGAGCAGGCCGGTGTTGAGGACGCCCTGGTTGCCCAGGATCGTCTTCCAGGCGTAGATCTTCATCAAGTAGCCGCCGAACAGCGTCAAGACGGCGATCAGCAGCAGGAGGTCGGCCCAGCGCCCGGCCTTGAAGCGCACGATGAAGGCGTAGACGAAGCCCAAGCTCACCGTCGCCGCCGTCACCGCGAGCGCCATGCCCACGGTGAAGGCGATGGTGCCGGCGTTGGTAGTCAGGGTCTTGGCGTAGTTGGCGAAGGTGAAGGCGGGCTGAAGCTGGTAGTAGCGCACGACGAAGAAGCTGATCGCGAAGAAGTAGACGAACGGGATCACGAACAGGGCGGCGTAGAGCAGGCCCGCGGGTGCGAGCAGCCAGTAGGCGCGGCCGTTCTCGCGCATCGGGCTCAGCCGTCCCCGCCGGCGTGGGCGCCCTGCAGGACGCGCTGGTCGCGCGCCGTCCAGCCGACCTCGACCGCGTCGCCGGGCGCGAGGCTTCCCCCTTCGTCGCCGGCGGGGGCGTGCGCGTGGACGGTGCGCCCGTCGGCCAGGATCAGGGCGTAGCGCGTGTGAGGGCCGAGGAAGATCACGTCGGCGACGCGCGCCGGCAGCACGGCGTCGGCGGCGAGGCCCCGTCCGACGCGAAGCCGCTCCGGGCGCACCACCGCCGTGACGGGGCCGTCGGGGCCGGGGTCGTCGAACGCGACGCCGCCGTCGAGCCGGACGCGGCCGGCCTCGCGCCGCCCGGCGAAGGTGTTGGCCTCGCCGATGAAGGTGGCGACGAAGCTTGTCTGCGGCCTGTGGTAGATCGCTTGCGACGTGCCCTCCTGCTCGATGTGCCCGTCGCGCATGACGGCGATCCGGTTGGCGAGCGCCATCGCCTCGCTCTGGTCGTGGGTGACGAAGAGGAAGGTGCCGCCGATCTCGCGGTGGACCTTGCGCAACTGCTCTTGCATGGCGTAGCGCAGCTTGAGGTCGAGGGCGGCGAGCGGCTCGTCGAGGAGGAGGATGCGCGGCCGCATCACCAGCGCCCGCGCCAGCGATACCCGCTGCTGCTGTCCGCCTGAGAGCGCGTCGATCGACCGATCGGCCAAGCCGTCGATCTGCATGAGGGCGAGGAGGACCTCGACGCGATCGTCGATCTCCGCCCGCCCGAGCTTCTTCAGCGTGAGCCCGTAGGCGACGTTCTGGCGCACGTTCATGTGCGGGAACAGGCCGTAGCCCTGAAAGACCATGTTGGTCGGCCGGCGCTCGGGCGGCAGCCGGGTCACGTCCTCGCCGTCGAGGACGAGCCGGCCGGCGGACGGGGCGACGAAGCCGCCGATCATGCGCAACAGCGTGGTCTTGCCGCAGCCGGAAGGGCCGAGGATGGCGAAGAAGTCGCCGGCGCGAACGGCGAGGTCGAGGGGCTTCACCGCCTCGACCTCGCCGTAGCGCTTGGCGAGCCCGAAGGCTTCGAGGAGCGGGCGCACGTCGGCCGTCGCGGCGGCGGCGGGCGCCGGTGCGCTGCCGTCCTCCTGCATCAGGCGGCGCGAAAGCGCTGGTAGGCCTCCTGCCAGTCGTTCCAGGTCATCAAATCGCCCTCTTCTTCGAGCGGCGGGAAGGCGAAGAAGCCGGCCTTCTTGGCGAAGCCGTCCAGGTCGTCGTAGGCGTAGACGTCCTTGGCGGCGGCCGTCAGTTGCCCCACCGCCGCCTCGTTGACGATGCCCTGCAGGAGGTCGTCGCCGATGTAGACCTGGGCGTCGACGTCGAGGATCTTGTTGGCGAGCGCGTGCGCCGTCTCGCGGTTGGGCGCGTTCTTGGCGATGCAGTAATTGTCGAGCCAGGCGTAGGTGCCCTCGACGGGATAGTGGATCTTGACCTCCTTGCCCTTGTCGGCGGCGAACTTTCGCATCGCCTCCCAACCGCAGAACGTCGCCGCGATGTCGCCGCGCGCCAGCGCGTCGGCGAGTTCGCCCCAACTCGCGGCGTAGAGCCGTGATTGCCGCTTCATTTGCGTGAGGAACTCGACCGTGGCGTCGAGCTGGTCGCGGGTGAGTCGGGTCGGCACCTCGGCGTCGGTCGCGGCCAGTGCCGCCGCCATCGTGTTGCCGAGCGGGTCGTCCATCATGCCGACCTTGCCCTTGAGCGGGGCGTCGAGCAGCGCGTTCCAGCCCTCGGGCGGGGTCGGGAGCGCCGCCGGGTCGTAGAGCATCGGCCCCGAACCCCAGGTGAAGGGCACGCCGTAGCGCGCCCCGTCGACGATGACGTTGGGGTCGTCGCGAAAGGGCTGCATCACCTTGGACAGGTTCGGCACGAGGCCCTCGTCGATCGGGTCGATGAGGCCGGAGAGCGCCATCAGCGGGATGTAGCCCATGTAGGGCGTGACGATATCGATCTGGCCGATGCCGCCCGCCGACAGCTTGGCGATGATCTCGTCGTTGTTGCCGATGTAGGTGGTGTTGAGGGTGACGTCCTGCTCTTGCAGGAAGTCGCCGGTCTTGAGGCCCCGGTCGTAGTTCTGCCAGCCGACGAAGTCGATCTGCGTCGCCGCGCGCGCGGAAGGATTGAGTACGGCGAGCGCCCCCGTCGCGGCGGCGGTGCCGAGCAGGCCGCGCCGCGTCAGGGGCAGGAGCGAGCGGACCCGGATCAGGCCGGTCTGGTGCGGTGCGTTCATGCTGCGTCTCCTCTTGGATTATTATTGCGTACGCGGCGGCCCCCCGCCGCCGAGCCCCGCCTCGCCCTCGACGACGAAGGAGCAGAAGCGAAACGTGTCGGGGTCCTCGCCGCGCAGTGCTGCCAGCCGCACCGCGGCCAGTTGGGCCGGGACGACGTCGAGGAGGAACTGCCAGCGGCGCGGCATCGACGGCACCTCCAGCGCTAAGTCGGCCGCGACCCCGTCGAGGTCGGCGCCGACGCACATGACGGATGCGCCCTCGGCCCTCAGGTCGGTCACCAGCCGCTTGTCCTCGGCGTTGAGCGCGTCGGGGTCGAGCCAGAGGCCGACCCGCACGCCGGGTCGGACGAACTCCTGCGAGCCGTGGCGAAAGCCGCCCGTCGGCAGCGCCGAGGCGGGGGCCTTGGCGACCTCCTCCCACAACAGCCGCGCTTCGAGGCAGGTGGCGAGGCCGGGCCCGCGCCCGAGGAAGTAGGTGGGTGCCGCCCCAGGCTCCAGGAAGGGCGAGGCCGCGATCGACCGCGCCCAACCGTCCACGCGCTCGGCCGTCGCCGCCAGCCCCGAGCGCAGGGCCGTTGCCAGCGGTTCGAGCGCCCCGCTGCCGGCCCGCGCCGCGATCAGCCCGCCGGCGAGGCCAAGCCCTGTGTACATGGTGAAGGAGACGTTGTGGTCGAAGGCGGCGCCCAGGGACACGACGGTGCCGACGCCCCGCGCCAGCGGGCTGTCGGGCGCGTTGGTGACGGCGATCATGCGCGCCTCGGCCGCCGCCAAGCGGTCGAGCAGCCGGACCACCTCGACGCTGCGGCCGCTGCGCGACAGGACGATCGCGTTGACGCCTTTGGGTATGAGGCCGAAGTGGAGGAGTTCCGAGGCGTCGGCCGCGAACGCCGGCCTGCGCTCGGCCTCGAATAGCCGGGCGACGGCGACGGCGGCGTTGTAGCTGCTGCCGATGCCGACGACGAGGATCGGCGCGGTCGGGTCGAGGGCCCGCACCGCCGCCTCGATCGAGGCGCCGCCGTCGGCCGTCAGCCGGTCGAGCACGCCGATCAATTCAGACGGCTCGCGCAAGAGGTCGTCGTCGGTCTTGCTCATCCCGCCTCCGCCGCGTCGAGGTTGCGGGCGCGCAACTGCGCCGCGACGCCGCCGATAGCACCCAGGCTCGCAGCGGCGCAGCGGTGGCCGCGGCGCAGGCACGCCGTCAGGGGCTCGCCGGCGAGCCAGCTTGAGAGAAAGCCGGCGTCGAAATTGTCGCCGGCCCCGACGCCGTCGACGACCTCGACCCGCCCGACCTCGGCCGGGGCGAGTTCCTCCACCCGCTCGGCCGACACGGCGAGCGCCCCCTCGGCACCCCGCTTGACGACGACCGTCGGCCCGTAGGCCGCGATCATACGTGCTGCCCGCAGGGGGTCGGGCTCGCCGGTGATCGCGTGCAGTTCGGCCTCGTTGGGGAAGAACAGGTCGAGGTGGGGCAGCGTCGCCCTGATCGGCGCCCAGTGCCCCCTCGGGTCCCAGTTCGGGTCGAGCGAGGTCGTCACGCCCCGCGCCCGCGCGCGCTCCAGGAAGGGCGGCCAAGCCGGCCGCAACCGCTCCAGGAGGTAGTAGCTCGCCACGTGCCAGTGCCGGCACAAGCGCTCGGGCTCGGCCGGCAGGTCCGCGGCGCCGAGCGCGTCGATCGAGCCGAGATAGGTCAAGATGGCCCGATCGTCCGGCTCGCACAGCGTGACGCCGATCCCGGTCTTGAGGCCGGGATCCTGCGACACGCGCGACACGTCAACGCCCTCGCGTCTCAGGCGGTCGAGCAGGTGGGCGCCGAGGGCGTCGTCGCCGAC
Organism: Geminicoccaceae bacterium; assembly: GCA_965217265.1. GTDB lineage: Bacteria > Pseudomonadota > Alphaproteobacteria > Geminicoccales > Geminicoccaceae > JAGRGG01. The sequence continues at coordinate 140,190 of CBDCHP010000012.1, read as the reverse complement.
CCGGCCGAGCACGGCCGTGGTGAGGCCGAGCTTCGTCGCCTGACAGGCGAACAGGTTGGCCGACCCGCCGACGTCGAGCGCGTAGTCCTCGACCAGTTGCTCGACCTGGGCGAAGCGCGGCCGCACGTCGCCGCGCACGATGAGGTCGACGCACATGTCCGCCGCCAGCGCGACGTCAACGGTCGTAGCCCTCATCGCGTGCCCCATGCCCCGGCACAGCCTCCCTCGTCGTCGGCGTCCCGACCGCGCCGAGACAAGGCGAGTGAGGGGCAGTGCCCGATCGTTGTCAAGCGGCGATCCGATCACGCACGCTCCCCAATACGATCGACGGGGGGCGCTGCTGGCCGCCCTAGCGCCGCCGCAGCAGCGCCGAGGCGAACAGGGCGATAGCACCGCCGACGATGAGCGGGGCGAGGAGGAAGCCGCTGCGCAGTTGCGTGTCGTTCAGGACGAGGGCGCTGTCCTTCGCCTTGGAATCGAAGCGCCCGTGCGCCGCCACGTCCTTGTCCGCCGGCTCGAACAGGTTGCCCTCCTCGCCGCGCGCACCGTCGTCCGGCTTGCCGCTCATCTGGCCCTGCCACGCCTTGTCGGCGACGAACTTGTCGACGATGCCGGGGGCGAGGATGTTGCCGGCGATCATCTGCATGATCGAGCCGCCGACGTAGAGGTCGCGCTCGCCCGTGTCGGCGGCGCGGACGACGGCGCGGGCCGGCACCTCGGGCTGGAAGATCGGCGCCACCGGCTGCGGCTGCTGCCCGGTCCGGTTCGGCGCCCAGCCGAACTGCGGCGTGTTGACGCCCGGCAGGTGGACCATCGACATGGCAACATTCACGCGGTCGTGGATCAGTTCCGAGCGCACGCTCTCGAAGAAGCCGCGGATGGCGAACTTGGCGCCGCAGTAGGCGCCCTGCAAGGGGATGCCGCGAAAGGCGAGGCCGGAACTGACGCAGACGATGGCACCCCGGTCGCGCGGGATCATCCGCTTCAAGGCGGCGCGCGTGCCGTTGACCTGACCGAGGTAGGTGGCGTTCGTCACCCGGTCGAACTCGGCCGGGTCCACGTCCATGAAGCGGCCGTAGATCGTCAGCATGGCGTCGTTGACCCAGACGTCGATCGGCCCCAGCTCGCGCTCGAATTCCTCGGCGGCGGCGTCCACGGCCGCGGCGTCGGCGACGTCGGCCGAGACGGTGTGGACCTTCGCCGCACCCATGGTCTCAAGCTCGCCCAGCGCCTCGTCCAGGCGCTCCTCGCCGCGGGCGATCAGGCCGACCTTGCAGCCCCTCTGGGCGAAGATGCGGGCGACGGCGCGGCCGATCCCGGCGCTGCCCCCGGTGATGACGACGGTTTTCGTCTCGGCCACGCTGTTCGCTCCAATGCTCAAATCAGTCCTCAACAAGCGGGCGAGGCGGGCGCGGGTTCCGTGAGCGCTCGCGCGTCCGCTGCGCGGGGCTTCTTTTTTCTTCTTTACAACTTGGTTTAGAAATTGGTCTTTGCATTGGATATTAACCTCGTACATAGGCACGATTAAACGTTAAAGTTTGTCGCCGAGGATGTCGACACCATACGAAGATGGGTTAAAAATAGGTTTGTTTGTCCTACGCTTCGTAATGCCGAGGGCCAAATTTGCCGTGCGATCCCGCTATTTATTAATAATAATATGTTATAACCTAAACTTAGGATGACAACAGTTCCTAGAAAAATACATAACGATGTCAGGCGAGACCAAAGTTTTTCACGCTTTATTAGTTACCTGTCTTCATAAGAAAGCTGTATGCGAAATACGTTTATATCTATTCCTAGGATTATGCATGACACAGAGGAAAGCATTATTCTAGACAAATATTGTACTGAAGTCAGATTTAACGATCCCCAAGTCTCACCCATAAAAGAAAAACTAGCGATAAAAACACCGGCTCCTATGAGCTGTAAACCTCGCTCGGCAAGAATTGTAGTTTCGACAGATGCCGACCGATCCCTTAACGCCACGTCGCCAATTCCTTACACAGCTTTTCAAGGGTGTTGGCAGAACGTAGCCGCGGCGGCGTCGGCTTCCACGACGCAAGAACACTACTCGGCCGTCGTCACCTTCAACCGCAACCCGAGCACGTTCAAAACGCCCAGGACGGTCGAGAACTGCGGCTCGCCATCCTCGCTCAAGGCCCGGTAGAGGGCTTCGCGCTCGACGCCGTTCTGGCGCTCGACCTCGCTCATGCCGCGCGAACGGGCGACGATCCCAAATGCGCGACAAATGTAGTCTTCGTCGCCGGTCTCCAACGCATCCGACAGGAAGAACGCCACGTCTTCGGGCGTTTTCAGATACTCGGCCGCGTCGAAGCGCGTGGTTTCCATGCTTCGGGTTCCTTCAAGAGCGTACATGCCCGCGCAATATCCTTAGGTCTCGGTGCTCTTGTCACCACCGCACAAGAGAAGCACGACGATGGCGCCTCGCCGTGTGAAATAAATCCGATACCCCGGTCCGTGGGGAACGCGAAGCCCATGGAAGCCACCGCCGAGTGCCTTTGCATCGCCTAACAAGCCGTCTTCGATCCGAGCGGTGCGGGTGACGATCCGGGAGCGGGCGCGGCGATCCTTCAGGCGACGCAACCAAGTCTCGTACACGTCGGTCTGACGCACCTCGATCATGCTGATCTTATAGCTTATGAGGGGCATCTTGTCACTCTTTCGGGCTGTGGGCCTAAGGTTCCAAAAGGAGGAGGTAGCGGTCATGAGCGTTGTCCACTTCCATAAAGTGCCTTTGGTCTTCTGACCTTATCCACCGGGCAGTCGCCGGTTTAACAGAGCTTATTTCAGCGGCGGGCTTTAGTTGCCTCGCTCAAGGGGCTCGAAGACGGCGTTCGTTGGGCATACGCGCTAGCCTCCCCTTGCCATATCCCCACCTCCGGCCCTAGCTAGCCCTTGTGACCACGGCGGAGGTGCTCGATGCGCGCGGCGGACATCCTGGCGAAACGGCTGTACGAAGCCGGCTGTCGCTTCGCCTTCGGCGTGCCGGGCGGCGAGACCTTGACCTTGATGGACGCGCTCGAAGCGGCCGGGGTCCGCTTCGTCCTGGCGGCGCACGAGACGGCGGCCGGGCTGATGGCCGAGGGCGCTTGGGCACGGACGGGCTCGCTGCCGGTCCTCGTGGCGACGATCGGGCCGGGGCTCGCCAACGCGATCAACGCGATCGTCAACGCGAGACTGGATAGGGTGCCGCTCGTCGTCCTCTCGGGTTGCCTCGATGCGAACGAGGACCTCGCCTACACCCATCAGATCATCGACCACGCCCGGCTGGTCGAGTCCGCCGTCAAGGCGAGCTTTCGCCTCGACCCCGACGCCGCCGACCTCGTCGCGCGCAAGGCGATCAACCTAGCCTTGAGCCCGCGTCCCGGCCCGGTCCACGTCGACGTGCCAGTCAAGGCCGCCGCGGCCGGGGCGTCGTTCTCGCCCCACCCGCCGCGCGCGGCGCGCACGCCAAGCGTGCCGGCGGCGAACGCGCTGCAGACCGCTCGGGCGTGGCTCGAAGAGGCGCGGCGACCCCTCCTGCTCGTCGGCTTTGATGCCGTTCAGGACGGCGCCGGGGCGGCGGTGCGGCGCTTCGCCGAGAGGTTCAAGACGCCCGTCCTGCAGACCTACAAGGCGAAGGGCCTGCTGCCCGAGGACCACCCGCTCGCGGTCGCGGCCTTCGCGCTCAGCCCGAGCGCCGACAAGGCGATCAAGCCCCTGATCGAGGCCGCCGACCTCGTCGTCCTCGCCGGCGTCGACGCGATCGAGGTGCGGCCGTCCTGGACCCACCCCTGGGACCCCTTGATGAAGCGCGTCGTCGAGGTCTGCCCGCTCGACGACGACCAGGACGTCTGGGCGGCGTCGCTCAGGCTGATCGGCGATACCGGCCGCAGCCTCGACACGCTGGGCGAGGGGGTGCAACCCGCCGCCGCGTGGGGCCCCGGCGAGGCGGCGCGGGCGCGGGCGGCGGTGCTCGAACCATTCCGCATCGACGAGGCCTGGGGCCCGGCGGCGGTCGGCCGCGTCGTCCGCGCCCGCCTGCCGCGCGCGACCCCCGTCGCGTTCGACAGCGGCGCGCACCGCATCCTCCTCTCGCAGGTCTTCCCGGCAGCAGGGCCGCGCACCGTCCTCCAATCGAACGGCCACTGCACGATGGGGGCGGCGATCCCGCTGGCCCTCGGCGCCGCTCTCGCCGAGGGCGGGCCGGCGCTCGCCTTCGTCGGCGACGGCGGCCTCTTGATGGCCCCGGGCGACCTCGCCACCGCGGCGGCGTTGAACCTGACGCTCCCCGTCGTCGTCTTCTTGGACCACAGCCTCGCCCTCATCGAGAAGAAGCAGCGCGAAACCAACCTCGCCCGCGTCGGCGTCCGCCTGCCGGCCCTCGACTTGGCCGCCCTCGCGCGCGGCCTCGGCGGCGTCGGCGTCGAGGTCGAGGACGCCGCGGCCCTCGACGAGGCGCTGGAAGCGGCCCTGGCCCGGCAGACCTTCACCCTGATCGGCTGCCGCATCGACGCATCGGACTACGACGGGCGGCTTTGAACGCTCCGCGTCCGCTGCGCGGGGCTTTTCTCTTCTTCTTTTTGCCAGTGTTAACGTAGGAGACTGGCCGCAATGCCGAGGGCCAGCCCCGGACAAGAGCAAAAAAGAGAAGAGAAAGCCTGCGCGGCGAGCGCACGCGAAGCGTTCTCGCCAAGCCCGCGCCCGGCGGCTATAGAAACCTTACGCGTCTAAACAACAGCAAACACTGGGAGTGCATCGATGCAGCGACGCAAATTCGTCCAAGGGGCCGCGATCGGCGGCGTTGCCGGGGCCGCCGCGGCCTCCAGTTACCCCAAGCCCGCCATCGCGCAAGAGCGCACCGAGTGGCGCATGGTGTCGTCCTGGCCCAAGGGTTTGCCCGGCCTCGGCACCGGCGCCGAGCGCTGCGCCCAGCGGATCGGCGAACTGTCCGAGGGCCGGCTCACCGTCAAGTTCTACGCCGCCGGCGAGCTGGTGCCGGGTCTGCAGGTCCTGGACGCGGTGTCGTCGGGCACGGCCGAGATGGGCCACGACGCCGCCTACTACCACATCTCGAAGAGCCCCGCCTTCCCGTTCTTCTGCACCGTGCCGTTCGGCATGACCGCGAACGAGCTGAACGCCTGGATCTACTTCAACGGCGGCCAGGAGCTCTGGGACGAGCTGACCGAGCGCTTCGGCGTCATCTCGTTCCTTGCCGGCAACACCAGTCCGCAGATGGGCGGCTGGTTCAGGAACGAGATCACTTCGGTCGACGACTTCAAGAACCTCAAGATGCGCATCCCGGGCCAGGGCGGTCAGGTGATCGAGAAGCTGGGCGCCACCCAGGTGCTCCTCCCCGGCGGCGAGATCTTCCAAAACCTCCAGTCCGGCTCCATCGACGCGACCGAGTGGGTCGGCCCCTACAACGACCTGGCGCTGGGCTTCTACCAAGTCGCCAAGTTCTACTACTGGCCGGGCTTTCATGAGCCGGGCCCCGGCCTGCAGATGACCGTCAACCGCTCGAAGTTCGAGGGGCTGCCCAAGGACCTGCAGGCGATCGTCAAGGCGGTGGCGGCCGAGGAGAACGTGCGCATGCTGGCCGAGTTCAACGCCCGCTCGGCCCCGGCACTGCGCACGCTCGTGCAGGAGCACGGCGTCCAGCTCAAGCAGATGCCGCGCGACGTGCTGACCGCGATGGGCAAAGCCTCGGGCGAGTTGATGCAAGAGTTGCAGGACAACGACGACGACCTCGTCAAGCGCGTCACCAACAGCTTCCTCAAGGCGCGCCAGGACCTGTTGCCTTGGACCCGCATCAGCGAGCAGGGCTTCACCAACGCGCGCCTGCTCGGCTTCGAGTTTCCCGAGCCGCAGGGGTGATTGAGCGCTTCGCGTCCGCTGGCACGGGGTCTTTTTCTTTCTTTTTTGTAAGTGTCAACGCAGGAGGCTGGCCGCAACCCCGAGGGCCGGCCTCGGACAAAGACGAAAAGAGAAGGAAAAAGCCCGCGCGGCGAGCGCACGCGCAAGCGTTCTCGTCACGCCGGCTCGACCAAATCCCATTTGTTGCCGTAGAGGTCCTCGAACACCGCGACCGTGCCGTAATCTTCCTCGCGCGGCGGCTCGACGAAGGTAACGCCCTTGGCCGACATAGCGGCGTGGTCGCGGCGGAAATCGTCGGTGTGGAGGAACAGGAACACGCGGCCGCCGGTCTGGTCGCCGACTCGTGCCGTCTCAGCGTCATTCTTGGCCTTCGCCAGCAAGACCCCTGTTCCACTGCCCAGCGGGGCGACGATGACCCAGCGCTTATCCGGCGACAGGGCAGTGTCCTCGATGAGATCGAAGCCGAGCTTACCGGTGAAGTAGGCGATTGCCTCGTCATAGTCGCGAACGAGGAGCGATAGGGTGGCAACGCGTTGCGGCATGGCGTTTTCCGAAGCGAGGGTTCAGGCGATCGGCGTCCAGACGACTTGGTCGATTCGGGTGGCGCCGGTGGCGAGGAGGACGAGGCGATCGAAGCCCAGCGCGACGCCGCTGCTCTCGGGCATGTGGGATAAGGCTTTGAGAAAATCCTCGTCGATCGGGTAGCGCTCGCCGTAGAGCCGCTCCTTTAAGTCCATGTCGGCCTCGAAGCGGCGGCGCTGCTCGTCCGGGTCGGTCAGTTCGCCGAAGCCGTTGGCGAGTTCGAGGCCGCAGGCGTAGGCCTCGAAGCGCTCGGCCGTGCGCGGGTCGGCGCCCGGCCGCGCCAGCGCCGCCTCGGGGATCGGGTAGGCGTCGAGGATTGTCAGGCGATCGACCCCCAGCTTGGGCTCGACCCGCTCGACCAGGACGCGGCTGAACAAATCGCCCCAGGTGTCGTCCGGGGCGGTGCGGACGCCGGCGGCGCGGACCTGGGCTTCGAGCCCGTCGCGGTCGGTGCCGCCGTCGGCGTCGATCGTGCGCAAGAGGTCGACGCCGGCCTCGCGCGCGAACGCCTCGGCGACGGCGAGGCGCTCGAAGGGGGCTTCCGGGTCGCAGGTCCTGCCGTTCAGGGCAAAGCGCCGCGTCCCCGTCGTCTCGGCGGCGAGCGCCACGATCTCGGCGCAGTCGGCCATCAAGGCGGTGTAGGGTGCTTCGGCCTGGTACCATTCGAGCATGGTGAACTCGCAAGCGTGCAAGGGCCCGCGCTCGCGGTTGCGAAAGACGTGCGCGAAGGCGAAGGGGCGCCGCTCGCCGGCGGCGAGGAGCTTCTTCAGCGCGAACTCGGGCGAGGTGTGCAGGTAGAGCCGCTGCCGCTCGTCCGGGTCGGGGCCGACCCGCTCGGTCCTGAACGCGTGCAGGTGGGTCTCGTTGCCGGGCGAGACCTGAAGGATCGCGGGGTCGGCCTCGACGAAGCCGCGCTCCTCGAAGTGACGGCGCAGGGCACCCTGGACGCGGTTGCGGCCGAGGAGGAAGGGGCGGCGGTCGGCGTGCTTGTCGGCCCGCCACCAGGGCGACGGCAAGGGCGTGGGTTCGGGCAAGGGGTTCTCAAGCCTTCGAGGGTTCGTGGCGGCGCCGGGCTGGACCTCGCCGCTCCCAGACGCTACATGCCGCGGCACGCCCACGCAAAAGAAGGATCGACGATGGCGAAGGTGATCGCGAGCCAGCTGCGCAAGGGCAACGTCGTCGACGTCGGCGGCAAGCTCTACGTCATCCTGACGGCGCAGAACATCCACCCCGGCAAGGGCACGCCCGTGACCCAGGTCGACATGCGGCGCATAGCCGACGGGGTGAAGGTCTCCGAGCGCTACCGCACCACCGAGCAGGTCGAGCGCGCCTTCGTCGACACGCGCGAGCACACCTTCCTCTACGGCGACGGGGAGGGCTTCCACTTCATGAACCCCGAGACCTTCGATCAGGTGACGGTGCCGGCCGACGTGGTCGGGGAATCGGCGCCCTACCTGCAAGAGGGCACGACCTGCGCCTTGAGCACGCACGAGGGCAACCCGATCGCGCTCGAACTGCCGCAGCGGATGACCTTCGAGATCGTCGAGACCGAGCCGACGATGAAGGGCCAGACGGCGTCCTCGTCCTACAAGCCGGCCGTGCTCTCCAACGGCGTGCGCACCGCCGTCCCGCCGCACATCGAGGTCGGCACCAGGGTCGTCGTCATGACGGCGGACGGGTCTTACGTCGAGCGGGCGAAGGATTGAACGCCGGCGAACCCGCCGGAGGGGTCTTTTTTCTTTTTCTCGCTCTTCGGCCGCGGCCAAATGGATGAGGGTTGCCCTTCTTGCACGAAGGCCGGGCGTGCCGGCGCTTTGGGTTTTGTGCCGCCGGGGCGGGGGGCTCGGGTTCGTTCGTGCGAACTTCTTCCCGCAGGCTCTGCCGCTCTTGCAGGGCCTTGAGCGTCCGGTGCAGGTTGCGCTCCACCTGCGCCCTGTAGCGCACCACCGTCTCCAGGCGCCGCGCGTCCCAGATCGACGGGCTGCCGGGGTGGTAGCCGCCGGCGTAGTTGCTGTTGGGGCGCCTCTCGCGCGCGCCGAGCGCCTCGATTTCCAGCCGCTCGACCCGCTCCAGGCGCCAGATCGCCAGCGCCAACTGCCGCACCAGCGCCGCCTCGACCGTGTCTTGGGGCGCGTGCTCCTCGACGAGGTCGGCGAGCAGGCCGTCGAAGGCGTCCTCGTCCTCGTCGGGGGCGAGCACGGGTGCGGCGGCGCGAAGCCCGTGCTTGAGCGCGTTTCGGCACGACGCGGCCTTGCCCTCGTCCGTGGTGGGGCCGCGCCCCTTGGCGCCGTTGGCGCGGCTGGCCTCGATCTGCGCTTGGCTGCGCGGGCGGGGGGCGGGTTCGGCGTCGTCGGTCATCGGCCGGCTCCTCGGGCGGTGGGGGCGAGGGCACCAGTGTAGCACGTTAGGAATATAGTCTAAAGAGGGATGCGGCGGTGATGGCTTGCGGCGTGGAAATTGCAGCAGTTCAATGGGAAAACCAGCGCCCTGCCACCCTGGATCCCGCATCGAGTGCGGGATGACAAAGTATGGGTGTGGGCGCTTAAACCTCTTCCTTGTCATCCCCGACCCCCGATCGAAGTCGGGGCCATGCTTGATCGGGGATCCGGGGTGGCCGTGCTCCTTTATGTCCACTTTCGCTATCGGATGCCGACGACGTCCATCATCCAGTGCGCGTTGTCGGCGTAAGGCCCCCAGTACGGGTCGTCGCCGAAGGTCTCGTTCGTCTCGAAGACGTGGAAGCCTTCGCGCGTCGCCCAGAGGCCGATGAGGCCGATGCTGGTGTCGTTCGTCGCGTGAAGCTCAGTGATCGCTTGAAGCGTGGTCTCGCCGCCCGAAGCCATCGTCCCGATCATCGCCGTGACCGTCTCGGAAAGCTCGGCCATGTCGGCCGGGTCGCGCAGCAAGAACTCCGACCACTGCACGGACGAGTCCGCGGTGATCGTGAAGTCGGCGTCTCCTTGCGCGAACGCGTCCGCCACCGCGAAATCGCGCCGCCAATAGGCTTGAACCGCCGGGAAGTAGGGCGCGGTGTACGCCGTTGCCCGATCGGGCGACTGCCATTTCGTCAACTCGACGAACGTCGCGCCGTCGTGCGCGCGAAGGAGCACTTGGCCGGTCGCTTCCGCCGGCTTCTCGCGCGCGGCAAGGGCCTCGCCGACGCGCGCGGCGGCCTCGCCGCCGGCGATGTAGACGACGGCGGTGTAAGCGCTGCCTTTCGCGGTGTCGATCGTGAACGCGCCCGACGCCGCCGAGACCGCCGGTACCGCCCAGGCCAATGCCGTCGTCAGTCCGATCGCCGTGAGCGTCGGTCGCATGGCTGATCCTCCCCGTCTCTGGTCCAGACACTAATTGAGCTAACGGCAAGTGCCGTCGGTTCAAGTTGGCCCCGATGCCGAAGCCGGCTCCGATGATAAAACTCGCAAAAAAAGAGAAAAAAGCCCGCGCGGCGAGCGCAACGCGAAGCGTTCAAAAAGCATACCGCACCGCGCACCCCGGCAGCCGCGCGTGCAACAACCCCTTCAACTCGTCCAGCGCCCGCGCCTTGACGTCGTTCTTGTAGCGCAGCGCCACGGCGCCGCCCTGGGTGCGCTTGCGGACTTGCAGGTCGGGCTGCCAGATGGCGGCCTCGCCCTTGGGGTGCCAGGCCCTGTTGACGTCGTGCATGAAGGGGTCGTGGGTGAGCATGATGATCTCGGCCTTTAGTTGCGCGCGCGATCGGGCCGGGACGGTGTCGGCGATCTGGTCGAACAGGGCGGCGTAGTCGGCCTGCCAGCCGTCGGCGAGGATGACGGGGCTGAGGTTGACGTGGACCTCGTAGCCGGCGCGGACGAAGTCGTCGATCGCCGCGATCCGGGCTGGGATCGGATCGCAGCGCACGTCGACGCGCCTTGCCATCGCGTCGGGCATCAGGCCGAAGCGGACGCGGGTGTGGCCGCGCGGGTCGAGTTTGAGCAGGTCGCGGTTGACGTGCTTGGTGGCGAAGCTCGCCATCGCGTTCGGGATCCGGCCGAAGCGCTCGATCGTCGCCGCCACGCCGGGGTGGAGGTAGGCGTCGACCGAGGCGTCGCCGTTCTCGCCGATATCGTAGACCCATAAGCTCGGGTGGCACTGGTTCGGCGTTTGCTTCGGGCCGAGTTTGGCGGCGTGGCGCTCGACCGCGCGCAGCATCGCCTCGGTGTTGACGAGGAGCGTGATCGGGTTGGCGTGGCCCTTGCGGCGCGGCACGTAGCAGTAGGTGCAGGCCATGGCGCAGCCGGTCGAGAGGCCGGGCGCGATGTAGTCGGCCGAGCGGCCGTTCTCCCGGATCGTCATGGCTTTGCGCAGGCCGAGCACGAGGACGTTGCGCTTGACGGCCAGCCACTCGGGCGCGCGTGCCGGGTCGCCGTGCAGTTCGGGGATGCGCCAGTGCGAGGCGACCTCGATCCGCCGGGCGTCCGGCAGTTGTTCGAGGATCGCCCGCCCGTCCGGGGTTTCGGCGGCGGCGGGCTCCAAGTATATCGTGTCGATCGCGAGCAGGCGCGCCGGCGGTGCGGACGACGGCGGTGCCGGCGGCGGGTCGAACAGGGGCAGCGTCGGCCCGGGCATGGACTGGCCTTTGCAAGTCTCGGTGGCGTTGAATATGAACGTCGCCGCCGCGCATGACAGGGCTTGTCGTGCTCAACCAAAGCGTTAGAACGCGACGGGGGCGCCGTGCGCGGCCTCGATGCAACCTACCGATGCGCTCGGACGTTGCGCTCGGATACCACGAATGTGCCCGGCGGGCGGGGAGACTGGACTTGGACGAGACTTTGCGCAGGAAGATCGAGGCGCGCGCCCACGAGTTGTGGGAGCGGGGCGACCGGTCGCACGGCAGCGACGCCCTGCACTGGATCCAGGCCGAGCGCGAGATCCTGGACCAGCAGCAGGCGATGGAGGGGACGGCGGCGCCCGAGGGCGGGACGACGGGCGATATGGGCTCGGTCCCCGAGGGCGCCGGCGCCGGGCCGGTCGTGCCGGCGCCCGACCCGGCGGGCCAGGGGCCGGTCGAGACGGGCAGCGCCGCCGACGCGCCGCCGATGCCGGTGCGGGCGCCCAAGCCCAAGGCGGCCAAGGCCCCCAAAGCCGCCAAGGGGTCCAAGTCGTCCAGCAAGACCAAGGGCGTGCTCGACACCGCCGCCGAGGCGGCGCCGGCGAAGAAGCCGGCGCGGCGCAAGAAGGACGCTTGAGATCGCTGCGCGGCCCCGCCTACTCGGCGGGAACGGCGCGCGCCTTGAACTTCTTGATCTCGCCGGTCCGTAGCCGGGACCAGTAGGACGCCAGATCCCGGCTCACTTCCGGCGCGAAGTAATAAAGGGCGATGATGTTGGGGATCGACATCGCAAACAGCATCGAGTCGGAGAAGTCGATCACCGGCCCCAGGCTCAACACCGAGCCCAGCACGGTGAACAGCAAGAAGACGAGGCGCAGGACGAGCATGGTCGTCGGCGAGTCGCCGAAGAGGTAGGAGCCCGCCTTCACGAGGTAGTACGAGTAGGAGAGGATGGTTGAGAAGGCGAACAGGATCACGGCGAGCGCCAGGATGTAGGGAAACCACCAGATGACGCTGGCAAACGCGGCCGAGGTCAGTTGCACGCCGTCGATGCCCTCGCCCTCGGCGTAGACGCCCGAGATCACGATGACGAGCGCCGTCATGGTGCAGATCACCACCGTGTCGATGAACGGCTCGTGCAGGGCGACGAGCCCCTCGGTGATCGGCTCGTTGGTGCGCACGGCCGAGTGCGCGATCGCCGCCGAGCCGATGCCGGCCTCGTTCGAGAAGGTGGCCCGGCGGATGCCCTGGATCATCGCGCCGACGAAGCCGCCGGCGACGCCCTCGGGGCTGAAGGCGCCGGTGACGATGGTGGCGAACGCGCCCGGAACGTGCGGCAGGTTGAACAAGATGACGGCGAGGCAGGCGGTGAGGTAGACGACGGCCATCCCCGGCACGAGCTTGTCGGTCACCCTCGCGATCCGCTTGATGCCGCCGATGATGACGATGCCGACGAGAAAGGCGACGATGACGCCGAACAGCCAGGCCTTGTCGGCGAAGAAGCTGGCCTCGCCGCCGGTGACGTTGACGAACTGCTGGTAGGCTTGGTTGACCTGGAACATGTTGCCGCCGCCGACGGCGCCGCCGAGCATCATGACGGCGTAGAAGGCGGCGAGGAAGCGCCCGGGCCCCGCCAAGCCCCGCTTAGCGAAGCCCTTGGAGAGGTAGTACATCGGCCCGCCCGAGACGCTGCCGTCGGGGTGCTCGTCGCGGTACTTCACGCCCAGCGTGCACTCGACGAACTTCGTCGACATGCCCATCAGGCCCATCAGGATCATCCAGACGGTGGCGCCGGGGCCGCCCAAGGAGATCGCGACGGCGACGCCGGCGATGTTGCCGAGGCCCACCGTGCCCGAGAGCGCCGTCGCCAGCGCCTGGAAGTGGCTGACCTCGCCCGCGTCGCGCGGGTCGGCGTAGTCGCCGCGGATCAGCTCCAGCGCGTGGCCGAAGGCGCGCACATTGATGAAGCGGAAGTAGATCGTGAAGAAGACGGCGGCGGCCGCGAGCCACATCACGATCAAGGGCACGTCGACGCCGGCGATCGGGACCGAATAGAAGACGATGCCTGAAACGACCCCCGCCGCCGGCGCGACGACGGCGTCGATCGCGGCGTCGATCCCGGCCGGCGCGGCGGCGGCCTCGGCGGTGCCCTCGGCAGCGTCTTGGGCGGCGTCTTGGGCGGCCTCCTGGGCGTGGGCGGCGGGCGCCCGAGCGAGCATCGTCAACAGCAAGATGGCGAAGATGCGTTTCATGGCTGCCGCTCCCCGTAGGATCTGGTTCGAAGGATCGCGTTGCCCGTTCGTGGGGGGCGGTGCCGGATGCGGGCACCGCCCCCCCGCCCGCGTTCAGACGATCCCTTTCTTGTACTCCTTGATCGTGCCGTTGTTGATCTTCTCGAAGTAGCCGTTCACCTCGGCCTTGACCTCGGGCATCAGCACGTAGAGGCCGATGATGTTGGCGATCGCCATCGCGAAGATCATGCTGTCGGAGAAGTCGAGCACGGCGGTGAGATCCATCGTGCAGCCGATGACGACGAAGACGCAGAAGATCACCTTGAAGACGATCTCGCGGCTCTTGCCCTCGCCGAAGAGGTAGGTCCACGACTTCAGCCCGTAGTAGGACCAGGAGAGCTGGGTCGAGAAGGCGAACAGGACGACCGCGATCGCCAGCACGAAGGGAAACCAGCCGAACGCGGAGGCGAACGCCCGCGAGGTCAATTCGACGCCGTCCAGCTCGGTTTGCAGGTAGGCGTCGGAGAAGATGATGACGAGTGCCGTCATCGTGCAGATGACGACCGTGTCGATGAAGGGTTCGAGCAGGGCGACAATGCCCTCGGTCGCGGGCTCCTTCGTCCGCACGGCCGAGTGCGCGATCGCGGCCGAGCCGACGCCGGCCTCGTTCGAGAAGGCGGCCCGCCGAAAGCCCTGGATGATGACGCCGATGACGCCGCCCTGCACGCCCTCGGCCGTGAAGGCGCCCGAGAAGATCGCGCCGAACGCGCTGCCCAGGTGGTCGATGTTCATCAAGATGATGACCAGCGCCGCCGCGACGTAGAGGACCCCCATGAAGGGGACGATCTTCTCGGTCACTTTCGCGATCGACTTGATGCCGCCGATGATGACGACGCCGACCAGGACCGCCATGATGAGGCCGAACAGCCACGCCTTGTCGGCGAAGAAGCTGGCCTCGTCGCCGGTGACGTTGACGATCTGCTGGTAGGCTTGGTTGGCCTGGAACATGTTGCCGCCGCCCAAGGCGCCGCCGATGCAGCAAACGGCGAAGAAGGCGGCGAGGAATTTGCCCAAGGCCGTCTGACCCCGCTTGGCGAAGCCCTTGGAGAGGTAGTACATCGGCCCGCCCGAGACGCTGCCGTCGGGGTACTCGTTGCGGTACTTCACGCCCAGCGTGCACTCGGTGAACTTGGACGCCATGCCGAGGAGGCCGGCCACGATCATCCAAAAGGTGGCGCCGGGGCCGCCCAAGGAGACCGCGACCGCGACGCCGGCGATGTTGCCGAGGCCCACCGTGCCCGAGAGCGCCGTCGCCAGCGCCTGGAAGTGGCTGACCTCGCCCGCGTCGTTCGGGTCGGAATAGTCGCCCTTGACGAGGCGGATCGCGTGGCCGAAGGCGCGAAACTGGATGAAGCCGAAGTAGATCGTGAAGATGCAGGCGGCGGCGACGAGCCAGCCGACGATGAGCGGGAAGTCGGCCCCGCCGATCGGCACCGAGTAGAAGATGACGCCGGCGACGAACGAGGAGACTGGGCCGAAGATGCTGTTGATCGCGGCGTCGATGCCGCCGGCGGCCTCCTCGGCCGCCTCCTGTGCCAGGGCGGCGAAGGGAAGCAGTACGCCCCCCAACGCCGCCAAGAATGCCATGGGTCGCAAGCGCTTCTCTCCCGTGATTTTAGGGGGTTGTTCTTTGAGTTGTTAAGGGACGACGGTGACGGGCACCGGGGCGGCTTGGACCAGCGCCGAGGCGACGCCGCCGAACAGGCGCTCGGAGAGCTTGGAGCCGCCGCGGCGCCCGACGACGATCTGGCCGACGCCCTTGGCCTCGGCGATCTCGCAGATGATCTCGGCCGGGTTGCCGTAGCGGATCGCCGCCTCGGTCGCGACGCCGGCGTCGCGCAGGCGCGCGAGCGCGGGCGCCACGACCTTGCTCTCCGCCCGCGCCACCTCCTCGTTGCGCCGCTTGTGCCGCTCGGCCAGTTCCTCTTGGGTCAAGAAGCTGTAGGGCGACCACTGCAGGACGTGCACGAGGTGCACGGGCGCACCCAGGGCCTTGGCCCGCTCGATGGCGAAGTCGAGCGCGCGGCGGCTGCCGTCGTCGTCGTCGTAGGCGACGAGCAGCGCGTTGTTCGTCATTGCTTTTCCCCCCGTCCGGCCTAGAGAAGGCCGTTCATTATGGTGCCGAGCCTAGAAGGCTTTCACGAAAGCGCAACATCCGCCTTGAGTTCGATGCGGCCGGCCGAGCGTGCCCGATTCAGGCGGCCGGCGCCAAGGCCCGCTCGGGCGGCAGGTAGTCGTAGCCGTGCTCCTCGGCGACGGCGCGGTAGGTGACGCGGCCGCCTACGACGTTCAGGCCGCGCATGAAGTGCGGGTTGTCGAGCAGTGCTGCCCGCGGCCCCTTGTCGGCCAGCGCCAAGGCGTAGGGCAAGGTCACGTTGTTGAGCGCGAGGGTCGAGGTCTTGGGCACGGCGCCCGGCATGTTGGCGACGCAGTAGTGGACGACGCCGTCGACGACGTAGGTGGGCTCGGCGTGCGTCGTCGGGTGCGAGGTCGCGAAACACCCGCCCTGGTCGATCGCGACGTCGACCAGGACCGCGCCCGACCGCATCGCCCGCACCATCTCGGCGCTGACCAGCTTCGGCGCCTCGGCGCCCGGGATCAGGACCGCGCCGACGACGAGGTCGGCGTCGAGGACGTAGCGCTCCAGGGATGCCCGGTGCGAGTAGACCGTGTTGAGGGCCGGGCCGAAGCGCCGGGCGAGCGTGCCGAGCACGTCGACGTTGCGATCGAGGACGGTGACGTCGGCCGCCATGCCGAGCGCCATCATGATCGCGTTCTCGCCGACGACGCCGCCGCCGACGACGACGACCCTGGCGCTCTCGACGCCGGGCACGCCGCCGAGCAGCATCCCCTGCCCGCCGTGCGCCCGCTCCAGGCACCAGGCACCCGCCTGGATCGAGAGCCGGCCGGCCACCTGGCTCATCGGCGCCAGGAGCGGCAGCCCGCCGCTCGGGCCGGTCACCGTCTCGTAGGCGATGCAGGTGGCGCCGCTGTTCACGAGGTCGCGCGTCTGCTCGGCGTCGGGGGCGAGGTGGAGGTAGGTGAACAGCGTGTGGTGGGGCTTGAGCATCCGCCGCTCGGTGGCCTGCGGCTCCTTCACCTTGACGATCATCTCGGCCCGCTCGAACACCTGGGCGGCGTCGGCGGCGATCGAAGCACCCGCGGCCGCGTAGGCGTCGTCGTCGCTGCCGATGCCTGAGCCCGCCCCGGTCTCGACCAGGACCTCGTGGCCGTGCGCGACGAACTCGCGCGCGCTGTCGGGGGTGAGGCCGACGCGGTACTCGTGGTTCTTGATTTCCTTCGGTACGCCGATTCGCATGGCTGACACCTCCACTTGCTGATCGTTGGGTCGGGATTATAGCGCGATTCCACGGGCAGATCCTGCCGAACCGGGTTGCGCGGCGGCGGCTTCGCGCACTAAAGTTGCGCCAAGAACGTGAAAATCGGTGGGAACGTCGCGATGCCCGACCTCGATCGCCAGGACCGCCGCATCCTGAGCCTGCTTCAAGCGGACGGGCGGATGAGCAACGTCGAGTTGGCCGAGCGGGCCTACCTCTCGCCCTCGGCCTGCCTGCGCCGGGTGCGGCGGCTGGAGGAGGCCGGGGTGATCCGCGGCTACACGGCGCTCGTCGACCCGGCCGCCGTCAACAAGGCGGCGACCGTCCTGGTCGAGATCACGCTGAACGCCCAGTCCGAAGAGGCGCTCGATGCCTTCGAGGCCGCCGTGCCGGCCTGCCCCGCCGTGCAGGAGTGCTACCTCACCGCCGGCAATGCCGACTACGTCTTGAAGGTGGAGGTCGCCGACGCCGCCGACTACGAGCGCGTGCACCGCACCCAACTGGCCCGGCTGCCCGGCGTCGCCAACATCCGCTCGCAGTTCGCGCTGCGCACCATCAAGAAGGAGACGGCGCCGGGGCTCGACTGAGCGGCCGGAAATCCCATGCCAAGCTCGAAGCTTCCAGGCCGGGGCGAACCGATCGCCGTCGGGGACGCGCGCCCGGTCGCCGACCGGGCGCTCTTGCTGGCGCTCGCGCGCGCGTTCGCAGGCGCGATCCTGTTCGGGCTGCCCTTGCTGATGACGATGGAGATGTGGACGCTGGGCTTCGCCATGCACCCGGAGCGCCTCGCGCTCTTGCTGGGGTTGACGGTCCCGCTCCTCACCGGCCTCGCCTACTACGGCGGCTTTCGCCACAATATCGGCGTCGGCGACTCGGTCATCGACGCCTTCGTCGCTTTCTTGATCGGCGTCGTCGCCGCGGCCTCGGCGCTGGTCGCGTTCGGCGTCCTCGACCACAACAGTTCGCTCTCCCAGATCGTCGGCTCGATCGGGCTCGAAGCCGTGCCGTGCGCGATGGGGGCCGTGCTCGCCCGCAGCCAGCTCGGCCCGGTCGAGGACGACGACGAGGACGACTCGGAGCGCTGGGACGAGAGCTACGGCGGCGAGTTGCTCTTGATGGTGGCGGGCGCCTTGTTCTTCGCCTTCAACGTGGCGCCGACCGAGGAGGTCGTCCTGGTCGCGATCGAGCAGGAGCACGTCGGCTACGCGCTCGTCTTGATGGCGGCCTCGCTCGCCTTCCTGCACGCCTTCGTCTACGCCCTCGACTTCAAGGGCGGGCACGCCCGCGAGGGCGCCATGCCGCCCGTGCGCGCGTTCTTCGCCTTCACCCTGCCGGGCTACGCCCTCGTCTTGCTGACCAGCTTCGTCGTCTTGTGGCTCTTCGGCCGCCTGGACGGGCAGTCGTTCGGCACGGCCCTGCACCTGACGGCGGTGCTCGGGTTTCCAGGGGCACTCGGCGCCGCCTCGGCGCGGCTCATCTTGTGAGAAGAGCATGAGCGACGAACACGGCCGCGCCAAGACCCCGATCGTCGAGGTCGCGATCGCCGGCTTGGGTGCCCTGGTTCTGCTCTTGATGGTAGGCTACCTCGTCGTCGATGCTTGGCGAAGCGACGCGAAGTCGCCGCCCGACATCGTCATGGAGCAAGGCGACTTTACCGCCCAAGCCGCCGGCTGGCGGGTCGCGGTCATGGTCGCCAACCGCGGCGACGAGCCGGCCGAGGCGCTGGAATTGCGCGCCGAACTGACGCTCAATGACGGCGAGGTCGAGGAGGCGGCGCTGACGATCGACTACCTGCCGCCGCACGCCGAGGCCGACGCCGCGTTCCTGTTCAAGGAGGACCCGAACGGCGGCGAGTTGCGCCTGCGGGCGGTCGGCTACCTGGAACCCTGACGCCGAAACGTCGTTCCTGGTCCGTTAAAACGGGCCAACGGGCGAGAGGTGGAACGGTTGCGACGGGCGCTGCGCTGGATCTTCGTCGCGATCGGGGTGGTGGCGCTGGCGCTGACGCTGCTGCCGATCGCCGACACCAACAGCGCCTACGTTCGGGTGTGGGATTTTCCCCGCCTCCAGATCCTGGTCCTCCTCCTGATCGCCATCGTCGCGGCCCCCTTCGTCCTCGACCGGGGCAAGAAGCGCACCCTGGCGATCGCCCTGATCCTGCTCGCCGCCGCCCTCTACCAGGGCTGGCGCATCTGGCCCTACACGCCCCTGCACGCGCTCCAGGCGGCGCCGGCCGACGGCTGCACGGGCGGTGCCTCGCTGAAGCTGCTGGCGGCGAACGTCCTCATCCACAACCGGCAGTCCGAGCCGCTGCTCGACCTGATCCATGAGCGCCGCCCGGACGTCGTCTTGCTGCTGGAGACGGATCGCTGGTGGGCAAAGCGGGTGGCGGGCCTGGAGAAGGACTACCCGCACCACCTCCTCGAACCCTTGGACAACAGCTACGGCATGCTGCTCTACAGCCGCTGGCCGATCGAGGACGCCCTGGTGCGCCACCTCGTCCAGCCGAACATCCCCTCGATGCGGGTCAGGCTTGTGGCCCCGAACGGGGACGAAGTCGTCCTGTTCGGCGTCCACCCGCGCCCGCCGCCGCGCAGGCGCACCGCCAACCGCGACGCCGAACTGCTCTTGGTGGCAAAAGAGGTGCGCGCGATGCCGGACACGCCGGTCGTGGTGATGGGCGACTTGAACGACGTCGCGTGGTCGGACACGAGCCGGCTGTTTCGCCTGATCAGCGGCCTGCTCGACCCGCGCGTCGGCCGCGGCCAGTACGCCACCTTCAACGCCGACTGGCCCTTGCTGAAGTGGCCGCTCGACCACGTCTTCTACTCCGACCAGTTCTTGCTGAACGGCATCGAGGTCCTGCCCGACATCGGCTCGGACCACTACCCCTTCATGGCCGACCTCTGCCTGAGGCCGCGGGCCGCCGCCCGGCAGGACGAGCCGAAGGCCGGCCCGGACGACCGCGAGGACGCGCGCGAGGCGATCGAGCAGGGGTTGGAGCCGGATAAGGATTGAACGCTTCGCGTGCGCTCGCCGCGCGGGCTTTTTTCTCTTTGTTTTTGCCAGTGTTAACGTAGGAGATTGGTCGGGGCGCCGAGGGCAAATCTCGAACAAAAGATAAAAAGAGAAGAAAAAAGCCCGCGCGGCAGCGCACGCGAAGCGTATTGCGAAAGACCATTCCGAGAACTATTTTCTGGTCCAAACCACGGCCGGAGGTTTCCCATGCGCCTGTCGAGGCAGATCAAGCCGATCAGCTACCTCAAGGCGCACGCGCCGGAGATCGTCCGCGAACTGGCGGCCGGCGGCGAGCCCTACGTCATCACCGTCCACGGCGAGGCCAAGGCGGTCTTGATGGACGTCGTCGAGTACGAGCGGATGCAAGAGACGCTGGCGATGATGAAGATCGTTGCCATGGGAGAAAAAGACCTGCGCGAGGGGCGGACGCTGCCGGCCGAACAAGCCTTCCGGCGGGTGCGCGAGACCGTCGCCGAACGGCGCAAGAACGAGGGATGAGCCGGCAGGTCGTTGTCACCGAAGCCGCCGAGAAAGACCTCCTCGACATCGAAGCCTACATTGCCCGGCACGAGTCGGTCGCCCGTGCCGACATGGTTCTCGACCGGCTCGAACGGCTGATTCTCGGCTTGACCGACTTGCCGGGACGGGGCCGTGTCCCGCCGGAACTGGAAAGTGGCGGCGAGGGCGACGTGCGGGAGGCGGTGCAGGCGCCTTGGCGGGTTCTCTACGAGGTTACCGACACGACGGTGGTCGTGCTTGCCGTGTTCGACGGGCGGCGAAACGTGGCGGCGCTGCTGGGACGGCGGCTGACGCGGGGGGAATAAGATAATATTTATTACTCAGAAGAAAGAAGTTTTGGTTCACTGGTCTTGATTAGTTTTCTTATATCTTCTTTATGATTAGCTGCGTCTGTGATTGCCTGTAGGCGTTGTTGCCGTTTATGGCGCTGAATGTACCAATCATCGAACAATTGTTCGATGATTTGAATCATCATCTCGGCCTCGTTCTGACTAACATCAATAATCAAATTTACGTCTCTTTCCATATGAGCGCCAATATTTCCCATTTTCCTGACGGCATCTATTGCTTTCCATGTATCAGGATCGATTCTGTCTTTGATTGCATCAATTTCTTGATAGAGAGTTCGGTGGGCTATATCAAAGAAGTCTCGTATCATGCCTTGTAAACATCGCCTGCTTAAAGTGGCGGATGCTTTCGGACTCAATCGCGCAATTTCACAAGCTTCTTTATAGTCATCAACAATTTGCTTGGGTATGTAATCAGGCTGTGGTTTTGCAGCAGAAGAAGGAATAAGGTCGAAATTTTTAACAATTTGACCATTCGAATTTTGATAAAGATCGTCAAGACTATTATATTCTATAAGAAAAGCTTCAACCGTATACAATTTGCATTGGCTATTTTGACAATGAGATAAAGAAATATACAATTTATGATGTTGTTTTCCATTGTCTTCAAGATCGTGAGAAGTTATGCTATGTGCATCTTTCATGATTGACCAACTTTGACAAAATGGACATTGCCACGTTCCATTGACGCTCATGCTGTCATTTCACCGGAAAGATTGATGTACCCATACAAATCGTGATCGTCCGCCGCCTCGATCGTCACCTCCACGAAATCCCCCGGTTCGATCCCCTCCGGATCGCCCACCACCACCTTGCCGTCGATCTCGGGGGCGTCGGCGTAAGAGCGGCCGAGGGCCACCGTCTCGCCGTCGTCGGTCTCGGCGACGGCGTCGACGAGCACGGTCATCGTCTCGCCGATCCGGTGCTGGAGCTTGCGGGCCGAGATGTCGCGCTGGTGCTCCATCAGGCGTTGGTGGCGCTCGCGCTTGACCTCGTCCGGGACGTGGCCGGGCAGGTCGTTGGCGCCGGCGCCCTCGACGTCCTCGTAGGCAAAGCAGCCGACGCGATCGAGGTCGGCCTCCTCCAGCCAGTCGAGCAGGTCCTCGAAGTCGTCGTCGCCCTCGCCGGGGAAGCCGACGATGAAGGTCGAGCGGATCGCGATGTCGGGCGCGATCGTGCGCCAGCGTTCCAGGCGTTTCAGCACCTTCTCGGCGTGCGCCGGGCGGCGCATCGCCTTCAGCACGTCATGGCTCGCGTGCTGGAAGGGGATGTCGAGGTAGGGCAGGATCAGCCCCTCGGCCATCAACGGGATCAGCTCGTCGACGTGCGGGTAGGGGTAGACGTAGTGCAGCCGCACCCAGGCACCGAGTTCGCCGAGCGCCCGGGCGAGGTCGGTGATGTGGGCGCGCACCTCCTTACCCTTGTAGGCGGACGCGGCGTGGCGGAGGTCGACGCCGTAGGCGGAGGTGTCCTGCGAGATGACCAGCAGTTCCTTGACGCCGGCGTTCACCAGCCGCTCGGCCTCGGCGACCACGCTCCTCGCCGGGCGCGAGGCGAGGCGGCCGCGCAAGGACGGGATGATGCAAAAGCTGCACTTGTGGTTGCAGCCCTCGGAAATCTTTAGATAAGCGTAGTGGCGCGGGGTGAGGCGGACCCCCTCCGGCGGCACCAAGTCGAGGAACGGCTCGTGCAGGGGCGGCACGGCCGCGTGGACGGCGCCCAGCACGTCCTCGTAAGCCTGCGGCCCGGTGATCGCCAGCACGTCGGGGAAGGCCCGGCGGATGGCGTCGGCCTCCTTGCCCATGCAGCCGGTGACGATCACCCGGCCGTTCTCGGCCATCGCCTCCTCGATCGCCTCCAGGCTCTCGGCCTTGGCGCTGTCGAGAAAGCCGCAGGTGTTGACGACGACGGCCTCGGCGCCGGCGTAGTCGGGGGCGATCGCATAGCCCTCGGCCCGCAGGCGGGTGAGGATGCGCTCAGAGTCGACCAGGGCCTTCGGGCAGCCGAGGCTGACCATGCCGACCTTGGGGGCGGGCTTGGCGACGCGGCGGGGGGCGGGAGAGGGGGTGCTCATGCTGCCGCCATATACGTACCCGCAAGCACGGGCGCCAGGGGGCGGCGACGAAAGCCCTTGTCGCCGCGGCGCCGGCGGCTTAACCCTGGGTGCAACTGGGCGGCGGGGCCGCCGCGAACCAAAATCGGGAGGACCAAGAATGTCCCGCACGCTGTTCATGACGTCGGCAATCGCGCTCGTGCTCGCCGCGACGGGGGCCGAGGCCAAGACCCTCGTCTACTGTTCCGAGGGCAGCCCCGAGGGCTTCAACCCGCAACTGTTCACGTCCGGCACGACCTTCGACGCCTCGGCGCGGCAGGTCTTCGACGGGCTCGTCAACTTCGAGCGCGGCTCGACCGAGATCGAGCCTGGCCTCGCCGAGTCGTGGGACATCTCCGACGACGGGCTCGAATACACCTTCCACCTGCGCCCCGGCGTCAAATGGCAGACGACCGACTTCTTCACGCCGTCGCGCGAGTTCAACGCCGACGACGTGATCTTCAGCTTCATGCGCCAGCTCGACCCCGAGCACCCCTACCACACGGTCTCGGGCGGCACGTACGAGTACTTCCAGGCGATGAGCATGCCGTCGCTCATCGAGTCGATCGAGAAGGTCGACGACATGACGGTGAAGTTCACCCTCAACCGGCCGGAAGCGCCGATGATCGCGAACTTGGGCATGCCGTTCGCCTCGATCATGTCGGCCGAGTACGCCGACCAGATGATGGAGGCCGGCACGCCCGAGCAGGTCGACCTGCAACCGGTCGGCACGGGACCCTTTCAGTTCCAGGCCTACCAAAAGGACGCGGTGATCCGCTATCAGGCCCACCCGGACTACTGGCGGGGTGCTGCACCCATCGACACGCTGATCTTCGCCATCACGCCCGACGCCTCGGTGCGCTACCAGAAGCTGAAGGCGGGCGAGTGCCACGTCATGGTCTACCCGAACCCGGCCGACCTTGAGAGCATGAAGAACGACGAGTCGGTCAATCTCCTGCAACAAGAAGGCCTCAACGTCGGCTACTGGGCCTTCAACACGGAAAAAGAGCCCTTCGACAAGAAGGAGGTCCGTCAGGCCCTCAACATGGCGATCAACAAGGAGGCGATCATCGAGGCGGTCTACCAGGGTGCCGGCACGGCGGCGAAGAACCCGATCCCGCCGACGATCTGGTCCTACAACGACGAGGTCCAAGACTACCCCTACGATCCCGAGAAGGCGAAGCAGATGCTGAGCGACGCCGGGGTCGAGAACCTCTCGCTCGACGTCTGGGCCATGCCCGTCCAGCGGCCCTACAACCCGAACGCGCGGCGCATGGCCGAACTGATCCAGTCCGACCTGAAGAACGTCGGCGTCGACGCCAACATCGTGACCTACGAGTGGGGCGAGTACCTGGAGCGGACCAAGAACGGCGAGCACGACACGGTGCTGCTCGGCTGGACCGGCGACAACGGCGACCCGGATAACTTCCTCGCCGTGCTACTCGGCTGCGACGCCGCCGAGGACGGCACCAACCGCGCCCGCTGGTGCTACAAGCCGTTCGACGACCTCGTCATGCAGGCCAAGCAGCTCACCGACGAGGACGAGCGCGCCGAATCGTACGAGCAAGCGCAGGTGATCTTCAAAGAAGAAGCGCCCTGGTTCACTGTCGCGCACTCGGTCGTCTTCCAGCCGCTGCGCCCGGAGGTGCAGAACTGGAAGATCGACCCGTTCGGCGGCAACGTCTTCTACGGCGTCGACATCGAGGAGTAGTCGAAGACAAGTCGGGGGCAAAGGCCCCCGGCGAGGGCCGCGAACCATGCTGCGCTTCATCCTCCGCCGCCTCGCCGTCATCGTCCCGACCTTCATCGGGCTGACGCTGGTCGCCTTCGTCTTCATCCACCTGCTGCCGGGCGACCCGATCCAGATCATGGCCGGCGAGCGCTCGGTCGACCCCGAGCGCCGGGCGCAGATCGAGGCCCAACTCGGCCTCGACAAGCCGTTGTGGCAGCAATATTTCTACTATGTCGGCAACGTTTTCCAAGGCGACCTCGGCCAGTCGCTGATCACCAAGCGGCCGGTGGTGAGCGAATTCTTCACCCTGTTCCCGGCGACGGTGGAACTGGGCGTGTGCGCCATCTTGTTCGCCGTGCTCCTCGGCGTGCCGGCCGGGGTGATCGCCGCCACCAAGCGCGGCTCGTTCATCGACCACAGCATCATGACGGTCTCGCTCACCGGCTACTCGATGCCGATCTTCTGGCTCGGCCTGCTTCTCATCATCGTCTTCTCCGGCTGGCTCGGCTGGACGCCGGTCTCGGGCCGGATCTCGCTCCTCTACTACTTCGACGCCGTCACCGGCTTCATGCTGATCGACAGCCTGCTCTCGGGCCAGGAGGGCGCGTTCGGCAGCGCCGTCTCGCACCTGATCCTGCCGGCCGTCGCCGTCGGCACGATCCCGTTCGCGGTCATCGCCCGCCAGACCCGCTCGGCCATGCTCGAAGTGCTCTCCGAGGACTACGTCCGCACCGCCCGCGCCAAGGGCCTGCCGCCCTGGCGGGTGATCGGCGTCCACGCGCTCAGGAACGCGCTGATCCCGGTCATCACCGTGATCGGGCTCCTGGTCGGCACACTGTTTGCCGGCGCCATCTTGACCGAGACGATCTTCTCCTGGCCCGGCATCGGCAAGTGGCTGGTCGATTCGATCTTCCGCCGCGACTACCCTTCCGTGCAGGGCGGGCTGTTGCTGATCGCCCTCATCGTCATGGCGGTCAACCTCTTCGTCGACCTGCTCTACGGCCTCATCAATCCGAGGATACGACATGGGCGCTGAGCGGGCCGAGGTCCAGGAGGCCGCGATCGAGCCCGAGGTGGTGCGCGCACCGCCGTCGCCGGCGCGCGAACTCTGGCACCATTTCAGCGAGAACAAGGGCGCCGTCGCCGGGCTCGTCGTCGTCGTCCTCCTCGTCCTGGTGGCGCTGGCGGCACCCTTGATCGCGCCCTACGGCCCGGCGGCACAGTTCAGGGACGCGATCCTCCAGCCGCCGGCGTGGCAGGCGGGCGGGTCGTGGGCCTACCCGCTCGGCACCGACGCCGTCGGCCGCGACATCCTCTCAAGGCTGATCTTCGGCGCCCGCTACTCGCTCGCCATCGGCGGCATCGTCATCACCATCTCGCTCTCGGTCGGCATCTTCCTCGGCCTCGCCGCCGCCTTCGCCAAGGGCTGGGCCGAAACGCTGATCATGCGCGTCATGGACGTGGTCCTGGCGGTGCCGTCCCTCCTCATGGCGCTCGTCATCGTCGCGATCTTGGGCCCCGGCCTGGAGAACGCGATGATCGCGGTCGCGATCACCTACATCCCGCACTTCACGCGCCTCACCCGCGCCTCGGCGATGAGCGAACTGACCAAGGACTACGTCACCGCGTCCCGGATCGCCGGCGCCGGCCTCGGCCGGCTGATGTTCCGCACCGTCCTCCCCAACTGCATGCCGCCCCTGATCGTCCAGGCGACGCTCAGCTTCTCGACCGCCGTCCTCGACGCCGCGGCCTTGGGCTTTCTTGGCATGGGCGCGCAGCCGCCGACGCCGGAGTGGGGCACGATGCTGGCCGAGGCCAGGGAGTTCATCTTGCGGGCTTGGTGGGTCGTGACCCTGCCGGGGCTGGCGATCCTCGTCACCGTCTTGTCGATCAACCTCATGGGCGACGGGCTCCGCGACGCGCTCGATCCCCGGCTCAAACGAAGCTGAAGCGGAGCTAGGCCGATGGCGCTCTTGGAGATCGAGAACCTGTCCGTCACCTTTCCGACCGCCGCCGGCCCGTTTCGCGCCGTCGAGGGGGTCGACTTCACCCTCGATGGCGGCGAGTTCCTGGGCGTCGTCGGCGAGTCGGGGTCGGGCAAGAGCGTCACCATGCTGGCGGTGATGGGGCTGTTGCCGCCCTTGGCCAAGATCGAGGCGACGCGGATGGCGTTCGACGGGCAGGACTTGCGCCGCCTCTCCGCCAGGGCGCGGCGGCGCATCGTCGGCCGCGAGATCGCGATGATCTTTCAAGAACCGATGTCGTCGTTGAACCCCTGCTTCACCGTCGGCTTTCAACTGACCGAGGCGCTGCGCTACCATACGGACTTGGGCCGCTCCGAGCGCCGCCGCCGCGCGGTCGAACTCCTGGGCGAGGTCGGCATCCCCGCGCCCGAGGAGCGGCTGCGCACCTTCCCGCACCAGCTCTCCGGCGGCATGAGCCAGCGGGTGATGATCGCGATGGCGCTCGCCAACGACCCGAGGCTCTTGATCGCCGACGAGCCGACGACGGCCTTGGACGTCACGATCCAAGCCCAGATCCTCGACCTTCTGCGCCGCTTGCAGGGGGACAAGGGCATGGCGCTCGTCCTCATCACGCACGACATGGCCGTCGTCGCCGAGACCGCCGAGCGCGTGCTCGTCATGTACGCCGGCCAGCCGGTCGAGGAGCAGCCCGCCGCGAACCTGTTCGCCGCCCCGCGCCACCCCTACACCGAGGCGCTCTTGGAGGCGCTGCCCGAGCGCGGCCGGGGCAAGGCGCGGCTGCCGACGATCCCGGGCGTGGTGCCCGGCGCGCACGACCGGCCCGCGTCCTGCGTCTTCAACCCGCGCTGCCGCCACGCGCGGGAGCGCTGCCGGGCCGAGCGCCCGCCGTTCGCGCCGCTGCACGGCAACGCCGACCTCAAGGCGCGCTGCTTCTTTCCGCGCAACGAGGAACGCCTCGCCCGGGTGCCGGCATGAGCGCGCCCCTGGTCGAGGCGAAGGACCTCAAGCAGCACTACCCGATCAAGGGCGGGATGTTCGGCGAGGATAGGACCTTGAAGGCGGTCGACGGGGTCGGCTTCACGCTCGATCCCGGCGAGACGCTGGCCGTCGTCGGCGAGAGCGGCTGCGGCAAGTCGACGCTCGCGCGGATGCTGACGCTGATCGAGAAGCCGACCTCGGGCGCGCTCAACTTCGAGGGCAAGGACGCCTACGAGGCGATGGCGGCCGAGCCCCAGCGCGTGCGCGCCTTCGTCCAGATGATCTTCCAAGACCCCTACGGCTCGTTGAACCCGCGCCAGAAGGTCGGCGACATCTTAGGGGAGCCCTTGGCGATCAACACCTCGATCGGATCGGGCGAGCGCCGCGAGCGGGTGCGGGCGATGCTGGCCAAGGTGGGGCTGCGGCCCGAGCACGACGTCCGCTACCCGCACATGTTCTCCGGCGGGCAGCGCCAGCGCATCGCGGTCGCGCGCGCCTTGATGCTGGAGCCCAAGGTGGTGATCGCCGACGAGCCCGTCTCGGCGCTCGACATCTCGGTCCAGGCCCAGGTCATCAACCTCCTTCTTGACCTGCAAGACGAGTTCGGCCTCGCCTACGTCTTCATCAGCCACGACCTCTCGGTCGTGCGCCACCTCGCCCAGCGCATCATGGTGATGTACTTGGGCCGCGTCGTCGAGGCGGGCGAGGGCGTGACCGTCTTCGCCGACCCGGCGCACCCCTACACCAAGGCGCTGATGGCGGCGACCCCGGCGGTCGACCCGGCCGAGCGCGGCGCCAAGGTCGCCTTGAAGGGCGAACTGCCCTCGCCCTTGAACCCGCCGCCCGGCTGCCCCTTCCATCGCCGCTGCGCCTACGCCCGGCCGGACTGCTCAAAGCGCGTGCCGACTTTACGCGAGGTGCGCGGGCGGCAGGTGGCGTGCCACTACGCCGAGGATCTGGAGGGCGCGCGGGCGGCGTAGAACGCTTCGCGTGCGCTGCCGCGCGGGCTTTTCTTTTTTGCTACTTATGCCCGGACTTGGCTCGGACGCTCAGGCTGGTCTTGGCCAAAGTTGCGAAGACAAAGAGAAGAAGGCTCCGCGCAGCGGACGCGCAAGCGTTCTCTTGGGCTCACGGTTCAGAAGGGAGAAACGGGCATGGCGGACAAGGCGAAATCGAATGGGGCGGCGAAAGCCAAGGTTGAGGCGGCCGAGCGCGAGGCGAAGCGGAAGGTCGCCGAGGCCAACGCCGAGAACGCGACCGAGGCTGCGGGTGCGTCGTCCATGCCTGATCTCTCCGGCAAGACGGCGCCGCCCGAGGACGGGGGCACGGACGCCGGCGACGACGGGCAGCGGCGGCTGGCCGAGATGCGCCACGACCCGGCCGCGATCCGGCACCTGTTCGAGACCGGCGAGTACCCTTACAAGGTGAAGCTCAAGAAGAAGGCCTACGAGAAGCAGGCGACCAACTTGCAGGTCGAGCTGCTCAAGGCGCAGCGCTGGGTCAAGGAGACCGGGCAGAAGATCGTCGTCCTGTTCGAGGGCCGCGACGCCGCCGGCAAGGGCGGCACGATCAAGCGCTTCACCGAGCACATGAACCCGCGCGGGGCGCGCGTCGTCGCCCTGGAGAAGCCGTCCGAGCGCGAGCGGACGCAGTGGTACTTCCAGCGCTACGTCGAGCACCTGCCGGCCGGCGGCGAGGTCGTCTTGTTCGACCGCTCCTGGTACAACCGGGCCGGTGTCGAGCGGGTGATGGGCTTTTGCAGTCCCCCTGAGTACCTGGAGTTCATGCGCCAGTGCCCGGAATTGGAGCGGATGCTGGTGCGCTCGGGCGTCTGGCTGTTCAAGTACTGGTTCTCGGTGACGCGCGAGGAGCAGCGCCGCCGCTTCGAGGCGCGCAAGGACGACCCGTTGAAGCAGTGGAAGCTCTCGCCGATGGACCTCGCCTCGATTGACAAGTGGGAGGCCTATACCGAGGCGAAGGAGGCAATGTTCTTCTACACCGACACGGCCGACGCGCCCTGGACGATCATCAAGTCGGACGACAAGAAGCGCGCGCGCTTGGGCACCATGCGCCACTTCCTCGCCGCCTTGCCCTACCCCGACAAGGACCTGGAACTCGTCCACGCCCCCGACGCGCTCATCGTCGGCACGACGGCGCACGTCATCGGCCGCAGCGACCACATCCCGCCGGCGAAGCTGCGCCAAGAGCAGGGGGAGCAAGCCAAGGGGTGACGCGGGGCCGGGGGTCGTGCTAGGCGAATGACCGATCGTCCCTCTACTTGCGCGTGAGCCCCTTGACCGAGACCCTGTTCACCAACGCCCGCATCGTCCTGCACGACGATACGATTGAGGGGACGCTAAAGCTTGCTGATGGGCGGATCAGCGCGCTTGAGGCCGGCGGGACGGCGCGGCCGGCGCTCGACTGCGGCGGCGACTTTCTCCTGCCCGGCCTGATCGACCTGCACACCGACAATCTGGAGAGGCACTACCAGCCGCGCGGCGGGGTGACGTGGGACCCCGTCGCGGCGGCGATCGCGCACGACGCGATGTGCGCGGCGTCCGGCATCACGACCGTTTATGACAGCCTCACCATCGGCGCGCAGGCGTTCTGGGACACGAGGCCCGAGATGATCGGGCCGATGATCGCGGGCTTGAGCGAGGCGAGGGGGGCCGGGATCTTGCGGTCCTCTCACCGCTTGCACCTGCGCTGCGAGGTGACGCACCCCGAGATCGTCGCCCTGTTCGAGCGGTGCGCCGCCATGGCCCCGGTCCACCTCGTCTCGCTCATGGACCACGCGCCGGGCGACCGGCAACTGCCCGACGTCGAGGCCTACCGCGGGCGCAACCGCCACCTGTTCGCCGACGACGACGCCCTCGACGCCCACATTGAAGGGATGCGCGCGGCGTCGCGCGACCTCGGCCCGAAGCGGTGCCGAGCGCTCGCCGACGCGGCCCGCGGGCTGGGCCTGCCGCTCGCGACGCACGACGACGCCAGGATCGAGCACGTCGACGAGGCCGCCCGCCTCGGCGCCGCCTTCACCGAGTTCCCGACGACGCTGAGGGCGGCGCGACGCGCGCGCGAGCACGGCATCCCCGTCTTGATGGGGGCGCCCAACCTCGTGCGCGGCGGCTCCTCCTCCGGCAACGTCAAGGCGGGCGACTTGGCGCTGGCGGGCCTCTTGGACGTCCTCGCCTCGGACTACATCCCGGCCAGCCTGCTGCACGCGGTCTTTCGCCTGATGAGCGAACCGTTCAACCTGCCGCCGCACGCGGCCGTCGCGCGGGCGGGCGCCGCCGCCGCCGCCGCCGTCGGGCTCGCCGACCGGGGGAGCATCGCGGTCGGGCTGCGCGCCGACCTCGTCCGGGTGCGCCCCGTCGACGGCCGGCCGATCGTGCGCGGCGTCTGGGTCGGGGGGGAGCGGGTCGCGTGAGCCGCTGCGCGCTCTACTGGTGCCCGGCGCCCGGCACGGCGCTGCACGACCTGGGGGGGCGCTGGCTCGGCCGCGACGCCGCGAGTGGGGAAAGGCCGGCGCAGCCGCGCGTCGAGGGCGTGGCGCCGGAGCGCTTCGCCGCGATCACCGCCTCGGCGCGGCGCTACGGCTTCCACGCCACCTTGAAGGCGCCGTTCTGCTTGGCCGAGGGCGTCGACGCCGCCGTCCTGGAGCGTGCCGCGGCCCTCTTCGCCGCCCGCTGGAAGGCGTTCGAGGCCCGGCTGGAGGTGGCGGACCTCGACGGGTTCGTCGCGCTCACCCTGGCGCGGCCGACGCCGGCGATGCGCTGGCTCGCCGACGACGTCGTGCGCGCCTTCGAGCCGCTGCGGGCGCCGCCCACGGCCGACGAGCTGGCGCGGCGGCGCGGGGCCGGTCTCACCCCGCGCCAGGACGCGCGGCTCGCGGCCTACGGCTACCCGTACGTCTTCGAGGACTTCACCTTCCATATGACGCTGAGTGCCCGGCTCGATGGCGCGGAGGCCTGGGCGGTCGCGGCCGCCGCCAAGGCGTGGTTCGCCCCGGCGCTGGCGGGGCCGGTCTCGATCGACGCGCTCGCCGCGTTCGAGGAACCGGACGGGGGCGGCGACTTCACCCTCAAGTACCGCCACCGCTTCCTCGCGGCCGGTAAAGGTCGCTAGGGCTTTACAGCTTCCCGCCGCTTCGCTAGCCCTTGAGGCCAAGAGCGCGGGCCAAGAACGACGGTGCCGATCGGTCAAGCAAGGCCGGCGGCTGGGTTAGGGAATAATGATGGCCGAGGGCGACAGCTTCGTTCGCTTCGACAACGTGCAGAAGAGCTACGACGGCGAGACGCTGGTCGTGAAGAACCTGAACCTCGACATCGGCCGGGGCGAGTTCGTCACCATGCTCGGCCCCTCGGGCTCGGGCAAGACGACCTGCTTGATGATGCTGGCCGGCTTCGAGACCGCGACGCACGGCGACATCTTCATCGAGAACGAGCAGATCAACAACCTAGCGCCGCACAAGCGCAACATCGGCATGGTCTTCCAGAACTACGCCCTGTTCCCGCACATGACCGTGGGCGAGAACCTGGCCTTTCCCTTGCAGGTGCGGGGCAAGCCCAAGGCCGAGATCGAGGAGCGGGTCAAGCGGGCCTTGGGCATGGTCCACCTGGACCAGTTCGGCAACCGCCGCCCGGCGCAGCTCTCCGGTGGGCAGCAGCAGCGCGTGGCGCTGGCGAGAGCGCTCGTCTTCGAGCCCCGCCTCGTTCTGATGGACGAGCCCCTGGGCGCCTTGGACAAGCAGTTGCGCGAGAACATGCAGTACGAGATCAAGCACATCGCCGACGAGTTGGGCATCACCGTCGTCTACGTCACGCACGACCAGACCGAGGCGCTCACCATGTCGGACCGCATCGCCGTCTTCGACGACGGCCGGGTGCAGCAACTGGCGAGCCCGTCCGAACTCTACGAAGCGCCGGTCAACGCCTTCGTCGCCCAGTTCATCGGCGAGACCAACCGCTTCCACGGCACCGTGCGCGAGATGAACGGCGAGGTCTGCCTCGTCGAGGTCGCGGGCGAGCCGGTCCGAGCCCTGCCGGTCAACGTCGGGGCGGTGGGGGACCGCTCGACGCTCTCCTTGCGGCCCGAGCGCGCCTACATCAACCCGGCCGACAACCTGCCCAACCAGTTCGACGGTCTGGTGCGCGAGCTGATCTACCACGGCGACCACATCCGCGCCCGCATGGAAGTGCTCGGCAACGAGGACTTCATCGTCAAGGTGCCCAACGCCTACGGCCACGCGCAACTGGCGACGGGCGACACCGTCAGGCTCGGATGGCATACCGAGGACTGCCGCGCGCTCGATGCTTGAGCCTCCCCCCTTGTCGAACGCGGCCGGGCGCGACACAATTCAACCCACGGCCGGCGGACAAAGGCCGGCGCCAATGATGAGCGAAGGGAAGTCATCCATGACATCGAGATTGAAGATCGGCCTGCTCGCGGGCACGGCACTGGTACTCACGGGCGGTATCGCCAAGGCGGACACCGACCTCACCGTCGTCTCCTGGGGCGGCGCCTACTCGTCGAGCCAGATGCGGGCCTACGTCGAGCCCTACATGGAGCAGAACCCCGACATCAACATCCGCATGGACGACCAGTCGGCCAACGCGCTCGCCGGCCTGCGCTCGCAGATCCAGGCCAACAACGTCAGTTGGGACCTCGTCGACATGCTGCAGGGCGACGCCCAGCTCGCCTGCGACGAGGGCCTGATCAAGGAAATCGACTTCGACCAGGACCTCGCCGAGGCCCCGGACGGCACGCCGGCCTCGGACGACTTCATCGAGGACACGACCGGCGACTGCTTCATCCCGCAGATCCTCTACGCCACGGTCTTCGCCTACAACGAGGACGTCTTCTCCGACGGCGGGCCGCAGACGGTGGCCGACGTCTGGGACTTCGACAAGTTCCCCGGCAAGCGCGCCCTGCAGCGCATCCCCGACGGCAACCTCGAATGGGCGCTGGTGGCCGACGGCGTGGCGACCGACGAGGTCTACGACGTGCTCTCGACCGACGAGGGCGTCGAGCGCGCGTTCAACAAGCTCGACGAACTGAAGGGCAACGTCGTCTGGTGGACCGAGGGCGCCCAGCCGCCGCAACTGCTCGCCGACAAGGAGGTGACGATGGCGACCGGCTTCAACGGCCGCTTCTTCGACGCCCAGGTCAACGAGGGTCAGCCGTTCGAGATCATGTGGGACGGGCAGTTGTTCGAGGTCGACGGCTGGGTGATCCCGGTCGGCGGCAAGAACGAAGAGGCGGTGATGGACTTCGTCAAGTGGGCGACCGACACGCAGCGCCTCGCCGATCAGGCGAAATTCATCTCCTACGCGCCCGCGCGCCAGTCCTCGGCCCCGCTCGTCGGCAAGAACGCCGACACGGGCGAGGACATGCTGCCGCACATGCCGACCGCCCCTGAGAACTTCGAGAACCCGATCCGCAAGGACCCGGAGTGGTGGGCCGACAACGGCGACGAGATGCGCGAGCGCTTCAACGCCTGGTTGGCGCAGGGCTGATCTAGCGCGCCGGGGACGGGCCTGTCGCCCGTCCCCGTTCTCGTTCTCGTTGACCAAGGAAGGGGACACGATGGCGCAGGCGACGCTGCCGATCTCGGGCCACGAACTGCCCGCCGACGCCACGTCCTTGAAGGCGCGGCTGCGACGCTCGGAGCGCACCAACAAGTGGCGCGCGTTCGCCCTCGTCCTGCCGCTCCTCCTCTTCCTCGTCGTGACCTTCCTGATCCCGATCGGCACGATGCTCTACCGCGGCATCGACAACCCGGACGTGGTGACGACGATCCCGAACACGGCCGACATGCTGGCCGAGTGGAGCCCGCCCGACCCGCCGGACGAGGCGGTCTTCAAGAGCCTCGTCGACGAGTTGCGCAACGTCGAGAACAGGCGCCAGATCGGCCAACTCGGCTCGCGGCTCAACTACGAGGTCTCGGGCGCGTCGAGCCTGATGCGCAAGACCGAGCGGCGCCTGGACCGGCTCGACGACGCGGCGCCCTACCGCGAGCAGTTGATCGACATCGACAAGGACTGGGGCGATCCCGAGACCTGGGCCGCGATCAAGCGGCTGAACGCGCCCGTGACGGCGTCCTACCTGCTGGCCTCCCTCGACATGACCCGCGATGTCGAGGGGTCGATCGAGATGCAGCCGGGCTACCAGCAGATCTACCTGCAATTGTTCTGGCGCACGTTCTGGCTCTCGGGCGTCATCACGCTCTTCACCCTGCTCTTGGGCTACCCGGTCGCCTACCTGATGGCCGTCTTGCCGCTCAAGACCGGCAACCTCTTGATGATCCTGGTCCTCTTGCCGTTTTGGACCTCGCTCCTGGTGCGTACCACCTCCTGGATCGTGCTGTTGCAGTCGCAGGGTGTCTTGAACGACCTCATGGTCTGGATAGGCTTGCTCGACAACGACGGCCGCTTGCAACTGGTCTACAACAAGACCGGCACGATCATCGCCATGACGCACATCCTCTTGCCGTTCATGATCCTGCCGCTCTACTCGGTCATGCGCACGATCAACCCGTCCTACATGCGCGCCGCCCGCTCGCTGGGTGCGACGCAGTGGACCGCGTTCTGGCGGGTCTACGTGCCGCAGACGCTGGCCGGCGTCGGGGCGGGCGGCATCCTCGTCTTCATCCTGGCGATCGGCTACTACATCACCCCGGCCCTCGTCGGCGGGCAGGACGGGCAGCTGATCTCCAACATGATCGCGTACCACATGCAGCGCTCGCTGAACTGGGGGCTCGCCGCCGCACTCGGCAGCATCCTGCTCGTCGCCGTGCTGGCGCTCTACGCGCTCTACAACCGCCTCGTCGGTATCGAGAACATGAAGCTGGGATAAGAACGATGGCGCTGCCGAGCCACGCCGAGACGGCGGACAGGGTCTACTACTACGGGCTGCGGGTCGCCTGCACGCTGATCTTCGTCTTCCTGATCGCGCCGATCTTCGTCATCATCCCGCTCTCGTTCAACGCCGAGCCCTACTTCACCTTCACGAGCGGGATGCTCGCGTTCGACCCCGACGCCTACTCCTTGCGCTGGTACCAGGATTTCTGGAACAGCCGCGAGTGGACCCACTCGCTGCAGAACAGCTTCATCATCGCGATCGCCAGCACGATCCTGGCAACCACGCTCGGCACGCTCGCCGCGCTCGGCCTGTCGCGGCCGCACATGCCGCTCAGAGGCCTCGTCATGGGCCTCTTGATCTCGCCGATGATCGTGCCGCTGATCATCTCGGCCGCCGCGATGTTCTTCTTCTACTCGACCGTCGGCCTCACCTACACCTACCCCGGCATCATCCTCGCCCACACCGCGCTCGGCATCCCCTTCGTCGTCATCACCGTGACGGCGACGCTGATCGGCTTCGACCAGTCCCTGGTCCGCGCGGCGCAGAGCCTCGGCGCCGACATGAAGACGACCTTCTTCCAGGTCATCCTGCCGCTCATCCTGCCCGGCGTGATCTCGGGCGCCCTCTTCGCCTTCATCACCTCGTTCGACGAGGTGGTGGTCATCCTCTTCCTCGGCTCGGTCGAGCAGTACACGATCCCGCGGGTGATGTGGTCGGGCATCCGCGAGGAGATCAGCCCGACCATCCTCGCCGTCGCGACGATCCTGGTCGCGATCTCGATCGTGCTGCTCATCACCGTCGAACTGCTCCGTCGCCGCAGCGTCCGCCTGCGCGGGATCAAGGAGTAGGGCGCTTCGCGCCGGCCGGCTCGCGCCTCGCCTGCCACGGCCAGCGCCCCTCGATCTCGACTTCGAGGGTGAAGCTCAAGAAGGTGCGGATCAGGACGATAACGGCGAGAATCCCTAAGTTCTCCAGGCTCGGTTCGACCGCGACGGTGCCGACGATGTCGGCCGCGACCAGGAGTTCGAGGCCGAGCAGGATGCCGCGGCCGAGGTCGGCCCGGTAGGCGTGGTAGGCGCTGGCCTGACGGCGGACCAGACGGCCGAGATAGACGGCGCTCGCGACGACGGCGCCGACGACGATGATCGCGATGCCGGCCAGTTCGATCCCGCGCGCGATCGTGTGCAGGAGGCCGTCGAGCCAGGGCTCCGCCTCCGGGAACGGCCCGCCTTCCTGGGCGCTTGCGCCGAAGGGCAGGAAGATCGTCGCGAGGAGGAGGTATTGCATGGGTGGAGCCTTTGGGTAGGGATGGGAAATGAACGCTTCGCCTGCGCTGACGCGCCGTCTTTTTTCTTTCTTTTTTGCTAGTTGTCCCCGAATTTGGCCGCGACGCCGAAGCCAGCCCCGGCCAAAGTTGCAAAAAAGAGAAAAAAGAAAGCCCCGCGCAGCGGACGCGCGAGCGTTCACCGTACAAAGGAGATTGTAACTATGCGCACCCTCTTGACCGCCGCCGTGCTGGCCGCTCTCGGCGCCGCGCCGCTGCAAGCGCGCGACCTGACGATCACGTCCTGGGGCGGCGCCTACCAGGACGCGCAGCGGGCGGTGTACTTCGCCCCGTTCGAGGCCGAGACCGACACGAAGCTGATCGAGGACAGTTGGAACGGCGGCATCGGCGCCCTGCGCGCCAAGGCCGAGGCGCCCGAGGGCGACTGGGACGTCGTCCAGGTCGAGGCGGACGAGCTGGTGCTCGGCTGCGAGGAGGGCATCTTGGAGCCCTTGGATTGGGAGCGGCTCGGCGGCGAGGATGCCTACCTGGAGCCCGCCGTCAACGAGTGCGGGATCGGCGCCATCGTCTGGGCCACGGTCATGGCCTACGACGGCGCCAAGTTCGAGGGCGAGGCGGCGCCGAGCACCTGGGCCGACTTCTTCGACACCGAGAAATTCCCCGGCAAGCGGGCGCTGCGGCGGGGGCCGCGTCAGGCGCTGGAGTTCGCGCTGATGGCCGACGGCGTGCCGCCCGAGGGGATCTACGACGTGCTGGCGAGCGACGAGGGGGTCGACCGCGCGTTCGCCAAGCTCGACACGATCAAGGACAGCCTGATCTGGTGGGAGGCGGGGGCGCAGCCGCCGCAGCTGCTGGCGTCGGGCGAGGTCGTGATGACCTCGGCCTACAACGGCCGGATCACGGCGGCGAACCAGGACGAGGGCCGCGACTTCGCGATCGCCTGGGACGCCGGCTTCGTCTACCAGATCGACAGCCTCGTCATCCCGTCGAACTCGCCCAACAAGGAAGCGGCGCTGGACCTGATCGCCTTCATGAGCGAGCCGGAGAACCAGGCGAAGCTGCCGCCCTTGATCCCCTACGGCCCGACCAACAAGGAGGCGGCCGACATGGTGCCCGAGGACGTGGCGGTGAACACGCCGACATACCCCGAGAACTTGGCGCACGGCGTCAACTTCGAGCGCGACTTCTGGGTCGATCGCATCGAGACCCTGAACGAGCGCTTCAACGCCTGGGCCGCGCAGTAGGGCGGCGGTGCCGTGGCGGCGGTTCTCGACCGGGGTGCCATCCGCCGCGCCAAGCGCCGGGCCGACCGCAAGCGGGGGTGGCGGGCGTTCGGCCTGACCCTGCCGCTGCTCGGCTTCCTCCTCGTCTTCTTCGTCGTGCCGATCTTAGGCATGCTGCAACTCGCCGTCGCCAACGACGAGTTGCGCCGCGCCATGCCCGGGGCGGCCGACGCGCTCACCGCCTGGGACGGGGAGGGCATCCCGGGCGACGACGTGGCGCGGGCCGTCGCAGCGGATCTTAAAGCCGCCTACGACGATCGCACGCTGGCCGGGGTCGCCAAGCGGCTCAACAACGAGGTGCCGGGCTACCGCTCGATGCTGATGGGGACCGGCCGCAAGCTGCCGGACGCGCCGCCGGGCGAGGCGCCAAATGGGGCGCTGGCGGCGCTGGCCGAGATCGACGAGGCGTGGGACGACCCCGCGCTCTGGCGGCTCCTGCGCCGGGCCGCGGCACCCTGGACCGACCTCTACCTCCTCCAGTCGCTCGACCTGGAGCGGGGGCCGGGGGACGCCATTCAAGCCCGGCCGGCCGACCAAGCCGTCTACCGCACCATCCTCTGGCGCACCCTTCAGATCGGCTTCGTCGTCACCGTCGCCTGCCTCGTCCTTGCCTACCCGCTCGCCTACAAGCTGGCCTCCTTGCGCGAGGGCACGGCGAACTTGCTGATGATCCTGGTGCTGCTGCCGTTTTGGACCTCGCTGCTGGTGCGCAGCGCCGCTTGGATCGTCTTGCTGCAGCGCGAGGGGCCGATCAACGGCCTGCTTCAGCGCCTCGGCCTGATCGAGGCGCCCCTGACGCTCGTCTTCAACCGCGCCGGCGTGCTGATCGCCATGACGCACGTGCTCTTGCCCTTCATGGTGCTGCCGCTCTACGCCGTGATGCGCGGCATCCCCAAGAGCCACGTCCGGGCGGCGCTGTCCTTGGGTGCTTCGCCGTTCACCGCCTTTCGCCGCGTGTTCCTGCCGCAGACCGTGCCGGGCATCGGCGCCGGCGCCCTGCTCGTCTTCATCCTGGCCCTCGGCTACTACATCACCCCGGCGCTGGTCGGCGGCGCCGACGATCAGATGATCGCCTACTTCATCGCCTTCTTCACGCTCCAGACCGTCAACTGGGGCATGGCCGCCGCGCTCGCCTCGGTGCTGCTCCTGGCGGTCGCGGCGCTCTACCTCGTCTACGCCCGCATCGTCGGCGTCGATCGGGTGGGGGTCGGCTGAAGGTGGGGGGATCCAGGCTCGCCGACGCCTTGCTGTGGCTCTGGACGGCCCTGGTCCTCGCCTTCCTCGTCCTGCCGATCCTCGTCATCGTCCCGCTCTCGTTCTCCTCGGATGCCTTCTTGACCTTCCCGCTGCCGGGCCTCTCCTGGCGCTGGTACGAGGAACTCTGGCGGACGGAGGCTTGGTGGCGCGCCGCCTACAACAGCCTGATCGTCGGCGTCGTCGCCACCCTCATCGCGACGGGTCTCGGCACGCTCGCCGCCGTCGGCCTCGCCCGGGCCGACTTTCGCGGCAAGACGCTGCTGATGGGCCTCCTCATCTCGCCGATGATCGTGCCGCTCATCATCGTCGCGGCCGGGGTCTACTTCTTCTACCTCCGCCTCGGCCTCGCCTCGTCGCTCACGGGGCTCGCTCTCGCGCACGCGGCGTTGGGGGCGCCCTTCGTCCTCGTCACCGTCACGGCGACCTTGAAGGGGTTCGACGCGAACCTCGCCCGCGCGGCGGCGGGGCTGGGCGCCAACCCCTTCATCGTCTTCTATCGCGTCACCGTGCCGCTCATCCTGCCGGGCGTCGTCTCGGGCGGCCTGTTCGCCTTCATCACCTCGTTCGACGAATTGGTGGTGGCGCTGTTCCTCACCGGTCCCTCCGAGCGCACGCTGCCGCGGCAGATGTTCGACGGCATCCGCGAGAACTTGAGCCCGACCCTGCTCGCGGTCGCGACGGTCCTGATCCTGCTCTCGGTGGTCCTGCTCGCGGTGGCAGAAATGCTCCGCCGCCGGGGGCTCAGGCTTCGGGGGATCCGCGAGTGAGCGCCTCGCTCTCCGCCGTGACGCGCACGATGAGCACGAGCGCGTTCAGGACCGAGAACAGGAGGGCGTAGCCCCACAGGCCGAAGACCAGCGGCAGGATCGCGATCTCCAGGACGACGACGGCGTAGTTGGGGTGCGGGTAGAGCCGAAACGGCCCCTTGACGACGAGGCGCTCGTTCGGCACGACGACGATCCGCGCCGTCCAGCGCCGGCCCAGCGTCCAGAGCACCCAGGCGCGGCCGGCCTGGACCAGGAGGTAGAGGCCGAGCCAGGGGAGTGCTGGGGGCGTGTCGTGCGCCAAGAGCCACAGGCCCCCGAGCCAAGAGGCGTGCAGGGCGACGATCAGGGGGTAGTGGCCCCCGCCCGTCTCGTGACCGCCCTTCGCCATGAGGCGCTTCGTGTTGCGCCGGGCGAGGACCAGTTCGCCCAGGCGTTGCAGCGTCACGAGGGTCAGGACCAGGACGGCGCCGCCGCTCACGGGGGGGTGAGCGAGAGGGCGCTGGCGGTGAAGCCGGGGCCGAGGGCCGAGAGCACGACGCGGCCGGGAAGGCCCCGTCGCAGCACCCGATCGAGGACGAAGAGGACCGTCGGCGAGGACATGTTGCCGAAGAGGCGCAGGACCTCGCGCTCGTGGTCGAGCGTGCCGTCAGGAAGGTTGAGTGCGGTCTCGATCGCCCGGACCACCTTCTGCCCGCCGGGGTGGCAGACGAAGCGGTCGACGTCGCCGCGGCCCAAGCCCAGGCGGCCGAGGATGCCGTCCAGGGCGCCCGGCAGGCGCTCCTCGACGAAGGGCGGGATGCTCTGGGCGAAGACGACGCCGAAGCCCTCCGGCTCGACCCGCCAGCCCATGACGTCGAGCGTGTTCGGCCAGGTGTGCTCGCCCGACCCCTCGACCCGCGCGAGGCCGCCGCCGTCGCCGGCGCGGACAACGGCCGCCGCGGCCCCGTCGCCGAACAGGGCCGTCGCGACGACGTTCTCCTTGCTCAGCACGTCCATGCGAAAGGAGAGCGTGCAAAGCTCGATCACGACGACGAGGACGTTGGTGCCGGGCTCCGCCGCGGCCAAGCGTCCGGCGAGCGCGAGCCCCGTGACGCCGCCGGCGCAGCCGAGGCCGAAGACGGGCACCCGCCGCACGTCGGGGCGAAAGCCCATCAGGTTCAAGGCGCGCGCTTCGAGCGAGGGGGTGGCGATGCCGGTCGAGGAGACGGTGAGAACGGTGTCGATGTCCTCGGGCGTCAGGTCCGCCCGCCGCAGCGCCTCGCCCGCCGCCTCGACGAACAGCGCGTCGGCGCCCTCGACGAAGGCCTTCGTCCGGTCGGGCCAGCCGTGCGACGCCTCGAACCACTGGAATGGCCGGACCGAGCGGCGCTCGTCGATGCCGGCGTTCTCGAACACGCCGAACAGGCGCTCGAACAGGGCAAAACGCTTGCCGAAGATCGCCCGCGCCCGCGCCGCCACCTCGTCCTGGCGCAGGACGTGCGGCGGCGAGGCGGTGCTGAGCGACAAGAGGCGCGGGGTAGTCGACAAGGGCCGTGTCCGAGCGAAGGGTCCGAGGCGACGCCAGACGTAGATCGCGAGAGCCTTCCGCCAAGCGCCGTGCGTCGATCGGTCGTTAGGTGGAACGCCTGACGGCGTGCGCTCACCGCGCGGGCTTTCTTCCTTTTTTTTAGGTTTTGGCGTGGTGGGGCGGGGATGGTGTCGCCTCTTCTTGGGCAAAATGCCGCGCCAAGCGGCAGCGCCCCATGCCCCCCGCACCGCCGCCCTTCAGGCCGGCTCTAAGGGTAGGCCACCCCGCCCAGCCGCTCCGAGACCGCCCACAGCCGCGCCGCCAAGCCGGCGTCGCGCGCGGCCTTGGGCCAGGATGCAAGCGCGGCGTGGCGGCCGCGCCAGCCGGTCGGGCCGTCGGGGCCGTAATAGTCGCCGTCCCTGGCCGAGGGGGCCAGTGCTGCGTGGAGGAGCGGCACGGCGCCCCGCGCGGCGCTCTGGGCGACGAGGGCGACGGTGACCTTGCTCAAGGCCGATGCCAGCGGGTTGCCGGCGGCCTTGCCGAACAGGTCGGTGGCGGCGGCGCCGGGGTGGGCCGCGATCACGGCGGGGGCCGGCATCGCGTTGGCCCGCAGGCGGCGCTTGAGTTCGGCCGCGAACAGGAGGTTGGCGAGCTTGCTCTTGGCATACCACGCCCAGCGGCGGTAGCCGCC
Source organism: Geminicoccaceae bacterium (assembly GCA_965217265.1). Classification (GTDB taxonomy): domain Bacteria; phylum Pseudomonadota; class Alphaproteobacteria; order Geminicoccales; family Geminicoccaceae; genus JAGRGG01. The sequence continues at coordinate 98,208 of CBDCHP010000012.1, read as the reverse complement.
CGCGTCGGCCTCGAAATCGCGCGCCGGGTCGAAAGCGACGGGCCGCTCGGCCGCCTTGCTCGCCACGACGACGACGCGGCTTCGGGGCGCCGCCGCGAGCCTGGGCAGGAGGAGGCCGGTCAGGACGAAGTGGCCCAGGTGGTTGGTGCCCAACTGCCGCTCGAACCCGTCCGCCGTGCGCCCGAACGGCAGCGCCATCACCCCGGCGTTGGCGACGAGCAGATCGAGCGGGCCGGCGCCCGGCCCGGCCGCGAATGCGCGCACGCTCTTGAGGTCGGCGAGGTCGAGCCGGCGCACCTCGACCGCGTCCGGCCGCTCCAGCCGCGCCCGCGCCGCCTCGCCCTTCTCGACGTCGCGGCAGGCCATGACGACGCGCCAGCCCCGCCCGGCGAGGCCGCGCACGGTCGCAAAGCCGATGCCGGAATTGGCCCCGGTGACGACCGCCGCCCTCGGCGTCGAAGCGTTCAATAAACGTCCTGCCCCCCGTTCACCGGGATCTCGGCGCCGGTGATGTAGGACGACTGCGCGCTGCACAGGTAGTGGATCACGGCGGCAACCTCGTCGGGGGATCCCAGGCGGCGCATGGGGATGCGCTCGACCAGGGCCTCGGTGCCGGGCGAGAGGATGGCGGTGTTGATCTCGCCGGGGCACACCGCGTTGCAGCGGATGCCTAGGTGCGCGAGGTCGGCGGTGAGTTCGCGGGTGAGTGCCGTGAGCGCCGCCTTGGAGGTGGCGTAGGCCGAGCCGGCGAAGGGGTGGACGCGGTGCCCGGCGATCGAGGTGATGTTGACGATCGCACCCTTGGTCTCGGCGAGCAAGGGCGCGCAGGCGCGGCTGAAGTAGACCGGCGCCATGAAGTTGATCGCGAACGTCTTTTGCCAACTGCCGAGGTCGCCATCCAGGCAGCCGAGCCGCTTGCCGTCCTCGGACTTGGGCGAGTAGCCGGCGTTGTTGACCAGCGCGTGCAGGGGGTCGTCGCCCAAGATATCCTTCAGCTCGGCGAAGCCGTGGCCGAGCTGGTAGCTGTCGGCGACGTCGATCTGGATATGGGCGTGGCGCTCGTTCCTCGGGCACTGCGGCGGCACCGGGTCGCGCGACAAGGAGACGGCCCGCCAGCCCTGGCGGACGAAGTAGGCGGCGGTCGCGTGGCCGATGCCGCGGCTGGCGCCCGTGATGAAGACCGTCTTGCGCCGCTCTTCCATGGCTCGTTCCTCGTGTGGGGAGGAACCCTATATCGCCCGCTGCAGGCCCCGGCACAAGACCGGCCGCTTTGGAACCCCTCAAGGCGCCCCCTCAAGGCGCTAGGCGCGCGATCTCCCAGCCGTCGCCCGCGCGCGCGTAGACCAGCCGGTCGTGCAGGCGCGACTTGCGCCCCTGCCAGAACTCGAAGCGCTCGGGCGCCACGCGCCAGCCGCCCCAGTAATCGGGCCGCGGCACGGGCGCGCCCTCGGGATAGTCGGCCTCCAGCGCCTCGACCCTTGCTTCGAGGTCGGCGCGCCCGATCGGCCGGCTCTGCGGCGAGGCGACGGCGCCGATTTGGCTGCCGTGCGGGCGCGACGCGAAGTAGGCGTCGGCCTCCTCGGGCGCGACCGGCACGACGCCGCCCTCGATCCGCACCTGCCGGTGCAGCTTGTCCCAGTAGAACAGGAGGGCGGCAAAGGGATTGGCCCTGAGCGCCTCGGACTTGCGGCTCTTTAAGTTGGTGTAGAAGGCGAAACCGCGCGCGTCGAAGCCCTTCAAGAGGACGGTGCGGCACGACGGGCGGCCTTGGGCGTCGGCGGTCGCCAGCATCATCGCGTTCGGCTCCATGATCTCGCCGCCGCAGGCGACCTCGAACCATGCGCCGAACTGCTTGACGGGGTCGGGATCGACGTCCGTCAGGCGCTCGCGCTCGTAGCTCTGCCGCATCGCCGCCACGTCGAGGGGCATCGTCGTTTCCTTTCGCGCATCAAGTGGTGCCTAGGGCGCGCGCCGATCCGGCGCTGGTACGAGCGCCGAAGCCGGCCTAGCCTGGTCAGAACGTGTCGCTGGGACGCGAACCTTCAAGCCGGGAGCCGCTCGTGCAGACAGAGGGCATCCTCTCGATCCAATCCGCCGTCGCCTACGGCCACGTCGGCAACAGCGCCGCCGTCTTCCCCTTGCAGCGCCTCGGCTTCGAGGTCTGGCCGGTGAACACGGTCTTGTTCTCGAACCACACCGGCTACGGCGCCTGGCGCGGCCGGCCGGTGCCGCTCGACTGGGTGCAAGAGATCCTAACCGGCGTCGCCGAGCGCGGCGCTTACCCGCGCACGCAAGCGGTGATGTCGGGCTACCTCGGCGATCCGGCCCTGGGCGGCGCCGTCCTTGAGACGCTCCGCGCCGTGCGGGCCGAGCGGGCGGGAGCGCTCTACGCCTGCGACCCGGTGATGGGCGACGTCGGCCGCGGCTTCTTCGTCAAGGACGGCATCCCGGCCTTCTTCAGAGACGAGGCGCTGGCCGAGGCCGACATCGTGACGCCGAACCAGTTCGAGCTGGCCTACCTCGCCGAGCGCCCGATCGCGACGCTGAAGGACGCGCTCGACGCGGCGGCCTCGGTGCGGGCCAAGGGGCCGAAGCTCGTTCTCGTCACCTCCTTGATGGTCGAGGAGACCGGCTCGGGCCTCGGCCTCCTCGCCGACACGGCAGACGGCGCTTGGCTGGTGACGACGCCGAAGCTGCCGGTCGAGTTGAACGGCACCGGCGACGTCTGCACCGCGCTCACCCTCGGCTACTGGCTGCGCCAGCCCGACCCCGCCCGCGTCCTCGAAGCCGTGGCGGGCGCCATGTTCGGCCTCGTCGAGGCGACGCACGACGCCGGCTCGCGCGAGTTGCTGCTGGTCGCGGCACAGGAGGAACTGGTGCGCCCGACGCGACGTTTCGAGGTGCTGCGGGTGCGCTGAGACGCACGTTCGACAAGGTAGAATAAGCTTTGCAAGCCATCGCGCGCGGCAACCTCGCGGCGGCGCTCAGCGTCGTCGCCTGGACGACGGCCTTTCCGGCGACCGAACTGCTGCTGCGCGACTGGCACCCGCTCCCGCTCGCGGCGGCGCGCGTGTCGACCGGCGCCCTCGTCCTCCTGGCGCTGCTGGCGCTGCAGGGCGGTCTGGCCGAACTGCGGCTGATGCGCCCGCGCGAAGTGCTCCTGGCCGGCGCCGTCGGCTTCGGCGTAGCGCCGGGCTTTCTCGTCGGCGGCCAAGCGCTCTCGAACCAAGTCTCGACCTCGATCATCACGACGGCAACGCCCTTGGTCGCGGCCTTGATCGCCTGGCGCTTGGGCGAGGAGCCGATGGACCGCCGCCGGGTCGTGGCGCTCGTGCTCGCGATCGGCGGCGGGATCCTGGCGGCACTCGGCAGTGCGCGCGGCGAACTCGGCTTTCAGGGCGGCGAGGTGCTGGTCTTGGTCTCGGTCATCGCCTGGGTCTGCGGCTCGCGCCTCGCGACGACGCGCCTGGGCGAGGCCGGCGCCGTCGCCCGCTCGGCCGCCTGCCTCACCGCCGGGGGTGCCTGCCTCAGCGCGGCGGCGCTGGCCGGGATCGTGACGGGGTTCGTCCCGCCGCGCGTCGGCACCACGGGCGCCGACGCCGGCCTCCTCCTTTGGATCGGCGTGATGGCGGTCGGCGCCTCGGCCGTTTTCTGGCTGAGCGCGACCAAGCTGATCGGGGTCACCCTGGCGACGATGCACCAGAACATCGTCCCGTTCTACGTCATGCTGGCGGCGCTGGCGATGGGCGGGACGATCCGGCCCCTGCAGGCCCTCGGCGCCGTCCTCGTCGTCGCCGGCGCCGTCCTGGCGCAGGTGCCGCCCGGCGGTGTTGGGAGAACGCTGCGCGTGCGCTGACGCTTGGATGACTAGGGCACGACCCATTAATGGATCGAAACCGCCAGATGACCGCTTGGGGCCCTTGATGTCCCCACACCGCAGGAGGAAGCACCAGAGGTTATGGTGCCCTTCATTTCGGACTTGGGCGTTCCCTGATGTGCTTGGTTCGGACGGCTGCCGCCGTGGCCGCAGCAAGCGCGGCCGTCCCCAGGAACATCGGCGCCGCGCCGAGCGCGCCGGAGACAAATCCGGCCGCGACCGGACCGAGCATGCTGCCGGCGGCAACGGCAAGAAGCACCGCGGTGAAGCTTTGCGACGGGAGGGCCGGAAAAAGCCGCTCCGACCAGAACGCCAGGACGGCGCTCATCATCATCACGTTGACGCCCTGAAGTCCGGCCGAGAGGACCACGCCCGTCCAAGTCGTCGGCACCAGCGCGACGAGACCGGAAGACAGGGCTGAGGCCAACAGCAAAAGGCGCAGGAGCCAAGGCAGACCGGTTGCCGCCTTCGCGCCTCCCGTGAAAAGCCCGACGAGACCGAAGATGCCGTAGCAGAGGAAGACGAGGCTGCCCGAGGCGTTCGCCGGAAGGCCCGCCACGCCGCCGGCCTGCGCGATCCGATCGGCCGCGAAAGAGATGTAGATCGCCGAAGTCGTGCCAAAGGAGAGACCGATGATGAACAGCGGGATGGCTGACGGTTGAAGCAGCACGCTCCATTGCTGCGCAGGACCCGAGCCCGGAGTCCCGGCAACGTCCCGCAGCGCCATCCAATTGCCGAGAAGCGAGACGGCGCTGCCGATCGCGAACATGGCCCAGCAGAGCCGCCACGAAATGCCGCCGATGCTCATGAGAAGCGCCGCGGTGCCCGCAGCCGCGATCCCGAGACCCGTGCCGGTGCTGACCGAGGAGAGCGCGGCGGGCCTCGACCCGTCCTCCACCTTTCGGTGGATCGCGTCGTTGAACGGCGTCCAGGAGAAGCCGGCGCTCGACATCGCGAGAAGGACTCCAAAAGAGAGCACCGGCAGGTTCGGAGCCGCGGCCACGATCCCGATGCCGACGGTCGCGGCGATCAGACCGGACACGACGGGCAGTCGCGGCCCTTTTCGGGTCGTCATGACCTGCGAGACCAGCAGACCGGCGAAGAAGCCGAGGAAACCCAGGCTCGAGACGAGGCCGGCGGACTGGGTCGAGATCGAGAACACCGATCTGAATTCCGGCAAAAACAGGCCGAACCCCATGCGGGCCGGCCCGTAAGTGATGGCGGTCGCGGCAAAGCCGGCGACGGACAGCTTCCAGAAAGGCGTCATGACGTAGCCAACGGCAACGGCATGCATAAGGTTCTGGCTGCCGGTCATTATTTGCCACGTATCGCTGCGTCGCCGTCACCGCGCGAATGCCGGCTTCGTCCGCACAGCCGTCCTTGCGGACCCGGGTTTCATCTGGCGTGACGTCGTGATTCGAACGCGGCAGGAGGACCGCCGATATCCGATCAATTCTGGCTCATCAAGGCCCAGCTCAAGCGCATTCAGCCCTTTTCTCCCGCCGTCGCGTGGCGTCCCGCGCGTGGGTGATCGGCGTGTGGTCGGCGGGATAATCCATGTCATCCGGAACGGTCTTCGGTGGCGTGATGCCCCTGCGGACCACGGGCCGCACAAGACCTTCTACAACCGGTTCGTTCGCCGGTCCCGGTTGAGTGTCTTCGACAGGATCGTCGCGAATCTTGCCGCCGAGGGCGGACCACCCGAGAAGCTGTTGCCCGACAGCACGCATCTTGAGGTTCACCGAACAGCAGCCAGTCTGCTCAAAAGGGGATTGACACTTGCGGAAAAGAAGGCCGCCCGCCCAGCCCGCCTCGCTACGCGAGGCACTCAAGCGTTCACCCGTCCCTCTTGGCCAGTTCGAGCACCTCGTCCTTAGGCGGGCGCGGCGGGCGCTTGCGGTCGGCGCCGCGGCGGCTCTTGAGGGTGGCATAAGCGATGGCGATCCAGCCGCAGTGGAAGGCGAGGCCGGCGAGGAGGACCAACTGGCCGGGGATCAGGCCGACGCCGGCGCGCTCCCAGAGCTGGTCGAGCGAGACGATTGGGGTCGGGTGGATGAGCAGCTTGCCGGAATAGGCGACGATCTGGATGCCGAAGATCCAGCCGTAATTGTGCCGCAGGCGGCGGCCGGCGGCCTCGAACATGCTGATGTGCAGGCGGGGGTGGCGGTAGTCCTCGTAGAGGATCTCGTTCCAGCGGTTGTCGGTGCAAGGCCCTTTGCCGAGCAGGATGGGGCCGAAGAAGTTGACTTCGAGGACGTGCGCGCGGATGCGCCAGAAATCGAAGAAGCGGTAGCGGCGGGCCTCGATGTAGAGGAACATCGCGACGAGGAGCCCCACCAGCAAGAGCGGCAGGGGCGAGGCCGTCGGGCTGCTGTAGGTCAAGGAGAGCGCGATGCCGGTCGTCACGACGGCCCAGTTCGTCGTGGCGTCGAGGCGGGTGCGCCAGACGGTGCTGCGGTAGAGTTCGCCGCGGTAGAGGTGGGCGAGCGCCCCGACGTCGGACGAACTGAAAGGCGGCTTGGCCGGATGTCCCGCGTCGTCGCTCATCGCTGCTTCCCCCTTGGTTCGTTCGCTCCCTTCTAGGCGGGGTGCCGGCGGGGGTCGAGGGCGGCGGCCGCCGCCTTGACCGGCGGGATCGGGCGTAGGAGGGTTGGCGCATGACCCACGGCACCCGTCGAGCGGGAGGAGAGCCGGCATGAGCGCCAACGCCTACGAGAAGGGCCGCCTGGACCTGCCGTTCGTCGGCATCTGCACCTTTGGCAAGTATCCGCACACGCCCGAAGGCGCGCCGATCGAGGCCGACGTCGCGGTCCTGGGCGCCCCCTTCGACATGGGCACGCAGTGGCGTCCGGGCGCCCGCTTCGGCCCGCGCGGCATCCGCGAGGCCTCGACGCTGTTCGCCTTCGGCCACGACGGCGCCTACGACCACGAGGACGACGCCGTCTACCTCGGCAAGGACGAGGTCAGGATCGTCGATCTGGGCGACGCCGACATCGTCCACACCGACACCGAGCAGAGCCACCGCAACATCGAGGCCGGCGTGCGCCGCATCCTGGAGGCGGGGGCGCTGCCGGTGGTGCTGGGCGGCGACCACTCGATCAACATCCCCTGCATCAACGCCTTCGCGGATCAAGAGCCCTTCCACCTCGTCCAGATCGACGCGCACCTCGACTTCGTCGACGAGCGCCACGGCGTCCGCCACGGCCACGGCAACCCCATGCGCCGGGCGGCGGAGAAGGCTTACGTCACCGGCCTGACGCCGCTCGGCATCCGCAACGTCTCCTCGACCGGGCGCGACGGCTACGAGGCCGCGCGGCGGATGGGGGCCGGCGGCATCCTCTCGGTGCGCCAGTTTCGCAGGCTCGGCGTCGAGGCGGTCCTGGCGCGCATCCCCAAGGGCCGCGTCTACCTCACGATCGACATCGACGGTTTCGACCCCTCGATCGCCCCCGGCACCGGCACGCCCAGCCACGGCGGCTTTCTCTACGACGAGATCCTGGAACTCCTGGCCGGGATCGCCAAGCGCAACACGGTGGTCGGGCTCGACCTCGTCGAGGTGGCGCCGGCTTACGACCCCGCGGGCGTCACCTCGATCCTGGCGGCGCAACTGCTGCTGAACGCGATCGGGCGCATCGTGCACCACAAGCAAACGTGAGGCGGCAGCGCCTCAGCCGGCCGTCGCCGGCGCGCCCTCGGCCGTGAAGGTGTCCCGCTCGGTCACGATCGCGCTCATCGGGATGTCGTGCGGCTGCGGGTGGATCGTGGGGATCGCGGCCTGGGCGTAGCCGACGCCGACGATTTGGGGCATTCGTTCGCGTTGCAGGGCGGCGAGCGTGCGATCGAAGAAGCCGCCGCCGTAGCCGAGCCGGTAGCAGTGCCGGTCGAAGCCGACCAGGGAGGGCGACGACGATATCGGGCACGACCTCCTCGCCCTCGGCCGGGACGAGGATGTTCCAGACGCCGCGCACCATCGGATCGCCGTGTTGCCACGCGCGAAAGACGAGCGGCCGGCCGCGCTCGACGACGACGGGCAGCGCGCAGCGGGCGCCGCGCCCGGCGACTCGCCGCAGCCAGGGGCGCAGGTCGGGCTCGCCGCGAAACGGCCAGTAGGCGCTGATCGTGCGGCCCGCGACGTCGCCGACGACGCGGTCGAGGCCGCGCGCGATCGCCTCGGCGTGGTCGCGGCGCCGCTCGGCCGCGATCGCCAGCCGTTCGGCGATGAGCCGCTGACGCTCGGGCTTGCGCCAGCGCATGACGTCGGCGTGCCCCTGCGGGTCGACGGCGGCCTGCCCGGCATGGCCCGGGTCAAGCTCGTGCGCGAAGCACGGCGGCGACGCGAAGCCGGCCGGCGCGTCGTCGTCCTCGTCGTCGCCCATGCGATCGTCCTCCTCGGTGTGCCATGAACGGAGACCGTATCGGCTCCGCGACCCGGTTTCAAGCCGGCACGCCGCCGCTTCGGGGGCAGGCAAGGAATGCCCGCGGCCGTTGTTACTCGGGTCAAGCTTGGCGACGTCACCTGAAGAAAGCCGGCAGGATATTGTAGGATTTGACTGTAACAGTTGCTGGCGATGCCGTGTCCTGGTCACCCTGGACCCCCGATCAAGTCGGGGGTGACAGGTTGAGGCGGTATGGGCGGCGGAGACTAGCTAGCGACCAAAAAAGCGAACACTGCCCCAACGCACCCCTACGTTGTCACCCCCGACTTGATCGGGGGTCCAGGGTGGCCGGACTCTGATCTTCCATATTCTTGACTTCATCAGGCCGAACTTGACGATCATGCCCATAGGATCTGTTAAGATGGTGAAAGGTTTGACTGTAAAACTAGCAAAAACAAAGAAGAAAAAGCCCCGCGCAGCGGATGCGAAGCATTCATCATGTATCCAAATCAATAACCTTGACCCGCCCGCCCTCGACCGCGAGTGCCAAGCGGCCTTGAATCAGCTTGAGCGCCTCGCGGCCGAAGACCTCGAAGCGCCAGCCGGCGAGGAGGGGGACGTCGGCGCCCGGGTCCTGCGCGATCGCTTCGAGGTCGTTGGTCGTGCCGATCAGGCGCAGGCCCACGTCGTGGTGCTCGGCGCAGTGCTTCATCAAGACGCGCAACAGGTCGACCGTCGGGCCGATGCCCTTGGCCGGCGGCTCGGCGACCGGGACGGGGGGCAGGTCGGCTTCGGGGCGGGCCAGGACCTCGTTCACGGTGTCGACCACCTCGCGGGCACTGTCGCGGTCCAGGCTGAGGCGGGGCATGTCGCGCAGCTTCTCGACGGACTTCGGCCGGTTGGCGGCGAGTTCCATCAAGATGTCGTCGCGGACGACGCGCGCGCGCGGCAGGTCGCGCGCCTGCGCCTTCTTCTCGCGCCAAGACGCCAGCGCCTGCACCAGCGCGATGAAGCGCGGCTCCTTGGAGCGCACCTTGAGGCGCTGCCAGACCTCGTCGGGTTCCTGGACGTAGAGACCGGGCTCTTGCAGCTTGGCCAGTTCGGCGTCGAGCCACGCGGTGCGGCCGGCGCGCTCCAGGCGCCCTTGCAGCTTCTCGTAGATGACGCGCAGGTGGGTGACGTCGGCCAGCGCGTAGCGCAGTTGCGCCTCGGACAAGGGGCGGCGCGACCAGTCGGTGAAGCGCGAACTCTTGTCGAGCCGCGCCTTGGCGAGCTTGGTGACCAGCGTCTCGTAGCCGACCTCGTCGCCGAAGCCGAGCACCTGGGCCGCGACCTGGGTGTCGAACAAGGGTGCCGGCAGGCGGTCCATCAGGTGGTAGAAGATCTCCATGTCCTGGCGCGAGGCGTGCATGACCTTCAAGACGTCCGGGTCGGCGAGCAGGTCGAGGAGCGGTTGCAGGTCGAGGCCGGGCTCAAGCGTGTCCACGGCCGCGGCCTCCTTCGCGCCGGCGAGCTGCACGAGGCAGAGCTGGGCGTAGTAGGTCCGGTCGCGCATGAACTCGGTGTCGACGGTGACGAAGGGCTCGTGCCTGAGCCGCCCGCACAGGGCGGCGAGGTCGTCGGTGGTGGCGATGGGCTGCATGGTGTTCCAAGATAGTGCCGACCGGGCGGTCGGGGAGGGGCGGGCGCTTGACAGCCGCGCGCCTCTCATGACCTTTACGCGCGGCGCGAAGCGCCCCTTTTCAACCCCCTCGACCTTTGGACCTCGGCCATGGACCGCTACCGGACGCACCGCCTCGGAGAGCTTCGCAAGGGCGACGTCGACCGACGCGCGCGTTTGAGCGGATGGGTACACCGAAAGCGCGACCACGGCCAGTTGCTGTTCTTGGACCTGCGCGACCACACCGGCATCACCCAGGTCGTGGTGGGACCCGAGCGGCCGTTCTTCGACGCCGCCTCGCACCTGCGCCTGGAGAGCGTCGTCACGGTCGATGGGCCGGTGGTGGCGCGATCGTCCGAGACGGTGAACCCGGATCTGCCGACCGGCGCGGTCGAGCTGGTCGCCGAGGACCTGGAGGTGCTCTCGGCCGCCGAGACGCCCCTGCCGCTCCAGGTCAACGCCGAGCGCGAGCAGCCCGAGGAGACGCGGCTGCGCTACCGTTTCCTCGATCTGCGCCGCGACGTCATGCAGCGCAATATCCGCCTGCGCTCGGGCGTGATCCAGAGCCTGAGAAGGCGGATGCTGGAGCAGGGCTTCCTCGAATTGCAGACGCCGATCCTGACGGCGTCGAGCCCGGAAGGGGCGCGCGACTTCCTCGTGCCGTCGCGATTGCATCCGGGCAAGTTCTACGCCCTGCCGCAGGCACCGCAGCAGTACAAGCAGCTCTACATGATGGGCGGCTTCGATCGCTACTTTCAGATAGCGCCCTGCTTTCGCGACGAGGACGCGCGCGCCGACCGCAGCCCCGGCGAGTTCTACCAACTCGACGTCGAGATGGCGTTCGTGACGCAAGAGGACGTCTTCGCCGCGATCGAGCCGGTCATGCGCGGCGTGTTCGACGAGTTCTCGCAGCGGGGCGTGCCGGAAGGCGCCTTCCCGCGCATCCCGTTCAAGGAGGCGATGCGGCGCTACGGCTCGGACAAGCCGGATCTGCGCAACCCGATCGAGATGGGCGACGTCTCCGAGCACTTTCGCGGCTCGGGCTTCAAGGTGTTCGCCGGCATCCTGGAGCGCGATCCGAAGGCGGAGGTCTGGGCGATCCCGGCACCGAACGGCGGCAGCCGCGCCTTTTGCGATCGGATGAACGCCTGGGCGCAGGGCGAGGGCCAGCCGGGGCTCGGCTACATCTTCTTCAAGGACGGCGAGGGCAGCGGGCCCGTCGCGAAGAACATCGGGTCCGAGCGAACGGCGGCGATCCGCGCGCAGATGGGCCTCGGCGACGGCGACGCCGTGTTCTTCGCCGCCGGCGACCCGCGCAAGTTCGCCAAGTTCGCCGGTTCCGCGCGCGACCGGATCGGGCGCGAACTGGATCTGTTGGAAAAGGACGTCTATCGCTTCTGCTGGGTGGTCGATTTTCCGATGTTCGAGTGGGACGAGGAGGCGAAGGCGATCGCCTTTTCCCACAACCCGTTCTCGATGCCGCAGGGTGGGATGGAGGCGCTGGACGGCGGCGACCCGCTCGACGTGCTGGCGTACCAGTACGACATCGTCTGCAACGGCGTCGAACTCTCCTCGGGTGCGATTCGAAACCACCGGCCCGACATCATGGCGCGCGCGTTTCAGATCGCCGGCTACGGCAAGGACGTGCTGGAGGGGCGCTTCGGCGGGATGCTCAAGGCGCTTCGCTACGGCGCCCCGCCGCACGGCGGCATCGCGCCCGGCGTCGATCGCATCGTCATGCTGCTGGCCGACACCGGCAACATCCGCGAGGTGACCGCCTTTCCCTTGAACCAGCGGGCCGAGGAACTGGTCTTGGGCGCACCCTCGCCGGTCGACGAGAGGCAGTTGCGCGAACTGGGCCTGCAACTCGGCCTCAAGGCGCGCGAGGCGCTGGCGGGGGACCGGCAAGCGGCGCCGGATCTGGCCGAGGTCGCGGTGAGCGAGGCACCGCCGGTCGATCGTTTGTAGGTTTTACGCTTGCGCGTCCGCTGCGCGGGGCTTCTTCTCTTTTTTGCCAGTGTTAACGCAGGAGGCTGGCCCTAACGCCGAGGGCCAGCCTCGAACAAGAGACAAAAAGAAAGAAGAAAGCCCGCGCGGCGAGCGCACGCGCAAGCGTTCTAATTACAGTTGTCGTTGGCGAGCCCGAAGACGCAAGGATTGCCGCGGTCGTTGCCCCGTCCCCGCTCGACCCGCGGCCTGACGGCCTCGCGGCGGTCGCGCTCGTACCCGCGCAGCGCGTCGCGGCGCCCCTCGCGGTAGGCGCGGCGCACCCGGCTCGAATCGTCGTAGTCGCGCACGACGACGCCGGCGTAGGGGTAGGGCCGCACGATCGCCGGGCGGTAGATCCGCCGCGGCGCCGAGCGTTCGATCACCACCGGCGGGGCGTAGGTGTCCCGCCGCTCGATCGTGACGGGCGGGCTGTAGCTGCCGAGTGCCGGGCGTTCGGAGGGCACGATCACGCTCCGCCCGTCGTCGGCGATAACGGCCCCGTCCGGCACCTCGAACAGGTGTTCCGATCGGGCCCGATCCCAGCCGCTCTCGTCTTCGGCATTGTAGGCGCAACCCGCGACGGCGAGCAAGCCGACGAGGGACAAGGCTAGTCGTTTGTTCACGGCGTTTCTCCCTATAACGCATCAATATAGCACTTTTCCGGCCTTCGAGACCAGGGTGTGCGAAATTGATGCCCCGCGTACGCCTCTCCTCTGCGGGGCCGGCTCAACCGGCGCCGTTCATGTTCCAGATCGCCGCGTTGAGGGCGGTCGCGAAGGTGGTCCAGAGGAGGTAGGGAACGAACAGGAGGCCGGCGAGACGGTTGATCTGCCAAAAGGCGTAGGTGGTCATCAAGACGAACAGCCAGAGGACGACGATCTCGGCGAGGCCCCAGCCGATCAGGCGCCACTGGAAGAAGACGACCGACCAGAACGCGTTCAAGGCGAGCTGCGCGCCGAACAGGACGAGCGCCCCGTTGCGGCCGGGATAATCGTCCTGGCGCCACACCAGCCATCCCGCCACGGCCATGAAGATGTACAAGACCGTCCAGACCGGGGCGAACCAAGCGTCCGGCGGCGTCCATTCGGGCTTGGCGAGGCCGCGATACCAGGTGGCGATGTCGCCGGTGTTGACCCAGCCGGCGAACGTCCCGACCGCCAGCGTCAGGAGAAGAAACAGTATCAGCGCGACGATTTCCGCGCCCCATCCCCGCTCCGCCCTTACCGTTGCCATCGCTTGATCCTTCTTTTTATCGGCTAACAGTGTTCAAAGCGGGCGGGGCGCGCGCCGGTTCCTTTAGGCCCCGCTGGCGACGGCGAGCCCGGTCGGGCAGGCGACGCCGACGCCGCCGACGCCGCAGTAGCCGCCCGGGTTCTTGGCGAGGTACTGCTGGTGGTAGTCCTCGGCATAGTAGAAGGGCGGCGCCTCAACGATCTCGGTCGTGATCGGCCGGGCGATCCCCGCCGCTTTCAGCGCTTCCTGGTACGCTTCGCGCGAGGCCTCGGCCGCACGACGCTGCGCCGCGTCGAAGGCGTAGACGCCCGAGCGGTACTGCGTGCCGACGTCGTTGCCCTGACGCATCCCCTGCGTCGGGTCGTGGCCCTCCCAGAAGACCTTGAGCAGGTCCTCGTAGGTCACTTGCTTCGGGTCGTAGACGACGAGGACGACCTCGTTGTGGCCGGTCTGGCCGCTGCAGACCTCGCGGTAGGTCGGGTTTTGCGTGGTGCCGCCGGCGTAGCCGACCGCCGTGCTGTAGACGCCGGGAACTTGCCAGAACTTGCGCTCGACGCCCCAAAAGCAGCCCATGCCGAACACCGCCGTCGCCGTGCCCTCGGGCCAGGGGCCCTCGATCGGGTGGCCGTTGACGTAGTGGCTGTTGGTGACGCCGAACGGCCGCCCGTCGCGCCCCGGCAGCGCGTCGTCCCCGCTCACCATCGCCGTCTTGTCGCGCGTGAACCACATGGGCTGTCTCCTCGTGAACGTGTGCGGGAGAGATAAGGTGCGATGGGCGGAACCGCCAGTCGTCAGGCGTCTTCGGGGCCGATGTCGACGTTGAGGTGGCGAACGAGCAGCCCCCACAACGGCGCGTGCGGCACGGTCCTGACGCCCGCCTCGCCCGGGCGGACGAGGTAGAGCCACGCGCCGTCCGGGCGCCTGGCCCAGAGTTCGGCCGTCGTCACCGGCCGGGGCGTGCCGTCGGGCGCCACTAAGCGCCGGTGCCAGCGGTACGCGACGCGCACGATCCGGTCGTCGGGGGCGTAGCCGATCTCGATCTCGCCCGAGGCCACGCCCGGCCGTTCCCAGCGCTGGTGCTCTTGCCTGACGGGGACGACGGCGCCGAAGGGTTCGGGCAGGGCCAGGGGGTCGGGCGCGTCGGCCGGGGTCAATAAGCGCCGCCCTTGGCGGGGACGGTCAGCGCGGTCTTGAACAGGATGACGAGGTCGTACCACAAGGTCCAGTTGCGCACGTACCAGGTGTCGAGGCTGACGCGGCGCTCGTAGTCGAGGTCGCTGCGGCCGCTGATCTGCCACAGGCCGGTGAGGCCGGGGCGGACCTCGTAGTAGTAGACCTTGGCCGCGCCGTAGCGCTCGATCTCGTCGAGCACCACCGGGCGCGGGCCAACCAGGCTCATCTCGCCCTTGAGGACGTTCCAGAGCTGCGGCAGCTCGTCGAGGCTGCTCTTGCGCAAGAACGCGCCGAGCTTGGTGACGCGCGGGTCGTCTTTGAGCTTGAAGCCCTCCTGCCACTCGGCGCGCGCCTTGGGGTCCTCGGCCAACAGCCGGTTCAAGACCTCGCCGGCGTCGGGCACCATCGTGCGGAACTTCAAGCAGCGAAACGGCCGACCAAAGCGGCCGACGCGGGTGTGGGCGAAGACGATCGGCGATCCCGAGCGCCGCACCAAGAGCGCGATCACGGCGAGCAGGGGCGCCAAGAACACGAGCAGGGCCGCGGCACCCACGAGGTCGAAGCCGCGCTTGAGCGCCTGCGACCACGGCCGGGCGAGGTTGTTGGACAGCCGCAGCGAGAGGATGTCGTAGGCGAAGAAGTGCGACACCTTGGCGCTGCTGATCGGCAGGCCGCGCACCGGCGAGATCACGTCGATGTCGCCGTGCTGCAGCGAGAGCCGCTCGATCAGCCCCTCGTGCCCCGCCAGCTCGTCGAGGTCGAGCGCCACGACGACGTGCGGCCGGCCGAGCCAGGGCGGCAGGGCGAGCGCGCCCTGCCCCAGCCGGTGCACCGGCACCTCGCGCCCGTCGAGCTCGAGCCCCGCTCGCGGCCCGCCGTCGTCCACGGCCGCCCGCGGCGCGTCCGGGCCGAAGGGGGCGACGAAGCCGATCACCTCGAAGCCCAAGTGCGGGTCGCCGGCGTAGATCGCCGCCGTCTCCCGCGCCAAGGCGCCCGTGCCGACGATCACCGTGCGCCGCCGCCAGCCGCCAAAGCGCAGGCCCAAGCGCTTGACGCCCAAGCGCACCGGCGGCACGAGCAGCGCCACCAGCCCCCACGAGCTCAGCACCCACAGCCGCGAGAAGTTGATCTTGAGCAAGTAGAGCAAGGCCGCGTGCAGCAAGAACGCGATCAGCGCCGCCAGCGCCACGTCGCCGACCTCCTGCCAGAACTGGCGCCGGCGGCCGTAGTGGCCGAGCTGCTGGAAGGCGACGATGCAGCCCACGACCAAGACCGCCAGCGTCAGCGCCCAGGCCTCGTCGACGTGGGCGTAGGAGAAGCTCAACACCCCGCTCAGGCCAAAGCAGGCCAGCATCGTCAGCGCGTCGAACAGCGGCAGGACGAGCGCCCCGAACGCGCCCCGCCGCGCGCGGGGCGGGGCTTGGAGCGCTCTCGGGTCGGCGGCGAGCGTGACGTCGGGCGGCAAGCGAACGGTCCTCAACAAGGGCAAGGGCAAGCGTGCGAACAAAGCGTGGCCAGCGCACAAGCGGCGCGCGGCGACCCCAGCGGCGGTCATGGTTAACGCCCCGCTTCTCGCCCGCGCCGCACCCGAGCGCAAGCCGCACCCAAACCCCGCGCGCACCATCGGACGCAGTGGTGGTGCACTTGCATCACACTTTGCCGGGGCATCGGTTATTGCAGGGAATAAAATGCATTCCAGGCGAGCGACATGCGTCGGCGCACGCTGCAAACGTGCGCTGAAGCGACGCGGCGACGAAGCATCATCGCAGCGTATCCGACTACAGCCGCTCCCGCCACCGCGGCGACGGGTCGCTCCAGGCCAAGGGGCTGTCGTTTGTGAATGCTTCGCGTTGCGCTCGCCGTGCGGGCTTTGTTTTTCTTTTTTGCCAGTGTTAACGCAGGAGGCTGGCCTCAATGCCGGGGGCCAGCCTCGGACAAAAGACAAAGAAGAAGAGAAAAAGCCCGCGCGGCGAGCGCAACGCGAGGCGTTTTCCTATCCAGCCAACCACGTCTCGATCAAATAGCGCGCGATGCTGTCGTGGTTGGGAAGTTTCACGGCGCCGTCGCGGAGGTCCTCGCGGGTGAGCCAGCGGGCGTCCTCGATCTCGTCGCGGTCGATCTTGAGGTCGGTGTGGGCCGCCTGGGCGCGAAAGCCGAGCATCAAGGATTGCGGGAACGGCCAGGGCTGCGACGAGGCGTAGACGATCTCGTCGACCTCGACGCCGACCTCCTCGAAGACCTCGCGCTTGACGCAGGCCTCCAGGCCCTCGCCCGGCTCGACGAAGCCGGCGAGCGTCGAGAACATCTCGGGCGGGAAGCGGGGGCTGCGGCCGAGCAGGCAGCGATCGCCGTGGTGGACCAGGACGATGATGGCGGGGTCGGTGCGCGGGAAGGTGTCGAGGCCGCAGCCGTCGCAGTGGCGGACGTGCCCGCCTTGGGCGCGGACCGTCTCCTGGCCGCAAGCACCGCAGTAGCGGTGGCGCAGGTGCCAGTGCGCGAGTGCCCGGGCGAAGGCGAGCAGGGCGGCCTCGATCGGCGGCAAGGCGCCCCTGACCGCGCGCAGTTCGGTGAAGGCGGCGTCGTCGAGGCCGAGGTCGACAAGGGGAGTCTCGCCCAATTCGAGGGCGAAGTAGGGCCGGCCGGCCTCGATGCCGAGGAACAGGGCGTCGCAAAGCGCCGATATCGGCAGCCGCTCGGCCGTCGTCAGCCTGGCGCAGGGGCCGGCGTCGGTCTCCAGGATCAGGGGCCGCACGCCGTCGAGCGGCACGATGCGCGCGGCGGGATCGCGGATCGCGGCTTCGAGCCAGGCCGCGTCCTTGCGCTTCTCGGCCGCGCGGTCGAAGGCGGCGCCGTAGGTGTGCGGGGGCGGGTTGATCGGCATGATGTCACCGGCTTGTCGCCGATCCGGCACCCTTGCGCAAGCCGGCCGAAACGCCGATATGTGCCTTTGGGAGATCGGTCGCGGACGAAACCCTCCGCGAACCCGGTCAGGTCCGGAAGGAAGCAGCCGCAGTGGTCCGGTTTCGGGTCGCGCGCCGGTCTCCCGCCCCCGCCCGTCGGGCGACAATTGCCAGCGGTGCAGCTCTTGCCCGACCCGAGTGCCCCCTATCGCGTCCTCGCCAGGGCGTACCGCCCGACCAGGCTCTCGGAGCTGGTCGGTCAGGACGCGCTGGTCCGCACCCTCAACAACGCGATCGCGAGCGGCCGGATCGCGCACGCCTACCTGCTCTGCGGCATCCGCGGCGTCGGCAAGACGACGACGGCGCGGATCATCGCCAAGGGCTTGAACTGCACGGGGGGCGGCGGCCCGACGCCCGAGCCGTGCGGCGCCTGCCCGTCCTGCGTCGCCATTCAAGGCGAGCGCTCGCTCGACGTGATCGAGATGGACGCCGCCTCGCACACCGGCAAGGACGACGTCGTCGAGCTGATCGAGGGGGTGCGCTACGCGCCGAGCGCGTCGCGCTACAAGGTCTACGTCATCGACGAGATCCACATGCTCTCGGAGAAGGCGTTCAACGCCCTGCTCAAGACGATCGAGGAGCCCCCCCCGCACGCCAAGTTCGTCTTCGCCACGACCGAGGCGCGCAAGGTGCCGGTGACGGTGCTCTCGCGCTGCCAGCGCTTCGACTTGAGGCGCGTCGAGCCGGAGGTGCTGCAGGGCCACCTGCGCCGGATCTGCGGCACCGAAGGCATCGGGGCCGAGGACGAGGCGCTGACGCTCGTCGCCGGCGCCGCCGAGGGCTCGGTGCGCGACGCGCTCTCGCTCCTCGATCAGGCGATCGCGATCGGCGGCGGCCGCGTCGACGCCGCCGGCGTCGCGGCCATGCTGGGCCTGGGCGACCGGACGGCGACGCTGGATCTGTTCGACGACCTGATGGCGGGCGAGGCGAGGACGGCGCTCGGCCGTTTCGGCGATCTCTGGGCCAAGGGCGCCGATCCCGCCGCCGTGCTCGGCGACTTGCTGGAGATCGCGCACTGGCTCTCGTGCCTGCGCCTCGATCGCGCCGCCGCCTCGGCCTTCGCCGCCCGTCCGGAACTGGCAGCGCGCGGCGCTGAGATGGCGAAGCGCCTCGGCCTTGCCACCTTGAACCGGGCGTGGTCGGTCCTCTTGAAGGGCCTCGGCGACGTTCGCGCCGCGCCCGACGCCAGGGCCGCCGCCGAGATGGTGCTGTTGCGCCTGGCGACGATGGCCGACCTGCCGCCGCCGGGCGAGATCGTCGCTATGCTGCGCGGCGAGGTTGGCAATGTCGGGGTGCCCGCCCCGCGCGCGACCAACGGCCGGGGCGCACTGGCCGAGGCCGTCGCGCCGATGCCGGCTCCGCGCCCGGAGCCCGAGGCGGCGCCGGCGACGTTTCGCGACCTCGTCGAGCGGCTGCGCGCGTCGCAGCCGGTCCTGGCGGCGGAGTTGGTCCAGGGCGCGCGCCTGATCGCCTACCAGCCCGGGCGCGTCGAGCTTCGCCTCGACGAGGGCCTGCCGAGCGACATCGCGACCAGATTGAACGATGCCCTCTTCAAGCTGTTCTCCAAGCGCTGGGTCGTCGTGCTCGGGCGCGAGGAGGGGGCGCCGACGCTGGCCGAGCAGGAGCGGGCCGAGGCCGAGGCGCAGAAGGCGAGCCTCGACGATGACCCCGCGATCCAGGCAATCTTGGCGGCGTATCCCGGCGCCAAGCTCGTTGAAGTCCGCCGCGCAACCACCGAAACTGTGAGAGAGCGATGAAGAACCTCGGCAACATGCTCAAAGAGGCGCAAAAGCTGCAAGGCCGCGTCCAGGAGATGCAAGCCCAACTCGCCGAGACCGAGATGGAGGGGCAGGCCGGCGCCGGCATGGTCAGCGTCACTTTGAACGGCAAGGGCGAGATGCGCCGCATCAAGCTCGACAAGAGCCTCGTCGATCCCGACGACGTCGAGACGCTCGAAGACCTGATCGTCGCCGCGACCAACGCCGCCAAGGCCAGGGTCGAGGAGTACGTCCAGGCCGAGATGGGCAAGATTACCGGCGGCATGCCGCTGCCGCCCGGCATGAAGCTGCCGTTCTAGGCCGTGGCCTCGGTCGAGATCGAGCGCCTCGTCCGGCTGCTGGGGCGCCTGCCGGGCTTCGGGCCGCGCTCGGCGCAAAAGGCGGCGCTCGCCTTGCTGAAGCGGCCGGACACGATGGCCGCACCGCTGATCGAGGCGCTGCGCGCCTGCGCCGATAAGGTCCACCCCTGCCACGTCTGCGGCAACCTCGATGCGGGCGACCCCTGCGCCGTCTGCCGCGACCTTGAGCGCGACGACGCCTTGATCTGCGTCGTGCAGGAGGTCGAGGACCTCTGGGCCCTGGAGCGCTCGGGCACCTATCGCGGCCGCTACCACGTGCTGGGCGGCACGCTCTCGGCGCTCGACGGCCGCGGGCCGGAGGAACTGCGCGTGGCACCCCTGATCGAGCGGGCGCGGGACGTCGACGGGCTGGAGATCGTCCTGGCGCTGGGCTCGACGGTCGAGGGCCAGACGACGGCGCACTACCTCGCCGAACGCTTGGCGCCGCTAGGCCGCAAGGTGACGCGGCTGGCGCAGGGCGTGCCGGTCGGCGGCGAACTCAATTACCTCGACGAGGGCACGCTGGAGGCGGCCCTGCGCGCGCGCCAGCCGGTCGCTTGATTCGTCGGGCCGGTAGAGCCACTTGAGGGACGAAATTTAACGCGACGCGCGAGAACATGACCGAGCCACGCCTATTACCGATCCTCGAAGTCCCCGATCCCCGCCTGAAGCAGACCGCCGAGCCCGTCGCCGAGGTCGACGACGGGCTGCGCGACCTGATGGCCGACATGCTGGCGACGATGTACAAGGCCCCCGGCATCGGCCTCGCCGCACCGCAGGTGGGTGTGCCCCGCCGCGTCGTCGTCGTCGACGTCACGCCCGAGGAGGGGCCGAAAGCCCCGATCTACCTCGTCAATCCTGAGATCGTCTGGCGCTCGAGTGCGGCCGAGACCGCCGAGGAGGGCTGCCTCAGCCTGCCCGGCCAGTTCGGCGACGTGCACCGGCCGACCGCCGTCAAGGTCGCCTATCGGGACGAGCAGGGACAGGCCCGCGAGATCGAGGCCGACGGGCTGATGGCCCGCTGCCTGCAGCACGAGATCGACCACCTGGACGGCGTCCTGTTCACCGACCACCTCTCGGTCCTCAAGCGCAACATGATCCTGCGCAAGCTCGCCAAGCGCCGCCGGCAGGCGGGGTAGATGGCGGGCAAGATCGTCTTCATGGGCACGAGCCCGTTCGCCGTGCCGGCGCTCAAACGGCTGCACGGCCTGGGCGAGACGATCGCCGCCGTCTACACCCAGCCGCCGCGCCCGGCGGGGCGGGGGCACCGCGCGCAGAAGACCCCCGTCCACCTCGCGGCCGAGCGGTTCGGGGTCGAGGTCCGCACGCCGCGCAGCTTGAAGGACGCGGCCGAGCGGACGGCGTTCGCGGCGCTGCGGCCGGAACTCGCCGTCGTCGCCTCGTACGGCCTCTTGCTGCCCAAGCCCGTCCTCGACGCCCCTCTGCGCGGCTGCTTCAACCTGCACGCCTCGATCCTGCCGCGCTGGCGCGGGGCGGCGCCGATCCAGCGCGCGATCCTGGCCGGCGACGCCGAGACCGGGGTCGCGGTCTTTCGGATGGAGGAGGGGCTGGATACGGGCCCCGTCTTCGTCGAGCGCCGGACCCTGATCGGTGCTGCCGAGACCGCGGGCGACCTGCACGACCGCTTGGCCGTCCTCGCCGCCGACGCGCTCGAACCGTTCCTGCGCGGCCTGCGCGACGGGAGCCTGAAGGGCACGCCGCAGCCCGAGGACGGCGTCGCCTACGCCCGCAAGATCGACAAGGCCGAGGCGCGGCTGGACCTGAACCTTCCGGCCGGGGCGCTGGCCCGGACCGTGCGCGCCTTCGCCCCGCGGCCGGGCGCTTGGCTGGAGGCCGCCGGCGAGCGGCTGGTCGTGCGCGAGGCCCTGGCCGTGCCGGGCAGGGGCGACCCCGGCGCCCGGATCGGCCGCCCGCTCGTCGTCGCCGCGGGCGAGGGCGCCTTGAAAATCCTCGTCGCGCAGCGGCAGGGGCGACGGGCAATGCCGGCCGACGAGCTCGTCCGCGGGTGGGGTCTGCCGGACGATACGGTGTTTGGTTGAACGCTTCGCGTGCGCTGGGCGCGCGGCCTTCTTTTTCTCTTTTTTGCTAATTGTTCTCGAACTTGGCCCGAATGCTCGGGCTAGCCCCGGCCAAAGTTACAAAAAAGAAAGAAGAGAAAAGCCCGCGCGGCAGCGCACGCGAAGCGTTCACCTCTCCCTGGAACCCCCTGTTAATGCCCCGTTTTCGCCTGCTCCTCGAATATGACGGTCGGCCGTTCGTTGGTTGGCAGCGGCAGGCGAACGGGGCGTCGGTGCAGGCGGCGTTGGAGGCGGCGCTGGCGGGGCTGACCGGCGAGACGGCGGTCGTGTCGGCGGCGGGGCGCACCGACGCCGGGGTGCACGCCCTGGCGATGCCGGTCCACGTCGATCTGGTGCGCGACTTCGCGCCGGAGCGGCTGCAAGGCGGGCTGAACCATTACCTGCGGCCGTTGCCGGTCGTCGTGCTCGCGGCCGAGGCGGCGGCGCCGGCGTTTCACGCCCGGTTCTCGGCGCGGGCGCGGGCCTACGTCTACCGCATCCTCAACCGCCGCGCCCCGCCGGCCCTGGCGGCGGGGCGGGTCTGGCACGTCGCCGTGCCGCTCGATCCGGGGGCGATGCAAGCGGCGGCGGCGGCGCTCGTCGGCAAGCACGACTTCACCAGCTACCGCGCCGCCGCCTGCCAAGCCGCGAGCCCGGTCAAGACCTTGACCCGGCTCGACGTGCGCGCGGACGGGCCGTCGATCGCGGTCCGCGCCGCCGCCCCGTCCTTCCTGCACCACCAGGTGCGCAACCTCGTCGGCACCTTGAAGCTGATCGGCGAGGGCAGGGCGGCGCCCGACTTCGCGCTCAAAGCCCTCAACGCCCGCGACCGCAGGGCGGCCGGGCCGACGGCACCGAGCGACGGGCTCCATTTCGTCGCCGCACGCTACCCGGACGGCTGGGCGACGACGCGGGGATTTGGCGGCGAGACGCCGGAAGACGTTGCCTGAGACGTGAGCGGTCGTTCTCGCGCGCGATGTGCCACATCGTACCTGTTTGCATATCTCGACCAACGGACGGGCATCATCTGTCGTTAAGGCGTAACGGCCCGCCCTCTAAGAGGCGTCGGGTGTCGTCGTCGGTCCAGCCTTCGGGCAGTTCGTCACCTTCGCGTGGGGGTTCGCCGCCTTCGCGGTTCAACAGGCGCAAGAGCGCATCGACATCGGCCCGCTCGCGCCGCTCTTGTATCCGCCGCCTGATCGCGTCGGCCGCGCCGACTTCCTTGGCGACGGCGGCCAAGATGAACTGATTGAGCGAAACGCCTTCCTCTTTGGCCAACTTCTCCGCCGCCGCTTTGATGGACAGCGGCAGCTTCAGGGCGTAGTTGCCCGTCTTCGTCGTCACGTTCGCAACCTCCTGAGCAGATCACCGGGGCGAAAAAGCCCGATACCGAACCGGGCGGGGGCGTTGCCGAAGTCGCGCACGTTGAAGGTGACGATTGCCGCCGCACCCCCGGCAAGGGCGGCTTGCATCACCATCTCGTCGCCCGGATCGCGCACGAGCGGGCGCCACGAGAACGTAGGCTCTACCTCAAGCGATCGGCCGATAAGGGCGTCCAAGAACGTCTCGACCTGATCGGCAGCGTAACCGGCCGCCGCCATGTGCTGAGGGCGACGGCAAACCTCCTCATACTGGACGACGAGCGTCGTGGTGATGATTGACACTAAAGAACCCGTCGCGGCGAGCCCGAGCAACCGGGCCGCCGCCCCGGTCGGGCTGCGCATGGCGGCAATCACCACGTCCGTGTCGAACACGACCTTCATATAGCATACTATATAGTTATGTGCGCCAGAGGGAACGCCCACGGCCGCGCCTGTGCATCGCCGCCGGGCGCGCTAAGTACCGCCCGAAGCAACGAGGGGGAGAAGCCCGTGGAAACGGACCACCAGACGCTGATATTCCTGGAGGCGATCGTACTCTTAGGCGCTGCCGTCGTCGCCGTGCCCTTATTCAAGCGCTTGGGGCTGGGCTCGGTCCTCGGCTATCTCGCGGCCGGCATCGTCATCGGCCCCTCGCTGCTCGGGCTGTTTCGCGAGCCCGAGGCGGTGATGCAGGTCGCCGAACTCGGCGTCGTCCTTCTCCTCTTCGTCATCGGCCTTGAGCTGAACCTGTCGCGGCTGTGGCAGATGCGGCGCGACATCTTCGGCCTCGGCTCGGCGCAGATCATTATCAGCGGCCTCGCCTTGATGCTCTACCCGCTCCTCGTCGTCGGCCGCCCCTGGCAGGCGGCGCTCGTGGCCGGCCTCGGCCTCGCCTTGTCCTCGACCGCGTTCGTCATGCAGATGCTCGAAGAGCGGGGCGAGATGCGCCGGCCGCACGGGCAAAAGGCATTCGCCATCCTGCTGATGCAAGATCTCGCTATCGTGCCGCTCTTGGGCGTCGTCGCCTTTCTCTCGCCGATCACGGACGAGGGCGCGGCACCGCTCTGGCAGCAGATCGCGCTTGCCGTCGGCGCCGTGGCGCTCGTCATCCTCGCCGGCCGCTACCTGCTCAACCCGATGTTCCGCCTGCTCGCCCGCGCCGGTGCGCGCGAGATCATGACGGCCGCAGCATTGTTCGTCGTCATCGGTGCCGCCAGCCTGATGGCGCTCGTCGGCCTGTCGATGGCCTTGGGCGCCTTCCTCGCCGGCATCCTGCTCGCCGAATCCAACTACCGCCACGAGCTTGAGGCCGACATCGAACCGTTTCGCGGCATCCTGCTCGGCTTGTTCTTCATGTCGGTCGGCATGAGCGTCGACCTCGGCGTGGTGCTCGCCAACGCGCTGCCCCTTCTGGCGGCCCTTTGCAGCCTCGTCACCTTGAAGGCGCTCATCCTCTACGGCCTCGCCCGCGCCTTCGGCAGCGATCACAACACGGCGGTGCGCACGGGCCTGATCCTGGCGCAGGGCGGCGAGTTCGGCTTCGTCCTGTTCTCGACCGCCGTCGCGGCCGGCGTGATGCAGCAGGAGCACTCGTCCCTCCTGATCGCCCTCGTCACCCTGTCGATGGCGACGACGCCGTTCCTCGTGCGCTTGGGCCCACGCCTCTTGTGCCGCGAGGAGAAGCCCGTGCCCGAGGGCGCCGACGACTTCTCCGACGCCGACGGCGAGGCGCTCGTCGTCGGCTTCGGCCGCTTCGGCCAACTCGCCACGCAGGTGCTCCTGGCGGGCAACGTGCCGGTTACGATCATCGACAGCGACCCCGAGCGGATCGAGGAGGCCGGCCGCTTCGGCACGCGCGTCTACTACGGCGACGGCACCCGCCTCGACGTCTTGCGCGCGGCCGGCATCGAGCGGGTCGGGCTCGTGGTCTTGTGCGCCGACGATCGCGAGGCGCAGGCGCATATGGTTGAACTCATCAAGTCGGAGTACCCTGACACGAGCGTCGTCGCCCGCGCCTACGACCGCCGCCACGCCCTCGACCTGCTGTCGAAGGGCGTCGACGCGCAGGTGCGCGAGACCTTCGGGTCCGCCCTGTCGCTCGGCCGCGAGGCGCTCGTCGCGCTCGGCATCGACCGGGACGAGGCGGTCGCGATCGAGGGCGAGGTGCGGCGGCGCGACATGCAGCGCTTGCAAGACCAATTGACGGGCGGGCTCTACGCCGGACGCGACAAATACCTCGTGCGTCCCGAACCGCTGACCCGCCCGTCCAGCACCGCCAAGGCGGCCGAGTAAACGTCTTAGAGCATGTGGGCGCGCAGCATCCACGAATGCTTATCGACCATCCTTGCGACGTCGATCAGCGTGTCCTGCGTCGGCGGATCGTCCTTCGCCGCCTCGATCCGGTCGTAAAGCCGTTTGGAAACGGTGACGTAGTCCTTCGCCAACTGCTGCAACACCTCCTTGTCGCGCATCAGCCCGGCCGGGAAGTCGCTCAAGCCCGCGTTCTCGGCCACCGCCTTGGGCCGGCTGTCCGAGGGCGAGGCGAGCGAGCGCTGCCGCTCGGCCACGGTGTCGATCATGGCGAACGCCTCCTCGTAGAAGTGTTCGAGCATGTTGTGCAGGCTGTAGAAGAGGGGGCCGGTGACGTTCCAGTGCGCTTGGTGGTCGCGGTGCTGCAGTTCGGTCAACTCGTAGACCGTCGCCTGCAGGGCTTGGTTCGAGGTCCGCCGCAGACCCTTGGCGAGCGGCACCTGATCTTGCGCCGCCTTGACCTCGTAGCCCGAGGCGGGGCCGCCCTGAGTGTTGTCGGCGGCGTCCTGCGCCAGGGCAGGGGTCGCGGCCAGGGTCAGCAGCGCGGCGAGAGGAAGAAGCTTCACGGATATTCCTCATAATTTAAGGGGCTTGCCCGTCGTGCCCGCAGCAAACGCCCGACATACGCCTCGGTTGCAAAGGGTTACGCGTCCGCGCAGCTCAGATCGAACGCCGCCAGCCCTTCTTCGAGGTAGTCGGCGAGGACCGGCATGTCGAGCAGGTAGTCGGCCGTGCGCCCGCCGTGCTCCTGGCGGGCGAGCTGCACCGCCTCGGCCCACTCCTCGCGCGCGTAGCTGCCGCGGCCGACCCAGACGAGCGCCACCAGCTCCGCCCGCTCGTCGACGTTCATCGCGTCGACGAACTCGCGGATCTCCCCCTCCGCCGTGCTCTCGCGCGGCTCGTCGTCGTCGGGCTCCAGCATGTCGTAGGGGGCGTGGCCGGCACCCGGCAGGTCGTCCTCGACCTCGTTGGCGTCGAGCGGCATGTCGGCGTCGAACGAGCGCGCCCGCAGGACGATCCGACAGACGCTCTCCAGGCTGATGGCTTGCATGACGGCGTGTTCCTCTCGATTCCTTTGATCTGCATCGACTGGAAGACAAACGCCCGATCCTCGTCATCGTTGCGGCCGGGGGGCCACAAGGGGTATGCGTTAAGCGGTCGTTTAACTTCTTTTGCTAGAAGTGGACGGCGTTTCTTGCAACCGAGGGTGAACGCCCCCGTCGATCGTGCGGTCTTGGAGCCGATGACCAATCCCCAGCGCTACGTCACCCGCGTGTTCTTGTTCCTGCTGCTCGTCGGGATCGTGGTGGCGCTCGTCTACCCGATCCTGCTGCGGGCCTTCATGCACAACCCGGCCCTGAACGGCCTGATCTTGGGCGTTCTCCTGCTCGGCATCGCCTACGCCCTTCGGCGCATCCTGACGCTGCGCCCCGAAGTCCGCTGGGTCGAGTCGTTTCGCACCTCCGGCCCCGGCTTCTCCGTCCAGGACCCGCCGCGGCTCCTGGCCCCCGTGGCGGCGGCGTTGGGCGAGCGCGAGCGGCGCGGGCGGGCGTCCTTGTCCTCCTTGTCGATGCGGCATTTCCTCGACAGCATCAGTGCGAGGATGGACGAGACCCGCGACATCACCCGCTACCAGACCGGGTTGTTGATCTTCTTAGGCTTGCTCGGCACGTTCTGGGGCTTGATCGAGACCATCAACGCCGTCGGCTTGGTCTTGAACGACCTCACCCTCGTCGGCGACGACATGGCCTTGATGTTCGATAGCCTGAAGACGGGGCTCGCGGCACCGATCTCGGGCATGGGCACGGCGTTCAGCTCGTCGCTCTTCGGGCTCGCCGGCTCCTTGATCCTCGGCTTCATCGACTTGCAGGCGAGCCAAGCCCAGAACGCCTTTTACAACGACACCGAGGAGTGGCTCTCGACCCTGACGCGCCACTCGAACGTCGAGGCGCCGGGCGGCGAGGGCGGTGCGGCCCCCCCCGCCTTCCTCGCCGCCATGCTGCAGCAGACGGCCGAGAACTTGGAGCACCTGCGCTTGAGCGTGCAGCGCGGCGAGGACGACCGGGCGCGGCTGAACGGCACCCTCAACGCCCTGAACGAGCGCCTCGGCAACCTCGCCGACGCGCTCGGCGACGACCGCGAGGCGATGCGGCGCATGATCGACGCCCTGCGCAGCGGCGGCGCCGCCGGCGAGCACCTGCGCACGATCGACGCCAAGCTGGAGCGGTTGATCGACGAGGCCGGCCGCGGCCGCGAGGAGGGCGTGCGCGAGCTGCGCGGCGAGATCCGCCAACTGAGCCGAACGATCGCGATCCTGGCCGAAGAGCCGCCGCCGCCGACGCCCGAACCGCAGCAGCCGCAGCGCCAGCCGGTGCGGGGCTGACCCCTTGCGCCCGCCGATGCCGAGGGAAGCCTAAAGATGGCCCGCGCCCGCCGCTACCGCGCCGCCCCGGACGCTTGGCCGGGCTTCGTCGACGCGCTCTCGACGCTGCTCATGGTCATCATCTTCATGCTGGTCGTCTTCGTCCTGGCGCAGTTCTTCCTCGGCCGGATGCTGGAGGGCCAGAGTGCCGCCGTGGACAAGCTCGAAGGCGACGTGCTCGACCTGAACCGCCTGCTCGACCGCGAGCGGACGGTTGCCGGCGATCTTCGCCTCGACGCCGACCGCCTCGCCGCCGATTTGCGCGCGACCGGTGCCGACCGCGACGACGCGCTGGCGGGCCTGTCGCGGGCCGAGGCCGACCGCGACGCCGCCGTCGCGCTGGCACGACGCTTCGAGGACGAGGAGGCGCGGCTGCGGCGCGCCCTGGACGCGGCGCAGGCGCGGGTCGAGGCGGGCGACGCGCGGGCGGAGGAGCTTGAAGCCAACGCCGCCCGGCTGGAGGCGGCGCTCGACGCGGCGCGGCAGACGTTCGCCGCGGGCAAGGAGACCCTGGAGGCCAAGCTGGCGGAACTGGCCAACCTGCAGCAGGACGTCGCCTCGCTGCGGACGCTGCGGCGGACGCTCGAAGCCGAGGTCGCGGCCCAGGCGACGGCGCTCACCGAGCGCGACACCGAGATCGCCGATCTCGGCGGGCGGCTGGACGCTGCCCTCGCCGACAAGGTCACCGAACTCAGCCAAGCCCGCTCGGAGTTCTTCGGCAAGCTGCGGCAGGTTCTGGGCGAGCGCGAGGACGTGCGCATCGTCGGCGACCGCTTCGTCTTCCAGTCCGAGGTCCTGTTCAACACCGGCGAGGCCGAGATCGAGTTCGGCGGCAGCGGCCAGCTCGCCGCCCTCGCCCAGACCTTCAAGTCGCTGGTCGCCGACATCCCGGACGACCTGCCTTGGGTCCTCCAGGTCGACGGCCACACCGACCGGGTGCCGATCAACACCGAGCGCTTTCCCTCGAACTGGGAACTGTCGGCGGCGCGCGCCATCTCGGTGACGCAGTTCCTGATCGAGCAGGGCCTGCCGCCCGAACGCCTCGCCGCGCGCGCCTTCGGCTCCTTCCAGCCGCTCGACGAGGCCGACACGCCCGAAGCCTACCGCCGCAACCGCCGGATCGAGATCAAGCTGACGACGCGGTGAACGCTGCGCGTGCGCTGACGCGCGGTCTTCTTTTTCTCTTTTTCGCAACTTTGGCCGGGGCTGGCTCGGGCGTTGAAGCCAATCTTCGGCGACAAGTAGCAAAAAAGAAGAGAAAAAGGCCGCGCGCCTAGCGCACGCGAAGCGTTCAGCAGACCTACCCGAGGCTTGCGGCATTTGCTAAGCCCCTCGCAGAACGGGGGAGACGAGGATGACGCGCGGGGCGACCGAGGCTTTGGTGCGGGATTATTTCGCGGCGTTCAACGCCGGCGACCGGGAGGGCATGGTGTCCCGGCTGCACGAGGACGTGCACCACCACGTCAACCAGGGCGACGTGCGGGTGGGGCTGGCGAAGTTCCGCGAGTTCCTCGCCCACATGGACCGCTGCTATCGCGAGCGGCTCGGCGACGTCGTCGTCATGGCGGGCGAGGACGGGGCGCGCGCCGCGGCCGAGTTCACCGTCAAGGGCACCTACGCCAAGACCGACGCCGGCCTGCCCGAGGCGCGGGGCCAGACGTACGAACTACCGGCCGGCAGCTTCATGACGATCGAGGAAGGCAAGATCACCCGCATCACGACCTACTACAACCTGAAAGATTGGCTGCGGCAGGTGGAGGGCGGGTCGTGACGCTCGACGTCGCCCCGCTCACCGGCGACGCGCTGCAAGACGCGCTCCCGGCCGTGGCCGACTTGCGCATCGGGGTCTTTCGCGCATTTCCCTACCTCTACGACGGCGACAGGGCTTACGAGGAGCGCTACCTCGCCAAGTTCGCCGCGCACCCGAGGAGCGTCATCGTCGCGGCGAAGGACGGCGATAGCGTCGTCGGCGCCGCGACCGGCACGCCGCTCACCGCCGAGCACGACGCCTTCGTCCGCCCCTTCGTCGAGCGCGGCATCGACCCGGAGACGGTGTTCTACTGCGCCGAATCGGTCCTGCGCCCCGACTATCGCGGGCGGGGCCTCGGGCACCGCTTCTTCGACCTGCGCGAGGCGCACGCCCGCGACCTCGGCTGCTCGACCACCGCCTTTTGCGCCGTCGTCCGCCCGAACGACCACCCGGCCAAGCCCGAGGGCTACCGCCCGCTCGACGCCTTCTGGCAGAAGCGCGGCTACGAGCGGAGGGACGATATGCAGACCACTTTCGCTTGGAAGGACTTGGGCGAGGACGACGAGACGGAAAAGCCGATGGTGTTCTGGTTGAAGCGGTTGTGAACGCTTCGCGTGCGCTCGCCGCGTTTTTTGCCAGTGTTAACGTAGGAGATTAGCCGCACCGCCGAGGGCCGATTCCCGACGACGAGTAGCAAAAAGAAGGAAAAAAGCCGGCGCGGCGAGCGCAACGCGAAGCGTTCAGATCAACCCTAGAGCCAATCAAATTATGCCTCTCGACCAGCTTCGGCGCGTCGAGCACCGTGAGGCGTCCGTCCTCGCCCAGAGGCGTCCGTCCTCGCCCAGAGGCGTCCGTCCTCGCCCAGAGGCGTCCGTCCTCGCCCAAGGCCTCGTCCATCGTCGCCAGGACGCGGCAGCCCTTGAACAGACGCCGCATCAGGTTTTGAGAAACCGCAAGTAGCTCTTGATGGGGTTGGTGGCGGCTTGGCCGAGGCCGCAGATGGAGGCGTCGGCCATGGCTTGGGCCAGTTCGAGGAGCAGGGGCTCGTCCCAGGCGTCGCGCGCGATCAGCTTGGCGGCTTTCTCGGTGCCGGCGCGGCAGGGCGTGCACTGGCCGCAGCTCTCGTCCTCGAAGAAGCGCATCAGGTTGAGCACGGCGGCCTTGAGGTCGTCCTGGTCGGACAGCACGACGACGGCGTGGCTGCCGACGAAGCCGCCGTGCTTTTCCAGTTCGCCGAACTCCAGCGGCAGGTCGGCCATCGACGCCGGCAGGATGCCGCCCGAAGCGCCGCCGGGCAGGTAGGCGCGGAATTCGTGCCCGTCGATCATCCCGCCGGCCTGCCCGATCAGGTCCGCCACCGTCGAGCCGGCCGGCGCCAGGAGCACGCCCGGCTTCTTGACCCGGCCCGAGACCGAGTAGGAGCGCATCCCCTTGTAGCCGCGCGTGCCCTGCTCGGCGAACCAAGCGGCGCCCCGCTCCAGGATCGAGGGCACCCAGTAGACCGTCTCGACGTTGTTGACCAAGGTCGGCCGGCCGAACAGGCCCTTTTGCGCGACGTAGGGCGGGCGGTGCCGGGGCAGGCCGCGCTTGCCCTCCAGGCTCTCGATCATCGCGCTCTCCTCGCCGCAGATGTAGGCCCCGGCGCCGCGGCGCAGCACGACGTAGCCCGGATCGACGATGCCGGCCGCCTCCAACGCTGCGACCTCGGCGCCGAGCACGCGGTTGATGCCCGGATACTCGTCGCGCAGGTAGATCCACAGGCGCTCGGCCTCGACCGCCCAGGCCGCGATCAAAGCACCCTCCAAGAAGCGGTGCGGCTCGGCCGAGAGGTAGTAGCGGTCCTTGAACGTGCCGGGCTCGCCCTCGTCCGCGTTGATGCAGGCGTGGCGCGGCCCGGGCTGCGAGCGCACCAAGCCCCACTTGCGCCCGGTCGGAAAGCCGGCCCCGCCCAGGCCGCGCAGCCCGGCCTCGCTCAAGGTCTCGGCGACCCGCTCGAAGCTGATCTCGCCCGAGCGGCAGCGCTCAAGCTGCTCATAGCCGCCCTTGGCCCGGTAGGCGGCGAGGTCGGGGTAGACGGGGACCTCCGGCCCGCCCCGGCCTTGCCCGATCGCGTCACGGACGCTGGCGAGGCCGCCCTCGGCTTGCAGGTGGAACTGGTCGAGCGCCACGGCCGGCGCCCGGTCGCAAAAGCCCATGCAGGGCGCCTTGAGCACGCGGACCTCGGCCGGGTCGAGCCCGCCCTGCAGGGCGTCGTAGAGCCGCCCGGCGCCGAACATGGCGCAGGTCAGGCTCTCGCAGACCCGCACGGTGCGCTCGGGCGGCGGCGCCTCGCCCTGCCTCAAGACGTCGAAGTGGGCGTAGAAGGTGGCGACCTCGTAGACCTCGGCCTGCGCCATCCGCATGTGCTCTGCCAAGGCGGCGACGTGGTCGGCCGAGATCGAGCCGAAGCGGTCTTGGACCCGGTGCAGGTGCTCGATCAGCAGGTCCGGCCGGTGCGGCCCTGCCCCGATCAGCCCGCCGACCGCCGCCAGCCCCTCGACGCTCGCCTGCCGCCCCCGCGCCGTCGCCCGCCCGCGCCCGCCCCGGCCGGGGTGCGGCGCGCCGACCCGCCGGTCTAGGATCGTTGTCATGGTTTCCCCCAATTCTCTTCAACGCCCGAGCACGATCCCCGCCACTCAAGCACCAGAGGTGGAGCCCCGCTTGCGCGACGACGACAAAACCGGCCGCTTCAACCGGCTGACCGGGCCGCGCGCTTCGGAAACAAGCCCCAGTAGTCGAAGTCGAGCAGGACCTCGGGCCGGTACTTGCCGTCGTCGCCCTTGAGGGGGAAGCCGCCGGCCGGCGCGTCCTTCAAGGCGACGAGGCGGAGACGCAGCGCGCCGACGTCGGCGCGGTCCCCCAGATCCGCCTTGTCGAGGACTTCCGACCACGCGTAGACCGTGTCGCCGGCGGTGCAGGGGTTGGCGTGCGCGCCGGCGTTGATGCCGAGCAGGTGCAGCATGTTGCCGAGCCCGTTGAAGGCGAGCGCCTTGGCGATCGAGATGACGACGCCGCCGTAGACGATCGTCCGCCCCAACCTGCCCCCCCGCTCGGCGTGCTCGTTGAAGTGGACCCTGGCCGTGTTCTGATAGAGGCGCGTCGCGAGGCGGTGGTCGGTCTCGGTGACGCTCATGCCGTCGACGTGGTCGATCTTCTCGCCGACCTCGTAGTCCTCGAAGAAGTCGCCGCTGCCGGTGAGGGCGGGGTCGACGTCCCTCGCGACTAGGCCCTCCGGCACGACGAGCCGCCCGGCCGCCACCGCCGCCGGCAGGTCCGGCACGGTGTCGGCCCCCGTCCTGGTGCCCGCGTCGCGCTTGTTGACCATTACCCAGCGGACGTAATCGACGACCGGGTCGCCGTCAGCCCTGGTCCCCTCGGTGCGGACGTAGACGATGCCGGTCCGGCCGGACGAGGTCTCCTTCAATCCGATCACCTTCGAGGTCGCGCGCAGCGTGTCGCCCGGGTAGACGAGGCTCAAGAACCGCCCGTCGGCGTAGCCGAGGTTGGCGACGGCGTTGAGCGAGACGTCGGGCACCGTCTTGCCGAACACGGTGTGAAAGGCGAGCAGGTCGTCGATCGGCAGGGCCGGCAGCCCGTTGCCGCGCGCGACGGTCGCGGCCGAGGTCTGGGCGTAGCGCGAGCCGGTGAGGGCGGCGTAGAGCGCCGCGTCGCCCTCGCTCAAGCTGCGCGGCGTCGCGTGCGTGAGCGTCTGACCCAGTTCGAAGTCCTCGAAGTAATTGCCGGCGAATGTCTTGCCCATCGTCGCGCGCGCTCCCGTTGGCTTGGACCCGCGGCGGGATAGCAGACGCGGCGGCCGCGGTCAGCCGCCATCGACGCGATACCCGGATCAAAGGGATGGTCGCCGACGCTTTGGAAGCATACGATGCTATCCCATAGCCCGTGGCGGACCTGGCGGGTCGCGAAGGGAAGCACCATGCCGATCGTTCTCGAAGTCAACGGCACGACGCACGAGGTCGACGTGCCGGACGACATGCCGCTCTTGTGGGTCGTTCGCGACGTCATCGGCCTCACCGGCACCAAGTACGGCTGCGGCATCCAGCAGTGCGGCGCCTGCACCGTCCATATCGACGGCGTCGCGGCGCGCTCCTGCGGCCTGCCGGTCGGCAGTCTGGACGGCGCCGAGATCACCACGATCGAGGGCTTGGCCGGGCCCGAGGGCGACCACCCGCTCCAGGCCGCCTGGGCCGAGCACGACGTGCCGCAGTGCGGCTACTGCCAGAGCGGGCAGATCATGCAGGCGGCCTCGCTCCTCGCCGACGCGCCCAACCCCTCGGACGACGCGATCCGGGACGCGATGGCGGGCAACATCTGCCGCTGCGGCACGTACGGCCGCATCTTTGCGGCGATCAAGCAGGTGGCGGAGGCCGGGTGATGACCAAGATCCTGAACGTCAGCCGGCGCGGCTTTCTCCAGACGACCGGCCTCGCGGCAGGCTCCCTCGTGCTCGGCACGGCCGTGGCGCCCAGCGGTCCGGTCTGGGCCGCCCCCGGCGCCACGGCGGACTTTGCCCCCAACGTCTTCATCAAGCTGAGCCCGGACGGCGTCGTCACGCTGATCTCGCACCGCTCCGAGATGGGCCAGGGCGTTCGAACGTCCCTGCCGCAGATCATGGCCGACGAACTGGAGGCCGACTGGGCGATGGTCCGCGTCGAGCAGGCCGAGGGCGACGTCAAGTACGGCGACCAGTACACCGACGGCTCGCGCAGCGTGGTGAAGAACTTCGACCGCCTGCGCGACATGGCGGCTGCTGTGCGCACGATGCTGGAGCACGCCGCCGCGGTCGAGTGGGGCGTCGATCCGTCCGAGGTGAAGGCGCAAAACCACAAGGTGGTCCACGCCGCGTCCGGCCGCGAGGTCCCTTACGGCGATCTGGTCGAGGCGGCGTCCGCGATGGAAGTACCGAGCGAGATCAAGCTCAAAGACCGCAAGGACTGGCGCTACATCGGCAAGCCGGTGCCGATCGTCGATCTCGCCGACATGACGCACGGCCGCGCCGTCTACGGCATCGACATCGTGCTGCCCGGCATGAAGTACGCCGCGATCCAGCGCCCGCCGGTGCTCTTGGGCAAGGTCAAATCCTACGACGACGCCGAGGCGCTGAAGGTGCCGGGCGTGGAGCGGGTGGTCGAGCTAGCCGGGCCGAAGCCGCCGGTCGCCTACCAACCGCTCGGCGGGCTCGCCGTGATCGCGAGCAACACCTGGGCCGCGAACGAGGGCCGCAAGAAGCTCAAGATCGCGTGGGAGGACGGCGCCAACGCCGATTTCGACACGACCGCGTATCGCGCCGCCTTGGAGGAGCGCGCCAAGAAGCCCGGCGACATTCGCCGCATGGAGGGCGACATCGAGGCGGCGTTCGCCGCGGACGGGGCCGAGACGGTCGAGGCCGCCTACTGGTCGCCGCACTTCGTCCACGCGCCGATGGAGGTGCCGGTCGCCGTCGCCGACGTCAAGGACGGCACCTGCGAGATCTGGGCCTCGTGCCAGGACGGGCAGGCGCTGCGCACCAGCGCCGCCGAGGCGCTGGGCCTCGACGAGGCCAAGGTGACGGCGCACGTCCCGCTCTTGGGCGGTGCCTTCGGCCGCAAGTCGAAGCCTGATTTCGGCGCCGAGGCTGCCCTCGTCAGCAAGGCGATCGGCGCGCCGGTCAAGGTCACTTGGCTGCGCGAGGACGACGTCAAGAACGGCTACTACCACGCGGCGGCCGCCCAGTTCGTCCGCGCCGCCGTCGGCCCGGACGGGATGCCGAGCGCGTGGCACCACCGCACCGTGTTCCCGCCGATCATGAACATCTTCACCGGGCAGACAAAGCCCGGCACCTGGGAACTCGACTTCGGCCTCACCGATCTCCCCTACGCCGTGCCCAACGTCTGCATCGAGAGCGGCGAGGCCGAGCCGCACGTCCGCATCGGCTGGAAGCGCGCGGTGCAGAACGTCTTCCACGCCTTTGCCATCAACTCGTTCACGCACGAGCTGGCGACGGCGGCCGGCGAGGACCACCTTACTTATGTCCGCCGCCTGCTCGGCGAGGACCGGCTGATCGACCTCAAGGCGGGCGGCGTCGAGGACTACGGCAACTACGACAACAGCATCGAGACCTACCCGATCGACACCGGCCGCCTGCGCCGCGTCCTCGACCTCGCCGCCGAGAAGGCCGGCTGGGGCCGCGATCTGCCGGCGCGCACGGGCATGGGCCTCGCCGTGCATCGCAGCTTCCTCTCCTACGTCGCGACCGTGGCCGAGGTCGCGGTCGACAAGGCGGGCAAGGTCACGATCCCGCGCGTCGTCATGGCGGTCGACGCCGGCACGATCGTCAACCCCGACCGGGTCAGGGCCCAGATGGAGGGGGCCTGCATCTACGCCATGAGTGCGGCCTTCTTCGGCGAGATCACGGCGAAGAAGGGCCGCGTGCAGCAGGGCAACTTCGACGACTACCCGGTCGCCCGGATGACCGACGCGCCGAAGGCGATCGAGGTGCACATCGTCGCGAGCGAGGCCCCTCCCGGCGGCGTCGGCGAGCCCGGCGTGCCGCCCTTCGCGCCCGCCGTGTGCAACGCCATCTTCGCCGCGACCGGCAAGCGGGTGCGCGCGCTGCCGATCGGGCATACCGACTTGCGGGAGGCGTAGGGGAACGCTTCGCGTGCGCTGACGCGCGGTCTTCTTTTTCTCTTTTTTGCAACTTTGGCCGGGGCTGGCTTGGATGCCGAGGGCTAGCCTCAGACAAAAATAAAAAAGAGAAAAAAGAAGGCCGCGCGCCTAGCGCCGCGAAGCGCCTATACCCTGACGTAGCGAAAGAAGCGCGCGTCCCTCCCGGCCGCCGCCGCCTTCTCGGCGTACC
This sequence comes from Geminicoccaceae bacterium, assembly GCA_965217265.1. Taxonomy (GTDB): domain Bacteria; phylum Pseudomonadota; class Alphaproteobacteria; order Geminicoccales; family Geminicoccaceae; genus JAGRGG01. The sequence goes on along the minus strand of CBDCHP010000012.1, from coordinate 62,008 downwards.
GCGTCGGCCGCCACCCTTCCCAGGCGCTGCCCACCCGTTCAAGGCCGGGCGTAGCGTTTAACGTCGCCTCCATCGCCTCGGCGTAGCCGGTGTCGTCGGTGGCGAGGCGGACCTCGGCGCCGGGCTTGAGGAGGCGGGCGAACTCGGCCGCGGTGCTCGGGTTGACGATGCGGCGCTTGTGGTGGCGCGCCTTCGGCCAGGGGTCGGGGAAGAGGACGTAGAGGCGGTCCAGGCAGCCATCCGGCAGCGCGTCGATCAGCCGGCGGGCGTCGTCGGTGCAGACCCGGACGTTGTCGAGGCTCTGCTCTTGCACCGCGCGCAGCAGCTTCGCCACCCCCTCGACGTAGGGCTCGACGCCGATCAGGCCGACGCGCCGGTGCTCGGCCGCGAGCCCCGCCAGATGCTCGCCGCCGCCGAAGCCGATCTCCAGCCACAAGGCATCGGGCGCGTGCTCGAACAGCGCCTCGACGTCGATCAGGCCGCGCTCGGGCACGTCGAGGCCGAGCTTGGGCAGCGCCTCGGCGAGGTGTGCCCGCGCCGCGTGGCTGAGCCGCGTCGAGCCGCGCCGGCTGCTCCAGAACTGGCGGCGCGGCCGGTCGCCCGCCGCGCTCAAACGTTGAAGGCGCGCCGCAGGTCGTCGACGAGGTCGGAGCGCTCCCAGGAGAAGCCGCCGTCGTCCTCGGGCTCGCGGCCGAAATGGCCGTAGGCGGCGGTGCGGGCGTAGATCGGCCGGTTCAGGCCGAGGCGCTCGCGGATGCCCTTGGGCGACAGGTCGAGGTCCATCAGCAAGGCGCCCAGGCGCCCCTCGTCCACCTCGCCGGTGCCGAAGGTCGAGACGTAGATCGAGAGCGGCCGCGCCACACCGATCGCGTAGGAGAGCTGGATCAGGCAGCGCCGGGCGAGGCCGGCGGCGACGACGTTCTTGGCGAGGTAGCGCGCGGCGTAGGCGGCCGAGCGGTCGACCTTGGTGGGGTCCTTGCCCGAGAACGCGCCGCCGCCGTGCGGGGCGGCACCGCCGTAGGTGTCGACGATGATCTTGCGCCCGGTGAGGCCGGCGTCGCCGTCGGGGCCGCCGATGACGAAGGTGCCGGTCGGGTTGACGTACCACTTGGTGTCGCGGTCGAGCCAATCGGCCGGCAGCACCGATCGGACGTAGGGGCGGACGATGCTTGCCACGTCGTCCTGGCTCAGGCCTTCCTCGTGCTGCGTCGAAACGACGACCGAGTCGACGCCGACCGGCCTGCCGTCGACGTAGCGCAGCGTGAGCTGGCTCTTGGCGTCGGGGCCGAGTTCGGGCGCTTCGCGCTTGTGCCGGGCCTCGGCCATGGTGCGCAGGATCTTGTGGGCGAACTGGATCGGGGCCGGCATCAGTTCGGGCGTCTCGTCGCAGGCGAAGCCGAACATGATCCCCTGGTCGCCGGCGCCGTCGGTGTCGACGCCCTGCGCGATGTGCGGCGATTGCGGGTGCAGCAGCACCTCGACCTTGGCGGTTCGCCAGTCGAAGCCGTCCTGCTCGTAGCCGATCGTGCGGATCGCGTTGCGCGCGGCGTTCTCGATCGCGGCGAAGTCGATCTTCGAGTCCACCCCCGGCCGGTACTCGCCGGCGATGACGACGCGGTTCGTCGTGGCGAGCGTCTCGCAGGCGACGCGGGCGAGCGGGTACTCGGCGAGGAAGAGGTCGAGGATCTCGTCCGAGATGCGATCGCAGATCTTGTCCGGATGGCCCTCCGAGACGGACTCGCTCGTGAACAGGTAGTCGGCCGACATCGCGCGTTCCTTGAGGCAGCAGGGCTTGTTCGTGTACCGGCAGGCTATGGGGTCGGAATCGCGCGGGCGCGAGGTGTCCAAATGTCGCCGTCGGCAAGTGCGGGACCCTAAAAAGCCGAGCCGCCCCCGCCGGTCAAGGCGTTTGAACGCTTGGCGTGCGCTGGGTACGCGACGCCGGCCGCGGATCAAGCAGACCGTGCCGGCAGGACTGCCCAACGGTTCGAAGCGTTCACCGGCCGGGATCGCGCAAGGGGTAGGTCGAGAGGACCTCGCGGCCGCCCTCGGTCACCAGCACCTGCTCCTCCAGCTTGACCCCCTCGGCCCCGCCCTCGACGCCGACGCAGCTCTCGACGCACAGGCACATGCCGGGCGCCGGGACGGCGTCGTAGCCGGTGATCGGGGCGTCCTCGGGGTGGCCGGGTACTCGTCGCACAAACCCACGCCGTGCATCATCACCGAGTAGCGGTTCTTGCGGCCGGCCTCGGGCAGGACGAAGGCCCGCTCGCCGATCTCGCGCAACGCGACGCCGGGGCCGACGAGCGCCAGATTGTGCGCGATCTAGGCCTCGGCGAGGTCGAGCAGCGCCAGCTGCTCGGCCCTGAAGCCGCCGTCGCCGCAGACCCAGGTGCGCGAGACGTCGGCGCAGTAGCCGTGGGGGCCGATCAGGTCGGTGTCGAAGGCGACGAGGTCGCCGGCCTCGATCGCCCGGCTCGAACACTCCTGGAACCAGGGGTTCGTGCGCGGGCCGGACGCTAGCAGGCGGGTCTCGATCCACTCGCCGCCGCGGGCGATGTTGGCCTTGTACAGTTCGGCCCAGAGCCCCTGCTCGCTGACGCCGGGTTCGAGGGCCGCGCGCATCGCGGCCATGCCGGCCCCGCAGGCGGCGACGGCGCAGCGCATCGCCCGGACCTCGTCCGGCGACTTGATCGCGCGGGCTCCTTCGGTGATCTCCCGGGCGTCCACGACCCGGATGCCGACGGCGTCCAGCGCCGCCGCCGTCTCGGGCTCCAGCCGGTCGACGGCGAGGCGCCCGTCCTTGCCGCCGGCACGGCGCAGGAGGCCGTCGATCTCGCCGGCCCAGGCTTTGGCCCGCTCCGGCCCGCGTTCGCCGGCGAAGAACCACGCCGTGGCAATGGCCGGGCGCACCTCGTCGACCAGCGGCAGGTGCTCGCTCAGGTGCTCGCGATTGTGGAAGTCGAACAGGACGACGGGGCCTTCGGTGGCGACGAAGGCGTAGCGCACGGCGTTGTGGCCGCACCAGACCTGCACGTTGGTCTGGTCGGTGGCGTAGCGCAGGTTGAGCGGGTCGAACAGGAGCGCCCCCGCCAGCCCCCGCGCCCGGAGGCCCGCGCGCAGGCGCCCGAGCCGGTAGCGGCGCACGGCGTCCAGGTCCGGCAGGTCGAGGCCCAGCGCGGCCCACTCGCGAAGCGCGAGGTCGCCGGGGCCGAGGTCGGCCCAACTGCCCGTGCCCGGACGCCTCCTTGACGGGTCAATGCGCGGCCGGTGCCGGGGCCGTGGGCGATCGTATCGAGTTCAAGCGCCATGAAGCGACCTCTTCCTACGCACCCTCAAGGGATGCTACGCCCGCGCGTTCGGGGAGATTGCGCCGGCGCGACGCAACAGGTCGCGGAGAGGGATGAACGCTTCAGCGCCTCGCGGCGCGAGGCAGGCCGCGCGGGGCGTTCGTCTTTCCTGCGCGTCTTTGGCGAAGTTTAGCCGTGGCTCTAGGGGATTCGGCACAACCTGGCAAGCTCAAAAGTTGCTAAATGGCGCCGGATAAACGTTTAGGTTGATAACCGCTTGCGGCGCCGATAGCCTCGTCGCCATTGAAGGCAGACCCATTGATCAAAAGCGGGGCAGGGCTGCGAGGACCTCGCCGCCGTCGATGACAGCAAGAGGCAGGTTTGCATGGCCGTTCGCGTCGGAAGGTTGATACGGCGCCTGCTGGGCGGGAATGTTCAGGAACGACGGGACGATGGTGCCGGCAAGGGGCTGGCGCCGACGCTGGGAGCTTGGGACCGACCGCATGTCTGCCCCGCAGGCGGCAGAGCGTGCCGAGGCTTCCATCGAGCCCTCGAATGACTTCGAACGGCTTGAGCCGTTTTCCTGGAACACGACGCCCTGCTTTCCGCCCCTCGATCCTGTCGACCCTGCGGATGAATCAGGGGCGGCCTCGTCACCCCTCGCCGACGACGCCCCCGAGGACGGCGGCGCAGGACAACCCGTCGATCCATCGGACCTCACGGCCGAGCTTTTGACGACGCCCTCGCCCCTTCATCCCGACCGCGACTGGTTCAGTCCTGTGCGGGATCCTGGGGAGCGGGACGGCCAGAAACCCGAACCTGCCGGAGATCGGGCCGATGCGGTGCCGCCCGTCACGGCGTCCGCCGACCCGGCTTGTTCGGTCGATTCGGTCGGGGATTGGTGGGAAGCGGACGGGGGTGCGGCCGACGGCGACGGCGGGCGCGTCGAGCCCCCGCCCGCCGGGCCGCCGATCGGAGCGCCGGACTGGGTCGAGATCCCCCCTCCATCGGGCGGGACGGACGGCGGTCCCGGCGGACGATCCCGCCGCCCGGCGCGTCGACGGCGCTGGTCGAGGGGCTCGACCTTCCCAGTCAAAGAGCGCGCGCGGCGGCGCTGCGCTGGCTGCGCAGGTTCGGCCGGGCCCACCCATCGGCGCCGCCCGCGCGGCCATCGCCGGGCTGGTCCACGAAGAGGGTGCCCCTTCGAGCTGAAGGCGGCGGCGGCGATCAGGGCGCACTGGCGCGAGACGTCGGAACTGTGGCTCGTCCGCCGCTTCAACCGCCTTGAACGGACCCAGACCACCCGCATCGACCACCGTCTCGAACGCAACGGCATGTCGTGGCGGCTGGCGCTGCGCTTGGCGCAGATCTTCGAGTGCGACGAGGTCGTCGATCTCACCCTCGCCTCCTGGCGCGAGGTCTGGCTCGACCTCGACGAGGAGGACGAAGGCTACGACAGCCTCGTTTGCTTCATCAAAACGCAGGTGGCCTATCTCGGCGAAGCCGGACGGGCGGGCGGTCTCATCGTGGCGCGCCCGCGTTGAAGCCGCAACGCCTGGTCCCCGCCGTCGGCTGCTGGGTGCGCGACGCCGCCGGCCGCGAGGGGATGGTGACGGAGATCCGCGTCGAGGAAGACCGCCTCCTGGCACGCTTCCGGTACGGACCGGCCAGCCATTCCTGGCGCGATGCCGCATCGCTTGAGAGCGCCTTTGTGCCAGGGATGCAGGTCGAGCACGCGCCGGCAGGCCACCGTTTCGATCCGCTCGGGATCGGTCAGGTCCTGGCGGTGCGGAGGTTCGCCGGCTGCGGGCAGGTGCTGGTGCAGTTCCTGGAGAGCGGCCTCAGCCGCTGGCTGCCCTTCCAGACGCTCGCGCGCGTGCGGCCGGTCGAGGAACGGCTGCGGCGGGGGCAGTTAGGGCCTTGGCCCGACCACGCCGAGCGCCTGCGCCTGCGCTTGTTGGCCTACGCGCTCCAGGCTTGGGACCGCAACACGGGCGCCCTCGGACGCCTCGACCTGGACCCCCTGCCGCACCAGATCCGCCTCGCCCACAAGGTGATCACTTCCGGTAACGTGAACTGGCTGATCGCCGACGACGTGGGCCTCGGCAAGACGGTCGAGGTGGGCCTGATCCTGCACGCGCTCGCCCGGCGCAACCAAGCGCGGCGGGTGCTCATCGTCTGCCCGGCCGGCCTCGTCCGGCAATGGCAGGACGAGATGCGCTTCAAGTTCGATCAGGCCTACGAAATTTTCGGTCAGGACTTCCAGTCGCGCGACCCGCTGCACTGGCGCTCGCGCGACAACCCGCTGCACTGGCGCTCGCGCGACAAGGTGATCGTCTCGCTCGACCTCGCCAAGCGCCAGGAGCAGGCGGACGCGCTGCGGGCGGCGGGCGGCGGGCGGTTGGGACGTGGTGGTCTTCGACGGGGCGCACCGGCTCGGGCGCGGCGAGCGCGGCGAGCGGACCGAGCGCTACCGGCTGGCCGGGGCGCTGCGGCCCCTGACGCCGGCGATGCTGCTGCTCAGCGCCACGCCGCACCAGGGCAAGACGGCGCGCTTCGCGGCCCTGCTGGAGCTGGTCCGACCGGACCTGCGCGACGATCTCGCGACGTTGGAAGCCAATCCGGACGTCGTGACCGAAATCATCCTGCGCAACAAGAAAGCCGCCGTCGCCGACGCCCAGGGCCGGCTTCTCTGCAACGGCCACGACACCTTTCGCGTCGCCGTCGAGCCCGAGGCGGCCAAGAAGGCCTTCGCCGACGAACTGGTCCGCTACCTCCGCCACGGCTACGACGCCGGGGCAAAACGGGGGGCCAAAGACCGGGCGATCGGCTTCGTCATGACGACCTACCGTAAGCTCGCCTCGTCCAGCATCGCCGCCATCGTCGGGGCGCTCGAACGTCGGCGCGAGCGGCTGGAGGCGGGGGACGCCGCCGATCAAGGAAGGGCCGCCGCTGGCGGCGAGCCGCCCGAGGACGATCCGCTCCAGCACCCGGACCTCTTTGGCAATCGCCCTTTCTTCGCCAACGAGGTGTCGCAGATCGAGCGCCTCTTGCGGCTGGCGGCACCGGTGCGCCGGGACGACGCGAAGCTGCGCTTGTTCTTGGAGAAGATCGCGGGGCCGGTGCTTCAAGGCGGGCGGCGGCTGTTGATCTTCACCGAATACCGCGCCACGCAGGACTACCTCCAAGCGGCCCTGGTGCGTCACCTGCCCGAAGCGGGCGAGCCCGCCTTGATCCACGGGTCGATGGGCTTGGACGAGAAGCTCGCCAACATCCGTCGCTTCAAGGAAGACGCCCGGTTCATGGTCTCGACCGAGGCCGGCGGGGAGGGCTTGAACCTGCACGAGGGGTGCCACGTCCTCGCCAACTACGACCTGCCCTGGAACCCCTCGAAGCTGGTGCAGCGCATCGGCCGGCTCTACCGCTACGGGCAGCAGCACCGTGTCCAGGTCTTCAACCTGCACATCCAAGACGGCTTCGACAACGACGCGCTCGGCTTGATGCTGGACCGGGTCGAGGTCATGGCCCGCGGCCCCGCCGCCGTCGGCGGGGCCGCGCGGCCGGCCCTGGAGGCCGAGATCCTGGGGCAACTCCTCCAGGCGATCGACATGGAGGCGATCCTGGAGCGGGCGGTGTCGATGCAATTCGGCTCGAGCGGGCCCGAGATCGCGCGGGCGATCGAAGAGGCGAGGAAAGCCCAGCTTTTGCAGGACGAGATCCTGTCCTTCGCCGACGGCTTCGAGGGCGTCGGGGGCGGCCTGCTCGGCGTCGACGGGCGCCATCTGCGCGCGTTCGTCGAAGGGATGCTGCCCCGCATCGCGGCGCGCGACGTTCGCGCCGTCCATCAGGGGCGCGGCATCCGCTTCGAGCTTCCCGAGCATCTGGTGGATGCCTGTCCGGAGTTCGGCCGGCAGCGGACCGTGACCGTGGCCCTGGAGCGCGCTCTGGCGCGAGAGCGAGACGACGTGGCGCCGCTCGACTTCGACAGCGCCTTCTTCCGCCTGCTCGTGGGCATGGCAAAGAATCGCGCCTTCGACGGCCTCTACGCCGCCGTCGCCGGGTCCGGGCCCCCCGGCGGCTTCGGCGTCTGGTTCCTGCGCTGGCAGGACAAGCGGGGCGAGATGCTGGAAGACGAGTTGATCCCGCTGTGGTTCGATGCGCGGGGCAACGTCGAGCGGCTGCCGCGCGAGAGGTTCAAGCACCTGCTCCTCGAACCCGCCGTCAGCCAATTGTCGGCCTTTGACATCGACCGCGAGCGCGCAATAAAGGCCCTGACGATGGGACTCGAGCAAGAGGCGAGGCCGCGCGTCGGCCACGATCGCCAGCCGGCGTCGTGCCACCTCATCGCCGCCGCCGAGTGTCGTGAATGAACGCTTCGCGTCGCTGCCGCGGGCTTTCTCTTTTTTCTTTTTTGCTCTTGTCCGAGGCCGGCCCTCGGCGTTGGGGCCAAACTCAGGCGACAGGTCGCAAAAAAGAAGAGAAGCCCGCGCGGCAGCGCACGCGCGAGCGTTCTCTTTACCGAATGAAGCCCATCGACTCCAGCTTGACCAGGATGCGATGCGCGGCGAGGTCGGGGCTCATCTCGTCGGTGTCGATGCGCATCTCCGGGTTCTCCGGCGCCTCATAGGGGTCGGAGATGCCGGTGAACTCCTTGATCAGGCCGGCGCGCGCCTTGGCGTAGAGGCCCTTACGGTCGCGCTCTTCGCAGACCTCCAAGGGGGTCGCGACGTGGACCTCGATGAAGCCGCCGAACTGCTCGATGCCCTCGCGAACCTTGGCGCGCGTCGCGGTGTAGGGTGCGATCGGGGCGCAGATGGCGATGCCGCGGTTCTTGGTGATCTCGGAGGCGACGTAGCCGATACGCTCGATGTTGAGGTTGCGGTGCTCCTTGGAGAAGCCGAGTTCCGACGACAGGTTCTTCCTGACGACGTCGCCGTCGAGCAGCGTCACCGGCCGGCCGCCCAACTCCATCAGCTTGACCATGAGGGCGTTGGCGATCGTCGACTTGCCCGAGCCCGACAAGCCTGTGAAGAAGACGGTGAAGCCCTGCGCGTGGCGCGGCGGGTGGGTCTTTCTGAGTTCGGTCACGACCTCGGGAAAGGAGAACCACTCGGGGATGTCGAGCCCCTCGGCCAAGCGGCGGCGCAGCTCGGTGCCGGACAGGTTCAAGACGGTCTCGCCCGCCTCGACCTCGTCGCTCGGCTTGTACTGCGCCTTGTCCTGGCTGTAGACGAGCTGCTGGAAGGGCACCATCGTGATGTCCAGCTCGTCCTGGTACTGCTCGAACAGGGTCTGCGCGCCGTAGGGATCGTAGAACGGCTGCCCTTGGCTGTCGTTGCCGGGGCCGGCGTGGTCGCGGCCGACGATCAGGTGGGTGCAGCCGTAGTTCTTGCGGATGATGCCGTGCCAGACCGCCTCGCGCGGGCCGCCCATGCGCATGGCGAGCGGCAGGAGCGAGAGCATGGTCGTCTGGTCGGGGTAGGTCTGGACCAGCTTCTCGTAGCAGCGCACGCGGGTGTAGTGGTCGATGTCGCCGGGCTTGGTCATGCCGACGACGGGCTGGATCAACAAGTTGGCCTCGGCCCGCTTCGCCGCGCGGTAGGTCAGCTCCTGGTGCGCCCGGTGCATGGGGTTGCGGGTCTGAAAGGCGATCACCCGGCGCCAGCCGAGCTTCTTGAACCGGTCGCGCAGTTCCTTGGGCGTGTCGCGCAGGTGCTTGAAGTCGTAGTGCGTCGGCGCCTCGATGCCCTGCAGGCGGCCGCCGAGGTAGACCGGCCCCGCCCGACGCATCAGGTAGCGCACGGCGGGGTGGGCCTCGTCGGCCTTGCCGAAGACGTGCTCGGCCTCGGCCTTCTTGTCCGGCGTCCACTTGCTCTCGATCGTCATCAAGGCGAGCGGGACGCCCTCGCGGTCGCGCAGGGCCACCGTCTCGCCGATCTCGGTCTCGTCGGCGAAGGCTTGGCCGACGTCGAGCGTGATCGGCATCGGCCACACCGTGCCGCCCTCCAGCCGCATCTCGCGGCAGACGCGATCGTAGTCGCCCTGGTTCAAGAAGCCTTCGAGCGGCGAGAAGGCGCCGCACAACAGCATCTCGACGTCGCAGACCTGACGCTCGCTCAAGTCCCAGGAGCGCAGGTCGCGCGCCTTCTTCTTCGCCTCCTCCGCGCCCTGCGCGTCGAGGTAGAGGTCCAGCAGGGCACCGCCGTGCGCGTCCTTGAACGCACCCATATCAAAGATCCTTCAAAGGTAGAGAAAAGGCCACGAGGCCGGCCAACACACACGGGGCGCAGGTTAGGCCATAGGCGCGCCCGGGTTTCAAGGGTTAGTTGAGCCGACACCGCCACTCCACGCGCGGCACGGGTGCGGCTAAGCCCTTCGACAACCTGGATTATCGGCGCCCGACGGGGGCGAAAACGCATTGCTGCAACGCAACATAAGCATAGCGGGAAGCGATCGGGCGTTAAGCCTGAGGGAGGCACGCATCAGACCCAGCGCTCGATGGCCTCGACCGTGTCGCCCGGGCCGGTGTTGAAACAGATACGCGCGCTCGGCGCGTGGCGTAGGATGACGTTGATCAGCCTCTCGAACAACAAGAACTCGGCCGGGTCTGCCCGCACCCCGGCACCGATCAAGATGCACTCGTAGCGCGTCGTCGACAACGCGTCGGTCACCGTCGCTTCCGCCGTCTCGCCGTGATCGATGAAGCAGGTGCTCGCGTCGTAGCCCTTCGATGCCAGCGTCGCTATGCCGGCCTTCGATCCCGCTTTGAGCTTCTCGGCGGTAAGCCCGGGCCACTTGGTATAATCGACCACCTTCGGGTCCAAGCCGATCAACAACACCTTCTTACCGGCCATCTTCGCGCCCTCCCATGCAGCGACGGCAGGGTGACGCATGGGACGCGATGCGTCTACGGGTTCGATCGGGGAGAACGCTTCGGTGCCTCGCGACGCGAGACGGGCCGACGCAGGGTCTTTCTTCGCAAGTGTCGACGTAGGAGGCTAGCCGAAGCACCGGGGGCCAGCCTCGGACAAAAATAAAAAAGAGAAGAAAAAAGGCCGCGCGCCAGCGCCGCGAAGCGTCAGGGCGCCGCCGATTTCACTCTGCTCAACTCGGCGTCGACCGCCTCGGCCCAACCGTCCAGGCGCTTCTTGTTGACGCCGAAATCGTAGCGGCCGGCGAGCGAGCGGCTGTAGGCGGCGTAGCTGGCACCATCGCCGGCCGCGACGGCGCGCACGGCGAAGCGGTCGGTGAAGCGAAAGACGCGGCTCTTCTGCTCGCCGACGATGAGGCCGTTGGCGTCGTGGGTCAGCCGTGTCCTGGGTGCCGCTTGGATCGCCCGCCGCCAAGCGTCGAGGACGGCCTCGGGCGTGGCCGACAGGCGGGGCGCCTCGCGGTCGGGCCTGGCCGTGCAGGCGGGGGCGTCGCCGGCCGGGCAGATCAGGGAGTCGTTCGGCTTGCCGGTGCGCGCCACGGTCAAGGGATCGAGGAGGTTGGACGATGTGTCGGCCACGGCGCACCCGCTGATGAGGAGGAGGACGAGGATGACAACGCGGCTCACACGTCGAGGTTCACGACTTTCAGCGCGTTCTCCTGGATGAACTCGCGCCGCGGCTCGACGACGTCGCCCATGGAAGGAGTACCTATTAGCTGATACGAGCAGCACTGACGAGTTCTTCTTCCAAGCGCTTCACAATGTCAGCTAGCTGTGCCCCTACGACATCACGCCTAGAAGCTCGTGAGGCTTGAGCTTCTTTCGATAGGTATTGCTCTAACATAGCTTGCCCATCGTTCTGATCGGTAGATACTATATCATGGTGGTCGCGTATAGGAAACGGTATCGGTCTCCTGCTCCCGATTTTGAATGCACACGATTTGAGCGGGTACAGATCGATTACCTCAATAAGACGTTTGTCAAATGTAAGAAAGGCAGGAAAAAAAATAGCGAGCCTCCTTTGATGGCCTAAAGGTAATCATTAGCTCCATTTGCCGAACATGCCAAAGATCCCAGGCCATATTGCTCACCTGTGCCAGCAAATCATCTCGTCTCTTCTGTGCCGGCAAATCGTTTGGTTTCTTCTGTATTTTTCCAAAAAAAGCAAATTTTTGGCCATGCTCAAAATAAGAGCGTGCAAGAGCTATTTCACGCCAATACATAGTTGCAAGATCTACATCACAAAATTTTAAAAATTCTGCTATCTTCCCATGAAGAACCGTGCTCGGCACTCTCAGCTGTATAGACGCCATCTTTAGAAGAAGCGCATACATGGATTGTTGCATGAAAGAAAAGCCTCTCATAAAATGACCATTTTCGCGATCCATGTACCTTTGAGAAAGATGCTGTTGTGCACGCGCAACCAATTCATAGTCTGCCAAATTCGATCGTATATCGCCATGCTTTCTGAATGATTCTATGTCAAGTGTTCGCAAAATCTCATAAGCTTTGAACGTATTAAAAATCTTATCGGCAGCGTTGGGATCGGCAAGATTAACAAGATTTTCGGACATATACGGGATGGGATCTATACGTACATCGTCCCGAGCAATGAATTCAAAAACCTCCTTGAAATCTGATGGTATACCTGATCTCGGCTTACTTGAAATGCTTGAAATATATGGTTCCAAGTAACTCAGTGCTTGCGTATCAAGCGAGATTGAATAATCAATAGGATAAGTTGCCTTGCCGGTTTCCATCTCTCGAAAAGTCTCTGCATCGAGAACAAAAACTCGATCAGACGCGAAAAGGCTTCGGATTGACGCGCCGGCAGAGAATCTATGATTGACAGCAAAAGCTGGTATTGCTCCTTTTTGTGTACTAAAAATAAATTTGTAATCTTTCAGCAGTGGTGAAAGACACTTATACTGCTCGTAGGCTTCGGCAGTACTGCTTGCATTGCAAACTGCCGCGACGGCTGTCATGATAAGATTTTCTTGAAAATCGATTGTCACTTTTCCTATCCGCTGAGGCTAACGGTAACAAGACTAAGCAAGTAATACAGCCTCGCTTCAATCGTGCCTACGGCAATGGTTAGAAATGTTGGAGCCCATCGGTCACACGTCGAGGTTCACGACTTTCAGCGCGTTCTCCTGGATGAACTCGCGCCGCGGCTCGACGACGTCGCCCATCAGCGTCGTGAAGATCTCGTCGGCCTCGTCGGCGTGGTCGACCCGGACCTGGATCAGCGTGCGCTTGGTCGGATCGAGCGTCGTCTCCCAGAGCTGTTCCGGGTTCATCTCGCCCAAGCCCTTGTAGCGCTGGATCGCGAGGCCCTTGCGGCCGAAGGCGAGGACGCCCTCGACGAGGTCGATCGGGCTCAAGACGGCGACCTCGCCCTCCTTGCGGGTGAGGGTGCCGGGGGTCTTGAAGGATTCGCGCACCGGCGCCAGCGTGTCGATCAGGCGGCGCATCTCGGGCTTGCGCAGCGCCGTCGGCTCCAGCCGGTAGCGCTCGCGCCGCTCGCCGCGCTGCTCGTGGAAGATCAAGTCGCCGCCGTCGGTCTGATGCGCACTCCAGCCGCCGCCCTCGATCTGGCTCAAGCGCCGGGCGACGTCCTGCGCCGCCAGCAGGGCGAGGGCCGGGTCGGCGAGGACCGCCTCGGTCAACCCGCCCTCGATCGCCACCGCCTCGATCAGCCGCGGCGGCAGCTTGGCGCCGACGTTGGCCGCCTGCGCGCGCACGCGGACCAGCCGCTCGACCAGGGTGGCGAGCGCGTCGCCGGCAAAAGCCTGCCCGTCGCCGGCGGCGAAGACGGCGCCGTCGAGGCCGGTCTCCATCAGGTAGGCGTCGAGCGCGGCGTCGTTCTTCAAGTAGCGCTCGTGCTGGCCGCGCTTGACCTTGTAGAGCGGCGGCTGGGCGATGAACAGGTGCCCCGCCTCGATGACGGCGGGCAGGTGGCGGTAGAAGAAGGTGAGGAGGAGGGTGCGGATGTGCGAGCCGTCGACGTCGGCGTCGGTCATGATGACGATGCGGTGGTAGCGCAGCTTGGCGAGGTCGAAATCGTCGCGGATGCCCGTACCCAGGGCGGTGATGAGCGTGCCGATCTCCTGGCTGCCCAGGACCTTGTCGAGGCGGGCGCGCTCGACGTTGAGGATCTTGCCGCGCAAGGGGAGGATCGCCTGAAAGCGGCGCTCGCGGCCCTGCTTGGCCGAGCCGCCGGCGCTGTCGCCCTCGACCAGGAACAGTTCGGCGTTGGCGGGGTCGCGCTCCTGGCAGTCGGCGAGCTTGCCCGGCAGGTTGGCGATGTCGAGAGCACCCTTGCGGCGGGTGAGGTCGCGCGCCTTCCTCGCCGCCTCGCGCGCGGTCGCGGCCTCGACCACCTTGGCGAAGATGGTGCGCGCCTCGGCCGGGTGCTCCTCGAACCAGCGCCCGAGCGTCTCCGAGATCAGCGCCTGGACGACGGGGGCGACCTCGGACGAGACCAGCTTGTCCTTGGTCTGCGAGGAGAATTTCGGGTCGGGCATCTTGACGGCGAGCACGCAGGTCAGCCCCTCGCGCATGTCGTCGCCGGTGAGCGTGACCTTGTCGCGCTTGAGGATGCCGGTCTCCTCGGCGTACTTGTTGAGCGTGCGGGTCAGCGCCGTGCGAAAGCCGGCCATGTGGGTGCCGCCGTCGCGCTGGGGGATGTTGTTGGTGAAGCTCAAGCTGGTCTCGTGGTAGCCGTCGTTCCACTGCATGGCGCACTCGACCGCGACCCGGTCGCGCTCGCCGCCGACGGTGATCGGCGTCGGGTGGAGGGGCTGCTTTGCCCGGTCGAGGTAGCGCACGAAGGCTTCGAGCCCGCCGTCGAAGTGGAGGTGCTCCTCCTTGGGCTCGGAAGCGCGCAGGTCGCGCAGGATGATCCTGACGCCCGAATTCAAGAACGCCAGCTCGCGCAGGCGGTGTTCGAGGACCGCGTAGGAGAACTCGGTCTGCGAGAACACCTTGATGGACGGCATGAAGGTGAGTTCGGTGCCGCGCCGGCCGTCCTGCGGCCCGACCCGCTTCAGGGGCGCCACCGGCTCGCCGCCGTCCTCGAAGCGCAGGTAGTGCTCGCCGCCGTCGCGCCAGATGCGCAGATCCAGCCACTCGGAGAGGGCGTTGACGACCGAGACGCCGACGCCGTGCAGCCCGCCCGAGACCTTGTAGGCGTTCTGGTTGAACTTGCCGCCGGCGTGCAGCACGGTCATGATGACCTGCGCCGCCGAGACGCCCTCGGCCGCGTGCATGTCGACGGGGATGCCGCGGCCGTCGTCGCGGACCGTGACCGAGCCGTCGGCGTTCAAGGTCACCTCGACGGCGGAGGCGTGGCCGGCGAGCGTCTCGTCGATCGCGTTGTCGACGACCTCGAAGACCATGTGGTGCAGGCCCGAGCCGTCGTCGGTGTCGCCGATATACATGCCCGGCCGCAGCCGCACGGCCTCCAGGCCTTCGAGGACCTGGATCGAACGGCTGTCGTAGTCGGACTCGGCCGGGCGCTCGTCGGCGCGCAAAACTGGCTCACGCATGGTGCTGCAAACGTCCTTCCTCGACGTGAACGAACAGGGCGTCCTGATTGAACGCCGCGAACAAATCTCGATCGGTGCCGGTCAGCCACGCCTGGGCGCCGAGCGCTTGCAGGGTAGCGCACAGGCGCTCGCGGCGCTCCTTGTCCAGGTGGGCCGCGACCTCGTCCAGGAGGAGGACGGGCAAGTCTCCCAAGCGCGCCTGCCGCAGCCGCGCCTCGGCCAGCGTGATGGCGAGGAGCATCGCCTTTTGCCGGCCCGTCGAGCAGCGCTTCGCCGGCTCGTCGTCGGCGGCGTCAAAGGCGGCGAGGTCGGTGCGGTGCGGCCCGATCGCGGCGCCGCCGGTGATCGCGTCGGCCTGGCGCGTCCAGCGCCAGCGCTCGACCAAGGCCGCCTCGACGTCGAGCGCGCGCATCGTCTCGAACATGGCCTCGACCTCGCCGTCCAGCGCCAAGCGCAATCTGGGCAGTTCGCCGAACCCGTCGGCGAGCAGGCGGTTGAGGCCCATGACCAACTCGCGCCGGGCGGCGGCGAGTGCTGCGGCGTTCTCGGCCATGCGCCGCTCCAGGGCGGCGAGCCACGCCGGATCGTGGCGGCGGCCGCCGCGCAGGAGGGCGGCCCGCTCGCGCATCGCCCTCTCGTAGGCCGAGGCGCTGGCGGCGTGGCCGGGAAAGACGGCGAGCGCCAAGCGGTCGAGAAAGCGGCGACGGTTCGCGGCCCCCTCGACGAACAGCCGGTCCATCGCCGGCACCAGCCAGACGACGCCCAGGGTCTCGGCGAGCAGGTTCTGCGAGCGCGCCGCCTCGCCGAACAGGCGGACGTAGCGCCGCTCGTGCTCAAGGTCGCGGCCGGTCTCGACCTCGACCGGGTCGCCCCGCGCCTCGACCACGGCCGACAGGCTCCAAGGCCCGCCGCCGTCCCGGTCCATCTCGCTCAGGGCCGCCCGGCGCAGGCCGCGGCCGGGGGCGAGCAGCGAGACGGCTTCGAGCAGGTTGGTCTTGCCCGAACCGTTCGGGCCGGTGAGGACGACGGGGCCGGCGGGCGCGTCGAGGCGGGCGTTTCCGTAGTTGCGAAACGCGCGCAGGCGAAGATCCCCGACCGAGGTCGCCGCCGGGACCGTTGCCGGTGCGGACAAGACTGACGCGGCCGGGGGCATCAAACGCGCATGGGCATCAAGACGTAGACCGTGGACGCATCGTCGGGCTCGCGCACCAGCGTGGGTGCCGCCGCGTTCGCCATCTCGATCCGAACCTGCCCGCCGTCGATTTCGCTCAACATGTCAAGTATATAGCGGGCGTTGAAGCCGATTTCGAGGGGCTCGCCGGCGAATTCGGCGTCGATCTCTTCAACCGCCCGGCCGGCCTCGGTGCTGACCGCCGAGACGGTGACGCGGTTGGTGTCGAAGCGCATCTTCACGGCGCGCGCGCGCTCGGTCGAGATGGTGGCGACGCGATCGACGGCGGCGGCGAACGGCTTGGTCTCGACCAGGACCGCCTTGTCGTTGCCGGTCGGGATGACGCGCTCGTAGTCGGGGAAGGTGCCGTCGATCAGGCGCGAGACGAGGACGGCGCGGTCGAACAGGAACTGGATGCGCTGCGGCGAGACGGCGACCTTGACCTCGCCCTCGACGCCCTCGATCAGCTTTCGGACCTCGGCCACGGTCTTGCGCGGCACGATGACGGCCGGCAGGTTCTCGGCCCCCTCGGGCAGCGCCACCTCGACGCGCGAGAGGCGATGCCCGTCGGTCGCGACCCCGCGCAGCGTGCTGGTGGCGCCCGACTTCGCCGCGTGCAGGTAGATGCCGTTCAAGTAGTAGCGCGTCTCCTCGGTCGAGATGGCAAAGCGCGTCTTGTCGATCAGGCGCTTTAAATCCTCGGCCGGAACGGAGAAGCGCACGTCGAGGTCTTCGAGCTCCATCGCCGGGAACTCGTCGGCGGGGAGCGATGGCAGGTTGAAGATCGAGCGGCCGGCCTGGAGCGTCACCTCGCCGCCCTTGTCCGCCGCCTCGATCAGGATCTCGCTGCCGTCGGCGAGCTTGCGGACGATGTCGAAGAAGGTGTGCGCCGCGACCGTCGTCTGCCCCGGCCGCTCGACGCGGGCCGGCTCGCCCGACGCCAAGGACAGTTCCATGTCGGTCGCGGTCAGGCCTAAGCGCTCGCCCTCGGCGTCGAGCTTGACGTTGCCGAGGATCGGGATGGTGTTGCGCCGCTCGACGACGTTCTGGACGTGGCTGAGCGACTTGAGAAGCGCGGCGCGCTCGATGAAGAGCTTCATGGGCGTCTGTTTTCTGTCGATGGGGCAAAGGCGCCGGCCCGGCGCGTCCAAGCCCGTTCAAGGGGCGGGCAGGCTAGCAAAAACGGCGTTGGCTGTCTCGTATCTTGGCGTGCCGCCGTCGCGTGTCTACACCTTAGGCATGTGCTCGTGCCACACCGCGGCCGTCGACGCACGGGGCAACCTCGCCGGCGGTGCCTCGATGGTCCCCGTGCCGTGGTGGAGCTTCACCAAGACCCTGATCGCCGCCTGCGCGCTCCGGCTCGCCGAGCAGGATCGTCTCGCCCTCGACGAACCGCTCGCCGGCCTGCCCTACACGCCGCGCGAGCTTTTACAGCACCGCGCCGGCGTGGGCAATTACGCGAGGCTCGCCGACTATCATGCCGCCGTGGCGCGGGGCGACGATCCCTGGTCCGACGACGAGGTCTTCCGGCGCGTACCGCCGACGCGCCTCCTCTTCGCGCCCAAAACGGGCTGGGCCTACTCGAACGTGGGCTATCTTCTTCTGCGCCGGCTGATCGAGCGGGCCTACGGCGCCGGTCTGAGGGAGGCGGTGCGCGATCTGGTTCTCGCACCCCTTGACCTGTGCTCGTCCTACCTCGCCGAAACGCGCGCCGACATGGAGACCACGACGTTCGTGGGCGGGCAGGGCTACCACCCGGGGTGGGCCTTCCACGGCATTGTCGTCGGCCCCGTCACCGAGGCGGCGCTCGCGCTGCACCGGCTGCTCAACGGCGACCTGCTCGCGCCGGCCTCAAGGGCGGCGATGCTCGACGGTCACCCGATTGGTGGGCCGCTTCCCGACCGGCCCTGGACGACGACGGGCTACGGCCTCGGGCTGATGATCGGCACGATGCAACGCCCCGGCGGTGCGCCGCTTCGCGTCGTCGGTCACTCGGCCGGCGGTCCGGGCAGCGTCGGGACAGTATACCACGCGCCCGAGAGCCGCCGCACCGTCGCCGCGTTCACCGCCGGGACGGACGAGAGAATCGCGGAAGACGCCGTGTTGCGACGGATGTAACGCTTCGCGTGCGCTGGGCATGCGGCCTTTTTTCCTCTTTTTTGCCAGTGTTAACGCAGGCGGCTAGCCTCAACGCCGAGGGCGGGCCTCGGACAAAGACAAAAAAGAAGAAAAGAAAGCCCGCGCGGCGAGCGCACGCGAAGCGTTCAAACCTGCAAGCGGCGCTTGAGCGACTCCAGGTCCTCGGCGAGGATGTTGTCTTCGCGGGTCAGCTTCTCGATCTGGCGGATCGCGTGCATGACGGTGGTGTGGTCGCGGCCGCCGAACTTCTTGCCGATCTCGGGCAAGGAGCGCGGCGTCAACTGCTTGGCGAGGTACATCGCCACCTGCCGCGGCCGGGCGACCGAGCGCGAGCGCCGGGCCGATTGCATGTCGGTCAGCTTCAACTGGTAGTGATCGACGACGGCGCGCTGGATCTCCTCGACCGTCACCCGCCGGTCGTTGGCGCGAAGCAGGTCGCGCAAGACCTCCTGCGACATGTCGATCGTGAGCCGCTTGTGGGTCAGGCTCGCCTGGTGGACGATGCGGTTCAAGGCCCCTTCGAGTTCGCGCACGTTCGAGTTGATGCGCTGCGCCAAGAACTCGATCACGTCGGAGGGCACGTCGACGCGCAACTGCTCGGCCTTGGCCTGGAGGATGCCCAAGCGCAACTCGTAGGTGGTCGGGTGGATGTCGGCGACGAGGCCCCAGCCGAGGCGCGAGCGGATGCGCTCTTCGAGGCCGGACAGGTCGGCCGGGCTGCGGTCGGCCGAGATGACGATCTGCCGGCCGCGCTCGACCAGCGCGTTGAAGGTGTGGAAGAACTCCTCTTGCGTGCTGTCCTTGTCGGAGATGAACTGCACGTCGTCGACCATGAGGAGGTCGACCGACCGAAACAGCTCCTTGAAGCTCATCGTGTCCTTCGAGCGCAAGGCGCGCACGAACTGGTACATGAACTTCTCGGCCGAGAGGTAGACGATGCGGCGCGACGGGTCGACCTGCCGGGCGCGGTGGCCGATCGCGTGCATCAGGTGGGTCTTGCCCAAGCCGACGCCGCCGTAGAGGAAGAGCGGGTTGAAGGGCGGGGTCGGCTCGGCCGCGACGCGCTCGGCGGCGGCGACCGCGAACTCGTTCGGCTTGCCGACGACGAAGGCCTCGAAGGTGAAGCGCGGATCGAGCCGAGCACCCAGATCCTCGAGCTCGGCCGTGTCGGCCGGGCGGACCTGGAGCGCGTTCGGCGAGGCCGTCGGTTTCGCCGGCAGGCCGACGGCCTGGGGGCGGACGCTCAAGACGACCTGACGGATGCCCGGGTTGATGCCGCTCCAGATCGAGCGGATGCGATCGGCATAGTTCGCCACGACCCAGTCGCGCATGAATTGGGTGGGTACGGCGATGAGGACGCGGTCGCCCTCGACGTCGGTCAGTTCGAGCGGCTTCAGCCACGTGCTGAAGGCGGTGTCGCCGAATTCGCCCTTGAGGCGGGATTGCACCTGCGCCCACTGCGACTGGGCTTCGCCGGCCGATGCGACCATCGTGCGCGCCTCCGCCATCGCCCGTGAACCGCTCGCCATCGATCCTCCTAGAGCCCGTACAACCGACACCGGCGGCACGATCGAACGCCGTTGCGACCGATCGGGGCGACGGCGCGGCGTGCCGACCGGCGGAGACGCACGCCCGGCGGACTCGGGTCGGGGCCGAACGCGGGGCGACTCGTCCACGGCGTCACGCCGAGATCAAGTTCGGCCTTGGATCGTATGCGCGGCCGTGCGGGCTGGCAAGGGGGCGCGGCAAGTTAACCGACTAGTTGATGCGGCGATGCACACCCTGCACCATCGGGTGAGGGCGGAGCACCCCTGGCGTCAGGCCCCCGGTGCGGCGGCGTTGAGCGCCTTCACCCGCTGCGAGAGGCGCGAGAGCTTGCGCGAGACGGTGTTCAAGTGCAAGACGCCCTTGGACACGCCCTTGCGCATCTCGGGCTCGGCCGCCCTGAAGGCACTCAGCGCCTGCTCGTGATCGCCCGCCTTGATCGCGTCTTCGAGTTTACGGACGTAGGTGCGGATCCGGCTGGTACGGCTGCGGTTCAAGGCGGTGCGCTTCTCGATCTGCCGAATGCGCTTCTCGGCTGAGCGATTGTTGGCCAAGGGGGAATCCTTCGGGGGTTTACGTTGAGTCTGTAAGGGCGAGGCATATAGCGACGCGGTGCGGCGAGGTCAATGCGTGGCGACGGCCTGCGGCGTGCCCTGCGGCGCCCAAGAAATCGGCCTTCACCGCCGCCAGCCTTCGACGCTGGCGCCGCCGAACACCGTGCGCTTCACGTCGGGCGAGAAGACCGTGTAGGGGTAGACGGGCTCCGGGGCGCTCGCGTCGTTCAGCCTTTGCAACCGCTCAAGGGTGAACGTTAGCTCCAGCGAGGCGACGTTGTCGCTTACTTGCTCGGCCTTGCTCGCCCCGATCAGGACCGACGCGACGCCCGGTCGCGCGGCGACCCAGGCGAGCGCCGCTTGTGCTAGCGGACGCCCGATCTCGCCCGACACCTCGCGCAGCGCGTCGAGCACCCGCCAGTTGTGCTCGGTGAACTTGGTGTCGCCGAACGGGTTGCTCCCGCCCAAACGGCCGTCGCCCGGCGCCGCGCCCGTACTTGCCGGTCAGGAAACCACCGGACAAGGGGCTCCGGGGCAGGACGCCGAGGCCGAACTCGCGCGCCACCGGCGGGTGCTCGCGCTCGATCGCGCGCTCGGTCAGCGAGTACTCGAACTGCAGCGCGATCGGCCCCGGGTCGCCCCGCACTACGGCGAGCGTCGCCGTCTTCGCCGCGTACCAAGCCGAGACGTTTGATAATCCGAAATAGCGGATCTTGCCCGCGCGCACCAAAGAAGCGGGCGTCTGCAACACCTCCTCGGCGGGCGTCACCCGTGTCCCACAAGTGCATCCAGATCAGGTCGACACGATCGGTGCGCAGGCGGCGCAGCGAGCCTTCGAGCGCGGCATGTACGCTCTTGGCGCCGTTGCCGCCCGTGCCGGCCGAGCCGTTGAACCCGGCCTTGGCGGCGAGGACGATCCGATCGCGCAGGCCCCGATCGGCGATGAAGCCGCCCAGCATCGTCTCGCTTCGCCCGCTTGAATAGACGTCGGCGGTATCGACGAAATTGCCGCCCGCCTCGACGTAGGCATCGAAGACCGCGCGCGAGACGTCCTCCCCCGATCCCCACCGGTTTGTGCCGAACGTCATGGTGCCGAGCACGAGCGGGCTGACGACGAGGCCCGGGCGTACGGTAGTCGGTCAAAGGCATGGAAGCGATCCTCGACGATGCCGTCGAACTGACCCTTGCGATCCCGACCGGCGCCGGGCGCTAGCGCTGCTTGAAGTGCGGGCTGCGCTTCTCGGTAAAGGCCGACATGCCCTCTTTGCGGTCCTCGGTCGCGAAGGTGGCATAAAAGGTCTGCCGCTCGAAGCGGATGCCCTCGGCAAGCCCGGTCTCGAAGGCGGCGTTGACGGCTTCTTTGGCCATCCTGACGATCGGGCGCGACTTGGCGGCGATGGTGGATCCCAGCTTGAGCGCCTCGTCGATGAGGTCGCCCGCCGGCACGATGCGGGCGACGAG
Source organism: Geminicoccaceae bacterium (assembly GCA_965217265.1). Lineage (GTDB taxonomy): Bacteria > Pseudomonadota > Alphaproteobacteria > Geminicoccales > Geminicoccaceae > JAGRGG01. Next base: position 40,367 of record CBDCHP010000012.1, on the reverse strand, counting down.
GCCGGCGCGCTCGGCCTCCTCGGCGTCCATCATCCGCCCGGTCAGGACCATCTCCATCGCCTTTGATTTGCCGATCGCGCGGGTGAGCCGCTGCGTGCCGCCGGCGCCCGGGATGGTGCCGAGGTTGATCTCGGGCTGGCCGAACTTGGCGTTGTCGGCGGCGAGGATGACGTCGCACATCATCGCGAGCTCGCAGCCGCCGCCGAGCGCGTAGCCGGCGACCGCGGCGATGATCGGCTTCTTGCGCGCCGCCACGTCGTTCCAGGCGGCGATGAAGTCGCTGGCGTAGGCGTCGGCGTAGTCGCGATCGAGCATCTCCTTGATGTCGGCCCCGGCGGCGAACGCCTTCTCCGAGCCGGTGATCACGACGGCCGCCACCTCGTCGTCGTCGTCGAGCGACGCGAGGGCCGCGTTCAATTCCTCGATCACCTGCGCGTTGAGGGCGTTCAGGGCCTTGGGTCGGTTGAGGGTGATCAAGGCCACCTCCTCGCGCTTCTCGACGAGGATGGTCTCGTAAGCCATGGCCGGTCTCCAAACGCCGTTTTGAACCGGAGGCGCATTAACCACTAATAATGCCCCCGGTCCAGCGGGGATTGCTGCACCGCAAGGCAGGCCGTTCAGGACTGGCAAGACGCACACCAGTAGGTCGCGCGGCCGCCTTGCACCAGGCGCAGGATCGGATCGCCGCAGGCGGTGCAGGGCATCCCCACCCGGTCGTAGACGCGAAAGCCGCGCTGGAACGAGCCCAGTTCGCCGTCGGCTTGGACATAGTCGCGCAAGCTGGAGCCGCCGGCGGCGATCGCTTCGAGCAGGACCTCGCGCACGGCGGCGGCGAGGCGTTCGGCATCAACGGCGTCGAGGCCCCCGGCCGGCCGGGCCGGGGCGAGCCTGGCCCGGTGCAGCGCCTCGCTCGCGTAGATGTTGCCGACCCCGACGACGCGGCGCTGGTCCATCAAGGCGACCTTCAAGGGGCTGCGGCCCACGAGGACGGCCCGCAGCGCCCGCCCGTCGAAGGCGGGGTCGAGCGGCTCCAGGCCCAGGTGCTTGAGCCAGCGGTGGTGGCACAAGGCCGCCGTCGGGGCGAGGTCGAGCATGCCAAAGCGCCTGGGATCGACGAAGCGCAGGACCGTGTCGTCGTCGAAGGCGAAGACGAGGTGCTCGTGCGGCCCCTTGGGGGCGCCGTCGAAGACGAGCCGCCCCGACATGCCCAGGTGCAGCAGCAGCGTGGCGCCGTCTGAGAGGTGCGCCTGGATGAACTTGGCCCGGCGCTCAAAGCCCTCGATCCGCCGCCCCGACAGGCGTTCGGGCAGCGCCTCGGGCAGGGCAAAGCGCAGGTTCGGCCGGTTCTGGACGACCCGATCGAAGCGGCGCCCGGTCAGGCGGCGTTCGAGCGCGCGCATCACGGTCTCGACTTCCGGCAGTTCCGGCACGACATCTCCTCCCGCCGGTTAGGGCATCAAGAAGGCCCCGTTCGGGGGCCGGGTTCGACGATGGGGTATGTGGATGGCGGGAGAGAAGCGCGCAAGCGGCGGGGCGAGCGAGGCGGTCGAGCGCTTGGCGGCGTCGTTCGGCGCCGAGGCGGTGGCGCCCGAGGCCAAGGCGAGGCGGGTGCGGGCGGTGTTCGACAGCGTCGCCAAGCGCTACGACTTGATGAACGACTTGATGAGCGGCGGCGTGCACCGCTTGTGGAAGGAGGCGATGCTGGACTGGCTGGCCCCCCGGCCCGGCTATCGCTACCTCGACGTCGCCGGCGGCACGGGCGACATCGCCGAGCGCCTGCTGAACCGGACCAAGGGGACGGCCTCGGTCACGCTCACCGACATCAACGAGGCGATGCTGGGCGTCGGCCGCGACCGGGCGCTGGACGCCGGCTGGGTCGGCCCGATCGCCTACGCCGTCGCCGACGCGATGCGGCTGCCGTTCCCGAGCGGGTCGTTCGACGCCTGCACGATCGCGTTCGGCCTGCGCAACGTCACCCGGATCGACGTGGCGCTGCGCGAGATGCGCCGCGTTCTAAAGCCGGGCGGGCGCTTCGTGTGCTTGGAGTTCAGCCGCGTCGTCCTGCCGGTCCTGGACCAAGTCTACGACGCCTACTCGTTCGCGGTGCTGCCGCGCCTCGGGGCCGTCGTCGCCAACGACAAGGACAGCTACGCCTACTTGGCCGAGAGCATCCGCCGCTTTCCCGACCAGGAGACGCTCAAAACCGCGATGGAGGACGCCGGCTTCGAGCGCTGCTCGTATCGCAACCTGACGGGCGGCGTCGCCGCGATCCACTCGGGCTGGCGGCTCTAGGGGGTTGCGCGACCTCCTCAAGGCGCCCGGCCACCTCGTTCGGCTCTTCGTGCTCGTCTTCCGGCTGGTGCGCGAGGACGCGCTCAGCCTCCTGTCGCCCGTGGCGGCGGCGCGGCCGCTGATCCGGCTGACGCGGCCCTTCGTCCGGCGCGACGACGAGCGGCCGGGGCAGCGCCTCGCCAAGGCGTTGCGGGCGATGGGGCCGTCCTTCGTCAAGCTGGGCCAGAGCCTCGCCACCCGCGGCGACCTGATCGGCGAGCAGGTCGCGCGCGACTTGAGCCGGCTGCAGGACCGGATGCCGCCGTTCGCGTTCGCCGAGGTCGAGGCGATCGTCGAGGGCGATCTGGGGGCACCGCTCGACGTCCTGTTCGCGACCTTCACGCCGACGGCGCACGCCGCCGCCTCGATCGCGCAGGTCCACTTCGCGACGATGCCGAGCGGTGCCGCGGTCGCGGTCAAGGTGATGCGGCCGGGCATCGAGCAAGCGGTGCGGCGCGACCTCGACTTCCTGGGCTTCCTCGCCCGGTTGCTGGCCTTCGTGCAGCCGGGCCTCGCCGGGCGGCTCGACCCGGTCGCGGTCGTGGGCGTGCTGGAGCGCCAGACCGTCAACGAGCTCGACCTGCGCCTGGAGGCGGCGGCCGCCGCCGAACTCGCCCACAACTGCCGCCACGACCCCGGCTTTCGCGTGCCCTCGGTCGACTGGACGCGGACCTCGCGGCGGGTCGCCACGTTCGAGCGCATCGTCGGGCTGCCGGTCACCGAGCGGGAACGGCTGGTGGCGGGCGGCATCGACCCGAGCGCCGTCATGCGCCGCGCCGCCGTCGTCTTCTTCCACCAGATCTTCAGGGACGGCTACTTTCACGGCGACATGCACCCCGGCAACATGCTGATCGAGCATGACGGCACCGTGGTGGCGCTCGACTTCGGCATCATGGGCCGGCTCTCGCTCGACGACCGGCGGGCCATCGCCTCGATGTTCTGGGGCTTCATCGACCGCGACTACGCCCGCGCCGCGAACGCCTTCTTCGACGCCGGTTTCCTGCCGCCGCACCAGGACCGGGCCGCCTTCGCCGAGGCGTGCCGCGCCGTCGGCGAGCCGATCGTCGGGCTGCCGCTCGACGCGATCTCGTTCGGCAAGCTCTTAGGCGAGGTCCTGACCCTGGCCGAGCGCTTCGAGATGCGCGCCAAGCCCGACCTGTTCTTGCTGCAAAAGACCATCGTCGTCGCCGAGGGCGTGGGTAGGATGCTCGACCCCAAGATCAACATCTGGACCACGACCGAGCCGCTGATCGAGGCCTGGGCCGCCCGTCACTTGGGCCCCCGTGCCGCGATCGAGACCGGCGTGCGCGAGACGCTCGACCTTGCCAAGCGCCTGCCGGCCCTCGTCGCCCGCGCCGAGCGCGTGCTGGTGCAGATCGAGGAGGCGCCCAAGGGGGTGGGGTGGGGTTGGCCGCTCGGCATCGGCCTCGTCGTCGGCGGCGGGATCGGCTTGGTGCTCGGGCTCTTGTAGGGCTAATATGAAGAGAACGCTTCGCGTGCGCTAGGCGCGCGGCCTTTCTCTTTTCTTTTTTGCTACTTGTTGTCGGTGATTGGCCTCAACATCGAAGCCGGCCCCGGCCAAAGTTGCAAAAAAGAAAGAAGAAAAGCCCCGCGCAGCGGACGCGAAGCGTTCACAGCAAAGGACCAACCATGCAACGCCGGGTGCTGCTCGTGATCGGGGGCGGGATCGCCGCCTACAAGTGCTTGGAGTTGATCCGCAGAGGCGCTGAGCGGGGCATCGCGTTTCGGCCGGTGATGACCGAGGCGGCCAAGCAGTTCGTCACGCCGTTGAGCGTGGCGAGTCTCGCCGGCGACAAGGTCTACGACGCCTTGTTCTCGCTCACCGACGAGGCCGAGATGGGTCACATCCGGCTCTCGCGCGAGGCCGACCTCGTCGTGGTGGCGCCGGCGACCGCGAACCTGATGGCGAAGATGGCGGCGGGGATGGCCGACGACCTCGCGACGACGCTCTTGCTCGCGACCGACAAGCCGGTGCTGATCGCCCCCGCGATGAACCCGATGATGTGGAATCACCCGGCGACGCGGCGCAACGCCGGGCGCTTGTTGGGCGACGGGATCGCGACGGTCGGGCCCGACGGCGGCGACATGGCCTGCGGCGAGGTCGGCACGGGGAGAATGGCCGAGCCCGCCGCGATCCTGGACGCGATCGAGGCGATCTTGGGCGGGGAGCGGCCGCTTCAAGGCGTGCGGGCGCTGGTCACGTCCGGGCCGACGCACGAGGCGATCGACCCGGTGCGCTACATCGCCAACCGCTCCTCGGGGCGGCAGGGGCACGCGATCGCGGCGGCGCTCGCGCGGGCAGGGGCGGACGTCGCGCTGATCAGCGGCCCGGTGGGGCTCGCCGACCCTTTTGGCGTTCGGGTCGTGCGGGTCGAGACGGGGCTCGCGATGCGCGGGGCGGTCATGGAAGCACTCCCGGCCGAGGTCGCGGTCTTCGCCGCCGCCGTCGCGGACTGGCGCCCGGCCCACGTCAGCGGGCGCAAGACGAAGAAGGGCGCGCACGGCCCGCCGGCGCTCGACTTGGTCGAGAACCCCGACATCCTGGCCGAGGTCGGGCACCTGCCGCCGGGGGAGCGGCCGGACCTCGTGGTTGGTTTTGCCGCCGAGACCGAGGACGTGGCGGCGAACGCGGCGGCGAAGCTGGGGCGCAAGGGGGCCGACTGGCTCCTGGCGAACGACGTCGCGGGCGGCGGCGTCTTCGGCCGGGACACGAACGCGATCGCCTTTCTGCGCCGCGGCCACGCGCCGGAGGCTTGGCCCGAGGCGGCGAAGTCGGCCGTGGCGGAGCGGCTGGTGCGGCAAATCGTCGACGCGTTGGGGGCGGGGCGTGGTTGAGGTCCGGGTGGTGCGGCTGCCGCACGGGGAGAGGCTGAAGCTGCCGGCGAGGGCGAGTGCCCTCGCGGCGGGGTTCGACCTCGTGGCGGCGGTGGCGGAGGACGGGCCGCTGACCCTGGCGCCCGGTGCGCGTGCCCCCGTCCCGACCGGGCTGATGCTGGCGCTCCCGGCGGGCTTCGAGGGCCAAGTCCGGCCGCGCTCGGGCTTGGCGCTGCGCCACGGCGTCACCGTCTTGAACGCGCCCGGGACGATCGACGCCGACTATCGCGGCGAGGTGATGGTGCTGCTCGTCAACCTCGGCGGGGCGCCCTTCGTCGTGCGGCGCGGGGCGCGGGTGGCGCAACTTGTCGTTGTAAAGCTCGAAAGTGTGGAACTTGTCGTCGGTGAAATGCTTGATCAAACGACCCGCGCCGCCGGCGGGTTCGGTTCTACCGGTTCCTAGAGGTAAAACAGGTTCGACCGCCTTGCAACGTCGACGTGTGGAGACGCCCCGCCATCATGAAAGGCCCCCCAGCATGTTGAGGCCCAACAAGAAACTGGCCTTGGCCCTCGAAGCCGTCGTCGACATCGCCTACAACGGTGCCGCCGAGCCGGTGCAGAGCCAGGACATCGGCCGCCGCCTGCGCCTGCCGCGCCGCTACCTCGAACAGGTGATGCAGCAGCTCGTGCGGGCGGGCATCCTGCGCGGCGTGCGCGGGCCGCGCGGCGGCTACCGTCTCGCGCGCGAGATGCGCCGGATCTCGGTCGCCGAGGTCGTGCGCGTCGTCGAGGGGGACGGCGAGATCGACGACGACCTCGACGCGGTCTACGGCTCCGACCTCGGCCGCAGGGTGATGGGGCCGTTCTGGGCCGAGATCGAGGCCGACATGATGCGCCGCCTCGAATCGACCACGATCGACGATCTGTGCCGGCACGCGAAGAAGCTGAAGATCGCGAACGAGAGCCACAGCGGCGTCGAGTTCACCATCTGATCGTCCGGGGTTCTTGGACCGTCAAGCCCGTCTCGGCTTGACGCCGCCCGGTCCCCCTCGGCACAAGCGGGGTGCCTTGGGGGGACTCGGCCTTGAAGATCCATTTCATCTCCGGCCTGCCGCGCTCGGGCTCGACGCTGCTGGCCGGCATCCTGCGCCAGAACCCGCGCTTTCACGCCGGGATGACGGGACCCGTCGGCACGCTGTTCGGTGCCATGCTGGGGGCGATGAGCCCGCAGGCCGAGACGTCGGTGTTCCTCGACGAGGCGACGCGGCGGCGGCTGCTCATAGCATTGTTCGACGCCTACTACACCGAGCACGCCGACAAGGCGGCGGTGTTCGACACCAACCGGGCCTGGACCGCACGGCTCAGCGCCTTGAAGGCGCTGTTCCCCGAGGCCAAGGTGGTCTGCTGCGTGCGCGACGTCGCCTGGATCATGGACAGCATCGAGCGGCTGGTGCGGGGCAACGCCTTCATGCCGTCCAAGCTGTTCGCGACGCCGGACGAGCGGGCGACCGTCTTCAGCCGGGTCGAGGCGCTGGCGCACCGCGACCGCCTCGTCGGCTACGCCTGGTCGGCGCTCAAGGAGGCCTACTACGGCGAGCACGCCTCGTCGCTCTTGCTGGTCGAGTACGACATCCTGGTGCAGCGCCCCAAGGACTGCATGAAGCTGATCTACGAGTTCCTCGACGAGGCGCCCTTCGCGCACGATTTCGACGACGTCGTCTACGACGAGCCCGAGTTCGACCGCCAGCTCGGCACGCCGGGGCTGCACACGGTCAAGCGCAAGGTCGAGTGGCAGCCCAGGCGCACGGTGCTGCCGCCCGACCTGTTCGACAAGTTCACGGCGCTGTCGTTCTGGCGCGAGCCGAAGGGCTCGGCCTCGTGGCGGATCACGGTGCAGCCGAAGGCGTGAGCGCTTCAGCGCCCGAGTTCGACGCGGCCTTTCAGGCCCGGCTGCGCGACCTGTTCGTCTGGCGCCGCGACGTGCGCCGCTTTCGCCCCGATCCCGTCCCGGCGCCCGTGCTCGACGGGCTGTTGGACCTCGCCGCCCTCGCGCCCTCGGTGGGTTTAAGCCAGCCCTGGCGCTTCGTCACGGTCGACGATCCCGGTCGCCGGGCGGCGGTGCGGGCCAACTTCGCCGCCGCCAACGCCGAGGCGCTGGCCGGGCAGGACGCCGATCGCGCCGCCTCGTATGCCCGGCTGAAGCTCGCCGGCCTCGACGAGGCGCCCTCGCACCTCGCGGTCTTCGCCGAGCCCGACCCGGAGCAGGGGCACGGGCTCGGGCGCCGGACGATGCCGGAGACGACCGCGTATTCGGCCGTCATCGCCGTGCACACGCTCTGGCTCGCGGCGCGGGCGCGGGGGCTCGGCCTCGGCTGGGTGTCGATCCTCGACCCCGCCGCCCTGGCGGCCGCGCTCGACGTATCGCCCGCGTGGCGGTTCATCGGCTACTTCTGCCTCGGGTGGCCCCTGGCCGAGGCCGACCTGCCGGCGCTAGAGACGGCCGGCTGGGAGCGCCGCCGCGGGGCCGCCGCGACGCGCCTTCGGCGCTGAGACGGCGGCCGAAGGCGCTCGAAAGACGATCCGCGCCCGCTAGACGGTCGTGCGTCGCTCACGCGCCGAAGGGCGGGTCGGTCGGCAGGACCGGGGCCGGGATCGTGATGCTGACGACCACATCGAACACGGCATCGTCGAAGTCGCCGTCGTAGCTGCCCTCGCTCGACGCCTTGTCCTCCCAGGCGTAGCGGGTGGGGGCGCCGTCGTCGCCGCCCGAGGTTTGCAGTTGCCCGTCCTCGAAGTCGAAGTGGACGCGGTAGTCCTGGAGCTTGGTCTCCACACCGTCGGCCGCCTCGAACACCAGCTTCTCGTCCTCGACCCGGACCGACCCGTCGTCGAAGTCGAGGCCCAGGTCGGCGCCGTCGCGGATCAAGAAGAAGCCGACGCCGTTCGGGAAGGGGAAATCGCCCGCGACCGAGGCGGTGGCGCCGGCCTCAAGCACGTCGTCGCCGACCTCGGGGAACAGGATGCCGGCCTCGCCGGTGAGGTTGCCGGCCGCGTCGCGGACGTAGTAGCCGAGCGTGTTGGCGAAGTCGGCGTCCTCGGCGAGGAAGGTCACGTCGACGTTGAGCGATTCCGCGGGCGGGGGCGGCGCGCCGTCGGCGCCGGCCTCGAAGGATCCGGCGTCGGGATCGGCGTCGCGGGCGAAGCCGCGCTGGTCGGTGGCGGGCGCGTCGGCGGCGACGGCTTGGCCGATCGCCGGGTTGGCCGGGTCGTCGAGCAGCGCCACGGTCGGCGTCGGGCCGCCGTTGTCGGCGGCGGCCGGCAGGACGACCGGGTCGACCTCGCCGGGAAAGCCCTGGTAGGCGACGGTCTCGAAGTCGGTGAAGACCTCGCGCGGGTCGGCGCCGAGCGCGTCGCCGCCGGCGGCACCCTCCACCGCGTCCTGGGTGAAGACGTTGCCGCCGTTGCTCTCGATCGTGCCGACGACGTCCTTGAGGATCAGGTTCTCCTCGTTGCCGATCGGCGTGTCGCGGCCGGTGGGGTCGAGGTTCTGCGACTGGTAGTTCTCGGCGACGAGGCTGTTCTCCAGCCGGACCTCGGCGCCGTCGGCGACTTCGATGCCGGCGCCGACGACGTTGCCGGCGATGGTCGCGTTGGTGATCGTGCCGCTGCCGCCGGTCAGGATGCTGACGCCGGCGCCGCCGCCGGGCCCGGTGTCGTAACCTCCCGGACCCCGCACGTCCGAGACGGTGACGTTGGCGACGTCGAGGGTGCCGTCGACGCGCACGCCGAAACCGCCGTACCTGCCGAAGACGCCGGTGATGGCGCTGTCTTGCAGGTCGAGCGTGCCCTCGACGTCGACGGCAAAGCCGTAGTAGGTGCCGCCGATGTCGCTCAAGGCCGTGCGCGCGATGCTGACGGAAGCACCGTCAGTGGCCTCGATGCCATTGCCGACGCCGTCGCTGCCTCGAATGTTCTCGATGATGCTGTCGGCGACGCTGAGCGAGCCGCCTTGGACACGAACGGCCGTCGCGCCGTAGCGGATCGCGATGTCGCCGAGGAGAACCCGATCGAGGCTGATATCGGCGCCAGCGCCGAACAGCTTGGTCCCCGCCGCTTCGTCGAAGGCGGCATTGCCGTCCTGCGTGATGGTCAGGTCCTCGAAGCCTGCCCTGACCCCGCTCTCGACGGCGATGAAGCCGCGGGTGTAGGTCCCGCCGCCCGACGTGTAGGTGGGGACGAACTCGGTGAGCGTCACCCCGGCGACGCCGCCATCGAGCGTGTCGCCGTCGATGGTCAGGTCGTCGCTGATGGTGAGCGGGCCGCCGTCGAGCAGCAGCGTCGCGCCCTTGAGGTCGTCGGCGAACGTGATCGTGTCGGCGCCCTCGCGCGCGTTCGCCGCCCGCACCGCCTCGCGCAAGGACAGTTCGCCGTCCTGCGCGATAACGTCGTTCGTCGTCGTGACGATCAGCTCATCACCCGCGTCGCCGCCGGCCAGGAGGGCGACCGTGACCGTGGCGTCGCTGGTGGCGCCCGCGTCGTCGGTGATGGTGTAGCCGATCTCGGTGCCGTCCTCGAAGCCGTCGCCCGGCGTCAGGAGGAGCGCGTCGTCCGAGGCGTCGCCCGGCGTGCCGTTGTCGTCGATCGCGATCGCGGCCGTCGGCTCGGGGGTGAAGCCGGCGAGATCGATGCCGTTGCCGTCGGCGTCGACGTCGTTGGCGAGCACGTCGATCCTGACCGTCCCGCCCTCGTTCACGCTTGCCGCGTCGTCGACGGCGAGCAGGTCGAGCGAGACGGCGTAGAGGTCGAGGCCGTCGTTGGTGTCGTCGGGCGTGAGCGCCTCGGAGGTGACCGCGGTGAAGATCGGCACGTCCGGGTTGTCGGCCGAGGTCGCGATGTCGTCGACACCGATGGTGCGGTTGAAGTTATCGGGATCGCCCTGGTCAACGAGGAAGGTGCGGTCGGCCGCGAGGTCGAGCACGTAGAGGTCTTGGGCGCCGTCGGCGTCGTTCGGGTCGAGCGCCGCGTCGGTCTCGACGGCCAAGTAGCGGCCGTCGGCCGAGACGGCGAACCTGAAAACAGGTTCCTGGCCGTCGACCACGCTCTCCTGGGCGCCCGTGGCGAGGTCGACGCGCACGATGTCGCTGCGGGTCTCGCCCGTGTTGATGAAGGCTTGGCCGCCGTCGGCGGTGAGCGCGCCCAGGCCGCCGTCGAAGTCGACGTCGAGCCTGGTCAGGTCGCGACTCGCGACGTCGAGGACGTAGAAGTCCTCGTTCTCGTTCGCGCCGGTGAAGGGGTCGTCCGCATCGTAGGCGCGGACGAGGACGGTGCCGCCGTCGTCGGAGAGCCCCGCGATGTCGGGAAACAGGTTCGCGGTCTGCGCGTCGCGCGCCTGGGTGAGGTTGACGGTCTCGCCCGTCGTCCGGTCGCGCAGGTAGATGTCGGCGACGCCGTTGGTGTCGTTCGGCGTCAGGTCGTCGGAGAAGCCGTTGAAGACGAGGAAGCGGCCGTCGGCGGAGAGACGGCCCCCGCTGCCTCCGAATTCGGAACTCGTGCCGTCGGGCGCCACGCTCTCCAGGGTGAAATCGCCCGTCGCGGCGTCGAGGGTGTAGACGTCCGCGCGGCCGGTTTGCGCGGAGCTGTTGTCGTCCTCGGGCACGAGCTTAGCGGCCGTGTCGAGGGCGATGGTGGCGCCGTTTGGCGTCGCGTCGCTCAAGCTGAAATCGAACGTCGCCTCGGCCGCGACGATCGGGGTCGTCGTTCCGCCGGCGAGGTCGTAGCGCTCGACCCGCGCCTCGTTGTCACCGACGGCGGGGCCGTTCTCGTTGAAGACCGTGTAGACGATGCTTTGGCCGTCGTCGCCGAGCAGGCTGGTGATCCCGAAGTCGAAGTCCGGCAGTGGCACGCGCTGGATCGGCATGTTTCGTTGCTCCCTATCGTTGGCGACCGCGCCTCGACGCGCGGCGGAGCACGGGCCCCGGTCGAACGCTCAAATTTTCGTTGAAAAGTAGACGCAACTTTCGCCGGCTGTCTACGGCCATTTCTGCTTCATCGGCAGATGAACAGCCAAGTAGAACATGATAACGGGAGAGAGGACTGTCATTTTACGGCGAATCGGCAAAAACTGCTCTTGCGGCAACACTTCTGAGAGAGGAGGCGCGGGCGATCGGGCGGCGCACGACAGGACGGGGGCGGCCGCCGACCGTTGCCGCCGCCCGCCCCGGCGCGAGGCCCTAGAGCAGCACGCCGTCGTCGCCGCCCGCGCCTTCGCGCGCGGCGCCGAGCACGAAATCGCCGGGGCCGTCCTCCTCGATCGGCGGGACCGGCGCCGGGACCCGGCCGTAACCCACCGCGAACACGGCGTCGTCGAAGTCGCCGTCGTAGCTGCCCTCGCCCAGCGCCTTGTCCTCCCACTCGTAGATCAAGGGCAGGGTCTCCTGGATCCGAAGCTGTCCTTCCTCGCCGTCGAAGTGGACGCGGTAGTCTTGCAAGACCGTGTCCGAGCCGTCGGGCGCTTCGTAGACCAGCTTGCCGTCCTCGATGCCGACCGAACCCGCCGCCCAGTCGATGCCGAGGTCGGCGCCGTCGCGGACCAGGAAGAAGCCGACGTCGCTCGGCGCGAAGCCGACGACCGAGGCGGTGGCGCCGACGTCCGGCGCGTCGTCGCCGACCTCGGGGAACAGGATGCCGGCCTCGCCGGTGAAGCCGCCGGCCGCGTCGCGGACGTAGTAGCCGAGCGTGTTGTCGAAGTCGGCGTCCTCGGCGAGGAAGGTCACGTCGACGCTCAACAGGCCCGGCGGCGACGGCGAGACGGGGCCGCCCTCGGCGCCGGCCTCGAAGGCGCCGATGTCGGGAAGCTCGTCGCGGGCGAAGCCGCGCCCGTCAACGGGCGGCGCGTCGGCCGGATCGGCGGCGTCGATGGCGAGGTTGGCCGAATCGTCGAGGAGCGCCACCGTCCGCGTCGGGCCGCCGTTGTCGGCGAGATCGGGCAGGAGACGGTCGTCGACCTCGACGATCGTGAAGAGATCGCGCGGGTCAACGCCCTGCAGGTCGGTCGCCGCGGCGCCGTCGACGCCCTCCTGGCTGAAGATGTTGCGGCCGTTGCTCTCGATCCGCCCGACGACGTCCTGCACGAACGGTGCTGTCTCGCCGTTCGTGTCGTCGAAAAACAGCAAGTTGCCGGCGACGATCGAGTTGGCGAGTTCGAGCGTCGCGCCCGCGTCGATCAGCAGGGCCGGGCCGTACGAGTCCGGCGCGAGCGCGAGCGTGCCGGTGTTGCCGGCGATGGTGCTGTTGGTGATCGTGCCGGTGCTGCCGGCGTCGAGCTTGATCACGCCGATGTCGGTGTTCAAGAACGGCTCGGCCTGATAGGTGCCGGGCAGGCGGTTGCGGGCGACGGTCGAGTTGGTGACGTCGAGCCTGCCGTCGATCTCGATCGTGCCGCCGTCGACGCCGCCCGTGGCGGTGACGAGCGACTGGTCGATGCCGAGGCTGCCGTCGACGTCGATCGAGGCTTGGTAGCGGCCGCCGCCGGTGACCTCGCTCCGCAGCAGGCGGACGTCGCTGCCGTCGATGGCACGGATCGCCGCGTTGCTCTCGCCGCCGTAGCTGGCGATCGTGCCGTCGGTGACGACGAGCGTGCTGCGCGTGACACTGACGCCGCCGCCGCCGTAGCGGCCGCCGTTGTCGTCGAGGAAGACCCGGTCGAGCGTGACCGTGGCGTCCAAGGCGGTGACGCCGTTGTTGGCGTCCCGGAGCGTCAGGTCGCGCAGGTCCAGGTCGGCGTTCTCGGCCGTGAAGATCGCCCCGACCGTCGGGTCGTTGTCGCCCTCGTCGCGCGCGGCCTTCACCGTGACGGCCGAAGCACCCTCGCCGCCGTCGACGGTGAGGTCGTCGGTGATCGTCGCCAACGCCCCCCCAACGAGCGTCAGCGTCGCACCGTCGAGTCCGGCGTCGAAGGTGATCGTGTCCGCTCCGGCCCGCGCGTTGGCGGCGTCGACCGCCTCGCGCAAGGAGAGCACGCCGTCGCTCGCGTCCACCACGTCGTCCGCCGTCGTGACGACGAGCATGTCTCCTACCGGCGGCGGCGCGACGGGGCCGGTGGCGCCGGCCTCGAAGGCGCCGACGTCGGGTGCGGCGTCGCGCGCGAAGCCGCGCTGATCGACGGGCGGCGTGTCGGCCGCCACCGCCTGGCCGATCGCCGGGTTGGTCGGGTCGTCGAGGAGCGCCAGCGTCGGCTTTGGGCCGCCGTTGTCGGCGAGGACGGGGGCGACGACCTCGGGGCCATATCCGCCGGGAAAGGCCTCGCCCCGCCGCGTCGCCACCTCGGCGAACAGCCCGTCCACCCCGGCGCCGGTGACGTCGCCGGCGGCGGCGCCAGACACCGTCGCCTGGGCGAAGACGTTGCCGCCGTTCGAGACGATCCGGCCCTCCCCGGCAATGTCTAGAGGCAGGGCATCGCCGCCGTAGTTGCCGGCGAACAGGCTGTTCTCCAGCCGCACCGCCGCGCCGTCGGCGACGTAGAGGCCGGCCGTGACGCCCTCGCCCTCGTCGTTGGCGAGGTTGCCGGCGACCGTGGCGTTGGTGAGCGTCGCGTCGGCGCCCGATCGAAGGAAGATGGCGCCTTGCGGGGAAAGGGCGGGGGCCGGGTTGAGGCTGGTGTCGGCGATCGTGCTGTTGACGAGGTCGAGCCGGCCCGAGGTCTCGATCGCGGCGCCGCCCAACTCGCCGCCGTGGCCGCTGATCGTGCTGTCCGCGACCGAGAGCGCGGTTTGGGCGCCGGCGCTGACGCCGTAGCCGTAGCCGCCGGGACCGGCCGTGTCGGCGATCAGGCTGCGAATGATCTCGACGTCACCGACCCCACCCACGCCGAGCGCGAGCGCGTTTTCGCCGCCGCCAATGTCGGTGATCACGCTGTCCACGATCCGCACCCGCGCGTCGGTGACGGTGATGCCGATGCCGCCGTCGGATGAGCCGATCTCGGCGATGCGGCTGTCGTCGAGGCGCACCGAACCGCCAGCGGCCTGAATGGCGCGGGCAAAGCGGTAGCCGCCGACGTCGGTGATCGTGGCGCGGGCGAGATCGATGTCCGCGTCGAACCCTCTGATCGCCGTCGTGACGCCGTAGCCTCTTACGGTTGCGAAGCGGTCGCCGTCGAGCGTCAGGTCCTCCAGCCGGAAGGCGGCCCCCTCGGCCCGGAAGCCCGCGCTGAGGGCGGCATCGTAGGTGGGGGCCTCGTCCCAGACCAGCGTCACCCCGTTTGCCCCGCCGTCGGCCGCGTCGCCGTCGATCGTCAGGTCGTCGGTGATCGCGACGGTGCCGCCGGCCTGCTCCAGCCTCACCGTGCCGCCGGCCAAGCCGGCCGCGAAGGTGATCGTGTCGACCCCAGCTTGCGTATTCGCCGCCTCTACCGCCTCGCGCAAGGAGAGCACGCCGTCGTTGGCGTCCACCGCGTCGTCGGCCGTGGTGACGACGAAGGGCGCGTCGGCGGCGTCGCCGGAGACCAGCACCAGCGCCTCGCCGGTGTCCTCGGCCCCGCCCGCGTCGCGCACGGTGTAGGTGACGCGATCGGGGCCGACGAAGCCCTCGGCGGGGGTGTAGACCAGTCGGCCGTCCTCGACCGCGGCGGCGTCGAGGCGCCCGAGCGGCTGCCCGTCCGGGCCGGTGATGCTGGTGATCGGCACGCCTCATCTCCTCCCAAATAACTTAACAGGTGGAAGGACGATACCGAAGCGGCCGCGGCGGTCTATAACCGTTTGGGCGAACTCGGCGCCTCACACAGCACCGGCGCGGCAGACGGCTTGGCGAAGACGGATTATTCCAAGGTCGCGCTAGGGTTTTTCTCGCTGCGGCAAGAAAGCCGCACCATGTCCGGCGATGGCACACCGGGCACGGGCGAGGCATGGCCGTCGCCCGAGGCGGTTCGATGACGGCGGAAGGCAAGAGCAGCAAGCACACCCCTGCGGCCACGGCCGTTCAGCCCATGCCCATGCCCCAGCGGATCGCGTAGGCGATCGCGGTGATGGTGACGATCCCGGCGGCGTAGAGGGCGGCGAACCAGCCGAGCTTCTGCCACAAGGGGCGCTCGGGGGGCGTGTCTCGACCGTGAAGCGTATCCTGCTCGTGAAGCGCGTTCTGCCCCGGCATCAGTGGTAGGCCGCGTTCGGGTCGACCTTGCCGCGAAAGACCCAGTAGGCGTGGAAATTGTAGGCGAGGATCATCGGGATCAAGAAGACGGCGCCGACCAGGACGAAGAGGAGGCTCTTGTCGGGCGCGGCCGCGTCCCAGATGGTGAGGTCGCCCGGCACGATGTCGGGAAAGGTGCTGATGCCGAGGCCGACGAAGGAGACGATGAACAGGCCCAGAGCGGCGAAGAACGGCAGGTAGTCGCTGGTGGCGCGCCGCACGCCGTTGACGAAGACGACCGAGAGCACGGCGACGAGGAGCGGCACCGGCGCGAAGTAGGCGATGTTCGGCCAGGAGAACCAGCGCTGGTAGATCGCGTCCGAGATGAAGGGCGTCCACAAGGAAACGACGCCGCAGCAGGCGATTGTGGCAGCACCCAGGGGGATCAGGAGCCGGCGCAGCCGCTCGGTCATCTCGCCCGTCGTCTTCATGACGACGAAGGCGGCGCCGAGCAGGGTGTAGCCGGTCATGACGGCGACGCCGCAGAACAGGCTGAAGGGGGTGAGCCAGTCGAACCAGCCGCCGGCGTAGAGGTCGTTCTCGACGGTGATGCCCTGCATGTAGGTGCCGAGCACGACGCCCTGGCCGAACGACGCCGAGATCGAGCCCAAGAAGAAGCCCCAGTCCCAAAAACGGCGCCAGCGGTGCGTGCGAAAGCGGAACTCGAAGGCGACGCCGCGGAAGATGAGCCCGAGCAGCATCAAGAGGAGCGGGGCGTAGAAGGCCGGCATGAGGATGGCGTACGCGGTCGGGAAGGTGGCGAACAGGCCGCCGCCGCCCAAGATCAGCCAGGTCTGGTTGCCGTCCCAGACCGGGGCGATCGTGTTCATCATCAGCGTGCGGTCGTGCTCGTCCGGCTCGACCGCGAACAGCATGCCGATGCCGAGGTCGAAGCCGTCGAGGACGATGTAGGCCAGGATCGCGAACGCGATCAGGCAGGCCCAGACGAGGGGAAGGTCGAGGTTCTCCATCTTCGCCTACTCCGCCGGGTTGAGGGTGGCGTCGGGGTCCTCCTCGGGCGCCGGCGTGACGCCGGCGGACCGGGTCGGCGTGTCGGACGCGCGGCCGCTCTCGGCCTTGGCCGGCGCCCGGCCCAGCATCCGGATCAGGTAGAAGACGCCGGCGCCGAAGACGAGGAAGTAGACGACGACGAAGGCGGCGAGCGAGCCGGCGACGCCCGGCGCCCCGATCGGCGAGGCCGCGTCCG
Source organism: Geminicoccaceae bacterium (assembly GCA_965217265.1). Lineage (GTDB taxonomy): Bacteria > Pseudomonadota > Alphaproteobacteria > Geminicoccales > Geminicoccaceae > JAGRGG01. The sequence goes on along the minus strand of CBDCHP010000012.1, from coordinate 23,812 downwards.
CCGTGCGCATCAAACCGTAGACGACGAAGGGCTGCCGCCCGACCTCGGTCGTGATCCAGCCGAACAGGATGGCGAGGATGCCGGATGGCCCCAGCAAGAAGAGCGCGCGCAGGAACCAGGGATGATCGAAGAGTTGCCCCTTCCAGCGCAGATAGAGGCTGGCCACGCCGATTGCAGCCATCGCCATGCCGATCGCGACCATGAGGCGGAAGGTCCAAAAGATGATCTCGGCGTTGGGCCGCTCGTCGGCGGGAAAGTCGTTCAAGCCCTTGAGCTCGCCGTCGAGCGAGTGGGTCAGGATCAAGGAGCCGAGGTAGGGGATGCCGACTTTGTAATGGGTCTCGCCGGCCTCCATGTCGGGGATGCCGAACAGCAAGAGGGGCGCGCCGCGCTCGGTCTCGAAGTGGCCCTCCATCGCCGCGACCTTGGCCGGCTGGTGTTCGAGCGTGTTGAGCCCGTGCAGGTCGCCGGCGACGATCTGGACCGGCGCCACGATCGCCGCCATCCACATCGCCATCGACACCATGCGCTTGACGGCGGGGGTGCGGTGGCCCTTGAGGAGGTGGTAGGCCCCCGTCGCCCCGACGATGAAGGCGGTGGCCAAGTAGGCGGCCAGGAGCATATGGGCGAAGCGGTAGGGGAAGGACGGGTTGAAGACGATCGCCCACCAGTCCTCGGGCATGAAGACGCCCTCAGGGGTGACGCTGTAGCCGGCGGGCGTGTGCATCCAGGAGTTGACCGCGAGGATCCAAGAGGCCGAGAGCGCCGTGCCGAACGCCACCATGCAAGTGGCGAAGAAGTGCAGCTTGCGGCCGACCCGGTCGGCGCCGAACAGCATGATGCCTAGAAAACCGGCTTCGAGGAAGAAGGCGGTCAAGACCTCGTAGGCCATCACCGGGCCCAAGACGGGGCCGGTCTTCTCGGAAAAGACGGACCAGTTGGTGCCGAACTGGTAGGACATGACGAGGCCCGAGACGACGCCCATGCCGAACACGATGGCGAACGGCTTGATCCAGTACTTGAACAGCCGATCATATTCCTCGTCGTCGTACCACAAGTAGAGCCCGCGCAGGACGGCGAGGTAGCTCGCCAAGCCGATCGAGATCGCCGGAAAGACGATGTGGAACGAGACGGTGAAGGCGAACTGGATGCGCGCCAAGAGGACCGGATCAACACCATCGAGCATCGTCGTGACTCGCGCTTCTTTGGACTTCGAGAGGCGTTTTAAGAACGTCCGCCGATCGTTGAGGTAGGCGGCAATCGGTGTTTCGCAACGCAGCAAAAGGCGCCTGCGACTAGGTTACACACGAAGCTGCTGCGAAAGAACGTGCCCTATTAGAGCACGGTTGAACGCTTCGCGTCCGCTGCGCGGGGCTTTCTTTTTCTCTTTTTTGCCAGTGTTAACGGAAGTGGCTGGCCGCGGCGCCGAGGGCAAGCCTCGGATAAAAGCAAAAAGAGGAGAAAAAAGCCCGCGCGGCGAGCGCACGCGCGAGCGTTCACCGCCCCGGCACGGCGGCGAGCAGTTCGCGGGTGTAGGCGTGTTCCGGCGCCTCGAAGACCCGCTCTCTCGGCCCCGCCTCGACGACCCTGCCGCGGTGCATGACCACGACGCGATCGGCCAGCGCCTCGACCACGGCGAGGTCGTGGCTGATGAAGACGTAGGCGAGGCCGAGGCGACTTTGCAGGTCACGCAGGAGCTTGAGCACCTGCGCCTGCACCGAGACGTCGAGGGCGGAGACGGGCTCGTCGAGGACGATGAGGGCGGGCTCGACCGCGAGCGCCCGGGCGATGCCGATCCGCTGCGCCTGCCCGCCGGAGAAGGCGTGCGGGTAGCGGTCGATGAACTCGGGGCGCAGGCCCACCTGCCGCATCAGGTCCCGCACCCGCTCCAGACGCGCGGGTCTGTCCAGGCCACTCAGGGCTTCGAGCGGGCCGCTCAGGGTCTGGCGCACGGTCTTGCGCGGGTTGAGCGAGCTTAGGGGGTCCTGGAAGACGAGCTGCACCGTGCGGTGGAAGCGCCGCCGTGCTTCGCCCTTCAAGGCGCCGACCGGGCGGCCGTCGAGGGTGATCGTGCCGGCGGACGGCGGCAGGAGGCCGACCAGCATCCGGGCCAAGGTCGACTTGCCGCAGCCGCTCTCGCCGACGATCCCTAGGCACTCGCCCGGCGCCACGTCGAGGTCGACCCCGTCGACGGCGCGAAAGGCGGGCAGCTTCGCGCCGTACCACGTCCGGCCGCCGTCGAAGTCGCGCTCAAGGCCGCGGGCGCGCAGGAGGGGGTCAGCCACCGTAGAGCTCGCCCGTGCGGATGCAGCGCGAGCGGCGCCCTTCGCCGACTGGGCCGGCCGGGCCGACCGGGACGAGGTCGATCGGCGGGACCTCGCAGGCGTCGCGCCGGTGCCGGCAGCGCGGGGCGAAGGCGCAGCCGGGGGGCGGGCGGTTGACCGGCGGCGGCAGGCCCGGGATCGCGTCGAGCGCGCGCTCGGGCTGGCCCAAACGCGGGATGCAGGCGAGCAGGGCCTCGGTGTAGGGGTGGCGCGGGTCGTCGAACACCGCCGCCACCGGCCCCGCCTCGACGACGCGGCCGGCGTACATGACGAGGACGCGGCCGCAGACCTCGCGCACGACGCCGAGGTCGTGGGTGATGAGGACGAGCGCCGTGCCGGTCTCGCGTTGCAGGCGGCGCAGCAGGTCGAGGATGCGGGCCTGCGTCGTGACGTCGAGCGCCGTCGTCGGCTCGTCGGCGACGACGATCTCGGGGTCGTTGGCGAGCGCCATCGCGATCACCACCCGCTGGCGCTGGCCGCCGGAGAGTTCGTGCGGGTAGGCCCCGGCCTTCGCGGCGGGGTCGGGGAGGCCGACCCGATCGAGGAGGGTTTCGGCCTCGGCCCGCGCCTTCGCCCCGTCGAGGCCCCGGTGGCGTCGCAGCGTCTCCGCCACTTGGTCGCCGACCCGCATCAGGGGATTCAAGCTGGTGAGCGGGTCCTGGAAGATGTAGGCGACGCGGGCGCCGCGCACGTCCTGGAGGTCGTGCAGGGGAAGGTCGAGGAGGTCTCGGCCGTCGAGGCGGACGCCGCCGGCGACGGTCTTGCCCGGCGGGGTCGGGACGAGGCCCAGGATCGACATGGCGGCGACCGACTTGCCCGAGCCGCTCTCGCCGACGATGCCCAAGGTTTCGCCGGCCTCCAGGCGAAGATCGAGCCCGTCGACGGCGCGGTAGGTCTCGCGGTCGACGTGGAAGTGCGTCTTGAGGCCGGCGACGTCGAGGAGCGGCGGCGGCTCGGCTGGCGGCGGCAGGCCGGCCGTGCGCTCGGCTTCGGGTGCGGCGGCGGTGCGGGCGACGGGCCGCGCGAGGGCGCCCGAGCGCAGGCGTGGGTCGAGCGTGTCGCGGATGCCGTCGCCAAGCAGGTTGATGCCGACGACGAGGACGAGGATCAGGACGCCCGGCGCGACGGCGACGTGGGGGGCGGTGAGGATCAGGTTGCGGCCGTCGCCGAGCATCGAGCCGAGGTCGGCCTGCGGCGGCTGGGCGCCGAGGCCGAGGAAGGAGAGCCCGGCCGTCTCCAGGATCATCCAGCCGACCGTGGTCGACATGGTGATGACGACGACCGGCAGCACGTTGGGCAGGAGTTCGGACATGAGGATGCGCAGGTCGGAGAAGCCCACGAGCCGCGCCGCCTCGACGAACTCGCGGCCGACGAGCCCGAGCGTGGCGCCGCGCACGGCGCGGGCGAAGAAGGGGACGTTGACGACCGCGATGGCGATGAGCGCGTTCATCAGGCCCGGCCCCAGCGCCGCGACGATGGCGAGTGCCAAGAGGAGGTAGGGAAAGGCCATCAGCATGTCGATGCCGCGCATCAAGACCTGATCGACGATCCGGCCGGCGTAGGCCGCGACGAGGCCGATCAGGCCGCCGACGAAGGCGGCGATCAGGGTCGCGGCGACGCCGACGGCGAGGCTGACCCTGGCACCCCAGACGAGGCGGGCGAGCACGTCGCGGCCGAGCCCGTCGGTGCCTAAGATCGCACCCGCGCTCAAGGGCGGTTGCAGCCGCTCGGCCGGCGCCGTGAGGTTCGGGTCGGCGAGCGGCAAGACGGGGGCGAGGACGGCGATCAGGACGATCGCGACGACGATGACGAGCCCTGCCGCCGCGAGCGGGTCGCGCAGCAAGAGGCGCAAGGACGAGGGTGCTCGGCGGGGGGGCTCCTCGGCGTCGGTATCCGAGACGGTCTCGGCCGTCGCCATCAGCCGCGCCGCAGCCGTGGGTCGAGGGCGACCTGGAGCAGGTCGGTCGCGAGGTTGACCAAGACGAAGCTTAAAGCCACGACGAGGACGCCGCCCTGGACCAGGAGGATGTCGCGGGTCGAGATCGCCGTCACCAGCATCCGGCCGATGCCGGGCCACTGAAAGACGCTCTCGATGTAGACGGCGCCGCCGAGCACGAAGCCGGCCTGGATGCCGACGATGGGCACGACGTTGACGAGCGCGTTCAAGCCGGCGTGCCGGCCGATCACGGCCCCCTCGCGCAGCCCCTTGGCGCGCGCGGTGCGAACGTAGTCCTGGCGCAGCGTCTCCAGCATGTTGGCGCGGGTGAGCCGCGCGACGACGCCGGTCGCGACGACGGCGAGTGCCGTGGCCGGCAGGGTCAGGTGCCAGAGGAGGTCGGCGGGGCCGCCGCCGCCGAAGAGCGCGTACATGCCGCCGGTCGGAAACCATTCGAGACCGACCGCGAACCACAAGATCAACAGAATCCCCAAGAAGAAGGACGGCGTCGAGATGCCGACCAAGACGACGAGCGTGATCAGCTTGTCGGCGAGGCCGTACTGGCGCACGGCGGCGACGACGCCCCCCAACAGGCCGAAGACCGTGCAGAGGAAGAGGGCGGCGCCCGCCAGGATCAAGGTCGGCCACAAGCGCTCCAGCACCTCGTCCAGGACCGGGCGGTTGAGCGAGTACGACGTGCCGAGGTCGCCTTGCACGACGCCGCCGAGCCACGTCGCGTACTGGACCGGCAAGGGCTGGTCCAGGCCGAGATCGCGGTTGAGCCGCTCGACGTTCTCGGGCGTGGCGTAGGCGCCCAAAATCGCGGTCGCCGGGTCGCCGGGTATCAAGGAGATGACGAGAAAGACGATCACCGAGACGCCGAGCAGCACCGGCGGGACGAGGGCGAGGCGTTTTAGGGTGTAGGCGAGCATGGGTGCTTATTGCTTTGGGGGTAAGAGAACGCTTCGCGTCGCCTGCGGCGGGCTCTTCTCTCTTCTTTTTTGCCAGTGTTAACGTAGGGGGGTGGCCGCAACGCCGAGGGCCAGCCCCGGACAAAGCAAAAAAGAGAAAAAGAAGGCCGCGCGGCAGCGCACGCGAAGCGTTCAGTTCTTCGCCACGTCCTTCAAGATCAGCAAGAAGCTCGGCTCAAGCTCGAAGTTCGCGACGTTCGCGGTGGTGACGGCGTTTTGCTTCCAACTGGCGATGAAGGCCCAAGGGGCGTCGTCGTGGACGATTTGCTGCATTTCCTTGTAGAGCTCGGCGCGCGCGTCCTGGTCGGTGCTGCGCCGGGCCTCTTCGAGGAGGCGATCGACTTCGGGGTTGCTGTAGTAGCCGGAGTTGAAGCCGCCCTCCTCGGGCATCGCCTCGGAGCGCAGGGCCAAGTAGGGCAGGGTGTCGGGGTCGTTGGTCATCCAGGCCATCTCGGCCATGCCGGCCTTGCCCTCCAGGCCCGTATTGACCCGATCGAGGAAGGCGTTCCACTCGTAGGTCTCGATCTTGGCCTCGATGCCGACCTCGGCGAGGTCGGCCTGGATCGCGGTCCCCATCGGCACGGGGTCGAGCATGCCAGAGCCCCCTTCGGCGACGTAGAAGGTGGCCTTGGCGCCGTCGGCGTGGCCGGCCTCTCGCATCAGCGCCCGCGCCTTGTCGGGGTCGTGCGGGTAGGGCTTCAGATCTTGGTCATAGGCCCAGGCGAACGCGGCCGGGACCGGCCCCGCCGCGACGGTGGCCGTGCCCTGCAGGACGTTCTCGACCAGCGCCTCCTTGTCGATCGCGTAGTTGACCGCCCGGCGCATCCGCACATCGTCGAAGGGCGGCTCCTTCGTGTTCAGGACCAAGAACCACAAATGCGGCCCGGCCTGCTCGTGGAGCTTGAAGCCCGCGTCGTCCCTGAACAGCGCGACGTTGTCGGGCGGCACCTCGACCATGAGGTCGACGCCGCCGGAGAGCATCTCGGTGACGCGGGCGTTGGCGTCGGTGATCGGGCGAAAGACGACGCCGCGCAAGGCGGGTGCCCCGTCCCAGTAGTCGGGGTTCTGTTCGAGCGCGACCTGCCGGTTGCTCTCCCAAAGGGCGAACTTGAAGGGCCCCGTGCCGGACGGGTTGCGGCCGAAATCCTTGCCCTGCGCCTCGACCGCCGCCGGCGAGACGATCAAGCCGGTGGGGTAGGCGAGGTTGGAGAGGAAGGGCGCGTAGGGCTCGTTCAGGGTGAAGCGCACGCTCAAGGGGTCGAGCGCCTCGACCTTCTCGACCGCGCCGAAGAAGAAGGCGAGCGGGAAGGGGCCCGTGTCGTGGAACGGGTGGTCCTCGTTCAGCATCCGCTCGAAGTTGAAGACGACGGCCTCGGCGTCGAAGGGCGTGCCGTCGTGGAAGCTGACGCCCCCGCGCAGCTTGAAGGTATAGACCGTGCCGTCGTCGCTGATCTCCCACGACTCGGCCAAGGCCGGCTCGACCTCCAGCGTGCCGCTCTCGTAGCGCACGAGGCCGTCGTAGAGGTTGACGGCGATGCGAAAGTCGTTGGTCGCGGTCGCGGCGTGCGGGTCCAGCGACTTCGGCTCGGCGATCTGGCCGACGACGAGCACGTCGGGCGGCACCTGGGCGTTGAGCGACGGGGCGGCCAGCGCCAGGACGGCGGCGATCATCAAGCTGCGGAACATCGACTCTCTCCCGTCGGGCGGCTGGCGGGAGAGTCCGGGGCCGGCGCCGATCTGTCAACCGCCCGCGGTGAACGCTCGCGCGTGCGCTGACGCGCGGTCTTCTTTTTTCTCTTTTTTGCCAGTGTTAACGCAGGAGATTGGCCGCGGCGCCGAGGGCGGGCCCCGGACAAGGCAAAAAAGAAGATAGAGAAAGCCCGCCGCAGGCGACGCGAAGCGTTCCGCCGGTGCCAGCACCGTTGATTCGGTGTATAGGGCCTATCACAGCAATTGAAGCCGGAGGAGACATGCCGTTCGGCCAAATCGACGGGCGGCCCGTTCGGCGTGCGACGCTGGGCCATGCCGGCCTGCGCTTGAGCGTCTTGGACTACGGCGCCGTCTTGCAGGACTTGAGCCTGCCGCTCGACGGCGGGCGCCGGTCCTTGTGCTTAGGTCTGGCAACGGCCCCCGACTACGCCGACCTCTCGCCCTATTTCGGCGCGGTCTGCGGCCGCTTCGCCAACCGGATCAAGGACGCCCGCTTCGCCCTCGACGGGACGACGTACGAACTCGACGCCAACGACGGCCGGCACCACCTGCACGGCGGCGCGCACGGGCTGCCGCATCGCTTTTGGGAGATCGAGGCGGCCGACGACGAGGCCGTCGTGCTCGGCCTCGTCGCGCCGGCGGGCGAGGGCGGCTACCCCGGCACGGCGACGTTCAAGGCGCGCTACGCGATCGCGGCCGTCGACACGCTCGACGTCGAGCTGACGGCGACCGTCGACGCACCCTGCCCGATCAACCTCACCCACCACGCCTACTGGAACCTCGACGGCGAGGGCACGGTGGCGCGGCACCGGCTGCGCGTCGCCGCCGACGCCTACCTGCCGGCCGACGCCGACGGCATCCCGACCGGCGAGGTCCGGCGGGTCGAGGGTACGGTCTACGACTTTCGCGGCGGGCGCCGCGTCGGCGACGGCGACCCTAAGCTCGACCACTGCTACGTCCTGAACGGCGAGGGCTTGCGCGAGGTGGCCGAACTCGCCTCGGGCGACGGGCGGGTGCGGCTGACGCTCTTTAGCGACCAGCCGGGGTTGCAGGTCTACAACGGCTACAAGCTCGACGTCGACGGCAGTGCTAACGAGCGCTTCTCGGCGTTGCAGGGCCTGTGCCTCGAACCGCAAGCCTACCCCGACGCGCCGAACCGGCCCGACTTTCCCGACACAATCCTGGGGCCGGGCGAGACCTACCGCAACCGGCTTCGCCTCCAGTTCCACATCGACGGGTGACCACGATGCGCGTTTGCGTGCTCCAGATGAATTCGGGCGCCGACAAGGCGCGCAACCTCGAAGCGGCCGAGCGGCTGATCGGGGCCGCCGCCGCGCGCGACCGGCCGGACCTCGTTTGCCTGCCCGAGACCTTCACCGTCATGGGCGGCGGGCGGGGTGCCCGCGCCGAGGCGGCCGAGCCGCCGTTCGAGGGCGAGGCGCACAGGCGCCTGAGCCGGCTCGCCCGGCAGCACCGGATCATGATCCACGGCGGCTCCTGGTTTCAGACGGCAAGCGGCGAGAAGCTGACCAACACGAGCGTCGTCTTCGACCGGGACGGCGGCGAGATCGGCCGCTACGCCAAGATCCACCTGTTCGACGTCGAGACCCCGGACGGGCGCGGCTACAAGGAGAGCGACTACACCGAACCCGGCGACGCGGTGGTGACGGTCGACCTGGACGGTTCCTGGCGCCTGGGCCTGTCGATCTGCTACGACGTACGCTTTGCCGAACTCTACCGCCGCCTGGGCGAGGCCGGGGCCAACCTGATCGCGGTCCCGGCCGCCTTCACCTTGCACACCGGCAAGGACCACTGGGAGGTGCTGCTGCGGGCGCGGGCGATCGAGACCCAGGCCTACGTCGTCGCGGCGGCGCAGACGGGGCCCTACAGCATGGGCTCGGGCGACGTGCGCGAGTGCTACGGCAACGCGATGATCGTCGATCCTTGGGGGTCGGTCGTCGCCCGCGTCGGCGAGGGGCCGGGCTTCGCCACGGCGAACCTTGATCCGGGCTACCTTACGACCGTGCGGCGGCGCATCCCGACGGCGGACCACCGCCGGCTCTAGGGTTTCGACCGGCCCGCCTCATCTTGTTCGAGAAAGACCCGCACGCATGGCGCGCATCCAGGAGATCCTCGGCCGGGGCCAGTTCGAGCAGGCCCTGCTCTGGCTCCTGCTCGGCCTGTTGGCGATCGGCTGCCTCTTGGTGCTGCGGCCGTTCTTCTCGCCGATCTTGTGGGCGATCATCCTCGGCTACTCGACGTGGCCGATCTACGAGCGGCTGAACGCCGCCCTGGGCAACCGCGGCACGCTGGCCGCGTTCTTGATGACGCTCGGGCTCGCCGCCGCCTTCGTCCTGCCGCTCATCCTCCTCGGCACCAGCGTCGCCGACAACGTCGAGACCCTGGTCGAGGCGTTGCGCGGCCCGGACGGCGGCATCGCCCTCGTCGCCCCGCCCGCCTGGGTCGAGGGCCTGCCGCTCGTCGGCGAGACGCTCGACGCCTACTGGCTCCTGCTCGTCACCAACACCGACCAGTTCCTGCGCGAGGTCGGCAGCTACTTGGCGCCTTTGTTCAGCGCCGCGCGCAACCTCGTCGTCGCCGGCGGCGTCGGGCTCGGGCGCGGCGTCCTCGAACTCTCGCTCTCGGTGCTCATCGTCTTCTTCGTCTACCGCGACGGCCGCAGGGGGCGCCTCGTGCTCGTGCGCGGCGGCGAGCGGGTGATGGGGCCGGGGGCGCGCCGCCTGATCGCGGTCGCGGCCGGCACGATCCGCGGCGTCGTCTACGGCGTCGTCGGCACGGCGGCCTTGCAGGGTGCCCTCGCGGCAATCGGCTTCGCGCTCGCGGGCGTGCCGGCACCGGTGTTCCTGGGCTGCCTCGTCTTCGTCCTGTCGCTCTTCCCGACGGGAGCCCCGATCATCTGGGTGCCGGCGGTGATCTGGCTCTTGCACCGGGGCGACATCGGCTGGGCGATTTTCCTCGCCGTCTGGTGCGCCGGCGTCGTCAGCACGGTCGACAACTTCGTTCGGCCCTGGCTCATCAGCCGCGGCTCGAACCTGCCCTTCCTGCTCGGCTTCATCGGCGTGCTCGGCGGCCTCGTCGCCTTCGGCCTGCTCGGCATCTTCCTAGGGCCGACGCTGCTCGCCGTCGCGCTCGCCCTGACGCGCGAGTGGCTGGCGATGCGGCCGGGCGCCTCGCCCGAGGGCGACCCCGTGCCGAAGGCTGAATGAGAACGTTTCGCGTCGCCTGCGGCGGGCTTTTTTTACCAGTGTTAACGCATGAGATTGGCCGAGGCGCCGAGGGCAAATCTCGAACAAAAGACAAAAAAAGAAGAAAAAAGCCCGCCGCAGGCGACGCGAAGCGTTCATCACCCCCCACGGGGTTTGACGCGCCCCGTCCGGCACCCCTATCTCAGCGCCGACGTTCACGTTGCAAGCGAAGCGAGCCTTGTTGATGACCGATGCCGACGCGCCCTGGCCCTTCGAGCGGCAGGACCCCGACCGGGTCGTTCTGGGACCGAGGGCGGGTGCGACGCCGTCGGAGAAGGATCCTGTGCGGATCTATCTCGGCACCGAGGAGGCGCAGTACCGCGCCGAGCGGGTCTTCTTCTACGCGATCGAGAAGGTGCGCGACCCGGGACGCACCTACGAGGTCTACTTGATGAAGAACATCAAGGGCTTCGACCGCTCCCGCTGGCGCACGGGCTTCACCAACTACCGCTACGCCATCCCCTCGTTCGCCGGCGGGACGGGCCGGGCGATCTACAACGACGTCGACCAGATCTACCTCGCCGACCCGGCGCTGCTGTTCGACCTCGACATGGGCGCGCACGGCTACCTCGCCATCTCGGCCAAGGACACCTCGGTCATGCTGATCGACTGCGGGCGGATGCTGCCGGCCTGGAACCGAGACGCGGCGGCGAGAGAGGGCAAGCACGCGCTCATCAACAAGCCGGCTTCCGAGCCCGGCTTGTGGGGGAAGCTCGACCCGCACTGGAACGCGCGCGACATGGAGTACGTCGAGGGCCTGACCAAGTGCCTGCACTACACGGCGCTCCACCAGCAGCCCTGGCACCCGTTTCCCGAGAGCTACTCCTACCACCCGAACCCGCTCGCCTACGTCTGGTACGATCTGGAGCGCGAGGCGGACGCGTCGGGCTACCAGGTGTTCACGGCCGATCGGCCGAGCCCCGACTTCGCCGGCCGTTTGGCGGCGACCGCCAAGCTTATGCCGCAAGCCGAGCCGAAAATCTCGGCGTCGGCCAGGGATCTTACCAAGGATCTCGGTGTCGAGAGCCTCCTCGTCGTTCGGGCGATCGACGCCGGGCCGGCGCCCGAAAGCCTCCTCAATGCCGCCGAGGTCGAGCATTTCCGCCCGACGCCCGACGCCGCTTGGCCGAGGGGCCCCTTCGACGCGGTGCAGGCGCGCGACCTCTTGGAGCACCTGCCGCCGGCCGACCTGCCCTGGGTCCTGCGCGCCCTGTTCGGGCGGGCAAGCAAGCTCGTCCACGTCGCCCTGCCGGCGACGGCGGCCGTCGTGGGCCTGGGCAGCGGCGACTGGTGGCGGCAGCGGCTGGAGGAGGCGGCGGAGGCGTTTCCCGGGGTTAGCTGGCACCTCGACGTCGCCCCGACGACGGGGGCGGAGAAGGCCGGGCGGGCGCACGCCAGCAAGCGGCTGACGGCGGCGGACGCCCCCCTGGTCTGGGCGCTGATCGAGGGCGACCCCGGCCGCGACGCGCAGGTGCGCCGCCTCGCCGACGCGCTCGGCTGGGGTTTCAAGGAGAAGCGCCTCGCCTACAAGGCCCTGTCGAAGCTGCCGAACCTCGTTCGCGGCGCCGGCTTGGGCGGGCTCGACCGCGACCGCTCGGACGCGCTCGACGCACCTTGGCCCGACCTTCTGCTCGCGGCCGGGCGGCGGGCGGCGGGCGTCGCCGCCTGGGTCAAGCAACAAGGCGGCGGCCGGACCCGGATCGTCCAGCTCGGCCGGCCCGAGGCAGGCTACGACCTGTTCGACCTGATCGTGGCGCAGCCGCAGCACAGGCTGCCGGTGCGCGGCAACGTCCTCCACGTCACGGCGCCGCTGGCGCTGCGCAACGACGCGGCGGCGAAGGCGCTGGTGGCGCGCTGGGCCGAGATCCTGCAAGGCCAGGACGTGCCGGCCCCGCGCTCGCTCCTGGTGCTGGGACCCGGCAAGGCGCCCTACGTCGTCGACGCCCGGGTGGCGGGGCGGTTCGCCGAGCGCGCCCGTGCCCGGCTCGACGACGTCGGCGGCGGCCTCGTCGTCTGGATCGAGCCCGACACGGGCGAGGCCCCGCGCCGGGCGCTGCTCGAACGTTTGGGCCCGGTGCCGGTCATGAGCGACCACGACCTCGCCGGCGAGGCGGGTGCGCGCGAGGCGCTGGTCCGCGCCGCCGACCGGGCCATGCTCCTCGGCGACGACGTCGACCTCCTCGCCGCCGCCTGCGCTGCGGCCAAGCCGGTCGACCTGTTCGAGCCGCCGCAGCGCGTCGAGCGCCTGCCCGGCGGGCGCGCCGGCCGGCACCTCCTGGCGCTGGCGCTCGGCGGCGGTACGAGCTATCGCGGCACGCCGATGCAGCAGCACGGGCTCTCGCGCCTGCTCGACCGGGCGGTGGTCAAGGGGCTGGTGCGGCCGGCGCGCGACCTGCGCCTCCTGCACCGGGCACTCGCGGCGCGCGGGCTGCTCGTGCGCTTGGACGACGAGCGCGTGGTCGCGACGCGGCGGCCCTTGAACGACCTCGACCGCGTCGTCGAGCGCGTCCGGCGGCTGATGCGCGAGGAGCGGCCACGCAGCGCGGCATGAGCGATACGGCAGCAAAGCACGGCGAAGGGGGTGCGCGGGCGGACCGTCTGCCGGACGGGCCGCTCTCGATCCTGCCGGCGCACACCAAGGCCGACCTGCGCCGTTTTTTAGGCATCACGCGCGAGGTCTATAGAGACGATCCTCTATGGGTCCAGCCGCTGACCTTCGAGCGGCTGGACCATTTGAACCCGAAGAAGAACCCGTTCCTGCGCGGCATCGAGATAGCATACTGGACCGTGGCGCGGGGCAGGACGCCGATCGGGCGGATCAGCGCCCAGGTCAACCGGGCGCACATCGAGCGCTACGGCGATGAGACCGGGCATTTCGGCTTCTTCGAGTGCCTCGACGATCCTGTCGCCGCCCGCCTCCTCCTGGAGACGGCCGAGATCTGGCTCAGAGAGCGCGGCATGGTCCGGGCCATGGGGCCGTTCAGCCCCTCGATCAACGACGAGATCGGCCTCCTGGTCGAGGGCTACCACCGCCCGCCGGCGATGATGATGCCGCACGGGCGCCCCTACTACGACCGGCTCTTACGCGACCTCGGCTACGCCAAGACGAAGGACCTGATCGCCTACGGACTCGACGTGCAGGCGCCTTTGCCACCCCACGCGGCGCGGATGGTCGAGCGCCTGCGGGCGGTGGACGGGCTCACCGTGCGCCACCTCGACATGCGCCGCTACCAGGACGAGATCGCGATCATCGTCGACATCTTCAACGACGCCTGGGCCGGCAACTGGGGCTTCATCCCGTTCGGCGGCGACGAGGCCGGCTACCTCGCCAAAACGATCCGCCCGCTGGTGGGCGCCGAGAACTTCGCCGTCGCCGAATTGCACGGCGAGCCCGTGGCGATGACCGTGACCCTGCCCGACCTGAACGAGGCGATCGAGGGGCTCGACGGGCGGCTGTTGCCGTTCGGCTGGCTCACCTTGCTGCGCCGGTTGAAGATCGGCGGCGTCGAGCGGGCGCGGATGCCGCTCATGGGCGTGCGGCGCCGGTTCCACCACAGCCGCCTCGGCGCGGCCCTGGCCTTGGCCGTGGTCGTCAAGGTGAAGGCGGCGGCGGCAGAGCGGGGCGTGGTGCACGGCGAACTGTCCTGGATCCTGGAGGACAACCACGCCATGCGCCGGATGATCGAGAGCTTGGGCGGCGTCGCCGACAAGACCTACCGCCTCTACGAAAAGGCGATCGCGTGAGCCTCCCCGTCCTGGTTCTCGCCGGCTCGCGCGGGCCCGACGACCCGGTGGCGCGCGCCGCCGGCGTGGCGCACAAGTGCGCCGCACCGCTCCTGGGCCGGCCGATGCTGGCCTACGTGCTGGACGCGATCCGCGCGACGCCGGGTCTGGGGTCCGTCTTCGTCGCCGCCGAGGCGGGGGCCGACGCGCTCCTCGCCGAAGCACTCGCCGCCGCGAACGCCGAGCCGCCGACGTGGCTGCCGGCCGAGGCGGGGCCCAGCGCCTCGGTCGCGGCCGGCTTTGAGCGCATCGGGGCGCCGCTGCTCGTCACGACCGGCGACCACCCGCTGCTCGACGGAGCGATGCTGGGCGCGTTCCTCGCCGCCGCGCGGGAGGCAGAGAGCGACGTCGTCGCCGGCGTCGTCGGCCGCGAGACGCTGGAGGGCGCCGGCCTCGCGACCAAGAGGACGTGGCTCGCGTTCAAGGACGGCGACATTTCGGGCGCCAACCTGTTCTACTTGGGCGACGCGCGGGCGGCGTCGGCGGTCGCCTTCTGGGGCAAGATCGAGCGGGAGCGCAAGAACCCCTTGAAACTCGCGGCGGCGTTCGGGCCGCTTTTGCTCGCGGCCTACGTCGCCAAGCGCCTGACGCTTGACGCCGCCTGCCGGCGGATCGGCCCGACGCTCGGTTGCAGCGCCGCCGCGGTGCGGCTCGATCGGGCCGAGGCCGCGATCGACGTCGACAAGGCGGCCGACTTGGATTTGGCCGAGGCGATCATCGCCCGCCGCGGGGCGGGCCCCGCCGTCGGGGGAGAGGTGAGGGGGAACGAATGACGTTTGAGTTGGCGCACGTCACCGACGTGCATCTCGGGCCGTTGCCGCGCACGCGCGCGCGCTACCTGCTCTCCAAGCGGGGGCTGGGCTACGTCTCGTGGCACAAGAAGCGCTACCTCGTGCACCGCGTCGAGGTGCTCGACGCGCTCGTCCGCGACCTGAAGGCCGACCCGCCGGGGCACACGGCGGTGACGGGCGACCTCGTCAACATCGCGCTGCCCGACGAGTTCGCGCTCGCGGGGCGCTGGCTCGAACGCCTAGGACCGCCCGACGACGTGACCGTGGTCCCCGGCAACCACGACGCCTATTCCGGCCGCTCGTGGCGCCACGGCTGGCGGCACTGGCGGGCCTACATGCGCGGCGACGGCGAGGCGCCGGCGGAGCCGACCTTCCCCTTCGTCCGCAAGGTGGGGCCCTTGGCGCTGATCGGCCTGTCCTCGGCCGTGCCGAGCCCGGTCGGCTACGCGACAGGCCGGCTCGGCCGGGCGCAGACGGCGCCCTTGACCGACATCTTGCGCGACCTCGGCCGCGAGAAGCTGTTTCGCGTCGTCCTCGTCCACCACCCGCCGCTCGGCTCGATGATCGGAACGCGGCGGCACCTGCGCGACGAGGCGCAACTGCGCCTTTGCGTCGCGCGCGGCGGGGCGGAACTGATCCTGTCCGGCCACGAGCATGTCTTCCTGCTCGGCACGATGCCGGGCGCCGACGGGCCGCTGCCGGTCGTGGCCGGGCCCTCGGCCTCCTTGCTGCGCGGCGACCACAACTCGTCGGGCGGCTACGTCCGCTACGCGATCAGCCCGGGTGCCCCGACGCCGATCAGCGTCGAGCTGCGCCGCTACGACCCCAACCGCGGCAGCGTCCACCCGGTGATGCAAGGGCCGATCGCGCTGAGAAGCGGCGGCTTCACGCTCGACGAGGCCGTGACGGCGAGCGCCGTCGCTTGAGGGCACGTTTGCGCGTCCGCTGCGCGGGGCTTCTTTTTTCTCTTTTTTGCAACTTTGGCCGGGGCTGGCCCTCGGTGCCGCGGCCAATCTCCTGCCGTTAACACTGGCAAAAAAGCGCGGCAGCGCACGCGCAAGCGTTCCCGCCGCGCCTCAAGCTTGCCCCGTCACGTCGGCTGGGATAAGGGGCGGCCTTGCGAGCTTTCGGACCCATGATGCCCTCGACCCTCGACCGTTACCTGCTCGCGGCGGTGGTGCGGCCCGCCGCCGCCACCATCGCCGCCGCCTTGCTCGCACTCCTGGCCGAGCGGGCGCTCTCGGTCGTCAACATCGTGCTCGGCTGGCGCGGCAGCTTCCTCTCGGTCTTCGAGATGCTGAGCTACCTGATCCCCTATTACTTGGGCTTCGCGCTGCCGGCCGCCTTGTTCTTGGGCATCCTGTTCGCCTTCAACCGCCTGAGCCAGGGCAGCGAGATCGACGCGATGCGCGCCGCCGGCTTCGGGCCGCGGGCGATGCTGCGCCCGGTGATGGGGCTGGCAGTCGTCGTCGCCGTCGCGCACCTGCTCCTCGTCAGCCACCTCCAACCCTACAGCCGCTACGCCTACCGCGCGGCGCTCTACGCCGTCACCAACGCCTCGTTCTTGACCCTGATCCAGCCGGACCGCTTCGTGACGCTCGGCACCAGCACGTACCGGATCGAGCGCCTGTCCGACGACCGCCGCCGCTTCGAAGGCCTGTTCCTCTACGCGCAGAACAACGACGGGGGCAGCGTGATCTTGACGGCAAAGCGCGGTTTGATCGTGCCGCCCACGAACGGCGGCGGCGTGCGCTTGAAGCTGGAGGACGGCGTGCAGCAACTGGTTCGGGCGCCAAGACAAGGCGGGGCCGGCGGCGTGCCGGCGCTCACCTTGCGCTTTGGCGAACTTACCACCGGCTTGAGCGGCGTCGAGCCCGAGCCCTTTCGCCCGCGCGGCGAGAACGAGCGCGAACTCACCTTGCCCGAACTCGTCGCCCGCACCGGCGTCAGCCAGGGCGACATCGACGCGGTCGAGATCGCGGCCGAGCTGCACGGCCGGATCGTGCGCACCGTCTCGGTGCTGCTGTTGCCCTTCCTCGCCCTGCCGCTCGCCCTGCCGCGGCGGCGGGCGCGGCGCTCGTACGGCTTTCTGATCGGCGTCGTCGTGCTCGTCACCTACAATCAAGTGATCAAGACCGGCGAGGGGCTGGTCGACAACGGCGAGATCGGGCCGCTCTTGGGGTTGTGGCTGCCGTGTGGCCTGTTCGCGGCGCTGGGCTTCGTCCTGTTCTGGCGCACGGCCCGGCGCGTGCCCAACCCCGGCGGCCGGACGGCGCTCGATCGGCTGATCGAGCGCGCGACCGCGGCCGTCGCCCGCGGCGGTGCGCGTTGAGCGTCCTCACCCGCTACCTCTGCCGCTCGGTCCTGGAGCGCTTCGCCGCGGCGCTCGTCGCCTTGTGGGCGTTCGCGCTCCTCTTCGACCTGCTCGACGCGTCGGAGGAACTGATGGACGCCGGCGTCGGCGCGTTCGCCCGCTACGTCGCCTTGCGCACCCCCACCCTGATCGCCGAGGTGCTGCCGATCGCGGCGGTGCTGGGTGCCTTGTTCACCTTCACCGAACTGATCCGCAACAGCGAACTGCCGGTGATCTGGGCCGCCGGCGTCTCGCCGGGCTCGGTCATGCGCCGCTTGTGGCCGGTCTGCTTGCTGCTGATCGCCTTCAAGCTCGTCAACGACGACGTCTTGGTGCCGCGCTCGGTCGCGGCCCTGCGCAGCTGGGGGATCGGCGACTTCGCCCCCGGCGGCCCCGGCCTCGACCGGGGGCGCTTGTGGCTGCGCCAGGGCGACGCGATCGTGCGCCTGCCGGTGCCCGGCGACGGCGTCGCGAACGGATTCCTGGCGCTGCGCTTGGGCGAGGACGGCAACCTTGAGGAGCGGGTCGAGGCCGAGCGGGCGCGGCTCGAAGGCGGGGACTGGCGGCTCGACGGGGTCGTGCGCCAGTTGGGCGGCGGGCGCATCGAGCGCGAGGCGCGGGCGGCGTGGCCGAACGAGGTGCCGCGCCGGCGCTTGGCCCTGCTCGCCCGGCCGCCGCAGGAACTGGGCACGACCGACCTGATCGCCCTCATCCGCGCCGACGGCTACGGCGTCACCGGGACCGGCACCTGGACGACGGCGCTGGTCCACCGCCTCGCCGGCGCCTTCTTGCCGGCGTTCCTCGTCCTCTTCGTCGGCGCGCTCGCCACCCGCTTTCGCCGCGGCGGCACGGGTGCCCTGTTCGCCAAGGGCTTGGCGGCCGCGTTCTTGTGCATCATCGCGAGCGGCGTCGCCGTCGCGTTCGCCGAGGCCGGGCTCGTGTCGCCCTACTTGGGGCCCGTCCTGCCGGTGCTGACCTTGGGCCTCCTCGTCGTCCTCCTGCCGCGCCGCGCCCGGCGCTTGCGCGCTTAAGCGGGGGACGACGTGCGGGTCGCGATCGTGACCAACCCCTCCAGCACGCGCAACCGGCGCGAGGGCATCGGGGCGATCACGGCGCTCGCGGCGGCGCGCGGCCTCGACCACCACGTCCTGACGCCCGACAACCCGCTCGACGCGATCGTCGCCCGGCTCGCCCCGACGGGGGCGGGCCTCGTCGTCGTCGCCGCCGGCGACGGCACCTTTCAGGGCCTGATCACCGAGGTCCTGGAGCGCCGCGAACGATTTCGGAGCTTGCCCTATCTCTGCCACATGGCGCGCGGCGACGCCAACATGACCGCGCGCGACTGCGGCCTTGCGGGCGGTGCTGCGTCCGACCTCGCCGCACTGCTCGACCGGCTCGACGAGGACGGTCTCGCGGCGCACGCCGTCGAGCGCGCCCTGCTCAGGCTCGACTACGCCGACGGCAAGCGGGCCGAGCGCGGGCTGTTCTTGGGGCTCGGCGGCATCGTCGACGGGATCGGGCTGTTCAAGGCGGGGGCGAAGGGACGGGGCGGGGCCAAGTTCGGCCACGCCCGAACGATCGTCCGGCTCTTGGCCAAGAGCGCTCGGCGCGGGCCGGAAGCGGCCGGGATCGGGCCGCACCCGGTCGCGGTCGCCCTCGACGGCGGGCCGGTGCGCCGCGCGTCGCTGCTCTTGGCGCTGGCGACGACCCTGGAGCGGTTGATGTACGGCTTTCGCCCGTTCTGGGGACCGGGCGGGGCCGGCACGTTTCGCTGGACCGAGATCGACGCGAACGCACCCAAGCTCCTGCGCCACGCCGCGCCCGTCCTCTATGGGCGCCCCTACGACCGCGAGGACCGGCGCCTGCCCGAGGGCTACCGCAGCAGCGCGCCTTGGGGCCTCACGATCGAGACGGCGGGGCCGTTCGCCCTGGACGGCGAACTGTTTCATCCCGTGCCCGGCCGCGCCGCGCGCTTGAGCGCCGCCGAGCGGCTCGTCTTCGTGCGCGGCTGAGGGTCTTCAGTGCAGACCCCCCTCGACATCGTTCGGGCCGAGTGCCTTCGCCCGGTGCCGGACGGCATCAAGGCGCTGGCCGCCGCCGCCATCGCCCGCCACGGCGGCGAGGCCAACGCGCTCGGCGTCCTCTACTACGGCTCCTGCCTGCGCGACGGCGTGGTCGAGGGGCGCTTGGCCGACCTCTACTTGATCGTCCGCAACTACAAGGCGGCGCACGGGGACGGCTGGGCGGCGCGCTGGAACCGCCGGCTGCCGCCCAACGTCTACTACGTCGAGACGGCGCACGCCGGCGTGCGCCTGCGGGCGAAGTACGCCACCTTGAGCCTGCGCCAGCTCAGCACCCGCACCCGGCCGAGCGCGTTCCACCCCTACTTCTGGGCCCGGTTCTCCCAGCCGATGGGGCTCGCCTGGGTCAAGGACGCCAGGACCGAGCGCCACATCACCTACGCGCTCGCCTACGCCGCCGTGACGGCGATGCGCCTGACGCTGCCCCTCTACGACCGCCGGCCGCGCACGGCCGAGCGCTTCTGGCGCCGCGTGTTCTACGAGACCTACCGCACCGAACTGCGCGTCGAGCCGGTCGATCGCGCCTTTCGCTTCTACAGCGCAGAACCCGCCCGCTACGACGCGCTGTGGGCCTGGGGCCGCTACCTCGTCCCGCACGAGGGCCGGCGCAGGGCCGAACGGCGCTGGTTCTGGCGCGGGGTCTACGGCAAGCTCCTGTCAATCCTGCGCCTCCTCAAGGCCGGCCTCACCTTCATCGACGGCCCCGACTACCTCGTCGACAAGATCGCCCGCCACACCGGCAAACGCCTCACCCTCACCCCCTGGCAACGCCGCCACCCCCTGGTCGCCGCCTGGCCGATCCTGGTGCGGCTGCTGGTGACGAGGACGGTGCGGTGAACGCTTCGCGTGCGCTAGGCGCGCGGCCTTTCTCTTTTCTTTTCTGCTGCTTTGGCCGGGGCTGGCCCCGATGTTGAGGCCAATCTCCAACGACAAGTAGCAAAAAAAGAAGAAAAAAGCCCGCGCGGCAGCGCACGCGCAGCGTTCATCCCAACGCCGGACGCCCGCGCGCGGTGGCGATCGCGCGGATCTCGAACACCATCGTCGTGCCGTCGTCGAGGGGGGCGGCGTCGGTTTCGACGGTGAGGGCGACCGTGACCTCGGCGGCGCCGGCCTTGGCGGCCTTGGTGCGGGCGAGGTCGGCGGCGGCCGCCTCGGCAATGCTCCGGGCCTCGGCCGGGTCCTCGGTCTCGACGCGGCCGGTCGGCAGGTGGACGATGAGCCGGTCGTTGCCGCCGCGGGTCGCGGTGACGACGGCACGCTCGGCGACCTCGCCGGCGACGGCGCCGATCGCGTTGCAGACGGCGTAGTGCTCGGGCAGCACCGCCTCGCCGCCGAGGCGCCGCACGGGTCTTGGGTAGAGAAGCGCGGCGGGGCCGCCGACGGCGACGACGGGCAGCGCCAAGCGAAAGTCGAGGCCGAGCGGGCCCGGCGCGCCCGTATCGAGGAGGGCCGCCTTGACGGTGGCGCCCTGCGGCGGGTCGAGGAGCGGGCGCAAGGGGTCGGCCTCGGGCAGGACGGCGCGCAGGATCGCGGCGGCGCTGCGGCGCTGCGCCTCGTCGAGCACGGCCTGGGCGAAGGCCCGGCCGTCGCCCGGCGCGACGCCGGCGTAGCCCTTGCGCGCTTCGAGGGCGGCGCCGAGCGACGAAGCCGGCCCGGCCCACGTCGTTTGCAGGCCCAGGACGTGCGCGGCGTCGCTCGGGGTGAAGCCGGCCTCGACGACGTGGCCGCGCTCCAGGAGGCGGCGCAGCGGGAGCTCCAGGTGGTCGCGCTCGATCACTTCGGTCAGCGTGCGCGGGCCGTCGCGCAAGAGGTCGAGCAGTTGGCGCTGGCCCCTGCTCAAGAGGGCGTTGTCGGCGCCCTCGGGCCAGTGCGACACGGCGAGGCGTCCGTCGAGTGCCCGCGCCTCGCCGCGCGCCGCCTCGGCTTCGAGTGCCGCGATCAGGCCGGGGTGGTGCGGGGCGAGCTGGCAGAGCGGCACGGCGCGGCGGGGGCCGAGGACGACCTCGCGCGCCGGCCCCATCGCGAGCGCGCTGTCGCCGCCGAGGCCGATCGTGTCCATCTTGATCGCCTCGACCATCGTTCGGTGCCGCCCGAGCGTGGCCCCGCTCGGCGAGAGCCGGGGGCGCCCGCCTTCGAGCACGGCGACGTCGGTCGTGGTGCCGCCGACGTCGCTCACGACCGCGTCCTTCAGGCCGGTGAGGAAGGCGGCGCCGACGACGCTCGCGGCCGGGCCGGAGAGGATCGTCTCGACCGGCCGGGCGCGGGCGGAGGCGGCCGTCATCAGGCTGCCGTCGCCCTTGACGATCATCAAGGGCGCATCGATGCCGCGGGCGGCGAGGAGGTTCTCCACGGCGTCGAGCAGGCGGTGGACGAAGGGGATCAGCCGGGCGTTCAAGAGCGCGGTCAGGGCACGGCGCGGCGCGTCGAGCTTGGCGCTCAAGCCCGAGGACAGCGTCACCGGCAGGCCGGTCGCCCCGGCGATGACGCGGGCGGCCGCCTCCTCGTGCGCCGGGTTGCGCACGGCGAACTGGCCGCAGACGGCGAGCGCGTCGAGGTCGGGCAGGGTTACGAGCGCCTTTTCGAGCGCCCCGGCGTCGAACGGGCGCAGCGCCCGGCCGCTAGCGTCGTGCCCGCCCGGCACGAACAGGGCCGGGGCCTGGCCCAAGGCGGCGCTCAAGCCCCCCCGGTCGAGAAAACCGGCCTCGAAGCCCACGAGGACGAGCCCGGCGCGGCCGCCCTTGCCCTCGACGACGGCGTTGGTCGCGAGCGTCGTCGACAACCCGACGAGGTCGAGCCCGACGTCCCGGCCGTCCAGCACGGCCTCGATCGCGGCGGCGATGCCTTGCTTCAAGTCGGCGTGGGTCGTCAGCGCCTTGGCGGCGGCGAGAACCCCGCCGGCCCCGTCCAGGAGGACGGCGTCGGTGAAGGTGCCGCCGGTGTCGATGCCCAAACGCGCGCGCAAGCTTACCCATCCTTTTGCTTGATCCTGCCGGCGGCGATCCTGCCCGCGCCGGGGGCCGCGCACTTCTCCCGGCGCGACAGCGGCGCCGCTTCTAAGCCTGTCGTCGGCTCCGGGCGACGGTTAGTTTCGCCCCTCCAAGCCTGCCTAGGACGTGTCGTCATGCTCAAGACCGCCGCCGCCAACTGGGCGCTGCTGCTCGGGATCGGCGTGTTGATGCTCGGGCACGGGCTGCAGGGCACGCTGCTCGGGGTGCGCGCCAACATCGAGGGCTTCGCGCCGGTCGTGATCGGCGTGATCATGGCCGGCTACTCGCTCGGCTACCTCGTCGGGGCCTTGCGCGTGCAGCGGCTGATCGCGCGGGTCGGGCACGTGCGCGTCTTCGCCGCCGTCGCGGCGGTCGCGTCCGCCGCCATCCTCCTCCACGCCGTCCTCGTCGACCCGATCGCGTGGTTCGTCCTGCGCTTCGTCACCGGCTACGCCGTCGCCGGGATCTACATCGTCGCCGAGAGCTGGCTGAACGGTTCCAGCGGCAACGAGGAACGCGGCGGGCTGCTCTCGGTCTACATGATCGTCCTCTCCGGCGGTATCGCCACCGGCCAGTTCCTGCTCAACCTCGACGATCCGGCGCGCACCGACCTCTTCATCGTCGCCTCGGTCCTGCTCTCGATCGCGATCGTGCCGATGCTGCTGAGTTCGGTGCCGGCACCCATCGTCGCGGCCGCGCGCGAGTTGAGCCTGCGCGACCTCTACCGCGTCTCGCCCCTGGGCTTCGTCGGCATGTTCGGCGTCGGCATGGCGCAGGCGACCCTGCTCGGCCTCGGTGCGGTGTTCGCCGCGTCCATCGGCTTCTCGCTCGCCGCGGTCTCGACCTTCATGGCGCTCGTCTTCGTCGGCGGCATGGTCCTGCAATGGCCGATCGGCCGCCTCTCCGACCTCCTCGACCGGCGCAAGGTGATCCTGGGCGCCAGCCTCGTCGCGGCCGCCGCCCTCGCCGTCGCCTACCTCGCCGTCGAGGAGGCCGATCCCCTCGTCCTCACCGGCCTGTTCTTCCTCTACGGCGGCCTGTGCATGCCGCTCTACTCGCTGTGCCTCGCCCACACCAACGACTACCTCGACAACGACCAGCGCGTGGCGGCGAGCGGGACGCTCTCCTTCGTCGCCGGGCTCGGCATGATCGTCGGGCCGCTCGCCGCGTCGGGGGCCATGCAGGTCGTCGGCCCCGTCGGCTTCGTCGCCTTTCTCTTCGTCATCCACGCCGCGACCTCGGTGTTCGCCCTTTACCGCATGACCAGGCGCGCGATGGTGCCGCTCGATCGGCAGGGCGACTACGTCTACGTCTCCGGCTCCACCGGCGTCTCGCCGGTCATGTCGTCCTGGGCGCAAGAGGCCTCGATGGACGCCGCCGCCACGGAGACGGCCGCGCAACAATCCCCCGACGACGCCCGGGCCTTGGTGTGAGGTCGATCGCGCGACAAAGCCCGGCAAAAGCCGCATTTCCTCTCGCCTTGGCGTTGGTGGCGCTGTATGGTGCGACCCGTCGTTCATACCGTAGGGTCGTCGCCTCATCCTGCCCGTTGCCGCTCGCATGCTCCTAGCCAATCGCGTGTCGCTTTCCTTGATCGCACGCAAGATACT